>NZ_KE384553.1:266905-457580 GCF_000426685.1 Solimonas flava DSM 18980 | reverse complement strand
AAATCGTCGACGACCGCCGCCGCCTGCGCGGCCGCGTCGGCGTGCGGCGCAGGCGGTGCCGGTGCCGGTGCAGGCGCCGGCGGCACGACCGCGGCCGACGGCGTCGCGCCCTGCGCATCCGGCGCTGCCGGCTCGGCCGCCGGCGTCTGCTCCGGCCCGGCCGGCGACTCGCCCGCCGCCTCGTTCCCGGCGGGAGACGGTGCGGCGGGTGCTTCGGCGGGTGCTTCGGCGGGTGCTTCGGCGGGTGCTTCGGCGGCCGTCGTCGCGGGCGCGACGGCCGCCTCGTCGGGCGCGGCAGGGGGCGAGAGCGCGGCCTCGTCAGCCGCCGCTCGCGCCGGCATGTTTGCGAGCGTCAGCCAGGCCAGGCCGAGCAGGCGCGCCAGCCGCATCCCGGCCATCAGGAGCTGCGCGCCTGGACGCGGCGGCGGCCGTTCTGGTCGTAGACGTCGACACCGCGCCAGTCGCCCTGCGGCAGGCGCACGAGCACGCAGGGGCTGGTCGGCGTGCCTTCGGTCTGGCGGTCGGCGGTCGGCTCGAAATACGTCGTGCGCAAACGCACGATGTTGTTGTCGACTTCCGCCTCCGGCGCGATCAGCAGGCCGTAGCCGTCACTGGCGCGCTGGCCGATGCCGACCAGCACGTAAGTCCCGGGCAACATCGCCTGCGTGCCGATCAGCGTCACCCCCGCCCCGCCCTGCCAGGCGACCACGGCATCGGCGTTCGGGAACATCTGCACGCTCGCGTCGGCGCTCGTCGCGGCGCAATTCGTGGCGCGGCCGATTTCCTCGACCTTGATGATCGCATCGGGGCCGAACAGCCCGCCGAGCGTGCCGCAGCCGCTCAGCGCCAGCGCGACCAGGCTCCATGCCGCTTGCTTCATCCTTTTTCCCTCTGCTCGCGCGGCGCAGCCGCGCGTGGTGCCGGTGAGGCCGGGCGCGGGGCGCCGACCGATCTTCGGCGATGGTACCCGTTTGCCTCGCCGGCCGGCAGACGCCCCTCTTGAAAGCGCGGCGCGCAACCCTACTTTCGTAGGCATCGCGATATCGCGAGACACTTTTCCAACGCTGCCTTCGGGAGGTCAATATGAGTCTGCTTCGCTATGAACCCTGGGCTCTGCACCGGGAACTGCTCAACGAGTTCAACCGCGCCTACGAGCGCACCACCGATGCCTCCAGCGGCGCGACCGCCGACTGGGCACCGGCCGTCGACATCGAGGAATACGCCGACCGCTTCGTGCTGTACGCCGATGTTCCGGGCGTCGACCCGGCGACGATCGAGATCACCCTCGAAAAAGGCGTGCTGACGCTGTCCGGCAGCCGCGAACAGGCCGTCGAGCAGAACGGCGTCGAGCGCCGCCGCCAGGAGCGCGCGATCGGCAAGTTCCTGCGCCGCTTCGTGCTGCCCGACACCGCCGACGCGGACGCCGTCTCGGCCAGCGGCAAGCACGGTGTGCTGCAGGTCGTCATTCCCAAGCGTGCCCAGGCGCAGCCGCGCAAGATCACGGTCACGCATTGATCGCCCCGCGTCTGCTTCAGACACGGGTCCGCAGTCCGGCGGGGCGCTCAAAGCGCCCCGCTTTCGTTGGCCCGGGCACAAGTCCAGCGCGCCGCTTTCGTATAGATTGATGCGCGCCCGCACTGCGAACTGACGATGGAATACAAGGACTACTACAAGATTCTCGGCGTATCCCGCTCGGCGACGGCCGACGAGATCAAGCGTGCCTACCGCAAACTGGCCCGCCAGTATCACCCGGACAAGAACAAGAGCGCCGGCGCGGAGGATCGCTTCAAGGAAATCAACGAAGCCAACGAAGTGCTCAGCGATGCCGAGAAGCGCAAGGCCTATGACACGCTCGGCGCCAACTGGAAGGCCGGCCAGCAATTCACGCCGCCGCCCGGCTGGGACTTCAGTCAGGCCGGAGCCGGCGGCTTCGGCCGCGGCCGCGCGCGCGCCGGCAGCAGCGCCGGTGCAGGCGGGTTCGGCGGCGGCAACGCGGGCTTCTCGGACTTCTTCTCGCAGCTGTTCGGCGGCGTGGGGGCTGGCGGTTTCGGCGGCGGCTTCGAGGACTATGCGGAAGCCGAGGCGCCGGCGACGCATGCGCGGCTGACGATCGCGCTGGAGGATTCGTACAACGGCGCGCAACGCCACATCAACGTCGGCGGCCGCACGCTCAACGTGCGCATCCCCAAGGGCGTCGGCGCCGGCCAGACGATCCGGCTCGCCGGCCAGGGCTCGCACGGCGGCGACCTGCTGCTCGAGATCGACTTCGCGCCGCATGCGCAGTTCAAGCTCGACGGTCGCGACATCACCACGACCGTCAATATCGCGCCATGGGAAGCGGCACTCGGCGGCAAGATCGACGTGCCGACGCTCGGCGGCACCGTCGAGCTGAACCTGCCTGCGAACAGCCGCGGCGGTCAGAAGCTGCGCCTCAAGGGCCGCGGTCTGCCGGGCAAGACGCCGGGCGACCAGTTCGTCGTCTTGCAGGTCGTCGCGCCACCGGCGGCGAGCGAAGCCGACCGCACGTTCTACGCCGACATGGCGCGCCACTTCGAGAGCTTCCGTCCGCGCGGCTGAAGCGGTTCCGCCTGCGCCAACGAAAACGCCCCGCATCGCGGGGCGTTTTCACATGCGCGGGGGTGCTTCAGCGCGCCTGCTGCTCCGCCTCGCGGTGATAGCGGGTCGCAAGCTCGACTTCGTTCTTCGAGCCGAGGAACACGGCAACGCGCTCGTGCAGCTTTTCCGGCTGCACGTCCATGATGCGTTGCATGCCATTGGTGGAAGCGCCGCCGGCCTGTTCGATGATGAAGCTCATCGGATTGGCCTCGTACAGCAGACGCAGCTTGCCCGGCTTGTCCGGCTCGCGCCGGTCGCGCGGGTAGATGAAGATGCCGCCGCGCGACAGGATGCGGTGGACGTCCGCGACCATCGACGCCACCCAGCGCATGTTGAAGTCCTTGCCGCGCGGGCCGGTCTTGCCTTCGAGCAGCTCGGCGACGTACTTCTGCATCGGCGGGAACCAGTGGCGCTGGTTGGACATGTTGATCGCGAATTCCTTGGTGTCCTCCGGGATCTTGATGTCGCGCTCGGTCAGCACGAAGGTTCCCACCTCGCGATCGAGCGTGAACGCATGCGTGCCGTGGCCGACGGTGAGGACCAGCATCGTGCTCGGGCCGTAGACCGCGTAGCCCGCCGCGACCTGCTTCGCGCCCGGCTGCAGGAAGTGCTGGGTCTCCAGCTTCTCGACACCTTCGGGGCAGCGCAGCACCGAGAAGATCGTACCGACGCTGATGTTGACGTCGATGTTGCTCGAGCCGTCGAGCGGATCGAACAGCAGCAGATAGTTGCCCTTCGGATACGGATTCGGGATCTCGCTGAAGTCGTCGAGCTCCTCGGACGCACAGCCGGCGAGATGGCCGCCCCACTCGTTGGCGTCGAGCAGAATCTCGTTCGACAGCACGTCGAGCTTCTTCTGCGCCTCGCCCTGGATGTTGCCGGTGCCGGCATCGCCGAGCACGCCGCCGAGCGCGCCCTTGTTGACCGAGCGCGAGATGGCCTTGCAGGCGCGCGCGACGACCTCGATCAGCAGACGCAGGTCGGGGTTGATATGGCCGGCGCGCTGCTCCTCGATCAGGAAGCGCGTCAGCACAGGCGGGGTCTTGGACGTCATGGGCGTCGGATATCCGGGCGTGAGTGGAAATGCAGCCCGATATTGTCCGGGCTGGCGACCGGTTTGCCTAGGGCCACCCCGCGCATGCGGCAGAACGCGCCCCGGAAACGACGAGAGCTCCCGAAGGAGCTCTCTGGTTTGTAAATGGCGCGCCCGGAAGGATTCGAACCTCCGACCCCTTAGTTCGTAGCCAAGTGCTCTATCCAGCTGAGCTACGGGCGCGCACGAAAAACGTTGTTCTATGCCGTGAAGCTTATGGCGGAGTGAGAGGGATTCGAACCCTCGATACGGTTTTAGCCGTATACACCCTTAGCAGGGGTGCGCCTTCGTCCACTCGGCCATCACTCCGGGACTGCAAGGCCGAGCTGGGCCCGGCTCACTCACCCACCGGATGCTGCCCCGGCGAGGGGCGCAATTCTAACGATGTGATCCGCGAAAAGAAAGCCGGTTTTCGAAGTTCTTTTCGCGCCTGACGTTCCTGCACTCAGGCAGCGGCCGGAACCGGGCCACCGCCCTCTTCGCCTTCGCGCTTGATGCGCTCGAAGATCTCCTCGCGATGCACCGCCACGTCGCGCGGCGCCTTGACGCCGATGCGGACCTGGTTGCCTTTCACGCCGAGCACCGTCACGACGATGTCATCGCCGATCACTACGGTCTCGCCTACACGTCTGGTCAAAATGAGCATGGGTCCCTCCTTGAACGGGCCTCTGCAGTTTTGGAGTCCCCCGTGTGTAACTCTATCCGGAAAGGCGCACCCCACGCCTGTGGATAAGACCTACGCCGGCTTGGCGCCCTCCTCGAGGCCGAAGGCCTTGTGCAGCGTGCGCACGGCCAGTTCCAGGTAAATCTCGTCGATCACCACCGAAATCTTGATCTCCGAGGTGGAGATCATACGGATATTGATGCCGGCCGCGGCAAGCGCGGTGAACATCTTCGAGGCGATGCCGGCGTGGCTGCGCATGCCGACGCCGACCAGCGAGACCTTGACGATGTCGGTCGCGCCGTTGACGCCCTTGGCGCCGAGTTCGCCGGCGACCTTGCGGCTGATCTCCAGCGCGCGCTCGTAGTCGGTGCGCTGCACGGTGAAGGTGAAGTCGGTCGTGCCGTCGGCGCCGACGTTCTGCACGATCATGTCGATCTCGATGTTGGCTTCGCCGATCGGGCCGAGAATCGCGGCGGCGATGCCCGGACGGTCCGGCACGCCGGCCACGGTGAGCTGGGCCTCGTCGCGGGTGAAGGCGATGCCGGAGATGAGCGGTTCTTCCATCATGCTGTCCTCAAGCGTGATCAGGGTGCCGGGGCCATCGACGAAGGTCGACACCACGCGCAGCGGGACCTTGTACTTGCCCGCGAATTCAACGGAGCGGATCTGCAGGACCTTGGAGCCCAGGCTCGCCAGTTCCAGCATTTCCTCGAACGTGATCTTGTCCAGGCGACGGGCCTTCGGCTCGACGCGCGGATCGGTCGTGTAGACGCCGTCGACGTCCGTGTAGATCTGGCACTCGTCGGCCTTCAGCGCGGCGGCGAGCGCGACGCCCGTGGTGTCCGAGCCGCCGCGCCCGAGCGTCGTCACCGCGCCGGTCTCGTCGATGCCCTGGAAGCCGGCGACGACCGGCACGATGCCAGCCTCGCAGTCGGCGCGCAGCCGGCTCGCGTCGATGTCCTGGATACGCGCCTTGGTGTAGGCGCTGTCGGTGCGGATCGGCACCTGCCAGCCGGTGTACGAGCGGCTCGGCACGCCGATCTTCTCGAGCGCCAGCGCCAGCAGGCCGATCGTCACCTGCTCGCCGGTCGCGGCGATCTGGTCGAACTCGCGGCGGCTGCCGCGCGGCGAAATCGACTTGGCCAGCTTGAGCAGGCGATCCGTCTCGCCGGACATCGCCGAGACCACGACCACGACCTGATGCCCGCGCGCGCGCCAGCCCGCGACCTTGTTGGCGACGTGCTCGATGCGCTCGACCGAGCCCATCGAGGTGCCGCCGTACTTCTGAACGATGAGTGCCATGTGCCTTCAACGAAGAAGCGCGCCGCAACCGCGACGCGCGAAAAATCCGCCTTTACAGCTTGCCTTCGACCCAGGCGCCGACCGAGGCGATCGCCGCCGGCAGCTGCTGCGGCAGCGTGCCGCCGGCCTGCGCCATGTCGGGACGCCCGCCGCCCTTGCCGCCGACCTGCTGGGCGACGAAATTGACGAGTTCGCCGGCCTTGACCTTGGCGGTCAGATCGGCGGTGACGCCGGCGATCAGGCTGACCTTCTCGCCGCTGACGCTGCCGAGCACGACGATGCCGGAGCCGAGCTTGTTCTTGAGCTGGTCCATCAGCACGCGCAGATCATTGCCCTCGACGCCGTCGAGCTGGGTGGCGAGCAGCTTCACGCCCTTGATCTCCTGCGCCTGCGCAGCGAGATCGGAGCCGGCGCTCGACGCCAGCTTGCCCTTCAGCGCGGCGATCTCCTTGTCCTGCTGCCTGCCGCGCTCGACGAGCTGCTCGACCTTGGCGATCGCGTCGTCGGCGCTGCCGCGCACCAGCTCGCCGATCTTCTTCAGCTTGCCCTCGGCGGTGCGCAGATAGGCCAGCGAGTTCTCGCCGGTGATCGCTTCGACGCGGCGCACGCCGGCGGCGACGCCGCTCTCGGAGACGATCTTGAACAGGCCGATGTCGCCGGTACGCGAGACGTGCGTGCCGCCGCAGAGTTCGGTCGAGTACGGCCCCATCGCCAGCACGCGAACCTCGTCGCCGTACTTCTCGCCGAACAGCGCCATCGCGCCGGACTGGATCGCCTCGTCGTACTTCATCACCGCGGCGCTGACCGCCACGTTGGCGAGCACCGCGCGATTGACGCGATCCTCGATCTCGGCGATTTCCTCGGCCGTCAGCGGCGCGTTGTGCGAGAAATCGAAGCGCGTGCGCTGCTCGTCGACCAGCGAACCCTTCTGCGCCACGTGCGCGCCGAGTACCTCGCGCAGCGCGCGGTGCAGCAGGTGCGTCGCCGAGTGGTTGCGCATCGTCGCGCGGCGCACGCTATCGCTGACCTCGGCGGTGACGGTATCGCCGGCCTTGAGCGTGCCTTTGCGCTGCACGCCCTGATGGCCGAACACGCCGCCCTTGATCTTTTGCGTGTCGCGCACTTCGAAACTCGAGGCTGCGCCGGCGAGCGTGCCGCGGTCGCCGACCTGGCCGCCGGATTCGGCGTAGAACGGCGTGCGGCTCAGCACCACGACGCCAGCCTCGCCCTCGTGCAGCGCCTCGACGGCCTGGCCGTCGCGGTAGAGCGCCAGCACGCGCCCCTCGCCGCTCAGGCTTTCGTAGCCGGTGAAACAGGTGTCCTCGCCCTCGTAGGCGAGCGTGCCGGCCGACTTGAAGCTGCTCGACGCGCGGGCGCGGGCGCGTTGCGCTTCCATCTCGCGCTCGTAGCCGACCTCGTCGATCGACAGCTCGCGTTCGCGCGCGATGTCGGCCGTCAGGTCGACCGGAAAACCATAGGTGTCGTACAGCTTGAAGACGACGTCGCCCGGAATCACCACGCCGTCGAGCTTGGCGATCGCGTCGTCGAGCAGCTTCATGCCGTTGGCGAGCGTCAGCGCGAAGCTGTCTTCCTCGGCGCGGATCGTCTTCTCGATCGCCGCCTGCTGCGTGCGCAGCTCGGGGTACGCCTCGCCCATGATCTCGGCGAGCGGCGCGACCAGCTTCGAGAAGAAGCCCTCGGCGATACCGAGCTTGTAACCGTGGCGGATCGCGCGGCGCATGATGCGGCGCAGGACATAGCCGCGCCCCTCGTTCGATGGCAGCACGCCGTCGGCGATCAGGAACGCGGTCGCGCGGATGTGGTCGGCGATGACCTTCTGCGAAGCGTTCGCGTACGGCTGCTGACCGGCGAGGCCGGCGACCGCCGAGATCAGATGGCGGAAGGTGTCGGTCTGGTAGTTGTCGTGCGTGCCCTGCATCAGCGCACTGATGCGCTCCAGGCCCATGCCGGTATCGACGCTCGGCGCCGGCAGCGGCGTCATGGCGCCGGCCGCCGAGCGCTCGAACTGCATGAAGACGACGTTCCAGATTTCGATCCAGCGGTCGCCGTCTTCCTCGGCCGATCCCGGCGGGCCGCCCCAGATGCCCTTGGCGCCGTCCGGATCGTGATCGTAGAAGATCTCGGTGCATGGGCCGCAGGGACCGGTGTCGCCCATCGCCCAGAAATTGTCGGACGCATAGCGCGCGCCCTTGTTGTCGCCGATGCGCACGATGCGCTCGGCCGGCACGCCGACCTGATCGCGCCAGATCGCGTAAGCCTCGTCGTCCTCGTGATAGACCGTCACCAGCAGGCGCGCCGGGTCAATGCCGAGCCACTGCCTGGAGGTGATGAACTCCCAGGCGTAGGCGATCGCGTCTTTCTTGAAGTAGTCGCCGAAGCTGAAGTTGCCGAGCATTTCGAAGAACGTGTGATGCCGGGCCGTGTAGCCGACGTTCTCCAGATCGTTGTGCTTGCCGCCGGCGCGCACGCACTTCTGCGAGCTCGCCGCGCGCGTGTACGGGCGCTTGTCCTGGCCGGTGAAGACGTCCTTGAACTGCACCATGCCGGCATTGGTGAACAGCAGCGTCGGGTCGTTGGCCGGCACCAGCGACGACGAGGGCACGATCGTATGGCCCTTGCTCCGGAAGAACTCCAGGAACTTTGCGCGCAACTCGTTGCTCGTCATCGTCGGGGCACAGGGGACACAAAAAGGGCGGGTATCGTAAACAAGTGACCACGGAGCCGCCAGCTGAACGTCCCCTGAAAAGCGCCTGTCAGGCCCGCCGGAGCGCGCTTTCGCGCCCCGTCCCGCGCGCGCCCGAAGCGGCAGCGGCCGGCGGCGGCCGGCTCGTCGCGTCCGCCGCTCCGGCCGACGATCGCGGCGAACGGGCTCGAACGGGCGCCGGCGGGCCGTCTTTCGGCGATAATCGCGCGCCATGAAGACCTCGTTGCTCCGCGCCGGCTGGCTTCTCGCGCTGGCGCTCGTCGCCGCCTGCGGTTCCACGCCGACGGCGCCCGAACCGCCGCCGGTTCCGCAGCCGCTTCCGCCGCCGCCGAAAGTCGCGCTCGTGCTGGGCGGCGGCGGCGCCCGCGGCTTCGCGCACGTCGGCGTGCTCAAGATGCTCGACACCCAGGGCTTGCGCCCGGACCTGATCGTCGGCACCAGCGCCGGCAGCGTCGCCGGCGCGCTGTACGCCGCCGGCTACAGCGGCTTCGACCTGCAGCAGATGGCCTTCGACCTCGACCGCGCGACGATCGCCGACTGGTCGATGTTCGGCAAGGGCCTGATCCGCGGCGAAGCGCTGCAGAACTTCGTCAACCAGGCGGTCAAGAACCGGCCGATCGAGGCGCTGGGCATTCCGTTCGCCTGCGTGGCGACCCGCGTCGACACCGGCCAGGCCGTGCTGTTCCAGCGCGGCAACGTCGGCCAGGCGGTGCGCGCCTCCTCGTCGGTGCCCGGCGTGTTCCAGCCGACCGCGATCGGCACGCTCGAATACGTCGACGGCGGCCTCGTCAGCCCGGTGCCGGTGCGCTACGCCAAGCAGCTCGGCGCGACCTTCATCATCGCCGTCGACGTCGCCACGCCGCCGGCCGGCACGGCAACGACCGGCAAATTGGACGTGGTGATGCGCACCTTCGAGATCATGGGCCAGTCGCTGCGCGACGCCGAACTGCCGCAGGCCGACGTCATCATCAAGCCGGATCTGAGCGGTATCAGCTCGAGCGACTTCGAAAGCAAGCAGCTGGCGATCCTGCAGGGCGAGCGCGCCGCCCTGGCCGCCATGCCGCAGATCCGCGCGCGACTCGCCGAGCGCATGGCGCCGCCGCTGCTGCCGATGCAGGCCGCGCCGCCGGCAGCGGCGGGCGTCGCTACAGCGGCTCCTCGGACGATTCCCAGCCGTCCTCCGCCAGCGCTGCAGTAAAGCGCTTCAACGCGCCGCGGATCGCATCGGCCGCGAAGCCGTGGCTGGCGAGGTAGCGATACTGCTTCTGCCATTCGGCCGCCGTGCGCGGCGGCGCGCGAAAGCGACGCTCGCGCAGCGTCGCACAAAGCTCGCTCCAGTCGGCCTGCGCGGCGGCGAGCGCCGCGCGCGCCTCGGCTTCGGGAATGCCGGCCGCCGCGAGGTCGGCACGGATGCGCAGCGGCCCGTAGCCCTGGGCGACGCGATTGCGCACCAGCATCTCGGCATAGCGCCCGTCCGACTGCCAGCCGGCTTCGCGCATGCGCGCCACCGCGGCATCGGCGACGGCTTCGTCGGCCCCACGCTGGCGCAGCTTGAACGCCAGCTCGGCGGCCGAATGCTCGCGGCGCGACAACAGCTTCAGCGCGCGACCGCGCGCCGCGTCGGCATCGAGCGGCGCACGGTCGGCGTCTCGCTTACTTGGCGGCCGCGGCTTCCGCACGGGCCGCGCGCTCCGGATTGAGCTTGGCGCGAATCGCCTGCTCGATCTCGTCGGCGACTTCCGGATGCTCCTTCAGATAGGTCCGGGCGTTGTCCTTGCCCTGGCCGATCTTGTCGCCCTTGTACGCGAACCAGGCGCCGGACTTATCGACGATGCCGTTCTCGACGCCGAGGTCGATCAGCTCGCCGAGCTTGGAAATGCCTTCGTTGTAGAGAATCTCGAAGTGCGCTTCCTTGAACGGCGGCGCCATCTTGTTCTTGACGACCTTGACGCGGGTCTCGTTGCCGATGACCTCGTCGCCTTTCTTGATCGCGCCGGTGCGGCGGATGTCGAGGCGCACGGAAGCGTAGAACTTCAGCGCGTTGCCGCCCGTCGTCGTTTCCGGCGAGCCGTACATGACGCCGATCTTCATGCGGATCTGGTTGATGAAGACGACCAGACACTTGCTGCGCGAGATGTTGCCGGTCAGCTTGCGCAGCGCCTGCGACATCAGGCGGGCCTGCACGCCGACCACGCTGTCGCCCATCTCGCCTTCGATTTCGGCCTTCGGCACCAGCGCCGCGACCGAGTCGATGACGACGATGTCGACGCTGTTGCTGCGCACCAGCATGTCGCAGATCTCGAGCGCCTGTTCGCCGGTGTCCGGCTGCGAAATGACGAGGTCCTCGATCTTCACGCCGAGCTTCTGCGCGTAGTTGACGTCGAGCGCGTGCTCGGCGTCGATGAACGCGGCGACGCCACCGGCCTTCTGGCACTCGGCGACCGCGTGCAGCGTCAGCGTCGTTTTGCCCGACGATTCCGGACCGTAGATCTCGACGACGCGGCCGCGCGGCAGGCCGCCGATGCCGAGCGCCGTATCCAGCGTCAGCGAGCCGGTCGACACGACTTCGACGTCGCGCATCTGCTCGCCGGGCGCCATCTTCATGATCGCGCCCTTGCCGAACTGCTTTTCGATCTGCGACAGCGCGGCCTCGAGGGCTTTCTTGCGGTTTTCGTCCATTGGAGCGTCTCTGACTGAAGTCTGTTGTAGTAGGAAGCCGGCGTATTGTCAGCCGCCACGGGCTCATAAGCTGAGCCCGTGCCGATCGCCGCTGCGGGATTGGGGCATTGTCCCACAGAACGGGCTGCGCATCCGGTCACAAAGCGACACGAAACGCCCGAGCTTGACAGTTTGGCAGCGTCCGCCGGGCCACGGCGCCTGCGCGGCGAACTCCGGTACGCTATTTGCCAATCGAGCCGGAAAGCTCGAACTCAAGATCACGGGGAATCCAGGATGTCGCGTCTTTCATCGAGGCTGGCGCTCGGCCTCGTGCTGTTGTGCCTGAGCACCACCAGCCACGCCGGCCTGTTCGACGGCCTGCAGCAGACCCTGTCGGCGCTGTCGGCCTCGCTCGCCCAGACCCGTGCCGCCTTCCAGGCCACGATGGCCCGCTTCGAGGCGGCGATGGCCGAAACCGCGGACCGCCTCGCCGGCCGCTACCTCGAGCCGACCACCGGCACTGTGAGCTTCGAGGAGACCCTGGTCCACCAGGGCATCGGCCGCAACGCGCTATACATTCGTCCGCAGGCCGAACCGGCGGCGCTGGCGCCGGCGGTGATCTTCCTGCACTTCGGCAGAGGCACGCCCAAGGCGATGGCCAACCTGATCCACGCCGGCGATCTCGCCGCCTACGACGGCGCCTGGGTCATCCTGCCGGCCGCCGAGAACCGGCGCTGGAACGAAGACCCGGAGTCCGACAACGGCATCGACGACGTCGGCTATCTGGCGGCGCTGATCGCCGACGCCGTCGCCCGCCATCCGATCGATCCCAAGCGCATCTATCTCGCCGGCATGTCGAACGGCGGCTTCATGACCGCGCGCTTCGCCTGCGAGCGGCCACAGCTGATCGCCGCCGCCGCCCAGGTCGTCGCGACGATGCGCAAGTCGCAGGATGCCGTCTGCGCGCCGGCCGCCGCCGTGCCGATGACGCTGATCCTCGGCACCAACGACGTGCTCGTGAACTACAACGCGCGCTACGGACTGCTGTCGGCGGCGCAGACCTTCGCGCGCTGGCAGAAGACCAACGACTGCGATCCGTCCGGCGTGCTCGACGATGCGATTCCCGATATCGCCCGCGACGGCACGACGACCGTGCTTTCGCACAACGAAGTCTGCAACTCCGGCGCGGCGGTGCAGCTCTATACCGTCGACAACGGCGGCCACACCTGGCCGGAAGGCGCCTACCAGGACAGCAAACTGCGCCTCGGCCGCACCTCGCACGATTTCTCGGCGACGGCGGCGATCTGGGACTTCTTCAAGGACTACAGCCGGCCGTAAACGCCGCGGCAGCAGTCGGCAAGTCCGTCCTCCGGCTTCTCTTTCACGCGCGCTCGACAGCGCGCGTGACGACGCGCGTGTCATGAGACGGCAACGCAAGCGCCCTATGGTCCGCGCCCGTCGACAATGGGGTTGTTCCTACTATTGTCGTAGGACAAACGGAGCAATACCGTGTAAGCGTCGTCCGTAGCAGCGAACGACGCGCAGGACCTGCGCAGTGAGGATCGTGCATCCCCATCGTGCGGTCGCGCCCAACTTATTTCGGGGATTCACCGTCCGCGCCGTCTGCGGCGCGGGCATCGCATCAGCATCTTGTCTCGTTGGGGAAGTCCATGGATGGTTTCGAAAAACGCCGCGCGCCTGCGCGGGTATGGGCCCTGTGCGGCCTGCTGTTCGGCTCGGCACTGAGCGCCTGCTCCGGTGACCACAAACACGGCGGCGACGCGACGCTGCCGGCGCCGAAGATCACGTTCAGCGCTGCCGCCGGCGAAGCCGTCCCCGGCGCGACCCTGCCCTTCGCCTGGAACGTCAGCGATGCGACCGATTGCACGGCCAGCGGCGGCACCGCGAGCAGCGGCTGGAGCGGCACGCTGCCGACCAGCGGCTACGCGATGGTGACGGTGCCGGTGACGGCCGGCACGTACACCTACGTGCTGAGCTGCAACAACGGCGACCAGGCCAGCAGCATGGACGTCACGGTCAAGGTCTCGAACAGCGTCACCGGCCCCGGCATCACGCTGACGCCGGCGACGCAGACGATGCAGCTCGGCGGCAGCGCGACGCGCATCAGCTGGTCGGCGCCGACCGCGGTGCAGTGCACCGGCAGTGGCAACGATCCGGCCTGGACCGGCAGCAAGGCGCTGAGCGGCGGCTACACGCCGGCGCCGACCGCAGCCGGCGCGTATCTGTACACGCTCAGCTGCACCAACGCGCAGGGCGGCCTCAACCTCGCCAGCTCGATCGTCATCGTCACGCAGGCCGGTCCGTCGCTGACGATCGCCCTGTCGCCGTCGAAGATCCAGACCGGCGACACCAGCACGCTGAGCTGGACCGCCAGCGGCGCGACGCAGTGCAGCGCGCTCGGCGACGATCCGGCGTGGACCGCGACGACGCCGTCGAAGAGCGGCGGCAGCTTCGCCATCAGCGGCCTCGCCGCCGGCGCCTACACCTATACGCTGCGCTGCAGTGACGCCAGCGGCGCCAGCAACGAAGCCACGACCGTGCTCTCGGTCGGCGCGCTGCCGCCGCCGAGCTTCGGCAGCTTCAGCGGCGCGGCCGGCAATCCGACGGCGCTGAGCTGGGACTTCGGCGGCGCCAACGCCTGCACGGCCTACAGCGCCAACGTGCCGGCGTGGACCGGCAGCAAGGATGCGAGCGGCAGCGAAAGCGTGTCGCTCGACGGCGCCAACCTCGCCGCCGACGGCAGCGCGCTCTACACGCTGGTCTGCGAAAGCAGCGGCGGCAAGACCTCGGCGAGCACCGTGGTGCCGGCGGCCGGTTCCGCGGCCCCGACCGGCACGCTGGCGGCGACGCCGTCGCAGATCGCGCCGGGTTCGTCGTTCACGCTGGACTGGGCCGCCGACGGCGCGTCCATCTGCACCGCCAGCGGCGGCGACGGCAGCACCTGGAGCGGCAACAAGGCCGGCACGGGTTCACAGACGCTGGTCGCGCCGACCGCGCCCGGCGTCTACACCTATCGCCTCGCCTGCGCCGCCGGCGCGGGCAGCGACAGCAGCCAGACCGAGGTCTACGTGACGGTCGGCGACGCCAAGCCGACGCTCGAACTCAGCGTCAACGACGGCGCCAGCGCCGCACTCAACGCCGGCGACGCCCTGACCCTGAAGTGGTCGACCCGGAACGCCGTGTTCTGCAGCGCGCAGGGCGGCATCGCCAACCGCGGCGGCTGGAGCGGCGCGCAGCCGCTGAGCAGCGAAGGTCTGTCGATCAGCACCACCGGCCTCGACGGCCACTACGACTTCGCGCTGCGCTGCGGCGTGCCCGGCGGCGAAAGCGTCGTCAAGCTGGTCGGCGTCGACGTCACCGGCGATGCCGATCAGTGCGGCATCGGCTCGCACTCGCTGCTGCTGACCGGCACCGGCGTCGAAGTGCCGTGGCGCCGCGTCGCCAACGTCGCGGTGAAGATCCGCAGCTCGGTCGGCGAAACGCCGGTCGGCGCCATCAGCGCCGGCGACGGCAGCGAAGTGATCGACGCGGACCTCGACACCTACACGCAGCTGCTGCTGCCGCTCGATCTGTTCGGCATCGGCAACATCGTCGTCGACGTCTACTCGACCGACCAGAACGAGGACGGCTCGATCCGCCCGCTGCCGATCAAGAAGGGCCAGCGCGCCGGCTTCATCGTATCGAATCCGAACCAGGCACTGTCGCTGTCGCTGCTGGGCCTCGACAGCCTGGCTCCGATCACCGGCGTCGACGCCGACGGCCAGGTCACGCTCGGCACGCTCGACTACAGCAACGCCAACGGCCTGCAGCTCGACGCGCTGTACCTGGTGAACGACGGCAGCAAGTCCTTCGTCTCCTTCCCGCTCGACGACGCCACCGTCGAGGCCGGCGTCTACGGCATTCGCTACAAGATGAAGGGCGGCCTGATCGCAGTCGCCAAGATGCTGAACGTCTACGGCGCCTGCGTCACCAACCAGGACTGATTCCACCCGGTCCGCAACGATCCGCGGCGGCGCCCGAGAGCTGATCGGGCGCCGCCGATCCTGCCAGCCCGAGCCGACGCTGCCGATCCGCCTTGGCGGAGCGGTCGGCGTTCTGCGTCCTCAAATCGAGTCCGCCATGATGCTGTTCCGATCCTCCCTGCTCGCCGTCACCCTGCTTTTCGCCGCCTGCGGCGGCGGCAACGGCGGCGCCGATGACGATACTGCGAGCCCGCCGGCTTCGGTCGACGATCCGCAGATCGAACCCGCCGCCGGCCGCGAGCCGGTCGCGGTCACCGGAACCCGCACCTTCGAAGAAACCGTGACCTGGGAAGGCCGCGCGCGACAGGTGATCTACGTCGCGCCGGACACCGCGTCCGGCGCCGCGGCACCGGCGATCGTCATGCTCCATTACGCGACCGGCACGCCGTCGGATTTCCTCAACGTCACGCGCATCGCCGAGCTGAGCGCGCGTACCGGCGCCTGGATCATCGCGCCGGCCGCCGAGCAGCGCCGCTGGAACGACGACCCGATGCGCGACGGCGCCGACGACGTCGGCTTCCTCGCCGCGCTGATCGAACAGGCCGTCGCCAGCCATCCGCTCGACGCCCGGCGCATCTACATGGCCGGCATGTCGAACGGCGGCTTCATGACCACGCGCTTCGCCTGCGAGCATCCGGAGCTGATCGCCGCCGCCGCGTCGGTCGCCGCCGGCATGCGGCGCACCGCCGCAGCAAGCTGCGCGCCGGCGCGCGCGGTACCGCTGCTGCTGATGCATGGCACCGACGACCGCATCGTGCCCTACGACGGCAACGATGAGTTCGTCGCCGAATCCTCGCTGTTCAAGACCTGGGCGCAGCGCTCCGGCTGCATCGCCGGCGCCGTGCTGTACGAGACGCTGCCCGATCTCGTCGACGACGGCACCGCCACCACCGACGCCACCGCCGCAGGCTGCGCGCGCGGCGCCGCGCGGCTCTACACGATCGGCGGCGGCGGCCATACCTGGCCGCAGTGGCAGACGCCGCTGCCGCTGCGCTGGCTGGGCCTGACGGCCGAGGACTTCAGCGCCAACGATACGATCTGGGCGTTCTTCCACAATCGCCGGCTGCCTTGAGCCCTTCGCTCCCGCCGACTGGCGTCGCGGGACGCGCGAACCCTCGACAGCGCCGGGCCGCTCAGAAACCGAGATCGAGCTGCGCGCGCACCGGTGCCGGCGACGGCGGCGTGTCCGCGCCACCGTCCAGTGGCCAGCGGCCGAGCACGTCGTAACGGACCGGCTGCAGATCGAGGCGGCTGCGGATCAGCGCGAACTCGCCGACGTCCCAGGCGATCGGCTCGATCGGCGTCGGCGGCAATGCCAGCTTGGCGTTGCGGGCGATCGTCAGGTGCGGCACGAAGCGCATCCGCTCCAGCGGCACATTGGCCTGCACCATCGCGTCGCGCAGCCGCGCATGCAGCGTGTTCAGTTCCGACGGCAGCGTGCGTGCGCCGAGCCACCACGGAATCTCGCGGTTGCGGAACGAGCCGGCATGGTCGAGCGTCAGCGTGAACGGCGGCGCATGCACCAGCGCCGCGGCCTTCAGCGCCGCATCCTGATGCGCCGGTAGCACGCGGTCGCCGAGGAACAGCAGCGTGATGTGGTAGCGCTCCGGCTTGCTCAGATAGCCGCCGGACGGCATGCGGATGTTGAGCTGCCGGGCCGCCGCCTGGCACGCCGCGCGCACCGCTTCGCCGGGCCACAGCGCGAAGAACAGGCGGTTCGGTTCCATGCAGGCGAGTCGGTCGGGTCGGCGGGACCTGCGCAGTGTACCCGCGCCGCGCCATCGTTCGAACCGGCGCCGCGGCGCGACGCTTCAGGCCGCGTCTCAGGCCGCTTCGCGAATGCGGTACAGCAAGCCCTCGAGCGCGGCCTGCGCGGTCTGCTCGCGCACGCTGTCGCGGCCGCCTTCGAAGAAGAAACGATGCGCGTCCGGAGCATGGCCGCGCCGGCTCCAGGCAATCCACACCGTGCCGACCGGCTTGTCGTCGCTGCCGCCGCCGGGGCCGGCGATGCCGGTGACGGCGATGCCCCAATCGACCGGCGCGGCGCGCAGCACGCCGCGCGCCATCGCCCGCGCGCACTCGTCGCTGACCGCGCCATGCTCGGCGAGCACGGCGTCAGGCACGCCGAGCAGTTCCATCTTGGCGAGATTGGAATACGTGACGAGGCCGCGCTCGAACCAGCCCGACGAGCCGGGCAGATCGGTCAGCAGCTTGGCGATCAGGCCGCCGGTGCAGGATTCGGCGGTCGCCAGCCATTCGCCGCGCGCCAGCAGCGCCGCGGCGATACGTTCCACGAGTCGGTCGCTCATGGCCGGACTTTAGGCAATCCGCGCGGCGCTGTCGCGCCGCCGCACCTTCAGCGCTTGCGGAAGATTTCCTCGGCCATGCGGTCGGCGACGCGGTAGGTCGGCAGGCCCTCGCGATCGGCACGCTCGAAGATCTCGGTCAGCGTCGTGCCGATGCGCTGCAGATGCGCTTCGACCGTCGCCCAGTCGTAGCCCGGACCTTCGTAGTAGATGTCGATGATGCCGCCGGCGTTGATGCAGTAGTCCGGCGCGTAGAGGATGCCGCGCGCGCGCAGCGCCTCGCCGTGCACGTCGGCGACGGCGAGCTGGTTGTTGGCGGCGCCGGCGACGACGCGTGCGCGGAGCTCGGCAATCGTCGTGTCGTTGAGGACCGCGCCGAGCGCGCAGGGCGCAAACACGTCGACGTCGAGCTTGTGGATCTCGTCCATCGGCACCGCGTGCGCGCCGAGCTCGGCGACGCAGCGCTCGACGGCCGGCGCGTAGAGATCGGTCACCCACAGCTCGGCGCCGGCTTCGTGCAGATGCCGCGCGAGCCGCGAGCCGACGTTGCCGAGGCCCTGAATGGCGACCTTCAGGCCTTTGAGCGCGTCGCGCTGCAGCGCGTGGCGCACCGCGGCCTTGAGACCGATGAAGGTGCCGTAGGCAGTGGCCGGCGACGGATCGCCGGTGCGGCCGGCGGCGACCGACGCCGCATCGGCGAGCCCGCCGACGTGCGCGGTCTGCTCGGCCATCAGGCGGATGTCGGCGACGCTCGTGCCGGAATCCTCGGCGACCACGTAGGCGCCGCCGAGGCGGTTCACGGCGCGGCCCATCGCCCGCATCAGTTCCGGCGTCTTGTCGCGACGCGGATCGCCGATGATCACGCTCTTGCCACCGCCCTGCGGCAGGCCGGCGAGCGCGGCCTTGTAGGTCATGCCGCGCGACAGGCGCAGCACGTCGGTCAGCGCCTCGGCCTCGCTGCGGTACGGCCACATGCGGCAGCCGCCGAGGCCCTGGCCGAGGTTCGTGTTGTGGACGGCGATGATCGCGCGCAGGCCGGTCTCGGCGTCGTGGCACCAGCTGACGGTTTCGTGGTGATCGAACTCGGGATGCGAGAACAAGGCCATGGCGGCGTCCACTCCGGACAAAAACGGACGTGGATTGTAGCCAGCACCCCCGCGCCGACCAGCCGGGGCATTCCTCAGGCGACGGCGGCGCCGCGCACCACGCGGCCCGGCAATTCGCCGGTCGGCGCGCCGTCGCGCCAGGTGACGCGGCCGGCGCAGACCGTCGCGACGTAACCCTGCGCCGGCTGCAGCAGGCGGCGGCCGCTGGCCGGCAGATCGTTCGCCCAGCGCGGCTGCTGCAGATGCAGGCGCTCGAAATCGATGACGTTGAGATCGGCGCGCAGGCCCGGCGCCAGACGGCCGCGATCGCGCAGGCCGTAGGCCGCCGCGGTGCGCGCGCTCTGCATCGCCACGGCGCGCGCCAGCGGCAAGCGCGGCCCGCGCACGCGGTCGCGCACCCAGTGCGTCAGCAGGAAGGTCGGCGCGCCGGCGTCGCAGATCAGCCCGCAATGCGCGCCGCCGTCGGCGAGGCTCAGCACGCTGTGCGGATGCGCGAGCATCGCCTGCAGCGCGTCGTAGCTGGCGTCGGCGTAGTTGAACAGCGGCAGGTACAGCCAGTCGCTGCCGTCGCCGGCGGCGAGGATGTCGTAGACCACCTCCTCCGGCTCGCGCGACTGGCGCGCGGCGATCGCCGCGATCGAGCGCTCCGGCGCCGGCTCGTAGTCGGGCGGATCGCCGAGCCGGTAGAGGTTTTCGTACTGCGCCAGGCGCGTGCGCCACCAGGCACTGCCGCCGCTCGGCCGCTCGGCGAGCAGCTGCGCGCGAAAGCCGGGTTCGCGCAGGCACCGCAGACGCTCGGCAAGCGGCAGCGCGGCGATGCGCCGATACGAAAGATGCTCGGAGAACGGGTGATGGCGGCTGTCGAGATTGATCAGCATGCCGACCGGCCGGCAGCCGACGAGCGCGGTCAGCGCCGCGCCCTCGCGCGCCGCGGCGTCGGTGAGCTGCAGCAGCGTGCGCCACTTGCCGGGCGCCTCCGGGTCCTGGACCAGCACGTAGTGCACCGGCACGCCGCTGCGCAGCGCCAGACGGCGCAGCGTGGCGAACTCGGCGCCGGCGTCGCGGAAATCGGACACCAGCTGGAACACGCCGTGCCCGGCCGCGCGCAGCGCTTCGGCCAGACCGCCCAGCTCGCGCTCGTCGGCGAAGCTGCCGGCGACCGCGCTGCCGTCGGCGGCAAGGTGCAGCCGGGTGCGCGACGTCGAAAAGCCGACCGCACCGGCGCGCAGCGCGTCGCCGAGCAGCGCGCCCATGCGCGCGATCTCGTCGTCGCCGGCCGCCGCGCGCGTCGCGCCGCGCTCGCCCATCACGTAATCGCGCAGCGCGCTGTGCGGCACCTGCGCGGCGACGTCGAGCGCGCGCGGCGTGTCGGCGAGCGCATCGAGATATTCGGGGAAGCTCTCCCAGCGCCAGCGGATGCCTTCGTGCAGCGCCGTGCCCGGGATGTCCTCGACGCCTTCCATGACGTTGATCAGCCAGTCGCGCCGCTGCGGGCGCGCCGGCGCGAAGCCGATGCCGCAGTTGCCCATCACCACGGTCGTCACGCCATGGCCGCCGGACGGCGTCAGGTACGGGTCCCAGGTCGCCTGGCCGTCGTAATGGCTGTGGATGTCGACCCAGCCGGGTGTGACCAGCCGGCCGCGCGCGTCGATCTCCTCGCGGCCGCGGCCGGCGCGGCCGCCGACCTGCACGAGCCGCCCCGCGTCGACGGCGACGTCGCCCTCGAAGATCGCGCCGCCGCTGCCGTCGACGATGCGGCCGCCGCGAATCACCAGCTCGTGCATGGCGCCTCCCTACTCCCCGGCAGGTCCGCGATCATCTTAGGAGCGCGCCGCGGCACGCCGTCTCGTCCGAACGCAGGGCGGCCGCGCCGCGGGCGCCGGCCGTCGCGCGCTAAAATGCGGGACTTTTCCATCCACGGGCGCCCCGCCCAGCAGAGGAGCTTTCCGCCATGTCATCGTCTTCCGATCCGATCGTCATCACCGGCATCGCCCGCACGCCGATGGGCGGCATGCTCGGCATGCTGTCGGGCTTCTCGGGCAACCAGCTCGGCGCGCTGGCGATCAAGGCGGCGGTCGAGCGCTCGGGCCTGGCCCCGGCCGACGTGCAGGAAGTGCTGATGGGCTGCGTGCTGCCGGCCGGCCAGGGTCAGGCGCCGGCGCGCCAGGCCTCGCGCGGCGCCGGCCTGCCGGACGCCTGCGGCGCGACCACGGTCAACAAGGTCTGCGGCTCGGGCATGAAGACCATCATGCTGGCGCACGACCTGATCCGGGCCGGCAGCAACGATGTCGTCGTCGCCGGCGGCATGGAGAGCATGAGCAACGCGCCGTACCTGCTCGCCAAGGCGCGCGGCGGCTACCGCTTCGGCCACGGCGAACTGCTCGACCACATGGCGCTCGACGGCCTCGAGGACGCCTACGAGAAGCGCACGCCGATGGGCGTCTTCGCCGAGCGCACCGCCGAGCAGTACGGCTTCACCCGCGAGATGCAGGACGCGTTCGCGATCGAGTCGCTGGCGCGCGCCAAGAAGGCCAACGAGGACGGCAGCTTCGACTTCGAAGTCGTGCCGGTCGAAGTCGCCGGCAAGAAGGGTGTCGAGCGCATCAGCCGCGACGAAGGCCCGTTCAAGGCGATGCCCGAAAAGATCCCGACGCTCAAGCCGGCGTTCAAGAAGGACGGCACCGTCACCGCCGCCAACGCCAGCTCGATCTCCGACGGCGCCGCCGCGGTGGTGCTGATGCGCCAGTCGGAAGCCGCCCGCCGCAGCATCCAGCCGCTCGCCCGCATCGTCGCGCACGCCACGCACTCGCGCCTGCCGGCCGAGTTCACGATCGCGCCGGTGCAGGCCATCGAAAAAGTGCTGGCCAAGGCCGGCTGGAGCGTCGGTGACGTCGACCTCTGGGAGATCAACGAAGCCTTCGCGATCGTAACGATGGCGGCGATGAAGGAGCACCAGCTGCCGCACGACAAGGTCAACGTGCACGGCGGCGCCTGCGCGCTCGGCCACCCGATCGGCGCGTCGGGCACGCGCATCGTCACCACGCTGATCGGCGCGCTGAAGAAGAGCGGCGGCAAGAAGGGCGTCGCCTCGCTGTGCATCGGCGGCGGCGAAGCCGTCGCGCTGGCGATCGAGATGCTGTAAGAAAGCTGTCGTGGCGCCGCAGCGGCGCCGGAGATCGGGGGATCTCTGATGAACACGACAAAGGGGAAAACTGCAATCCGCAGGCTCACCGCCTGCGGATTTCTTTTTGCGGCGGCCTGCTCCTCGCAGGGCGACCCGGCCGGCGGCGGCGACGCGGCGGTCGATCCGGCGACGCTGTGCGTCGCCAGCGACTGCGGCGAGAAGACCCTGCTGCTGACGATCGCGGACGCCGAGAACCTGCGCTTCAGCGACGACGGCCGTCTGTTCGTGTCCGGCGGCAGCAACGTCTACGAGGTGACGCGCGACGGCGACGGCTACGCGGCGACACCGCTCTACGCCGGCAGCTGCAACTTCACCGGGCTGGCCATCGTCCGCGGCACGCTGTACGCGAACTGCTTCGACGGCCGCCTCTATGCGGCGCCGCTCGACGCGCATCCGGCCCTGCAGCCGATCCACGCGCTCGGCCTGCACGCGCCGAACGGGCTCGCCGAGGGACCGGACGGCGAGCTGTACGTCGCCAACGGTCCGCTGGCGACGAATGCGCTGCCCGACCCGAAGATCGTGCGCCTGCGTCTGGACCCCGCCGATCCGCTGAAGGTGAGCGAGCAGAGCGACTGGCTCGCGAGCGGCCTGATCGCACCGAACGGCCTGCAGCGGCGCGATCGCACGCTGTACGTCAGCGATCTGGGCCTGAGCAGCCGCGGCAGCAGCCTCGGCGTGATACGCGCGATCGCGATCGCCGCCGACGGCAGCGCCGGCGCGGTGACGCCGTTCGCGCGCTTCGGCGCCGTCCCGGACGATTTCAGCTTCGTCGGCGACGCGCTGCTCGCGGCCTTCTACAGCAGCGGCCAGATCGCGCTGATCGGCGCCGACGGCACCGTGCAGTCGAAGACCGCAGCGCTCGGCTTCAGCTTCCCCTCGCAGGTCCGCGCCGGCCGCGCGCCGCTGTTCGCGCCCGACGAACTGCTCGTCACCGAAAAAGGCATCCTCGGCGACACCACGAGCCCAATCGGCAACCGCCTGTCGGTGTTCCGGCGCAAGCCGTAGGCCGGCGCCGCGCGCGGCGCGCCCTCTCGAAAAAGGCGGACACAAGAAAATGGGCGCGCCATCCGGCGCGCCCATTTTCCCTTGCCGCCGACGAACGAGCGCGGCGGCTTAGCGGCCCTGCATTTCCTTGAGCAGGCCGGGGACGCCGTAGATCTTGTCGAGCGCTTCGGCGATCGCCGCCGGATGCACGGCGACGCAGCGGTTGAGCTTGTCGTCGAACCAGAACGCACCGCCGTGCGAATGCGCGTTGCCGTCGAAGGCCAGACCGACGATCTCCGCCTTGCGGTTGATGACCGGGCTGCCCGAGTTGCCGCCGATGATGTCGTTGGTGGTCACGAAGTTGTACGGCGTGGCCAGATCCAGCTTGTCCTTGGCGGCGTTCCACGCCTTCGGCAGCTCGAACGGATCGCGGCCGGTCTGGCGCGCGAAGGCGCCGCCCAGATCGGTGAACGGCGGCACCGGCGTGCCGTTCTCGTCCCAGCCCTGCACCTCGCCGTACGACAGGCGCAGCGTGAAGGTCGCATCCGGATAGACGGCAGTGCCGAACCTGGCGAAGCGGACCTTGGCGATCTCCTCGGCGGCGCGCGACTCCGGCCCTTCGACATCGGCCTCGATCGTCTTGCGCACGGCGCGGGCCGGTGCGTCGATCGCGCGGGCCAGCTTGATGAACGGATCGTTCGAGGCCGCGATCGCTGCGGCGCCGCCGTCCCACAGCTGCCGGCGCACGGCCGGATCGGCGAGCTTGCTGCCGTCGACAAGATCGCGCGCCAGTTCGTCCGGCGACTGCTTGCCGAGCACCAGCTTGACGAGCGCGTCATCCGGGCCGACCGCCTCGCGCAGCTTGGTCAGCGACCACGTCAGCTTGGCCTTTTCGTACTCCGGATAGATCGGCGCCTTCGACATCACGCGCTGTTCGAGCGTCGGCAGCGCGGCGTCCTGGAACTCCGGCAGACGCACCTCGTTCGGCTTGCGCATTTCCTCGGCGTGGCGCACCAGCGCGCGGGCGATGCGGAAATGCTCGGAGTAGAAGGCCCGGCTGCGCTCCAGCATCTGGTAGCGCACGTAGTGATTGCGCAGCACCGTCTCGGCGCGGGCGATCTCGTCCCAGGGCGCGGTCGACGTCGCCGCCGCGCGCAGGGTCGCTTCCTCGTCGCGCTTGCGCTCGAACACGGCCGGATCGTGCAGCGCCTCGATCTCGCCCTTGTAGACCTTGAGGCTGTTCTCGGTATACGTCAGATCGGTCTGCGACTGGCGCGCTGCCTCGGCGCCGATGCGCCCGTACTGCGCAAGCATCGCACGGCGTTCCGCGTAATACAGCGCCGTGTTGATCAGGCGGTAGTCGCGCAGCGCTTCGAGCTGGGCGACGGTCAGCTGGCGCTCGGTCGAGCCCGGATGGCCGGTGACCATCGTCAGTTCGCCAGTCTTCGCACCCGCCGCGTTCAGCGGGAAGTAGTCCTTGATCTTCGCCGGCTTGCCGTTCTCGTAGGCGCGCAGCAGGCCCATGTCGAGGTTGTAGCGCGGGAAGTTGAAATTGTCCGGATCGCCGCCGAAGAACGCCGCCTGATACTCCGGCGAGAACACCAGGCGCACATCCTGGAAGCGGTGGTAGCGATACAGATCGTACCGGCCGCCGTTGTAGAGCTCGACGATATCGCAGCGCGTGTGCGCGGCGTCCTGGCCGCTGCACTCGGACTCGATCGCCGCCTGCGTCGCCTGCTTGGCTTCGACATAGGCCTGACCGGTCTTGCCGGCCGTCGCCTTGGCGATGCGCGCGCTGACGTCGGTGATCTGTTCGAGGCGGTTCAACTCGACCGACGGACAGGCCAGCTCGTCTTCGCGTTTGCGGGCGACGAAGCCCTCGTTGACCCAGTCCTTCTCCCCGGACAGATCCTGCACGCAGTCGAGCACGCAGTGCGCGTTGGTGAGCACCAGCCCGTCCTTCGACACGAACGAGCCCGAGCAGCCGCCGGCGAGACGCACCGACGCCTTCATCACATGATCGACCCATTTCGCGTCCGGCTCGAAGCCGTAGCGCTCCTTGAGCTGGGCGCGCGGCAGATTGTCGAGCGTCCACATGCCTTCGGCGGCGGTCGCGGAAACGGTGCACAGGCTCAGCGCGGCGGCGAGCCAGGCCTGCGGATGGCGGAAGATCATGTCTGCTCCTTGTCGGGCGGCGAATCCGGCAAGGGTAAACTCCGCGGCATGCGCGCTCCAGAGCGAATTCCCCTACGGCGCTACGCCTGGCTGGTCGCCGGCCTGCCGTTCCTCGCCGTGCATCTGGCCTATCTGCTGTCGATCCGCGAAGGCTACGCGCCGGCCTGCATGCCGTACGTCGATGGCTGCACCTCGATCAGCCGCGCCGCGCGGCACGGCAGCGCGAATCTGCTGTTCAAGCCGCTGATGCTGGTGAACGTGCTGATGCTCGCGCTGTTCTGGCGGCGCATCGCCGAGCGCCTGCGCGCGCTGCGCCCGGACGCGCCGCGGCGCGTCGCGGCGGTGCTCGCGCTCGGCCTGCTGGCGGCGGCGTTCCTGGCGCTGTACGCCAGCTTCCTCGGCGCCGAGGGCCACGTCTACCAGTGGCTGCGCCGCTACGGCATCACGGTCTACTTCGCCGGCACGGTGCTGGCGGAAATGCTGACCGCCGTGCTGATCGAGAAAGCGCCCGCCGTGACGCGGCGCCAGCGCGCGCTGCTCGCGACGCTGTGCGCGGCCCTGCTCGGCCTCGGCCTGGCCAGCATTCCGCTGCGCGCCTTCGACGACGACGGCAGCCTGATCAACATCGTCGAATGGTGGTACGCGCTGCTGATGGGGGCCGGTTACGTGGCGATCGCCGCCGCTATGCCGCCGCCGCGACGCTGAGCGGCGGTTCCGGCGCGGCCTTGCGTCCATACGGCAGAAACACGCCGTAGCCGCGCTCGACGCCGAGCGTCGGCGCGAACTCGCCGTTGCGGTAGGCGACGCGGCCACCGATCAGCACGGCCTCGACCGCGCCGTCGCTGCGGTTGACCATGCGCCGCAGGCCGTCGAGCGCTTCCATCGGCGCCTCGTGGTAGGCCTCGAGCCGCGCGTCCAGCGCCAGCGGATCGACGACGACCAGATCGGCGCGATCGCCGACGCGCAGGGTGCCGGCATCGACGCCGAACCACTGGCCCAGTTCGCCGGTCAGCCGCCAGACCGCATGCTCGATGCTCATGAACGGGCGGCCTTCGCGCTCGGCATCGCGCACCAGCTTGAGCATGCGCAGCGGGAAGTTGTAGAAGGCCATGTTGCGGATGTGCGCGCCGGAATCGGCGAAGGTGACCAGCGTCGCCGGCTCGCGCAGGATGCGCTTGATGCCTTCCGGACGATGGTTGGCGATCACCGTCTTCCAGCGCAGTTTGCGCCCGTGCTCGACGACGAGATCGAGAAACGCGTCGACCGGATGCAGGCCGCGCGCATCGGCGATCGCGCCGAAGGTCTGGCCGACGAGGCTCGCGTCCGGGCAGCCGACGATGGTCGCGTCGTGAAAGTTGCGATGCCAGACGCGCGGCTGCAGGCGGTTCTCGTAATTGCGGCGGAACCAGCGCCGGTAGGCCTCGTCCTTGAACAGCGCGTTGCGCTCGACCTCGGTCTTCAGGTGCAGCGCGGCCTCGCCGGCGCCGAATTCCTCGAAGATCACCAGGTCGATGCCGTCGGCGTAGACCTCGAACGGCACCGGCAGCGCCTGCCAGCGGAAGTCCGCATTGGCGAGCCGGTTCCACCAGGTCGCCAGCGGCCCGACCGTGCGGTGCAGCAGCGGATTGGCCTTGACGTCCATCAGCGTGATCAGCGTCGTCTTCAGCTTGCGGCGCAGCCAGAAGCCGGCGCTCTCCAGCAGGAAGCCGACGACATTGACCTTGGTGACGATGTTCGGCGCGCCCTGGTGGATCGCGCCGCGGCGGCGCAGCACGCGGTTGAGGCGCCGGAACTCGCGCCAGCGCGCGTAGGTCGACGGCAGCGACTTCGACCACTGGCGCTCGCCGTCGAGCTTGTCCCAGGTCGTCGTCATCGTCGACAGGCCGAGCAGGCCGGCGTCGACGGCTTCGTCGAGCAGCGCTTCCATCTTGCGCAGCTCGGGCTCCGTCGGCTGCGCCTTGGCGTCGACCGCGCGATCCAGGCCCAGCACGTGCACGCGCAGGTCGGAGTGGCCGAGGAACGAGCACACGTTCGGCCCGAGCGGATGGCGCCGGAGAAAATCCACATAGCCGCCGACCGTGTTCCAGCGTTTTTTCTGGCGCAGCAGCGGCAGCACCTGGGTGCGCGGCACCGACTCGACGCGCGTGAACAGATCCGAGCAGTCCTCCGGCTCGGACAGGATCATGCTGATCGAGCACGAGCCGATCGTCACCGTCGTCACGCCGTGGCGCACGCTTTCCTTGAGCGAGGGCGCGGCGATCAGCTCCGCGTCGTAATGCGTGTGCGTGTCGAGAAAGCCGGGCATCACCCAGCGGCCGCGCGCGTCGATCACCGTCGCGCAGCCGGCTTCGGCCAGCGGCGTCTCCGAGACCGCGACGACGCGGCCGTCGCGCACGCCGATGTGCCGCGGCACGCCCGGCGAGCCGAGACCGTCGAAGTAAAGTCCGTCGCGGACGATGATGTCGTAAGCCTGAGGCATGGCCTCTCTCCTCCTCTCGTTCTTTGCCGTTTCGGCGGCGACGCGGGCCCAAGGCCGACGACACCGCCGTCTGCAGATGGCGCCCGTGCCGATCCTGCTTCGAACCGGTCACCGTGGCCGTCGCGTTGCCCGCGCTTCTCCACCTGCCTTGCGGCCGATAGTGGCACATCCGCCGCCGGAAGTGAAAGACTCCTCACTAAGACGCGCCACGCAGGCGATCCGCTACCATCCGGCGCATGTCCACCCGCTCTCGCCCCCCGCCGTCTCCGGAAACGCGCCCGCGCCGCGGCGCGCCGGCCGAAACGCGCGCGCGCCTCGTCGCCGCCGCCGCCGAGTGCTTCAACGCTCACGGCTATTACGGCGTCGATGCCGGCGAGATCGCCCGGCACGCCGGCTACGCGACCGGCACGTTCTACAAGCACTTCAAGGACAAGCGCGAAATCCTGCTGGCAGCCTGGGATTTCTGGATCACCGGCGAGTGGGACGTGATCAGCGCCGAAGCACAGGCCCCCGGCTCGCCGACCGAGGTCGCCCGGCGCGTGCTGAAGTCCGCGCTCAAGCTGCACGTGCGCTGGTACGGTCTGCGCGCCTCGCTGCTGGGCCTGGTGCCGGCCGACGAAGGCGTGAAGGACTTCTACCGCAACCTGCAACGCCGCCAGCTCGCCATCATCGCCGCGCTGCGCCAGCGGCTCGGCCGTGGCCGCACCGCGCGCGAGAGCGATGCCGTGATGCTGCTGACCGTCGAGCGCGTATTCGATGCCATCGCCCAGGGCGAGCTGCGCGACCTCAAGCTGCGCGAGCGCGAGATGCTGGCCCAGCTCACCGCCCTGCTCGCCGACTTCATCGGCAGCCCCGACCCCGGAGCCGCGCCATGAACTCGCGCCTGTTCCGCCTGCTGTTGAACCTCTACCCGCCCTATCTCTTCACCGGCATCCGGGTCGACCGCGTCAGCGCCGACTATTCGGAGATCAACGTCAGCATGACGCTGCGCTGGTACAACCGGAACGCGGTCGGCACGCAGTTCGGCGGCAGTCTCTACGCGATGGCCGATCCGTTCCTGATGCTGATGACGATGCGCCAGATCGGCCCGGACCACATCGTCTGGGACAAGTCCGCGCAGATCGACTTCATCGCGCCGGGGCGCGGCACCGTCTACGCGCGCTTTCGCATGCCGCCCGCCGAGATCGAACGCCTGCGTCGCGAGGCCGCACGCGGCCAGGCCGTGCTGCCGGAGTATCGCGTCGACATCACCGACGGCGACGGCAAGCTCGTCGCACGCGTGCTGAAGACGCTGTACGTGCGTCGCAAGAAGGAGCGCGCCGCGGCATGAACATCCTGCAGGCGCTGCCGCTGTTCGTCGCCACCGCGCTCGCCGAGATCGTCGGCTGCTACCTGCCGTATCTGGTCCTGCGCGAACAGCGCACGCCGTGGCTGCTGCTGCCCGCTGCCGCCAGCCTCGCGCTGTTCGCCTGGCTGCTGACGCTGCACCCGACCGCCGCCGGCCGCGTCTATGCCGCCTACGGCGGCATCTACATCGCCGTGGCGCTGCTCTGGCTGTGGCGCGTCGAAGGCGTTCGCCCGACGGCGACCGACCTGCTCGGCGCCGCGCTGTGCCTCGCCGGCGCCGCCGTCATCGTGCTCGGCGCGCGGCGCTGATTGATCCGGTGCCATCCAAACGGCGATATTACCAACACTCCGTGCACCCACAGGACGCTGATTGCGAATTCGGAGGCGGGTGCAATCGCACATTTCGGCTTCCTCGCCGCATTCAGACAGGACATCGCATGACCATCGAAACAGAAGACGACGTCGTAGCACTCAAGCGCATCGGCAAGATCGTTTCATACGTGCTGCAGGAAATGCTCGACGCTGCCGAGCCCGGCATGACGACGCGCGAGCTGGACGCGATCGGCGAGCAGTTGCTGGCAAAGCACGGCGCACGCTCGGCGCCGCAGCTGACGTATGACTTCCCGGGCGCGACCTGCATCAGCATCAACGAGCAGGCGGCGCACGGCATTCCGGGCGACCGCGTGATCCGGGCCGGCGACGTATTGAACGTCGACGTTTCCGCCGAGCTGGACGGCTACTTCGCCGATACCGGCGGAACGAAAGTCGTGCCGCCGACCAATCCGCAGAAGACGCGCCTGTGCCATGCCACCCGCACCGCCCTCGAGTACGCGATGAAGCAGGCCCGCGCCGGCCAGCCCGTCAACGGCATCGGCGCCGCCATCCAGCGGACCGCGAAGACCTACGGCTTCAAGATCATCGAGAACCTCGGCAGCCACGGCGTGGGGCGTGCGCTCCATGAAGAACCCGAGAGCATTGCCGGGTACTTCGATCCGGCGGACCGGCGCATCCTCCAGGAAGGCATGGTCATCACCATCGAGCCCTTCCTCTCGACGAAGAGCCGCATCGTGACCGAAACCGACGATGGCTGGACCCTGGTTGGCGCGCACGGCAACCTGTCGGCGCAGTACGAGCACACGATGATCATCACCAAGGGCGATCCGATCGTGGTCACTCAGCACTGAGCTCCTTCGGGCGGGAGCCCGGCCTTCGATCGAAAGGCCGGCCCCGGCCACGCGGGCACGCCCGGGCCTTGCCGCAGCGGCAAGGCTCGCGACAGCGGCAGCGGGAAGCGCCCGAGCGCTTCCGCTAGCCGGGCACGGAACCGACGCCCGCCGGCGTCCGCCCTCCCCTACAATCGCCGCCTTCGATCACGACGGATGCCCCGATGGCGCGCCTGAACCTGCAGTTTCCCGAGGATGCCTACGTCTACCGCACGACGCTGACCGTGCGCATCACCGACATCAACGGCGCGAACCATCTGAGCAACGACGCGATGATCTCGATGATCTCGGAAGCGCGCGCCCGCTTCCTGTTCGAGTTCGGCATCACAGAACCGATGGATGCGCAGCTGGGCATCATCGTCACCGATCTGGCGACGATGTACCGCGCCGAGGCCTATGCACGCGACCAGCTGCTGTTCGAGGTCGGGGTGATGGACTTCAACCGCTACGGCGGCGACATCGTGTTCCGCATCACGCGGCCGGCGGACGGCACGCTGATCGCGATGGCGAAGTCCGGCTTCGTGTTCTTCAACTACACGGCGAAAAAGGTCGAGGCGATGCCGGAGACCTTCCGCGCGCTGTTCCCGAAGGTGAATACGGCCGCTTGAGCACCGGCCGGCGCGCGCCGGGTTAGCGCTTGGCGGCGCGCGGCCGCTTGGCGACGCGCTTGTTCCCGGCCTTGCCCGCCGCCGGCTTGCGCGCCGCCACTGCGGCTTTGGCTTTGGTTGCGGTCTTGGCTGTGGTCTTGGCCTCGGGACGCGCCTTGCGCACGGCGGCGCGTTTGGCGGCGACCGCCGGCTTGCGCACAGCCGGTTTGCGCGGCACCGCGCGCGGCGCGTCCGCCGTCACGGCAGCCGGCGCCGTCTCGGCGTCCAGCGCGGCGCGCATGAAGGCTTCGATCTGCGGCCAGAGGCGCGCGGGCCGGGTCCGCAATTCGAGGATGGACCTGGCCATCAGCAGCCGGGCATTGGGCAGTTGCGTGGCGAGCGAGCGGGCGTCGCGGTGCTCGTGCAGCTTGTCGCCGCTGTGGCCGATGATGAGCACCGGCATCGTCAGCCGGCGGCGTTCGGCCAGCGTCGGCACGATGGGACCGACCAGCACGCCATGCAGGATCGCGGCGACGACGCGCGGGTCGTTGGAAATGGCGTTCATCGCGCTGGCGAGCCAGTCGACCGGCGGCCGCGGCAGGCGGCCGATCAGACGCGCGATGCGCGCCTGCACCGGCTGGTTGTAGCGCGAGGCGACGAGCAGCGGCGAGAGGATCAGCGCCGCCCACGGCGCCGACCATTCCATCACCGGCATTTCGAGGAACAGGGCCGCGCAGCGCTGCGGCGCCTTGACGGCGACCGTCAGCGCGGTGATGCAGCCGAGCGAGACGCCGCCGACGACGGCGCGCGCCCAGCCGAGATGGTCGAGCAGCGCGAGCACCTGATCGGCGTAGAAATCGACGCGATGCTCCTTGGGATCGCGGCTGCGGTCGCTCTTGCCGTGGCCGAGCAGATCGATCAGCGCGACCTGATAGCCGAGCGCGGCGAAGCGGCGCGCCAGCGCGCGGTTGAGCAGCGAATCAAGCAGGATGCCGTGCACGAGCACGCAAGGCGTGCCGCCGTCCGCGCCGTAAAGCTCGTAGGCGAGCGTGTATTGCTGGTAGTGGAACTGGCCGCTGCGGACTTCGATCGGCGTCGACATGCCGGCTCTCCCCGGATCTTGAAATGGCCGCCAGCATAGCGTCGGCGATCCGGCCCGTTATGGCCGCAGACCTCGCCATCCTGTCGCACCGGCGAATGCGCGCCCCGTGCCGGCGCCGCGGCCGGCGCGGCGGCCAATGGCAGCCGGCCGGCGCCTGCGCTAGCGTCGCCCACCACTCAAGGGGAACCGTTCGATGATGATGCTCTGGCGCAGCCTCTGGATCTGGCTGAGCTTCCGCTGGCGCGGCCGGCTGGCCGTGCTCGACACGAGTCGCCTCGCGCTGCGCGTGTGGCCGGGCGATCTCGACATGAACCTGCACATGAACAACGGCCGCTACTTCTCGGTGGCCGATCTCGGCCGCCTCGATCTCGGCCTGCGCAGCGGCGTGTGGTGGAAGGCGCTGCGCCGCGGCTGGCGGCCGGTGGCCGGCGATTCCGACGCGCGCTTCTCAAGCTCGCTGCAGCCGTTCCAGACCTACGAGCTGCAGTCGCGCCTGCTCGGCTGGGACCAGAAGTGGACCTACGGCGAGCACCGCTTCGTGCGCGACGGCCGCGTCTGCGCGCTGGTGCTGGTGCGCTATCTGTTCGTCAGCAGCAAGGGCCCGGTGCCGCCGGCCAAGATCATGGAAGTCTGCGGCGGCGGCGAACAGACGCCGACGCTGCCGGAATGGGTGCTGCGCTGGAGCGAGAACCAGGACCGCATCAGCGCCATGCTCAAGGCCGAGCACGCCGCCGCCGCGCGCAGCGACGCGCGGTAAAGTCGCTCTCGCCCACTTTTTTCCCTTTTCCCTTTTCCCTTTGCCAGCCGCAAGGCCTCTTTCGCAGGAGACATTCCCTTGGCCAGCTCCCCTTATCCGCATCTGCTGCAGACGCTCGATCTCGGCTTCACGACGCTGAAGAACCGCGTGCTGATGGGCTCGATGCACACCGGCCTCGAAGACCGCCGCAAGAACTTTCCGCGGCTCGCCGCGTACTTCGCCGAGCGCGCGCGCGGCGACGTCGGCCTGATCGTCACCGGCGGCTTCGCGCCGAACATCGAGGGCTGGCTGACGCCGTTCGCGTCGAAGCTGTCGACGCACGCCGGCGCGCGCGCGCATCGCGAGATCACCGACGCCGTGCACGCCGAGGGCGGCAAGATCGCGATGCAGATCCTGCACGCCGGCCGCTACGGCTACTCGCCGCTGTCGGTTTCCGCCTCGCGCGTCAAATCGCCGATCACGCCGTTCGCGCCGCGCGAGCTGTCGGCGCGCGGCGTCGAGCGCCAGATCCGCGCCTTCGTGCGCGCCGGCGTGCTGGCTCGCGAGGGCGGCTACGACGGCGTCGAGGTGATGGGCTCCGAGGGCTACTTCATCAACCAGTTCCTGGTCACGCACGTCAACAAGCGCCAGGACCAGTGGGGCGGCTCGTTCGAAAACCGCATGCGCCTGCCGGTCGAGATCGTCTCGCGCATGCGCGAGGCGGTCGGCCGCGACTTCATCATCGTCTACCGCCTGTCGATGCTGGATCTGATTCCGGACGGCCAGACCTGGGACGAGATCGTGCAGCTCGCCAAGGCGATCGAGAAAGCCGGCGCGACGATCATCAACACCGGCATCGGCTGGCACGAGGCACGCGTGCCGACGATCGCCACGTCGGTGCCGCGCGGCGCCTTCGCGTGGGTGACGCAGAAGCTCAAGCCCGAGGTCGGCATTCCGGTCTGCACCACCAACCGTATCAACGATCCGGCGGTCGCCGAGCAGATCCTCGCCAGCGGCCAGGCCGACATGGTGTCGATGGCCCGTCCGCTGCTCGCCGATCCGCAGTTCGTCAAAAAGGCCGCGCAAAACCGCGCCGACGAGATCAACACCTGCATCGCCTGCAATCAGGCCTGCCTCGATCACGCCTTCCAGCTGAAGACGGCGAGCTGCCTCGTCAATCCGCGTGCCTGCCACGAGACCGAGCTGGTCTACACGCCGGCGGCGCAGAAGAAGCGCATCGCCGTGATCGGCGCCGGTCCGGCCGGCCTCGCCGCGGCGACCGTCGCCGCCGAGCGCGGCCACGCCGTCGAGCTGTTCGACGCCGCGACCGAGATCGGCGGCCAGTTCAACATGGCCAAGCGCATTCCCGGCAAGGAAGAGTTCCACGAGACGCTGCGCTATTTCCGCCGCAAGCTGGAGACGACCGGCGTGACGGTGAAGCTCGGCAGCCGCGTCTCGGCGCCGGCGCTGCTCGCCGGCGGCTACGACGAGATCGTGCTCGCCACCGGCGTGGCGCCGCGCAATCCGAAGATTCCGGGCCAGGCGGAACAGGAAGCGAGCGGCAAGGTGCTGAGCTACATCGACGTGCTGCGCGACGGCAAGGCGGTCGGGCCGCGCGTCGCCGTGATCGGCGCCGGCGGCATCGGCTTCGACGTCGCCGAGTATCTGGTGCTCGACGGCCATTCGCCGACGCTCGACCTCGCCGAGTGGATGCACGAATGGGGCGTCGCCGATCCGGCCGCGGCGCGCGGCGGCCTCGCCAAGCCCGAGATCGCGCCGCCGGCGCGCCAGGTCACGCTGCTGCAGCGCAAGGCCGAAGCGCTCGGCAAGCGTCTCGGCAAGACCACCGGCTGGATCCATCGCGCGTCGCTGAAGATGAAAAAGGTCGAGATGATCGGCGGCGTCAACTACGAGGCGATCGACGCCCGTGGCCTGCTGATCAGCTACGGCGAGAAGCGCGAGAAGCCGACGCTGCTGGAGGTCGACACCATCGTGCTGTGCGCCGGCCAGGAGCCGCTGCGCGAGCTGTACGAACCGCTGCAGGCCGGCGGCGCGCGCGTGCATCTGGTCGGCGGCGCTGACGTCGCCGCCGAGCTCGACGCCAAGCGTGCGATCGACCAGGGCTCGCGCCTGGCCGCAACGTTCTGAGCCGCGGCGCGGTCTCTGGCGGCGGCCGGGCGTGCCGCCGCCAGAGATCGCGCCGGCCACGCTCCGCGCACGCATCGGCACGGCGGCGCGACGGCACTGCCAATCCGCAGCGGAGAGCAGCGGCCGCGGCACGGTCGGCTCGCTGACAGGGCCGTCATGCGGAAGAGGCAGATTCCCTCTCGCCAGCCCGTGCCGCAGCGGCTATGGTCGCGGCTTCCCTGATCGAATCCGGACCCACGGCATGAACATCGGCAAGCGGCTGTGCGCGACCCTCACCGGCGGCTTTGCCGCGATCCTGCTCACCGGCGCCGCGAGCGCCGCCGGCGTCGACGCGCACGCGCTGAAAGCGGCGATCGACGATCCGGCGCGTCCGGCGGAGCAGAGGGCGCGCGACCGCTACCGTCATCCGCAGCAGACGCTGACGTTCTTCGGCATCGCGCCGCAGATGACGGTCGTCGAGATCTGGCCCGGCACCACCGGCTACACCGACATCCTCGCCGCCTATCTGCACGAGCACGGCCGCTACATCGCCGCGACGCCGGCGGCGAGCCTGCCGACGGCCTCCGACTACAGCAAGCGCAGCGTCGCCGCCTACCGGGCCAAGCTCGAAGCCGACCCGGCGCGTTTCGGCGAGGTGGTCGTCACCGAATTCGGTCCGCCGCAGCGCACCGCGATCGCGCCGCCCGGCAGCGCCGACGCGGTGCTGACCTTCCGCAACGTGCACAACTGGATTTCCGGCGGCTTCGAGCAGCAGGCCTTCGACGCGTTCTTCGCGGCGCTCAAGCCCGGCGGCGTGCTCGGCGTCGTCGAGCATCGCGCCCGGCCCGGCAGCACGCTGCAGCAGATGAAGGACAGCGGCTACGTCAACGAGGATTACGTGATCGCGCTCGCCCGCAACGCCGGCTTCGAGCTGGCTGCGCGCGCCGAGATCAACGCCAACGCGAAGGACCGCAAGGACTACCCGGCCGGCGTCTGGACGCTGCCGCCGACGCTGCGCCTGAAGGACCAGGACCGCGAGCGCTATCTCGCGATCGGCGAGTCGGACCGCATGACGCTGAAGTTCGTCAAACCGCTCGCCGCCGCCGCGCCGTAGGCACGCGGCTGCGCAAGCCGCCGCCTCGCCCGTCTCCGCCGCTCACCCTGCCGCCATTCGCCATGAAAGCGATCCCGCTCCTCACGCTCCTCGCCGGCCTCGGCCTGTGCACTTGCGCCACGCTGGCGGCCGCCGACGCCGGCGTCGAGCGCCGCGAAGCCGGCAAGCTGGTGTTCGAGAACGTGCCGGAGACGCCGCCGGCGCTGCGCGAGACGCTGCGCCGCTACCAGAACACGCGATCGGCGGTGTTCCAGGACTGGCTCGACGACGGCTCGATGCTGATCACCACGCGCTTCGGCCAGACCGCGCAGCTGCATCGCGTGACGGTGCCGGGCGGCGCGCGCACGCAGCTGACGTTCTTCGACGAGCCGGTCGCCGGCGCGCTGGCGATTCCCGGTTCCGGCAACCGCTTCATCTTCGAACGCGACAGCGGCGGCGACGAGTACTACCAGGCCTATCTGAGCGGCCTCACCGGCGCCGAAACGGCGATCACCGAAGCGAAGACGCGCAACGAGAGCTTCCTCGTCACGGCGGACGGCAAGCTGCTGCTGTGGAGCCGCGTCACGCCGGGCTCGGGCGATTACAGCCTCGAAGCGATGAACCCCGCCGATCCGGCGAGCCGCCGCATCGTCCACGCCGGCCGCGGCGCGATCGCGGCGCTCGATGTCTCGCCGGACGGCCGGCGCGTGCTGTTCACGCGCTATCTCTCGATCACCTCCAGCAAGCTCTACGAGCTCGAACTCGCGTCGCAGGCCGTGCGCGAGATCCGGCCGTCGAAGCGCGAGATCGCCTACGACGGCGGCCGCTACGTCGACGGCGGCCGCAGCATCCTGACGCTGTCCGACGAGGACAGCGACTACCAGCGGCTGGTGCGCATCGATCTGGCCAGCCAGCGGCGCAGCGCGGTGTCGCCCGCGGACCTGCGCTGGAACGTCGAGGCCTTCGAGCTGTCGCGCGACGGCCAGACGCTCGCCTATTCGGTCAACGAAGGCGGCCGCTCGCGCGTCGTCGTCGAGGATCTGCGCACGCGGCAGGCGCTGCCGCAACCGGCGCTGCCGGTCGGCGTGCTGACCGCGCTCAAGTTCGCGCCGGACGGCCGGCGCCTGGCGATCGGCATCAACAGCGCGACCTCGCCCGCCGACATCTGGGTCTGGGACCTCGCCGCGGCGCAGCTGACGCGCTGGACCACGAGCGAGATGGGCGGCCTCGATCCGGCGGCGATGGTCGCGCCGTCGCTGATCGCGTTCCGCTCCTTCGACGGCCGCGAGATCCCGGCCTGGATCACGCGGCCGCGCCGCGACGGCCGCGCACCGGTGATCATCGACATCCACGGCGGACCGGAGAGCCAGGATCGCCCGGGCTTCAACACGCGCCGGCAGTTCTGGGCCAACGAGCTCGGCGCCGCGGTGATCGCACCCAACGTGCGCGGCTCCGACGGCTACGGCAAGGCCTACCTCAAGCTCGACAACGCCGAGAAGCGCCAGGACAGCGTCAGGGACATCGGCGCGCTGCTCGACTGGATCGCGACGCAGCCGGACCTCGACGCCGGCCGCGTCGTCGTCTACGGCGGCTCGTACGGCGGCTTCATGGTGCTGGCCTCGCTGGCCGCGTACAGCGACCGCCTCGCCGGCGCGATCGACATCGTCGGCATCTCCAGCTTCACGACCTTCCTGCAGAACACCGAGGGCTATCGCCGCGACCTGCGCCGCGTCGAGTACGGCGACGAGCGCGATCCGAAGATGCGGAAGATCTTCGCGCAGATCTCGCCGCTGAACCTCAGCGCGCAGATGAAGAGGCCGCTGTTCGTGATCCAGGGCTACAACGATCCGCGCGTGCCCTACACCGAGGCCGAACAGATCGTCGCCAAGGTCCGCGCGCAGGGCATCGTGCCGGCCGACCGCGTCTGGTATCTGCTGGCCCGCGACGAAGGCCACGGCTTCCGCAAGAAGCAGAACATCGACGCGCAGCGCGAGGCTGAAACGCTGTTCCTGCAGCAGCTGTTCGGCGCGCGCTGAAGCGCGCCGCAACGCGCCGCCGGCGACCCTGGCCGGATTTACTACTCGACCGGAGCGGCACCGGCGCCTAAGGTCGCAGGCGTCCGACGGCGCTTCGGGGAGCCGCCGCGGACACGGCGCAGACGACGCCAGCGACGATCCGGCATAGCGGACGCATCGCATCCGACAACGAAGCTCTCCGGGGGAGATGCTTCGTGAAACACCCGGTTCTCTACGCCTGCTGTGCGTCCGCGGTCCTGCTCGCCGCCTGCGGCCACTCCAGTTCCACCAGCGAGGCGCCGGTCGCCAAGGACCGCTACGCACTCGCCAACGGCTGCTTCGTGCTCCGCGACGACGGCAGCGGCCGCTACGTGCAGCGCAGCGGCGATACCTACGCGCTGACGCCGGATGTCGCGCGCGCCGAGCCGTTCTTCTTCAAGCCGACCGCGCTCGGCCGCTACCTGCTCTACGGCCGCGACGCGCACTTCGTCGCGGCGCTGCCGCGCGCGCGCGGCGTCACCGCAGCGGCGAGCGCCGACGAGTCGGCCGACTGGACGATCGACGGCGAGGCACCGCTTTACACGCTGCGCTCCGACGAAGTCGACGCCAGCCTCGTCGCCGGCGAGGCCGGCCTGCAGCTCGCCGACGCCGGCAGCGATTTCCGCTTCGAGGCGGCGCAGGATTGCGCGAGCTTCCCCGAGATCGGCACCAATGCCAGCGGCACGACCTACCGCGGCCGCGGCGTCGGGCAGCCGGTGGTCGGCTTCGCCGACTCGCACCTGCACATCACCGCGACGGATTTCCTCGGCGGCACGCACTACGGCCGGCCGTTCCACCGCTACGGCGTCACCGAGGCGCTGAAGGACTGCGTTGTGCAGCACGGCCCCGCCGGCACGCTCGACCTGGTCGGCAACCTGTACGTCTACACCAACCCGCTGGCGACGCACGAGACGCAGGGCTGGCCGAGCTTCCACGACTGGCCGAGCTGGAAGTCGCTGACCCACGAGCAGACCTACTACAAGTGGCTGGAGCGTGCCTGGCTCGCCGGCCAGCGCCTGACCATCAACTTCCTCGTGCAGAACGAGACGCTGTGCAACATCGAGGCGAACACCGTCGGCCTGTCGCCCGGCGAGAACTGCAACGAGATGGACGCCGCGCGCCTGCAGGTGCAGCAGATCCACGATCTGCAGGATTACATCGACGCACAGGAGGGCGGCCCCGGCAAGGGCTGGTTCCGCCTGGTCGATTCGCCGGCCGCGGCGCGGCGCGTCATCAATGAAGGCAAGATGGCGGTCGTGCTCGGCATCGAGAACTCGCACCTGTTCGACTGCGCGCTGAAGGTCGGCATCCCGCAGTGCGACAAGGAGACGATCGACCGCGAACTCGACGAGTTCTACGCGCTCGGCGTGCGCACGGTGTTCCCGATGCACGAGTTCAACAACGCGCTCGGCGGCAACGGCCTGTTCAACGGCTTGATCCTCAACGTCGGCAACTTCATCGACACCGGCAGCTTCTGGCAGACCTACGACTGCCCGGACCAGCCCTATCTCTATCAGGGCGGCACGAAGATGACCGGCGTGCCGCTGGTGCTGCTCAACGGCAGCGATCCGCTGTCGCTGTTCGTGCAGAACGTGCTGAACGGCTCGCCGGTCGGCCTGCCGGTGTACGACCCCAGCACCAATCAGTGCAACACGCGCACGCTGACCGATCTCGGCCGCTACCTGATCCAGCGCCTGATCGACAAGAAGGTGATGATCGAAGTCGACCACATGGAGCTGAAGATGAAGAGCGAGGTGCTCGACATCGCCGAAGCGCAGACGCCGAGCTATCCGGTGATGTCGAGCCACGGCGGCCACGGCGGCGTCAGCATCGAGCAGGCGCAGCGCATCTTCCGCACCGGCGGCCTGATCTTCGACTACAAGGGCAACGGCCAGGGCTACGTCGAAGCCCTGCAGAAGACCGAGCCGCTGCACGATCCGCGCTATTTCTTCGGCTTCGGCTTCGGCGCCGACACCAACGGCATGGGCACCCAGGCGCGTCCGCGCAACGAACAGAAGAAGGCGCCGGTGCAGTATCCGTTCACGCTGTTCCAGGGACCGGACTGGGGCCCGCAGTTCAACGGCTTCAAGCCGGTCAGTTTCGATCACCAGCAGAGCGGTGAGCGCGTCTACGACACCGACGTCGACGGCTTCGCGCACTACGGCATGATGGCCGACTTCGTCGAGGAAGTGCGCATCGAAGGCGGCAAGCCGGCGCTCGACGCGCTCTACAACAGCGCCGAAGCCTATCTGCAGATGTGGGAGCGGGCCGAGAACCGCTGAGCGCCGCCCGCGCTCAGGAGCCTCGCGCCGCGCCGCCCGCCGGCTCGGCGCGAGGCGGTCGGAGCGGCGGAATGACGTGCGCGCGGCGGCATGCCCGTCGCCCGTCGCCCGTCGCCCGTCGCCCGTCGCCCGTCGCGATATCCGTCACAGATGGGGCCTGCGTCCAGATCTGGCGACCGGAGGCCGGTGCTAGGCTGGAACCTCCTCAGGGGGAAACATGAAGATCCAACATCTGGCCCGTCCGGGCGCCCGGACGATATTGACCGCGGCCCTGCTCGGCCTGCTCGGCGCCTGCGGCGGCGGCGGCAGCGGTGGTGGCAGCGACACGCCGCCGCAGGACGCGGCACTCGATACGCCCGAAGCCGTCGCACGCGCCGCGGCGCTCAGCGTGCCGGGCTACTACCTGCAGTATCTCGCCAGTGCCGGCGCGGCACGCGCGAAGGGCGTGCAGGCAAACCTGGCCCCGCATCTCACCGGCAAGGCGGCCGGCTCGTTCGACTGCACGCTGGGCGGCAACTACACGCAGGATGCGCCGCGCACCCTGGACGTCGCCTCGCCGTTCACCACCGAAGCCCTGCGCGGGACCGAACAGCATTATCACGACTGCATGCAGACGGCGGACGACGGCACCGTCGTCGTCATCAACGGCGACCTGCTGCGTGCCTGCCCGCAAAGCACGACCGACGACGGTCTGAGCTGCGCATACGTCAATGACATCGACGGCTCGGCTCATGCTGCGTCGTACAGCAGCCGCGGCTCGCCGGCCGTTCCCTTCGTGATGACCTACGAAGATGCCGGCACCGGAGCCTTCATCAAGGAAATCCGCAGCCTGACGGCCGTGCAGCACGGCTACAGCGTCGTCGACGCCGATGGGGTCGCCGGCCGTTCGCGATATCAGGCCCTGGGCTACCGGCACACGCTGAGCCGCCAGCGGCTGGCCGACGGCACGGACGCGTCCGCGGAAATGTCGGCCGGCGAAAGCGATACTCCATACAGCTACGAGTGGGTCACCGAACAGAACGGCGCGACGCAGTTCACCTTCCTCGGCCGCGAGACGATGAATGGCGACGGCTGCGAGCTCGGCACCTACAGCGTGCAGACCGTGCAGCCCATGCGCTACACCACCGACCCGGAAACCGGCGAAGTGATCGACGCCAGCGGCGGTGTCATCGACATCGGCCAGGACGGCAAGACCGCGCGGCTGACGATCAATGCCGACCGCTCGGTGACGGTGATCGACAGCCGCAACCACAGCACGACGTACGCGACGCCGGCCGCGTTCGAGGCGGCACTCGGCGACTGCGCCCGCTACCGCTGAGCCGGCTGCGTCGGCGGAGAGGCGGCGACGTGCTCGGCGGGCGCTACGAACGCCGCACGGCATCCGGCGCCGGCGTTGCCGCTCGCACTGGCGAGCGGCCGGCATAAAAAAACAGGGCGCCTCGCGGCGCCCTGTCGGTTCTCCCCCAGCACTCCCCAACAGATGCGGTCGCGGCCGTAGCGGCCGCACCGGCGTTCGCTTCACTCGAAGACGAAGTGCTCGACCGGCAGCTTGGTCAGCGACTTGCTCGGCTTGATCATCGAGCTGGCGTGGCCCTTGGCGCGCGGCAGCAGATGGTCGAAGTAGAAGCGCGCGGTGGCGATCTTGGCCTTGTAGAACTCCGGCTTCTCGTCGCCGCCTTCCGCGAGCTTCTTGCTGGCGACCGCCGCCTGCAGCGCCCAGAAGTACGCCATCGTCACGTAGCCCGAGTACATCAGGAAGTGATGGCTGGCGGCGCTGACGACGTCGCGATCCTTGCGCGCCGTGAGCATGATGCGCATCGTCAGCAGGTTCCACTCGGCGGCGTACTTGGCCAGTGCCGTCGCGTAGCGGCGCATCTTGGCATCGCGCATGTGCTCGACGGCGAACTTGGCGATCATCGACGTAAACTCGCGGACCGCGCCGCCGCGGGTCATGATCAGCACCTTGCGGCCGAGCAGGTCGAGCGCCTGGATGCCGGTCGTGCCTTCATAGAGCGTCGAAATGCGCGCGTCGCGCGCGATCTGCTCCATGCCGTGTTCCTTGATGTAGCCGTGGCCGCCGAACACCTGGATGCCCTGGTTCGCGGCTTCGAGGCCCATCTCGGTAAGGAAGCCCTTCATGATCGGCGTGAAGAAGCCGAGCTTGTCGTCCCAGTGCTTGTACTTCTTCTGGTCGCCTTCGATGATACCGTTGGTCATGTGGTCGGCATACTGGGCGGCGAAGTAGATCATCGCCCGGCCGCCTTCGGCGAAGGCCTTCTGCGTCAGCAGCATGCGGCGCACGTCGGCATGATGGATGATCGCGTCGGCGACCTTGTCCGGCTCCTTCTTGCCCGACAGCGCGCGCATCGAGCGGCGTTCCTTGGCGTAGGCCAGCGCGCCCTGGAACGACAGCTCGGCGTGGCAGACGCCCTGGATCGCGGTACCGATGCGCGCGGTGTTCATGAACGTGAACATCGCCTCGAGGCCCTTGTTCGGCTCGGCGATCATCCAGCCGGTCGATTCCTCGAAGTTGAGCACGGCGGTCGCCGAGGCCTTGATGCCCATCTTGTGCTCGATCGCGCTGCAGACGACCTGGTTGAACTCGCCGACCGCGCCGTCCGCCGTCGGGCGGAACTTGGGCACGATGAACAGCGAAATGCCGCGCGTGCCGGCCGGCGCGTCCGGCAGGCGCGCGAGCACGACGTGAATGATGTTCTCGGCCAGATCGTGCTCGCCGGCGGAGATGAAGATCTTGGTGCCGCTGATCTTGTAGCTGCCGTCGGCCTGCGGCTCGGCCTTGGTCTTGACCTGGCCGAGGTCCGTACCGCACTGCGGCTCGGTCAGGCACATGGTGCCGGTCCAGCGGCCTTCGGTCAGCGGCGGCATGTAGAGCGCCTTCAGCTCGTCCGAGGCGTGCTGCATGATCGTGTTCATGGCGCCGAGCGACAGGCCCGGATACATGTTGAACGACCAGTTGGCGGTGCCCATCATCTCGGTCTTGAACAGGCCCATCGACATCGGCATGCCCTGGCCGCCGTACTCGGTCGGGTGCGACAGGCCCTGCCAGCCGCCGGCGACGTACTGCTCGTACGCTTCCTTGAAGCCCTTCGGCGTCGTGACCTTGCCGTCCTGCAGGCGGCAACCTTCCTCGTCGCCCGGCAGGTTCAGCGGCGCCAGCACTTCCTCGCAGAACTTGGCGCCTTCTTCGAGGATCGCCGCCACCGTCTCGGGATCGGCGTCCTTGCCGTTCGACAGCGACGCGTAGTGCGCCGGGTAGTCGAAGACTTCGTTGATCAGGAAGCGCATGTCGCGCAGTGGAGCTTTATAGGCAGGCATTGGGGATTACCGATAAGGAACGGCGCGGATTGTGGCGGTGCAACATCGACCCGCCATTGGCCTGAATGACTGCGGCTGCAGGCAGTTGCGCACAGCCGCCGGCACCACGACCGGCAGTCGGCCGGCGCCCGCCGTCCGCCTGGATTCCGCTGCCCGCGCGCGGCATGCTGGCGCCCCTCCCAGCCTCGGTAACCGCGCCATGAGCCTCAGCATCGTCCGCCTCGGCACGCCGCGCCGCGCCGGCGAGGGCCTGCGCATCGGCACCGTGCGCCGCCCGCCGCGCGGCGTCGCCAAGGCCGATTTCGCCCGGCTCGACTGGTACGACGTCTGGCTGCCGATCCTGGCGCCGAGCGAGGCCCTGGTGAAGCAGGCGCGCGCCGCCGCGGACGCCGCCGCCTGGGCACGCTTCATGCGCCAGTACCGGCGCGAGATGGCGGCCCCCGACGCCGCACGCACGCTCGACCTGCTGGCGGCGCTGTCGCAGCACACCGATCTGGCGGTCGGCTGCTATTGCGAAGACGAAAACCACTGCCACCGCAGCGTGCTGCGCGAACTGCTCGCCGCGCGCGGCGCCAGGATCGCAGCTGCCCCGGACGACCCTCGTCCCTGACCGAGGCCGGCGCGGCTTCCGGAGCGCCTCGCGGTTCAGATCGCCGTGCGCCGCTGCGCGACGCCCCCTCGAAGCAGCCCGCTATTGCGCCACCTCGCCGTTCCAGCGCCGGTCGGCCTCGCGCAGGCGCGGCAACTGCGAGAGCACATAGGCCTGCGACCAGCGGCCGTTGTTGGCGTAGACCTTTTCCAGCGCGAAGTCGCCGCGCGGCTCCGACACCAGGTCGGGAAACAGGGGATTGCCGCCTTCGACATTGATCGTCGTGCGGATCTGATTGTTCCAGGCCTCGTTGCCGCGCAGCGTCAGACGTCCCCAGCTTCCCGCGCGACGCGGCGACAGCGGCAGGCGGATACGCAAGCCGACGAAGTCCTGCGCCGTGTGCTGCACGAACAGGGACACGCGCACGTCGCCGAAGTCCCGATACAGCTCGGCGCTCGGGCCGTAATCGTCGTGCAGGTAACGGCCGTAGCTGACACGCAGACCGGTCCGCCAGTCCGGCAACTGCAGGTCGTAGGTGCCGACCGCCAGCGAGCGGGTTTCACGATCCGCATGGTCGCGCCCGTAAGCCGCGCGCAAGGACAGCGTGCCGAACTCTTCATCGGGCATCCACCGCCACTCCGCCACGCCGCCGTCGAAATGGCGCGCGATGCGCCCCGCTCCGACCAGGGCGATGCCCTGCGCGTGCGGCACGAACGCCTGATACAGCATGGCGCTCTGCAGACCGCCCTGCAGGCCGTAGGGGTCGAACACGCCGCCGTCGTCGAAGGTCTTGTCTTCGATCGGCGAGGTGAAGCCGACGACGTTGGCCGTCGCGCCGCGCCACAGCGGCAGGCGCAGGTCTCCCGCAAGCGCAGCCGAATAGCCGAAGGACGTGACTTCGGTGCCGAGGAAATAGGCATAGCGCGGATACACGAGCAGATCGACGGCGCGCCTGCCGCCGCTCACGTAGGCGGCGTCCGCCGGCGTCGCCTGGCTCTCGACAGCCCGATACAGATCCACGGTCAGCACCGGCCACGGCAGTTGGTCATAGGGCAGGCGCTGCGAACAGTCCTTGGCATTCAGGAAGCGGCGAAAGTCGACTGCGCGACTGCCGAACGTGCCGAGCGGAACGCCGTCGCGCCGGAGCACCAGCGTCAGGCGCGTGGCGGCGCATCCGGCCTCGCGGGCCATGAGCCCCAGCGCGACGCCGAGCGCATCGACTTCGTTGTTGCGGAAGACGCTGTTCTCGATGTCCGCCTGCAGATCCGCCCCACTGGCCCGCACCGACACGCGCGAAAAGCCCGCCCGGCGCAGCGCCGCCTGCAGTCGTGCGGCCGCCTGCCGGTTCAGGTCCGCGGCGTCCGGCGCAGGAACCGGCGCTGCGGGCACCGGCGCAAGCACAGGCGCAGGCGCAGGCGGCGGCATGGCGGCGGCGACCGGCGGCGCGACATCGCGGTGCGACACCGACGGCGGAGGACGGGAGCCCGGCAGATAGACGAGAACACCAAAGTGGGTTGACCAGCGCGACGCGTCGCTGCGGTCGGTGTAGAGCACGCCGCCGTGAACCTGCAGGGCGTCGCGCCATACCGGCGAGGCCCAGCGCAGTCCGCCCTGCACGTGCTCGGTGTCGTATTCGGCGCTCGTCGAGAACCCCCAGGGCAGGCGCAGGCCCACTCCGCCGAAGACTCCGTCGAGCCGTTCCGGCCCGTTGCCATAGCCGGCGGTCAGCGACAGCGGCCCCAGCCGGTAACTGGCCAGTGCGTAACGGCTGCGAAAGAACGGCACGGAGCCGCCGAAATCGTCCGCACCGATCGCCAGCTGCGGCCACGAGGCGGGAATGCCCGGCACCCGCAGCTTGGCGCCGAAGGACAGATCGCGCAGCGACCACTGCGAGGTGCCGAGGCGATCCGCGAGGTTGTACTGGCCGCTGACCTCCAGCCCTTCGAACAGGCCGATATCGGCGTAGTACCGCTGCATATGCCAGCTGTCGTCGCTGACGGCAGGATCCGTATAGCGCACCAGACCGGCGGCGATCGCGCCTTCCGGCAGCGTCGAAGCGGTCGGCACATTGAGCAGGCCGGTGACGCCCGCCAGATTCGGCAGACTATCCGAGTCCTCCCCGTCCGCCGCCCGCGCCCCGCCGCCAAGCAGCAGCAGAAGGAAAGACATGGCATGCGCCAGTCGCCGCGTGCGCGCGAAGCGTCGGTTGATCACCTGTTGTCCCGGCACTTTTCGATGAAAAGACGCGCCAAGCCCGAGTTCCTGCGTAGACACCGGCCAGCCGGCGCTCCGGAAAGCGCGCCGTTCACCCCGGTGCTGACCGCTATGCACCGGGGCGAACGGCAGGAATCAGCGCAGGTCCATGCCCGAGGCTGAAGTCTTCCCGTCGGCCTCAGCCGCCACCGCCGGTCCCGGTGACGGGGCGGCAGCTCATCGGGAAGACGACTTCCGGCACCGTGGTCGTCTGGCCCTGCACGGTCGTGATCCCGCTCACCGTCTTCATGTCACCGCGCGGCGAATAAACGTAAGCCTCGTAGGTGGACGGTGAAGACAGCACTGCGAGCGTCCCAGTCGCGCTGGCCCCGCTGCCGGTCGTGTACAGCGAACCGCCGTAGCCGTAGCTCGTGTAGGTGTAGGTATAGGTCCGCCCACCGTAGGTGTACGTGTAGGTGCCGATTTGCGGCTGCCCCCGCACGTAGATCCACGACGGCAGCGCCCGCTTGGTCGACGCGATGATGTTTCCCTGCTTGTCGACGCAGGCTTCGGCCGTCGAGAAAGCGAGCGCGGTCTGGTTCGGCGGCGTGAGATTCAGCACGACTTGCGCGGCGCAGAGATTGTTGACGGTCGTCGAGCCGAGAACGGTGCCGTCCGCACTCCGCGCGGTGATGGTCATACGCTTGTTGCGCGGCGCGAGGTAGATCGGAAACACCGGCTGGTCGAAGGTCGCGTAGCCGCTGGAGAGATAGCCATTGGCCGGATCGAACTGCGCCGAGAGATAGACCGTCATCCCGCTCTTGAGACCATTCACGCGAATGCTGGCCGTGCACGTGTCCGAGCCTTTCCAGTCCATGTTCCAGTACGACAGATGCGTGGTCTGGAACGACAGCACGAAGCTGCCATCGGCGTTCTGCGCCGTGACCGTGCCCGTCCCCTCGCCAGCCCACATGCCGGCATCCTCCTCGTAGCTCCAGATCGGCAGCGTGTCACCGACCTTGACCGCCTCACCGGTGTCCTCGTTGACGATGCCAGCCGGCAGCGTGATCGTCGCCGTGACCGGCGCACTGAACTGCTTGATCGGTTGACCTGCCGAGTCGGTGAGGTTGAAGGCCACAAAGCCGCCGGAAACGAAGAATCCCTCGCCCGCGCCTTCGACATTGACGGCAAAACCGCCGGGAAACGCCTCCAGCGCCTCGGGAGAAGCGGCGGAGAAACTGACCACCGAAGCCGTGATCGGGCCATCCGCGGCGGGCGTGCCGTCGGCGCGCTTCAGCGTGACCGTCGTCGGAATCTGCAGCGTCGCGCCGCCGACGACCTTGCCGGTGTCGTCCTTGGTCGGCGTTTCGAGCGTCAGCGCTGTGTTCAGCTTGCCGCCGGTGGCGGAAACATCGTCGCGCACCGCACCGCTGACGCCCGAGGGTGCATGCGCCACGGCGCCGGTGCCATCCGTCTCCAGCTTGACCATCACCACGCGGATTTGGCGCGTCTCGGTCGACGCGATCCGTACCACCAGGCCCGTGGTCAGATAACCGGCGCCGGAAACGACGGCGTTGAATTCGATCGGCGCGTCCTCGCTCGGCATCGCTCCTGCTTTGAGCGAAAGCGGCAGCAGGCCGCTGCTCGTGCTCTGCGGACTGGAAACGGCTGCGCCGACCTGGGTCAGCAGCTCATCGGCGTCGGCGCCCGAGAAACTGATGCTCATGGGGGCTTCGACCAGACCGTTGCTGTCGACGATCTCGAAAGTCAGCGGCGTATTGGCCGCCGCTGCCGGCGGATCGACCGGCTCCACGACGGTTGGCGGTTTCGATCCTCCGCCGCCACCGCAGGCGGTGACGACGATGCCGATGGCGAACGCGGCGATGACAGCCGACCCGATGGAGCCTTGCTGAGACAGCAAGCGATCAAGAACTCGGTTCATGAGAATCCCCCTGAACTGCATACACCTGCCGCCGGTGCCCACCACCGGCATTCGAGCAGGCGTGGCCCGACTATTCGGGCAAGGCCCCATGCGCGCACATCCCCCGAACTGGTTAGATCTGAAAACAAACTGAGAACTTTCTCTATTCAGGGCGGTACTTTTTCAAAAAAATGTCACATCCGGATGCTTTCTATTTCGATTATCACGAATTTGCTCAAATATGGTACGTCTGCAAGAACGATGGCGATGACCGAAGATGGGAATTCATCGCATTCATCGAAAAGCCCCTGATCAGGCGGAACTCCGATCGCGTGCCCGATGCCCGTCGACCGCGTTCCGCTGTGGCAGCCAGACAGGCACAATGCGCCGCATGAAACTGCTCGCGCACCCGGCACGCTGACGCCATGAGCGCGCCCGTCGTCCCCACTCTTGAACTGCGCGCCGCCGACGGCGCGCGTGCGCTGATCTCGCCGCATGGCGCGCAGCTCTGCGCGTGGCAACCGGCGCGCGGCGGCGAGCGCCTGTACCTGAGCGGCCGCACGCAGGCCGGTCCCGGCCGGGCGATCCGCGGCGGCGTGCCGCTGATCTTTCCGCAGTTCGCCGCCGAGGGGCCGCTGCCGAAGCACGGTTTCGCACGCGATCGCGAATGGCGCCTCGCCGCGCACGGCCGGCGCGACGATGGCCGCGCATATTGCGCGTTCACGCTGCGCGACGACGCCGCGACCCGCGCGCTCTGGCCGCATGCGTTCCAGACCGAGCTGACGGTCGAGCTGCAAGGCGACGAAATCGAGATGGCGCTGGCAGTCGTCAACCTCGGCGGTGCGGCGTTCACGTTCACCGCGGCGCTGCATACCTATCTGCGCGTCGCCGACATCGCCGCGGCGCGCGTGCTCGGCCTGCAGGGCCTGCATTACCGCGACGCGGCCCGCGGCGAGCGCGGCCATGGCGAGCCGGGCCGCGTCGAGGCACGCGCGGCGCTGGCGATCGACGGCGAGGTCGACCGCATCTACTTCCACGCGCCGACGCAGATCGAGCTGCGCGACGGCGACGCGCGCCTGCTCGTGCAGAACCGCAATTTCCCCGACCTCGTGGTCTGGAACCCGGGGCCGGCCAAAGCCGCCGCGCTCGCCGATCTCGATCCGGACGGCTGGCGCCGGATGCTGTGCCTGGAGGCGGCGGCGATCGGCCAGCCGCTGCACCTGGCACCGGGCGCACGCTGGCAGGCCGCGCAGCGGCTGGTGGCCGCATGAGCGCGACGCACAGCGGCACCGCGCGCGTCGAATTCTGGTTCGAGTTCGCCAGCACTTACTCCTATCCGGCGGCGATGCGCGTCGGGGCGGCGGCGCGGGCCGCCGGCGTCGCGCTCGACTGGAAGCCGTTCCTGCTCGGCCCGATCTTCCAGCGCCAGGGCTACGAGAGCTCGCCGTTCCTCGCCCACGCCGACAAGGGCCGCTACATGTGGCGCGACGTCGAGCGCCTGTGCGCCAAGCACGGCCTCGCCTGGCGGATGCCGAGTGCGTTTCCGCGCACCGGCGTGCTCGCCGCGCGCGTCGCCTGCAGCCACGTCGACGCGCCGTGGCTGCCGGATTTCGTGCGTGCGATCTACACCGCCAACTTCGCCGAGGATTGCGACATCGGTACACCGGCCGCGGTGCGCGACGCGCTGGTCCGCGCCGGCGTCGCCGATCCGGACGCGGCGCTCGCGTTCGCGCAGCGCGACGACGAAAAGCCGAAGCTGCGCCGCAACACCGAAGCGGCGCAGGCGCGCGGCATCTTCGGCGCGCCGAGCTTCGTCGTCGGCGCAGAACTGTTCTGGGGCAACGACCGGCTCGAGGACGCGCTCGACTGGGCGCGACGCTAGCTAACGCCGCAGCGGTTGCAGCAGCAGCGCGCGCAGACCTTGCGCGTCCGGCTCGCGAAACTCCGGCAGGCCGATCGGCATCCATTCGTGCCCGCCGCGCGGCTGCGCGCAATGGCTGCCGAACAGGCGGTCCCAGCCCGAGAAGATCGTCCCGAAGTTGCGGTTGCCCTCGTCGAACTCGACCGAGTGGTGCACGCGGTGCAAATCGGGCGTCACGAACAGCACGCGCAGCGCACGGTCGACTCGCAGCGGCAGGCGCAGGTTGGCGTGCACCAGCAGCGCCGCGGCACCGGTCACCGCCTCGAACGCGAGCACGCCGGACGGCGGCGCGCCGAGCAGCACGATCGCCGCCCATTTCCACAGCGTCGCGACCAGCAGTTCGGCCGGATGAAAGCGCAGCGCGGTGGTGGCGTCGAATTCGATGTCGCTGTGGTGGACACGGTGCAGGCGCCAGAGCCAGGCCGGACCGTGCATCGCGCGGTGCTGCCAGTACATCGCCAGATCGAGCGCGACGACGCTGAGTCCGATCTGCAGCACCGCCGGCAGCGGCAGCAGCGCGAACAGGCCGAGGCCCTGCGCGCGCGCCCAGGCCGCAACGCTGATCGAGGCGACCGGCAGCGCCGCGAGCACCAGCCCCGCGCAGGCCAGCAGCGCGACGTTCCGCAGCCAGCGCCGCCCGCGCCGCGGCCGCCGCCGCGGCCACAGCGATTCCGCCGTCAGCAGCGCGCCGAGCGCGAGCGCCGTCGCGCCCAGGCGGACGAGCTGCGGATCGGCGAACGGGGTATGCGGCAGCGCCATCGCGCCGTTCTAGGCGCGGCGGCGTGAACGGCCGGTGAATCGGCGGCGCGCCGGACCGCCGATGAAGAAGGTTTCATTCGCGCGCGCAGCTCCGGCTGCAGGCGTCGCGGCCGGAGCGGCGCATCGCAGCGCCGGTCAGGAACCAGCGCCCGCCCGCCGGGATCGGCGGGAAGAGCATGCTGCGCCGCCGGCCCCAGCGGGGAACTTACTCGGCGCACTCCCAGAACGGCGCCTCGCCGCCGGCGCCGAGCGCCGCGGCCAGCGCGTTGGCGCGCCGCAGCGCGTCCGGATCGGTCTGCAGCAGCGCGGCGACCGTGTCGCGGAACGCCACCGCCATCGGCCCGAGCGCCTCGCGCGCGATCTGCGTGTCGTCGTCGGCCGCGGTGTGGAAGTACGGATTGGTGCCGTTCATGCCGACCGTCGGAATACCCTTGGCGTACGGCGCGCGGTTCTCGCCGGGAATGAACAGTGACGGCGGGAACGCGTAGTAGGGCTTGAGCACCGGATCGGCGAACGCGGGGTCAGCGGCGTCGTGCAGGAGCCTGTTCTCGGAGATCGCCAGCGTGCGCGCGACCGACAGCTTGCCGGTCGCCTGCGGTTCGCCGTCGAGGCCGTCGCGATAGCCGGGATAGACGAGCCCCGAACCGAGATGGATGTAGGCCATGATCTGCTCGGCCGGCAGGCACGACAGGTAGCGGTCGACGCCGACCGCGTAGATCTCGTGGCCGCCGGTGCCGACGAAGTCGATCGTGTACGGCAGCGGGCCATTGTTGCGGGCCAGCTCGGCGAAGTAGCGCGCCATGTAGACGAGGATGCCGACGCCCGGCGCGCGCTCGCCGCCGACGTTGAGCCAGCCGTTGATCGGTGTGCCGACGACGATGACATGCGAGGGATCGGCGCCCGGCAGGCGCGCGACGACGTTCTGACTGCTGCCGTCGGCGGGGTCGGCGACGACCGTGACGCGCGCCGTGCGGCCGGCCCAGCCGGCGATGCGCTCGCCGTCCTGCTTGCCGACGATCAGCGTCGGCAGCGCGCGCGAGCCGTTGCGGATGTCGTAGTTCTGCGCGGCGATCAGATTGGCCGGCGCGTCGGTGGCGACGATCGCGGCGATCGCGCCCTTGTCCTGGATCTGCTGCAGGCGATCGTCGGACTGCCCGGCCTCGGCGTTCAGCGTCAGCGAGATCTTCAGGTACGCGACCTTGCCCTGCAGGCTGCCGGCGAGCAGCTGCGACAGCAGGCTGCCGTCGCCGAGATCGACGATCGCGCCGGAAACGCCGCCCACCGGCGTGGTGCCACGGTAGTACCAGGGGAATGCCGGAACCGATACGGCGCCGGCGTCGGTGTCGACGCGCAGATCGTAGGCGCGCGGCCGGAAGCCGGGAATCGCGAAGGTCTGCAGGCGCACGCCGCTGAGCCCGTCGGTCGCCGCAAGCTGCGCACGCAGCCATTCGGCAACGGCCTTGCCGAGCGTCGAACCCGAACGCGGCCCGCGCAGGCACTTCCACGGTTCGGCCGCGGCGTCGGACGTCAGGCACTCGTCGAACTTCGGCGAGTGCTCGACGACATCCAGGTAAGCGCGCGCAGCCGCCCAGGCCTCGGCATCCGGCGTGCCGACCGGCCCGTCGACCACCGTGCCGTCCGGCGACGACGAACTGCCGCCGCAGCCGGCCAGGATCGCCAGCACCACGCCGCCGACCAGATTGCGCACCGCGCGCCGCTGCTTCGCCCTCATGTCTTCCCCCTGTTGCGCCGCGCTGCCGCGGCCCGTCCGCACGCTAGCACGCGGCGCGTGACAGCACGATGGTAACGACGGCCCTGCCCGGCCTCAGCCGCCCGCTGCGCCCGGCAGGCGATGGTCGCGGAACTGTTCGCGCAGCTGCAGCTTGGAGATCTTGCCGGTCGCGGTCAGCGGCAGCTGCTCGACGAAGACCACGTCGTCCGGCGTCCACCACTTGGCGATCTTGCCCTCGTACCAGGCCAGCAGTTCCTCGCGGCTCGGCTGCTGGCCGGTCTTCGGCACGATCACCAGCAGCGGCCGCTCATCCCATTTCGGATGGGCGACGCCGATCACCGCCGCCTGCGCGACGGCCGGATGCGCGCAGGCCAGGTTTTCGAGTTCGATCGAGCCGATCCACTCGCCGCCGGACTTGATGACGTCCTTGGCGCGGTCGGTGATCCACAGATAGCCGTCGGCGTCGATGCTGCCGACGTCGCCGGTCGGGAACCAGCCGTCGCGCAGCGTCGGCGCGCCGACGTTGAAGTACTGGCCGACCACCCAGTGGCCGCGCACCAGCAGTTCGCCGACCGCCTCGCCGTCGTTCGGCAGCGTGCGGCCTTCCGCGTCGACGATCTTCATCTCGACGCCGAACGGCGGCCGGCCCTGCTTGGCGGCGAGCGCGCGCCGGGCCTCGTCGCCGAGGCCGCCGTGCTTGAGCTTCTCGCGGTTGTAGACGCCGAGCGGCGACAGCTCGGTCATGCCCCAGGCGTGGTCGATCTGGACGCCGTAGTCGCGCGCGAAGGTTTCCATCAGCGCCGGCGGCGCCGCCGAGCCGCCCATCACGCCGCGCTTGAGCGTCGTCGGCTTGCGGCCGGTCTTCTGCAGATGCTGCAGGATGCCCTGCCAGACGGTCGGCACGCCGCCGGTGAACGTCACGCCCTCGGCCTCGAACAGCTCACACAGGCTCGGCCCGTCGAGCGCGGCGCCGGGCAGCACCAGCTTGGCGCCGACCATCGGCGCCGAGTACGGAATCGTCCAGGCGTTGACGTGAAACATCGGCACCACCGGCAGGATGCAGTCGCGCGCCGAGAAGCCGAACACGTCCGGCAGGCAGCTCGCGTAGCAGTGCAGCAGCATCGAGCGGTGCGAGTAGAGCACGCCCTTCGGATGGCCGGTGGTGCCGGAGGTGTAGCACAGCGCGCTCGCCGCGCGTTCGTCGAACTGCGGCCAGGCGTAGTCGTCGTCCTCGGCGGCGAGCAGATCCTCGTAGCAGCCAAGCCGCGGAATCGCCGCCTGCGGGCGGTGCGCGGCGTCGCTCATCGCCACCCAGTGCCGCACCGCCGGGCACTGCGGCGCCAGCTTCTCGATCAGCGGCGCGAACGTCAGGTCGAAGAACACGACACCGTCCTCGGCGTCGTTGATGATCCAGGCGATCTGCTCGGGAAACAGCCGCGGGTTGACGGTGTGCAGCACCGCGCCGCTGCCGGAGATCGCGTAGTACAGCTCGAAGTGGCGATAGCCGTTCCAGGCCAGCGTCGCGACCCGCTCGCCGGGCCGCACGCCGAGCCGGGCCAGCGCCTTGGCCATGCGCCGCGCACGGCGCGCCGCGTCGGCGTAGGTATAGCGATGCAGGCGGCCGTCCTCGATCGTGCGCGAGACGATCTCGGTGTCGGCGTGGTAGCGCTCGGCGTGCGCCAGCAGCGCCGACACCAGCAGCGGCTGGTCCATCATCTGTCCGGGCAGTTGCCCCGGCAGACCGGCGGTCAGGGACATGGTTTCTCCTCGTCGTTTTGTTCTGGGTGCCGCAGCCGCGATTCTTCCCGATCGCCGCGGCGATGGGAATCGTCCGTCCGGCGCGGCCGAGCGCGTACACTGCGCAGCAAAAATCCGGGGAAGGAGTCCGCCATGAGCAGCCCGTCGAGCAGTCGTGCGCCGCGCAGCGCCTATCCGCACTTCCTGCGCATCACCACGCGCTGGAAGGACAACGACGTCTACGGTCACGTCAACAACGTCGAGTATTACAGCTACTTCGACACCGTCATCAACCACTATCTGATCACCTCCGGCGGGCTCGACATCCAGCGCGGCGCGCTGATGGGCCTGTGCGCCGAATCGAGCTGCCGCTACTACGACTCGCTGGTGTTCCCGGACGCCATCGACGCCGGCCTGCGCGTCACCCATCTCGGCAGTTCGAGCGTGCGCTACGAGATCGGCCTGTTCCGCGAAGGCAGCAAGGCGCCGGCCGCCGAAGGCTGGTTCGTGCACGTGTTCGTCGACCGCGTGACGCGCCGCCCGTCGGCGCCCGGCGGCCAGCTGCGCGAGGCGCTGGCGCGCCTCGTCACCGCCTACGGGGCGCACGCGTGAAAGTGCGCGCGGCGGTGCTGCGCGAGATGGGCCGCGCCGCGCCGTACGCCGACTCGCGGCCGCTGACGATCGAGACGCTGGAGCTCGACCCGCCGGGCCCCGGCGAACTGCTGGTGAAGATCCGCGCCGCCGGCCTCTGCCATTCCGACCTGTCCGTGATCGACGGCTCGCGGCCGCGCGTGCTGCCGATGGTGCTCGGCCACGAGGCGGCCGGCGAGGTGCTGGCGATCGGCGCCGATGTGCGCGACTTCGCCCCGGGCGACGCCGTGGTCTTCTCGTTCGTGCCGGTCTGCGGCCATTGCGCCTACTGTGCCGAGGGCCGCGCCGCGCTGTGCGAGCCGGGGGCGCGCGCCAATACCGCCGGCACGCTGCTGTCCGGCGCGCAGCGCTGGCATGCCGACGGCGCGCCGCTGCACCATCATCTCGGCGTCTCGGCCTTCGCCGAGGCGACGGTCGTCTCGGCGCGCTCGGCGGTGAAGATCGGCACGCCGGGCGAGCCGCGGCCGGACTGGGCGATCGCCGCGCTGTTCGGCTGCGCGGTGATGACCGGCGTCGGCGCCGTCGTCAACACCGCGCGCGTCGCGCCGGGCGACAGCGTCGCGATCTTCGGGCTCGGCGGCGTCGGCCTGGCGGCGCTGCTCGGCGCGGTCGCCGCCGGCGCCGAGCCGCTGATCGCCGTCGACGTGCTGCCGGCCAAGCTCGAACTGGCGCGCAGCCTCGGCGCCACGCACACGATCCTGGCAACCGAGCCGGACGCCATCGCCCGCCTGCGCGAGCTGACGCGCGGCGGCGTGCGCTACGCGATCGAAACCGCCGGCAGCGAGGTGGCACTGGCCGCCGCCTACGCGGCGACGCGGCGCGGCGGCACCACCATCACTGCCGGCCTGCCGGACCCGTCGCGCGAATTCCGCGTGCCGGCGGTCAGCCTGGTCGCCGAGGAGCGCACGGTGAAAGGCTCGTACATGGGCTCGGCAGTGCCGGCCCGCGACCTGCCGCGCTACCTCGCGCTGCACCGCGCCGGGCGCCTGCCGATCGAGCGCCTGCTGACCCATCGGCTCGGGCTGGACGACATCAACGCCGCCTTCGACCGCCTGGCGCGCGGCGCGGCGGTGCGCCAGGTCATCGAATTTCCGTGACGCAGCGCTAGCCGGAGCCGCCCGGACCCGGAAGCGCGCGCCGCGTCAAGACTGTTGTCGCGGCAAGCCATCGCTACACTTGTCCGGATGCGTCCCGACCTTACCGAAGACCGCCTCGCCGACTGGTTCCAGTCCGGCGTCGAGCCGGCCGACGTCCCTGCCCTGCATGCGCTGGGCGGCGCCCGTCCGACCCTGCAGGCACTGATCGCGCTGTTCACCGGCACCGAAGCCGCCGTGATGATCCGCCTGCTCGTGCTGCACGAGCTGGCGGCGCGCGCCGAGCCGTTCGTCAGCGCCGGCGAGCTGCGCCAGCAGTTCCCGTACCTCGACGAAGGCAAGCTCGAACACCTGATCGGCCGCCTGCGCGTGCATGGCCTGCTGGCCTGGGACTCGGAAACCTCGCGCTACGGCGTCAGTCCGCTCGGCCGCATGGCGGTCGCCGCGCTCGCCGCGCTGCTCAAGTTCGGCGAGGAGGGCGAGGATCTCGGCTACCTGGCCGCGCAGGTCGCCGGCAGCGGCGCGCTCGGCACGCTCGCCAAACCGGAGCTGCAGCACCTGCTGGCGCGTCTGCTGGAGCTGAAGGACGAGTTCGAGCGCGCGATCCTGTCCGGGTCGGAATCGCGCATCCGCGCCGCCGAAAGCAAGCTCGCCGCGGCCTGGACCTGGGTCGACAAGGGCAGCGACGTGCTGCGCGACATCACCGACGGCGACGCGCTCGACGGGCCGACGCACCGCCTCGCGCAGCGCATCGGCCAGGTGCAGAGCGAGCTGCTGCGCATGAGCGGCGCCTTCCAGCGCGCGCTCAACCAGCTGGAAAAGCAGAAGGTGCATCTCGGCGCCAGCGGCCTGTCGTCCTCGGACGTCAACGCCTGGCTGCGCGGCCTCGGCCAGGAACGCCTCGCCGGCCTGCTGCACGGCGCGATCAGCCCGGTGCCGGACTTCGCGTTCGCGCTCGGCGACATCGCGCTCGACGTCGCCGAGTTCGAGCTGGTCGACAAGCTGCGCCCGGAGAAGCTCGACGCCACGCTGCCGCCGGCCAGCGAGGCGCCGCAGGGCGACGTGCACCTGGAGCCGCCGGACTACGCCGAACTGGAGCGCTGGCTCGGCGATCTGCGCGTCGCACCGGACGGCTGGCCGCTGCACGAGGCCGTGCCGCTGCGCGACTACGAACTGTCGAGCTATCGCCTGTCGCTGCTGGCGCTGCTCGGCGACCGCGAGTCGGCGTCGCTGGCCGGGCCGGTCGCAGACCTGGCGCGTATCGATCGGCGCCTGAAGGTGCGCGACGACATCATCAAAGTGGGACGTGACGGCGTCGCCGAAATGAGCGCCGGACACCTGGAGGCTTCCCCGCGTGGAACGTGAGCTGCAAACCCTGGTCGCGCGCCTGTCCGCGCACCGCGTGCTGTCGCGCAAGGACCCGATGGTCCGCAAAGCGCTGACCGACGATCTCTTCTACAACGCGCTCAGCGAGCGTCTGGCGGCCTGCGGCCTCGAATTCGTCGAGCATCCGTACGCCGACCACGTCACCCTGCGCATCCGCCGCGAGTTCGAGCAGCCGGTATTCGGCAGCGACGACGCCTGGCTGTCGAACAACCTCGAACTCAAGCGCGACCAGATCGCGCTGCTGGTCGTGCTGTGGGCGCTGCTGATCCTGCCCAAGCGGCAGCGCCAGATCGAGCGGCAGACCGAACTCGAACGGCTGCGCCAGTCGGAAATGTTCGCCGAGGCCAAGCCGATCCCGACCGCCGCCGAGCTCGGCATCAACGTCGCCGAAGCGACGCTGCTCGCCGATTTCGGCGAGCGCCTCGGCGGCCGCACGCGCATCAAGAATTTCGGCCTGCCGGTGCTGTCGCGCCTCGGCTTCATCGAGCGCCGCGACGGCCGCATCTACGAAGGCCCGCTGCTCGACCTCGTGCTCGACTACAAGCGCATGGCCGAGCGCATCCTCAACGGCACGCTGTCCGAGCTGTTCGGCGGCGCCGCCAACGACGGCGACGACGAGCTACCGCCGCCCGCCAACGACGACGTCGCGGACACGCCGCCCGGCGTCGAACTCGACGCCGACGCCGACGCCGACATCGCCGACGAATTCAGCGCCGGCGAACCCGGCGCCGACGACGCCGGTGGCACGGCCCCTGCCGCGGCCGACGCGCCGCGCCACGACGACTAGACCAGAACCCGATGTTCAGCTTCCACAAGATCGAAATCGTCCACTGGGACTGGTGGGAACGCTTCACGCTGCCGCTCGACGCCAACATCGTCACCGTCGTCGGGCCGAACGGCTCGGGCAAGACGACGCTGCTCGACGCGCTGCGCACGCTGCTGGCGATCAACTGCTCGCAGGGTCGCGACTACAAGCGCTACGTGCGCCGCGCCGATCGTCCGTCGGCGTGGCTGCGCGCGACGGTCTCGAACCCGCGCCGCAGCAACGGCCAGCTGGCGTTCTGGCCGATCACCGACGAGACCGTCACGCTGTTCTGCCGCATCCGCAAGAAGGGCGGCGACTGGGAACGCAGCTACGGCATCGGCGCCGGCGACGTGCCGGTCGAGGTCGCCGAGAGCAGCGAGGCGGTGACCTGGATCGGCGTGCGCCAGTATGAATCGCAGCTCGAAAACGCCGGCCTGACGCGCGCGATCAAGCGCGTGCTGGCGCTCGACCAGGGCCACACCGACAAGCTCTGCGAATACTCGCCGCGCCAGCTGCTCGACCTCGTGTTCGACGTGTTCGGCGATCAGGAAGTGCTCGACAACTATCAGAAGGCGCGCGAGGACCAGCTGGCCTGCGCACGCGAACTCGACGAGCTCAAGACCCAGCTCGCGCGCCTGCACACCCAGCTGCAGGCCGCCGAGGCCGACGTCAACTCGTACCGCGAGTACGAGCGCCTGCTCGGCGAACTCGCCGATCTCACCGGCCAGTGGCTGCCGCGCCTGCAGCTCGCCGAGCTGCTCGACAGCCTGCGCGGCGGCCGCGCCCAGCTGCTCGGCAAGCGCCGCGAAGTCGCCGAACTCGGCGCCCAGCTCGCACGCCTCGCCGACGAGCATGGCGCGCTGGTCCGCGAGCGCGAAGACACCGAGGCCGCCGAAGCCGACAGCAAGGCGCAAATGGAAAGCCTGCAGAAGCAGGAGCGCCAGATCGAACGCCCGCTCGGCAAGGCGCAGGCCGTGCTCGAACAGCGCAAGCGCCTGCTCGACCAGCTCGCCGAACAGGCCGAGGGCCTCGACACCGAAGCCGCGCTGCGCGAACAGGAAAAGCTCGGCCGGCGCCGCTACGAGCTGCAAGGCCAGATCGACGGCGTCGACCGCGAGATCGGCGAGCTGCAGGCGCGCATCGCCGCGCTCGACAGCGGCCGGCGCCCGGAGCCGCGCGAAGTCAGCGCGTTCTCGCAGGCGCTGCGCGACGCCGGCATCGCGCACTGCATGCTCGGCGACATCGTCGAGATCACCGACGACACCTGGCAGCTCGCGGTCGAATCGGTGCTCGCCGGCGTGCGCCATCTGGTGCTGCTCGAAAAGCCCGGCGACCGCGCCGCGGCCTGGCGTCTCGGCGAGCAGCACCGCTATCGCCATTACGTCGTGCCCGATCGCGCGCCGGCACCGCTGCCGCAGCGCGGCTCGCTGCTCGAATGCGTGCGTTTTCACGCCGATCCGCCGGTGTGGCTGGCCAAGCTGCTCGACGGCATCCAGCGCGTCGACAGCACCGAGGACGGCGCGCGCCTGCCGGAGAGCCAGTCGTGGATCACGCCGCGCGCCTATCAGCGCGAGCGCCGCGGCGGCCGCGACATCAGCGTCGTCGACGTGCACTTCGGTCGCAATGCGGTCGCCGATGCGCGCCGCCGCCTCGAAGAGCTGAAGGACCAGCGCGAAGGCCTGCGCGAGGCGCTGGCGCTCGCCACGCGCAAGCTCGCCGACGTGCAGTCGGCGCTGGCCGGCGTCGACGCCACGCGCGAGATCGCGGCGCGCGCGCCGGAATTCGAGGCCGCCGAAGCCGAGGCCGCGCGCCTCGCGCAGGAACTCGAGGACATCAGCGCGGCGCGCGCCGCAGCGGCGGCGCGCTACTACGAGATGTCGCAGGCCTTGCACCGCCTCACCTCGCGCCACGACCGCACCGAAGAGGCCTTGCAGAAGACGCGCGTCCGCCAGCAGCAGCTGCAGGCCGAGTTCGAGCAGTCGCGCCGCGCCTACGCCGCGCACGTGCTCGAATGGCGGCGCCTGCGGCGCGGCAAGCCGGCCGACTGGCGCAGCGCGGCGGCGATGGCGGAGGCCCGCGCCCGCTACGACTCCAGCGGCGCGGTCGAACGCGAGATGGAGCGCCTGCACCGGCGCCGCGACGACGGCCGCTGGAACACCGACGCCAACTGCGTCGCGATCCGCGACAAGCTCGATGCCGAGCATCGCCAGCTCGAATCGCGCATCAGCGACCAGGACGTGCATCTCGAACGCGCGCGCAGCAGCACCGACCGCGCGCGCAGCCAGTACATCGGCGTGCTGCGCGCGACGGTGCGCCGCTATGCGCAGAACCTGCGCCACCTCGGCGCGCTGGCCGGCATTGACGTCGAAGTCGAGCCGCCGCAGCTGACCAATGACGACCTCACGCTGTCGCAGGCACGCCTCGAAGTGCAGTTCAACTTCGACCAGAAGGGCATGATCGGCCTCAACGACGGCGAGGCGTCCGGCGGCCAGCAGGTGATGAAGTCGATGATCCTGCTCGTCGGCCTGCTGATGGACGAGGACCAGAGCGGCGGCTTCGTGTTCATCGACGAACCGTTCGCGCACCTCGACATCTTCAACATCGACAAGGTCGGCGCCTTCCTGCAGGCGACGCGCGCGCAGTACATCGTGACGACGCCGAATACGCACAACGTCAACGTCTTCAAGCCGTCCGGCCTGACGCTGGTCACGCAGAAGAAGCGCGGCACGACGAAGTACGCACCGCCGATCGCCTTCCTGCGCCGCGACACCGCGCCGGCGCACTGAGCCAGCCGCGCCGCCGGGCAGCCGGCCGCGCGCCGCTCAGTCCGGCGAGCGCACGACCAGCAGGCGCGGCTCGGTCAGGTGCTCGATCGCGTAGGCCACGCCTTCGCGACCGAGCCCGGACTGCTTCACGCCGCCGTAGGGCATGTGATCGACGCGGAAGCTCGGCACGTCGCCGATCACGACGCCGCCGACTTCGAGGCGGTTCCAGGCCTTCTCGATGCGGCCCAGGTCGCGCGTGAACACGCCGGCCTGCAGGCCGTAGTCGCTGGCGTTGACGGCATCGAGCGCGGCGTCGAAATCGTCGAACGCGGCGAGCATCGCGACCGGGCCGAACGCCTCCTTCGCCGACAGCTCGCAATCGGCCGGCACGTTTTCGAGCAGCGCCGGCGACAGCATCGCCCCGCGCCGCTCGCCGCCGCACAGCAGCCGCGCGCCGCGCTGCAGCGCCGCGCCGATCCAGCGCTCGAGCCGCTGCGCCTCGGACTCGGCGATCATCGGCCCGATGAAAGTGTCCTCCTGCTTCGGATCGCCGCACTTGAGCGCGCGCACCGCGGCCGTCAGCTTCTCGCGCAGCGCCGTGTACAGCGAGGCGTGCGCGTAGATGCGCTGCACGCTGATGCACGACTGTCCGGACTGGTAGTAGGCGCCGAACACGAGGCGCGACACGACGAAATCGAGATCGCTGCCCTCGTCGACGATGCAGCCGGCGTTGCCGCCGAGTTCGAGGATCACCGGCTTGCGTCCGGCGCGCGCCTTCATGTCCCAGCCGACCGCCGGCGAGCCGGTGAACGACAGCAGCTTGAGGCGCTCGTCGCGGACCAGCGCGTCGGCGTCCGCCGCCCGGCACGGCAGGATCGAGAACGCGCCGGCCGGCAGCGCGGTTTCGGCGAGCACCTCGCCGATCAGCAGCGCGCCGACCGGCGTCGCGCTCGCCGGCTTGAGCACGAACGGGCACCCGGCGGCGATCGCCGGCGCGATCTTGTGCGCGGCGAGGTTCAGCGGAAAGTTGAACGGACTGATGAACGAAACCGGGCCGATCGGCACCCGCTTGAGCAGCGACCAGTAGCCTTTCGCGCGCGGCCCGATGTCGAGCGGCCGATAGTCGCCATGCTGGCGCACCGCTTCGCCGGCGGCATAGCGGAAGGTCTCGATCAGGCGCGTGACTTCGCCGCGCGCATCGCGGATCGGCTTGCCGGCTTCGACGCACAGCGCCTGCGCGAATTCCTCGGCGCGCGCCTCGAAGCGCCGCGCGCAGTGTTCGAGCACCGCCTGGCGCTCGTAGGCCGGCCATTCGGCCATCGGCCGCGCAGCGGCGGTGGCCGCGGCGATCGCCTCGTCGAGCAGCGCCGCGTCGGCGAGCGCGACGCGGGTCGCCAGCGCGCCGGAGTACTTGTCGCTGACGTCCAGCGTCCGCCCGCTTTCACGCGGGCGATTGGCGAGATAGAGCGGATAGTGGGACTTGAGCACGCGCGTTCTCCAGCCGACGTCGGGGACCGCGACCTTAGCGCAGCGAATCGCGCGGCGCATGGCCGCACCACGGCGCCTCAGCGCCGGACCTTGCCGCGCCCGGCGACGCCGGCGGCCAGCATCTGCGTCAGCAGCCAGCCGAGCGCAACGCTCGCGCCGAGCCAGATCACGACGCCGGCCGATTGCCCGGCCAGTGCCAGCAGCAGGCCCGGCAGCAGCGCCGCGGCAGCGAGTCCGCGGCGCTGCGCGGCGCTGTACGGCGCCAGATCGCAGCGGCCGGCCGCACGCAGCCGCTTCGGATCGCGGCGCCCGATCAGCAGCAGCACCGCCGCGCTGCAGGCGATCGCCAGCAAGGTGACGCCGCTCATGCGCCCGGGGCCCAGCCGGCGGCACGCACTTCGCGCACCGGCAGCGCGCGTGCGGATCGGATCGAGCGCGCAGCCAGCAGCAGACAGATCAGCGCCGCACTCAGCAGCGCGAGATCAACCGCCGGCACCACGACGATGCCGGCGCGTAGCGCCGAGGACCAGCCGAGCCCGCCGCAGACCAGACGCAGCAGCGGCATGCCGAGCATCGCCGCGCCGCTGGCCAGCAGCGCGGCGCGCTGGATCGCGTCATGCCGGCGCAGCAGCAGCACGGCGGCGAACGTCAGCGCCGCCACGCCGAGGAAAGCGATGGCCTGCGCAGTGATGGCGTCGGCGCCGCTCGCCACGGCGATGAAGTAACCGTAAGGACAGGCCAGCAGCGCCAGCGGCAGGCCGTAGCCGACCCAGTGCACGACGATGCCCATGCGCCGCCACGCCGGCTGCCCGGCACGACGCTGGGTCCACAGGAGCAGCCCGGTCAGCGTCACGTACGCTCCGGCGAAGCCGAGCGCAAACCACACGGCCTTCGACAGCGGCCCGGCGAAGTTGCCGAAGTGCAGCGGCCCGATCAGCGCGTAGAGCTGCCCGCCGAACGAAGGCTGCAGGCCGAGCAGCGGCTTGTCCTGCAGGAACGCGCCGCTGGCGCCGGAATAGACGTAGCTGATCGGCGTCAGCTCGCCGCGCTTCGGCTCCATGAACAGCGTGATCGCGGCGTCGACGCGGCCGTAATGCTCGATGCTGATGAAGGTCGGCTCCTCGCCGGCGCGCTGCCGCACGTCGCGCAGTACGGCGTCGAGATCCGCCGGCGCGGCGGCGCGCGAATCCTCGGCGACGGTCCGGCCGATGAGGGTTTCGAACATCCGGTCCCGATCGCCGCCGAACGCGACCATCGCCATCGCCGGCAGCGCGAACGCGCTGGCGAAGCTGAAGAAGCTGCCGGTGAACGCCAGGATGAACGCGAACGGCAGGTTCCAGGTGCCGGCGACGACATGCGCGTCGCGCGCCGTCAGCAACCTGTCGCGCCGGCGGCGCAGCGTGAACAGCTCCTTGATCAGGTGCCGGTGGATCAGGAAGCCGGTGACAGCGGCGATCATCATCACCAGCCCGAGCACGCCGGTGAGAAACAGACCATACGGGTTCGGCAGATGCAGACGCACATGCAGCTCGACGAGAAAATCGGCGAGCGCGCTCGAACGGCGAGCGCTGCCGAGATCGTCGAGCCGACCTTCGCGGCGCGCGACGGTCTGCATCGTATTGCCGTCCAGCTCGTACTCGACGCCGCGCTCGACCGGCCTGCCCTTCGCGTCGGTCTCGTGCGTGTGGAACAGCAGGTTGAGACGCCCGCCGCCAGCCGGCCAGATCGACAGATCGTGCAGGAAATGCGGATCGGTTTCGGCGGCGACGCGGCGCATCGCGGCGTCGAGCCCGGCCGGAAACTCGGCCGCGGCGCGGGTCGGCAAGGCGCTCGACCAATCCTTGATCTCGTCTTCGAACACGGCCGCGACGCCGGTGCAGATCACCGCGTACAGCAGCAGGCCGAGCAATACGCCCGACCAGCCGTGGATCGCCAGCAGCTTCTTCGTTTCGCTTTGCGGCAGCTTGACCATGGGCTATTTCCAGAGCCGGGTGGCGATCAGCGCGCCGTGCAGAGCGAGCAGCGCGACGATGACGCCGTAGGCGCGCAGCAGACGTGCATCGAGCAGGGCGTAAAGGAACAGCGCCGTCCAGATCAGCGGGAACAGCACGACCGGCAGCACGAGGTTGTCGATCTGCGCACGCCCGGCCGGCAGCCATGCCGTGCCGCCGAGCATCAGCAGCGCCGCAGCCGCGAAAGCCAGCGGACCGGCGAGCAGCGTACGCAGCCAGAAGCGGCGACGCGCGAAGGAAGCGGCAGGAAGGACGGTCTCGGCGGCAGTCACGGCGTAAACGCTCAAGGAGTCGTGCGCCGCAGTTTATTGAGAGTAATTATCAATATCAACAAAACGATGAAAGCGAGGTTTAGCTGGGTTGAACCTCAGCTGTGCGCAGGAACGTGCATGCAAACCGGCATGTGTCGCTGCGCGGAGGGCCCCATCGCGGCTACGGCTTCCTTCGCGGACAAAGCGCTGCGCACCGGCTCCGGAGCCCGCATCGATGTCCGTCAACGCCCGTCGACGCCCGTGCCTGAACTTCGGCAGAGCATTGATTCTTCGGAGGAAGATCCAGAGTGATCCGGACGGAGAATAAAAAAAAGCCACCTGAGTCAGGTGGCTTTAAAGAGACCCCTTGTGGGATCTGGAGGAGACCGTTGGCAGCGGGAGGCTTCGTTTCGAAGTGCCATCCGGCTGGCGTGGGAGTATTAAAGCGCGCTTGCTGCGTCGCAACAATTGATTTTTTCTTGCCTCGATGCTTAGAAAAACTAAACAACAAGATCGCCGCGCTCGCCCCGTCATCCGTTTGGACTGTGCCGGCATCCGGCACGCCCGCTAAGGTCCTTGCGAGCCGCGTCCGGGACGGACATCGGGCGCCAGAACACGAGGAGACCGCATGACCGCCACTGAAACCGCCGACCTGCTGCGCCGCATCCAGCGCCTCGAGGCGATCCACGAGATCGAGCAACTGAAGTATCGCTACTGGCGTGCCTGCGACCGCAAGGATCCGGATGCCTTCCGCGAGTGCTTCGTCCGCGAGGGCGCCGACATCGACTACGGCGTCATCGGCAAGTTCAGCGACCGCGAGCCGCTGGTGCAGGTCTTCGCCCAGATCGCGACCGCCCGGACCGCGCAGGGGACCTGGCTGGTGCACGACATCCATCACGGCAAGCATCCGACGGTCGAGCTGATCGACGAGCGCAGCGCCACCGGCGAGTGGACACTGTGGTTCATGCAGGTCAACAACCAGGACAAGACCGTCACGCAGCTGTCGATGGAGTACCGCGACACCTACGTGATCGAGGACGGGCGCTGGAAGATCGCCAAATCCCACGTCACGCCGATGTCGACGCTCAGCTTCCCGCTGCCGGAGGGCGCGTTCGTCGCCTCGATCCCGGTGCGCTGAGCGCAGTGCCCGACGCCGCGCCCGCGCGCGGCCCTACGGCCGGCGCAGGTCGAGCGTGCACGGGAAGTCCGGATTGGGACTCTCGACGCCGAGCGCGTAACGGCCCGGCGTATGGCCGATCGCCTCGAAGCGCGCGATGCGGCGCGCCTCGGCCTCGAACGCATTGACCGGGAAGGTGTCGTAGTTGCGGCCGGCCGGATGCGCGACGTGGTAGGTACAGCCGGCGAGCGCGCGGCCGCTCCAGCGATCGTACAGATCGAATACCAGCGGCGTGTGCACGCCGATCGTCGGATGCAGGCAGGCATACGGCCGCCAGGCACGGTAGCGCAGCCCGGCAACGGTCTCGCCGCGCACGCCGGTCTCGCGCATCGGCAGCGGCCGACCGTTGCAGGCCACGACGTAGCGGCCCGGAATCAGGTTCTTGGCACGAATCTGCAGGCGCTCGACCGAGGAATCGACGAAGCGTGTCGTGCCGCCGCCGCCCGGCTCCTCGCCGAGCACCGGCCAGGGCTCGAGCGCGTGGCGCAGCTCGACCTCGACGTCCTCGTAGCGGAACACGCCGTGGCGCGGGAAACGGAACTCGAAGTGCGGCGCGAACCAGTCGTGCTCGAAGGCAAAACCGGCACGGCCCAGGTCGGCGACGACCTCGCCGAGATCGCGCCAGTTGTCGTACGGCAGCATCCAGCGGTCGTGTAGCGCGGTACCCCAGCGGATCAGCGGCTTCGTGTACGGCTCGCGCCAGAACCAGGCGATCAGCGCACGCACCAACAGCTGCTGGACGAGGCTCATGCGCGCATGCGGTGGCATTTCGAAGCCGCGCAGCTCGACCAGACCGAGGCGGCCGGTCGGGCTGTCCGGCGAGTACAGCTTGTCGATGCAGAGCTCGGCGCGGTGCGTGTTGCCGGTCAAGTCGACCAGCAGGTTGCGCAGCGTGCGGTCGACGATCCACTGCGGCACCTGCCAACCCTTGGCCGGCAGCTGCGACAGCGCGATCTCCAGTTCGTAGAGCTGCGTATCGCGCGCCTCGTCGACGCGCGGGTGCTGCGAGGTCGGGCCGATGAACAGGCCGGAGAACAGATACGACAGCGACGGATGGTTCTGCCAGTAGCGGATCATGCTGCCGAGCACGTCTGGCCGGCGCAGGAACGGCGAATCCTCGGTGCGCGCGCCGCCGACGACGACGTGATTGCCGCCGCCGGTGCCGACCGCACGACCGTCGATCAGGAATTTCTCGGTCGACAGCCGTGCCTGGAACGCGGCCTCGTACAGCGTGATGGTGTTGTCGCGCAGTTCCGGCCACGAGCGGGCCGGCTGCACGTTGACCTCGATGACGCCAGGGTCGGGCGTGATCTTGAGGATCTCGAGGCGCGGATCGTGCGGTGGCGCATACCCTTCGATGCGCACCGGCAGCCGCGTCTCGGCGGCGACGTCCTCGATCGCCGCGACCAGATCGAGGAAATCCTCGGTGCGCGAAACCGGCGGCAGGAAGACGTTGATCCAGCCCTCGCGCGGCTCGACCGCGAGCGCGGTGCGCACATTGGTGCCGTTGAGGAACATGCCGCTCGCGCGCTGCGGCGGCTGCTCCGGCCGCCAGCGCTGGCCGCCGGCCAGCGCTGGCGGCTCCTCGCGACCCTGCAGCTGCAGGAACGGCTGGCGGCGCGGATCGGTTGCCGGCAGCAACTCCGGCACCGAGTACGGATCGGCCGGGTACGTCACCGGCACGCCGCCGCTCGACGTGGCCGGCAGCGATTCGAGCGGCAGGCGCAGGCCGATCGGCGAGTCGCCCGGAATCAGGAACAGCTTGCCGGTGCGCAGCAGCCAGCGCTCGCTCATCCAGCGCGCGGCCGCCTGCCAGCGCTGGACCGGCAGCGCGTAGCCGCGCGGCGTGCCGAGACCGCGTTCGAAAACCTGCGTCAGGCGCGCACGCTCCTCGGGGTCCTTCAGGCGGCTGTCGGTCGGATCGAGATTGATCGGCAGCTTGCGCTCCCGGACCATGTAATGCAGCGCGTCCTCGTAGGCCTCGACCACGTTGCGCGGATCGACTTCGAGACGTTCGGCGAGGCTCAGCGTGAACTGGTTGGCCTGCAGCAAGGTCGGCGGGTGCGCCGCGTCGGGCCGGACGACCGGTGCGCGCCACAGCGGCTGGCCGTCGCGTCGCCAGTACAGCGTGTAGACCCAGCGCGGCAGCGACTCGCCCGGATACCACTTGCCCTGGCCATAGGTCAGCAGGCCCTGCGGCGCGTAATGATTGCGCAGGCGCAAGGCCAGATCGAGCGCGCGGTTCGACTTGGTCGGACCGACGGCCGAGGTGTTCCACTCCTCGCCCTGCGGGTCGTCGGCCGCGACGAAGGTCGGCTCGCCACCCATCGTCAGGCGCACGTCGTCGACACGCAGCTGATGGTCGACGCGATCGCCGAGCGCATCGATCGCCTGCCACTGGCCATCGCTGTACGGCTTGGTGACACGCGGCGTCTCGAAGATGCGCGTCACGCCCATCTCGTGGCCGAACTCGACCTCGCACTCGTCGACGAGGCCGGTGATCGGCGCGGCCGACGACGGCTCCGGCGTCGCCGACAGCGGAATGTGCCCCTCGCCGGCGAACAGGCCGGAGGTCGGATCGAGCCCGAGCCAGCCGGCGCCCGGGATGTAGACCTCGGCCCAGGCGTGCAGATCGGTGAAATCCTCCTCGGCACCGGCCGGGCCTTCGAGCGGCTTGACGTCGGGCTTGAGCTGGATGAGATAGCCGGACACGAAGCGCGCCGCCAGGCCGAGCTGGCGCAGTATCTGCACGAGCAGCCACGACGAGTCGCGACACGAACCGGACTGCTTTTCCAGCGTTTCCTCCGGCGTCTGCACGCCGGGCTCCATGCGGATCAGGTAGCCGATGTGCTGCTGCAGCTTGCGGTTGAGCTCGACGATGAAGTCGACGATCGACGTCGCCTCGCGCGGCACCGCGGCCATGTACTGCGCCAGCAGCGGACCAGCCGGGTCCGGACGCAGGTAGGGCTTGAGCTCCGTCTTCAGGCCGGGCTCGTACTCGAACGGATACGTCTCGGCGTATTTCTCGACGAAGAAATCGAACGGATTGATGACGGCGAGATTGGCGACCAGATCGACCGTGACCTCGAATTCGGTCACCTGCTCGGGGAAGACGACGCGCGCCTGCCAGTTGCCGAACGGGTCCTGCTGCCAGTTCAGGAAGTGCGGATCGGGCTGCACCTTCAGCGAGTAGCTCAGCACCTCGGTGCGCGTATGCGGCGCCGGGCGCAGACGGATCAGCTGCGGCGAGAGCGAGACCCGCCGGTCATAGCGATAGATCGTCTTGTGGTGCAACGCGGCGTGGATCGACATGGCTCTCTTCGGTTTCGGCGAATCTGCTGGCAAAAGCGATGCCATGGTCCGGCACCGCACGCCTTCTATACTGTCGCCTCGCCGATGACCATGACCACCGCGCCGTGCCCGCCAGTCGCTCCGAGTTCATCCGCATCCGCGGCCTCCGTTACCACGTCCGCCGCTGGGGCGAGCCGCACCGTCCGCTGCTGATCCTCGGCCACGGCTTCCTCGACGCCTCGGCGACGTTCGCGCCGCTGGTGCCGCCGCTGCTCGAGGTCTGCCAGGTACTGATGCCCGACTGGCGCGGCCTCGGCTACACGCAGTGGCCCGCCGACGGCTACTGGTTCGCCGATTACGTCGCCGACCTCGACGCGCTGGTCGAGCACTACGCCGGCGAATCGGCAGCGATCTGGCTGGCCGGACACAGCATGGGCGCGCAAGTGGCCAGCCTCTATGCCGGACTGCGCCCGGAACGCGTCGACCGGCTGATCCTGCTCGACGGCCTGTTCACGCCGGACATGCCGCCGGCGCTGGCCGCCGACCGCTATCGCCGCTGGCTGCGGCAGCTGCGCCTGCCGATGCGCGCCAAGACCTACGCCTCCTTCGAAGCGCTCGCCGAGCGCATCCGCATCCAGCATCCACAGCTCAGCCCGCCCCAGGCCCTGTTCGTCGCCCGCGGCTGGGCCGCCGCCGACGGCCGTGGCCGCGTACGCCTGCTCGCCGACCCGCGGCATCGCCTCAATATGCCGACGCTGTACCGCGCCGCCGAGTCGATGTCGATCTGGCGCCAGATTCGCGCCCCGACGCTGTTCATCGACGGCGGCGCCTCGAACCTGCACGCCTTGATCAGCGCCGAGGAGCGCCAGGCCCGCCGTGCCTGCTTCGCGCAACGCGAGGAGGTGTTCGTCGATGGCGCCGGCCACATGCTGCACTTCGACGCGCCGCAACGCACCGGTGAGCTGATGGCGGACTTCCTGCGCCGCTGAAGCGCCGCGGCGGCGCACCGCCCCCGCCGCCGGGGAAGCCCCTGCAAAAGCGCATCCATCGTCAGGGCGAGGCGCCGCGGGCGACGAAGCCATCCGGCGGCGCACGACGCCGGATGGCGCCTCCGGATCGCCACGGCCGTTGCGCGGCCTCGCGATAACGTCGGGATGCAGGCCTTCCCTAATGGGCGACGTGCAGCCCGCACTCCTGCGCCGGATCGGGCTTGGTCGGGTCGACGTAGTCCCAGTTGTTCGGCAAGCCGTTCTGCTGCAGATAATGGTGCAGCTCGCGCGAGGTCCAGTGCAGCAGCGGCGCCACCTTGAGAATGCCGTCGGCATTGCGCGCGACCTGCTCCATCGCCGCGCGCTGCGCGGTATCCGAGGCCCGCACGCCGTTGAACCAGATCTTCGGCCTGAACTCGGCGAGCGCACGCTCGAACGGCTCCAGCTTGACCTCGTGCACGAACGCGTCGAAGCGCGGATCGTCGGCGCCCGGCGGCGGCCCTTCGAGCGCTTCGCGCCGCGCACGCGTACGGCGCGGCGTATAGACGTGCAGCTTGAGGCCCAGTTGCCGGCGCAGCGCCTCGGCATGCCGGTAGGTCTCGGCGCTGTTGTAGCCGCTGTCCATCCAGACCACCGGAATGTCCGGGGCAACCCGCGTCACCAGATGCAGCATGACGGCGGCAAACGGCCGGAAGTTGCTGGTCACGATCGCCGGCTCGCCGCTACGCAGGCAGTCGCCGATCAGCGCCAGGGCCTCGGCAGGACGCTGTGTATTCAGGGCGAAGAGATCGGACGACATCGTAAGCTCCGGCGAAAACGACCTCTGCAGTATGGGGACGAACCGGGCATTTTCCCGTTCTCGCCATAAGCGCTCTAAGCATAGCGCCGGGCGGCATAAGCCGGCAGCGATTTGCTAGGCTGCGCGCCCCTGTCGATGGCCCGCCATGAACCACCCCGTTCCCGAGCATTTCCACGAACTGAGCGCCTGGCAATCATCGGCCGGCGCAGGCCCGATCCTGCGCGGCCGCCGCCACGACGGCCCGCCGACGACCCTGCACTTCGTGCACGGCAACGGCTTCTGCGGCGGCGTCTACTGGCCGCTGCTGCGCCCGCTCGCCGCCGAGTACGGGCTGTTCTGCCACGATTTCGAAGGTCACGGCAACAGCGCCGCGCCCGAGCGTTTCGCCGGCCCTGCGGCGCTGGCCGCGCGCATCCCGCAGGTGATCGCCGAACAGCGTCTGCCGTCGGGCGCGCTGATCGGCGTCGGCCACAGCTACGGCGCGGCCCTGACGGTGCTGGCCGCGATCGCCCGGCCGGACCTGTTCCGCGCGCTGGTGTTGCTCGACCCGATCCTGATGCCGGGGCCGATGTACGCGCTGACGCGCCTGCTCGCGCTGACGCGGCGCAATCCGCTGTCGCGCGGCGCGCGCCGCCGGCGCGACCGCTGGCCGTCGCGCCAGGCCGCCTGGGACCGCTTGCACGATCGCGGCATCTATCACGACTGGCTCGACGCCGCGTTCGACTGCTTCATTGACTATGCGACGCACGACGAAGGCGGCGAGCGCGCGCTGTCGTGCCCGAAATGGCTCGAGGCCGAAATCTTCGATCACCCGGCCTATCCGTGGTCCGGCCTGCGCGAACTGCGCTGCCCGGTGCTGTTCCTGCACGGCGAGCAGACCTATCCGTTCGTCGCCGGAGCGGCCCGTCTCGCGCGTCGCCGACTGCCGTCGATCGAAGTGCACACACAGCCCGGCGGCCACTGCTTCATGCAGGAAGACCCGCGCAGCACCGCCGACACCGTCCTGCGTTTCCTGCGCCGGCACGGACTGTAGGCAGACACGGCGCGTGGCGTCGCGACTGCCGCGGCGCCACGCGCACGCACGCGTACGGCCATTTTTTTTGACCGTCGTCCATGCTACGTTCAGAACATTACCGCGGTGCAGTCCCTCGCCCGCGGCGCGCAGAATCCTGGGACAAAATTGGGGAGAAAACTTGATGGACGCATGGAAAGCGACCGTCCGCTGCTCGGGCCTGATCCTGGCCTGTGCCAGCGCGCCGGCGTTCGCACTCGGCTTCGACCTGTTCGACGGTGACGTTACCGGCACCTTGAACACCACGGCCAGCTTCGGCGCCGCGATGCGCATGGAGAAGCAGTCGAAGGATCTCATCGGCAAGGCAAGCCTCGACCCCAACGGTTGCGGCCGCCAGTTCCAGACCTGTCAGGGTCTGTTCGCCGAGCAGACCTATCCGGCGGAACAGCTGGCACGCATGCGCGGCCAGTACTCGATGCGAGCCGACGACGGCAACCTGAACTACGACAAGCACGACCTCACGCAGGCCGTCGCCAAGGTCACCCAGGACCTCACGCTGAACTGGCAGGACTACGGCTTCTTCGCGAAGTGGCTGTACTTCTATGACTTCGTCAACAACGATTTCACCGAGACGCATCCGAATATCATCACGCCGGAAAACGTCGACCGCGTCGGCCGCACCGGCGATCCGATCGCCAACCGCTACTTCACGCACGTCTACGGGCCCGGCGCCCGCGAGCGCATCAAGCGCAACGACGGCGAGACGCTGCGCCAGATCGGCACCGACTTCCAGCTGCTCGACATCAACGTCTTCGGCCGCGTGCCGATCCCGGGCTGGGAAGACCACGAGCTGAGCTTCAAGATCGGCCGCCAGACGGTGAACTGGGGCGAGTCGACGCTGCTGGCGATCAACAGCATCAACCAGGCCAATCCGGTCAACGCCAACAACCTGTACCGCGTCGGCACGCAGGTCGAGGAAGTGTTCACGCCGGTCGGCATGGCCTTCGCGAGCATCGAGCCGTTCAGCAACGCGACGATCGAAGCCTTCTACCAGTTCGAATGGCAGCCGCTCGACGCGCCGCCGCCGGGCAGCTATTTCGCGACCAACGACCTCGGCACCAAGAACGCCGGCCGCTCGGTGAACTTCAGCTTCGGCGCCACCGCCGACGATCCGTATCGCGCGTTCGACGGCGATACCGCGAACAGCCGCAAGGGCTATCTCGACAACCCGCTGACGCTGATCACGCCGACCACCGGCACGCTGCTGCGCGAGCGCGACATGGATGCCAGCAATCAGGGCCAGTGGGGCGCTGCGTTCAAGTACTACGCGGAGAACCTCGGCAGCGGCACCGAGTTCGGCGCGTACTTCATGAATTACCACTCGAAGCTGCCGTACGTCAGCTTCTTCTCGGCGCCGACCTCGTGCAGTCACCAGGCGGGCGTCAGGAACACCGTCACCTTCTTCCAGTCCTGCGGCAATATCCCGGCGGTCGCCGACGCCAACGCCCGCCAGCAGCTGACGGTCGACACCCTGACGCTGATCGCCAACCGCCCCGGCGTGCTCGGCGACCTCGGCGCCCTGAGCAACCCGATCGCCGGCCTCGAAACGCTCAAGGGCCTGCTGCTCGGCGGCGATCCCAATGCCACGTTCTCGGACAGCGCCGAACTCGACAATCCGCGCGTCTTTTTCGAGTATCCGGAAAACATCCACCTGTTCGGCCTGAGCTTCAATACCTCGATCGGCGACTACTCGATCCAGGGTGAAGTCGCCTATCGCCCGAACCTGCCGCTGCAGGTGTCGATCGCCGACCTCGGCTTCGCGGCGCTCGCCCCGACGCTCAACAGCTGCGGCAACACGGGCAACTGCCGCGGCACGACCGCCGGCTACGGCTGGGCGGAGGACGGAACGCGCACGTACTACGGCAGCAGCGACGTCGATCCGTCCCATCCGGATACGATCAACCTGCTGGTCGGCCATTTGCCCGGCTCGGCTCGCTCGTACCCGAGCTTCATCATCCCTTACCGTGGCGGCACGGTCGGCGAGAATCCGGGCACCGACTACAGCAAGCCGCTGAACCGCAAGAACCCGGGCTATATCCGCGGCTTCGAGGAGTTCGAGGTCTACCAGTTCAACCTCGGCTTCACGCGCGTGCTCGGCGCCACCGACAACTTCATCGGTGCCGACCAGATCCAGATGGTCGGCGAATTCGGCGCGACCTGGATTCCGGGTCTGCCGAGCCTCGATCGCCTGCAGATCGACGCGCCGGGCGTCTACCTGCATGCCTCGGCCGGCGCCGACGGCAGCGGCGCCGACGGCTCGCGCCAGGCCTGCTCGACCAACCAGTATTGCGCGATCGGCGGCGACGGCCTGCGCTTCAACCCGCACCAGGCCGATCTCGACGCCTTCGTCGACAAGTTCTCGTGGGGTTATCGCCTGATCAACATCATCAAGTACGAGAGCGTGCTGCCGGGCATCAGCCTGCAGCCGTTCCTGGTCTGGTCGCAGGACGTCAAGGGCACCTCGCCCGGCCCGGCGGAGAACTTCGTCGAAGGCCGCAAGTCGATGATCGCCAACGTCGAAACCCGCTACAAGGACTTCCTGTCGCTGACGCTCGGCTACACCTGGTTCTTCGGCGGCGGCGACAACAACCTGCTGCGCGACCGCGATTTCGCCCAAGCTTTCTTCCGCGTCCAGTTCTAGACCAGCGGTTCGAGAGCAACCCGCCGCGCGATACGCGCGGCGGGTTTTTCTTTTGTGCGCCGTATCGCACTGCAACATGTTTATCGGCGCATTCCCAGCATTAATGTCAGCTTTTTCCTACCTGAGCCGCTCTTCTTTTCATCTAAAATTTACATAGCGGCCATAAATGGGCCGAAAGCCAGGGAGATTTGCTCCTCATTGGTGCGAATTTCTTTAGCGCCCCGCGGTGAAGCGCATCGAGTTCTTTGCAGCTGAACATTCGGGACGCCCTCGGCTCAGGGAGTTGCAACAAACGAAGTCACACGCCGGCATCGGGTTCGCCCGGGGACAGTGATGTCCGCCGGCAAACGGGGGAATCCCCCAAGGAACAGTGGAGTTCTCATGAAGACTGCATATGGCTTGTTGGGTGCGGCGGCGGTTCTGGCGGCCGCGTCGGCTTACGCGCAGGACGCCGCCACCGACCCGCTCGCGGAAAGCGGCGCCGAAAGCACCGACACCAGCACGACGACGGTCGAAACGACCGAGCTGGTCGCGCCGAGCTACATCGGCATCCAGGGTCTGTACACCGATCCGGACAGCGACCGCAGCTTCGGCCTCGCCGACATCAACCGCGGCGTCGGCATCGACCTGCTCTATGGCTGGCAGAGCCAGAAGCGCTGGGGCTACGAACTGCACGGCTGGGCGCAGACCTTCGAGACCGGCGACACCCTGCGCACCGATTTCTACCACTACGGCCTCGGCGCGGACCTGTTCTACGCCTTCGGCGACCGCTCGCACTTCACGCCGTTCATCCTGATCGGCGGCGGCGCGACCTATAACGACATCTACCCGAACGGCGCCGAAGACGACGGTTACGACTGGTTCGCCAACGGCGGCGTCGGTTTCGTGACCGGACCGTTCACCAAGGTCGGCCAGCTGCGTCTGCGCGGTGAAGTCCGCTACGTGTACGACGGCTTCGCCGACGGCTACGGCGACATCCGCTACGCGCTCGGCATCGAAATCCCGCTGTTCAAGGAAAAAGCGATCGAGATGGCGGCGGCGACCGAGACGACCAAGATCGTCGAAGTGCCGACCGGCCTGACCGACAGCGACGGCGACGGCGTGGTCGACGAGAAGGACAAGTGCCCGGATACCCCGGCCGGTTCGCGCGTCGACGGCGACGGCTGCCCGTTCGAGAAGGTCATCAATCTCAAGGGCGTGACCTTCGAGTTCAACAAGACGCGCCTGCGTCCGGACGCGCAGACCATCCTCGACTGGGCGGTCGGCGTGCTGAAGAAGTATCCGGACATGCAGGTCGAGATCGCCGGCCACACCGACAGCATCGGCTCGGACGAGTACAACCAGAAGCTCTCGGAAGGCCGCGCGCAGTCCGTGATGCAGTACTTCGTCGAGCACGGCGTGCCGGAATCGCAGCTGACGGCCAAGGGCTATGGAGAGTCGCAGCCGATCGCCGATAACAAGACCGACGAAGGCCGTGAACTCAACCGCCGCGTCGAACTGCGCATCCTGAACTAAGGACGATGGAGTCCCCCGTAATGAACACGTTTGATCTTCTGAAGAAAACCCTGCTTGCCGCGATGGTCGCGACGAGCTTCGGCCTGGCCGCCTGCTCGGCCGACGGCGATGGCGTCGAGAGCGGCGGCATCGTCGACGACGGCGGCGACAACGGCGGCTTCGGCTCCAACGACGGTTCCACGCCGACCACGGTCGGCGAGGACACCGACGGCGACGGCCAGACCGACACCACCATCAGCGGCAACTTCGTCTGCCTGCAGGGCGCCAAGGCCTACGGCGATGTCACGACCGAAGTCGGCGCGAACGGTCTGGTCGGCGGCCTGCTCAGCACGCTGCTGAACCTGCTCGGCGGCAACACGGTGACGACGCTGCTGAACAGCGTCACCGAGAAGGATTACGCGGTCGACGGCCATCTGGCCACCTATTCGACGTTCAGCCTCACGCTCGGCCTGCTCGGCGGCCTGCTCAGTTCGGTCGACGAATCGGTGGTGTTCCCGTCGCAGGTGCCGGCCGGAACCTTCGCCGTGTTCGGCGTCTCGTTCCCGACCGCGACCGTCGATCTGAGCCTGTTCAACCAGATCTCGGTGACGACCTACCTCGGCGACACCGAGCAGGAAACGACGACCTACTCGCAGTCCGATCTCGACCTGCTCGGCCTGACCGCCGACCAGCCGGCGTTCATCGGCCTGAAGTCGCACAAGGCTTTCGATCGCGTCACGATCGGCCTGACGCCGGGACTGCTCAGCGTCGACGTCGGCGATGCCATGCACGTGCACGAGCTGTGCACGGGCGGCAAGTTCGTGACGGCGCCGAGCACCTGAGGCAGCGCTTTTCCCCTGGGGCGCGGCGGCGACGCCGCGCCCTTTTTTTGTCCGTCATCCGGCCGCGTCACCAAAGCTTCATCGCGTCGTAATCTGCGGATCATTGCGCGGCGCGACAGTCGCACGCGCCATGAAAGACGCTCCGCGCAAAGCCAAGTCCCGCAAGCCTGCCGACGACGGCAAGCACCGCTACCGCACGCTCTGGATCTCCGACGTCCACCTCGGCACGCCGGGCTGCAAGGCCGAGCATCTCGCCGACTTCCTCAAGCACAACAGCTGCGAGAAGCTGTATCTGGTCGGCGACATCATCGACGGCTGGAAGCTGCGTTCCGGCTGGTTCTGGCCGCAGGAGCACACCAACGTCGTGCGCAAGATCCTGACCAAGGCCAAGCGCGGCACCCAGGTCTTCTACGTCACCGGCAACCACGACGAATTCCTGCGCAAGTTCGTCGGCTACGAGCTCGAAATCGGCAACATCCGCCTCGTCAACGAGCACGTGCACGAGACGGCCGACGGCCGGCGGCTGCTGGTCGTGCACGGCGATTTCTTCGACGTCATCACGCGCTACCACAAGTGGATCGCGCTGGCCGGCGACGCGCTCTACGAAGGCACGATGCGCTTCAACTACTGGTTCAACCGCGGCCGCTCGCTGCTCGGCATGCGCTACTGGTCGCTGTCGGCGTTTGCCAAGCAGCACGTCAAGACGGCGGTCAACATCGTCTCGACCTTCGAGGAATCGCTGGCCCGCGAATGCCGCCGCCGCGAGCTCGACGGCGTCGTCTGCGGCCACATCCACCACGCCGATGCGCGCGACATCGAGGGCGTGACGTACTACAACTGCGGCGACTGGGTCGAGAGCTGCACGGCGCTGGCCGAAGACTTCAACGGCCGCATCCATGTCATTCGCTGGGTCGAACTCGACCACCTCAACCAGAGCTCGACGGTCACCCCGCTGCGGCGCCGCGCGACCGCCTGATCCGGCCCGCACGGCACGCCGCCGAGTGAGCGGCGCATCACGGCCGGTGCCGGCCCCGCCCTATCCGCGCGCTTGCATGGCAAGGAACTTGCTCGCCCCAGACTGACGCGGCCTGCGCCGGGCCGCGGCGGAAGCGGGGGCACGATGCGCTATCGCACGCTGTGGGTTTCCGACGTCCACCTCGGGCGGCCCGGCTGCCAGGCCGAGCTCCTCGCCGATTTCCTGCGCCGCCACGACTGCGAGCGGCTCTATCTGGTCGGCGACATCATCGACGGCTGGAAGCTGCACCAGAGCTGGTACTGGCCGCAGGCGCACGCCAATGTCGTGCGCGAGATCCTCAGCAAGGCGGAAGCCGGCACCGCCGTCTACTACATCACCGGCAATCACGACGAGTTCCTGCGCCGCTACGTCGACCACGCGATGCACTTCGGCAATATCTCGATCGCCAACGAAGCAATTCACCACACCGCCGACGGCCGCCGCCTGCTGGTCCTGCACGGCGACGCCTTCGACATGATCACGCGCTATTTCCGGCGCATCGCCGTCGCCGGCGACGCGGCCTACCAGACGCTGCTGCGCGCCAACGTGCTGATCAATCGCGTCCGGGCCCGACTCGACAAGCCGCACTGGTCGCTGTCGGCCTACGCCAAGCACCAGGTCAAGCGCGCGGTGAACTTCGTTTCGGCTTTCGAGGACGCGGTGGCCCGCGACTGCCGCCGGCGGCAGCTCGACGGCGTGATCTGCGGCCACATCCACCACGCCGAGATCCGGCGTGTCCACGGCATCCAGTACTACAACTGCGGCGACTGGGTCGAGAGTTGCACGGCGCTGGCCGAGGACCTCAACGGCCGCATCGAGATCGTCCGCTGGGCCGAGCTGCACGAAGGCGAGCCGGACTCCGCCAAAGTCACGCCGCTGGCGCCGCGGGGCAGATCGAACGCCGCGCGGCCGCGCTGAAGCTCAGCCGCGGCGGGCACCGGCACGCCCGTCAGTGCCCGGCGATCGTCATGCCGTCGATCAGCACCGAGCCGGTGCGGATGCCGGCATGCGGATCGACATCGCGGCCGACGGCCACGACGCCGCGGAACATCTCGGCGAGATTGCCGGCAATCGTCAGCTCGTCGACCGGATAGGCGATCTCGCCGTTCTCGATCCAGAATCCGGCCGCGCCGCGCGAATAGTCGCCGCTGACCAGATTGGCGCCGTGACCGAGCAGCTCGGTGACGAGCAGACCCTCGCGCATTTCCAGCAGCAGCCCGGGCAGATCGAACGCGCCCGGCTCGACGACGAGGTTGAACACGCCGCCGGCATTGCCGGTCGTCTGCAGGCCGAGCTTGCGCGCCGAGTAGCTCGACAGCAGCCAGCCTTCGAGGCGGCCCTGCTCGACCAGCGTCCGCTCGCGCGTGGCGACGCCCTCGTGGTCGTACGCGGCGCTCGCCGCGCCGCGCCGCAGCTGCGGTTGCTGGCGCAACGTGACGGCGCGCGAGAACACGGTTTCGCCGAGCTTGTCGACCAGGAAACTGGCCTTGCGATACAGCGCGCCGCCGGAGATCGCGCCGGTGAAATGACCCCAGAAGCCGCGCGCCAGCTCCGGCGGCAGCAGCACCGGCGCGCGCCGGGTCGCCAGCTTGCGCGCGCCGAGGCGCGCCGCCGCACGGCGGCCGGCCTTGTCGCCGATCGCCTCCGGCGTCATCAGCTCGCCCGGCACGCGGGCGTTGCTGTACCAGTAGTCGCGCTGCATGTCCTCGCCGGCGCTGGCGACGACCGCACAGCTGAGGCTGTGCTGCGTACCGCGCCGCGCACCGAAAAAGCCATGCGTGTTCGCGTAGGCGGAGATGCCGCGATGGCTCGACACGCTGGCGCCCTCGCTGCCGGTGATGCGCGGATCGGCGGCGAATGCGGCGGCCTCGCAGGCACGCGCCAGATCGACGGCCGCCTCGGCCGACAGATCCCAGGGATGATCGAGATCGAGGTCCGGGAACTCGCGCGCCATCAGCGCCGGATCGGCCAGGCCGTTGCAGGGGTCCTCGCCGGTCGCGGCGGCGATCGCCAGCGCCGCGTCGACCGCCTGCGCGATGCCGGCGTCGCTCCAGTCGCCGGTCGTCGCATGGCCCTTGCGCTGGCCGATGTAGACCGTCAGGCCGAGCTCGCGGTCCTGCTGGAACTCCAGGCTCTCGACTTCCTTCTGGCGGACGTTGACGGTCAGGCCGCGGCTCGCCGAAACGCTGGCTTCGGCGGCGCTCGCACCGCCGCGGCGCGCATGGGACAGGGCCACGTCGAGGCGCGCCTGCAGCAGCTCGGCAGACGGCAGACCGGAATCGGCGGCGGGCATCGGACTCGGATTCATGCTCATGGTCTCAAGGCTTATGGGCGGCGGGCCCGGTCTGCAAGGGGGGCGCCAGCAGGGCCTGCAGCGCCTGCAGGCGTTCGGGGGTGCCGACGTCCGACCACAGGCCGGCGTGCAGCTCGGCACTGACGCGGCCCTGGCGCGCCGCCGCACGCAGCAGCGGTGCCAGCGGAAACGCGCCGGCGTCCGGAGCCTCGTCGAGCAGGCGCGGGTCGATGATCGAAAGGCCGCTGAAGGTCAGCCGCGCCGCGCCCGGCGGTTCGACGAGCTTGCCGTCGGCGAGCGTGAAATCACCGCGCGGATGGTGGGCCGGATTCGGCACCAGCACCAGGTGCGCCCGGCACGCATCCGGCCAGTCCCGGGCCCGGGCCAGCAGCGCCGGCCAGGCGTAGTCCGTGTAGACATCGCCGTTGACGAGCAGGAACGGCCGCTCGCCGAGCAGCGGTAGCGCGCGGCGCAAGGCGCCGCCGGTCTCCAGCGCCGGCCAGCCTTCGTCGGAGTAAGCGATGCGCAGGCCGTAACGGGAACCGTCGCCGAGCCGCCCGGCGATGCGCGCGCCGAGCCAGCCGAGGTTGACGACGGCCTCGCGCACGCCGGCCGCGGCCAGTCCGCGCAGCTGATGTTCGATCAGGGCCTGACCGCCCGCTTCGAGCAGCGGCTTGGGCGTCTCATCGGTCAGCGGCCGCATGCGTTCGCCGCGGCCGGCGGCGAGGATGAAGGCGCGTACCGTCACGCGGCGGCGCCGTCGTGCAGGCCGAGCTCGTCGAACAGGCGCAGCAACGGCGCCAGCTCGCGGTAACGCTGCGCGACGTCGCGCACGTAGCCGATGAAGCGCGGCACGTCGGCCAGGTAGTGCGCCTTGCCGTCGCGATAGTGAATGCGGGCGAAGATGCCGATGACCTTGAGGTGACGCTGCACGCCCATCCAGTCGAACTGGCGCGCGAACTCGGCCTCGTCGGCGACCGGCAGGCCGGCCCGGCGCGCGCGCTCGGCATAGAGCCGGCGCCAGCGCTCGACGCGCTCGGCCGGCCAGCTCAGGAAGGCATCCTTGAACAGCGAGACGACGTCGTAGGTCAGCGGCCCCTCGACGGCGTCCTGAAAGTCGAGGATGCCCGGGTTCGGGGCCGACACCATCAGGTTGCGCGGCATGTAGTCGCGATGCACGTAGACGCGCGGCTGGGCCAGCGCCGAGTCGACCAGCAGACGCTCGATGCCTTCGAGCGCGGCGGCCTGCTCGATGCGGGTCGCGGTCTGCAGGTGGCGGGCGACATACCAGTCCGGGAACAGCTGCAGCTCGCGCCGCAGCAGGTCCGCGTCGTACGGCGGCAACACGCCCGGGCGGCTGGCGAGCTGCCAGCGGATCAGGGCGTCGATCGCATCCTCCATCAGGGCGTCGGCGTCGACCTGCGCTCCGCCCTCGCGAATCCGCTGCAGATAGGTCTGGCGGCCGAGGTCGGTCAGCAGCAGATAGCCGGACGCGAGGTCCCGGGCGACGATGCGCGGCACGTGCAGGCCGGCCTCGTGCAGCAGCTGCGCCACCTGAATGAACGGCGTGCAGTCTTCGCGCGCCGGCGGCGCATCCATCAGCACCCAGCTGTCGGCGCCGGATTCGAGGCGGAAATAGCGCCGGAAGCTGGCGTCGGCGGAGGCCGGCGCGAAGCGGGCATCGGCGAGCCCGAGCTGGCGCAGCGCCCAGTCGCGGCCGGCGGCGGCGCGGGCATCGAGTTCGACAACGGGGGGCGTATTGGACAAGGCGGGGCCGGGGCGGGACGAGACGGGCGCCGCAGCTTAACCGAACGGCCGTGCCGCCGACGATTGCACCGGGCGCAAACGTCCGCCGATACTTGCGCCCCGATCCCCGAAACCGGCCCACCTTTGTTCCTTTCCCAGCGTCCGTTCGCCTTCCTGCTCGGGTTCTGCTGCGCCATGGCCGCACCGGCGCACGCGCAGAGCACGCTGCCGACCCGTTCGGACTACACGCGCGACCGGCACGACCTGATGCCGTCGACCTGCCCGCAGATCAGCGACACGCTGCCGCCGCTGGAGCCGGCAACCGACGACAAGATCCGCATGACGGCCGATCAGGTCGACCTGCAGCAGGAAGGCCTGTCGAAGCTGCTCGGCTCGGTCAAGCTGCGCCAGGGCGACAAGGAGATCAGCGCCGACCAGCTCGACTACGATGCGGCGCAGAAGCGCGTCATCATCAACAACGAATCGCTGTTCCGCAGCCAGGACGTGGTCGTCGATTCGCAGCGCGCGCAGTTCGACCTCGACGACCAGACCGGCATCTTCAGCGACAACGCCTTCACGCTGACCGCGCGCGTCGCGCGCGGCAACGCCCGCGAGCTGCAGGTCAACGCCGACAAGACGGCGTCGATGCAGGAGGCGACCTATACCAGCTGCGCGCCCGGCGACGACAGCTGGTATCTGGAGGCGAGCAAGATCAAGCTCGACTACGACGCCGGCCTGGGCAGCGCCAGCAACGCGCGCCTGCGCTTCCTCGGCGTGCCGATCTTCTACTCGCCGTGGCTGCAGTTCCCGATCGACGACCGTCGCCGCACCGGCCTGCTGTACCCGATCGTCGCCGACACCAAGAAGACCGGCCTCGATATCCGCCAGCCGCTGTACATCAACCTCGCCGAGAACTACGACCTGACGTTCACGCCGCGCTACATGTCCAAGCGCGGCACGCAGCTCGATCTCGCCGGCCGCTACCTGTTCGAGCAGTCCGAGGGCAATCTCGGCTACGAATACCTCGACAAGGACGATGTCACCGGCGAGAAGCGCGATTACGTGTCGTTCGAGCATCGCGGCCTGCTGAACCAGCGCATGAGCATGGCGCTGCACTACGCCAACGTCAGCGACCCGGCCTATTTCGAGGACCTCGGCGGCAACGTCGACCTGAGCTCGATCTCGTTCCTCGACCGCAGCGCGCGCCTGACCTACCAGTCGCCGGCCGAGTATTCGATCCAGGCCTTGGTGCAGGACTACCAGAAGATCAACAGCAACATCACCTCGCTCGAAGAACCGTACCGGCGCCTGCCGCAGGTGCTGGTCAACGCGCAGACGCGCAACACCTATCTCTATACGCGCGCCGGTTTCACCGGCGAGTACAGCAACTTCGCCCGCGCCGACTCGGTGCAGGGCCAGCGCATCGACCTCGATCCGTACCTGAGGATCGAGCGCGACACCATCGCCTGGTTCAGCAAGGCGCAGCTGGACTTCCACTACACCGCCTACGAGCTGACCGACACAACGGCCGGACAGTCGAACTCGCCGGACCGCGCGCTGCCGATGTTCAGCACCGAATACGGCCTGCGCTTCGAACGCATGCTCGCCGACGGCACGCCGCAGCTGCTCGAACCGCGGCTCTTCTACCTGTACGTGCCCTACGAGAGCCAGAGCGATCTGCCGGTGTTCGACAGCGGCGAGCCGGACTTCGACTTCACGCAGCTGTTCGCGCGCAACCGCTTCTCCGGCCTCGACCGCATCTCGGATGCCAACGAGCTGACGCTGGCGCTGACCGGCCGCCAGCTCGATCCGGACACCGGCGCGGTCAAGGCTTCGGTGGCGATCGGCCAGCTTTACCGCTTCGAGGCGCCGCGCGTGACCCTGCCGGACGCGGCCGCCCCGGACAAGGGTGCGACCGACTTCATCGGCGAATTCGACTACAACCTGTCGCAGAACTGGGGCACCCGCCTGCTCGCGCAGTGGTCGCCAGAGCAGAACGAATTCAGCCGCACCGGCATCGCCGTGCGCTACCGCGACGATCACCGGCGCCTGTTCGAGGCCGCCTACCGCTACCGCCGCGACCAGCTCGAGCAGACCGATCTGGTGATGATGACGCCGATCTACAAGGCGATCAGCGCCGCCGGGCGCTGGCGTTACTCGGTCAGCGACGCCAAGACGCTCGATACCTACGTCGGCCTGCGCTACGACACCTGCTGCTGGGCGATCGACGTCGCCGCGCGGCGCTACATTTCCGACTCGCGCGGCACCTTCAACACCGGCATCTACGCCCAGCTCGAACTCAAGGGCCTGGGCCAGATCGGCTCCGGTTTCCCGAACCTTCGCGTCGATGACGATGTCTACTAGGACCGGCAGTAGGTATCGCCGCCGGCTCTGGGCGATAATCCCCGACTTGCGTTCCCATTCCGTCTTTCCAGCCAACGGTCCCACCATGCCGTCGCGTCCCATTCCGCTGCGCCTTGTGTTCTCGTTCCTGCTGTCGCTTGCCGCCGCGCTGGCGCTCGCGCCGGCCGCCCACGCCGCGTCCCAGGACCTCGACCGCATCATCGTCGTCGTCAACGACGGCGTGATCCTGCAGAGCGAACTCGATCAGGCGATGGACGACGCGCGCCTGCAGATCAGCAAGCGCGGCCTGTCGTCGCCGCCCGAGGCGGCGCTGCGCGCGCAGGTGCTCGAGCGTCTGATCCTGACGCGGGTACAGACCCAGCGCGCCACGCAGGCCGGCATCCGCATCGACGACCGCGAGCTCAACGAAGTGCTGACCAGCATCGCCAAGCAGAACGGCCTGAGCCTGGCGGCCTTCGCCGAGGCGGTGCGCAGCGAGGGCCTGGACTATCTCAATCTGCGCGAGCAGATCCGCGACGAGGTGACGCTGCAGCGCCTGCGCAATCGCGAAGTCGACAGCCGCGTCGTCGTCACCGAACAGGACGTCGATGCCTTCCTGGCCAGCGAAGGCGCCAACAGCGACAAGGAATACCGCCTGTCGCACATCCTGATCGCCGTGCCGGACGGCGCCAGCCAGCAGGTCCGCGACCAGGCGCGCGCCAAGATCGCCGACCTGCTCAAGCGCATCCGCGCCGGCGAGGATTTCGCGCAGCTGGCGATCGCCAACTCCAACGGCCAGCAGGCCCTGCAGGGCGGCGATCTCGACTGGCGCAAGGGCGGCGACCTGCCGAGCGCGTTCGCCAGCGCCGCCGGCAAGCTCAAGGTCGGCGAGACCAGCGAGGTCTTCGAGACCGGCAGCGGCTATCACCTCATCAAGCTGGCCGACATGCGCGGCGGCGACGAGCGCAAGACCGTCACCGAAACGCACGCCCGTCACATCCTGATCCAGACCAACGCGATCCGCGACGACGAACAGGCCCGCGCCCAGGCGCGCGAGCTGTATACCCGGCTGCAGGCCGGCGAGGACTTCGCCAAGCTCGCCAAGGAGTACTCGGACGACCCGGGCTCCAAGAACAGCGGCGGCGACCTCGGCTTCCAGCCGCCCGGCGTGTTCGTGCCGGAATTCCAGTCGCGTCTCGACCAGCTCAAGCCGGACGAGATCTCGCCGCCGTTCCGCACCCAGTTCGGCTGGCACATCGCGCAGCTGCTCGAACGCCGCGAGCGCGACATCACCGAAGAGCAGAAGCGCGCCCGCGCGCGCACCGCGATCGGCACGCGCAAGGCCGCCGAGGAATACGACATCTGGCTGCGCCGCCTGCGCAACGAGGCTTACATCGAGTACCGCGTGCCCGCGGATGCCGAAGCCGCCGCGCAGCTGTCGTAAACGACGCGCCCGCGCCCCGACCCGCCATGAAACCGCCGCCGCGCATCGTCCTGACGCCGGGCGAGCCGGCCGGCATCGGCCCCGACCTCGCCTGTGCGATCGCGCAGGCGTCGTGGCCGGCCGAACTGGTCGCCGTCGCCGATCCGGCGCTGCTGCAGGAGCGCGCCGCGGCGCTGCAACTGCCGCTGCATCTCGAAACCGTCGACTTGTCGGCACCGCCGCGGCTGCGCCCGGCCGGCGCGCTGGCGGTGCTGCCCGTCGCGCGCGCCGCACCGACCGCGGCCGGCCGGCTCGATCCGCGCAACGCCACCTACGTGCTGGAAACGCTGCGCCGCGCCGCCGACGCCTGCTGCGCCGGCCAGGCCGGCGCGCTCGTCACCGGCCCGGTGCAGAAGAGCGCCATCAACGACGCCGGCGTGCCCTTCAGCGGCCACACCGAGTTTCTGGCCGAGCGCTGCGGCGCGGCGCTGCCGGTGATGATGCTGGCGACCGGCGGCGACCGGCCGTTGCGCGTGGCACTGGTCACCACGCACCTGCCGCTGCGCGCAGTCGCCGACGCGATCAGCGCTGAGCGCGTGCTGGCGACGCTGCGCATCCTGGCTCACGATCTGCACACGCGCTTCGGCATCGCGGCACCGCGCATCCTGGTCTGCGGGCTCAATCCGCACGCCGGCGAGTCCGGACATCTGGGCCGCGAGGAGATCGAGCGCATCGAGCCGGCGCTGGCCGCGGCGCGAGCCGAAGGCATCGGCGCGCGCGGGCCGCTGCCGGCCGACACCTTGTTCACCCCGCAGCACCTCACCGGCGCCGACGCCGTGCTGGCGATGTACCACGACCAGGGACTGCCGGTGCTCAAGTACGCCGGCTTCGGCACCGCCATCAACATCACGCTCGGCCTGCCGATCGTGCGCACCTCGGTCGACCACGGCACGGCGCTCGACCTCGCCGGCAGCGGCCGCGCCGACGCCGGCAGCCTGCGCGCCGCGCTGCGCCTGGCCATCGAACTCGCCACGCGATGAACGAACACGCCCCGCACCAGGCCAAGAAGCGCTTCGGCCAGAACTTCCTGCACGATCCGCAGGTCATCGCCCGCATCCTGCGCGCCATCCATCCGCAGGCCGACGACGTGCTCGTCGAGATCGGCCCCGGCCTCGGCGCGCTGACCGTGCCGCTGCTCGAAAAGACCGGCCGGCTTCATGTCGTCGAGATCGACCGCGACGTGATCCCGCACCTGCTCGAAGCGACCGGCCACGCGCCGGGCCTGCAGATCACCCAGGCCGACGCGCTGACGGTCGACTACCGGCAATTCGCCGAACCCGGCAAGCGCCTGCGCCTGATCGGCAACCTGCCGTACAACATCTCGACGCCGATCCTGTTCCACCTGCTCGAACAGGCCGACGCGATCACCGACATGCATTTCATGCTGCAGAAGGAAGTCGTCGAGCGCATGTGCGCCGAGCCCGGCGGCGAGCACTACGGTCGCCTGACGGTCGCGCTCGCCGCGCGCTGCGAGGTGGCGCACCTGTTCAACGTCGGGCCGGGCGCGTTCCGGCCGGCACCGAAGGTGGACTCGGCGATCGTGCGCCTGCGCCCGCGCACGCCGGAATACGCGATCGACGATCTGGCGCTGTTCGACCGCGTCGTCGCCGCCGCCTTCTCGCAGCGCCGCAAGACGCTCGCCAACGCGCTCAAGGGCGTCGCCGATGCCGCGACCATCACCGCGGCCGGCATCGAGCCGGCGATCCGCGCCGAGCGCCTGCATGCGCGCGACTTCGCACGCCTGGCCAACCTGCTGCACGCGAGAGCCTCGGCACCGTCCGCCGCCGGTTGACGCCGGCGGCTGCCGCGCGATACTGCGGTCTCACCCGAGTGTTCACGCCCCGGAGTCGCGCATGAGCCTGTACCGCCACATCCTTGCCGCAGTGGCCCTCGATCCGAGCGGGCGCGCCGTGCTGGCACGCGCGCAGGCGCTGGCCCAGCACTTCGGAGCCCATCTGTCGGTGCTGCACGTCGTCGAGTACATCCCGATCGAAAGCGGCGAGCTGCTGATGAGCGCGCCGGTCGACCTGACGCAGCAGCTCGAAGAACAGTCGCGTCACCAGCTCGAAGCGCTGTGCGCGGAATTCTCGATCCCGGCCGCTGATCTACATACCGCCAGCGGGCCGGTGACGCCGCAGATCCAGCAGCTCGCCGAATCGCTGCAGATCGATCTGATCGTGCTCGGCCACCATCCGCGGCACGGCCTCGCCGCCTGGTTCAGCCACACCGAGGAAAACGTGGTCACGCGTGCGCACTGCGACGTGCTCGCACTGCACGTCTGAGGCGACCGCGCGGAAGTTTCAGAGCGGCTGCACTTCGCGGTCTTCGAGCCAGCCGATCGCCTCGGCGGCTTCCATCGGCGCACGCACGGCTTCGCCGCCGAACCAGCGGCATCCCGCTTCGCGCCAGCGCGCGTGCTGGCTCTCGTCGACCTGCATCGCGATCAGCAGAAGCCCGCGTGCTTGCGCCGTCGCCGTCGCCATGTCCGCCGCGTCGGTCAAGGTATCGGAAGCCAGCAGCAGCCGGATCGGCAACGGACCGAAGTCCGGCAGCGGCAGATTGAAGTCGCGCAGCGCCAGGCGCAGACCACGCCCGATCAGGGCGGCGGCATCGGCATGCAGCGTCGCTGCGTCGAGCACGCCGTCGGGATTCAGCGCCAGGATCAGGCGGTCGGCCGCCACGTCGTAGCGCCGCACCAGCTCGTCGACATGGCGCGCGAATTCGCCGCTGCGCAGCTGCCAGCCGGACACGTCGATGATGAACGGCAGCGCCGGCAGGCCGTGACGGCGGGCGCTGAGATGATGCTCGCAGGCGTGCGTGATCTGCCACAGTTCGAGATCGCCGATCAGGCCGGCGCGAGCCGCGGCGCGCAGCAGCTCGTCCTGCGCGATACGACCGAAGCGCGGGTGCTGCCAGTACAGTGAAGCGCGAATCGCCTTGACCGCGCCATGCTCGATATCGAGCACCGGCTCCATGAGCAAATGCAGCTGGTTGAGCGCGACCGCTGCATGAATCTCGCGCTCGAGGTCGAGGCGGCGGCGGCGGTCGGCGTCGATCTCGGTGGAGAAGATCCGGTAGCAGCCTCGTCCCGCCTGCTTGGCCTCGTACATCGCGGCGTCGGCATGGCGCAGCAAACCCTCGGCGTCGCTCTCGTCGAGCGGATAGAGCGTGACGCCGATGCTCAGCCGCATCTGGATGCGATGTCCGGGGATGTCGAGTGGATGCGCGAACCGGTCGAGCAGCTTTTGCGCGAGCTGCGCGGCGTCCTCGATCGAGCGCAGGCCCGGCGCGACGATCACGAACTCGTCGCCGGCCAGACGCGCAACGGTGTCGGATTCGCGCAGCGCCGCGCGGAGGCGGTCGGCGGTCGCCTTCAGCACCAGATCCCCGGCCTCGTGGCCGTGCCGGTCGTTGATCTCCTTGAAACGGTCGAGATCGAGGAACAGCACGCCGAGCGCACGCGCGCCGCGCTGCTGGGCGGCGAGCCAGGCCTGCTGCAGGCGATCCTGCAGCATCGCGCGATTCGGCAGCCCGGTCAGCACGTCGTAATGCGCCAGTTGCTGCAGTCTCTGCTCGACCTCGATGCGCTCGCTGATGTCGACGGCGATCGCCATGAAGACCGGCGGCTCCTCGTCGCGCGAGAAGTTGAGCCTCACCTCGACCGGATAGCTGCTGCCGTCGGCGCGGCGATGCCGGCAGCGGTAGATCAGGTGGTCGTGCTCGCCGCCGCGCAGCTGCAGCAGATACTGGCGGAACACGGCTTCATCGAGCTGCTCGCTGATATCGAGCGGCGTCATGCGCAGCAGTGCCTCGATGCGAAAGCCGAGGTTGCGCCGCGCGCCGCGATTGACGTCGAGCAAGGCCAGCGTCTGCGCGTCGAAGATGTAGACCTCCTCGACCGCGGCGTCGAGCAGGCGGCCGAGACGGCTGGCAAGGTTCTCGCCACGCAGGCGCTCGCTGATGTCGCGCACGATGACGACCAGCCCCGACGATTGCTCGACCTGCAGCGGCTGCACCCAGATCTCGACCGGGAACGTGGTGGCGTCCTTGCGCCAGCCGACGATCTTCGGCAGCGCCGCGTCGCTGCGCTGCGCGGCCGTGCCGACGTAGTCGGTGATGCGAATACCCGGCGTGTTGAGGAACGGCACCGGCATCAGCTTGGTGATCGTGAAGCCCTGCAGTTCGTCACGGGCGTAACCGAACATGCGTTCGGCGCGCGCGTTGGCAAAGCGGACGACGCCCGACGGATCGGTCATCAGCACGCCTTCCTCGAGATGATCGACGACCGCCTGCGACAATTGCGCCTCGTGCCTGAGCGCGTCCAGTTCGGCCGCGTGCCGTGTCACGTCGCGGCACAGCATGGCGACGCCGTCGACGCTGCCGTCGCGGTTGCGGATCACGCATGCAAGCAGCTCGACGGGCCGCCGCATGCCATCACGGGCGCGCAGCCAGGCGCTTTGCGCGGGAATATCGCCGCCACGCTGCAGCGCCAGCTCGAGCGCGCTCTGCAGCGGCGCGTCGTGGCGATCGTTGAGGTGGAAGACCGAATACGCCATGCGCCCGCGCGCCGCCGCGAGCGGCCAGCCGCTCAGGCGCTCGGCAGTGGCATTCAGATAGCGGATGCGGCCGTCGCGGTCGGCGGTGACCATGCCGTAGCCGAGCGCGTCCATGACCGTGCCGGCGCGCTCGCGGAACAACTCGGCTGCAGTCGCCGCGTCGATCATCGCGCTCGGCGCTCCCGGGGCATGCGGATCAGCGCGGCGCATCCACTCCGGACGGCGCGCCTGACGCCGCAGCAGCCACCACCAGATCGGCGCCAGCAAACCGCCCAGCAACAGCAAGGCATAGCCGGTCGCACGCAGCCGGGCAACGGCGTCGTCGTGGATCGCCGCCGCTTCGGAAGGAATCAGGTCGAACTCGGCACGACCCAGCACGCGGCCATCTTCGGTCTGGATCAGCGCGCTGGCGCGCACGGCGCGCACGCGATACAGCCAGTCCTCGATGGCGGCGCCGAATGCCCCCGACAGTTTCAGGTCGTCATAGCGCCCGGCGCGCGCGAGCAGCAGGCCGTCGGCGTCGAGCACCACCAGCCGGCAAAGCCCCCAGCGGCGCGCTCCCTCGCCACCCTGGGCCGTAAGCGCTCGCGCAAGGCGTCCGATCTCCGCGGCGGAGCGTCGGCTTCGCTGCAGCTCCGACCGCAACGCATCCGGAACGGCCGCCGCCGCCAAGGTCCGCGCGGCGCGCGCCTGCAAGCCGCCGCCGTACGCGAGACAGGAAAAGCCGAGCGCCAGCAGGAGCACGGCTTGCAGCAGCAGCAGACCATATGCCGCCTGACGTCGCGGCCAGCGCTTGCCGGCATCGGTCGTGCGCATCGTTCAACACAGCGCCCACAGCGACGCGGCCGCCGATTCGTGCATCAAGACCCGCCGCCGCCGCCGCTTTCCACGAAGCTGTCGCGCTTGAACTCCTCGGGAATCGGGTGCTTGAAGCTGTTGACGTAGCGCTGGTAGACCTGCTCGGCAATCTCGCCGGGTACCGGGCGCAAATCCGGCGTCTGCGCGGCGGCGTCCTTCTGCATGGCCAGCCAGGAGCGCGTGTCGCCCCCGATCTGCGGCAATGGAGCCGCCTCGGCGACGGGCTGGGCCGCTGCCGGCGCCGCTGCCGTGTCATCCGGCGCCGGCACCGCGTCCTGCGCAAAAGCAGCCGACATGGCGCAAGTCAGCGCAGCGCCGATCCACGCGAGCTTCTTCTTCATTTCCTCACTCCTGAGCCCGCGGCGCGGGCCTGCAAAGCCTGCGCATCGCTGCGCAGGCGGGCAACGGTTTCGGGCGCGATGCCCGCCTGGTCGATGACGCGCTGCACGCCTTCCTCGTCACGCGTCACCATCAACAGCAGTACGAGATTGTTGCGTGCCTTGTCGTTGGCCGGGTCGAGCTCGACGGCCGTCGACAGCTCCGGCATCGCCTCCGCATAACGACCCGCCCGCAATAGCGCATAGCCGAGATCGTTGCGCACCCTGGCATCGGTCGGCGCGCGCGCTGCCGCCTCGCGCAGATACTGAATCGAAGTGGCCAGATTGCGCGGCGCGTAGAGCAGGCCGAGCCCATGATAGGCGTCGCCGGCCAGACGGCCCCTGAGCAGTTCGCGGTAGAGCTTTTCCGCCGCCGCATCCTCGCCGAGCTGACGCCGCGCCTCCGCCTCGAGGTAACGCAGTTCGTCGCTGTTGCCACTGCTGCGCTGCTGCTGCTGGATATGGGCGAGCGCCGCGTAGTACTGCTCCTGATCGAGCATCTTGCGGATCAGGTCGACGTGCATGGACTTGTCGGTGGATTCGAGTTCCTCGGGCGTATTCGGCGATGCCGCGTTCGTGCGGCCGAAGCCGCCGGCGCAGCCGGCGAGCAGCACCACAAGCACTCCACCTGACAGGAGCTTTAACCACGGCAGTCGATTACCGAGCATTGATATCGGTTAACGCAGTGATAATGGAAAGAAATGCCGGACCGGCGACGAAGATCATCAAGGCTGGAAAGAAGAACAACACCATGACCACCGTCATGCGTCCGGACATCAGGTTGACCTTCTCGCGGATCTCGTAGCCGCGACGCTCCTCGATCACCTGCAGCGTTTCGAGCAGCGGCTCGCGCAGCTCGCCGCCGTAGCGATCGACCTGACGCAGCACCCCCAACACCGTCGTCAGGTCCTCGACGCCCAGCGCTGCGCCAAGGTTCTTGAGCGCGTCTCCGGCCTCGGCACCGGCCTCAACCTGTCGCAAAACCAGATCCAACTCCCCACCCAGCTCGGGCAACACGCCCCCGCTTTCACGAACGATGCTCGCCAGCGCCTGGCGAGTCGACAAACCGGACTCGAACAGCAGCACCAGAAGATGAATGAATAGCGGAACTTCGTGCTGTACCTTTTTCCGCCGCCCTTCGGCGACAGAGCGCAATATCCAGCGAGGAGCCAGAAAGCTCAGGATTGCGGCAATAACACCCAGCAGAAGCCCACTCAAGGCCCGTTGCGGCGAGTCGCTGAATGTCCAGAATGCAGCAACGCCAGCGAACAGCACCACAGGCAGAGCTGCCTGAAATGCGTACCAGAACAGGCGCGCCTTGGTCGAACGCCAACCGGCCTGAATGATGAGCTGCGCACTTTCTCCCTCGGTGTCGACCATCTGCTCGATGGCCTTGCCGCTGCGCGCCATGCTCTCGATGATCGGCGCGTTGCCGGTGGCATTGAAATCGCGCGAAGCCGCCGCCGCCTGCGGATCGAGGCGGCGGCGCACCGCCGATTCCTCACGCGTACGTACCAGCAGGTACGCGAGCGCCGCCAGAGCCAGCACGCAAACGATGATCGCCGCGGCGATAACCGTCGCGAAGAGCGTCGGACTCATCAGGCATCCTCCGTCGATTTCATCATGCGCCAGATCACCAGCACACCCACAATTTGCAGGATGACCGAGCCCGCGAGCAGACCTCGTCCGCTCGTCTCTGCCCACATCTGCACGTAGTAGTGCGGGTTCTGCCAGACGATGTAGAACATCAGCGCGACCGGAATGAACGCAAGCACCAGCGCCGAAAAGCGCGTTTCGGCCGTCAGCGCACGCAGCTCGCGGGCCGCATTCTCTCGCGCCCGAATGCCCGCAATCAGGCTGCGCAACACATTGCGCAGCGAACCGCCGAACTTGCGGTTGATCGACGCAGCCAGCGCCATGATCTTGAGATCGCGCAGCTGGTGGATTTCGGCCGTTTCCATCAGGACCGCTTCCAGCGGAGCGCCGAGACGTACCTGGCGCCCGATGCTGACGAACAGCGGCTTGATCGGGTCCGGCGCCTCGCGGCTGGCCGAGGATAAAGCCTCGTCGAGCGTGTTGCCGGCGGCGAGCACGCGAATCGTGTTCTCAAGAAAGGCCGGGAGCTGTTCGATGATCTTGGCGCGCCGGCGCGCGGCCTTCTGCACCAGCAGGAACCAGCCGATCACCAGCAGCATGGCGACCAGCGCCAATCCCGCCAGCAGCCCGAACGCGAGCAGCGCCAGCGGAACCAGCAGGACAAGCGCGATCAGAATGCGCAGCACCGCCGTCGGCGTCAGCTCCACGCCTGTGCGCCAGATCAGGTGGCAAGCCCAACGCAGAACCGGATTGCGAATCTGGCGCGCGGCATCCATCTGCACGAGCGTACTCGCGGCCTCCTCGCCGCCACCGAGCACGCGCAGGCGCAGGCCGACGTCTTCCTGGCGCTCGCGCTCCGATGCCCGCAGGACCAGCACGACGGCTGCGGCGAACAGCACCACTGCGAATAACAGGACGATGACCAGGCTCATGTATGTTCCCCGCGCAGATCGAGATGTTCGCCGCGCTCGCTGTCGTAGCGGAAGATGTCGCGCATGACCAGCTCATGCCCCGACAAGCCGGCAATCTCGGTCACCGACATCACCCGACGCTCGCCCCCCTTGAGTCGGCTGACGTGGACGATCAGCTGGATCGCCGCGGCGATCTGGCCACGAAACGTCAGCTCGCTGCCGGTATAGCCCGCGAATCCGGCGAGCAGTTCGAGACGATGGATCGCATCGCGCGTCGAATTGGCGTGCAGCGTGGTCATCGATCCGTCGTGACCAGTGTTCATTGCCTGCAGCATGTCCAGCACCTCGTCGCCGCGCACCTCGCCGACGACGATGCGATCCGGGCGCATGCGCAAAGCGTTGCGGACCAGGTCGCGGGCACTGACGGCGCGCTCGCCCTCCAGGTTCGGCGGCCGCGTCTCCAACCGCACGACGTGTCCGTGATCGAAGCGCAGCTCCGCCGCATCCTCGATGGTGACGACGCGCTCGTCGGCCGGAATCCACTGCGACAGCAGATTGAGGAAGGTGGTCTTGCCCGAACCGGTACCACCGACGACGATGAGATTGGTGCGCCCGGCCACGCGCTGCTTGAGATAGTCGAGCTCGGCCGGGCTAATCGTGCCGTAACGCAGCAAATCATCGGCCGACAACGGGGTCTTGCGGAACTTGCGGATCGAGATACAGGGGCCGTCGAGCGCGATCGGCGGAATGATGGCGTTGACGCGTGAACCGTCCGGTAAGCGGGCGTCGACCATCGGCGTCGACTCGTCGACGCGACGCCCGATCGGCGCCAGGATGCGCTGGATCACGCGGATCACGTGCGAATCGTTGAAGAAGCGCACCGGCACGCTGTAGAGACGTCCGGCCCGCTCGACGAAAACCCGGTTCGGTCCGTTGACGACGATATCGTTGACGCTGTCGTCGTCGATGAGATTCTGGATGGGCCCGTAGCCCATCAGCTCGTCCTTGGCGTCCCGCGCGAGCGCCTCGGATTCGCGCTGATTGATCGGCAGGCGCTGATCGACGACATAGCGACGGATCTGTTCGAGCACGAAGCGCTCGATCTGATCCGTGTCCCACTGGTCGATGTCGAGATTGCGCTCGTCGATCTGCTGGATCAGGTGCCGGTGAAAGCTGTTCTTCAGCTGCAGGTACTGATCCGACAGCCGGAAGCGGGCGACCTGCGCGTCCGGTGTCGTGCTCATGCTGGTGCGATCCGAATGCCCCACGACCTAGCCGAACAGCCGGGCAAGTCCGGCCTTCGGTGCCTCCATGCGCTCCTGCGAGCCAAGCAGGGCCGATGCAAGCGCGCGCATATCGGTGCAGAACGGCTCTTTCGGCGCGACGCTGAACATCGGCTCGCCGGCATTCATGGCCTGCACGCGACCGTGCCCGACGCTCGCCGACAGGCGCCCGTACAGCGGAAGGTCAAGGATCTCGGCGAGATTCTCGGGCTCCAGCCCGAGACGCTTGCGATAGTGGTCGACCAGCAGGGCGGTACGGTCGAGCGGACAATCGTCGAGGCGCAGCGCGCGCAGCAGGTATTTGCTGTGACGCGACTTGATGATCGACTGATCGGACAGCAACAGCGAGCGCTCCGCCTGCCCGAGAACGCCGGTGAGGCAATCGATCGGCCAGTGCGCGTCGAAAGCCACCACCACGCAGCCGAACAGGCCGCGAACCACTTGCAGCAACTTCAGGAAATCATCGAACACAAACTGCGGACGGCCGATCAGGTCCTCCGGCAGGCTCAGCAGGTAAAGACCGCTGGCGTGGCGCGAGAACGCCGTATCGACCAGCGTCTGGTCACAGCGATAGACGTCGTTGACCGCATCGAGCAGGCTGTACGATTGGCTGATGTTGAGAAAGATCGCTGCGGCTCCGGGCGGCGTCGCGATGTCGATCAGCAGCGTCGGCTCGCTCTTCGGCAGTTGCGCGGCGCAGGCCAGCGCAAGATGCTCGGCGACGAAGGCGATCGAGTCGTTCGGCTGGCTCGCGAACACGCTGAACAGCCGGCCCTGTTTCTGCTGGGCGCGCGTGACCGTCTGGCTGCGTCGCAGCAGCTTGGACAGCAGGGCGGCCACGTCGGCCTCGTCGCGCCGCAGCACGAAGAAGTCGCGCGCGCCGGCACGCATCGCCGCCAGCACCACGTCCGGGTTGCTGTCGGCGCCGAGGCCGGCGACGGCGACATCCGGCATGCGCTCGACCAGACGCTCCATCATCGACAGGCGTGCATCGAGATTGGCACGCTCGAACTGGAAGAAGGCGGCATCGACCCGCCCCATCATCTGCACGCGCTCGATCAGATCTTCGGCATCGAGCGGCCGGATCAGCGAGAACTCGGCGTTGGCCCCGGCGGCGTTCTCGAGCCAGCTCAGATAGACGGGATCGTCGGCGACGACGACAGCCTGCGTTTTCATTGTCTCTTCCGTGAGCGAAGGTCAGCCTGTGATTCTAGCTGCTGATCTTTCATCAGCGGCTGAAGCCGGAATCAAACTTGCCGCGTTCGAGGAAGATGTTGTAAGCCGGGCTCGGCGTCTTGCCGTTGTACTGATCGCCCGGCAGCTTCGGCAGCGCAACACCCTTGGCGACCGGGCGCACCAGATGCGGGGTCACGACCATGATCAGCTCCTTGTCGGTGCGGTCCAGCGTCGTCGATTTGAAGAACGCGCCGAGCACCGGAATGTCGGCCAGCCACGGCACCTTGTTGACGCTGTCGGTCAGGCTGGTGCTGACAAGGCCGGAGATCACGAAGGTCTCGCCGTCGCCAAGTTCGATCGAAGTGTCGGTGCGACGTACCGTGAGCGCCGGAACCGCAACACCGCCGATCTGGATGCCTGCCGAGAAGTCGAGATCGCTGACCTCCGGCGCCACCTTCAGCGCGATACGGTCGCGCGCCAGCACCGTCGGCGTCAGCGACAGCCGCACGCCGAACTCCTTGTACTGCACCGTGATCGCGGCGTTGCTGCTGGTCCCGCCGCCGCCCTGGCTGACCGGCACCGGGAATTCGCCGCCGGCGAGATAGCTCGCCGTCTGGCCGCTGGTCGCGAGCAGGCTCGGCTCGGCCAGCGTGTGCGAAAGCCCCTTGCCTTCCAGCATGTTCAGCAGCGCCGTGATGTTGCTGCTGGCGTCGGTCACAACGATGCTGAATGCATCGGACAGCGCACTCTTCAGCGTGCCTTCGAGGCCGGCGCCCGTGGGGGAGAAATCGACGCCACTGGTCGTGCCGGAGCCGAAGATGCCGCCGGAAGTCTGCGAGGCGCCCGGGTTGCTCAGCACAAAATTGAAGCCGTAGCGCTGCATGGTTTTGCGCGACACCTCGGCGATCTTGACCTCGGTCAGCACCTGCGATTCGAGCTCGATGCTGCTGCGATCGGTAATCGCACCTTCTTTCGGCGCGGAAGCGCCGAGCTGAGCGCGGCGATGGGCCAGCAGGTTCGGCAGCTTGCCTTCGACACCACGGCCCGGATCGACGACGGCGTTGCCGAGCTCCGGATCCGGCACGCTGGCCTTCAGCGGGTCGATCGGCAGTTGCACGCGGACGATGTACTGGCGCGGCTGCGTCGCCCCCTTCACCCAGATCATCAGGCTGGTGATGCCGACCGCCTTGCCGTTCAGCAACAGATCGCGGCGGTTGACGACGCTGACGTCGGCGGTCGCCGGGTTGCCGACCGCGACCCGCGTGACGTCGGCATTGGCGCGCATCAGCTTGTGCGTGCCCTGCTCGACGATGACCACCGCGCTCGGCGCGGTGTCGTCGGCCCGACTCGGCACACTACCCAACCAGGCGCCGAGCAACAGCAGGATTTGCAGCAGCACGAGACCGAAGCGGGAGTTCATCGTACGAAGCGCTTGTTTGTTGTTCATGGAGGCTCGTCCTTACTTCGTCGTCACGGCGCTACGATCGTTGCCACGAATGATCTCGACGCGCGTCACCGGCACAGCCGAACGCGGTGGCGGCTTGACGCGTCCCAGTTCCTCGGCCGTGATGACCTTTTCCGGGGACGGCTTGGCAGCAGCCGTAGCGGCAGCGGGCGCAGCAACCGCGGCCGTCTCCGGCACGGCGCCCTCGGGCGCCGCCGCGACGTCGGTGCCCTCAACTGCGGGTTCGTCGCTCTGGCCATGCAGCGCCAGCCGCAGTTCACCCAGGCTGGCGCCGAGCATCAGCTTGGTCGTGTCCTTGTCGGCAATCGCCAGGACCGCCGTACGCTGCTGACGCTGCTGCTGGCGCTGCTGGTCGTCCTGCACGCCCTCGGGACGATCGACGACCTGCTCCAGATAGGCGAGCACGCGGACGTCCTTCAGCAGCACGCGGGACTGAGGCTTGTCGATGCCGTCGGATCCGCGCAGGTAGATCAGGATGTCGACGATATCGCCCGGCCGCAGGAATCCGCCGACCGCCAGGACGTCGGTGACCGAAATCGACACCGCCTGGAAGCCCGCGGGGATGGCGCGGGCGAGCAGATTGCCCTCGCGGAAATAGCGACGCGTGACCGGGGCACCGGCATCGACATCGACGAGCGGCTGCTTGCCGACCACCTCATCAATCGTCGTGAACGGATCGGCCGGCTTGACCGAGACTGGAACCAGCGCCACGGCGTCGCGCGCGATCGGCTTGTAAGCCTCGAGCGGCTTGACCGCGACCACGGCGAGCGTCTGTTCGGCCTCCTGCTGCTTGACCTGTTGCTGCGCCGATTCGGACTTCTGCGCGTATTCGCGGCTCATGCGGTAGCCGACCGCTGCCAGGATGATGGCCGCCAGCACGGAAACCGCCGCGAAAATCTTCAAAGCGGTACTGCTCATCTTCAATCCCCTTCCCCACCGAACCGGTGGCGTCCTGTCACCGACTGCAAAGCTTCGATCACGCGGCCATCAGCGGGATGGCTGCGTAATCCTGTCATTCATGGTTCGAGTTTAGCGATGGCGGTCGCCACCATCGTTTCCGGCATCGGCGGAATCGTGCCGACCATCGGCAAGCCGAGCAGCTTCGGAAAGATCCAGCTGCCACCGTTGTTGACTTTGTAGGTTACCGTCACAAGCCCGTATCCAGCCGGGCAAGCCGTCGTACCGGTCCCCGCACACAAAGTGTATTGGGGCACGACGCGGGCGTTGTTGGCCACTGCAGCCGTGCACGTGCCGGATAACCACTGCAAAGCGCAATTCGCCGCCAGTTTCGCCTGGGTCTGGCGCTGCGTCTGCGCATCCGTTGCGGCGGGATCCACTGCGATTGCAGCTTCGATCCCCTTGTGTGCCGCGAACTCGATCGACTGCCTGACGACGAACAGGTATCCGTAGACGATCACGCAATACACCAGCGCCAGCAGCAGCGGAAAAACGAAGGCGAACTCGATCGCTGCCGCGCCGGTCTGGCGCCCCCTGCATTGCCGCCGATCATTCTTGTTCATTCCATATTTCCGCTACCGGATCAGGAGCGGCCCCCACATCATTTCCACCGCGAAGGCCGCGCCCAACATCGGCGCCGCCGGGAACCGAGCCTGCATCTGCCTGTGCAGCGCAAGCAAGAAGAGCGCCGCAACGCCCATCAAAATCGACGCGCCGAGCACCATTTCGAATCCGCGTCCGACGCCCAGCAGCAAGCCGAGCACCGCTGCGAACTTCACGTCGCCCGCGCCGAAGCGATGCAGAGCGTAGCCCGGAATCGTAAGCGCAAAACCTAGGGCCATTCCACCGACGCTACTGCCCCAACGCTCGCCCAGCAATCCCACGCCGTTGACGATCAATGCCAAGAGCGCCGGAACTGCCGCCAGGATTAGCAAAACATTAGGAACCCGCCGCTGCCTGAAGTCATACCACGCGATGCAGGCAGTCCATACGATTAAGAGCCCCACGACAACCATGCCATATCCCTTGGCTACTACAACCCGTCCTCAATATGCGTGCTGATCGTGAACACACCGCAAAGCAGGGCACCCGCACTGGCTCCGAGCTCTCATTAAGACCAGACAAGCCAGCCCCCAACCTTGGCAACCGCCAGCGAAAGAAGAGGCTATGTCTTCCGTCTGACCGCAATCACAGCCACCGCCCTGCCCCATTGCCTTTTTGAATCCCTCAAAAGCCCGGGAGACCGAGGAAGCTCACCAAGCTGCCGAAATCCTTGGTCAACTCAGTAGGATCTCGGCGCCTGGTCGCATACCCCTCGTCATACGGCTCTCAAGCCCACAGAGCCCCATGATCAGAGGTCAGGCGGCGGCGCCGCCCACCACGGTCGAAAGCTGATCGCTGACCTTCTTGAACAGCGCGCTGAGATTGGTCCCAGTCGTCAGCAGGATTGCAATGATCGCCACCGCGATCAGGCCGACGATCAGGCCGTACTCGACCGCGCTCGCACCTTCTTCGTCGCGCAGAAAATTCATCATCTTGTTCAACATTGGTTTCGCTCCTGAGAACCGCTTCCTGAACCCGAAGTCGGGACTTTCCTGGTCCCGCTTTCCCCGGTCACCACCGACCGTGGCGGTACTATGAGTTTCGCCCTCTCCACCGTCAAAGCGCGTTGACGGCTCCTTCAGTACCGTTCATCGGTTAAATTTCCTTCGTCCCGCCGAATTACGCCGCTCATCCCGCCTCGACACGCCCAATGTAAGAAATCTCTTACATATCACGGTATTGTGGCGCCGGCGGTTTCCACTTTTTTCATTATTCCATGGCCACCTACGCGATCGGCGACATCCAAGGCTGTTTCCAGGGGCTGCAGGACCTGCTCGGCCTCGTCCGCTTCAACCGGCGCCACGACCGGCTGCTGCTGACCGGCGATCTGGTTGCACGCGGGCCAGACTCGCTGGAAACGCTGCGCTTCGTCTCCGGTCTCGGCGCACGCGCGGTCACGGTGCTCGGCAATCATGATCTGCATCTGCTGGCGCTCGCAGAGAAGGGCGAGCCGGGCGACCCGGCCGATCGCCTCGACGCCGTCCTCGGCGCCCCGGACGCCGGAAGGCTGCTGAACTGGCTGCGCGGCCAGCGTCTCGCCTACCGCGACGCCGAACACCGCGTACTGATGATCCACGCCGGCGTGGCCCCGCAATGGACCCAGCGGCAGACGCTGGCGCTGGCGGGCGAGGCCGAAGCGGTTCTCGGCGACGACCGTCGCCATCGTGCGTTCTTCGCCACGATGTACGGCAACGAGCCGCGCCGCTGGCGCGACACGCTGCAAGGCAGCGAGCGCTTGCGCGCGATCGTCAATGTCCTGACCCGCGCCCGCGTCTGCGATGCCGACGGCAACTTCGATTACCGCTACAAGCGCGGCCCCTCCGACGCGCCCGCCGGCCTGATGCCTTGGTTCTCGGTGCCGGGACGCCGCACACGACGCTCGACGCTGATCTTCGGACACTGGTCGACGCTGGGCACCGTGCACTGGCCCGAATACGGCGTGTACGGCCTGGACACCGGCTATCTCTGGGGCGGCAGCCTCACGGCATTGCGGCTCGATGACCGCCGCCTGTTCTCCGTCGCAGCCGAACGCGCCGAACGCGTACCGACACCGGCATAGGCGCTGAGCCCCCCGATCGGGTGGGGCCCTTGGCGAGCCGCATCCTTGCCGGACCTTGCACGCCGCTTGCAGGGACCATCAAAGATTTTGCTCGATGCTCGGCCCCGGCGACCGAACGGCCGCCAGTTTCAGGCCAAATCTGCAAGCCGTCAGTGAATGGCACATGACGTCACAATGTGTCAGTCGCTGTCGTTTTTCCTACACAAACCGACGACTTATGTCGCATCGCAAAGTCCTGTCTGCAAACCCTGAGCTAAGAGCCGGAAATTTCTGATAGCTGCTGTTGGCAAACGCGTGGTACCTAAGCACTACCAACGATAAGGAAAGACCGGAATAGCAGTAAGCCGGCTTTCCAAGCTCCGACACGACCGGAGGCCATGAACGGGAGGAGACGGTCATGGCGAAAGCCAGTGCCTGGGCGTACGCGCTCGCGCGGATTGAGGGGGATGACAGACACGATGACCAGCCGGGATATGCGCTGCTGCCACCGCGAGCGGGCGTCGCTGACGTCCTGCGCCGCCCATCCTGAGCCGCGTCGTCGCACCTTCAGCCGTTTAGGGCTGTTCCGATTTGACCATTCGTTCTATTTCTTGACACATGGCGGAGCCAAGCCGCCCTTCCCCTTTGACCGACTGCCATGAGCCACAACCTCGTCTTCATCGTGATGGACAGCTGCCGCTTCGACAGCTACAGCGCCGCCAAGACCCCGAACATGGACCGTATCGGCGCCGGCGAACGCCGCTTCGCGTACGCGTCCTGGACCAGCCCTTCGCACTACACCTATCTGATGGGCATGGTCCCGCACGACAGCCCGCAGCATGTTTTTGCCTCCGAGGTCTACAAGAAGGACTTCGTGAAGTGGGTTGATCGCCTCGGCATCGACGGCCTGTCGTTCAAGAGCTTCATCCCCAACCTGTCGCTGCCGAAGGTGCTGCAGGACCAGGGCTACCGCACGGTGGGTCGCGTGTCGATGCCGGTGCTGAACCCGGCCAGCCACCTGAACCGTCACTTCGACGACTACAAGCTGATGTCGAACCACAACGATTTCGCCGGCATGGTCGAGGAGATCGAGTTCGACGAGGACGAACCGAGCTTCCACTTCCTGAATCTCGGCGAAACGCACTATCCGTACATGCTCGACCCGAAGTCGCTGCCGCACATCTCCGGGGTGCACGGCGTGTTCAAGCGCATGGATGACACGCTGGGCCAGGACACTGAAGACCAGTTCTTCGACGAGAAGCAGATGCGCGACCTGCACCAGCAGCAGATCAAGACCGTCGAATACGTCGACGGCGTGCTCGACGCGCTGATCGCCAAGGCACCCGTCAACACGCATTTCATCATCACCGCCGACCATGGCGAGTGCTTCGGCGAGAACGGCTACTTCGGCCACGGGCCGATCGTGCACGAGAAGGTGCTCGAAGTGCCGTTCCTCGAAGGCAAGAAGCGCTGACGGCTGGCCCCGGCGCATTTTTTCGCGAAGCAACTGACTGAACGCTGGAGAGGTCCCGTGAGCATTGCCCCTGCCAAGACCTTCGATGTCATCGGCCTGCAGGCCGCCGACTTGCCGCACGCCGGCATCGCCGCCGCCGTCGCACGCGCCGGCGGCATCGGCCTGCTCGATCTCGAGTTCGCCCGAGACGGCGAGCTGATCCAGCGCAACTTCGTGCAGCTGTGCGTGTCGTCCGATGCGCGCATCGGTCTGCGCGTCACGCCCGACAGCGCCAAGCTCGCCCGCAAGCTGCTCGCGCAGGCGGAAGGCCGCGCGCTGACGGTGGTGCTGGCCGGAACCGACAGCTACAAGAAACTGCGCAAGGACGCCGGCCTGCGCGCCGGCGACCGCGCCTGGGCCGAGATCACCGATCCGGCGCAGCTCGCAGCGATCGAAGGCTGCGATGCCGTCGTCGCGCGCGGCCACGAATCGGGCGGCTGGGTCGGCGAATACACCAGCTACATCCTGCTGCAGAAGCTGGCCGGACGGACGGAGCTGCCGCTGGTCGTGCAGGGCGGCGTCGGCGTGCATTCCGCCGCCGCCTGCCGCGCCGCCGGGGCCGCCGGCGTGATCTACGACGACCAGCTGCTGCTGCTCGCCGAATCGCCGCTGCCGATGTCGCTGCAGAACGAGCTCGGCCGTCTCAACGGCGCCGAAACCAAGCTGCTCGGCGAATTGCTCGACACCAGCTGCCGCGTCTATGCGCGCCCCGCCTCGGCGGTGATGAAAGCGGCCGAGGAAGACAATCGCCAGTCCGAAGGTGGCCTGCTGGCCCTCGACGCCTGGCGCGAGCAGACCGCGGCGCGCGTCGCCTGGTCCGCCGACGGCTCGACATTGCTGCCGCTCGGCCAGGGCATCGGCCTCGCCGGCACGTTCCGCCGCCGCTACGGCAGCGTCGCCAAGCTCGTGCAGGCCGTGCGCCGCGAAAGCCTGAAGCAGATCGATCAGGCCGCCGAGCTGCGCTTCCTCGCCGAGCACGGCGCGCTGGCCGATTCGCACGGCACGCGCTTCCCGCTCGCGCAGGGGCCGATGACGCGCGTCTCCGACTCGCCGGCCTTCGCCGTCGAAGTGGCCAAGGGCGGCGCGCTGCCCTTCCTCGCGCTCGCCCTGATGCGCGGCGAGCAGGTGCGCGAGATGCTCGAACAGACGGCGGCGACGATCGGCGACCGGCCGTGGGGCGTCGGCATGCTCGGCTTCATCCCGCATGCATTGCGCGAAGAGCAGTGCGAAGCGATCTGGAAGTGCAAGCCACCGTTCGCACTGATCGCCGGCGGCCGCCCGGACCAGGCCGCAGAGTTCGAGAAGCGCGGCATCAAGACCTACATCCACGCGCCGGCGCCGGCGCTGCTGAAGATGTACCTCGAACAGGGCGCGCGCCGCTTCGTGTTCGAGGGCCGCGAATGCGGCGGCCACATCGGCCCGCTCGCCAGCTTCACGCTGTGGGAGGAAATGATCGACGTGCTGCTCGAGCACGTGCCGCCGGCCGAGGCCAAGGACGTGCATCTGCTGTTCGCCGGCGGCATTCACGATGCGCGCTCCGGCGCGATGGTCGCCGCGATGACGGCGCCGCTCGCGGCGCGCGGCATGAAGGTCGGCGCGCTGATGGGCACCGCCTACCTGTTCAGCGAGGAGATCGTGACGAGCGGCGCGGTGGTGCCGGGCTTCCAGCAGCAGGCCCTGCTCTGCGAACGCACCAAGAACCTCGAAACCGGCCCCGGCCACTCGACGCGCTGCGCGGACACGCAGTTCGCGCATGACTTCTTCGAACAGCGCCGCCAGCTGATCCGCGAAGGCCGGAGCGCCGAGGAAATCCGCGACATCCTCGAAGAGCTGAACCTCGGGCGCCTGCGCATCGCCTCCAAGGGCGTCAACCGCGACGACAGCGGCAAGGTCGTCGAGATCGGCGCCGACCGCCAGCTCAGCGACGGCATGTACATGATCGGCCAGGTCGCGACCCTGCGTCGCGAGCCGGTCAAGGTCGAAGCGCTGCACGACGACGTCTGCAACGCCGGCCAGCGCCTGCTCGAAACGCTGTCGGCGGTGCGCGTCGAGCGCGCGGTCAAGGCGCAGCCGTCCGACGTCGCCATCATCGGCATCGGCACGCTGCTGCCGAAGGCCGGCAGCGCCGACGAGTTCTGGTATCACGTGCTGCACAAGGATGTCGCGCTCGGCGAAGTGCCGAAGACGCGCTGGGACTGGACGCTGTATTTCGACGGCGACCGCAAGGCGCGCGACAAGGTCTACTCGCGCTGGGGCGGCTTCCTCGACGAGGTCGCCTTCGACCCGATGCGCTTCGGCATCCCGCCGAAGTCGATGAAGGCGATCGATCCCATGCAGCTGCTGACGCTGGAGGTCGCGCGCCGCGCGGTCGCCGACGCCGGCTATGGCGACGGCGGCTACGACCGCGCCAACACCTCGATCGTGCTCGGCGCCGGCGGCGGTCTCGGCGACCTCGGCCTGCAGTACGGCGTGCGCGCCGAGCTGCCGCGCTTCGTCGAAAACCCGGACCCGTCGGTCTGGGAACGTCTGCCGGAATGGACGGAGGAGTCGTTCTCCGGCTCGCTGCTCAACGTCGCCGCCGGCCGCGTCGCCAATCGCATGGATTTCGGCGGCATCAACTTCACCGTCGACGCCGCCTGCGCGTCCTCGCTCGCGGCGATCAGCATCGGCGTCAACGAACTCGAATCGGGCCGCAGCGCGATGGTGCTGGCCGGCGGCGTCGACACCGTGCAGTCGCCGTTCGGCTTCCTGTGCTTCTCGAAGACGCAGGCGCTGTCGCCGACCGGCCAGCCGAAGACCTTCGACCAGGGCGCCGACGGCATCACCATCAGCGAAGGTCTCGCCGTCATCGTCATGAAACGGCTCGCCGACGCCGAACGCGACGGCGACCGCATTTACGCCGTCATCAAGGCGGCGTCCGGCTCGTCCGACGGCAAGGCGCTCGGCCTCACCGCGCCGCGCCCCGAGGGCCAGATCCGCGCCCTGCGCCGCGCCTACGCCAAGGCCGGCTTCTCGCCGGCGACGCTGGCGCTGGCCGAAGCGCACGGCACCGGCACCGCGGTCGGCGACCGCGCCGAAGCGCAGACCATCACGCGCGCGCTCGCCGACGAACACGCGCCGGCCAAGAGCGTCGCGCTCGGCTCGGTGAAGACGCTGATCGGCCACACCAAGGCCAGCGCCGGCGTGTCCGGCCTGATCAAGGTCGCGCTGTCGCTGTACCACCGCGTGCTGCCGGCGCACTACGGCGTCGACAAGCCGATCGACACGATCGCCGACCCGAACTCGGCGGTGTACCTGCTCAAGGACGCGCGGCCGTGGATCGCGCATCCGGATCATCCGCGCCGCGGCGGCGTCTCGGCCTTCGGCTTCGGCGGCACCAACTTCCACGCCGTGCTGGAGGAATACCGTCCGGCGAACGGCGGCAGCAGCGCCGCCAGCGGCGCGAACCGCTGGTCGTCGGAACTCTGCGTGCTACGCGCCGCCGACGACGCGGCACTCAAGCAGGCGATCGACAAGCTGCTGCCGGCGCTGAGCACGCAGGGAGGCAAGCTGACGCTCGCCGAGCTGGCGCTGGCGCTGGCGCGCGAGGCCGACGCCCGCCGCGGCCAGGCACTGACGCTGGCGATCGTCGCCGGCAGCCTGCAGGGCCTCGCCGCCGACTTCGAAGCGGTGCTCGCGCATCTGACGCAAAGCAAGCCGCTGCCGGCCCACATCCGCCTCAACCGCGCGACGCCGGCCGAGGCGCCGGCCGTCGCGCTGCTGTTCCCGGGCCAGGGCGCGCAGTACGTCAACATGGGGCGCGAAGCGGCGCTCTACTTCGACGAGGTGCGCGAGGCGCTGGAGCTTGCCGACCGCACGCTGCGCGACGAAATCCCGGGCCTGCTGTCGCGCCGGATCCTGCCGCCGGCCGCGTTCGATTCCGAAACCGAGCAGCGCCAGACCGCCGAGCTGACCGACACGCGCATCGCGCAGCCGGCGATCGGCGCGCTTGCGCTCGGCTATCACCGGCTGGCGACGCGCCTGGGCCTGTCGGCACAGGCCGCGGCCGGCCACAGCTACGGCGAATACGCCGCACTGATGGCGGCCGGCGTGCTCGGCGCGACGGACTTCCTGAAACTGTCGGCGATTCGCGGTGCGGCGATGGCCAGCGCCGCGCAGTCCTCGGTGCCCGGCGGCATGGCCGCGGTGCAGGGCAAGCGCGAAGCGATCGCCGCGATGATCGCGCCCTATGAAGGCGTCAAGGTCGCCAACCACAACGCGCCCGAGCAGACCGTGATCTCCGGTCCCAAGGACGCCGTCGCCGCGGCCGCCAAGGCCTGCGACGCCGCCGGCATGCGGGCGACGCTGCTGGCGGTGTCCGGCGCGTTCCATACCGAGCTGGTCGCCGGCGCACAGCCGCCGCTGTCGCAGGCGATCCAGGCCACCGCCTTCGCCAAGCCGGCGTTCGCGGTGTATTCGAACAGCACGGCGCAGCCCTACCCGGCCAAGCCGCAGGACATGCAGCGCCAGCTCGATGCGCACCTGCTCAGCAGCGTCGAGTTCGTCGCCGAGATCGAGGCGATGTACGCCGCCGGCAGCCGCGTGTTCGTCGAACTCGGCCCGAAGGGCATTTGCAGCAACATGGCCCGGCAGACGCTGGCCGGCAAGCCGCACGTCGCGGTCTCGCTCGACGGCAGCGGCGGCGGCCTGCGCGGCCTGCTGCTCGGCCTCGCCGAGCTGACGGCCGCCGGCGTCGCGCTGACGCTGACGCGCCTGTTCGAAGGCCGCGACATCGCGCCGGTCGAGCCGGCGCAGTTCGCGGCGCGCGCCCGGCCGGAGGCGCTGCCGAAGCACATCTGGATGGTCAGCGGCGGCTGTGCGCGCCCGCTCGACGATCCGCAGTACCGCACCGGCGCCAAGCCGCAGCTCGACAAGGCCGCCGCCGACGCGGCGATCGCCCGCGCCCAGGCCGAGCGCGACACCCGGCTCGCCGTGGCGCGCACGCCGCCGGCCGCGCCCGTCGCGCTGCCGGCCACACCGCTCGCGGCACCGGGGCTGGCGGCGCTGCCGCCGGCGCTCGGCAACGAGGCGATGCAGGCCTACCAGCAGACGATGCGCCAGTTCCTCGCGCTGCAGGAACGCGTGATGCAGCAGTTCCTCGGCGGCGCACCGGCGGCGATGCCGTCGCTGCCGCAGATGCCGGCGTTGCCGGTCGCGGCGCCGGCGCCCGCCGTCGCGGCGCCCGTCGTCGCGCCGACGCAGCCGAGCTTCGCGCCGCCGCCGAGCGCGCCGGTTGCGGCCGCGCCCGCCGTCGTCACCCGCGCGCCGGTCGCGGCCCCCGCCTTCGATGCGAAGAAGCTGCTGCTCGACATCGTCGCCGAGCGCACCGGTTATCCGCACGACATGCTCGCGCTCGATGCCGATCTCGAAGCCGATCTCGGCATCGACTCGATCAAGCGCGTCGAAATCCTCGGCGCGCTGCAAAAGGCGCTGCCCGGCGACGCCGGCACGGCGATGCAGGCGGCGATGGAGCGCTTCACCAAGGCCAAGTCGCTGAACGCCATCCTCGCCGAGGCCCAGCCCTTCCTGCCGGCGGCGGGCGCGGTGAGCCCCGCCGCCGTCGCCGCGCCGCTCGCAGCCGTGACGCCGAGCGCGCCGGCGCTCGATCTGCAGGCGCTGCTGCTCGGCATCGTCGCCGAACGCACCGGCTATCCGCAGGACATGCTCGCGCTCGACGCCGATCTCGAAGCCGACCTCGGCATCGACTCGATCAAGCGCGTCGAAATCCTCGGCGCACTGCAGAAGGCGCTGCCCGGCGACGCCGGCAGCGGCATGCAGGCGGCGATGGAACGCTTCACCAAGGCCAAGTCGCTGAACGCCATCCTCGCCGAGGCGCGCGCCTTCGCGCCGGCCGGCGTCGCAGCGGCCGCGCCGGCACTCGCGCTCAGCGTTGCGAGCATCGCCGTCGCCGCGCCGGCGCTCGATCTGCAGGCGCTGCTGCTCGGCATCGTCGCCGAACGCACCGGCTATCCGCAGGACATGCTCGCCCTCGACGCCGATCTCGAAGCCGACCTCGGCATCGACTCGATCAAGCGCGTCGAAATCCTCGGCGCACTGCAGAAAGCGCTGCCGGCCGAAACCGCCGCGCAGATGCAGGGCGGCATGGAGCGCTTCACCAAGGCCAAGTCGCTGAACGCCATCCTCGCCGAAGCGCGCACGCTCGGCGGACTTGCCGCGGCCCCGGTCGCGACGGCCGTCGCGACGACGGTCGCCGTGGCGGTGAGCGCACCGGCGGCCGGCTTCGACGCCGAACGCACGCTGCTCGAAATCGTCGCCGAGCGCACCGGCTATCCGCAGGACATGCTCGCCTTCGACGCCGACCTCGAAGCCGATCTCGGCATCGATTCGATCAAGCGCGTCGAAATCCTCGGTGCGCTGCAGAAGCTGCTGCCGGCCGCGCTCGCCGAGACGATGCAGGGCCGCATGGAACGCTTCACCAAGGCCAAGAGCCTGCGTGCGATCCTCGACGAATTCGCCACGATCGCCGGCAGCGGCGCGCCGGCAGCGGCGGCCGCGACGCTGGCGGCGACGGCGCCGGTCGCGGTCGCCACGGCCGCGGCGGTCAGCCTCGACGTCTCCGCGCAGCTGCTCGCGATCGTCGCCGAACGCACCGGCTATCCGCAGGACATGCTTGCCTTCGACGCCGACCTCGAAGCCGACCTCGGCATCGACTCGATCAAGCGCGTCGAAATCCTCGGCGCGTTCCAGAAACTGCTGACGGCCGAGGCAGCGGCGCGCATGCAGACGGAGATGGAGCGCTTCACCAAGGCCAAGAGCCTGAGCGCGATCGTCGCCGCCTACGCCGAGCTGTCGGCCGGCGCTGGTGCCGCAGCGCCGCTGGCCGCCGTGCCGGCGGACGACGCCGCGGTCGAAGCGCCGGCGACGACGATCCCGCGCTATCTGATCAAGTCGCAGGCCATGCCCCTGGCGGCCGGCAACGCCGAGCTGCAGGGTCTGACCGTGGTGCTGGGCGGCCCCGAAGGCGTGCGCACCGCGCTGCAGACGATCCTCACCGCGCGCGGCCTGACGCCGGTCTTCATCGACGCCTTCGACGACAGCCTCGCCGCGGCGCTCGCCGGCGCGCAGGCCGAACACGGGCCGGCGCGCGCCGTGCTGCATCTGCACGGTCTGGTCGGCGAGGAAGCCGCCAGCGCCGCCGACTGGCAGCGGCTCGGCGCGCGCTGCGTCGGCAGCCTGTTCCTCGCCGCCAAGGCGCTGGAACCGCAGCTGGCGCAGATCCGCCTGATCGCCGCGACGCGCCTCGGCGGCACGCTGGGCCGCGACGCCTTCGGCAGCGGCGCGCCGATCGCCGGCGGCGTGACCGGCCTGACCAACTGCCTGCGCCACGAGTATCCGGACGCGCAGATCCGCAGCGTCGATTTCGACGGCCAGAGCGACGACGAAATCGCCACCGAGCTGGTCGCCGAGCTGCTCGCCAACGACCCGCAGCCGGAAGCCGGCTGGATCGGCGGCGAGCGCTACGGCAGCGTCACCGTCGAACAGGCGGCGACCGAGCACGCCTTCGCACCGAACCTGAAGCCGGAAGCCGGCTGGGTGCTGCTCGTCACCGGCGGCGCGCGCGGCATCACCGCCGAGATTCTCGAAGAGCTGGCCGTGCCGGGCCTGCGCTACGTGCTGCTCGGCCGCACCGCCGAGCCGGCTGCCGAAAGCCCCGCGACCGCGGCGCTGGCCGACGCCGCGGCGCTGCGCAAGGCGCTGCTCGAAGCGGCGATCGCGCGCGGCGAGAAGCCGAAGCCGGTCGAGATCGACCGCGCCGTTGCCGCCACGCTCGTCGAGCGCGAGATCCGCGCCAACCTCGCCCGCCTGCGCGCCCGCGGCGCCGAGGTCGAATACCTCGCCTGCGACGTGCGCCAAGCCGAGGCATTCGGCGCGGTGATCGACGAGGTCTACGCGCGCCATGGCCGCATCGACGCGGTGATCCACGGCGCCGGCGTGATCGAGGACAAGCTGCTCAAGGACAAGACGCCGGAATCGTTCGCGCGCGTGTTCGGCACCAAGCTCGATCCGGTGTTCGTGCTGCAGCACAAGCTCAAGGCCGACTCGCTGAAGTGGCTGTCGTTCTTCACCTCGGTCGCCGGCCGCTACGGCAACCGCGGCCAGAGCGACTACGCTGCCGCCAACGAGGCGCTGAACCGCATCGCCTGGTCGCTGTCGCGCGCCTGGCCGCAGACGCGCGTGTTCGCCGTCAACTGGGGACCGTGGGATGCCGGCATGGCCAGCGACGGCGTCAAGCGCGCGTTCCGCGACAAGGGCATGGAACCGATCCCGGTCGCCGCCGGCCGCCGCTTCTTCGCCGACGAGCTCGCCTACGGCACGCGCCAGGACGTCGAGATCGTCGCCGGCTACGGACCGTGGCGCCTGTTCGGGCCGACGCCGGCCAGCGCCGACACGGCGCCGCCGGCGGCCGGCAGCGGCAGCGGCGGCAGCGGCTATCCGCTGATCCGCGACGCGCTGCGCATGGGCCCCGGCGGCAACATGACGCTCGACCACGTCTTCACGCTGGCCAGCGATCCGTACCTGATCGACCACTGCATGGACGGCAAGGCCGTGGTGCCGGCAGCCGGCGCACTGGAGTACATGGCGCAGTTCGTCGGCGCCGCGTGGCCGGGCTGGCACGTGGTCGGCATGCGCGACGTGCGGCAGATGAACGGCATCGTGCTCGAAGGCGGTTCGCGCGCCGTGCAGCTGCGCGCGCGGGCGTCCTCGCACTCCGATCTGCACGGCCAGACGGTGACGGTCGAGATCATCGACCCGCAGCGCAAGCTGCCGTTCTACCGCGCCACCGCGGTGCTGCTGCAGGAGCTGCCGGAAGCGACGCTGGCGCAGGCACCGGTGCTGCCGGGCGAAGGCATCGCCATCGAGGCCGCCGACGCCTATCGCGAGCATCTGTTCCACGGTCCGCGCTTCCGCCTGATCGAGCGCATCGACAAGCTGCACGGCGGCGGCATCGCCGTCGCCGTCAAACCCTCGCCGATCGAGGGCTTCGTCGGCGCCGCCGGTGGCCGCTGGGTGTTCGACATGGGCCTGATGGACGTGCCGCCGCAGCTGGCCTTCGTCTGGGCGCGCGTGCAGCAGGACAAGGGCGCGCTGCCGGCCGGCTTCGGCAGCGTGTCGCGCTACGGCCGCGAACCGCTGTCCGGCCCGCTGAAGCTGGTGATGCGCCTCAAGCCAGCGCCGCACGAGCACGCGATCGCCTACGACGCCGACATCATCGACGCGCAGGGCCGCGTGCGCATCGCCATCGTCGACGGCACCAGCACGATGAGCGCCGGCCTCAACAAGCTCGCGCCGAACCATCGCGACTTCGTCTCGGGGCTGATCGCTTGAACGCGCCGATGCCCGCCGCGACCGCCGCCCGTCGCCGGCAGCCCACGAGCGCGGGCCCGCGCGGAGCACGCCCGTGAGCCAGCCGGTCGACATCGCCATCGTCGGACTCGCCGGCGCCTACGCCGGCGCCACCGATGCCCGCCGCTACTGGCAGAACATCCTCGACAAGGTCGATGCCGTCAGCGACGCCGGGCCGCGCTGGACCGGGCCGTACTTCGATCCCGACGCGAAGACCAACGACCGCATCTACACGACGCGCGGCGGCTTCCTGCACGACAGCATCGTCGTCGATCCGGTCGAGTTCGGCGTGCTGCCGAGCCTCGCCGAGGGCGGCGACCCCGATCACCTGATCGCCCTCAAGTACGCGCGCGACGCGCTCGCCGACGCCGGCTACGGCGCACAGCGCAAGCCGTTCGATCCGCAGCGCGCCGGCGTCGTCATCGGCCGCGGCACCTACGGCAACCGCGGCATGGCCAGCGTGCTGGCGCGCGGCCTGTTCGCCGACCAGGCGATCGCGCTCGCGCGCGGCCTGCGGCCGGACCTGTCGGAAGCCGAGCTGCGCGAGCTGCACGATCACTTCCGCAGGCAGCTGCCGGTCTACAACGCCGACATGGTCGGCGTGCTGACGCCGAACGTGATCGCCGGCCTGATCGCCAACCGCCTCAACATGATGGGGCCGAACTTCATCGTCGACGCCGCCTGCTCGTCGAGCCTGATCGCGCTCGACGCCGCGGTCCGCGAGCTGGTCACCGGCCGCTGCGACCTGATGATCACCGGCGGCGTGCATTCGCAGACGCCGCCGCAGCTGTACATCCAGTTCTGCCAGATCCAGGCGCTGTCGCACGGCGACATCCGGCCGTTCCAGAAGGGCGCCAACGGCATCCTGCTCGGCGAGGGCGTCGGCATGCTGGTGCTCAAGCGCCTCGCCGACGCCGAGGCCGCGGGCGACCGCATCTACGCCGTCATCAAGGGCGTCGGCACCTCGTCCGACGGCCGCGCCAAGGGCCTGCTCTCGCCGCGCCTCGAAGGCCAGGTGCTGGCGCTGCAGCGCGCCTACGAAAGCTCCGGCATCGACCCGCTGACGATCGACCTGATCGAGGCGCACGGCACCGGCACCGAGATCGGCGACCGCACCGAGATCGAGACCATGCGCCATATCTATGGCGCGCGCGGCCGCGGCGCGCAGATCGCGGTCGGCTCGGTGAAGTCGATGATCGCGCACTGCCTGCCGGCATCCGGCAGCGCCTCGCTGATCAAGACCGCGCTGGCGCTGCACCACAAGGTGCTGCCGCCGATGATCTGCGCGGAGCCCGATCCGAATCTGCATCTCGACGAGACGCCGTTCTACATCAACAACGAGGCGCGGCCCTGGGTGCATGGCGCCGCGCATCCACGCCGCGCCGCCGCCAACGCCTTCGGCTTCGGCGGCATCAACGCGCACGTGATCCTCGAAGAGCATCGCGAACGCCGCCGCACCCAGGTCGGCGTGCTGCACCGGCCGACGCCGTCGGAGCTGGTCACGCTCGGCGGCGACACGGTGCCGGCGCTGCTCACCAAGATCGAGCAGACGCTGCTGCACCTGCGCGCGCCGCGGGCGGCGACGCTCGCCGAAGTCGCGCGCGCCAGCGCCAGCCTCGCGCGCGGCTCGCATCGTCTGGCGATCGTCGCCGACAGCGAAGCCGATCTCGTCAAGAAGCTCGAGCAGGCGCAGGAGAAACTGCAGCGCGCCGACGCCAGGCCGTACAAGACGCGCGGCGGCGTGTTCTACGGCCGCGGCGACGCGCCGGGCAAGCTCTGCTTCCTCTACCCCGGCGAAGGCGCGCAGTACCCGAACATGCTGGCCGACCTCGCGCTGCACTTCCCGCAGGTGCGCGAGGCCTTCGACTTCATGGAGTCGACCGGGCTCGCCAGCGGCATGCCGGCGCGCGCGCCGATCGTGTTCCCGGCACCGACCGGCCTCGACGACGAAGCCCGCAAGGCGCTCGAAGAACGCCTCTACGGCATGGACGTTGCCGCCGAGAGCGTGTTCTCGGCCGCGCTCGGCCTGCAGGCCCTGCTCGACGCCATGGACTTCGCGCCGGACGCGATGCTCGGCCACAGCACCGGCGAGAACACCGCGCTGACCGTCAGCCGCGTGCGCCGCACCGAGCGCCGCGAGGAAATCGCCGAATCGATTCGCACGCTCAACGATCTGTCGCGCCGTCTCGAAGCCGAAGGCCGCATCGCCGAGGGCACGCTGCTGACGCTCGGCGCGCTGAAGGCGCCGCTGCGCGAAGCGCTGCTGAAGGACCCCGGCGAGATGATCGTGGCGATGGACAACTGCCCGAACCAACTGGTGCTGTTCGGGCCGCCGGCCGCCGCCGAGGCGCTGCGCGAAAAGCTGTCCGCCGAAGGCGTCATCTGCGTGGCGCTGCCGTTCGGCCGCGCCTATCACACGCCGCTGTTCAAGCCGTTCGCCGACGCGCTGCGCGAGTACTTCAAGTCGCTGGACTTCGGTCCCGGCCGCTGCACGCTGTACAGCGCACGCGCGGTCGGCCGCTTCCCGGCCGAGGGCGACGCGATCCGCGAACTCGCCGCCCAGCAGTGGGAAAACCCGGTGCGCTTCACCGAGACCCTGCAGCGGCTCTACGAAGACGGCTATCGCGTGTTCGTCGAGGTCGGCCCGAGCGGCAACCTGACCTCGTTCGCGTCCGACACGCTGCGCGCGCACGACGACGTCGTCGCGGTCGCCACCAACAGCCGCCGCCGCCACGGCGTCACGCAGCTGCATCACGCGCTGGCGCAGCTCTACGCCGCCGGCGTCGCCTTCGAACCGGCGGCGCTGTACGCGCATCGCGACATCGACACGCTCGACCTGATGGCGGCGCCGCGCGCCGCCGGCCGCCGCGGCATCACGATCTCGCTGCAGATGCCGGAGCTGAGCCTGCCGGCCGACTGGGCACCGCTGCGGCGCCAGCTGCAGGCCACGCCGGCCGCGCCGGCTGCCGCCGCCGATCCGGCGCATCCCAAAGTCGTGCCGCTGAAGCGCCCGGAAGCGGCGCCGGCCGTCGCGGTCGCCGAAGCCGCCGCCGATCCGCGCAGCGAGCTGCTGCGCACGCATTTCTCGCTGATGCAGGACTTTCTCGACAGCCAGTCGCGGGTGCTGGCGGCGATGACCGGCACCGCGCCGCTGCCGCCGCTGACGATGCCCGGTCCGCCGGCCATGCCGGCGGCGGCCGGCGCAGCGCCGGCCGGCGCGCCGCGGCGCCTGCCGATGCTCGGCCGCATCGTCGAGCAGAGCGCGCAGAAGCTGGTCTGCGAACGCACGCTCGACCATCACCACGATCTGTTCCTGCAGGATCACGCGATCGGCGGCACGCCGAGCCGGCGCGACGCCGGCCTGCTGCCGCTGACCGTGGTGCCGTTCACCTTCAGCATGGAGATGCTGGCCGAAGCCGCGGTCCAGCTGCTCGGCCGCGACGAGCTGGTCGTCACCGGCTTCGAGGAGTCGCGCGGCAGCCGCTGGCTGGCCCTCGACGGCGAGGTGCTCGACGTGCGCCTGGTCGTCGAACGCGAAGCCGCGCGCGACGGCCACGAGCGTGTCGCCGGCCGCATCTTTGCCCTCGGCAAGAGCGGCGGGCCGCCGGGCGGCACGCTGGTGTTCGAAACCACCGTGCTGCTCGCCACGCACTATCCGCCGCCGCCGCCGATGCGGCCCTGGGCCTCGGCCGACGCCCACCCGGCGCGCGCCAATCCGGACGGCGAGATCTACAGCCGCGGCATGTTCCACGGCCCGCGCCTGCAGGGCGTCAAGCACATCGCGCGCTGGGGCGAGCGCTCGATCGAGGCCGACGTCGAGGCGATCGCCACGCACGACTACTTCGACTTCACGACGGCGCCGCGCTTCGAGTACGACGCCGCGATCCTCGACGCGGTCGGCGCGCTCGCCGCGTACTGGGTCACCGAGAAGTTCGCCTGGGCCTACAACTGCTTCCCGTTCCGCCTCGGCCGCTTCACGCTGTACGCGCCGCCGCCGCCGGCCGGCACGCGCGTGCGCTGCCGCGGTGACGTGCGCCTGGTCGGCGAGACGATCGTCGCCGCCGACTTCGACGTCGCCGACGCGCAGGGCCGCGTGCTGATGCGCGCCGACGACTGGGAAGACCGCAAGTTCCCGACGCCGCAGCGCTTCCTGCATTACCGCCTCGATCCGCCGGCGCGCATGCTGTCCGAGCCGCTGCTCGAAGGCCTGCTGCCGCCGGGCGTCGTCGCCCGCCGCCTCGAACCGTTCGACGAGGGCTTCCTCGACCAGGGCTTCGCGATCTGGAAGCGCGTGCTCGCGCACATGGTGCTCGACGCCGCCGAGCTGAAGACCTTCTACGCGCTGCCGGCCAGCGGCCCGCGCCGCGAGGAATGGCTGATGGGCCGCGTCGCCGCCAAGGACGCCGCGCGCCAGTGGCTGGCCGCGCTGCCGCTGGCGCTCGCCGCCGCCGACGTGCACGTCGCCAGCGACGCGGCCGGCGCGCCGCAGCTGCGCATCGGCGCGCACCCCGGCCCGACGCCGGCGGTGTCGATCAGCCACAGCCGCCGCTGGGGCGTCGCCGCCGTCGCGCCGCCCGGCGCGCGCCTCGGCATCGACTACCAGCGCCTCGACGGCATCGACCTCGAAGCCGTCGCGCGCGGCGCGCTGAACGCTGCCGAGCAGACCCTGATCGCCGCCCAGACCGGCGCGGCGCGGGCACGCGCGATCGCCGCCCTGTGGAGCGCCAAGGAGGCCGCCGCCAAGGCATCCGGCCTCGGCCTGCAGGGCCGCCCGCAGGACTGGCACGTGATTCGCTACGCCGGCGATGCGACGATCGCCGGCGCCGACGTCGAACACGGCGGCCAGCGTTACGCCGTCATGATCCACTTCATCGAGGGGCGCGAAGTGTTCGCGCTCTGTCTCGCCTGAACCTCATTACCAAACCGTCCGCATCCAGTTTGCAGGAACCGACATGAACGCCGCACTTCCCCGCAAGACCAAGACCCTGTTCATCGGCCTCGACGGCTGCACCTTCACCGTGCTCGACGAGATGACGAAGGATCTGCCCGGCGTCGGCGTGACGATGCCGTTCATGAAGACGATCCTCGACAACGGCGTGCGCGCCAAGCTGCGCTCGACGCCGAACCCGCTGACGCCGCCGGCCTGGACCTCGCTGATGACCGGCAAGGGTCCCGGCGTGCACGGCGTGTTCGACTTCATCCGCGCCGAGGACAAGGGCGGCGAGGTCTACTGGACGCTGTACGACTCGCGCGACGTCGACAGCGAAATGATCTGGTCGATGGTCAGCCGCAAGAAGATGAGCTGCGCGGCGCTGAACTTTCCGCTGACCGCACCGCCGCCGAAGAACATCAACGGCGCCGTGATCCCCGGCTTCACGTCGGCCAAGCACCTGCGCCGCAACACGCATCCGCGCGAGCTGTTCGAGCGCCTCAAGAACGACGTCGCCGGCTTCGATCCGAAGGAGCTGGCCTGGGACTTCGAGAACGAGCAGCAGGCGATGGACTCGCTGTCGCCGGAGGAGACGCACAAGTGGGTGCGCTACCACCTGCCGCGCGAGGAGCAGTGGTTCCGCATCGCCGAGTACGTGCTGCGCGAGGACGCGCCGGACCTGATGGCGGTGATGTTCGACGGCACCGACAAGATCCAGCACCAGGCCTGGCCGTGGCTGGACCCCGAGCTGCTGAAGGCCGAGCCGAGCGCGCACGACCAGCAGATGCGCGAGGTCGTGCTGGAGTACTTCCGCAACCTCGACCGCTACATCGAAACGCTGGTGACGCTGGCCGGCCCGGACGCGCAGGTCTTCTTCGCCTCCGACCACGGCTTCACGGCCTCGACCGAAGTGCTGCGCATCAACGCCTACCTCGAAGAGCTGGGCTATCTGAAGTGGGCGCAGTCCGACGGCTCGGAGATGGCGCTGCGCCGCGAGGCCGCCAACTTCGCGAATCTCGACTGGAGCGGCACCACGGCCTACTGCCGCACACCTTCGTCGAACGGCATCCACATCCGCGTCGCCGAGAAGCCGGGCGACCACGGCGTGCCGCCCGAGCAGTACGAGGCCTTCCGCGAGAAGCTGATCGCCGACCTCAAGAAGCTGCGCAACGAATTCGGCGAGCCGGTCGTTGTCGACGTGCTCAAGCGCGACGAATGGTTCCCGGGCCCGCACATGGAGCGCGCCTGCGATCTGACGCTGGTACTGCGCGACAGCGGCTTCGTGTCGATCCGCAACCTGAAACCGGTCGTCGTGCAGCGCCCGCACGCCGCCGGCACGCACCACCCGGACGGCATCTTCGTCGCCTACGGCAAGGGCATCGCCAAGGCCGGCATGGTCGAGCGCCGCCAGATCGTCGACGTCACTTCGACGCTGCTCTACAGCCTCGGCACCTCGATCCCGTCCGATCTCGAAGGCGAAGTGCCGGCCTCGTTCTTCACGCCCGAATGGTGGGCCGAGCATCCGGTCAAGAAGGGCGCCAAGACGCGCCTGGAGCGCGAGGGCGAGAAGACCGACGACCTCGACGCCGGCGAAAAGCAGAAGATGATCGAGCAGCTGCAAATGCTCGGCTACATGGAATGAGCCGGGCGGCATGACACGGGTCCGTCCGGACCGCGCGCGGAGGAACGCGCGATCCGGACGGTGGACGCGAACCTCAGGGGCGAGCCCGCGGCCACGACCGCGGCGCCGCCGGACGACAGCAGATCGGGGACGCATGAACGGATTGACGGCGGAAGCCATCGCGGAACTCAAGGAACGAGGCCTGATCGCGAGCCCCACGGGGCACCTGATCGGCGGGCTGGTCTACGAACGGCCGGCCTACGTGTACACGCACCGGCTGAAAAGCTGCACGGTCGGCGCGTTCACGTACTTCAATACGGCCGGCGTGACGAGCGCCTATCGCACCCACTTCGGCCGCTTCGTGCAGATCGCCGAGTCGGTGATCGTCGGCGCGCCGGAGCACCCGCTCGACTGGTTCAGCTCGCACCCGTTCGCGTTCACGCGGCCGCAGTACATGCCGAACCTCTACCAGCTGCCGGACTTCGCCCGGCTCGCCCCGGACGACAGCGACGAGCCTTCGTACGTCGACAGCGTGCCGAGCGAGACTTACATCGGCCACGAAGCGTATCTGTGCGCCGGCACCGTCGTGCGCCGCGGCCTCACGGTCGGCGCCGGTGCCGTGGTCGGCGCCGGCAGCGTCGTGACGCGTGACGTGCCGCCGTTCGCGATCGTCGCCGGCAGTCCGGCGCGCGTGATCCGCATGCGCTTCGCCGAGCGCACCGTCGAGCGCCTCCTCAAGCTGCAGTGGTGGCGCTACGATCTGGCGCCGTACAAGCGCGACATCGACTTCGCGAAGGTCGAGGCGGCGCTCGATTTCCTCGAAGAACGCGCCGCCGACGGCCGCCTGCCGGAACTGCGCCCCGACACCTATCGCGTCGAGCGCCGCGGCGGCGGCTTTCGCATCGAACAACTTTCCGAACCTCTGTACTTCAAAGACCGACTAGATCCCCATGGCCACCAGCGACGAGATCCTGAGCAAGCTGATCACCACTCTCCAAGACTTCACGCAGGACTGGGATAACGAGTTCGAGGGCGAGTACGGGCGCGACACCAAGCTGCTCGGCGACCTCGGCTTCGAGTCGATCGACATCATCCAGTTCATCGTCGCGATCGAGGAAGACCTCGGCCTGTTCAAGACGCCGTTCGACAAGCTGCTGATGAAGGACGGTCGCTACGTCGACGACCTCGCGCTCGGCCAGCTCGCCGACTTCCTCGTCGCCTACGTCAAATAGGCGCGAACCGATGCCCAGCGCGACGATCAACGGCGCCGAGATCGCCTGGCAGCAGATGGGCGAAGGCCCCGACCTCGTGCTCGTGCACGGGCTCGCGACCAATCGCGCGTTCTGGTACGGCGGCGTCGCCAGCGGCCTGCGCGACCGTTTCCGCGTCACCCTGTTCGACCTGCCGGGCCACGGCTACAGCGCGATGCCGCCGCAGGGCTATTCGGCGACGGCGCTCGGCCACGGCATCGTCGAGCTGATGGATCAGGCCGGCATCGAGCGCGCGGCGCTGGTCGGCCACAGCTTCGGCGGCGCCTGCGCGCTGGAAGCCGCAGTCGCGGCACCGCGGCGCTTCAGCCATCTCGGCCTGCTCGACACGCGCGTCAACCGCCTGCAGCCGGAAATGCGCCTGCACGACGTCACCGAGCTGTCGGCGTTCGAACGCGAAGTCGCGGCACGCAGCAGCGCCGCCTTCGGCTACGACTGGGAAAGCGAAACCCAGGTCGGTCTGCGCTTCCTCGAAGCGGCGGCGCGCCTGCGCGCGGCCGGCACCGTCAACGACGCGCGCGACGAGTTCACGCCGTTCGGCGAGGGCCGCGGCGCACTGCGTGCCGCGCAGCAATGGCTGCGCCTGCTCGACGGCACCGCGGCGCCGGCCGAGTTCAACCAGCCGGGCGCGAGCCGCGAGGCGATCGCGGCGCTGCCGATGCCGGTGCTGCTGATGTACGCGCAGCACTCGCGCTGCGAGATCTCCGGCCGCCAGCTCGCCCAGCTGCTGCCGCAGGCGCGCTACCTCAGCGTCGCCAACGCCGGCCATTTCTTCCCGGTCAGCCAGGCGCGCCGCGTGATCGACGAGCTGATGGCCTTCCTCGAACCGCAGCGCGCGGTGGCCTGAGCCTGCGCCCGGACACCCGCATGCCGTCATCGACCGCCGCCGTCCGGCCCCGCCGGAAGCCGCCGACCGCCCGCGCGCCGGAGCGCCGCCGATGACGGATGTCGCCGAGCGCCCCCGCGTGCACGTGTTCTTTCCGTACGCCACCGAAGTCGGCGGCTCGGAAATGCGCGCGCTCGAAATCACGCGGCAGCTGCGCGAGCTGTGCGGCGCCGACGCGCAGCTGTGGGCGACCTCGTCGCGCTCGCGCGCCGCGTTCCGCCGCCGGCACGGCATCCGCCTGTTCCTGCCTTGGCACCTCGGCCTCGACGGCAGCTTCGTCTTCGTCGGCACGTTCTGGAAGCCGAGCCGCCTGCTGCGCCTGACACGGCCGCGGCAGCTGACGGTGGTCGTCAACACCATGGAGCCGCAGCGCTTCGCGAACTTCCTGCCGCTGTACCGGCGCATCTGTCCGGCGGTGCGCTTCGTCTACACCTGCGAGCTGCAACGGCGCACGCACGGCGTCGACGGCGACATCCATCTGTCGCCGATCGACCTGCAGCGCTTCGCGCCCGAACCGGCGCGCCCGGCGGCGGTCGCCGGACGCCTGCGCGTCGGGCGCTGCAGCCGCGACGCGCTCGACAAGCATCACGCCCTCTACGATCCCGAGCTTTACGCGCTGCTGTCGCGCGAGAGCATCGAGTTCGACCTGCTCGGCGCGCGCAGCCTGGCGCCGCTGGTCGCGCCGCACCCGGCGATCCGCCTGCGCCCGGAAGGCGAGGTCGAGGTCGCCGGCTTCCTGCGCGGGCTCGACGTGTTCTTCTACCGCACCGGCACGTTCTACGACCCGGCCGCGCGCGTGGTCTGGGAAGCGATGGCCTGCGGCCTGCCGGTCGTCTGCCACCGCTTCGCCGGTCACGCCGACCACATCGTGCACGGGCAGACCGGTTTCGTGTTCGACGAACAGCGCGAGGCGATCGAGATTCTGCGCCGCCTGCGCGACGACCCCGCGCTGCGCGAGCGCATCGGCCGCAACGCGCGGCAGGCGATCGAGGCGCGCTTCGCGCCCGCGCGGCTGCGCGACATGCTGGCGACGTATTACGCGGCGCCGGCCGCGCCCGGACCGGGCGCGGCATCGCCGCCGGCGCGCGACGCGCGACCGCAGCAGGAAAAAGAAAAGACAAGGAGCGTACGACCATGAAGTCACTCGGCGGGATTCGCGTGTTGCGCATCGGCGACGGCCTCGGCGCGGCCTACTGCACCAAGCTGCTCGCCGGCTTCGGCGCCGAAGTGCACAGCGTGGTGCCGGCCGATGCGGCGACGCCCGACTACAGCGGCGAAGAAATGGCCTGGTACGAGGTCGAGCGCGGGCGCCTGCCGTTCGACTGGTCGGCGGCCGACGCCGCCCAGGCCTGGGCGCGCCTGCTGCAGCAGACCGACGTGCTGATCGACGCGCGCGCGGCTGCCGACGCCGGCCCCTGCCCGGCCGAGCCGGAGACGCTGACCGCGAGCCATCCGCGCCTGATCGTCTGCCGCATCACGCCGTTCGGCCTCGACGGGCCGTACCGCGACCACGCCGCCGAGGACATCACGCTGTACGCGATGAGCGGCCTGATGACGAGCACCGGCGACGGCACGCGCGAGCCGCTCAACGCGCAGCCGAAGATCGCCCAGGTCACGGCCGGCCTCTACGCCTACATCGCCAGCGTCATGGCCCTGCTGCGCCGCGAGCGCGACGGCCTCGGCGACTTCATCGACCTGTCGATCCGCGAAGCGGCGATGGAGAACTACGAGAACGCGATCGCCGAGCACCTGCACGCCGGCAACATCCCGCGCCGCAACGGCGACGAGCACAACATGGTGCCGTGGCGCACCTACCGCTGCGCCGACGGCGAGGCGGCGATCATCGGCGGGCCGATCCGCAACTGGAGCAAGGCCGCGGCGCTGTTCGGCAACGCCGAGATCGAGCGCTATGCGCGCATGGACCAGCGCATCAAGGAGCGCAAGCAGTTCGAGGCGCTGCTGCGGCCCTGGCTCGAAGCGCACGACAAGCGCGAGATCTTCCTCGCCGGCCAGCGCTGCGGCCTGGCCTGGTCGTATCTGGCGACGATGCTCGACGCCCTGCAGGACCCGCAGAACGTGGCGCGGCAGTTCTTCGTCGACGCGACGCTGCCGGACGGCCGCGCCTGCCGCGTGCCCGGCGCGCCGTTCCGCGGCACCGCCACGCGCTGGAACGATGACGACGACGCGCCTCCGCGCAGCGCGGCCGCAGCGGCCGCCAACGGCGAGCGGGTCGACACGCCGCTCGCCGGCCTGCGCGTGCTCGACTTCACGCACGACTGGGCCGGCCCGCACGCGGCGCGGGTGCTCGCCGACTACGGCGCCGAAGTCATCAAGGTCGAATACCCGAAGCGCCTCGACGGCATGCGCGGCGGCTATCCGGCGAAGGTCAATGACTTCGCGCGCTTCTGGCAGCTGCACCGCAACAAGCGCTCGCTGACGCTCGATCTGGAGCGCCCGGACCATCTGGCGTTCTGCAAGCGCCTGGCCGCCGACAGCGATCTGGTCCTCGAGAACTCGCGGCCGGGCGTGATGGACAAGCTCGGCCTCGGCTACGAGGCGCTGCGCGCGATCAACCCGCGGATCGTCATGGTCTCGATGTCGGCCTTCGGCGCCGACGGCCCGTACGCGCGCTTCGCCGGCTACGGCGGCACCATCGAGGCGATCAGCGGCCTGCAGGCGCTGACCGGCTACGACGCGTCCGGTCCGGCGTTCCGCGTGCGCGAGATGGACGTGCTCAACGGCATCTTCGGCAGCTGCGCGGCGCTGACCGCGCTGCTGCACCGCGCGCGCGGCGGCAGCGGCCAGTGGATCGACCTGTCGGAAACCGAAACCTGCTGCTGGACGGTCGGCGAGTTCTTCGCGCAGGCCTCGGCCAGCGGCCGCGAGCCGCCGGTGCTCGGCAACCGCCACGCGCGCCACGCGCCGCAGGGCTGCTATGCGGCCGCCGGCAGCGACCGCTGGCTGACGCTGAGCGTCGCCGACGACGCGCAGTGGCGGCGCCTCGCGCTCATCGTCGGCGGCCCGGCGCTCGCCGAAGACCCGCGCTACGCCAGCGTCGAACAGCGCCGCGCCGCGCACGACGAACTCGACGCCCGCATCGCCGCGTGGACGCGCGAGCACGAGGCCGACGAAGCGATGCGGGGCCTGCAGGCGGCCGGCATCGCCGCCGGCCTGGTCTGCAACGCGCGCGACCTCGCCGTCGATCCGCAGCTCGCGGCGCGGCAGTGGTTCCAGAGCGTCGACGGCATCCGCCTGCCCGGCTTTCCGTTCCGCATGCGCCGCGGCGGCGGCGTGCTGCGCTGGCGCGGCCCGGACCTCGGCCGCGACAACGCGCACTTCGCTGCCTACGGCGATCTCGCGCTCGGCGACACGCTGGCGCCGGACCGCCTCGGAACCGCCTTCCAGTAGAAGCTGCGGCAGCGGCGCCGCGCAACGCGCGGCATCAGGCCGCGCGCGTCGCGGCGGCGCGCTTCGCAGAGCGATCGGGCTTCGCACGCGCGCCTTCAGCGCGGCGCCAGGGTTTGCGTCAGCGGCGCCGGCTCGGCGACGCGCGTGCCGCTCGTCGGCGCGACCGCGAGCCCGTGCGCAGCGACGTCGTCGATCTGGTCCTGGAAGCGCGCGACCAGGCCGCTGCTGTCGGTCTGCGCCCAGGCGATCATCTGCCGGCCAAGCACGTCGGGCGAGCCCGGCGTCAGCTTGTCCTGCCACCAGTATTCGAACACGGCGCGGTCCGCCGTCAGGTGCACGATGCCGTAGCCGTGGTCGACCCATTCGATGAACTGGATGTTCTTGTTCAGCGAGATCAGCGCCAGTTCGAGCAGGCGCGTGCCGGCGACCGTCGCCGCCGAGCCGGGTTCGAGTTGGAGGGCGTTGGCGAGCAGTTCGTCGCCGCCGCCGCGGCCCATCGACGTCGGCGCGAACTCGACGCCGACCGAGGCGTCGCGCAGGTTCAGCGGCCCGAGGTTGCCGGTGGTCGCGCGGCCGAAGCCGGCGAGCACGTTCGCCGCCGTCGAACCCGAGCGCGGGTTCGGCACCGGCAGGCCGGAAATGTAGGCGCTGAGCAGGGCGGTGCTCTCGATCAGGTCCGAAGCGAGATTGCCGTGCGCGTCGCCGGACACGACGATGTTATTGCGCACGCGCGAGCCGGCGCCATTGTCGCCGCGCAGGTTCTGCAGCAACGCGGCGCGTTCCTCCGGATAGTCGGTCCAGCGGCTGATGCCGATCTTCGGCAGCGGCGGCAGGCCCTCGACCAGATCCGGCACGTCGGCCGGCGCCAGCCAGGTCTGGTTGTTGACCAGACGCCAGGTGACGCCGCCCTCCGCCGAGGCGCGCATCGACTGCGTCAGCCACTCGAACTGCGTGCGCCCCATCAGGCTGTTACCGGACGGCAGGTGCGAGGCGTCCATCGTCAGGCCGTGGCCGGGCAGGCCGATCTGCGTATCGACGCCGAACACGTCGAGCAGCGGCCCGTACGGCAGGCGCCGCCAGACGAGCTGGCTGTCCTCGGGCGCCGGATACGAGCCGTCGTCGACGAGGATGAATTCGCCGGAGCCGCCGGCTTTGACCGGCCGCGACGGCGTCCACTCCCAGAACACCTGCGTGGTCTGCGCCAGCGTGGTCGTGCTCTGCTGGCCGTCGAACGGCGTCGCCAGCTCGTTGCCGTAGTCCTCGTCGAGATCGTGGTTGTCCCAGACGATGAACCACGGATGCTGCTGGTGCGCGCGCAGATTGTTGGGGTCCGAGCGCCACAGCGCGTAGCGGCGGCGCAGTTCGTCGATGTTCAGCCAGTCGCGGTAGTCCGGCAGCGCCGTATCCTTGGCGTCCTTGCGCGCGCGCACTTCCTCGTCCTGATCGACGAAGTCGTAGATGTAGTCGCCGCAGTGGATCACCAGATCGAGGTCGTTGCGGTCGGCGAGATGGCCGAGGCCGCTCCACCAGCTCGACCAGTAGCTGGAGCACGACAGCACGGCGATGCGCAGCGAATCGACCGCGGTATCCGGCGCGGTGCGCGTGCGGCCGGTGATCGAGGTCCGGCCGAAGGCGTGAAAGCGATAGTAGTAGCTGCTCGCCGGCGCCAGCTGCGTGACGTCGACCTTCACCGTCCAGTCGCGCGCCGCGTTCGTGCGCTGCGTGCCGGAACGCAGCACGCGCGCGAAGTCCGGCGTCTCCGACACCTCCCAGCGCACCGCGATCTCGTCGGCCGACGGCGTGGTCTCGGTGATGCGCGTCCAGATGATGACGCGGTCGCGCAGCGGATCGCCGCTGGCGACGCCGTGCGCGAACGGCAGCGGCAGCGCCAGCGGATAGTCAAACCCGGCGCTTTCGTCGAGGTTGCCGGACGCCGGCGCGGCGTCGCTGCCGCCGCAGGCCTGCAGTCCGCCGATCAGCGGCGCGGCACCGAGCGCCGCGGCGCCCTTGAGGAAATGACGACGGTCGAGCGGCGGGGCCATGCGAGGAATCCGAGAGCGGGTGGGCGCGGCCCGGAGCGCACGCCGCAACACGCCGCCCGCCCCCGTAGGCCGCCTGCGCCGCAGTGTACGGGCGCCAGCCGACAGGCTCGTGACGGCGCGCCGGACCCAGCGATTTTTACTACCGGAGCCCGGACCGGCGGCGGCTTCTCACGGCCGGATTCTTCTACGCCGGATTCTTCGAGCCGGATTTTTCGAGCCGGATTCTTCTAGGCCGGATTCTGCGAAGACGGATTTTCTTCTGGCCCGTAGCCGCAGGCGCGCGCACTCGCGACGACCTCGGCGGCGAACGCGACGCCGTCGCCGCGCCACGGCAGCGGCCCGTCGAGGCGGGCCGAGGCATCGTCCGGCACCAGATCCTCGAGCAGCTCGGCGTCGAGACCGTAGGGCGCGGCCGGCGGGCCGTAGCCGTGGAAGGTCCAGGCCTGCGGCTGCAGGGCGGAAACCGTCAGCGCATCGGCGGCGACGCCGGCGTGGCGGGCGATCGCTGCCAGCGTCGCCAGACGCTCGCCGCGAAAATCCTCGTCGCGTACGCGCAGCAGGCGCTCGCCGTAGACGGGCGCCAGCACGCGCTCGACATTGCCGTTGACACGCAGCCAGGCGAGCTGCGGGTCGATCGGCGCCAGATCGCGGCTGTGGTCGCGGTAATCGGCGGCGACGAACAGTCGGTCGGCGAGCCAGGCGGCGAACAGCGCGCCGTGGCTCCACGGATGACGCACGAGCTGGATCGCGGCGGCCTGCGGGAAGGCACGGCACAGGCGATCGAGGTCGAGCGGCCGCAGCGCCGACAGGGTCTCGGTGACGACCAGACGGCGCGGCGCGACGCGCGCCGCCAGATGCTCCAGCACGCACGGCGTCGGCCAGTCGGCGCGCGCCGCCAGCCACTGGCGCGCGCGTTCGACGGACTCGTCGCCCTCGCCGCCGAATTCCAGTTCGGCGAGCGCGCGCAGCAGGCCGTCGGCGTCGCTGCCCTGGCTCAGCTCGAAGATCTCCAGCAGCTCGGCGACCGTGCCGGCGACGAACAGATTGGTTTCCGGCACGGCGTACAGCTGCGGATGCGCACCGAGCGCGGCCGCCAGCCGCGAGGCGCCGCAGAACGGCGCGGCGACGACGAACAGCGGCGCCGCGCTCATGCCGGCGTCTCCGCCGCCGCGGGCTGGCCGAGCCAGACCTCGCAGCCGCCGCGCGGGTTGTGCACGTACTGCCAGCGGTGGCCGTCGATGCGCTGCGCGACCGTCGGCCCGAACGGATTGGCGGTGCCGACGAACAGGCCGTGCGGCGTCGACACGAGATTGCGGATGCCCCAGTTGTACTTGTTGCCGAAGCCGTTGCGCGTGACCGGCTCCCAGAGGATGCCGTCGCGGGTGCGCCACAGCTCGCAGCCGCCGAAGCGGCGGATCAGGTTCTCCTCGCCCCAGCGGTACATCATCGCCACCACGTCCTCGGGCCAGACGTAGGTCGGCAGGTACGGCAGCATGTTGGCCCAGTTGAAGGTGCCGACGTACAGATGGCCGGCGTGCGCGGCCATGCGCCACATGTAGCCGTTGAACAGCGAATCGAAGCCCGGCGCGTAACCCGACAGCGGATAGCGGGCGCCGTCCGGCGTCAGCCGCGATTCGCCGACGATCAGCTCCCAGCTGTCGTCCGGCCAGATGCGGATGACCTCGGCCGCGCCCGGGCCGACGTTGGCGGCGCGGTGGTAGCCGCCGTTGGCGATGCCGGTGCCCAGGTACAGCGCGCCGTTGAACTCGCAGAAGCTGCCGCCGACTTCGTTGAGCTTGCCGCGCCAGGCGCCGCGCGTCAGCACGCGCGTCCAGCGGTACGGCAGATCGCCGCCGCGGGTCTTCCACACTTCGAGGCCGGTGACCGGATTGACGGTGCCGGCGTAGAGGTGGCCGTCGAACAGCGCCATCTCGAACACGGTGACGTTGGCGCGAAAGCCGAAGCCCTCGGCGCTCGCCGCCTGCCAGCGGCCGCCGATCAGATCGTCGCAGGCGTAGATCGTCGAGTCCGAGCCGACCGAGTCCTGCGTGCGGCGCGCGACCGCGGTCGAGCTGGTCGGCGAGGTGTGCACGCGGCCGTTGAAGACCTGCAGCGTGCGGAACGAGCGCACCACGGTGTCCCACGGCGGGCGCGGCACCGAGCCGAACTCGCGGCCGTCCTCGCTGCGCAGGATGTCCGGCGGCTCGGCCTGCAGCGGCGCCCAGGTCGAGACGTAGAGGCACGGCGCGCTGTCCTGCGGCCCCTGGAACACGGTGATGCCGCGAAAGCCGATGTAGCGCGGCACCAGACGCTTGAGCTCGCGGCCCGGCACCAGCGGCGCCTGATAGACGCGCAGCCAGGTATCGGTCTCCGGGGTGTATTCCCAGATCTCGGCCTGGCGCGGCACATCGTAGACGTCCTCCGGGCACTCGACCGGCCACGGCCGCATCTCCGGCCGCGGGATCACCCACTTGTTCATCGCCATCGTCGCCCGCGTCGTACCGACGTACAGGCGACCGCGGAACCACGCCATGCTGTGCGCGTAGTGGTTCCAGCCGTCGCCGAAGCCGTTCTCGCAGGTCAGGCGGAAATCGGCTTCGCGCAAGGGCCACGCCGCGTCAGTCATGGCGCAGACTCTCCCGCCCGCACGCGGGCATCAGGCACAGGCGGCACGGCGCGAGCGTCATGCTCAGGGCAGCCAGGACCAGACCTCGACGAACACGAAGCGGACCAGCGCACGCGTGAAGACCACGCCGGCCAGGCTCCAGCCGCCGTCGACCTTGGCGCTGCCGGTCATGCCGGACTTCAGCAGATCCTGCGGATCATCGACTTCCATCTCGACGCGCACGACCTTGCCGTACGGGCTGTCCTCGGCGGCCGGCGCGATCGCCGAGACGGTGCCGGCGAAGCTGTGCCACGGATACGCCCAGGACTTGGCCCAGGCGGTATTGCCGACCTTGGCGGCGCCGATCGACGACTCCGGCATCTTGATCTCGGCGCGCTTGGCGCCGGCATCCTCGATGATGGCGACGCGCTCGCCGACGTTCAGGTAGTTGCCGTGCGCGAACTGCAACGTACCGGACACGATGCGACCGACGATCGGCGCCTTCACCTCGGTGTAGCCGAGCTGCTGGCGGTTGAACTTGAGCTCGGCCTCGACGCGCTGCAGGTCGGCACGGATCGAGTCGAGGCGATCGGCGGCAGCCGGGCTGGAGACCAGCGCCAGCTGCTGCTCGGCCTCGCGCAGCAGCTGCGCGTCGACTTCGGCCTGGCCGCGGGCGCGGTCGTATTCCTGCGAGGTCACCGCCTTGCGCTGGTAGGCCTGGGCGAGGCGCTGCGCGTTGATGCGCGAGAACTCGGCCTTGGTGCGCGCCGTCGCGACCGCCTGCCGGGCGACCTCGACCTCCTCCGGCTTGCCGCCCTTCTGCGCCAGCGCCAGATCCGACTTCAGCGACGCAAGCTGCGCTTCGCTGGCGGCGAGCTTGGCGGCGTAGACGTCGTCGGAAAGCCGCACGATGACCTGCCCGGCCGCGACCGTGTCGCCTTCCTTGACGAGGACCTCGCGGATGTCGCCGGCGACCAGCGCGCGGACGTCGGCCTGCGCGCGCGGCAGCACGATCATGTCGCCGCTCGGCTCGTACGGATACGGAATCAGACCGATCAGCAGCACGGTCACCGCGATCCAGGTCGTCTTCTCCGAGAACGGCCACCACGAGAACGTCCAGCCGAGGCTGCTGCGTGCCGAGTCCGTCTTGCCCATCTGCTTGACCATGTACACCCCCAAAACCGCTGCCACCAACAGGAAACCCACCCCGCGCAGATGCTCGACCAGCCAGCGCCCGGAGTAATTGAAGATCATCACCGCGACCAGCAGCCAGAACGCGCCGACCAGCCAGGCGTAGAGACGCAGTACCGACGACGGCACCTCGCGCCGCGCGACCTGCCAGGGCCGCCGGCCGAAGCCGAAGAACACCAGCGCCGCCGTTTCGCGCAGGTCGGAAACGCCGAAAGTATTGAGCAGCAGGAAGTAACCGTCGCGGCGCGCGATGGGATTGATGCGGATCACCGTCGACATCACGCAGGCGGCCATCGTCGCGACACAGAACGCCGCCAGCCGCGGCTGCGTCAGATGCGTCAGGAACCACAGCAGCGTCGCCAGCACGAACAGGCCGAGCGTGGCGACCAGCGGGCTGCCGACGATGCGCAGGCGCGTCGCGCGGCCGGCGTGTTCGGCCGGGCCGGCGGTGTCGACGAACAGGGCCGGCAGATACAGCGAGGTGATGCGCAGGCCGACGCGCGGCCGGCTCGGCGTGTAGCGCGCGACCGCCGCCGCGCGCGCCGCCATCGACACCAGATTGACGAGATAGGCCGACAGCACCGCGGCGCCGAGGAACGGCCACAGATGCGCGAGCATGGCGACGTGGCGCGCCGCGTCGAAGCGGCGCTGGTAGAACGCGACCGCCAGCGTCACGACCAGGAACAGCAGCGTGTAGAGCCCGGCGCGCGAAGCCAGCGGCGCAGCGAACGGGCGGCCCAGCGCGACCAGGCCGCCGGGCGACAGCGGCAGATCGATGTGATTGGCGCGACCGCGCCGGCCGACCAGGCCGGCGAGGCCGCCGAGCAGGCCCGGACTGAGGCGCGAGCCCGGCATCGACGACGGCGGCAGCGCCAGCGGCTCGTGCGTGCGCCCGGCCCGACCGACGTGGCCATCGAGCCAGCCCAGCTCGCGCGCTTCGTCGACCGACTGCGCCGGCACCGGCAGCGTCTCGTGCGTGCCGCGCTGCAGGACCTGGGCGCGCGCGAGGCGGTCGGCCAGGCCTTCGAGCCGCGCCGCGCTGGTGTCGATGTCGAGCGCACGCGCCGCGGCCAGGCGCTCGTCCGGTCCGCGCGCGCCGTCGAACAGCTGCGCGAGCCGGTATTCGTCGGCGCTCAGGCGCAGGCGCGGCAGGCCCTCGCCGCCCGACAGCTCGACCTGGACGCCGAGATCTGCGACCGACGCAGCGACGAACCGGCGGTAGCGATGCATCGTGCGGGTCCGGCCTTCAGTGCTGCGTCGGCGCCGGCGCCGTCGCGGGCGACTGCAGCAGGCGGTTGATCTGCGCCAGATCCGCCGTCAGCAGATTGCCGGCCGACTGCTTCAGCTTCAGCGAATTGACGAGGAACATGTAGCGGGCGTTGGCGTAATTGGCCTCGGCCTGGTAGCGGCGGTCGATCGCGTCGAGCACGTCGGCATTGGTCAGCGTGCCGGCGTCGTAGCCGGCGCGCGCCGAGGCCTCGGCCTCGATCGCCGCTTCCACCGCACGACGCAGCGCCAGCACGCGCTGCAGGCCGGCCGAGCTGTTGAGATAGGCGATGCGGGTGTCGCGCACGGCCTTGGCGACGGCGTTGCGCTCCTCGGCCTCGGCCTTCTTCTGCAGCTCCTCGGCGCCGCGAATCGCCGCCGTCAGCTGGCCGCCGGTGAACAGCGGCATGCCGAACTTGATGCCGATCTGGGCGTCGTCCTGATTGCGGTCACCGGTGATGCCGCCGCCGTTGTCGAGCGAATAGGCGGTGCCGACGATGTCGACCTTCGGATAGCGGCCGACCTGGGCGACGCGGCGCTCGATCTTGGCGATCTCCAGCGCCGCGCGGCTGGCGAGCACCTGCGGGTTCTCGCTCTGCGCGCGCTGCACCCAGACCGACTCGTCGAGCGGCTGCGGCGGCGCCAGCGGCGTGTTCGGCGGCAGCACCTTGAGCTCGCCGTAGCTCTTGCCGGTCAGCGCCTCGAGCGACATGCGCGACGCGGCCAGCGTGTTCTCGGCGGCCGTCTGGTCGGCGATCGCCAGTTCGTGCGCGGCCTGCGCCTCCTTGACGTTGGCCTGCGTCGCCAGGCCGGCCTCGGCGCGCGAGCTGATGTAGTCGAGCTGCTCGGCCAGGGTCTTGGTCTCGGCCTTGGCGAAGACCAGCGCGTCGCGCGCCGCCAGCACCGCGAAATAGGCCGACGCGACCTCGATCAGCAGGCCGTCCTGCGCGGCGTCGAGCCCGAAGCTCGCCTGCTTCTGCTGCATCTCGGCCTTCGACAGACCGAGAAACAGGTCGGGCCGGTACAGCGCCTGCGTCAGCTGCGCACCGTAGACGGTGCGGGTGTAGGTGTCGTTCACCGACACGTGGTAGATGTCGTAATAGGTGACGTCGGTGTCGTCGTGCGTCCACGCGAACTGCGCGCCGGCTTCGAGCTGCGGCAGCAGCTTGCCGCGCGCCAGCGGCAGCAGCTGCCGGGCCGCGAAGAACTGCGCGCGCGCCGCCTCGTAGGCGGGATTGAGCTGCAAGGCGTCGCCGCAGATCGACAGCAGATCGGCGGGCCCGGACGGCGGTGGCGATGCGACGTCCTGGGCCGCCGCCTGCGCAGCCGCCACGACGCACAACAGTGCCCATGCCCGGCCGCATGACCGGTACAGTCTCGTGCGAAACAGCATCCCCAGATTCCTCGTTAGCAGCCGCCCGACCCGGCAGCCCGTCGCTTCTACGTGGGCGCGCCGTGCCCGCGGGCGTGCCGTTGGCATTATGGCCGCAGACGATGAACTTTGTCGGTAAGAAATCGCCGCGCCAAAAAAATGGCCCACGCGAGGTGGGCCATCGAACGCAGACGCAACGAAAGCGGCCTCAGTGGCGCGGCTTGAAGACCGGCGCCTCGCCCGGCGCGAGTTCGCGCGGCTTGAGCAGGAACGAGGCGATCGCCGGCAGCAGCAGAATCGCGCCGAACATGTTCGCGGTGAACATGAAGACCAGCAGCTTGCCCATGTCGCGCTGGAACTGCAGGCCCGACCACAGCCAGGTCGCGACGCCGATGCCGAGCGTGATGCCGGTGAACACCACGGCCTTGCCGGTCATCTTCAGCGTCTTGAAGTAGGCGTCGCGCAGCTTGTAGCCGCCGGCCGTGGCATCGGCGAGCGTCGCGTAGACGTAAATGCCGTAGTCGACGCCGATGCCGGCGGCGAGCGCGACGACCGGCAGCGTCGCCACCTTCATGCCGATGCCCAGGATCGCCATCACCGCGTAGGCCATGAACGAAACCAGCGCCAGCGGCAGCATGATCGAAACGATCGACTGCCACTCGAAGAACGACAGAAACACGCAGATGATGATGCCGGCGTAGACGATGTAGAGGATCGGCCGCTCGAGGCGGTGCACTTCCTCGTTGGTCGCCGCCATCACGCCGACGTTGCCGGTCGCCAGCGCGAAGTTCACCGGACAGGCCTTGTCCATGCCCTTGAGCTTGTCCTTGGCCGCCTCGTACTTGGCGGTCAGGTCCTTGACCTTGGCGTTCTCGGCGATTTCGCTGTCGCTGAGCTTCTTGCCGCTCTTCTTCAGCTTCTCGACGTACTTCTCCATCTTCACGCGCGTAACGCCCACGTCGCGGCGCGCGTCGAGCTTGGCGTCGCAGTACTTGGCATCGACGTCCTTGTGCGTCTCGAAGAACTCGGCGGCGTTGCTCTTGTTGAACGCCTTGGTGTCGTCGACGATGCGCTCCAGCGTGGCTGCGGTATGGTCCTTGGTGAACACGAACACGGCCAGCGCCGAGCAGTCCGGGCTGAGCAGGCCGGACGAGGTCGGGATCGGTGTGATCGCCTGCACGATCGCGTACTGGTTGCGCGGCAGCACGCGGAACTTCGGCGCCGCTTCCGAGAACGCCGAATTGACCTGCTTGGCCGCCCACGGCAGCGACAGGATGCTCTGCACGCCGACCGTGTTCTCCATGTGCTGATCGAAGCGGTCGACCTGCTCCATCATGTCGTAACGCACGCAGGCTTCAGGATCCATCTCGGCGACGATCTTGAAGATATCGGTACCGACCGTGAAGTTGGCGTTGATCGCCGCCATGTCCTGGTTGAAGCGGGAATCGGGCAGCAGTTCCGGCACGCCGGCCTGACTGTCGCCGACCTGCAGTTCCTCTCCCTTCCACAGGCTCCAGCCGAACAGGCCCGCGCCGATGACGATGGCGATGACCGCCGGCGCCGGGCGCACCATGTTCGAAATCAGGTGCCACAGCGGATCGAACACGCTGTCGCGCGAATCCTGCTTCTGCTGGAACGCGACCGGATCGCCGATATCGACCCAGGTCAGCATGATCGGCATCATCACCTTGTTGGTGATGATGATCGCGGCCATGCCGAGCGTCGCGTTGAGCGCCATCTCGCGGATGATGTCGATCGGGATCAGGCCGATCAGCGCGAAGCCGACGACGTCGGTCATGATCGCCATCGTTCCGTAGATCGCCAGACGCCGCCAGGTTTCGAGCGAGGCGTCGAAGCTGTTGCGGCGGTTCATGGTGATCTCGCCGACCCAGGCGTTGACGTACTGCACGCCATGGCTGACCGACACCGCCAGGATCAGGAACGGCACCAGGATCGCGAACGGATCGAGGCCCTTGCCCATCAGGCGCAGCAGGCCGAACTCCCAGATCACGGCGGTGACCGAGCAGATCAGCGGCAGGATCGCGAGCTTGAAGCTGCCGACGTACAGCCACAGCAGGATCAGCGTCATCACCAGCGTCAGCAGGAAGAACAGCACGACCTGCATGGTGGCGTCGATGACGTCGCCGACAACCTTGGCGAAGCCGACGATATGGACGTCGATGTCGGGGTTGTACTGCGGATTGTCGACGGTCTCCGTCGTCACCTCGTAGCCGTGCACGGTGATCGGCTTGGCGTTCGGATCGCGCGGGTCCGCAACCTCGAAGTTCTGCAGCGCCAGCTTCCAGCCGTAGTCGACGAAGCCCTCGCCGACCTGGGTTCCCGCCTTCAGCGGTCCCTTGTCGCTCTTGAGCTTGTAGAGGATCTTCTTCGGATTGACGAAGCGGCCACGCAGCTTCTCCTCCAGCCCCTGCGCCACCTTCTCGTAGTCGAGCTTCTCGCCGCTGACCGGGTCGACCTCGAGCAGCTCCGAGTAGATCATCGCGCCGTTCTGGTCCTTGGCGACATAGCGGCCGACGTGGCCGCCCTTGCCGACGTTGGCGCGGACCATGTCGAAGTACTTCTGCGTCGGCTGGTAGTCGGCCGGGATCACGTTGCCGCCGGCGAAGCCGCCTTCGACGACCTCGATGTAGCGCACGTCCGGCGTGAAGATCGACGACACGCGCGAGCGGTCGACGCCCGGCAGGAAGAAGATCTCGTCGGTCGCCGTCTTCAGCGAGGTCAGGAACTTCTCGTTGTAGATGTCGCCCTTGCCCGGCTTCTGCACCAGCGCGATCAGCACCGTGTTGGCGCCGCCGAACTCGGCCATGTACTGCTTGAGCACCTGCATGTACGGATGCTCGAGCGGAATCGACTTGTCGAAGCCGGCGTCGCGCTTGATCTGCATCATCTGCCAGAACAGGAACACGGTGGCGATGACGAGGATCGCCATCGTCAGGCCGCGCCTGGCGTAGATCAGCGGTTCGATCGCGCGCAGGATGCGTTGCGTGCGGGTCAGTTCGTGCTTGTCACTCATGGATATCAGGCCCGGTTACTTCAGCGGACGGGACAGCGGGATCGGCTGCACGCCGGATTCGCCGACGGCGAGCAGCACGTCGCCGTACGGCAGCACGCCGGACAGCGGTGTGCCGGCCGGCGACTGCAGCGTCTCGACCTTGCCCTCCGCCGAGACCGTCACGATCACGCCATTGAGCCCCACCAGCACCTCGCCGTCGCCGGGCACCGCGGCGCCGCCGAACATCGACGCGACGGTGCCGGTCTGCAGCTGCGTCCACTTGCCCGAGCGCGCATCGTCGCTGAGGTAGACGTTGCCGCGCAGGCCGAAGATGATGGCGCCCTTCTCGCCGTGCGGCAGCACGCCGAAATACGAGCCGTCATACGGCGATTCCTGCTTCTGCCAGTTGGCGCCGGCGTCGGTCGAGATCGCCAGCAGGCCCTGCTCGCCGGCGATGAACAGGTCGCCGTTGTTGAGCTTGGCGATCGCATTCAGATGCAGCTCGTCCTCGTCGAAGCCGTGCGTGTCGACCTCGTTCCAGGTCGAGCCGGCATCCGTGGTCTCCAGCATCAGCCCGTAGGCGCCGACCGCCAGCGCGTGCTGCGCGTCGAGCGCGAGCAGGCTCAGCACCGGCTTTTCAAGCTCGGGCTGGAAGTTCTGCAGCTTCCAGGTGCGTCCGCCGTCGTCGGTGTGCACGATCGCCGCGTCGTGGCCGGCGGCCCAGCCATGCTTCGGATCGGCGAACGCGACCGCGGTCAGCGCCGCACGCACCGGCACCTCGACCTGCGCCCAGTCCTTGCCGTTGTTGGAGACGATGATCGCGCCGCGGTCACCGACGGCGATCAGATGCTCGCCGGTGTTCTTGATGTCGAGCAGCAGCGACTCGGGCGTGCGCGGCATGATCTCGGCCGGCATCGGCTTGACCGCCCCCTGCTTTCCCGGCGATTCACCGGCCGCTTCGTCCTGCGCCCAGGCGGCGCTGCCGGCCAGCACGCCGAGCGCGGCCGCTGCGGCGAATCTCCAAGCTCTCTTCACGTCCATGAAACCCCCAAAAACGCACGCGGCTGGCGCCGCCCGATTCTTACGATTCTTGACCGCTCGTCCGTTGCGGCGCTCAGCGCTGCGCATCGCGGCTCAGTTTTCTGCCGCGCCGCGCGAGAGCGGACGGCCCGAAGTCGCCGGCTTCGATCGCGGGATACGCGACCTCCGGACCTTCGTTGTTCAGTGACTGGACAAGATAGCGGCTGCCCGGAAGATCGTACACCGTCTCCGCGACCGGCAGCTCGTACAGCCGGTCGTAGGCCATCACGCTATGCGTCTCCTGCACACGCCACAGCACATCGCGGTTGTCGTAATTGTCGACCACGCGAATCTGCCAGCCGTCCTCATCGAGGTAGAAGCGGCGATGCCGGTAGAGATGGCTGCTGCCGCGCTTGACCGTGGCGTCCACCACCCACACGCGGCGGCGCTCGTAGCGCGCCAGATCCGGGTTCAGGTGATGGCGGCCGACCAGCTCGCGGTACGGCACGGCATCGCTGTGCAGCGCGTAGCTGTTGGCCGGCACCAGCAGCTCCTGCTTGCCGACCAGCTTGAAGTCGTAGCGGTCGAGCGGCCCGGAATAGGTGTCGATCTGGTCGTTGGTGCGCAGGTCGTCGGTGCCGATGCCGGAGGTGTCGTAGCCGAGGTTCGGCACGCGCTGCGTGTGCTCGGCGCCGGTCCCGAACTGCCACAGATGCCGGCCGAAATCGGCGGCGCGCGCGACGTCCTCGATCAGCAGGCCGGCGCCGGCCAGTCGTTCCGGCGCCTCGATCCATTGCAGACGCTGCGACAGCACGCCGCGCGCGGCGTGCAGGTCGTAACCCTCCTCGCCGTAATCGAATCGGAGCTGCTCGCGCAGCTGCGCCTGCGAGAAATCGCCGCTGGCGGCGACCGCGAACTGCGCCGACACGCGCTCGGTGACCAGCGGCCGCCAGCGCAGCCGGTGATTCCACATCGCCTCGACACCGTTTGCCGGGAGCGGGAACGGCACCGCCGTCGCCGCCTTGTCGAGCGTGCCGTCGACCAGCACCGCGTGCGTCGCATTGGCGAGCGCGGCGGCGTAGACCGGTGGCGGATTGGCGAAGCTGCGCCGGGTCGGAAACACGCGCATGCGGTAACTGTCCGGGAACGCCGCGAACAGCGCCCGCTGTCCGGGCGTCAGCAGATCCTCGTATTGCGTCAGGTTCTCCGCGGTGACCACGTACAGCGGACGGTCGTCAGGATACGGATCGCAGTAGCGCCCGCGCGAGGCCTCGAAGCAGGGCGGCGGGGCCGTCAGGCCACCGGTCCACGCCGGGATCGTGCCGCTGGCATTGCCGGCGACCTCGGCGCCGAGCGGACTCAGGCGCGCGCCGAGCACGGCGGCGTCCTCCGGCGTGACATAGGCCGAGGCAGCCGACAGCACGCCGCCGAGCACGGCAGCGACGCAGAACCTCCCTGTTGGCGGAGCCCTTCTTGTTGTTCTTGTCACGCCCCGGTCCACTCCTCGAATTCGGACCATCTGCCGAGTGTAGGACGGCACCCGGCGCCACGGCCATCGCCCGAGCGCAGCGAACGGCCGTCAGACCGGCAAAGCATCGGCGTCGCACGCGTAAACGCCAAGCGGCGCGGTCGGCCGAACACTGCCCGCCTTCAGTCGCGCCAGACCAGCGTCGCCATGCGGCCGGTCTGCGGCTCGCGGCGGAACGAGTAGAAGCGGGCGACGTCGGCGTAAGTGCACAGCCCGCCGCCGTAAACGCGCGTCAGGCCGAGCGCCGCCAGGCGCAGGCGCGCCAGCTGGTAGAGATCGGCCATCCAGCGGTCGCCCTGTCCGGGCCGGAACGCCGCGGCGGCCTGCGGCTGGCGAGCGACGAAGACGGCCCGCACTTCCGGGCCGACTTCGAAATGCTCCGGGCCGATCGCGGCGCCGAGCCAGGCCAGCAGCCGCGACGGCGGGCGCGGCGCGACGGCGACGGTGGCCTCCAGCACGCCGCCGGCCAGACCGCGCCAGCCGGCGTGTGCGGCGCCGATCCAAGAGCCGTCGTCGGCGCAGAACAGCACCGGAAGGCAGTCGGCGGTGAGAATCGCGCAGACCACGCCGGCCTGCGTCGTGGCGCTGGCGTCGGCCTCCGGCGCCGCGCCGCCGACCGTCGCCGCATCGACCACGGCCGTGCCGTGCACCTGGCGCAGCCAGGCCGGCTCGGCCGGCAGGTCCAGCGCCGCACGCAGCCGCGCGCGATTGGCGGCGACGCGGTCGGGATCGTCGCCGGTGTTGCTGCCGAGATTGAGCGCCGCGCAGGGACCGCCCGAATCGCCGCCGGCGCGCGTCGTCTGCAGCGCGTGCACGCCGGGCGGCGCCGGCCAGTCGGCGCGGACGACGTCGAGCGGGCCCGGCACGGCGGCGGCTACTTCAGCTCGCCGCGCGCATGCGCGCGCAGCAGCGCCAGCAGATCCTGCATGTCGGCCGGCGGCTCGGCGACCGCACCGATGCGCTTGCCGCTGCTCGGATGCGTGACCTCGAGCTCGCGCGCGTGCAGCGCCTGGCGCGGGAAAGCCTTGAGCGTGTCGCGCAGCAGCGGCGGCAGGCCGGCGCCGCGCATCGGTCCGCCGTAGAGGAAATCGCCGACGATCGGCTTGCGGATATGGGCCATGTGCACGCGGATCTGGTGCGTACGGCCGGTTTCGAGGCGCACACGCACGTGCGTGTGCTGCGCGAAGCGCTCGTGCACCCGGTAGTGCGTGACCGCCGGCCGGCCGTCGTCGACGACCGCCATTTTCAAGCGGTCGCGCGGATGGCGGCCGATCGGCGCGTCGATCGTGCCGCCGGCGATCATCTCGCCCTGCACGATGGCGTCGTACTCGCGCGTGAATTCGCGCCGCGCCAGCTCGTCGACGAGTTTGTGATGCGCCTTCAGCGTCAGCGCCACGACCAGCAGGCCCGAGGTGTCCTTGTCGAGGCGATGGACGATGCCGGCACGCGGCACCGCCGCGGTCTGCGGAAAATGGTGCAGCAGCGCGTTCTGCAGGGTCCCGGCGCGCTGGCCGGCGCCCGGGTGCACGGTCAGGCCGGCCGGCTTGTTGATGATGGCGATCGCCTTGTCGGCGTGCACCACCTCGATCGGGATGTCCTGCGGCGCGACGCCGGTCTCCTGCTCGGGCTCGGCGTCGACTTCGAGGTGGTCGCCGCCGGCGACCGGATGGCGCGTCTTCTGCTGGGCGACGCCGTTGACGCGCACGCGCCCGGCCTCGATCCAGCCCTGCAGACGGGCCCGCGAATAGGCATCGAACAGCTTGGCGCAGGCGACGTCGAGCCGGCTGCCGTCGAGCGCCTCGGGAACCTCGGCGCTCAGATGCAGGTCTTCTTCGTCCGCGGATGCGGGGCTCAAGCTATACTCCTGGGACATCGCTCGATGTTTGGCCATCAATGAAATTCAGATATTTTGCCGTGGCGCTGGCCGCCGTCGGCCTTGTCGCGTGCAGTTCCAATCCGGACAAGGCGCCGGCCCGGAATCCTTTTAAGCCTGACGAGGTGTCGCAGCGCGAACAGCGTCTGCAGGCCGGCCAATTGTACGCGGCGGCGCGCGAAGCGCTGGATTCCGCCGACTACAACACCGCGATCCAGCGCTACACGACGCTGGCGACCCGCTTTCCGTTCACCGACTACGCGGTGCAGGGTCAGCTCGAGAAAGTCTACGCCGAGTACCGCTCGTACAAGTCGGACGAGGCGCTGACCGACGCCGACCACTTCCTGCGCGACTACCCGCGCCACCAGAACGCCGACTACGTCCAGTATCTGAAGGGGCTGGTCAACTTCGACCGCGACCGCGGCTTCGAGGCCATGCTCGGCGCCGACATCTCCAAGCGCGACGTCACCAATCTGCGCCGCGCGTTCGACGACTTCCAGCTGCTCGCCCAGAAGTACCCGAGCAGCAAGTACGTCGGCGATGCGCGCCTGCGCATGATCGACCTGCGCAACCGCATCGCCGACCACGAGATGACCGTGGTGCGCTACTACATGCGCCGCGGCGCGTACATCGCCGCCGCCAAGCGCGCCGAGCAGATCGTCGCGCAGTACCCGGGCTCGCCGATCACCGTCGAAGCGCTCACCGCGCTCGAGAAGGCGTATCGCAGCATCGGTCTCAACGATCAGGCCGACGACGCCCACAAGCTGTATCAGGCCTACATGAACCCGAACTGGGTGCCGCCGCCGGCCGAAGCGCCGCCGGCCCGCCCGGCCACTCCGACGCCCGCGCCGGAACCGGAAGCCCCGCAGGCGCCGGCTTCGCAGAACCTGCCGTCGTCCTCCTGAAGCCGCCGGCCGGCTGCAGGGACAGCAAGAAAATGCCCGCCTTCCGGCGGGCATTTTCGTTTGCGGCCGCACGTGGGGACAGCGCCGGTCGCAGGTGCCTGCCCGCCGGCCGTTCAGATGTCGCCGTAGACGGCCGTGATCGGATAGCGCCGCTCGCGACCGAACGCGCAGCGCGTGACCTTCGGGCCCGGCGGGGCCTGACGGCGCTTGTACTCGGAGCGGCGCACGAGGCCAGCGACGCGCTTGACGGTCGCCTCGTCGAAACCGCGCGCGACGATTTCCGGGATCGACAGCTGGTTCTCGACATACAGTTCGAGGATCGGGTCGAGCACCTCGTACGGCGGCAGCGAGTCCGAATCTTTCTGGTCCGGCCGCAATTCGGCGCTCGGCGGACGCGTGATGACGCGCTCCGGGATCACCGGCCGGCCGGCCGGCGCCAGCGTGTTGCGATAGACCGCGAGCCGGTAGACCAGCGTCTTGTAGACGTCCTTGATCGGCGCAAAGCCGCCGCACATGTCGCCGTACAGCGTCGAATAGCCGACGGCCATTTCCGACTTGTTGCCGGTGGTCAGCACCACGTGGCCGAACTTGTTCGACAGCGCCATCAGCAGCACGCCGCGCGAGCGCGACTGGATGTTCTCCTCGGTCAGGTCGACCGGCTTGCCGGCGAAGGCCTCGGCCAGCGTACCGGTGAAGGCCTCGAACGCCGGCTCGATCGGCAGCAGCGAGTAGCGGATGCCGAGCGCCTCGGCCTCGAGGCGCGCGTCGTCGTTCGACATGCCCGCCGTGTAGCGCGAAGGCAGCGACACGCCCCAGACGCGCCCGGCGCCGAGCGCGTCGGCGGCGATCGTTGCGACCAGCGCCGAGTCGATGCCGCCGGACAGGCCGATCAGCGCGCCCGGAAAGCCGTTGCGGTTGACGTAGTCGCGTACCGACTGCACCAGCGCGCGATAGACGACGGCCTCGAGCGGCTGTTCCTCACGCCGCGCCGCGTCCTGCCAGCGGCCGTCGGCGAAACACAGCGGGAACACGCCCTCCTCGAACAGCGGCGCCGAAAACGCCAGCCGGCCGTCGCCGTCGACGGCCGTCGAGTCGCCATCGAACAGCACCTCGTCCTGGCCACCGACGCTGTTCACGTAGGCGATCGGCAGGCCCGATTCGGCGGCGCGCGAATCGAACACGCGGCGGCGCGCCGCGGTCTTGCCGATGTCGAACGGCGAAGCGTTGATGTTGATCAGCAGCTGTGCGCCGGCCTTGGCGGCCAGCGCCGCCGGATTCGGCCCCCACAGATCCTCGCAGATGCAGAGCCCGACGCGCAGGCCGTTCTGCTCGAACACCAGCGTGCCGCCGCGGCCGGCGCGGAAGTGGCGACGTTCGTCGAACACACCGTAGTTCGGCAGCAGCTGCTTGCGCGTGCGGGCCAGGACGCGGCCGTCGCGGATCACGTAGGCAGCGTTGTAGATGACGCGCTCGCCGGCCTCGTCGGCGTACTCCGGCAGCCCGACGATGACGGTGATGCCGTGCACCTCGTCGAGCAGGCGCTGCACGCCCTCGGCGATCACGCGCGGCATCGCCGAGCGCAGCAGGAGATCGTCGGGCGGATAGCCGATCAGCGACAGCTCGGGCGTCGCGACCAGATCGGCCTTGAGCACGTCGCGCGCATGCGTCGCGGCGTCGATGATCTTCTGGACGTTGCCTTCGACGTCGCCGACCCAGAGGTTCAGTTGCGCGAGCGCGAGTTTGAGTGTGTTCGACATGGGGCAGGACTTTAGCGCGGAAACGAAACGGCGGCCCGAAGGCCGCCGTTTGCTGGTACACCGCGAGCCGCGCGCAGATTCGCGACGCTGGAACCCCATGCAGTCGCATGGGCGGTGGCCTGACCCGGACCGACTCGCGTCAGTTCTCGCCGAAGCCGTCGCCCTCCACGCTGCTCGCCGGGCTACTTGAGCAGCGAGAGCATCGCCGCGCCGAGGTCGGCCGGCGAACGCACCGTCTTGACGCCGGCCGCTTCGAGCGCCGCGAACTTCTCGTCCGCCGTGCCCTTGCCGCCGGCGATGATCGCGCCGGCGTGGCCCATGCGCTTGCCCGGCGGCGCGGTGACGCCGGCGATGTAGGCGACGACCGGCTTCTTGACGTTGGTCTTGATGTAGGCCGCCGCTTCTTCCTCGGACGAGCCGCCGATTTCGCCGACCATGATGATGCCTTCGGTCTCCGGATCCTTCTCGAACAGCGAGATCACGTCGATGAAGCCCATGCCGCGAACCGGATCGCCGCCGATGCCGACGCAGGTCGACTGGCCGAGACCGTTCTGCGTGGTCTGGTAGACGGTTTCATAGGTCAGCGTGCCCGAGCGCGAGACCACGCCGATCTTGCCCGGCTTGTGGATGTGGCCCGGCATGATGCCGATCTTGCACTGGCCCGGCGTGATCACGCCCGGGCAGTTCGGGCCGACCAGCACGGCGTCCGGATACTCGGCACGCAGCGTAGCCTTGACCTTGATCATGTCGTTGACCGGGATGCCTTCGGTGATGCAGATGATCACCTTGATGCCGGCGTCGGCGGCTTCGAGGATCGCGTCCGCGGCGCCCGGCGCCGGCACGTAGATCATCGTCGCGTCGGCGCCGGTGGCATTGACCGCGTCGTGCGCGGTGTTGAAGACCGGCAGGTTCAGGTGCGTGCCGCCGCCCTTGCCCGGCGAGACGCCGCCGACCATCTTGGTGCCGTAGGCGATCGCCTGTTCGGAGTGGAAGGTGCCCTGCTTGCCGGTGAAGCCCTGGCAGATGACCTTGGTGTTCTTGTCGATGAGGATGGACATGGCTTACTTACCCTGCGCGAGCTTGACGACGGTCTGGGCCGCCTCGGTGAGATCGGAAACCGGCGTGATCGCGAAACCCGATTCGCGCAGCAGAGCCTGACCCTTCTCCATATTGGTGCCCTGCAGACGGGCGACGACCGGAATCTTCAGGCCGGTCTGCTTGACCGCGGCGATGATGCCTTCGGCGATCAGATCGCAGCGCACGATGCCGCCGAAGATGTTGATGAAGATCGCCTTCACTTCCGGCGACGAGGTGATCAGCTTGAACGCCTCGGTGACCTTCTCGGCAGTGGTGCCGCCGCCGACGTCGAGGAAGTTCGCCGGCTGGCCGCCGTGCAGCTTGACGATATCCATCGTCGCCATCGCCAGGCCGGCGCCGTTGACCATGCAGCCGATGTTGCCTTCCAGCGTGACGTAGTTGAGGTCGTACTTCGAAGCCAGGCGCTCGCGCTCGTCTTCCTGCGAAGGATCGCGCTGCGCGGCGATTTCCTTCTGGCGGAACAGCGCGTTGTCGTCGAAGTTGAGCTTGCCGTCGAGCGCCATGATGTTGCCTTCGGCGGTGACGATCAGCGGATTGATCTCGACCAGCGAGGCGTCGCACTCGGTGAAGATCTTGTACAGCCCGGTCAGGGTCTTCGTGAACTGCTCGACCTGTTCCTTGTTGAGGTCCAGGAAGAAGCCCAGCTCGCGCGCCTGGTACGGCTGCAGGCCGGCGGTCGGCGAGACGAACACGTGCTTGATGCGTTCCGGCGTCTCGTGCGCGACCTTTTCGATGTCCATGCCGCCGTCCGGCGAGGCCATGAACACGATCCGTTCCTGGGTGCGATCGACGAGCGCCGACAGGTACAGCTCGCGGGCGATGTTCGACGGCTTCTCGACGTAGACCGAATTCACCGGCAGACCCTTGGCGTCGGTCTGGATGGTGACGAGGTTCTTGCCGAGCATGGCCTTGGCGGCTTCCTCGGCGGCGTCCGGGCCGTCGACCAGCTTGACGCCGCCGGCCTTGCCGCGGGCGCCCGCGTGGATCTGCGCCTTGACGACGACTTTCTCGGTGCCGAGCTGCTTGGCAGCAGCGCGCGCCTGCTCCGGGCTGGACGCCAGCAGACCTTGCGGGACCGGGATGCCGTAGCGCGCAAACAGTTCTTTTGCTTGATATTCGTGGAGATTCATTGCGTTGTTAACCGATTGGGGCGTGCGTAGCGCGCGGCATTCTCGCCCAGAGGGCGGGCGGGACGCAAAAATCATTGGCCGGGCCGGCCGGTGGCCCCCGGCCGGGCGGCCGCCGGCCGCGACGCGGCGGCGATAGAATGCCGTGTCCGCCTTCCGGCTCTTGCGTAGATGAATCTCTTCCGACTCCTGCTGCTCGGCGCAGCCCTGTACATCGTCTGGCGTCTGCTGACGGTGGCGCGCCGCGCCACCACGCAACAGCGGCCGCCGGCGCCGCGCGCGCCGTCGTCCGCGCACTATGAACCGATGGCGCGCTGCGCCCGCTGCAGCACCTATCTGCCGGCCAGCTCGCTGTCGCGCGCCGGCCTCTGCGGTCGCTGCAGCGAATAAGGCGGTGGTCCGCCCCGAGGCCGCCGCCGGTCGCAGCGAGGACTGGCGCATCCTGGCCATTCTCGGCCCGTACCGGCTGCTGCTGGTCGCGGTGCTGCTGTTCCTGTTCCGGCTCGGCTACGCGCCGGATTACTTCGAGTCGGTACCGCCGAAGCTGTTCAGCTTCAGCTGCCTGGCCTACGCCGGACTGGCGCTGGCCCTGCAGTTCCTGGCGCTGAACGAACGCTTCGCGCTGGTCGCGCAGACGCTGCTGCACTTCGGCGTCGATCTGGCGGCGATCGGCCTGCTCGTCTACACCACCGGCGGCGTCGGCGGCGGTCTCGGCGTGCTGCTGGTCCCGCCGCTGGTCGGCTGCAGCCTGGTGCTGGCGCCGCGGCTTGCGGCCGTGCTCGCGGCCGCGGCGACGCTGACGATCTTCGGCGAGGAAACCTTCCGTCAGCTTCATCAGCTCTATTTCGACAGCAGCGATTTCTCGCAGGCCGGGTTGCTGGGACTGATGTTCTTCGCATCGAGCCTGACGGCGGCGATGGTCGGCCAGCGCGCACGGCGCAGCGAAGCGGTCGCCGCCCGTGTCGGCAGCGAATTCGTCAATCTGACGCGTCTCAACGACAACATCATCGCGTCGATGCAGTCCGGCGTGCTGGTGGTCGATGCCGACGGCCGCGTGCGTACCGCCAACGCCGCGGCGCTGCGCCTGACCGCCGGCGCAACCCACGCCAACGCGCGCCTCGCCGACGCGCTGCCGGCGCTGCAGGTCGCACTCGACGACTGGCGCTACGGCTTCGATCTGGAGCCGCCGGCCACAGTCGAGGCGCCGGGCGGGCTGTCGCTGCTGCCGCGCTTCACGCGGCTCGGCTGGTCGGAGCAGTCGCCGGTGCTGATCATGCTCGACGACGCGGCCGCCCTGCACGCTCAGGCGCAGCAGATGAAACTCGCCGCGCTCGGCCGCCTGTCGGCCAACATCGCGCACGAAATCCGCAATCCGCTGTCGGCGATCACCCAGGCCGGCCAGCTGCTCGCCGAACAGCCGGACCTCGATCCCGGCAACCGCCGCCTGCTCGAAATGATCCAGCGGCATGCCGGCCGCATCGAGCAGATCGTGCGCAACGTGCTGGAGATCAGCCGTCGCGACGGCGCCAGCCGGCAGAGCTTCCTTCTGCGCGACGCGCTGCGCCGCTATGCCGCGCAGTATCACGAGAGCCATCCGCAGGAGCCGCGGCCGATCGAATTCGGCGAGATCCCGCCGGCGCTGAGCGTCGCCTTCGCGCCCGAACAGCTGCAGCAGGTGCTCTGCAATCTCTGGGACAACAGCTTCGAGCACGGTCGGCGCGACGGCGCGACCCTGCGGGTCCGCCTCGATGCCGGCGTCGAGGCGTCCAGCGGCCTGCCCTACCTCGATATCAGCGACGACGGACCGGGCGTTCCGGCGGCGCTCGCCGATCGCATCTTCGAGCCGTTCTTCACGACGCATCACGCCGGCACCGGCCTGGGCCTTTATCTGTCGCGCGAGCTCTGCGAATACAATCAGGCCCGCCTCGCCTATGTGCGCCGCGCACGCGGGGCCTGTTTCCGCATCGTCTTCTCCGCCCCCGAACCGCGTCCCGACTCGCGATGACCGCCAGCAAAGCCACCGTCCTGATCGTCGACGACGAGCCGGATATCCGCGAACTCGTCGAGATCGCGCTGGGCCGCATGAACCTGCAGACGGCGGCGGCGGCGACGCTCGCCGAGGCGCGGACCCGACTGGCCGAACGGCACTTCGACCTGTGCATCACCGACATGCGGCTGCCGGACGGCAGCGGCATCGAACTGGTCGCGCAGATCGGCCGCCTGTACCCGCAGACGCCGGTCGCCGTCATCACCGCATATGGCAATGCCGAGGCCGCAGTCGAGAGCCTGAAGGCCGGCGCCTTCGACTTCGTGTCCAAGCCGGTCGACATTGCCGTGCTGCGCAAGCTCGTCGACACGGCGCTGCGGCTGCGCGCCGAGACCGGGCCGGCCGGCGCCGGCGACGAGCCGGTCCTGCTCGGCGAGCACGAAAGCATCCGCCAGCTGCGCGCGCTGATCGAGCGCCTGGCGCGCAGTCAGGCGCCGGTGCACATCGCCGGCGAATCCGGCACCGGCAAGGAACTGGTCGCCAAGCTGATCCACCACAAGGGTCCGCGCGCGGCGGGCCCGTTCGTGCCGGTCAACTGCGGCGCGATCCCGTCGGAGCTGATGGAGAGCGAGTTCTTCGGCCACCTGAAGGGCAGCTTCACCGGCGCGCACCGCGACAAGGCCGGCCTGTTCCAGGCCGCCGAGAACGGCACCCTGTTTCTCGACGAAGTCGCCGACCTGCCGGCGCACATGCAGGTCAAGCTGCTGCGCGCCCTGCAGGAGCGCGCGGTGCGGCCGGTCGGCAGCGAGGCGGAAGTGCCGGTCAACGTGCGCGTGATCTCGGCGACGCACAAGAACCTCGCCGATCTGGTGGCCGCCGGACAGTTCCGCCAGGACCTGTATTACCGGCTCAATGTCATCGAGGTCCGCACGCCGCCGCTGCGCGCCCGCGCCAGCGACATTCCGATGCTGGCGCGCCACGTGCTCGCCAAGCTTGCGCGCGACCTCGGCCTGCAGCGTCAGCCGGCGCTCGACGATTCGGCGCTCGCCGCTTTGCAGGCTTACCCGTTTCCCGGCAACGTCCGTGAGCTCGAGAACATTCTCGAGCGCGCCGCCACGCTGTCCGACGGCGAGCGGATCTCATCGGCGGACCTGCAACTGCGCGACGCCACGCCGGTGGCGGCAACGGTCGCCGCCCCCGCGATCGCCGCCCTCGGCGACCAGATCGAGGAGATCGAGAAGCGCGCGATCCGCGAGGCGCTGCAGAAGACGCGCTACAACAAGACACGCGCCGCGGAGCTGCTCGGCATGTCGTTCCGGGCGCTGCGCTATCGCATCAAGAAGCTCGGCCTCGACGTCGAATAAGCACATCACGAGCACTTCTTGGACGGCGTCGTGGCGCTTCGCGACACTGGCCCGGCCGACGCCGCAGCCCCGACGAACGGCGGGGGGCTTTGCGAAGCTTCTGTTACACTCGCTCCATAACGGGGCGTTCATGACCCCGAGGATGAAGAAGCTGCGGAAGAGGAGTCGCAAGCTGTGGCATGGAGCTTGCGATAACGCAGGCCTCCAGGAGAACAATCATTGTTTAACCGACACCCGATGGTCGCGCGCCTGCGCGGCGTACGAGCGTTCCCGCGATCCGCCCTGCGCCGGCGGCGCGCCGCGCCGGTCGAGCAAGCGCCCGCCGGAATTGCATGGGCGCCGGCATCGGCGGATGACACGGTTCAGCAGATTCTCGACAACACGCTGCGCTCCGCCTGCGGCGTGATCGGCGCGCGCGGCGGCTTCGTCGTGCAGTTGCGCGACGACACGGTCCTCGAAATCGCCTGCGCGCATGCCCTGCCGGGGCAGGACGTGCTCGACGCCGTGCTCGGCACGGCGTCCCGCGCGCTGCATTGCGCGCTGCTCGAAGGGCGCCGCGGACTGGCCTGCCCCGGCGGCGAACTCCTCGCCGCTCCACAGCAGGCCGCGCCGGCGGTGATCAGCCTGCCGCTCGAGTTCGGCGCACAGCGTCAGGGCGCGTTCTGCCTGTTGCGCGAGGACAGCGGCCGCGCGCTCAACGAACTCGACTTCGAAATCCTCGACGCGCTCGCCGGTCAGGCGGCGCTGGCGCTCGCCGCCGCCTGTCAGCGCAGCGCGCTCAATCGCCTCGAGGCGAGCCTGAACGCGATCGGGCCGCAGACGCACTGAAAATGGATGTGCTGCGGCAATCGGCGACAGGCGCGGACGATCGCGCCGCAGATGCACGCGCCGACGACCCGGAAACCTTCCGCCTCGCGGTCCTGCGCCAGGTCCAGGAGCTGACCGCCGACAACCAGCGTCTGCTGCAATCGGTGGTTCGCAGCGAGAAGCGCTTTCGCACGCTCGCCAAGTCGGTCTGGCATGTGCAGGAGGAAGAGCGCCGCCGCCTCGCCCGCGATCTGCACGACGGCATCGGCCAGACCCTGACCGCGCTCGCCAACCAGCTGCAGCGCATTTACGACGATGCGCGTGGCGCCGGCAATCTGGGCCTCGAGCACCGCCTCGCCGACGCGCTCGACATCACCCGCGGCGCACTGCACGACACGCGCGAGCTGTCGCGCCTGCTGCGACCGACGCTGCTCGACGACCTCGGCCTCGATGCGGCGCTCGCCTGGCTCGCACGCACGCTCTCGGAACGCGCCGGGCTGCACATCAGCTTTCATTCGGAACTCGACGAACAGCGTCTGCACCCGGACGTCGAGACCCTGCTGTTCCGCATCACGCAGGAAGCCCTGACCAACGTCATCCGCCACAGCGACGGGCGCTCGGCGCGCGTGCTGATCAAGCACACGCCGATGCTGCTGATCCTGCGCGTCGAGGACGACGGTCACGGCTTCGATACCGCCCAGGTCGCGCATGCCGAGCGCAACGCGTCCAGCTCCGGGCTGCGCGGCATGCGCGACCGCGCCGAGCTGTTCGGCGGCCGCGTCGAAATCCGCTCGGCACCCGGCCAAGGTACAGTGGTGCAACTGACGCTCACCCTCGACGGTCCCGATACGGACGCCACGACGACGCTATGAATCCGATCCGCCTGCTGGTCGCCGACGACCACACCATCGTTCGTGAGGGCCTGGTCTCGATGCTCGAGGAAACCGGGGAGTGCCAGGTCGTCGCGCAAGCCGCCGATGGCTATGAAGCGGTGTCGCTGGCCGGCAAGACCAAGCCCGACATCGTCGTCACCGACATTTCGATGCCGCGCATGTCCGGCCTTGAAGTCGTCAAGCGCGTGCGCGCCGAGCTGCCCGGCACCCGTACGCTGGTGCTGACCGTGCACGAGGAAGACGAATACATCCTGCCGATCCTGCGCGCCGGCGCCAACGGCTTCCTCAACAAGGACACCTCGGTGTCCGAACTGATGACGGCGATCAAGTCGATTCACGCCGGCAAGCCCTATTTCGGCCCGCGCGCGACCAAGGCACTGGCCGAGCGCCAGCACCGCTCGCGCGATCATGGCGATGATCCCTATGCGAGCCTCACCGCTCGCGAGCGCGAGGCCTTCCATCTCGTCATCCAGGGCAAGACGACCAAGGAAATCGCGCAGATTCTCGATATCGGCGTGAAGACGGCCGAGAACCATCGCGCCCGCATGATGGAGAAACTGGGCCTGCGCAACACCGCCGAGGTCGTCCGTTTCGCCGCGCTGCGAGGCCTGTTGACCTGAAGCCGCGCGCGCACCGCAAGCGCGCAAACGCACGCCCCGTGAAGGCCCATCGCCGGCGCGTCCGGCGTTGCTCCTCATGCGTTCGGAGCTTGCCTTCAGCGGATTCTCAGGCCCTGCGACAGACGCCCCGGATTGGGGCGCGGCCATGCTTACGTTCGATGACAAACGGCCGCTATACTGCGATGGTTTGGCGGGCGCTGCGTCTCGCGCGGGCCCGACCCAAGCCTGCGGCTATTGACTAGAACACGTAGAGAGGCCCTAAGGAATGAGCAATCAAGGCGTGGATCCCGGCCGGCGCCGGTTCCTGACGCTCTCCACCGCCGTCGTCGGTGGCGCAGGCGTCGTGGCAGCCACCGTGCCGTTTCTCGCATCGTGGAAGCCCAGCGAGCGAGCCAAGGCGCTCGGCGCGCCGGTCGAAATCGACATCAGCACGCTTGAATCCGGCCAGCGCGTCACCGTCGCGTGGCGCGGCAAGCCGGTCTGGGTGGTACGCCGCACGTCCGAAATGCTCGACGGGCTCAAGAAGGTCGACAGCAGCCTGCTCGATCCCGAATCCAAGCAGAAGCAGCAGCCCGACTACATCAAGGGCGAAGCCCGCGCGATCAAGCCCGAACTGCTCGTGCTGATCGGCTCGTGCACGCACCTCGGCTGCTCGCCGACCTTCCGCCCGGACCACCCGGCGCCGGAAATCGACTCGAACTGGCAGGGCGGCTTCTACTGCCCGTGCCACGGCTCCAAGTTCGATCTCTCGGGCCGCGTCTACAAGGGCGTGCCCGCGCCGCTGAATCTGGTCGTGCCGCCCTACCGCTTCGCGAGCGACACCCGGATCGTCATTGGCGAAGACCCGAAGGGAGTGGCGTAAATGGCGATCACACCGAACCCGTACAAGACGACCGGCCTGCTCGGCTGGATCGACGATCGCTTCCCGCTGACCAAGCTGTGGAAGGATCACCTCTCCGAGTACTACGCGCCGAAGAACTTCAACTTCTGGTACTTCTTCGGCTCGCTGGCGCTGCTGGTGCTGGTTAACCAGCTGCTGACCGGCATCTGGCTGGCGATGCACTACAAGCCGGACGCGGCGCAGGCCTGGGACTCGGTCGAGTACATCATGCGCGACGTGCCTTGGGGCAACGTGCTGCGTTACCTGCATTCGACGGGCGCCTCGGCGTTCTTCATCGTCGTCTACCTGCACATGTACCGCGGCATCCTCTACGGCTCGCACCGCAAGCCGCGCGAGCTGATCTGGATCTTCGGCAGCCTGATCTTCCTGGTGCTGATGGCCGAAGCGTTCTGCGGCTACGTGCTGCCGTGGGGCAACATGAGCTACTGGGGCGCGCAGGTCATCATCAACCTGTTCGGCACGGTGCCGTTCGTCGGCCCTGACCTCGTGATCTGGATCCAGGGCGACTACATCCCCTCGGACGCGACGCTCAACCGCCTGTTCTCGCTACACGTCGTCGCGCTGCCGTTCGTGCTCGTCGGCCTGGTTGTCGCGCATCTGATCGCGCTGCACGAAGTCGGCTCGAACAATCCGGACGGCGTCGAGATCAAGAAGCACAAGGATCCGAACACCGGCATTCCGCTCGACGGCATTCCGTTCCACCCGTACTACACCGTGAAGGACATCGCCGGCGTCGGCGTGTTCCTGATCATCTTCCTCGGCGTCGTGTTCTTCGCGCCGGACGGCGGCGGCTATCTGCTGGAGAAGCCCAACTTCACGCCCGCCAATCCGATGTCGACGCCGGAACACATCACGCCGGCCTGGTACTTCGGCGCGTTCTACGCGATGTTGCGTGCAACGCCGTCGTTCGCGGGCACGCAGATCTGGGGCGTGCTGGTGATGTTCGGCGCGGTCGCGCTGATCTTCTTCCTGCCCTGGCTCGATCGCTCGCCGGTGAAGTCGATCCGCTACAAGGGGCCGATCTTCAAGATCGCCCTGGCGCTGTTCACGGTCAGCTTCGTGCTGCTGAACTACTTCGGCATGCAGCCGCCGAGCGCCCTCGGCACGACGATTTCGCAGATCGGCACCGTCGTGTACTTCCTGTTCTTCCTGCTGATGCCGTTCTACACGAAGATCGACAAGACCAAGCCCGTCCCGGAGCGCGTGACCTATGAAGCTCACTAAGGCCATGCTGAAGATCAGCCTGCACTCGCTGCTGGCCGCCGCCACGCTCGCGGTCGCGGGCCAGGCTTTTGCCGCCGGCGGCCACGCCCTGCCGTACGCCTTCGAGCCCGACACCGGCAACACGGCTTCGGTGCGGCGCGGCGCCGCCAACTTCATGAACTACTGCTCCGGTTGCCACTCGATGCGGCACCTGCGCTACAGCCGCCTCGGCCAGGATCTCGGCATTCCCGAGAACCTGCTCAAGGCGAACCTGATGTTCACGTCGGACAAGGTCGGCGACCACATCCTGTCGGCGATGCCGGCGGAAGCGGCGAAGACCTGGTTCGGCCAGCAGCCGCCGGATCTGACGCTCGAATCGCGTTACCGCGGCCCGGACTGGGTTTACAGCTACCTGATGACGTTCTACGTCGATCCGACCCGTCCGCTCGGCACCAACAACCTCGTGCTGCCCGGCGCCTCGATGCCGCATGTGCTCTGGGAGTTGCAGGGCCTGCAGGTCAAGTCCGAGGCGCACGCCGCCGAGGGCGAGGCCGCCGCGGCACACGGCGAGGCGCATGGCCCGCAGTTCGAGCTCGTCGCCAAGGGCAAGCTCGCGCCGAAGGAGTACGAGAAGTTCGTTGCCGATACGGTGAACTTCATGACCTACGCCGCCGAACCCGGGCGCGAGCACCGCATCAGCGTCGGCATCAAGGTGGTGCTGTTCCTGATCCTGTTCTCGGTGCTCGCGTACTTCATGAAGCGCGAGTGGTGGAAGGACGTGCACTAGCCGTCCGCATCGCCGGCCTTGCGGCGCCGCCCGGAAGCTCTTCCGCGCGGCGCCGTTTTCGTTTCGGCCTCGGCCGGCATTTGGGGAGCGCGGGCTTTAGCGGTTAATCTTTGCCCATGAACCCGATGCCACAGCGCTGATGGCCATTCCCGGCAAGAGCCGCTACGTCATGGATGCGCGTCCGGCGCCGCGGGCGGGGCTGACGCTGTTCTGCTCGCGCGAGCAACTGCACAGCCGCTGGACGCGCATCGTGCTGGCCGAAAAGGATGTCGACGGCGCGCGTATCGAGTGGATCGAAGCCGGCAAACCACACCATGATCTGCTCGTGCTCAATCCTTCCGGACAGTTGCCGACGCTGGTCGACCGCGACGCCGTGCTGTATCCGGCCAGCATCGTCGTCGAGTACCTCGACGAGCGCTATCCGCACCCGCGCCTGCTGCCGCCCGACCCGTCGGCGCGTGCACTCGTGCGCATGCTGCTGCTGCGCCTCGACCATGAGCTGTTGCCGCTCGCCGAAGCGATTCGCATTGCGCCGAAGGCCGTCGAGTCGAAGGCGGCGCGCAAGCAGTTGCAGGAAGCGCTGGCCGGCGCTTCGCGGCTGTTCTCGACGCGAGGCTGGTGTCTCGGCATGGATTACAACCTCGCCGACTGCGCCTGGGCCGCACTGATCGGCACGCTACCGGCGCTCGGCCTCAAGCTGCCCGACGCCGGATTCCAGCGCTACGCGGAACGACTGTTGTCGCGTCCCGCCGTACAATCGGCGTTTCGCTAAACCACGGTGCACGGTTCGCCACGATGTCCAAGTCCCGCCGCCCTTACCTGATCCGCGCCATTCACGAATGGGCCAGCGACAACGGCTACACGCCGCACCTGCTCGTCGCTGCCGATTATCCTGGCGTCGTCGTACCGCGCGAGTTCGTGCAGGACGGCCGCATCACGCTCAACATCAGCCCGATCGCCGTGCAGAGCCTCGACCTCAGCAGCGAACCGCTGTGGTTCTCGGCCCGCTTCGGCGGACGTCCGTTCGACGTGCAGGTGCCGAGCGGCGCCGTGCTCGCCATCTTCGCGCGGGAAAACGGCGAAGGCGTGATCTTCGGCGAGACGGAGCCGGGCGATGCGAAGAGCGCAGCCTCCGGCGCCGCCCCGGATACCGAACCCGAGCCGCCGAAACCGACCAAGCCCGGCCGGCCGAATCTGCGCGTGGTGAAGTAAGCCCTGTACCGCGGAAGCGGCGGCGGCCGACGCACGCCGCGCGCGGCGCACACCGCGACGCCCCAGCGGCAAACGACCCGCACTCAGATCCCCGGCAGCGCCTTGCCCGGATTGAGGATGCCGTTCGGGTCGAGCGTTTTCTTCAGCGCGCGCATGACGTCGAGCGTGTCGCTGGCGATCTCCCAGCCCACGAAGTCGCGCTTCTCGATGCCGACGCCATGCTCGCCGGACAGCGTGCCTTCGAGATCGAGCACCAGGCGGAAGACCTCGTGCAGACAGGCCTGCACCGCCTGCATCTGCTGCGGATCCTCCGGATCGGCGAGCAGGTTGGTGTGCATATTGCCGTTGCCGGCATGGCCGAAGTTGACGATGCGGATGCCGTGCCTCGATGACAGCGCCGCGAGCCCCGTGACCAGCTCGGGGATACGCGTCACCGGCACGACGACATCCTCGTTGACCTTCTTCGGGGCGATCTTGCGCAAGCTCGGCGACAGCGCCTTGCGACAGGCCCACAAAGCCTCGGTCTCGGCCTCGTTCGCGGCCGTCTTCAGCTCGACGAGGCCGGGCCCTTGGGCCGCGGCGACGACGGCGCGCAGCGCCACGTCGATCGACTCCGGATTGCCGTCGACTTCCATCAGCAGCAGCGCGCCGGTGCCGGCCGGCACGCCGGTACGCTGATACGCCTCGGCGAGCTGCACCGCGTCGCCATCCATGAACTCCAGCGCGCTCGGCGTTTCCGGCTGATTCATCACGCGCGCCACCGCCTCGGCGGCGGCCTTCACGTCGGCATAGCAGGCACGCAAGGTCTTGGCGGCCCGCGGCTTCGGCAGCAGCTTGAGCGTCGCTTCGGTGATGATCGCCAGCGTGCCCTCGCTGCCGACCAGCAGGCGCGTGAGGTCATAGCCGACGACGCCCTTGGTCGTCGTGCAGCCGGTCTTGATCGAGATGCCGGCGCCGGTCACCGCGCGCAGGCCGAGCACGTTGTCGCGGGCGGTCCCGTACTTCACCGCGCGCGGGCCGCCGGCGCAGCAACCGAGATTGCCGCCGACCGTCGAGTACGCGAGGCTGGTCGGATCGGGCGCCCAGAACAGGCCGTGCTCGCCCGCCGCCTTCTGCACCTCGCCGTTGAGCGCACCGGCCTCGCATTCGAGCAGGCGATCGCCCGGCGACACGCGCAGGATGCGGTTCATGCGCTCCAGCGACAGCACCACCCCGCCGGCGATCGGCACCGTCGCGCCGGTCGTGTTGGTGCCGCGGCCGCGCACCACGAGCGGGACGCCGAACGCATTGCAGGCCTGCACGACAGCAAGAACTTCGTCATGCGTCAGCGCGAACGCCACCGCCTGCGGCAGCGCGACGCGCTTGGAGTTGTCGTAGCCGTACGCCAGGCACTCGCCCGGATCGGTCAGCAGCCGCTCGGGCGACAGCGCCGCGCGCAGGCGCTCGATCGCCGCGGCCGGCAGCGCAGGCGGCGCAACGGGAACTGCGGCGGCCGTGCTCATGGCTCCTCAGCGCGTCGGAAACAGCAGTTCGTCGATCGCATCGCAGAGGCAGTGCAGCAGCACGATGTGCACCTCCTGAATGCGCGCCGTGACGTTCGCCGCCGCGCGCAGCTCGACGTCGCCGGCTTTGAGCATCTGCGCCATCGCCCCGCCGTCCTTGCCGGTCATCGCCAGCACATGCAGCCCCTGCGCGTGCGCGGCCTCGATCGCGCGCACCACGTTCGGCGAATGGCCGGAGGTCGAAATCGCGAGCAGCCAGTCGCCTTCGCGGCCCAGCGCCTCGACCTGCTTGGCAAACACGCGCTCGAAACCGTAGTCGTTGCCGATCGCAGTCAGCGCCGAGGTATCGACCGTCAGCGAGATGCCGGGCAGGCCGCGGCGCTCGCGCTCGAAACGGCCGGTCAGCTCGGCGGCGAAATGCTGTGCGTCCGCCGCCGAGCCGCCGTTGCCGCAGGCCAGGATCTTGCGGTCCGCACGCAGCGCGTCGGCCAGCGCTGCGGCGGCACGCAGCAGCGCCGGCATCTCGCGCGCCAGCGTCGCCTGCTGGGCCGCGATGCTGGCCTCGAAATGTCCGCGCAGGCGCTGCTCGATAGCCGATTCGGTCATGGTCGTTCCGATGGTGAAGGCGCGTATTGTGGCGCGCCGGCGCGCCGGCTCCAATCCGAGGCAAGCCCCCAGGGCTGCGTGGCCGGGAACATCAGGCTTCGAAAGCGCCGGCGATCCACTGCGGCCGGCCGTCGTCGAACGTGACCACGTCGAAGCGCACCGCGCGCTCGGCATGTTCGGGATGGGCGGCAAGGAACAGTTGTGCGGCGAGCACGATCTTCGCACGCTTGCGTGCGTCGACCGACTCGGCGGCGCTCGCGTAGCGGCTCGCCGAACGCGCGCGCACTTCGACGATGACCAGCGTCTCGTCCTCGCGCATCACCAGATCGAGTTCGCCGCCGCGAAAGCGCGCGTTGCGCGCGATCAGCTTCAGGCCCCGCCGCTCAAGCAGCCGCAGCGCGGCATCCTCGGCGGCGGCGCCGTTCACGGCGTCAGCGGACGCAGGCCGTCGCCGCTGATCTGCACGCAGGCGAGCTCGCGACCGATCACGCTCGCGCCGCGCCATTCGAGACGGCCGCTGACGCCGTCGACGACGTCGCCGACGTGCAGGCTGCCGCGCGCCAGACCGGATGACAGCGCGTAGGCGTCACGGCCCAGCGCGAACAGCCGCGTGCCGCCGGATGGCAGCGACGCCGCCGCGGCTTTCTGCGCGGCCAGCGCCTCACCTTCGCCGATCCACCACGGCGTGTCGCAGAAACGCAGACCGTTCAGATCGGCGGCCGGCTTGCCGTCGTAGACCAGCGCGGTCGCGTAGACCGGCAGGTCGCCGGCGCGGTTGAAGCGCAGCTGCGGAATCAGCAGCCGCGCGTCCTGGCTTCGCGCGCCGAGGAAAATCAGATCGACGTCACCGCGGCGCTGCGGCTCGAACTCGCTCTTCCTGCCGAGTACTGCGGTCAGCGCGCGATGGCGTTCCTCGCTGGCGCTGATGCCCATCAGCTCGGCGATTGCCTTCGACTGGTCGATGGTGCCCTGCGCATAGCGCTGCGCGCGCACGACCTGCCCGCCGCCGGCGCGCAGCGTCTCGTCGAGCGCGTCGAGCGCGCGCGCCCCCCAGTCCGCGTCCGGCACCAGCGCCAGCGCCCGGCGCTGGCCGAGCGCCTGGGCCTGCCGGGCGACGGCACGTGCCTCGTCTTCCGGCGCAAGACCAAGCTGGAAGAAATTGAACGGCGCGCTGACGCCGGCGTCGAGATAGTTGAGGCCGAGCACCGGCACCGGCGGCACGAAGCCGGCGACGGCGGCGACGTCTTCCTTGCGCAGCGGCCCGACCAGGAAGGTCGCACCGTCGGCGAGCGCTTTCTGGTAGGCGGCGCGCAGGCTGTCGGACGTCGCGCCGATGTCGTAGATCCGCACGCGCGGATGCGCGGCGTCATCGAACGAGGCGCTCAGGAAACCGTCTCGTACCGCCTCGGCGGTCACCGAAAAATTGCCGCTGAGCGGCAGCAGCAGGGCCAGACCCGGCTCGCCACGCGATGCCAGCGGCGCCGGCGCGGCACTGGCCGCGGGCAGGCGCGGCGCGGACGGCGGTGGCACAGAGACCTGCGCGCGCGGCGCGGGGCTCGGCGGCCGCTCCGGGATCTCCGAGCAGGCGAACATCAGCGCCGGCAACAGCGCCGCGAGGGTTTTGGGCAATAGAGCTTTCAGCACCATAATGCGAAGTATGACACGCCCCTACGCTGCTACCGCATGAGCGCTCCCGCGAGAATCGCCGCCGGCCATCTCTACGTGGTCGCCACGCCGATCGGCAATCTCGACGACTTCTCGCCGCGCGCCCAGGAAGTGCTCGGCGGCGTCGCCGCGATCTGCGCCGAGGACACGCGCAACACTGCCCATCTGCTCACGCACTTCGGCATCAAGAAGCCGCTGATCGCCGTGCACGAGCACAACGAGGACGAGGTCTGCGCCCGGCTCGTCGCCCGCCTGCAGGCCGGCGACGCGCTGGCGCTGGTGTCCGACGCCGGCACCCCGCTGATTTCCGATCCTGGCTTCGCCGTCGTGCGCGCGGCGCGCAACGCGAACCTGCCGGTGCTGGCGGTGCCCGGCCCCTGCGCCGCGATCGCGGCGCTGTCGGTGTCGGGCATCGCCAGCGACCGTTTCGTGTTCGAGGGCTTTCTGCCGGCCAAGGCCGGCGCGCGCCGCGAACGCCTCGCCGAGCTGGCCACCGAGACGCGCACGCTGATCGTCTACGAATCGAGCCACCGCATCGCCGAAGCGCTCGCCGACATCGTCGCCGTGCTCGGCGCCGAACGCCCGCTGTGCCTGGCGCGCGAACTGACCAAGCTCTACGAGGAAAGCCGCCGCGACAGCGCGGCCGGCATCGCCGCCTGGCTCGCGGCCGACGCCAACCGTACGCGCGGCGAATTCGTGCTCGTCATCGGCGGCGCCGCCGAAGCCTCGGACCGTCGCCAGAGTGAAGGCGAACGCGTGCTGAAACTGCTGCTCGGCGAGTTGCCGGCCTCGCGCGCCGCGCGCCTGGCCGCCGAAATCAGCGGCGCACGGCGCAAGGACCTTTACGCGCTGGCGCTGCAGCTCGGCGGCGGTCAGACGGGCGACGACGACGCCTGATCTCATGGCGCGCCGACGGCCCGTCGCGGCGCGCCAGCCTCGCGTGCGCCGCGGCGCACGCGGCAAACACCGCCACATGAACTAGGAAACGGCGCCGGCCAGGCGCGCGAACTCGACGCGCGCGGGGTGCACGGGCAGCAGTTCGCGCTCGACCGGCACGCGGATCATCTCGAGCAGCGCACGCGCCTCGGCGCCGCGTCCGTCGCCGGCGAGCGCCGATGCCAGATCGATCTTGGCGACCAGCACCGCCGGTGATTCCGGGTTTTCGTCCCGCTCGTAGGCCGGCACCACCTTCTGCAGCAGCGTCAGCGCCTCGGCATAGCGATGCTGCGCGAGCCGCAGGCGCGCGCGGCTGGCGGCGAGCACGTCGAAGATCCAGTGCTCGGCCGGCAGGTAGCTGCGGAACTGCGTCTCGGCCTGCGCCAGCGCGGCCTCGGCGCGCGCGAAGTCGCCGGCCGCGACGTAGGCGTCGGCGAGCTGCTTGAGGCGCCGGCCGCGCGTGAACTGCACCTGTTCGCCCTGCAGGCCGGCCGGGATCTCGCGCCGCAGCAGGGCGATCGCTGCCGCGCTCTGGCCGGCATAGCTCAGCGTGCGGGCGAGATTGATGCGCTGCAGATGGGTCTGCAGGTGGTCCTCGCCGTAATGCGCCAGCACCAGGCGATAGGCTTCGCGGCTGTTGGCGAGCGCGGCGGTGTAGTCGCCGGACTGCTCCTGGATCTGCGCGAGATTGCCGAGCGCGACGGCGAAGTCCGGACTGTCGTCGTCGCCGCGCGCACGCACGGCGGCGACCGCCTCGCCCATCCAGCGCGCCGCTTCGCGCACGCGGCCCATCGAATTCAGCGTCGCGCCGAGATTGTTCTTGGCGGTGATGACCGGCTGGCTGTCGTCGCCGTAGTAGCGCTGGTAGGCGCCGAGCACCTCGCGCTGCGCGGCCTCGGCCTCGGCGTTGCGCCCGGCCTGCCAGAGCAGGCTCGCGTAGCCGTCGAGCGCCTCGACGCTGCGCAGATCGCCGGCGCCGTAGGCCTGCTGCAGCAAGTGCCGCTGCCGGGCGGCGAGCGCCAGCGCCTCGTCCTGACGGCCGGCGTCGAACAGGCTCGTCGCCAACGCGCCGAGCACGGCGGCCGATTCGACGCCGTCGCGGCCCTGCGCGTCGCGCAGCGCGTCGCGCGCGGCGCTCAGCACGGCGACGCTCTCGGCCGGCTTCTGCTGCCAGTACAGCGCCTGGCCGAGCGCGCGCCGTGCGTCGGCGAGCTGCGCGTCGCGTGCCGGCAGAGCGGACGCCAGCAGCGCGACCGCCTCGCGCAGGCTGCGCTCGGCCTCGGCATAGAGCCCCTGGTCGATCTGCGCTTGCGCGAGCTGGCGCAGCAGCTGCGCCGTCACCAGCGGATCGGCGCCCGGCGTCTGACGCTGCAGCGCCAGCGCCTGCTCGGCCTGCTGCCGGCAGTCGAGCGGCAGGCCGAGCTTGCAGTACAGGTCGCCGAGCGCCGCCTGCACGCGGGCACGCACCAGCGGCTGCTCGGCGAAGCGCGCGCCGAGCCGGTCGCGGCCGCGGTCGACCAGCGCACGCGGCGCGATCGGCTTGCCGCCGTTCTCGCCCGGCGCGGCGGCGTCGAACAGCGAGGCGATGTAGCCGGTGACCTGCTGCGCGACCAGGGCTTCGCGCTCGGCACGGTCGCGCGCCAGCTCGCGCCCGGCGTTGGCGCCGAGCAGCTTGAAGTAGAGCAGCAGCGTCGAGGCCAGACCGAGCACCAGCACGGCGGCCAGCGCGACCATCCAGCGGCGGTGGATCTCGACGCGCGCCAGACGCTGCTGCAGTGCCGCCCCGCGCGCCGCGGCGGCCCGCTCGGCCTGGCGCTGCGCGCGCCGGCCGGGCAGCTGGCGCAGGCGCCGCGCCAGTTCGGCGGCGTCGGCCAGGCGCCGCGCCGGATCGCCGTCGACCGCCGCGGCGATGTCGTCGCGCAGCACCTCATCGTCGATCTCGCGCTCCCAGCCCGGCGCCAGCGGCCGGCGCCAGTCGCCGACCGCGGCCTGATAGAGCATCACGCCGAGCGCGTAGAGATCGCCCTGCACGGTCGCCGGCTGGCCGGCCTGCACCTCCGGCGCGAGGTACAGCGGCGTGCCGCTGGTGCTGTCGGCCGCCGCCACCGTCGCCGTGAAGCCGAGACGAGTGATGCCGATCGCCGCCAGCCGCGCGGCATCGACGACCCCGCCGCTGCCGAAATCGACCAGCTTGATCTGCGGCCCGCCCTCGCTTTCGGCGATCAGCACGTTCGATGGCTTGAGGTCCTTGTGCAGCACGCCGACGCCGTGCGCGGCAGCGAGCGCGTCGGCGCATTGCGCGATCAGTGCCAGGCGCTGCGCGATCGGCACCGCCGCCACGCCGCCACGCGCCTCGGTCCACTGCAGCAGGCTGCCGGCCGGCACGTATTCGAGTTCGAGGAAGAACGGCGCCTGCTGCAGATTCCAGTCGAGCAGGCGGGCCAGATCCGGCCGCTCGCCGAGGCCTTCCTTCAGGACCCGGAACAGGGTGATCTCGCGCTTGATCGCGCGCAGCGCGGCGCCGTCGAGCGCGAACTTGCAGACGCGCTCCTCGCCGGTCTTGTCGTGCCGCGTCCGCCAGACCTCGCCGCTGCCGCCGGCGCCGAGGCGCTCGACCAGCGTCCAGTTCGGCCGCAGCGGCGGACGGCCGCCCGGTTCGAACGCAAAGGCGGACGGCAGCTCGTCACCGACCCATTCGACCGTCACGTTCGCCGTCAGCCGGTAGCCGAAGCCGTGGACGGTCCTGACCAGCTCGCCGCCGTCGCCGAGCACGGCGCGCAGGCGGTTGATGGTCGTCGTCAGGACCGTGTCGGACAGGATGCGGCCGGGCCAGCAGGCGGCCGCCAGTTCGTCCTTGGTGACGACTTCGCCCGCGTGCTGCAGCAGATGCATCAGGACCTGCATCGGCTTGCGGTGCAGGCGCACCGGTTCACCGCCGTGACGCAGTTCCAGGCTGCGCTCGTCGAGCAGCCAGTCGCCGAAACGCCAGCGGCGCAGCGCGACGCGCTCGACCATCGGCTTGTCCAGCTCCGTCACCGTCTCCATCCCCCTTGCGCGGGTCGCGAGTATGGCAGCGACCCCGGCGCCGGTCAGCCTGCTGCACTGCGATCCCGATCACGCGAAAGCCGCCCGATCGCTCTGAAAACCGCGACTTGTTTCGCACTGTGAGCGCCGCGTGAGGATTTTGTCAGGACTTCCGCGACCCCGCCCGTCAACCTCGCGGCCCTGTTTGGGGAGGCTTTCCGGACCCGCCGCGTTCTCCGCGGACGCGGCGCTTCGCGAAGGCTTCACGGCCTTGTTAGGAGGATGATGCAAATGTTCACGGTAGTCTTGCGCCAGTTCTGGCGATTCTGTGTTTTCGGCCTGCTGGCCTCGCTCGCGCTCGGCGCGCGCGCCGCCGCCCCGCAGGTCACGACGATCAACGGCAACCCGCTGACGATCCGCGTCGGCGACGACGCCTCGTTCCAGATCCTCAATGCCGAAGTTCCCGGCGTCGGGCAGTTCTATCCGAGCGACAGCGAGGAGACGAGCGAAGATACCGCCGACTTCGGCTGGTTCCTGGCCACCGGCGGCGAGCTGTATGCGCCGAACTTCGGCGAGCATCCGAACGGCACGGCGACCGGCAGCCTCGCCGGCGGGCTCGGCAAGCCGTACCAGGTGCTGACGCCGGTCTCGCTGAGCGGCGTCACCGGCACCGGCAGCGCCAACGATCCCTACCGCGTCACCGTCGTCAACGACGTCGGCGCCACCGGCCTGCGCGCGACCGTACAGCTCAGCTACGTCAACGGCCGCAACTACTATTCGATGAACTGGACGGTCCGCAACACCGGCACCGTCAGCCGCGACCTCAAGGTCTTCCTCGGCGGCGACATCTATCTCGCCAACGACGACAGCGGCATCCCGTACTTCGACACCAACTCGTCGAGCCCCGGCGGCAAGAACTGCCCGCCCGCGCAGACGCTCGGCGCCGCGGCGGCCGGCGGTTCGGACTATTACATCCTGCTGATCCCGCAGACGCCGGCCGACGCCTACTCGGCGAAGGGCTACAGCGAGATCTGGCAGCTGATCGGCCAGGGGCAGCTCGACAACGTCGTGCTCGACGAGTGCATCGACAACGGCGCGGCGCTGCAGTGGAACCGCACGCTGGCGCCGGGCGCCAGCACCGTGCTGCAGACCGGCACCTCGTTCGGCGAGGTACCCGACATCGCGCAGTTCAACATCACCGACATCCAGCCGAACAGCGGCCGCCAGGGCGAGAGCTTCGACGTCACCCTGACCGGTATCGGCTTCATGAGCTTCGATTCCCGCTTCGAGATCGGCAACGGCGTGACGCTGTCGAACATCCAGGTCACCAGCGCCACCAGCGCCACCGCGCGCGTGACGATCGACGCGACAGCGACGCCGGGCGCGCGCGACGTCAGCGGCGGCCAGACCGCCGAAGGTCCGTTCGCGACGCTGCAGAACGGCTTCACCGTGCTCGCCTCGGAAACCCCGCCGAGCGGCAGCCTGCAGCTCAACGCCGCGACCTACACGGTCAACGAAGGCGCCGGCACCGTGACGATCAGTGTCGCCCGCAACGGCGGCAGCAGCGGCGCGGTCAGCGTCCGCTACGCGACGGCGAACGGCACGGCGCAGGCCGGCAGCGACTACGGCGCCACCGACGGCACGCTCACCTGGGCCGACGGCGACGCCGCGGTCAAGACCTTCACGGTCGCGATCACCGACGACAGCCTCGACGAGAACAACGAGACCTTCTCGGTGCAGCTCAGCGCCGCGACCGGCGGCGCCACGCTCGGCGAGCGCACGACCGCCACGGTGACGATCGTCGACAACGACGGCCAGTCGCTGCCGGGCGAGGAAGGCAAGGTCGAGCGCGGCGGTGGCGCGCTGGGCCTGCCGCTACTCGCCGTGCTCGGGCTGTTCGCAACGCTGCGCCGCAAGGCGCAGCGTTGCACCGCGTGGCTGGCCGCGCTCGGCCTTGCCGCCGCGATGCTGCCGGGCGCCGCCGCGGCCGGCGACTGGTACCTCGGCACCCGCGTCGGTCTCAGCGACGCCGGGATCGACAGCGCCAGCCTGACGCGCGCGCTGCGCAACGACGGCCACGCCGTCACCGCCCATGTCGACGACCGCCGCGATCTCGGCGGCGTGCTCTATGGCGGCTACCACTGGACGCCGAGCGTCGACCTCGAACTCGGCTACCTGCGCCTCGGCCAGACCGAAGCGCACGTCAGCGGCGATCTCGGCAACGGCCACACGCTGGTCGACGATCTCGCCGACGAGCTGCCGGCCGGCGGCGACGCCGTGCTCGCCGCGCTGCGCCTGCGCTTTCCGATCGCCGGACCGCTGTCGTTCACGCCGCGCCTCGGCGGCTACTGGTGGACGAGCGAGACCGAGCTGCACACCGCGCAGCGCAGCTATCGCTCGCGCGACAGCGGTCTCGGCCTCGACGCCGGGCTCGGCTTCGACCTGCGCTTCGCCGAACGCTTCCACGTCGGCCTCAACGGCGAGCTGCTGCGTTCGAGCAGCGCCGGCGCGCTGAAGCTCTACACGCTGCAGTTCGAATACGACTTCTGAAGTCCCGACCCGAGCCGGACATGAAGAGTTTGATCGCGTTCGCCCTGCTCGCCGCCGTCGGCCGCCCGGCGGCGACGACCCCGCAGGACTGCGGCCTGGCGGCACCGTCCCACTACGTCGCCGTGCCGCGGCCACAGCCGCCGTCCGCAAGCGGCATCGCCGAGATCCGCGTCGCCGAGGACGACGGCTGGCAGGACGTACGCGTCCACGGCGCGGTCTGCCGCCAGACCTGGACGCCGGCGCGCGCGGACGCTTCGCGTCCGGTCACTGAAATCCACTGGTTCTACCGCCGCGGCCTGCAGGCGCTCGGCGCCGAGATGGTCTATCTCGACTGGCGTTATACCGTCGCGCGCCTGCCGGCCGGCAGCGGCACGCGCTGGATCCAGGTGCATTCGCCGCCGGGCGAGATCAACGTCACCATCGTCGACGTCGGCGCCTGGCCGGCACTCGCGTACTAGGCTCCGGGGTCCGCCCCCGGATCAAGCCGCGGCGCCGCGATCCGGCCCGCGGCTTTTTGCGGCGTCGGCCTTCAGCCGCCGCCGGCCGCCAGCAGGCGGCGCACCGGCACGTTGCCGATGAACAGCTCTTCGAGCACCGCGTGACCGTCGCGCACGCGCACGGACACGTAAGCGTCGCCGCGTTCCGCGCCGGCGCGATGGGCGTCGCGATAGGCGCGCTCGGCCGCCGGCGCGGCGCGCTCCTCGAGGTAGTAACGGTCGAACGGCAGGCGCAGCGTCGCGACCTGCGCGGCATCGATCCAGGCGATGCGGGCGACCAGATAATCGCCCTGCGCCGGCGGCTCGCGCCGCGGCGGGCCGAAGCGGACGAAACGGTCGGGACCGGTCGTCAGCGGCACGCAGACGCGATCGCCGGCCTGCAGACCGGCGCCGGCCGGCACGGCGACGCGCAGACCCTCGAACGACAGCGCCACGTAGCGGCCACGGAAGGCGTCGACCGGATCGACCGGCGCGGTCCGCAGGTAATAGCGCGTGCCCTCGCGCAGCGTGCGCTCGCTCTGCACGGCGAGCGAGACCGGCCCCGCCCACTGCAGCACGGCAGCCGCCGCCAGCAGCGCGAACGCGAACGCCGGGCGCTTCACGGACGCACCTTGCGGCGCAGCCAGGCATGCGCCGCCAGAAAGCCGAGGCCGGTGGCGACGAAGGCGACGCCGCGTGCCACGAACGACCACTCGCCGCCGAAGAAGCGCAGCAGGACCAGCACCGCGATCAGCGTCAGACCGCTGCTGACCAGGCGCAGCAGGCGCGTGTGCAGACCGGCCTGGATCACGGCGACGCCGATCGCCAGCACATACGCGTTGAAGAACACCGCGAGCGGCACCGCCGGCGGCGCGTGCCCCTGCGTCAGCGCCAGTGCCGCGACCGGCACCGCCAGCGCCGCCAGCAGCCACTGCCGCCGCCACAGCGCATGCAGCGCGAGCAGGCCCGCCGCCGCGAGCACCAGCCCGAGCACGACGCCGGCCTGCAGCAGCGCGCCATCGGCGTAGCGCGCGAGCCAGTGCTCGCGCCAGAACTCCGGGAACGTCGTGGCCAGCGCCACCAATGCCCAGCCGAGTTCGCCATAGGCGCGCAGCGGCCGGCGCACCAGCGACCGTTCGCCGCCGAGGCCGTCGTCGAGCAGGATCAGCAGCAGCGCGCACGCGCCGATCCACAGCCAGCCGTAGTGGCGGACCCAGGGCATCGCCACCGTCAGCGCCGCGAACAATAGCGGCACCAGCCAGCCGATCAGCAGCACACTGCGCAGCGAGCCGCGGTCGCGACGCCACACCGATATCGCGTGCGGCAGCAGCGTCGCGTAGGCGAGCAGTACCAGCAGCGGCGCGCGCGCGGCGCCGTCCTGCGCGCCGACCCAGCCGAGCAGCGCGGCGCCGACCAGCACCGCGAGCAGGCTGGCGTCGAGCGCGTAGACCAGCGGCAGCGCGACCAGCGCGCAGCTCAGCAGGTAACGATCGAGATCGCCGCCGAACTGGAAGATCTGCGCCACCAGCGCCAGCGCCGCGGCGAAGGCCAGCGCCGTGAACGCGGCCGCGCCCTCGCGCCAGGCCTGCGACAGCGGCCGCCGCCACAGCGCGTAGACGCAGGCCGCCTGTCCGCCGGCGAGCGGCAGCGCGGTGATGAACAGGCGCAGGCCGCGACTCCACTGATCCCAGTTGTGCGCGACCAGCAGGATCAGGCCGAGCCCGACCAGCAGCGCACCGAGGATCGCCGACAGGCCCAGCGCGCCGCCGCCCTGCGCCGCGTCGGCATAGCGCGCGCGCAGCCGGGCCGCGGTCGGCGCGTCGATGACGCCGGCGCGCTCGAGTTCCGGCAGTTCGCCGAGCAGCCAGGCCGCGTTCTTCGCCATGCCGCTTTCACGCTCCTCTTTCATGCTCGTGATGGTTGAACAGCCTAACAAACGCGCGCGGACGAACCGATATGCTGTCGCATCGCAGACAAGGATAACGGGGAGTATCGATGCCGGCATCGGACCACAACGGTTCGCAGTTCGCGCTGCTCGGCAGGCGGCGCTACGCGCCGCTGTTCGTCACGCAGGCGCTCGGCGCGTTCAACGACAACGTCTACAAGAACGCGCTGGTGATCCTGGTCGGCTTCGGCATCGTCGGCCTGTCGCCCGCGCAGATCGACTTCTACGTCAATCTCGCCGCCGGGCTGTTCATCCTGCCGTTCTTCCTGTTCTCGGCGAGCGCCGGCCAGATCGCCGAGAAGTATGACAAGGCGCGCCTGATCCGCTTCACCAAGCTGTTCGAGATCGCCGTCATGCTGTTCGCCGCGGCCGGCTTCGCGCTGCAGTCCCTGCCGTTCCTGCTGGCGGTGCTGTTCCTGATGGGCACGCAGTCGGCGCTGTTCGGGCCGGTCAAGTACTCGATCCTGCCGCAGCACCTGCGCGACGAAGAGCTGGTCGGCGGCAACGCCATGATCGAGGCGGCGACCTTTCTCGCGATCCTGCTCGGCACCATGGCCGGCGGCTGGCTGATCGCGCGACACGGCAGCACCTGGGTCAGCGCGACGATCGTCGCGATCGCGGTCGCCGGCTACCTCGCCGCGCGCGCGATCCCGCCGGCGCCGCCGGCCGCCCCGGGGCTGCGCATCAACTGGAACCCGTACACCGAGACGCGCGACAACCTGCGCTTCCTGCGCGGCAACCGCGTCGTGCTGCTGTCGGTGCTCGGCATCTCGTGGTTCTGGTTCTACGGCGCGATGTTCCTGTCGCAGCTGCCGAACTACAGCAAGCAGTATCTCGGCGGCGACGAATCGGTCGTCACCCTGCTGCTGACGATCTTCTCGCTCGGCGTCGGCATCGGCTCGCTGCTCTGCGAGCGCCTGTCCGGTCGCAAGGTCGAGATCGGCCTGGTGCCGCTCGGCTCGATCGGCCTGACGATCTTCGGCATCGACCTGTTCTTCGCGGCGCCGGGCCCGGCGGCGGTCGCGGGCCAGAGTGCGCTGCAGTTCCTGTCGTCCGCCGCCAACCACCGCGTCGCCTGGGATCTGCTGCTGACCGGCGTGTTCGGCGGTTTCTACATCGTGCCGCTGTATGCGCTGATCCAGTTGCGCACCGAGGCCTCGCACCGCTCGCGCGTGATCGCCGGCAACAACATCCTCAATGCGCTGTTCATGGTCATCGCCGCGCTGCTGGCGATCGTCTACCTCAAGCTCGGCCTGACGATTCCGCAGCTGCTGCTGACCACGGCGCTGATGAACGCCGCCGTCGCCGTCTTCATCTACACGCTGGCGCCCGAGTTCCTGATGCGGCTGCTGGTGTGGCTGCTGATCAACACGCTCTACCGCATCCGCAAGACCGGCCTCGAGCACATCCCAGACGAAGGGCCGGCGATCGTCGTCGCCAATCACGTCAGCTACGTCGACGCGCTGATCATCGGCGGCAACGTGCGCCGGCCGATCCGCTTCGTGATGTACCACAAGATCTTCCGCATCCCGGTGCTCAGCTTCATCTTCCGCACCGCGCGCGCGATCCCGATCGCGCCGGCCCGCGAAGACGAAGCGCTGATGCACCAGGCCTTCGACGAAATCGCCGCAGCGCTACAGGCCGGCGAAGTGATCGGCATCTTCCCGGAGGGCCAGCTGACGCGCGACGGCGCGATCGGCGAATTCCGCAGCGGCATCGAAAAGATCGTCGCGCGCACGCCGGCGCCGGTCGTGCCGATGGCCTTGCGCGGGCTCTGGGGCAGCTTCTTCAGCCGCAACAACTTCCTCGCCCGCATGCGCCTGCCGAGCCGCTTCTGGTCGCGCGTCGAGCTGGTCGCCGAGGCGCCGGTCGCGCCGGAGCAGGTCAGCGCCGCCGATCTGGAACAGCGCGTGCGTGCCTTGCGCGGCGACTGGGCTTGAGACCGGGCGTGAGACCGGGCGCGAGCTCGCCGCGCCGACTTCAGCCGCGGTGATACGGGTGGTTGGCGAGCAGGCTCCAGGCCCGAAACAGCTGCTCGGCGACGAACACGCGAACCAGCGCATGCGGCAGCGTCAGCTTTGACAGCCCCCACTTGCGGTCGGCGCGCGCCAGCACCTCCGGGGCGTGGCCGTCGGGCCCGCCGATCAGCAGCGCGGTGTCGCGGCCGGACTGCATCCACTGCTGGAGCTCGCGCGACCAGTCGGTGCTGCTCAGCTGCTGGCCGTGCTCGTCGAGCGCGACCACCAGCGCGTCGCGCGGCAGAGCCTTGAGGATCTTCTCGCCTTCCTGCTGCTTGGCGCGGGCGATGTCGGCGTTCTTGCCGCGCTGCGCCGGGGCGATCTCGACCAGCTCCAGCCGGCACTCGTGCGGCAGGCGCGCCGCGTAGTCGGCGTAGGCGGTCTGCACCCAATCCGGCATGCGCGTGCCGACCGCGATCAGCCAGATGCGCATCGGCGCGCCAGCGGCGTCCGGCCTACTTGCGCGTCGCCTTGCGGGCCGGCGCCTTCTTCGCGGCCGGCTTGGCGGCCTTCTTGACCGCCGCCTTCCTGACGGCCGGCTTCTTCGCCGCCGTCCTGGCCGGCGCCTTCTTCGTCGCCGGCTTGGCCGCCGGCTTCGACTTCCCGGTCGCCGCCTTCTTCGCGGCCGGCTTCTTCTTCGGCTTGGCCTCGACCGGCGCCTCGGCCTCGTCGGCGACCGCCCAGAGCTTTTCGAGCTGGTAGAACGCGCGCGCCTGCACCTGCATCACGTGCACGACCACGCCGCCGAGATCGACGAGCACCCACTCGCCCTGCTCGGTGCCTTCGAGCCCGAGCGGCTGGTAGCCGGCGTGCTTGGCCTCCTCGGCGACGTTCTGCGCCAGCGACTTCACGTGCCGGTTCGAGGTGCCGGTGCAGATGATCATGGTGTCGGTGACCGTCGTCAGCTTGGTCACGTCGAGCACGGTGATGTCCTGCCCCTTGAGGTCGTCGAGCGCCTCGTAGGCGAGGCGGGCCAGCGGGTCGAGTTTTTTAATGTTGGGTCGCATCGTTGTCCTGCGTCAGCGCCTTGAGATCGGCGGCGGTCATGGCGTTCAGTATCGCATCCGGGACCAGGCCGCGCACGGAGCGGTGCTGCGCCAGCAGGCGCCGGATGCGGGTCGACGAAATATCGAGCGGCGGCATTTCGAGCGGCAGCCACAGGCCCGCCTCGCGCGCGTGCAGCGCCTCGGCGCCGTCGGCGCGGCGCGCGCCGAGCAGCGCCGCGCATTCGATGCTCGGCTGCGGCTCGCTGCCGGGCCGCGTGATGACGGCGACATGGGCGAGCTCGACGATGCGCTGCCAGTGCCGCCACAGATGGAAGTGCTGGAAGGCATCGCCGCCCATCAGCAGGATCAGCGAGGCGCGCGGGAAATCGCGGCGCAGTTCCTCGAGCGTGTCGACCGTGTACGACGGCCCGGCCCGCATGATCTCGCGCTCGTCCGGTATCAGCCCTTTTTCGCGGCGCACCGCGGCGCGGACCCATTCGAGCCGGCGCTGCGGCGAGACGCGCGAATCCGGGCGATGCGGCGCGTGCGCGGTCGGGATCAGCCGCACCTGGCTGAGATCGAGCCGCTCGCGCGCCTCGATCGCGACGCGCAGATGGCCGTTGTGGAACGGCGCGAACGCGCCGCCGAAAACGCCGATCGCCTTCACGCGGAGCACTCAGGCCGGCGCATGGCAGACCGCCTCGATGTTGTGCCCGTCGGGATCGAGCACGAAGGCGCCGTAGTAGTTCGGGTGATAGTGCGGGCGCAGGCCCGGCGCGCCGTTGTCGCGGCCGCCGGCGGCGAGCGCCGCGCGATGGAAAGCGTCGACCTCGGCGCGCGTGCGCACGCGAAACGCGACGTGCACCGGCGGCGTGTTCGGCCGCGCATCGCCGCCGCCGGCGCTGATCCAGAATTCCGGCTTCGGCGCTTCACCGAAGCCGCCGTGCGCGTGATCGACCACCGGCGGCGCCAGCTCCATCAGCAGCTCGAAGCCGAGCGGCGCCAGCGCCGCGCGGTAGAACGCCTTGCTGCGTTCGTAGTCCGCGACGACCAGGCCGACGTGATCGAGCACTAGCGGACCGAACCGTCGCCGAGCACGATCCACTTCAGCGAGGTCAGGCCTTCGAGGCCGACCGGACCGCGGGCGTGGAACTTGTCGGTGCTGATGCCGATCTCGGCGCCGAGACCGTACTCGTAGCCGTCGGCGAAGCGCGTCGAGGCATTGACCATCACCGAGCTCGAATCGACTTCGCGCAGGAAGCGGCGCGCCTTGCTCAGGTTCTCGGTGACGATGCTGTCGGTGTGCTGCGAGCCGTAGGTGTTGATGTGCTCGATCGCGGCGTCGAGGCCGTCGACGACGCGGATCGCCAGGATCGGCGCCAGATACTCGGTGCGCCAGTCCTCCTCGGTCGCCGCCTTGGCTTCGGCCAGGATGCCGCGCGTGCGCTCACAGCCGCGCAGCTCGACGCCGGCCTCGACGTAGATCTCGGCGAGCGTCGGCAGCACGCGCGCGGCGAGCGGCACGTCGACCAGCAGCGTTTCCATCGTGTTGCAAGTGCCGTAGCGCTGCGTCTTGGCGTTGACGGCGACGGCGACCGCTTTCTCGAGATCGGCGTCGGCGTCGATGTAGACGTGGCAGATGCCGTCGAGGTGTTTGATGACCGGCACGCGCGCCGACTCCGACACCGCCGCGACCAGGCCCTTGCCGCCGCGCGGAATGATGACGTCGACGTACTGCGGCATCGCCACCATCTCGCCGACCGCACGGCGGTCGGTGATGTCGAGGATCTGCACGGCGTCCTTCGGCAGGCCGGCCTCGATCATCGCGCGCTCGATGCAGCGGCCGATCGCGAGATTCGAGCGCAGCGCTTCCGAGCCGCCGCGCAGGATCGCGGCGTTGCCCGACTTCAGGCACAGCGCCGCGGCGTCGGCCGTCACGTTCGGCCGCGATTCGTAAATGATGCCGACCACACCGAGCGGCACGCGCATGTGGCCGACCTGGATGCCGGACGGGCGCAGCTTCATGTCGCTGATCTCGCCGATCGGATCGGGCAGCGCGGCGACCTGGCGCACGCCGTCGGCCATCGCCTCGATGCGCTTCGGGTTCAGTTCGAGACGGTCGAGCAGCGCCGCGTCGAGCTTGGCGTTGCGGCCTTCGCGCATGTCCTGCGCGTTGGCTTCGAGGATGCGCTCGGCGTCGTCGAGCAGGGCCTGCGCGAGCGCGAACAGCGCCGCGTTCTTGGTGCCGGTGTCGGCACGCGCCAGCAGGCGCGCGGCGGCGCGCGCCTTGGCGCCGCGCTCGTGCATGTAGGCGGCGATGTTGTCGGCCTTCGCCCGAACCGGTTTTGCAGCGGAAGTCATGAACGTTGTGGACGCGGGGCCGCCCCACTGGCGGCGAGGATCAATGTTAGCAATTCTTCCCAGGCCGCCGCCTCCTGACCGGACTTGACCATCTGGTCGACGTTGGCGGCGCGGCGCATCCAGGTCAGCGCCTCGGCCGGCCGCACGCGCGGCAGTGCGCGCAGGTACTTGGCCTGCTGCGCGCGGAAGATGCCGGCCGCCTCGCAGGCGGCGCCGGCATCGCGCAGGCGCGCGTACTGGATCGAAGCCTTGGCCAGCGAGCGCAGGCACCAGGACAGCGCGCCGAGGATTTCCAGCGGCCCGAGGCCTTCCTCGCGCAGGCGCTGCAGGCTGCGCACGCTGCCGACGGCGTCGCCGTCGAGGATGCGGTCGTTGAGATCGAAGGCTTCGAAGCGCGCGCTGTCGGCGACCGCCTGCGCCAGCGCCTCGACGCCGATCCGCTCGCCCGGGAACAGCAGCTTGAGCTTTTCGACGTCCTGCGCGGCGGCCAGCAGATTGCCCTCGGTGCGCTCGGCGAGCAGCTTCACCGCTTCGGCGTCGGCCTGCACGCCCGCCGCCTTGAGGCGCGCGTCGAGCCAGGGCACGAATTCCTCGGGCTTGACCGGCCACAGGTAGAGACTGGCGCCGGCGGTGTCGAGCGCCCGCGCCCACGGCGCCTCGCGCTGGCGCTTGTCGAGCGCGCCGCAGACGACGATCAGCAGCACGTCCTGCGGCGGCCGCTGGGCCAGCGCCTGCAGGGTCTTGCGCCCCTCGTCGTCGGGCCCCGCGGCCATGCGCACCTCGACGATGCGCCTTGAGGCGAACAGCGACAGGCTGGCGCCGGCCTCGATCACGCGCTGCCAGGCGAAGCCGCGCTCGACGTCGAACACCTCGCGCTCGCTGTAGCCGGCCTTGCGCGCCGCGGCGCGGATCGCGTCGAGCGCCTCCTGCATCAGCAGCGGCTCCTCGCCGGCGACGAAGTAGATCGGCGCGAGGCCCTTGGCGAGATGCGAGGCGAGCTGGCTGGCTTTGAGCTGCACGGCGTGGAAGGACGAGGCGTCCTGCGTCGGAAAGCGCCCATTCTACGAGACCGGCGCCGCCGCCTGCCGCGCGCCGGTCCGGCCGGCTTGCGCAGGCGCCGCACGCAGGCCCTAGAATCGCCGCCATGAAACCGAGCGCCGCAGCCCCTGCCGTTCACGCCGACCGCGAGTTACGTCCCGTCGATCCGCTGCTGTCGCTGCTCGGCCGCGGCCTGGCGCTGCTCGCCGAGCGCGAGCGCGGCGCCGGCCGCGCCAACCCGGCGGCGCGCCAGCGCGACGCCGAACTGCCGGAAGCCGAGCGCCGCCACGTCGCCGGCCTGATGCGCGTCAATCACGCCGGCGAGATCGCCGCGCAGGCGCTGTACCACGGCCAGGCGCTGACCGCGCGCAATCCGCAAACCCGCCGCCACCTGCTCGAAGCGGCGCGCGAGGAACACGATCATCTGCGCTGGTGCGAGGAACGCCTCGACGAGCTCGGCGACGCGCCGAGCAAGCTGCAGCCGCTGTGGTACGCCGGCTCGTTCGCGATCGGCGCGCTCGCCGGCCTGCGCGGCGACGCCTGGAGCCTCGGCTTCGTCCACGAGACCGAGCGCCAGGTGTCCGAGCACCTCGGCGAGCACCTGCGGCAGCTGCCGGAAACCGACGCGCGCGGCCGCGCCATCCTCGAAACCATGCGCCGCGACGAAGAGCGCCACGGCCACGAAGCCGAACAGGCCGGCGGCCAGCCGCTGCCGGCGCCGGTGCGCGGCCTGATGCGCCAGGTCGCCAGGCTGATGAAGTTCGGCGCGTATCGGGTCTGAGCGCCCCGCCAGAGGAAAGCCTTCACCCTCCCCGCCAGAATTTCGCTCCCGGCCCGAAGCGGGCCGAACACGGAGCGACATCGTGAAACTGAAGCGCAGAAAACGGCTTTCCGGAGCGGCCAGGCTGGCGCTTGCCGCGCGGCATGATGGCTGCCCCGCGCCGGCCGTGTTCCCCGGAACCTGCCCGCCCGGGCGTGGCCGGCGCCTTCTCGGCGGCAAGGCGACCGCCGCCGTTGCGCCAGAGGCGCGCCGCGCTGCGGCCGCTCAGCCGGCGGCGAGCCGGCTGTTATGCTCGGCCCATCACAACAACGTCGGGGGACACCGAAGATGACGATCGCCCTGTGGTGCGTGCTGGCCGCGGCCCTGTTGCCGTTTCCGTTCGCGCTGGCCGCCAAGTGGAGCCGCCGCTTCGACAATGCCGCGCCGCGCGAGTATCTCGAACAGGCAGCCGGCTGGCGCAAGCGCGCGCACTGGGCGCAGCTCAACAGCTTCGAAGCGTTCCCGCCGTTCGCCGCCGCGGTGCTCATCGCCCACGTCGTCGCCGGCCCGAGCGCCGCCGCCGACCTGCTGGCGCTGGCCTTCGTCGCGCTGCGCATCGCGTACGGCCTGTGCTACATCGCCAACCGCGCGACGCTGCGCTCGCTGGTCTGGCTCGGCGCCATCGCCTGCGTGATCGGCCTCTTCGTCGTCGCCGCGCGCGCGTCGTAAAGGAGCTGCCCGATGCAGATCAAGATCGAGATCGACGTCCGCCCCGAGGAACTGCGCCGCTTCCTCGGCCTGCCCGACGTGTCCGGCCTGCAGGAGGACATCGTCGCCTTCCTGCGCGACAAGATCGGCGCCGCCAGCGGCTTCGACGCCTCGCAATTCGTGCGCAGCAATTTCGACACGCTGCGGCGCACGCCGGCCTGGCAGAAGTTCGCGGCGCGCCTGCGCATCAACGAGGACGGCGAGCCGGAAGTCGACGACGTCGCGCCCGAGCCACCGCGTCCGCCGCGCAAGCGCAAGCCGCGCGCCCGCAAGCGCGCCGCGGCAAAGCCGGCGGCCGCGGCGGCGACGGATCGCGGCGGCGAAGACTGACGGCCGCGGCCGCGCCGCTCAGGCGCGGCTCACCACAGCGGCCCGCCGCGGTTGTCGCGCACCTCGGCGCCGCCGATCGGCCGCGCGTCGTTGCCCCAGGCGCTGCGCACATAGCTCAGCACTTCGGCGATCTGCTCGTCGCCGAGCGTGGGCGCGAACGGCGGCATGCCGTACGGGCGCGGATTGCCGGCGGTGCCCGGCGCGTAGCCGCCGAACAGCACGATGCGGATCGGATCGACCGCCGAGTTCATCAGCACCGCGCGATTGCCGGCCAGCGCCGGCGCCGCCGGCGCGCGGCCTTCGCCGTCGTCGCCGTGGCACTGCGCGCAATGCTCGCGATACAGGCGCTCGCCGCGCGGCTTCATCGCCGCGACGACCTTCGGCGGCGGGGCCTGCCGGCCGGATGCCGGCGGCGCGCCGATGTCGTGCAGCGACTTCAGGTAGACGGCGATCGCGCGCAGCTCGGCCGGATCGACATGCTGCAGGCTTTCGTAGACGACCTCGGCCATCGGCCCCATCGTCGTGGCGCGGGCGCTGACGCCGGTCTTCAGCAGCGCGACGATCTCGTCCTCGGACCAGTCCTGCACGCCGGCCTCGGCACGGCTCGCCAGCGCCGGCGCGTACCAGTTCAGCACCAGACCGCCGGACGGGTTGTCCTGTGCGCGAATCGCGCCGAGCGCATTGCGCGCCTCGTGGCAGGCGCTGCAATGGCCGAGGCCCTGCACCAGATAGGCGCCGCGATTCCACTCGGCGCTTTGCGCCGGATCCGGCTGGTAGACGCCGGGCCGGAAGAACAGCAGGCGCCAGCCGCGCAGCAGCGGCCGGAAGCGGTACGGGAACTTCAGCTCGTGCGGTCGGTTCGCCTGGCGCACCGCCGGCTGCGCGCGCAGATAGGCGTACATCGCGTCGGCGTCGGCGCGGCTGACGCGCGTGAAGTTGGTGTACGGGAAGGTCGGATACAGCGGCCGGCCGTCGCGGCCCTTGCCCTCGTGCAGCGCGCGCCAGAAGTCGTCGGCGCTCCACTGGCCGATGCCGGTCTCGGCGTCGGGCGTGATGTTCGGCGCATAGAAGGTGCCGAACGGCGTCGGCACGGCGCGACCGCCGGCGTAGGCGGCGCCGCCGCGCGCGGTGTGGCAGGCCCGGCAGTCGCCGAGCCGCACGAGCTGTTCGCCGCGCGCGCGCGCATCGGTCGTCAGCGTTCCGGCCGGCAGCGGCGGCGCGTCGCCGTCCTGGCGATCAACCGGACCGAACAGCCACAGGCCCGCCGCCGCCAGCAGCGCCAGCGTGCCGAGCCCGAGCAGCGCGCCGAGCGCGCGGCGCTTCATGATCGCGGCGCTCATCGCTTCGCCTCCGTCGGCACCATGGCGCTGCCGCATTCGAGCGGCAGTTCGGCGATCGGCGCGGCCGGCGACGCGTCGTCCGGCACCGGCTGGGTCGCCAGCCAGGCGCTCGCGGCATACAGGTCGGCCGGCGTCAGGCGGCGCGCGACTTCGGCCATGCAGTCCGGCGCGTGCGCGCGGCGGTTGCCCTCGCGCCAGGCGCCGAGCTGCGCCATCAGGTAATCGTGCGACAGGCCGAGCAGGCCCGGCGTCGCCGGCAGGGCGCCGGTCAGGCGCGCGCCGTGGCAGGCGACGCAGGCCGGGATGCGCTGCGGCGCGTCGCCGTCGTTGACGAGCCGGCGGCCGCGTTCGAGCACTGCGGTGCCGACCGCCGGCGCCTGCGGCGGCGGATACGGCAGATGCTGATCGGCGAAGTACTGCGCCATTTCGGCGAGGTAGGCGTCGCCCTGCCGCTCGACCATGTAGGTCATCATCGCGTAGTCGCGGCGGGCCTCGCGGAAGTTCAGCAGCTGGTTGTAGAGATAGCCGGCCGGCTTGCCGGCGATGCGCGGGTAGTAGCCGTCGCTGGTCGCCCGCCCCTCGCGGCCGTGACAGGCCATGCACGGCTGCACGCGCTGGTCGATCGAGTCGAGCGGCGGGGTTTGCGCCGCGGGCGCGGCGAACGCCGGCCACGCCAGCAGCAGCGGCAGCAGGCCGCGCAGCCAGACCGCGGCGCGCACGCTCAAAGCCCCGCGTTGCGCAGCAGCAGGCGCACGATCAGCACCAGCGTGACGATGAAGCCGATCGTCAGCAGCACGCCGATGGCGATGAACGCCGCCGGACTGCCGCGCGCGAAATCGCGCTCGCGCGCCTTCGAGCTCTGCACACCGAGCATCGCCATCAGCACGCTGCCGAGGGTGGCGAACAGGCCGAGCTTGCGCGGCGTCCCGTCATCGTTGGCGGCGGACGGCACCTTGAGCGTACGGTTTTCCATCGACGGTTCTCCTCGTGACTACATCACGCGCGACGCGAGCGCCGGCAGCTGCTCGATCGCGTCTTCGATCATTTCCAGTGTATGGCCGCATTCGTCGCGGCTGGCGGCGCCGCCGAGACAGACGCGCACCGCCTCCGGCGCCGGTCCGCTGACGGTGAAGGTATCGGCGACCACCACGCCGACGCCGTGCGCGCGCAGATGGGTCGCGAACTCGATGCGCGTCCACGGCTCCGGCGTCTTCAGCCAGAGATGGAACGCGTCCGGATCGGTGACGAACTCGGCGCGGCGCAGGATGCTGGCGGCGAGCTTCTGGCGCGCGCGCGACTCGGCGCGCACCGCCTGCGCGGCGAGCGCGGCGGTGCCGTCGTCGATCCAGCGCGTGGCCAGCGCCGTGAGGATCGGCGAGGCCATCACCGCTGTCGTGCGCAGCACCGCCGACAGGCGCGCGGTGTAGCGCACGTTCGGCGTCGTCATGTAGGCGACGCGCAAACCGGCGCCGAGGCATTTCGAGAAGCCGGACAGATAGAACGTCAGCTCCGGCGCCAGCGTCGCGATCGCCGGCGGCGGCCGCTCCGGCAGACAGGCGTAGGCGTCGTCCTCGATGATCGGCACGCCGTAGCGGCGCGCGATCTCGGCGATCGCCTCGCGCCGCGCCAGCGGCAGCGTCGCCGTGGTCGGGTTGAGCAGCGTCGGATTCACGTACAGGGCCTTCGGCAGGTCGGCGGCGCACAGCGCGCCGAAGGCGTCGGGATCGAGCCCCTGGCCGTCGGCCGGCAGGCCGACGAGGCGGATGCCGAGCTGCGCGGCGAGCCCCTTGATGCCCGGATAGGTGACCGCCTCGCAGGCGATCGTGTCGCCGGGCCGCGCCAGCACCGTGAACAGCGCCAGCAGCGCGCTCTGCACGCCCGGACAGACCAGCACGCGCTGGCCGCCGACGCCGTGCAGCTTCAGCCAGCGCGCGCCGGCCTCGCGGTCCTCCGGCGTGCCGCCGAATTCCTGATAGCGCAGCAGCGCATACGGATCATGCTCGCGCAGGCTCGCGTAGCCCTCGGCGAAGCGCGCCAGCAGCGCCGGATCGCGCGGCTCCGGCGGCATGTTCATGGTCATGTCGATGAGGTGGCCGGCCGTCACCGGGCGGCGCACCGGACCGCTGCCGACCATCTCGCGCACCACCGTGCCGTGGCCGGGCCGCGCGTCGATCAGGCCGCGCCGCTGCGCTTCGGCATAGCCGCGCGCCACGGTCGTGAAATTCAGCTTCAGGTCCTGCGCCAGCTGGCGCAGCGTCGGCAGGCGCTGATGGGCGGTCAGGTGTCCGGCCTGGATGTCGTCGGCGATGGCGTCGGCAATGGCGATGTACGCCGGCCGGCTGCTCGCATTGATTGCATGAACCCAGCGACTTGATTGGTTTTTAGAGCCCATCACCCGATCCAGAAGGAGGCGCGATGCACCATGTCGCGCCACATCGAGCGCCATCATAAGTCACGCGGGCATCTCGCGGAAAGTCCTGCTGTCCGCGGCCGGCCCGCAGCGACGCACGGGCGCCGGAAAAATTTCGCGGCGGCACAAAAATGTCTCACATTGATTGCATCGTGATTGTCGATCAATGTCGCTTTCTGGCACGTCGGTTGCGCTGAACCCGGCACGCCCCGCCGCACCGGCGCGGCGCCACGAATCGTTCCAACCGCCGCTTCAGGAGATCCGCTATGCCCGCAGTCACGACGCCCGCGCACAAGAAAGGCGACTTCTTCGTCGACTACGAAGAAAAGGTATTCGAGGACGTCAAAGCCAAGCCCGGCGAGAAAGCGCTGGTCACCTTCCACACCGTCGCCTTCGAGGGCTCGATCGGCCTGGTCAACCTGCTGCAGGCCAAGCGCCTGCTGCGCAAGGGCTTCGAGACTTCGATCCTGCTCTACGGGCCGGGCGTCACGCTCGGCATCCAGCGCGGCTTCCCGACGCTCGGCGACGAGGCCTTTCCGGGCCATCAGAACTTCAACGGCCAGCTCAAGGCCTTCATGGACGAAGGCGGCAAGGTCTACGCCTGCCGCTTCGCGCTGCAGGCGCTGTACGGCCACGGCGAGCCGTCGCTGCAGCCGGGCATCCGGCCGATCAATCCGCTCGACGTGCTCGACCTGATCCTGATCCACCGCAACGAGAACGCCTTCATGATCCACACCTGGACGGTCTGAGCGATTCGCCGAGGGCCCCGCGCGCCCGCGCGGGATCGACGATCCGGACGACAGAGTCCCCATGAACCACACCCTTGTGAAAGTCGCGGCCGCCCAGCTCTCGCCGGTGCTGGGCAGCCGCGACGGCACGATCGCCAAGGTGATCGACGCGATCGCCGCCGCCGCGCGCGCGGGCGCGCGGCTGATCGTCTTTCCCGAGACGGTGGTGCCGTACTACCCCTACTTCTCGTTCATCACCCCGGCGGTGGCGATGGGCCCCGCGCACCTGGCGCTGTACGAGCAGGCGGTGACGGTGCCGGGCGCGGCGACCGACGCGGTCGCCGCCGCCGCGCGCCGGCACGCGATCGTGGTCGTGCTCGGCGTCAACGAGCGCGACCACGGCACGCTCTACAACGCGCAGCTGATCTTCGACGCCGACGGCACGCTGCTGCTCAAGCGCCGCAAGATCACGCCGACGTATCACGAGCGCATGGTCTGGGGCCAGGGCGACGGCAGCGGCCTGAAAGCGGTCGACTCCGCCGTCGGCCGCATCGGCGCGCTGGCCTGCTGGGAGCACTACAACCCGCTGGCGCGCTACAGCCTGATGGCGCAGCACGAACAGATCCACTGCAGCCAGTTTCCGGGCTCGCTGGTCGGCCCGATCTTCGCCGAGCAGATGGAGCTGACGGTGCGTCACCACGCCCTCGAATCCGGCTGCTTCGGCATCAACGCCACGGCCTGGCTCAGCGAGGAGCAGGTGGCGTCGATCACATCCGATCCGGCACTGCAGAAGGCGCTGCGCGGCGGCTGCTACACCGCCATCGTCTCGCCGGAAGGCAAGCACCTGTGCGAGCCGCTGCGCGACGGCGAAGGCCTGGTCTACGCCGATCTCGATTTCGCGCTGATCACCAAGCGCAAACGCATGATGGATTCGGTCGGCCACTACGCGCGACCGGAACTGCTGTCGCTGCAACTCGACGACCGCGCCGCGCAGCCGCTGCACGCGCGCGGCGACGCACTGCCCCTCTTCCCGCACCTGTCCCGGAGTGCCTGCGATGACGCCCGCCCAGACGAACCAGCAGCTGATCACCGACCTGCAGTCGCGCGGCTTGCGGCTGGTTGACGAATCGGCCGGCGCGCCGAGCCGCCGCGGCGGCGCCGGCCCCTCGGACCACAAAGCGGTGACGATCGACGGCCGGACCTTCATGGTGCCGGTGCATACCGGCGGCGCCGCGGCCTCGCCCTACGTCGCCGAGGCCCCGTCCGGCGACGGCGCCGCCGCGCTGCGCCGCGACGGCCTGGCCGTGGCGACGATCAGCTTTCCGAAACAGCCGCGCTTCTATCAGCAGCAGACCGCCGACGGCACGCCGTACTGGAAGATCGCGCAGCTGCACGGCAGCGACGTGCTGGCGACGACCGTGCTGCAGACCTGCATCCGCTACGGCCGGCGCGAGACCTCGTGCCAGTTCTGCGCGATCGGCGAATCGCTCGCGCACGGCCGCACGATCAATCGCAAGACGCCGGAACAGCTCGCCGAAGTCGCGCGCGCCGCGGTGGCGCTCGACGGCGTCCGCCACATGGTGATGACGACCGGCACGCCGAACTTCACCGACCGCGGCGCCGCGCTGCTGGTCGACAGCGCGCGCGCCGTCAGGGCGGCGCTGCCGACGCTGCCGATCCAGGCGCAATGCGAGCCGCCGGACGATCCGGCCTGGTTCGCGCGGCTCCGCGACGCCGGCGTCGACAGCCTCGGCATGCATCTCGAAGCGGTCACGCCGGCGGTGCGCGCGCGCATCATGCCGGGCAAGACCGAGGTCGGCATCGCGCAGTACCTCGAAGCCTTCGCCGCAGCCGTGCGCGTGTTCGGCCGCGGCCAGGTCAGCACCTACATCCTCGCCGGCCTCGGCGACACGCGCGAGGCGATCCTGGCGATGTGCGAGACGCTGGTCGGCCTCGGCGTCTATCCGTTCGTGGTGCCGTTCGTGCCGATCTCCGGCACGCCGCTCGAACGTCACCCGGCACCCGATCCGGCGTTCATGCGCGAGCTGCTGGCGCCGCTCGGCCGCCTGCTGGTCGACGCCGGCCTGCGCTCGCGCGACATCAAGGCGGGCTGCGGCAAATGCGGCGCCTGCTCCTCGCTCGCCGCCTACGAAACGGACGCGGCGCCGGCCGCGCGCGCCGCGTGAGCCGCGTCATGCGCACCGCCCTGGAGAGCGGCGAGGCCGGCGCCGTCGCCAGTGCCTTCGTGCCCGGCGAATTCCGCCTCAAGCACGCGCAGGCGTCGTGGGAACAGCAGGCCTGCGCGGCGCTGCGCCGCCAGGTGTTCTGCGTCGAGCAGGGTCTTTTCGACGGCGACGACCGCGATGCGATCGACGCGCGCGCGCTGCCGATCGCGGCGATCACCTGCATCGCCGGCATCGGCGAATGCGTGGTCGGCACGGTGCGCATCCACCAGCCGGCGGCGCAGGCCGAACCCGGCCTCTGGCAGGGCTCGCGGCTCGCCGTGCTGCCCGAGTACCGGCGCAGCGCCTGGCTCGGCAGCGAGCTGATCGCGCACGCGGTCGGCACCGCGCACGCGCGCGGCTGCACGCGCTTTCTCGCCCAGGTGCAGGTTCAGAACGTCAGGCTGTTCGAGCGTCTGCACTGGACGGCGCTGGCAGCGATCGAAGTACAGGGCCGGCCGCACGTGCTGATGCAGGCCCAGCTCGCGCACTACCCGCCGCGCCATAGCGACGAGCTGGCGTTCTACACGGCGACGAGGGCGGCGGCATGATCGACGACACCCGTCCGCAAAGCGCACTCGACGCGCTGGTCGCCGGCCTGCACGCGAGCCGCGGCGTCGCCGCCAAGCGCGACATCGCCGGCGCGGTCGCCGCGCTCGGCATCGCCGATCCGCGCGCCGCGGTGCCGGTCGGCGACGACTGCGCGGCCCTGCCCGACGGCGACGGCCATCTGCTGTTCGCGATCGAAGGCTTCCTCAACGATTTCGTCGCCCGCGATCCGTGGTTCGCCGGCTGGTGCGGCGTGATGGTCAACGTCGCCGACATCGCCGCGATGGGCGGCCGCCCGCTCGCCGTCGTCGACGCCGTCTGGGGCCGCGACAGCGGCCATCTGCGCGAGATCCTCGACGGCATGGCCGCGGCCGCGCGCGCGTTCGGCGTGCCGGTAGTCGGCGGCCACAGCAGCGCGAGCGCCGCACAGGAGCAGCTGTCGGTCGCCATCATCGGTCGCGCGAACCGGCTGCTGACCAGCTTCGACGCGCGGCCCGGCGACGCCCTGCTGGTCGCCGTCGACCTGCGCGGCGCGTACCGCGAGCCGTTCCCGCACTGGAACGCGGCCACCACCGCGCCGCCGGCGCGGCTGCGCGCCGATCTCGAACTGCTGCCCGCGCTCGCCGAGGACGGCCTGTGCCACGCCGCCAAGGACATCAGCCAGGCCGGCGTGATCGGCACGCTGCTGATGCTGCTCGAATGCTCCGGCGTCGGCGCGACGCTCGACGTGCGCCGCGTACCGCGACCGCCGCAGGCGCCGCTCGCGCGCTGGCTGCTGCAGACCTTTCCCAGCTACGGCTACGTGCTCGCGGTCGCGCCCGAACACGTCGCCGCGGTGAGCGCCCGCTTTCACGCGCGCGATCTGGCCTGCGCCGCCGTCGGCGCCTGCGACGGCACGCGCCGCCTGCAGCTGCGCGCGTACGGCGAGACGCGCCTGGCCTGGGACTTCGCCGCGCAGCCGCTGACCGGCTGCGGCCCGGCCGCCGCCGTATCCCCCGTTCCGGAGACCGTTCATGCCTGAAGTGCAGTTCCGCGTGCGCTGGCCCGACGCCTCGTCGACGCTCTGCTACTCGCCGTCGAGCACGATCCGCGAGGCCTTCGTGCTCGGCCACGCCTATCCGCTGCAGGAGTTCGTCGCGCGCAGTCGCGCCGCACTCGAACACGCCAGCCTGCGCGTCGCGCAGAAGTACGGCTTCGGCTGCGCGCACGCCGCGCTGCAGATCCGCGAAATCGAACAGGCCGCCGCGCGCTACGCCGGCGACCCGCACGCCACCGTCACCGTCGAGTCCTACGAATGATCCCGAGCAAGACCACCCCGCTGCATCCCGTCACCGCCCGCCGCGTGCCGGTCGCCATCGTCGGCGGCGGCCAGGCCGGACTCGCCATGAGCTGGCTGCTCCAGCGGCGCGGCATCGAGCACATCGTCTTCGAGCGCCATCGCGTCGCGCACGAATGGCGCGAGGCACGCTGGGATTCGTTCTGCCTGGTGACGCCGAACTGGCAGTGCCGCCTGCCCGGCTGGCCGTACGCCGGCCGCGATCCGCACGGCTTCATGCTCAAGGACGAGATCGTCGCCTACCTCGAAGGCTACGCCGCCTCGTTCGCGCCGCCGCTGTGCGAGGGCACCAGCGTCACGCGGCTGCGGCCGCTCGACGACGGCGGCTTCGAGCTGAAGACCACGAGCGGCGACTGGATCGCCGGCCAGGTCGTGATCGCGACCGGCGGCTATCACACGCCGATCGTGCCGCGCAGCGCCGAGCGCCTGCCGGCCCCGGTGCTGCAGCTGCATTCGTCGAACTACCGCAATCCGCATTCGCTGCCCGCGGGCGCGGTGCTGGTCGTCGGCACCGGGCAGTCGGGCTGCCAGATCGCCGAGGACCTGCACCTCGCCGGCCGCCAGGTGCATCTGGCGGTCGGCACCGCACCGCGCTCGCCGCGCGTCTACCGCGGCAAGGAAGTCACCGACTGGCTGACCGAGTCCGGCTACTACGACATCGCCTACGAGCAGCACCCGCAGAAGGAAACGGTGCGCGAGAAGACCAATCACTATCTCACCGGCCGCGACGGCGGCCGCGAGATCGACCTGCGCCGCTTCGCGCGCGAGGGCATGCAGCTGTACGGCCGCTTCGACGAGATCCACCGCGACGGCGAGCGGATCGAGGTCCGCTTCATCGCCGACCTCAAGCACAACCTCGACCAGGCCGACGCCAGCTACCTGGCGATCCGCGCCAGCATCGACCAGTACATCGCCGCGCGCGGCATCGAGGCGCCGGCCGAAGCGCCGTACGTGCCGGTCTGGGAGCCGGACACGGAGCCGACATCGCTGGACCTGCAGGCCGCCGGCATCACGACGGTGATCTGGGCGATCGGCTTCGCCGCCGACTATCGCTGGATCGAGGCGCCGCTGTTCGACGGCCGCGGCCGGCCGGTGCAACGGCGCGGCGTGACCGGCGTCGACGGCCTCTATTTCCTCGGCTTGCCGTGGCAGAACACCTGGGGCTCGGGCCGCTTCGCCGACGTCGGCCGCGACGCCGAATACCTGCTGGAGCACATCGCGCCGGCGCAGCTCGATCGCCGCGCGGCATCCTGAGGGCTCAGCGGCGACGGCGCGGCTGCAGATCGCGCAGCAGGCCCTGCCACAGCTCGATGCGGATCGCGTGATCGTCGCGGAAGCGGCGGCGCGTGCGGGCCTGCAGCGCGCGCTGCTCGCGCAGCAGCTGCCGCCAGCTGCGCGCCTGCCGGGCGATGATCACGCGCTCGCACAGCGCGCTGGCGTGTCCGTGCAGCGCGTCGGTCTCGTGCAGCGCCAGCAGCGCGACGCCGCCGAGCACGCGGTCGAGATCAAGGAAGGCATGCATGCTCGATCTCCGTGAGGCTGGATGGGCGGCCGGCATCGGCGCCGGCCGGAAACGCAAAAGGGGCCGGGTTGCCCCGACCCCTCCGTAGCCCGCCGCCGCTGATCGCGGCAGTCGTGGCGGCGGCGCCCGCAGGCGCCGCCCGTGCATCAGGCCGCAGCGACCTTCTTGGTCGCCTTCTTGGCCTTGGCGACCGTCTTGGTCGCCGTCTTCTTGGCCTTGGCGACAACCGGCGCCTGGCCCTGGATCTTGGCGCTGATCGTCTCGACGCCGCTCTTCAGCGTCTTGGCCAGCTCGTCGCCGGTCTTGCTGACGATCTTCAGCGAATCGTTGTAGGCGCCGAGCACCGTGGACTTGCCTTCCGGCAGGTAGGCGACTGGATTGCTGGCAACGGCCTTGAGTCCGTCGGTCTTGGCCTTGCTCACGCTGGCCTGCACGAGCGTCGACAGTTCCTTGCCGGCGCTGACGTTGGTCTGCACCAGCTCCTGCACGCCCTCGACGACGATGCCGTTCGCGGTCTTCAGCGTCTTCACACCGGCCTCAAGCGCTTCCTGGCCACGGGTGACGACGACGTCGGCACGGGTCTTCACATCGTTCACGATCGCTTCAACGCTCATTGCTGCTGCACTCCAATCTGTTCTCAAAGATAACGGCCCCGAGGAGCTCCGCCCCGCCCTTGTTGCAATGCAACAAATGCTGCAGCACAGCATATCCGCGCCGCTTTTGATGTCAATGGCCTGACAGGGCGATCCGACCAACGGCGGGGGCCGGCCCGGACCGCCGCTTCCGACGGCGCCCGGCAGGCCCGCGCCGACGGCGGGCGCGGCCCGGAGCGGCACCGGCCTTTGTGTATCCTCCGCGCATGAAACGCCACCTCCAGCGCCTGCGCGACCGTCTCTGGCACGCGGGGCACGGCGAGCAGCCCCGGCGCTCGATCCGCATCGGCCGCTACGCCTTCGTGCTCGCCCGCGACATCGCCGAAGGCCAGCTGACGATGCGCGCGATGAGCCTGGTCTACACCACGCTGCTGTCGATCGTGCCGCTGCTGGCGCTGGCGTTCTCGGTGCTCAAGGCCTTCGGCGCGCGCGACGCGATCGAGCCCCTGCTCACCCAGTTCTTCGAGCCGCTCGGCCCGCAGGCCGCGGAGCTGACCCAGCAGCTTCTCGAATTCATCGAGCACATCAAGGTCGGCGTGCTCGGCTTCGTCGGCGTGCTCGCGCTGCTGTGGTCGGCGCTGTCGCTGATCCAGAAAGTGGAAAGCAGCTTCAACTACGTCTGGCGCATCGAGCGGCCGCGGCCGCTGGCACAGCGGCTCGGCGACTACTTCGCGGTGCTGATGGTCGGCCCGCTGTTCGTGTTTCTGGCGCTCGGCATCACCGCGTCGATCTTCAATTCCTCGGTGATCGCCCTGCTCGGCGAGTACGAGCCCTTCGGCTATCTGATCTACCTGCTCGGCAAACTGGTGCCGTACCTGCTGATCATCGGCCTGTTCACCTTCGTCTACAGCTTCGTGCCGAACACGCGCGTCAAGCCGCTGGCGGCGCTGGTCGGCGGCACCTTCGCCGGCGTGCTGTGGCAGACCGGCAGCGTGGTGTTCGCCTCGTTCGTCGCCGGCGCGACCAACTACAACGCCATCTATTCGAGCTTCGCGATCCTGATCTTCCTGCTGATCTGGATCTATGTCGGCTGGATGATCCTGCTGCTCGGTTGCCAGCTGGCGTTCTACGTCCAGCATCCGGAGCACCTCAAGCCACGGCGCATGCCGCCGCTGCTGAGCGGCCGGCAGATGGAATACCTGGCGCTGATGATCATGGGCGTCAGCGGCCGCCGCTTCGTCGCCGGCGAGTCCGGCTACACCCAGGAAGAACTGGCGCTGGAACTCGGCGCCGAGCCCGAGCACGTGGCCCGCGTCGTCGAACAGCTGATCTACAAGGGCCTGCTGACCGAAAGCGGCCGCACGCGCACGCTGCTGACGCCCGCGATCGACCTCGATGCGGTGCCGCTCGCCCGTCTCTGGGCCCTGGCCCGCACCGGCGACGGCCTGCCGCCGTCCAGCGATCCGCTGGCCACCGCGGCGCGCAAGCTGCTCGACGAGGCCGAGGCCGACTTCGCCGAACGCCACGCCGGAACCTCGGTCAAGGGCTGGCTGAAGAGCCAAAGCCGGGATTGAACGTCCTGCCTATAATCCGCGCGGCTTCGCCGCGACCGTTCGCGGCGGCCTGACAGATACATACACAAGGCGGCCCCAGCCGCACGCACACAACTTCAGAGGACGACCCATGGCGACGTCGACAGCGGCGGGCGAATTTGTCTGGTTTCAGGAATACCCGCCGACCGTGCCGCGCACGATCGACACCGGCGCGGTACCGTCGCTGGTCGCCATGTTCGAGCAGAGCTGCGCGCGTTTCGGCGACCAGATCGCCTACGAATGCATGGGCCAGACGCTCAGCTTCGCCGAACTCGACCGCCTGACGCAGGACTTCGCGTCATACCTGCAGAACGTGCTCGGCCTGCAGCGTGGCGACCGCGTCGCGCTGATGATGCCGAATCTGCTGCAGTACCCGGTCTCGCTGTTCGGCGTGTTGCGCGCCGGGCTGGTCGTCGTCAACGTCAACCCGCTCTACACCCCGCGCGAGCTCGAGCACCAGCTGCGCGACAGCGGCGCCAAGGCGATCGTCATCGTCGAGAACTTCTGCACGACGCTGCAGCAGGTCATCGCCAACACACCGGTCCAGCACGTCATCACCACGCAGATCGGCGACCTGGCGCCGTTCCCGAAGCGCGCGATCGTCAATTTCGTCGTCAAGCGCGTCAAGAAGATGGTCCCGGCCTGGAGCATTCCCGGCACTACGAGCTTCCGCGAAGCGCTGGCCAAGGGCCGGGCGCAGCCGTACGCGCGCATCCAGCTCGGCCCCGATGACATCGCCTTCCTGCAGTACACCGGCGGCACCACCGGCCTTTCGAAAGGCGCAGTGCTGACGCACGGCAACGTCACCGCCAACGTGCAGCAGGTCAGCGCCTGGATCGGGCCGTTCCTCGACGAAGGCAAGGAAGTCATCATCACCGCGCTGCCGCTGTACCACATCTTCGCGCTGGTCGTGAACTGCCTGCTGTTCCTGCGCCACGGCTGTCGCAACGTGCTGATCACCAACCCGCGCGACATGGCCGCCTTCTGCGTGGAACTCAAGCGCAGCGGCTTCACCGCGATCACCGGCGTCAACACGCTGTTCAACGGCCTGCTGCACGCGCCCGGATTCGCCGAACTCGACTTCTCCAGGTTCAAGCTCGCCGTCGGCGGAGGCACCGCCGTGCAGCAGGCGGTCGCCGAGAAGTGGCAGAAGGTCACTGGCGTCGGCCTCACCGAAGGCTACGGCCTGACCGAATGCTCGCCGGTGGTCAGCTTCTCGCCGCTCAGCGTCCCGCAGTGGAACGGCACGATCGGCGTGCCGCTGCCGTCGACGCTGGTCTCGCTGCGCGACGAGGAAGAAAACGAAGTCCTGCCCGGCCAGCCCGGCGAGCTCTGCGTGAAGGGTCCGCAGGTCATGCAGGGCTACTGGCAGAAGCCGGAAGAGTCGGCCAAGGTCTTCACCAAGGACGGCTGGCTGAAGACCGGCGACGTCGCCGTGTTCGAACCGAACGGCTACCTGCGCATCGTCGACCGCAAGAAGGACATGATCCTGGTGTCCGGTTTCAACGTATACCCGAACGAGATCGAAGGCGTGGTTGCCCAGCACCCGGGCGTACTCGAAGTCGCATGCATCGGCGTGCCCGACGAGAAATCCGGCGAAGTGCCGAAGGTCTTCGTCGTGAAGAAGGACCCCGCCCTCACGGAAGCCGAACTGCGCGCCTACTGCCACGAGAACCTGACCGGCTACAAGATGCCGAAGTACATCACCTTCCTGACTGAACTGCCGAAATCGAACGTCGGCAAGGTGCTGCGCAAGGAACTGCGCGGCAAGTAAGACGGCCGCTTCATGCAAACCGCGCGAGCGCCTGTGGCCTCGCGCGGTTTTTTATTGACGCATTACTAATTTCTGCCCCCCGACACGGGACTACGCGGGATGCAATTCGCCGCCGCAGGTTCAATATCGATCAACAGCCCGTTCGTTCGAACCGTAGGGGCGCACCTTCATTGACGCCGCGCTTGCCGGGCGAGATATCCTTGTTTCGATTCACACGCCCGTGATGGGCGCGACCGGCGCGTTGCCGCTGCCGACCCAGTAGCCGGCGACGTTTCGATCCACGCGCCCGTGAAGGGCGCGACTGTGACGTTCGCGCTGGCCGCCATCGGCCTGTTCAAGTTTCGATCCACGCGCCCGTGAAGGGCGCGACGTTCTGCTCGGCGCCGAACGCGTAGAGCCAGTCGATGTTTCGATCCACGCGCCCGTGAAGGGCGCGACATCCCGCGGTAGTCGGCCATCTTGATGTCGGTGAGGTTTCGATCCACGCGCCCGTGAAGGGCGCGACTTTGCG
>NZ_KE384553.1:42655-264800 GCF_000426685.1 Solimonas flava DSM 18980 | reverse complement strand
GAGTTATCGGGCTTCAACTTCCCGCTGGCGCGAACCGGATGTGATCGGATACATCAAGGCTGCGCTCGCCATGCAGGCAGCCGGAGATTTCAAAGATTTCAGTTTGTTAAAGAGTTGCGAACCCCAAGGGCTCAGGCTTGCCGCTTGGGGTTCGCGCGGTCTCCGGTCAGAAAACCAGCGGTCCGTTGAGATCCGTCGCAGGCTTTGCGCCCACGTGCTCGACGCGGCGCGTCCAGTTTGCGCCCAGGTAATAGAAACGCAGGCTGTCGCATTCCGGCTCGATCAAATCCACGAGCTTCTGCTTCAGGCTTGCCCACTGTGCCGGCTCGACCTCGATCTCGAAGACAGATAGCTGCACGCGTTGCCCATAGTCCTGACACGCCTTGGCCACTCTGCGCAACCTTCGTCGTCCGGCCGTATCAATCGTCGTGACGTCGTAACTGACCAGCACCATCATGCCGCTACTTCCAGAGAAACGGAGGGTACGCGTCGAGGTCGCCGCGCAGATGTCGTGCCAGCAGTTGCGCCTGCATCAGCGGCAACAAGCCAATCGCCATTTTCTCGCCGATAAAGGCATGCTGAATCTCCTCACGCTTCCGTTCCTGATAAGCCACGAGCAGATTCTTTCGCGACTCTTCTCGAAGTAGCACGACACCGTTGTCCAGGGACTGGAAGTCACGCTCGGTCAGCTGTCGACGATTGATCATCGACAGCACCAGCCGATCGGCCAGGAAAGCCCGGAACTCCTCCATCAGATCGAGCGCCAGGCTCGGCCTTCCCGGTCGATCGCGATGCAGGAAGCCGACCGCCGGATCGAGGCCCACCGTCTCAAGCGCCGAACGGCAGTCGTGCGTCAACAGGGTGTAGAAGAACGACAGCAGCGCATTGACAGCATCGCGCGGCGGCCGGCGATTACGTCCGCCGAAGTGAAAAATCGGCGCCGAAGTACGAATCAGATGATCCAGGACTCCGAAGTAAGCCTGCGCCGCCTCCCCTTCCAGACCACGCATCAACTGCGCATCGCTTTCCGTCTGGAGCTTCGCCGAAATGCGTTCGAGCCGTTGATAGGCATGCGTCACGGCCGCCATCGCATCCGGAGTCATCGATTCACTGTGGTCGCGCAAGGCTCTTCCGAGCACAACTCTCTGGTTGTAGAGCTTGCCGATCAGCAGGTGGCGGACGATCGCAGCGCAGCCACCGGGATCATCCGAGCGCCGATACTGCTCCCGGCGCAGCAGCACGTTTCCGGAGACCGGCCCTTCGACCCGCGCCATGAAGCGGCCGTTCGGGCTCAGGAAGCAGACGCTGATGCCCTGCTCCGCGCAATAGCCCAGCAGCGGCGGCGAGACGAGCACACGCCCGAAGCACACCAGGCTTTCGAGCATATGGGCCGGTATGCGCGCCTTCTCCTCCTGCTCAACGTCCATCACGATGTTGGCGCCGTCCTTGCGCAACCAGGCACCTTCCGTGGTGACATACAGCGTGTTGAGCTGACGCCGCATCAGGCGGGCTCCGCGGTCTGCTGCAACAGCCAGTCGCGCACGGAGATGCGGCGCCTGAGGTCTTGTGGCCGGCAGAGTTCGAGCAACGAGCAGGCGTCGCAGCGCTTGGCCTCATATGTCGCAGTTGGCGTTCGCCTTTCATCGAGCATCCGGCGCACCGCACGAATCGCCTCCAAGGTCAGCTCGCGAAGTTCCGTATCGAAGATCACTTGCTTGCGACGCCGCGTCTTGCCATAGAACAGCGCACCTTCCGGCACATCGCAACGCAGCATTGATTCAAGACAAAGGGCCTGCGCGCAGAGTTGAACCTCGTCCGCGCGATGCGCCTTTGGCCGGCCACGCTTGTATTCGATAGGGCACGGGATCAAGCCCGCCGCACCCGGCCGGAACTCGACCACATCGGCCACGCCGGCAATCCCCAATTCCGGTGCCGACAGCGGCATCGCCGTATCCGTGCGCACGCCGTGCCGGATCTCCACACCCGGCACGTCGGCGCGATCATGCATCAGCCGCCCCTCGGCCGTGTGGCGGCTCTCTGCCCACAAACGCTCGACATGAATCAGCGCGCACTGGCGTGGGCAGTACAAATAGTGCTGGAGGGCGGACAACGGAATCAGATCATCTTCGTCTTCCATCGTCCGCCCCAACCTTCCTTACAGGTATTCCAAAACGCTGACACCCTGCGGAACCGCGGCCCGGTCAATGCTTACACGATAGTCCTTGAAGCCGCGTGCCGGCTCGCTCAAGTCGCTTGCCCGCTCGACCGTCACCGCGTCGAACAGAACATGGGCCGGCGCGTTGCCCATCGGATTCTCGTGCTCGAAGATGATCAGCTTGCGCGCCGCCATCTCCCCACGCGCCGCCGAGCGGTCGTGCTCGAACATGTTGGCAAGCGCGCGCCACAGCAGTTCCAGATCCTCGGCGGAGAATCCGGTGCGCTCTGCCAGCTTCGCGGACACGAATCCGTGTGCGCGATAGAGGCCATACGGCAGGATGTGCTTGCGTCCCATCGTCCGGTTGTCGCCACTCTGGGCCTCGGCTTCCTTCTCGGTCGTCACCGCCATGCGCGTGATGGCGATTTCAAGAGGAATGACCGGCTCCACGGACGACGCAAACGCGAGTTGCACCGGCCCTCGGACCTGTCCGGCATTGACCCCGGTCGTCATCACGGCGCCGAACGTGCGCACGTCGAAGAAGTTCGAGCACATCCACGCCGTGATTTCACGCGCCTTGGCTTCTTCCTTGGGGAGCTTCTTGTAGGCTTCCTTGGCATCCGGCGGAATCTTCAAGGCCTCCCAGGCCTTCTGGTGCTGCTGATTCAGGATTGCCTTCTCCTTCATATAGATCGCGTAACCCGGCGCATCTTCCTTTTCCAGCGCGACGAAGTTGCGGATCTTCCGCTTGAGGCTCACATCGGTGACCAAGCCCCGGTTGGTCTCCGGATCAAGCCGCGGCAGGTTGCCGGCATCCGGATCGCCATTGGGGTTGCCATTGGCCACATCGAACAAATAGACGAATTCATAGCGATGCGTAATCGCGGTCATGACTGTGCCCCCTCGGTATCAGCTTCGGTTTCCTGCTCGGCATCGTGATCAGCCGCGCGCTTCGTGAAATAGGACTGTGACTGGTGGTAGTAGCCGATCGCGAAACGACCCTGGTCCTCGATATGCAAGCTGCGCGGGAACTGATCGGGCAGTCCGTCGACAATCTCGCGCAGGTCGCGTTCCAGGTTCACCGCCTGCCCTGGCCGCTCCTTGCGCAGCTTGGCCAGGTGGTTCTGCGTGTTGCGCAGCAACACCGGAAAGATCGACGCCGGCGTCGCAGAAGCTGCGCCGTAATAGCGATCCCGGATCGTGGCATTGACCTGCCCGCCGAGCGCACTGCGCTGCACATACTCCAGCGCAGCGAACAGACGCCCCAACAGGTACGCCGGCTGTGTGGATTCCTTGTCGAGACTCACGGGGACCTCCTCTTCAGAACCAGGGGAATGCAGATTTCGCGAGAGCACCGCCTTGCAGATCGCAACGCGAACACCCGAGATGTCGCCGTCGGCGCGCATCCGCATCAGGACATTGGCGAGCAGGCTGGCCGGATAGCGGCCACCCGTCAGAATGGCGCGCAGCAGTTCGCCGGCCAGTTGCGGCGGTACGTCTTCGCTCTTGGCTCGGCCATCGCGCGAGGGCGCCGTCGCCAACGCCAGTCGCCATGCGGAGGGAGCCGTCCTCCACGGCTGCGGCTCGATGCGCAGATCGCGCTCATGCTGAACGAGATGGCGGGCCAGATCACCGAACGTGTCGACGAGCCAGAAGCGGATCGAAAGGCGCGACGCATTGGGTGCCAGTCCCAGGACGAACATCCGCGTTCCTGCCGCAAGATCGGGATCGATCTCGGCCAGAGGGCGGCCCTGCTCGATTCCGTGTAATACCCGGCGCAGCTTTTCGGACTCGCTGTCATCGGTATCGGCCGGATTCAACAGCATGGCGAACGTGGTTTCCGCACATGCGGCCTCCGCGACCTTGTCGGCCTCCGCCCAGAACACGACGGTGGTATCACCCACGGTCAGGTTCTGGCGGTGATGTTCGCTACGTCGCAAGAGGTAGTTCAGAGCCGACGTATAGGCAAATGCCGCCTGCTCGGAAACCGGCGCGTTGTAGCCCTGCGTCTTTCCGTAGGACGTAAACGCTTCCTGGTTGAAAGAAACGATCGAAGCGCCCGAGCTCTGCGCGCCCATGACGCCCTTGATCGAGGGATGCAGACTCGCAATGGGCGCCCTCTGTCCCGTCACCAGACAGACGGCCGGAGCCGCTGCATCGTCCTCATCGCCCGGCGTCGCCGACAGAAGCCGTGCCCGGACGGCCTTGGCAGCGGCACGGTCGTGTAGGTAGTCGTGCTCCCCATCGAGCCTGAAGACGACGTTTGCGTCCTTCATCTCCTCACTGAACAGCGGGCCGCAAAACTGATCCGGCGTCCAACGGCTGAGGAACGCCGAGAACGCCAGGAGCCCCTCGTCAGTCTCGCCGGCGAGTGCCTGCTCGTGCAGCGTCCGGAACGCCGCATGCTCCTGCTCAGTCCGCTTGCTCGTCGCACTGACGCCGAGCACATAGCTCGTCTTGTCCCATAGGAAGCAAGGCGCGACGTTGCTCGATCGTTTGGGCGGCTGGGGCACCTCGATCAAGGTCGGAACGGGCTTCTTTCCCGACGTATCGCGGACATCATTGACGTCGACGACATTTCCATCACGATCGAGGACGATCGCATAGCTGATCTTCTCCGGGCTGTAGCCGTACGGTGCGATGCCGTCGGCGTCGCGCTCGACCAGCCGGTGGTAATAGCGATCCAGCGCTTGCAGGATCATGCCTTCACCTCGTCGCTGGTCCACGGCGGAACATCGATCGCGCCGTCGATCATGCGCGCCCGGAAGAAACGGGATGTCGCGTCGTCGGAGAAGTCGATGTCGTGAAGCATCCAGCCCAGATCACGCTCGCCGGCCAGCGCGGCATCTGGTGTCGGTATCGGCTCTTCGGATTCCAACAGCCGGAAATGCGCCGGGAACTCGCGAACCCCCATGCAGGGCGCATGGAAGTGCTGCCCCTTTCGGGCCCGGCGATTGAAAATATCGAGGTGCTTGCCGACGTTTTCATCCGGCCCGGCTCGATCCGTCAGCTCGAAGTGAGCGGCGATCACATAGGCCACATCGCGCAGCACCGTGGCCGCACGCTGCTGCCGGTCCTCGTCGACGCAGGTGGCCAAGCCGTCCGTAGACCCCGTCTTCATCGCCTTGACCACGCTGGCAGAAGACAGCTTCGAGCCGACCTCGTTGCGCCGGATCGACTCGAAGCGGATCGGCTTCAGCACATGAATGCGATCGACATGCCAGCGGATCGCCGGTTTCCAGTGGATCGCTTCGAGGATGCCGCGCGCGGCGGACGGGGTGATGACGTCGTAGCTGACGCGTTCCACCTTCATCTCGGGACGCGTGAAGCAGGCTCGTTCGCCCCAAATCAATAGACGGATTCCGAAGCCCATGGCCCCTCCTGCCCGTTTGCACAACTCGAAGCGGTCAGCGCATTCGGCCTGAAGCGAGGCCAGCGGTTGTAGCCAATGTTCGGATCATTGGCTTTCCATTGCCTGATCAGCTGAACTTCCATCCTGTTGACCTCCTGCAAGGTCGCCGTACTGGATTCCCAGAGCACCGTTCTTCTGACGACAAAATCCCGGCGCTGTTCGTCGCTGAAGTCCCTGGCGACCAGAGTGTCGTCCGCACTTCCAAAGTAGTTGATGCTGTTGGTCATATCCTTGCCGACATAGATCTTCCCATTCGGATACGTGATCAGATAAACGATCGCCTTTCGCACCTCGCTCACCATGTCAGGCGCTCCGAGCGTACAAACGTCGCATTGTCGGAGTTCAATCCCAAGCGATAGTCGTAGAGATCCGCGTTCGCCAACAGCATGAATTGCTCGCCCCATTTCTCCGGCGCAACGGCCTGTATCGCCCCTGCGCCGTACAGGGCCCCGAACGCCTTATCCGGCAGTTGGACCAAGTAACGCTGCAGACGCCGCGCGATGCCACCCACCTTGTCGGCGCGGTACAGCGAGTCGACCAGACCTTTCGCGTCGCCGTCGTTGCCGTATAGGACGATCACCGGCTTCTGGACCGAATCGATCATCCGGAACTTCGCGGCCAGCGTCTCCATCGGCAGGCTGTCGGGGCGGCTGTTTCTCAGGAGGCCAAGCAGATTTCCAGCGTCCAGCTGTTGATCGCCCTTCTGCCAGTACAGCGTCCGGAAGTACGCCTCGACGGCTGCGGGCGACAGAGGATCATCGCCATGCTGGCGCAGGGTCTCGCGCGCCGCCTGAGCGAACTGCTTGAGCTCCGGCGGCGGTACCCATTCATCGTTGCCAGAATCGAACACGAGCACTTCGCTCTGCGCCACCGGCCACTCGCCGTTGCGATTGCAGCGACCTGCCGCCTGCGCAATCGAATCGAGTCCGGCTTCCGCCCGCAGCACGGCCGGAAAAGAGACATCGACGCCTGCCTCGATCAGCGACGTCGCCACCAGGCGGCAAGGCTCGCCGCGCTTGAGCATGCCGCGCACCTCGGCCAATACCTCGCTGCGATGGCGCGCGCACATCAGCGTGGTCAGATGCCGCGCACCGGGCAGATCGGCCATCGCCTGATAGACCGCCCTCGCATGCCGGCGGTTGTTGACGATGCAGAGAACCTGTTCGCGCGCCCGCATCTGCGCGGCCAGAGCTGCGTCATCCAGCACGCCGATGTGCCGGACCCGGACGCGTTCGAGCCTGCGGAACAGCTCCGCCGGTTCCGGCGCCAGTTCGCGAACTTTCTCAAGTCCGCCTTCGAACCCGCGCGCGCCTTCGAATTTCGGCGCTTCCAATGCCGGCTGGGTCGCCGTGCAAAGCACGACGCTGCAGCGATAGTTCCTCGCCAGTTCGTCGATCGCCGCGACCGATGGCCGCAGCAGCTTCAGTGGCAACGTCTGCGCTTCATCGAGGATGACGACGCTCGCGGCAATGTTGTGCAGCTTGCGACACTGCGCGGGGCGAGCTGCAAACAGGCTCTCGAAGAACTGCACGGCAGTCGTGACGATGATCGGGGCATCCCAGTTCTCCATCGCCAGCCGCAGCTTCTCATGCGCCTGATAGCGGTCCGGTGCATCCCTGGGCGGGGGCGCGGCCACGAAGGCGCTGTGATGCTCCAACACGGCGGCGTCACCCAGATCACCCAGTGCCGCCCTGAACACGGCGGCGTTCTGCTCGACGATGCTGGTGAACGGAATTACGAAGATCACGCGGCGAAGACCGTGGCGGATGGCATGATCCAGCGCAAAGGCTAGCGACGCCAGTGTCTTGCCGCCGCCCGTTGGCACCGTCAGAGAGAACAGGCCCGAATCAAGCCCCGCCTGCGCCCGCATGTGGCGAAGAATGTCGGCGCGCACGGCGTTGACCGGCGTGTCCGCCACAAAACGCCCGAGATAGCTGTCGAGGCGTAAGCGCAGATCCACGAGTGTCGGCGTCGGCGCATCACGGTGTGAGGCTCTACGCTCGACGCGATCGTAGAACGCCTCGGTGTCCAGATAGTCGGCGTCGACCAGACACGAGAAAAGCATGCGCGTGAGGAAGGCGAGCTGGAAAGAGCCGCGGGCATCCCGAGGGCGAAAGCCTTGCGGGTGCGCGACCGCATCCGGCAGCGTGATTTCGCGCTGCCACTCCGCGAACAGCGGCGGCAAGCCAATGCCCCTGAGCCGGTCGCGTAGCGCCGTGCGCTCGCGCGTTTCGGCGCCGTCGGCACCGTTGGCCAAGCCGGCGTGATGACCGGCGATCGCGTACGCGAGCAGGTGACCGATCGGCCCATATCGCTCCACGGCCAGCATCGCGCCGCGCGTCGCATGATCGACGCGGATCGCGTCGCCCGCGATGCGTCGCTGGAATTCATCTGTGTACTTGCCGATGTCGTGCAGCAGGCCGGCCACATGCGCCATGTCGGCGCCTCCGAACGGCGCTGCGCGCAACGCAGCCAATTGCGCCGTATTGCGCAGATGCTCGGCGAGCGGTTGCCAGTCAGAGCAATCCGGCTTGCTGGTGGAATGCGCATAACAGAGCCTCATGCGTCACCGACGCATCCGATGCATGTCAGTCGCACCCATGAAACGACCCCTGACCATTTGCACCCCTGGCGATCAACCGGCGTCTCGTGCCCCCGCCCCGCACGCCTGCGAGGAGTGTGCAACTCCCCCACCCTGGAATGTGAGCCTTGTTTCTCACAAAGGACAGAAGCCGATCGCTTACCGATAGCGCTCCACCGCAGCCGCGAGGCGTGCTTTGACCGCTTTGCGCAGCGGCGGCGGCGCCAGCACTTCGACGTCGGGTCCGTAGCGAAGGATGTCGAGGATCAGTTCTTCGTCGCGGTGATAGGGAACGGATAGTTCGTAGCTGCCGTCGGGCAGCCAGACGGACTGCTGCAGCGGGTGCCAGGTCTCGGCCGAGACCCAACGCGCCCGTTCCGCCGTGAAGCGCAGGATCGCAGTCGCGGTCGGCGTTCCGGAGAAGATGCCATAGGAACCAGCCAGCTCGTCGTCGAGCCGCTCGGGACGGATGTCCTCGGCCGGCGCGTCGAGCACCTCGGCCTCGCGCACGCAGTCGACGGCGAAGGTACGCAGGCCGTTCGACTTGTGGCACCAGGCGTCGAGATACCAGTTGTCGCGATAGTGTGTCAGCCGCTGCGGCGAGATCTCGCGCTCGCTGATCTGGCCGGTGCCGCGTGCCTCGTAGGCGATGCGCAGGCGCTGGCGCTGCAGCACGGCGGCGGCGATCGTCGCGAAGTGGCGACCGGCCGGTCGCGCGGCGGCGCGCAGCAGGCGGATGCGGCCGGCTTCGCCCGGCTGCAGGTTCTGCGACTTGAGGATCTGGTCGAGGCGGTCGCGCAGCGGCGCGAGTGCGTCATCGAGCAGGCCCGGCTGGAAGGTGGCGAGCAGCTGCTGCAGCGTCAGCAGCGCCTGCAGTTCCTCGGCGGAGAACCAGAAACCGGGGAGTTCGTAAGCGGCGTCGGTGTAGCGGTAACCGCGCGGCTCGCGCGAGCTTTCGATCGGCGCGCCGAGCACGTCGCGCAGATAGGCGAGGACGCGCTTGGTGGTCGCGCGCGAGCATTCGAGCTCGCTCATCACACGCTCGAACGGTACCGGATAGCGCCGGCTCTTCAGCAGGCGATGCAGGCGGTAGACGTGCTCGAAGGATTTCACGGCCCAAGCGTAGCGCAAAAAATCGGGGCGCCCGAAGGCGCCCCGGCAAGCGGAAGCCGAGCTACGCCTTTTCCGTCAGCGCGGATCCAGTGACGATCGCCCGGGGGCGATCAGGCCTTCTTCGCGTAACGCTCCCGTTCGCGCCGCATGACCTCGCGCACCACGGGCAGTTCGAGCAGACGCCGGTGGTACGCAGACAGCGCCGGCCATCGCTGCATCGGCATCCTGGCGTACTGCACCCAGTTGAGGACCGCCAGCAGGTACGCGTCGGCAACGGTGAAGTGCTCGGCGGCCAGCCACTCGCGGTTCCGCAGCTGCGGATCGAGATAGTCGAGGCGCGCCTCGAGCAAGCCGAGCACATAGCGCTGCAGCGCTTCCGGCGGAAGGGCGTTCTGCTTGTGTGCGCTGAAGTACGGATTGAAGACCGACTTGTGCAGCTCGGTGGCGATGAAGTTCAGCCATTCCTGCAGGCGATAGCGCGCCTCGCTGCCGGGCGGCGGCACGAGCTGCGCCTGCGGCGCGCGATCGCCGATGTATTGCAGTACGGCGGCACTCTCCGTCAGCACGCTGCCGTCGTCGAGTTCGAGCGCCGGCACGAGACCCTTCGGGTTGATGCTGTAGTAGTCACGGCCATCGTCGGTGCGCTTGGCCTGGTTGTCGACCCAGACCAGTTCGAACGGCAGTCCGGCCGCGAGCAGTGCGAGATGGGACGCGAGCGAGCAGGACATTGCGTCGGCGTACAGTTTCATGGGCTTTTCTCCTGGGTTGATTCAGCGTTTCGATGTCGAAAGGAAGCGCCGCGCCGCGTCGATGCAGGTCGCATCCTTCAGTACGCGCAGATGGCCGAGACCCTCGGCGCGATGCAGACGCGCCTGCGGCCAGCGCCGCTGCAGCAGCTCGCCTTCCTGCACGGCGACCTCGCGATCGCCGGTGCCGTGAATCACGAGCAGCGGCACGCGCAGATCGGGCGCCAGATCGGCCGGCGCCATCTCGGCGAACGCGAGGCCCAGCCAGGCCTCGGCGCGGCGCTGGAAGCGCGTCCATGTCGCCGCCGACATGCCGAGGCCGCCGCGGAAGCGGGCCCAGATCGCGTCGAAGCGCGCGGGCGGCGCGAAGTAGACGGCACGCCGCACGACGAGGCCGCGCGATAGCGCGAGCGTGCTGCCGGCCGAGCCGAGCGAGTGCGCGATCAGCGCGTCGATGCCACCGAGCCCTTGCGCCACATGCACGATCGCATCGGCGAAGTGCCGCACCGAGGCGCGATCGCCGGAGGACAGACCATGGCCCGGCAGATCGAGCGCGACGACTTCATAGCCGGCGGCGACCAAGGGCTCGACCAGCGCCGTCATCTGTCCGGCGTGGCCACCCCAGCCGTGCACGAGCAGCGCGCGCGGCCCCTCGCCCCAGCGCCAGATGGCGAGACGGTCGCCACGGTGTTCGATGGTGCCGCGGCGGCCGGCGTCGAGAATCTCCCGCTCCTCCTCGCGCAAGACGGCGCGCGGCGGCGTGAAGAAAAGGCGCTGCGCCAGGCGGGCGGCGAGCGTCGGCGCGAGGCGGTCGAGAATGCGGAACGTCGGGCGCAGGAATGGCTGCGATCTCGGTTTAGATCGAACGATCGTGCTTTTTACGGACGAAGCAACCGGCGAAGCAGTGAGCGGCTGTGTGGCCATGGGACTCCCCTGGGTGGCGGGACGACTACGGAACGGAGCGGCTGCGAGCGAGCAGCGCGTCGAAAATCGCTTGCGCGCGCGGCAGCGCGTCGGCCTCGCGCATCAGGCGCCACGCGCTCTGGAACACCATGGCGATGCCGAGCATCTCGTGTGCGAACACGGCCGGATCGAGATCGCGGCGGAAATGCCCTTCGTCGATCGCGCCCTGCACGGCGCGCATGATGGCGTCGCGCCAGTCCTTCTGCGACTGCACGAGGCGATCGCGCACGGCCCCGTCACGGCCCGCATATTCGCTGGTGAGCTTCTGGAAAATGCAGCCGCGCCGCGCATCGTCGCCGCGGATCCATTCAAGGTACTTGTCGAACAGCCGCCGCACACGCGGCTCGCCGCGCGGCGTCGCCAGAACCGGCTGCAGCACTTGCACGGTGAAGCGCGTGATCGCCTCCTGCAGCACCTCAAGCTGCAGCGCTTCCTTCGACTTGAAGTGCGCGAACAGGCCGCTCTTCGACAGGCCGGTCTCCTCGGCGAGCGCGCCGATCGACACGCCTTCGAGCCCGACCTCGCCCGCCATCGTCAGCGCGCGGTCCAGGATCAGCCTGCGGGTTTGTTCGCCTTTGCTCGGATTCATGCAGCGAATTTAGCACGATCGGTCGTTTTGTAAAGCCGTCACGCCTGGCGCAAAAAAATCGGGGCGCCCGAAGGCGCCCCGATCGAACAGCGGACTGCTTGCCTTGCCAGCCGGCGCCACGGATGGCGCCGGCTGGTCAGGACGACATACCGGGATTTCTTAGAAATCGCCCATGCCGCCCATGCCGCCCATGCCGCCACCCGGCATCGCCGGCGCTTCAGCCTTCTGCGGCAGTTCGGCGATCATCGCTTCCGTCGTCAGCAGCAGGCCGGCGACCGAGGCCGCGTTCTGCAGCGCGAGGCGCGTGACCTTGGCCGGGTCGATGATGCCCATCTCGATCATGTCGCCGTACTCGCCCGAACCGGCGTTGTAGCCGAACGCCGCCTTGCCTTCGGCGACCTTGTTCAGGACGACCGAAGCTTCTTCGCCGGCGTTCTTGACGATCTGGCGCAGCGGCTCCTGGATGGCGCGCTTGAGGATGCCGATGCCGACCGTCTGGTCTTCATTGGCGCCCTTGAGCTTCTCGAGCACCTTCGACGCGCGGACCAGCATGACGCCGCCGCCGGCCACGATGCCTTCCTCGACGGCCGCACGGGTCGCGTGCAGGGCGTCTTCGACGCGCGCCTTCTTTTCCTTCATCTCGACTTCGGTCGCGGCACCGACCTTGATCACGGCGACGCCGCCGGAGAGCTTGGCCAGACGCTCCTGCAGCTTTTCCTTGTCGTAGTCGCTGGTCGCGGCTTCGACCTGGGCCTTGATCTCCTTGATGCGCGAGGTGATCGCGTCCTTCTTGCCGGCGCCGTCGATGACGGTGGTGTTTTCCTTCTCGATCTGCACCTTCTTGGCGGTGCCGAGATCGGCGAGCGAGGCCTTCTCGAGCGACAGGCCCAGCTCTTCGGTGATGACCGTGCCGCCGGTGAGGATGGCGATGTCCTTCAGCATTTCCTTGCGGCGGTCGCCGAAGCCCGGCGCCTTGACGGCGGCGACCTTCAGGATGCCACGCAGGTTGTTGACGACGAGGGTGGCGAGCGCTTCGCCTTCGACGTCTTCGGCAACGATCAGCAGCGGCTTGCCGCTCTTGGCGACGCCTTCGAGGACCGGCAGCAGCTCGCGGATGTTGCTGATCTTCTTGTCGGTGATCAGGATCAGCGGGCTGTCGAGCTCGACCTGCTGGCTCTGCGCGTTGTTGATGAAGTACGGCGAAAGGTAGCCGCGGTCGAACTGCATGCCTTCGACGACGTTCAGCTCGTTCTCGAGGCCCGAGCCGTCTTCGACGGTGATCACGCCTTCCTTGCCGACCTTGTCCATCGCGTCGGCGATGATCTTGCCGATCGCTTCGTCGGCGTTGGCCGAGACGGTGCCGACCTGCGCGATCGCCTTGCGATCCTTGCACGGCACGGCGTTCTTCTTGATCTCTTCGGTGACGGCTTCGACGGCCTTGTCGATGCCGCGCTTGATGTCCATCGGGTCGATGCCGGCGGTGACCGACTTCAGGCCTTCGTTGACGATCGCCTGGGCGAGCACCGTGGCGGTCGTGGTGCCGTCACCGGCTTCGTCGGAGGTCTTGCTGGCGACTTCCTTGACGAGCTGGGCGCCCATGTTCTCGAACTTGTCCTTCAGCTCGATTTCCTTGGCGACGCTGACGCCGTCCTTGGTGACGGTCGGCGCGCCGAACGCCTTGTCGAGCACGACATTGCGGCCCTTCGGGCCGAGGGTGACCTTGACGGCGTTGGCGAGCACGTTGACGCCAGCGACCATGCGCGAACGGGCGTCGTCACCGAACTTGACTTCTTTGGCAGCCATTTTGAATTCCTCTTTAAAGCGATGTTAGTGCGATGAAGCGCGCGGCTTACTTGGCGAACACGGCGATGACGTCGTCTTCGCGCATGACCAGCAGGTCCTGGCCGTCGACCTTCACTTCCGAACCCGAGTACTTGCCGAACAGCACGGTGTCGCCGACCTTGAGGTCGAGCGGGATCGGCTTGCCGGCTTCGTCCTTCTTGCCCGGACCGACGGCGAGGATCTCGCCCTTCACCGGCTTTTCGGCCGCGTTGTCCGGAATGATGATGCCGCCGGCCGACTTCTTCTCTTCCTCGAGACGCTTGACGATCACGCGATCGTGCAGGGGACGAAGCTTCATGGTGAATCTCCCGATAGGTCAATGAGTTGATGATTCCCGCGGCGGATGCCCGGTACCGTTCTGGGCGGCCCTATTAGCACTCGCCATCGAAGGCTGCTAATTGTTGGGGACGGCCTCGCGGGATTCAAGGGGGCCGGCACCAAACTGCCGTCCGGGGGCGCCCGGCAGGCGGCTGCCGGCCGCAACCGCGTCCGGCGGGTACGGGCCCGCCGCCACGCGGCGCAGGCACGGCCGGCGCAATGAGGGCGTCATCTGCCTGTCGTAGGCTCGCGCGCCTGATGAACGCCCCCCAACCCGCTGACGCCCCGGACGACCTCGGCCGTCTGCGGCTCGACGTCGTGCCGCTGCGCCTCACCGCGACCGTCGACGAGGCCGCCGACACCTTCCTGCTCCCCGCGCACGCCCGCCTGCTGTGCCTGCCGATCATCAGCGGCACTCGCGTGGTCGGCACGATCAGCCGGCACACGCTCAATAACGTCTTCCTGCGTCGCTTCGGGCGCGAGCTGTACGGCGGCCGGCCGGTGAGCAGCCTGATGAACGCCGAGCCGCTGCGCGTCGAGCTGAGCGCCCCGCTCGAAGACGCGGCGCGCTACGTCGCCGCCCATCTCGGCGCGCCGATCACCGAGGACTTCATTCTCGAACAGGACGGCACTTACGCCGGCATGGGCATCGCCGTCGACCTGCTGGCCGCCCTGCAGCGCCGCGTCGACGCGGCCTTCGTCGCGCTCAAGGCCTCGCAGGCGCAGCTCGTGCAGTCCGAGAAGATGGCCTCGCTCGGCCAGATGGTCGCCGGCGTCGCCCACGAGATCAACACGCCGCTCGGCTACGTGCGCAACAACGTCGAGATGATCCGCGGCCTGTTCGAGGAAGGCGTGGCGGCGCTCACCGAGCACCACCGGCTGGTGTCGATGCTGACCTCGGACGCCCTGGACGAAGACGCGCTGGCCGCACAGATCGGCCGCTGCCAGCAGCTCGGCGCCTCGCTCGCCGACTCCGATCTGCTGCAGGACACGCGCGACCTGTTCCGCGACACCCTGCACGGCGCCGACACGATCAAGGATCTGGTCGTCAACCTGCGCAACTTCTCGCGCCTGGACCAGGCGCGCACCGCCGAGGTGTCGCTGAACGACTGCCTCGAACAGACGCTGGTGATCGCCCGCAACGCGATCAAGAACCGCCTCGAGCTGATCCGCCGCTACGACGCCGAGCTGCCGCTGGTGCGCTGTTCGCCGTCGCAGATCAATCAGGTGCTGCTCAATATCGTCACCAACGCCGCCCAGGCGGTACCGGACGACGGCGGCAAGCTGCTGCTGAAAACCGAGGCCGACGCCGACTGGGTGCGCGTGCACATCCAGGACAACGGCCGCGGCATCGCCGCCGAGCACCTGTCGCGCATCTTCGACCCGTTCTTCACGACCAAGCCGATCGGCCAGGGCACCGGGCTCGGCCTGTCGATCTCGCACCAGATCGTGCAGGCCCACGGCGGTGCGATCCACGTCGTCTCCGAGCAGGGCCGCGGCACCAAGTTCGTCATCTCGCTGCCGCGCCAGGTCGCGCCGGCTGCATCACTGGCCGCCTAGCGCCGCCCCACAGGGAATCGCCATGAGCAACAAGTCCACACTGCTGCTGGTCGACGACGAGGAGCGCATCCTGCGCTCGCTGGCGATGCTGTTCCGCGGCCAGTACGAGCTGATCGCGACCACCGATCCGGCGACCGCGCTGCGCGCCGTCGCCGAGCAGCGTGTCGACGTCGTCGTCAGCGACCAGCGCATGCCGCTGATGCGCGGCGCCGATCTGCTCAAGCAGGTGCGCGCGCGCTCGCCGCACACGATGCGCATCCTGTTGACCGGCTATTCGGAGCTCGACGCGGTGGTCGCCTCGGTCAACGAAGGCGAGATCTTCCGCTTCGTCAACAAACCCTGGGACGCCGAGGATCTGCGCCAGACTGTGCGCCAGGCCGCCGAGATCGCCGGCTCGCTGCACGCCGCCGGCGCCGCGGCGCCGCCGCAGCCCCTGCAGACCGAGACCGGCCAGTTCGTGGCGCCGGCGGTCGCCAGCGCCGAGACGATCCTGGTGCTCGACGACGACGCCGAGATCTACAAGACCGTGCAGGACATCGTCGGCAGCTCGCAGCCGGTCGCCTGGGCGCGCACGCTCGACGAAGCGCTGGCGGCGTTCGAGCGCGGCACGGTCGGCGTCGTCGTCTCCGAGCTGGCAGTCGGCGGCCAGAGCGTCACCGGCCTGCTGAAGATGCTCAAGGCCGAATATCCGGAGATCGTCACGATCGTGCTGACGCCGTTCGCCGACGTGTCCGTGTTCATCGGCCTGATCAACCAGGGCCAGGTCTACCGCCTGCTGCCCAAGCCGCTGCGGCGCGGCGCCTTCAGCATGAGTCTGGCCAGCGCCCTGCGCCATCACCGCCTGCTGCGTGCCGCCCCGGCGCTGCGCGCGGCGCACGCGGTCGAGAAGGTCCGCGCCCCGGAGGAAGCCGGCGTCGCGGCGCGCGTCATGGGCTTCCTCTCACGCATGCGCCGCGCCGGGGCGCCCTCCTGAGCGGCGAACGCGCCGGTCCGCCGGAAGCTTCCGCTGATCGGTGGTCGGTACAGTCCTTGCGTACATGGCGTAGTCTCTGAATCTCAAACGCTGCATCCCGGTGGGGCCGGGGGGATTTGTCCATGCGCAGTCTTGTTCTTGCCGCCATGCTGGTGGCGTCGTCCAGTGCCGGTGCCCAGGCGCCGGGTGAAATCAGCAAACCGGACCTGCAGCACGCCAACGGCCTCGGCGAGGCTTACCGCAGCTGCCTGCACGACTCGCTCGGCGAGCGCTACATCAGCAACGAAGCCGCCGACCCGATGAAACTCTCGCGCGAGATCGAGACCAGCTGCGCGCCGCAGCTGCTGCCGGTCCAGCGCTTCCTCGACGCGCAGGGCTATGCCGAGGCGGTCGTGCGCAACGTGCTCGTCGAGATCAAGGCCAAGGCCGACGGCGCGGCGATCGCCGCCGTGCACCGCCTGCCGCGCTACCGCTTCTAGCCGCAGCGGCCGGGCCGGCGCCGGCGCGCCGTCCGCTATCATCGCGCGGTCTCGAAGGAGCCCTCGCATGTGGCGGCCGTTGTCGTTTGCCGTGTTGTCCGCGTTTGCCTGGCAGGCTTCGGCCGATGCGCCCGTGCCGGCCGACGTGCTGGCAGCCATCGCCGCCGACGCGGCGCACGACGCTGCCCCGGCCGGAGACGCCGCCGCCGCGTCCGCCCCCACGGCGACCGCGCCCGCCACCGGCGACGACGCGCGCGGCACCTGCAGCCTGCGCGACGCCGGGCAATGGCGATCGCTCAAAAACCTGAGCCTCGCCGAATGCGCCGATGCGCTCGAAGCAACTCCCGTCGACAACGACGCCGGCCGCCTCGGCCAGGCGTATTGGCGCGGCACCTTCCTGGCCACCAGCCGCAGCGCGATCTACCGCTCGGCCGACGGCCGCGACTGGTCGCTGTTGCGCGAGCGCCGCTCGCCCTGAGCGACGGGCGGCACCCCGGTCCGGGCACACGTGGCGGCAGGCGATAAGATGTCGCTTCGGCCCGCAACGGAATGCCTCCCCATGCTTCGCTCCGCCGTGTTTGTCCTGGCGCTGTCCGCCGCCCTGCTGTCGCCGGTCCAGGCCGCGCCGCCGGTGACCCCCAAGCCGCCGATGGCCGAGCCCGAACCGTCCGAACCGGTCTTCGCGCCGGCGACGATCTCCTCGGAGACCTACGAGCCGAAAACGACGATCGGCGGCGATGCGGCACCGGCCTGCCAGATCAAGATCGGCCCGCAGTGGACCGAGACGCGCACCGCGACGCTCGACGAATGCGCCACGCAGCTCGACCAGAAGGCGCCGGTGCAGGCCCGGCCGATGAGCACCGCGTACTGGAACGAGCACTATCTGGCCGCCGACGACAAGAACATCTACCAGGCCGACGGCGAGGCCTCGGCGTGGAGCGTGCTGCGGCCGCGCGCGCATCGCTGAAGCACGCTCACGCGTTCAGCGCCCCGGCGCGGCGCGGGATCGCCGGCAACGCGAGCATGGCGCGGGATCGTGCGACGCCGCGGACCGGTCGGGCTTCAGCTCTTCGGCAGCGCGATGCCGGTCTGGCCCTGGTCGTTGTCGCCGGCGATGCCGCACGAGCAACCCGGCGCGGGATCGTCCGCAACGCGAGCGCGGCGCGAATCGCGCAGCGCCGCGGACCGATCGGGCTTCAGGTCTTCGGCAGCGTGACGCCGGTCTGGCCCTGATACTTGCCGCCGCGATCCCGGTACGAGGTCTCGCAGACTTCGTCGGATTCGTAGAACAGCATCTGCGCCACGCCTTCGTTGGCGTAGATCTTCGCCGGCAGCGGCGTGGTGTTGGAGAATTCCAGCGTCACATGGCCTTCCCACTCCGGCTCCAGCGGCGTGACGTTGACGATGATGCCGCAGCGCGCGTAGGTGCTCTTGCCGAGGCAGACGACCAGCGTCGAGCGCGGGATGCGGAAGTACTCGACGGTGCGCGCCAGCGCGAAGGAGTTCGGCGGAATGATGCAGACGTCGGATTTCACGTCGACGAAGGAGCCGGCGTCGAAGTTCTTCGGGTCGACGATCGTCGAGTTGATGTTGGTGAAGATCTTGAACTCGTTGGCGCAGCGCACATCGTAGCCGTAGCTCGAGGTGCCGTAGCTGACGATCTTGTGGCCGTTGACCTGGCGCACCTGGCCCGGCTCGAACGGCTCGATCATGCCCTGCGCCGCCATGCGGCGGATCCACTTGTCCGATTTGATGCTCACGCGCGTCTGCCCCGTAGTCCGGCGCGCATTGTAGCGGCGCCGGCGCCTCAGGACTTGCAGATCGGGCTGTCGTCGCCGTCGAGTTCGCCGGACAGCATGCGCGAGACGCCGAGCCGGGATTGCAGCTGCAGCAGGCAGCCGGGGAAGTTGCTGATCAGGCCGTCGGTATTCATCTCGCTCAGGCGCTGCAGATCGCCCAGCCGGTCGACGGTCCACGGCACCACTTCCTTGCCGGCCGCATGTGCGCGCTGGACATAGTCGGCGTCGACCTCGGGCAGGCTCGCCGACGGCGCGACGATGTCGTGGCCCTTGCGCTCGGCGTAGTCCAGCGCGTACTCGGCGCCGGGCACCTGCGACGTCAGGTAGAGCGTGCGGATCGTCGGATCGAGTGCCTTGACGCGATCGATGCCGATCGCGCTGAACGACTGCACGATGATGCGATCCTGGATGCCGCTGGCCTGGATCAGCGACACCAGCGCTTCGGCATCGCGCGCCGCCGCCAGTGAATTCTTCAGCTCGATGGTCACCGTCGGCCGGTACGCGCCGTTGAACGAGGCGGCGTAGGCGAACAGTTCCTCGGCGGTCGGCACCTTCACACCCTTGCCGCGCGCCGGATGCGCCAGGGCATCGTCCGGCGAGGTCGTGCCCTGCCCCGGCGAGAACCAGTAACCGGCATCGCATGCCTGCAGCGCGGCGTAGGTCTTGGCGGTGACGAGGCCGCTGCAGTCGGTGGTACGCGACAGCGTCTGGTCGTGCAGCAGCACGAACACGCCGTCGGCGGTCTGCCAGGCGTCGGTCTCGAAATCGTCGACGTGCAGGCGCGCGGCATTGCGGAACGCCATCATCGTGTTTTCCGGCGCGTAGGCGGCGGCGCCGCGATGCGCCGAGACGTAGGGGCCGGCGACGACACCGTCCGACTGCGAAGGGTCCGAACCGCAGGCCGCGAGCAGCGCCGCCAGCACGACCGAACCCCACCCTGCGATTAGCCTCTGCTGCATCTGTCGATCCCCCGATCTTCCCCCTGGAACGGCGTACAGCGTAGAGCGCGCGCATGAAGCGCACATGATGCCGGGGCCGCGCCCTCAGTCGTCGTGGATCTCGATCGTCGGGAATGCCGGCGCCGCGACGCCGTACGCCAGCCGCGCCGCGGCACGGCGCGCGATGTCGCGGTAGCGCTGCGTGATCTCCGACTGCGGCTCGGCGATCACCGTCGGCCGGCCGCCGTCGGCCTGCTCGCGAATCGACAGGCTCAGCGGCAGCTGGCCGAGCAGCTCGGTACCGTACTGCGCCGCCATCTTTTCACCGCCGCCCTCGCCGAAGATCGCTTCGCGGTGACCGCAGTTGGAACACACGTGCCAGGCCATGTTCTCGACAATGCCGAGCACCGGCACCTCGACGCGCCGAAACATCTGCAGGCCCTTCTTGGCGTCGAGCAGCGCGATGTCCTGCGGCGTGGTGACGATCACCGCACCGCTGACCGGAATGCGCTGCGCGAGCGTCAGCTGGATGTCGCCGGTGCCCGGCGGCATGTCGACGACCAGATAGTCGAGGTCCTGCCAGACCGTCTCGTTGAGCAGCTGGCCGAGCGCCTGCGTGACCATCGGTCCGCGCCAGATCATCGGCTGGTCTTCGTCGACGAGGAAGCCGATCGACATCGCCTGCAACCCGTGCGCGATGATCGGATTCATGCGCTTGCCGCCCGGCGAGGTCGGCCGCGCCTCGGTGCCGAGCATGCGCGGCTGGCTCGGCCCGTAGATGTCGGCGTCGAGCAGGCCGACGCGCGCGCCTTCGGCGACGAGCGCCAGCGCCAGATTGACGGCAACCGTCGATTTACCGACGCCGCCCTTGCCGCTGGCCACGGCGATGATGTTGCGGATGCCGGGCAACGGCTGCAGGTTCTTCTGCACCGCATGGCTCCCGATCTTCCAGTCGATCGCCAGCGCCACGTCGAGCCCGAGCGTGGCGCCGATGCGCTGCGCGACCTCGGCCGCCAGTTCGTCGCGGATGCCGGCCGCCGGGAAGCCCAGCGTCAGCCGCACGCGCGCATGATCGCCGGCGATCTCGGCCTCGCTCACCGCCCCGGCGGCAACCAGGCCGCGCCCGATCAGCGGGTGGACACAGGCATCGAGGACGGACAGCAGTTCTTGGCGGGAAACGGACATCGGCAGATCCCATCGGCAGGGGCGCGCAGTCTACAACCTCGCCGGCCGCGCGCGCCCGGCGAGATTCGGCGCACGGCGCAGCGCAACACGAGGCGCTTACGATGTCGCCACGGGTCGCCGCGCGCACCGTGCGTCGATCCGGACCCGACCACGCTGGAACGAGGGAATGCGCATGAACACCGAGGTTTCGACGGCGCCGAGCAAGGACGACTGCAACATCGCCATGCTGGCGCATCTGCTGGGTATCTTCACCGGCTTCATCGGCGCGCTGATCATCTGGCTGATGAAGAAGGACAGCTCGGCCTTCGTCGCCGAGCAATCGAAGGAAGCGTTGAATTTCCAGATCACGATGGCGATCGGCTGGGTCGCGGCGATGATCCTGAGCGCGGTCCTGATCGGCGCGCTGCTGTTCCCGGTGCTGCTGGTCGCCAACCTGGTGTTCTGCATCCTCGGCGCGATGGCTGCGTCGAAAGGCACTTCGTACCGCTATCCGTTCGCGATCCGCCTGCTGCAGTGAGCGCTGGCGGCAAGCCGGGCGTCCGGCCCGGCTTGCCGCCGTCTCACTCGAAGATCAGTGGCGCACGTACAGCAGCGCGTTCGGCGAACCGCTGCCGACGTTGCTGAGCACGCCGAGCGTCGCATCGCCGAGCAAGGCGTCGGTCGCCTGGTCCGGCGTCAGCCCCGGATCGGCGCCGAGCAGCAGCGCCACCGCACCGGTCACGTGCGGCGTCGCCATCGACGTGCCGCTGATGGTGTTGGTCGCGGTATTGCTGGTGTACCAGGCCGAGGTGATGCCGGTGCCCGGCGCGAACAGGTCGACGCAGCTGCCGTAGTTCGAATAGCTCGTGTCGCGCGAATCGGCGCTGGTCGTCGCGCCGACCGTGATCGCCGCCGGCACCTTGTTCGGCGAGCCGCTGCAGGCGTCGGCGTTGTCGTTGCCGGCCGCGACGACGAAGCTCACGCCCTGGGCGATGGCGTTGTCGACGGCCTCGTCGAGCGTCGCCGAATCGCCGCCGCCGAGCGACATGTTGGCGACCGCCGGCAGGATGCGATTGGCGGCGACCCAGTCGACGCCGGCGATCACGCCGGACGTCGAGCCGCTGCCGTTGCAGCCGAGCACGCGCACCGGATGCACCGTCGCCCGCTTGGCGACGCCGTAGGTCGTGCCGACCGCCGTACCGGAGACGTGCGTGCCGTGGCCGTTGCAGTCGCTGGTATTGGCGGCGTCGGTCTTGCAGCCGAGGCCGAGCAGATTGCACAGCAGGCCGCCGCTGTTCGGCGCGAAGTTATGCCCCGACGCGACCCGGCCGGTGAACTCGGTGTGCGCGGCGTTGAGGCCGGTGTCGATGACATAGACGTGCACGCCCAGCCCGCCGCCATCGGGATAGCGATAGAGCCCGTCGAGCGGCAGCGCGCGCTGGTCGACGCGATCAAGCCCCCAGGTCGCGCCGCTCTGCGTCGCATCGGCCGTCATCACCTGATCCTGCTCGACGCGCCGCACGCCGGGCAGACGGGCGAGCGCCGCGGCCTGACTGGCGCTCATGCGCGCCGCGAAGCCGAGCAGCGCGTACTGGTAGTGCGCCAGCACCTGCCCGCCGCCGACCTGCGCGAGCACCGACTGCGTGCGCTCGGCAATGCCGAGGCCGCGCTCGCGCGTCCCGAAGGCCGGCGTGTCCAGCTCGACGATGTACTGGTTGGCGATCGGCTGCGGTGGCGCCGCGACGGCCGTCGCCGTCATGCCCAGCATGAGGATTCCCGCCAGCAGCCGGCGGCCCCGATTTGCGTTCCGTTCCATGGCACTCCCCTGATCCTGCTCGATGCGCCGTCCGTCCCGCGGACGGCGCGGATGGCCGCAAGCCGCTGCGCCGAAGCGCTGTCCCGCCGGCCCCCGGGACAAAAGAAAGGCGGGTCTTGCGACCCGCCGAAGGCTTGATCAAGCAATGACGCTCTTGCGGCACCCGTCCGTGGCTGCCGTCATTCTCATTTCTTCGGACCCGGCCCGCGCGGCGGCGGTGCCTCCGGACCGCCGTAGCGGTATGGCTGCCACTCGTGCCGGTGCAGGCCGTTGACAACGCGTTCCTGCGCTTCGTACGGGCGCTCGACATCGAGATAGACGCTGTAACCGTTGCGCGTGTACTGCTGATAGATCATCGGCAGCGTGGCGCCGAACGCCCAGTTGCCGCCGTCGAGCCAGAACCACAGCTGCCGGTCCGGCGCGTAGTAGATCTGTTTCTGCGGGTAATAGACGTAATGTTGCTGCGCGCGGTAGCCGTGCGCGGGAGCCTGCGGCGGCGGCGCGGCCAGCACGGTCGCCGACGGCGCCAGCAGTGTGCAGGACAGTGCAAGACCTCGGAGCAGGCGGCGCATGGAGACTCTCCCGTGTGAAACGAAGATCGAGGCTAGATCGCGGCACTGAATCGGACCTGAACTGTAGCGCGTCTGCGCTGCCCGGCGGCAGGGCCGTGCGATAATTCGCGTTCGCTTTCGCCAGACGCTCCTCTCATGGCCCGCCAGATCCTTGTCACCAACGCCCTGCCCTACGCCAACGGCCCGATCCACCTCGGCCACATGGTGGGCTACATCCAGGCCGACGTCTGGGTGCGCTTCCAGCGCCTGCTGGGCAACACGGTCCACTATGTCTGCGCCGACGACGCGCATGGCACGCCGATCATGCTCGCCGCCGAAAAGGCCGGCATCGCGCCCGAGCAGTTCATCGCCGAGATCAAGGCCCACCACGAGCGCGATTTCGCCGACTTCCTGGTCGCCTTCGATCACTACCACTCGACGCATTCCGAGGAGAACCGCCAGCTCTGCGAGCTGATCTACACGCGCCTGCGCGCCGGCTCGCCGGTGAGCGCCGAACGCGGCGAGATGCCGCCGGCGATCGCCAGCCGCACCATCCAGCAGCTCTACGACCCGGTCAAGGAAATGTTCCTGCCGGATCGCTACATCCAGGGCGAATGCCCGCGCTGCGGCACGCCGGACCAGTACGGCGACAACTGCGAGAACTGCGGCGCCACCTATTCGCCGACCGATCTGAAGAATCCGCGCTCGGTGGTCTCCGGCGCGACGCCGGTGCTCAAGGACTCCGAGCATTACTTCTTCGAGCTGCCGAAGTTCCAGGCCTTCCTCGAACAGTGGCTCGACGGCGACGTCGCGCATCCTTCGGTCAAGGCCAAGCTCAAGGAGTGGTTCACGTCCGGGCTCAAGGACTGGGACATCTCGCGCGATGCACCCTACTTCGGCTTCGCGATTCCGGGCGCACCGGGCAAGTTCTTCTACGTCTGGCTCGATGCGCCGATCGGCTACATGGCCTCGTTCAAGGCGCTGTGCGAAACGCTCGCGGCGGGCAGCGAGCGCGATCCGTCGGAGATCTTCGCCGAGTTCTGGGACCCGCAGCCGAGCACCGCCGCCGAGTTCAGCACCGAAACCGGCGGCGCCTGGCCGCTGTCGACCGAACTGCACCACTTCATCGGCAAGGACATCGTCAATTTCCACGGCCTGTTCTGGCCGGCGATGCTGCACGGCGCCGGCTTCCGCGCGCCGACCGCGCTGCACGTCAACGGCTATCTGACGATCGACGGCGCCAAGATGAGCAAGAGCCGCGGCACCTTCATCAAGGCGCGCACCTACCTCAATCACCTGCATCCGGAATACCTGCGCTACTACTTCGCCGCCAAGCTCGGCAGCGGCGTCGACGATCTCGATCTCAACCTCGCCGACTTCACCAATCGCGTCAACAGCGATCTGGTCGGCAAGTACGTGAACATCGCCAGCCGCTGCGCCGGCTTCATCGACAAGCTGTTCGACGGGCAGCTCGCGGTGGCGATGCACGAGCGCACGCTGTTCGAGGACTTCGCCGCCGAAGCGGACAACCTGCGCGAGCTCTACGAAGCCGGCGACTTCGCCGGGGCGTTGCGCGAGGTGATGGCGATGGCCGACGACGCCAACGCCGAGATCCAGAAGCTCGCGCCGTGGACGCTGGCCAAGGACGAGGCGCGCCGCGAGGAACTGCAGCAGGTCTGCACCACCTTCCTCAACCTGTTCCGCCAGCTGACGATCTATCTCAAGCCGGTGCTGCCGAAGATCGCCGCGCAGGTCGAGCACTTCCTGAACGTGCCGGCGCTGAGCTGGGCCGACGCCGGCAAGCCGCTGCTCGGCCACCCGATCCGCGCCTACGCGCCGCTGGCGACGCGCATCGATCCGAAAGCGATCGAGGCGATGCTCGCCGAGGAGCGCGGCAGCGCGCCGGCGGAAGCCGGCAAGCCGGCGCGCGCGGCACCGGCCAAAGCCGCCGCCCGGCCGGCCGCCGACGCCGCCAGCGCCGCCAGCGCCGCCAGCGCCGCGCCGGCGACGATCGGCGTCGAGGACTTCGGCAAGGTCGATCTGCGCATCGCGCGCATCGCTTCGGCCGAGCATGTGGAGGGCGCCGACAAGCTGCTGCGCCTGCAGCTCGACCTCGGACCGCTCGGCACGCGCCAGGTGTTCGCCGGCATCAAGGCCGCTTACGCGCCGGAAGCGCTGGTCGGCCGCCTGACGATGTGCGTCGCCAATCTCGCGCCGCGCAAGATGAAGTTCGGCATGAGCGAAGGCATGGTGCTGGCCGCCAGCGACGAACGCGGCGGCCCGTTCCTGCTGGCGCCGGACGCCGGCGCCGAGCCCGGCATGAAAGTGAAGTAACGCCATGTCCGTCACTGCAAGGACCCGAAGGTAACGACGCCCTCCAGCGACACCAGCTGATCCGGCCCTGCCGCCGGATGGCGTCGTCGCGATGCGCCTGGCCATGACGACTCATTCCTTCCATGTCGCCCTGATCGACGAGAGCCGCTGCATCGGCTGCGCGAAGTGTCTCGCCGTCTGTCCGACCGACGCCATCGTCGGCGCCGAGCGCTACATGCACACGGTGGTGGCGCAGGAGTGCATCGGCTGCGAGCTGTGCCTGCCGCCCTGCCCGGTCGACTGCATCGAAATGCGCGCCGTGGCGCAGAAGCCGTTCGATGACGCCGTCGCGCGGCAGCGCGTGAAGGCGCGCAAGCTGCGCCTCAAGCACCGCGACGAAGAGCGCGAGGCCGAGCGCGAGCGGCGCAAGGCGATGCTGAAAGCGCGCGCCGGCTCGACCGACCCGGTCGAGGCGGCGCCGGCCACCGATCCGCTGGCCCGTGCGCTCGCCGCGGCGCGCGCACGCCGCGGCCCTCCGCAAGACTGACGCCAGGCGCCGTCGCGCCATTCCCGCCCGTATGAATCCCGTCAAACGCCACGAGATCTTCCGCCGCCTGCGCGACGCCAACCCGGCGCCGACCACCGAGCTGCGCTACACGACCCCGTTCGAACTGCTGGTCGCCGTCGTGCTGTCGGCGCAGGCCACCGATGTCGGCGTCAACAAGGCCACGGCGAGGCTGTTCCCGGTCGCCCACACGCCGCAGGCGATCCTCGCGCTCGGCGAGACCGGCCTGCGCGAGTACATCAAGACCATCGGTCTCTACCAGACCAAGGCGAAGAACGTCATCGGCCTGTGCCGCCAGCTCATCGAACAGCATGGCGGCGAGGTGCCGCGCGAGCGCGAGGCGCTCGAAGCGCTGCCCGGCGTCGGCCGCAAGACCGCGAACGTCGTGCTCAACACCGCGTTCGGCGAGCCGACGATCGCGGTCGACACGCATATCTTCCGCGTCGCCAACCGCACCGGCCTGGCGCCGGGCAAGAACGTGCTGCAGGTCGAGCGCAAGCTGCTCAAGGTGGTGCCCGAGGAATTCAAGCGCGACGCGCACCACTGGCTGATCCTGCACGGCCGCTACGTCTGCAAGGCGCGCAAGCCCGAATGCGGACGCTGCGCGATCGTCGATCTGTGCGAGTACAAGGCCAAGACGCCGTTCGATCCGCCGCCGGTGCGCTGAGGCGGCCCAGGACGGCGGCGCGCGGGCCGCGCGCGCCCGTCACGGGGACGCGACAGGCATCATGCACGGCAGCGGGCCCCGAAACGGCGCGGCGCGCGGCTGTTGCCGGCCGCGCCCGCGCCCCGGCGTCGGTCGGCGTCGGTCGGGGAAGCGCTACCAGTTGATCGCGATCGCCGCGTAGTACTGGCGGCCGGCCGCCTGCTGAGCGTAGAACGAACCCGGGAACAGCACGGCGTCGGTCGACTGGTTCAGCACGCGCTTGTCGCCGAGGTTGCTGCCGCCGAGCGTCAGCGACCACAGGTCGTCGGCGCTGCCGACGCTGATGCGCGCGGCGTACTGCATGAAACCGCCGACCCGCGTGTGCGGATCGAGATCGGTGTCGGTGTACTGCTCGCCCTGCCAGATCGCGTCGGCGGCCAGGCGCACGAGCAGCGACTCGAAGGGCACGGTCACGATCGGCGTCAGCGTGCCGGTCTGCTTCGGCGTGAACGCCAGGCGCTCGCCCTTGAGATTCTGCGTTGCGCCGATGCCGGCCGAGATCGGCGCCGGCGCGTCCGGATAGTCGTCGTAGGTCGCGTCGATGAAGCCGAACGAGCCGTTGAGCATCAGCGGCTGCCACGGCGTACGCCACTGGAAATCGGCCTCCACGCCCCTGGAGGTCGCGCTCGCATTGCCGACGTTGGTGGTCGCGCCGTGGAACGCGAGCACCTGCAGGTTCTCGAGCTTGGTCTGGTAGACGGCGAGATTGAAGTTCAGCTTGCGACTGAAGAAGCGCCCCTTGAAGCCACCTTCCACCGTGCCGGCCTTCTCCGGCTTGAAGGCCAGATCGTCGCCGGTGTACGAGAGCGAGTTGTAGCCGCCGCTCTTGTAGCCGCGCGCATAGCTCGCGTAGAAGTTGAGGTTCGGGTCCCAGATGTACTGCAGCGCGACCTTCGGCGACCAGTCGGCCTCGTCGCGCTTGAGATCGTGCCGCGAGTAGTCGTTGGCGCCGAGCAGCAGCGGCGTCAGGCAGTTCGGCGCCGTCCTGCAGTGCGCGGTGCCGGCGGTGTCGACGTCCTTGGTCTCGCGGTTGTAGCGCAGGCCCGGCGTCAGCGCCCAGTGCTCGCTGATGTTCCAGGTCATCTGCGCGAACAGCGCGCCGGACTTCAGCTTCTGGCGGTAGTCGAACTGGTAGTCGTCGTCGCCGATGAACGCCGACAGCAGATCGCCGAGCCCCGGGATCACGGCGATGTTGCCCGGCAGCGCATTGAGGTTGCCGGTCAGCAACTGCCAGGCGTCCTGGGTGAGGAAGTAGGAGCCGATATCGTCGCCCGCCTTGATCTTCGCGCGCAGCTTGTAGTTGGACTCGAAGAAGAAGCCGCCGGCGACGAAGTCGACGGAACGGCCGAGGCCGAACAGGCTGTCGGTGCGGCCGCTGAAGCGCAGCTCGACCGAGGTCTGCCCGTAGTCCTCGTAGTTGTAGAGGCGCAGCAGATCCGCCGGCGAAACGTCGAGGTCGTTGAGCTGGTTGATCGCCAGATTGCTGTAACCGGCGACCAGCACCGTGTGCGCGTCCTGGATCGGCCCGAGATCGCCCATCGCCCAGTCGGTCTTCAGGCTCTCGGTCGCGGAATTCTTGTTGATGAAGCCGGGCTGGTCGAACGAGGTGACGAAGTTGTACGGATCGCCCTCGATGGCCGGATCGAAGGCCTGCAGATAGTTCGTCGTGCCCGAGTCCAGCGCGAACAGCTGGTAGGGCCAGAAATTGATGTCGGTGACGGAGCGCTGCAGCATCAGGTCCATCGTCACGTCTTCATGCGGCAACAGGCGCAGCTTCAGACGGCCCGCCTTCTGGCGCATCTTGTCCTCGTCGCGATTGAGGTACTCGTTGCGCAGCTCGCCGTCGCCGGACTGCGCGAGCAGCGACAGGCGCGCGCCGAACCAGTCGTTGAACATGCCGCCGACACCGCCTTCGAGGCGCTGCTCGTTGTACTCGGACGTGCTCAAGCGGATGTTGCCCGAGAACGTCTCGGTCGGACTCGCGGTGATGACGTTGTAGAGACCGGCCACGGTGTTCTTGCCGAACAGCGTGCCCTGCGGACCGCGCAGCACTTCGACGCGGTCGATGTCGAACATCGACTCGGTGAAGTACGCGCCGCGTCCGTAGAAGATCTCGTCCTCGACGAAGCCGACCGAGCTTTCGAAACTCGGGTTGAAGGTATTGGTGCCGAAGCCGCGAATGAAGACCTGCGGCGAGCCGAGGTCGTCGGCGTCGACGCGCACGTTCGGGATATAGACCGAAGCGTCGGCCAGGTTCGAGGCGTTGATGTCCTTGAGCATGTCGCCGCTCAGCGCCGATACCGAAAGCGGCACGTCATGCAGCGACTGCTTGCGCTTCTGCGCGGTGACGACGATTTCGGTCAGGCCCTGGCCATCGTCCTGCGCCGCATCGGCCGACAGCGGCGGCGGCGTCTCGGCAGCGAGCGGGATCGTGTCGAGCGGCGCGGGCGTCGTCTCCGGCGCGAGCTGCGGCTCGGCGGCGGCGTCCGGGACGTCGGGCGACTGGGCGCGGGCTTCGACATAGACGAAGGGAAGAGCAACCACGAACGCTGCCAAGGGGCGCATGAGGCCTCCGCATTGAGGGTAGTCATCCCACGGCTGCCGAGCGACCGCAGCGCGTGCCAGGGTGGCACGAATCTAACAGGCCTTTGCGCGCCCCGCTTTACATTTCACGCCATGACACCCGCACGGCTCAGGCCGCTTCGAGGGCGAGCGGCGTCGGCACGTATGGATACCCGAGCGCTTCGGCGACGGCCTGGCAGCTCAGCTGGCCGCGATGCACGTTGAGGCCGTCGCGCAGATGCGGATCGTCGAGCAGCGCCGTGCGATAGCCCTTGTCGGCCAGCGCCAGCGCGAACGGCATCGTCGCGTTGGTCAGTGCAAAGGTCGAGGTGCGCGCGACGCCGCCCGGCATGTTGGCGACGCAGTAATGGACGATGCCGTCGACCAGATAGGTCGGCTCCTGGTGCGTGGTCGGCTTCGAGGTCTCGAAGCAGCCGCCCTGGTCGATCGCCACGTCGACGATCACCGTGCCCGGCTTCATGCCCGCGAGCATGCCGCGCGTCACCAGCTTCGGCGCGGCGGCGCCCGGCACCAGCACCGCGCCGATCACCAGATCGGCCTTCGCGAGGCTGGACTCGACCGCGTCGACCGTCGAATACAGCGTCGTCAGACGGCCGTCGAAGCTGATGTCGAGCCAGTTCAGGCGCGGCAGCGAGCGGTCGAGGATCGTCACGCGCGCGCCCATGCCGACGGCGATGCGCGCGGCGTTGTAGCCGACCACGCCGCCGCCGAGGACGACGACCTCGGCCGCCGGCACCCCGGGCACGCCGCCGAGCAGCACGCCGTTGCCGCCGGCCGCCTTCTCCATCGCGTGCGCGCCGGCCTGGATCGACATGCGCCCCGCGACCTCACTCATCGGCGCCAGCAGCGGCAGACCGCCGCGCGCGTCGGTGACGGTTTCATAGGCGATCGCCGTGCAGCCGGAGTCGAGCAGCGCACGGGTCTGCGCCGGGTCCGGCGCCAGATGCAGGTAGGTGAAGAGCACGTGATGGGGCCTTAGCATCGCGCACTCGGCCGGCTGCGGCTCCTTGACCTTGACGATCATCTCGGCGGTCGCGAAAACCTCGGCCGCCGTCGACAGGATCGTCGCGCCGGCACGCTGGTACTCGGCATCGTCGATGCCGATGCCCAGGCCGGCGCGCGTTTCGATGAAGACCTCATGCCCGTGCGCGCTCAGCTCGCGCACGCCGGCCGGCGTCAGACCGACGCGATACTCGTGATTCTTGATTTCTTTCGGCGTGCCGATCCGCATGGCGAGGCTCCGGTTGGGGCCGCCATTATTCCGCCGCAGCCAGCGGTTCGGCCTTCGTGAACATCCCTCAGGACCGGGGGCAATCCCGGAATGCCTACAATGCGCGCTGTTCCGCTGACGAGAGCCCCATGCCGTCCCCGCGCCGTTCCCCTCGTGCCTTCCCGTTCATGCTGCTGGCCGTCGGCATCGGCCTCAGCGGCTACTACGGCCTGCAGTGGACCAAGCTGCCGCAGTACAGCGACGCCGATCTCGACGCGTCCACCGAGCTGAACGTGCAGCTCGAACTGCAGTCCCGCAACGCACGGACCGACGCCGCCGGCCTCGAACGCCTGCGCCGGCAGGTCCGCCAGGAACTGCAGGCCGACATCGCGCGCGAACGCAGCGAAGTCGAAACCGGCCTCGGCGCCGGACTGATCGCGCTGGTGCTGGCGATCGGCCATTTCGTGTTGTCAGGGCTGCTGGACCGCGAGCGGCGCACCCCATAAGGCTGGGCCCCAAACGACGACGGCGGCCGTGAAGGCCGCCGTCTGTAAATCGCACTTGGCCGAGCGTTAGTTCGGCTTGCTGCAGTCCCCGACGAGTCCGAATGGACTGTCGGACGGCAGGTTGTCTTCGTCGCCCTCGGCGATCGGCAGCCAAGCATCCCTCGACTCCGTCGTCTCGGTGCCGGCCACACTGGCGACGCCGATGATGCGAACTCGCACGAAGTCGCCGAATTCCTTCGGATAGGTCACGTAGAACTGGCCGGTGCCGTCGGCGTCGAGCGTCACCGTGGTCGGCACGCTGGCGACGCGACCCGGCTCCAGGATCCCATCGTGGTCGGTATCCTCGTTCGGCGAGTCGATGATGTCGTTGAGGTTCACATCCTCATTCGGACAAACGATGGTCGGAGCCGTGCGCGTTCCCTTCGCGAACGCAACCGACTGGATCGACAGCGTGAACTGCGCGTTCTGCACCGGATTGCCCGACGAGTCGTTGATCAGCACCGTCCACGGATCCTGATAGGTCGATTCGTCCTTGGCGATGATCTTGCTGCCGGTGCCGAGCGTGATGCTGACCGCGCGCGCGCCGACCGTCAGCAGCGCCGTGTCGCTGATCGCGGCATTGCTGTGCACCTTGCCGGTGACCACCACGTTCTGGCTGGCGCTCGCCTGCGAGGTCGCGGTGTAGGTGATCTTGGCCAGGCCCTGGCTGTTGGTCACCGCGCTCGGCGAGGACAGCGAGCCGCCGGTGATGTCCGACACCGAGAAGTCGACCGTGACGTTCTTGACGAGATTGTTGCTCGAATCACGGACGATCGCCGTGATCTCGCTGGTCTGGTTGGTCGCGAGCACGGCCGGACTGGCCTGCACGTCGATTTTGTCCGGCGTCACCGCGACGAATTCCAGCGACAGCGAGGCCGAGGGCTTGGTCAGCGCCGTGCTGCTGGCGACGACCTCGGTGAAGCCGGCTTCGGCGGACTGGATCGTCACCGTGGCCACCCCGTTGCTGGTCGTCGCCGACGCGGCCGAAAGCTGACCGCGCGTCGCGGTGAAGTTGATGACCGTGCCGTCCGGCACCGGCGTGCCGCTTTGCAGCCAGCGCACCGAGACCGACTGGTTGACGCCGAGCTTCACTTCGGCCGCCGCCGCCGGCGCCGTAAACGAGAACTGGTCGGTCGAGACCTTGATCGACTTGGTCGCCGTCAGACCCAGCGCCGTCGCGGTCAGCGTCGACGCGGCGTTGGTGGCCTTGAGTTTGACGGTGATCTGGCCGGCGGCGTTGGTCACGTACGACGATGCGCTGAGCGTGTTGCCCGCCTCCGTCGACACGCCCACCGTCTTGCCGGCGATCGCCACGCCGGCGGAATCGGTCAGCGTGATGGTGTACGGCGTCTCGACGTTGATCTGCGTCGAATCGAGACCGGAAATATTCAGCGTCGTGCCGATCACGTCGATGCTGGCCGAGGCCGACAGGCTGCCGGTCTTCGCCGCGACATTGATCGTGCGGTTCTGCGGATCGCCGCCCGTCGTGACCACGGCCGTCACGCGGCCGTTATCGTCGGTCGTCGCCGGATTGGAGACATTGATTTCCGACGAATCCTGCGAGCTGAACGTCACCGTCACGCCCGGCACGACGTTGTTGTTGACGTCCTTGACGATTGCCGTCAGCGTCACGCCGTCGGTGACGGCCGAGGCGTTGGACGACAGCTGCGGGGAACTGGCGAGCAGGGTCAGCGATGACGCCGTCGTGCCGCCCGTGGTACCGCCCGTCGTTCCACCGGTCGTGCCGCCGGTGGTTTCTCCATCGCTGAAGCCGCCGCCGCCGCAGGCCGCGAGCATGAGCACGGCCAATACCGCCGCGTGGCGCTGAATCAGTTTCAACACGAGATACCCCCCAAGGGCTGCCCGTCGGGCTTTGCAGTTCAGGCCGGATGCTAGCCGGAAAAGCGATACCAAACAAGAAACTCTGCAACGTTTTGAAACCGTTGCCGCAATGTTGCGGCGCTTGCTTGGCCGGCCCGGCGATGCCGTATCATGCGCGCCCCGCCTCCGTAGCTCAGTGGATAGAGCGACCGCCTCCTAAGCGGTAGGTCGCAGGTTCGATTCCTGCCGGGGGCACCACGATTCCCTCCGTCCGCGGCAACGGAGCCGCGGAGCCGGCGGTCGAACAGGAGCACGGCGGTGAGGGTCAGCGGGCAGATCGAATTCAGCATCGTCGAGCAGACCCCGGAGCGCGTCGTCGGGCAGATGCCGGTGCAGGCCGGCATCCTCAACCCGTTCGGGATCGCCCATGCCGGGGCCGTGCTGTGGTTCGCCGACGTCTGTGCGACGGTGCTGAGCTTCGGCGGCACGACGATGGAGCCGGGCCAGAGCGGCTTTCCGCTGGCGATCAATCTCAACGCCGCCTTGCTCGGCAATCAGAAGGACGGCACGTTCACCGCGATCTCGGTATTCGTGAAGCGCGGTCGCCAGCTCAGCGTGGTGCGCACGACCGTGACCGGTGACGGCGGCCGGCTGATCGCCGAGGTCACGACCAGCCACGTGCCGGCCCGATAGGGCCGCAACGGCACGGCCGCAGCGGCGCGAAATCCGCCGCACCGCCCGGCATCCGCGCGCCGTTCGCGCGCGACGCCGCGGCCGGCGAACGACGTCTCGCGTTACTTCAGCACCTGGCCGAGAAAGCCGCGCAGGCGCTCGTTGTCTGGCGCATCGAAAAAGCGCTGCGGCGCGTCCTGATAAACGATCTCGCCGGCCTCCATGAACACGACGCGGTGGGCGACGGCGCGCGCGAAGCCCATCTCGTGCGTGACGACGCACATCGTCATGCCCTCGCGCGCCAGCACCTGCATCACGTCGAGCACTTCGTTGACCTTCTCCGGATCGAGCGCCGAGGTGGGTTCGTCGAACAGCATGATGTCGGGCTGCATCGCCAGCGCGCGGGCGATCGCGACGCGCTGCTGCTGGCCGCCGGACAGCTGCCCCGGATGCGCTGCGGCCTTGTCGGCGAGGCCGACCTTGGCAAGCAGTTGCTCGGCGCGCCGACGCGCCTCGGGCTCGCCGACGCCGGCCACGACGCGTGGCGCCAGCATCAGGTTCTGCAGCACCGTCTTGTGCGGAAACAGATTGAACGACTGGAACACCATGCCGACGTGCGTGCGCAGGCGGTTGAGATCGGCCTTCGACGCATGCACGGACTGGCCGAGCACGTGGATCTCGCCGCAGGTGATCGTCTCCAGGGCGTTGAGCGTGCGCAGCAGCGTCGACTTGCCCGAGCCGCTGGGCCCGATGATGCAGACCACCTCGCCGCGCCGCACCTGCAGGGAAACGTTCTTCAGGCCGACGACGCCGTTGGCGAAGGTCTTGCCGACGTCGCGCACGTCGATCAGCACTTCCGGCGCCACGGCGGAGACGGGCTCAGTCATGGGCCAGCCTCTTTTCCAGGCGGCGCACCAGAACCGACAGCGTGCCGGTCAGCAGCAGGTACATCACCGCGACGGTGAACCAGACCTCGAAGGGGCTGAAGGTCGAGGCGACGACCTCGCGGCCGGCCTTGGTGAGGTCGGTCAGGGCCATGACGGACACGAGCGAGGAATCCTTGATCAGGTTGATGAACTGGCCGGCGAGCGGCGGCAGCGTTTTCTTGAAGGCCTGCGGCAGCACGACGTGGCGCATGGCCTGCGGCACGCTCATGCCGAGACTGCGCGCCGCTTCCATCTGGCCGCGCGGGATCGCCTCGATGCCGGCGCGCATGATCTCGGCGATGTAGGCGCCGGTGAACACGGCGAGCGCGGCGACGCCGGCGGTGAAAGCCGACAGCTTCAGCACCGTGCCGAAGAAGAAATAGAAGATGAAGATCTGCACCAGCAGCGGCGTGCCGCGGATCAGCTCGACATAGCTCGTCGCCAGCGCGTAGGCCGCCGGATTGCGCGACACGCGGCCGAGCCCGGCGACCAGACCGAGGAGCATCGCGAATACCAGCGCCACGGCCGAGAGCTTCAGCGTCATCCACAGGCCGAGCGTCAGCGGCCCGGCAACGAGGCCCCGCTTGCGCGCGACCGGATCGTTCTGGAAGACGAGATCGCCGTCGCCGACCAGCAGGTCGTCGAAGCCGCTGATGGTTTCGTGACGCCCGCCCTTGAGCTCCTTGAGCGTCAGGCTCTTGCCGTCGTCGGCGACCGACACGAAGCCGTCGTATGGCGCCTTGAGTTCGGTGCCCTCGTCGCTGACCAGATATTGCGGGATGCGCTCCCAGCGCCAGCTGTATTCGATGCGCTTGCTGGCCATGTACAGCGTCGCGCCGAACGCGACGAGCACGGCCACATAGACGCCGTACCACCACCATCGATGGGAAGAACTCTGCATGGATCTTAAGAAAGCAAGAAACAGCCCAGCCGGAGCGGCCGGCGCGACCCTAGCAGCTGCGCTCGCCGTGCCGCAATCGTCGGAAACCCGCGGCATGTTTCTTGCGGTTGCGTTCGGAGTCTTCCATCGCTGTCCATCGACCACCGCACACCAGGCGCCATGACTCCGACGCAGATCGCCCTCGTCCAGACCAGCTGGGCCCAGGTCGTTCCCATCCGCACGCAAGCCGCGGCGCTGTTCTACGGCCGCCTGTTCCAGCTCGATCCGTCGTTGCGTGCACTGTTCCGCGCGCCGATCGCCGAGCAGGGCGAGCGCCTGATGAACATGATCGACATCGCCGTACGCGGCCTCGGCCGGCTCGACAGCCTGCTGCCGGCGGTGCAGGCGCTCGGCGCCCGCCACCTCGACTACGGGGTGCAGACGGCGCACTACGACACCGTCGGCGAGGCGCTGCTATGGACGCTCGAACAGGGCCTGGGGCCGGCCTTCGACGCCGACGCGCGCGCCGCCTGGACGGAGGTCTACGGCGCGCTCGCGTCGGCGATGCAGGCCGGTGCGCCGCTCAGGCAGGCAGCGTCAGGCTGACGCGCAGACCGCCGCCGTCGCGGTTGGCCAGCTGCAGCCGGCCGCCGTGCGCCTCGATGATCTCGCGGGCCAGCGCCAGGCCGAGCCCGGTGCCGGCGCGCTTGGTCGAATAGAACGGCAGCAGCGCGTTGGCAAGCACGGTTTCGCTCATGCCGGTGCCGCGGTCGCGCACCTCGATGCGCCAGTTCGAGGCGATCCCCACCACTTCCAGCTCGACCGCGTCCGCGGCGCTGCCGGCTTCATGCGCATTTTTCAGCAGATTGATCAGCACCTGCTCGAGCTGACCGGCATCGAAGCGCGCCGTGCCGTCCGGCAGGCGGCCCTCGACGCGGAACTCGGCCTGCGCGCCGAGCGCGCCGATGAACTCGGCCCAGCGCACCGCTTCGAGGCGCGGCGCCGGCAAACGTGCGAAGCGCGCGTAGCCCTCGATGAATGCATGCAGGTGCCGCGCTCGCCCGCCGATGCTGGTGAATACTTCCGGCAGGCGCTCGACCTGCCCGCGCCGCGCCAGCTCCGCGCCCGAATGCGCGAGCGAGGAAATCGGTGCCAGTGAGTTGTTCAGCTCATGGCTCATGACGCGGATGACTTTCTTCCAGGTCGCCACCTCCTGTCGCGCGAGCTCGCGCGTCATGCGCCGGAACAGATAGAGCCGGTGCGCGCGTCCCTGCAGCCGGAAACCGCGCTGCGACAGATGGAAGGTCTCCTCGCCCTCCGCGAAGTCGACGTTGAACAGCGCGTCGCCGCCGCCGGCCAGCGCCTCGCGCATCGACGCCGGCCCGGCTTCGACGATGGCCGCGAACGACAGCCCGGCCAGGCTGCGGTTGTCGTTGAAGAGCTGGCGCGCCGCGAGATTGGCGTAGGCGACGTGGCCGACGTCGTCGACCAGGACCAGCGCGACCGGCGTGTTCTGCACCACGGTATCGAGCAGCAGCTCGCGCTGGGCAAGGTTCTGGCGCTGCTCACGCAGCGTATGGCCGAGTTCGTTGTGCAGGCGCGCGAGCGGGCCGAGCACGTCGTCGTCGGCACCGGCGATCGAAAAGCTGAAATCGCCGTCGCGGAAGCTGGCCACCGCGCCCTCCAGCGCGCGCAGCAGCTGGCGCAGCGGACGCAGCACGCGGGGGGCAGCGAACACCGCGGCGAGCAGGCCGGCCGCCATCGCGGCGAGCGCCGCCAGAGTCACCGAAGCGCCGAACGACAGGACCGCGATCGCGGCGCCGGTCGCGGCGACGGCGACCAGCAACAGGGCGACGGCAAAGCGGGCTTCGAGCGAAAGTCGGCGCATGGCGAGGCGGCGTGGAATTGCCGCGCAGCGTAGCAGCGTCGTTCAGCCGACGGCAGTTTCGAAGCCGTAGCGCTCCATGCGCCGGTACAGCGCCTGCCGCGACAGGCCGAGCGCCTGCGCGGTACGACTGATGTTGCCGCCGGACGCCTTGAGCGCGGCGGCGATCGTGTCGCGGTCGGGCTCGTCGCCGCCGCGTGCCGGTGCCTTGCGCTGCGGCAGGTTGAGATCGGCGGCACGGATCACGCCGCCACGGCACAGCAGGCGCGCGCGCTCGACGGCATTGCGCAGCTCGCGCACGTTGCCGGGCCACGCATAGTCGAGCAGCGCGTCGCGCGCCTCGTCGGCGAACTGCGCCTGGCCGTCGAGGAAGAATTCGGCGAGCGGGATGATGTCGTCCGGCCGCTCCGCCAGCGGCGGCAGCGCGATCTCGATCAGATTGAGACGGTAATAGAGATCCTGACGGAAACTGCCCTCGTCGATCATCTTCGGCAGCTCGGCATTGGTCGCGCTGAGCACGCGCACTTTGACCTGCCGCGTGCGCGACGAACCGAGCCGCTCGAACTGGCCGGTCTCCAGCACGCGCAGCAGCTTGACCTGACCCGACAGCGGCAGGTTGCCGATCTCGTCGAGGAACAGCGTGCCGCCGTTGGCGCTCTCGAAACGTCCTTCGCGGGCCCGATTGGCGCCGGTATAGGCTCCGGCCTCGGCACCGAACAGCTCGGCCTCGATCAGCTCGCTCGGCAGGGCGCCACAGTTGATGGCGATGAACGGCCCGTCCTTGACCGCCGAGTTGGCATGCACGATCTGCGCGATGCGCTCCTTGCCGGCGCCGTTCGGGCCGGTGATCAGCACCGGCACGTCGGCGCGCGCGACCTGGCAGGCCAGCTCGACGATGCGCTCCATCGCCTCGGAGCCGTAGACCAAGCCGCGCAAGTCGTAGCGCCGCGCCAGCTCCTCGCGGCGGCGGCGGCGCTCGCGGCGCAGATGCGACATCGCCCGGCTCGCCTCCGACAGCTCGAGCAAGTTCTCGACCGTCGTCAGCAGTTTGTGGTCGTCCCAGGGCTTGGCGAGATAGTCGGCGGCGCCGGCCTTGACCAGCTCGACCGCCGTCTCCAGATGCGTCCAGGCCGTCAGCAGCATCACCGGCAGATCCGGATAGCGGTCGCGGATCGCACGGAACAGCGCCACGCCCTCCTCGCCGGAAGTGGTGTCGGCGCGAAAATTCATGTCGGCGATGACCAGATCGATGCGCTCGGTGAGCAGCATCGCCAGGCCTTCCTCGGGGGTCGCCGCCGTGCGCGTGCGGATGTCGCGCAGCGACAGCAGCAGCCCGAGCGCCTCGCGCACGCCGGCATTGTCGTCAATGATCAGGACGGTGGACATGTCAGCTCTTCGGCGCATGCGTCATAGACGCGGCGCCCACGCAGAAGGTTGGAATCGAGCAATCCTGCCCGGCGCGCCGGGCGGCACGGGCGATCATAGCCTGTGCCGCATACGCTGCCAGGCGCCAGAAAAAAGCGCGCCGACGAGCGGCGCGCAATCCTGGGAGTGAACCATCGAACCGCGCCTCAGACCGGGCGCGTCGCCGTCGCCGGCGGTACCGACGCAGCGCGCAAGGCCGGGGCCAGCACCGCGATCTGCCCGAGCAGCCAGAGCGCGACCGCGCCGACCGGCAGGTAGTAGAGCGGCAGGCGCGGCAGTTCGTAGTGATGCATCAGCCAGCCGCTGATGCCGAACGCCGCCGCCATGCCAACCGCGATGCCGACCGTGACGATCAGGAAGTTCTCGGTCTGGAAGTAGCGCAGGATCTGCCCGCGCGTCGCACCGAGCGCGCGGCGGATGCCGATCTGGCGGCGCCGGCGCTGCACCCAGAAGCTGGCCAGACCGACGATGCCGAGCGCCGTGACCACCAGCAGCGAGACGACGACCGCGATCAGCAGGCCGGCCATCACGCGGTCCTGCTTGAAATTCTCGTCGCGCAGTTCGTCGAAGCCCTTGGTGTCCAGGACGATCCGGTTCGGCATCGCTTCGGCCAGCTTCTTCTTGGCGGCGGCGATCACGGCGTCGCGATCCTGCGGGCGCGTGCGCAGCACATACTGCGCGCCGTAGCCGGCGCCCATGCGCACCGGAAACACCAGGCTGCAGTCGGCCGTTGCGTCGTCGAAGATCGATGGCCGAACGAGATGATCGAGCACGCCGATCACGCGGACCGGAACATCGCCGAAAGCGAATTCGCGGCCCAGCGGATTTTCGTTGCCGAACAGCTTCTGGCCCAGCTGGCGCGTGATGATGACGATCTTCGGCTGCTCACCGTCCGGCGCCCCGAGCAGGGTCGCAAAGTCGCCGAACTCGCTTTCCTCGAACCAACGTCCGGCGATCAGCTTGGCGCCGAGCGTCGACAGCATCGCGGCATCGCCGTAATAGATCGTGGCATTGACGATGGTGTTTTTGTCTTCCGGCTTCAGGCGCAAGCCCGAGTTCCACGACGAGCGTCCGAACGGCACCTGGTTGATCAGCGTGGCGCCTTGAACGCCCGGGATCTCGCGCAGCGACTGCAGCGCGGCCCGCGCGCGCGCATCGACATCCGGATCCTCGGCGACGCTCGTCGTCTGGATCCGCACCAGCTCGTTCTCCGGCACACCGCTCGGAATGCTGCTGCGCTCGAGGCGATGGATGATCAGGAACAGGGCGTTGCAAATGATGGCGCAGCACAGCGCGATCTCGATCGCGATCAGGGCGGCGGCGGTCTTCTGCCGCTTGAGCGCGGCGATGATGGGCATGAAGTCCATGGCGGATTCCTCAATCGCTTTTCAGTTGCAGGGCGGGCGCGACCTGGCACGCACGCCAGGCGGGCAGCAGGCCGGAGATCAGGCTCGCCAGCAGCGCCAGCGCGAGCGTCGCCAGCAGCATCGGCAGATCGATATGCGCCAGGCTGGCATAGTCACCGGGCTGCTGGCGGACCGCCCACAGGCCGAGCAGGGCCAGCAACAGTCCGAGCACCGCGCCGGCCACGCCCACCGCGCCGGCCTCGACGAGGAACTGCGCGAAGACCTCGCGCCGCGATGCGCCGATCGCGCGACGCACGGCGACCTCGCCCGAGCGCCGCAGGAACTTGGCGAGCATCAGTCCGACCGTGTTCACCAGGCAGACCACGAGGAAGCCGAGCGCCAGCCAGACCTGAAGGCGCACGTCGGACGGCACGACCTTCTGGTAGTCGAGCCATTCCATCACGCTGCGCAGCTTGACGCTGTTGGGCCGCGGGAAGCGCCCTAGCGCGCGCTGCTCGTTGACGTAGTTGTTGAGAAAGGTCATGTAGGCGGCGCGCTTTTCGGGCGTGCCCAACTCGACCCAGAGCTGCATGTAGACGCAGTCCGGCGAGTGTTCCGGATCGGCGCCACCGCCGTTGCCCCAGCAGTTCATCGTGCCGTTGCGACCGAGCTTGAGATCCAGACCGACGTCGAGCGGCACGAACACGTCCTCGACTTCGGCGTAGTTGCCGGTCACCAGATCGTAGAAGTGCGGCGTCGGCCGCCAGTGGTCGACGACGCCGACGATCTGGAAATCGTTGCCGCGGATCCGCAGCGTGCGGCCGACGCTGTTGGCGCCGCCATAGAGCTTGTCGTTGAGGCTGCGGGTAATGACGGCGACGCGCGCGCGCCGCTCGTCGTCCTCGGCGGTCCAGCCGCGTCCGTACAGCATCGGCACGTCGAACATCGGAAAGAAGTCGGCGGTCGTGAAGCGCGCCTCGGTCCGGAACGGGTCGAGCGAGCTGCCTTCCGGCTGGATCACTGCATTGCCGCCCGTCAGCAGGACCTGGCGATCGGCCTTGCCCGCCTTCAGCAGGTTCATGCCGTCGACGTAACCGATCAGGTCCGGCGGCTCCTCGCCCTCGTGCCAGTCGTCGAGATCGGCGGGATCGATCTGCGGATGGAACAGCACGGCGCTCTTCTGCGGGATCGGATCACCCGACAACACGCGCAGCACCGTCAGCGTGGTGATGCTGGCGCCGATGCCGAGTCCGATCGCGATCACCATCAGCGCGGTCAGCGCCGGATTCTTTCTGAGGCTGCGGCCGGCCAGCCATGCGTAGTAGCGGAACATGCGCGGCTCCTTCAGGCGCTGATGCGCGAGACGTTCATGTGCAGCTTCGGGTCTTCGCCGAGATCGACGACCTGGCCATCGATCACGTGCACGTTGCGCTGCGCACGCGCGGCGAGTTCCGGATCGTGCGTGACCATGACGATGGTCGCGCCGTCGCGATGGATCTCCTCGAGCAGCTGCATCACGGCGCGCGCCATCTGCGTGTCGAGATTGCCGGTCGGCTCGTCGGCGAGCAGCAGCTTGGGGCTGCCGGCGAGCGCGCGGGCGATCGCCACGCGCTGCTGCTGGCCGCCCGACAGCTCCGCCGGATAGTGGCGCATGCGCGCCGACAGGCCGACGCGCTCGAGCGCCTCGGTGATGCGCTTCTTGCGTTCGGCCGACGACATCTTGCGATAGCGCAGCGGCACATCGACGTTGTCGTAGATGTTGAGGTCCGGAATCAGATTGAAGGCCTGGAAGATGAAGCCGATCTTCTGGTTGCGGATATGCGAGCGCGCGTCGTCGCCGAGCGCGCCGACGTCCTGCCCGTCCAGTTCGTAGGTGCCGCCGGTCGGCGTTTCGAGCAGGCCGGCGATGTTGAGGAAGGTCGTCTTGCCCGAGCCGGACGGGCCGGTGACGGCGACGAACTCGCCCTCGCGGACGTGAATCGAGAAGTCGCGCAGGGCGTAGGTCTCGACGACTTCCGTGCGGAAGGCCTTCGACAGATGCGTCATCTTCAGCATGGGAAATTCCTTTCTTCGAGCAGTGGATCAGCGACTGAGGGCGACGCGCTCGGCGTCGTTGAAGCTATCGGTTCCGGACACGACGATCTGCTCGCCGGGCTGCAGGCCTTCGAGAATCTCGACCTTGTCGACCGAGGCGGTGCCGACACGGATCGCACGCCGCTCGGCCATGTCGCCGTTGACGACGTAGGCGACACGGCCGTTGCCGATTTCGACGAAGGGACCGCGCGCCACCATGACGACGTTCTTGCGCTCGTCGAGCACCACGCGTACCGACAGACGCTGGCTCTGGCGCAGGCCCTGCGGCGCATCGCCGACGAAGCGCACGCGAGCCACGACCTCGCCGTTGACGACTTCCGGCGCCACGGTGCTGATCTCGCCGTTCCAGGTATTGCCGTTGCCGCGGATCGTCGCCGGCATGCCGACGGCGAGGTCGCGCGCAAAGCTTTCCGGCACCTTGACCTCGACTTCGAGCGCGGTCAGATCGACGACCGTCAGCAGCGCCGCGTCCTTGGCGACCGTCGAACGGTCGGTGACCATCAGCTGGCCGACCTGGCCGGCGACCGGCGAACGCAGCGTCAGCAGGTCGACCTGGCGCTGCAGTTCGTCGACAAGCAGTTGCTGGCGATCGCGCGCGAGGCGCTTGGCATCGGTGTCGAAGCGACGGCCCTCCCGCTGCAGCGCGTAGTCGGTCTCGGCGCGCTTGAGTGCGATCTCGGCCTTCTGCAGCGCCGCCTGCGTGCGCAGCACCTCGATCTCCGGCGTGACGCCCAGTTCGAAGGCCTTCTTCGTGCGTTCCTGCTCGGTGTAGGCGGTCTGGCGATCGATGCGCGCCTGTTCGAGGGTCTGCTCGGCGACGATGCCCTGCTGCCTGGCATCGAGCTGGGCGCGCGCGTAATCGACCTGCATGGCCTGCAGGTTGGCGCGCTCCTGCGCAAGCTTGCTGGTCAGTTCCGGGCTGTCGACGCTGCCGATCACCTCGTCCTTGGCGACCTGGCGGCCGGCCTGCACGGTGAAGCGCACGCTGCCAGGCGCCGGGGCGTAGAGCGTCGGGCTGACGGCGGCGACGACGCGCCCCTCGGCGGCGATGTCGCGCGTGAAATCGCCGCGCTCGACCGTGGCGACCGCCAGGCGCGCCCGGCTGACCGAAGCGTGCGCCGACAGCGAGCGCAGCGTCGTCGGCAGCAGCCAGATCAGCAGCAGCGCGGCGACCGCGGCCGCAGCCAGCGCCTTGCGGTGCCGCTTCCACCACGGCGCGCGCGTCACCACACGGTCCTGCGCACTGGTATCGCGAATCATCATGTCCTGCCTTCCCCTACCGCGCGTTGCGGTTCCAGGGCGGTCGGCGCAAGCGCCGTACCAGCCCGTCGTTGATCGTTAAGTCATTGCTGCGAAACAAATTCGTTCGTCGCCGGCACGCTGCGGACAGTGTCCGCGGACGGCGCCGCCGGACACCGCGGACAAGCGCCCGGCGAGGTTCACGGCGACAGGTCCGCCGGCATGTCGACACGTCGCCCGTCGTCGGCGAGCACCGCATCGACCGCCGCCAGATCGCCTTCAGTGAGGCGCCCGGCCTGCGCCTTCAGGCGCAGCGTGTTGTTCAGATAGTCGTAGCGCGACTGGTAGTACGTACGCAGCGCCGAGTAGTAATGGGTCTGCGCGTTGAGCAGGTCGAACTCGGTGCGGGTGCCGGCTTCGACGCCGTTCTGGCTGGCCTCGACCGCCGTGCGGTTGGCCTGCACCGCGAGCTGGCCGGAGCGGATGTTGCGGATGCCGACCAGCACGCCGCGGAACGCCGCCAGCGTGTCGCGCTCGGCCAGTCGCACGCGGCCGTCGTAGTCGGCGCTGGCGCCGCGCCAGCGCGCCGAAGCCTCCCGACGCTGCGACAGCGTCTGACCGCCGGAGAAGATCGGCCACTCCGCGTAGACGCCGATGCTGTCGATGCGCTGGTCGCCGCCGAGCACGTCGGGAATCTGGGTCTTGCCAATCGAGCCCTGCAGCGACACCGTCGGCCACCAGCGGCCGTCAACCACCGACACGCCGCGCGCCGCCACCTCCTGCTTCAGCTGCGCCGCCTGCACGGCGTAGTTGCCCTGCCGCGCCGCGGCGAGCCACTCGTCGGCGCTGGCCGGCTGCGGCGGCGCCAGCGGAATCTCCTCGCGCAGCGGCACGATGGCCGTAGACTCGCGCGTGATCTGCAGCAACGCACGCTGCGCGTCGAGCAGCGCCAGCTCGGAATCGCTGACCGCCTGCGCGGTCAACGAATAGAACGACTGCGCCTCGTCGACGCCGATGCGCGCGCCCAGGCCGGTCTGCAGACGCTTCTGCGCCTGATCGACGAGCGCCGCGTAGGCGGCGCGCTCCGAGCGGTTGGCGTCGAGGTTGTCGGCCGCGGCGAGCACGCCGAAATAGGCCTCGGCGACCCGCAGGATCAGCGCCTGATGCGCGTCACGGTACTCGGCCTCGGCCTGCGCGACCGCCAGGCTACTCTGGCGCAGCTTCTGGAACGATTCCACGCTCCACAGCGTCTGCTTGAGGTCGAGCCCGTACGTGGTCCGCGTCGCCGAGAAACGCGACTCCTCGCTCGCCTGCGGATCGGTCGGATCGCTCACCGCCGCATTGCCGCCGTCGAGCCGGTAGCGCTCGCGCGCCGTGCCGGCGCTCGCCGTCACCGACGGCAGCAGCAGCGACCAGGCCTGCGGCCGTGCCTCGACCGCCGCATTGCGCACCTCGAGCGCCGCCTGCAGCACCGCGTCGTGCTGCTGCGCGGCGCGATAGGCCTCGATCAGGCTGTTCGCCTGCGCCGGGCCCGCCGCCGCCATCACCACCGCCAAACACCCCGCCGCCACTCGCATCGTCGCTCCCCATACCGGTTTTGCGGATCGACAACGCAGCGGCCGTGCCAGCGCGGCAGATGAAATTATCTCATTGAATAAACGATATAAATAAAAGCAATCCGGGTGGGATTTGGTGTCCGCGTACGGGCTTGCGGACAGCGGCGGACAGTCCGGCAAACTTTCAAAGCGCCGGACGAGTGCTCGCTTCTATTCAACCCAGGCAATACGCAGCCGCACACCGCCTCCGCGATCTGCACCCGGGGAAAGCCCGATGGCAGGCCACTCCAGAGACGGCCGAACGCGATGGACGCCGAGTCGGGCTTCCGCGATGCCGCATTCAGAGCAAGCGGAACGTTGCGCTGTTCTGCGCAACGAGGCTGGATCGAAGCCGGGTTACCGGGTGACGGTATCAGGCATAGCCGAAGCGCTTTCGCCCGCCGGCGCGCTCAAGCTACGCGCGATGAAGTCGAGCATTCTGGTGTAGAGCTCCTCGCGGTGCGCTTCGCTGTAGAAGCCGTGCCCTTCACCGGCGTAGGTCAGCGATTCGAATGGGTACCCTCGAGACTTCAGTGCATCACGGAGTGTTTCGTACTGGTCGAACTCCGCATTTCGATCCAGCTCGCCGTGAGCCAGCATGACATTCGCACGCAAGCGATCCAAGTATGTTGTCGGCGACTGGGCTTTCAGCATTTCATCACTCGTCCCGACGTAGAAGTCGAAGTAGCGGCGTCCCATTTTCGTATTCGAGCTTGCCGCCTCGCGCTTCAACTGGACGAGATCGTAAATGCCCGCATAGCCAACAACACATCGATAGAGCTCCGGATAGCGCACCGCGCCCATGAGCGAAGCATAGCCGCCGAAACTCGCGCCATAAGCGCAAACCCGCCTTGGATCAGCAATCCCCTTACCCGTTACATAGTGGGTACCGGCCGCGATGTCGTCGATCATGCCGGCGCCCCACTGCTCCTTGCCGGCGAGCTGGTAGGCGCTGCCGTAGCCGCCGGAGCCGCGATAGTTGACCTGCAACACCGCATAACCGCGACTGGCAAACATCTGAGCTTCTTCGTCGAAGGCCCAATGATCGCGAAAGCCAAATGGACCGCCATGGGAAATCACAACCATGGGCAAATTCTCGGGCTTCATGCCCTTCGGCAGGGTCAGATACCCGTGGACCATCATTCCATCCGTCGATCTGAAGCCAATCGGCTGGCGCTCTGCCATTTGCTCCGGATCGACCCATGGACGTTTCGCCAAAAGAAAGTCCGCTGTCTTCGCCTTTCTGTCGAGCAGATAGAAAACGCCGGGATTGCGATCACTTGAGACGTACACGACGGCCTTGCTGCCATCACGAGACCAGGACGCGATCCCGGCCACCTGCCCGGAAAAACTCCGAGTCAACGCCGTCAGCGTCCTGCTATCGGGATCGTCGGAGAAGAGCGCTATCGACTCGACTTTGTCCGGCTCGAAGAATACGCGGATCGGCTGTGTCTGGTCGTGTGAAGGCGTGTATCCGGCGACGGCCGATACCGGATCACACGCTAACTCTTCCCGCCTGTCATCACTTAAATGATGAGCAACCAGACACGAGCGACCGTTCTTCTCGTCGGATATCAAGTAAGCGGTATCCTGCTGCTCCGAAAATGCTATGGGCTCGATGTTATGCCGCTCCAGCGCTCCCGAATTGGCCTTCTTCCATTCCGGATGTTCCGGCGAGCGGACGTAGGTATCAACGCTCACGGGATTACTGAAATACCCTGTGGCGTAGCGCACGAACCCTTTCTTGTCGGTGAGGAACGAGGTTTCGCCGCGACCGGGAGACGAAATGATCGGTGACGTAAGACCGTTCTTTACATTTATCTTGTAAATGATGGCACCCGTATCCTGCGTATCCGATTCACGCCAGGGATAGACGGCAATTACCGCGTACGAAGGATCATCGATCAGAGGGTCTATCACTTGTGCAGAGGCATACTGCGCCGTGGCCGCACGAATTCGCGTGCCGGTCGACATTTCACCTCGGTAGCCGAAGAGATATTTGGATGGCGATCCATCCACGTCCAACGCCAGAAGCTCACCAGTCCCAGCTGGACGCTCCAGAGAGCCATAGTTCTCACCAATCGAGTAAACGACACGATCATCGCTCACCCAAGAAAAGGAACTGACGTGCTGGTATTCGGCACCGCCCGCCGACGCAACGACCTTCATGTCCGACAGGCGAAGAAGGGCCAGCACCGTCCTTTTCTCGATGCGGGATGTCACCGCCAGATACTCGCCTCCCGGGGAGATTTTCACTTCTTCATATTCATTGAATCTTGCGAAATCGCGAACGGGCAGCGGCTGGGCCGCCAATCGTTCTTCCGCTGCCATCGCCGCTGTCCAGAGCAAGGCCCCGCAGCAGAAAACAACCAGATCCAATCCTCTTCTCATCATGCCCCCCGGCAATCGTGACGCTGATCAGCGATATGTTCGATCCTCGGCGATCGATGTCGCTGCATTTTCTGACGATCCGCTTCCCCGAACCGCGCGCCCGGTCTCAATCGCAGGCGCGGCCCTGCCGGGGCCTTAACCGCCCCCGACGTTCTGCAGCCACGCCGTGCCCTCGAACCACTTCTGATACAGCGCATCGTAGCTGCCGTCGGCCTTGATGACGCGCAGGAAATTGTTCAGCCAGTTGAGGAAGTCGGGGTCGCCCTTGCGGACGGCCCAGCCGATCGGCTCCTGGGTGAAGGTCTCGCGCAGGATGCCGACGTCGTTCGGGTAGCGGGCGTAGAAGACGGCGTTGTACGGCAGGTCATAGACGAAGGCGTCGGCGCGACCGTTGCGTACTTCGAGCGTCGCCTCGGCCTCGGTCTCGAAGGCCTTGATCTTGGCCTTGGTGAAGTACTTGCGCCCGGCGATGTCGCCGGTCGTGCCGAGCTTGGTGGCGATCGTGTATTGCGGGTCGTCGAGCTGATCGTACTTGGTGATCTTGCCGATCAGCCCCTTGCGGATGATGACGGTCTGGCCGATGACGACGTACGGGTCGGCGAAGTTGACCTGCAGGTTGCGCTCGGGCGTGACGGTCATGCCGGACATCAGCAGGTCGAACTTGTCGGTCAGCAGCGCCGGAATGATGCCGTCCCACTGCGTGTTGACGAGCGTCAGCTTGACGCCCATGTAGCGCGCCATCAGGCGGGCGAGGTCGACGTCGAAGCCGATGATGTTGCCCTTTCGGTCCCGCATCTCGAACGGCACGTAGCCGGCCTCGAGGCCGACGCGCAGTTCGCCGCGCTTGAGGATCTGGTTCAGCGTCGATTTCTCCCACAGCGCCTGGTCGGCGCTCCAGGCGTGGCCGGCACCGAACAGGCCGATGAGCGCGCAGAGCGCGGCGAGCGATTTTGCGAACCAGAACTTCACCGGAGTTTTCCTCATGCGCGAGGCGCGCGACGTCCCTAAGAATGGACTCATTACAGCAGACAGGTTCGCGCCGTGCGAGAGGATTACTCACCGCATCTGCAATGGACCGCCGCGCAGGCGCCGCTCCTGCGCGACGAGCTGCTGCGCCTGGCGAACCAGAATTCCGGCAGCTTCAACCCGCGCGGCGTGCGCGCGGTCGCCGAGATGCTGGCGCCACGCTTCTCCGCGCTCGGCGCGAGCGCGCAGTGGTTCGAGCTGCCGCCGTCCCGGTCGACGGCCGACGACGGCACCCAGCGCGAGCGCGCGGTCGGCCCGGCGCTGCGCCTGCGCCTGCGCCCGGAGGCGCCGTTACAGGTTTTCCTCGGCGGCCACCTCGACACCGTCTACGGCGCCGAGCATCCGTTCCAGACCGCGCGCTTCATCGACGAGGACACTGTGCACGGACCCGGCGTCGCCGATCTCAAGGGCGGCCTGCTGGCGATGTGGCTGGCACTGGCGACGCTGGAACGTACGCCGTGGCGCGAGCGCGTCGGCTGGGAGGTGCTGCTGAACCCGGACGAGGAGATCGGCTCGACCGGCTCGGCGCCGCTGCTCGCCGAAGCCGCGCAGCGCCACCGCTTCGGGCTCATCTACGAACCCTCGTTCCCCGACGGCTCGCTGGCATCGAGCCGCAAGGGCAGCGGCAACTTCGAGATCCTCGTGCACGGCCGCGCCGCGCACGCCGGACGCAACCCGCAGGACGGCCGCAACGCGATCGCCGCCGCGGCGCGCGTCATCGACGCCATCAACGGCCTGCAACGTGAGGGCGTCACGATCAATCCCGCTTATGTCCGCGGCGGCGGCCCGCTCAACGTGATTCCCGACTTCTGCCTGTTCAAATTCAACGTGCGTACGCAGCAGGCCGGCGACGAGCCGTGGCTGCAGGGCGAGCTCGACCGCATCTTCCGCGCGCACGGCGGCGACGGTATCGTCTTCGAGCTGCGCGGCGGCTTCACGCGCCCGCCCAAGCCGCTGGGCGCGGCACAGGAGCGCCTGATGGACTGGGTGCTCGACTGCGGCCGCGCGCTGCAACGACCGCTCGCGTTCAAGCCGACCGGCGGCTGCTGCGACGGCAACAACCTGGCCGCGCACGGTCTGCCGAATCTCGACAATCTCGGCGTCGTCGGCCGCGACATCCACTCGGACCGCGAAACCATGCGCTATTCGAGCCTCGGCGAGCGCGCGCAGCTGTCGGCGCTGCTGCTGATGCGCGTCGCCAGCGGCGAATGGAGCTGGACATGAGCGCCGTAGCCGCCGCCTGCGTGCGCCCGATCGCGCCCGGCGACCTCGACGCGCTGCTCGAACTGGCGCGCGGCGCCGGCACCGGCTTCACCTCGCTGCCGCCGGTGCGCGAAGTGCTGCGGCACAAGATCGAGCGCTCGCTGGCTTCGTTCGCCGCCGAGGTCGACGCGCCCGGCCACGAGCGCTACATGTTCGTGCTCGACAGCGGCGACGGCACGATCGCCGGCTGCTGCGCGATCGAAGCGGCCTGCGGCCTGGACGAGCCGTTCTACAACTACCACGTCGGTCTCACCGTCCAGGCGAGCCCGGCGCTGAATGTCTACAAGCGCCTGCCGACGCTGTACCTGTCGAACGATCTGACCGGCAGCACGGTGCTGTGCTCGCTCTACCTGCGCCGCGACGCGCGCCACAGCCGGCACGGCACGCTGCTGTCGAAATCCCGCTTCCTGTTCATGGCCGCCTTTCCGCATCGTTTCGCCGACAAGGTGATCGCCGAGATGCGCGGCGTCTCCGACGCGGCCGGGCGTTCGCCGTTCTGGGAAGGCCTCGGCCGGCACTTCTTCAGCATCGAGTACGGCGACGCCGAGCACGTCGTCGGCCAGGGCAACAAGGCGGTGATCGCCGAACTGATGCCCAAGCATCCGATCTACACCGTGCTGCTGCCGCCGGAAGCGCAGGGCGTGCTCGGCCAGGTGCATCCGGAAACCGCGCCGGCGCTGCGCTTCCTCGAACAGGAGCGCTTCCGCTACCAGGGCTACATCGATATCTTCGACGGCGGCCCGGCGGTCGAAGCCCCGCTGCAGGCGATCCGCTCGGTACGGCGCTCGCACCACGCCACGGTCGTCGCCGGCGCGCCAGCGCGCGACGGCCTGCCGCACCTGGTCGCCAACGAACGGCTCGACGGCTTCCGCTGCACGCTCGCCGAGCTCGCAGTCGGCGCCGATGGCGCGCCGTTGCCGGACACCGTCGCCGCGGCGCTCGGCGTCGCGCCGGGCGAGCGCGTCCGCGTCTGCCCGCTCTGAAACCTTGCCGGAGTCCCAATGGAAACGACGGGTGAACTGCTGATCGACGGGCGCTGGCGCGCCGGCCGCGGCCTGCCGCTGCAGAGCCGCGACCCGGCCTGCGGCGATCTGCTGTGGAACGGCCGCACCGCCAATCACGAGGACGTGCACGAGGCGTACGCCGCCGCACGCGCCGCCTTCGACGGCTGGTCCGACACGCCGCAGGCGGCACGCGAGACGGTCGCACGCGCTTATGCGCGCCAGCTCGAACAGGCGCGCGAAGAACTGGCGGCGCTGATCGCGCGCGAAGTGGGCAAGCCGCTGTGGGAAGCGCGCACCGAAGTCGCGGCGATGATCGGCAAGGTCGAGATCTCGATCCGCGCCTACGCGCAGCGCACCGGCATCGTCGAAACCCGGGCCGAGATCGGTGGCCACACGCTGCGCCACAAGCCGCACGGCGTGGTCGCCGTGTTCGGTCCGTACAACTTTCCGGGCCATCTGCCGAACGGCCACATCGTGCCGGCGCTGCTCGCCGGCAATTGCGTCGTGTTCAAGCCCAGCGAGCAGACGCCGGCGGTCGGCGAGGCGATGCTGCGCTGCTGGCAGGCCGCCGGCCTGCCGGCCGGCGTGCTGAATCTGTTGCAGGGCGAACGCGAAACCGGCGAGGCGATCGCCGCGCACCGCGAGCTCGACGGTCTGTTCTTCACCGGCAGCTCGCGCACCGGCGCACTACTGCACCGCCAGTTCGCAGGCGCCACCGGCAAGATCCTCGCGCTCGAAATGGGCGGCAACAATCCGCTGATCGTGCGGCCGGTCGAAGCGCTCGATGCGGCCGTCCACGACGTCGTGCAGTCGGCGTTCATCACCAGCGGCCAGCGCTGCACCTGCGCGCGACGCCTGATCGTGCCGGACGACGCCTGGGGCACGCGCTTCACGGCGCGCCTCGCCGACGTCGCCGGCCAGCTCGCCGTCGGCGCCTGGAACGACGAGCCGCAGCCGTTCATGGGCCCGCTGATCACGCCGCGTGCGGCGACGCAGCTGCTCGACGCGCAGGAGAACATGGTCGCGCGCGGCGCGCAGCCGCTGCTGGCGATGCGCCGCCTCGAACGCGGCGTCGCCTTCGTCACGCCGGGGCTGCTCGACACCACCGGCGTCGAGATCGACGACGAGGAGCATTTCGGTCCGCTGCTGCAGGTGATCCGCGTCGCTTCCCTCGATGCCGCGATCGACGTCGCCAACGCCACGCGCTACGGGCTGTCGGCCGGCTTCATCGGCGACGACGAGGCCGAGTACCGCCGCTACTGGCGCCGCTCGCGCGCCGGCATCGTCAACTGGAACCGGCCGACGACCGGCGCGTCCGGGGCCTTCCCGTTCGGCGGCATCGGCGCCAGCGGCAACCATCGACCGAGCGCGTTCTACGCGGCCGACTACTGCGCCTATCCGGTCGCCAGCTCCGAAGCCGCGCACCCGGAGCTGCCCGCCAAACTCGTACCCGGTCTCAGTCTGTAGCCCCGCACCGGCCTAGGCTGGCCGCAGTCATCGCGCCGGAGAACGACGATGCTGCGGAGCCTGCTGTTGTGCCTGGCGCTGTGGGCGCCGGTGGCGTTCGCCGCCGAAGCGCCGGCGCTGCTGCTCGCCAAGGTCTATCACGACGGCGATCCGATCGAACTGCCGGCGTACTGGGTCAGCGAGAAGCTCGACGGCGTGCGCGCGTACTGGGACGGCGCGCGGCTGTGGACGCGCGGCGGCCAGCCGATCGTCGCGCCGCCCGGCTATACCGCCGGCTGGCCGCACGAACCGCTCGACGGCGAGCTGTGGGCGGGACGCGGCCGCTTCGAAGCCGTCTCCGCCGCGGTGCGTCGTTACGAGCCCGACGCGCGCGACTGGCAGCCGATCCGCCTGATGGCGTTCGATCTGCCGGCACACCCGGGCGACTTCGATGCGCGCCTGCAGGCGCTGCGCCGCCTGCTCGCCGCGCCGCCGCCGACGCTGCGCGCCGTCGAGCAGTTCCGCGTCGCCAGTCATGCCGCGCTGCGCGCGCGGCTGGATGCGATCGTCGCCGCCGGCGGCGAAGGGCTGATGCTCCACCGCGGCGATTCGCGCTACGCCGCCGGTCGCAGCGGCGACCTGCTGAAGTACAAGCCCTACGACGACGCCGAGGCGACGGTCGTCGGCTACGTGCCGGGCAAGGGCAAGTACGCGGGCCTGGTCGGCGCGCTGGAAGTCGAAGGCGACGACGGCCGCCGCTTCCGGCTCGGCAGCGGCCTGCGCGACGCCGAGCGCCGCCAGCCGCCGCCGCTGGGCAGCCGCGTCACCTACGCCTACAACGGCCTCACCGAACAGGGCCTGCCGCGCTTCGCGCGCTTCCTGCGCGTGCGCGATGCGCCCTGAGCCCCGGTGCCGCGCCGGGGGATCCCCCGTTCCGGGGGAGCGTCCGGCACATGTCTTGACGCTGCCGGGGGCTCGCCGCAGGCTTGCCACGGGGGATTTGAAGGTCCGGCAACGGACCGGCAACGCTGGGGACACATGAAGCAGGGGCTCGTGGTCGAAGATCAGCCGGCGCTGACGCGCTGGCTCGGCACAACGCTGGAAGAAGCCTTTCCGGGCATCGCGGTCGAGGCAAGCCGCACGCTGGCAGAAGCGCGCGCGGCGATCGAGACGCTCGGCCCGGAGATCGCCCTGATCGATCTCGGCCTGCCGGACGGCGACGGCGTCGACCTCATTCGCGAGATCGCCGCCCGCCATCCCGGCTGCCACTGCATCGTCGCGACCATCTACGCCGACGACCAGCACCTGTTCCCGGCGCTGCGTGCCGGCGCCGGCGGCTATCTGCTGAAGGACCAGCCACGCGAGCGGACCATCCAGTCGCTGCGCGGCATCGCCGCCGGCGAGCCGCCGCTGTCGGCTTCGATCGCCCGCCGCCTGCTGCGCGTGTTCGGCGGCGACGGCAGTGCCCGCGCCGCGAACCACGCCGCCCGGCTGACGCCGCGCGAGCGCGAGACGCTGACGCTGCTCGCCAAGGGCTTCAAGATCGCCGACGTCGCACAGACGCTCGGCGTCACGCACAACACCGCGCATGAATTCGTCAAGAACGTTTACCGCAAGCTGCGCATCGGCAGCCGTGCCGAAGCGACGATGGAAGCGGCGCGGCTCGGTCTGGTCAATCCACATCTGTAGCCGCCGGCACCGCGCGCCCGCGAACGATCCGGCGTCCCGATGAAAGCCGCGGACTCCCTGCCCGAGCAGCTCGGCGCCTACCGCATCCTGCGCCTGCTCGGCGAAGGCGGCAGCGGCCGCGTGTATCTGGCCGAGCAGGACGCGCCGCGACGCCTGATCGCGCTCAAGGTGCTGCGCAGCGCGGCGCTGGCGCAAGAGGCGCAGCAGCGCTTCCGCCGCGAGGCCGATCTGCTCGCGCAACTCGAGCACCCCGGGATCGCCCGCGTCTACGCCGCCGGCGTGCTCGACACCGACACCGGTCCGCTGCCGTACCTGGCGATGGAATACGTGCCGGGCACCGAACTGCTCGCACACGCCGAAGCCGCGGCCCTCGACATCAGCAGGCGCCTGCGCCTGCTGGCCGCGATCTGCGACGCCGTGCATTACGCGCACGGCCGCGGCATCGTGCACCGCGACCTCAAGCCCGCCAACATCGTCGTCGACGCTCAGGGCCGTCCGCACATTCTCGATTTCGGCGTCGCGCACGTCGCCGGCGACGGCTTCGCGGCGATGACGGTGGCCGGCCAGGTGCTCGGCACCGTGCCGTACATGAGCCCGGAGCAGCTGGCCGGCCGCGCGGCGCCCGGCGATCCGCGCAGCGACATCTATGCGCTCGGCGTGATCGCCTACCAGCTGCTGGCCGGCCGCCTGCCGTATCCGGGGCTGTCGAACTCGACCGTGATGGAGGCGATCGCGGTGCTGCGCGCCGGGCGCGTCGAGCGCCTGTCGCGCATCGCGCCGGAGACGCCGGGCGACATCGAGACCATCGTCATGAAGGCGATGGCCCAGGAGGCCGATCAGCGCTACGACAACGCCGCCGCGCTCGCTGCCGACCTCGAACGCTTCCTCGCGCACCGCCCGATCGCCGCGCGGCCGCCGACCGCGATTTATCTGCTCGGCCTGTTCGTGCGCCGTCACCGGGCGCTGTCGGCAGCGCTCGCGGCGGCGATCCTCGCCCTCGTCGGCGGCGCCTCGATCGCCACCTACTACGCCATCTCGGAAGCACGCGCCCACGCCGAGGCCGAAGCGCGCGCCACCGAGCTCGCGGCGGTCAACCGCTTCCTCAACGACATGCTGGTCTCGGCCGATCCGGCGCACGCGCGCGGCCGCACGCTGACCGTCGTCGAAGCCCTCGACGCCGCCCGTCGCCAGCTCGACCGGGACCGCCGCCTGGCGCCGCGCGCCGGCGCGGCGCTGGCGGCCACGCTGGCGGATACCTACGCGGCGCTCGGCGAAGTCGACACCGCGCGCGCGATCGCGCGCGACGCGCTCACGCGCATCGTGCCGCAGCTCGGCGCCGGCAGCGACGCGGCGCGCCGCCTGCAGCTCGCCGAGATCAACGGCCTGCAGCTCGGCGGCGAGCTGCAGGCCGCCGACGAACGCCTGCAGGCCTTCGTCGCATCGCCGCCGCAGCCCGGTGAAGATCCGCGCCTGCGCCTGACGGCCCGCCTGCAGCGCACCACCGTGCTGCTCTATCTCGGTCGCCACGGCGAGTCGCTGCAGCTGCTCGCCCAGCTCGTCGACGACGCACAGCGCCAGCTCGGCGCCGACGATCCGCTCACGCTCGAAATCGACCAGGGCTATACCTCGGCGCTGTTCAACAGCGGCCGCTACGACGAGGCGCTGCCGCGCTTCGTCGCGCTGATCGCGCGCGAGACGGCGGCCCTCGGCTTCGACCATCCGACGACCTTGCTGACGCGCATGGACTACGCCGAGCGCCTGCGCCAGCTGGGCCGCTACGATGAAGCCGAGCCGGTGATCCGCGCGGTCATCGACGATCGCCGCCGCGTATCCGGCGAAAGCCATTACTGGACGCTGATCGCCGAGTACGTGCTTTGCAACATCCTCGACCAGAGCGAACGCGCCGCCGCCGCCGACGGACTGATCGACGAAGTCGTCGCCGGACTGCGCGCGTCGCTCGGCGAGCGCGATGCCGATACCCTCAACGCGATGTACGTGCGGGCCAACGTCTCGCGCAGTCTCGGCCGCTACGCCGAGGCCGAGCGCCAGTATCGCGAGGTGATCGCATTGCGCCGCCGCGCCGACGCCGGCGCGCACGCCGAATCGCTGTTTCCGGTCAACGGCCTGGCGCTGACGCTGATCGAGACCGGCCGTACCCGCGAGGCCATCGCGCTGTTGCACGACGCGCTGCCGCGCGCCGATGGCCGCAGCGAACACAATCTCCTGTACGGCCGCCTGCTCGGCAGCTACGGCTACGCGCTGATGCGCGACGGCCAGTGGCCGGCGGCACGCGAGACACTACAGCGGGCGCTACGCATCGTCGGCCCGCCGGTACTGGACGACAACCATCCTGCGGTACTCACGCTGCGCACACGCCTTGCCGAAGCCGAACAGCGCCTGGCGGCCGGCAGCGGCCGCGCTTCGCCCTGACATGATCGAACGCCTGCTGATGCTCGCCCTGCTCGCCGCCCTGGCGGCGGCCCTCTTCGTCTGCCGGCGCGAGCGGCGACGCGCCGATGCGCTCGCCCGGCAGCTCGCCCAGGCCAATCGCACCGCCGCCGCCGAAGAACAGAAGCGCCTGCTCGCCGACCTGCACGACGATATCGGCGCCAAGCTGACGACGCTGGTGCATGCCCTCGACGACCCGCAGCAGGCCGACCTCGTGCGCTCGGTGGTACAGGATTTCCGCGACATCGTCTCGCGCACGCAGCAGGACCCGTGCTCGCTGCTCGAAGCGCTCGGCCAGATGCGCGAGGAGACCGAGCAGCGTCTCGACGCGGTCGGCAGCCGGCTCGACTGGCAGCAGGCCGCCGACCTCCCCGATCCACCGCTCGACGAAGCGCAGGTGCTGCACCTGTTCCGCATCGTCCGCGAGGCCATCACCAACGCCCTGCGCCACGGCAGCGCCACGCACATCCGCGTCCGCGTCCGCGCGTTCGGCGAGCGCCTGCTGCTCGACCTGACCGACGACGGCCCGGGCCTGCGGCCGCAGACGCCGCCGGGCCTCGGCCGCGGCACCAGCAGCATGCGCGATCGCGCCCGCCAGCTCAGCGGCACGATCGACTGGGAACCCGGCACGCTCGGCGGCACCAAGGTCATCCTCGAATTCCCGCTGCCGCCGGCGCCGCGCTGACACGCGACTGGGGAGAATCCCGCCGCGACCGCGTCACGGCCCGCTGCGTAGAATCCGGCCTTCAGCCATCGGGGCGCCGCATGAAGCTCACGCCGCAGAGAAACGGAGACGCGCCGGCCGGCGCAGTCGAAGCGAACTTCGACGGTCTGGTCGGGCCGACGCACAACTACGCGGGCCTGGCCTTCGGCAACGTCGCCTCGGCGAACAACGCCGAGCAGCCGTCGAACCCGCGCGCCGCGGCCCAGCAAGGGCTCGCCAAGATGCGCGCGCTCGCCGCGCTCGGCCTCGCCCAGGGCCTGCTGCCGCCGCACGAGCGCCCGCACCTGCCGACGCTGCGCCGCCTCGGGTTCGGCGGCCGCGACGCCGAGGTGCTGGCGCAGGCGCGGCGCCGCGCGCCCGGCCTGCTGGCCGCGGCCAGCTCAGCGTCGGCGATGTGGAGCGCCAACGCCGCGACGGTGTCGCCGAGCGCCGACTGCGCTGACGGGCGCGTGCACTTCACGCCGGCCAACCTCTGCACGCACCTGCATCGTTCGATCGAGGCACCGACCAGCGCGCGCCTGCTGCAGGCGGTGTTCGCCGATCCGCGCCACTTCGTGCATCACGAGCCGCTGCCGGCCACGCCGGCGTTCGGCGACGAAGGCGCCGCCAATCACACGCGTCTGTGCGCCGACTACGGCGAGCCGGGCCTCGAACTGTTCGTCTACGGCCGCGGCGACGAACGCGAGCCGGCGCCGTCGCGCTATCCGGCGCGGCAGACGCGCCTCGCCGGCGAGGCACTGGCGCGCCTGCACGGCCTGCGCGACGAGCGCACGCTGCACGCCCAGCAGAATCCGGCGGTGATCGACCAGGGCGTGTTCCACAACGACGTGATCGCGGTCGGCAACCGCGAACTGCTGCTGTACCACGAGCAGGCCTTCGCCGACGCCGCCACCGTGCGCGGCTGGATCTGCACGCATCTGCGCGGCGTCCGGCCGGTCTTCGTCGAAGTGCCGGAGCGCGAGGTGACGGTCGCCGAGGCGGTCGGCTCCTACCTGTTCAACTCGCAGCTGGTGTGCACGCCGGACGGCGCGATGCGCCTGATCGCCGCCGAGGAGAGCCGCGAACAGCCGCGCGTCTGGCGGGCGATCGAGCGCATCGTCGCCGATCCGGGCAATCCGATCGCCGCGGTCGAGGTCTTCGACCTGCGCCAGTCGATGCGCAACGGCGGCGGGCCGGCCTGCCTGCGCCTGCGCGTGGTACTGACGCCGGCCGAGCGCGATGCCGTCAATCCGCTGTGCTGGATCGACGACACCCGCGCGACCCAGCTCGCGCACTGGATCGACCGTCACTACCGCGACCGCCTGAGCCTCGACGATCTCGCCGATCCGCAACTGCTGGTCGAATCGCGCATCGCGCTCGACGAACTGACGGTACTGCTCGGGCTCGGCAGCGTGTACGATTTCCAGCGCTGACGGCGCCGCGCGCCGCGGCGCCTTCCGTTCCTCTCCGATCCTCCCGATGCGACTCGACCTCGACTGGCGCTGGCATGCCTGGCGCGACCTGGATATCGACACGCTCTACGAATGCCTGCGCCTGCGCGTCGACATCTTCGTCGTCGAGCAGAAATGCCCTTATCCGGAACTCGACGGCCTCGACTCGCGCTGCGAACACCTCACGGTGCGCGAACCGGGCGGCGCGCTGCTCGGCTATCTGCGCCTGCTACCGCCGGGCCTCAAGGTCGACGAACCGGCGCTCGGCCGGCTGGTGGTCGCCGCCTCCGCGCGTGGCCAGGGCCTGGCGCGGGCGATGGTGAGCGAGGGCATTCGCGCCTGCCACGCACGCTATCCGCAGCAGGACATCTACCTGTCGGGCCAGCAGCATCTCGAAGACTTCTACGCTTCGCTCGGCTTCAAGGTGAGTTCGCAGCCCTATCTCGAAGACGGCATCTGGCACGTCGACATGCTGAAGGTCTGGGAGCGTTAGACGCCCGTCACGCCGGGCGTTCTATACTCGGCCTTCATCCACACGCGAAACGCCGGCCCACGCGCGCATGTACATCGAGTTTTTCCAGCTCCGGGAAATGCCGTTTTCGATCACCCCGGACCCGGCCTACCTGTACATGTCGCCGCGCCATCAGGAGGCGCTCGGCCACCTGCTGTACGGCACCGGCCAGTACGGCGGCTTCGTGCAGCTCACCGGCGAAGTCGGCACCGGCAAGACCACGATCGTGCGCACCCTGCTCGAGCAGCGCCTCGACAAGGTCGACGTCGCTTTCGTGCACAACCCGCGTCTCAACGAGCAGGAGTTCGTGCAGGCGATCTGCGACGAGCTCGGCGTCGCGTATCCGCGCGAGCAGCTGACGCTGAAGACGCTGATCGACGCGCTCAACGAACACCTGCTGCGCACGCACGCCGAAGGCCGGCGTACGGTGCTGATCATCGACGAGGCGCAGAACCTGCAGCCGGAAGTGCTCGAACAGGTGCGCCTGCTGACCAATCTGGAAACGGCCAAGGAAAAGCTGCTGCGCATCATGCTGATCGGCCAGCCCGAGCTGTCGGCGCTGCTGGCACGGCCGGACCTGCGCCAGCTGGCCAGCCGCATCACCGCACGCTTTCATCTGACGCCGCTCGGCGCACGCGAGACCGCCGAATACATCGAGCACCGCCTCAAGGTGGCCGGCAGCCACGGCGAGGTCTTCACGCCGCAGGCGATGGAGGAAATCCACCGCTATACCAAGGGCGTCCCGCGTCTGATCAACATCGTCTGCGACCGCGCGCTGCTCGGCGCCTATGCGCAGAACGCGCGGCGCATCACGCCGGAGATCGTGCGCAAGGCGGCGCGCGAGGCGATCGGCCAGCTGCCGGACGAATTCGACCCGCATGCCCGGCGCCGCTGGCGCTGGATCGAGTTCGGCTGGGCGGCGGCGCTGCTGCTGAGCCTGGCGCTGCTCGCCTGGAGCCTGACGCGCCACCATGACGCGGCCACCGCGCCGGCCGCCAAGGTGACGTCACCGCCGTCCGCCGCGGTCGCCGCGACGAACGAAAGCCCCGCGCCGGCGCCGGCCGCGGCGGCCGCAGCGCCGCCGGCCGCCGCGGTCGCCGATCCGGCCGCCGATTTCGCGATGCTCGAGCAGACCGCCGAACCGCTCGGCGCGGTGATGAGCCGGCTGATCCGGCTGTGGGACAGCAAGATCGTCGTGCCGCGCGGCGAGAACGTCTGCGCCGCGCTCAAGCGCGAGCGCCTCGAGTGCTACCGCGGCCACGGCAGCTGGGCCGATCTGACGCAGATGAACCGGCCGACGATCCTGACGCTCGATCTGCCGAGCAGCGGCGCGCAGAACTTCCTGCTGACGGGGCTCGACGCGCAGAGCGCCAGTTTCGCGACCGCCTACGGGCCGGTGCGCGTGCCGCTGGCCTCGCTCGACGGCGTCTGGAACGGCGAGTTCCTGCTGCTCTGGCGGCGCGGCACGGCCGAGACCTACATCGGCCCGCAAACGCGCGGCGCATCGGTCGCCTATCTGTGGCGACGCCTCGCTGCGCTCGACGGCGTGACGCCGCCGACGCCGCTGCCGACACGCTTCGGCCCGCAGCTCGGCGACGCGCTGACGCAATTCCAGAAAACGCGCGGCCTGGTCGCCGATGGCGTCGCCGGCATCCGCACGCTGATCGCCCTCGGCGACGAGGTTCCGCAGACCCCCACCCTCGCCGCGGCCGCGGACGGCACGCCATGAGCTACATCCTCGAAGCCCTGCGCCGCGCCGAACGCGAACGCCAGATGGGCAAGGCGCCGTCGGTGGAATCGCTGACGCAGGGCGGCGCGGCCGGCACGCCGGCCGGCGTACCGTGGCGGATCTGGCTGCTCGCCGGCAGCACCGCCGCCATCGCCATCGCCGCCCTCGCACTGCTGCTGTGGCCGGCGCCGCAACCGGCCCCGGCCCCGGAGGACACCGGCACCGTCGCCGCAGCGCCGCCCGCCGCCCCGGCGCCGGCGCCGGTCCCGAGCGCCACGCTCGAACCGCCTCCGGCAGTGCAGGCGGATACTCCGCCGCTGCCGGCCGCGATCGAGGACGATGGGGCGCTCGCCAGTCTCGACGATGTCGCCGAGCCCGAACCGAAACCCGCCGCTGAAGCCGCGCCGCTGCAGCCGCAGGACCTGGCGCGCGCGCCGGAGCCGGCCGCTGCACCCGCGCCAGCGCCTGCACCGGCGCCCACGACTGTCCTGTCGGGCACGGCGCCATCGTCCGGGGCCACCGTGGTGCCGGCGGGCGTCACCGTGCTGCGCGAGATGCCCGAGGCCTATCGGGCGCAGTTTCCGGTCGCCGCGCTCGACGTGCACGTCTACGACGCCGATCCGGCCCGCCGCTGGGTGATGGTCGCCGGCAAGCGTTACCGCGAGGGCGAGACGCTCGCCAGCGGGCCGCTGATCGAGCGCATCGTCGAAAACGGCGTGATCTTCGACTACGGCGGCGCCCGGGTCCTGCTGCCGGTGCGCTGAAACCCGTGCACTGAAAAAACCATGTCCCGGCAACGGGACCTGTTTCGCCGGGTTTTTCGAGGCCTGGCGCACACTGCCGCGCGTCGACGCGGCATTTTCCGACACCGTTGCAATCGCAATTGTTCTTAACATCGGGCGTGCGGCCGAGGGAACGGCCGCATGCGCCGGCCCCGCGGGGGCGTTCTCCGGCGCTCGTCACTGCACGGAGCGATTCATGAAAGGACTGCGTATTGCGTTCGGCGCGCTGCTGGCGCTGGTTCTCGCCGCCTGCGGCGACGGCAGCGTCAAGAGCCCCGACTTCGAGCCGGTGCTGAAGTCGATCGAGATTTCGAAGGTCAACGGCAGCAGCACGCTGGGCGCCGGTGAAACGGCGCAACTCAAGGCGGTCGGCACCTTCAGCGCGCCGCCCGGAGAAAACGACACGCAGCGCGAGCTGACCGACGTCAACTGGTCGAGCACCGACAGCGCGGTGATCAGCGTCAATGCGAGCGGGCTGGCGAGCGGCGGCACCAAGGCCGGCGTCATCAGCATCAAGGCCTCGCGCGACGGCGTCGAGTCCAACGAACTGAGCTTCACCGGTCTCGGCGCGGCCCTGCGCGAAATCGTCGTCACGCCGGCGTCGCGGACGATCTCACCGAGCGGCCAGCAGGAATTCGAGGCGCTCGGCCGCTACTACGGCAGCGACGCACTGCAGCCGATCAACGGCACGGTCAACTGGACGTCCAGCAAAGAGAGCGTCGCCACCGTCGCACCGAAGACCGGCGACAAGACGCTGGCCAAGCCGGCGACCCAGCTCGGCGACACGACCATCACCGCCACCGTCGGCTCCCTGTCCGGCTCGGCCTCGCTGACCGTCGCCAATCTGACCTTGCTGTCGCTGGCGGTCGAGCCGGCGACGCAGTCGATCCCGCTCGGCGACGCCTACCAGTTCACCGCCAAAGCGACCTTCGGCATCGACAGTCCGGACGGCGGCGGCAGCCCGATCACCGAAACCGTCGACGCCACCTGGAGCATCGACGACGCCACGGTCGCCGACCTCGACACCGCGCGGGGCTCCGGCCACGGCCTGAAGCGCGGCACGGCCACCGTCACCGCCTCGTATACCGATCCGGAAAACAGCAACAACACGCAGACGGCGCAGGCCACGCTGACCGTCATTGACCCGGTGCTGCGCGCGCTGCAAATCACGCCGCAGAACCCGTCGATCCCGGCCGGCGCGACGCAGGTCTTCGTCGCCAAGGGCGTCTACAGCGATACCGCCGGCGCCGCGATCGACCTGCGCGACGGCGACACCGTCAGCTGGACCTCGGCCAGTACCGCGATCGCGACGCTGGCGCCCGCCCAGGGCACGTCAACGACCGCGACCGGCAAGGCGGTCGGCAGCTCGACCATCGAGGCCAGCAGCGGCACGCTCGCCGCCAGCACGACGCTGACCGTCACCGATGCTGTCGTGCAGTCGCTGCTGCGCATCGAGCCCAGCTCGGCGGTGATCCCGAAGGGTCGCACCACCGAGTTCAGCGTCATCGGCAAGTTCAGCGACGGCTCCGAGGCGCCGGTCGACGATGCGTCGGTGAACTGGACCACCGTCAACAACGCGATCGCGACTGTCGACGCCAACGGCGTCGCCACCGGCGTGTCGATGGGTTCGACCCAGGTCAGCGCGGCGCTCAAGAGCGGCGGCGGCAGCGTCAGCGCCGATCTGACCGTCACCGACGATGTCTGCACGACGCCGCTGCACGAGGCCGACGGCGCCAGCACCACCATCGGCTCGGTCGGCCTGTGCCTGCTGTGCGGCGTCACCGACAAGGACAATGCGATCGACAGCGATCCCGCCAACTACGCGACGATCAACGTCCCGGTCGGCCTGCTCGACGCCGGCGAAAGCCTCACGGTGCAGGCGGTCAGCGCGCCGCCGCTGTATACCGTGCCGTTCGCGGCCGGCTCCAAGCCAGGCTTCGTCATCTCGCGCCCGACCGGCTCGCTGCTGCTCGCCGAAGTCGCCTCGCAGATCGAGGTCAGCACCCTGCTCGGCGGCAACCAGCAGGAGTCGAGCAGCTCGGCCGTGCCGCTGCGCCTCGACCTGCTCGGCATCCCGCTGACCGGCGGCCAGGAGCAGGGGCTGGTGACGATCACCACCTCGCTGCCGTTCGACGCGGTGCGCATCAAGCTCAAGTCCGGCCTCGCCAGCGCGCTGACCAACGTGCGCGTGTCGTCGGCCTGCGCGACGACGAATCCGCCGCCGCCGCCGTCGCCGCTGGTGCGCATCGAGCGCCTGGAGCCGGCGACGCCGAGCGTGCAGGCCGGCGCGGCGACAACGTTCACCGCCATCGGCCTGTACGAGGACGGCGTCGAGCGCGAAGTGCAGAACGCCGATCTCGACTGGAGCAGTTCGGCGACCGCGGTGGCGACGGTCGTGGCCAACGGCCTGGCGACCGGCGTGTCCTCGGGCACGGCGACGATCACCGCCCGCCTCAAGAACGGCGTCGACGACACCGTCAGCGGCAATCTGCGTCAGGCGAGCACGACGCTGACGGTCACCGACGCGGTCTGCACCTCGCCGTACACCGCGGCGGCCGGCGCGACGCTCGAAACCGACACCACCGGCCTGTGCCTGCTGTGCTCGCTGACCAATGCCGGCAACGTCATCGACGGCATCGCCGCGACCTACGCCACCTCGTACGTACCGGTCGGCCTGCTCGGCGCGACGCAGTCGGTCACCGTCAAGGGTGAGGTCACGACCCCCGGCGTCGGCGGTCAGGCGACCGGCTTCGTCGTCGGCCGGCCGGCCGGCAAGCTGCTGCTCGCCGAGCTGTTCTCGCAGCTCAAGGTCGAGACGCTGCTCGACGACGAGGTCCAGCAGAGCAGCAGCGCGACCGTGCCGCTGCGCCTCGACCTGCTCGGCCTCGAACTGACCGGCAACAACGAGACCGCGCTCGCCAGCATCCAGGCGGTACGCCCGTACGACGCGATCCGGCTGACGTTCAACTCCGGCCTCGCCAGCGCGCTGAGCAGCCTGCAGTTGTACTCGGCCTGCGCGGTCGCGCAGCCACCGGCGACGCCCTGAAGCGTCTGCAACAAGAAAGGGGCGGCCTTACGGGCCGCCCTTTTTCGTTCTGGAGCACAAACCGCACGGGCAGGTCGGCCGCCCGTCAACGACCACAAGACCGCCGCGGAGTGGACCGCCGACATCGCCGCGCCCTGATGCACACGAACGAAAAAGGCGGCCCGAAGGCCGCCTTTTTTACATCGCGCCGCGCCGCGTCTAACCGTTGACGGCCGCCGGCACCGCGGCGAGCTTCTGCATGGCACGTTCGAGCCGCGCCAGACCTTCGCTGACGTCGGCTTCGGTGATGTTCAGCGCCGGCGCGAAGCGCAGCACGTCGGGGCCGGCGACCAGCAGCCAGACGCCTTCGGCGAGCGCCGCGTTGACGATCTCCTTGGCGCGTCCCTTCCAGGCCTCGCTGACCGGCGCGCCGATCAGCAGGCCCTGGCCGCGCGGCGTGCCGGACAGGCCGTAGCGGCGACCGAGCTGGTCGAGACCGTCGCGCAGCTGCTGCGCGCGCGCCGCAACGTTCTGCTGCAGCGCCGGCTTGGTGATCTCGTCGAGCACCGCACCGGCGACCGCGCAGGCCAGCGGGTTGCCGCCGTAGGTCGAACCATGCGTGCCGAACGGCAGTGCCTTGGCGACGTCGGCGGTCGTCAGCATCGCGCCGATCGGGAAGCCGCCGCCGAGGCCCTTGGCCGTGGTCATCACGTCCGGCGTCACGCCGCACTGCTGGTAGGCGTAGAGCGAGCCGGTGCGGCCGTTGCCGGTCTGCACTTCATCGAACACCAGCAGCGCCTGATACTTGTCGCACAGCGCGCGCGCCGCCTGCAGGAACTCCGGCGAGGCCGGCAACAGCCCGCCCTCGCCCTGGATCGGCTCGACGACGATCGCGCAGACCGTGTCGTTCATCGCCGCCTCGAGCGCGGCGACGTCGTTGTACGGCAGGTGCCGGATGCCGCCCGGCAGCGGCTCGAAGCCCTGCGTGTACTTGGCCTGGCCGCCGACGCAGACCGTGAACAGCGTGCGGCCGTGGAAGGCGTTGAAGAACGAGATGATGGTGTTCTTGTGCGCGCCGTAACGGGTGTTGCCCCAGCGCCGCGCCAGCTTGAACGCGGCCTCGTTGGCCTCGGCGCCGGAATTGCAGAAGAACACGCGTTCGGCGAAAGTCAGCTCGGTGAGCCGCTGCGCCAGCTTCAGCGCCGGCTCGTTGGTCATCACGTTCGACAGATGCCAGAGCTTGTGCGCCTGCGCGTCGAGCGCCTCGACCATCGCCGGGTGCGCGTGGCCGAGCACCGTCACCGCGATGCCGCCGGCGAAGTCGACGTACTCTCGTCCCTGCTGGTCCCACCAGCGCGAACCCTGACCGCGCACCGGAATGATGTCGGCGGGCTGGTAGTTCGGAACCATGACCTCGTCGAAGGTCTGGCGCGTGACGGACGTGGACATCTCGACCTCAGCGTCTGTAACGATGACGCAACCGTAGGTGGAACGAAAAAATCCCGCGCGGCGGCGGGATCGATCGGGCCGGCCATTGGCGGCCGGGCCGCGCGATTATAGCAAGCGGGCCGCGACGCGCAGCGCGGGGCCGGCCTGCTGCCTTTGGCGGAGGCGGGCCGCGGCCGCGCGCCGCTACAGTCAGGACGACATCGGCCGCCCGATCCGCGGCGGCGAAGGAGGCAGCATCGTGGAGCTAGAGGGCAAGATCGTCGCCGTCACCGGCGGCTTCGGCAGTCTCGGCCGCGCCGTCATCGCCGCGGCGCGTGCCGCCGGCGCGCAGACCATCGCCATCGACCGCGCCGCGCCGCCGGCCGAACCGGCGCCGGCGCTCGCCGGCAGCCGCCTGTACGGCGGCGTCGATCTGGCCGCGCCCGGGGCCGCCGAGGCGCTGTTCGCGGAAATCGGCCGCGGCGGCGGCCTCGACGCGCTGGTCAACGTCGCCGGCGGCTTTCGCTGGGAGACGCTCGAAGCCGGCAGCCTCGAAACCTGGGATTTCCTCTACGGGCTCAATCTGCGCACGGCGGTCGCCGCCAGCCGCGCGGCGCTGCCGCTGCTGCTCGCCCGCGGCGGCGGCATCGTCAACATCGCCGCCGGCGCGGCGCTGAAGGCCGGCGCCGGTCTCGGCGCCTACGCCGCCTCGAAGGCCGGCGTCGCGCGGCTGACCGAGGCGCTGGCGGAAGAACTGAAGGACCGCGGCGTCACTGTCAACGCGGTACTGCCGAGCATCATCGACACGCCGCCGAACCGGCACGACATGCCGGATGCCGACTTCGGCCGCTGGGTGCGTCCGGAACAGCTCGCCGACGTCATCGTCTTCCTGCTGTCGGCGCGCGCCGCGGCGATCACCGGCGCGCTGATTCCGGTGTCCGGGCGCGTCTAGCCCCGCCCCGCCCCGCAATGAAAAAGGGCGCACCGCGACGGTGCGCCCTCGGGTCTGCTGCCCACGCCGCCGCAGGCGGCGCCGGCTTACTTGCGGGCGGTCAGCGAGTAGAGGCGCGCGAGGTCGGCGGAGCCGTCCTTGCCCTGCACCGTCTTCAGCGTCTTGAGCGCGTCGTCGGTCTTGCCGCCGAGCAGCTGGGCGTAGCCGAGATGCAGCTTGGCCTCGTCCGGCTTCTTCAGCGCATCCTTCTTGATGCCCTGCTGGATCAGCGCGATGCCGGCGGCGTAGTCGCCGTAACCGACGCGGTTGAGGCCGGCCTTGACCAGCGCCTCGCCGTCGGCTTCGGCGGCAGCCTGCTTCTCGGCCTCGGCCAGCGCCGGCTTGTTCTCGGCGATCTTCTTGGCGACCAGATCCTTGAGGCGCTTGTGGCGCTCGGCGTCGCTGCCGGTCCCGAGTACCTTCTTGTCATAGCCGAGCTTGACGTACTGGTCGGCTTCGCCCGGGAAGCCGGCCTGCAGCGCCAGCTGGGCGGCCTCCATGAAATCGCTCGCCTTTTCGAGCGTGCCGGTCATCTTCTTGACGCGGAACAGATCGAGCGTCAGGCGATCGGAGAAGCCCGGCTTGTTCGAGGTGCGGATGATGACGTCAAGCCAGTAGTCGCGCTTCGGGTAGTAGGTGACCAGCTTTTCGAGCGCGGCGGTATAGGCCGCCTGGTTGTTCTGCTTGAGGCCCAGCTGGGCGAGCAGCTGCAGCTGCGTCTCGGTCGGCTTCTGGCCGGCCTTTTCGAGCGTGCCGATCTGCGCGTTCAGCTCGCGCTGCGCGCCGGCGAGATCGCCGGCCTGGTAGAGGACCTGCGGCAGCAGGCCGAGCGTCTGCGCGCTGCTGCCGCCGGCGCTGCGGTACTTCTGGATGTATTCGGCGGCCTTGCCGTAGTTGCGGCCGGCATAGGCCAGCTTGGCGACCACGTCATAGGTCTGCGTCTTCTCGCCGGCCGACATCTGCGGCGAGGCCAGCACGGCCTCGTAGGCCTTGATCGCGGTATTGGTGTCGCCGGCGCCGGTCGCGGCGGCGGCACGCATGCGCTCGACGATATAGCTCTCGTATGGCGTCAGGCTGCCGACCTTGGCGGCAGCGTCGACCTGCTGCAGTGCGTCCTTGTACTTCTTGCCCTGGATCAGGGTCTGGGCCTTCTGCAGCGGCTCACCGACCTCGGGGCGCAGCGTGTCGGCGGCGTGAACGGTTTGCGCGCCGAGCAGCAGCGCGGCGGCCATCATCAGGGGAGCTAGGGATGTGCGCATGATAGGGGTCTGTTTGCTTCGGGTTCACGGGAACACCGGTCCTGCCGGCGTTCTTATGGGTGTACCGCTCCCGCATCTTCGCCGATCGGGAACGGACGTGCACGCCGGACGCGATCGCGCGCGGCCAGCCGGCTCGTTCTGCTAGCACTCATCATGCCGCCAGCAGGGATTTGAGGATGAAGGCTTCGTCAGCCAGCTGCGCGGGATCGACGCGCACCCGGTCGGCGACCAGCTTCTTGGCGACCATGAAATCCTGCGGCCGGTTCACCGCGTCGGCCGAGATCACCACGCCGTCCTTCAGGTAGAACGCCGCGAACGACTCGCCGTCGAGGCTGCCGCGCACGACGAGGCGGTCGTAGCCCTGCGACAGGCCGACCATCTGCAGCTTGAGCTCGTACTGGTCCGACCAGAACCACGGCACGGCGTTGTACGGCACCGCCTTGCCGACGATCGCGGCGGCGGCGACGCGGCCCTGCTCGATGGCGTTCGGCACCGATTCGAGCCGCATGCGGCGGTCGAAGAACAGGTTCTCGTGGTTGCTGCAATCGCCGAGCGCGTAGACGTCCGGATCGGCGGTGCGTGCATAGCAGTCGACGACGATGCCGTTGTCGATCGCCAAGCCCGCCGCCTCGGCCAGCTCGGTATTCGGGATCAGGCCGATGCCGGCGATGACCAGGTCGGCCGGCAGCCGCGTGCCGTCGGTCAGCACGACCGCCTCGACGCGACCGCTGCCCTCGAAGCCGTGCACGCCGACACCGGTGTGCAGCTTGACGCCGCGGCCGCGATGCAGGCGTTCGTAGAATGCCGAGATCTCCGGCGCGGTGACGCGCGCCAGCACGCGCGGCGCGGCCTCGACGACGGTGACGTCCAGGCCCTTCTTGATGCCGACCGCCGCCGCTTCGAGTCCGATGTAGCCGCCGCCGATGATGAGCAGCCGGCGGCCCGCGCCGAATTGCGCCTTCAGCGCCTCGATGTCGGCGATCGTGCGCACGTAATGCACGTTGTCGTGCTCGGCGCCGGGCAGCGACAGGCGCCGCGGCCGGCCGCCGGTGGCGAGCGCCAGCTTGCCGTATTCGATCACGCTGCCATCGAACAGGCGCACGCGATGCGCGGCGCGGTCGATCGCCTCGACGCCGATGCCGACCCGGCAGTCGATCTGGTTCTTCTCGTAGACCGCCTGCGTCTTGATGAACAGCGATTCGAGCGTCGCCTCGCCGGCGAGGAAGGTCTTCGACAGCGGCGGGCGGCGATACGGCAGGTAAGGCTCGTCGCCGATCAGCACGATGCTGCCGGCAAAGCCCTGCTGACGCAGCGACGAAGCGAGCTCGCTGCCGGCCTGGCCGGCGCCGACGATCACCACGTCGGCCTTGGAAATCTGGGAATCCGTCATGTTCTCACGCAGCGTTGGATGGAGGTCCCGGGGCCGGCCGCACCCCCGCGGACGCCAGCCGCCTGCGGGGCGGCGGCTCTGCCATCGGGTCCGCTATTGTCGCGGCTGAGCCGCGACATGCAAGTGCACGCCTGCGCCGCCCGGCCGCTTTCGCGCGGTCCCTGTCAGAGATGACGAAGCCGCGCCCGCGCACCCCCTGTCCGCGCGGCCACGTTCGCGGCCGGCCCGGGCGTCCGGGTCCGGCCGGATCCGGCGTGGCGCTTGCATGACGAAAGCGGCGCGCCAGGGACGGCGCGCAGGAGTCCGATCATCGCCGCCTCGAAGCCGGAGCGCTCGTCCGCGCTGACGCTGTCCGTGCTGCTGCACGTCGCCGTGCTGCTGGCGCTGCTGTTGCCGGCGCGCCAGCCGCCGCGTCCGGCCGCGGCGAGCCCGGGCCTGACGCTCGTGCAGCTGCCGTCCGCCGTTACCCAGCGCGCCTCGGCGCCGGCACCGGCGGCCGCGCACCCGACCACTGCGCGCCAGCCCGCCGCCCGCCGCGCGGCGGCGGCGAGCGCCGCAACGCCGACTGCGGCCGCGGCGACTGTTCAGCCGGCACCGACGCCGTCCCGGATCGAGGATTCAGCCGCTGCAGCGGCAGCGGCAGGCGCAATGGCCGAGGCCGCCGCGCAAGCCGCGGCCGCGCCGCCGCCGGAGGCCGAAACGGACGTGCCGCCGCCGCTCGACTATCTGCGCCGCATCGCGCGGCTCATCGATCTGAGCCAGCGCTACCCGTGGAGCGCCCGCCAGTACGGCTACGAGGGCGACGCGATCGTGCGCATGCATCTGGCGCGCGACGGCCGCGTGCTGTCGGCGACACTGCTGCGCAGCAGCGGCCACGCCATGCTCGATGCCGAGGCGCTCGACGTGGTGCGCCGCATCGGCCGCTTCCCACCGTTCCCGGGCCACTACCGACCGGCGATCGGCGAGTTCGACATCGACCAGCCGATCGGCTTCCGCCACTACCGCTACTGAACCCGGCCCGCGGCGGCCGCTCAGCGTTCGAGGCGGCGCGCGCCGAACGGCTGCTCGGCCTTCTTCAGGTTGCGGGCGACGGCGACGCGCTGGTTGGCCTTGCCGATGATGCGGCGCTGGTAGCCGCGCTCGAGCGCCAGCGCACGGTGCTCGCCGGCCGCCCAGGCGCGCTGCAGCAGGAACTTGGCGGCGGCCAGCGCGTCCGGCGAGCGCGCCGTGAATTCGGCGGCCAGCGCGCGCGCCGCCACCAGCGGCTCGTCGGCCAGGTGCGTGACCAGGCCCAGCGCCTTGGCCTCGGCGCCGCTGAAGATGCGCGCGCTGAACGTCAGTTCCTTGGCGACGTCGATCGGCACCAGCTCGCGCAGCAGCACGCTGCCGCCCATGTCCGGAATGAGACCCCACTTGGCCTCCATGACCGACAGCTGCGCGTCGGCGCGCGCGATGCGCAGGTCGGCGCCGAGCGCCAGCTGCATGCCGGCGCCGAAGCAGTTGCCGTGCACGGCGGCGATCACCGGAAACGGCATCTGCCGCCAGCCGAGGCTGAAGCGCTGGAAGGCGTTCATGAACGGCCACCACAGCTTGGCGTAGAGCTTCGCCATCAGCGCGGGTTTGGCCGCGACCGACTTGAAGTCGAGGCCGGCGCAGAACGAGGCGCCGTCACCGCAGAGAATCGCCGCGCGCACCTCGCGGCGCCGGCGCAGCACGCGCTGCGCGGCGAGCATGGCCTTGAGCATCGGAAAGTCCATGCCGTTGTGACGCTCGGCGCGGATCAGCGTGACGACGGCGATGCCGCCGTCGATCTCGAGGCGCACGCGGGCGCCGAACTCCTGCTGCATGGCAAAGACTCCGAAAGCTCCGGGAATGGCGGCGAAGCGTAGCCGGCGGCGGCGCTTCGCGCGACCGGCCGACGGCCGCACGCGCACTGCGGCGGACACGGCGGCGCGCGACGGCCGTCGCGCCGGCGCGGAGAACGGCGTCCTATTTCAGCTCGGCGGAGGTCTTGCCGAGCAGGCGGCGCGCGATGATCAGCAGCTGGATCTGCTGCGTGCCCTCGAAGATGTCGAGAATCTTGGCGTCGCGCGCCCATTTCTCGAGCAGCTCGCTCTCGCCGTAGCCGGCGCTGCCGCACAGCTCGACGCACTTGAGCGCGATGTCGACGCAGGCGCGGCCGGCCTTGGCCTTGGCCTGGCTGGCCTGCAGCGAATTCGGCTTGCGGTTGTCGGCCATCCACGCCGCCTGCAGCGTCAGCAGTCGTGCCGCTTCGTAATCGGCTTCGAGCCTCAGCAGCTCGGCGGCCGCGGCCGGCTGCGCGTACGCCGGCCGGTCGTAATCGACCTCGACGCCGGCCTGCGCCAGCAGGCGCTGCGTCTCCTCGATGCAGGCCCGCGCCAGTCCGACCGCCATCGCCGCGACCAGCGGCCGCGTGTTGTCGAAGGTCTGCATGACGCCGGCAAAGCCCTTCTCGACGTTGATCGCCGGATCGCCGAGCAGATTCTGCTTCGGCACCCGGCAGTCGCGCAGCGCGAACTGCGCGGTGTCCGAGGCGCGAATGCCGAGCTTGTGTTCGAGGCGCACGAGCTCGAAGCCCGGCGTGCCTTTCTCGACGACGAAGGACTTGATCGCGGCGCGGCCGACACTGCGATCCAGCGTCGCCCAGACGACGACCAGTTCGGCGCGCGCGCCGGCGGTGACGAAGATCTTGTCGCCGTTGAGCACGTAGTGGTCGCCGTCGAGGCGCGCCGTGGTGCGGATCGCCGCCGAATCGGAACCGCAGTGCGGCTCGGTGATCGCCATCGCCGCCCAGCGGCCGGCGAAGCGCTGCAGCTGTTCCTCGCTCGCCACCGAGGCGATCGCCGCGTTGCCGAGCCCCTGGCGCGGCATCGACAGCAGAAAGCCGACGTCGCCCCAGCACAGTTCCATGGTGCCGAGCGCGGTCGACAGATTGGTGCCGTTGCGGTTGCCCTCGCCTTGCGCGCTCTCGCGGCGCACGCCGGCGGCGCCGGCACCGCCGACGCCGCTGGCGTTCATGCCGTCGAGCAGCGCGCCGAGCATGTCGAGTTCCTTCGGGTATTCGTGCTCGGCGCGATCGTAGCGGCGCGAGTTCGGCCGGAAGATCTCGGCAGCGACCTGATGCGCCTGCTCGACCAGCGCGCGGAACTTGCTCGGCGTTTCGAGATGGATCATGACCGTCTCCTCAGACCAGCACTGCGCCTTCGACGAAGCCGGCCGCGCGCAGATCGCGGTACCAACGCTCGACCGGATGCTCCTTGACGAAGCCGTGGCCGCCGAGCAGCTGTACGGCGTCCGAGCCGATGCGCGCGCCCTTGTCGGCCGCGAGCCGTCGCGCCAGCGCCGCTTCGCGCGCGAACGGATCGCCGCGATCGGCGCGGCTGGCCGCGCGCCAGGTCGTCAGGCGCAGGCCTTCGAGCTCGATGCTGATGTCGGCGACCGCGAACGCCACCGCCTGGCGATGGCTGATCGGCTCGCCGAACGCGCTGCGTTCATTGACGTACGGGATCACGTAGTCGAGCGCCGCCTGCGCGGTGCCGGTCGCCAGCGCGCTCCAGGCGATACGCGACAGGGCGATGCACTCGCGATAGACCTCGGCCGCGGCGCCGCCGAGCAGGGCCGCTGCCGGCACGCGCACGTCGCGCAGATGCACGCGGGCGGTCGAGGCGGCACGCAGGCCCATCGCCGGCTCGACTTCGATCGTCAGGCCCGTGCTCGACGATTCGATGATGAACAGCGCCGGCCCGGCACCGTCGAGCTGCGCGGCGACGACGAACAGCTCGGCCTGCGCCGCACGCGGCACCAGCGACTTCACGCCGCTGACGATGAAGTCGGTGCCGTCGCGACGCGCCGTCGTGCGCAGCACAAACGGATCGAACAGCGGCTGCGCTTCCTGCACGGCGAGCGCCGCAACCGGCGCATGCTCGCTGGCGAAAGCCGGCAGGTAGCGCGCCTGCTGTCCCGCGTCGCCCCACAGCACCAGCGCCTGGCTGACCGCTGTCGGCGCCAGACAGGCGAAGGCCAGCCCCAGGTCGCCGTGCGCGAGCGCTTCGGCGACCAGCGCGTTGCTCACCGCCGCGCGCTCGCCGCCGACGCCGCCGAGCGCTTCGGGAATGCCCAGCGCCGCCAGGCCCAGCGCGTCGGCGCCGCGCAGCAGCGGCGACGGCGCCTGGCATTCGGCATCGGCCGTCGCCGCCGCCGGACGCAGCTCGCGGTCGGCGAACTGGCGCGCCGCCGCCTGCAGCATCTGCTGCTCCTCGCTCGGCGTCAGGTCGAACAGGCCGCTGCCGCCGGCGCCGCGCGACGGCCGCAGCGGCCGGCCCAGCGACTGCGCGGCCTTGAAGGTGCGCGCCGCCGCGGCGGCGCCGCGAAAGCCGACGCGCGCGCCGTGATAGAGCGCCCGCTCGGCAGGCCTGCGCAGCTGCAGACGGTCCAGCAGCGGCGAACCGGCGATGCGGTTGATCGCGCGCAGGCCCAGTCCCATGACGCGTTGCACGACGCCCATGTCGCCTCCCCCTCGTTCGTTCTACTGGCGGCGTCGCGTCCGGCGCGGCGCTCGGTACGGCGTCAACCTGCCCTAACGCGTCGTCTCCTCGAGCAGCGCGTCGCGGGTCGATTCGAGGAAGATGTCGACGAGGCGCGTGAACTTGCCCTGGATGAACGGCGGCGCGAGCAGGCGGTACATCAGCGGCACCGGCACGTCGCGCAGCTTGCCCTTCACATCGAACACCAGCTTGGTCTTTTTGCCCTGATCGAGCAGCGCGAAGCGGCCCTCGATCGTCGCGTTGCCGTAATCCGGCAGCGGCTTCCAGCTCATCTCGCCGCGCTTGGCATTGACGGTGTAGTGCGCCGCATAGCTGACTTCATGGGCGATGTTCGCGGCCTTCGAGCCGATCGTCGACATCTCCCACAGATAGGCATTGGCGCCGACCTTCGTCAGCTTCTTGAGCTTCGGGAAACGGCGGATGGTTCCCTCCAGATCGTCGAGCAGCGGCACCACCCTGGCGTACGGCGCCTCGACCTCGACGCTGCGCTCGATCTTGATATCGACATTCATGTTGCACCCGGCATCGTTCTTTTACGTCCGGCGAGCATCGCATCGCATCCGCGCGCCTAGCCTTGGCTCGGCGGCGACGCGAATCGGCGCTCGGGTCAATGCTGTTGCGACACTGACACAGGGCGCTGCGGCAGGCCGTCCGAACGGACGAGTCCGCGCTCAGAAGCGCAGCGTGCCGCGGCGGATCTCGGCGTAGGCCGCGGCGTCGAACGGCTCGTAGCCGAGCGCGCGGTCGCGCAGCACGTACAGCGGCTCGTCGATCTGCGCCGGATCGTAGCCCTGCTGCTTGAGCTCGATCTTGCGGAACTTGAAGGTCGCAGTGGTTTCCTGCGCGCGGCGCAGGCGCACGAACAGCGGCACGGCGTAGGCCGGCAGCCGCTCGCTCAGATGGCGGGCCAGCGCGGCGCCGTCGAACGCAGTGTCGAGCGTCAGCGCCGCCATGCCGGCGCGGCCGTCGCAGTCCGGCAGCTGCACGCCGTAGACGACGGCTTCCGTCACGCCGGGGAAGTGGTTGAGCGCACCTTCGACTTCGGTGGTGGCGACGTTCTCGCCCTTCCAGCGGAAGGTGTCGCCGACGCGATCGACGAACTGGATATGGCCCCAGCCCTGGTCGCGGACGAGATCGCCGCTGTTGAACCAGCAGTCGCCGCGCTTGAAGACGTCGCGCAGCAGCTTGGCCTCGCTGGCCTTCCGGTCGGTGTAGCCGTCGAACGGCGCGCGCTCGGTGATTTCGGTGATGAGCAGGCCGACGCCGCCCTTGGCGACGCGCGCCAGATGGCCGCCGGCGCCGCGCCGCGGCAGTTCGTGCGCGGCATCGAACTCGACGATCGCGAACGGCATCGGACAGAAGCCGGCGGTGCGCGCCAGGCCGAAGCCGTTGACGAAAGCGAGATTGGCCTCGGACGCGCCGTAGAACTCGCAGATGCGGCCGATGCCGAAGCGCTGCTGGAAGCGGTCCCACAGCTCGGCGCGCAAGCCGTTGCCGATCACCAGCCGTACGTGGTGTTCACGGTCGTCGGGCCGCGCCGGCTGGTTCAGCAGATAGCGGCACAGCTCGCCGATGTAGCAGAACGCGGTCGCGTCGTGGTGGCGGATCTCGTCCCAGAAGCGCGAGGCGCTGAACTTGCGGCCGAGCGCCAGCGTCGCGCCAGCCGACAGCACCGCGCTCCACGAGACCGTCAGGGCATTGTTGTGGTAGAGCGGCAGCGGGCAGTACAGGACGTCGTCGCGGTGCATGCGCACCGCGAGCTGGCCGACGCCGGCGAGGCTGCGCATCCAGCGGTAGTGCGTCATCCGCGAGGCCTTCGGCAGGCCGGTCGTGCCCGAGGTGAAGATGTAGAAGCAGGGCTCGCGCAGGCGGATCTGTGCGGTCTGCGGCGGATTCGCGGCCGGCGCGACCGCGGCCTCGGCGCGCAGATTGCGATAGCCGGCGGGCGGCTCGCCGGCGCCGTCCCACCAGAACGGCAGCGCGCTGCCGGACTGCGGATGGTGCTCGGTGCTTTCCAGCGCCGCGCGGCATTCCTCGCCGACCACGATCGCGCGCGCGTCGACCAGTCCGATGCTGTGCGCGAGCACTTCGCCGCGCTGCTGCGGATTGAGCATCGCCGCGATCGCGCCGAGCTTGACCACGGCCAGCGCGCAGGCCAGCGCCTCGGCGCGATTCTCGAACAGCAGCGCCACAGCCTGGCCGCGCGTGACGCCGCGCGCCGCGAGCGTGTGCGCGATGCGGTTGGCCCAGGCGTTGAGCTCGGCGTAGGTCCACGCGCGGTCCTCGAAGCGGAGCGCGATCTGCGCCGGCGTCGACGCCGCCAGCTGTTCGTAGCGCAGGCCGATCGACAGCGGCGTGTCCGGCTTGAAGCGGATCAGGTTCCACAGGCCGCGCTGGGTGATCGCGAAATCGGGCAGCGTCGATGCCACGCCGCGCAGCAGGTCGCGCAGCCGCACGCGATCGTCACTCATGGAACTCCTCCTTGTCGTGCGCGCACTTTCGGCAAGGCGCCGGCGGCCGGCAAGCGCCGGCGCGCCAGCGCCCGCTGTCGAGTCAGTGCCCGTCGCCGGCGGCCGTCGCACCCGCGGCCTCGCCGCGAGCGACGCCGAGGAAGTGCTCGAGCGTGCGCGGCGGAATGCCGTCGACGCGGACGAACACCAGGCCGTCGAGCGTGCCGCCGAAGCTGTCGTCGACGTTGAAGCCGGCGAAGCGGCCGTTCAATTCGAGATAGTGGCGCAGCAGCACCGGCAGGCCCGGGCCGCGCTCGACGCGCGCGATCACGCGCGACAGCAGCTTCGGATCGGCGAGCGCCGAGATCACGTTGCGCTGCGCCGGCGCCTGCGGCCGCTCCGGCAACGGATGCAGCGGTTCGATCAGGCCGGCCAGGGCCGCGTCGGCGTGATGCACGCTCAGCGTCTCGGCGATCAGGCGGCGCGCGGCGAGGCTGTAGCTCGGACTGATGCTGACCGGGCCGTACAGATAGCGGATCTCGGGCCGGCGCGCGATGACCGCAGCGATGCCGCCCCAGAGCAGGCGCAGCGGCTGAAAGCTGCGCTGCCAGGCCGGCGCGACGAACGAGCGGCCGAGTTCGAGCGCCGGCCCGGTCTGCGCGAACAGGCGCGCGTCGTAGCGGAACAGCGTGCGCGTATAGAGGCCCTGCACGCCGTGGCGCGGCACGATCGCGTCGGTGAAGCCGAAGCGGTAGGCGCCGACGACCTCGCGCCGCTGCGGGTGCCAGAGGAACAGGTGCTCGTAGAGCGGATCGTAACGGTCGAGGTCGCGGGCCCGGCCGCTGCCCTCCTGCAGCGCGCGGAAGCTCTCCTCGCGCAGCCGGCCGATCTCGTCGAGCAGCCGCGGCAGGCGCGGCGCCGGCGCCAGATACAGCTCGAACTCGCCGGCCTGCAGCAGGCGGCAGTCGGCGAGCCCGGCGACTTCGGCGGCCAGCGCGCTCGCGTCGGAGCGCGGCGCCAGCGGCTGCAGCGCGCGCGGCGCCGGCTCGCTGCCGCGCTCGACGCCGAGCGTGTAAGTCAGCAGGCGCAGGTAATCGGTCTGCGCCTCGTCCGGGATGCGCGCCAGCTCGCGCGGCTCGACCAGCTCGCCGAAGCGCAGGCCGAGCGTGCGGCCGCGCAACGCCAGGAGATCGCGCGCCAGCAGCGCCGTGCGCAGACGCGTGTTGACGACCCCGGCGGCCAGCGAACGCAGGCGCGGCCGGCCTTCGACGAACAGCGGCAGCACGCGCGCGCCGCTGCGGCGCGCCAGCAGCGCCACGGTCGGCGACCACGGCGGATCGCCGATCTGGCGCGTCCGCCAGTCGATACGACTGACCTCGCCGGCCGGAAACACGATCAGCACGCCGCCGTCCTTGAGATGGCGCAGCGCGCTGCGCAGGGCGGCGCCGTTGACGCCGCTGCGGAAGACGTCGACCGGCACGACCAGCGGCGCCAGCTCCGGCAGCGTCAGCAGCAGCGTGTTGGCGAGCAGGCGCACGTCGGCGCGCCGCCGCAGGAACAGGTCGGCGAGCGCCAGGCCTTCGGCGGCTCCGTACGGATGATTGGCGACGACCAGCAGCGGGCCGCTGGCCGGAATGTCGTCGGGCGTGCCGGCGCCGAGGCGGTAGTCGATGCCGACCGCGCCGAGCGCGTAGCGCACGAACTCGTGCGGGGCCAGCGGCGCCGGTCGCGCCCGGTAATAGCCTTCGAGGGTGCGCAGACCGGTGACGGCGTCGAACAGCGAGGCGGCCCAGGCCAGGCCCGGTGCACGCGGCAGGCCGATCGTGACCGGCGGTGGGGCGGAATGCTTGCCGCCCGGCGTGGGTGCAGTGTCCATGCGTCACCTCTTCGTTCTTGTCGGCGTGACGGTCGGAATGCGCCGTCCCGGGGCATTCGACGCACCATTATATGGCCGAGTTCCCGGCTGCCCGCCGGATCGCGGCCGGCATACACTGCGGCCCGAGGAGATGCCGATGCCGCACGTCGAACCATGCAGCCCGTGAGCGAGACCTCGCGCGACGCGGTCCTGAGCGCCGTGCTCGGCGCCCAGCAGGTGCATGTCAGCATCGTCGCGGTCGCCGACTACTGCGGCCGCTGGTTCGAGAACGAGCCGCAGACGCCGCAGGGCAGCTTTCACCTGATCGATCGCGGCGCCTGCTGGGTCGAGAGCCCGAAGCTGCCGGCGCCGCTCGCGCTCGGCGCCGGCGATCTGATCGTCTTTCCGCGCGGCGGCGCCCATACGCTGCGCGACCGCGGCGACGGCGACGGCGCCGCGCCGGCACCGTTCAGCACGCTGATCTGCGGCGAGTTCCGCTTCGCCAGCGGGCAGCGCAGCCCGCTGCTGCGCGCGCTGCCCGAGGTCTTCGTGGTGCGCGCCGCCGACGGCGGCCCGGCGTTCCGCGAGCTTGCGCAGATTCTCTCGGCGGCGGCGCAGCGCCGCCTGCCGGGCCAGCAGGCCTTGCTCGACAAGCTCGCCGACAGTCTGTTCGTGATGGCGGTGTGCGTGCACGCCGCGCAGGCCCGGGAGCGCAGCGGCCTGCTCGCGGCGCTCGCCGATCCGCGCCTCGGCAAGGCGCTGGCGGCGATCCACCTGCAGCCGGGCGCGCCCTGGCGCGTCGACTCGCTGGCGCGCATCGCCGGCATGTCGCGCACCGCGTTCGCCGTGGCGTTCACGCAGTGCCTCGGCCTCAGCCCGTTCCAGTATCTGACCGAATGCCGGATCGGCGAGGCACGTCGCCTGCTGGGCGATCGCCGCCTGTCGGTGGCGGCGATCGCCGAGCAGCTCGGCTACCAGAGCGAGGCCGCATTCCGGCGCACGTTCAAGCGCGTCGCCGGCATCGGCCCCGGCGAGCTGCGCCGGAACGCGGCGTGACGCGCGGCCGAACGATCGGCAATGACGTCCGATGCCGCCGGCCCTATCGTCATGTCGAGACCGCGCGTAGCGTATTCAGCGGACAGCCATCCATGATTGCCAGCATCGGCGCATTCCCATGACGATCCGTTCCGGAGCCGAGTCTTCATGTTCGACCACCTGCGGCGCCTGATGGACAGCGCCTTCGGCGCCGTGCTGGGCGGCGCCGCCTACGGCAGCTGGGCCACCTACGCCAACTGGAGCGCCGGCAGCAGTCATGCGCTGCGTATCGGCGCCACCCACTTCGCGATGAGCACCGGGCTGACGCTGATCGGCGTGGCGATCATGAATCGCCTGTTCCGGTTCGCCGGCGATCCGCGCGGCGGTGCGGCGCTGGCGTTCTGCGGCTCGATGGGCTTTACCTACGCGCTGCTGATCGGCGTACACAGCCTGATCGGCACGCCGCACATCCTGCTGACGCTGGCGCCGGGCTTCCTGCCGACGCTGTCGTTCTGCCTCGCCTACCCGCTGCTGCTGCTGCGCCAGACGCGCCGCGCGCCGCAGCCGGCCGGCCTTCCGCTCGCCGAGGACGCCGATGAAGCCGCGCCCTTCATTCGCTGAGATCCTCGCCTTCAATGTCGCCATCGTCGGCCAAGGCCGCGCGCTCGCGCAGCATTACGTCGGGCGCGTCGAGGCCTATGCCGCGCACGTCGGCCCCCATCTTCGGCACGTGATCGAGCATTACGAGGCGCTGCTGGCGCGCGCGCCCGACGAGCTCGTCGACTACGACCATCGCCCGCGCGACCGGCGCGTCGAGCGCATGCCCGACCTCGCCGTTCGCCGCTTCGACGGCATCACCGGCACGCTCGCCGCACTCGAAGGGCGCGAGCCCGGCGAGCCTGTGTCGGTCGGCTTCACGATCGGCGTCGACGGCGCCGACTTCTGCGTCAGCGGCTCGACGCTGGCGCGCGAGCTGCTGTTCGTCGCCAGTCACGCCGTGCATCACTACGCGATCCTGCGCCCGCTCGCCGAAGCGGCCGGCATCGCGCTGCCGGCGCCGTTCGGCAAGGCGCCGGAAACCGTGCGCCACGAACGCCTGCAGTGGGCGCCATGAACCAGGCCATCGATCTCGCGGCGCGCCGCTACCGAGCGCCGCTCGGCGAACGCCTGGCGATCCGCTGGCAGCGGCTGCGGCGCTGGGAGTTCTGGCCGGCCTGGCTGTTCTACCTGCCGGTGATCGCCTGGATCCTCGTGCTCGGCCTGCGCTACCGCCGGTCGACGGTGTTCACCGCCGCCAACCCGGCTTTCGACTCCGGCGGCGTGGTCGGCGAGAGCAAGGCCGTGGCCCTCGCCGCCCTGCTGCAGAACGCACCGGATCTGGTCGCCGCCTTCGAGCTGCTGCCGTTCGAACTGCCGCTCGGCGTGCGCATCGCGCGCGCCCAGGCCTTCGTCGGCGACGCCTATCCGGTCGTGCTCAAGCCCGATATCGGCTCGCGCGGCCGCGGCGTCGCCGTGATCCGCGACGAGGCGGCGCTGATCGGCTATCTGCAGCACGCGCCCGGCGACGTGCTCGTGCAGCGCTACGTCGGCGGCGAGGAGTACGGGCTGTTCATCTATCGCGCCCCGGACGACGGCCGGCCGGTGCTGTACTCGATCACGCACAAGTGCTTTCCGCGCGTGCTCGGCGACGGGCAGCGCACGCTCGTCGAGCTGATCGCCGCCGATCCGCGCGCGCGCCTGATCGCGCCGCTGCTGTGGGAGCGCTTCGCCGCGCGTCTGCAGGAAGTGCCGACACGCGGCGCTTCGGTGCCGCTGGTCGAGATCGGCGCGCACTGCCGCGGCGCGCTGTTCCTCGATGCGTCCGATCTGGCCACGCCCGAACTGCTCGCCGCGGTCGGGCGCGTGTTCGACGCGATCCCGGGCTTCTGCTTCGGCCGCCTCGATCTGCGCTGTCCGTCGGCAGCGGCCCTGCGCGCCGGCACGGCGCTGCGCATCCTCGAAGTCAACGGCGTCACCGCCGAAGCCGCCCACATCTACCATCCGGACACGCCGCTGCATCGCGGCTACGCCTCGATGTTCCGGCAATGGCGGCTGGCCTTCGCGATCGGCGCCGCCAACGCCGCGCGCGGCGCGCCGGTGACCGGGCCGTTCGAACTGCTGCGCCGTTTCCGCGCCGATCTGCGTCGCGGCCAAGCCTGGTTCTGAGCCTGGTTCTGAGGCGCACCGCTCCTGAACGATCGCGCATGAACGGCGGCGGCGCGCACGCAGGCAGCGCGCCGGCGGCGGCCTACGATGGCGCCATCCTCAACGGGAGAGCGCCATGTCCGGATCCTTCGTCGCCCGCGCCGCCGCGCTGCTGCTGGCCGGCGCCACGCTCGCCGCGCATGCGGCGCCGCTGATCCACCAGTCGCTGTTCGGCCATCTCGCGGTCGACGGCTACGACGTCGTCGCCTATCAGACCGAGCAGCGCGCGGTCGCCGGCAAGGCCGAGTTCCAGACGCGCTGGCACGACGCCAACTGGCGCTTCGCGAGCGCCGCGCACCTGGCCGCGTTCAAGGCCGAGCCCGAACGCTACGCGCCGCAGTACGGCGGCTACTGCGCGTACGCGCTCGGCGCCAAGAACGAGCTGGTCGACATCGATCCCGAAGCGTTCACGGTCGTCGACGGCAAGCTCTACCTGAACTACTCGCAGAAAATCCGCGCGCAGTGGGACGCCGACCGCGCCCGCTACATCGAGGCTGCCGACCGCAACTGGCCGGCGCTCAGCCAGCGCCACTGAACCGGAGAGCGCCATGAACCTGCTCAAGCGTCACGGCCATCTGTTGCCAGCCCTCTACATCGCCTTCGTCTTCGTGCAGTCGCTGTTCTTCAAGTTCACCGATTCGCCGGAGACGGTCTACATCTTCCAGGGCAAGCTCGATCCCTGGGCGGCGAGCCTCGGCTTGCCCGGCCTGTTCGCGCCGGGCGGGCTGTTCAGCGCGCACGTGATCGGCAGCGCCGAACTCATCGCCTCGCTGCTGCTGCTCGCCGGCAGCTTCGTGCCGGCCTGGCGCCGCCTGCAGGCCCTCGGCGCGGTGCTGGCGCTGGCGATCATCAGCGGCGCGCTCTTCTTCCACCTGTGCACGCCGCTCGGCGTACAGGTCGTCAACGGCGACGGCAGCAGCGACGGCGGCGAACTGTTCGCGCTGGCCTGCGGCGTCTGGATCAGCGCGGCGATCCTGATCGTGCTGCGCCGCGATCTGCTGCCCGGATGGCGCCGGCGGCGGCGCCCGGCAGCCTGAAGCACGGCGCGCGGACCTCCCGGTCGCGGTCCGATCGGCCGCCGCCGGCCCGGCAACGGCAGCGTGCCCGTGCACGGCCGACGCGGCGGGAAGCACCGGATCGGGACCTGGAGCGCGCCCCGGATGATCGGCGGCCACGGCGAGGCCGCCGGCATCGACACGCGCGTGCTGCGTCGCACGCGTTCCGGCACCGGACGAGCGCGGAGCCGGCGGGGAGCGACACCGCCATCGAAATCCGTGGCTGGGCCTGCCGGGTCATGCCGATCCGGAGCGCACGACCATCTGCTCGCCTCGCCTGCCGGAAGCGGCGCCGCCCGCGATCGAGGTCCGCCTGCCGCGGCGGATCAAGAGTCCGGCGACGCGGCGGGCGGGCGTGCGGAACGCGACGCGGGATCCGTCACCACGGTCACCGGCATTGCCGGCGTCATGGGGCTGCGCAGGCATTGCCGCGCATACTCCATCTCGCGGAAGCTGACGTGCCAGAAAATGGCCGTTGCCTCGCTGCCGCCGCGCGGTACATAGAGCCCGCCGGCCTTGCTGTCGCCGCCGATGGCAACGGGCGCGTGCGAGCAGTAATAGTCGCCGCGTTTGTCATAGCCGCAGTAGTCAAGGCGGCCCGCCGGGATGATCGCCGTCCGCTGCGATGCACGGCGCGTGTATGGCGCCCGGACATCGGCCGCGAGATCGATGTGGCGCGGCGCCGGCTTCGTCGCGAGACCGGGCCAGTCCCGGCCCATCGGGTCTCCGGCGAAGAACCACTGATCGCTCACCGTGCTGAACATCGAGCATCCGCCCAGCGCGCCGAGCAGCGCGAGCAGCAGGATTCGGGGCATCGCGCTTTACCTCCGGCAATCGGGGACCTCGCAAGGGTAGCGGACGCCGCGGGCTCAGGGCGGCGCGCCGAGGCGCCGGACGAGTCCTGCCCGCACGGTCGTGCCCGGGCCTTCAGCCGCAGACGCCGACTGCCGTGGCGCAGCCTTCGCCGGGCGAACGTCCAACAAAAAACCCGCAATCGATTGATTGCGGGTCTCTTTGCGGATGGCTGGGGGACTAGGACTCGAACCTAGATAAACAGAGTCAGAATCTGTTGTCCTGCCATTAGACGATCCCCCATCCGAAAGCGGAAATCGCAGGGCGGCGAGTATACACACGCCGCCCCGAATTCCAAGCGGTCCGGCGAACCGGATTAGCGCTTGGAGTACTGCGTGCCGCGGCGGGCCTTGTGCAGACCGACCTTCTTACGCTCGACCTCACGGGCGTCGCGCGTGACGAGACCCGCGGCGCGCAGCGGCTTGCGGAACTCTTCGTCGTACTGGATCAGCGCGCGCGTGATGCCGTGCCGGATCGCGCCGGCCTGGCCGTTCGGGCCACCGCCGGCGACCGTCACCTTGAGGTCGAAGCGGCCGACCGACTCGGTCACTTCGAGCGGCTGGCGGACCAGCATGCGCGAGGTTTCGCGGCCGAAGTAGGCTTCGACGGTCTTGCCGTTGATGCTGATGTCGCCGGAGCCCGGCTTGAGGAAGACGCGCGCCGCCGCCGTCTTGCGACGACCCGTGCCGTACTTGTAATCGATGTTCTTGGCCATGGTGCTGGACCCGATCAGATATTGAGAGGCTTGGGCTGCTGCGCGGTATGCGGGTGTTCCGCGCCGGCATAGACCTTCAGCTTGCGGAACTGCGCGTAGCCCAGCGGGCCGCCCGGCAGCATGCCCTTGACGGCCTTTTCGATCGCGCGCTCGGGGTGGCTCTGCAGCATCTTCTCGAGCGTGGTCGACTTGATGCCGCCCGGATATTCCGAGTGGCTGTAGTAGACCTTGTCCTTGAGCTTGTTGCCGGTCGCCTTCACCTTCTCGGCGTTGACGATGACGATGTAGTCGCCGGTATCAACGTGCGGGGTGTATTCCGGCTTGTGCTTGCCGCGCAGGCGGCGAGCCACTTCGGTGGCCAAACGGCCGAGCGTTTTGTCCGTCGCGTCAATCACGTACCAGTCGCGCTTGACGGTCTCGGACTTCGCGAAGATGGTCTTCATCGGTCCAATCCTATCGGTAGTTATAGTTCGGTTCAGATCGGCGCCCAGCTGGCGGCTGGGGCTTTCCTGAACCTCGAAAAGCGCGCGATTCTAGCGGGCGGGAGAAGCCGGCGCAAGGCCGATGCGGACAAGCGCCGCCATCCATGACGCGACATCGCCTCTCCATCGCGCCCCGTCCCGGCCATTCACGGCCGGGCGTTCACCCGAAATTGATCTTCGCCTCCAGGTTGGTCCGCGAGTCGGCGTTGGTCAGTGCCTCGTCGAGCGAGATCGTGCCCTGCTTGTAAAGGTTCAGCAGCGACTGGTCGAAGGTCTGCATGCCCCTGTCCGAGGACTGGTCCATCGCGCCGCGGATCTCGTCGATGCGCTTGTGCAGGATCAGCTCCTGGATGAACGGCGTGTTGATCATCACTTCCATCGCCGCGCAGCGCCGGCCGTCGCTCTGCCGCACCAGGCGCTGTGAAACGATCGCGCGCAGCGTCAGTGACAAGTCCATATACAGCTGTTCGCGCAGATCGTCGGGATAGAGGTTCACGATGCGCTGCAGCGCCTGATAGGCGTTGTTGGCGTGCAGCGTGGAAATCGCCAGGTGGCCGGTATTGGCCAGCTGGATGCAGGCGTCCATCGTCTCGCGGGTGCGCACCTCGCCGACGAGGATGACGTCCGGCGCCTCGCGCAAGGAACTCTTCAGCGCACGCTCGTAGCTGACCGTGTCCTGGCCGACCTCGCGCTGGTTGACGATGCTGCGCTGGTTCGGGTGAATGAATTCGATCGGATCTTCGATCGTCAGGATGTGCCCGCTCTGCGTCTGGTTGCGGTGATTGATCATCGCCGCCAGCGTCGTCGATTTGCCCGAGCCGGTGGCGCCGACCATCAGGATCAGGCCGCGCTTCTGCGCGATCAGCTCCTTGAGCACCGGCGGCATGCCGGGAATTTCGTCGAGACTGGGCACCTGCGAGCGCACGTAACGCATCACCATGCCGAGCGAGCCGCGCTGGTGGAAGATGTTGACGCGGAAGCGACCGAGGCCACCGGCTTCGGTCGCGATGTCGATCTCCAGGTTCTGGGCGAGATACTGCTGCTGCTCGGGCGTCAGGATGCTGTCGATCAGCTCGTGGATGAATTCGCGGGTCAGCGCCGTCTTGCCGATCGGATACAGCTCCCCTTCGACCTTGATCTGCGCCGGCGCCCCGGCGGTGAAGAACAGGTCGGAACCGTTCTTTTCGACGCACAGCTTCAAGTACGGCAGGATTTTCAGCATCCCCTTCCCCGTGGATGACCTGGTTGCAGCGACATCGGGCGCAGCTTCTTCAGCGGCGCATCACCGTGGCGCCGTCGTCGTCGAGCATGCGCATGCGCTTGACGCCTTCGTCCTCGAGCAGGTTGGCGCGCGCGCGGGTCGACTCCAGCTTGACGCGCAGGCGCAACTCGTTCTGCGAGTCGGCGTTGCGCACCGCTTCTTCGTAGCTGATGACGCCGGCCTCGAACAGATTGAACAGGTATTGATCGAAGGTGATCATGCCCTGCTCGTTGGAGCGCGCCATCACTTCCTTGATGCCGGCGACCTCGCCCTTGAAGATCATGTCGGAGATCAAAGGCGAGTTGATCATGATCTCGATCGCCGCGGCGCGGCCGCCGCCGTCCTTGCGCACGAGCCGCTGCGAGATGATGGCCTTGAGGTTCAGCGACAGGTCCATCAGCAGCTGCTCGCGCTTCTCCTCCGGGAAGAAGTTGATGACGCGGTCGAGCGCCTGGTTCGCCGAGTTGGCATGCAACGTGGCGAGCACGAGATGGCCGGTTTCGGCGAAGTTCACCGCGTATTCCATGCCCTCGCGGGTGCGGATTTCGCCGATCAGGATGACGTCCGGCGCCTGGCGCAGCGTGTTCTTCAGCGCCGCCTCCCACGAAAAGGTATCGGTGCCGACCTCGCGCTGCGTGATCATGCAGCCGATGTGCGGATGCACGTACTCGATCGGGTCCTCGATCGTGACGATGTGGCCGCGCGAGTTCTGGTTGCGATAGCCGACCATCGCCGCCAGCGAGGTCGACTTGCCCGAGCCGGTCGCGCCGACCATCAGCACCAGGCCGCGCTTCTCCATGACGATCTTCTGCATCTGCAGCGGCAGGCCGAGCTGCTCGAAGGTCGGGATTTCGGTGTTGATCGTGCGCAGCACGCCGCCGACGCGCCCCTGCTGCACGAAGGCATTGACGCGAAAGCGGCCGATGCCCGGCGGCGAGATCGCGAAGTTGCACTCGTTGCTGGCCTCGAACTCCTTGATCTGCCGGTCGTTCATCAAAGCGCGCATGATCATCGCCGAGGCTTCGGGCGGCAGCGGCTTGTCGGCGACCGGCGTCATCTGGCCGTCCTGCTTGATCGCCGGCGGGAAGCCAGCCGAGATGAAGAGGTCCGAGGCCCCCTTCTGCTTCATCATCGTCAGCAGCTGCTGAACGAGCTTGATTGCCTGTTCGCGGTCCATCGTGTCTCCCCCGTCGCGTCCCGCGCCTTAGTTCAGCGAGAAGCTGCGCGGGTCGGCCGACTTCAGGCGCGCTTCCTCGATCGTCGTCATGCCCTTCTTGACCAGTTCCTTGAGGCACTGGTCGAGCGTCTGCATACCTTCCTTGCCGCCGGTCTGGATCGCCGAGTACATCTGCGCGATCTTGTTCTCGCGTATCAGGTTCCGGATCGCCGGGGTGCCGATCATGATCTCGTGCGCGGCGACGCGACCGCCGCCCTTCTTCTTCAGCAGTGTCTGCGAGATGACGGCGCGCAGCGACTCGGACAGCATCGCACGCACCATGTCCTTTTCGGCGGCGGGGAACACGTCGACGACGCGGTCGATGGTCTTGGCGGCCGACGAGGTGTGCAGCGTGCCGAACACGAGATGGCCGGTCTCGGCGGCGGTCAGCGCCAGGCGGATCGTCTCCAGATCGCGCATTTCGCCGACCAGGATCACGTCCGGGTCCTCGCGCAGCGCCGAACGCAGCGCCTCGTTGAAGCCCAGCGTGTCGCGATGCACCTCGCGCTGGTTGATCAGGCACTTCTTCGACTGGTGCACGAACTCGATCGGGTCCTCGACGGTGAGGATGTGCCCGTACTCGTTCTCGTTGACGTGGTCGACCATCGCCGCCAGCGTCGTCGACTTGCCGGAGCCGGTCGGCCCGGTGACCAGAACGATGCCGCGCGGATACTCGGCGATGTCCTTGAAGATCGCCGGGCAGCGCAGATCCTCGAGCGTCTGGATCTTCGACGGAATGGTGCGGAACACCGCGCCGGCGCCGCGCGAGGTGTTGAAGGCGTTGACGCGAAAGCGCGCCAGGCCCGGAATCTCGAACGAGAAGTCGGTCTCCAGGAACTCGTCCCAGGCCTTGCGCTGCTTGTCGTTCATGATGTCGTAGACCATGTCATGAACGTCCTTGTGCGCCAGCGCCGGCAGGTTGATGCGCTTGACGTCGCCGTCGACGCGGATCATCGGCTCGACGCCGGCCGAGAGATGGAGATCGGACGCGCCCTGTTTGACGCTGAACGTCAGCAACTGCGCGATATCCATTTAAGCACGCCCCCGAGGCAAAACTGCTGTCAGCTGTTGTCTAATGTCGCCCCGTCCAGGCGACCCTGCCCGGCAACGCTCGATGGCGATACAAGGCCGACGACGTTATCGGCAATCCCGACCGCAATCAACATGGCCGACATCGAATCCAATCTCGCCGCCGTACGCGCCCGCATCGCCGCAGCCTGCCGCGCCGCCGGCCGCGCCGCGGATACCGTGCAGCTGCTGGCCGTCAGCAAGACGTTCGGCGCCGACGCGGTGCGCGCCGCGCATGCCGCGGGGCAGTCTGCCTTCGGCGAGAACTATGTGCAGGAGGCGCTCGACAAGCGGGCGCAATTGTCCGACCTGGCGCTGGTCTGGCACTACATCGGCCCGATCCAGTCGAACAAGACGCGGGCGATCGCCGAGTCCTTCGACTGGGTGCACGGCATCGACCGCGAGAAGATCGCGCTGCGCCTGTCCGAGCAGCGCCCGCCGTCGCTGCCGCCGCTGCAAGTCTGCGTGCAGGTCAACATCTCCGGCGAGGCCAGCAAATCGGGCTGCGCGCCGGCCGATGCGCCGGCGCTGTGCCGCGCCGTGGCGGCGCTGCCGCGGCTGCGGCTGCGCGGCCTGATGGCGATTCCGGCGCCGGCCGCCGAGGGCAGCGATCCGCGCGCGCCGTTCCGCGCGCTGCGCGCGCTCTACGAATCGCTGCGACGCGAGGGGCTCGAACTCGATACACTTTCGGCCGGCATGTCGGACGATCTCGAAGCAGCGATCGCCGAAGGCTCGACGCTGGTCCGCATCGGCACCGCGATCTTCGGCTCGCGGCCGCGCGCGCAGGCCGAAGCGCCGCGTCCGCATTGATGGCGGCCGGCCACAGCCGCCGATCGGCCGCGCCGCGCTGACGATGGCGGCGCCCTCTTTCACGTCACGAACCGGTACATCATGAATCCGCAAGATCTCGCCAAGCGCCAGGCCGCCGAAGCCGCCCTCGCCTACGTCGAACCCGGCGAAGTGCTCGGCGTCGGCACCGGCTCGACCGTCAACCTCTTCATCGACCTGCTCGCCGAGAAGAAGCTCGCGCAGGACGTCAAGGGCGCGGTGTCGTCGTCGAACGCCAGCACCGAGCGGCTGAAGAAGATCGGCATTCCGGTGCTCGATCTCAACAAGACCGGCACGCTGTCGATCTACGTCGACGGCGCCGACGAGGCCAACAAGCACTTGCAGCTGATCAAGGGCGGCGGCGCGGCGCTGACGCGCGAGAAGATCGTCGCCGCGGCGAGCCGCAAGTTCGTCTGCATCGTCGATCAGTCGAAGCAGGTCGACGTGCTCGGCAAGTTCCCGCTGCCGATCGAAGTGATCCCGATGGCGCAGTCCTACGTCGGCCGCGAGCTGGTCCGCTTCGGCACGCCGGTGCTGCGCGAAGGCGTCGTCACCGACAACGGCAACGTCATCATCGACCTGCACGGCCTGAACATCGTCGATCCGGTGAAGCTCGAAACCGAGATCAACCTGATCACCGGCGTGGTCTGCGTCGGCCTGTTCGCCCGCCGCCCGGCCGACGTGCTGATCGTCGGCACCCCGGACGGGGCCAGGACCCTGAAACCCTGAAGCCCTGAAGCACCGGCCCGGGGTTCCGGTTCGGGGTTCCGGTTCGGGGTTCCGGTTCGGGGTTCCGGTTCGGGGTTCCGGTTCGGGGTTCCGGTTCGGGGTTCCGGTTCGGCCGGATCACGCAAAAGGCCGCGCAGAGCGCGGCCTTTTGCTGTGCGGCGGAAGGATCGGGCGCGCGCGTCTTCTAATGGACCTTGCGCGACTTGCCGGCGCGATGCTCGGCCGATTTCTGTGCGCGTCCGCCGCTGCCATACGCACCGCTGCCGAAGCGCGACGGCGGGCCGTAGGTCTTCTGCGGCTGCTCGCGCTTGGGCTTGCCCGCCTTTCTGTCGTCGTCCTTGCTCATGGATTAAGCGTTACCTCCGTTGCGTCCACCGCCGCCCTGGCCCCGGCCGCGACCGCCGCGGCCGCGGCGTCGGCCGCTGCCCGGCTGCTGGCCGTGCCCCTGACCATGCCCCTGCCCGGCACCGTGACCCTGGCGTCCCTGCGGCTGCGCCGGCGAACCCTGGCGCGACTGACCGCCCTGGCCCTTGCCCTGCCCGCCGCCCGAGTGGCGGCCACCGCCGCGCTGCGGACGCGGCGGACGCGGCGCTTCCGGCTCGGCCGGTTCCGACGATACCGTGCCGCGCTCGAAGCCGTCGACCTCGAAGCCCGGCAGCTGCTTGCGCAGCAGCTTCTCGATGCCGCGCAGATCGTCGCGCTCGTCGGGACTGACCAGCGAGAACGCCTCGCCGACGTTGCCGGCGCGGCCGGTGCGGCCGATGCGGTGCACGTAGTCCTCGGGCACGTTCGGCAGCTCATAGTTGACGACATGCGGCAGCTGGTCGATGTCCAGGCCGCGCGCGGCGATGTCGGTGGCGACCAGGATGCGCACCACGCCGGCCTTGAACTCGGCGAGCGCCTTGGTGCGCGCGTTCTGGCTCTTGTTGCCGTGCAGCGCGGCGGCGTTGATGCCGGCCTTGATCAGCTTCTCGACGAGGCGGTTGGCGCCGTGCTTGGTGCGCGTGAAGACCAGCGTCTGCTGCCAGTCGTAGCCCTTGGCCAGATGGATCAGGAGCTCGGTCTTGCGCGCCTTGTCGACGAAGATCACGCGCTGCTCGACGGTCTCGACCGCCGAGTTGCGCGGCGCGATGTCGATCGTCACCGGCGCGTTGAGCAGGCCCTCGGCCAGCTTGCGGATGTCCGGCGAGAAGGTCGCCGAGAACAGCAGGTTCTGACGCTGTTTCGGCAGCAGCGCGATGACGCGGCGGATGTCGTGGATGAAGCCCATGTCGAGCATGCGATCGGCTTCGTCGAGAATCAGCGTCTCGACCTGCGACAGATCGATGGTCTTCTGGCTGACGTGGTCGAGCAGGCGGCCCGGCGTGGCGACGACGATCTCGGCGCCGCCGGCCAGCTGCTCGATCTGCGGATTGATGCCGACGCCGCCGAAGATCAGCACCGTGCGGATGCCCGGCAGGTGGCGGCCGTAGGTCCGCACGCTGTCCTGCACCTGGGCGGCGAGTTCGCGCGTCGGCACCAGCACCAGCGCCAGCACCTGCTTGCGGCTGGCGCGCTTGCCGGCCTTCTTCAGGCGGTTCAGCAGCGGCAGCGTGAAGGCGGCGGTCTTGCCGGTGCCGGTCTGGGCCGCGGCGAGCAGATCGTGCCCGGCAATGACCTGCGGGATGGCGCGGGCCTGGATCGGTGTCGGCTGAGTATAGCCCTCGTCGGCGACCGCGCGCACCAGTTCGGACGCAAGGCCCAGCTCCGCGAAGGAAGAAAGTTCGGATGACATGAAAAAACTCCTGAACGCCTGCTGCGCGGATCGCTCCACGGACCGGTTCAGGTCGTATTGCTGTTCGGGAAGAAAGCGCCGGCGGTCGGGCCGCCAGCGGCGCCTGGAGCGGAAATTCGTCGGCCGATCAAGGCCTTCGTCCGAGCGCGTCAACCGGTGGACGCCTCACAAGCGGCGCGCAGTATAGCGGCGCGCCGGCGTTTCACCTAATCTTGGCTTCAGGCGATACGCAAATCGCGTGCCGCTCCGGACATGCTTTATTCGAACAGGACACATTTCATGAAGAAGATGCTTGCCCTGGCCGTGCTGGCCTCCCTCGCCGCGCTTCCCGCTCATGCCGACAGCTGGAAGGACCTCAAGAACGCCGCCAAGCAGCAGGCCTCCGACAAGGCCGCCGAAGAGCTCGGCCTGGCCACGCCGGCGCCGGCCAATGCCAAGGTCTACTTCATCAATCTCAAGGACGGCGACACCGTCAGCAGCCCGGTGAAAGTGCTGTTCGGCCTGTCCGGCGCCGGCGTCGCGCCGGCCGGCGTGAACAAGGAAAACACCGGCCACCATCACCTGCTGATCGACAGCCCGGAGGTCGACCTCACCAAGCCGCTGCCGGCCAGCGATCAGGTCAAGCACTTCGGCGGCGGCCAGACCGAAACCAGCATCGAGCTCAAGCCGGGCAAGCACACGCTGCAGCTGGTGTTCGCCGACTGGAAGCACCAGCCGTTCAATCCCTCGGTGCAGTCCGAGAAGATCACGATCACCGTCAAATAAGCCCTCAAACGGTGCGGCCGCCTCGCGCGCCGCACCTTCGGTACGCTCCCCCATGCAGATTTCCGATTGCTGTTTCCTCGTCGCCGGCGGCGCGTCCGGCCTCGGCGCGGCCACCATCCGTCGCCTTCATGAAGCCGGCGGGCGCGTCGTCGTCGCCGACCTCAACGCCGCGGCCGGCGAGGCGCTCGCCGCCGAACTCGGCCCGCGCGCGCGCTTCGCGCGCTGCGATGTCACCTCCGAAGCCGACGCCGGCGCCGCGGTCGCCACCGCCGTCGAGGCCTTCGGCGCGCTGCACGGCCTGGTCAACTGCGCCGGCATCGCCACCGGCGAGAAGGTCATCGCTCGCGACGGCAGCGCCGCGGCGCTGGCCGGCTTCGCCCGCGTCATCAACATCAACCTCGTCGGCAGCTTCAACATGCTGCGCGTCGCCGCCGCGCAGATGGCCCGCCAGGCGCCGAACGCCGACGGCGAGCGCGGCGTGCTGATCAATACCGCGTCGGTCGCCGCCTTCGACGGCCAGATCGGCCAGCCGGCCTACGCGGCGTCCAAGGCCGGCGTCGTCGGCATGACGCTGCCGCTCGCCCGCGAGCTAGCGCGCTACGGCATTCGCTGCATGACGATCGCGCCGGGCATTTTCGAGACGCCGATGATGGCGGGCCTGCCGCCCGAGGTGCAGGAATCGCTCGGCAAGACCGTGCCGTTCCCGTCGCGTCTCGGCCGCCCCGACGAATATGCCCGCCTCGTGCAGAGCATCGTCGAGAACCCGATGCTCAACGGCGAATGCATCCGCCTCGACGGCGCGCTGCGCATGGCGGCGAAGTGAAGGGTCCGTTCCCCGCATCACACGGACGTCAGGCATGAAGTCCACGCTGGGCCTGCGCTTCGGGCAGTCGCTGACGATGACCCCGGCGCTGCAGCAGGCGATCCGCCTGCTGCAGCTGTCCAGCCTCGACCTGCAGCAGGAGATCGAACAGGCGCTCGAATCCAACATCCTGCTCGAACGCGAAGACGGCGCCGAGCCGCTCGAAGCCGAGGTCACGGCCGCCAGCAACGAGCCCCCCGGCGAGGGCGAGGCCGCGGCCGAGCCGGCCGGCGACCCGAAGAGCCTCGAACTCGGCACCGAGAACGCCGAAATCCCGGCCGATATGCCGGTCGACGCCGACTGGGGCGACGTCTACGACGAAAGCTCCGCCGGCAGCGGCAAGGGCGGCGGCGACGACGACGAGCTGCGCGACTTCCTCGAAGCCAACCTGCACAGCCGCAAAAGCCTGCACGAGCACCTGATCGAGCAGGCCCGCACGGCGCCGTTCACGGCTCGCGAGGCGGAGCTCGCCGAACACCTGATCGACTCGATCAACGAAGACGGCTACCTCGACGACTGGCCGGAGCTGGCGGCCCGCCTGCAGGCCGACTTCGGCGCCACGCCGGAGGAACTGGAGACGGTGCTGCAGAAGATCCAGGACTTCGAGCCGACCGGCGTCGCCGCCCGCGATCTCGGCGAGTGCCTGCGCCTGCAGCTCGAACTGATGCCGGCGCGCACGCCCGGCATCAACACCGCGCTCCGGCTGGTCGGCGAGCAGCTGAACCTGCTCGCCCGCCGCGACCCCGCGGCGCTGGCGCGCGCCACCGGCCTGCCGCTGGTCGAGATCGAGCCGGCGCTGGCGCTGATCAAGACCCTGCAGCCGCATCCGGGCCGGCCGTTCCAGGCGCACGAGCCCGATTACGTCACGCCTGACGTCTTCGTCAGCAAGAAGAACGGCCGCTGGATCGTCAGCCTGAACCCGGAGCACACGCCGCGCCTGCGCCTCAACAACCAGTACCAGAGCATGATCCGCCGCGCCGACAGCTCGCGCGATCAGCTGGTCCTGAAGCAGCACCTGCAGGAGGCGCGGTACTTCCTGAACAGTCTGGAGGCACGCAATGAAACTCTGTTGCGGGTCGCACAGTCGATAGTTGAAGAGCAGCGCGCTTTCTTGGATTATGGACCCGAGGCGATGCGACCGATGGTACTGCGCGACATCGCCGAACAGCTGGGCATACATGAATCGACCGTTTCGAGAGCCACAGCGAACAAATACATGCTCACGCCGCGTGGGCTGTATGAACTCAAGTTTTTCTTTTCCAGCCACGTGCAGACGACCGGCGGCGGCGTCGCTTCGGCCACGGCCATCCAGGCCATGATCAAGCGCATGATCTCCGCCGAGGACGCGTCGCGTCCGCTTTCCGACGCCACGCTGTCGGATCTGCTCTTGAAGGAAGGCATACAGGTTGCAAGGAGAACGGTAGCGAAGTACCGCGAAGGCCTGGGGATCCCCCCCTCGCACGAGCGCAAACCGCCGGTCTAGCGCCGGCACCCAGAGGCAGCATGGCCGCAAGGCCTAGAGGAGCGAATCGATGAACCTGAACATCTCCGGTCACCATGTCGACGTCACCCATCCGATGCGCGAATACGTGATGACGAAGCTCAAGCGACTCGAACGACACTTCGACCACCTGATTTCAGCGGAAGTCATTCTCTCCATCGACAAGCTCAGCCAGCGCGCCGAAGCCACCGTGCATGCCTGCGGCGCCAACCTGCACGCCGCCGCGATCGAAGAAGACATGTACGCGGCGATCGACCTGATGGCCGACAAGCTCGACCAGCAGACCCGCCGCCACAAGGAAAAGGTGCGGGATCACCGCCAGAAGGAAGCCCACAAGCGCATGGCGCTTGAGTAGAATCCCGGGTTCCGAGGCCCGGCCCACCGTGGGCCGGGCTTTTTTATTGGAAGAGGACTCCCCCAAAAATGAAGATCGCCGACATTCTGTCCGCTGAGCGGGTCAGCCTCGGGCACACCTTCACCAGCAAGAAAAAGGCGCTCGAGGAACTCTCCCAGCTGCTGGCGCGCGGTGCCGAAGGGGTCTCGGCGGCCGATATCCTGGCCAGCCTGTCGGCCCGCGAAAAGCTGGGCAGCACCGGACTCGGCCACGGCGTCGCCATCCCGCACGGCCGCATCGCCGGCGTCAGCGACAGCGTCGGTGCCTTCATGCGCCTCAAGCACCCGCTCGACTACGAAGCCCACGACGGCCATCCGGTCGACCTGATCTTCGGCCTGCTCGTGCCGCAGGGCGCGACCGAGGCCCATCTCAAGCACCTCGCCGCGATCGCCGAGATGTTCTCCGACGAATCGTTCTGCAAGAAGGCGCGCGAGGCCGCCGACGATCGCGCGCTGTTCCAGCTGATCGCCGACTACAAGCCGGCCTGATCGTCCGGGCGCGGCGCGGCCCGCTCCCGGCGCGAGGGCGCACACATGCCCGGCAGCATTCCCGCCGTGACCCTGCATGGTGTGTTCATGCGGGTCTACGACACCGGCGTGCTGCTGACCGGCGCCAGCGGCGTCGGCAAGAGCGAGCTGGCGCTGGAGCTGCTGGCGCGCGGCCATCAGCTGGTCGCCGACGACGCCGTCGATTTCTCCCTGCGCCGCGGCTTCGTCGTCGGCCGCGCGCCGCGCCTGCTGCGCGGCTTCCTCGAGGCGCGCAGCCTCGGCATTCTCAACATCAGCCGCCTGTACGGACCGCATAGCGTGGCCGGCCACTGCAAGCTCGATCTGGTGCTGCGCCTCGAGGCCCCGCGCGTCGCCTGGGACAGCGGCCTCGAGCGGCTCGGCGGCCGGCGCAGCACGGCGACGATCCTCGGCGTCGAGCTGCCGGAAATCACGATTCCGATCCGCCTCGGGCATAATCTGGCGGTGCTTGTCGAAGCGGCCTGTCGCGACCTGCATCTGCGCCTCGGCGGCTACCGCGCCGACGTCGACCTGATCGAGCGGCAGTCACGCGAGATTCACAGGCAGGAATTGCGCGAAGAACGCAAGCACGACACGCCGACCTGAACCTCCACCGCATGCGCGCCCGCCACCGCGTGACCGTCCATCGCCCATGAAACTGGTCTTCGTCAGCGGTCTGTCCGGCGCCGGCAAAACCGTCGCCCTCAAGCAGTACGAGGACATCGGCTACTACTGCATCGACAACCTGCCGCTGCAGCTGGTCGGCCCGTTCATCCGCCGCGCGCTGCGCCGCAGCGACGGCCGCTACGAACGCCTCGCGATCGGCATCGACGCGCGTGAGAGCCCGCGCGAGATCGCCCGCTTCCCCAAATACCTCGAGTCGCTGCGCGCGCAGGGCATCGAAGTCAGCGTGATCTTCCTGCGCGCCGACGACTCGGTGCTGCTGCAGCGCTACTCCGAGACCCGGCGCCGGCACCCGCTCGCGCAGGGCGACTGCTCGCTGACCGAGGCGATCCGCCAGGAGCGCCAGCTGCTGGCGCCGATCGCCAATGCCGCCGATGCCACGATCGACACCTCGCTGAAGAACCTGCACGCGCTGCGCGAGGAGATCCAGGGCCTGGTGCCCGGCGGCGGCGGCAAGCTGTCGCTGATGTTCATGTCGTTCGGCTTCAAGAACGGCATTCCCGAGGACGCCGATTTCGTGTTCGACATCCGCACGCTGCCGAACCCGCACTGGCAGCCCGAGCTGCGCAAGCTCACCGGCCGCGACGCGCCGGTCGTCGAATGGCTGGAGCAGCACGACATCACCGCGCGCCTGTACGCCGACATCCGCGGCTTCCTCGAACGCTGGCTGCCCGAATACCAGAAGCAGGACCGCGCCTACCTGACGGTCGCGATCGGCTGCACCGGCGGCCAGCACCGCAGCGTCTACTTCGTCGAGAAGCTCGGCGAGACGTTCCGTGGCCGATTCGATAATCTCGCGATCCGCCACCGCGAGCTGTGGACCCGCCTCGGCGACGCCGGCGCCAAGACTCCGTGATCCGCATGACGCCTCCTTCGTCCCCGCCCCGTCGCCGCTGCCGCAGGAACCGCGCATGAGCGTCGGCGTGCTGCTGGTCATGCACGGCAAGCTCGGGCACCACCTGCTCGACACGCTGCGCGACATGATGGGCGAGCTGCCGCTGGCCGCCGACGTGCTCGAAGTGCGGCGCGTGCAGGCGCACGAGGTGCTGATCAACCAGGGCCGCAAGATGATCGAGCGGCTCGACTCCGGCGCCGGCGTCCTGATGCTGACCGACGCGTTCGGCTCGACACCCAGCAACATCGCCAACAAGCTCACCGTCGACGAGCGCACCGCCGTGATCGCCGGCGTCAATCTGCCGATGCTGGTGCGCATCTTCAACTATCCCAAGCTCGCGCTGCCGGAGATGGTCCGCAACGCCGTCGAAGGCGGCACGCGCGGCATCGTCGTCAGCCACCCGGCCGAGCCGGGCTCATAGGAACACCTTCCGTGGAACGTACCGTCACGATCGTCAACCTGCTCGGCCTGCATGCGCGCGCCGCGGCGCGCCTGGTGACGCTGGCCTCCAAGTTCGAATCCGACATCCGCGTGCGCAAGGACGCCCGCGAGGTGAGCGGCAAGTCGATCATGGGCGTCATGATGCTGGCCGCCGCCAAGGGCTCGCAGATCACCCTGATCGCCGAAGGGTCGGACGAGCAGCAGGCGCTCGACGAGCTGTCGGCGCTGATCGCCGACAAGTTCGACGAAGAAAACTAGGCGCCCGCGCATGAGCCTCTGGCTTTCCGGCGTCGGCGTCTCGCGCGGCATCGTCATCGCCCGCGTGCAGAAGCTGCATGCGGGCGAACTCGACATTCCCGAGCGCACGCTCGCCCCCGGCGACATCGAAGGCGAGATCGTGCGCTTCGTCGGCGCCCAGCGCCGCGCCCGCGAGCAGCTGCGCGAGGTGCGCGAGAAGATTCCGGCCGGCACGCCGGGCGATATCGCCGCCTTCATCGACACGCATATCCTGATGCTCGATGACCGCTCGATCACCGACACCACGGTCGCGCACATCCGCAACCAGCACATCAACGCCGAAGCGGCGCTGCGCAAGACCAAGGATGCGCTGATCGCCGTCTTCGAGCAGATGGACGATCCGTACCTGCGCACGCGCAAGGACGACGTCGAGCACGTCTGCGCGCGCATCCAGCGCGTGCTGCTCAAATCCGAGCGCCAGCTGCCGCAGAAGAGCGGCGCCGAGCCCTACGTCACCGTCGCCGACGACATCACGCCGGCCGACATCATCCTGCTCGCGCAGCAGCATGTCGCCGCCTTCGTCACCGAGTATGGCGGTCCGCTGTCGCACACCGCGATCCTCGCGCGCAGCCTCGGCATTCCGGCGATCGTCGGCCTGCGCGACGCGCGCCGCCTGCTGCGCGAGGGCGAGGAGATCATCGTCGACGGCGAGGCCGGCCACGTGCTGGCGACGCCGGACGACATCGCGCTCGACTTCTATCGCGCCAAGCAGCGCCGCCAGGCGCAGTACCGCGCCGGCCTCGTGCGCCTGCGCGGCCGCGCCGCGGTGTCGCGCGACGGCGTGCACGTGAAGCTGCTCGCCAACATCGAGCTGCCGGAGGACGCCAGGGTGGCGGAGGAGAACGGCGCCGAAGGCGTCGGCCTGTACCGCACCGAGTTCCTCTACATGAACCGCCCCGATCTGCCGAGCGAGGACGAGCAGCTCGACGCCTACGCGCGCATCGTCTCGGCGATGTCCGGCCCGATCACGATCCGCACGCTCGACCTCGGCGCCGACAAGCAGGTCGACTCCGGCCGCTCGCCGGGGCCGACGCCGAACAACCCGGCGCTCGGCCTGCGCGCGATCCGCCTGTGCCTGAAGGAACCGGAGCTGTTCCGCACCCAGGTCCGCGCCCTGCTGCGCGCCTCGCGCCTCGGCCGCATGCAGATCATGTTGCCGATGATCTCCAACCTGCAGGAGCTGCGTCAGGCCAGCGCCGTGATCGCGGCCGCCCGCGACGAACTGCTCGGCGAAGGCCGCGAGATCGGCGACGACGTCGCGATCGGCGTGATGATCGAGGTTCCGGCCGCGGCCCTGGCCTCGCCGATGCTCGCCCGCCACGCCCGCTTCTTCTCGATCGGCACCAACGACCTGATCCAGTACACCCTGGCGATCGACCGCGTCGACGACGAGGTCAACTATCTGTACGACCCGCTGCATCCGGCCGTGCTGCAACTGATCAGCCGCACCATCGAAGCCGGCGCCGGCGCCGACATCCCGGTGGCGATGTGCGGCGAGATGGCCGGCGATCCCCGCTATACGCGGCTGCTGCTCGGCCTCGGCCTGACCGAGTTCTCGATGCATCCGGCCAGCGTGCTGGAGATCAAGCGCAACATCATCGACGCCGACGTCGGCCGCCTGCGCGCCGCTGTCGCCGAGCTGCTGCGCTGCACCGAGCTGCAGGAGATGCGCGACCGCATCGCGGCGCTGGATGAGATGTAGAACAGGCTCGTCGGCAATAGCGGCCCGCCGAATCCGTCATCGCGAGCGCAGCGAAGCAATCCGGTGCCGGGATCAAATCTAGCTGTGCAGCCGGATTGCTTCGCTGCGCTCGCAATGACGATGAAGCGGATTGCCCGATCAGCTCACTGCGCCAGAATCCGCACCGCGCGCGCCGTCGCCGAGGCGCGGTTCTCGACGCCGAGCTTCTCGAACACCTGCTCCAGATGCTTGTTCACTGTGCGCGGGCTGATGCCGAGAATCTCGCTGATGTCGCGGTTCGATTTGCCGCGGCTGATCCACAGCAGCACTTCGGCCTCGCGCTGCGTCAGCGCCAGCGTCGACAGCAGCAGCTGGGTCTGCTGCTGCAGCTGTTCTTCCGGATTGCTCGCTTCGCGCAGGCGATAGAGAAATTCGTCCGGCCCCGTCGAACTGACGTACGAGAATTCGAAACGGCGACCGTCGGCGACGCTCAGCGTCACCTGCATCGCACCGTCGTCGCGCAGGGCGGCGAGCTGCTGCGAGATGTCCGCCGTCAAGCGCAGCATCTCACCGCCCTGCGGCAGCAGTTCGGCGAGCAGACGTTCGGCGCGCGGCGTGCACCACAGCAGACGGCCACTGCGATCGGTCGACAGCAGGAAACGTCCGGTTGCATCGAGCGCGCTGCGCGAGGCATGCGCACTGCGCGCGTTGGCCAGATGCACGCGGATGCGCGCGAGCAGTTCGCCGATCACGATGGGCTTGGTCACGTAGTCGACGCCGCCGGCCTGCAGGCCGCGCACGACGTCTTCGGTTTCCGACAGGCCGGTCATGAAGATCACCGGCACGTGCGACAGCATTTTCTCGCGCTTCAGGCGGCGGCAGGTCTCGAAGCCGTCGATGCCCGGCATCACGGCGTCCATCAGCACCAGGTCGGGCGTGATCTCGTCGAGCAGCGCCAGACAGCCCTCGCCGCCGTTGGCGACCAGCACGGTGATGCCGGCGCCTTCGAGCGTGTCGGTCAGCAGGCTCAGGCTTTCCGGCGTGTCGTCGACGACGAGCACGATATCGCGGCGACCGCTCTGCAGGTCGTTCATGAAGCGGCTCCGTCGTTGCGCGCCGCTTCGAGCGTGCGCGCGTAGGCTCCGAGGTCGAAGCGAAGGACCATCTCCTGAAGGCTGGCCGTGAACACCACGTGCGCCGAATCTTCAGCCTCGATCTCGCGCAGCTTGGCCTGAATGCCGCGCACATGACCGATGCGGCCGAGCTGAATCAGATCGTCGAGATGGCGGCGGCACCCCGGCGGCACCACGAACGGCTGCTCCGGGCCCGGCGCGGCGACATCGTCGGCGTACTGCCAGCTCAGACCGAGCAGCGCGCCGATGCGGTCCATGAAGAAATCGATGTCGAGCGGCTTTGTCAGGAACGCGTCGTGCGCCTCGCCGGCTTCACCACCGCGGCGCAACTCGTAGGCATTGGCGGAGACGATCATGATGCGCAGCGTCGGCAGATCGAGCGCGCGCAGCGCCTCGGCTACCTGCCAGCCGCCGAGGCCCGGCATCGCGAGATCGAGCGTCGCCAACTGCGGCCTGCACTGCCGTGCCAGTTCGACGGCGGCTTCGCCATCGCGCGCGGTGAACAGATCGAAACCCAGCGGCGCGAGCAGATTGCGCAGCAGATCGAGATGCGCCGGATCGTCGTCGACCAGCAGCACGCGGCGGCGTTCGCCCTCGTAACCGACGATGCGCCGACGCGGCGGTGTCGCGCGCTGGTTCCGGGTCGCCGCCGACAGCAGCAGGCGCACCGAAAAGCGGCTGCCCTCGCCCGGCGTGCTGTGCACGGCGATCTCGCCGCCCATGATCTGCACGAGGACGCGGGTGATCGCCAGACCCAGACCGGCGCCCGGCGTGGCGCGCGCACCGGGCATGCCGCCGCGCTCGAACGGCATGAAGATGCGTTCGCGATCCTGCGGACGGATGCCGATGCCGCTGTCGGCGATCTCGAACTCCGCCACCTGCGTGCGATAGCGCACCGTCAGTGATGCGTAGCCGCGGTCGGTGAACTTGATCGCGTTCGACAGCAGGTTGATGAGGATCTGGCGCAGGCGCTTCTGGTCGGTGTGCACCAGCGGCGGCAACCAGGCCGGGCGCTCGTAGCGGAAGTCGATGCCCTTGGCCGAGGCCTGCAGACGGAACATGTCGACGATCTGTTCAAGGAATTCCGGCAGACGCACATCGTCGCGCTTGAGGCGCAGCTGGCCGCTCTCGATCTTGGAGATGTCGAGCATGCCGTCGACCAGATTCGACAGATGCTCGGCGCTGCGGCGGATCACGCGGATCGCGCTCTGCGGCGGGGCGCCGGGTTCGCGTTCGAGCAGCTGCGCGTAACCGTAGATCGAATTCAGCGGCGAGCGGATCTCGTGGCTGATGCCGACGACGTAGCGGCTCTTCGCCTCGTTGGCCGCCTCGGCGGTTTCCTTGGCTTTCTGCAGCGCGGCGTCGGTACGCTCGTGCGCTTCGATCTCGTCCATCAGCATCGTCGTCTGCCGCGCCGATTCGCCGAGTGCGGCGTTGCGGCTTTCTTGCGCGAGGACCAGCAGCCACGAAGCGACGCCGGAGATGATCAGCAGGCTGAGGAAGACGATCCACAGCGTGTTGCCGATCACCGTGCGCGCCCCGGGCGCAACGGCGGCGTACTGCAGGTAGATGAATGACAGCAGGCAGCCGACCGCCAGCGTGAACAGGAACAGGATGCCGAGGAAGTGCCCGATGCTGGCCAGACGCACCGAGCGGCCGAGCCGCTGCGGCAGGATATTGCCGAGCACGCGCGCGATCTGCTGGCCAAAGCGGCTGTCTTCCTTGCAGACATCGTGGCAGCGCGCTTCCAACGTGCAGCACAGCGAACAGATCGGCCCGCTGTAGGCCGGGCACATCGCCATGTCGCTGCGCTCGAAGCGGTTCTCGCAGATCACGCAGCGGATTTCGTGCTCGCCCGGAAGATCATCCGGCTGGCGTGCGAGGTAATAACGGCCGCGCGTGGCGATCGCGATCAGCGGTGCCAGCACGAAGGCGACGCCGAAGCCGATGAACGGCGACAGCACCTGCGGCAGCGGCCCGAACCAACCGAAGAACGCCGCCGCCGACACGGCGATCGACGCCAGCATGCTGCCGACGCCGACCGGATTGATGTCGTACAGATGCGCACGCTTGAACTCGATGAACGACGGCGATAGCTTCAGCGGCTTATTGACGACGAGATCGGCCGTCAGCGCGCCGATCCAGCCGACCGCGAAGTTCGCGTACAGCACGAGGATGCCCTCGATCACGCGCACGATGCCGATCTCCATCAGCAGCAGCGCGAGCAGGACGTTGAACACCAGCCAGACGACGCGGCCCGGATGCGCGTGCGTCAGCCGCGAGAAGAAGTTCGACCACGCGATCGAGCCGGCGTAGGCGTTGGTGACGTTGATCTTGATCTGGCAGGTGACGATGAATACGCCGGTCAGCAGCAGCGCGGTCGTCGGCGAGCCGAGCATCTCGCGAAAGGCGACGAAGAACATCTGCACCGGCTGCGCCGCCTCCTCGGCCGGCACGCCGTTCTGCAGCGCGAAGTACGCGAGCAGGCCGCCGGCAGCGAGCTTGAGGCCGCCCATGAACACCCAGCCCGGCCCGGTCGTCAGCAGCGCACTCCACCAGCGCCAGTTGCCGACGCGGCGACGGTCCGGCAGGAAACGCAGGTAATCGGCCTGCTCGCCGATCTGCGGCAGCAGCGACAGCAGCGTCGATGCGGCGATCGCGAACAGCGAGATGTCGAACGCCCCGCCGGCGCTGCCGTGCGTGCCGCCGAAGTGGCCGAGATCGGCCAGCTCGTCACGGTGATAGATCAGCAGCCAGGCCAGCGGCGCGAGCTGCAGGATCAGCCATACCGGCTGCGTCCACAGCTGCACGCGGCTGATCAGGCTGATGCCGTAGATCGCGATCGGGATGATGACCAGCGCGCTGACCAGATGCGCGATCCACAGCGGCATGCCGGTCACCATGTGCAGGGCCTGCGACATGATGCTGGCTTCGATCGAGAACAGCAGGAAAGTGAACGAGGCGTAGATCAGCGAGGTGATCGTCGAGCCCATGTAGCCGAAGCCGGCGCCGCGCGTCAGCAGATCGATGTCGAGACCGTAACGCGCTGCATAGGTCGCGATCGGCAGGCCGATGACGAACATCAGCGCACAGACCACGGCGATCGCCCACATCGCATTGGCGAAACCAAACTGCAGTGTCAGACTGCCGCCGATCGCCTCGCAGGCAAGGAACGAGATCGCGCCGAGCGCGGTGCTGGCGATGACGAACGAGCCGCGCTTGCGCGCCTTCTCGGCGGTGTAGCGCAGCGCGTAGTCCTCGAGCGTCTGGCTCGCGGCCCACTTGTTGTACTGGCGCCGTTCGCGAACGATGCGCTGACGTGGCGTCGCCCCCGCCTTCGCCGCCGCGCCCGATTCCCCCTTCGTTGCCACGCCCCCTCCCACGCCGAGTCGCTCCGTCCGTCGCCGTGCGTCAGGCGCACGCGTATGCCAAACCTCCCGCCATCGTCAGCATGCCGGCGGCACGCGCGAGCCACCGGCTCCTGCATTGTGCAGCGTACCCGATGCCGAGGCCGGCGCCACGCGGCGGCGGTGCGCGCTGCTCCGCAAGACCCGGCCGGCGATGTCGTACAAGCCTTATGCCGGGGATGAGAAATGTCCGTGGCGATGATCGCACCGGGCGCCGGCAGCGCCCTTACGTCAAATACCCCATGGGCAGAGCGGCCGCACAGCGTTAGCGTGGATCCAAACGCCTGCGAAAAGCGCATCGCCGCAGCGAGTGCCGCGCTACGTCAAATGCCCCATACCGCGCCCCCGGTCGCCTGCCTAGCCTGAATTGCCCGGTCGTCATCAACGTCGATTCGACCGGCCGAATTCTCGTCCGGGTGGGACTCATGCATAGGGGATACACGATGAACGATGTGACCACGGAAGGGGCCGCGATCTCGTCGCGACGCCGTCCGATCGCGATAGCGATGCAGGCCGCGCGCTGGCTGCCGTTGCTGGCGGCCGTCTGCGGCGCTGCGCCGGCCTTTGCCGCCGACGTCACGCTGCCGCCGCTGTCGATCGGTGCCGGCCTGCGCACCAGCTTCACCAATACCGACGTCGAGGGCAGCGACGAAAAACCGAACGATTTCACGCTGAACAGCGCACGCCTCTACATCAGCGGCGCCGTCACCGACCAGATCAAGTTCACCTTCAACACCGAGTACAACGGCGCCGACACCGCCGACAGCAAGGTACAGGTGATCGACGCGATCGGCCGCTTCGAGTTCTCGCCGGGCCTGAACATCTGGGCCGGCCGCTTCCTGCCGCCGAGCGACCGCGCCAACCTGCACGGCCCGTATTACGCCAACAACTGGGGCTTCGCCGTCGATGGCATCGAGGACGGCTATCCCTTCTATGCCGCCGGCCGCGACAACGGCGTCGCCTACTGGGGCGACTTCGACAAGCTCAAAGTGTCGGCCGGCGTCTTCGATGTGCCGTCGACCAACGCTGCTTCGGGTGACGGCAGCAAGGTCGTCCTCGCCGGCCGCGTGCAATACGACTTCTGGGACGCCGAGTCGGGCTATTACCTCAACAGCACCTACTACGGCGCCAAGGACATCCTCGCGCTCGGCGTCGCCGCACAGGGCGTCGATGGCGACATGGGCGTAACGGTCGACGGTCTGCTCGAAAAGAAGATCGCCGGTGGCGGCGTGGTCAGCCTCGAAGGCGAATACGCGCACTACGACTTCCCGTTCGCGGGCTACGGCTACAGCGCCGCCGGCCTCGATTCGAGCGACGGCTGGTTCGGCCTCGCCGCGTATCTGTTCCCGCAGAAGATCGGTATCGGCCAGATCCAGCTGCTCGGAAAATACGGTTCGAACACCTACGACCTGCCCGGCCAGGACGTCGACCTGAACACCACCGAGTTCGACGTCAACTACGTGATCAAGACATTCAACGCACGCATCAGCCTGTTCTACATCGACAGCAACTACACGCACGCGGCGGGCGATTCGACGCAGATCGGCATCGGCCTGCAGCTGCAGATCTGATCGCCATCACCACGACTCAGGAGCACACAAGACATGGAACGCAGGAACTTCATTCGCAGCGCGATCACGATGGCCGCCGCGCCGCTGCTGCTCGGCCTGTCGCTGAGCGCGCAGGCCGCCGACACCATCAAGGTCGGCGTGCTGCACTCGCTGTCGGGCACGATGGCGATCTCGGAGACCACGCTGAAGGACACCGTCCTGATGATGATCGACGAGCAGAACAAAAAGGGTGGAATCCTCGGCAAGAAGCTGGAGCCGGTGGTCGTCGATCCGGCATCGAACTGGCCGCTGTTCGCCGAGAAGGCGCGCGAGCTGCTCGCCAAGGATCACGTCGACGTGATCTTCGGCTGCTGGACCTCGGTGTCGCGCAAGAGCGTGCTGCCGGTCGTCGAGGAACTGAACGGCCTGCTGTTCTATCCGGTGCAGTACGAAGGTGAAGAGTCGAGCAGGAACGTCTTCTACACCGGCGCCGCGCCGAACCAGCAGGCGATCCCGGCCGTCGACTACCTGATGAAGGACGTCGGCGTGAAGCGCTGGGTGCTCGAAGGCACCGACTACGTCTATCCGCGCACGACCAACAAGATCCTCGAAGCCTATCTGAAGGCCAAGGGCGTGGCGGCGAGCGACATCATGATCAACTACACGCCGTTCGGCTTCTCCGACTGGCAGAGCGAAGTGTCGAAGATCAAGACCTTCGGTTCGGCCGGCAAGAAGACGGCGGTCGTCTCGACGATCAACGGCGACGCCAACGTGCCGTTCTACAAGGAACTCGGGAACCAGAAGATCTCAGCCGAAGACATTCCGGTCGTGGCGTTCTCGGTCGGCGAGGAAGAGCTCGCCGGTCTCGACACCAAGCCACTGGTCGGCCATCTCGCCGCGTGGAACTACTTCGAGTCGATCGACACGCCGGCGAACAAGGCCGCGATCGCGCAGTGGCACAAGTTCATCAAGAACGACAAGCGCACCTTCAACGATCCGATGGAAGCAACGGTGATCGGCTTCAAGCTCTGGGTGAAGGCCGTCGAAAAGGCGGGCACCACCGATACCACCAAGGTCATCGACACGCTGCCGGGCCTGGAGACGCCGAACCTCACCGGCGGTGTCGCCAAGGTGCTGCCGAACCATCACATCACCAAGCCGGTGTACATCGGCGAAGTGCGCGACGACGGCCAGTTCGATGTGGTCTGGAAGACCAAGAGCGAAGTGCCGGGCGATGCGTGGTCGGACTTCCTGCCGGGCAGCAAGGATATCGAAGCCGACTGGGTGACCCTGAAGTGCGGCAACTACAACAAGACCACCAAGAAGTGCTCGGGTCAGAACTTCTAGGCCATTCACGCACGACAAAGGAAACGTCATTGCGAGCGTAGCGAAGCAATCCGGTGCACGGCCTGATCGGGCCGTGTCGCCGGATTGCTTCGTCGCTGCGCTCCTCGCAATGGCGGCTTCCGGCCAGCGGAAGGGTTGTCAGCCACACCGGGATACATGACGTGACTGCTTCATCAAAATTCCGAACGATCCTGCGCGCGGGCGCGCTCGGTCTTGCGTTGTGTGTCGGCCCTGCCGCCGCGCAGGACGAGAGCCCCGCCGAGGCACCGGCGATCAGCGAAATCCACGATCCTGCGACCCTGCTCGCCGCCCTGCCCGATGCCGGCTACGCCGACAAGCAGGCAATCGCCGAGCAGCTCGTGCAGAGCGCCGGCGCGCAAGCCGGCCCCGCCCTGCGCGCCCTGCTCGAAGGCCGCCTGTACAGCGATGCGAATCAGCGCGTCGTGGTCGTCGACGGCGAGGGCGAGGGCGAGACGGTGGCACTCCGCGATCCGCTGAGCGGCGCCGCGCTCGGCAGCGCCGCGAGCGCGGCTCTGACGAAGATCGGCAGCAACAACAAGCTGCGCAAGGCACTGAAGGGCCTGCTCGCGCGACTCGATCTCGCCGACGCCGATCCCGACAAGCGCCTCGCCGCCGTCAACGAAGCACTGCGCAATCTCGACGCGCCGGCGATCGCCGCACTGCGCGCACGCCGGGATGCGGAGACCGACAGCAAGGTGCGCGATGCGATCGACGTCGGCCTCGCCGTCGCCGATCTTGCGAGCGACAGCGCCGACACGCGGCTCGCCGCCGTGCAGCGCCTGTCCGGCGAGCTGAGCCCCGATGTCTACAACGCCCTGCAATCGCTGGTCGCCGACGACGGCAGCGGCAAGCGCCGCGAGCCCGACGAGCGCGTGCTCATGGCGGCCGACGCGGCCATCCATCGCATCGACAACCAGCGCGCCCTGTACGGCGGCGTCGAGACCCTCTTCTTCGGTCTCTCGCTCGGCTCGGTGCTGGTGTTGTCGGCGATCGGGCTGGCGATCACCTTCGGCGTCATGGGCGTCATCAACATGGCGCACGGCGAGCTGATGATGCTCGGCGCCTACACGGCCTACGTGATGCAGCAGCTGATGCCGCAGCACATCACCGCGGCGACGCTGCTGGCGATCCCGATGGCCTTCATCGTCGCCGGCGCCGCCGGCATCGCGATCGAGCGCGGCATCGTGCGCTTCCTCTACGGACGCCCGCTCGAAACGCTACTCGCCACCTTCGGTCTGTCGCTGGTTCTGCAGCAGCTGGTCCGCAGCGTCTTCTCGCCGCTGAACCGCTCGGTGTCGACGCCGGAATTCATGAGCGGATCGCTGGTCATCAACGACGCGCTGTCGCTGACCTGGAATCGCCTCTACATCGTCTTCTTCATGCTGCTGGTGTTCCTCGCGCTGCAGCTGGTGCTGAAGCGCACTTCGCTCGGCCTCAAGGTTCGCGCCGTCTCGCAGAACCGCGCGATGGCACGCGCGATGGGCGTGCGCAGCGAATGGATCGACGCCGCAACTTTCGGCCTCGGCTCCGGTGTCGCCGGCGTCGCCGGCGTGGCGCTGTCGCAGCTCACCAACGTCGGCCCCAATCTCGGCCAGAGCTACATCATCGATTCGTTCATGGTCGTCGTCTTCGGCGGCGTCGGCAGTCTGTGGGGCACGCTGATCAGCGGCATGTCGCTCGGCGTCGTCAGCAAGCTGCTCGAACCGCATACCGGCGCGGTGATGGCGAAGATTCTCGTACTGGTGTTCCTGATCCTCTTCATCCAGCGGCGGCCGCGCGGTCTTTTCCCGCAGAAAGGCCGTGCTGCGGAGGGCTGAGATGCGCCACAACCGTCCATCCTTTTCACGTCATTGCCGCGCAAGCGGGCATCCGGCGCGCACGTTCGTCACGCGCAATACCCGATCCCTGGATGCCCGCCTTCGCGGGAATGACCGCAAAAGAAGAAGCCGCGAAGCATGAACCACTCTCTCCTCCGTCTGCTCTGGGCCGAACGCGGCAGTCGCGCGTTCTACATCGTGCTGCTGCTCGCCGCCGTGTTCGTGCCCCTCCTCAATCTCGGCGTCGCCGATGGCTCCGCCCTGCACGTGCCGACGTACACCGTCGCGCTGCTCGGCAAGTACATGTGCTACGCGCTGCTGGCGATCGCCGTCGATCTGGTCTGGGGCTACTGCGGCATCCTCAGTCTCGGCCACACCGCGTTCTTCGCGCTCGGCGGCTACGCCATGGGCATGTACCTGATGCGTCAGATCGGCGCGCGCGGCGTCTACGGCGACGCGCTGCTGCCGGACTTCATGGTGTTCCTCAACTGGAAGGAACTGCCGTGGTTCTGGCACGGCATGGACATGTTCTGGTTCGCGATGCTGATGATGCTGTTCGTGCCCGGGCTGCTCGCCTATGCCTTCGGCTGGTTCGCGTTCCGCTCGCGCGTCACCGGCGTGTACCTGTCGATCATCACGCAAGCGCTGACCTACGCGCTGCTGCTCGCCTTCTTCCGCAACGAAATGGGCTTCGGCGGCAACAACGGCCTCACCGACTTCAAGGATCTGCTCGGCTTCGATCTGCAGTCGTCCGGCGTGCGGATCGCGCTGTTCCTCGCTTCGGCGATAGCCCTTGGTCTGGCCTACGCAGCCTGCCGCGCTGTGATCGCCTCGCGTCTCGGCCGCGTCATCGAGGCGGTGCGCGATGCCGAGAGCCGCGCGCGCTTCATCGGCTATCGCGTCGAGAACGTGAAGCTCTGGGTCTGGGTGTTCTCGGCCCTGCTCGCCGCCGTCGCCGGCGCCCTGTACGTGCCGCAGGTCGGCATCATCAATCCGAGCGAGTTCGCACCGATCAACGCCATCGAGATCGTCGTGTGGGTCGCCGTCGGCGGTCGCGGCACGCTGTACGGCGCCGCGCTCGGCGCGCTGCTCGTCAATTACGCGAAGACCTATTTCACTGCCGCACTGCCCGAGGTCTGGCTGTTCGCACTCGGCGGCCTGTTCGTCGGCGTCACCCTGTTCCTGCCGAAGGGCATCGTCGGCCTGATCGCGCAGTGGCAGACACGCCTCACGAAAGCGGCGTCGCTGAAGGAGGCTTCGGCATGAGAGGCTCGAAGCGGCAATATCTCGGCCGTCGCTCGTCGCAACCGAAAGTCGACATCGCCAACAACATCATCCTCTATGTCGAAGATGTCAGCGTCAGCTTCGACGGCTTCAAGGCGCTCAACAAGCTGAACCTTTACATCGAGGTCGGCGAGCTGCGCTGCATCATCGGCCCGAATGGTGCCGGCAAGACGACGATGATGGACGTCATCACCGGCAAGACGCGGCCCGACAGCGGCTCGGCCTGGTTCGGTCAGACCATCGATCTGCTGACGCTCAGCGAGCCGGCGATCGCGCAGGCCGGCATCGGCCGCAAGTTCCAGAAGCCGACGGTGTTCCCGAATCACACGGTGTTCGAGAACCTCGAACTGGCGATGGCCGGTACACGCTCGCCGTGGAAGCTGCTGCGCGCCAGGCTCACGCCATCGCAGATCGACAAGATCGATGACGTGCTCGCCACCATCGGTCTGCGCGAACGTCGAGATGCGATCGCCGGCAGTCTCTCGCACGGCCAGAAGCAGTGGCTGGAGATCGGCATGCTGCTGATGCAGGACCCGCAGTTGCTGCTGGTCGACGAACCGGTCGCCGGCATGACGCCGCAGGAAACCGAGCGCACCGCGCAGCTGCTGACCTCGCTGGCCGGCACGCGCTCGGTCGTCGTCGTCGAACACGACATGGACTTCGTGCGCTCGATCGCGCGCACCGTCACCGTTCTGCACGAAGGCAGCGTGCTGGCCGAAGGCTCGATCGACCAAGTCCAGGCGAACCCGCGCGTCGTCGAGGTCTACCTTGGCGAGTGACGGACCGGGAATGGACACCATGAGCGAAACCACAGCCATCCTGCAGATCAAGTCGCTGAACCAGTTCTACGGCGGCAGCCACACCTTGTGGGATGTCGACCTCGACGTCGCGCGCGGCTCGATCACCTGTCTGATGGGCCGCAACGGCATGGGCAAGACCACGCTGCTGCGCAGCGTGATGGGCCTGGTCGGCACCGCATCCGGACAGATCGTCTACGACGGCGGCACCGAGCTGCGCACGCTCGGCGCCGAACAGCGCGCCGCACTCGGCATCGGCTTCGTGCCGCAGGGCCGCGAGATCTTCAGCCAGCTCAGTGTCGAAGAGAATCTGCGCATGGGCCTGATCGCCAGACGCGAACGCCCGCCTGACGCGCTCGAACGCGTTTACGCGACCTTCCCCGTGCTCAAGCAGATGCTGCGCCGCCGCGGCGGCGATCTCTCCGGCGGCCAGCAACAGCAGCTGGCGATCGGCCGCGCGCTGCTGCTGCAGCCCAGGCTGCTGATCCTCGACGAGCCCTGCGAAGGCATCCAGCCCAACATCGTTCACGAGATCGGCGATCTGCTGATACGCCTCAATCGCGAAACCGGACTGAGCGTGCTGATCGTCGAACAGAAGCTGCCGTTCGCCCGCCGCGTCGCCAGCGAGTTCCGCGTGCTCGACAAGGGACGGCTTGTTGCCGGCGGACCGATCGCCGGCCTCAGCGACGAGATCGTGCGGCAGCACCTGACGGTGTGAGGCGCGCACAACGCCGCCGTCAGTCGCGACAGTAGCCCTCGCCCGGCTTGACCGTCAGGCAGCGCTGCCTGTCGAGCAGCCATTTCATGCCGGTCGCCTGGCCGTCGGTTGCACGTATCGTTTCGGTGACGCCGTCGCGCTCGAATTCGATGTGATCACCGGTCTGGCGGCCCGCGTAATTCTTCGGGCCGTCGAGGTTGGCGATCGTCACCTTGTAACCCGAACCGTCGGCGGCGAGTTTCAGGAACGTCCCCTCCGGCCCGTTCCATTGCCCGAGCCAGGCCTGCAGGGACGGCGGCGCCGACGGCAAGGCGGCGGGGTCTGCGGCCTGTGCCGGTGCCAGTGCCGGTGTCGATGCCGGCGCTTCGCGCTGGCGGCAGGCGCCCAGCATCGCCGCGACCATCATCAGTGCTGCAACCGCCGTCGCTCTGCTCGTCATCGCTCCGCTCCCGGGTCGGCGCCGCATGCGGCGGCGGGACGCAGCATGCCAGCGGATGTTTGAATGCGCGGTGAAGACCGCTGTCGTTCATCGTCAGGCCGGCCACGGCTGCGCCCACGCCGGAATCCGCATCAGGCCATCGAGCCAGCGGATGATATTGCCGAATTCGGCCATCGGCATCTCGGACTCGCGCCAGTGCGCGGCCATCGACGCGAGCTGGAAATCGGCGATCGTCAGACGGTTCAGCGCGACGTGGTCGCGGCCGGCAAGATGGGCGTCGAGGACTTTGGCGTAGCGGCTGAAGTCCGCTACCGCGGCCGGCAGGGCGTCGCGGTCCGGCGGTCCGAACCCGAACGTCGACTTCACCACATGCTCGAAGTAGAACGGCGCGACGGCCGGCGCCCAGTGCTGGTCGTTCCACGACAGCCAGCGCAGCAGCTCGACCTGCCCGGCCGGATCGTCTGCTGGCCACAGGTCGGAGCCGGCCTTGACGCGCAGATAGGCCATGATCGCCGACGACTCCCACAGCACGGTGTCGCCATCGACGAGGACCGGCGCCTTGCCGTTGGGGTTCAGCGCGAGGTAGCCGGGCGCTTTCAGCGCGCCCGCCCTGAGGTCCTGCTCGACGAACTCGGCGTCGATGCCGAGGTGCCTGGCCAGCGCCAGCACGCGCCGGGGTGCCTGGGCCTCGATCCAGTAGATCTGCATGTCGTGTCTCCGTTGGGCCTGATTCACTGACACGTCGAACGACGGCGTCGCGGATCGACAGCCGCGCACCGTCTTTTTGCCGCCACGACGGCGGCCGCGGAAAGCCGCCGCGAGCGCCGGCGGCGCGTCCTTGCGGCGGCACGCGCCGCCCGCTCGCCGGCCGCCCGAGCGGCGCGCGCATGCGCTCAAAAACCTTTCGACAAGTCCGATGTCTTACGGCATGCTCGCGCCCGCTTTCGCGCCGTCGCCGGCGACGGCGACTCGTCCGGCGGTGCCAGCCGGCCATCCCGGTTCAGATGGCGGTCAAGCACGTCTTCTTAAGCTGTGCGCGGTTCTTCCGGAGGCCCGATGTCCGAGCACGAGCAATCGACCGCTGCGGTAGCGCTGCTGCGTGAGCGGCTGGCCAGCGGCCGCCTGCTGCCGGCGCGCCGCGCGCTGCACGCGCTCAACCCGGCCGAGATCGCCGGCCTGCTCGAATCGCTGCCGCCGCGGCAGCGCGCGATCGTCTGGAACATGGTCAGCCCGGAGGACGACGGCGAGGTGCTGCTGCATCTGGGCGAGGACGTCCGTGCCGAGCTGATCCGGCAGATGGACGTCAACGAGCTGGTCGCCGCCGCCGGCGAACTCGACATCGACGACCTCGCCGACTTCGTCGAACACCTGCCGGAAACGGTCACGCAGCGGGTGCTCCAGGCGCTCGACGCCGACGACCGCGCGCGCCTCGAATCGGTGCTCGCCTACGAGCCCGACACCGCCGGCGGCCTGATGAACACCGACACGGTGACGGTGCGCCCCGACGTCACGCTCGACGTCGTGCAGCGCTACCTGCGCCTGCGCGGCGAGCTGCCGAATCACACCGACGCGCTGTACGTCGTCGACCGCTACAGCCACTACCTCGGCGCGCTGCCGCTGGCGCGCATCCTCACGCGCGGCCAGGAGGAGCTGGTGTCGAACGTGATGGAGCGTGAACGCGAGACGATGCCGGCCTCACTGCCCGACGAGCGTGTCGCGCAGCGCTTCCAGGACGCCGACCTGGTGTCGGCGCCGGTGGTCGACGAACGCAACCGCCTGATCGGCCGCATCACCGTCGACGACGTCGTCGACGTCATCCGCCGCGACGCCGAGCACAAGCTGCTGTCGATGGCCGGCCTGCACGAGGACGAGGATATCTTCGCGCCGGTGCGCGGCGCCGCGCGGCGCCGCGCGATCTGGCTCGGCATCAATCTGCTGACCGCCTTCCTCGCGTCCTCCGTCGTCGATCTGTTCCAGGGCACGATCAGCCGCGTCGTCGCGCTCGCCGTGCTGATGCCGGTGGTCGCCAGCATGGGCGGCATCGGCGGCAGCCAGACCCTGACACTGATGATCCGCGGCCTCGCGCTCGGCCAGATCGGCTACCACAACTGGCGGCCGCTGCTGCGCAAGGAGCTCGCCGTGGCGCTGGTCAACGGCGTGCTGTGGGCCGCGGTGGTCGGCGCCACCGCCTGGCTGTGGTTCCGCGATCCGATGCTCGCGCTGGTCGTCGGTCTGGCCATCGTCATCAACCAGACCGTCGCCGCGCTCGCCGGCATCTTCGTGCCGCTGACGCTCAAGCGCTTCGGCGTCGACCCGGCGCTCGCCGGCAGCGTGATCCTGACCACCTTCACCGACGTCTGCGGCTTCTTCAGCCTGCTGGCGCTCGGCACGCTGATCCTGCTCTGAGCGACGGCGCTAGCGCGGCTGGAAAGCCTCCTCGGCGCCGACCGTGAGGTCCTTGTTGCGGTGCCGGTATTCCTCGCGCGCCAGGAAGTGCGCCAGCGCCGGCAGCACGACGATCGCGCCGATCATGTTGGCGGTGAAGCCGAACACCAGCAGGATGCCCATGTCGCGCTGGAATTGCAGCTTGGAGAAGATCCACATCGCCACGCCGCTGGCCAGGCCGACGCCGGTGAACAGCGTCGCCTTGCCGGTCGAACGCATCTTCTCGTAATAGGCGTCGCGCAGGCTCAGGCCGCGCCGCATGCCGGCGGCGACCGTCGAATAGCTGTAGATGCCGTAGTCGACGCCGATGCCGCAGGCGAAAGCCAGCACCGGCAGCGTCGCCACCTTCAGGCCGATGCCCATCTCGACCATCAGCGCGTAGCCGAGCAGCGTCACCAGCGCCAGCGGCAGGCCGACGCAGAGCACGCCGGACACGGTGCGGAACGACAGCCACAGGAACAGCAGCACCACCGCGTACACGTAGATCACCACCGGCAGCTCGTTGCGGCGCACCTCCTCGTTGGTCGCCGCCATCACGCCGTTGTTGCCGGACGCCAGCCGGAACTGCACGCGGCGGTCCTGGTTCTCGCCCGCCTCGTAGCGCTTCACGGCTTCGACGATGCCGGCCAGGGTCGAGGCCTTGTGGTCGGTCGTGTAGGCCTGGATCGCCAGCGCGCTGCAATCCTTGTTCAGCAGGCCGGTGGTGGTCGGCACCAGCGCCGTCGACTGCGCCAGCGAGTACTTGTCGCGCGGAATCACCTGCGCGTTGAGACGCCCCTCGTTGAGGCCGGCATAGGCGAGCTTCGACATATCGAACAGCGTGAACACGTCGCGCACGCCCGCGGTGTTACGCAGATACCAGGCGAAGCGGTCGATCTCGGCCATCGCCCGATAGTCGATGCAGGCGTCCGGAAAAGTCTCCGCCACCACCGTGAAGATATCGGTGCTGAGCCAGAAGTCGCGCGCGATCTGCCGGGCGTCGCGGTTGAAGCGCGAGTCCGGACGCAGCTCCGGCACGCCCTCGGTGGTATCGCCGATCTGCACCTGCGGATAGCGCAGCGCGCCGTAGACGGCGAGGCCGATGCAGACGCAGATCACGGCGATCGCCGGACCGCGCTCGGTCAGCACCGACATGCGCCGGAACACCGCGTCGCCGATGCGCTCGCGCACCGCCTGCGCATGGCGGAACTTCTCGACGTTCGGCAGGCGCAGATACGACAGCACCGCCGGCAGCAAGGCCTTGTTGACGAGAATCACGCCGGCCATGCCGAACGCGGCGTTGATCGACATCTCGCGGATCACGTCGATGTCGATCAGGTAGATCGTCGAGAAGCCGGCGACGTTGGTCAGCAGCGCCACCACGCCGGGGATCGCCAGCGCGCGGAAGGTCGCCAGCGAGGCCTGGTAGCCGGTCGCGCCACGTGTCGAGATCTCGTTGGCCCAGGCGTTGACGTACTGCACGCCGTGGCTGACCGAAACCGCCATGATCAGGAACGGCACCAGCATCGCGAACGGATCGAGCCCGTAGCCGACGAGGTGCAGCAGGCCCAGCTCCCAGACGCAGGCGACCAGCGAGGTCAGCAGCACGATCATCGCCAGCGACAGCGAGCCGATGTAGATCCACAGCAGCAGCGCCATGCACAGCAGCGCGACGACGAAGAACATCGCCACCTCGACCGAGGCCTCGGTCATGTCGTGCACGACCTTGGCGAAGCCGATGATCTCGACGCTGACCCGGTCGTCCTCGAACTGCTCGCGGATCTTTTCGAGCTGCCGGCCGACGGCGACGTAGTCGAGCGGCGCGCGGCTGACCGGATCGAGATCCTGCAGTTCGGCCAGCACCAGCGCCGAGGTTTCGTCTTCCGATACCAGGCGGCCGATGACGTTGGCCTTGCCGACGTTGGCGCGAATGCGCTGGACCATCTCCGGCGTCGGCGCGTAGTCGCCGGGCACGACGGTGGCGCCGGCAAGCCCGTCCTCGATCACGTCGACGTAGATCGTGTTCGGCGTGAAGATCGACTTGACGCGCGAGCGGTCGACACCGGGCACGAAGAACACCGCATCGGTGACCTGGCGCAGTCGATCCATGAACTGCGGTTCGTAAATGGTGCCGTGCCGGGCCTTGAGCGCAACGACGATGGTGTTGGCGCCGCCGAAGCTGGCGTAGTGCTTGAGGAAGACCTGCATGTACGGATGCTGTTGCGGCACCATCTTCAGCCAGCCGGCCTGCGGCTTGAGCATCGACGCCTGCCAGGCCAGCAGCAGCGTCGCCACGCCGAGCACGATCAGCAGCGCCCGCCGGTGACCGAAGATGATCGGCTCGACGAGGCGCAGGATGTGCCGCGCCACCGAGTTCTGCGACATGCCCGGCCCGCTCATGGCTTCGCTCCCGCCGTCGCCAGTCGCGGGCTCGTGGCGGCGACCACCGGCAGCGCGCGCGCGCCGCGCAGGCCGACGGCGATCCACTGTCCGTCGAACGGCTGCAGCCCCGACAGCGTTTCGTTCTCGGCGCTGGCCAGCGCCCGCACCGGGCCGCCATCGGCCGGCACCTGCAGCACGACGCCGTTGACGCCGGTCAGCAGCGCCTGATCGCCGTCGGCGATGCCGCGGAACAGACTCTCGTGCGACGGACTGTCCACGTGCCGCCAGCCGAGTGCGGCGAGCGCCGCCGGATCGCTCACCGTCTCGCGGTCGAATTCGTCCCAGCCGTCGACGGCGATGCTGCGCACCGCGCGCGCGTCGTCGGTGACGTAGATCGAGCCGCGCAGACCGAAGATCATCGCGCCGTGCGCGCCGCTCGGCAGCACGCCGAACATCGAGCCGCGGTACGGCGAATCCAGCATCGTCCAGCTCGCCCCCTCGTCGGCCGAACGCGCCAGCATGCCGCGCTCGCCGGCGATGAACAGCGTGCCGTCGGCAAGCCGCGCGATCGCGTTGAAGTGCAGGCCCGGCTCGCGGATCGGGCTGTCGATCTCCTGCCAGTGCGCGCCGCCGTCGTCGCTGCGCAGCAGCGCTCCATAGCTGCCGACCGCGAAGCCGCGCTGCGCATCGAGAAACAGTACGTCGTACAGCGGACCGCGGTCCGGCACCCAGCGCTGCACCGACCAGTGCCGCCCGCCGTCGCCGGTTTGCAGGATCGCGCCGTCGTAGCCGACCGCCCAGCCCCGGCGCGCGTCGAGGAAGAACACGCGCGTCAGCATCACGTCGACCGGGCTGTGCACCTGCTGCCAGTCGCGGCCGTCGTCCGAGACCACAATGTTGCCGCGCGCGCCGACCGCCACCAGCCGCCGTCCGGCCCGCGCCAGATCCAGCAGCGGCGCGGACGCCGCGAGCGGCGCCATCAGCGCCGGGCGCGGCGCCCGCTGCGCCTGCGCCGGGTCCTGCGCTGGATCATCGGCACGCGCCGCGCCGGCGGCGAACCAGACCGCGGCCACGACCAGCGCCGCAAGACTTCTTCGCTTCATGCGATCGTCCATCTTCGTTCCGTCGTTGCGCTTCAGCGGCGCTCGCCGAGGCTGCGCAGGTTCTTCGGCAGGAAGTACTCGCGGTCGAAGCTCAGCTCGAAGTTGTTGACGTTGTCTTCGTTGACCATCGCCGTGATGAAGTAGCGACCGCTCTGCAGGTCATAGATCACTTCCGGAACGGTGGTCGAACCAGGCAGGAACGGCAGCGTGATGACGTGACCTTCCTGCAGCTTCCACAGCTTGTCGCGATTGTCGTAGCAGTCGACCAGCGACAGGGTCCAGGAGTCCTCGTCGAGATAGAAGGTGCGGCGCTTGAACTGGTGCGCGTGGCCCGGACGCAGGTTGGCCTCGACGACCCAGACGCGGTGCAGTTCATAGCGCGCCAGATCCTGGTTGATGTGCCCCTTGCGGATGATGTCCTTGTACTTGTAGCGCGGGTCGCTCATCGTGTACGCGTTGTAGGGGATGTAGATCTCCCGCTTACCGATCAGCTTCCAGTCGTAGCGCGACAGCGAGCCGTTGAACATGTCGATCTGGTCGTTGAACTGCAGGCCGTCCGACCCGAGCGAGGGATTGTCGAAACCGACTTCCGGCGCGCGGTTCACACGCGCCAGACCCGGGTTGTAGATCCACGCGTTGCGGCCGCTGGTGCCCTTGCCGAAGATCTCGTGCACCAGCGTGATCTGCCCGGCGACGCGCGCCGGCGACAGCGTGCGCTGCAGGTAGTAGACGATGACGTTGTTCTCGCGGCTCTTGTCCTTGAGGTTGCCGTACTCGAAGCGCACGTCCTCGATCAGCTTGGAGATCTGGAAGCTGCCGTCGGCGTCGACGATCGCCTGATTGTTGTAGCGCCGCACCGCCGACACGCCGCGGAACTTCAGGCGGTTGTTCCACATCACCTCGGCGCCGTTCTTCGGAATCGGGAACGGCGTCGCCAGGCGTGCGCCGCTGATGTCGTCGGTGCCGTCCAGCTCGGCGTGCGTCGCGTTGTACTTCACCGCTTCGTTGATCTCCTCCGGCGCGAAATGCCCGCGCACCGACGGATAGACGATCATCTTGTAGTCCGGATAGCGCCGGAACATCTCCTGGTGACCGGCGCTCAGATGCTCGGCGTACTGCGTGTAGTTCTGCGCCGTGATCGTGAACAGCGGCTTGTCGACCGCCTCGCCCTGCGCGGTCCGCGTCATGTTCAGGCGGTCCGGATCGGTCTTGCGCAGCTTCTCCAGCTGCGCGTAGGTGTAATGCTTCTGCTCCTCCGTGAAGACGGCGGCGCCCTTCCACGCCGGAATCGTGCCGTCCTGATTCGGCCCCGGCTCGGCGCCGAGCGGCGTCAGCGTCTTGCCGAGCTGTGCCGCCTCGGCCTCGCTGACCTTGGCCACCGCCGGTCCCGACACGCCGCACAGCAGCAGCGTGCACATCGTCCAACGCAACATCGCGCGCGAAAATCGCATGGCGCTCTCCTTCAGAAAGATCTCGTAGTTGTATGCGGCGACGGCCCGTTCAGAACGCGTAGGTGAACGACAGCTCGGCATAATCGCGGTCGATGCGCAGGTTGCGATAACCGCCGCCGGAGAAGATCACGTAGCGCGCCAGGCCGCTGAAGTTCTGCGTGAACTTGAATTCGTTCGAGACCGTGGTCTGGATGCGGTCCTCGACGAAGTCCTGTCCCGGCGAGATCGAAGTGCCGTGCACGTCGTGCCAGATCTCGATGCCCGGCACCAGGCCGACGCCGTAGAACACGTCGTTGTAGGTCGCCGTCAGACGCGCGCGGTAGCCCCAGGCGAAGGCGCTGGCGAAGTCCTTGCGGCTTGCATGCTCGGGGTTGGCGGTGTCGAGCGGACTGACCTGGCGGTCGAAATAGAAGTTCTCCGGCGTGCCCGCATAAGGCGCGTTCGGGTCGTAGTCCGTCTGCGCGACGCCCCAGTGCAGGTTGCGGCCGGTACCGCCCTCGAACTGCAGCTTGTCGATCGACGGCAGATCGAAGACCCGGACCGCGGCCAGCTCGCCGACGAACAGGATCTGGTCGGCATGCAGGAAGTTGCTGCCGGAGAAGATACGAATGCCGGTCAGGCTGATCTGCCCGACTTTCAGGCGCTCGTAGCCCTTTACGTAGTCGCCGGCTTCGACGTCGTGACCGCGGTAGAGCGTTTCCACGTAGTCCGGGATGTAGACCCGGTTGGTCGGCGCCTGGATGAAGAACATATTGGGAGCGGAGCCGAAGCCGCCATCTTCCGGCGTGTCCGGGAACGCCGGCTGGAGCGCCGCGTAGGTCACATCGACATAGCTGATCTGCGCCGGCTGGTTCGGGCTGTAGGCGATCTCGCCGGCCAGCGACCAGTCGCCGACATTGGTGTTGAAGCTGGCACCAAAGATATGAATGTCTTCCGGATATTCGAGAAAGGGCTTCATCGAATCAGCCGGATACGAGTAGTAGCGGCGCAGCGCTTCGAATCCTTCCGGCGTATTAAAATCGGTGCCGTACATATCGATGCAACTGCTGAAAGCTTCTGCGTACCCTCCACCCTTCTGGAACTCTTCGGGATGGAAGCAGGACTGGATGGAGGCGTAGGCGCTGTAGTACGGCAGGCGGCTGTGGATGTTCATGCCGTACAGGCTCAGCTCGGTGCCGCCGCTGAGCCAGTCCGCGTAGTAGTCGAGTCGGAAACCGAACTGGCCGCTATTGCGCGGGTCCCCGTAGTGCTCACCGAGCAGGTATGCGGTGCGCGTGCCGGTGGTGTAGGCCGCATCAGCCACTGTCGGGTAGTACTGCCCCAGCGGATCCTCCGGGTACTGACCCTGCCCCAAATAGATCGGCGTCGGACCGTCGCCGCCGCCGGCGACGTCGGAGATCGACATGAAGGTGCCGGCCACGTCCGGCTCGGTCGGCGCCCAGTGCAGCTGGTAAAAGCCGCTGAGCGTGAGCTTGGGGCTCAGGTCGATGCTCGCGCTGACGAGATTGGTCGGCAGATAGGCGTCCTTCACCTCCGAGCCGGGCAGCCGATACAGCGGCGCCGAGATCGGATTGATCTGGTTCAGGTTGTTGAACAGCATGAAGGTGCTCTCGCCCCAGCGCAGGTACTGCTGGCCGACCGCCAGCGTCAGCTCGTGCTCGCCGCCGAGCTTGAACACGCCGGAGATATAGGCTTCCAGCAGCTGCGCGCGCAGGCCGGCCGCCCGCTCCAGGTCCGCCGGCCGCTTGTCGGAACGCTGCAGCAGCACCGTACCGGTATCGGTATTACGCCCCGGATACTCCAGATCGCGCGAATGCGTCTTGAAGTCGTAGTTGACCGGGTCGTAGAAACCGAGGCCGCCGACCTTCAGCGTGTAATTGCGCCACGAGCCGCTGAACGTCGAGCGCAGCGAGATACCGCTGTAGGTGATATCGCCCTTGTCGTAGTTCAGGTCGCCGTCGTCGCCGTTGATGTTGTAGCCGCCGCGCGCGCTGCGCAGGATCTGGCTCGGCAGCGGATCGCCCGCCAGCGACTTGCAGTCGCCGTTCTGTCCTTCCAGGCCCGGCACGCTGGCCGGCGTTTCCGCACAGAACGTCGCCTGGCCCGGCACGTTCTGCTTGTCGATGATGCGCTCGTCCTGGTGCTGCATGCGCATCGCCGCGCCGAGCGTCACGCGATTGTTCCAGCTGAAGCGGAAATCGCCCCATTGCTCATCGCTGAAATTGAAATCCGCCGCTTGCGCGACCGGCGTACCGAGCACCGCCGCGAACACCAGCGCGAGCCTCCGCACGCCGCCACCTGCCGGACTGTTGATCTGCATGTCCCGTTCTCCTCCCGCGTTCTGATCGGTTGTCGGCTGCCCGCCTCGTCGGGCGGGTTCTTTTCGTAAAAGGCGGTTTTCCTGATACGGCCAGCCGGGTGCCGGGATATTGGGTGTGCAGGCCCGCGCGGACACCTGTCCGTTTGGGCAGGCCGGCGCCCGCGCGTGCTCCGGGGCGGCGCGGCGCAGCCGGGCCCGGCCACGACCGCTCATCCGGAAACAGCCTGTCCTTTGGGGCAGGGAAAGCGCACCTCCGAAGCCCGTTCCGAAGCCTCGCAAGCAGTTCAACAATAAGAATTCAAAGAAATATTTCGACACTCCGAGGCCACACACGGCGCCGTTTGACCGCCCGCCACCGGGCTCTCTACAACGCTCACGCCTCGCCAGCGCACCGATCCGCCGGATCGACCCCACTACCGCGTCTGGCAGGGCTTTACCGACTCCGGCACCCGCCGCGAACCGGACCTGACCCATATGCCTATCTGGAGATCAACGATGAAACTGCCTTTCACCATCAGCCGACTGCTCGGCCTCACCGCCCTCGCCGCCGGCCTCGTCGCCGCCCCCGCCTTCGCGGGCACGGTCAACGTCAATGCCACTTCGGGGAGCGCCTCAGGAAGCGGCGCCAGCATCACGAAGAACAACATCCCCGTCACCTGCAACGTCACCTTCAGCATCAGCGGCGCGATCGCCTCGTTCCCGATTCCGCCGGCGACGCAGATCGCCCAGGTCAGCACGGCGACGTTCACGCCGGGCAGCAGCCTGTGCAATCTCGTGCAGGCCCAGAACCTGCCGTGGGCGATCCGCGCCGACAGCGTGCCGGGCACCAACAAGGTCAACCTGACCTTCGTCGGCGTACGCCTCTTCACGACGCTGCTCGGCTACTGCGACGGCGACGTGCCGGGCGTCTACGACGGCAGCAGCAACACGGTGACGATCCCGGCGTTCTCGCTGACCGGCACCTCGCCGGCCGGCACCTGCACGAGCCCCGGCTTCACGCTCAACGTCACGCCGTCGGGCCTGCTGACGTCGACGCCCTGATGCCGCGAGTGGTTCACGGCGAGGGCCCGCAAGGCGCCCTCGCCGTCCTTTTTCTCGACGTGCTGTAAACGGAGCGTGATGCCATGAAAACCAACCCGCGTCCCCGGTCCACATCCTGGTGGCCCGCCCTGCCGCTGCTCGGCACCTTGCTCGCGGCAAGCGCCGCCGCGCTCCTTGCCCCACCGGCACAGGCGGCGCCGACGCTCAACGGCGGCTGGGCGCCGTTCAACCGCTGTGCCGTCGACGATCCGACGATGCTCGAAAGCGACGGCGTCACCACGCAGAGCATCTGCGTGGCCAGCGACTCGCCGGGCGGCTCGCTGGCGATCGGCTCGATGGGCGTGATCCAGCTCGGCCCGATCGCGATCGGCAACGCCCCGGCGACCGCCGGACACAGCAACGTGCAGTTCGGCGCGTCCGTACCGGTCGGCACGTTCAGCGGCATCGACGCCATCGTGCCGCCGCCGACAGGCGCCGTGCTTGCCGATCCGGCCGAAGTGCCCGGCGGCCTGCTCGGCCTGCTGTGCACGAGCCACAATCTGCTGATCGCGCCGCTGTGCCGGCTGATTACCAACAACGATCTGAACCGCGTGCTGGCGACGCTCGAATCGGCCGGTGTGCCGTCCGGGTTCGACCTCTTCGCGGCACTGCAGACCGGCGTCCCGATCATGAACCTGCCGGTGAAGATCCACCTGCAGCATCCCTTCCTCGGGTCCAACTGCTACATCGGCTCGGATCAGAACCCGATCGTGCTGCGCCCGCAGAATGCCGTCGCCGGCACGGCGTCCGGCAATTACTACCGGCTCGACGGCACACCGGCCGGCTATCCGGAAGGCGTGCTCAACCGCCTCGACGTAGCAGGTGCGACGCAGGTCGACGACAGCTTCACGGTGCCGCGCGCCAGCGGCTGCGGCTTCGGCGATCCGTTCACTGCGGCGGCGATCAATTCCGTCATCAACCTCAAGATCGGCCTGCCGGCGGCGGCCGGACGCAACCATTTGCGGCTCGACGACGCCAGCGCCTCGATCCTGCTGCCGACCAGCATCGACCTGCCGGTATCGGGCCAGGCCTTCGCCGACGGCTGGGCGTCGGCGATCGTGAGCCCCTGACGTCCGTCGACCGCAGACGAAAGGAAAGGCTCTCCTCTTCCCCGGCGCGCCCTGCGCGTCGGGGATTTTTTGCGCCGCACGCCGGCGCGAGACCGCCGGTCGGCGCCGGACGACCGGTCGTCCGGCATGGCAGGATGCGCCATCGGCGACGCCACCTACAGTCGCCATCGGCACGCGCACCGGGATCAGAAATCGCCGCGGCCAGGGAGGGGACATGCGAACCGCAAGCGCGCTCGCGCGCCATCTGTCGAAAGCCGAACTGCTGCAGACGCTGGACGTGGTGTCGCTCGCCGACAAGGCCGGCACGGAACAGCAGTTCCGACAGATCGTCGCTCACACGGCACGACTGATTCCGCTGCAGGGCCTGCACGCCTGCTTCGCGACGCTCGACGCGTCCTCGCAGGTCTGCGGCCTGAGCCGCCATCTGCTGATCGATTATCCGCAGGCCTTCGTCGACGAGTATCTGGCGAAGGACGCGGCGCGCGACGACCCGACCTGGCCGGCGCTGCTGGGCGGCGAAGGGCCGCTCATCTGGCACGAACTGCGCGCCCGTCATCGCTCGCCGGCGCAGCAGGCGCTGTACCGCCGCGCCGACGCGCACGGCCTGCACGACGGCTTCACGTTCGGCATGCGCCACTCGCAGCTGCGCTGCGTCAGCGCCTTCGCAGTCGCCTGCGCGCCGCGCGAACTCAGGCGCCATCCGCGCCATATCGCGCTGATCGGCTACCTCATGCCGCACCTGCACGCGGCGCTGGCGCGCATCCAGCTCAATCCGGCGCGCCAGCCGTCGGCGCTGACCGAGCGCGAGCGCGAGGTGATGGCCTGGGCGAAGTTCGGCAAAACCGATCAGGAGATCGCGCTGCAGATCGGCGTCAGCGCGCGCACGGTGAAATTCCACATCGACAACGCCATGCACAAATTGCAGGCGAGCAACCGCGTGCAGGCGGCGGCGATCGCGCTGTCGCAGGGCTTGATCGACTGGGGGTAAAGCCCCGGGCGCCTCTGAAAAAGCGCCTGCAGCGTCATGGCGAGGCGCCGCGGGCGACGAAGCCATCCAGCGGCACCCCGCGCAAGCGATGCCTCTCCGGATCGCCGCGGCCACCGCGCGGCCTCACTCACGATGACTGCAGTTTTCAGACTTTCCCTAGGCGAGCGCGCGGTCCGCCGCGTGCGGCACATGGGGCAAGGCGGCTTCGGCGTGCGCATAGACCGCGCCCTTGGTCAGCGCGCGGAAGATGTTGAGCACCTGCAATTCCATTTCCTCGACCGTCAGACGCATGCCGCCGGAGATCCACTCGACGAGCAGCTCGTTAGTCGCGCCGACCAGGGCGATGCCGGACAGCCGATAGTCGGCGGCCGGCAGCACGCCGTCGGCCGCAAGCTGCCGCGAGACCTGATGGATCAGCTCGGCGAAACGACGGATCAGGCGCCGCCGCTTTTCTTCGAGTTCGGCACTGACGCCGACGCTCTCCAGACACATGATGCGGGCCCGGATCGGATCGGACAGCGCATGCCGCACAAAAGCGCGGATCGCCGCGCCGCTGCGTTCTCCGGTTTCCACGCCCGGCTCGGTCAGGGCGCGCGTGACGGCCTGCCAGAGTTCGGCCTCGACACGGTCGAACAGCCCGTGCAGCAGGGCCTCGCGCCCCTGGAAGTGCTCGTAGTAATGGCGTGTAGCGACGCGCGCCGCGGCGCAGGTGCGCTCGATCGACAGGCGCGCATAGCCCTCACGGCCGATCAGCGCGTAGGCCGCGTTCATCAGGCGCTCGCGGCGCTCGGCCTTGAGCTCGGCCATGGCGCGGCCGCCGTAGACGCGATTGACGGCGCGCGGGCCGCGTTGCAGCGCGAGGCCGGGCTCGCTGCCGGCGGAAACCGGTCGCGTCCCGGCATGCGCGTGAGAGGCTGGATGGCACTTGGGCTTCATGGATGTCGCTCGGATGACAGCGCCACCTTCGCAGGCCGCAGTGACAATGGGCACTGTCCTAATGGCCAGTTGGTCGGGAAATCCCCGACCGCGAGCATCGATGTGCCTGCCCCGAACCGCCGACGGCGGAAGGTCAAGGACCCATGCCGGACGCCACACGCAAGCGGACGCGGCATCGGCGCGCGATATGGGCCGGCACCGCATTCGCCGTGTTCGGCCCGTTCGAGCTGCCGCTCGCCGCCGACGGAGGTTTCGACGCGACACCGGCCGCGCGGCGACGCGTGCTGGCCGACATCGCCGGGCGCGAAGACGGCCTCGCCGCCGCCTGCGGCTGCTTCGTCTTCAGCCTGCGCGGCCGCGCAGCGGCGCTGCCGTGGTACGTCGGCCGTGCCGACGGCGGCTCGTTCGCCGAGGTCTGCCTGAGCGACGCCTGCCTGCGGATCTACGCGCAGGCGCAGGCATGCATGCCCTGTCTCGACGCGCACCTGCACCTGCTCGGGCGTCTCGACCGCGGCGGCCTGCCGGCGTCGGGCACCGGCGCCGAGATCGCCTGCGTCGAGCAGGCGCTGATCCGCCTGGCGCGCGCGCGCAATCCGGCCCTGCTCAACGCCGACGGCGAGGCGCCGCTGCCGGCGCCGGCGGCAACGCTGCTGCGGCCGCTGTATGCGCCGCGCACGATCGATGCGCGCGCGCTGCGCGCCGTGCTCGGACTCTAGGCACCTCTGAAAAAGCGCATCCATCGTCATGGCGAGGTGCTGTCGGCGACGACGCCATTCAGCGGCGCGTGACGCCGGGGACGTCTCTGCATCGCCACGGCCGCTGCGCGGCCTCGCGATGACGGCGCGTTTCAGGCCTTTCCCGGCCGCCCGCCCGGCGATCGCATCGACAGGCTTCCGCGGCGGCGGCCCGATGCTGCAGCGCAGCGCGAAAACCGTGCACGCCGAGCACGCCATGCGCGCCGCGATCTGCCTACACTGTCGGCGCTGCGAGCCATGGGGGAGAAACATGCCGACGGCCACCGAAATCGCCCGACATCTGTCGAAGCTGGATCTGGTCAAGGCGCTCGACGTCATCGACACCGCGCGCCACGTCGGCTCCGAGCAACAGATGAAGCGGCTCATGCATCTGGCCTCGGAGCTGATTCCGCTCGAGAAGGTGCACATCTGCGTGGCGGCGCTCGACGCCGACGCCAACATCGTCTCGACCACGCGGCAGATGCACATCAACTTCCCGCTCGAGTGGCTTGGCCAATATCGCGAGCGCGAGTACTTCCGCGTCGATCCGGTCGCGCGCGAACTGTTCAGCGCCGGCCGGCCGCTGCTCTGGCACGAGCTGCGCAAGCGCAACGTCGTGGACGGCGCCCAGCAGTTCTATGCCGACGCGCGCGCCTTCGGCCTGAGCGAGGGCTTCTCGTTCGGTGCCCGCTTTTCGCAATCCAGCTCGGCGAGCTTCTTCACCTGTATCTGCGACGAGCGCGAGATGGTGCGGCACCGCCGCCACGCGGTGATGATCGAATTCCTCACGCCGCATCTGCACGAGGCGCTGGCCAAGGTCCATCTCGGGCTGCTCAAGGAAACGCCGGTGCTCAGCGACCGCGAACGCGAGGCGCTGAACTGGGCGAAATTCGGAAAGACCGATTGGGAGATCTCGCTGCAGATGGGCATCGGTGCGCGCACCGTGAAATTCCATCTGGAAAACGCCATGCGCAAGCTGCAGGCCAACAACCGCGTGCAGGCGATGGCGATCGCCCTCTCGCAGGGGCTCATCGACTGGGGCTAGATCCCCGCCGCAATCGCATCCTCAGCATCGGGATCGTCGCCTTTCCGGAAAGACGGCCGACCTGTCCGTTGCGGCAGGTGCGCCCCGCATCGGCACGGGTCGAGACTCCACCGCAGGCAAGACTGCCAGGGGGAGAAACCGATGAGCTTGGAACCGTTCTCGCAGTTGCTCGACGCCACCCGCGCCGACTTCGAATCGCAGATCCTCGGCCACCCGCTGCTGGCCGCACTCGCGGCCGGCCAGCTGCGCCGCGACCACTACGCGCTGTTCCTGCGCGAAACCTTCCACCTCGTGCGTCACACCTCGCGCGCGCTGGCGACCGCCGCCGCGCGGCTCGACGACGAGCACCGCGGCCTGCGCGGCTGGCTGCTCGAACAGGCGCACGAGGAGCACGGCCACGAGCTGTTCTGCCTCAAGGATCTGCAGCGGCTCGGGCTCGACGCCGAGCGCATCGTGCAGCGCGCGCCGGGCCCCGGCGTCTGGGGCATGGTCACGCAGAACTACTTCCTCGCCACGCACGCCCGTCCCGGCGCGATCCTCGGCGTCGCCGCCGCGACCGAGGGCATGGGCGTGGAACTCGCCGGACGCATGGCCGACGTGGTCTCGGCCCGGCTCGGCATTCCGGACACGGCCACCACCTTCCTGCGCAGCCACGCCTCGTTCGACCGCCGCCACTTCGAGGAAGCGCGCCGCGCCGTCAACGAATATGCCGCCGCCCCCGAGGTGCTCGACGAGGTGATTCGCGCGCGCCGCTACACCTTCCGCTACTACGGGGCGCTGTACGACGACGTGCTGCGCAGCGTCGAGCGCTTCTTCGACGACCACCAGCGCGCCGCCTGAGGGGAGCCCGACATGAACCGCCTTCCGCTCGCCGCCGTCGCCGTCGCCGACCTGCCGTCGGCAGGCGCCGCCGATTCGTCGCTCGATCTCTACCGCCCGGAGCGCTACCGCATCCGCGAGATCGACGGCCAGCTGCAGCGCCGCACCTACGAAGCGTTGCTCGAACAGACCTACGGCGCGCTCGGCTTTCCGCTCGCCGGGCTGCGTCCGACCGACGATTCGCGCTGCTTCCTGCTCGAGTTCGGCGCGCAGACCGCGGCGACCTTCCGGCTGACGCCGGTCGACGACGGCGATCATCATTTCCGCCGCGTGCTGCCGCGCGCGACGCGCGCCGACGGCGCGCCCCTGCGTCTGCTCGAAGTCAACAACGTGATCGTCGTGCCGCGCTTTCGCGCGACCATCGCCCTCGGCCTGCTGCTGCGGCACAGCGCGCTGCACGCGGCCGCGCACGGCTACGACTTCATCGTCGGTCTGACGCGCTACCAGGTGCTGCGGCACTTCGTCGAGTTCGGCGTGGTGCCGGTCGACCACGAGCCGCTGCACCTGCTCGGCCGCGACGATCTGCTCGACTTCACCATCTACTACGACACCGCCTCGCCGGCGTCGTGCGCGTACATCGAGCAGCGCGCGCAGCGCTACTTCCACCAGCAGTACGTACTGCGCAGCATCGACGAGAAGTACGGGCGCGCGCAGCGCCGTCTGCAGGCGGCAGTACCGGCCGCGGCCTGAGCGGCCGCGCGGCGCTCAGACCCAGATCTCGTTGACCGGGTCGGCGACGCGCCAGAGATACCAGCTGGCGATCGTGCGGTACGGCGCCCAGCGCCGCGTGATCTTCAGGGTGCGCGCGTCGGACAGCGGCCGGCCCCGGTTGTAGAGCATCGCCACGCCGCGGCGCAGGCCGACATCGTCCATCGCGAACAGGTCGATGCGGTTGAGCGCGAACATCAGGAACATCTCGGCGGTCCAGCGGCCGATGCCGGGCAGCGCGTCGAGCACCGCGATCGCCGCCTCGTCGTCGAGCCGGCCGAGCGCACGAAAATCCAGCGTGCCGGCCGCGGCCGCCTCGCCGAGCGCGCGCAGCCACCGCGCCTTGGCGGTCGACAGACCGTAGCCGCGCAATTCCTCGTGGCTGGCCGCCAGCAGCAGCGGCGGCGTGATGCGGCGCCCGGCGCCGATGCCGGCCATCAGCCGGGCCTGGATGGTGTCGGCCGCCTTGCTCGACAGCTGCTGGCTGATGATCGACGCGCACAGCGTGTGGAACGGATCGCGGCGCGTGGCGCCGAGCGTGCACGGACCGTGGCGCTCGATGACCGCCGCCATCACCGGATCGGCGCCGGACAGGTGCTGTTCGGCGGCCCGCACCTGCTGGACGAAAGCGGCGGCGCCGCGGAGGGTCGGAGCGGTCATGGTCGGCTCGGCGGTGCGCTGGCGGACGGACGGGAACGAGGCGCTACAATGCCATAAACCCTCTGCCCCGCCACCCGTGCTTTTCACGTTCTTCTTCACCCTGCGCGCCGCCGGCGTCAAGGCCAGCCTCAGCGAATTCCTGATGCTGCTGGAAGCGCTGTCGAAGCACGTCGCGATCTTCTCGATCGACGACTTCTACCACCTGTCGCGCGCGGCGCTGGTCAAGGACGAGTCGCAGTACGACCGCTTCGACCGCGCGTTCGCCGCGTACTTCAAGGGCATCGAAGCCGTCACCGGCGAGCTGTTCGGCTCGATCCCGGAGGAATGGCTCAAGAAGCAGGCCGAGCTGCACCTGTCGCCGGAGGAGCTGGCCAAGATCCAGGCGCTCGGCGGGCTCGACCAGCTGATGGAAACGCTCCGGCAGCGCCTCGAAGAGCAGAAGGAACAGCACCACGGCGGCAGCAAGTGGATCGGCACCGGCGGCACCAGCCCGTTCGGCCACGGCGGCTTCAATCCGGAAGGCGTCCGCATCGGCGGGCCCGGCGGCCAGAAGAAGGCGGTCAAGGTCTGGGAGAAGCGCGACTTCCGCAATCTCGACGACAGCATCGAACTCGGCACCCGCAACATCAAGATCGCGCTGCGCCGGCTACGCCGCTTCGCGCGCGAAGGCGCGGCCGACGTGCTCGACATCGACGACACCATCAGCTCGACGGCGCGCAACGCCGGCTACCTCGACATCAAGATGGTGCCGGAGCGCCGCAATGCGGTGAAGGTACTGCTGTTCCTCGACGTCGGCGGCTCGATGGACCCGCACATCAAGGTCTGCGAGGAACTGTTCAGCGCCGCCAAGACCGAGTTCAAGCATCTGGAGCACTTCTACTTCCACAACTTCGTCTACGAGTCGGTGTGGAAGGACAACGCGCGCCGGCACAGCGAGCGCATCCCGCTGTTCGACGTGCTGCACAAGTACACGCCGGACTACAAGGTCGTGTTCGTCGGCGACGCGACGATGAGCCCCTACGAGATCGTCCATCCGGGCGGCAGCGTCGAGCACTGGAACGAGGAGGCCGGCGCGGTCTGGTTCAAGCGCCTCCATGACCAGTTCCCGAACCTGGTCTGGCTGAACCCGGAACGCGAGGATCACTGGGAATACACGCCCTCGGTGCAGGTCACCAACGAGCTGCTCGGCCAGGGCCGCATGTTCCCGCTGACGCTGTCGGGCCTCGAAGCGGCGATGCGCCGCCTCTCGCACTGAGCCGGCGCGATCCCGCCGGCGCAGCCGCTACAATGCCGGCGGACGCCGCCGGCCGGACCGGCAGCGGCGTGCCGATACCAAACGATTCATAACGAGGGGAAAACGAAACATGACGGGAATGACGGCGCTGCTAGGCTATACCGCGTGGACGCTGGTGCTGGTCGCCATCGTGCTGACGTGGCGCGTGCTCGAGGTGCTGCGCGGCAAGAGCATCAACAGCTGGGGTCGCGGCCGGTCGATCGCGGTACCGTCCTTCATCGAACGCGCCGGTCACGCCCATCTGAACGTGCTCGAGAACCTGCCGGTGTTCGCGGTGATCGTGCTGGCGGCGCAGCTGCTCGGCAAGACCGCCGGCGTCGACGCGCTGGGCTGCTGGGTGCTCGGCGCACGCGTCGCGCAGAGCGTCGTCCATCTGATCGGCACCTCGGTCGCGCTGGTGATGGTGCGTGCCACTTTCTACGTCATCCAGATCGCGCTGTTCGCGTATCTGCTGTGGGGTCTTGCGACTTGAAACCCTGGACTCGCCGCTTCCTGCAACGCTGGCTGATCACCGGCTTTCTCGCGTTCGCGCTGATCGTGCTGCTCGGCAACCGCTGGGTCATCAACAGCACCGACGCGTACATCTACCGCGACTGGGCGCTGCTGCCGGCGAACGACGTCGGCGTCGTGCTCGGCACCAGCAAGTACCTGGAAAACGGCAAGCCGAGTCCGGAATTCCGTGGCCGCATCGAGGCGGCCGCGGAGCTGTACCGCAACGGCAAGCTCAAGCATCTGATCGTCAGCGGCGCGAACCCGGACGAGACCTACAACGAGCCGCGCGCGATGCGCCGCGAGCTGATCAAGGCCGGCGTGCCGGACACCGCGATCACGATGGACTTCGCCGGCTTCCGCACGCTGGACTCGATCGTGCGCGCCGAGGCGGTGTTCGGCCTCAAGCAGTTCACCGTCGTCACGCAGCGCTATCACTCGTACCGCGCCGTCTTCATCGGCCGCAAGCTCGGTCTCAAGGTGGTCGCCTATATCGCCCCGGCGACCAGCGACGGCGGCTATGGCAGCCGCAACCCGCCGCGCGAAGTGTTCGCCCGCGTCAAGGCGATCCTCGACATTTTCCTGCTCAGCACCGAACCGAAGTTCCTCGGCGAGCCCGAGCACATCGAACTGACGCCGGACTCGGCGGGAACCTGAGGCGCAAGGGGGCCGCGGACAACAGGCGTATCGCCGCCAGCGTCGCGCCTATTCTGCGCATCGGCGCAGCCGCAGACTTTAAGTCGGGTCACTGTCGGCGGCGCCCCGTGACAATGCTCGCCCGAGCTTCATGGAGGACGCCGCGAATGGCTATGGCGATTGACGCAGACGCCGGTCGCCGCGCGCCGCATCGCTCTCCTCTCGACGCACCAGCCAGCCCTCCAGGAAGGCCTCGCGCATGAGCTGGGCCGTGTTGCGCACGTTGAGCTTCTCGTACACGCAGCGGCGATGGTGGTGGGCGGTGTGCACCGAGATCTGGAGTCTCTCCGCCATCTCTCTGGTCGAGCGCCCGCAAATCAGCAGGTACAGCGCCTGCATCTCGCGCGGCGACAGCTTGTTGTAGTGAAGCGAACGCTTGTTCACAGGTGCTCTTCTCGAAAAGCGGGCGCCGAGCCGGGCCCCGCCCGGCCGGATCGTCAGGCTTTCGATCGAAATGGAAGGCCACGCCGGGGGATGGCGGGACAGGGAGGCGCCCGGCGGGCCCGCGGGCGGCGGGACCTGAGCGACCGGGTCTGCGCAGGCGCCCGCGCGGCGCCCGCGCGACAGGAGAGCTCAGCGCGCGCCGGAGGCCGGCTGCTCCGACTCCGGATGAATGACGTAGACCTGCGTGAGCCTCATATCCAGTGCTCCGGAGATCGCCGTGTTCTGCCCGGTCTTCGGGTCGGGATAGCCGTCGGCGAGGCGGCGCAGGGCCTTGTAGATCGACGCCGCCGACGCCTGGCCGTACGCGGCGTGGTGCGTCGCCCACGAGGTGTTCATCGCGTAGTACCACTGCTCGACGTCGATGTAGCCGGCCAGCACGCCTTCCGCCGATTCCGGCGTCAGTTTCAGGCGCAGCTGCGCGCTCTTGAAAATATTGATCGCCGGATCGCCCATGCCGTCTTCCGGCACGAGGATTTCCTTGAACGGCTCGGTCTCGAGCACGCCGTCGACGATGCGACCCTTGGCGCTGATGATGAATCGCTTGCCCCAGCGCTCGTCGATGCGCTGCGAGCCACCCGGCAGGTAATTGCCGGTCGGCCCGGCGAGCAGCGTGTCGAGCGTGCGGTAGTACGAAACGGTGACGTCCGGATCGTTCTTCAGGCTGTCGACGCCGGTGATCTCGAAGGTGACGCGGTTGAACGGCTTCTGCGCGCGCCATTTGGTCGTGATGATGCCGAGCTCGCCTTCCTTACGGTAATTGCGGATGCAGCCGACGACGCGGAACAGCTGATTGTCGATGCCCTTGCGGCCGTCATCGCTCTCGAAGTCCTCGGGCGTGTCCTTGCCGTCGAGATTGACGCCGATCGCGTACTTGCCGGTCGCCTCGTAGAACGGGAACTCGTCCGGCGTCGTGTCCGGGTCCCAGATCGCCGCCTCGCGCTTGAGCTGCGTCTCGACCAGCGTGCGCTTCTTGCCGTCCTTCGGGAATTCCTCGGCGAACTGCTCGCGCGGGCCGATGTTGAAACCGTTCGGGCACTCTTCCTTGGTCGGCGTCTCGCGCAGGCCCCAGGACACTTCGTCCCACAGCACGTAGCCGATGCGTCCGCCGGGTGGCGCCCAGTCCTTGAGGTCTGCCGGTTTTGCTGCCGGTTTGGCCGCCGGCTTCGCGGTCGGCTCGGCCGCCGTCACGCTGCCGCTCAGCGCCAGCGGCAGCCAGGCGAGTGCCGTCAGGCCGAGCGCCGCACGCTGCAGCGCAGATCGCGAATGCCGATCGTTCACGTCGTTCATCATGCACCTCGTCCAAAGTCGGACCGCAGCCAGAAGGCCTTGTAGCCGTTGCGATAGCCGTAGAACTCACCCCACTGGTCGGCCGTCATGTCGCCGGGACCGCGGTCGCGGTAATGCGTGTACACCGGCCGCTTGCGATAGGCCCAGACGTACAGCGCGCCGGGCGCGTTGGGCTTCGCCTCCTTGCCGGTCATCGGGTCGATCCACATCGCGGTCCACAGCAGGTTGTCGCTCTTCACACCCTTGGAGACCGGCACGTACGGAAAGCGCTCGAGGCAGCGCTTCGGATCACCGCCGCCGCAGACCGTGAAGCGATAGACCTGCGGCGACGCCGGGTGGTCGCAGGCGAGCTGGTCGAGCGCATCGTCGGCGCAGTTGTAGATGTAGACCGTCTTGCTGGCCTTGTCGGCGAGCACCAGCCCGGTCGGGCTCTCCTGCACCGTGAAATCGGCCGGCGGCTTCGGCGTGTACTGCGCGTAGACGTTGTACCAGCCCGGCTCATCGCTGCCGTACATCTTCTTGAACGGTTCGCCGACGTGCGTGTACAGCGGCTGCTTGCGGAAGGTCCACTGACGGATGCCGGGCGAGCGCTCGATGATGCCGAACTCGCCGCGCGGCTTCGCATACGCCGGCGCTTCGATCGGCTTCCATGCTTCGAGGCAGGCACCCTTGCAGTTCGATCGATCCGGCTGGTCCTGCTTGCTGGCGTAGACCGAATAGTTGTCGCTGGTCAGCAGCATGCGACCGACGAGGTTGGCGTCGACCTTGAACTGCGGCGGCACCATCGACGGCGCTTCGGCCGGCTTGCGCACGCCGACTTCGCCGGACGCCTGCGAATGCGCGCCGTTGACCTCGCCGGGTTGGTCGTCGAGCACCGAGGTGTAGAGCGCATAACCGTCGTAGGCCCACTGGCTGATGCCGTCCTTGCGTTGCACGACGGTCCACTTGCCGACCGGCTTGGCGTCCTTGTCGGCGACGACGATCGGCCAGACGTCGATGCAGCTCGGTCGCGTCGCCAGCTCCGGCAGTTCGAAGCCCGCCGGATACGGGCTCATCAGGCCGGCGTTCTCCGTGTACTTGGTGGCGTCGCAGCTCGGCGCGCCCTTGCGTTCGCCGACCGGTCCGTTGCGCAGCTGTCGCACCGGCCAGGTGTACAGCGTATGGCCGCGCGCATCGGCGAACACCGGGCCTTCCTGTTCGGTGACGACGATCTGAAAGCCCGGCGGCATCTTCACCGGCTCGTACTGTTCCTTGTCCTTCGCCGAATCCGGCCACGGCGACCTGGCGTCGGCCTGCGCGAGCAGCGGCGCTGCCGCCAGGCACAGCAGCAGCAGGCGTTTGAAGATCGGATGATGGGTCACGCCAGAATCTCGCTGAACGTGTTAGAGGTCATGTTGCTCTTGGCGCCCCAGTTCGGGAGATCGATGCCCATGGCGCGCATCGCCGTGTAGGCGACGCGCGTCACGCCGGTGGCGCCGGCATCGATGTGCAGGCCGGTCTTCACGCGTCCGCCGGCGCGGCCGGCGGTAAACGCGACGAGACCGTCGAGCGAGTGAATGCGCGCTTCACCGTGATCGGTGTTGGCGTAGATCAGCATGTTGTCGAGCAGCGTGCCGGCTCCCTCGCGGATCTTGGTGAAGGCCTCGACGAAGTACGCCCACTCCTCGATCGCGCGCGACGAGAAGTACGCGCACTGCGGCTGATAGCCGATGTGGCTGTCGATCGGCTCCTCGTGCGTCGTCGTGTGGTGCGGCTTCTCGTAGCCTTCCTTGACGGTATTGGCCTGGGCGTTCGAGTACGCCATGTTGAAGACGCGCGTCTGGTCGCAGGCGACCGCCATCACCATCAGGTCGGTCAGCATGCGGTGGCGCTTCTGCACCATCTCGACCTCGACGCCCATCTTCGGGTCCATGCTCACCGACGGCGGCGCATGGCAGGCGGCGATCGGCTCGGGCTTGGTCAGCTGCTGGTCGAACTGCTTCTCGAGATGGCGCAGGCCTGTGAAGTATTCGTCGAGGCGCTGGCGGTCCGAGGCGCCGACCGTCTTCTCCATCGTCTTGATCTCGTCGAGCACGCCGGACAGCACGCTGCGGCGGACCATGATGCGCGGGTTCGGCGTGAACACCGGCGCGTTCGGGTCCTGGAAGTCGGCGCCGAACAGGCGCGTATAGAACTCCAGCGGCGAGATCTCCGGCGGGTTCGGCGAGTTGGCGTTCTCGTAGCTGACCGTGTTGCGGAAATCGCCCGTCGCCGACGCCGTCAAGGTGCGGAAGCGCGTCGTGCGGCCGATCTGGTTGGCGACCGTGATGTCCAGGGTCTCGCCCGGCTGCTCGGCCGTGCTCTTCGGCGCCTTGCCGGTGCGGCCGACGATCCAGCCCGAGTAGTGGCAGAGGTTCGGTTCGCCGTCGCGGAACACGTTGAGATTGGTGAATAGGTTGACGTGCTGTTGCACGCGCGCGACCGGTCCCAGCTGCGACGGCACCTCGTAGCCGGCGCCGATCTTCTGCGGCACGAAGATGCGGTTGGTCGCGCCGAGGCCCCAGAACCAGGTGCCGAAGCGCAGCGGCAGCGACTCGCCGGTGGCGGCCCAGGCCTTGCCGCTGTCGTCGAGCAGGCAGTCGAGCACCGGCAGCGCCACAGCGACCATGCCGCCATTGAGGAGGCCGCGCAGGACATGGCGGCGGCTCAGGTTTTTGACTTTCATGAAGGAAACCTCCTCGGTCTCGGAATCACGGATGGGCGGCAGCGCTGCCGGACAGCGGCAGCTCGGCAGATGCGGTCTGCTGCGGCCGCTCGGCGGACTTCAGGTCCGGCAGCGGGTAGGTCTTGCGCACGTGCGGCTCGTAGACCTTGCGGAAGGCGCGGCTCAGGGCGATGTCGCGCAGCAGGTCCGGGAACACGTAGCCCTGGTCGGCGAACTCTGCCGACAGGTATTCAAGGACGCGGCGATCGTTGCTGTCGGCGGCCGTGCCGGTGCCGTACGCGAAGGTGCGCCGCACCGCGCACCACGGCACCTGCGGGTTGTCGCGCAGCGCCTTGCCGAGACCGACGATATCGGTGAACTCCACGCCGTCGAGATTGCCGCTGGTGTCGATCGCGACGCCGTTTTCCTCGTGGCGGAACGTGCCGGCGCCGTCGAAGGCCTCCATCGACAGACCCATCGGATCCATGATGCGGTGGCAGCCGGCGCACGACGGGTTCTGCAGATGGAAGGCGATGCGCTCGCGCGCCGTCTTCACGCTGCCGTCGGGGTTCTGCACCTTGGAGAAATCGACGTTCGCCGGCGGCCGCGGCACGGTCTGGCACAGCATCACTTCGCGCAGCGCCTTGCCGCGCAAGGTCGGCGAGCTGCGGCCCGGATGCGAGTGCAGCGCCTCGAAGCTGACCTGCGTGAGCAGGCCGGAATGCGGATCGTCCGGCGGGAACTCGTACGGCGTCCAGCCCGGCCCCTGCGCGGCGACCTTGTAGATCGGCGCGAGCGACGGCGACATGAAGGTCTTGCGCGTCGTGAACAGGTCGCGATAGTCGGCGCGCTGCACCAGCAGATGGTCGACGACCGTGCGCAGCGTCTGCTCGCGCGCATCGACCGCTGTCTCGCCGGTGAAAGCCGGATAGATGGTGTTGTCCTTGGTGAGGCGAGTGAAATCCTCGAACGCGAACATGTCGTCGAACAGCGCGCGCACGCCGGTTTCCAGCCGCGGGCTCGCCAGCATGCGGTCGACCTGCCCGGCCAGACCCTTCTTGGTCTGCAAGGCTCCGCTCTGCGCGGCCGCCAGCAGTTCCGCATCCGGCGCGGCGTTCCACAGGAACAGGCTCAGACGCGTCGCCAGTGACCAGCTGTCGAGGCGCATCTCGCCCGGATGGTCGGGATCGGGCTCGGCGACTTCGGCGACCAGCAGCACGTTCGGGCTGATCAGCATGCCTTCGATGACGATGCCGAGTCCCTGATAGAAATCGTGCAGCGAATCGGCGGCCTTGCCGGCCTCGGCGACGAACTTGTCGATCTGCTCTTCCGGCAGCGCGCGGCGGTAGAGCAGCGGCGCCACTTGCGCGAGAAACTCCTTGGCGCACGCGGCATCGGCGGCGTCGGCGGCGGCCGGCTCGCACGGCACCAGATACCTGCGGCTGTCTTCGTTGACGACCTGCGCCGCGACCTTGGTCGCAGTCTTCTGGTAGGTCTCCAGCTGCGCATCGGTGAGACCGGCCAGTGACGCTCCGCTCGCCAGCAGACCGTCGATGCGCGGCAGCGCGGCGAAACGCGTCGTCGGCTGCACGTTCGGACCGAACACGTAGGCGACCGTGTTCAGATACTGGTCCTGCGTCAGCAGGCGCATGCTCTTCGGCGTGCCCTTGGACGGCGGCTCGGCCGTGCCGCGCATGATGCCGACGATGACGATCGCGAGCACGGCGGCGAGCAGTGCGCCGCCTCCGGCCAGCAGCCATTTCGTTCTCCGCGCTTTCGGAGTACCACGCAGCAGTCTCTGCAGCATTTGTTCAGGACCTCGCGGAATTCGGCGGATCGGTGCGTCGCGCCTGGCGACGATCGAGCCTGTTCAGGACCAGGGGCGCGAGCCGCTCTTCGGCAGCGCCCGGCGTGTTGTTCGATGGGGTGTGCGGCGCATGGACCGACAGGCCGAAGCTGATGTCGCCCTGGCGTACGGCGAGGCCATCGCCCCACCACAAGGCCTCGTCGCCGATGCGGCGGGCGACTGGCGCGCGCGGCAGGACGCCCTGCGCCGCGGCGTCGCGGAACGCATCGAGAAACTCGTGCGCGCGGCCGGCGCCGGGCGGCCACTGCATCGCATTGAGGATCACGAAGCCGCCGCGCTGGCCGGGCGCCGATCCGGCGAACTTCCACACGCAGGACGACGACCACGCGCCGTTGCTCTCGATGCCGGCATCGTGGCGCGCACCGGCGTCGACGGCCTGACCCAGTGCCTTTTCGATCTGCGCGGCGTCGAGCAGCGCGCACGCGTCGATGCGCGGCGGCGACGCGGCCGCCGCTGGCAGCACCGCCCCGAGCAGGACGATCGCGATGAGCGGACGGATCATGAATGCGCACCACCGGCTGTTACGGACTCGCTCGACGCGCCGGCGGACGCCGGCGCTTTCGCCCGCACTCGTTCATCCCAGCGCGCCAGCACGGCGGCCGGCGTCGGCACGTCGAGCAGGCTGAAGACGACGAAGAACGCGAGGCTGGCGCCGAGGCCGACGTAGATCGGCAGGTTCGCGTAGATGTCGCGCAGCACGATCATCGTGCCGATCGTGCCGACGATGCCGGCGAAGATGCTGGCGATCGCGCCGCGTGCCGTCGCGCGCCGCCAGATCATGCCACCAAGCACCGCGACCATCAGGCCGCCGACGAGGATGTCCGACGCGATCGTCAGACCGGCGATGACGTCCTGCAGCAGGCAGGCGATCGTCGCCATGACGATGCCGAAGAACAGGATGTAGCGCCGGGTGCTGGCGATCTCGTCGTGTGCGCCGGCGCCGCGGCGGCGGCCACGGATGTCCTCGGCGGCCACCGTCGCCGTCGCGATCAGGCAGCCGCTCGACGTCGACATGATCGCCGACAGCGCGCCGGCCACGACCAGGCCGGCGACGCCGACCGGCAGCACGTGGCGGACGACCTCGGTGTAGACCGCGTCGCGGCCGACGAGATCCGGCAGCAGCACTTTCGCCGCCATGCCGATCAGCGCGCCGGCGATGCCGTAGGCGAAGCCGTAGCCGGCCGCGGCGAGACCGGCCCAGCGCGCGACCGAATCGCTGCGCGCGGTGAATACGCGCTGCCACAGATCCTGGCCGATCACCATGGTCGGCACGTAGAGGATCACGTAAGTGAAGATGCTGCCCGGCCCGATCGCCGTCCACTCGAATGCTTCGGCCGGCAGCTTGGCGTGCAGACCTTCGAACCCGCCGGCCTTGATCAGCGCCGCCGGCAGCAGGATCAGGAAGATGCTGATGGTCTTGAGGATGAACTGGACCATGTCGGTCAGCGTGATCGACCACATGCCGCCAAGCACGGCGTAGGTGATCACCACGCTGCTGCCGAGCAGGATCGCCGGCACCTTGCCGATGTCGAACAGCACCGAGAAGATCACGCCGTAGGCGATCGTCGATGTCACCGAGATCATCAACGTGTATGCCAGCATGACGATGCCGGACACGCGGGTTCCCATCTCGCCGTAGCGCAACTCCAGCATCTGGCTGACGGTGTAGACGCGCAGCCGGTTGATCAGTGGCGCCAGGATCAGGCTGATGGCGCCGACGCCGGCCGACATCGAGAACACCAGCCACACACCGGACAGTCCGTGCTGGTAGCCGAGGCCGATGCCGCCGAGCGTCGCGCCGCCGCCCATCACCAGCGCGGCCAGCGTGCCGGCGTAGAAGAACGGACCGAGCCGGCGACCGGCGACCAGGAACTCGGATTGCGTTTGCGCGCGCAGCTTGGCGTACCAGCCGATGCCGATCATGCCGGCCATGTACAGGACGATGACGAGCAGATCCATCGTCAGCTGCTCCGCGCGGCGGCGTCGATCGACGCGTGCATGCAGGACAGCAGCGGCAGGCGTTGCGCGACAACAAAGAATCCCGAGTCCTGCTTCAACATCACGTTCTGCGCAACCATGAATGTCCTTCCTTAATGCTTGTTGATCCGGCAAGACCAGATCAATGAGACCTGGATCGATACGGTTTAGCGGGGCTAAACACTACGGCCCGCGCGCGCTCACCTCATGCGATCGATGTCCTTCGGCTCGACGGCGGGCGCGGCGTTGCCCCAGGAATTGCGGACGAAGGTGAGCAGCGCCGCCGCCTGCTCATCGCTGAGCTTCTGCCTGAACGGTTTCATCGACTGCCAGGGCCGCTGCCACGCGAGCGACGGCGCCTCCTGCGGCGTGCGCGGTCCGTTGATGACCAGATCGATCAGCGACGAGGGATCGGGCGCCTGCGCGAAGGCACTGCCGGCCAGCGGCGGCGCGGTATCGGCGGACCCGAGGCCGGTCGGCAGATGGCAGGTGCCGCAATGGATGTCGTACTGCTTGGCGCCAAGCGCCATGACCCTCTCGCTCGGCTTGCCGGGCTTCGCACCCGCCGGCGACAGGCTCTTCAGATAGGCCGCCATCGCTTGGGTGTCGGAGTCCGACAGATAGCGTGTGCTGTTCAGCACCACCTCGTTCATCGTGCCCATCAGTCGCGCGTGCGTGCTGATCCCGGACTTCAGATACGACGCGATGTCGTCTTCGGACCAGGCGCCGAGTCCGCTCGGCGAAGGCGTCAGATTCGGCGCGCCGCGTCCGACGCGGCCACGGTCCTCGTCGAGATCGTAGAAGGAGCCGCCTGCATATAGGGCTCCGCTCTTCTCGGCGCCGAGCAGGTTGCGCGGCGAATGGCAGGCGCTGCAGTGGGCCAGCGCCTCGACCAGATAGGCGCCGCGGTTCCACTGCGTGGAGCGCTTCGGATCCGGCATGAATTTTCCTTCATGCAGGAACAGCGTGTTCCAAAAGCCCATCAGTGCGCGCTGACTGAACGGAAATGTCAGCTCGTTGTCCTTCGGCGGCGCGTGAACCGGCTTGAGGTTCATGAAGTACGCGTACAGCGCACGCATGTCCGCTTCGTCGATCTTCGTGAAATTCGTGTAAGGAAACGCGGGATAGAGATGCTCACCGTCGGGCCGGACACCGCGCCGCATCGCCGTGTCGAACTGCGCGAAGGTCCAGCCGCCGATGCCGGTCGCCACATCCGGCGTGATGTTGGTCGAATAGATCGTGCCGAAGTCGGTCGGGAACGGCACGCCACCGCCGAGTACCGCGCCGCCGGGCACGGTATGGCAGCTGACGCAATTGGCGGCGCGCACCAGATACTCGCCCCGCTCCAGCTCGGCCACGGCCCCGACCGCCGAAAGCGGAGCCAGCAACGAAAAGCCCAGCATGAATCGGAAAACAAGCCTCACCAAGAACATTCACCGCCCCCCCAGTTCCGAACGAAAGCCGCAGACCGCCTCCTAAAAGCAAGTTCCGCGCCCAAATTCATTACGTCTATACAAACCAATTGAAATGACTGTACATTAAGAAAAAGAGGGCACTTTTTGCCCAGACACGGAAGGCGGATCACGACATGAATCGCGCAACATGCTTGTGCTTCGCGCACCATGTCTGACCATCTGCAGGACAAATCTGAGGCGAGCGCATCGCTGCTGCCCCCTGTTCGGGCAGTGCAGGCCTTCGAGGCGATCGTCCGCCGCGGCAGCGTCGCCGCCGCTGCCGAGGAACTCGGGGTATCGTCCGGCGCGGTGAGCCAGCAGCTGCGCAAGATAGAAAATGAACTGAATGTCAGGCTGCTGAAGCGCGATGGCCGCTCGCTGACGCTGACGTCTTGGGGGCGCCTCTACTACGAGCAGGTGCGGATCGCTTTCGACGAACTCCGCCACGCCCAGCACCGGCTGCAGGTGGCGCGCAGCAAGCAGGGCATCGTGCTCAGCGCCCCCGCATCACTCGGGAGCTGGCTGAAGCGCCCGCTGCTGGAATGGAGTAGCGCCAATCCGACGGTCAGCCTTCGCCTGATCGGCTCCGAGAAGGAACCCGAACTCCAGGATGAAGGCATCGATTTTCGACTCTGCTACGGCGCCGATGTGCGCCGCTACGATCGCTTCTCCGAATTGTTCCGCGATGCAGTGGTGCCAGTCTGTTCCCCAGACTTTTTGCGCGCGCATCCCGTCGGGAATGAGGCCGACCTGCTGGCCGCCCCGCTGCTCGATATCACCTGGGACAGTCGACACCGGCCGCCGCCGTCCTGGGCCGACTGGGCCTGGTCCGCCGGGCTCGGCCCGCCGAAGCGAGCCAGCCGCTTATCGTTTTCGCTGCCCGGCGCCGCCATCGACGCGGCTGCAGAGGGCGCCGGATTCGTGCTTGGCCAGATATCGATCGTCGCCGAGCTGATCCGCAGCGGGCGTCTGGTTGCCCCGATCGATCGACGCCTCAGGCTGCCTGAACCCTACTTCCTCGCCTGGGAACGGGACGCGCTGGATCTGCCCACCTGCGCGGATTTCCGCAATGCGCTCGTCGCCGCAGGCCATCAGCAGCAGCACCTTTCGGCGGACTGAACTGCAGGCTCACCGCTTCCGCGTCGAGGCGGTCCTGCCTACTTGGTGGCGGACGTCAATGCGGTGAAGGTTGCGACCAGTTCGTGGAGATTGCCCGGATAGGTCAGCCGGACAAAGGTGATCGGCGCCGCCGCCATGCTGCGCGTGGTGCGCTCGACGATGAGACAGGGGCTGCCCGACTTGATCTTCAGCCGTGCAGCCACGTCGGGGGCGGCGCCGGACGCACGAATGCGATTCTCCGCCTCGTTCCACGGCACCTGCCGGAGCAGCCACGCACCCGGAGATATGAGCGAAAAGTCCTCGGCGGCCGCGCCCGGCACCGCCTGGAGGTTGATCAGCCGGTACTCGTCGCAGAACGGCTCGTCCTTGGCGAAATGCCGGCAAACCAGCTCCAGCATGGGCAGAGCCTCCTCGGCGCGCAGCAGCGTCCGGTCCGCACGGGTCGCTCGCCGTTTGTGCCGCTGCAGGATCTCGAAGCGATACGGGAGGCCAAGCGCTTCAACCTCCAGCTTGATGTCCGCGATCGGCAGAATCGCCGACTGCGACTGCGGCCGGCACACGAAACTGCCGACCTTGCGTCGACGCTCGATGATGCCTTCGCGGGCAAGCTGCGTCAGCACTTTGTTGACCGTCATCCGCGAGCAACCGTACTGCAGCATCAACTCGTGCTCGACGGGAATTCGTTGCCCGGGCTCCCAGCGCCCCGACATGATGTTGCCCTGGATGTCCGAAAGAATGCGCTGGTGCAGCGAAGTGAGTCCGCGATCGGCACGCCCTTCGCCGCGAGCGGAACCCGGCTTCGGCTTGCCCACCTGCTTCCTCTTTTCCTTCAAGCGCACAACTCCCTTATCGCTTTGCTGTAAACGCTGCGCACCCGGTCCCGATGCCGATGCCGGCCACCTTCGACCAGCTTCTCACCACCCACCCAGACACTGTCCACGACGCCGCCGGTACTGGCAAAGAGCCAAGAGTCGAGCACGGCATCACCGACGCGGCACTCCATTGCCGGCTCGTCCAGGGACAGACTCACGAAGTCAGCTACGGCGCCTTCGGCAAGACCAGCCGGTGCGGCACCGAGCGACCGAGCACCGCCGTCCAGCGCCTGCCGGTACAGGGTCATGCCGGTCGAATGTCCTCCCAGACTGACGACGTTGCGAACTTTACGCGAAAGTCGTTGCGAGTATTCAAGCAGAGAAAGCTCACCGGCCAGACTGATGCAGACGTTCGAGTCGGTCCCTACGCCAAAGCGCCCGCCTTCGGCAAGGAACTCCAGCACAGGGAATATCCCGTCACCGAGATTCGCCTCTGTTACCGGGCACAGGCCGACGCTCGCGCCGCTGCGGGCGATGCCTGCGATTTCGTCCCTGTCGATATGGGTCGCATGCACCAGACACCAGCGTGGATCGACCGGCGCGTGATCAAGCAGCCAGCGCACCGGACGCGAGCCTGCCCAGGCGACGCAATCGCGAACTTCGCCGAGTTGCTCGGCGATGTGGATATGGACGGGGGCGCCCGGCAGCAGACGCACGACCCGGTCGAGCTCCTCCGGCGTCACCGCACGCAGGCTGTGCGGCGCCACGCCAACGACGCCGTGGCTCGTCGTCGCCACCAGTTCGCGACAGCGATCGACCAAACGCGCATAGCCGTCCAGGTCATGAACGAAACGGTTCTGCGCCGGGCTCGGCGCCTTTCCGCCGAAGGAGGAATGCGCATAGAACACCGGCAGCAGCGTGAGATGGAGACCCGTCATCCCGGCAGCGCGCACGATACGCGCCGCCATTTCGCCGGGATCCGCGAATCGCCTCCCGTCGATGTCGTGATGAAGATAGTGGAATTCCCCCACCCTGCAGAAACCGGCCTCCAGCATCTCCATGTAGGCCTGGGCCGCGATCGCTTCCAGTTGCTCCGGCGACATGCGCGACGCGAAGCGGTACATGAGTTCGCGCCAACTCCAGAAATTGTCGGTCGACGATCCGCGCACCTCGGCCAGCCCCGCCATGCCGCGCTGAAACGCGTGGCTGTGAAGATTCGACAGTGCGGGAACGATGACGGCATGGCGCTCATCGCCAGGCTCCGCGGGCACGCCGACCTGAATATCCGCAATCCGCTGTCCTGCCACAAGAAGACGCACCGACTTCACCCAGCCTTCGGCGCTCAGCAGATTTTCCGCATACAGGACAGTCATCGATTCGAACTCCGTCGCCGCCGGTAGACACACTTGCTTTCCATGATTATATGACTATACATTAACGACAGAAAGTGACTGCCGAATTTTTGCGGAAGCTGTTTTGAAATGACCACCGGGACGATCACTCAGCGTCACTCGCAAGAACGCCTATGGCGCAACGCGAGGCTCGCCACCATGGCCGACAGCGCAGGCGGCATCGGGGTCGTGCCACAGGGCGCGATCTTGACCCGCGGCGAACGCATCATCTTCGCCGGGCCAGAGTCCGAGCTGCCGCTTCACGCTGCCGAACGGGCCAACGTCATCGACTGCGCAGGCCGCTGGATCACGCCAGGACTCGTCGATTGCCACACACACCTGATCTACGGCGGCAACCGCGCAGCGGAATTCGAGTTGCGGCTGCGCGGCGCGACCTACCAGCAGATTGCTGCGGCCGGCGGTGGCATTGTTTCGACCTTGCGTGCGACTCGCGCGGCGTCCGCGGCCGATCTCGTCGCTGTAGCGCTGCCGCGTCTTGATGCACTGATCGCCGAAGGCGTGACGACGATCGAGATCAAGTCCGGATACGGTCTCGACCTCGACAGCGAGCGGCGAATGCTGAGCGCCGCGAGAGAATTGGCGAGGCTGCGCCCGATCCATGTGCACACGAGTTTTCTCGGCGCCCACGCCGTGCCACCCGAAATGGCCGGCAATGCCGATGCCTACATCGACCGTCTGATCACAGAGATGCTGCCGGCGCTCGCCGAAGAAGGTCTCGTCGATTCGGTGGACGGCTTCTGCGAGAGCATCGCCTTCTCCCCAGAACAGATCGCGCGCCTCTTCGCAGCCGCGACTGCGCTCGGGCTGCGCGTGCGTCTCCATGCCGATCAGCTGTCCAACCTGGGCGGTGCCCGGCTCGCCGCGGAGCACCGCGCACTGTCGGCGGACCACCTCGAATTCACTGATGAAGCCGGCGCCGAAGCACTCGCCCGCGCCGGCACCGTCGCCGTCCTCCTGCCCGGCGCGTTCTATTTCCTGCGCGAGAAGACGCCGCCGCCCGTTGAGCTGCTGCGGCAGTACCGCGTCGCCATCGCCGTCTCGACCGATTCGAACCCCGGCACCTCGCCGCTGACGTCACTGCTGCTTGCCATGAACATGGCCGCCACGCAGTTCCGTCTCACGGTCGGCGAGTGCCTGCTGGGCACGACGCGGCACGCGGCGCGTGCGCTCGGCATGGAACGCGACGTCGGAACCCTTGAAGCCGGCAAGCTTGCCGACTTCGCCATCTGGAACATCGAAGCCCCGGCAGAGCTCGTCTACCGCATGGGCTTCAATCCCCTGCATTCCCGTATCTGGAGAGGTCGATGATCACGATTGCTTTGAAGCCTGGATTCACGTCGCTCGACGACTGGAGAGCGGTCTATCGGGGCGCCACCCCGAGACTCGACGCCTCCTGCCGCGGCGCCGTGGAGAGCGGCGCTGCGGCGATCTCGCGCATCCTCGCCGACGGCAAGCCGGTTTACGGCATCAATACCGGATTCGGAAAGCTGGCGACGGTTCGCATCGAAGACGCGGATCTCGACCGCCTGCAGCAGAACATCGTGCTGTCGCACGCGGCGGGGACCGGTGCTCCGCTGCCGACGCCCGTCGTCCGCCTGATGATGGCGCTCAAGCTGGCGAGCCTCGGTCAGGGCGCGTCCGGCGTGCGGCCGTGGACCTTGTCGTTCCTCGAAGCCCTGCTGTCGGCGAACATCATTCCCGTCGTGCCGTCGCAAGGCTCCGTCGGCGCGTCCGGCGACCTCGCGCCGCTGGCGCACATGGCGGCGGCAATGATCGGCGTCGGCGAAGTGGATACGCCCGCGGGACGCGTGCCCGCCACCGAGGGGCTCGCCGCCGCCGGCCTGCAGCCGCTGACGCTCGGCCCGAAGGAAGGGCTCGCACTGCTGAACGGCACGCAGTTCTCCACGGCCGTTTGCCTCGCCGCGCTGTTCGAGGCGGAAGTCCTCTTCCAGTCGGCGCTGGTCACCGGCGCGCTTACGACCGATGCCGCTCGCGGCACCGATACGCCGTTCGACCCGCGCATCCACGCGCTGCGCCGCCATCAGGGCCAGATCGAGGCAGCCGCCGCGCTGCGCGAGCTGATGGCAGGCAGCGCACTGCGCGCCTCGCATCTGGTCGACGATGATCGCGTGCAGGATCCTTACTGCCTGCGCTGCCAACCGCAGGTGATGGGCGCGTGCCTCGACATGCTGCGTCACGCCGCCAGCTTCCTCGCCACCGAGGCCAACGGCGTTTCGGACAATCCACTGATCTTCGCCGAGACTGGCGAGGCGCTATCCGGCGGCAACTTCCACGCGGAGCCCGTCGCCTTCGCCGCCGACATGATCGCCATCGCCGTCTGCGAGATCGGCTCTCTGGCGGAACGCCGCATCGCGATGCTGATCGACCCGGCGCTCTCCGGCTTGCCCGCCTTCCTGACGCCGCGGCCAGGCCTCAATTCCGGATTCATGATCCCGCAGGTGACGGCCGCCGCGCTCGTGTCCGAGAACAAGCAGCGCGCCTACCCGGCCAGCGTCGACTCCATCCCGACTTCGGCGAACCAGGAAGACCACGTATCGATGGCGGCGCACGGCGCGCGTCGCGTGCTGCCGATGATCGAGAATGCAACCGCGGTCATCGCCATCGAGCTGCTGATGGCGGCGCAGGCCTGCGATTTCCGCAGCCCGCTCAAATCCAGCGTCCCGCTTGAATCTGCGCGTACGGCACTGCGTGCACGCGTACCGATGCTCGACAACGACCGCTACATGCATCCGGACATGGAGGAAGCGATCGCGCTCGTGCGCAGCGGCTCGATCGCGTCCGCAGCCGGCGTGCCGCTGCCGCAGGTCTTGCTGGAGGCATGAGCCGCATGTCCGACTGGCTGTCCATTACGCGCGGCGATGCGCCGCTGTTGCTCAGCATCCCGCACGCCGGTACCGATCTGCGCGAGCTCGAAGCGCGCTTCGTGTCGCCGTGGCTGGCGCGCAAGGACGCCGACTGGTGGCTGCCGCAGCTGTACGGCTTCGCCGCCGGCCTCGGCGCCACCATCGTCCACACGTCGGTGTCGCGCAGCGTCATCGACGTCAATCGCGATCCGTCCGGTCATTCCCTGTATCCCGGGCTCGCCACCACCGAGCTCTGCCCGACCACGACCTTCGACGGCGAACCGCTTTATCCGGCGGACTCTCCGCTGACGCCGGACGAAATCGCCCGGCGACGAGCCCGGTACTTCGATCCCTACCACACCGCGCTGCGCGAAGAAATTTCGCGCCTGCGCGAGCGCCATCCGCGCGTCGTGATCTACGACTGCCATTCGATCCGCTCGCGCATTCCACGTCTGTTCGACGGCGAGCTGCCGCAGTTCAACATCGGCAGCAACGATGGCCGCGCCTGCGCTGCGGCGCTCAGCGACGCGGTGGCCGCGGTCTGTGCCGGCACGCCTTACAGCCATGTCGTGAACGGCCGCTTCAAGGGCGGTTACATCACGCGCGCCTTCGGCCAGCCGGAGACGGGCGTCCACGCTCTGCAAATGGAGCTCGGATGCCGAGGCTACATGCGCGAGCCGGATAGCGCGCCGACGCCGGACAACTGGCCGACGCCGTTCGTGCCCGATTTCGCGATGCCGCTGCGCACGGTCCTGGAAACCGTGCTGGCTCGCTGCATCGAATTCGCCCAGAGCCCATCAGCCTAAAGATTAAGGCTTCAACATCAGGTGGTAGACATGCTTCGAATCGACAAGTCGCGCGTTATCCGAGCTCCGCACGGATCGACGCTGAGTGCCCGCAGCTGGCTCACGGAAGCGCCGCTGCGCATGCTGATGAACAACCTCGATCCGGACGTCGCCGAGCGTCCCGAGGAACTGGTCGTCTACGGCGGGATCGGCCGCGCCGCACGCGACTGGGAGAGCTTCGACCGCATCGTTGCGACGCTAAAGCGTCTCGGCGACGACGAGACGCTGCTCGTGCAATCCGGCAAGCCGGTCGGCGTGTTCCGCACGCACCGCGACGCGCCGCGCGTGCTGATCGCCAACTCCAATCTCGTGCCGCACTGGGCAAACTGGGAGCACTTCAGCGAGCTCGATCAGAAGGGCCTGATGATGTACGGCCAGATGACGGCCGGCTCGTGGATCTACATCGGCTCGCAGGGCATCGTCCAGGGCACCTACGAAACCTTCGTCGAAATGGGTCGCCGCCACTACGACGGCAGCCTGAAGGGCCGCTGGATCCTGACCGCCGGCCTCGGCGGCATGGGCGGCGCCCAGCCGCTCGCCGCGACGATGGCCGGCGCCAGCTGCCTGGCGATCGAATGCCGGCAGTCGAGCATCGACTTCCGCCTGCGCACCGGCTATGTCGACGTTTGCGCCAAGGACCTCGACGAAGCACTGGCGATCCTCGATGACGCGAAGAAGACCGGCAAGGCGATCTCGGTCGCGTTGCGCGGCAACGCGGCCGAAGTGCTGCCGGAGCTGTTGCGCCGCGGCGTGAAGCCGGATGCCGTGACCGACCAGACTTCGGCCCACGACCCGGTCAACGGCTACCTGCCGATCGGCTGGTCGGTCGAGGAATGGGAAGCACAGCGCGCGACCGAACCGGCCGCCGTCGCCGAAGCCGCGAAGGACTCGATGGCGATCCACGTCCGCGCGATGCTCGAGTTCCACAAGCAGGGCATCCCGACCTTCGACTACGGCAACAACATCCGCCAGGTCGCGCTCGATCGCGGCGTGAAGGATGCCTTCGCCTTCCCCGGCTTCGTGCCGGCGTATATCCGCCCCCTGTTCTGCCGCGGCGTCGGCCCGTTCCGCTGGGCGGCGCTGTCCGGAGATCCCGAAGACATCTACAAGACCGATCAGAAGGTCAAGGAGCTGATCCCGGATGATCCGCATCTGCACAACTGGCTCGACATGGCGCGCGCGCGCATTCACTTCCAGGGCCTGCCGGCGCGCATCTGCTGGGTCGGCCTCGGCGATCGCGACCGTCTCGGCCGCGCCTTCAATCAGATGGTGGCTTCGGGTGAACTGAAGGCGCCGATCGTGATCGGCCGCGACCACCTCGACTCGGGCTCGGTCGCGTCGCCGAACCGGGAAACCGAGGCGATGCAGGACGGCTCGGATGCGGTCTCCGACTGGCCGCTGCTCAATGCGCTGCTGAACACCGCCTCGGGAGCGACCTGGGTGTCGCTGCATCACGGCGGCGGCGTCGGCATGGGCTTCTCGCAGCACGCCGGCATGGTCATCGTCTGCGACGGAACGGCCGAGGCCGATGCACGGCTCGCGCGCGTGCTGTGGAACGACCCGGCCACCGGCGTGATGCGCCATGCCGATGCCGGCTATGACATCGCGCTCGACTGCGCGCGGGAAAAGCATCTCGACCTGCCCGGCATTCTCGGCGGCTGAGGCCGGGGACACGGCATGCGCATCCTGCGCTCGTCCAATTACCAGCGCATGCCGTGGAAGAACGGCGGCGGAGAGACCTTCGAAATCGCGGTCTCTCCGCCGGCGGCGAGCCTCGACACGCTGGACTGGCGCGTCAGCATGGCCGTCGTCGCCGGCGACGGACCTTTTTCCCGCTTTGCCGGTATCGACCGCACGCTCTGCGTGCTCGAAGGCGACGGCCTGCGCCTCGCCTTCGCCGACGACGGCAGCGTCCGGACGCTGGACCGCGCCGCGCCGCCTTTCGCCTTCGACGCCGAACGGCCGGTGCAGGCGCAGCTGCTGGGCGCAACGGTCACCGATCTGAACACGATGACGCGGCGCGGCCGTTACCGGCACACCGTGAGCCGCGCGCCGATCGGCACGCCCCTGCCGGCGCGAGAAGATGCGGAGGTGCTGCTCGTGTTCTGTGGCGGCGGCCGCATGCGCGTGCACGCGGATGAAGGCACGGCGGCCGAGCTCGGCACGCACGATTGCGTCGTCCTGCAGGGCCCGCAGAATCCGCGCGCGTTGACGCTCTTCAGTACGGACGCAGCGGCGGCGGCCCTGCTGATCAGGATCGAGCGCCTGCCCTAAAGCCTGCCGTCATCGGCCGGCCGCAACGCCGCCGCCATCCGGAATCGTCGACGCCCCGGCGCATTCACCCGGCGCCTGCGTCGTTCTGCGCAGCACCCGAACCGAGCGACATCGCGCGATATCCCGTCGCTCCGGCTCCACAGAAAAGCCCGCCGCCGCCCTGACGGCGGCGGCGGGCCTCGATGCCCTCAGGCAGCGCCGGCGGCAGCCGGACGCAGAACCGCGGCGAGCGCCGCGAGAAACTGATCGTTCTCGCTCGGCGCACCGATGGAGACGCGGATGAAGGCCTGATACTGCGCCTCGACCCAGGGCTTCACCACCACCCCGGCCTTCAGCAATTCAGCCGCCACCTCGGCGCTCGAGCGCCCCACGCTGAAGAACAGGAAATTGCCTTCCGAGCGAGCGACCCGAAGGCCGAGCGTACGCAGCTCGCCCGCCACACGCTCGCGCTCCGCGCAGATTCGCGCGACCGCAGCCTGCATCCAGGCCTGGTCATCGAGCGCCGCGACGGCCGCCGCCTGCGCGACCGCATTGACATTGAACGGCGTCTTCGCGGCCGACAGCATCCGCGCAATTTCGACGCTGGCGCAGATCGCATAGCCGACGCGCAAGCCCGCCAGACCGAAGGCTTTGGAGAAGGTGCGCAGCACCACGTAAGGACGGTCCGCCTCGCGCAGGGCCTCGAAGCCGTCCGGGATCGCTTCCGAGGTGAACTCGCAGTACGCCTCGTCGAGCACGAACAACGTGGATTCCGGCGTCGCCGCGATCACCCGCGCCAGTTGCTCATGATCGAGCGCAGCGCCCACCGGATTCCACGGCGACGGCAGAAAGAAGACGTTGGGAGCCCGCGCCAGCGCCGTCTCCAGGGCCGGCACGTCGAAGCCGAAATCGGCCGTCATCGGCACCTTGGTCACGCGCGCACCGACCGCGAGCGGCTCGATCTCATGCAAACCGAAACACGGCGCCACGGTCAGCGCCTCGGCACCCTCCGACAGGAAGGCGCGAGATGCCGCGGCGATCATTTCTTCCGAGCCGTTGCCGACCACGATCCGCTCCGGATCGACGCCCAGCTGCTCGCCGAGCGCCATCCGCAGACGCTGGCAGGCCGGATCGGAATAGCGCCAGGGTTCCACGCTGCTCCCGGACAGCACCTGCTGCACGCCGGGGGAACAGCCGTACGGATTCTCGTTGCTGGCCAGCCGCGCGATCTGCTCCAGGCCACTGGCGGCGCGCGCCGCCGCGAGCCCCAGCCCGGCGTTGTACTTCGGCACGGCGGCGATATGAGGGTTGAAGTACAGCTCGGGATTTGCCGCTATTTTTTTGCCGCTCAGCAACGCTCATCTCCGTTCGGTGGCTCGCCCCAGCGGGAGCGAACACGGCGCCATGCCCCTGTCCGCAACGCATGCCTGCAAGCCGACGGCGCAGACCCCAGATCGGGCTGCGCATTGTCGAGACTCGCGCGATGCAAGAACATCGAGCCCTTCTGCTTAACTCTTTAGAAAAACTAACGGCGCGATCCAGGCACCGGACCGCGCTGACGCTCAGGGCTTCACACCGTTCACGATCTTGAGCTTCTGCACGCGGTGATCTTCCGACGTGTAGATATTGCCCTTCAGGTCGAACTCCATCTGGTGGTTGCGGTGATACTCACCCGCCCAGGTGCCGTAGTGGCCGAAGCGCGCGACCTCGCTCAGATCGGAGCGGCGCAGGATCACCGTCTGAAAGTTGCCCGGATCGTTCATGACCATGAAGGTCTGCTTCGCATCCGGCCACAGGCTGACGTTGCCGACCGAGCCGGAGCCGCGCGTCATCGGCTCGTAGACATGCTCCATGACGAAGCTGCCATCCTTCTTGAAGACCTGTAGGCGATCGTTCAGGCGGTCGCAGACGTAGACCAGCCCGTCCTTTGCAATGCGGATGCAGTGCACGAGATTGAACTGCTTCGGCAGTTCCGGGCCACCGTCATAGCGCGGGATGTTCAGATCGGTCGGCGGCTTGCCGTAAGCGCCCCACTGGCGCTTGAATGCGCCGCTGTCGGCGTCGAACACGATCACACGATGATTGCCGTAACCGTCGGCAATGAAGACTTCGTTGGTCGCCGGGTCGACGTCGACCGCGGCCGCACCGCTGAGCATGGTCGTGTCGAGGCTACCCTTGGACGGCCCCTTGCCGCCGATCTGCAGCAGGAACTTCCCATCCGGACTGAACTTCAGATACAGACCGTCCGGCTGACTGCCATCGGCGCCGACGCGCGTCTGGCTGCCGCCGATCCAGATATTGCCCTTGTAGTCGACATACAGGCCGTGACCGGCCGACGGCCAGTCGTAACCCTGAACCTTGGCATCCTCGGGACCGCCCCAGGCGCGCAGCACATTGCCCGCCTCGTCAAATTCGATGATCGCCGGCGCCGGCACACAGCACTTGCCGGTCGGCGGATTCTGCGCGGCGCCGAGTGCGTACTTCGGCACCAGCTCGGGACTGTGGTAGATCCACAGATGATTCTTGGCATCGACGTAGATGCCGTTGATGAGGCCGAGCGCCCAGTTGTGCGGCAGCGGCAGCTTAGGCCAGGTGGAATCGAGCGCGTACTCGGGCACCTTGGGCGTTGCCGGCTCGGCAGCGTGTGCGCCGACAGGGAGGAACGCCTGCAGCACCAGGCTCAGGCCCAGCGCGCGAATGAATGAGCGAAACATGAAATCGGCTCTCCGGAATTGATGCGTGCACCAGGCACGCAATCGCCATCAGCAGGATGGCGGGGCGGCTCTCGCCGCCCCGCTGCACCTGAGCTTTATCAGAACTTCATGCGCAGGCCCACCGTGAAGGTGCGGCCGAGCACGTCGTACAGCTGCGCGTTCGACGACGGCATCGTGTAGTTGAAGCCGCCGGCGTTCGGCGCAACGATCGGCGGATCGCGATCGAACACGTTGCGGACATTGACGAAGCTCTCGACGTCGGCATCCTTGAAACCGAAGGCATACGTCAGCGAGGCATCCCAGAAGATCGCGCTGGGGATGTGATTGTCGTTGACCGTTCTGTACTTCGAACCCGACACCGGGCAGTTCGTGCTGCAGACGATCCAGTCGTTGTCATAGACGCCGGAGCTGATACCGCGCGCCGTCACCGAGCCACGGAACGCATCGAGCGCGTAGTTGACCGACGCATTCCACTTCCAGCTCGGCGGACCGTAAGACGTGTTCTGCCCCGCGGTATCGTCGACCACGCCGTTGATGGTCGAAGCCATCTTCAGGTAGTTCGTCGCCAGCGCACGCACCTGCACCACGCCCGGCAGCGCCGAGTAGATCGAGCTCGCCATGAAGCGATACGAGGCTTCGTAGTCGACACCACGGGCCGCCAGCGTCGTGTAGTTGAACGGATTGCGGCGGACCACGCCGATATGCTGAGCGCCGTCGGCATCGACATTGAAGTCGATCGCCGAGCAGAAGTCCGTCTGTCCGTTATGGCAGCCGTCAATGATGTCCTGCGTCGCCGGCAGGCCGATCGCGTCGTCGATATCGATCTTCCAGTAGTCGACCGACATCGCGAAGCCCGGCATGAAGCGTGGCGTCAGCACGATGCCGCCGCCGAAGCTGTCGGCCTTTTCGGGCGTCAGGTCCGGGTTGCCGATGCGGGGCGAGCTGATGTTCTCGCTGATCGGCTGGCCATCGTCGCCGAGGATCCACGGATTGCTGACCGACGGCGCGCCGCCGCCGCCGTTGCTGAACAGCTCTTCGAGGTTCGGCGCGCGAATGTCGCGCGACAGCGTCGTACGCACGCGGACATCCTCGATCGGCGTCCAGTTCAGGCCCAGCTTCCAGGTCTCGACGCTACCCGAGGTGCTGTAGTCGGTGGCGCGGAACGCACCGCTGAAATCGAGGGCCTGCAGCGCCGGCAGATCCTTGGCGAGCGGCACGACCGTTTCGACGAACGCTTCCTTGACGTTGTAGCTACCCTTGCTGATCTGGTAGCCGCCGACCCACCACTTTTGCGTCGGCGACAGCTCGTCGTTGCGGCCCTTGCCGATCGCTTCCTTGCGCCACTCGATGCCGGTGGCGACGGAAACGTCACCCGCCCAGGTCGCAAACGGCGTTCCGTTCAGCGTGAAAGCCGCAACGTCCTGCGTCATCTGCTGCTTGCGCCACATTTGCGTACCGTTGCCGGTGACGTAGTCGACGGCGCCCTGCGTGTTCACACCGATGCCGAACGGGTTGTACGGCTTGCAGCCGTTGCCCGGATCGGTCAGCGTCGAACGGCAGACCGGCACGCCGGTGTCCGGATCGATGACCGAGTCATAGGCCAGGGTCATGTAGGGATTGTAGACCATGCCCTTGGCGACGCTCTCGAAATTCGAGATGCCGCGCTGGTAGTACGTATCCCAGCTCCAGCCGTTGCCGAACTTGCCTTCGGCGCCGGCGAGCAGGCTGGTGACCTCGCGATCGTTCGTCGCGTCGACGATCGGCAAGTCGGTGTGCATGCTGCCCATGTGGAACGTCGAAACGCCCTGCGCGATCATCGCCTGGCGGATGTTCTCCGGCAGGAACGCGTTTTCGACGCTGAGCGTGATGGTACCGGTGTCTTCGAGCGAGAATGCGTAGTTGTGATTGCGATCTCGTGCGTACGAAGCCTGCGCGAAGACATTGATGTCGTCGGTGAGGTCCCAGGACCCGCGCGTGAAGAAGCTGACCGTCTTCGAGCCGCCGAGCAGACTGCTGCCGGCGCGCGTGCCGCGGACCTGCGTGAGTTTCCAGTCGCCGCCATGCATGTCGGGGTTGGAGACCAGATCGCCGAACTCGATCTGGTACGGCGTGCCGCCAGGTCCAAACGCCGTGCCGCGGAAGGCGGTGTCGGTGATGACGCCGCCGGCGAAGCCGGTGCTCGGCGCCACCTGACTGAGCCGCAGCCATTGCGGCTCGCCGGTGTACGTATCTCCGATTTTGTAATTCTGATTGCCCATGAACTGCCAACCCTGCAGGTTCCAGCCGCGATCGTTGATCGGAATCGCGTCCTGGTGGCGGTAGTTGGCGCTGAACAGGAAGTGGCCGCGGCCTTCGCCGAACGGCGTACCGTAGGTCAGGCCGCCCATCCAGTTGTCGCCGTCGCCGTACGTGGTGGCGCCGGTCTGCGCGGTCAGCTTGGTGCCGGTGTAGTTCTTGTCGAGGACGAAGTTGACGATACCGCTGAGCGCGTCCGAGCCGTAGGCTGCGGAAGCGCCGCCGGTCACGACCTCGACGCTGCGGACCAGATCCTGGGGGATCAGGTTGACATCGACCATGCCCGACATCGAAGACGCCACCGCGCGGCGGCCATCGACCAGCACCAGTGTACGGTTGGTGCCCAGCGCGCGCAGGTTCAAGGCGTTGATGTTCGAGTTGCCGGTGCTCGCGGTCGTAACCGAAGTCGCCGGCGTGGCGCTGCCGGACAGTTCCGGCATCGTATTGAGTGCGTCGGCGATGTTCGGCGACGCGAACGACTGCAGCTGCTCCGCACCCATCACCGTCACCGGCGTCGGCGCCTGATAACCGTCACGGACGATGCGCGTACCGGTGACGACGACCTCTTCCACCGCGGTCTCTTCCTGCGCGGGAGCGGCTTCGGCAGCCTGCGCCGATGCCACTTGAGTCGCTGCAAGCGATGCAACACCCAACAACGCCGCCGTGCCGCCCGCCAGGGCCGCCCGCCGTCGGCCCTCCTGCGTTCTCTCGCCTCCGCATTCGGCGCCGCGTGGCATACCGTCACGCGCCGTCAGTTTCGAATCGCTCGGAACCATTGCCCTCGATCTCCCATAAGTAAGTGATTACGTACCGCCCGCCGCCCCTGACAGGCGGTCGAAGCAGCCCACCAGGAAATTCCTCTTCACTTCCCCGTGCCCGATGACGCCCCGGCACACGACCTTATTAATATCTAGACATATCCAATTTCAAAAGTCTATATATAACGACGAGCAAATTCGCTGCCATCTTTTTCCTGCCGGCGGCGCGCGCAGCAACCAACGGACGCACCGCCGCGCACACGCCTTTTTGGTGCGCGCTTGGCTAGTGCGAGATGAGTTCAAGACATTGAATTCGCGTGGCCCACGCAAGCCTTATTCCCGGCTTGGGGCATGCCGATTCAATCTGGTGCGCCGGCCGGATGGCGCGCGTCGCCATACCCGGCAAGCGATTGCGTGAAGGAAATTTCATCGTCACGCGCCCGCGCGGCCCCTCATGCGCGCAAAAGGGCGGCGTTCACGCGGCGTCGACAGACGTCGCGCCCGTCCCGGCGGCTTCAAAGACCGCCTGGGGAATGACCGTCTTGCTCCGCGGGGCACATCGGAGATAGGCACGGGTGGCGGCAGGCACGCCCGTCCCCTGCGACGTTCCGTTCGAGACCGCTACTGGCGCTTATGGCGAATTGAGAATCTGAACGCGCAAAAAAACAGGGCCGGCGCAAGGCCGGCCCATCGCCCCCGCGAAGGCGGCCTGTCGGCCGCCCGCGCGTTCCCACAACTCAGAACGTGTACTTGAGCACCGCGTCGACGTAGTCGCGATCCGACAGCAGGTTGCGATCACCGCCGCCGAAGTACGCGGTGTAGCCCAGCTCCGCCGACCACGACTGCAGGTAGTAGCCGAGCAGCGACACCGTCGCCGTCTTGCGGCCCTCGACGAAGTTCAGCAGCGGCGTCGGCGTGACGCCGTGCACGTCGTGGTCGAAGCGCAGCGTCGGCTCGAGCCGGAACTTTCCGAACACGTTGTTGTACGTCACGCGCGCGACCAGCTTGTAGCCCCAGGAGAAGGCCGTGGCGTAACCGTCCGTCTGCTGCGGCACCGCGTAGCCGTAGCCCGGCAGCGTCGCGCTCGAGACCAGCGCCGCAACCGCGGCGTCGCCCGGCGTGTACGTGCCCGGCCCTTCGTAGCGCAGCTCGTTCTCCGACGGCATGCCGTGCACGTAGACGGCGCCGGCCTCGGCGAGGAACAGCAGCTGGTCGGAGCCGAGCCAGCGCATCGGACCAGCCAGTCGCGTCACCGAAAAGTCGACCTGGCTGACGTCATGGCGGCGGTAACCGCGCAGGTACTTGTTGCCGAGCGCCGAGCCGAGCGGCGCCGCCGGCGGCGGCGTGATCTGGCTCGGCAGGCCGACGCCGGCGAGCAGCAGTTCGACGTCCTCGACCTGCAGCGGCTGATCAACCTTCATGCTGTATTCGCCCTGCAGCGACCAGGCGCCGACCGTCGTGTTGAACGAGGTGCCGTACAGCTGGATGTCCTCCGGGTACTCGATGAAGTAGCGGCCGGTTTCCGAAGTCGACGCGTAGCTCGACTTGGAAATGCCGCTGACCAGTGGCAGGCGGCTGTGATAGTTCATCGCGTAGAACGACAGGTCCATGTCGTTCAGCGCCGGGATGAAGAAGCTGATCTTGCCGCCGAACTGGCCGCTCTTGCTCGGCGTGCGGTCGTGCTCGCGCGGGATCGACGAGTTCGGCGCGTTCTCCTTGGGCAGGCCGAAGGTGATGTTGGCGCGCGTGCCGCCGATCGACGCGAAGTCGTTCGTCGACCAGAACGTGCCGGCCGCGTCCGGCTGCGTGCGCTGCCAGTCGAACTGGTAGAACGCCTCGACGTTGACGTTCGGCACCACGTTCATCGACAGCCAGGCCATGTTCTCCGGAATCACGACCTCGTCGAGATCGAAGCCCGGCACGTGCAGCTGGTTGGAATCGAAGGCCAGGATGCTGTTGATGCCGTTGAGGATGAAGGTCGACTCGCCCCAGTTGATGACCTGGCGGCCGATCTTGAAGGCCAGCTCGCGGCTGCCGAAATCGATGCTGCCGAAGAAATAGGCATCGAGCAGGTCGGCGTCGTTGCCGTTGTAATCCTGCACCTGCTTGTTCTTCGAGCGGTACTCCGAGTACGGCGCGACCGACACGCGGCCGTCCGGCGTCAGTCCGTAGCCCGGGCCGATCGGCGTCGTGTAGTAGTTGTTCTCGTTGAAGAAGTCGTAGTTGTGCAGACGGTCGTTGAACAGATAGCTGCCGCGCACGAAGACGCCGTACTTGCCCTTGGTCAGCGTCAGGTCGGAGGTGATCTTGGCCGCCGCCGAGACGATCTTGCCGGCATCGAACGCCAGGTCGCCGTCGTCGCCGTTGGTCGAATAGGCGTTGCCGCCGTTGGCGATGCCGATGCGGTCAGGATCGCGCGACTCGGTGCGCCAGGCGCTGCCGATCGTGACGCGATTGTCGAGCTGCAGCGAGATACCGTGGATCTCGTCGGTATAGGCCAGCGCCGGGCCCGCGAACAGCAGCGCAGCGGCGGCGGCAATCAGATTCTTCTTGTCGATCATGTTCGTTCTCCTCGCGCTCACGAGCCGCTGCCCGGGCACGGATTGCCGATTTTCAGCACGGTGCCGTTGGTCTTCACGAAGGCCGCCGTCTGGCCCTGCATCTCGCAGGTGACGTCGAGCGAGGCTGCCGGGCTCAGGATCGAGCCGTGGTCGCCCTGTGCGAAGCGCACGACGTTGCTGCGCGCCGCAGCGCCGGTGAGGATCTGCGCCGCCGCCGGCACGTCGAGCGTATCGGTCTGCGCCGGGCCCGGAATGAAGCCGAGCCCCAGCATGCGCGCCAGCGGATCGCTGCCCGACAGGTAGCCCGACACGGTGATCGTGTCGGTCGCCGGACAGTTCGCGTCACCGGCGATCGTGCAGTTCGGCACCACCGCGTCGCCCTTTACTTCCAGCATCAGCAGCGGATGGTTGGCCGCCGCGGTCGCCGCGAAGTTCAGCGGATCGCCGGAATCGACGGCGGTCTGCGCGAAGCGCAGGAAGGTCTCGAAGTTGTCGTTGCCTTCGACGATGCGGCTGGCTGCCGGGCTGCTCGCGGTCGCCGCGGCAAGACCGGCGGCGATGCGCGGACCGAAGCTCGCCGAACCGTCGAGCAGCTTGGCGATACCGCCGCCCGGCATGGCGAGCACGGCGGCGCTGCTGCCTTCCTTCACGCCGAGGAAGGTGCCGGCGACGATCGCGCCGAGCGAGTGGCCGACATAGCGGACCTGGGTGCCGTCGAAGGCGATGCCGGCCGGCGTGTGATCGGCCTTCAGCACCAGCGTGCCGCCGGCGGATTTGGCGAGCACCAGCAGGTCGGACACCGCCTGGCGGATGTTGTCGCGGCTGGTCAGCAGGCTGCTCAGGTTGATGAAGTGCGTACCCGAGCTGTCGGCGATGCCGTCCGGGCCGGACACGCCGGTGGTGTTGTTGACCAGATCGAGATCGAAGGTGCGCTCGCCGACACCCGGGATGCGCGAGGCGCTGTCCGGCGGCAGACCGTGCAGCGGCAGGTCGATGGCGATGGTCGCGAAGCCGGCCGCGGCCAGCGCCGGCGCGATCGCGATCATCTGCGTGCGGTTGCCGGTGATGCCGTGCTGGAAGATCACGACCGGCCAGCCGCTGGCCGGCATCGTCTGCCCGCTGGCGGCGTTCGGGATCGTCACCAGCACCGGAATGGTCTGGTTGCTCTGCTTGAGCGGCAGCGGATAGCAGGCCGTGGTGCTCACGCTCGGCGCCAGCGCCGGGCACGGATAGCCGAGGATGCTAGCGCTGTCGTCGCGCTGCGTCGTATCGGCTTGCCAGTAGCTGGTCAGCGGCGTGGTCGAGTGCGTCGGGTCCTCGCCGCTCGGCGCGCCGAGGTAGTACGGCACCGTGATCGTGCCGGCGTAGACGTCGGCGATCGCCGGCAGCTGGCCACCGCTGGCGGTGCCGGTGTTCAGGCCGCTGTTGACGACGATGATCTGCGACGCGGTCGCGTTTTCGGCCATCTTGCTCAGCGTCTTGGTCGTCGACTGTGTGGTGAACGGCCAGGCGATGACGACGTTCTCGCGCGCGATGCCCTTGGCCTCGAGCCCGGCGAACATCGACGCGAACTGCTGGCGGATGCCTTCGAGCGTGGCGCGCTGCGTATTGCTCAGCGTCGACAGCGCCGCCTCGTCCTGCTCGGACACCGGCGTCGTCGAACGGATCACGCGGAACAGGTCGGCGGCCTCGACCGGCACGCCGTCGGTCGACTTGACCTGGCGCGTGACGACGGCGAGATAGGTCGTCGATGGCTTCAGCGGCTTGAGCGGCTCGACCAGCATGCGCGTGCGCAGCTGGTTGAGCGGCAGGCCGGTCGACGGGTCGATCGCCTTCGACGACTGCAGACGGTAATCGACGCCCGGAATCAGCACCGAGAACGTCGAGGTGTCGATGACCAGCACGCCCGGCATGTGCGTGGTGGCGTCGATGTCGAGCGCGTGGTCGACGTCGACATAGCCGATGAAATCGGTGAACAGCGAGGCCGTGGTCGAGAAGCCGTCGAGCTGGTTGGCGGCGGCGACGAACGGCACATTGCTGCTGTTCGGGATGTTGAGCGTGCCGTCCGTCATGCCGTTGAACAGGCCGTCGAACGGGAACGGGATCACGGCGCTGGCGGCGACCGGATCGAACAGCGAATAGGCGTTGGCCTTCTGGCCTTCCAGGCCGCTGCCGTCATCGTTGCTTCCGCCGCACGCGGCGAGAACGGCGGCCAGCAGCAGGGGCGCAAATCTGCGGGTTCGCATAACTCCTCTCCTCTTATGTGTTCTTCGACGTCCGCCCTTACGGCACGTCTGGAGTCCGATCGGGCGGACAATGCGCAGCAGTATGGAGAGATTAGGCCTGCGGACCGCGGCCGCGGGCGGCTATCTGCTACCGCTCGTCGGAATGTGCGACGCAACATGAAGCGCGCCGCGGTCGCGCTGCACAAATTTTGCTGCGAGCGTGCGGCAACGCACCGACCGCGGCGGCCGCGATCGTGCAGCGCGAGACCTTCAGCGGATGTCGGCGTGCCCGGCGTCGGCCAGCGCCGACAGCAGCGGCGCGCGCCAGGCCTCGCCGCGGACGAGCAGCGTCAGCGGCATGCGGCGACGGACCAGATCGTCGAGCGACAGCGCCATCTCCGCGCGCACGGCGTGCACAGCCTCGGCGAGCACGAACGGCGCTTCGGGATGAATGCGCGCGGCGAGCGCCGGCCGCGCCTGGATCAGCGCGACGATCGCCGACACCAGCGTGCCGTGCCGCAGCGTCAGCCAGCGCGCCGCTTCCAGGTCGACGCCGGCTGCGGCCAGCTCGGCGATGGTCTGCGCCTGCCAGCTTTCGAAACCGTGCTGCGGCGCGCCCGGCAGCGGACGCAGCTGCGTGACCGGTGGCGGCGCGCGGCGCTGGCCGAGCGCCTCGAACACCGCGTCGACGATCGCGATGCTGTCGTGCCGCGAGGTCGTGTACTTGCCGCCGACGTGCATCACCAGATTCGGCTTCGGGCGCAGCACCGCGAACTCGCGCGTCACCGCCGACAGCGACTCGGCGTCCTCGGCCTGCAGCATGCGCACGCCGGCGAAGCGGGCGATGACGTCAGCCTCCGTCCAGCCGATGCCCGGCAGACCGGCGCGCACGCCGGCGAGCAGATAGCGCGTCTCCTCGTCGGTCGGCCGCGCGTCGGCCGGGACCGCGACGCTCGCCTCGGTCGTGCCGACCAGCGTGCGGCCGTACCACGGAATCACGAAGAACACGCGGCCGTCGGCGGCCGTCAGCAGGAAGGCCTCGTTGCAGCCGGGAATCGCCGGCAGCACCAGATGCGTGCCCTTGACCAGCTTGACCTTCGGCGCCGCCGCGCCGAGCAGACCGGGCGCCCACGGTCCGGCGGCATTGACCACGACTTTCGCGCGCACCGCGAAGCGCCCGCCGCCGAGGCCGTCCTCGAGCTCGGCGCCGACGACCTTGCCGCCGGCCTCGATCAAGGCCCGCGCCGCCACGCGATTGGCACAGACGGCGCCGCAGCCCTGCGCCGCGGCAGCGACGACCAGGGTCATGCGCGCGTCGTCTTCCTGACAGTCGCCGTAGCGAAAGCCGCCGAGCAGCTGCTGCGGATCGACGAACGGATATTCGGCGAGCAACGCGCGCGCGCCGTAATGACGGTGCGGCTGCACCGGCCGGCTGCCGAGCGCGAGCAGGTCGTAGAGCGCCAAGCCGGCCGAGACCATGAACGGACTCGCGCGCGGGCCTTTCCACATCGGCAGGATGAAGTTCAGCGGCCGCACCAGATGCGGCGCGATGCGGTACAGCGTGCGGCGCTCCTTCAGGGCGTGGCGCACGAGACCGAACTCGTAGTGTTCGAGGTAGCGCAGACCGCCGTGGATCAGCTTGCTCGACGCCGACGAGGTGCCGCTGCCCCAGTCGTTCTTCTCGACCAGCGCCACCGACAGACCGCGGCTCGCCGCATCGTAGGCCGTCCAGGCGCCGTAGATGCCGCCGCCGATGACGAGCACATCGAACTCGCGCGCAGCGAGCTCGGCGGGATTGCGGATCAGGGGAAAGGCCGCGGGCATGGTCGATGTCATCCGTATCCGGTGATGCGAAGAAGGCTTCGAGGACAAGCTGACAGGTCCATCTCGGCGGGCAGCGCCAGAGCGACCAGGCCGGCCGCGCGATCGCGCAGGCCGCCGGATGGCTTCGCCGCTACGCGCCTCGCCATGACGGCTTCAACACGTGCGGTGCCGGCAGCGGGCGCCTACTTGTGGATCTTCTCGATGTCGAAATGGCCCTTCGGCTGGCGATGCAGCCAGAGATAGGTCTGCGCGATGCGCGCCGGATCGAGGCTGGTGCCGGTCTGCGTGATGCCGTGCACCGTGACCGTCGCCACGTGCACGCCGTGCGCGCCGAGTTCCTGCGCCAGCGTGTAGGTCAGCGAGCGCAGCGCCGCCTTGCCGAGCGACAGCGAGGCGTACTTCATCGACGGCTCGTACGCGAAGCCGCCGCCGGTGAACAGGATCGTGCCCTTCTTGGCCTTGATCATCGCCGGCGCGACTTCGCGGGCCGCCATCAGCGCGCCGCCGACGTTGACGCGGAATTCCTCGACCAGGCGCTCGGGCGCGATCTGCGTCGGCACTTCGGGATGCGAGGCGGCGGCGTTGTAGATCAGCACCTGCGGATCGCCGAAGTCGGCGCGGGCGATGTCGAGGCCCTGCTTCAGCGAGATCTCGTCGCCGGCGTCGGCGGCGTAGGCGGCGACGTAGTGGCCGGACTTGCGGCGCAGCTCCTCGCAAAAGCCGCGCAGCTTGGCCGGCCCGCGCGACAGCAGCACGATGTCGAAACCCTCGCCGGCGAACGCCTCGGCCAGCGCCGCGCCGATGCCGCGCCCGGCGCCGACGATGAAGCAGACCGGCCGGCCGATGCGGGCCTTGCGACGGGGGGTGGAGCTGCGTGCGCTCATGCGAAACCTGCTTTGAATTGTGCTTGTGTCCATATGATAAGCACGGCCCGTACCGGACGCGCCGTGCCCTGCTAGAGTGCGGCCCTCCTGAGCAAGAAGAACCGTCGCCGATGAACGACACCCAGACCCTGCTCGGCCAGCTGAAGATCGACCGCGGCCCGGAGCGCGACGCGCCATCGCGCTGGCCGTGGATCGTGGCCGCGCTGCTGCTCGTCGCCGTGCTCGGCGCCGGCGCCGCCTATTTCCTGCGCGAGCGCGGCGTGCCGGTGCAGGCGGTGAGCGCCACGCCGCTGCCGGGCGGCAGCGGCGGCGGCGCGGCCTCGATGCTCGACGCCTCCGGCTATGTGGTGGCGCGCCGTCAGGCGACGGTGTCGGCGAAGATCACCGGCAAGCTGCAGGAGCTGTACATCGAGGAAGGCCAGCGTGTCGCCGAAGGCGAGATCATGGCGCGCCTCGACGATTCCAACGCCCAGGCGCGGCTGCTGCAGGCGCGCGCCAGTCTCGCCGCGGCGCGCGCCGCGGCCGCCAACATCCGGCCGATCTACGAGCGCAACCGCCGGCAGGCCGCCGAGGGCTTCATCAGCACCGAGGCGCTGGAGACCAGCAAGGCCAGCTATGACGCGCAGCAGTACGCGCTGCGCGTGGCCGAGGCCAGTCTCGCCGTCGCCGAACGCGACGTCGCCGATACCGTCATCCGCGCGCCGTTCGCCGGCGTCGTCACCACCAAGGCGGCGCAGCCCGGCGAGATCGTTTCGCCGATCTCGGCCGGCGGCGGCTTCACGCGCACCGGCATCGGCACGCTGGTCGACATGGACTCGCTGGAAGTCGAGGTCGACGTCAACGAAAACTTCATCAATCGCGTGCAGAGCGGCAAGCCGGCCGTCGTGCGCCTCAACGCCTATCCGGACTGGAGCATTCCGGCCGAAGTCATCGCCGTGATCCCGACCGCCGACCGCAGCAAGGCCACGGTCAAGGTGCGGGTCGGCTTCAAGGACAAGGACCCGCGCATCCTGCCGGAGATGGGCGCGCGCGTGTCGTTCCTCTCCGAAGCGCCGCCGACGGACCCCGGCGCGCCGCGCGGCGGTCTGTCGCTGCCGGCGGCGGCCGTGCAGGCCGGCAGCGAATCCGGCACCGGCGTCGTCTACGTGCTGCGCGACGATCACGTCGAACGCCGCGCCGTGAAGCTCGGCGCCGCGCTGGCCGGCGAACAGCTCACGGTGCTGTCCGGCCTCAGCGCCGGCGAGCGCGTCGCGGTCGGCGACTTCGCCAAGCTGCAGGACGGCGTGCGGGTGCGCATCGCGCCGCCCTGAGCTTCGCGGGTCGCGGCGCCGCGCCATCGGCGCGACATCTGCCGCCGCTAGCATCGCCGGCTTTCGAACCGAGAAGGATCTCGTTCATGAGCCGTCGTATCCGGCTGCGGCGCGGCGCGCGCGCAGGAAGCCTCAAGCGTCGTGATGTGCTGCGCGGTCTGGCCGCGGCCGGCACCCTGCCCTGGCTCGGCGCCTGCGGCAGCGGTTCCTCCGGCGGAGAATCGCCGGCGCCGGCCGCCGAGGCCGGCTTCAAGCACGGCGTCGCCTCCGGCGATCCGCTGCACGATCGCGTGATCCTCTGGACCCGCGTCTCCGGCCTGACGGCGGCGGCGACGGTCGACTGGGTGCTGGCCCGCGATCCGCAGCTGCAGGACGTGGTCCGCCGCAGCGACGACGGACAGGACCCCGGCCAACCGCGCACGGCGACGCCGGCGCGCGACTACACGTTCAAGGTCGACGTGCTCGGCCTGGCGCCCGGCAGCAGCTACTACTACCAGTTCCGCTGCGGCGCGGCGCGCTCGCCGGTCGGGCGCACGCGCACCGCGCCGGACGGCCAGCCGCAGCGCGTCCGCCTCGGCCTCGTGTCCTGTTCCAATTACCCGGCCGGCTATTTCAACGCCTACAAGGTGCTGGCGCGCCGCGACGTCGATGCCGTGGTGCACGTCGGCGACTATTTCTACGAAAGCGGCAACGCCGGCAGCATCGGCCGCCCGGCCGATCCGCCGTACGAGATCCTCACGCTCGACGACTACCGCCGCCGCCACGCGCAGTATCGCGGCGATGCCGATCTGCAGGCGCTGACGCGCCAGCATCCGCTGATCGCGGTCTGGGACGACCACGAGTCGGCGAACGACTCGTGGAGCGGTGGTGCCGACAACCACCAGCCCGACACCGAGGGCGACTGGAACACGCGCAAGGCCGCGGCCATGCGCGCCTACGACGAGTGGCTGCCGATCCGCCTGCCCGACCCGGCCGATCCCTCGCGCATCTGGCGCCGTCTGCCGTTCGGCGATCTCGTCGACCTGTTCATGCTCGACACGCGCCTGCAGCGCAACGCGCCGGCCACCGACACCTCGATCAGCGGCACCGACAGTGACGATCCGTCGCGCACCATGCTCGGCCTGGAGCAGCGCGACTGGCTGCTCGACGGCATGCAGGCCTCGGCGGACGCCGGCGTACGCTGGCGCGTGCTGGGCCAGCAGACGATGATGGCGCCGCATCGCAACAATCCGGACCCGCGCTACTCGCCGCTGCCGTACCTGCCGCCGGACATCGCCGCGGAACTCGGCCTGCGCCAGGGCGGCGGCAACGAAGGCGGCGACAACTGGGGCGCCTATGCCTACGAGCGCGACCGGCTGATGGGCCACTGGCGCGACCACGGCATCGTCAACAACGTCGTGCTGTCCGGCGACATCCATACCTCCTGGGCCTGCGACGTCGTCGAGGACGCGTACACGCCGTACAACCCGCTGTCGCCCGCCATCACCGGCGTGCCCGGCTACAACGCGCTGACCGGCCAGGGCGCGGTCGCCGTCGAGTTCACCTGCATGAGCGTGAGCTCCAGCAATCTCGCCGACCAGGGCGCGGCGACGGTCGCGCTGGCGCCGCTTTACAACGCCGCGGTCGAACTCGCCAACCCGAACGTGCGCTTCCACAACGCCGCCGCGCACGGCTTCGTGCTGCTCGACATCACCCGCGAGCAGGTCAGCGGCGAGCACTGGAACGTCAGCACCGTGCTGGCGCCGTACGGCGACGACGACGAGGCCACGCTCGATGTCGCGCACGTGGTCGCGCACGGCGCGGCCGGCGTCGCCGGCACCGATCATCTGCGGCGCAGCGGCGCCGCCACGGCGGCGCGCCCCGATGCGCCCGCACCGGCGCCCTGACGCACGGCGCCGCTGAGGGAATCACCTGCTGCGCGGCGATCGACAACCGGCTAGATTGCCGCGACACGGGATTACCACGCCGGCGCCGCCGGCGCGGTCTACGCGAAGGACGGCAGGCATGGGCAACATCGTTTCGCTGCGCAAGGTCGCCAAGCGCTACACGCGCGGCAAGGAAGTCGTCGAGGTCCTGCACAGCCTCGATCTCGACATCGCCGAAGGCGACTTCGTCGCCCTGATGGGACCGTCCGGGTCCGGCAAGACCACACTGCTGAACCTGATCGGCGGCCTCGACCGGCCCACCGAAGGCGAGGTGATCGTCGCCGGCGAGCATATCGACCGTCTGTCCGGCGCCGCGCTGGCGCGCTGGCGTGCGCGGCACGTCGGCTTCGTCTTCCAGTTCTACAACCTGATGCCGATGCTCTCGGCGCAGGCCAACGTCGAACTGCCGCTGCTGCTGACGCATCTGTCCGCGGCGCAGCGGCGCGCCAACGCGTTGACCGCGCTGACCATCGTCGGCCTCGCCGACCGCGCCCGGCACAAGCCGAGCGAGCTGTCGGGCGGCCAGCAACAGCGCGTCGCCATCGCCCGCGCGCTGGTCGCCGATCCGACGCTGCTGGTCTGCGACGAGCCGACCGGCGACCTCGACCGCAGGACGGCCGACGAAATCCTCGGCCTGCTGCAGGTGCTCAACCGCGAGCACGGCAAGACCATCATCATGGTCACGCACGATCCGAAGGCCGCCGAGTACGCGCGACGGCAGCTGCATATGGACAAGGGCGCGCTGGTCGACGGGCAGCAGGTGTCATGAACGGCGCGTGTCCGCAGCGCGCGCCCGGCCGGGGGGCATTCGCGCCGGCGCGGCATGACGCACGGGCGTGCCGGGTTCGGCGCATGCCGGCCCGGCGCTCGATCCGGTGCCGCAGTCCTGCCAGCGATGGCCTCGCCCCGAGGAGCCGGCGATGAAGTACTTCCCGCTGCTCTGGGCGACGCTGTGGCGCAAGAAGACGCGCACGATCTTCACGCTGCTGTCGATCGTCGTCGCCTTCCTGCTGTTCGGCATGCTGCAGGGCGTCAATGCCGCGTTCCAGCAGGGCGTCAACAACGCCAACGTCAACCGCCTGATCGTCACCAGCCGCATCTCGCTGACCGAGCCGCTGCCGATCGCGCAGAAGCCGCTGATCGAGGCGGTGCCCGGCGTCGCCGGCATCGCCTACGCGAGCTGGTTCGGCGCCTACTACCAGGAGCAGAAGAACTTCGTGTTCGCGACGCCGGTCGACATCGACGACTACCTGAAGGTCGTGCCCGAGCTGAAGATCGCACCGGATCAGGTCGAGGCCCTGAAGCGCACGCGCACCGGCCTCATCGTCGGCCTCGACCTGCTGCAGAAGTACGGCTGGAAAGTCGGCGACCGCATCCCGCTGCATTCGACGATCTGGGTCAAGAAGGACGACGGCAACTCCGACTGGCCGTTCGATATCGTCGGCACCTACGACTTCACCACCGACCGCTCGCAGAACAACGGCGCGCTGTTCAACTACAGCTACTTCGACGAGGCGCGCACCTTCGGTGCCGGCACGATCGGCTGGTGGATCGTCTCGGTCCGCGACCCGAACCAGTCGGCGCAGATCGCAGCGGCGATCGACAAGCTGTTCGAGAACTCGCCGGACGAAACCAAATCGCAGAGCGAGAAGGAGTTCGCGCAGTCCTTCCTCAAGCAGTTCGGTGACATCAATTTCATCGTCCAGGCCATCCTCGGCGCGGTGTTCTTCACGCTGCTGTTCCTGACCGGCAACACCATGATGCAGGCGGTGCGCGAGCGCATCCCGGAACTCGCCGTGCTCAAGACGCTGGGCTTCAGCGACACCAAGGTGACGGTCCTCGTGCTCGCCGAGTCGCTGCTGCTGTGCCTGATCGCCGCGGCGCTCGGCCTGCTGCTGGCGTCGCTGCTGTTCCCGATGCTCAAGGACTACATCGGCGCAGTGAAACTGCCGACCTCGGTACTGGTCTCCGGCGCCGGCATCGCCGTGCTGCTGGCGCTGGCCACCGGCGGCCTGCCGGCCTGGCGCGCCAAGCGCCTGGTCATCGTCGACGCCCTCGCCGGACGCTGAAGGAGACGCCATGCTCAAGCAGACCCTGGCCGTGACGCTGATGAACCTGCGCGCGATTCCGCAGCGGCTCGGCACCTCGTCGGTGATCGTCATCGGCATCGCCGGCGTCGTCGCCGTGCTGGTCTCGGTGCTGGCGATGGCGACCGGCTTTCACCAGACCGTCGCCAACAGCGGCCGCGCCGATCGCGCGATCGTGCTGCGCGGCGGCTCGCAGGCGGAGGTCAACAGCTCGATCGCGCGCGACAACCTGCTGACGATCCTCGACGCGCCCGGCGTGCGCAAGGACGCCGCCGGCCGGCCGATCGGCTGCGGCGAGATCGTCACGATCGTCAACCTGCCGACGATCGACGACGGCAATCTGTCGAACGTCACGCTGCGCGGCAGTTGCGGTCAGCTCGCGGCATTGCGTCCGGAGCTGAAGCTGATCGAGGGCCGGCTGTTCGAGCCGGCGGTGCGCGAGCTGATCGTCGGCGCCGGCGCCGCCCAGCAGTTCCGCGGCGTCACGCTCGGCAGCCGCATCAGCTTCCGCGACTCGGACTGGACCGTGGTCGGCATCTTCAGCAGCGGCGGCGACGCGCACGACTCCGAGCTGATCGCCGACGTCGATACCGTGCAGTCGGCGTTCCGCCGCAGCCTCTACCAGTCGGTCACCGCCCTGCTCGACGCACCGTCCTCGTTCGATGCCTTCAAGGACGCGCTGACGACGAATCCGACGCTGACCGTCGACGTCAAGCGCGAGCCGGAGTACTACGCCGAGCAGTCGAAACAGCTGACCAAGCTGCTCAACTTCATCGCCTACTTCGTCGGCGGCATCATGGCGATCGGCGCGATGTTCGGCGCGCTCAATACCATGTACTCGGCCGTCTCCAGCCGCGCGCGCGAAATCGCCACGCTGCGCGCGATCGGCTTCGGCGCGGTGCCGGTCGTGATCTCGGTGTTCGCCGAGGCGCTGCTGCTGGCGCTGCTCGGCGGCGCGCTCGGCGCGGCGCTGGCCTGGTTGTTCTTCAACGGCAACGCGGTCAGCACACTCGGCGCCAACTTCAGCCAGGTTGTCTTCCGGCTGACGGTGACGCCCGGCATCGTCGTCTCCGGGCTCTGGCTGGCGCTGTTCATCGGTCTGCTCGGCGGCCTGTTCCCGGCCGTGCGCGCCGCGCGCCTGCCGGTCGTCGATGCGCTGAGGGCGCAATGAGCGCGCGGCTGACGCCGGCGGCGCTGCGCGCGCGCTTCGTCGCCGCCGCGACCGCCAAGTTCGCGCGCAACGTGCCGGACTTCGTCGCGCTACAGCAGCTGGTCGCCGCCAACGGCGGCACGTTCCGCAACGACCACGGCGCGATCCGCAGCGCCGATCCCGCCGTGCGCGCGCTGTTCGTACGCGCCGCGCGCGCCTTCGGCCTGCAGCGCGAGCGCAGCTATTTCTTCCCGGCCAAGAAGCTGAAGTCCTTCGATCTGCAGGTGATCGGCGACGACGCCAGCCAGTTCAAGATCTTCGTCTCGGAAGTCGATCTCGAAGCGTTTCCCGACGACGTCGCCGCGCTGATCCGCGCGGATTGCCAGACCCAGGCGCAGGCCGTCGACCACGGCCCGCTGCTGGCGCTGCTCGAACGCTTCGAGGGCCACGGCTATCTCGTCGAGGCCGACGCCGACGCGCTGATCGCGCACGTCGTCGAGCGCCTGATGCAGCGCAACGGTCCGCCGCTGAAGCGCGCGACGCTCGACGCCGTAGCCGGTGTCTCCGGCGAGGCGGCGAGCGCGCTGGCGCTCGGTCCCGACTTCAATCACGTGACGATCGATGTGCGCGCCGCCAACTTCCCCGGCATCGATGCGATGGCCGAGGCCATGCGCGGCGCCGGCTTGCGCCTGCTGCCGGCAATCCAGGGTGCGCCCGGCACGGCGCTGCGCCAGACCGCGACGATGGCGGCGACGATGGATACGCCGGTGCTCGAAGCCGACGGCACGCTCGGCGTCGCCCCGACCGAGAAGCAGTTCGTCGAGATCATCGAGCGCAGCCAGGCCCGCGACGCCGACGGCGCGCCGCTGTGGGCGCAGGACGGCACGCCGCTGATCTTCCGCAACTTCCTCGCCGCCAACGCCGAGAAGATCTTCGACGCGGCCTCGACCCGGGTGCCGCACTGCTGAACGCGCGGCGAGGACTGTCCTAGCGCGGATGCGGCAGCGGCGCGATGTCGGCCGCCGTCAGCGTGTCCGCATAGGTGTTACCGAAGTGGCTGCGGATGTAGTTGACGACTTCGGCGACCTGCGCGTCGCTCAGATGCACGGTGCGCGTCTCCGAGATCCGGTCTTCGGGCAAGCCGAACGGCGGCATCGCGTTGCGGCCGTTGAGCACGGTGACGGCGGCGTATTGCCAGGACGCGAGGCGCGGATCGCCGGCGAGCTTCGGATAGAACCCGGCGCCGCTCGCGCCCTCGCCGCCCGGCATGTGGCAACCCTGGCAGATGTGCTGATAGATCTGTTCGCCGTTCGCCTGGCCGAGGTCGGCGATCGGCATGAACGACGCATCGTCGGCCTGCGCCGCGGCGGCGGACAGCCCGAGCACCGCCAGCGCGAGGCGGATCGTGACGTGGCGGATGCTCATGCCTTCTTCCCCCTGGCGATCGCGCGTTGATGAAGACGGCCGATCGCATCGAGCGCCGACGTCACCGCGCCCTCCTGCCAGCCGCCGATGAACGAGGCGTGCTCGCCGGCCAGCGCGATGCGGCCGTCGACCTGGCACAGATTGTCGTAGTGCTGGGCGCGCGCCGCTTCGCTCCACATGCCGTAGCAGCCGAGCGTGAACGGCGAGCGGTGCCAGGCGACGGCGATGCCGTTGTCGAACTCCGCCGGATATTGCGGGTGGATCCGGCTGCCGTACTCGACCGCCTTGCGCACGCGCAGCGCCGGCGGCATCGCGGTGAACTCCATCGCGTTCTGGCCCCAGATGTAGGCGCCGAGCAGCACGCCCTTGCCGGCACTGTGATAGCCGGTGTTCGGATAGGCGATATTGGTGATCGGCAGGTCGGTGTAGCTGATGCCGCCGTAGATGTGCTCGTCCTCCTCCCAGAAGCGGCGCTTGAACTGCAGGCCGACCTTCACCGCCGAGGAGTACGGCACCGCCGAGATCGCCGCGTGCAGCGCGGCGCCGACGTTCATCGGGATCTGCGCGAGCACCGTCAGCGGAATCGTGCACAGGCACCAGTCGGCGCGCGCCTGCAGCTTTGTCCCCGGCGCGGCGAGATCCTCGTAGGTGGCGGTGACGCCGTGCACGTCCTGGCGGATGTCGACGACCTTGGCGTTGTAGCGGATCAGCGGCCCCAGCTCGCGCGCGAACGCTTCGCCGATGCGGCCCATGCCGCCGACCGGCTGGAACAGCGCGGTCTGCATGTCGTAGCGGTCGCCGCTCGGAATGCCCTGCCAGAGTCCCGAATCGAGCACATCCGTCAGGCCGATCGGTTGCGATGGCAGCGGCCGCGCCGTCAGGCCGCCGCCCGGCTCCTTGGCGTAGCCGCGCCGCTCGCTGGCGAGCAGATTGGCGCCGTAGCGGAAATCCGCATCGAGCGCGCCCCAGTCGCGCAGCGATTCGAGCAGCTTCTCGCGGTCCTCGCGGCTGACGGCGGCGTCGAGCGCGCTCTGCCGCGTGGCCTTGGCGAGCAGCTCGGCGACGTGCCCCTGGTAGTCGGCCTTGATCTCGCGGTAGCGCTGCGGCTTGCCGCCGAAGGCCTTGCTGCTATGCAGATAGGCGTTGTAGTTGACCTGCACGAAAGCTTCGAGCGGCACGCCGAGCTTCTTGCAGTAGCTCAGCAGGCCGCGATGGTGATATGGAATGCGCCACGGGCCGGGATTGAGATAAAGGCCCTCGTCGAACTCGCACTGCTGCGTGAAGCCGCCGAGCTCGGTGTAGGTATCACCGCCGCGCAGCGACCAGTTGCGGCCGCCGGCGCGGTGGTTGTATTCGAGCACCTGCACCTTGTAGCCGGCGTTGCGCAGCTCGTAGGCCGCGGTCATGCCGGCGATGCCGGCGCCGAGGATCAGCACCGAAGCGCCCCGCGGCGCACCGGACAGATCGACCGGCCCCCGATACGTCGATTCCGCCGCGAAGCCGAGCGTGCTCATCGCCTGATACATCGCCGCGCCGCCGGCGACGCTGCCGATCATGCGGAACAGCTCGCGTCGACTCGGCGAGTCGGGCCCTGTCGTGTTCATGTGTTCTGATTCCGTTCTCGTGCGCCACGCCGCCGCGCCCGGACGGCTCGGCAGGATAGCGACCCTCCAAGGCAGAACGATTCAGCCCGGCGATGCGGAAATGGCGGGCCGCAGCATCAGCCGCGCGGCGCAGGGCCGGCACGGACACGTCTCCACTTCCGCCGTGCGCCCAGCGACACGGCGCCTGCGGCGCATTCCCGCGCTCAGCAGTCCACGCCCTGCTGGGTGCGCAACTCGTCCTGCAGACGGTCGGGGGGAACCTGGTATTCGCCGTTTGCGAGCAGCTTCGCGCCTTCGAGATGGTACTTGCCATCGGCGCCGAGAAAGGACGCGGCGTAGTGATAGCGCCCGTCCCGACCGCGAAAGCAGCCGCGCGGATGGTACTTGCCGTCCTGGCCCAGAAAGGCCCCCGGCGGGTGATAGCGCCCGTCATCGCCGATGAATGAATGCGCCGGATGGTAGGCGCCGTCGATGCCGCGAAAATGACCCTCGGGCCGGTAGACACCGTCGGCGAAAAGGACGTGCCCTTTCGGATGGTATCGACCATCGACGCCGATGAACGAATCGGCCGGGTGATATCGGGAGTCGGTGCCCTTGAAGTATCCGCGCGGGTAGTACTGGCCATCGTCGCCGCGGAACGATCCCGCCGGATAGTGATTGCCGTCGATGCCACGCACGCGGTGAATCCGGGCCATGTCTGTTCCACTCGGGAGGCTGCGCCTCGGGATCGATCACTATCGCACACCTTCGCGCGCACGGCGGCCGCTTCCTCGCCTGCGCAGGCAGTGACCAAATGGCGCCCGCCGAATGCGCGTACAATGCTCGGACCGTGCTCTTGCGGTGAGTCCTCATGGATAACTGTATGGCACGCGTCACCATTCAGGATTGTCTCGTCCGCGTTCCCGATTCCTTTTCGCTGACCTTGATCGCGGCCAAGCGTGCGCGTCAGCTCGCCCGCGGCGCCGACTCGAAACTTTCGTGGGGCGACCACAAGTCAACGGTCCTGGCGCTGCAGGAGATTGCCGCGGGGCTGGTCACGGCTGCCGTTCTCGACGAACCCGATCTGCCGGCGGTGCGTCAGGAAACCATCGAGTTCATGCCGCTCGATCCCTGAGCCGCGCAGCGGGCGGCGCGCCGGCATCCCGGTCGGCACGCGCACCAGGCCCGCGCGATTTCATCGCTGCCGCGGCCCATTTCGCGAAGGCAGGCGCGCCGCGAACCGGCGCGCATCGATATGAGCTGATTCGACAATGCGAACGAATGCGCGTATGTTGGTCAGGTAAGTATCAAGCAGTGTATTCAGCTAGTTAGTGCCGCCGTTCTTTCGCAGCACGAAATTCCCAGATGCGTTCCTTGACCATTTGCGCCTTCGCGGGCGGGTAGCCCGTTTTCTTCAAAGGAATGTATCCATGAGCAATATCTCCAGCGGCACCGTCAAGTGGTTCAACGACGCCAAGGGCTTCGGCTTCATCACGCCTTCGCATGGCGGTGAAGACCTCTTCGCCCACTTCAAGGAAATCGACGGCAGCGGCTTCAAGTCGCTGGCCGAAGGTCAGCGAGTCGAATACGTCGAAGCCCGCGGCCCGAAGGGCATGCAGGCGACGAAGATCCGCCCGATCGGCTGATCGCGGCAGCAGCAGTAGCTTCAAGACCGCGGCTCGCCCCAGAGCCGCGGTTTGTTTTCGGCGGCCCTTCCGGGATTGGCGTTGTCGCCAGCGCAGTACGGCCCAGGCTCGTACGCCCGAGTCGCCCCGGTTGCCGATCGCACGGCGGCATCGCCGCAGCCCCTCCAACCAGGAAATCACATGAGACCCAAGCATTCCCGCAAGCCGCAGTACGACGCCGCCCCTCCCAAGGTGCGCCGCGCGCCCGGCACTCCCACCAAGAACCAGCTGCGCACCATCGCGCTCGCCGAAGCGCGCGCGCATGTCGCGAAATGGAAGACGCTGATCCCGACCGCCAACGCCACCTGGAACAAGCTCCATGCAGCTGACCTCGGCCGCACCGAGGGCAACGTCCACGTGCTCGCCGGCCTCGTGCAGATGCATTACCAGGTGAGCCGGCAGGAAGCCGACCGTCAGGTGAAGGCATTCTTCGACCAGTACGCGCCGGCCGCGCCCGTGGTCGTCCAGCCTGTCGCCGCCGTGGCGGCTGCACCGGTGATCCTCGCCCCCGAGGCAGATGCCGCGCCGGTCGAGGCCGCGGTCTAAGCGCACACGTCCATCGGCACTGCCGCATCCTCGATGCGTGCGGCAGAAGCCGGTGGCGCCGGAAGCGGGCGATAAAGTTTCACGCGGCGCGGGAACATCACATCCCTGTCTCCGCGGCAGCACGTCGCCGCCGATCGACGATCCGGGCCGGAGCCCGGCGCCGCGGCGGCGCACCTTGCGTCACCACGCGCCGGCGCGTGCCGACCGATGCCGGCGCCTCTGTCGATGTGCGGTCACGCTCACAGCACCGCCTCGAACATCTCCAGCTGCGGATGGCCCAGGTAGATGCCGCGGGTATCGCCGGCATTGCGATGCGCGAGACGAAAAGCCTCGGAGCGCGTCCATTCTTCGAAAGCCTCGCGCGAGTCCCATACGGAATGCGAGGCGAACAGCGTGTGGTCGTCGGCGCTCGCGCCCCGCAGCAGCTTGAACTGGCGAAAGCCCGGCACGCCGTCGAGATGACTGTCGCGCTGCCGCCAGATCTCGACGAAGTCCTCCTCGCGGCCCCTGGCGATCTTGAAGCGGTTCATGGCGATGAACATGTGCGGCTCCGGCTCGTGGTCAGCCGGATTCTAGGGCCGATTCGCGCCGACAAACCCTGGCAGCGGCCGCGCGGCGCTCAGCGCGGCGCGATATCGCAAGCCGGGCGTGGCGGCGAGCCGTCCGCGCCCAGCTCGGCATCGGCGTGCAGGCGCAGGATGCGATAGACCTCGGCGAGCGGCGCAGGCCGGTCGAACTGCGAATGACCGACCGGCAGCGTCAGCTCGGAGGCGGCGCCGTCGAGGTGGGCGCTGGCATAGCTGACCCAGCCGTCACCGGGCCCTTCGCGGCCGTTCTCCTTGACGCCGATGATCGAATGGAACGGGATCGACGCGTCGACCGGCAGCGCCGCGAATGCGCGCGTCACCGGCGACTTCGGCGACAGCGAATCGACGGCGCTCGGCGTACCGCGCGCCGACAGCCACGCGGAGAAGTCGCTGACGACGTCGCCCTGCCTGAGCCGGTGCATCAGCGTCTGCACGGCGGTGGTCGGCAGCGAGATCAGGCGCTTGCCGAAGCTGGCGAGCGTGGAGTCGGCCTCGGACGCGCCGTGCTGCGGCACGCCGAGGAAGACGATGCGGCCGATGTACGGCCGATGGCTGAAGATCAGGGTGTCGCGCAGTTCGTCGCGCTCGCGCTTGTCGAGATCCAGCTGATCCGGCGGCACGCGGAACGCGGCGTCCCAGAGCTGCGTGCCGGTATCGACGGCGGCACTCTTGGCGAGCAGGCCGCCCATGCTGTGCGCGACCAGGATCAGCGGATGAATGACGCCGCCAGGTGCGACCTCGGCGACAGCGCCGTCGAGATCGGCGCGAAAACGCCGCGCCGCTTCCCAGAACGGCACGCCGGTCGGATACAGGTAGTGCCAGACCTGGTAGCGCTCGCGCAGCGCCGGATCGCCGAGCACGTCGTTGCTCAGCTCGCGCCAGATCACCGGACTCGACCAGAAGCCGTGCACCATCAGCACCACGATCTTGTCCGGCCGGTACGGCTCCAGCATGAAAACGCCGCGATGCGACTCGCCGTGACGGAAGTCGAGCAGCGCGTCGAGGCTCCACTGCGACAGATGCGCGCGATTCAGCAGCGCGGCGTACGGCATCGTGAAATCGGCGGCCAGCGGATACGCGCGCTGCGCGACGCAGATCTGCGCATGGCGGCGCGCATCGTAGAGCGCGAGATCGGTGGCGACCGGCGCGTCCGCCGCATCGGGCGCACGAAAGCGCAGCACGCCGGTGACGGGCGCCCCGATGCCCTCCGGCGGGTAGTAGCGATCGATCGGGTATTCGTGCGCATTGTTGCGGATGCCGACCATCGGCACGCCGACGCCGTCGCGCGTGTAGCGCGTGCGCAGTTCCGGCGCCGCCATCGACCACGCCAGCTGGTATTCGTCGTAATTGCCGGCTTCGTAGAGCTGATAGGCGTCGACAGACACCGCGAACCGCGTCGCGCCGGTTCGTTCGAGGGTCGGCGCGAAGCGCTGACCGGCGGGCCCGGTGCGCAGCATCACGTAGCCGCCGGTGGCGGCGGCCAGGAAGGCCTGCGCCAGATGCATGCGCAGATCCAGCGGCAGCAGCCGCGCGCCCTGCGGCGTGTAGAGCAGCTGGTAGGCCCGCCAGGCGGCGAGCAGATACCAGCCGCGCGCCGCGGCCGGATCCTTGCGCTCGGTCTGCTGTGCGCGTTCGAGCGCGAGTTCGGCGGTCGCGAACAGGCGCGTCGTCTCGTCGAGCCGCCGACTCTGCCACAGCGCGTCGATACGCACCTCCGGCGCGATGTCGCCCTGTGCCGCCGGCTCCAGCGCCTGCGCCTGCTGCGTCGCGCGGCTGTAGCGGCCGTCGAGCAGTACGTTGTCGATATAGCCGCGGTAGGCGTCGCGCAGTTCGACGCGGCGCAGGTCGAGGTCGGGCCGCGCCACGCAGCCGGCGACGATGACCGCCATGACGATGAACGGAAGCGCCCGACGCATGCCTGGACCGCAGTCGCGGTGCAGCACGACCTGCGGCTCAATCCCCCGCGGATGCGGCGAACTGCCGCGTTTCGATCATGCCATGCCCGGTCCGCCACCGGCTTGGACCCGCATGCGCCGGCGCGGCCCGGGCGCCGGATCGCGACGCGTGCGCCGCGCCGCCCGGCCGATCGCTCAAGCGGACGCCGCCTCGCCGATCACCCGCGGGCGGCTCTCGCGGGTCGCGCGCAACACCTTGTCCGGTTCGGACGCATCGACGATTTCGATGCAGTCCTCGTACACCGCACGAATCGTCGCCACGAACGGAAAGCCCATGAAGCGCGGATCGCGATAGCTCACGGTGTCGCCGCGCTTGAACGTTGCCGGCTCGAAATTGAACTCGAAAGGACATTGCGCTTCGTTCATTGCGATCTCCCTGCCATGGCGCGAGCCTAGCGCGGCGCCCGCAGGCGGAACTGCTGCAAACGCAGCAGGCCACCCCGCCCTTCAGGCGCGTCGCCGCAGACCGCGGAACAGATAGAGAACGATCGCCACGTTGGCGGCGAGCACCACGGCCTTGATCGACGACGGGCGCCAGAACAGCTCCCAGAGCTCGAACGGCAGCAGCAGCGAGGTCTCGACCGCGGTCAGCCATTCGGCCCAGCGGCTGCGGTACCACAGACCGACGCCTTCGAGTACGAACAGGCCGGCGTAGACGAAGCCGGCGAAGCTCAGCAGATGGATGCGCGTCGGGCCGTTAGCGACCAGCCAGGTCAGCACGCCCTGCGCGAGGTCCTGCTCGGCCTGCATCGGCAGGGCCGCGATCCAGCCCTGCACGACCGGCCGTACCTCCGGCCGCACCAGCGCCAGCACGGCGCTGGCGACCAGCATCGCGACCACGGCCTTGGCGATCTTGTAGAGCGCGATGCCGCGCAGCGACACGCTGGCCAGCACGGCGGCCGCCGGCAGCCCTTCGGCTGCTGCTTGCGTGTCGCCGCTCATGCCGGCCTGCCGCTGCTCCGTCTCGGGAGATGCCATCGTGATGGACGCAGGACGCCGGCTCCTTGATGCGGATCAAGAGCGGAGGAAGGCAGCGGGGGCATGATCATGGTGCTGGGGCGCCGCAAGCGCCCGGAAGAACGGAATGTTCGATAACGCCCTGCAATTGTACGCCCTGGACCGCGATCGCGGCGCCGCCCTGCGTGTCGCGTCGCGGCTCGGCCTGCCGCTGGCGGCGTATGAGCACCTGCACTTCGCCGACGGCGAGAACAAGCTGCGCGCGCTCGAAACGGTGCAGGGCCGCGACGCCGTCGTCATCCATTCCCTCTACGGCGAGCCGGGCGACAGCGTCAACGACAAGCTTTGCCGGCTGCTGTTCTTCTGCGCCTCGCTGAAGGACGCCGGCGCGCGCCGCGTGACCGCGGTGACGCCGTATCTCTGCTACGCGCGTGAGGATCGCCGCGCCGAGCCGAACGATCCGCTGACGCTGCGCTACGTCGCTGCGCTGTGCGAAGCGGCGCGGATCGACGCGCTGCTGACGCTCGACGTCCACGACCTCGCCGCATTCGAGAACGCGTTCCGCATCCCGGTGCGCAACCTTGAGACGGCGGAACTGCTCGCCGCCCACTTCGCCGACACGCTCGGCGGGCAGGAGCTGATCGCCGTTTCACCGGACGCCGGCGGCATCAAGCGCGCCGAGCGCTTCCGGCGCGCGCTGGAGCGCCGCAGCGGAGGGACAGTCGCCAGCGGCTACATGGAAAAATTCCGCGATCGCGGCGCGCTCAGCGGCCAGACGCTGACCGGTCCGGTACAGGGCCGCACCGCGATCATCGTCGACGACCTGCTCAGCACCGGCGCGACGCTGCGCCGGGCGATCGACGCCTGCGCCGCGGCCGGTGCCGCAGCCATCCACGTCGCCGTCGCGCACGGCCTGTTCACCGAAAGCGCGGCCACGCTGCTCGACGACGCGCGCGTCGGCCAGTTCGTGCTGTGCGACAGCGTGCCGCCGTTCCGGCTCGACGCGCCGCACGCGGCGCGCGTCACGGTTCTCGATTCGAGCATGCCGATCGCCGTCGCCATCGCCGCGCTGCATCCGGGCCTGTCCCACCAGAGCGCTTCATGAATCAACTTCGCTTCCTCGTCACCGGTGGCTCCGGCTTCCTCGGCATCAATCTGTGCCGCTACCTGCTCGCGCGCGGTTATGCGGTGCGCTCGCTCGACATCGCCCCGTTCGATTATCCGGAGCGCGACCGCGTCGACGCCCAGCTCGGCGACATTCGCGATCCGGCCGCCGTCGAACGCGCGATGCAGGACATCGACATCGTCGTGCACTGCGCCGCGGCACTGCCGCTGTGCAGCCGCGAGGAAATCTTCTCGACCGAGATCAAGGGCACGCAGCTGCTGCTGGACGGCGCACAGCGGCACGGCATCGCGCGCTTCATTTACATCTCGTCGACGGCCGTCTACGGCATTCCCGATCATCACCCGATCACCGAAGGCGACGGCCTGCATGGCGTCGGCCCGTACGGCGAATCGAAGATCGAGGCCGAGAAACTGTGTCTGGCGGCGCGCGCGCAGAACCGCTGCGTGCCGATCCTGCGCCCGAAGAGCTTCGTCGGACCGGAGCGCCTCGGCGCCTTCGAGCTGCTCTACGACTGGGCCTGGGAGGGCCGCAATTTCCCGGTGCTCGGGCGCGGCGACAACCGCTATCAGCTGCTCGACGTCGAAGACCTCTGCGAAGTGATCCACCGCTGCGCGACGCTCGACGCGGCGACGGTCAACGACACCTTCAACGTCGGCGCCAAAGTGTTCGGCAGCATGCGCGACAACTTCCAGTCGGTGCTCGACCGCGCCGGCCACGGCGGCCGCGTGATCGGCATTCCGATCGCCCCGGCGATCGCGATCTTGAAGCTGATGGAACGCCTGCACCTGTCGCCGCTGTACCAGTGGATCTACGAAACCGCCGCGCAGGAGAGCTTCGTGTCGATCGCGCACATGGAGGAAAAGCTCGGCTATGCGCCGCAGCACTCCAACCGCGACGCCCTGGTGCGCAACTACGACTGGTACGTCGCGCACCGCGGCGAAATCGGCCGGCAGACCGGCGTCTCGCATCGCGTGCCGTGGAAAAAGGGATTTCTCGCGCTCGCCAAGTGGGTGTTTTGAGAGTAGTTTTCCGGTCGGGCGCGCGCGGCTGCGGAACTTTGTCCGCCGCTCGCGGTCTATTCCTGCGTTGCCCCGTTCCTCCCGGAGCCCAGAGCCTTGACACGAACCCCTGACGGGACGCTGTTTGCCCGCCCCAGACCAGAGGCCGTGTCGGATGCGCCGCCTTAGCCCGCGCGTCCGCGCCCTCACCGCCCTTTTCACGCTGGCCCTCGCGACGCGTGCGCCGCTCGTGCCGGCGCACGCGCAAGCCGCCGGCGTCTGCGACGCCGCCAGCGCGGCGCTGCCGGCACGCCCGGCCGGCGCGCCCGACGCGACGCGCTTCGTACACGACATCGCCGGCCTCGACGATGACGCCCGCGAAGCGGCGATCCGCGCGCAGCTGATGGCCGGCAACGTGCCCTCGTTCCTGCGCCGGCTCGTGCCGGTGCACGTACAGGGCGCCAATGCCGACGTGACGCTGTGCGTGGCGCCGGACTATCTGGCGATCGGCAGCGACAGCGACTACCTGCTGGTGCCGATGCGCCTCGCCACGGCGCTCGACGTCGCCGATCGCTACGGCTTCGTGCTGCCGACGCGCAAGATGGTCGACGCGATTTACGCGCAGTCGTCGATCCGGCTCGCGCCGCAGCCGCTGCCGGCCGGCGACACCATGCGCTCGACCGCCTACTACTGGCACCACAACGAACTCGTCCAGCGGCAGCGCAGCGCATTCGGCGCCGTGCCCGCAGCCCTGACCGCCGGCGACAAGAAGGATCTGGTGCTGACGAACCGCCTCTGGCGCAACCCCGATCGCGTCGCGATCTACGGCTGGCACCGCACCGACGGCCGCGCGATCCAGCCGCTCAGTACCGTGCACGGCGAGCGCTACGCCGACTACAGCCACGGCGTGCGCCTGGTCGGCCGGCTCGCCTGGGTCGACGGCGAGCCGCGCCCGATCACCGCCCTGCTCGGCGACCCGCGCCTCGCGGCGTCGCTCAGCGACGAGGGCGTGATTCCGCGCCTCAGCGAGCTGATCGCGCAGCTCGAAGCACGCGGCGCAGCGCCGCGGCTCGCGTCGCGCGTCACGCTGCCCGGCTTCAGGCTCTCGGCGACGGTGCCCTGACGCCCTCGCCGCCGGGCCGGCGGCCATCGCCGGCCCGGGCGCTCAAGCGCCCATGACGTCGATCCGGCAACGCGGGCACGCACGGCGCGCAGCCGCAGGCCCCGGGGCACGCCGGTTCACTCACCTTCCCAGTAAGCGACTTCGTTTCCGGAGCGGCCGACGAAGCGAAAGCCCTGTGCCTGACCATCCGCACCCGGCGGAAACTCGGCGAGCACGCCGAACTTCCCCGAGTCCGGATATTCGGCGATCTCCGGCGACAGCTTCGTGCTGACGCCGAGATAGCGCAGCGGCGACGTGCCGGTATTAATGATCTGGTGCGCCGCCTCGCGGCCGCCGGCTGGACACGCGATGACATCGCCGGCGCGCACGGCGTGGGTCTGGCTGCCGATCCGCACCTCGCCTGTGCCTTCGAGGATCAGGAACATTTCCTCGTTGACGCGATGGTTGTGGAAAGGAAACGCCCGCCTGCCCGGCGGAATCTCGGTGAGGTTGTAACCGAGCTTCTGCGCCCCGAGCTTCGCCCCGATCATGCCCATGCGCGCCGCGTAGCGCTCGGCCGCGGGCCCGGTCGGCGCCAGAGCTGACGGCCGCTCAAGCAGTTCGACATCCGCGAGATTGAGGATCGGCTTGTGCGTGTGTGCTCCCGTTTTTCGGATCGACGAAGGCAGACCGGAATCCCGGCCGCCGCGCGACGGGCGCGCGGGCCGGAATCGCAAACCTAGCGCGGCGGGGCGTCCGCCTGGAAGCCCTCATGGAAGCTCACCGTGCCGCGCGGCACATGGCCATCGAAGGGCAGCACGAAAAACACCTCGGCCGGAACGCCCTCGACGCGCAGCGCGGGCGCATTTTCGAAACCGAAGCGCGGGTAGTACGCCGGATGCCCGACGAGGCAACAGCCACGCGCATGCAGTCGCCGCAGACGCCGCAACGCTTCCCGGATGAGCGCCGTGCCGATGCCCTGGCGCTGGCATTCCGGCAGGACCGACACCGGGCCCAGCCCATACCACTGCGGCGTGCCGTCGGAAATCGTCACCGGCGACAGGGCGATGTGTCCGACCACGCGGCCATCACGTTCGGCCACCAGCGACACTGCCAGGGCGCCGGCCGCGCGCAGCGCATCGACGACGTAGTGTTCCGTCTGCCGGCTGACCGCCACCGGCTTGAAGGCCGCGATCGTCACTGCGGCGATCGCCGGAATGTCGGCCGCCGTCTCGTCGCGGATGATGAGTTTCGGGTCGAGCATCATGCCGCGCATGACTCCTGCCGCGTGCCAGGCGCCATCAGTCGAGATCCTTGCAGCAGCGAAACCCGAGGTGATAGTTCTCGTGGCTGTGCGCGTCCATCACGCGCGAGCCGTGCCAGTATGGCGCGCGCCAGCGGCACCAGTCCTCGTGCGCGCGATAGGTGTCGAAGATGAACCAGCTGCCCTTCATTTCCGTGTAGCCGAGTTCGCTGCTGCCGCGGCTCGCCATCTGCGCGGGCGCGAGCGGCAGGTTCATGTGCTCGGCGGCGTTGCCGTTGAGATCGTAGACGCCGAGCGGGCTGCGGCAGGCGGGAAAGTCGCCGGCCGGATAGGTGTTGGAGCCGCACAGGTTCCAGCCGCCGCCCGGACAGCCCGGCGTCTTGAAGCTGCCGGTCGCGCAGACGCCGCGCTCGTACTCGGGGCCATAGCTCCAGCGCTTGTCGCCGGCGTGCGCGCGGTTGTGCGCGGCGCGCATGCGCGACACCGCGGCGTCCGGGCTCACGCCCTGGGCGAGGTCAAAGCGATAGTCCGGCGCGTCGAGCTCGCCCTGGCAGGCGCCCTCCCACTCGTGCGCGTCACACATGCGCTTGCCCTCGGCGGCGCAGATCTCGGCCGCCTCGCGGGCGCGCACCCAGACCACCGGATACGCGCAGGGAATGTCCGGAAACTCGAACTGGTCGATGCAGACCTTGGCGTCCTCGATGCGGCCGGTCTTCGGATCGTAGAGCGGCGCCATGTACTTGCCGCCGCAGATCTTCTCGAACTGCGGATTGGCGTAGTCGACATGCTGCTGCGCGAGCTTCTGGCTGCACTGCAGCGGCGTGTCCGGGTGCTTGGTGATCAGCGGATTGCCCTGCCCGGCGTAGCCGGAGCGCGCGAAGATGCCGCGGATGTCCTGCATCTGCCGGTCGGACAGGCCGTGCACGTCCTGCAGCTGCCGGAACATCGCCTCGTTCTGTTCGGCGAGCGCGGCCTGCCCGGCGTCGCGCGCGAACGCCGGCGCGGCGAGCAGGCATAACAGCACAGTCAGCAGACGTTTCATGGCGAACTCCCGCCCGGCGGTCGGCGCAGCAGATAGAAGAAGTCGCGGTCGTCGGGAAAGCCGAGGAAGCGCGGCGCGATCTGGTCCGCGCCGCCCTTGCGATCGACCTCCTCCATGCCCTCGACCAGGTGCTGCACGAGGCGCTGGCCGTCGCGCTGGCTGTAGACCGCCAGATACGTGTGCTCCAGCGCGTTCATGTCGAGGTGCATCGCGTAGCGGCAACCGTAGGCGAGGAACACACGCGCCATCGCTGCCGGCGTCGCCGTCGAGAAGTAGCCGTAGAGCAGATAGTGGCGCGCGCCGTCGTCGACCAGGCAGGCGCCGGCGCGCAAGGTGCGCAGCTTCTCGTCGGCCGAGCCGGACCAGTTGCCGGCGCCCCAGGCGGTGACCAGCGCGCCGGGCGCGGATTCGTTCCTCGCGGCGTCGTATTCGACCAGCGGCACGCCGTTCTGACGCGCGTGGCGCAGGCGCGGCAACAGGGCGTCGTCGGCGCGCGTCCAGGTCTTCATGCCGACGCTGCCGTCGTCGAGCACATAGAGCGTCGACAAGCCCGGCTGCAGCTTGCTGAAGATCACGCCCTGCTCGATGAAACCGTAATGGCTGCCGTGATCGATCTGCGCGAGCGCGCCCCAGCGGAACGCGCCGTGCTCGCGCTTGAAGCCGCCGGTGAAGGTCGCGACCGCGCGCGCGGCCTGCGCCGGGCTGAGCATGCCGGTGCTCGCCAGCGGCGCGATGCTGTCGATGCCGTCGGGGCCCGGCAGGCTCGGATCGCGCACGCTGTCGAGCGCGCGCTCGGACCAGCCGACGCGCGGATGATCGGTGCCGAGCGCGAAGCCGAGATCGAAGGCGGCCAGATCGAAGGCGATCAGGTAGTCGAGCGCCGCGCCCTCGACGGCGTCCGGCGCGGGAATGCGGCGCCGCGCGAGCGCCGGCAGATCGCTCGCCGCAGCCTGCGGCTGCATCGCGCTGACGAACACGTCGGGCGCGCCGTTGACCGCGTACCAGCGGCCGAGCGCGAGACCGCGGCGCGGCTCGCCGGCATCGAGGCCCAGATGCTCCGGCACCACGGCCTGGCCGGCGAAGGCGGCACCCAGCCGCGCCGCCGCCGGCGCGCCGGCCGGCGCCTTGCCGTCGGCGGCCTGCAGCACGGCGCCTTCCTTCTCGATGAAGGCGTCGCGGAAAAACTGGTCGCGCACGAAACCGACGATGCGGTCGCCGCCCCAGACGTGATCGCGCAGCAGATTGGTCATGCGCTCGATCTGCGTGTAGGTGCCGGGCACGACGTTGCGCAGATAGATGCGGCCGCCGCACAGCGGCGCGTACGGCAGCTTCGAGGCGCGCGCCTGTTCGAGCGGTGCGAGCGCGTCGCGCGCCGGCAGGCAGAGCGTGTCGCGCTCGGCGCTGCGCAGATGCAGGCCGTCGTCCGCGAGCATCGGCATCTGCGTCGCCGGCGCCGGATTCTCGAGGTGGTAGCGGCGCCGCGCACCGTCCGCACCGGTCTCGAAGACCCACCAGGCGTTCACGCCCGGATTCAGCTGTGTCAGCGTCGCCGCCGGCGTGCTCGTCACGCTGCGGAACGGTTGCAGCTCGACGAGCGTCTTCGGCCGCTCGGCCTCGTACTGCTGCCACTGCGCCGCCAGCCGCGCCGCGTCGTCGTCGGCCGCGGCGCTGCCGATGCCGAGCGCCGACAGCCCGCAAGCCGCGAGCACGCAGAGCCGCCGCCGTTGCGCGCTCACAGGCCGAACACCGCGCAGCCCGCCATCGCCAGCAGCAGCACGAGACTGGCCGGATCGCGCAGCGCGAAGACCACCGGGTCGTGATTCATGCGGCCGCGGTGCGTGACCAGCCACAGATAGCTGACCCAGCCGAGCAGCAGCGCGCAGATCGCCCAGCCGGCCGGCGCCGGCGCGCCCGGATGCAGGGCGTTGCTGTTGAGGTAGAGCGCCAGCACCAGCACGGCGAGGTAGCCGCCGGTGATGCCGAGCACCATCAGCAGATCGCGGTCCTGCACGAGATAGCCGTGCACCTTGGTCCGCGACACCGAGGCCATGATCACCATTTCCGCATAGCGCTTGATCAGCGCCAGACTGAAGAACAGCAGCAGGCACAGCGCCAGCAGCCACGGCGGCGGCGCCATGCCGATCGCGACCGCGCCCGCCATCACGCGCAGCATGTAGCCGGCGGCGAGCATCGCCACATCGACGATCGGCCATTCCTTGCCGCGCAGCGAGTACGCCAGCGTGTTGACGTAGTACAGCGCGAGCACGGCGGCAAAACCCGCCGACAGCAGACTGCCGATGCCGAAGGCGGCGCCGAGCAGCAGCAGCAGCGCCAGCACCGCGCCGCCGATGCCGACGCGACCCGAGGCCAGCGCCCGCGTCTTCTTCTGCGGATGGCGGCGGTCGTAGGGCAGATCGAACAGGTCGTTGAGCAGGTAGACGCTCGACGCGCACAGGCCGAAGGCGAGAAAGCCGAGCAGCGCCGCCGGCAGGGACGCGGCGAAATGGTCCGGTCCGGCCAGCAGCAGCGGCACCAGCAGCAGCGCGTTCTTGCTCCAGTGCAGCGGCCGCATCGCCTCGACGTAGGCGCCGACGGCGCTGCCGTCATCGAAGCGGCGCTCGACCGGCACCCGCTCGGCGACCCGCGCCGCCAGCCGCGACGAGGCGCCGGCGACGACAGCGCGGCGCGCCGCGGCCCACACCGGCAGATCGCGGTGCGCATTGCCGGCGTAGTCGTAACCGCCGACGCCGTACGCGGCGACCAGACGCTCGCGCTTGCGTTCGCCCGACAGATTGCAGCGGCCGTCGCTGGCGTAAACCGTCTCGAACAGCCCGAGCGCGTCGGCGACGGCCTGCGCCGGCGCGGCGTCGGCGGCCGTCGCCAGCACCAGGCGCCGGCCGGCGGCATGCTGCGCGCGCAGATCGTCGAGCAGGTCCTGGCGATACGGCAGCGAGGCGGCGTCCGGCATCACGCGGCGCGCGATCTCGCGCTTGAAGTGTGCGCGTCCGCGCAGCAGCCAGAACGGCAGGCGCAGCAGATCGAGCGGCCGCTGGCGCGCGAGCAGGAACAGCGATTCGTACAGCAGGTCGCTGCGCAGCAGTGTGCCGTCGAGATCGACCACCAGCGGTGGCGCCTCGGCGACTTCGTGCTTGTCCGATCCGGATTCCGTCACCGCGCATCCCGTGCCGCCGCCGGCGGCCGACCTTGAAGTGGAGAGAGCGTAGCGTGCCGCAGCGGTCCGTCGCACGCGCTGACCCAGGTCAAGCGCGGTGCTGCGACGGGCGGTCGCGGCGCCGGCCCTTGCCGAGGTCGCGACAAAAGAGGAAGGTTTGGGCATGAGCGAAGAAGACGATATCCGCCGGATCCTGGCGCAGACGCAGCGCATCGCCGTGCTCGGCATCAAGACCGAAGCGCAGGCCGGACAACCGGCGTTCTATGTCCCGCAGTACCTCGTCGAGGCCGGCTTCGACGTCATTCCGGTGCCGGTCTATTACCCGGAGGTCCGCAGCATTCTCGGCCGGCCGGTCTACCGGCGGCTCGCCGACGTGCCGGGCCGGATCGATCTGGTCGATGTCTTCCGCCGCGCCGACGACATTCCGCAGCATCTCGACGACCTGCTCGCGGCCCGGCCCAGAGCCGTCTGGTTCCAGCTCGGCATCCGTCACGACGCGGTTGCGGCACAGCTGCGCGCGGCCGGCATCGACGTCGTCCAGGACCGCTGCCTGATGGTCGAGCACCGGCGCTACGCGGCATGGGCGTGACGACACAGCGCCTGCCGGAAGCCATCGCCGTCGACGCCGGCGACACGCCGCTGCGCTTCGAGCATCTGGTGCAGATCAACGATCCTCGCGACGAACGGCTCGAAGCGCTGAGCCGCCTGCAGCTGTGGCGCGGCCTGCTGCTGCGCGCACAGACGCCGCAGCTGTTCATTCCGTGGCTCGACAGCGCCGCGATCGACAGCGACGACGACGGCACGCTGACGCGCACGCTGCGTTTCGGCGACTACGAAGTCCGCGATCGCGTCTCGTTCGCCGAGCCGGCGGTGCACTACGAGATCGTCGGGCCGCAGTCCGACAGCCGCTTTTCGCTGACGATGCGCATCGAGGAACCGTCGCCCGGCATGCTGTTCGTGCGCTTCACCTATGAGGCGCTGTCGGTCGACCACCACGCGCAAAGCCCGCTCGGGGACATGGTCAAGGGCGCCTACCGCATGGCCGACGAAGACACCGTGTTCCGCATCCGCCAGCTCGCCGCCAGCGGCGTGCTCGACGAGCACTGAGCGCCGCGCGGCACAGGTCGCCGGCGGCGGCGCGGACGGCGCGGGATCGTCGTCCTCAGTCGCCCTCGGGACTGAAGCGTCGCGCCGCCAGATCGGCGCCGAACTGCTCGACCCAGCTGCGCCCGCTGCCGCCGGCGTAGGCCGCCAGCTTCACGCCGCGCCGGCGCGTCGTCACCTCGACGTCGTAACCGCTGATGCAGTGGCCGTCCGCACACAGCACCGCCGGGCGGTCCTTCTTGCGAAACGAAAAATCGCTGGCCCGCTCGTGACGCTGCGCGAGCAGCTGCTGCGCCGCCTCGACCTCTGCGTCGAATCCGCTCATCAGGCTCTCTCCTCCGGACGCTGACGCCATGCTGAGCGAGGCCGCAGCGACGATCAAGCCGGACTGCGCCGGGTGGTCCCGGGATCGAGCCTCAGCCTAAGCGTACGAGCGCTGGCGGCGCGCCGGCTTGGCCGCGCGCGGCGCCGGCAGCAGGCTGCCGCCCGGCCGCCGGCAGCCGCCTTCGTCGGGCGGACGGCGCGCGGCGACGAAGTACGCGCCGACTTCGTCGGTCACTTCGAGCATGCCCTCGTCGTTGCGGCGCAGCCAGCCGGCGCGCATCAGCTCCAGCTCATCCTCGCGGAACAGCGGGTTCACGGCCTCGCCTCGGGCCAGTTTCTTCAGAAACAGAAAGTGATGGTCGCCACATCCTTGCGGAAAGGCCACGGTCGGCTCCTTGGTCTGCGGATTCCGCGCCGAAGCGCGCCCCCGGATTCTGGAGCGCCAAGCTGCACCGCTCCTGAACGAGCCTTCACCGGACTGTCATGGTCGCGGCCGCCGCATCCGCACCTCAGCCGCAGCGGCTCGCATACGACAGAACGCATCCGCTTTCGTGACGCAGATCGAGCCGAGCGCGAAGGCATTTGTCTAGGATCGCAGCATCACCCGGGAGGCATGGTCCATGGATGCGGATGTCGGCGAACAACCCCTGTCGCGCGTCGAAGCTGTCGAGACGGCGACCGCCTGGGGCACCGTGCTCATCAGTCTGAAGACCGACGCCGGCGAATCCATGGCCTACATGCTGACGCCGGAACTGGCCTCGTCGCTGATGCACGGCCTCGCCGATCTGCTCGCCTATCTCGGCCACCGGCGCGAGCCGGGCGCGGACTGAAGCCCGGCCCCGCCGGCTATGAAAAAGGGCCGCGCGAGCGGCCCTCATCCGATCATCACGGAACCGCCGGCGTCGATCAGGCGGCCGCTTTCAGCGCCTGTTCGAGATCGCGGATCAGATCGTCGATGTGCTCGATGCCGACGCACAGGCGCACGGTGTCCTCGGTGACGCCGGCCTTGGCGAGTTCTTCCGGCGACAGCTGGCGATGCGTGGTCGTCGCCGGATGCGTGGCCAGGGACTTGGCGTCGCCGATGTTCACCAGGCGCGTGAACAGCTGCAGCGCGTCCTGGAACTTGGCGCCCGCCTCGCGTCCGCCCTTGAGCCCGAAGGTCAGCACGCCGGACGCCGCGCCGCCCATGTAGCGTTTGGCGAGCGCGTGATCCGGATGATCTTCGAGGCCGGCGTAGTTGACCCACAGCACCTGCGGCTGCGCCTTCAGGTAACGGGCGACCGCCAGCGTGTTGGCGTTGATGCGATCCATGCGCAGCGCCAGCGTCTCGATGCCCTGCAGGATCAGGAAGGCGTTGAACGGCGACAGCGCGGCGCCCATGTTGCGCAGCGGCACCACGCGCGCGCGGCCGATGTACGCCGCGGCGCCAAGCGCCTCGGTATAGACGACGCCGTGATAGCTGACGTCCGGCTCGTTGAGGCGCGGGAAGCGCTGCTTGTGCTCGGCCCAGGGGAACTTGCCCGAATCGACGATGGCGCCGCCGATCGTCGTGCCGTGGCCGCCGAGATACTTGGTCAGCGAGTGCACGACGATGTCGGCGCCGTGCTCGAACGGCCGCACCAGATACGGCGTCGCGACCGTGTTGTCGACGATCAGCGGCACGCCGGCATCGTGCGCGATGCGGGCCAGCGCCGCGATGTCGGTAACGTTGCCGAGCGGATTGCCGATCGTCTCGCAGTACAACGCCTTGGTGCGTTCATCGATCAGCGCCGCGAAGGTCTCCGGCTTGCGCGGATCGGCGAAGCGCGTCTCGATGCCGAACTGCGGCAGGGTATGCGCAAACAGGTTGTAGGTGCCGCCGTAGAGCGTGCTCGCCGACACGATGTTGTCGCCCATGCCGGCGATCGTCTGCACCGCGTAGGTGATCGCGGCCTGCCCGGACGCCAGCGCCAGCGCGCCGATGCCGCCTTCGAGCGCGGCCAGGCGCGCTTCGAGGACGGCATTGGTCGGGTTCATGATGCGCGAATAGATGTTGCCCGCAACCTTCAGGTCGAACAGATCGGCGCCATGCTGCGTGTTGTCGAACGCGTAGGCGACCGTCTGGTAGATCGGCACGGCGACGGCGCGCGTCACGGGGTCGGGCTGATAACCGGAATGAACCGCGCGGGTTTCGAACTTCCAGAGTTCTTCGGACATGCGTCTTCCTCGATGTCGTTCTGCTTGTGTCGGTGGGATCGATCGGCACCGTGCGGGGCCTGCGGGGCGCCGCCGGGGCTTCTTCTGCCGGAATGCCAGCCGCGGGATATTACTCAGACCGCCGGTGCCGGGTCGAAGGCCTACGGGCTATATCGGCAGTCCCGGCGGGCCTAAGTCCCTCGCTCCTCGGCGCTGCGCGCAGCAAAAAGCCCCGGATGTCGGCCGACATCCGGGGCTCTCGTGCAAATCATGGAGGCGGTGAGACCACCCGATAAATCACACAATTAATTGATTACATTGTAAATAAATCCATGAGACATCATGTTACCGCAAAGCTATACGTTCCGCGCGAAGCGCTGGCCCTAATAGCAGGCGATCTCCGCGACGGACTCTCCATCAGCGCTGAACATTCTTCCCTGAACTGGCTGACGAACGCCCCCTCGTGTAGCTCAGTCGCCAGTTTTGCTCCGGGCTCCGCTTGAGTACCGATGGCATGCTTGGACGCCAATTCATCGTTGCCCCTTCGAAGCTGTACGACGAATCGCCCGCAAGTTCCGCGATCCGGTAGCCTGCCCCGGCGCTACCGTTTAAAGTTCAGTGGGGACAAAGGGGAATAACCATGGCGGGGATACCCAGCAAGGTAGAAACTCGACTCGTTGCGGGCCTCAAGCGCTTCCAGCCCATCCTGGAGCAGGCGCGAGCTCGGGACGTCAACGAAGCCGACACGGTCACTATCGTCAAGGATCTGCTCGCGGACCTGTTTGGCTACGACAAGTACACGGAGGTCACGTCCGAGCATGCCATCCGCGGGACGTACTGCGATCTTGCGATCAAGCTCGAAGGACAGGTGTCGTTCCTCATCGAGGTAAAGGCGATCGGCCTTGAGCTGAAGGATCAGCACGTCAAGCAAGCTGTCGACTACGCGGCTCACCAAGGCGTCGAATGGGTCCTTCTTACAAACGGAGCGATCTGGCGCGTCTACCGAGTGGTATTCGCTCAGCCTATCCAGTTCGACCTGGTCGTCGAAATCCGGCTGCTCGAGCTGACGCATCGGAATGCCGACCATCTGGAGCTCCTCTGGCTCTTGGCCAAGGAGGGATGGCAAAAGGCGCGCATCGGAGAATTTCACGCCCAGCGCCAAGCAGTGAACCGCTACACCCTGGCCGCCCTGATTCTCAGCGAATCGATTCTCGACTCGCTCAGGCGCGAGCTACGCAGGCTGCACGATGGGATCAAATTAACGAATGAGCAAATTGCCGACGCGCTGCAAGCCGAAGTACTGAAGAGGGAAACACTTGACGGCGAAAAGGCAACCGAAGCTCGGCGGACGATCGTCAGGGTCCAGAAGAAACTGGCCGCGAAGAAGGCCGCTGAAGTTGAAATCGTTGTTTCGGAGACAACGGTCGCCGAAGCCTCTCAGGTGCCGCCGCCTCGCTGAATATCACCCCTCGCGCTGAAGCGGCTCGACAGCGCTCGCGGCGGCGCACGTCGCCGACGACGTCGACGTCGTCGGCCCGGGAATGGCGCCGCAATCCTCGGCGCGCGCCGCGGAGCCAGCAGATCACCGACCACGCCGTCGTCGACTTCGCGGCGATGCGTGCGAAGGGACCGGACTAGGACTAGTGCTAGTCCCTATCCTTTCGCGGGCGTGTCCTAGATTTTGTGTAAACGGTCCTGAGGCAAGGAAACTGCCTCGCTACGAGGAGCAGCGATGCCCCGTAGAAAAGAAGAGATCACGCCTATCCGCCGATCGGCCAGAGCTGGCGGCGCAACTGGTCGCGCATCACGCCGTTCTTCGGCTATCCGCCGGAGATTCGCAAAGTGATCTACACCACCAACGCGATCGAATCGGTAAACATGAGTTTGCGCGAGCTGACCAAGAACCGCGGATCGTTTCCCAGCGACGAAGCGCTGATCAAGCTCTTCTGCCTGGCCCTGCGAAACATCTGCCAGCGATGGACCATGCCGATCCGTGATTGGAAGGCTGCGCTGACCCGATTTACCATCCAGTTTGAAGACCGGATGCCGATCCGTTAACCCAATCGCCGTTTACACGAAAATCCGGACACGCTCTTACAACCGTGCGGCTCCTCAGCAGCCTGCCGCTCTCCATTTCACGCTTAAGTGCCATACGTCGCGCACCGGGCGCTGTTACTGAGCTGTTACGAAAAAACCCGGCGCAAGGCCGGGCTTCGTAACTCTTTGAATTGAATCTATGGTGGACGGTGAGGGTTTCGAACCCCCGACCCCCGCCGTGTGAAGGCGATGCTCTACCGCTGAGCTAACCGTCCAAGGGGGCGGGATGATAGAGGGGCGGCCCTGCAGCGTCAAACCGTTGAAGCCGGCGCGGCACCCGGTCGGGGCGGGCCGGCATTGAGCGATCGGCGCCGCGCCGCTAGGCTGCGCGTCCCGATTCGAACCGCTTTCGCGCAGGATTCCCCCGATGAGCACCGTGCGCCCGCTGATGCTGGCCATTCAGAACCGCGATCTCGACGCCGCCCGCGCCGCGCTCGAACGCGACGCCACGCAGGCGACCGATCCGCTGCCCGGCGGCCTGTCGCCGCTGATGTTCGCGCTCTACAACGGCGCTCGCGACATCGCTGCGCTGCTCGCCGGCTTCCGGCCGCTGGACCTGCACGAGGCCGCCGCCTACGACGACGCCCGCCGTGTCGCCGAGCTGACGCTGGCGGCGCCGGAGCAGCTCGCCGCGCACAGCGTCGACGGCTGGACGCCACTGCACCTCGCCGCGTTCATGGGCGCGCGCCAGACGACGCTGACGCTGATCGGCCTCGGCGCGCCGCTCGACGCATCGTCGACCAACCCGATGCAGAACACGCCGATGCACGCGGCGATCGCCGGCGCCGCCGGCGAAAGCCTGGCGCCGCTGCTGATCGCGCTCGGCGCCGACGTGCATCACGTCGGCGGCAGCCAGGTCAACGCCCTGCACCTGGCCGCCTCGCGCGGCTTCGACGGCCTCGTCAAGCTGCTGCTGGCGCGCGGCGTCGACCGCGCGGCGCAGACCGAGGACGGCAAGACCGCCGCCGAGATCGCGCGCGAGCGCGGCCATCTCGGCACCGCGGCGCTGATCGAGCTGGCGTCGAACTGAGCCGGCGATGCGCCGCCGGCGTGCACTGCCCGTGCTGACCGCGTTGCGCATGACGGCGCCGGCGCTTGCGCGGCGTTTCGCTCCGATCACTCCGGACGCCCGCCCCGGCGCGGGCCTGACGAGCGTCGACCTTCGCCTGGGCGATCGGCTCATGCTGCGCGAGCGGGATCGGCACCGCACGGGGCAAGCACCATGAATCCTCCGCGCATCGGCAAAGAAAGCGAATCGGCGCCCGCCGCGCCGGCGCCGCTCGCCGCGCACGACGAAGTCTTCATGCGCCACGCGCTGCTGCTGGCGCGGCGCGCGAAGCTGGCCGGCGAGGTGCCGGTCGGCGCCGTCGTGGTCCGCGACGGACGCATCGTCGGCGAAGGCTGGAACCGGCCGATCGGCACGCACGATCCGAGCGCGCACGCCGAGATGGTGGCGATGCGCGACGCCGCGCGGCGCCTCGGCAACTACCGGCTCGGCGGCACCACGCTGTACGTGACGCTCGAACCCTGCGTGATGTGCGCCGGCGCGATCGTCCATGCGCGCATCGGCCGCCTGGTGTTCGGCGCCTGGGACCCGAAGGCCGGCGCCGTCTCGTCGGTCTACGATGTGATCGCGACGCCGCGCCTCAATCACCGCCTCGACTGGCAGGGCGGCGTGCTCGAAGCGCCCTGCGCCGAACTGCTGCGCAGCTTCTTCCGCGAACGCCGCGCGGCGCAGGCGCGACGGCCGGCCGGCGGCCCTTGAAAACGGCGGCGGCGCCCACCAGAGAGCTGGATTCCCACGCCGCGCCGCGCTGACGGCCGCGCTTTCCCCAGGACAGCCGCCGATGCCCTCTCGCCTCTTGATCCTCGTCGTGCTCGGCCTGCTGGCGCTGCTGCATGCCTACATCGGCCTGCGCCTGCTGCCGGCGCTGCCGCTCGGCGTTGCCGGCCAGGTCGCCGGTGCGCTGCTGCTGGCGCTGTCCTGCGTGCTGATGCCGCTGAGCCTCGCCGCGCCGCGCCTGCGCCGGCCGTGGCTCGGCGACCGCCTCGCCGCCGCCGGCCTGATCGCGATGGGCCTGTTCTCGTCGCTGTTCGTGTTCACGCTGCTGCGCGACGTGGCGCTGGAGCTCGCGACGCTGACGACGCTCGGCGGCGCGACGCTGGCGCGCGACTCGGCGATCGCAGTCGTGGCGCTGGCCTTGCTGGCGACCGGCGTCGGTTACGTCAACGCCCGGCGCCGCGCGCGCGTCGTCGACGTCGAGGTGCCGATCGCCGGCCTCGATCCGGCGCTGCACGGCTTCACCATCGCGCAGATCAGCGACATCCACGTCGGTCCGACCATCAAGCGCGGCTACCTCGACGCCATCGTCGACGCCGTCAACGCGCTGCAGGCCGATCTGGTCGCCGTCACCGGCGACCTCGTCGACGGCAGCGTTGCGCAACTGGCCCCCCACACCGCGCCGCTGGCGCGGCTGCAGGCGCGCCACGGCAGCTACTTCGTCACCGGCAACCACGAGTACTACTCGGGCGCGCCCGCCTGGAGCGCCGAGGTCGCGCGGCTCGGCCTGCGCGTGCTCGCCAACGAGCATGTCGTGCTCGAACACGACGGCGCCTCGCTGCTGCTCGCCGGCGTCACCGACTACAGCGCGCACCACTTCGACCCGGCGCAGCGCAGCGATCCGGCCGCGGCGCTGGCCGGCGCACCGCCGGTCGACGGCCCGCGCATCCTGCTCGCCCACCAGCCGCGCAGCGCGCCGGCCGCCGCCGCGGCCGGCTTCGATCTGCAGCTGTCCGGCCACACGCACGGCGGCCAGTTCTGGCCGTGGAATCACTTCGTGCGCCTGCAGCAGCCGTACACCGCCGGCCTGCACCGACTGCAGGCGCTGTGGGTCTATACCAGCCGCGGCACCGGCTACTGGGGGCCGCCGAAGCGGCTCGGCGCGCCGTCCGAGATCACGCGGCTGCGGCTCGTCGTCGCGCCGGACTGACGCGGCGCGGCCCGAGGAAAACCCTTGGGCCAAATTTCCCATACGCCGCGCGAAGCCCGTCGGCGCAGGCTTTGCGAGCCTCATGCCCCGCGCCGCCCCGGCGCATGCCTGCCTCGTCACAAAAGTGACTTCGATCGCCGCTAGCGTCGCCCGACCGTCCGCCGCTGCGCTGCCGCGCCGCGGACGCACGCGTTCGCCGCACTCCGGGGTCCGGGCATCATGCGCAGTTCCAACACGGCCGCCACGCTGCGGCCCGCTCATACGTGGGCACGGCCGCTCACTTCCCTCTTCCTGCTGCTGCTCGCCGCCTGCGGAGGGTCAGGCGGCGGTCATGATGACGACAGCCATCCGCCATCGGCGACGGAGGCGCGCTTGAGCCTCGCCGTACAGGGCGACGGCGACGTCGAGTCGATGCCGTCCGGCATCGCCGACTGCCGCGACACCTGTTCGGCGGTCTACGCCGCCGGCCGCGTCGTCACGCTGCTGGCGACGCCAGCCGGCAGCCAACGCTTCGCCGGCTGGAGCGGCGACTGCAGCGGCAACGACGCATGCACGCTGACGATGGACCGGGCGCGCTCGGTCGTCGCCCGCTTCGTCGCCGCCGAAGCCGCGGCGCCGGCCGGCAGCTGGCTGCAGGGTGATCTTCACGTGCACGACGATCATTCATCGGACGGCAGCCTGCCGCGGCAGATCAGCCAGAGCCTGCCCGGCAACAATCCGGTCAGCGCGCAGATCGGCCAGGCCGAACGCGTCGGCCTCGATTTCCTGATGCTGACCGACCACCGCACCTACGATCAGCACTACGACCCGCTGTGGCGCTCGGACGCGCTGCTGCTGATCCCCGGCGAAGAAGCCAACGGCAGCCCGCACGCGACCGTGCACGGCGCCGTCGACACCATCGTGCAGGGCGCCAACCCGCCGGACACGCCGGACTTCGTCAACCTGCAGCAGTCGATCTGGGACGCGCACAGCCAGGACGCAGCCTGGGTCACCGCGCATCCCGACGACGGCGAGACCAACGACGACGGCACGCCGAACGTGCGCGCCAATGCCCAGGGCGTCGATCTGGTCGAGGCCTGGAACCGCGCCAGCAACCCCGACGCCGAGCTCGACTACTGCGAGAATCGCTGGAACGCCGGCTTCCGCTTCGGCGTCGCCGGCGCCAGCGACAACCATTTCGTCGAGCTGTGGCTGATCGCCGGCCCCGGCAGTCCGCGCACGCAGGCCTTCGTCGCCGCCGCCAGCGAGCGCGGCGTGCTCGACGCGCTGCGCGACGGCCGCGTGCGCATCACCCCGGACGCGCTCGCGCCGATCGTCACGCTCGAAGCCGACGCCGATGGCGACGGCGTCTACGAGGCGATCGCCGGCGACGAGATCAGCGCCGCGAGCGGTACCACGATCCGCCTGCGCGTGCGCGTGCAGAACGGCCTCGGCAACACCGTGCTGCTGTACGCCAACCCGGGCCGCAGCGCCGGCGCGCTGCAGTCGCTGAAGGCGACGCAGAACGACCAGAGCTGGACCTTCGACGTGCAGGCCGGCGACGCGCCGCAGTGGTATCGCGCCGAGGTCCGCGGCTTCGGCCTGTCGGCCGGCATCGACACCAGCAATCTGACCGATCCGGCGGCGCTGACCGCGTCGCTGAAGCTGTTCGACCAGCTGCGCGCGATCGCCTCGCCGGTGTTCGTCGCGCCGGGCCCGGTCGAAGCGCAGGCCGAGATCGCGGTGCCGGCCGATCTCGGCAGCGACGACGGCGCGCGCCGCGTCGCCGGCGCACGCGGCCGCTACGCCGGCTTCCCGGATCTCGCGCGCAGCGCCGACGGCACCGCGCATCTGGTCCTGGAGACGCACGAGCCGGGCGCGACGCGCATCGTCTACCGTGCGCGTGGCGCCGACGGCGAGTGGCGCGATGCGCCGCGCGTGCTCAGCGACGATTCGAAGACCGCGCGCTTCCCGCGCATCGCCGCGCGCGGCGATGCCGTGTTCGTGGTCTGGCAGGACGAAGCCGATGGACAGCTGCCGCGCCGCCCGCAGATCCGCCTGCGCCGCTCGCTGGACGGCGGCGCCAGCTGGAACGCGATCGAAACCGTGCGCGCGCTCGACGGCCGCGCCGAGCGGCCGGTCGTCGCCGTGCTGCCGGACGGCCCGCCGGTCGTCGCCTGGCAGGAGATCGCGCCCGGCAAGCCGTTCGATGTGATGCTGCAGGTGCTCGGCCGCGACGCCGCGCCGCAGAACCTCTCGGGCGACGGCAAGACGCTCGACGCCGGCAACGTCTTCGACGCGCGCGCCGCGCGCTGGCCGGCATCGGTGTGGCCGGCGCTCGCGGTACGCGACGACGGCCGCATCGCCATCGCCTGGCAGGACAACCGCAACGATGCCGATCCGCTGTGGACCGGCACGACCGGCAGCGGCAACGGCACCAATCCCGACGACTGGCAGATCGCGGTGCGCACGCGCGGCGCCAGCGACACCGACTGGAGCGCGCTGCAGGCGCTCGGCGACCCGCAGCAGGCGGAGCGCCATCCGGCGCTCGCCTATGCGGGCGACGGCGCACTGTTCGTCGCCTGGGACCGCAAGGCGCTGTCCTCGTCCGGCGCCAACCTCGCGGTGCAGGCGGCGCGCTCGGGCGACGGCGGCGCGAATTTCAAAACCGCGGTCACGCTCGCCGGGAACGCCGCGGCGATGAGCCAGTACCCGCGCCTCGGCCGCGACGGCGACGGCCGCGTGCGCGCCGTGTGGACCGACTCGCGCGCCGCCGACTGGCGCTGGCGCGTGATGACCTCGGTCTACGGCGACACCGGCTGGGACGGTGGCAGCCTGCTGCTCGCGCGCGGCATCAACACCTGGCCGGCGACCGCCGGCGGCGCTATCGTCTTCGCCAGCACGCGCAATGCCGCGCGTCTGCAGCGTGACCGCACCCAGCAGGTGTACGTGCTGGGCACGACCCACTGAAGCCGGGCGATACCCGCCCGGCCACCGACAGGACAAAGCCGTCCATGCTGCTCGAACGCACTCCAGACACGACGTCAACGCCGGCGACACCTTCGCTCGGCGTGCTGAGCACGCTGTCGTGCGCGCAGCTGACGCAGCTGGTCGGCCGCGAGCTCGGCGTCGGCGCGCCGGTCGCGGTCACGCAGGAACAGATCGACGCCTTCGCCGGCTGCACCGGCGACCGCCAGTGGATGCATATCGACGTCGAGCGCAGCCGCCGCGAGAGCCCCTACGGCGGCACGGTCGCGCACGGCTTCCTGCTGCTGGCGCTGCTGGCGCGCCTGCTCGACGAGCTGGCCGGCGTGCCGGAAGACGCCGCCGGCGTCATCAACACCGGCCTCAACAACGTGCGCTTCCGCGCCCCGGTGCGGGCCGGCAGCCGCGTGCGCGTCCGCGCGCGGCTGGCCGGCGTCGCGCCGCTCGGCGACGGCCGCAATCTGGTGACGACCAGCGTCGCGCTCGAAGTCGCCGACGACGCCGGTGCGACCGATGCCGTCGCCGTCACCGCCGATCTGTTCGTGCTGGTGTTCCGCTAGTGTCCTGTCTCAGAAGTTCCTTGATGAAGTCGCCGAGGGCTTTTCGCGGCCGGCAAGGCGCAACGACGAGGCATAGCACCGCTATGGCGAGGAGGAGCAACGCCGCCAGGCACGAAAAGAACCGGCGAATTCGCATGCGAATTTCGGAGACAGGACACTAGGAAAGGTCTGAAAGCCCCGTCATCGCGAGGCCGCGCAGCGGCCGCTGCGATGCAGGGACACCACGGGTTTCATGCATCGCCGGATGGCTTCGTCGCCTGCGGCTCCTCGCGATGACGGAACAGCGCTTATTCAGATCTTCTTTAGACACGTCGGCGGCGACGGCGCGCCGCGGTCTCAGCGGCGGCGTTCCTCGGCGATCAGCTGGTCGGCGTGGCGCAGCAGGTCTTCCCAGGTCTTGCCCTTGACGAGGTAGCGGCCGTTGATGATCAGCGACGGCGTCGACCGCACCTGGCTCTGCTGCGCGAACTGGCGCGCCTTGGTGATGCGCGCGTTGACGGTGAAGCTGTCCATCGTCGCGCGGAACACCGCCGGATCGGCGCCGTAGCCGGCGTAGAACGCCGCGATCCTGGCTTCGTCCGGCTTCTGGCCCTCGCCGGGCAGCGTGTGCTTTTCATGAATCGCCGCGTAGACGGCGTCGTGCGTCTTGTCGACCAGGCCCAGCGTCGCCGCCGCGTAATAGGCGCGCGCGTACTGCACGAAGTCGGCGCGGAAATCGAGCGGCGCGTAGACCACGTTCACATCGGCCGGCAGCTTCTTCTTCCATTCCTGGAACTGCGCGTTGAACGCGGCGCAGGCCGGGCAGGCGTAGTTGAAGGCCTCGACGACCTCGACCTTGCCGGGCTGCGGATCGAGCGGCGCGCCATTGGCGATCAGCACGTAGTCCTCGCCGGCCTTGAGGCCGGCCGGCGCGGCGATGGCCGGCGCCTGCACGCCGAGCAGCAGGGAGGACAGCAGGGCGCCAGCGGCCCAGAACGCGCGCAGCTTCATGCGAAACACTCCAGTTTTTCTCGCGAAGGAGAAGTTCGTTAGGGAAACGGATTCGGGAACGCGATCGAGACCGGATGCGTCCCGGTCCCGCCCGGCTAGCTTACGCGGCGCCGGTCCGCGCCGGCAGCCCGCCGCGCCGCGCTCACCGGGGCTTGGACCGCCCGCGCGCGCGAACGTTCGGCCGCAGCCGCGGCGACCGCGCCGGGCGGCGAGGCGCCGCGTCAGTCGTCGATGCCGTAGCGCTTGATCTTGTTCCAGATGGTCCGCTCGCTGACGTTGAGCAGCGCCGCGGCGCGCGTCTTGTTGTTGCCGCTGCGGCGCAGCGCCTCGCGGATGTAGCGCGCCTCGACGGCGCCGACGGCGCGGTCGAGATCGAGATCGGCGAGCTCGCTGTCGGCGGCGGCGGCCGGCGCGGCCGGCCGTTCGCCGGCCGCGGCGAGCGGAAAATGGCCGACGTCGAGCGCCGCGCCGCCGGACAGCACCAGCGCGCGCTCGACGAGGTTGCGCAGCTCGCGCACGTTGCCGGGCCAGTCGTAGGCGCGCAGACGTGCGAGCGCGGCCGGCGTGACCGGCACCGGCCGCGCGCTGCCGGCGATCTCGGCGATGAAGTGCCGCACCAGCAGCTCGATGTCGTCGCGCCGCTCGCGCAGCGGCGGCAGCTCGATCGCGAAGACGTTGAGGCGGTAGTAGAGGTCCTCGCGCAGGCGCTGCTCGCGGATCGCCTCGCCCGGCCGGCGGTTGGTCGCGGCGATCACGCGCAGGTCGAGCTCGATCGTGCGATTGGAGCCGACGCGCTCGACCGTGCCCTCCTGCAGCACGCGCAGCAGCTTGGCCTGCAGCGGCGCCGGCATCTCGGTGATCTCGTCGAGGAAGATGGTGCCGCCGTCGGCCAGTTCGAACTTGCCGACGCGCTCGCGCAGCGCCCCGGTGAACGCACCCTTCTCGTGGCCGAACAGCTCGCTCTCGAGGATGTCGGCCGGAATCGCCGCACAGTTGATCGGCACGAACAGCGCGTCGCGGCGCGGCGAGGCGCGATGGATGGCGCGGGCGACGACTTCCTTGCCGGTGCCGGTCTCGCCGGTGATCAGCACGGTGGCCTGCGTCGGCGCGACCTGGGCGATCTGCTGGCGCACCGCGCGCGTCGCGGCGCTGTCGCCGACGAAGCCCTCGCCGTCGGCCTGCTCGGCGAGGAAGGCGTTGCGGCGCAGCAGATCGCTCTGCGCGAACACGCGGCGGATCGCCAGCTCCAGCGTCTCGACGTCGAACGGCCGCAGCAGATAGTCGCAGGCGCCGAGCCGCATCGCCTCGATCGCCGATTCGATGCTGCCGTGCGCGGTCATCATGATGACCGGCAGCGTCAGGCCGGCCTCGCGCAGCCTGCGCAACAGCTCGATGCCGTCCATGCCCGGCATGCGCAGATCGGTGACGACGAGATCGAAGGCCTGCTCCTGCAGCAGGCGGAAGGCCTCGACGCCGTCGGCCGCGGCCGCGGTCTTGAAGTTCATGCGCGCGAGCATGATCTCCAGCACGCGGCGCATGCTGGCCTCGTCGTCGACGATCAGGACGTTGCGCGCGTTCACGGCGCGGCCCGGCGCGGCAGGCGGATGCGGAAGCTCGCGCCGCCGAGGTCGGCGGCATCGACGACGATCTCGCCGCCGTGTGCGTTGACGATCTGCTTGACGATGGCCAGACCCAATCCCAATCCTCCCTCGCGGCGGTAGACGAACGGCTCGAACAGGCGCTGCCGGTCGGCGGCGGCGATGCCCGGACCATTATCGGCGACCTCGATCGTCGCCGTGTCGGCGTCGCCGCCGACGGTGACGCGGATGCGTCCGCCGTGCGGCAGGATGTGCAGTGCGTTGAGCAGCAGGTTCAGCAGCACCTGCGTCATCTGCTCGGCGTCGACGTCGGCGACCGGATCGAGCGCCGGAACCTGTTCGATCGTCACGCCCTGCCGCGCCGCCTGTGCGCCGAGCATCGCCAGACAGCGGCTGACCAGCGCGTCCAGATTCTCCGGCGAGCGCTGCGGCTCGCGCACGCGGGCACGGTCGAGCAGATTGGTGACCAGGCGGTTGAGGCGTTGCGTCTCGGTGTCGATGAAGCCGATCAGCTCGCGCGATTCGCCGCTGACGCCGGCATCGCGCTCCAGCATCTGCGCCGACGAGCGCAGGATGCCGAGCGGCGTGCGGATCTCGTGCGCCATCATCGCCGCGAACTCGCCGATCGCGGCGAGCTGCGAGGCGCGCACCAGCGTCTGCCGCGAGGCGTCGAGATCGTCGACCATCTGCGTGAACGCGCGCGTCAGCTCGCCGACCTCGCCGGACGCCGGCGGCGGCTGCACCGGCTGCTGCTTGCGCATGAAGCTGCGCACGTAGTCGGTCAGCGCGACGATCGGCCGCGCGATGCGGCCGGACACCGCGAAGGCGAGCACGACGATGCCGGCCGCGGCGAACGCCAGCAGGCCGAGGAAGCTCAGCGCCATGCGCCGCACCGGCGCCAGCGCCGCGTCGCTCGACTCCAGCACCAGCGTGGTCCAGCCGAAGCCGCCGAACGGGCCGTGGCCGGGCGCGGCGACGGCGCTGACGATGACCTTGCCGGCACCCAGCGGCGCGCCGTCGCGTTCGGTGGCGACGCTGCGTCGCGCCGCCAGCCAGTCATGGCCGACACGGGTGACGCCGGCGGCGACGCGCGCGCGCAGGTTCTGCGAAACCGCGACGATGCGGCCGTCGCGGTCGACGACGGCGACCGCGCGCTGTTCGCGCGCGCCGGCGTCGAGCTCGTGCGCGGCCTGCGCCCAGTCGATGACCAGCACCAGCTGGCCGAGATCGCCGTCGGTGAACTGCGAGACGATCGGCAGGCGCATCGTCAGCACCTCGGTGCCGTCGTCGAGGCGCCGCGGCGCTTCGACGGTGACGAGGTCGCCCGGCAGTTCGGCGAGCTGCCAGGCCGGCGCCAGCGCCAGCGTGCCGCCGATCGCCGCGGCGCGGCTGCTGGCGACGATGCGGTGCTGCGCGTCGATCGCGTAGAGGTCGACGTAGACGCCGCCGTAGCGCAGCTTCATCTCGGACAGGAACGCCGACAGGCGCTTGTCGATGTCGCCGACGTGCAGATCCTGCATCACTTCCAGGTGCGCCCAGGTCACCGCGTTCTGCAGACGCTCGAAGACCTGCTTGTCGAGGTCGGACGCGGCGGCGGCGGCCTGCGTCGACAGGCTCTGCTCGATCTCGGCGCGCATCGCCGCCTGCGTGCGCGTGAATGACAGGGCCGTCAGCACGACCGCCGGCAGCAGGCCGACGGCGAGGAAAGCGGAAAGCAGGATGCTGCGGATCGTCACGCGGCGGATTCGATGCAAGAATGCGCGCCATTATTCGCATTTGCCGCGTTCGGGGAAATCTGCCGGCATGACATCGCATCTACGCATCGCGCGCGGCCTGCTGCTCGCCGTGGCGCTGGCGGCCGCCGGCGTGGCGCGCGCGCAGGCGCCGACCGGGGCCGACAGTTCGATCGCGCCGGTCGCCGACCGCCACGGCTACACGCTCGGCGACAGTGGTGTCACGCTCGGCGGCTATGCCAACGCCGAGGCCGCGGACTACCTCGGCGAGGACGCTGCCGCCAGCCTGCGCAACCTGAGCCTGCTGCTGTCCTGGGAGAACGGCCGGCGCTGGAGTTTCTTCAGCGAGCTGGAGGTCGAGAACCTGCTGACGACCAACGCCGACGCCTTCGGTCCCGACTACGACACCGAGCTGGTACTGGAACGCCTGCACGTCGACTACGCCTGGTCCGACGCCGTGCAGCTGCGCGTCGGCAAGTTCCTGACGCCGATCGGGCGCTGGAACGTGATCCACGCCGCGCCGCTGACCTGGACGACGTCGCGGCCGCTGATCACCGAAAGCACCTTTCCGACCAACGCCACCGGGGCGATGCTGCACGGCGTGCTGCCGGTCGGCGGCCGCGCGCTGGAATGGGCGCTGTATGCCTCGCCCGGCGAAGAGCTGGCGCCGGAGGACGACAGCGACCCGTTCAAGGAAGCCTACGGCCTGCGCCTCGACTACGACCTCGGCCACGGCCTGCAGCTCGGCGCCTCGCTGGTCGAGTTCGAGCAGAAGCACGAGGACGGCGAGCACCGCACGCTGTACGCGGTCGACTTCCTCTGGCAGCGCGACGGCTGGGAGTTCAGCGGCGAATGGGCCTATCGCGTGCGCGTGCGCGGCGATTCCAGCGCCGACGAGCGCGGCGCCTACCTGCAGGCGGTCGCGCCGATCGTGCAGAAACTGTATGGCGTGGCGCGCTACGAATCGTTCAATCCGGCCGGCACCGGCGAGGGGCTGAACCTCTACATCGGCGGCCTCGCCTGGCGCTTCCAGCCCGGCTGGGTGGCCAAGCTCGAGTACCGCTTCGCCACCGACAACGGCGTCGGCGAGCCGGAAGGCTGGCTCGGCTCGCTGGCGGTGCTGTTCTGATGCCGGTGCTGCGCGAGGGCCTGCGTCGCGCGCTGCTCGCGCTGCTGCTCGCGGCGCTGCCGTGGACGGCGGCCCGGGCCGAAGGCGCGATCGCCGTGATCGTCGCCCCGGCGCACGCCGAAGCGCACCTGGACCCGGGCACGCTGGCGCTGATCTACCAGCGCAAGCGCCAGTACTGGCCGGACGGCTCGCGCATCCAGCCGGTCAACCTCGCGGCCGACCATCCGCTGCGCCTGGCGTTCTCGCGCGCCGTGCTCGGCATGGATCCGGCGGCGCTGGAAAGCTACTGGAACGAGCAGTACTTCCGCGGCGTGCGGCCGCCGTACGTGGTCGCGTCCAGCGAGGCGATGCTGCGCTTCGTCGCCGAGACGCCCGGCTCGATCGGCTATGTCGACGCCTGCCTGGCCGGCGCGAGCGTCGCCGTGATCGGCTGGCTCGACGACGCCGGCCGCTGGCATCACGGCCGCAGCCTGCCACCCTGCTGACGCCAACCCTGCAAGTTCTTGCAGACAGAAGCTGCAGGCCTGCAACCGGCTGCAGCCGCGCCGCGGCGCCCTCCGCGGCCGTCGCCGCCTCTTAAATGTTATTTAAATCAATATCTTGATGGCCATATAACGAGCCGGGCACGGCTTGGCATCACGGCTGCACAGCGATCAGGCGTAGGCCCTTCACCGAGGGGCCAAGGGAGTCCCGGATGACTGCTCGCCTCGCCCTACAGCCCCCTGCCGACATGCCAGCCCTGCCCGCGCGCCGCCCCGACGCGTCCGCCACCGCCCCGTACCGCCTGATCGAGGCCGAGGCCGCCGATACGCGGCGGACGCTCGAAGCCTTCATCGCCGAGCGCTACGCCAGCGCCTACGGCGCCCGCATCCGCAGCTTCCTGCCGCGCCTGTACGCGCTGCTCGGACACGACGAGCGGCCGCTCGCCGCGTTCGGCCTGCGCGACGCGGCGAGCGGCCCGCTGTTCCTCGAAACCTATCTCGACCAGCCGATCGAGCAGGCGATCGGCGAGCGCCGCGAGGTCGAGATCGCGCGGCATCAGATCGTCGAGGTCGGCAATCTCGCCGGCCGCCATCCGGGCGCGCTGCGCGTGCTGATCGTGCAGCTCGGCATGCTGCTGCAGACGATGGGTTACCGCTGGCTCTGCTTCACCGGCAACGCCCAGCTCATCAACGGCTTCTCGCGGCTCGGCATCGACCTCGTCGCGCTGGCGCCGGCGCAGATCGAGCGCCTGCCCGAAGCCGCCCGCGCCGACTGGGGCCGCTATTACGAGGCCGGCCCGATCGTGGTCTGCGGCGACATCGTCGCCGGCCGCTCGCACCTGAGCGCGCACCCGGAACTGCTGCGCCGGACGCTGCCGCCGACCGTGACCGGAGACGCGCCATGAACGCGCTGTTCGAAGCCCTGCAGCGTCACGCGCGCGAGAACCCGCAGCGCGTCGCGCTCGACGACGGCAACCGCCAGCTGCGCTACGGCGACCTGGCCGCCGAGGTCGACAAGCTCGCCGCGCAGCTCGAATTCCTCTGCGTCGATACGCTGGCGCTGTATGCCGACAACGGCATCGGCTGGATCATCACCGACCTGGCGGCGATGTCCGCCGGCGTCCGTTGCGTGCCACTACCACGCTTCTTCTCGGACGCCCAGCTGCGCCACGTGCTGCGCGACAGCGGCGCCGACACTCTGCTCGCCGACGACGACCGCCTCGCCGAGCTGCCCGGCTGGCAGCGCGAGCCGCAGGCCGTCTGCGGCTGCGGCTGGCGCCTGTCGCGGCGCCAGGAGGCGAGCAGCGTGCAGTTGCCGCGCGGCACGCAGAAGATCACCTACACCTCGGGCACGACCGGCGAGCCCAAGGGCGTCTGCCTGAGCGCGGCGAGCCAGCTCGCGGTCGCCGCGTCGCTGGCGCAGGCCAGCGGCGCGCGCGCCGACGACCGCCATCTGTGCGTGCTGCCGCTGTCGACGCTGCTCGAGAACATCGGCGGCGTCTACGCGCCGCTGCTCGCCGGCGCGACGATCTGCGTGCCGCGCCAGGCCGAGGTCGGCATGGGCGGCGCCGCGCAGCTCGACGTGCAGCGCCTGCTCGGCGCGCTGCATGCGACGCGCGCGAGCAGCGCGATCCTCGTCCCGCAGCTGCTGCTGGCGCTGGTCGCGGCCGGCGAGATGGGCGCGCCGCGGCCGCCGCAACTGCGCTTCGTCGCGGTCGGCGGCGCACCGGTCTCGCAGCGCCTGCTCGAACGCGCGCAGCGTCTCGGCCTGCCGGTCTACGAGGGCTATGGCCTGTCCGAATCGGCTTCGGTGGTCGCGCTCAACACGCCGGACGCGATGCGCGCGGGCAGCGTCGGCAAGCCCTTGCCGCACCTGTCGCTGCGTTTCGCCGACGACGGCGAGATCCTGGTCCGCGGCAGCGGCTTCCTCGGCTACTGCGGCCAGCCGGCGCCGGCGCAGGACGACGGCTGGATCGCGACCGGCGATCTCGGCCACCTCGACGACGACGGCTACCTGCATCTCGACGGCCGCAAGAAAAGCATCTTCATCACCGCCTTCGGCCGCAACGTCGCGCCCGAGTGGGTCGAGCGCGAGCTGACGCAGCACCTGGCGATCGCCAATGCCGCGGTGTTCGGCGAAGGCAGGCCGTGGAACGTCGCCGTGATCGTGCCGCGCCCGCTGCCCGGCGTCGACGCCCAGACCGCCGTGGCCGCGGCGGTCGCCGCCGCCAACCGCGAGCTGCCGGACTACGCGCGCGTGCAGCGCTGGCTGATCGCCGGCGAGGCGTTCACGCCCGACAACGGTCTGCTCACCAGCAACGGCCGCGTGCGCCGCGCCGCGGTCGCCGCACGCTACGGCGAGCGGCTCGACACCCTTTACCTGGAGACTTCGACATGAGCTTCTTCGAGCGCCTGCAACGCGAAACCGCGGCAGACCGCCAGCACCTCTACGGCGCGCCGCTGATCCGCGCCGCGTTCGCCGGCCAGGTCGGCCGCGACGACTACATCGCCTTCCTGAGCCAGGCCTATCACCACGTGCGCCACACCGTGCCGCTGATGATGGCCTGCGGCGCGCGCCTCGGCGCCGAGGATGAATGGCTGCGCGAGAAGATCGCGCACTACATCGAGGAGGAGATCGGCCATCAGGAGTGGATTCTCGACGACATCCGCGAGGCCGGCGGCGACGCCGAGGCAGTGCGCCAGGCGCGCCCGCATCCGGCCACCGAGCTGATGGTGGCCTACGCCTACGACACCATCATGCGCGGCAATCCGGTCGGCTTCTTCGGCATGGTCTTCGTGCTCGAAAGCACCAGCACCGAGCTGGCCACCGGCGCCGCCTCGACCCTGCAGGGCGCACTCGGCCTGCCGAAGAAGGCGTTCACCTATCTGACCACGCACGGCGCGGTCGACGTCGGCCACGTCGACTTCTTCCGCGAGCTGGTCGAGCAGCTGCGCCGCGACGAGGACCGCGAGGCCGTGCTGCACGCCGCGCGCATGTTCTTCCGCCTGTACGGCGATGTGTTCCGTTCGATCGAACCGATGAGGAAAGCGGCATGAAACTGCAATCGAGTACGGTCCTGCTGACCGGCGCCAGCGGCGGCATCGGCAATGCCCTGGCCCGCGAGTTCGCGGCCCGCGGCGCGCGCCTGCTGATCAGCGGCCGCGACACCGCCAAGCTGGCGACGCTGAGCGCCGAGCTGCGCAGCCGCGGCGCCGAAGTCAGCGTCCTGCCGGCCGATCTGTCGACCGCCGAGGGCGCCGAGCGCCTGGCCCACGCCGCACTGTCCGGCGGCGTGCCCGATCTGGTCGTGCACTGCGCCGGCGGCATGAGCTTCGGCCGCCTCGACGCGGTGCCGGCCGAGGCGATCACGCGCCTGTGGCAGACCAACGTCATCGCGCCGAGCCTGCTGACGCGCGCGCTGCTGCCGGCACTGCGCAAGCAGGCCCGCGGCCGCCTGGTGTTCGTCGGCTCGATCTTCGGCTCGCTGGCGTTCCCGATGTACGCCAGCTATTCGGCGACCAAGTTCGCGCTGCGCGGCTTCGCCGAGGCGCTGCGCCGCGAACTCGACGGCAGCGGCATCGGCGTCACCTACGTCGCACCGCGCTACACGCGCACGGCGCTGAACGACGGCGCGCCGGCGCGCATCGCGCAGGCGCTGGCGATGCACCAGGACGAGCCGGCCGCCGTCGCGGCGCGCATCGCCGACGCCATCGAGCGCGACCGCCGCGAGGTCTACTTCGGCTTCGCCGAACGCATTTTCGTGAAGCTCAATGCCTGGTTCCCGTGGCTGGTCGACCGCGGTCTGCGCGCACAGACGCAGCGCATGCGCGAGCTCGAACCGGCCGCCGCCGGCCTGCCCCGTCAGGCCTGAATCCCCGGAGACAATTGATGAGAAAGTTCCTGAACCGCGCCGGCCTTGCGCTGGCACTCCTGCTCGGCAGCACCGCGAGCTTCGCGGCGACGCTCGACGATTCGGTGCTCGCGGTCCAGCACGGCTGGGCGCAGGCCTACTACCAGGCGCCGAAGAGCCAGAAGGACGCCGCCTTCGAGAAGCTGATCGGCGAAGCCGACGCAATGGTGCAGACCTACCCGGACCGCGCCGAAGCCCTGACCTGGCACGCGATCGTGCTGTCGAGCGCCGCCAAGTTCGGCGGCGGCCTCGGCGCCCTCAAGCAGGTCAAGCAGGCGCGCGAGGATCTGCTGAAGGCCGAGCAGATCGACCCGCGCGCGCTCAACGGCTCGGTCTACACCTCGCTCGGCAGCCTTTACGCGAACGTGCCGGGCTGGCCGCTCGCGTTCGGCGACAAGAAGCAGGCCGAGGCCTATCTGAAGAAGGCGCTGGCGATCAACCCGACCGGCATCGATCCGAACTTCTTCTACGGTGAACTGCTCGCCACGCGCGGCGACGCCGCCGCCGCCCGCGGCTACTACGAGAAAGCGCTCGCCGCGCCGCCGCGTCCGGGCCGCGAGGACGCCGACGCCGGCCGCCGCGCCGAGATCAACGCCGCGCTCGCCAAGCTCGCGCCGTAAGCCCCGCGCGGATGACCAGCAGACGCCCGCCGGCCGTCACGGCCGGCGGGCGTCTGCGCATCACGACTCGGCGCTGCGCGTCGACTCGAACAGGAACCACACGCGCTGCTCGGCTTCCTCGATCCAGTTCTCGACCACGCTCGCGGTGGCGACATCGCGGTACTCGTCGCACAGGTCATGAACGGCGCGCAGGCTCGCGAGCAGCGCCGCGTTGTCCTCGCGCAGTTCCGACAGCATGTCGCGCGGCGTGACGTAGTCGGCGTCGTTGTCCGGAATGCGCTGCAGCCGCGCGATATGGCCGATCGAGCGCAGCGTGGTGCCGCCGAGCTTGCGCACACGCTCGGCGATCGGATCGGTCATCGCGAAGATCTGCGTCGCTTCCTCGTCGAGCAGCAGGTGGTAGTCGCGGAAGTTCGGCCCCGAGACGTGCCAGTGGAAGTTCTTCGTCTTCAGGTACAGCGCAAAGGTGTCGGCCAGCAGCGCGTTGAGCGCGCCGGCAAGATCGCGCGTCGCCTTCTCGCCAAGCCCGGTCGGGGTCGCCAGCGGCGCCTTGCGCAGCGCCTTCGCATCCTTCTTCGCCATATCACGTCTCCTGCACGGTCACGTTGGTGGGAACCTCGGGCGCAAGCCGGCGGCTGCGCCGATCCCCTCTTTTAATCGCCGCGCGACGGGCGGCGCAAGTGCGTGCCGCCGTGGCAGCGCCGCATAGCACGCTGGTCCCACGCGCGCCGTGCGGACGCGCCCTCGTCCGTTCATATGAGTCCGGCGCAGGTCAGCGGGCTTAGCGTCCCCGCCGCAAGTTCCTGGTAGAGGTACCCGGCCCCACCTCCTGCTCCGTTTCCCCCGTCAGCACCCCGCCAGAGGGTCGCACCCGGTGTCGCCGGTCGGACTGCCGTCGCAGGCAGTCCCGCGAGTGCAAGCGTGATTGCGGTGCGTCAGCACCTTCATCAACTCACTGGAGAGGTCCATGGCACGAACGACGCAGGACAAGGCCGACATTCCCACCCCGAGCGAGACCGGCGGCAGCTGGTCGCGGCGACGGTTTCTCGATGGCGCCGGCAAGCTCGCCGCCGCCGGCGCGCTGACGGCCTGGCTGCCGGCCTTCCGCATCAGCCCGGCCGAGGCCGCCTGTGCGGCGCCGGCCGGATTCCCGAGCGGCATCGCGCTGTACCAGCAGGCCTACGTGAACTGGGCGCGCGACATCGCCGTCGACCCGATGTGGACCTGCGCGCCGGCGACGCCGGCCGAGGTCGTCGCGGTCTGCAACTGGGCGCGCACCGCCGGCTTCAAGGTTCGTCCGCTCGGCGCGATGCACAACTGGTCGCCGCTGACGGTGCCGCAGGGCGCGAGCTGCCCGAGCGTGATCCTGGTCGACACCAAGTCGCATCTGACGGCGGTGTCGGTCAACACGGCGACGACGCCGAAGACCGTCACCGCGCAGACCGGCGTGCTGATGGAGAACCTGCTGGCGACGCTGGAGAGCTACACGCTCGGCGTCAACGCCTGTCCGGCACCGGGCGACCTCACGCTCGGCGGCGCGCTGGCGATCGACGGCCACGGCACCGGCGTGCCGAAGACCGGCGAGACGCTGGTCTCCGGCAATACCTACGGCTCGCTGTCGAACCTGATCCGCGCGCTGACCGCGGTGGTCTGGGATGCGGCCAGCAACCAGTACGCGCTGCGCAGCTTCCAGCGCACCGATCCGGGCTGCGCGGCGCTGCTGACGCACGTCGGCCGCGCGTTCGTCGTCGAGGTCACGCTGCAGGTCGGCACCAACCAGCGCCTGCGTTGCCAGAGCTGGTTCGACAAGACCGCCGCCGAGCTGTTCGCGCCGGCCGGCTCGTCCGGCAACACGGTGCAGAGCTATCTCAACAGCGCCGGCCGCTTCGAGGCGATCTGGTTTCCGTTCACGCCCAAGCCGTGGATCAAGGTCTGGAGCGTGGCGCCGAGCAAGCCGTGGTTCTCGCGCGAGGTGACGTCGCCGTACAACTACTCGTTCAGCGACGGCATCGCCCAGTCGATCGTCGATGCGCAGGCGCAGGCGGTGCTGAACGATCCGTCGTCGACGCCGGACTTCGGCCTCAACCAGTACAACGTGGTCGCCGCCGGTCTGGTGCTGACCAACACCTGGGACCTCTGGGGCTGGTCGAAGAACACGCTGCTCTACATCCGCCCGACGACGCTGCGCGTCACCGCCAACGGCTACGCCGTGATCCTGTCGCGCGCCAACGTGCAGCGCGCGATCAACGAGTTCTACACCATGTACTCGGCCAAGCTCGCCGCCTACCAGGCCGCCGGCAAGTTCCCGATGAACGGGCCGGTCGAGATCCGCATCACCGGGCTCGATCGTGCCAGCGACCTCGTCGGCCTCAGCGCGCCGACGCCGCAGCTCTCGGCGCTGCGACCGCGGCCGGATCACCCGGAATGGGACACGGCGGTGTGGTTCGACATCCTGACCATTCCCGGCACGCAGTACGCGAACGAGTTCTACCGCGAGGTCGAACAGTGGATGTACGCCAACTACGCGAGCTACGCGGCGGTACGCGTCGAGTGGTCGAAGGGCTGGGGCTACAGCACGACGGCGGCGTGGAGCGATGCCACCGTGCTCGGCACCACGGTACCGAACAGCCTGCGCGCCGGGCAGACGGCCGGAGACGATTTCGACAGCGCACGCGCCACGCTCAACGCGCTCGATCCGTCACGGCTGTTCGCTTCGCCCTTGCTCGACACGGTGCTGCCGTAATACCGGGCGTCGGCCGCAAAGGAAGGTCTGAACCACTTCGTCGTCGCGCGGCCGCGCAGCGGCCGTGACGATCCGGAGACGCCGCCGGCGTCGTGCGTCGCCGGCCGGCTGCGTCGCCAGCGGCGCCGCGCCATGACGGGGTATGCACCTTCTTCAGCGCTGCCCCAAGAAAAAACCGCCCCGGCTCACGCCGGGGCGGTTTTGAGGGTGCCGCGTCCGGATCTCAGGTCTGCGCCGCCGCCAGCGCCGTGTTGAAGGTCTTGCTCGGCCGCATCACCGCTTCGAGCTTGGCGGCGTCCGGCAGGTAGTAGCCGCCGATGTCGGCCGCCTTGCCCTGCACGTCGGCGAACTCGCCGACGATGGTCTTCTCGTTGTCGGCGAGCGTCTTCGCCAGCGTCGTGAAATGGCTCGCCAGCACCGGGTCGTCGGTCTGCGCCGCCAGCTCCTGCGCCCAGTACAGCGCCAGGTAGAACTGGCTGCCGCGGTTGTCGAGCTGGCCGGTCTTCGGCGACGGGCTCTTGTTGTTCTCGAGCAGCTTGCCGGTCGCCGCGTCGAGCGTGCGCGACAGGATCTTCGCCTGCTCGTTGCCGGTCTTCAGGCCGAGGTCTTCGAGGCTGACGGCAAGCGCCAGGAATTCGCCGAGCGAATCCCAGCGCAGGTGATTCTCCTCGACCAGCTGCTTGACGTGCTTCGGCGCCGAGCCGCCGGCACCGGTCTCGTACATGCCGCCGCCGGCCATCAGCGGCACGATCGACAGCATCTTGGCGCTGGTGCCCAGCTCCATGATCGGGAACAGGTCGGTGAGGTAGTCGCGCAGGATGTTGCCGGTCACCGAGATCGTGTCGAGGCCGCGGATCACGCGCTCCAGCGTGTAACGCATGGCGCGGACCTGCGACATGATGTGGATGTCGAGGCCGCTGGTGTCGTGTTCCTTAAGGTAGGTCTTGACCTTCTTGATCAGCTCGGCCTCGTGCGGACGGTAGGAATCGAGCCAGAACACCGCCGGCATGCCGGAGGCGCGCGCGCGCGTGACGGCGAGCTTGACCCAGTCGCGGATCGGCGCGTCCTTGACCTGGCACATGCGCCAGATGTCGCCGGCCTCGACGTTCTGCGTCATCAGCACTTCGCCGGTCGCCAGGTCGGTGATGTTGGCGACGCCGGCCTCCGGAATCTCGAAGGTCTTGTCGTGCGAGCCGTACTCCTCGGCCTTCTGCGCCATCAGGCCGACGTTCGGCACCGTGCCCATGGTCTTCGGGTCGAAGGCGCCGTGCCATTTGCAGAAGTTGATCATCTCCTGATAGATGCGGGCGAAGGTGCTCTCCGGCATCACTGCCTTGACGTCCTTGAGCTGGCCGTCGGCGCCCCACATCTTGCCGCCGTTGCGGATCATCGCCGGCATCGAGGCGTCGACGATGACGTCGTTCGGCGAATGGAAATTGGTGATGCCCTTGGCCGAATCGACCATCGCCAGCGCCGGGCGGTGCTCGTGGCAGGCATGCAGGTCGCGGACGATCTCTTCGTACTGCGACTCCGGCAGCGTCTTGATCTTCTCGTAGAGGTCGGCCATGCCGTTGTTGACGTTGATGCCGAGCTCGTCGAACAGCTTGCCGTGCTTCTCGAATGCGTCCTTGTAGTAGATCTTGACGCAGTGGCCGAAGACGATCGGGTGCGAGACCTTCATCATCGTCGCCTTGACGTGCAGCGAGAACAGGATGCCGGCCTCGCGGCAGTCCTTGAGCTGCTGCTCGTAGAACTCGAGCAGGGCCTTCTTGCTCATGAACATCGAGTCGATGACTTCGCCGGCCAGCAGCGCAACCTTCGGCTTGAGCACCACGGTCTTGCCGCGCTTGGTGATCAGCTCCATCTTGACGTCGCGCGCGCGGTCGAGCGTCATCGACTTCTCGCCGTGGTAGAAGTCGCCGTGCTCCATGTGCGAGACGTGCGACTTCGACCACTGCTTCCATTCCGCCATCGAGTGCGGATGCTTGCGCGCGTAGTTCTTGACGGCGGCCGGCGCGCGGCGGTCTGAGTTGCCTTCGCGCAGCACCGGATTCACGGCGCTGCCGAGGATCTTGGAGTAGCGCCGGTTGATCTCCTGCTCCTGCTCGCCTTCCGGATTCTCCGGATAGTCCGGAATCTTGTAGCCCTTGGCCTGCAGTTCCTTGACGGCACGGATCAGCTGGTTCACCGAGGCGCTGATGTTCGGCAGCTTGATGATGTTGGCGTCCGGCTGCTGCGTCAGCTTGCCGAGCGTGGCCAGGTTGTCCGGCACGCGCTGCTCTTCGCTCAGGTAGTCGGAAAACTCGGCGAGGATGCGGGCGGCGACCGAGATGTCGCTGGTTTCGACATTGATGCCGGCCGGCTTGGTGAACGTGCGGATGATCGGCAGAAAGGACGCGGTGGCCAGCAGGGGTGCCTCATCGGTCCACGTGTAGATGATGGTCGGCTGCGAACTGCTCATATTGGGGAGGTCTCCTGAACATGCGGCGGCCCGCGTCGCGGAAAGAGATCTCGCCGGATCTGGCCAGCGAGTGCTTCCGTCAGGGCGGGGGCAGGCAGAATTCTATTGATGGCTTGCCGTCACGAAGCCACGGCGGCGGATGGCGCTTTCGACACGCCGCAGCCATGGGAAGCCGGCCGCTATGCTACGCGCTTCGCCGCCCCGACGGAAATCACGCTGCAGCGCACAATCGCCGGCCGGACAGTAGCGGCGTGTTGCCGGAGCCAGCCCGCGGCGCCGGGACGAAGCCGGCTTGACGGCCATCAACGGCGGGGCGGGCACCGTGCCTTAAGCTGCACGCATGGATACTCGGCGGCTGAAACTGGTTTATCTCGCGGTCGTGCTGGGCCTCACGCTCGTCTGGTGGGCCGGCGTGCCGTCGGACACCTGGGGCCAGGGCTTCTGGGCGATCCGCCGGGGGCTGCTGTACTACAGCGGCCTGATGGCGATCGGCCTGATGTCGGTCGCCGTGACGCTCGCCGCGCGCCCGGTGCAGATCGAGCGCGCGCTCGGCGGTCTCGACAAGTTCTACCGCCTGCACAAGTGGCTGGCGATCACCGCCACGCTGTTCGGCGTCTGCCACTGGCTGATCGAGATCACGCCGCGTTCGATGGTGCGGCGCGGCTGGGTCGAGGCGCCGGTACGCGCGCCGCGCGCCGCCGAGGTCGCCACCGGCTTCGATCCGTTCCGCGATCTGCATGAACTCGCCGCCGGCGTCGGCGAGTGGTCGCTGTATCTGCTGCTGGCGCTGGTCGCGATCGCGCTGTGGAAGCGCTTTCCGTACCGCCGCTTCTTCCAGGCGCACCGCTTGCTCGCGGCACTGTATCTGGTGCTGGTCTTCCATTCGGCGATCCTGATGGGGCCGATCTACTGGTCGCAGCCGATCGGGCCGCTGCTCGGCGTGCTGATGGCGGCCGGCAGCATCGCCGCGCTGCTGTCGCTGTTCCGCCGCATCGGCAAGGCGCACCGCGCGGTCGGCACGATCGAATCGCTGACCCACCATGCCGAAAGCGGCGTGCTCGAAGTCGTGCTGCGCCTCAGTACCGCCTGGCCCGGCCATCGCGCCGGCCAGTTCGCGTTCATCGACTTCGGCGGCGCCGAAGGCGCGCATCCGTTCACGATCGCCTCGGCCTGGCAGGCGGACGGCCGTCTGACGTTCGGCATCAAGGCGCTCGGCGACTACACGCGCGCCCTGCCCGGCCAGCTGTTCGTCGGCCAGACCGTCAACGTCGAGGGACCGTACGGCCGCTTCGACTTCCACGCCCTGCAGGGCCGCCAGATCTGGGTCGCCGGCGGCATCGGCATCACGCCGTTCATCGCCGGCCTCGAAGCGCTCGCCGCCGGCGGCGGCAAGGCCACGGTCGACCTCGTCTATTCGACGCGCGCCGCCAACGCCGCGCTGCTCGAGCGTCTGCACCGCCTCGCCGACGCCGGCGGCGCGCGCCTGCACCTGCTCGAAACGCCGAAGGACGGCGTGCTCGACGCCGAACGCCTTGCCGCGCTGATCCCCGACTGGAAGGACGCGAACCTCTGGTTCTGCGGCCCGTCCGGCTTCGGCCGCGGTCTGCGCCGCGCCCTGACGGCGCGCGGCCTGCCGGCCGCGAACTTCCATCAGGAACTGTTCGAGATGCGCTAGCGGCGCGCCGGCCCGGCGCCCGGCTGGCACGCCGTTGTCGCGCGGCGGCTCCGCTGGCAACAATGGCGGCGTACTTCGGGAGACCTTCATGTCCGTGGCCCGCTGCCGGCGCGCCGTCGCACGTTCGGCGCTGCCGATCACCGTCCGCGCCTGCGGCGACGAGGTTCAGCCCGTACCGGGATCGGCCGCGCTCGCCGTCGGGATGACGCGATGAGCACGAGCCCGGCCGCCGCCGCCGCGCCCGCGACCCCGACCCCGACCCCGACCGTCGACGGTACGCGCGCAGCGGCCGCCGCCACGCCGGGCCGCTGGACGATCTGGCGGCGCATCTGGCGGCCGTACCGTGGCGCGATCGCCCTGCTGCTGCTGTGCCAGGGCGCGCAGTCGCTGTCGGCGCTCCTGCTGCCGGCGCTGAGCGCGGAGATCGTCGATGCCGGCATCCTGCGCAACGATCCGGGCGCGATCGCGCGCACCGGCGCCGCCATGCTCGTCGCCGCGCTCGGCCAATTGCTGTTCTCGATCGCCGTCGCCTGGCTCGGCGCGCGCGTCGCGATGGGCATCGGCCGCGACCTGCGCGCCGCGGTGTTCGCGCGCGTGCAGGATTTCTCGCTGCACGAGATGCGCCGCTTCGGCGCGCCGTCGCTGATCACGCGCAGCACCAACGATGTCCTGCAGGTACAGACCTTCCTGGTGATGGTGCTGACGATGATCGTCGCAGCGCCGATCATGGGGCTCGGCGGCGTGGCAATGGCGATCCGCCAGGACGCCGGCTTGTCGGCACTGCTCGCCGTCAGCGTGCCGCTGCTGGCCGTGCTGGTCGGCGTCCTGGTCGGCCTGGCGCTGCCGCAGTTCTCGCGCATGCAGGAGCAGATCGACCGCCTCAACCAGATCCTGCGCGAGCAGATCAACGGCCTGCGCGTGATCCGCGCCTTCGTGCGCGACGCCGACGAACGTCGCCGCTTCGGCGCCGCCAACGAGGCGATGACCGCGACCGCCCTGAAGGTCGGCCGGATCATGTCGCTCAACATGCCGCTCGCCCACCTGATCATGCAGCTGTCGGCGATCGCGATGGTCTGGGTCGCCGCGCACCGCATCGCCGCCGGCACGCTCGGCGTCGGCGCGCTGGTCGCTTTCCTCGCCTACATCATGCAGATCCTGATCTCGGTGATGATCGCCTCGATGCTGTTCGTCATGGCGCCGCGCGCGCTGGTCAGCGCGCGACGCATTCGCGAAGTGCTGCAGACGCAGCCGTCGGTCGCCGAACCCGGCGCGCCGGTGCCGCTGCCGGCGCGGCCACGGAGCGGCGTCGAGATCGAGTTCCGCGATGTGTCCTTCGCCTACCCGGGCGCCGAGCGGCCGATCCTGCACGGCATCAGTTTCCGCCTCGCGCCCGGACAGACCGTCGCGATCATCGGCGCGACCGGCTCCGGCAAGAGCACGATCGTCCATCTCGTCGCCCGGCTGTTCGACGTCAGCGCCGGCTGCATCCTCGTCAACGGCGTCGACGTCCGCGAACTCGCCCTCGAAACGCTGTGGTCGCAGCTCGGACTCGTGCCGCAGGAGAGCTATCTGTTCTCCGGCTCGGTCGCCGACACCCTGCGCTACGGCAAGGCCGACGCCAGCGAGGCCGACCTGTGGGAGGCGCTCGAGATCGCCCAGGCCCGCGACTTCGTCGCGGCGCTGCCCGGACAGCTCGACGCGCCGGTGGCGCAGGGCGGCGGCAATTTCTCCGGCGGACAGCGCCAGCGTCTGGCGATCGCCCGCGCACTCGTGCGGCGCCCGGCCGTCTACCTGCTCGACGACAGCTTCTCGGCGCTCGACTACGCGACCGACGCCCGCCTGCGCGCCGCGCTCGCGGTGCGCGCCCGCGACGCCGCCACGCTGATCGTCGGCCAGCGCGTCAGCTCGGTGCGCGGCGCCGACACCATCCTCGTGCTCGAACGCGGCACGATCGTCGCCGCCGGCCCGCACGACACCCTGATGGCACAAAGCCCGGTCTACCGCGAGATCGTCGCCTCGCAGCACGCCGGCGAGGACGTCCCGTGAGCGAGCGCGACCTGTCGAGCGCACCGGCGCACGCCGCCGGCACGTCGATGCCGATGCATGGGCCGCGCATGGGGCCGCCGGGACTCGGCACCATCGTCCGCGCCCGCGATCCCGGCGGCACGCTGCGGCGCCTGGCGCGACGCGTCGGCGCGCAATGGCCGACCGCGGCGGTGGTGCTGGCCTGCACCGTCGGCAGCGTCCTGCTCGGCAGCCTCGTGCCCTGGCAGCTCGGCCGCGCCACCGATCTCGTCGTCACCGCCGTGCGCGCGACCCGGCCGGTCGATTTCACCGGGCTCGCGCGGGGGCTCGTCGTCGCCGCGGTGCTGCAGGGTCTGGCCGTGCTGCTGCACGCGGCGCAGGCCTGGCTGAGCGCGGCGCTGGTGCAGGACCTGAGCCGCACCCTGCGCCGGCAGGCGGAGGAAAAGCTCGGTCGCCTGCCGCTGGTCTGGTTCGACCGCCAGCCGCACGGCGAGGTGCTGAGCCGCATCAGCAACGACATCGACAACGTCAGCCAGAGCCTGCAGCAGCTGCTGAGCCAGCTGCTGATGTCGATCCTGCAGCTGCTCGCCGTGCTGGCGATGATGCTGTGGCTGTCGCCGCTGCTCGCCGGCATCGCACTGCTCGGCCTGCTCGCCTCGCTGCTGGTGTCACGCGTGCTGGCGCAGCGCTCGCGACCGCACTTCGTCGACCAGTGGCGCTGGACCGGCATCCTCAACGGCAATGTCGAGGAAAACTACACCGGCCAGACGCTGATGAAGGTGTTCGGCCACCAGCGCCGCGCCCGCGAACGCTTCGAGGCCGACAACGTGGGGCTGCGCGACAGTGCGTTCGACGCGCAGTTCGTGTCCGGCGCGATCCAGCCGGCGATGATGTTCGTCGGGCAGCTCGGCTTCATCGGCGTCGTCGGCGGCGGCGCGCTGCGCGTGCTGGCGGGGGCGATGACGATCGGCGCGCTGCAGTCCTTCGTGCAGTACATCCGCCAGATCAACCAGCCGATCGGACAGATCGCCGGCGCGGCGTCGGTGCTGCAATCCGCCTCGGCGTCCGCCGAGCGCGTGTTCGAGCTGCTCGATGCGCCGGAACTGGCGCCGGACCCCGAGGCGCCGGCCGACGTCGCGGCCCCGCGCGGCCACGTCGTCTTCGAACACGTGACGTTCCGCTACGACCCGGCGCGGCCGCTGTTCGAGGACGTCAGCCTCGAAGCGCTGCCGGGCCAGACGGTCGCCATCGTCGGGCCCACCGGCGCCGGCAAGACCACGCTCGTCAATCTGCTGATGCGCTTCTACGAGATCGGCGGCGGCGCGATCCGCCTCGACGGCATCGACACGCGCCGCTTCGCGCGCGAGGCGCTGCGCCGTCATTTCGGGATGGTGCTGCAGGACGCCTGGCTGTTCAGCGGCACGATCCGCGACAACATCGCCTACGGCAAGGACGGCGCCACCGAAGACGAGATCGTCGCCGCCGCCCGCGCCTGCCATGTCGACGACTTCGTGCGCACGCTGCCGCGCGGCTACGACACGCCGATCGACGAGAACGGCAGCGGCCTGAGCACCGGACAGAAGCAGCTGCTGACGATCGCGCGCGCCTTCATCGCCCGTCCCACCGTGCTGATCCTCGACGAAGCGACCAGCTCGGTCGACACCCGCACCGAGCTGCTCGTGCAGCGCGCGATGGCGAAGCTGCGCGCCGGCCGCACCAGCTTCGTCATCGCCCACCGCCTGTCGACGATCCACGACGCCGACACCATCATCTACATGGAAAACGGCAATGTGCTGGAGCGCGGCAGCCACATCGAACTGATGGCGAAGCAGGGCCGCTACTGGCAGCTCTACCAGTCGCAATTCGCCGGCGCGGCGCCGGACCACGCCGCCGCCTGAGCCTGCTTCACGACCCCGGCATTCCCGACGGCGGCGCCCGCGCATGCCGAGATCGGGACACTGGGCGCATCAGTCGACGCGCATTCGCGACCCGAACTTCACGACCTGATCGCAGCCCTCGCAACGCTAGCATCCCCGGCTTCGCCGGGGCCCCTGCACGCTGACGGCCAGACAATCGGCGCGGTGGAAAATGCTTGCCGCCTCACC
>NZ_KE384553.1:0-42540 GCF_000426685.1 Solimonas flava DSM 18980 | reverse complement strand
GATCGCAGCCCTCGCGACGCTAGCATCCCCGGCTTCGCCGGGGCCCCTGCACGCTGCTCGGGCTGCTACTCCCACTCGATCGTCGCCGGCGGTTTGCCGGAGATGTCGTAGACGACGCGGGAGACGCCGCTGATTTCGTTGACGATGCGGCGCGAACAGACGTCGAGCAGGTCGTACGGCAGGTGCGCCCAGTGCGCGGTCATGAAGTCGATGGTCTCGACCGCGCGCAGGGCGATGACCGGCTCGTAGCGGCGGCCGTCGCCGGTGACGCCGACGCTCTTCACCGGCAGGAACACGGCGAAGGCCTGGCTGGTCTTCTCGTACCAGCCGGCGCGGCGCAGTTCTTCGATGAAGATGTGATCGGCGAGGCGCAGCGTGTCGGCGGCGGCCTTGGTCACTTCGCCGAGAATGCGCACGCCCAGACCCGGGCCGGGGAACGGGTGGCGGTAGACCATCTCGTGCGGCAGGCCGAGCTCGACGCCGATCTGGCGGACCTCGTCCTTGAACAGCTCGCGCAGCGGCTCGACCAGCTTGAGCTTCATGTGCGCCGGCAGGCCGCCGACGTTGTGATGGCTCTTGATGACGTGCGCCTTGCCGGTCTTGCTGCCGGCCGACTCGATGACGTCCGGATAGATCGTGCCCTGCGCGAGGAACTGCACGTTTTCGATCTTGGCCGACTCCTCGTCGAACACGTCGACGAACAGCTTGCCGATGATCTTGCGCTTGGCTTCCGGGTCCGACACGCCCTTGAGCGCATCGAGGAAACGCGCCTCGGCGTTGACGCGAATGACGCGCACGCCGAGATGCTCGGCGAAGATCTTCATGACCTGGTCGCCTTCCTGATGGCGCAGCAGGCCGTGGTCGACGAACACGCAGGTCAGCTGCGCGCCGATCGCCTTGTGCAGCAGCGCGGCGACGACCGACGAGTCGACGCCGCCGGACAGGCCGAGCAGCACGTGGCCGTCGCCGACCTGTGCGCGCACGCGCGCGATCGCGTCGTCGATGATGCTGTCCGGCTTCCACGCGTTGCCGCAACCGCAGATTTCATGCACGAAGCGCGAATAGATGCGCTTGCCCTGCTTGGTATGCGTGACCTCGGCATGGAACTGCAGCCCGTAGTAGCGGCGCGATTCATCGGCCATGCCGGCGAGCGGCAGGTCCGGCGTCGAGGCGATGCACTTGAACCCTTCCGGCAGGCGGACGACGCGGTCGCCGTGGCTCATCCACACGTCGAGCAGGCCGTGGCCCTCGTCGTTGACGCGGTCTTCGATGTCGCGCAGCAGCTGCGAATGGCCGCGTGCACGCAAGGTATCGGCTGCGCCGATACCGCCCGAACCAGGGAGATCACCGTGAACGGTGATCTCGGCGTAGCCGAATTCCTTCTGATCGTGCGGCTCGACGGCGCCGCCGAAGTGCTGTGCCATCACCTGCATGCCGTAGCAGATGCCGAGCACCGGCACGCCGAGCGTCCAGACCGCTGCCGGCACGCGCGGCGAACCTTCGTCGCACACCGATTCCGGACCGCCGGAGAGGATCACGCCCTTCGGCGCGAAGGCCCGTACCGCCTCGTCGCTCATGTCCCAGGGATGCAGCTCGCAATAGACGCCGAGTTCGCGGACGCGCCGCGCAATCAGCTGGGTGAACTGCGAACCAAAGTCGAGGATGAGGATGCGGTCGGCGTGGATATTCATGAAAACCCCAAGGACAGAGCTTATTTTACCGTGCGGCCTGGGCAGCGTCGTGGCCACCTTGGCGCGTTTGTTGATGGACAATGCGGCAGCGCGGCCGGGGGGCCGCATGTTCTTCCCTTTCGGAACCTTCCTTTTCGTAGCCATGATTCGATACGAGACGCACTGGCCCGCCTCGCGCCTGACGGCGCTGGCTGCCGCCCTCGCCGCCGCCCTCGCCGGCCCGGCCGCGGCCCAGGAGGCCGCGCCGGCCGAACCGCTGCCGACGATCGCCCTGCCCGAGGACACGCCGCCGCCGGTCGCCGTCGACGCCCCCGAGGCGGGCGCGCTCGAAGAGGTGATCGTCACCGCGCAGAAGCGCAAGCAGAGCCTGCAGGACGTACCGGTCTCGGTCGGCGTCGTCAGTGCCGACACGCTCAGCGAGTCGGCGAGCTTCGATGCCGGCTCGATCGAGAACTTCGTCGCCAACGTCCAGATCGACGCCGACCCGCAGGGGCCGGTCGTCGGCATTCGCGGCTTCTCGACCGAGACCGACAACGTCGGCTTCGAGCCGGCGGTCGGCATCGTCATCGACCAGCTCGCGATCGGCCGTTCGGAATTCGTGCCGGACGGCCTGTTCGACCTCGACCGCGTCGAAGTGCTGCGCGGCCCGCAGGGCACGCTGTTCGGCAAGAACACGATCGCCGGCGTCATCAACTTCATCACCAGGGAGCCGGAAGACCGCTTTACCGGCGACCTCATGCTGACCGGCGCCGACCCGCTGCAGCGCCGCGCCGAGGCCGGCGTGACGGTGCCGATCATCGACGGCCTGTCGGCGCGCGCCGCCGGCGTCTACTGGAAGAAGGACGGCGACGTCGAGAACTCGACGCTGAACCGCAAGGAAAACAGCTTCGTGCAGAAGGCCGGCCGCCTGAAGCTGGAGGCGACGCCCGGCGAGCGCTGGAAGATCAGCCTGTCCTCGCAGCTGTCCGATACCAGCGTCGACTACAACAACTGGCAGCTCTACGCCGCCTCGGCGGCGGCGCTGTCGTTCGCGCAGGACTACGACGCCAGCGCCGAGGACAACCCGCTCGACGCGCACACCACGCAGAACACGCCGGGCTACGTCAACCGCCATTCCAATCTGTCGCGCGGCGTCATTGAATACGACGCCGGCGACTGGCTCGGCTCGCACGACGTGTCGTTCACGACGGTGCTCGGCCACGCCGGTTTCTCGATCCGCTCGTACTTCGACATCGACACCAGCGCCGCCGACATCATCAACACGCGCTTCAACGTCGACTACCAGCAGAATTCGATCGAATTCCGGCCGAGCGGCAAGGCCGATTCGCTGTTCGGCCTCGGCGGCGGCGTCGACTGGACGCTCGGCCTGTACGCCTACGGCGCCGACCTCGACAGCCATCTCGACACGCTGGCCGGCGACAACCTGCTGAGCTTCGCGGCGAGCTGCGCCGGCCTGCAGGCGCTCGGCCTGCCGACCCGCGACGACTGCCTGCTCAACGCACTGCCGCATCTGCCGGCGATTCCGCTCAACGACCAGCTGCTGCGCGGCTTCTCGCAGACGACGGAAAGCTACGCGGCGTTCGGCCAGATGACCTGGAAGCTCGGCGAACATCTGTCGACGATCGCCGGCCTGCGCTACGGCTGGGAGAAGAAGCGCGCCGACTTCGACACGCGGAAAGTCGGGCTCGGCCTCGTCGCCGCCGTGGTCGGCGCCGACACCTTCACCGAGCACCTCGAACGCCAGGAGACCGACATCTCGCCGAAGCTCGGCTTCCAGTATGAGTGGTCGCGCGAGCTGATGGGCTTCGCCACCTACACGCGCGGCTACAAGGGCGGCGGCTTCAACGCCACCGCCGACAACGCCGACAATCTGTCGTTCAAGCCGGAGAAGGCCTCGGCCTGGGAAGCTGGCGTCAAGAGCCGCTGGCTCGACCGCCGCCTGACGCTGAACGCGACGGTCTACTACACCCAGGTCGACGATCTGCAGACCGTCGACAACCAGGGCACCAGCTTCCAGATCGGCAATGCGGCGACGGCGCACCTCGAAGGCGTCGAGCTCGAAACGCAGTGGCGCGCGCTGCGCTGGCTGCAGTTCGTCAGCTCGCTCGCCTATGGCCGCGCCGAATACGGCAGCTACAAGAACGCACCGGCCGCGCAGGAAGACGGCGATGCCGAGACCCAGGATCTCAGCGGCAAGACGCTTTCGCACGCGCCGAAGCTCAGCGGCGCGCTGTCGCCGATCGTCACCGTGCCGCTGCCGGCGAGCCTGTCGCTGAAGCTCGCCGCCGACCTGTCGTACCGCAGCGGCCAGTACTCGTCGGTCGACCTCGATTCGCACAGCCACCAGGACGGCTACTGGCTGGTCGGCGGCCGCGTCGTGCTGCTGCCGGACAGCGGCAGCTGGTCGTTCGTCGTCAGCGGCAACAATCTGACCAACGAGCGCGCGCTCGATCTGGTGTTCGACCACGCCGTGTTCGCGAACAGTTACGTCGCCCAGCAGATCCCGCTGCGCAGCGTCGCCGCGTCGATCCAGTACAACTGGTAGAACCGGCCCGCAGAACGCAGAAGGGCGCCGCAAGGCGCCCTTCTCTGGTTTCGAACCGGCGTGGCCCGGTGCACTCATTCCGAGTGCCGCCCGCGCGCACGCTGGCGTGCGCCGCCGCTGCCGGAAGGCCCGGCGTTGCGATCACTCGACGCGGTAATTCGGCGCCTCCTTGGTGATCGTCACGTCGTGCACGTGCGATTCCTTGATGCCGGCACCGGTGATCTTCACAAAGCGCGTCTGCGTGCGCATCTCCTCGATGCTCTTGCAGCCGGTGTAGCCCATGCTCGCGCGCAGGCCGCCGATCATCTGGTGGACGATCGCCGCCATCGGCCCCTTGTACGGCACGCGACCCTCGATGCCCTCCGGCACCAGTTTTTCGACTTCGGTCGTGGTGTCCTGGAAGTAGCGGTCCTTGGAGCCGTTGCTGCCGCCCATCGCACCGAGCGATCCCATGCCGCGGTAGCTCTTGTACGAACGGCCCTGGTAGAGCTCGACCTCGCCCGGCGCTTCCTCGGTGCCGGCCAGCATCGAGCCGACCATCACCGCGGCGGCGCCGGCGGCGATCGCCTTGGCGAAGTCGCCGGAATAGCGCACGCCGCCGTCTGAAATCAGCGGCACGCCGGCCTTCTTCAGCGCCTCGGCAACTCCCATCACCGCGCTGATCTGCGGCACGCCGACGCCGGCGACGATGCGCGTGGTGCAGATCGAGCCCGGACCGATGCCGACCTTGACCGCGTCGGCGCCGGCCGCGACCAGCGCCAGCGCGGCGTCGCCGGTGGCGATGTTGCCGCCGACGACCTGCAGCCTGTCGCCGTACTGCTTCTTGATCGAGGCGACGCGGTCGATGACGCCCTTGCTGTGGCCGTGCGCGGTGTCGACGACGACCAGATCGACGCCGGCCTCGACCAGCGCGCTGACGCGCTCCTCGGTATCGGCGCCGGTGCCGACCGCGGCGCCGACGCGCAGGCGGCCGGCGCTGTCCTTGCAGGCGCGCGGGAAGTCGACGGTCTTCTGGATGTCCTTGACCGTGATCATGCCGCGCAGCTGGAACTTGCCGTTGACGACCAGCACCTTCTCGATGCGGTGCTCCTGCAGCTTGGCGATCACTTCCTCGCGCGAGGCGCCCTCGCGCACGGTGACGAGGCGATCCTTCGGCGTCATCACGCGCGCCACCGGCTCGTCGAAGCGCGTCTCGAAACGCACGTCGCGGCTGGTGACGATGCCGACCAGATTCTTGCCGTCGACCACCGGCACGCCGGAAATCTTGTTCTTGCGCGTCAGCTTGATGACCTCGCCGATCGTCATCGTCGGCGGCACGGTGATCGGGTCGACGATGACGCCGGCCTCGTGCTTCTTCACCGCGCGGACTTCGGCGGCCTGACGCTCGGCCGTCATGTTCTTGTGCACGATGCCGAGGCCGCCTTCCTGCGCCAGGGCGATCGCCAGACGGGCTTCGGTGACGGTGTCCATCGCCGCCGACAGCAGCGGGATGTTGAGACGGATGCCGCGCGTCAGCTGCGAGCTCAGGTCGACCTGCCGCGGCAGGACTTCCGAGTAGGCCGGAAGGAGAAGGACGTCATCGAAGGTGAGCGCTTCGGACTGGATACGCATGGCTGCGGGCATGGCGGCTGCGGTCGTCTGGAAGCGCGTCATTATAGGCCAAAACCGGCCGCCGGCGCAGGCCGGGCGATGAACTCGCTATGCTTGCGCGATGCCGAGACTCCCCGCACCCGAGCGCGCCGGCGCTCGCACGATCTACCAGGTTTCCGAACTCGCCGAGGTGCTGCGCGCCCTGATCGAGGACGCGCTGCCGCGGGTCTGGGTGCAGGGCGAGATCTCCAATCTGTCGAGGCCGGCATCCGGCCACTGGTACTTCACGCTCAAGGACGCGCGCGCCCAGCTGCGCTGCGCGATGTTCCGCAACGCCAATCTGCACGTGCGGCCGCCGCCGAAGGACGGCGACGCCGTGCTGCTGCGCGCGCAGCTGTCGTTCTACACGGCGCGCGGCGATCTGCAGCTGATCTGCGAGCACATGGAGCCGGCCGGCACCGGCGCCCTGCTGCGCGCGTTCGAGGAGCTCAAGCGCCGGCTGGCGTCCGAGGGCCTGTTCGACGAGCACCTCAAGCGCGAGCTGCCGAAACGGCCGCGCGCGATCGGCATCGTCACCTCGGCGAGCGGCGCGGCGATCCACGACATGCTGACGACGCTGGCGCGGCGCTATCCGCTGGCACCGGTCTATCTGTATCCGGTGCCGGTGCAGGGCGCCGAGGCGCCGCCAGCGATCGTTCGGGCGCTCGCCGAACTGCCGCGGCGCGCGCCGGCCGTCGAGGTGATCCTGCTGGCGCGCGGCGGCGGCTCGATCGAGGATCTCTGGGCCTTCAACGACGAGCGCGTCGCGCGCGCGATCCGCGCCTGCGCGGTGCCGGTGATCAGCGGCGTCGGCCACGAGGTCGATGTGACGATCGCCGACTTCGCCGCCGACCTGCGCGCGCCGACGCCGACCGCCGCCGCCGAACGCGCGGCGCCGGACATCGCCGACTGGCTCGCCGCGCTGCGCAGCCACGAGAACCGCGTGACGCTGGCCGCCGAGCGCCGCCTGCAGCAGGCCGCGCAACGTCTCGATGAACAGCAGCGGCGCCTGCAGGCCCAGCATCCGGGCCGGCGCCTGCGCGAACGCGGCGCCCGCCTGCGGGAACTGCGCGAGCGCCTGCAGCACGCCGAGACGCGCCTGCTCGCGCGCCTCGCGCAGCGTCTCGAACATCGCGAGGCGACGCTGCGCGCGCATGCGCCAGCGCGGCGCCTGGCCATCGAACGCCACCGCCTCGAACGCCTGCAGGCGCGCGCGCACGAGACCCTGCGCCTGCAGGCGGCGGCGGCGCGCGCGCGCCTCGAACGCGCCGAATCGGTGCTGGCCAGCCTGAACCCGCGCGCCGTGCTCGAACGCGGTTACGCGATCGCGCTCGACGCCGACGGCCGCGCGCTGACCGACGCGGCGCGTACCGAGCGCGGCGCGGCGCTGCACCTGCTGCTCGCGCGCGGCAGCGCCGACGCCGTCGTCACCGGCACCTCGGTGACACCGGCGTCAGCGAAAGATCCGCACTAAAGCCGGCGCAGAGCCGATAATGCGCGCCCCGCGGGCGCGCCGCCGGCTTGCCGGCCCGTGCCCCATCCTTGCGAGAACGACATGGCCTGGCTGCAACTGCGCGTGCACACGCGCCACCCCGAATTCGCCGACGAGATCCTGCTGGCGCACGACGCCGCGGCGGTCAGCTTCATCGACGCCGTCGATGATCCGGTGCTGGAACCGGCGCCCGGCGAGACGCCGCTGTGGGCGCAGACGGTGACGCTGGGCCTGTTCGCCGAGGGCGTGGACCTGGCGCCGGTGCAGGCCAGCCTGCGCGAGTTGCTGCCGGACGGCGCCGAGGCGCGCTTCGAGACCGAGCTGATCGAGGATCAGGACTGGGTCCGCGTCTGGCTCAAGGACTGCCCGCCGCTGCCGTTCGGCGACAAGCTCTGGGTCGTGCCGCACGAGAAGGTCGGCGAGGTCACGCAGCCCGACGCGGTGATCCTGCGCCTCGACCCGGGCCTGGCGTTCGGCACCGGCACGCACCCGACGACGGCGCTGTGCCTGCAGTGGCTCGCCGCCTACGACCTCGCCGGCAAGACCGTGCTCGACTTCGGTTGCGGCTCCGGCGTGCTGGCGATCGCCGCCCTGCTGCTCGGCGCCGAACGCGCGATCTGCGTCGACATCGACCCGCAGGCACTGCTGGCGACGCGCGACAACGCCGCCGCCAACGGCGTCGCCGACCGCATCGTCACGCTGCCGGCCGACGCCTTCGTGCCGCTGCCGGCCGACATCATCGTCGCCAACATCCTCGCCAATCCGCTGATCGCGCTGGCGCCGACGCTGGCCAGTTCGATCAAGCGCGGCGGCCACCTGGTGCTCGCCGGCCTGCTCGACCGCCAGGCCGAGGACGTGCGCGCGGCCTATGACGCCTGGTTCGATTTCGACGCCGATCTGAGCAAGGACGGCTGGACGCGGCTGGCCGCGCAGTGCCGCATGCCGGCACTGATCCGGCGCCACCGCATCGACGCCCGCCTGCTGACTTCCGGGCAGCCGTGGCCCGAGCAGTTCGCGACGCTCCAGCAGGCCGGCATCGAGGCCGTCATCAATCTGGCGGCGCCGACCTCGCCGAACTATCTGCCCGATGAAGCCGCGCGCTGGCAGGCGCTCGGCGTGCAGTACGCGGCGCTGCCGATTCCGTGGGAGGCGCCGACGCGCGAGCACGTCGAGCAGTTCTGCGCGCTGATGGACCGCTACGCCGGACAACACCTGCTGGTGCACTGCGCACTGAACCTGCGCGCCTCGGTGTTCGTGTACCTGTATCGCGTGCTGCGCCGCGGCGAAGCGCGCGACGTGGCGCTGGCCGACCTGCACGCGGTCTGGCAGCCGGACGCGGTCTGGCAGACGCTGATCGACGAGACGCTGGGCTGAATTCACCAGAACCGCGCGGCGCCCGCCGGCTTTTGCGGGGGGCGCGGCGAGAGTATCATTGCCGCCCCCTTTTTCCGGTCAGACCCGCGACAGAGCCGTACGCGGGTTGGAGTATCTACGCATGTCTTCGCTCCGGTCCTCGGACATCAAGCCGCTCGGTCATTCCGTCTCCGACAGCCTGGACGACTTCTTCCGAACGCTGAACGGCCACATGCCGAAGAACCTGTACGACCTGTTCCTCGATCAGGTCGAGCCGCCGCTGCTCAAAGCCACGCTGCGCTACTGCCACGGCAACCAGTCGCGCGCCGCCGAAATGCTCGGCCTCAACCGCGCGACGCTGCGCAAGAAACTCAAGCAGCACAAGATCAAGCCTGACGCGCTGAACTGATCGCGCTGCGATCAGTCGCCGCCATCACTCCGACTCCGCTTCCGACGAGCCGTCCGATGACCATCACCTCCCGCGCGCCGGTGCGCCGCGCCCTGCTTTCCGTTTCCGACAAGGCCGGCATCGTCGAGTTCGCGCGCGAACTTGCACAGCGCGGCGTCGAGCTGCTGTCGACCGGCGGCACCTACAAGCTGCTGCGCGAGGCCGGTCTCGACGCCGTCGAAGTGTCGGCGCACACCGGCTTTCCGGAAATCATGGACGGCCGCGTCAAGACGCTGCATCCGAAGATCCACGGCGGCCTGCTCGGCCGCCGCGACGTCGACGCCGAGGTGATGGCGCAGCACGGCATCGCGCCGATCGACCTTCTGGTCGTCAACCTCTATCCGTTCGAGGCGACGGTCGCCAAGCCGGACTGCACGCGCGAGGACGCCATCGAGAACATCGACATCGGCGGCCCGGCGATGCTGCGCGCGGCGGCGAAGAACCACGCCTGGGTCGCGGTACTGACCGATCCGGCCGACTATGCCGCGGTGCTCGCCGAAATCGACGCCGGCGGCACCACGCTGGCGACGCGCTACCGCCTCGCGGTCAAGACCTACGCGCTGACCGCGCGCTACGACGGCGCGGTGTCGGCTTATCTGTCGAGCCTGCACGACGACGGCGCGCGCGATGCGTTCCCGCCGGTATTCGGCCTGCAGTTCGACAAGCTGCAGGACATGCGCTACGGCGAGAATCCGCACCAGCGCGCGGCCTTCTACCGCGAGCGCAACGCCGAGTCCGGCACGATCAGCGCCGCCCGTCAGCTGCAGGGCAAGGAACTCAGCTACAACAACATCGCCGACGCCGACGCCGCGCTCGAATGCGTGAAGAGCTTCACCAAGCCGGCCTGCGTGATCGTCAAGCACGCCAATCCCTGCGGCGTCGCCGTCAACGAGTCCGGCATCCGCGAGGCCTACGAGCGCGCCTTCCGTACCGATCCGACCTCGGCCTTCGGCGGCATCATCGCCTTCAACCGCGAGCTCGACGGCGAGACCGCGAAGCTGATCGTCGAGCGCCAGTTCGTCGAGGTCATCGTCGCGCCGCGCGTCAGCGAGGCCGCCAGGCAGGCGGTCGCCGCCAAGCAGAACGTGCGCCTGCTCGAATGCGGCGAGTTCCCGGCGCAGCGCGCGCCGGCGCTCGACTACAAGCGCGTGTCCGGCGGCCTGCTGGTGCAGGATCGCGACGATCTGATCGTCACGCTCGGCCAGCTCAAGGTCGTGAGCAAGCGCGAGCCGACCGAGGCCGAGCTGCACGATCTGATCTTCGCGTACAAGGTCGCCAAGTTCGTGAAGTCGAACGCCATCGTCTACGCCCGCGAGCGCATGACGATCGGCGTCGGCGCCGGCCAGATGAGCCGCGTCTACTCGGCCAAGATCGCCGGCATCAAGGCCGCCGACGAGAAGCTCGAAGTGCCGGGCTCGGTGATGGCGTCCGACGCGTTCTTCCCGTTCCGCGACGGCATCGACGCCGCCGCGCGCGCCGGCATCACCGCCGTGATCCAGCCGGGCGGCTCGATGCGCGACGCCGAAGTGATCGCCGCCGCCGACGAAGCCGGCATGGCGATGGTCTTCACCGGCATCCGCCACTTCCGGCACTGATCGCACGCCCCGCCACGTGACGGCGCGTGGCGGGGCGAGGCGGTGCTCTGGCGCGGCGAGCGCGAACCAGCGCACAGCGGCGCACGCCGTGGTGAAGCAAATGTCACAAGCACGGCGGACGCCCTTCCTACACTGCGCGCTCCGCCGGGAGCGGGCATCACGGCTTCGGGACTCCCGGTTCACCAAAACCAGGGAAGTCCGATGAAACACCTACGCATCACGCTCGCCGCCGGCCTGCTGACCGCCGGCGCCGCGCACGCCGAGCTCAGCGCCGGCGACCAGTACAACCTCGACCAGATCCGCTCCGGCTCGCCGGCCGCGATCCGCGCCGCCGCACAGAACATCGAAGCCTCCGGCACCGCCTCGCCGGTCGTCACCGACGCACTCGCCGAGGCGCTGCTGCAGAACCAGACGCAGTCCGCCAATACCTACGTCGACGCGCTGTCGTGGAGCTGCAAGGCACTCGCCGCGACCGGCAACAAGCGCTACTACGCGGCGCTCAAGCAGGTCGGCGACAACCCGCAGGCGCACAAGAAGACGCGCAAGTACTGCGGCAATGCCGCCGCCGGCCTCGGCGGCGCCGACGGCGAGCAGTACGCGCTCGGCATGGCGGCATCGACGGCGGCGGCTTCGGCTCCGGCCGGCAAGCGCACGGCGGCGGTCGCCGCGCCGTCCGCCCCGGCGCCGGCCGCGGCCGACGGTGCCTACAAGCCGATCACCGAGGTCAAGCCCGACATGTCGATGCAGCAGGCCTACGCGATCGCCGGCCAGCCGACTTCGACCAACGCGCACGTCACCGGCAAGGCCTGGATCCCGTTCAACTTCAAGGGCGGCGACGCCTACCGCACGATCGCCCACTACAAGGGCCAGGGCCGCATCATCTTCTCGAACACCAGCGCCTACAGCAGCGGCCAGCGCGTGCTCGAGGTGCAGATCGACCCGAACGAGGCCGGCTACTGAAGCCATCCGGCGGCACGAAAAGAAGGGGCGCGGCCTTGCGGCCGCGCCCCTTTTCTTTCGGGCGATTGGCAGTGCGCCGGCGCTTCAGCGCGGCTCGATGCGGATGTCGCCGCTGAACGTATGCAGGTCGATGCTGCCGCGGCCGCCGCCGAGCGTGGTCGACACCTTGCGCACATCGCCGCCCTCGTCGCCGCCGGCGAAGGCGTTGCGCAGGTCGCCGCTGAAGGTCTTCATCGTCAGCTGCGCGCTCGGCATCTTCGGCAGGCGCAAGTCGATGTCGCCGGACAGCGTCTCGGCGCTGAGCTTGGCGGCGTCCTCCAGCGAGAGGTCCAGGCTCATGTCGCCGGACACGCTCTGCAGCGATACGTCGCGGAACGCCCCGCCCTCGATCGACAGCTGTCCGGACACCGTCTCCGCCTTCAGCGTGCCGCGCACGCCGCTGGCCGTCAGATCGCCGCTGACCGAGTTCAGCGTGGTCTTGAACGACGGCGCCTTGACGGTGAGGTCGCCGCTGACGGTGCTGGCGTTGACCTCGCCGCTGCCGACGTTCAGCTGCACGTCGCCGCTGACGCTGCGCGCCGCGATCGGCCCGCTGGTGCTGCCGACCGCAATGTCGGCGCTGACCGCGTCGAGGCGCAGGCCGGCGCGCGCCGGCACGCGCAGTTCGAGATAGGTCTGGTCGACGTGACCGCGCGTACCGCCCGGATAGCGCACGTTGATGCTGAGATTGTTCGCGTCGCCGCTGATCTCCAGCTTTTCGGCGTCCTCGCCGAGCGTGCCGCTGATCGCGACTTCGCTGCGGTCCCAGCCGCGCACCGTGATCGTGCCGGCCATGTTGTTGACGCTGAGCTGGCCGTCGGCGGCCAGGGCCCGCGTCTCGTTGATCGGGCTGCCGCCGCGGGCCAGCGCCGGGCCGGCGGCGATCAGCAGCAGGCCGGCGGCGAGCGTCATCGGAACGTGCATCTTCATCCTGTACTCCAGTGCAATCAGGTCGATTGCGCCGCGAGCATGCGGCGCAGTTCGTCGCTGCGGCTCTGCGTCGTCGTCAGCAGACGGCGCAGCGACTCGGAATCGGGGTCCTGCTGCAGAGCCTTGCGGATCTGCTGCTCGGAACTGCGCGACAGCTGCAGGTTGGCCTTGACCAGCGCGCGGCTGCCCGGCACGGCCTGCAGATCCACTGCGGTGGCCGGCCCGTAGGCCAGCGTCGCCGGCGCGGCGGCGGGCGGCGTCGGCGTCGGCGGCAGCAGCGCCAGACCGATGACGGCGGTGACGCAGGCGGCGGCGGCGAGGCCCATCCAGCCGTTCGCCGACAGCCGGCGGCGCGGCGCGATGCGCGCCTCGATGCCGGACCACAGATCGCGCTGCGGCGCCTCGCTGAAATCGAGACCGCGCAGCGCCGCGCGCAGGACATCGTCGGCCTCTTCCGGGATCTCGTCGTCGCGACGGTGATTCATGACAGCCATTCCTTCATCAGCTTGCGGGCGCGGTGCAGCTGCGCCTTCGAGGTGCCGACGGCGATGCCGCTCAGTGCGGCGATCTCCTCGTGCGAGTACCCCTCGACGTCATACAGCATCAGCACGGTTCGCGCACCCTTGGGCAGACGGGCGAGCGCGCGCTCCAGATCGAGGCGTTCGCCGACCCGCTGCTGCGGATGCTCGCCGAGCATCGCGCCGCCGGCTTCGCTGCCGTCGTCGGCATCGACCGCGGCCTCGTCGAACGTCACCCAGCGCTTCAGCAGACGATGCTCGCCGAGCACCAGATTGACGGTCAGACGATGCATCCAGGTCGAGAACTGCGCGTCGCCGCGAAAGCTGGCGAGCTTCTCCCAGGCGCGCACGAAGGCGTCCTGCGTGTACTGCTCGGCCTTGGCGCGGTCGCCGTCGACGAGGCGCAGGCACAGACCGTGGATGCGGGCGACATGGCGCCGGTAGAGGCGCTCGAAGGCACGCGCGTCACCGCGCACGGCGCGGCGCACCGCCTCGGCATCATCGTCTTCCCCGTCCGCCTGCTGCGCGACCTGCACGTTCCGCCCCCCGGCCACGCCCGACCCGGCGTGGCGCGGCAGCCTAGCACCGCCGGCGCCGTCGCCGTCGCCGCCGAGTTGCCAGAGTGCCGCCGGACCCGCCGCCAGAGTGCTGAGGTTTGCCGTCATCGTCATGTTCCTTGTCCGCCTGATAGACGCGGCAGCGGCCGAAAGCGTTTGAAGCGCCGGCGGGCGCCGTTCGGAGCGCACCTCGCTCCTTCCGGCGGCGGCGCTCACCGGCGCCGGTCCCGCGCGCGTCGCGTCGGCCGCGCGCAGGCGCGACCGACGGATCGACGCAGATCAATGCCGGCCGGCGCCGGACCTCCCTAAGCTCATGGCCCTTGCCGTGAAGAGGGCCAGGCTCATGTGCGCCATCGATGTCGTCGAGCGTCCGCTCCGCCGCCAGCTGCGCGCCGCCGCCGCCGCGGAACTCGAGCGCGCGCGCCAGCCCCTGCGGCGCGGCGGCAACCGCAACGCGCACACGGTGCGCAAGCACATCAAGCGCCTGCGCGCCTGGCGCCGGCTCGCGGCCGCCGACGACGCGGCGGCGCGCCGTCTCGAACGCCGGCTGCGCCACGCCGCGCATCGTCTCGCCGCGCAGCGCGACCGCGAGGTGCTGGCGGCGATGCTGCAGCGCCTGCGCCGCGGCCGGCACCTGAACGCCGCCGAGCACGCCCGGCTGCTCGCCGCGCTGCCGGCGATCGACGATGCCGCCGAAGCGCAGGCCGAAGCCCGCCACGCGCTGAAGCACGGCCGCGCGGCGCTCGCCGGCATTCGCTGGCCGCGGCAGGCGATGACGCTGCGCCGGCGCATCGCCGCCAGCCGCAGCGCCTGCCGGCGCGATTTCGCGGCCGCGGCCGCCGCGCCGCGCGCCGAGGTCCTGCACCGCTGGCGGCGTCATCTCAAACGTCTCGGCTATCAGTACGAACTGCTCGGCGCACTGCTGCCGCAGGCGTTCGCCGACACCGCGCCGCTCGCCGCGCTGGAGGCGACGCTGGGCCTGCATCACGACTGGTGGCTGCTGCAGCGCTGGGCCGAGGCGACGACGCTGCCGCCGCGCCTGAAACAGCGGCTGCTCGCGCTCGCCGCACAGCGGCTCGACCGGCTCGCGGCGCTGGCGCTGCGGCGCGGCGCGGCACTGTTCGCCTGAAGCCGCGCCGCTCGCTGCCACCGCGCCGGCGGCGCCGTATCATGCGCGGCTCCGCCCCGCCGCCCCGCCGCCATGCAGGAGCTCGTCACCACTTGGTATCTGGAAATGCGCACGCCGGCCGCGCTGCGCCGCGCCGCGGTGCCGCAGCCGGAACCGCTGATCCTGCGCGCCGAGCAGCCGCTGCCGATGCTGAACCGTTTTCTCTACACCGCGGTCGGCGGCCACTGGCACTGGCGCGACCGCCTCGGCTGGTCGTACGCGCAGTGGCTGCGCTGGCTCGACCGTCCCGAAGTGCAGACCTGGGTGCTGTACGCGCGCGGCACACCGGCCGGCTACATCGAACTGGAGAAGCAGGCCGGCGACGACGTCGAGATCGCCTACTTCGGGCTGATGCGCGAATTCACCGGCGCCGGCCTCGGCGGACACCTGCTGAGCGTCGGCATCGAGCGCGCCTGGGCGATGGGCGCGCGCCGCGTCTGGGTCCACACCTGCTCGCTCGACGGCCCGCACGCGCTCGCCAACTACGAGGCGCGCGGCATGACGCGCTACGCCGAGGAACGCCACGCCGTCGAACTGCCGGCCGCCGCCGACGGCCCGTGGCCCGGCTGGGACCGCGAGACCGGCGCCGATGCTCGCTAGCAGCCTCGCCGTGTTCGGCACCGTCGCCGCGGCGCACGCGCTCGGCGTGGTCAGCCCCGGGCCGGACTTCGCGATCGTCACGCGCCAGTCGCTCGCCTACGGCCGCGCCGCCGGCGTCTGGACCGCGGCCGGCATCGGCACCGGCATTCTCTTTCACGTCGCCTACGGCCTGTTCGGCCTGCGCTGGCTGATCGCGCACGCGCCGTGGGCGCTGACGCTGATCGCGCTGGCCGGCGCCGGCTTTCTGATCTGGATCGGCCGCAAGGCGCTGCGCGCGCCGCCGCTCGCCGACACCGGCGATGACCTGCGGGCGGCGGCACCCGGCGACTGGCGCCACAACTTCGGCACCGGCCTGGCCACCAATGTGCTGAACCCGAAGGCGACGCTGTTCTTCGTCGCGCTGTTCAGCGCCGTCGTCAGCGGGCCGATGTCGATGCCGCTGACACTGGCGCTGGCGGTCTGGCTGCCGCTGGCGACCTTCGGCTGGTTCGCGACGCTGGCGCTGCTGCTCTCGCACGCCGGCCTGCGTCGCGCGCTGCGCCGGCATGCGCACCGCATCGACCATGCGATGGGCGTGGTGCTGATCGCGCTCAGTCTGCTGGTGCTGCTGCGCAGCGCCGGCGAATGGCTGTATCGCTAGTGTGCTGTTCCGCAATTACGTATTAGTAATAGGAAGCGAGCTTCTTGGCTGCCCGCCCCGCCGACGCGAGGATCTCATCGGCGCCTTTGCGCCAGACGAAGGGAGTCGGGTCGGCATTGTGGCGATCCAGATAATCGCGGATCGAGGCTTCGAGATCTTTCACGCTGGTATGCGCGCCGCGCTTGATCCACTTCTCGCTCAGAGTTGAGAAGAATCGCTCGACCAGGTTGAGCCAGGACGCCGAGGTCGGGGTGAAGTGCACGTGGTAGCGCGGGCGGGCGGCGAACCAAGCCCGCACCTGATCGGTCTTGTGCGTGCCATAGTTGTCCATGATCAAGTGGACGTCCTGGTCTTTCGGTACCGCGGCGTCGATCGCGTTGAGGAATTGCAGGAACTCGGCGCTGCGATGACGCCGTTTGAGCTGGCCGATGACTTTGCCCGTCGCCACATCCAGCGCCGCAAACAGCGAGGTCGTGCCGTGGCGCTTGTAGTCGTGCGTGCGAGTCGACGGTTTGCCGAAACTCAGCGGTAGGCCGGGTTGGGTGCGATCGAGCGCCTGAATCTGGCTCTTCTCATCCACGCACAGCACCAGTGCCCGATCCGGCGGATTCAGGTATAGCCCAACCACATCGCGCACCTTGTCGACGAAGTGCGGATCGGTCGACAACTTGAACGTGTCCTGCAGATGCGGCTTGAGCCCGAACGCGCGCCAGATGCGATGCACGGTGGTGGCCGAGACACCGGTCGCCGCACTCATGCTGCGCACGCTCCAACGCGTCGCGTTCTCCGGCTGCGTTTGCCGGACCCGATCCACGATAGCCTGCACTTGCTCATCGGCCACGCTGCGCCCACGGCCCGAGCGCGGCGCATCACTCAATCCGAGCACACGGTATGACTGGAAACGATGCCGCCATTTGCTCACCGTCTGCGCCGTCGTGTGCAAGCGCGCGGCAATCGACGTGCTCGACTCACCGTCCGCCAACGCCAGCACGATGCGCATGCGCAGCTTCTCATCGCTCGGCCACTTGCGGCGCGCCAAGCGTGCCTTCAACTCAGCGCGTTCTGCGTCGCTGATTGCCAACCCCACCAGTGGACGCCCTGTCTTCGCCATGCCGCCATTCTCCTGCTTGACCGGCAGGTACGACAGCGCATCGCCATCATAGTTCTATTTATTTACGGAACAGCACACTAGAGAAGCCCTGACAAAGCGCCGCCATCGTCATCGCGAGTCGCCTCAGGCGACGGAGCCGGCCAGCGGGGCACGACACGGGCGACGGCTCTGGCTCGCCGCCGCCGCTGCGCGGCCTCGCGATGACGGCCTGACGCAAACCTCCGCCAGCGCCGGCCGACGCGCATCGCGTCGCCGCTCAGCGCTGCGCGCGCAGCCAGTCGAGGCGCTGCTGCCAGCGGGCGCGCTGCTCGGGCGCCAGCCCCGGCGAGTCGGCGACGCGCTGCAGGCGCGCGCGATCGGCGCGCGGCGACGCGCGCAGGCGCCAGTATTCGGCGAGCGTGACCGGATCGGGCTCGCGCTCGATCAGTTCGAGCGCGTCGCCGGCGCGGCAGCGGCCGGGCGCGAGCACGCGGTAGTACCAGCCGGCGATGCCGTGCTCGGCGACGTAGCGTGTCAAGCCGTCGACGCCGAAGCGCGCATCGATCTTCCAGCACGGCGAGCGCGGCTGGCTGAGTTGCAGACGCGCGCTGCCGAAGGTGTAGACGTCGCCGAGGCAGACCTCGGCCTCGGTCCAGCCGCGCGTCGTCAGGTTCTCACCGATCGCGCCCGGCACGAACGCGGCGGCCTGCTCCGTGAACGCCGCAGCGAAGCGCGCGTAATGCTCGGCCGGGAAATGATGCAGCGCCTTTTCCGGCCCGCCGTGCACGCGGCGGTCGGCCTGCGCGTCGCCGACGAGGCCCTCGCGTCCGATCTCGGCTTCGCCGGCGAGCGGGGTCTTGAAGATGCCGGTCGGCCGCCCGTCGTCCGGCATCGGCCGCACCGCGCCGGCGTAGATCGCATCGACGATCGCTTTCATGGCGGCGGATTCTCCGCCGCAGGCCATGCCGCGTAAAGCTTGCGGCGCCGCTCAGGCTTTCGGCTTGGCGATGGCGCGCCAGAGCATCTCGAAGATCGGATTGGCCTGCGCCGTCAGCGATTCCTTCATGCCACGATGCACGTACATCTGCACGAGGCGCGCCAGCGTGCCCATGATGATGTCGAGCACGTACTTCTCGTCGACCTCGTCGGTGATGACGCCCTTCTCGCGGCCTTCATGCAGCACCTTGAGGAAGGTGCCGAACAGCTGCGGATTGTCGAACTGCTCGTGCTTGCGCCAGGTGTTGACGTAGACCGAGCTCATCTGCAGCTGCATCAGCTTCGGGTTCTTCTCGTAGAAATCGAGGCTGACCCAGAACACCTTGCGCAGGCGCTCCTTGTAATCCTCGATGCCCTGCAGGTGATCGATCATGCGCGCGGCGAGCTTGCCGAGCCAGATGTCGAGGCTGGAGAACAGCAGCGCTTCCTTGCTGCCGTAGTACTTGTAGATGGTCTGCAGCGAGACGTTGGCGGCGCGCGCGATCTCGATCAGGCCGACGCGGTGGAATTCGCGCTCCGAGAAGATATCGAGCACGGCCTGCTCGATGCGCACCCGGGTCGCCGCATCGAGCTGCGAGCGGTCCGCCAGCACTGCGTCACTACGGCGCATTCACTGCCTCCAAAGTAATTGAAATTACACCTGCGAAAGTCATGCCATACGGCATCGTATTGACCGCGTCCGCACTCGTGATTACATTCTCACGGTCGCGCGCACCCCGATGCGACAGCACTCGCTTCGCCGTTCTTCCGACACCGGAAACGGCCAAATGGTAATTTCAGTTACCTATTCGCGCAAGCCCGAGGATTCCATGACCGAGGCATTCATCTACGACGCCGTGCGCACGCCGCGCGGCAAGGGCAAGAAGGACGGCAGCCTGCATCAGGTCACGCCGATCGAACTCGCCGCCACCTGCCTGCGCGCGCTCGAAGCGCGCAACGGCCTCGACACCTCGCGCGTCGACGACGTCGTGCTCGGCTGCGTCACGCCGGTCGGCGAGCAGGGCGCCGACATCGCCCGCGTCGCCGCGCTCTACGCCGGCTGGGCCGAGACCGTCGCCGGCGTCACGCAATCGCGCTTCTGCGCCTCGGGCCTGGAAGCGGTGAACCTGGCGGCGATGAAAGTCATGTCCGGCTTCGAGGATCTGATCGTCGGCGGCGGCGTCGAGAGCATGTCGCGCTGGGCGATGGGCTCGGACGGCGGCGCCTGGGCGATGGACCCGCGCGTCAACAACGCCACCGGCTTCGCGCCGCAGGGCATCGGCGCCGACCTGATCGCCACGCTCGAAGGCTTCAGCCGCGAGGACGTCGACCGTTTCGCGCTGCGCTCGCAGCAGCGCGCGACGCAGGCGCGCGAGGCCGGCCGCTACGCGAAATCGCTGGTGCCGGTCGTCGACCTCAACGGCATGACCGTGCTCGATCACGACGAATTCATCCGCCCGGAGACCACGCTCGACGGCCTCGCGCAGCTCAAACCCTCGTTCGCGCAGATCGGCCAGATGGGCTTCGACGCCACCGCGCTGCGCAAGTACACGACGGTCGAGCGCATCGACCACGTGCATCACGCCGGCAACTCCTCGGGCATCGTCGACGGTGCCGCCGCGGTGCTGGTCGGCAACAAGAAGATCGGCCGCCAGCTCGGCCTGAAACCGCGCGCACGCATCCGCGCCGCGGCCGTCATCGGCTCGGAGCCGACCATCATGCTGACCGGCATCGGCCCGGCGGCGAACAAGGCGCTCGCCAAGGCCGGCATGAAGGCCGCCGACATCGACCTGTTCGAGATCAACGAGGCCTTCGCCGCGGTCGTGATGCGCGCGATGCGCGATCTCGACATCGACGCCGAACGCGTCAATGTCAACGGCGGCGCGATCGCGCTCGGCCATCCGCTCGGTGCAACCGGCGCGATGATCCTCGGCACCGTGCTCGACGAGCTGGAACGCCAGGACAAGCAGACCGGGCTGGTCTCGCTCTGCGTCGGCGCCGGCATGGGCATCGCTACGATCATCGAGCGGGTTTGAGGAGCACCGACATGGAAGCAACGAATCCCAGCGCCGTGCGTTTCGAGAAGGACGCCGACGGCATCGTCACGCTGACGCTCGACATGCCGGGCCGCTCGATGAACGTGCTCAACGAGGCATTGAGCGCGCCGCTCGGCGACGCCATTGCCCGCATCGAGCAGGACGCCACGATCAAGGGCGTGATCGTCAGCTCCGGCAAGAAGGAGTTCCTCGCCGGCGCCGACATCGACAAGGTCTACGCGATGACGCAGGCCGAGGAGGCCTACGCGCTCGCCGAGACCTTCAAGGCGCTGCTGCGCCGCCTCGAAACCTGCGGCCGGCCGGTGGTCGCGGCGCTCAACGGCACCGCGCTCGGCGGCGGCCTCGAACTCGCGCTCGGCTGCCACTGGCGCATCGCGATCGACGATCCGAAAGCCAAGTTCGGCCTGCCCGAGGTCAAGCTCGGCCTGCTGCCCGGCGGCGGCGGCACGCAGCGCCTGCCGCGCCTGATCGGCATCCAGGCGGCGCTGCCGCTGATGCTCGAAGGCAAGGAACTGAAAGCCGCGCAGGCACGCCAGCAGGGCATCGTCAACGAACTGGCCAGCGATCGCGACGACATGATGGCCAAGGCGCGCGCCTGGATCGCCGCCAACCCGAAACCGGTGCAGCCCTGGGACGACAAGAAATTCAAATGGCCGGGCGGCGATTCGAAGAGCCCGGCGAACGGCCAGATGTGGGCGATCGCGCCGTCGCTGGCCAACGCCAAGTCCTGGGGCAACTACCCCGCCGTCGCCAACATCCTGTCGTGCGTGTTCGAAGGCGGCATCGTCGACTTCGACACCGGCTGCCGCATCGAATCGCGCTACTTCGCCAACTGCGTGGTATCGCCGGTGTCGAAGAACATGATCGGCACGCTGTGGTTCCAGCTCGGCAGCATCAACAAGGGCCGCTCGCGTCCGGACGGCATCGAGCGCGGCAAGGTGCAAAAGCTCGGCGTGCTCGGCGCCGGCATGATGGGCGCCGGTATCGCCCACGTGTCGGCGCAGGCCGGCATCGAGGTCGTGCTGCTCGACACCTCGCTGGACAACGCCGAGCGCGGCAAGGCCTATTCGGCCGGCCTGCTCGACCAGGCGATCAAGAAGGGCCGCCTGACGGCGCAGGGCAAGGACGAGCGGCTCGCCCGCATCAAGCCGACGGCCGCGTACGAGGATCTGCAGGGCTGCGATCTGGTGATCGAAGCCGTGTTCGAGGACCGCGCGATCAAGGCCGAGGTCACCCGGCAGGCCGAGGCGCAGCTGACGAAGAAGGCCATCTTCGCGTCGAACACTTCGACGCTGCCGATCACCGGCCTGGCGCAGGCCAGCGCGCGGCCGCAGCACTTCATCGGCCTGCACTTCTTCTCGCCGGTCGACAAAATGCCGCTGGTCGAGATCATCAAGGGCAAGAAGACCTCGCCGGAAACGCTGGCGCGCGCCTTCGACTACGTGCAGCAGATCGGCAAGACGCCGATCGTCGTCAACGATGCGCGCGGCTTCTACACCTCGCGCGTGTTCGCGACCTACGTGATGGAAGGCCTGGCGCTGCTGCAGGAAGGCGCGCATCCGCGCTCGATCGAGGTCGCCGGCCTGCAGGCCGGCATGCCGGTCGGCCCGCTGGCGCTGCAGGACGAAGTCTCGCTGTCGCTGTCGCTGCACATCCTCGAACAGACGCGCAAGGACTTCGAAGCCGACGGCAAGACCTACGCCGGCCATCCGGCGGACGCCGTCATCGAGAAGATGGTGCGCACGCTCGACCGCCCGGGCAAGAAGGCCGGCCGCGGCTTTTACGACTACCCGGCTGCGGCCGGCGGCCAGAAGCAGCTGTGGCCCGGCCTGGCGGCGCAGTTCCCGCTCGCCGCCGCGCAGCCGGCGCAGGCCGAGCTGATCGACCGTCTGATGTTCGCGCAGGCCAACGAGGCGGCGAAGTGCTACGAGGAAGGCGTCGTCGAGAGCGTCGCCGACGCCAATATCGGCTCGATCTTCGGCTGGGGCTTCGCGCCGCAGCAGGGCGGCGCGCTGCAATTCATCAATGCCTATGGCGTCGCGCGCTTCGTCAAGCGCAGCCGCGAACTGGAGAAGCGCTACGGGGCCCGCTTCAAGCCGGCCCGGCTGCTGGTGAAAATGGCCAAGGACGGGAGCCGCTTCGATGCTTAACGCCGCACTGATGCAGGGCCGCTACATGAGCGACGAGCTGCGCATGTTCCAGGACACGGCGCGGCGCTTCATGCAGACCGAGGTCGCGCCGCACATCGCGCGCTGGGACGCGCAGGGCCACGTCGACCGCGAGCTGTGGCACAAGGCCGGCGCGCTCGGCCTGCTGTGCCCGAGCGTGCCGGCCGCGTACGGAGGCGGCGACGGCAACTTCGCGTTCGAGAAGGTGCTGATCGAGGAACAGGCCCGCGTCGGCTGCAGCGCCTGGGGCGCCTCGCTGCACAACGGCATCGTCGCGCACTACCTGCTCGCCTACGGCAGCGAGGCGCAGAAGCTCGAATGGCTGCCGAAGCTGGCCAGCGGCGAGCTGGTCGGCGCGATCGCGATGACCGAGCCCGGCACCGGCTCGGATCTGCAGAGCGTGCGCACCTCGGCGATCGCCGACGGCGACGACTACGTCATCAACGGCCAGAAGGTCTTCATCACCAACGGCCAGCAGGCCGGCCTCGTCATCGTCGTCGCCAAGACCGATCCGAACGAGAAAGCCAAGGGCGTGTCGCTGCTGGTCGTCGAGACCGACCGCGCCGACGGTTTCCGCCGCGGCCGCAATCTCGAGAAGGTCGGCATGCACGGCCAGGACACCTCGGAACTGTTCTTCGAGAACGTGCGTGTGCCGAAGGCCAATCTGCTCGGCCGCTCCGAGGGCCTGGGCTTCGTGCAGCTGATGGAGCAGCTGCCGCAGGAGCGCCTGATCGTCGCGCTCGGCGCGGTCGGCGCGATCGAGCTGGCGCTCGACCTGACGACCGCCTACGTCAAGGACCGCAAGGCCTTCGGCAAGCGCGTCATCGACTTCCAGAACACGCGCTTCAAGCTCGCCGAAGCGCGCACCGAGGCGATGCTCGGCCGCGTGCTGGTCGAGCGCTGCACCGAACTGCTGCTGGAGAAGAAGCTCGACGCGGTGACCGCGGCGATGGCCAAGTACTGGACCACCGACAAACAGTTCGAGATCGCCGACCTGTGTCTGCAGCTGCACGGCGGCTATGGTTACATGGACGAGTACCCGATCTCGCGGCTGTGGCGCGACTCGCGCGTGCAGCGCATCTACGGCGGCACCAACGAGATCATGAAGGAACTGATCGGCCGCTTCCTCTGAGGAAAGGCTGAATCACTCCGTCATCGCGAGGCCGCGCAGCGGCCGTGGCGATCCAGAGGCACCGCCGGTGGCGTGCGCCGCTGGATGGCTTCGTCGCCTGCGGCGCCTCGCGATGCCGATGGATGAACTTTTTCAAAAAAGGGCCCCTTAAGGCCCGTCGGCAGCTTTTTCGATTCGAAGCAGGAGACGCACGATGTTCGGCACAGTGATGAAGTGGATGCAGGCCAAGCGGATCCTGCCGCAGATCTCCGACACCGAGCGCCAGGCGCTCGAAGCCGGTTCGGTCTGGATCGACGGCCCGTTCTTCGCCGGCCGGGCCGATTTCGCCAAGGTCCTGGCGCAGCCCTACGGCCAGCTGACGGCCGAGGAGCAGGCCTTCCTCGACGGGCCGTGCAACGAGCTGCTGGCGATGTTCGACCGCTACGAAATCCAGCGCACGCGCCGCATTCCCGACGAGGTCTTCGCGTTCATCAAGCAGAAGGGCTTCATGTCCTTCCTGATTCCGAAGCAGTACGGCGGCCTTGAGTTCTCGACGCTGGCGATCTCGACGATCATGGCCAAGCTGTCGGCGTACAACGGCGCGGTCGGCACCTTCGTGGTGATCCCGAACTCGCTCGGCGCCGCCGAACTGATCAAGCACTACGGCACGCAGGCGCAGAAGGATCACTATCTGCCGAAGCTGGCGCGCGGCGAGTACGTGCCCTGCTTCGGCCTGACCGAGCCGACCGCCGGCTCTGACGCGGCCAGCATCAAGGCCGAAGGCCGGGTCTTCCGCGACGCCGACGGCGCGACCAAGATCCGCCTGAACTTCCGCAAGCGCTACATCACGCTGGCGCCGATCGCCAATCTCGCGACCATCGCCTGCCGCCTGCACGACCCGGAGCAGCTGCTCGGCAAGGGCGAGGACGTCGGCATCACCTGCGTGCTGCTGCATCAGGGCACGCCGGGCTTCAGCAACGGCGACCATCACGAACCGATCGGCGATCCGTTCTACAACGGCCCGCTGATCGGCAAGGACGTGGTCGTGCCGGTCGACAACATCATCGGCGGCGTCGCCTACGCCGGCCAGGGCTGGCGCATGCTGATGGAACAGCTCGCCGGCGGCCGCATGGTCTCGCTGCCGGCCGGCGCGGTCGGCGGCGCGCGCCTGACCGCCGCCGTCACCGGCGCCTACTCGATCGTCCGCCAGCAGTTCGGCATCCCGATCGGCCACATGGAAGGCGTCGAGGACAAGGTCGGTCGCATCGCCGCGCTGTCGTACATGATGGAAGGCGCGCGCGTGTTCGGCTGCACCGCGGTCGACCAGGGCATCCAGCCGCCGGTCGTGTCGTCGGTGATGAAGGCCTACACCACCGAGCTCGGCCGCCAGCTCGTCATCGACGGCATGGACGTGTTCTCCGGCGCCGGCGTCATGCAGGGCCCGAACAACATTCTCGGCATGATGTACAAGTCGGCGCCGGTGTCGATCACCGTCGAAGGCGCCAACATCATGACGCGCACGCTGATGATCTTCGGCCAGGGCGCCACGCGCTGCCATCCGTACGCGCTCAACGTCGTGCACGCGGTCGAGAACAGCGACGTGCCGGCGTTCCGCAAGAACCTGCTCGGCTGGATCGGCCACTTCGCCAAGGGCCTGCTGCGCGCCGAGTGGCACTTCCTGACGCGCGGCGCCTTCGTCAGCGTGCCGGACGTCGCGCCGCCGACGCGCCGCTACTACAAGCGCCTCGGCTGGACGGCGGCGCGCTTCGGCGTGCTCACCGACCTGGCGATGTTCGCGATCGGCGGCAAGCTCAAGGCGCGCGGCAAGCTGACCGGCCGCTACGCCGACGCGCTGGCCTGGCAGATCCTCGCGGTCGGCGCGCTGCGCCGCTACGAGGCCGAAGGCCGCAGGCCCGAGGACCTGCCGCTGGTGCAGTACGCCTGCGAATACGCGCTGGCGCAGGTGCAGGACGCCTTCGTCGGCATCTACCAGAACTTCGATGGTCCGCTCGGCGCGTGGATGAAGACGATCGGCGTGTTCGAGGCGCGCGCCAATCCGGTCGGCGCGATGCCGGGCGATGCGCTGTCGGCGCGCGCCGCGCGCACCGTCCAGCACTACGGCCCGCAGTACGAGCGTCTGGCCGCCAACGTCTTCCTGCCGACCGACGACCGCGTCGGCATCGGCCGGCTGCTGAAGGCTTTCCGCCTGCTCGGCGCCGCGCAGGGCGCGCACGATCGCGTCGTCCAGGCGCAGCGTGCCAGGCAGCTGCCGCGCGGCCGCGCGCCGGCCGAACTCGCCGACGAAGCCGTGCGCGCCGGCCTGCTCGGCGCCGCCGAGGCGCAGCAGCTCAAGGACGCCCATGCCGCGCGCCTGGCGGCGATCGAAGTCGACAGCTTCGCGCCGGCCGAGTACTACGGCGCCTTCAAGCGCGACAGTGCCGCCGAATACCGCGCCGTCGCCAACGGCTGAGCGCGCAGTCCGCACGACGGGCGCGGCCACGCGGCGCGCCCGTCGCGCCGCGCCGCGAACGGCGCAGGCACAATAGCGCGATGCCCACCCTGCGCCTCAACGACTACGATCTCGCCTACGTCGAGACCGGCAGCGGCACGCCGCTGCTGATGATCCACGGCTCGCTGTGCGACTACCGCTACTGGTCGCCGCAGATGCAGGCCTTCGGCGCGCGGCGATGCGCGATCGCCGTGAGCCTGCGCCACTGCTGGCCGGAAGCCTGGGACGGCAGCGGCGACGGCTACAGCGCCGAACAGCACGTCGACGATCTGATCGCCTTCATCGATGCGCTCGACGCCGGCCCGGTCGACCTGCTCGGCCATTCGCGCGGCGGCTACATCGCGCTGCGCGTCGCGCAGCGTGCGCCGCAGCGCGTCGGCCGGCTGATCCTCGCCGAGCCCGGCGGCCTGCCCGATACCTCGCTGGTCGACACCGCCGATGCGATCCGCGCGCACACCGAGACGCGCACGCGCGCGGCGGCGGCGCTGATCGCCGCCGGCGACGTCGACGGCGGCCTCGCCGTGTTCATCAACGGCGTCAGCGGCACGCCGATCTGGGAACGCATGGCGTCCGGCTTCAGGCGCATGGCGACCGACAACGCGCGCACGCTGCTCGGCCAGGTTCGCGAAGCGCCGCTGCAGCTGACGCGCGCCGGGCTCGCCGCGATCAGCCAGCCGACGCTGCTGATCGGCGGCGCGCTGACGCCGCCGCCGTTCCCGAAACTGCTCGACCTGCTGCAGACCCACATCGCCGGTGCGCAGCGCGTGACGATCGCCGGCGCCACGCATGCGATGAACCTCGCCGCGCCACGTCCGTTCAACGCTGCGGTCCTCGACTTCCTCGCCTGATCCTGCCGCCATGACCAATCCCCTGCTCGCCGGCCTCAAGGTCCTCGACGTCTCGCGCCTGCTGCCGGGCCCGTTCTGCACGCTCTACCTCGCGCAGCTCGGCGCCGAGGTCGTCAAGATCGAGGAACCGAACGGCGGCGACTACACGCGCGCGCTGTCGCCGGAGCTGTTCGCGCTGGTCAACCGCAACAAGCGCTCGCTGACGCTGGACCTGCGTCAGGCGCCGGGCGTCGAAATCTTCCATCGCCTCGCCGCCGAGGCCGACGTCGTCATCGAATCGTTCCGGCCCGGCGTGATGGACCGCCTCGGCTGCGGCTACGACACGCTCAAGGCCCTCAATCCGAAGCTCGTCTACGCGGCGCTGACCGGCTACGGCCAGACCGGCCCGTACCGCGACCGCGCCGGCCACGACATGAACTACTGCGCCTACGCCGGCGCGCTCGACCAGATCGGCAACGCCGCCGGTCCGGCGCTGGCCAACACGCAGATCGCCGACCTCGCCGGCGGCGCGCTGAGCTGCGCGCTCGGCATCCTCGCCGCGGTCCACGGCGCGCGTGCGTCAGGCCGCGGCTGCTACGTCGACGCGGCGATGCTCGACGGCACGCTGGCGCTGCAGGTCGCGGCGCTGTCGACGTTGCGCGCGCTCGGCCGCACGCAGCCGCGCGGCGCCGACATGCTCAGCGGCGCGCTGCCGAACTACAGCCTCTACGAATGCGCCGACGGCAAATGGTTCGCGCTCGGCGCGCTCGAACCGAAGTTCTGGCAGGCCTTCTGCGCCGCCGCCGGCCAGCCCGAGCTCGGTCGCCGCGTGCCGGCGCCGGGCGCGGCCGGCGAGCAGGCGCGCGCGGCGACGGCGGCGCTGTTCCGGACGCGCACGCGCGACGCCTGGGAAGTGCTGCTGACGCCGGCCGACGCCTGCGCCAGCGGCGTCTACACGCTCGAAGAAGCGCTCGCCAACGAACAGGTGCAGGCGCGCGGCCTCGTCGAGGACTGCGGCGGCAAACCGGCGATCGCGCATCCGCTGCGCTTCGTCGACGCCGCGCCGAGCGCCAGCACGCCGGCGCCGGCGCTCGGCGCCGACACGCGCACGCTGCTCGCCGCGCTCGGCATCGACGACGACGCCTACGCGGCGCTCAGGAAGGGCGGCGCCTGCTGAGCGTCACGCGCCGTCGCCTCCCGAGCGCGCAGGCCGCGCGCGATCTCGCGCAAACCGTTTCGCATGCCCGTGCATCAGAGCATGGCGAGGCCGATGCCTCGCCACTGCCGATGCGCCTTGCCTGCGTACATGCCTTCGCTTCCGGCATGTCCGGGCAATGCCGGCCCGCCGCCCACGAGGAAGAACGCCATGCGCCAGAGACTTCGCTCCATCATCCAGTGCGGCGCCGCCGCATCCCTGCTGCTGCCGCTCGGCGGCATGCCGTCGCTCGCCCACGCCGATGCCAGCGATACGCCGACCGTCCTGGTCGCCTCGAAGCCGCGCCTCGTCGCCAGCGAATGCCTGAGCCTCATCGCGCAACGCCCGCCGGTGCGCGGCTCCAGCGAGCAGAACGCACCGGCGCTGCGCAATCGCTGCGACTACGAGGTCGTCGTTTCGTACTGCATCGACGACGTCGGCCGGGCGTCGCCGGCCTGCGATGCGGTCGGGGCACGGACCGGCGCGCCGCAACGGATCGCGGCACATCGGACGCTGGCGCTGGCGCTGGCGTCGCCGACCCTCGCGGTCGGCAACGACGTCAACTGGATTGCCTGCCGCTCGCTGCCGGGCGTCAGCAGCCGTCTCGTCGACGGCGGCCGCGCCGGCCAGTGCCGGGCGCCGGCGCCGATCCTGCAGGCCCTGGCGCACGAGGAAACGCCGCACGCACCGTAGGCGCAGCGGGCGGCACCACGGCGCGTTCGCTCAGGAGTTCCGCGTCCGGCACGGTCGGCGCTCGTCGAAGCGCCGCGCGCCGGGCCCGACCGTCGCCGCGACGTCGCCGGGGTTGGCGAGCGCACAGCGCCGCATCGACAGGCAGCCGCAGCCGATGCAGTCGCTGAGCGCATCGCGCAGCGTCGTCAGCTGGCGGATACGCGCGTCGAGTTCGCCGCGCCAGGCCGCCGACAGCCGTGCCCAGTCGGCGCGCGTCGGCGTGCGTGCGTCCGGCAGCTGCGCGAGCGCCTCGCGCACCATCGCCAGCGGAATGCCGACGCGCTGCGCAGCGCGAATGAAAGCGACGCGGCGCAGGCTGTCGCGCGCGTAGCGGCGCTGGTTGCCGCCGGTGCGGCGGCTCGACAGCAGGCCCTTGGCCTCGTAGAAGTGCAAGGCCGAGACGGCGACGCCGCTGCGTTCCGAAAGCTGGCCGATCGTCAATTCCGCGGCCGTCATTGCCTTCATCCTTGACCTCGACTTTAGTTGAGGTTCTATGCTCGTCGTCCCGATCATCGGCGGTCAAGGGACTGCGCAAGGAGAGACGCGATGGGTGCGGCGCTGAACGAAGACACGATCGCGGCGCGGCGGATGCGGGCGGTGCGTTTCGCGCGCTACGGCGAGCCCGAGGTGCTCGCCGTCGATACGCTCGAACAGCCGCGTCCCGGCGCCGGCCAGCTGCGCGTGCGCGTGCGCGCCGCCGCCGTGCAGCCGGTCGATGCACAGCTGCGCGCCGGCCGCCTCGCCGGCCGGCTCGCGCCGCTGCCCTTGCGCCTGCCGCTGCAGCTCGGCAATGCCTTCGCCGGCACGGTCGACGCGCTCGGCGACGGCACCGACGAATTCGAGGTCGGCGACGCCGTGCTCGGCTGGGCCGTGCTGAGCTGCTATGCCGAGTACGTCGTCGTCAGCCCGGCGCAGATCGTCGGCAAGCCGCCGGCGATGCCCTGGGACGTCGCCGCGGTGCTGCCCGGGGCGCCGCTCGCCGCGCAGGCGGCGCTGCTCGCGCTGAACGTCGGCCGCGGCGAGACCGTGCTGATCCACGACGCCGCCAACGACGCCGGCGCTGCCGCCGTGCAGCTGGCCCGCCGCCGCGGCGCGACGGTGATCGGCACCGCGGCGCGCGCGCAGCACGACCATCTGCGCCGCCTCGGCGCGCAAGCGCTCGACGCCGGCGCCGGTCTGGCGACGGCGCTGCGCGCGCTCGCCGCACCGCTCGACGCCGCGCTCGATGCGCGGCCGGAAGCCGCGGGCGACGACGCCCTCGCCGCGCTGCTCGCGCACGGCGTCGAAGGCGGGCGCATCGGCACGCTCGCCGACGCCGAGGCGGCGCAGGCCTGCGGCGTCCGCCACCTGCGTCCGCGCCGCTCGCTGGCCGCGCTCGACGAGCTGGTCGACCTGCACGACGCCGGCGCCCTGCGCATCCCCGTGCGCCACCGCTATGGCCTGCACGAAGCGGCCGCGGCCCATCGCACCATCGAGCAGTCGGCCGACGGCGGCGCCGTGGTGCTGGTCGTCGCCGCCGATTAGGGTCTGTTGCCGCAAGCGGCAGCACCGGGGCGCCGCGCGCGAAACCGGCCTTCGCGTGCGCGCCGGAGCCGCAGCGCCAGGCCGGCGGGCAGGCGCCGGCCGCTCAGGCCGCGTCGTGCAGGACGATGCCGAGCGTGTGGCGCTGCCCGGCGTGCACGCGGCTGACGCCGTGGCGCAGCCGGGCGCGATACCAGCCGCGGCTGCCGGCGACCGGGCGCTCGTGCACGGCGAGGATCGCCGCGGCGCCGGCCGGCACGCGCAGCACGTGGCCGAGCGATTGCTGGCGCGGGCGCTGCTCGACGAGCAGCAGCTCGCCGCCGGCGAAGTCGTGTTCGGGATCGCTGAGCTGGAGCACCGCCTGCAGCGGGAACCAGCGCGCGCCGTAGAGATCCTGATGCAGGCAGTTGTAGTCGCCGGCGCCGTAGCGCAGCAGCAGCGGCGTCGGCCGCCGCTGATCGGCGGCATGGCAGGCGGCGATGAAATCTTCGTGCCGCGGCGGATAGCGGTCGGCGACACCGAGCCGCTGCGCCCACGCCTCGGCCAGCGGCCGCAGGCCGGCGTAGAACGCCGCGCGCAGCGCCTGCACCGGCGGCGGCAGCGGATAGCCGAAGTACTGATACTCGCCGCGGCCGAACTGGTAGCGCGCCATGACGATGCGCGAGCGGAAGTGCGCCGGTTCGTCGTACAGCGCCGCCAGCGCCGCGCGCCCGCCGGCGTCGAGCAGCGGCGGCGTCAACGCGTAGCCATCGGCGTCGAGCGCGGCATGCAGCGCCGGCCAGTCGAGCGCCGCGACCCTTGCGGCGAGCGCGCCCGCGTCGGGCAGGCCGGCGCCGCTCACGGCGCCACCGCCCACAGCAGCGTCGCGGCGTGACCGCGATACGGGCGCCAGGCTTCGGCGCGTGCGCGCAGCGCGCGCGGCGTGGCGACGCCGGCGGCGCGCAGCAGGCCGATGTCGCTGTCCGGCAGCGCGTCGCCGTCGCGGCCGAGGCGGATCGCCAGATAGGCCCGCGTCCACGGCCCGAAGCCGCGCAGCCCGGCGAGCTGCGCGTCGAGCGCCGGCCACGGCGCGTCGAGATCGACGTCGCCGCGCGCGACCGCGTCGGCGAACGCGCGAATCGCGGCGACGCGCGCGCCCGGCATGCCGAGCGCCGAGAGATCGGCGCTGACGATCGCCGCCGGCGTCAGCGCGCCGCAGCGTGCGACCAGACGCGCCGTCAGCGTGCGCGCCGCCGCGACGGTGACCTGCTGGCCGAGCAGCGTGCGCACGGCGAGTTCAAACGGTGACCAGCAGCCGGGCGGGCGAAAGCCAGGACAGCGCGCGAGCCGCGGCGCGAGCAGCGGATCGATGCCGAGCGCCGCGGCGATCGCAGTGCCGTCGTGCTGCGGCACGAACAGACGCTCGACGCGACGCCGCGCCGCGTCGGCGGCCAGGCCGTGCCCGGTGACGATCAGCTGCGCGGCCGCCGCGTCGTGGTCGACGCGCACCACGGCGCCGGCCTCGACGCGCCGGTAGGCGCCGTCGGCGATGACCTCGACGCCTTCGATCAGGCGCGTCGCGAAATAGCCGAGCAGCGCCGTCCACGGGAACGGCGCGCGCACCGGCAGCGCCAGGTGCAGCGTCGGCTCAGACGCGTTCACGATGGGCGCGCTCCAGATCGATCAGCACGCGCTTGCGCGGCAGGCCCCAGCGGTAGCCGGCGAGCTGGCCGTCGCCGCGGATCACGCGATGACAGGGAATCAGCAGGGCGACGCCGTTGCTCGCGCAGGCGCGCGCCACGGCGCGCACCGCGTTCGGCCGGCCGAGCGCCTGCGCGACCTCGGCGTACGAGCGCAGCTCGCCGTACGGGATCGTCTGCAGGTACTTCCAGACTTCGAGCTGGAAGGCGGTGCCGCGCGTGTGCACCGGCAGTCCGAGCTGCGGCCGGCGCCCGGCCAGATGCTCGCCGAGCGCGTGCATCCAGTCGTCGAACAGTGCCTGCTGCGCCGTGTCCATCGGCGCCAGGCGCGCCGCCGGATACTCGGCGGCGAGTTCGGCCCGCAGCGCGGCATCGTCGTCACCGAACTGCAGGAAGCAGATGCCGCGGTCGGTGGCGCCGATCAGCACCCGGCCGAGCGGCGTGTCGCCGCCGGCGTACGAGATCGCCACGCCGTGGCCGCCGGCGCGATATTCGGCCGGCGTCATGCCGAGCCGCGTGTCGATCTTTTCGTAGACGCGGCTGCCGGAGCCGTAGCCGGCGCCGTAGATCGCGTCGCTGACGGTCGGCGCCGCGCGCAGCTCGCGGCGCAGCGCCTGCAGCCGGCAGGCCTCGGCGTACTCGCGCGGACTGAGGCCGACGATCGCCTTGAAGCGCCGCTGGAAATGGAACGGACTCAGGTGCGCGCGCTGCGCCAGCGCGGCCAGCGTCAGCTTCTCGTGCGCGTGCGCCTCGATGTGGCGGCAGACTTCGGCGATGCGCTGCGCGTCGCGCGCGCCGGCGTCGTCGCGCGGACGGCAACGCTTGCAGGGGCGCAGGCCGTCGCCTTCGGCGGCCTGCGCATCGGCGTAGAAGCGCACGTTGTCACGCTTCGGCAGCCGCGACGCGCACGACGGCCGGCAGTAGACGCCGGTCGTGCGCACGCCGTAGACGAAGCGGCCGTCCTGCGCGGCATCGCGCTGCTGCAGCGCGCGCCAGCAGGCGGTCTCGTCGAGCGTCGGGGTGTTCATGAGCGATCTTCCGCGTTGAAGTATGCGCGGCAGTCTGGTCCGGCGCGACGCGCGGCTCCATCCGGAGCTTGCGCGCTGATCAGGACGCGGCAGCGCCTTCGTCGCCGGCGAGCACGACGCGGTCGCGGCCGCCCTGCTTGGCCGCATACATCGCGGCGTCGGCGCGTTCGAGCCAGCGTTCGATGCGCTCGGCCGGCCGCCGCACGGCGACGCCGATGCTCAGCGTCAGCGGCCGGCCGCCGGCGTCGATGTCGAGGCGCGCGATATCGCGGCGCAGCGCCTCGGCCCAGGCCAGCGCCTCGGCGGTGCCGCAGTCGTACAGCGCGACGACGAACTCCTCGCCGCCGTAGCGCGCCGCCCGGTCGCCGCGCCGCAGGCGCGCCTTCAGCGCCGCGCCGACCCAGCTCAGCGCCTCGTCGCCGCGCGCATGGCCGTAGCGGTCGTTGAGCGCCTTGAAGTGATCGAGGTCGGCATAGACGATGACGTCGGCCGGCTGCGCCTGCAGCGCGTCGCGCCAGCCGCGCCGGTTCGGCAGGCCGGTCAGCGCATCGGTGCCGGCCAGGCGATGCGCCCGTTCGAGCGCCCCGCGCAGCGCGTAGGCGCGATCGCCGAGGCCGAGCATCAGCACGAAGGCCTCGAACAGCGCGGCGCCGAGCGCACCGTAATCGCCGAGCGCGGTGCCCGGCGGCGCGCCGAGCACGCCGGCGCTGTCGAGGGCGGTGATCGTCAGCAACGGCGTCCAGCCAATGAAGAAGAAGCCGGCGTAGCGCGAGCCGCGCCGCCAGGCCCAGCCGGCGGCGAGCAGCAGCAGCGGCCCGGACAGCATCAGCAGCGGATTGATGATCTGCCGCACCAGCGCCCGCAGCGCCTCGCCGCCGAACTGCGCCGACAGCGTCGGCAGCAGCACCGCCCAGCCGACCGCGAGCACCAGCCAGCGCATGCGCGGCGCGTAGCGGCGCAGGTCGGCGAAACCACTGAGGAACACGGTCGCGGCCCAGACCGCGATGCCGGTCGCCAGGCGTCCCCACCATTGCGGCGCCGCCGCCAGCGGCGCGACCGGCAGCGGCGAGTAGGCCAGGCCGGTGACCATCAGCTGCAGCAGCGCGTAGCTGCCGAGATAGAGCGCGTACGCGAGGAACGCCGGCTCGCGCAGCAGCGCGCCGACCGGCAGCGCCAGCAGCGCGAAGGCCGCCAGCGTCGCCAGCAGCGCGCCGCTGCTCAGCGTCGCCGTGGTGTCGCGCAGCGCCAGCTGCGGCGGCGCGAGCAGGGCGAACTGCGGGCGGCTGTCGAGTTCGGCGTGCGGCCACCAGCGCAGCAGCAGCGCGCCGTCGCGGCGCGCCGCGGCGTCGAGCGGAAAGACGATGCCGCCGAGCAGGCCCCAGTCGCCGGCGGCGCGGCCGTCGCTCCAGCGCCGGCGCTCGCGCTCCTGCCCGGCCTCGAAGCGCGACACCGCGCCGAAGCCCGGCTGTTCGATCGCCAGCAGTTGCTCGCCGTCCGGCCAGACGCCGCGCGCCGGGCGCACGCGCACCCAGCCGCCGGCGCCGCCGCGCGGCAGATGGCTGCCGGCCGCGTACCGCTGCCAGACCGGACCCGGGCGCGTCGCGCCGTCCGCGGCCGGCTGCCAGTCGACCTGCAGCGGCGGCGCCGCGGCGAGCGTCGCCACATGCGGCGAGCGACCCAGCGCCCAGCCGTAGAGCGCGACGACCAGCGCCGCGGCGAGCAGCGCCGTCAGCGCGCGCCACGACGGCAGACGGCCGGACCACGCCCTCATCGCCGGTCTCCGCGCCGCGCGCGCGCCGACCGCCGGCCGGGCCGGCGCGCTCGGGCTGCGCATGGGGGGAACGTCGACACGGGCGCGAGTGTGGTGCGCGCGCCGCCTCCGGCGGGCGGACGACCGCCGACCGGCGGTCGCGGCGCGACCGGCGCACTCATGCGCGGTGCAGGATCACGCGCGCGGCGTTGCGCCCCGGGGCGCCGCTGACGCCGCCGCCCGGGTGCGCGCCGGCGCCGCACAGATAAAGCCCCGGCAGCGGCGTGCGGTAGTCGCCCCAACCGGGCACCGGGCGGAAGCCGAACAGCTGGTGCAGCGACATCGCGCCGTGAAAGATGTTGCCGCCGGTCAGCGCGAAGCGCCGCTCCAGTTCGAGCGGCGACAGCACCTGACGATGCAGCACGGCGTCGCGGAAGTTCGGCGCATAGGCGGTCACCGCGTCGATGCAGCGCTCGGCGAAGGCGTCGGCCTGTGTGTCCCAGTCGCTTTCGGCGAGCCGGTACGGCGCGTACTGCACGAACAGCTGCGCGATGTGGTGGCCGGGCGGCGCCAGCGTGCGGTCGACCGACGTCGGGATCGTCAGCTCGACCAGCGGCGCCTGCGACGGCCAGCCGCGCCGCGCGTCGGCGTAGGCCTGCTCGATGTAATCGCGCGTCGGGCCGATGTGGATCGTGCCGCGATGCGCGGGGCCAACCGCGTCCCTGCCCGGCCGGCTCGCGAAATCCGGCAGCTCGGACAGCGCCAGATTGATCTTCATCACCGGGCTCGCGTAGTCGATGCGCTCGACCGCGGCGCGGAACGCGTCGGGCAGCGTGCCGGCCTCGAGCAGCTGCAGGAAAGTCACCGCCGGCGTGGCGTTGGAGACGATGGTGCGCGCCGCGATGCGCTCGCCGGACGCCAGGCGCACCGCGGCGGCGCGGCCGCCCTCGACCTCGATGCGCGCGACCGGCGCATGGGTGCGGATCGTCGCGCCGGCCGCTTCGGCGCTGCCGCGCAACGCCTCGCTGAGCGCGCCCATGCCGCCCTCGACATAGCCCCAGACGCCGCGCGCACCGCCGGCGACGCCCATCACGTGATGCAGCAGCACGTAGCCGGTGCCGGGCGCCGACGGCGGCGCGAAGGCGCCGATGACCGCGTCGGTCGCCAGCGTCGCCTTCAGCGCCTCGGACTCGAACCAGCGATCGAGAATCGGACTGGCCGCGCCGGTCAACAGCTCCAGCGCCGCCGGCAGGTCGTCGCCGAGCCGGCGCAGCGCGCGATGGAAGCGCAGCAGCCGGCGCAGATTGCGCAGGCGCTCGGGCAGGCCGCGGCGGCGCAGGCCGGGCGGCACCGGCAGCAGCTCCGGCGGCACATCCTCGAGCGCCGGTTCGAGCGCCTCGGCGACGCGTGCCAGCCAGGCCTCGTAGCGCGGCCAGGCCGCGGCGTCGCGCGCCGAGAAGGCGGCGATCTCGCGCCGGTTGAGTTCGGCGTCCGGCCCGAGCAGCAGGCTGCGTCCGTCCGGCAGCGGCGTGAACGACGAGGGATTGCGCGGCAGCACCTTGTAGCCGTGGCGCGCCAGCGCCAGCTCGCGCTCGACCTCGGGCAGCAGCAGCGAAATCAGGTACGAGGCGGTCGACGCGCGATAACCCGGCGCCAGCGCCTCGGTGACCGCCGCGCCGCCGACCCGCTCGCGGCGTTCGAGCACCAGCACGCGGCGGCCGGCGCGCGCCAGATACGCCGCGCAGACCAGACCGTTGTGCCCGGCGCCGACGATGACGGCATCCCAGGTGTCGCTCACGGCGCGTGCGGCGCCGCGGTCGGCATCGCGAGGCGGCCGATCGCGGTGTCGGCGACGCTGCCGAAATACAGCGTGCCGCCGTAGTGGACGACGCTGGTGACCGGCCCGTAGGCGGGATGCACGTGGATCTGCTCCGGCGGCGCCTCGTACTGCAGGTTCTGCAGCAGCCGGCCGTTGAAGTCGAACGACAGCGCCCAGCTGCGCGGCCGCAGCTTCGGCCACAGGAATGTCGGCACGCGGTACAGCAGCGTGCGCAGTCCCGGATGCGCGGCCATCGCATCGAGTTGCGGCAGGCGCGGCGCGTACAGCGCCAGCCACACGCAGCCGTGATCGTGGTCGATGCTGAGGTTGTCGGGAAAGCCCGGCAGGTTGTCGACGAACACCTCGTGCTGACCGGCGCGCTCGCCCTTGATCCAGTAGCGCAGCACGCGGTAGGCGGCCATCTCGGAGACCAGCACGTACTCGCCTCTCGGCCCGACGGCGACACCGTTGGCGAAATGCAGGCCACGCAGCAGCGTGCGCGTCTCGCCGGTCTGCAGGTCGTAGCGCAGCAGGCGGCCGCTGTCGCCGTGCTCGAGCACGTCCGCCATCGCCTGCCGGTAGCCGAAGCGCGCCGAGGCGTCGCTGAAATAGACGTAGGGGTCGGCGGCGGACTGGTCGACGTCGTCGACGAAGCGGAACGGGACGCCGTCGGCCCCGGTGCTGAGCACCTTCACGGCGCCGCCGTCCTCGATCTGCAGCAGGCCGCGCATGGCGTCGGCGACGAACACGCCCTTGGCGCCGACGCTGATACCGAGCGGCCGGCCGCCGGTGTCGGCGAGGACTTCGCCGTGCTCGCCGTTGAGATCGAAACGCATCACGCGACCGTCCTCGTAACCGGCGTAGAGCCGGCCCTGGGTGTCGATCGCCAGGCCCTCCGGGCCGACGCCGACGCCGTCGGCAAGGCGCTCGAGATCGCGCAGCCGGCCGTTCTGCGGATACTGCTCGGTCGGCGGCGGCAGCGGCGCCTGCCAGGCGACCGGCCGGATCGGCACCGGCCAGAACGCCAGATACAGCGCGAGCAGCGCCGCGCACAGCGCCAGTATCAGTCCGAACCGTCTGCGTCCGTGCTTCATCGCGCCCTCCCCGGATCGCGGCTGGCGTCCGACCGCACGCGCGCCGCAGGATGCACCGGCCCAGCATGCCCGCAGCGGAGGCCGAGGTCGAGGGGCATCGCCCTACAGCCAGCCGCGCGCCGCGAAACTGGTCGGCGCGCCCTCGCCGATCACCAGATGATCGAGCACGCGCACGTCGACAGTGCCGAGCGCCTGGCGCAGACGCTCGGTCAGCGCACGGTCGGCGGCGCTCGGCTCGGCGTGGCCGCTCGGATGGTTGTGCGCAAAGATCACCGCCGCCGCCTGATGGCGCAGCGCGGCCTTGACCACCTCGCGCGGATAGACGGCGGCGCCGTCGAGCGTGCCGCGCGCCAGCGCCTCGAAGGCCAGCACGCGATGCTGCGCATCGAGGAACAGCGCGGCGAAAACCTCGTGGTCGAGATCGCGCAGCTGCGCGCGCAGGAACCGCTCGGCCGCCAGCGGATCGCTCAGCGCCTCGCCGCGGCGCAGCTCCTCGGCCAGATGGCGGCGCGCCAGTTCCAGCACCGCCTGCAGCTGCGCGTATTTGGCGGCGCCGAGGCCCTTGCCGGCGCAGAAGCGCGGCAGGTCGGCGCGCAGCAGCGCGCGCAGGCTGCCGAAACCGTCGATCAGCTCGCGCGCCAGCGCCACCGCGCTCTTGCCGGCGACGCCGGTGCGCAGAAAGATCGCCAGCAGTTCGGCGTCGCTCAGGCTGGCGGGGCCGCGCGCCAGCAGTTTCTCGCGCGGACGCTCGCCGGCCGGCCAGTCGCGGATCGCCATCGTTCCTCCCCGGGCCTTGCCCCGCTGCAAGCCCGCTAGAATGTTGCGATGAACGCCGCGACCCCAACCGTGCCGAATCTCGCAGAACGCCGCATCGTGCTCGGCGTGACCGGCGGCATCGCCGCCTACAAGGCCGCCGACCTGACGCGGCGCCTGCTCGAAGCCGGCGCCGAGGTGCAGGTCGTGATGACCGCCGGCGCCCAGCAGTTCGTCACGCCGCTGACCTTCCAGGCGCTGTCCGGCCGCCCGGTGCGCACTTCGTTGCTCGACCCCGCCGCCGAGGCGGCGATGGGCCATATCGAGCTCGCCCGCTGGCCGGACCTGATCCTGATCGCGCCGGCCTCGGCCGACGTCATCGCCCGGCTCGCGCACGGCCTCGCCGACGATCTGCTCAGCACCCTGTGCCTGGCGAGCGACAAGCCGATCGCGATCGCGCCGGCGATGAACCGCCTGATGTGGGCCAACCCGGCGACGCAGGCCAACGTCGCCACGCTGGTGGCGCGCGGCGTGCAGGTGATCGGCCCCGGCGCCGGCGCGCAGGCCTGCGGCGAGATCGGCGACGGCCGCATGGCCGAACCGCTGCAGATCCGCGAGGCGGTCGCGCAGCGGTTCGAGCACGGCCCCCTCGCCGGCGTGAAAGCCGTCGTCACCGCCGGCCCGACGCGCGAGCCGATCGACCCGGTGCGCTTCATCACCAACCGCTCGTCCGGCAAGATGGGCTACGCGCTCGCCGCGGCGCTGCGCGCGCTCGGCGCCGAGGTCACGCTGCTCAGCGGACCGACCAGCCTGGCGACGCCGGCCGGCGTCGCCCGCATCGACATCGAGACCGCGCAGGAACTGCTCGATGCGGCGCTGCAGGCGGCGCGCGGCGCGCAGATCTTCGTCGGCGCCGCCGCAGTCGCCGACTACCGCGTCGACGGCGTCGCCGACGAGAAGATCAAGAAGAACGACGCCACCCTGCAGCTGACGCTGCACCGCAATCCGGACGTCATCAGCGCCGTGCGCGCGCAGGACGCGCGGCTGTTCGTGGCCGGCTTCGCCGCCGAGACCGAGAAGCTCGAAGAACACGCGCGCGGCAAGCTCGCGCGCAAGAAGCTCGACCTGATCGCCGCCAACTGGGTCGGCCGCGGCCGCGCCTTCGATCGCGACGACAACGCGCTGTCGGTCTACTGGCCGGGCGGCGGCCGCGAGCTGCCGCACGCCAGCAAGACCGAGATCGCGCGCCAGCTCGCGGCGCTGGTCGCCGAACGCTTCCACGCCCGCGCCGCCGCGCCGGCCTGAGGCGCAGGCGCTCGCCCCTCTTTCGCTTTCCGTCCGGCGCGCCCGACGCGCCGGCCCCACTCCGCACCGCTCCGCCATGAAGCAGAACATCCGCCTGAAGATTCTCGACGCGCGCATCGGCACCGAATATCCGCTGCCGGCCTACGCCACCGACGGCGCCGCCGGCCTCGACCTGCGCGCGCTGCTCGACGCGCCGCTGACGCTGGAGCCCGGCGCCACCACGCTGCTCAAGACCGGGCTGGCGATCCACATCGCCGATCCGGCGCTCGCCGCGCTGATCCTGCCGCGCTCCGGGCTCGGCCACAAAAACGGCATCGTGCTCGGCAATCTCGTCGGCCTGATCGATTCCGACTACCAGGGCGAGCTGATGGTCTCGTGCTGGAACCGCGGCCAGGCGGCGTTCACGATCAATCCCGGCGAGCGCATCGCGCAGCTGGTGTTCGTGCCGGTCGTGCAGGCGCAGTTCGAGATCGTCGACGACTTCGCGACGAGCGCGCGCGGCAGCGGCGGCTTCGGCCATACCGGCCGCCACTGAGCGGCAGCGCCGGCGCATAATCCGCGCGCTTCCACGTCCCATTTCGTCGCTCCCGCTGCCGACCATGCCCATCGACCTGACCCACGCGCAGACCATTGCCCGCGTCCTGACCGAGGCGCTGCCGTACATCCGCCGCTTCGCCGGCAAGACCATCGTCGTCAAGTACGGCGGCAACGCGATGAAGGACGACACCATGATCGCGTCGTTCGCGCGCGACATCGTGCTGATGAAGCTGGTCGGCATGAACCCGGTCGTCGTCCATGGCGCCGGCCCGCAGATCGGCTCGCATCTCGAACGGCTCGGCAAGAAGAGCGAGTTCATCCAGGGCATGCGCGTCACCGACGAGGAGACCATGGATGTCGTCGAGATGATGCTCGGCGGCCTCGTCAACAAGGCGGTGGTCGCGGCGCTGAACCTGCAGGGCGGCCGCGCCGTCGGCCTGACCGGCAAGGACGGCAGCCTGATCCGCGCCCGCCGCATGCAGATCGCCGGCCACGACCTCGGCCAGGTCGGCGAAGTCGAGAAGATCGACCCGCGCATCATCACGCACCTTGAAGCCGGCGGCTTCATCCCGGTGATCGCGCCGGTCGGCGTCGGCGACAACGGCGAGGCCTACAACATCAACGCCGACGTCGCCGCCGGCAAGCTCGCCGCCGTGCTGCAGGCCGAGAAGATCATCTTCCTGACCAACGCGCCGGGCGTGCTCGACAAACAGGGCCAGGTCATGACCGGCCTGACCGTGCCGCAGGTCGAGGGCCTGATCGCCGACGGCACGATCTCCGGCGGCATGGTGCCGAAAGTCCGCTACGCGCTCGACGCGGTCAACAGCGGCGTGAAGTCGGCGCACATCATCGACGGCCGGCTCGACCACTCGGTGCTGCTGGAGCTGTTCACCGACCAGGGCATCGGCACGCTCATCCACGGCTGACGGACGGCACGCCGCCCGGAGCCCGATTCAAGGAGACGCCTCATGGATATCGGCTTCGTCGGACTCGGCGGCATGGGCCGCGGCATCGCCGCCAATCTGCTCAAGGCCGGCCATCGCGTCGTCGTCTGGAACCGCTCGCAGACGCCGGTCCGCGAGCTGGTCGCGCTCGGCGCCGAAGCTGCCGCCACCGTCGACGAGACGCTGCGCGGCACCGCGCTGTTCTCGATGCTGGCCGACGACGCGGCGCTGCGCGAGGTGCTGCTCGACAGCGGCGCGCTGGGCCGCGCCGCGACCGGCCTCGTGCACGTCAACCTGGCGACGATCTCGACCGCGCTGGCGCGCGAACTCGACGAGCGTCACGCCGAGAACGGCCTGGGCTACGTCTCGGCGCCGGTGTTCGGCCGTCCGGACGCGGCGGCCGCCGGCACGCTGCAGGTGCTCGCCGCCGGCCGCGAGGACGCCGTCGATCGCGTGCTGCCGCTGCTCGCGGCGATCGGCCAGAAGACCTGGCGGCTCGGCGAGGACCCGGTGCGCGCCAACGCGCTGAAGATCTCCGGCAACTTCATGATCGCCGCCGCGCTGGAAGCGATGGGCGAAGCCGCGGCGCTCGGCCAGGCCTACGGCGTCAGCCCGACCGAGCTGATCGAAATGCTGACCGGCACGCTGTTCGCCGCGCCGGTCTACAAGAACTACGGCGCGCTGATCGCCGAGCGGCGCTACGAGCCGGCCGGCTTCAAGCTGCGCCTCGGACTCAAGGACGTGCGCCTGGCGCTGGCCGCCGGCGATGCGGCGCAGGTGCCGCTGCCGCTGGCCAGCCTGCTGCGCGACGCGATGCTCGAAGGCCTCGCCGCCGGCGACGGCGATGCCGACTGGTCGGTCATCGCGCGCCTCGCCGCACGCCGCGCCGGCCAGTCCGAAAGCGGCGAGCGCGCGCGCTTCGATTAGGGCCTGTCATCAATTGAGCAGGATGTTGGCTGCGATGCAGTAGATGGCCCCGAGGAAGTTTCGAGCGGTTTTGTCGTAGCGGGTGGCGATGGCCCGATATTGCTTGAGCTTGGCAAAGAAGTTCTCGATCAAGTGCCGAGCCTTGTACAGCGCTCGATCGTAATCGCGCATCACTTTGCGTGTTGGATGAGAAGGGATGACGATCTGTGCGCCGATGTGCTGCATCGGTTCGATCACTCGCTCGTGGGCGTCGTAGGCCCGATCGGCGATTAATGCTTGAGCGGACAGGCCGGGCAGCAAGGCGTCGGCCCCTTCCAGGTCCGAGGCTTGGCCGGGGGTCAAGTGAAATGCCAT
>NZ_AUFV01000003.1 GCF_000426685.1 Solimonas flava DSM 18980 | reverse complement strand
TTTTAGTCCGGAATTCAAAGCCACCGCCGTCAGGTTGAGTTCGCTACCGGGCGTAGCTATCAAGGATGTTGCCGAATCGCTTTACATTCATCCGTTCATGCTGTCTCGTTGGCGCAAGCAAGCACGAGAGGGCCTGATTGTGACCAAGGGCGTATCGGTGGACCGGGATGTGGCGGCAGAGCTCAAGGAGCTGCGCAAGGTGAAAAAGGCCTATGAGCAACTCAAGGTTGAGCATGACCTTTTAAAAAAAGCGATCGCATTCACTTCCGAACGAAGAGCGAAATCTTCGCCTACATCCAAAGCCGTCACGGGGAACACCCGGTGAGGCAGATGTGTCGGGTCTTCAGGGTCAGTGCGAGTGGATTCTATGCCTGGCTCAACCGCCCCGCGAGTGATCGCGCCCTAGCCGACATCCGGCTGCTCGATCACGTCCGCAACGCACACAAGGGGAGCAAAGAGACCTATGGCAGCCCTCGTGTCCACGAGCAGCTCAGGAAGGATGGGCACGCCGTCGGTCGGCGGCGGATTGAGCGGATCATGCGGGAAAACGGCATCCAGGCGTGCTCGACGAAGCTGTACAAGCGCATTCCCGGCATCGGCCGCTTCTTTATCAGCGGCGACAACAAGATTCAAAATCTCGAAGTCAACAGACTCGATCAGGTCTGGGTTGGCGACGTGACCTACCTCAAGGTCGCGGGCAAGTGGCGCTACCTGGCCACGGTCATGGATCGCTACTCGCGCCGCTTGATCGGCTGGGCTATCGGCCTGGAGAAGACGGCAGCTTTGACCGGAAAAGCGCTGGCCTCTGCACTGCGGCGGCGTGCTCCGTCGGAGCGCATCATCTTCCACACCGACCGTGGCGTCGAATATCTGGCAGCCGAGTTCCGCAAGAAGCTTTCAGCGGCGAACATCGACCAGAGCGTGAACCGCCCACGCCGCATGACGGACAACGCGCATATCGAATCCTGGAACAAGTCGATGAAGTCCGACATGTATCACCGCAGGACGTTCAGCACCGACAAGGAGCTGCGAAGTGCGATTCTTGAATATCTCGATTTCTACAACACCCGGCGGCTACACTCATCGCTCGGCTACCGTACACCGGCAGAGTTTGAAGTACTGTGCGGCTAACCAGCGGGTGTCCACTTTTGCGTAGGAAGTCCCCATATTTGCCTCCGCTTCGCTACGGCAAATCCGCGCCTGAGCTGGTGCGTTGGGCGTCACCAAGAGTGTGATGACAATACTTGCACCTCTAAAAGACATAGGCGAGACATCGCATCGTCGAGTTTGTCCGCTCTATTCTTTCGACGACGGTGGAAAAATTCATACCGTCGGCTCAGCCATACCGTTTGTAGGTGCACGGCATTCTTTTCTGATCACAGCCGCGCATGTCTGCTTTGATCACGCCAATAGACCAGTACCGCTGTTTACTTGGGCAGAGGATGGCCCGGTCCTACTTCGCGAGTTCCGTATTGCTTGGGACTACCAAAAAGGCATTACACCTGACGCCGATGTGGCGCTTATTGCTTTGTCAGAATCTGATTCAATCAAGCTAAAGCAGGCTTATTGGTTCAGCGATTTATCCGTTGTTTCGACTGTGCGCCCTAAACAACCTGGACATCACTACCTGATCGCCGGATATCCATCGACCCGCAATAAAATAATTTATCGCGAGTTCTCGCCACCAGCGCGCGCAACTCATCTTGTCACTGGTCATATCGACACAGTGGCGAGTGTTTCTAGCACCAAGGACAAATCGCAAGAGTGTCACTTCTCGATCTTGTTCCCCGACAAGAAAGTCCAGACACATGATGGCGCCAGCTTCCTCGTGCCCAAGCCTCAAGGAATGAGCGGCGGTGGCATCTGGCATCTTGAGGTAGATACGTTGACACGACTCGCCACTAACCCAAAACTCGTGGGGGTTGGTATTGAGTTTCACCACAAATCAAGACACTTCATTTGCACTCGCGTACAGGTCGCCTTGTCGTTGGCGCCTGATCTGGATCTCTACATGGATAACCAGCGTCGCTCAAATGACGCCCAACCATCGGTTCCACCCGACGTCCCGGCCTCCGCGGCTTCGCCGCTCCAGCCGGGCCGCGGGTGAACCGGGGCGTTGGGCTCTGGCTCTAACAATGAACAGACGGATCGTGTTGTCGCTGCTGGCGGTGAGCTTGCCTGCATGGCAAAGCACGGCTGCGGACAGCAGTGTCGAAATTCGTCTCCCCTTGAATACCGCGGCCGACGTGAGGAAGCCGATCTCTTCAACCCTCACGCTTAGAGTGTTTGGAGCGCCGGACTCTTTCGAAGTCGAAGTGACATCCACAAAGAAGCCGTCCGGCTGCTATAACAATCTCATCTGGGAGACTGCGCACGGGCCCGATCGACATGACGTCATGCCCTGGCATATTGTTCGAGGCTTTTATCCAAATCTCCGCTGCGTTGAGGTGTGCGGATATCCGGTTGAGGTGTGCATCGACATCCTTTCACCTGAGATCGCCGGAGCAGCGGAAGATGAATACTTCACGGGCGGTGAGCTAAGAGTTACCGCCTTCGAAAAGCCAAAGGCCCATGGGGCAGAATGATCGCTTTATCGGCCTCATATCCAAACGGGTTCTGAACGTGACGGTTTCGCCGCGCGTTAGATACAGACGTTAGAGCCATAACCCATGGAAGCCATAATTCCATGCCGGCATGTGACTCCGCACGTTCGTGGCAGTTCACTGAGCCATCGACAGGCGTTTAGCAGGCAATCCTTCGATGCGCATCCTGAAAAAAGCGGGCGGCTATGGGGCCCGCTAATGGGGTTTTCAGTTCCGTTAGAAATGTCGGCTTCAGGGTCTCGGCAGCTCATTCCGTAATCTTCCCCGTCAAGGCGACAGTTCAAAACCAGAGTTTCTGGCGGCTTGAGCGTACTCGATCGGCGTGAGATCGCCGAGCGAGTCGTGGGGTCTTTCCTCGTTGTATTCCAGCATCCACCAGTAGACGGCCTCGCGGACGTCGTCGAGACGGGCAAAGAGATGCTGGTCCAGAAGTTCGTTGCGCAGCGTGCGGTTGAAGCGTTCGATGTAGGCGTTCTGGTTGGGCTTTCCGGGCTGGATGTACTGGATCGCCATGCCGGCCGCCTTTGCCCATTGCGTGAAGACTTCGCCGAGAAACTCGGGGCCGTTGTCGGTGCGCAGGACCTGCGGCAGCCCGCGTGTCTGCCGCAGGTGCTCGAAGACGCGGATCAGCCGCTCCGAGGTGAGCGACGTGTCGACTTCGACGTGCAATGCTTCGCGGTTGAAGTCGTCGACGACATTGAACAGGCGATAGCGCCGACCGCATATCAGTGCGTCGCTCATGAAGTCGGCCGACCAAACGCTGTCTGGCAGCCGCGGCACGTACAGCGGAATACGCTCTCGCTTCGGCAGCCGCCGCTTCGCGGCGCGGCGCAGGTTGAGCTTCATGAGCTTGTACACACGATAGATGCGCTTGTGATTCCAGGGCCTGCCTTGCCGGCGCAGCCGCTTTCGACACATCCAGAAACCACGACTCGGCCGATCCTCGACCAGAGATGCGAGCGCTGCGATCACCTCGGCGTCCCGAACCGTCCAGTGCGCAGGCTCGCGATAGAACGCTGACCGCGATAACCCAACGCAGCCACACGCGCGAACGATCGATAGCTCGTGCTGATCGACCAGAAAGCCGGCCGCTGCGCGCTTGGCGTCCGGCCCTACAGTTTTTTTGCGATGAGATCCTTCATCGCACGGTTTTCAAGCGCCAGGTCGGCGTACATCCGCTTGAGCTGCGACAGCTCGGCTTCCAGCTCCTTGGTCCGCTTCAGATCGGAGGCTTCCATGCCGCCGTATTTCGACTTCCAGCTGTAGTACGTCGGCTCGCTGATTCCGGCTTTGCGGCAGATATCCTTCACCAGCATGCCGGCGTCGGCCTGCTTCAAGATCGCGATGATCTGGGTTTCGGTAAAACGCGACTTCTTCATGATGCCTCCTGGCAGTTACGATGCCAGAAAGCTCTGGTTACGAGTTGTCGCTCAGGTGGGGAAGATTACGATTCCAGGGAGCGCCTAACCTCCTGACGGATGTTGACGTCCCCGTTATGGAACCCGGATATTCTTCTGCGAAGGAAGACATGGAGGAAACAAATGAGTTCGCGTGCTCTGGTTGAGGAGCGGATGCCCACCCGAAGCAAGTTGTCCGCGCTCTGGGCGAGCGTGATGTTCTGCTACGTGTACGGCGACTACTTCGAGCTTTATGTTCCCGGCAAGCTGCAGGAGATGCTGGAGGGGAAGATGGCGCTGGGGGCCGTCTCGCAGGAAATGCTGTTCGGCACGGCGAGCCTGATGGCCGTACCCGCTCTCATGATCTTTCTTTCGCTCGTCTTGCCGGCCGTGGCCGCCCGCTGGCTCAACATTGCGGCCGGCCTGTTCTATGCCACCATCATGCTGCTGATCCTTCTGGGCGGCGCTTGGGCTTTCTACATGCTCTTTGCCGCGATCGAGGTTGCGCTCACCCTGCTCGTGGTCGGGTATGCGTGGCGTTGGCCGCGCACGCCGGAGCCATCGGCCTGATGCGTCGCTGCAGGCGGCCGTCGCCGGGCGCGAATCGCAGATTGCAGCAAGGTCCATTTCCTCGCGGGCATTTCATCAACACGGACGCGATCGCATGATGACCCATCGCAAGATCAGCCGATTGGCCGGCCTTCTGTACCTCGTCGTGGTCGTCACGGGCATGTTCAGCCTGGCGTATGTCCCTTCGCAGATCAATGTAGCGGACGATTTTCAAGCGACCGCGCGCAACATCGTTTCTTCCGAACCGCTGTTCCGTTACGGCATTGCCGGCTTCATGATCATGCAGGTCGCCTTTCTGCTGTTGCCGCTGGCGCTCTTTCAACTTTTTCGCGATGTCGATCGCTCCGCGGCGGCGCTCATGGTGGCTTTCGCGGTCGTCAGCGTGCCGCTCGGGCTGGCCAGCCTGGCGAACCGGCTGGACGCGCTGTCGCTGCTGACCCATCCCTATTTCGGCCAGGCCCTTGCCCCCGAACCCTTGCTGGCCGCCGCGAAGGCGGCACTCGGCGCTTACGGCACGGGCCTGCTCATCACCAAGCTGTTCTGGGGGCTGTGGCTGCTCCCGTTCGGCTACCTGGTCGTGAAGTCCGGCTTCCTGCCCAAACTCCTCGGCCTCTTCCTGATGCTGGGTTTCCTCGGCTACATGATCAACGTGTTCGGCGAGCTTCTCGTTCCGAACTACGCCCAGACACCCGTCTCGGACTATGCGGGCTTGCCGGCCGCCATCGGCGAGATCGGCACCTGTCTGTGGCTTCTGCTGGTGGGCGCCCGCGAACCGGATCGCAGTACAGCCCGGTAGCGGCACATCGGGTGGCGCCGGCCGCATCGAGCAAGCCGACGCGCACCCCGCTAGGCTTGGCCGGTCCGCCCGAAAGAAAACGCCTCGACGATGCCGCTGCATATCCCCGGTTACCGCCGCTACGTCACCATCCTGGTCGCCGTCTACGCGGCGCTGTGGCTGGCCCTGGCGATCGCGCCCTTCGACCGCCATGACTGGATGCTGGAGAACGCGCTGGTCGTGGCCTTCGGCCTCGGGCTGTGGGCCTCGCACAAGCATTTCATCTTCTCGCGCATCTCTTACACGCTGATCTTCATCTACCTCTGCCTGCACGCGGTCGGCGCGCATTACACCTATGCGGAGGTTCCGTATGAGGCCTGGTGGCGGAGCTTGACCGGGCACAGCTTCAACGCGATGCTGGGCTGGGAGCGCAACAACTTCGATCGCGTCGTGCACTTCTCCTACGGCCTGCTGCTGGCGTACCCGCTGCGCGAGATCTTCCTGCGCGTCGCCGACGCGCGCGGCTTCTGGGGCTACTTCCTGCCGCTGGATTTCACGCTGTCGACCTCGGCGCTGTACGAGCTGGTCGAATGGGGCGCGGCGGAGTTCTTCGGCGGCGACCTGGGCGTCGCCTATCTCGGCACGCAGGGCGACATCTGGGACGCGCAGAAGGACATGGCCTGCGCGGGGCTCGGCGCACTGCTGGCGATGCTGATCACCGCGGCCTTGAACGCCTGGCTGCAGCACGACTTCGCGCGCGACTGGAGCGAGAGCCTGAAGATCAAGGACGCCCGTCCCTACGGCGAGAACGAGATCGTGCGCATGCTCAACGAGCCGCGTGATCCGCAACGCTGAAGGCAAAAAAATGCCCGGACGAGCCGGGCATTCACGCCTGACGCGCTCTGCGCCTTACGGACAGTACGCCTTCATCTGCGGCAACGCGGCACGCAGCGCCGCCCAGCCCATGCCGAGGTTGGCGCGCTTGGTGGTGATCAGCACGGCGAGCGCGTTCGGCTTGTCCGGCACCACCGACATGAAGTGGAAGGTGGCCTCGGTGGTCATCTGCACTTCCTTGATGGAGTTGGTGATCTCGCGGCCGCGCTGCGCGGACAGCAGCTTTTCGACAGTGCCCACGGTCTTGCCGCGGAACATGTCGACGGCGGCGGCGGCGACGGCATCGAGGTAGCTCTGCGTGAAGTACGGCACGTTGTGGGCGACCGACAGCAGCAGGCCGGAGCTGAGGTCGACAACGGCGATGGCGAGCGATTCGTTGACGTCGCGCAGCACCGTGTTGCAGATCTCGTTGAGGTTCTTCATGACTTCTCCTTGGTTAAACCTGGGGGGATTGGGAACTGATGACGGGATGGACGCAGCTTCAGGCGGCGCGCGCGTAGCGGCCGAGTTCCTCGCCGATGGCGACGCAGCACTTCCGGCACTGCAGCAGCAGGTGGCCGAACGCGCTTTGCGCGTCGACCAGCACCAGCAGCACGAGGTGGTGCACGCCGCCATCGGGGATCGACATCACGACGACCTTGCCGCTGTCGCCGTCGACGATGATGTCGCGGCAGCCGTCGAGCCCGGCCTCGCGGGCGGTCGCGGCGCAGAGGCCGTACATGGCGCCGGCCATCGCCGCGAGCTTGGCGGTCGGCGCGGTGTCGTCGATCGCGGCGGCGAGCGCGAAGCCGTCGTCGCTGGCGAGCACGGCACCGCGCAGGCCGGGCACGTCGTTGCGCATCTGGCTGAGGTGCGGCAGCGCATGGCGCAATGCCCACTGGCGCAGGGATTCGGCGTTCATGCGCAGGCCTCCAGCTGGCTGAGCAGGACGTGGACCATCATCAGCACGTCGTCGCGGCGGCGGACGTCGACCGACAGCACCGGCAGCAGCAGCGCCTCGCCGGCGAGCAGATCGGCGTAGGCATCGACCGTCGGCTGCGGGTGCGACTCGGTGCGGCCGACGCCGATCACCAGGCGCGCGCCCTCGGCGAAGTCGCGGAAATGGCGCAGGTACTCGCGCACATCGTCGAGCGGCGCCGGCCGCGAGTTGTCGACCAGCAGGATCACGCCGAGCGCGCCGTTGGCAAGCACGCGCCACATGAAGTCGAAGCGCAGCTGGCCGGGCGTGCCGATCAGCTGGATGCGGCTGCCGTCGTCGAGCGTGAACTCGCCGTAGTCGAGCGCGACCGTGGTGGTGTCCTTGTCGAACAGCGCGCGGTCGTGATTGACGGCCTCGGTCGTCACCGGCGGAATCTCACTGAGCGCGGCGATCGACGTGGTCTTGCCGGCGCCCATCGAGCCGGCGAAGACGATCTTGCGGGCGGTCGTCATCATCACAGTCCGAGCCGGCGGCGGATGCGGCCGAGCAGACCGCGCACGCCGTCGTCGAGCGTGGCCACCGGCCGCGGCGGCGGCGCGGCGAGCGCACCCTCGCTGCCGGCATAGCCGGCCATCAGGCAGCCGCCGAGAAAGGCCTCGACCTCCGGCACCGGCACCGCGGCGGCGGCGGCGGCAGCGCCCGGCGACGTCGCCTGGCGCGCGAACAGCGCGGCGAGCCGCACGAACTCCGGCCGGTGCGGCAGCGCGCCGAAGTCGGGCCAGCGACGCAGGCGGTAGACGCCGGGCTGCACGCGCGCCTCGCCGACGCCGGCCATCCACATCAGCCAGGTCAGCGCGCCTTCGACGGCGGTAACGGGTGCCGGCGCGTCGTCGCGGTGCCAGTCGGCGGCGGTCGCGTGCTGCGCGAGCAGCGGCGCGCTGCTGCGGTAGCGGCCGGCGACGAAGTCGGCCTCGACCCGCGCGCGGCCATCGCTGAGCCGCAGCACGGTCTCGTCGTCGCGACGCGAGCGCAGGCATTCGGCGAGCGTGCCGCGGCCGTCGCCGCGCGTCGCCGGAGCGGCCGGCGCGGCGACACTCGCAGCGGCGGTCGCGGCAGCCGGCGCCGCGGCGGACTTCGCCGCGCCCAGGCACGCCGAAGCCTGATCGAGCACGGCGATCACCGCCGCCACGCGAAGCGGCGCGTTGAGACGCAGCTCGCCGTCGCCGCCGTAGCGGATCGTCAGCGCCTTGCCGGCGTCGAGCCCGGGCACGGCGATGCAGGCGTCGACCGGCCCGCTGTCGCGGAACGCCCACGGCTCGCGCGTCTTGCCGGACAGCAGGCTGAGGTAGGACTTGATCAGCAGGGTTTCCTTGTCGCCGAGCCCGGCGGTGGTGAGCGTGCGTTGCATGGGATCGTCCTTCAGGTACCGGTGCGCAGCCGGTCCATCAGCGCGCCGGGAAAGTCCTGCGCCGCCATGTCGCGCAGCGTCAGCTCGACGTCATACGGCGCTCGGAAAAAATGGATCTGCGTGGTCGCCGGATTGAACACCGCCCACTGCGCGTCGAGGCTGCCGCCGCGCGGCTGGCCGACCGAGCCGGGGCAGATCAGCGCTTCGCGATAGTCGAGCAGCGACTGCTCGGCCTCGTCGCTGAAACCGTCGCGCTGCGGCGTCGCGTAGAAGATGCCGGCGATGTGGCTGTGCCCGTGAAAGGCCCAGCGCAGGCCGTGCCCGGCGAGATAGCGCAGATTGTCCTCGTAGGTCATGCGGTAGACGTAGGCGCGGAAGAACGCCGGGTCCATCGGCGCGCCGTGCTGCGCCACCCAGCCCTCGCGCTCGAGCCGCGTCGGCAGCTGTCCCAGCCAGCCGCGTGCCTCGTCGTCGAGCCGCTGACGCGTCCACTCGACGACACGCGCCGCGGTCGCGGTGAACCCTTCGGCCGCGCCGGTGCCGGCGACGGCGTCGTCGTGATTGCCGCGCACGACCTCGAAACCGCTGTCGCGCACGAGTTCGATGCACTCGGCCGGATGCGGGCCGTAGCCGACGATGTCGCCGAGCACGATGCCGCGATCGACGCCGAGCCGGCGCAGCCCGGCGAGCGCCGTTTCCAGCGCCGGACGGTTGGCGTGAATGTCGGCGAGCAGCGCGAACGGCCGCTGCTCGTGCAGCGTCGCGCGCGTGCGCGAATGCGGCTGCGCGCCGAGCAGCCCTTCGATGAAACCGTCGAGGCGGCGCGACTGCTCGTCGCCGTTGTAGTAGAGGCCGCGGATGGCGTCGGCGACACGCCGGCAGGCGCCGGCGTCGCCGAACTCGCCGATGATCGCCTGGCGCACGGTCTGGCCGAGCATCTGCGCGAACTTCGGCGTCAGCGTGCGCAGCTTGCGGATCAGCACGCCGACCGACTGGCTGAAATGCGCGAAGTCGTCCCAGGGATAGACGTCGTCGTCGAGGTAATGCAGTTGGCCGACGTCGTCGACCGCGAAATTGGACAGGCCCTCGTCGAGCCGCACGCGAAAGCGCGCGGCGATGCGCAGATACATCTGCAGCATGGCGCGCACGTGGCGGAAGAACACCATCGCGTCTTCCTCGGCCTGCGGCAGATGCAGCGCGCGCAGCCGCGGCGTGACATTGCCGAGCCAGACGCCGGCGTGCGGACCTTCGTCCTCGTTCACGATCAGCCAGGTGCGCGCCGGGTGATAGACGCCGTACAGGCGCTCGCGCAGCAGGCTTTCCTCGGTCTGCTCGCGCAGGCCCTGCGCGGGACCGGCGAGGCGCAGCTTGAGCACGTGCTGCGGCGAGGCCTGGATGCGTGTCAGCGGACGGCCGGTGAACTCGCCGTCGTGGCCGAGCGCTTGTGCCGGCAGGGCGAAGAGTTCGAGCGCGAGATCAGGCGAACACGCCAGCGCGGGGTCGATGGCCCCGATGATGTCGATGCGTGTCGCCAAAAAGCGTCCCCGAAGCCCGCGTCATTGAAGTTGTGGCGCGAATTCTTGACGCTGCGAAAGGGACGCGGGCTCGTCGAACGCCGAGCGGTAGCCTCAGGCTGATAAGGCGTGCGGGAAACCCTGACGGGGATGGCCCGGCATTCAGCCCGGCAGTGCGTAGGTACCGCTGGCGTGCGCGACGGTCACGCCGGGCGCGGCGGCCGTCGACAGGCGCACTTCCATCGCCGCGAGGCGACGGCCGAGCTTGAGGAAGCTGGCCTCGCCGATCACGTCGCCGGGCCGGGCCTTGGCGAGGAAGCGGATGTTGATGTCGCTGGTCACCGCCATCAGCTGCGCGCCGACGTGGCCCAGTACCAGCGCATACATCGCGCTGTCGGCGGCCGTGAACAGCGTCGGCCCCGAGATCACCTCGCCGGGGCGCAGCATGGCCGCATCGAACGGCAGGCGCACGCGCGCGTAACCGGAACGCAGTTCGTCGACGCGCAGGCCGCCGCGACCGGCGGCGACCAGGCCCTCGCGAATCAGCGCCTCGACCGCGGCGGCATCGAGCTTCAGATCCATCCGTATCCTCTCAGGGCATCCCAGATCAGTTTGAGCGACAGCGTCACCAGGATGGCGCGGAACAGGCGCGCGAAGCCGCGCTCGCTGATGCGGCCGTTGAGGCGCTTGCCGACGATCGTGCCGAGGATGACGGCCAGGCACAGCGGCACCAGACGCTGCGGCGCGGCCAGCGCCGAGAAGCCGACCAGACCGTAGGCGAGCACGCGCAGGCCGTGGCCGAGCATCTGCGTCATCGCCAGCGTGCCGATCACCGTTTCCTTGCGCCACTCCGGCCGGAAAAACAGGCGGCCGACGAACAGACCGGTGGCGCCGACGAACAGCCCGACGCTGCCGTTGAGAAAGCCGGCGATCAGGAAGGCCGGCCGCGCCGGCAGCGGCTGCGCGCGCGCCTGCGGCGCCAGCGAAGCGAGGATCAGGCCGGCGAGCACCAGCTTGACGATGTTGCCGTCGACGCCGGCGACGAAGGGCGCGACCAGCAGCGTCGCCGGGATGCCGGCGAGCAGGAACCAGCCGGCCGCCGACCACTCGACGTCGCGCACGTAGGCGACGGTGCGCGAGCTGTTGGCAACGAACTGCACGGCGGCGAACAGCGGCACGGCCTCGGCCGGCGGCATGCCGAGCGCATAGAAGACGCCGATCAGGATCGTGCCGCCGCCGAGCCCGGCCGCGCCGGACAGCGTCGCGGTCAGGAAGCCGACGACCACGATCGCCAGATCGAGGGCCGTCATCGCCGTACGCGCCTCAGGGCGGGTGCGGCGCCGGTCCCGACGCCGGCAGCCGGTTGCCGTCGGCCTGCACGCGACGCCAGACCAGGTAGCTCTGCAGCTCGGCGTAGGTGATGCGACCGTTGCCGTCGGTATCGACGTCCTCGAACTTCACGCCAGTCATCGGCAGGTGGGCGAATTCCTCGGGCGTCAGCTGCTCGTCGCCATCGGCGTCGGCGGCCTTGAAGGCGTCGAGGATCTGCTGGCGGGGCGCCGGCTCGGTCGCACAGGCGGCCAGCAGCAGCACGGCGGCGGACAGCGGAAAGATCGGGAGGTCGCGCATGTCGCGGCATTGTGCCGCATCCACGTCGGGTCCGCCCCGTAACGCGGCGGCGGGTGCGACCGTGGGCGGCGACCGCAGCCGCCGCCCACGACACGCTCAGCGCCGCGCGCGACGACGGCCGAGCGCCGCGGCCAGCAGTCCGAGCAGCACCGACAGCGGCATCGCACCGCCGTTGTTGCCGTCGCTCGTGCCGCCGGTCGAGACACCGCCGGTGGTGCCGCCCGTGGTGGTGCCGGTGCCGCCGGTGGTGCCACCCGTCGTGGTGCCACCCGTCGTCGTGCCACCTGTGGTCGTGCCGCCGGTTGTGCCGCCGGTCGTGGTCCCACCCGTGGTGCTGCCCCCTGTGGTGCTGCCCCCTGTGGTCGTGCCGCCGGTCGTGGTGCCGCCCGTGGTCGTACCGCCCGTGGTCCCGCCGGGCGGCGTGACCGTGCACTGCGCGTCGTCGGCGCTGACGGCATTGAACACGGCGCCGCTGTTGCCGGTGAGCACGAGATTGTCGATCGCCCAGCCGTAGCCGCCGTTGAGTTCGTCGCTGGCGACATGGAAGCGCAGCCGCGCGGTCTTGCCGGCGAGCTGCTGGGCAAAGTCGAGCACCGAGGTCTTCATGCCGCGGTTGCTGTTGACGAAGCCGCGATGGCCGGTGACCTGCGCCTTGCCGCTGTAGCCGTTCTTCGTAAAGCTCGCGCCGAAATCGGTGACGTCGGTCCAGGTCGCGCCGTCGTCGACGCTGACCTCGACGAAGCCGCCGTCGTAGCCGAGGCCGATCACCGGCAGCGGCAGCAGCGACTCGAAGTCGTAATGGTGGTCGAAGCTCACCGAGAAGCTGCCGCCGGCCGGCACCGAGAACGCCGGCGTGACCAGATACAGGTCGGTCGCCGTTTCCGGGTCCGGCGCGTACCAGACGTGGCCGCTGCCGAGCTCGTCGTTGTCGTCGACGATCTCCCACTGCGTGGTCGTGCCCTGTGAGACGCGCGTCCAGCCGGACGCCGCGATCGACGGATATTCGAAGTCGTCGTGGTTGGCGGTCCTGGCGATGTCGTAGTTGGCGAGCAGTTCGAGGCTCGTCGCCGGCGGGTATTCGACGGCCGGATCGGCCGAAGCCGGCGCGTCGAGCGCCAGCGTCAGCGCGATCTTCAGCGGCGAGGCGACGCCCTGCGCGAGCGCGACGTCGAGCGTCGCGTACGCGCTCTGACCGATCGCCGGCGCCACGAAGCTGAGCTTGCCGCCGCCGAGCGACAGGCCGGCGGCGTCGCTGCCGACCGTCGCGGTGACGGTCTCGCCCGGCGTGTACGCGCCGTTGTTGAACAGCGCGAAGCTCAGGCGCGCCGACTCGCCGGCATCGAGGATGCCGTCGCCGTCGCAGCCGTCGAAACCGTCGGCGGTGGCGCCGATGCCGGCGACCAGCGTCGGCGCCGGCGCGGCGAAAGCCACGTAGCTTTCGACGACGCCGGCGTTGTCGGTGCTGCTGCGCGCCGGTGCGACCGCGTGCAGGCCGAGACCGCGCTTGGCGAACGCGCGCGCCGCCAGCGCGTAGTCGGCCGGGTCGGTCGCCAGCGCCGCGGCGAGCACGCCGTCGCGCGCTTCGGTGAAGGTCGGCGACGACGGCGTCATCTTCAGGCCGGCGATCACGTAATCCTTCATCCGCGCCTGCGCGGTGGCGAAATCGTGCTGGTTGAGCAGCGCCGCGTAGACCTCCCACAGCATGTTGGCCCAGACCTCGCCGACGTTGTGCACCTCGGCGTTGTCGGCGCCGTCGGCGCCGAACGCAATCGGCGCACCCTCGATCGCCACGCCGGTCTCGATGTGCTTGAAGGTCAGCGGATTGACCGTCATCTGCGTCGAGTACGGCGCGCGACGGATGCCGAAGTAGTAGCTCGGAATCACGTAGAAGCCGGTCGGGTACGCGCCCTGGTAGCGCTCGTTGCCGGCCACCTCGCGGTCTTCCGACCGCACCGCGAGCAGCAGCGAGGCGACGTCGCTCCAGCCCTCGCCCATGCCGCCGCCCTGCGTGTTCGACAGGCCGGAGCCGTCGTTGACGAGGCGGTTGCTGACGTGGTGGAAGTACTCGTGCGAGATCACCAGCTCGTCGAGCGTGCCGTCGTAGTCGATCGAGGTCTCGCGCTGCAGATGCATGCCGACGGTCTGGCCGGCGGCGAGCCGGTCCTTGATCGCCTGGCCGTCGTCCTTGCGGATCATCACCGCCGGCAGCAGGTAGAGCTGATCGGTCGACAGGCCGATCGGAATCGGCAGATCGGCGTTGCCCATCGTGATCGGATCGCCGTCGCCGTTGTTGACGACGATCATCGCCTTGGCGCCGGACAGCGTCGCGAACTGCTCCTTGGTCGTGAACGAGCAGTTGCCGCGGTCGATCAGCGCGATCTTGCCGAGCAGCGAGGGCTGCGGCGGCGCCGGGATCGTGGTGCCGGTGATCGGCAGGCTCAGCGTACCGGCGCAGCCGTCGGTCGGTTCGCCGACGATATCGGCGGCGAGCACGACGTCGCCGCTCAGGTCGAAGGTGTTGGGACCGAAGCTCGCGCCGGTGAACTTCAGCGGCGCCGACGGCTCGGGCGCGGTGATCGCGACCTCGCCGCGCAGCGGACCGTCGAACAGATACATCTGCATCGTCGGCGAGCTGCCGTCGGCCGGCGTCGCCATGTTGGCGTTGTTGCGTCCGGACGAATCCTGGCCCTGCGCCGAAATCGCGTCGCCGTCGACGCCGCCGCGGCCGTAGTTGTCGTTCTGCGCGTTGCCGGACGCCTCGTCGAAGCCGTGGTCGTACCACCAGTCGTGCAGCCAGTTGTTCATGTAGAACAGGTTGACGATGGCGGCGTTCTTGGCGTCCGCGGTCGACGGATCGTCGTCGGCGTGGATCGGATAGTCGAAGCTGCGCTCGCCGCTCAGCGCCACGCGCAGATCGCCCGAGCCCGGGATGTAGCCGTCGCCGGTGATGGTGCCGATCGGGTCCGGCAGGTTCAGCGGCAGGCCCAGCTGCGGACCGGTATCGAGGAAGGCGTCGGCGTTGTTGCCGGTGGTGGTCGTGGCGTCGTTGGCGAGCCACGGATCGCCGGTCGAGATCGGGCCGCTGACCAGCGTCACGGCGTTGGCCGTCGCGCTGACGCGCGGCAGGACCTCGTCGATCGCGTGGCCCGGGAACGGCAGATAGCCGTTGCCGAGCGGCGCGTCGTACGGCTGATGGATGCCGGCGGCGTCGGCGAACACGCGATAGGTGAACGGCTGGGCCGCCTCGTAGGCGACCAGATCCTTGGCGAACAGCGTGCTGCCGTCCTCGCCGAACACGAAGGACCAGGCGACCGTGCCGGGCGCACCGGCGCGGCGGCCGAAGACCTCGACGTAGTAGGCCGGCACGAGGCGGTCGGCGAGCGCGTAGTAGACCGCCTTGCTGCGCGGCGCGCGGCTCAGCGCGAAGCCGTCCGGCACCACGTCGAGCGCGTAGGACTGATAGCCGCCGCGCGCCTGCGTCGCGCGCACGTCATTGCCGGCGACGCTGACGCCGAGCCGGCGCAGCGCGGCGCTGACCGCCGGCGCGCCGCCGCTGCCGGCGAAGGCGCCAGCCTGCTTCACGGCGGCGCTGGCGGCGAAGTAGCCGGACGCGGCGACCGGCCGGCCGCTGGCGTCGAGCATGACGCTGACGCGGCGGTTGAAGACCTCGATGCCGCCGACGCGCTGCGCGAAGCGCGCGACGACCGGGCCGTGGCCGCGGTCCTGCAGGTCGAGCAGCGTCGCGCTCTCGACGCTCGAGGCCGGCAGCGCCAGGCGGCCGGCGGCCTTGCGCAGATACTGGCGGGCAAAGGTTTCGAGCTGCGCCTTGCGCGCGGCCTTGCCGATCTTGCCGACCACCGGCGCACGCGCGTCGCGCGCGGCCCAGACGAAGCTCGCGCCGCCGAGCGCGGCGGCGTCGGCCGTCGCCGCACCGCCCGCCAGCGCCGCGGCGATCGCCGTCTTCTGCTGCTGCGCCCAGAAGGCGTCGTAGTTGGCCGGCTGGCCGCCGGACGCGCTCGCCGCCGCGGCCGCGCCCAGCAGCGCGCCCGTCAGAATCACCCGCTTCATGAATAGCCCCCGTGACGGTTCTGACCGTCGAATCCTGAATTTCCCGGGTCTGATCTGAGCAACAACGGTGCCGGGCACGCGCAGGAAAATGCCGCGTCGGCGGCGCCTGAGATTTCCTCAGTGTCGTTTTACTACCGGGTTTTCCCCGATCTTTACGCCGGGCCGGCGGCCGGCCTCCCCACTTCGGGGGGCGCCGCTCAAAGCACCAATGTGCTGGCGAGCAGCAGCATCAGGCCCATGCCGGCGATGTCGGTGCCGGTAGTCAGGAAGATGCTCGAAGCGGTGACCGGATCGGCGCCGCAGCGGCGCAGCAGCAGCGGCACCATCACCCCGAACAGACCGGACAGCGTGCAGGCGCCGACCATCGCCAGCCAGATCACCAGCGCCAGCATCGGCGCCTGCGGGTTGTGCCCGTGCGCCGCCGTCCACCACATCGCCGCCGCCGCGACCGCGCCGGTGAAAGCGCCGTTGAGCGCACCGAGCAGCAGCTCCTTGCCGATCAGGCGGCGCACCGGATAGCGCGCCAGATCGCCGAGCGTGAGGCCGCGCAGCGTGATCGCCAGCGCCTGGCAGCCGGTGTTGCCGCTCTGCCCGGCGAGGATCGGCAGGAAGGCGGCGAGCGCGACGATCTGCGAGATCGTGCCCTCGAACAGCGAAACCACGAAGCCGGCGACGAACGCCGTCAGCAGGTTGATCTGCAGCCACGGGTGGCGCATGCGGAAGGCCTGCCACAGCCCGGTGTAGACACGCTCCTCCTTGTCGACGCCGACCATCTGGCCGGACTGCGCGGTGATCTCGATCGCCTGCCGCTCGAACAGCCGCCAGCCGCGCAAGGTGCCGAGCACGCGGCCGGCGTCATCGACGACCGGATAGACCGGATAGTGGCGATGCACCGCGGCCTTGATCGCCTCGCCGGCCGGCGTCGACGCGGCGAACGCGAACGGCGACGGCAGCATCAGCTCGGACAGCGTCTGGTCCGGCCGCGACAGCAGCAGATCGCGGATCACGACCAGGCCGCTGAGGCGCTCGTCGGCGCCGCTGGTGTAGAGATAGGTGATCTGGCGCGCATCGCGGCTGGCGCGCAGGAATTCGATCGCGTCCTGCACCGTCGCGCTTTCCGGCAGCACGGCGGCGAGCGGCTCCATCAGGTCGGCGACGGTGCCGGGCAGTTCGAGCGCGGTGGTCGCGGTCTCGACCGGACGCAGGCCCGGCGGCAGATGCGTCTGCACGTCGCGCGCGAACTGTCGCGGCAGACGTTCGAGCACCGCTTCCACGCGCTCCGCCGGTTCGCCGCGCAGCAGTTCCGCGGCATCGAGCGGCACGCGGCTCGCCGCCGCCCGCACCAGATCCTGCAAGCCCTGATCGTCCATGCCGCCTCCCTGCGCCGCGCGCCGGCAGCGCCGCGCCGCCGCGTTTGACTTCGTCCGGGCGCCGGCGATACTGCCGGCCGCGCCGCGATCTTACGACGCCCACCCTTCACCGAGTCCACCGCGATGCTGACCCTCTACGGCATGACCGGATCCGGCAACTGCCACAAGCCGGCCCTGCTGATGCACCAGCTCGGCATGCCCTTCCAGTGGCGCGAGCTCGACATCCTGCACGGCGCCTCGCGCACGCCGGAGTTCCTCGCCAAGAACCCGAACGGCCGCGTGCCGCTGCTCGAACTCGACGACGGCCGCCGTCTCGCCGAGTCGAACGCGATGCTGTGCTACCTCGCCGACGGCTCGCCGCTGTTTCCGGACGAGCGCTGGCAGCGCGCGCAGATCCTGCAGTGGCTGTTCTTCGAGCAGTACAGCCACGAGCCGTACATCGCCACCGTGCGCTTCTGGGTGCACTACCTCGGCAAGGCCGAGGAGTGGGCACAGAAGATTCGCGAGACGATGCCGCGCGGCTACGCCGCGCTCGGCGTGATGGAGACGCAGCTGCAGAAAACGCCGTTCCTCGCCGGCGACGCCTACACGATCGCCGACATCGCGCTGTGGGCGTACACGCATGTCGCGCCGCAGGGCGGCTACTCGCTGGCCGACTATCCGCAGATTCGCGCCTGGCTCGCGCGGGTCGAGGCGCAGCCCGGCTTCGTGCCGATGCGCGACCGGCCGTGATCGCCGACGCCGCCGCACTGGTACCGGCCGCGCGCCTCGCGCTGCTCGGTGCCGGCGTCTTCTTTCTCGCCGGCCTCGTCAGCGGCATCTGGAAGTACGCGCACATCGCGCAGCGCGACGACGCGCAGGCGCCGGCCTATGTCGACATCGCCCACCGCGCGGCGCTGCTGTACGCCTTCGCCGCGCTGCTGCTCGCGCAGTTCGCGCAGCTGTCGGCGTGGAGCGCCGCGGTCAATCTGTGGGCGACGGCGCTGCCGCTGGCGTTCTTCGCCGCGGCGATCGGCGGCTATGTGCTGCACGGCTGGCTCGACGACACCGACAATCAGTTCCGCCGCCCGCAGCGCCTCGGCCGCCGCGCGCTGCCGAAGCACGGTCTCGCCGCGTTCATGGCGCTGCTGGTGATCGCCGAGGTCGGCGGCTTCGCGGTGCTGTTCGCCGGCCTGCTGCGCGCGTTCGGCCTGCTCTGAGCGGCGGCCGGCTTCAGGGCGTGCCGAGGTTCGGCTCGCGCGCCTCGGGCGCGTGCAGATCGCGCAGCAGCTGCGTGTCGCCGAGCACGCGCTCGCGAAACCACGCCAGCGCGCGCCCCTCCTCGCCGGCGCGCCAGGCCACGTGCAGGATCGCCGGCGCGCGCGGCGCCTCGATCTCGCGCCGGATCAGTTCGCCGCTGCCCAGATGCGGCGCCACCATGTACTCGGGCAGGAAGCCGATGCCGAGGCCGACGATCTGCGCCGACAGCTTGGCGGCGAGCGTCGGCACGATCAGCGTGTCCTGGCCGTCGAGGATGCCGGTCGAGCGCGGCGCCAGCTTGCGCGAGGAGTCGGCCGCGACCACGGCGCGATGCCGCACGATCTGCTCGAACTGCAGCGGCTCCGGCAGGTCGGCGAGCGGATGGTGGCGGGCGACCGCGAATTCGAACGGCACCGAGCACCAGCGCCGGCTGGCGAGGCCGTAGCCCTGCGGCATCTCGCCGGCGGCGCCGATCGTCAGGTCGGCGCGGCGATCGATCAGCGCATCCCAGGCACCGCCGAAGGTCTCGCGCGCGAGGCGGATGCGCGTACCCGAGACCAGCGCGTCGAACTCGGCGATCAGCGGGAACAGCAGTTCGAGCGGGATGATCTCGTCGACCGCCAGCGTCAGCTGCGTCTCCCAGCCGTTGCTGACGCGCTTGACGCAGTTTTCCAGGCTCTGCGCCTGGCGCAGCAGCTCGCGGCCGCGCTCGACCAGCGCCTGCCCGGCCTCGGTCAGCCTGGCGCGCTTGCCGCTGCGGTCGAACAGTTGCACGCCGAGGTCCGACTCCAGCTTCTGCACCGTGTAGGTGACGGCGGAAGGCACGCGGTGCAGCACCTCGGCGGCCTTGGCAAAACTGCCCTGCTGGTCGATCGCGTCGAGCGTTTCCAGGGCATCGAGAGTCAAGCGCATGTTCAGTAGCCCTGAAGGACCCGGTCAAAACATTCCGATTTTGCAGCGGGGACCACGCCCTTATTTTGCTCACATTCCGGCGGCGGCGCCCAGCCGTCCGCCGATCACGGTATCCGGAGAAAACAGATGATCGGCGTCAGACCCGGCAACGAGCGCGGCCATGTGGAGCACGGCTGGCTCGATGCGCATCACAGCTTCTCGTTCAGCAGCTACCACGACCCGCAGCGCATGGGCTTCGGCGCGCTGCGCGTCATCAACGAGGATCGCGTCGCGCCGACCGCCGGCTTTCCGCCGCACGGCCATCGCGACATGGAGATCATCACCTACGTGCTCGGCGGCGAGCTGCGCCACCGCGACTCGACCGGTGGCGTCGGCGTGCTGCGCCACGGCGAGCTGCAGGTGATGAGCGCCGGCCGCGGCATCCAGCACAGCGAGGTCAACCCGTCGGCGCGCGAGCCGCTGCACCTGCTGCAGATCTGGATCGAGCCGGCGGTGACCGGCAAGCCGGCCTCGTACCGCCAGGCGCCGCTCGATGACGAGACGCTGCGCCGCGGCTTCGCGGCCGTGGTCGGTCCGCGCGGCGCCGACACGCCGTTCCATATCGATCAGGACGCCTGGCTGCACATCGCCTGGCCGGCGGCCGGCGCCACGCTGCAGCAGACGCTCGACCCGAAGCGCCGCTACTACCTGCACGTCGCGCGCGGCAGCGTCGAGGCCGGCGGCCGGCACCTGCAAGCCGGCGACGCGCTGACGCTCGAAGGCGAAGCGGCGCTCGAACTGCGCGCCGACGCGGCCGCCGAGCTGCTGCTGTTCGATCTCGCCTGAGGCTCAGGCCGGCGTCCGCTGCGCCTCGGCGCCGGCCGCCAACTCGATCAGCTCCGAGGTGATCTCGTCCTGACGCGCGCGGCGCGCCTCGCGCTGCAGCGCGTCGAGGCGGCTGTCGATGTTGTCGCGCGCCGCGCTCATCGCCGTCATCCGCGCCACGTTCTCGGCGGTGAAGCTGTGCAGGATCGCCGAAGCCAGTTCGGCACGCAGGTATTCCTCGGCGAGGCGGCGCAGCAGCAGGGCCGGCGGCAGCTGGATCAGCGGCGGCGGACCGCGGCGCACGGCGCCGAAGCGGCGCAGGTCCAGCGGCAACAGCGAGCGGCGCTCGACGCGCGTGCCGCCGCGCTCGGCCGGCTGCGTGTAGAGCATCTCGGCGCGCACCGTCTCGCCGCCGCCGACGCGGCGCACCAGCTCCAGCGCGATGCGCTCGGCGAGCCGGGCGACGCCGTCCGGCTGCGCGATCATCGGCACCGACCAGGCCGCCGTCAGGCCGCGCGCCGCGGCGACGCGCAGGCCGCGGCGGCCGACCACCAGCAGCGGCGACTGCGCGGCGTCCGGCGCGGCATCGAAGACCTGCTCGCTGAACGCGCCGGCGAAACCCTGTTCGGCACAGAACAGCAGCAGCGCCGGCGGTCCGCGCCGCGCCGCCGGCGGCACCGCCGCGGCCGGCGCCTGCAGGCTCAGCGCCAGCGCGATCGCCTCGGCCACGGTGTCGGCATAGCGGCTGACCCCGGCCAGCCGCTGGCGGCCCTGCTGGGCATAGGTGACGGCAATGCCGCGCAGCGCCGACACCACGGTGCCGAACTGCTCGACGCCGGCGATGCGCGCTTCGAGTTCGGTGTAGCGCTCGCTCATGCGGCCGCCAGTCCGGCGGCGAGCGCGCGCAGCGCCGCGATCATCTCGGCCAGCAGCGCGTCGTTGAGCGCGCCGGCGTCGATCGCCGCCGCAAAGCGCTGGCCGGCACCGGCCAGCCAGCCCGGCAGCGCGGCGCGGAAAGCGGCGACGCGCTCGACGGCGATCGCGTCGAGCACGCCGGCCTGCAGCGCGCTGAGCAATGCGATCTCCTCGGCCAGCGACAGCGGCGCGTACTGCGCCTGCACCAGTGCCGCGCGGATGCGCTGGCCGCGCGTGATCTGCGCCTGGGCGCGCGCATCGACGGTGGCGCCGAAGCGCGTGAACGCCTCCAGCTCCAGGAACTGCGCGTAGTCGAGCCGCAGCGAACCGGCGGCGCGGCGCAGCAGCGGATTCTGCGTCTTGCCGCCGACGCGGCTCACCGACAGGCCGATATCGACCGCCGGCTTCAGGCCCGCGTAGAACAGCTTGCTGGCCAGCACGATCTGGCCGTCGGTGATCGAGATCAGATTGGTCGGAATATAGGCGCTGAGATTGCCGGCCTCGGTCTCCATGATCGGCAGCGCGGTCAGCGAGCCGCCGCCTTTTTCGGCCGACAGCTTGGCGGCGCGCTCGAGCAGGCGGGCATGCACGTAGAAGATGTCGCCCGGATAGGCCTCGCGGCCCGGCGGCTGGCGCGTCAGCAGCGCCAGTTCGCGGTGCACGGCGGCGTGCTTGCCGAGATCGTCGACCACAACCAGCGCATGCTGGCCGCGGTCGCGGAAGTACTCGGCGATGGTGAAGCCGGCGAACGGCGCCAGCCATTGCAGGCCCGGCGCGTCGGCGGCGCCGGCGACCACGAACACCGTACGCTGCGGCGCGCCGTGCGCGCGAATCGCCTCGATCGCCCGCGCCGTCGACGAGGATTTCTGGCCGACCGCGACGTAGACGCAGATCAGATCGCTGTCGCGCTGCGCGATCATGGTGTCGGTGGCGATCGCGGTCTTGCCGAGCGCACGGTCGCCGATGATCAGCTCGCGCTGGCCGCGGCCGAGCGCGAACAGCGCGTCGATCGCCAGAATGCCGGTCTGCACCGGCTGGCTGACGAGATCGCGCTCGATGATCGGCGGCGCCGGCCGCTCGGCCGGGTCGTGACGCTCGGCCACGATCGGGCCGCGGCCGTCGAGCGGGCGGCCGAGCGGATCGACGACGCGGCCGAGCAGGCCGGGGCCGACCGGCACGCGCACGACCTCGCCGCTGCCGCGCACGATGTCGCCGGCGCCCAGACCTTCCTCGGCGTCGAGCAGCACGCAGCCGACATGGTCCGTCTCCAGCGTCAGCACGTACGCCATGCGCTCGCCCGGCAGGCGCAGCAGCTCGTTGAGCCGTACCGAGGCCAGGCCCTCGATCATCGCCACGCCGTCGCTGATCGAGCGCACACGGCCGATCGCCTCGGCCTCGACGCCGAGCGGCACGCGCCCGACCAGCGCCTCGGCGCGCGCGCGCCAGCCGGCAAGCGCGTCAGACAGCGCGGGCATCACGCTGCAGCGCGTCGAGCACGCGCGCCAGATCGCGTGCCCAGTGACTGCGCACCTGCGCGTGCGGCAGGTGCAGCTCGAGCCCGGCCAGCAGCGCCGCGTCGGTACGGAAGCGCAGCGCCGGCGCCGCGCCGAGCGCGGCGGCGAGACGCTGGCGCACGCGCGCCTCGTCGGCCTCGGTGAGCGGCTGCGCGCTGACGCATTCGACGTCGTCGCCGGCGGCGAAGCCCTGCGCCTCCGGCAGGCGCGCCAGTTCGGCGCAGGCGCGGTCGAGGAAGGCTTCGAACACGGTCGCCGCCGGCAGCTGCGCGAGCAGGCGCCCGGCGATCGTCACGGCCAGCGCCGAAGCCTCGGCAGTGACGGCGACGGTCGCCTCGCGGCGCTCGCGTTCGAGCGCAGCCTGCAGCGTCTTGCGCTGCGCATCGGCCTCCTGCGCGGCCTGCTGCTGTACGTGCGCACGCTCGTCTTCGGCCTGCTTGTGCGCGTCGGCCAGCACCTGCGCGCGGCTGGCGTCGAGCGCCGTGCGCTGCTGCTCCAGCGCGGCGCGCGCGGCCTCGGCCTGGTCCTTCGCGGCCTGCGCCGCGTCGAGCGTCTGCGTCACCGCCGCGCGGCGCTCGGCGACGATACCGCGCAGCGGCTTGTAGAGCAGGCGCCACAGCAGCCACAGCAGGACGACGACGTTGATCGTCTGCAGGGCCAGGCTCGACCAGTCGATGTTCATCCGTGCACGAAGGGATTGGCGAACAGCAGCAGCAGGGCGACGACCAGGCAGTAGATCGCCATCGTCTCGATCATCGCCAGACCGACGAACAGCGTGCGCGAGATGGTGTTGGCCGCTTCGGGCTGGCGGGCCATCGCGTCCATCGCCGCGGCGACGGCGCGGCCTTCGGCGAGCGCCGGGCCGATCGCGCCGAACGACACGGCGAGCACGGCGCCGAGAATGCTGACCAGGGGAATCCACTCGGATGCGCTCATGCTTCGGGCCTCGGGGTTGCGGCTGCGGGGGGTTCGGCGCCTTCCTCGCTGATCGCGGCACCGATGAAGACCGTCGCCAGGACGGTGAAGATGTAGGCCTGGATGACGCCGGTCAGCACTTCCAGCGCCATGAACGGAATCGGCACCAGCAGGCCGGCCAGCGACAGCACGATGGCGATCACGAAGGCACCGCTCATGACGTTGCCGAACAGACGCACCATCAGCGAGAAGGTGCGCGTCAGGCTCTCGATGAGATTGAGCGGAATCATCACCCAGCTCGGGTCGGCGAAGCTGCGCAGATAGCCGCGCCAGCCGCGCGCGCGGACACCGAAGACGATGACGGAGAAGAACACGATCACCGCCAGCGCCGCGTCGGTTTCCAGATGCGCGGTCGGCGCCTCGTTGCCGGGCACCAGCGACGACAGGTTGGCGACGAGGATGAACAGGAACAGCGTTGCGACCAGCGGCAGGTACGGCGCCGGCTCGGTGCGCATCACGCTGCGGATCTGCGCCTCGACCGCCTCGACGAAACTTTCGGCCAGCGCCTGCGCCACCGATGGCCGCGCCACGCTCAGGCGCCGCGTGATGAGCCAGCTGCCGCCGGCGAGCACGGCCATGATCGCCCAGGTCGTCAGCACCTGGGCGCTGATCGGCAGCGGGCCGATATGGAACAGCGCCTCGGACGCCAGCGGCGAGACGATCATGCGCGCGCTCCGCGCAGCACCAGCACGCGCGCGACGAGAAAGCCCGCGAAAGCCGCGAGCAGCGCCCAGGCGCTGATGCGCGCGAGCTGCCAGAGCACCAGCGCCAGCACCGCGAAGCGCAGCAGCTGCAGCACCAGCGCCAGGCCGCGGCGGCGCCCGCGCAGGTACAGCGCGGTGTTCCAGCGCAGCAGCGCGAAGTACGCCCAGCCGAGGCCGAAGCCCAGCGCGGCGCAGGCGCCGAGCCCGACGGCGGACGGCAGCGGGGCGAGGTTCATGGTCGATGCATCCATTTCCAGCCGGACCAGCAGCCGATCGCCAGCCCGACCAGCAGCAGCGGCGCGGTCCAGAACACGCCGCCACCCAGTTTCGCGTCGATCAGGTGGCCGAGCCAGGCGCCGAGCAGGGCCGGCACCACGATCAGCCAGCCGAGCACGCCGACGCGCGCGAACTGGCGCACCAGCGTCGGCTCACCGTCGCGCAGCCAGCTGCGGTGCCGCGCGCTGCGCCGGCGCACGCCGCCGAGCAGCGCGTCGTCACGGTCGGCATCGCGGTCGTCCGTGCTCATGGCGCGCCGGCCTCGGCCGGTTCCAGATAGCGCAGCAGCTCGCGCACCGCGCGCAGTTCCATGCGCACGGTCTCGGTCCGCGCGCGGCGATCGGCATCGTCGTGTTCGTGGAACTGCCGCAGCACGGTGCTTTCGAGTCGCTCGAGATCGTCGTCGACGATCGCCTCGCGCGTCGCGACGTCGAGCTGCACGCCGCCGCGCACGGTGAGCACGCCGCCGCGCACCGCGCAATAACGCTGGCGACCGTCCGCCTCGCGCCAGCCGAGCACGCCGACGTCGAGCACGGTGAGGAAATCGGCATGGCCGGGCAGGATGCCGAAAGCGCCGCTGGCGTCTTCGGCGCGCAGCGCGACGATCGGCTGGGCGTCGACCAGCAGTGCGCCGAGGCTGCTCACCGACAGACGCAGCGGCGCGTGGCTCATGCCGCGACCTTGGCCCGCTGCTCGCGGTCGCGCGCCTCGTCGAGCGTGCCGACCATGTACAGCGAGCCTTCGGCCCAGTCGTCGCATTCGCCGTCGAGGATCGCGCGGCAGCCGGCCAGCGTGTCCTGGCGCGCGACCGAGCGTCCGGGCGCACCGGTGAAGGCCTCGGTCACCGCGAACGGCTGCGTCAGGAAGCGCTGCAGGCGGCGCGCGCGGCCGACGATGCGGCGGTCCTCGGCGCCGAGCTCGTTGATGCCGAGCAGCGCGATCACGTCCTGCAGGTCGCGGTAGCGCGCGATGGTCTCGCGGGCGCGCTCGGCGATCCGGTAGTGCGCCTCGCCGACGACGACCGGGTCGAGCAGCACCGAGGTCGACGCCAGCGGATCGACCGCCGGATACATGCCTTCCGCCGCCATCGCACGCGACAGCACGATCTGGCTGTCGAGGTGGGTGGCGATCGTGGTCACCGCCGGGTCGGTGAAATCGTCGGCCGGCACGTAGACCGCCTCGATCGCGGTGATCGAGGCGCCGGCGACCGAGGCGATGCGTTCCTGCAGGGCCGCGACTTCCGGCGCCAGCGTCGGCTGGTAGCCGACGCGCGACGGCAGGCGGCCGAGCAGACCGGACACTTCGGCGCCGGCCTGCACGAAGCGGAACACGTTGTCCATCAGCAGCAGCACGTTCTGCTTGCGCTCGTCGCGGAAGTATTCGGCGATGGTCAGCGCCGACAGCGCGACGCGCCAGCGCGCGCCGGCCGGCTCATTCATCTGCCCGAATACCAGCGCCGTGTGCGGCAGCATGCCGTAGCGGCGCATGTCGAGCAGCAGCTCGTGGCCCTCGCGCGAGCGCTCGCCGACGCCGGCGAACACCGACAGACCGCGATAGCGGTCGACCATCGCGTGAATCAGCTCCATCACCAGCACGGTCTTGCCGACGCCGGCGCCGCCGAACATCGCCGCCTTGCGGCCGTGCGCGAGCGGCGCGAGCAGGTCGATGACCTTGATGCCGGTTTCGAACAGCTCGGTGCCGAGCGTGCGCGCGGCCAGCGGCGGCGCGGCGCGGTGCACGGGCCAGTACGGCACGTCCTGCGGCAGGGCCGGCCCGCGGTCGCCGAGCTGGCCGGCGACGTCGAGCAGACGCCCGAGCACCGCCTCGCCGACCGGCATCCGCAGCGGCCCGCCGCTGCGCTGGACCGCGACACCGCGGCTCAGGCCATGCGTGTCCTGCAGCGCCACGCAGCGCACCGTGCGCCCGTCGAGATGGGCCTGCACTTCGAGCAGCAGAATCTGCGGCTGATCCCAGGCCACGCGCAGCATTTCCTCAAGCGCCGGCAGCCCGGTCTCGAAGCGCACGTCGACAATGCCACTGCGCACGGCGGCGACGGTTCCGCTGGCTTGCGTCGTGAGCTCGGCCATGCATGCAAAGGTGCGATCCGCACGCGAGACTGTCAATGATCTGAGTCAGGCCGCATCGACGACACGCCGCCGGCAGGTCACACATGCACCGCGCGCACGGCGCTTCGGCGCGCGGCCGCCGGCCGCCGCTGGCGCGCGTCCGACGCGTCCGCCTCGCGCCGCGACAAGCCGGGCACGCCAGGGGTCACGGATCACGGCGTTGCCAGGCGCCGCCGCAAGCGGTACTCGGCGCGCCGCACGTTCGCGGCGGCAGTCCGGCACCGAGCGTCGCGCCCGGCTTGCGCCGGTTCGAGGCATCGTCTTCCCGATCCGGGCGGCCGCGCGGCATTGCGCGCGCGGGGGTTCACGCCAATGGCGTCGCCGGGGCCGCGTCCGCTCTGCCGCGGCGCGAGGCACGAGGCACGAGGCACGAGGCACGAGGCACGAGGCACGAGGCACGAGGCACGAGAAGCGACCGGGACCGGTCGTACCGGAGCGACGAGGCCGTTCGCGAAGCGAGCGGCCGGCGATGCGGCAGGCCTCGGTTCGTGGGCCGCTGCCTTCGGGATGCCGCCCGGCGAGCCGCCGTGCAGCGTTGCGGAACGCGTCTCGGGCAAGCACCCCGATGCGCGCTCCGCGCCTTCCCCCTGAACGCGACCCGGGGCCTGCGGCTCGCCCGGCGGCACCACAGCGACGCCATTGGCCCTGGCAGGCCCTAACGGAAGTCGGCAGCGACGTGGATCGAAAAGTCGGGCGAGGACTCGGTGATGATGTCTTCCTGCAGGCCGAGCCAGGCCGAGACGTTCGGCGTCGGCCGGTAGCGGAAGCCGAACGCGAGCTGGCCGCCCATCTGCGCGAGCGCGTCGAGATCGGAGTCGTCGTAGAGCGGGCCGTGCAGGTAGAGCTGCACGCCGGCGTCGAGCGTGCGCGTCAGCGCGTAGCCGAGCGAGGCCCAGCCGAACGGGATCAGCGTCTTCTGCTGGTCTTCGAGCGGACCGTCGGCGCGCACCGCGGACACGCCGGCGGCGAGCGCGCCGCTCCAGTCGCCGGAACGGCCGAGCGCGTACGGCTGCTCGTACCAGAGCGCGCCGCCGAGGCCGCCGCCGGCGAGACGGTCGGCGTCGCCGGTCGGCAGCTGCAGCATCGCCCGCCAGCAGCCGCCGCCGTCGCCGCAGCGCGCGACGCCGAGGCGCGCGTCGCCGAGACCGTTGTAGCCATCCTCGACATCGAGCACGGTCTGGCCGTCGCGCACGTAGCGGTAGCGGTACAGATCGCGCGGCTCGTACTCGCGGCCGCCGTTCGGCAGGCCGAACCAGTCGTGCCAGTTCTCGATCAGGCTGTCGAGCGAACCGCCGCTGGTGAACAGCAGCGGCAGCTCGGCAGCGAGCTGCCAGCGGCCGAACGCGAGCCGGCCGCCGAGGCCGACGCGCACGCTCTCGCCGTCGAGCAGCAGCGACTCGCGGCTGTTCTGGTCGGCGACGTATTCGTTGGTCCAGTCGACGGCGACGCGCGCGCCGCTGCCGCCGCCGACGTCGGCCAGCGGCGTCGGCAGCGGCGCGTGACGCGCCAGCGCCGCCTGATTGAAGGTGCCGAACACGAAAGGCTCGGCGGCGCGGGCGGGCAGGGCGGCAGCGGCAGCGAGCACGGCGCACAGCAGCGGCAGACGGCGGTCGGTCGGCATCGGTCGGTCCGGCGAGAAAGGATCGGCGGCGATTGTGCCCGGCCCGGCCTTGAGGGGAAACACCCAGCGTCCGCGCGAACCTGCTAGCATCGGCGCCCCGATGTAGGTTTCAAGCAGGTTCGCGTCATGCGTCTCGTCACCGAAAACACCCGAATCCAGTCGATCCGTCCGGTCTCCACGCCGGCGCAGGTCCAGGCCGAACTGCCGGCGAGCGAGAACGCCGCGCAGACGACCTTCAACGCGCGCCGCGAGATCCAGGACGTGCTCTACGGCCGCGATGATCGCCTGCTGGTGATCGTCGGCCCGTGCTCGATCCACGACCCGAAAGCCGCAGTCGAGTACGCCGAGAAGCTCAGGACGCTGCGCGCGCAGCTCGACAAGCATCTGCTGATCCTGATGCGCGTCTATTTCGAGAAGCCGCGCACCACGGTCGGCTGGAAGGGCCTGATCAACGATCCGGACCTCAACGACAGCTTCGACATCAACAAGGGCCTGCGCGTCGGCCGCGAGCTGCTGCTCAAGCTCAACGACATGGGCATCCCGGCCGGCGTCGAGTACCTCGACATCCTCACGCCGCAATACCTGACCGATCTGGTCGCCTGGGGCGCGATCGGCGCGCGCACCACCGAGTCGCAGCTGCATCGCGAGCTGGCTTCGGCGCTCTCCTGCCCGGTCGGCTTCAAGAACGGCACCGAAGGCTCGGTGAAGGTCGCGGTCGACGCGGTGATGTCGGCCAAGCATCCGCACCGCTTCCTGTCGCTGACGCAGGAAGGCCACGTGGCGATCTTCGAGACCAAGGGCAACGAGGACTGCCACATCATCCTGCGCGGCGGCAGCGCCGGCACCAACTACGATGCCAAGAGCGTCGACGCCGCCTGCGCGGCGCTGACCAAGGCCGGTCTGCGGCCGCAGGTCATGATCGACTTCAGCCACGCCAATTCGAGCAAGCAGCACAAGCGGCAGATCGTCGTCGGCCATGACGTCGGCCACCAGATCGCCGGCGGCGACGAGCGCATCATCGGCTGCATGATCGAGTCGCATCTCGTCGAGGGCCGCCAGGACATCGGGCCGAACATGTGCTACGGCCAGTCGATCACCGACGCCTGCATCCACTGGGACGATACCGCCGAGCTGCTGCGCCACCTCGCCGCCTGCGTCGAGCAGCGCCGCCTGCGCCACGCGCGCACGGCCTGAAGGGTCGCAAGCGGACGTGAAAAAGCCGGGCATCGCCCGGCTTTTTCGTTGCGCGCCGTACGGCCGTGCTACTCGTCGCCATCGTCACCGCTGTCGTCGTCGGCGTATTCGCCGCAGTCGGCCGCGACCCAGCGGCTGTCCGCCTGCAGGTCGAGCCGGACCGGCGTGACGTCCTTGCCGATCCGCGTCTGCCCGTCGAAGCGGTAGCGCATGACGTAGTGGGTCGGCGCGTCGACCTTGATCTCGACCTGGCCCTTGCCGCTCTGCTCGGCGCTCTGGCACTGGTAGTCGTAGGCGAGCACGCGCGCGTCGTCGCGGACCTTGCTCAGCGTACAGCCCTTCGGCAAATCCTTGACGAAGTTGTTGGCGCTGCGCGCCTCCTCCGGCGTCACGCAGTCATGCTCGGTGCTGCGCTCGCCGTTGAGCGTCTGCTCCGACTTCCACAGACCCGGCTTGACCACCGGCGCCGCCGTCGCCGCCAGCGGCAGCGCCAGCAGCAGTCCTCCCATTGTCTTGCGCAGCATCGTCGACCTCCATCGGCTTGACCGCCGCGACCTTAAGCGCATGCGGCGGCCCTGATCCGCCAGATGCTTCACAGTCGTCGGCGCGATGTGCGCCGGCGCAAAAAAAGAAACCCGCCGGACGGCGGGTTTCGCGGCAGCGGCGGCGCGGCGCTTTCAGTTGAGCGCGCTCGCCGGCACCACCGGCAGCACCACGCTCGACGGGTGCTCGGCGTCGCTGTAGAGGGTCAGCGCGCCGACCAGCGACTGCAGCAGCGTCGGGATCGGCGGCACGCCCTGCGGCAGGTCGCTGGCGCCGACGGCGACGCGCAGCTTGTGACCCTTGGCGATCAGCGCACTGGTCGCGAAGATCTCGACCGGCACCAGCACGGCGTTGCCCGAACCGACGTCCTGCACCGAGTCCTGCGTGTACGGATGCCAGGGCTGGATCATCTGGCCGTCGAGCGTGCGCGAGCGGCTGGCGTCGACGGCGCGCAGCGAGGCGGTCTGGATGCCGTTGCTCAGCGACTTGGCGATGCCGTTCTCGTCGACGTCGTCGACGCGCACCGACAGACCGGCGTCGAGCGCGCTGGTCGACATCCAGATGTCGGCCTGGATCGGACCGTTGAGGTAGTAGTCCTCCGCCATCGGCGGCGTCTCGTACTTCACCGACAGCGTCTCGGCAGTGTTGCTGTTCTCGAAACACGGCAGCGGCAGGTAGCCGAGGATGCCGGCGGTCCACTGCGAGGTGCTGATCGAGCACAGGCCCTCGATCGGCAACTGCAGGACGGTGTTCGACTTCTCGTCCGCGGCCGGCGCCTCCTCGCTCAGGCTCCGGTCGCCACGCAGGTAAAGGCGCTGCGCGCGCGCGTCCGGATGCGGCCAGTCGCTCGCCGTCGCGTAGTGCTCATAGCCGGTGACGTACTGGGTGACGTTCGGCAGGCGCTCGGCCCCGACCTTCATGCCCTTCACGTACTGGTCGAACCACTGCAGCTGGATGTGATTGAGCGGCGGCACGCCGTCGGCCGGCAGGCCGGCGCCGAACGCCGCCTCGAGGTGCGTCCACGGCCCGATCAGCAGCTTGGCCGGCGCGTGCCGCTTGATGCGTTCGTAGCTGATCGGCTCGCTGCGCTGGAACAGGTCGTGCAGGCCGCCGACAACGAAGGTCGGCACGCGGATCTCGCCGTCGGCTTCGAGCGGCGAACGCACCGCCCAGAAGTCGCCGTCGTAGGCCGTCTCCGGCACGCCGGCCAGCGCGCGCAGGATGGTCGGCACCTGGAAGTTGGTGACGGCACTGAGCAGATGCTCGAGCGTCGCCGGAATGCCGGTCGCCGGGTCGGTGATGAGCGTCGGATTGGTCAGGCCGAGCACCGAGACCAGGCCGAGCCAGATCGGGATGAAGGTCGGATTGACCTGGCCGCCGGTGAAGACGATGTCGCGGTAGCCGTCGCCGATCGGCACGATCGGGAACGCCGCCTTGACCGCGGGATGGCCCTGCGCGGCGGTGATGATCGCGGTGATGCCGAGATACGAGACGCCGTAGACGCCGATGCGGCCGTCGCTGAACGACTGCTTCGTCACCCAGTCGACGACTTCGGCGTAGTCGGCCTGCTCCTCCGCGCCGAACGCCTCCCACTCGCCCTGCGACTGGCCGGTGCCGCGCACGTCGACGACGACCGTCGCGTAGCCGCGCTCGACGATGTACGGATCGGCGCCGCCGATCGCGCTGACGACGCTGCCGGCGGCGCCGTTGTAGCTGGTCTGCACCAGCACCACCGGCAACGGCTCGGTGACGGCGTTGCCGTCGGCATCGGCCGGCAGCGTCACGTAGGTGGCGAGCTTCACGCCGTCGCGCATCGTGATGTACTGCAGCGGCAGGGTCTTGGTGCCCGGATAGAGCGGCGCCGGATCGTAGTCGCTCCACACCGCCTTGGCGTTGGCGGTGATCGGCGCCGCCGCCGCGGCCGGCTCGGCGCGCGTGCCGAGCGTGGTCCACCTGGCGCTGCCGCCCTGCGCCGGCGGCGGGCTGCTGCCGCAAGCGGCGAGCAGCGTCAGCAGCGCGGCGGCGGCGGCCATCCGGGCCGGCTTCGCGCGGCGCGCGAACGAGACTTCCCTGTCCATCGTTTCTCCCCCTCTTCTTCGGGCTGGCGCGCCTGCGTGCGAAGACGCGGCGCTTTGAGCGCGACTGTAGCGCCGGCACGAGCGCGCGGCCTTGGCTGCAAGCGCGATCGCCGCCGGCGCGACGGCCAGCGCCGGCGCCACGGAAAAAGGCCGGCGGCCGTCGCCGCCGGCCCGAAGCGCGGCCGCAATCGCCGGAGGACGCCTAGAAGTGCTCGCCCTTGAACAGGTTGGCGAACACCACCTGCTCCAGCGTCGGCTTGGCGCCTTCCCGGCGTCCCTTGGCGGCATCCGACGACGGGAACAGATGGAAGCCCTTGTTGAGGATGTAGTCGTTGAGCTTCGGCCACAGCGCGTACGAAACCGCGGCGGCGGTGCCGAGCGGCGTGGCGATCGACTTCGGCCGACTCAGCAGCGCCTTCATCACCGTGTCGCCGGCCTTCTCCGGCGACCACGCCGGCACGTAGTCGTAGAGCTTGGTCGGCGCGATCATCGGCGTGCGCACCAGCGGCATGTAGATCGCCGTGACCTCGATGTTCTTGTGCTTGACCTCGGCCGACAGGCAGCGCGAGAACGCGTCGAGCGCGGCCTTGGAGGCGACGTAGGCCGAGAAGCGCGCGGCGTTGGCGAGCACGCCGATCGAGCTGATGTTGATGATGTGGCCGCTCTTGTGCTTCGCCATCGACGGCAGGAAGTTCATGATCATGCGCACGGCGCCGAAGTAGTTCAGCTGCATGGTGCGCTCGAAGTCGTGGAAGCGGTCGAACGACTCGAACACCGAGCGGCGGATCGAGCGGCCGGCGTTGTTGATCAGGATGTCGACATGGCCGAAGTCGCGCAGGATCGCCTGCGAGCACTCGTCGATCGCGTTGAGGTCGTTGAGGTCGCAGGGATAGACATGCGCCTCGCCGCCGGCGAGTTCGATGATCTGCTGCAGCTCTTCGAGCTTCTCGCGCTTGCGCGAGACCAGCACGACCTTGGCGCCGGCCGCGGCGAGCTTCTTCGATACCACCAGGCCGATGCCGCGCGAGGCGCCGGTGACGACGGCGACCTTGCCGGTCAGCTTCTGCACCGCGCCGCGCGGCACACGGGTCTCGACGTCGAGGAACTTCTCCCAGTACTGCCACAGCTTGTCGGCGTAGTCGCGGATGTCCGGGCACTGCACACCGGTGCCCTTGAGCGCGGCGCGCGTGTTGCGATCGTCGAACACCGTGCGGTTGCCGACGTAGGCGACCACCGACAGCGGCACGCCGATCGCCTTCGAGACCCGCTTCTCGACAGCCGGCCCCCAGGAAGTCCCGGCGACGTGGCCCTTGACCTGCCCGGCCAGCTCGCGCATCGCCAGCGGCAGCGCCGGCAGTTCGAGCCGGCGCGCGAACTCCGGTCCGTGCGCGACTTCGAGCAGGGTCTGCAGCAGGTCGCCGACGCTCGGCGACTTCGACTGGATCAGGCAGAAACACTGACCGTCACGGCCTTTCTCGTGCGCGATGGTGACGATCGCTTTGGCGACGTAATCGACCGGCACGATCGGCACCTTGCCGCCCTCGATGCCGAGCAGCGGCAGCCACTTCGGCACCGCGTAGCTGAGCTTCTGGATGGTCTTGAAGAAGTAGTAGGGACCGTCGATCTTGTCCATCTCGCCGCTTTCCGACGAGCCGACGACGACGCCCGGCCGATAGATCCGGAACGGCACCTTGCTCTCTTCGCGAACGATCTTCTCGGACTGGAACTTCGAGCGGTAGTACGGGTGCTCGAGCTTCTGGCCCTCGTCGAACATGTCCTCGGTGAAGCGGCCGTTGTAGCCGTTGCCGGCGACGGCGACGCTCGAGACATGGTGCAGGTGCACGTCGCCGCCGAGGCCGTTGGCGAACTCGACGAGATGGCGCGTGCCCTCGATGTTGATGCGGTCGGCCTGCGCGTCGCTCATCGCCATGTCGTAGACGGCGGCGAGATGGAAGACGTGCGCGATGTGGCCCTTGAGCTTCTTGCGCTCGGCCTCGTCGATCAGACCGGGCTCGGTGACGTCGCCGTGCACCGCGACCAGCCGCTCGCCGGCCTCGCCGAAGCGCGCCTGCAGCGCCTCGAACTTGTCCTGCGAGCTGGGTCGCACCAGCACGTAGACCTTCGCCTCGGCACGCTGCAGCAGCTCGCCGACCAGAAATTTGCCGATGAAACCCGTCGCACCAGTCACGAAATAGTTCATTCGTGTTCCCCTGTTTGTCGTTGTCTTGGGTGCCGAGCATCTTAGCGAACCGGCGCCGCGCCGGCGTTCGCCGTCGCGCGAACCGGCACCGGCCACGGCGGCCAAGCGCGCCGGCAACCGAGGTTACCGTGAAACCGCAATCACGCGCCGACGAACGGCGGCAATGTCTTGACCAGCGTCAAGCGAGTCGCGCACGGCGGCCTCGACAATAGCGGCCCCGCGCGACCGTCACGGACAGACCCCGAAAAGGGCACGCGGCGAGGCTTCCCTGCCCGCGGCAACATTCCCGCCCGCACCCGAAGCGCCAGAGAGGGCTGCAGGCCCCACGCTCGCCGCCACGACCGTCAGGCCGCCACGCTTCCCCCCACTGGAGATCTGCATGTCCCCCCTCTTTCGCAGTTTCCGCCTCACCGCGCTGGCCGCGACCGTGCTCGGCGCACCGGCGGCGTTCGCGTCCGGCTACAACTTCGGCACGCAGAGCGTCACCGCGCAGAGCACCGCCAACGCCAACGGCGCCGAAGCCAACGACGCCTCGGTGATCTACAGCAATCCGGCCGGCATGTCGCGCCTGGCCGGCACGCAGTTCTCGCTGATCGCCAATGTCGTGCTGCCGGAACTCGAGTTCAAGGAACGCGGCACGACCACCAACGGCCTCGGCCTGCCGGTCGACAGCGACAACGGCGGCGATCCGGTGAAGACCACCTTCGTGCCGCACTTCTATCTGACGCACCGGCTCAGCCCGCGCGTCGTCGCCGGTCTCGGCCTCTACGTACCGTTCGGCGCCAAGGTCGAGTACGACAACGGCTTCGCCGGCCGCTACTACGCGACCAAGACCGCGGTCGAGATGCTCAACATCAACCCGTCGCTGTCGTTCAAGTTCGACGAGCACCAGAGCTTCGGCATCGGCCTGGTCGCGCAGTACGCCAAAGGCGCGCTGGCCCGCCAGGTCAGCGCCGCGCAGGCGATGTACGGCATCGGCTCCGAACTGGGCCTGCCGGCGGGCACCGTGCAGGCGCTCGCGGTCGGCGCGCTCGGCGTCGAAGACATGCGCTTCCACATCCAGGGCGATTCCTGGGGCCTGGGCTACAACCTCGGCTACTTCTACGAACTGAATCCGCACACCCGCTTCGGCCTCGCCTACCGCTCGGAGATCAAGCAGAAGCTCGCCGGCGACGCGATGCTGCAGAACAGCGCACCGCTGGCCACCTACATCGCCAGCGGCCCGCTGGCGCCGTACGCCGACGCCATCTTCGCCAACTTCCCGACCACCGCGCACGGCCACCTCAACGTGACGACGCCGCAGTCGGTGTCGCTGAACGCCTACCACGAGCTCAGCGCGCGTCTGGCGCTGATGGGCGACGTCACCTGGACCGGCCACAGCAGCCTGCAGCACCTGACGATCGAGGCCCAGCCGATCACCACGACCTACATCAAGACCGACTGGGACGACACCTGGAAGGCCTCGGTCGGCGCCTCGTACGCGATGACGGCGGCGTGGAAGCTGCGCGGCGGCTACATGTACGACCAGTCGCCGGTGACGAGCAGCACCGACGTGCTGCCGACGCTGCCCGACAACGACCGCCAGTGGCTGTCGCTCGGCACGACCTGGCAGATGTCGAAGCGCAGCTCGATCGACGTGGCCTACAGCTACGTGTTCATCCAGAACCAGAGCATCGACCGCAGCTACGACTACGAAGGCCATCCGAACAGCACCGCGGCCGGCGAGACCGAGACCCAGGGGCACGTCGCGGGCAGCTTCAAGTCGCACCTGCAGATCATCGGCCTGCAGTGGAACTACGCGTTCTGAGCGCGGGCCGCAGGCAGTCCCGCAAGCGGCGCCGGACGGCTCACCGTCCGGCGCTTTTCTTTTGCAGGCGCCGAAGGCGGCGCACCGCCCTCAGGGTCTGAGCAGCTCCGCCTCGACGACCCAGCCCGACGCGTTCGGCGCGTCGACGAGCCACCACGAGCCGCGGGCGTTGAGCACGCGCGACTTGAGGCGCACCAGGGTGCCGGCCGGCAGGAGATCGCCGGCCTGCGCGTTCGGCAGCGGCGTCAGGCGCAGCGAGGTCGGCGCCTTCAGCGCCACCGCGTCACCGGCCTTGAGCGCGGCCGACACGCCGGGCGGCAGCAGGCCTTCCGCCTTCAGCGGCGCCGAGATGTTCTTCGGCGCCGCCGGCTTGGGCGCCTCGCTCGCGCAGCCGGCGAACGCCATGACGACCGCGATCGACGCGGCCGGAACCGCCATCCTTTGCTTTTGCTTTTTCATGACCCCCCCCCTGGGCCGCACCGGCCCTGGCGGCCGGCGCGCCTTTATAAGGTGCCGGCCGGCAGCGGACAATCGCCGCCGGCCGGCACAGCTTGTCACGGCGCACAAACGCGCGACGGACACACCGCCGCAGCGTATGCCGGCGCGCGACGAACGGCGCCGGCACGTGCATCACTTGCGTTCGCGGAAATCGTCCATCGAGTGGTAGACGCCGAACACGTGGTCGGCGAACCAGTCGAACAGGCGCAGCGGCAGCAGGCCCTTGAGGGCGTTCGACAGGTACACGGTCCACGGCAGGATCAGGCGGCCGCGACCGCGCTTCATCGCCCGCCAGACGCGATCGACGACGTACTGCGGCGTCATCACCGGCGTCATCAGCATCGGCTTGGCGCCGTCGAACATGCCGGTCGCGATATAGGTCGGACACACCGTCAGCACCTTGAGGTGCGCGTGGCCGGCCTGCGCCAGCTCCAGGCGCAGTGAATCGCTCCAGCCGGTGCATGACCACTTCGACGCGCAGTAGACGCTCATGCGCGGATTCGACACCAGGCTCGCCGCCGAGGAGATGTTGACGATGCGCCGCTCGCGGGTGCGGTCGGCGATCATGTCCGGCAGGAACTCGCGGGCGATGTACATCGGCGCCAGCGCGTTGATCGCCATCGTCATCTCGATGTCCTTCTGCGGATCGTGCTCCCAGAAGTACTTGCCGCGGATGATGCCGGCGTTGTTGATGAGGATGTCCGGCGTGCCGAGCGTCGTGCGCAGCTCGGCGGCGGCGGCGGCGATGGCCGCACGCTGCGCGACGTCGACGACCTGGGCGACGACGCGCAGGCCCTGGGCGCGCAGCTCGGCGGCGGTCTTGTCGAGCTCGACGGCGTTGATGTCCCAGAGCGCGATCGCGGCGGCGCCCTCGCGCGCCGCGAGCTGCGCGTACAGCTTGCCCATGCCCATCGCCGCGCCCGTGATGAGCAGCGTCTTGCCCGCGACCGTATCCATGTCCTGACCTCCCGTTATCGGTCGGCGAGTCTAGGAACAGGCCGCCGCCGCCGGCCAGCGCCGCTCAGACGTCGAGCACGAAGTGTTCGGCCAATCGTCGGCGCAGCGTCGCCAGCGCAGCCTCGGCATCGTCGGCGTCGTAGGGCCGCGGCGGCAGGCGACCCCAGACCGGCGCCGGCCAGGCCGGATCGCGCTGGCGACGCACGATATGGTGCACGTGCAGCTGCGGCACCATGTTGCCGAGCGCGGCGACGTTGAGCTTGTCGCCGCCGTACAGCGCCATCAGCTCGCGGCCGAGCGCGCTGGATTCGCGCAGCAGCTGCTGCTGATCGGCCTCGTCGAGCTCGTGGATCTCGCGGATCGCCGCGCGGCGCGGCACCAGGATCAGCCACGGATACTGGGCGTCGTTCATCAGCAGCACGCGCGACAGCGGCCAGTCGCCGACGCGCAGCGTGTCGGCGGCGAGACGGCCGTGCAATTCGAAACGGTCGGAAACAGGGGACATGGCGGCTCTCGGTGCGGCGTCATACTGCCAGCGCGCGCGGCGATGCGGTATATAGGGCCGCAATGCTTCGCGGCGCCGCGATCCGGCGCCACACGAACAGGCGGTAGACAACAAGGGGATAGGATCGCATGGAGCGCAGCGCACTCGTCGCCGGAGCGTCGGGGCTGGTGGGGCATCGCGTGGTCGACCGCTTGCTGCGCGACCCGGCGTACACGCGCGTGGTTGTGCTCGCGCGGCGGCCGCTCGACATCGAGCATCCGCAGCTGACGACGATCATCACCGACTTCGGCGACCTCGCCGCACTCGGAACGGCGCTCGCGGTCGACGACGTGTTCTGCTGCCTCGGCACGACGCTGCGCGCGGCGGGTTCCAAGGAAGCGTTCGCCGATGTCGACTACCGCATGGTCGTCGACCTGGCGCGCGCCACGCACGCGGCCGGCGCCCAGCAGTTCATCGTGATCTCCGCGGTCGGCGCCAGCGAGCACGCGCTCGCCTACTACTCGCGCGTCAAGGGCCGCATGGAGGCGGCGGTACGCGCGGTCGGCTTCGAGGCCGTGCACATCGTGCGGCCGTCGCTGCTGCTCGGCGAGCGCCGCGAGTTCCGCCGCGGCGAAGCCTACGCGCAGCGCTTCGCGCCGCTGCTGGCGAAGCTGGCCGCCGGACCGCTGCAGCGCTACCGGCCGGTGCAGGCCGACGAAGTCGCCGAGGCGATGCTGCGTCTGGCGCTGCGCGGCGAGCGCGGCGCCCACGTCCACCATCTGCCGCTGCCCGACGACAACGACGCCGACTGAATCCCCGCGCGCCGCCTTGATCGTCCGCCGCCGGCGCGCCACAGTGTCACGATCATGAACACCACCCGAGTCCGCCCATGAGCGCCGCGCCCGAGGCCGCCGCGCATTCCGACCAATTGCTGCTGACGCTGTTCATCATGTTCGCGGCGGCCAAGCTGCTGGCCGAAGTGTTCGAGCGCCTGCGCCAGCCCTCGGTGGTCGGCGAGATCCTCGCCGGTGTGCTGATCGGCCCGAGCGTGCTCGGCTGGGTCGAGCCCGGCCTGCTCACGCAGACGCTGTCGGAACTCGGCGTGATCTTCCTGCTGTTCTCGGTCGGCCTCGAGACCAAGCCGAGCTCGATCGCCCAGGTCGGCCGCACCGCCGGCGCCGTCGCCGTGCTCGGCGTCGCCGTGCCCTTCGTCGCCGGCTGGGGCTATATGTCCGCAACCGGACATAGCGACATCGAATCGCTGTTCCTCGGCGCGGCGATGGTCGCGACCAGCGTCGGCATCACCGCCCGCGTGCTGTCCGGCATGGGCCTGCTGCACCTGGTTTCGAGCCGCGTGATCCTCGGCGCCGCGGTGATCGACGACATTCTCGGCCTGCTGGTGCTGGCGGTGGTGGCGAGCATGGCCGGCGGCAGCATCAATTACACCGAGATCGGCCTGACCGCGGCGCTGTCGATCGGCTTCGTGTTGCTGGTCGCCGCGGTCGGCTCGCGCGTGATGACGCGCCTGACGCCGACCCTCGTCTCGATGCGCATCGGCCACTCGCTGCTGGCCGGCGCGATCGTGCTGTGCTTCGGCCTCGCCGCGGTCGCCGCCGAGATCGGCATCGCCGCGATCATCGGCGCCTTCCTCGCCGGCATGGCGCTGGCCGAGGCGACCGAGGGCTCGCACGACGTCCACCAGCAGGTGCGCGGCATCACCGAGTTCTTCACGCCGTTCTTTCTCGTCGCGATCGGCATGCAGCTCAAGCTCGACGTGCTGGCCAGCAGCGAGACCCTGCTCGCCGCGGTGATCGTCACGCTGCTGGCCGTCGTCACCAAGTTCTTCGGCTGCGGCCTCGGCGCGATCCATCTGGGCTGGCGCCGCGCCGCGCAGATCGGCGTCGGCATGGCGCCGCGCGGCGAGGTCGGCATCGTCGTCGCGCAGATCGGCCTCGGCCTCGGCGTGATCTCCGATCACGTGTTCGCGATCGTGCTGTTCATGGCGGTGGCGACGACGATGATCGCGCCGCCGCTGCTGGTGCCGCTGTTCCGCGCCGACCGCGCCTCGAACGCGGAACCCTAGAATCCGGCGCGCCGGCTCACTCGCTTTCGAGCTGCTTGCGCAGCTTGGCGAGCTGGGCGCGTGCGTCGGCGTCGAGCCGCGGGTAGCGCAGGTCGAGCTGGCGCAGCCGGGCGACGATGAGCGCCGCCACCGTCGCGCGCATGTACGGCTTGTCGTCGGCCGGGATCGCGTACCACGGCGCCCAGGACTTCGAGGTCGCGTTGAGCAGGTCCTCGTAGGCCGCCTGATAGTCGTTCCAGCGTGCGCGGTCGGCGAGGTCGCCGGCCTCGAACTTCCAGTTCTTGTCCGGCTCGTCGAGGCGGTCGAGCAGGCGCTTGCGCTGCTCGGCGCGCGACACGTTCAGGAAGAACTTGAGAATCACCGTGCCGTTGCGCGCCAGATGCCGCTCGAAGTCGGAAATCGATTCGTAGCGCTCGCGCCACAGCTTGGCCTCTTCCTTCGGCCGCCACGGCAAGCGCTGCGCGTCGAGGTTGTCCGGATGCACGCGCACCGTCAGCACTTCCTCGTACCAGCTGCGGTTGAAGACGCCGATGCGGCCGCGCTCCGGCAGCTGGCGGATGCAGCGCCAGAGAAAGTCGTGATCGAGTTCCTCGGCGCTCGGCCGCTTGAACGAGGACACCTGGCAGCCGGCCGGATTGACGCCGGTCAGCACCGCGCGAATCGTGCTGTCCTTGCCGGCCGCGTCCATCGCCTGGAAGACCAGCAGCACGGCGTGGCGGTTGTCGGCATAGAGCCGCCGCTGCAGCTCGTCGAGCGCCTCGACCTCGACCGCGAGCCGGGCTCTGGCCAGATCCTTGTCGGCGTCCTTCGGCGGCGCGGTGCCGGCCTTGCCGACGCGAAAGCCGCCGTCGAACGGCACGAGGTAGGGGCTGGCGACGAAATCGGTGTGCTCGGACATCGCTTCAGCCGTTCGGCCCCGGCACCACGTAGAAGAAGATCGCGAAGTACTGCAGCACGCTGCCGGCGAGCACGAACAGATGCCAGATCGCGTGGTGGTAGCGCAGGCGCTCCCAGACGTAGAACACCACGCCGCCGCTGTAGGCGAGGCCGCCGGCCAGCGTCAGCAGCAGGCCGCCGGTCGCCAGGCGCTCGAGGATCGGCTGGATGGCGACGACCGCGCACCAGCCCATCGCCAGATAGATGATCAGCGACAGCTTCTCGTAACGGCCGGTCGCGAAGATCTTGAACACCACGCCGACCGCGGCCAGACCCCAGGTCAGCGCGAACAGGCTCCAGCCCCAGGTGCCGTGCAGCGTCACCAGCGTGAACGGCGTGTAGGTGCCGGCGATCAGAAAGTAGATCATCGAGTGGTCGATGACGCGCAGCACCTTCTTGGCGCCGGGCAGCGGGATCGAGTGGTACAGCGTCGAGGCCGTGTACATCAGCACCAGCGTCGCGCCGAACACGGCGGAGGCGATGACGTGCCACTCGTTGCCGTACAGGGCGGCGCGCGCGACCAGCGCGGTCAGCCCGACGATCGCCAGCAGCGCGCCGACGCCGTGCGTCACCGCGTGCGCGATCTCCTCGCCGAGCGAGTACAGCGAATCGGGGATTTCGAGCGGACCGATGTGATGCCCGTGCACCGCCGGCTCGTGCAGGTCGTGCAGATTCTTTTCGGTACGGGTCGCCATGCGCAACGCGGAAAGCTCAAGCGGATCGGGGCTTGAGCTTACACGCCTGCGGCCGGCCGGCAAGGGCCGGCGCGGGCGAGCGGCGCTAGAGGCGCTCGACGCGCAGCGTCGCGCCGTCGGCGGCGACGACGCGGACCTGGGCACCCGCCGGCATGTCGCCCGGCCCGCTGATGCGCCACTGCGAATCGTCGACGCGCAGCGTGCCGATGCCGTTCACCAGCGGCTCGCTGAGCGTGAACTGGCGGCCGACGTAGGACTGGCCGCGGCGGTTCAGCGTCGGCTGGTCGGTCGTCGCCGGTGCCGGCCGCCAGCGCCGCCAGGCGAGCACGGCGGCGATCGCCAGCACGCCGAAGATGATGAACTCGACCTTCCAGCCGAGCGCCGGCACGATCAGCGCGAGCAGGCCGACGACGGCGGCCGACGCGCCCATCCACAGGAAGATCGCGCCGGGCAGCACGGCTTCCAGCGTCAGGAACACCAGGCCGGCGACCCACCAGTGCCACCAGACGATGCTGTCGAGCGCCATGACCGCTCCTTACTTGCCGCCGGCCGCTTTCTTGGCGAGTTCGGCGATGCCGCCGATCGCGCCGATCACGCTCGAGGCTTCGAGCGGCATCAGCACCAGCTTCTCGTTCGGGCTGGTAGCGATGCGCGCCAGCGCCTCGATGTACTTCTGCGCGACGAAGTAGTTGATCGCCTGCACGTCGCCCTTGGCGATCGCCTCGCTGACCATCGCCGTCGCCTTGGCCTCGGCCTCGGCCGAACGCTCGCGGCCTTCGGCGTCGCGGAACGCCGCTTCCTTGCGGCCTTCGGACTCCAGGATCTGCTCCTGCTTCTGCGCCTCGGCAGCGAGGATCTGCGCCTGGCGCTCGCCCTCGGCCTTGAGGATCGCCGCCTGGCGGAAGCCTTCGGCGTCGAGGATGTTGGCGCGCTTCTCGCGCTCGGCCTTCATCTGCCGGGCCATCGCCTCGACCAGCGTCGGCGGCGGACGGATGTCCTTGATCTCGATGCGCGTGACCTTGATGCCCCACGGCGTGGTCGCATTGTCGACCACCGACAGCAGCTTGGTGTTGATGTGATCGCGCTGGCTGAGCAGCTCGTCGAGATCCATCGAGCCCATGACCGTGCGCAGATTGGTCATCGTCAGCTGCATGATCGCGAACTCGAGGCTCTGCACCTCGTAGGCCGCCTTCGGCGCGTCGAGCACCTGGAAGAACACCACACCGTCGACGCCGACCATGGCGTTGTCCTTGGTGATGACCTCCTGCGAGGGCACATCGAGCACCTGCTCCATCATCGACAGCTTTTTGCCGATGCTGTCGACGTACGGAATCATCCAGTGCAGGCCGGGCTCGAAAGTCGCGCGGTACTTGCCGAAGCGCTCGATCGTGTACTCGCGGCCCTGCGGCACGGTGACGACGCCCTTCCACAGCGTCACCAGCGCGAAGACGACGAAGATGATCGGAATCAGTTCCATGCCAGCCCTACCCGGTGAGCGCCGTCGAGCGACGGCAGGCCGATTCTAGCAACCGCGCGCGCCGCATTCGTGACGGTGCCGTCAGACGGCCCGGCACGCGCGCTTCCGGTGCGCGCCTCAGGCGGCTTCGGCCGCCGCCATCTGCCTGATGCGCTCGACCATCGCGTAGAAGCCGTTGCGGCGGTTCATCGAGATATTGCTCTCCAGGCCGAGGCGCTCGAAGGCATTGCCGATGTCGAGCGCGAGGATCTGCTGCGGCGTCTTGCCGGACGTCAGCATGAACAGCACGGCGATCAGGCCCTTGACGATGTGCGCGTCGGAATCGCCGCGGAATTCCAGGGTCTTCGGCGGCCCCGGCCGGACCTCGTGCGTCAGCCACACCTGCGACATGCAGCCGCGCACCTTGTTGGCGTCGACGTGCGCGCCGTCCGGCATCGGCGGCAGCTTGCGGCCGAGCTCGATGAGGTAGCGGTAGCGCTCCTCCCAGTCGCCGAGCATTTCAAAGGTTTCGGCCAGTTCATCGACATTCATGGCACTGCGCGTCCGGATTTCGTGTTCGTTCGTACAAACGCATATGGTAGCGGCGAACGCCCGGCGTCCGCCGTGGTCCATGCCGGACCGTTCGTCCCTCACCGGAGCCCCCGCATGCTGATCCGCATCCTGCCGCCGCACGCGCTGCGCGAATCCGACGTCACGCCGGAAACGCTGTACCTCAGCCGCCGCCGCGTGCTCGGTGGCCTCGGCCTCGGCGCCGCGGCGCTGGCGCTGCCGGGGCTGGCGACGGCGAAGGCCTCAGCGCCGGCGCTGGCGGCGCTGAACGTCGCCGCGCATCGCGATCAGGCCGGCGGCGAGAAGGTGACCGACTTCGAGACCGTCAGCACCTACAACAACTACTACGAGTTCGGCAGCGACAAGGACGATCCCGCGCGCAACGCCGGCTCGCTGAAGACACGGCCGTGGACGGTCGTCGTCGACGGCGAATGCGAGGCGCCGGGCCGCGCCGACATCGACACGCTGATCGCCGGCCGCCTCGAAGAACGCATCTACCGGCATCGCTGCGTCGAAGCCTGGAGCATCGTCGTGCCCTGGGTCGGCCTGCCGCTCGGCGACTTCCTCAAGCGCTACAAGCCGACCTCGAAGGCCAGGTACGTCGCCTTCGAGACCCTGTACGACCCGAAGCAGATGCCGGACACGCGTTACGGCGTGCTCGACTGGCCGTACGTCGAGGGCCTGCGCATCGACGAGGCCATGCACCCGCTGACGATGCTCACCGTCGGCATGTACGGCCGCGTGCTGCCGAACCAGAACGGCGCGCCGCTGCGCCTGACGGTGCCGTGGAAGTACGGCTTCAAGAGCATCAAGTCGATCGTGCGCATCCGCTTCGTCGAGAAACAGCCGCCGACCACCTGGAACCGCATGGCGGCGAGCGAGTACGGCTTCTATTCGAACGTCAATCCGAATGTCGACCATCCGCGCTGGAGCCAGGCCAAGGAGCGCCGCCTCGGCGAGCTGTTCAAGCGCGACACCCTGATGTTCAACGGCTATCCGGAAGTCGCCTCGCTCTATGCCGGCATGGACCTGAAGCAGAACTACTGATGCCGGCGCCCGGCCCGACCGTTCGCCTCTGGGGCTGGCGCCTGGCCGCGTGGGCGCTGGGCCTCGCGCCGCTGCTGTGGCTGGCCGTCCGCGTGCTGCAGTCGCGGCTCGGCGCCAACCCGGTCGAGTTCCTGGAGCACTACGCCGGCGACTGGTCGCTGCGCCTGCTGCTGGCGACGCTGGCGATGACGCCGCTGCGCCGCATCAGCGGCTGGTCCGAACCGGTCCGCGTACGCCGCGCGCTCGGCCTCTGGGCGTTCTTCTGGATCTGCCTGCACTTCGCGATCTACCTGACCTTCGACCTCGAAGGCTCGCCGGCGGCACTCGCCGACGACCTCGTCAAGCGCAGCTACATCGCGATCGGCTTCGCCGCCTGGCTGCTGCTGGTGCCGCTGGCGATCACCTCGACGCAGGCCTGGCAGCGGCGCCTGAAGCGGCGCTGGGCGCAGCTGCACCGCCTGATCTACGCGGCGGCCCTGCTCGGCGTCGTGCATTACCTGTGGCTGGTCAAGGCCGATCGGCGCGAACCCTTGCTGTACCTGGCGCTGCTGCTGGTGCTGCTCGGCTGGCGCCTGCCGTGGCGCGGTATACTCCGCGGCCATTCGCCGCCCCGCCGCACTCCGTGACTGATCCCCTGCTCCGCGCCTCCGGCCGCCGCGCCGACGAGCTTCGCCCCGTTTCGATCGTCCGCGGCTACACCAAGCACGCCGAGGGCTCGGTGCTCGTTAGCTTCGGCGACACGCGCGTGCTATGCACCGCCAGCGTCGAGGAACGCGGCCCGGCCTGGAAGAAGGAAGGCGGCTGGGTCACCGCCGAATACGGCATGCTGCCGCGCGCCACGCACGACCGCAGCCGCCGCGAGGCGGCGCAGGGCAAGCAGTCCGGCCGCACGCAGGAGATCCAGCGCCTGATCGGCCGCTCGCTGCGCGCCTGCGTCGATCTCGACGCGCTCGGCCCGTACACGATCACCATCGACTGCGACGTGCTGCAGGCCGACGGCGGCACGCGCACTGCGGCGATCACCGGCGGCTACGTCGCGCTCGCCGATGCGGTCGCCGCCGTGCGCAAGTCCGGCAAGATCAAGAAGAACCCGCTGTTCGGCCAGGTCGCCGCGATTTCGGTCGGCATCCACGCCGGCAAGCCGGTGCTCGATCTCGACTATCGCGAGGACTCGGGCTGCGAATGCGACATGAACGTCGTCATGAACGAGGCCGGCCAGTTCATCGAGGTGCAGGGCACCGCCGAAGGCCATGCCTTCCGCCGCGACGAACTGAACCAGCTGCTCGATCTCGCCACCCAGGGCATCGCCCAGCTGATCGAGGCGCAGCGCGCCGCGCTGCAGGGCTGATCCGGTGCAGATCCGGCCGTACCGCGACACCGACGCCGAGGCCGTCGTCGCGCTATGGCAGGACTGCGGACTGACGCGCCCCTGGAACGACCCGCGCCGCGACATCGCCCGCAAGCAGGCGCTGCAGGCCGAGGGCTTCCTGATCGTCGTGCTCGACGACGTGATCGTCGGCAGCGTGATGGCCGGCTACGACGGCCATCGCGGCTGGGTCAATTACCTGGCCGTGCACCCGACGCATCGCCACCGCGGCATCGGCCGCACGCTGATGGCCGCCGCCGAGACCTACGTCGCCGGCCTCGGCGCGCCGAAACTCAATCTGCAGGTCCGCGACGGCAATCTCGACGCCGTGCTGTTCTACGAGCGCCTCGGCTACGCGCGCGACGCCGTGCTCAGCTACGGCAAGCGCCTGATCAGCGACGGGCCGCGCGCCTCGGCCGTCGAGCCGGACCGCGGCGAGCTGGTGCTGGCCTCGCGCAACGCCAAGAAGCTCGGCGAAATGCAGGCGCTGCTCGCGCCGCTCGGCTATCGCCTGCGCCTGGTCTCCGAGTTCAGCGCCGTCGAGCCCGAGGAAACGGCGCCGAGCTTCGTCGAGAACGCCCTGATCAAGGCCCGCCACGCTGCGCAGGTCTCGGGCCTGCCGGCGCTCGCCGATGATTCGGGACTCGAAGTCGAAGCGCTGAACGGCGCGCCCGGCGTGCGCTCGGCGCGCTACGCCGGCATCGACGCGAGCCAGCCCGAACGCGACCGCGCCAACAACGCCAGGCTGCTCGATGCGCTGCGCGACGTGCCCGACGAACGGCGCGGCGCGCGCTTCGTCAGCGTGCTGGCGATGCTGCGCCACGCCGACGATCCGGTGCCGCTGCTCGCACAGGGGTTCTGGCCGGGACGCATCCTGCGCGCGCCGCAGGGCGCCAACGGCTTCGGCTACGACCCGCTGTTCTGGGTCGCCGAACGCGGCTGCAGCGCCGCCGAACTGCCGCCGCAAATGAAGAACCGCCTCTCGCACCGCGCCCGCGCCAGCGCCGAGCTGCTGCGCCAGCTGCAGCGGTGAAGACGGAACGCGGGAACGTGAACGGCGACGCCGTGTCCGGCGCCATGAAGAACGCTTCCGCCATCCCGGACAAAACCTCTGCGCCGGATCAGACCCCGGCCGGGCGATCGCCGGCCGCGCAATCGCCGGGCCGGACGGCCCTTCAAGGCAGTCCGCGGATCGGCTGCCGATGAAGACCCGGACTGCCATCCCTGGCGAGACCTCTATGCCGGATCGAGCCCCGGCCCGGCCATCCCTGGCCGGGCGATCGCCGGGCCGGACTGCCCTTCAAGGCAGTCCGCGGATCGGCTGCCGATGAAGACCCGGACTGCCGTCCCTGGCGAGGCCTCTGTGCCGGATCGAGCCCCGGCCCGGCCATCCCTGGCCGGGCGATCGCCGGGCCGGACTGCCATTCAAGGCAGTCCGGCTGATCCGGCGATCCCACTGTCCCTTTATCTGCATTTTCCGTGGTGCGTGCGCAAATGCCCGTACTGCGACTTCAACTCGCACGCGCTGCGCGGCGAGATTCCGGAAGACGCCTACGTCGACGCGCTGCTGCGCGATCTCGACTTCGAGCTGCGCGAGATGGCGGACCCGCGGCCGCTGACGAGCATCTTCATGGGCGGCGGCACGCCGAGCCTGTTCTCGGACCGCGCGATCGGCCGCGCGCTCGACGGCGTGAACCGGCGTCTGCCGTTCGCGCCCGACATCGAGATCACGCTGGAGGCCAACCCCGGCACGGCCGAGGCGGCGCACTTCGCCGGCTACGTCGCCGCCGGCGTCAACCGCCTGTCGATCGGCGTGCAAAGCCTGAACGACGCGCACCTGAAGCGGCTCGGCCGCATTCACGACCGTGGCGAGGCGATCGCCGCCTACGAACTCGCGCGCCGCGCCGGCTTTGCCAACATCAATCTGGATCTGATGTACGCGCTGCCGCAGCAGACGCCGGACGAGGCTGCCGCCGATCTGCGCGCGGCGCTGGCGCTGGCACCCGAGCACCTGTCGTATTACCAGCTGACGCTGGAGCCGAACACCGAGTTCGGCGCGCGGCCGCCGCCGGTGCCCGATGACGAGCAGGCCTGGGACATGCAGCTGCAAGGCCAGGCCTTGCTCGCCGCGCACGGCTACGCGCAGTACGAGGTGTCGGCGTACGCCCAGCCGGACCGGCGCGCGCGCCACAACCTGAACTACTGGCACTTCGGCGACTATCTCGGCATCGGCGCCGGCGCGCACGGCAAGCGCAGCGCCGCGGGCGACACGCTTGCCGGCGGCGGCCTGCAGATCGAGCGCCGCGCCCGGCACAAGCATCCGCGCACCTACCTCGAACGCGCCGGCGGCGACGGCGCCGTGCAGGAGCGGCGCCACGTGACGGAAGCCGAACGGCCGCTCGAATTCCTGATGAACGCACTGCGCCTCAACGATGGCTTCGCCATCGCCGACTATCGCGCACGCACCGGCCTCGACTGGGCGGCGCTGGCAGCGGCGGCGACGGCGCGCGCGCGCGGCCTGATCGAGGAACGCGACGGCCGCGTGTGGCCGACCGAACTCGGCCACCGCCATCTCAACGGCCTGCTCGGACTCTTTCTCTGAAGCGTCAGTCGCGCATGACGCGCGCACGGCGCTCTGCGACACTGCAGCGCCGCGTTAACAGGCCCCAATCGCCGCCCGGAGCCGCGCCATGCTCGATGAAATCACCGTCACCTGTCCGGCCTGCTGGGAGGAAATCGTCCTGGAGATCGACCTGTCGGCCGGCGACGAACAGGTCTATGCCGAGGACTGCCCGGTCTGCTGCCGGCCGATGACGGTGCGCGTGCAGGTCCGGGCCGACGGCGAAGGCTGTACAGTGAATGTGGAACCGGAAAGCGACTGAAGGAAGGCCGCAGCGATGGATGAAGTCAGCGAAATGAGCGTCGGCAACGCCGGCGCCACGATCCCGACGGTGCACTACGTCGGCTTCTGGGCGCGCGTGTTCGCCAGCATGATCGACTCGATCGTCGTGCTCTTCGCGCTGGTGCCGATGGCGCTGCTGCTCGGCCTGTTCGGCATCGGCATCAACGAAGAGGACCCGTACGCGCAGCTGACGGTGCAGCTGATGATCGGCGCCGTGGTGCTGGCGTTCTGGCTGACGCGCATGGCGACGCCCGGCAAGATGATCATCAACGCCGTCATCGTCGACGCCGCCACCTTCGGCAAGCCGAGCTGGAAGCAATACCTGGCGCGCTACCTCGGCTACTTCGTGTCGACGCTGCCGTTCTGTCTCGGCCTGCTGTGGGTGGCGTTCGACGCACGCAAGCAGGGCTGGCACGACAAGATCGCCGGCACCGTCGTCATCCGCCAGCCGCAAGTCTGAAGCGGCGCGGACTTGCGATCGCAGCGCAGCGACATTAAACTTCGCGCCCTTTCGAGCTTTTGCGTGAAGGTTTTCCCCATGAGAGACGGCATCCACCCCGAGTACCGCCCGGTCGCGTTCAAGGACGGCGCCGCTGATCACGTGTTCATCATCGGTTCAACGGTGAAGACGCGGGAAACGATCACGATCGACGGCACCGAGTATCCGCTGGTCAGCCTCGACACCTCCAGCCTGTCGCACCCGTTCTACACGGGCAAGCAGAAGGTCGTCGACACCGGCGGCCGCGTTGGCAAGTTCAAGGCGCGCTACGGCAAGAAGTAAGCCGCACAGCCGTTTGCAGGACCCGAAGGCCGCGCGCAAGCGCGGCCTTTTTCGTTGCCCGCCGCTGCCGGCCGGCGGCCCGCATTTGCTGCAGCGCCAGCGCCGGCCACGTCCTGCGGCCGTGTGCGCGCGTGCCCTGCCGCCGCGACAATGCGCGCCCTCTAATTTCGCGCATCCAGGCAGAAGGCACTGCGACGATCATGAACGCTTCCGACCCGACGCCGGCCGAGCTGCAGCAGGCCGCGCTCGACTATCACGAATTCCCGCGCCCCGGAAAACTCGGCATCGCGATCACCAAGCCGGTCGAAGGCCCCGGCGACTTGTCGCTGGCCTACAGCCCGGGTGTCGCCGAGCCGGTGCTGGCGATCCAGCAGGACGCCGAAGCGGCCTACCGCTACACCGCCAAGGGCAATCTCGTCGCCGTGATCTCGAACGGCACCGCGGTGCTCGGCCTCGGCGACTGCGGCGCGCTCGCCGGCAAGCCGGTGATGGAAGGCAAGGCGGTGCTGTTCAAGAAGTTCGCCGACATCGACGTCTTCGACATCGAGGTCGATACCAAGGACCCGCAGGAATTCATCGACACCGTCGCCCGCATCAGCGGCACCTTCGGCGGCATCAATCTGGAGGACATCGCCGCACCGGCCTGTTTCGAGATCGAGCGGGCGCTGGTCGAGCGCTGCGACATCCCGGTCTTCCATGACGACCAGCACGGCACCGCGATCGTGCTCTGCGCCGGTCTGCTCAACGCGCTGGAACTGCAGGGCAAGACGATCGACGAAGCGCGCATCGTCTGTCTCGGCGCCGGCGCCGCCGGCATCGCCTCGATGCGCCTCGCGCTCGAACTTGGTGCGCGGCGCGAGAACCTGCTGCTGGTCGACCGCAAGGGCGTGATCCATACCGGGCGCGAGGACTACGCGACGCTCAATCCGGAGAAGCGCGAGTTCGCCGCCGAACCCTCGGAGCGCCGCACGCTGGCCGGCGCACTGGCCGGTGCCGACGTCTTCATCGGCCTGTCGGGCCCGGACCTGGTTCGCGACGAATGGCTGATGCTGATGAACGAGCGGCCGATCGTCTTCGCGCTGTCGAATCCGGTGCCGGAAATCCGCCCGGAAGTGGCACTGAAAGTGCGTAACGACCTGATCATGGCAACCGGGCGCAGCGACTACCCCAATCAGGTCAACAACGTCCTGTGCTTCCCGTTCCTGTTCCGCGGCGCGCTCGACGTGCGCGCCCGGCTCATCAACGGCGCCATGAAGGTCGCCGCGGTGCGCGCCCTGGCGGCCCTGACCCGGCAAGCGGTGCCGGCGGAAGTGCTGGCCGCATATGGGTTAAAATCGCTGTCGTTCGGTCCGGAGTACATCATCCCCAAGCCGCTCGACCCCCGCCTGCGCGATGTCGTGGCGCCGGCGGTTGCCCGTGCGGCTGTCGACAGTGGCGTCGCGCGGCTGTCGGCGCTCCGCCCGGCATAACTATCCCCAGTTCAAGAAGAGGTCATCATGAGCACGCCTAGCTTCAGCCTGGTCAACAACGCCAACGGGGAGAAGATCGACCTGCCCGCCGTCGGCGGCACTCTCGGCCCCGTCGGCCTCGACGTCGGCAAGGTCTACGACAAGGCTGGCGTTTTCACGTATGACCCGGGCTTCTCGTCGACCTGTTCGACGAAGTCGGCGATCACCTATATCGACGGCGACGCCGGCGTGCTGCTGTACCGCGGCTATCCGGTCGCCCAGCTCGCCGAGCACTGCTCGTTCATCGAGGTCGCGTACCTGATCCTCAACGGCGAACTGCCGAACGCCGCCGAGCTCGAAGCGTTCGACCAGAGCATCCGCAAGCACACGATGATCAACGAGTCGCTGAAGGGCTTCTTCAGCGGCTTCCGCTACGACGCGCACCCGATGGCGATGCTGACCGGCGTCGTCGGCTCGCTGTCGGCGTTCTACCACGACACGACCAACAACAAGGATCCGCGCCACCGCGAGATCTTCGCGCACCGCATGATCGCCAAGATCCCGACGATCGCCGCGGCCGCGTACAAGCGTCATGTCGGCCAGCCGTTCATGTACCCGCAGAACCATCTCGACTACTGCAGCAACCTGCTGCACATGATGTTCGCGGTGCCGGCCGAGCCGTACCACGTCAACCCGGTCGCCGCCAAGGCGCTCGACATCCTCTTCATCCTGCACGCCGACCACGAGCAGAACGCCTCGACCTCGACGGTGCGCATGGCCGGCAGCACCGGCACCAACCCGTACGCCGCGATCGCCGCCGGCATCGCCGCGCTGTGGGGTCCGTCGCACGGCGGCGCCAACGAGGCCGTGCTGAACATGCTCGACGAAATCGGCGACGTGAAGCACGTGCAGGGCTTCATGGACAAGGTCAAGGACAAGCAGTCGGGCGTGCGCCTGATGGGCTTCGGCCACCGCGTCTACAAGAACTTCGACCCGCGCGCGACGATCATCCGCGAGCAGTGCCACAAGGTGCTCAAGGCGCTGAACGTCAACGATCCGCAGCTCGAACTGGCGATGAAGCTCGAAGAGATCGCGCTGAACGACGACTACTTCAAGGCGCGCAAGCTGTACCCGAACGTCGACTTCTACTCGGGCATCATCTACAAGGCGCTCGGCATCCCGGTGAACATGTTCACGCCGATGTTCGCGATCGCCCGCACCGTCGGCTGGGTCGCGCACTGGGCCGAGATGATCGCCGATCCGGCGATGCGCATCGCCCGCCCGCGCCAGGTCTACACCGGCGCGCCGGAGCGCTCGGTCTCGCCGCTCGCGCAGCGCTGAAACCGCGTTCCCGGCCGTACGAAAAAGCCCTCCGCAAGGAGGGCTTTTTCGTGGGCGCGACGATGCCGCCGCAGGGCCCGGCGAGGAGAGTCTCCGCAGCCGCGGGTCGGGCCCCGGGCGGCGCGGGGGTAGCGCGGTGCGGCGCGCACAGGATGGCGACCCGAAAAACGAAGCGCCGGCGCATGCGCGCCCGGATCGCGCCGGGCCCGCGGTTTCGTTTGCCGCACCGGCGCCGCTATGCTGCCGGCACATGGCCAACGACCCTCGCATCTTCTTCGCCGCCGAGCGCACGCTGCTGGCCTGGATCAGGACCGGGCTGACGATCGTCGCGCTCGGCTTCGTCGTCGAGCGCTTCGGCCTGTTCCTGCGCCTGCTCGCGCTCGAACTGCCGCAGGCGCGCGCCGACGCGGGCGGGCTGTCCGGTCCGCTCGGCGTCACGCTGGTCGTGTTCGGCAGCCTGACGATCGCGCTCGGCGCCGTGCAGCATCGCCGTTACCTGCGCCATCTGCCGGCCGAGGACCGGCCGCCCGGCTATTCGAGCGCGGCGGCGACGGTGCTCGCGCTGCTGATCGCCGCGCTCGGCCTGGCGCTGGCCTTCTACCTCGCGCGCTGAGCGCTCAGAGGCGCTTGCCGAAGTCCGCGAAGGCGTCGCTGACCGTGCGCTTGGCGACGTTCAGCGCGTCGCCGCCGAGCACGCCCCTGCGCAGCTTGCCTTCGGTATGCGTGGCGTAGAGGATGTGGCCGTCCGGCCCGCGCAGCTGGATGTCGACGGCGATCAGCGCCTGGCCGGCGCGACCGCGGAAGATCGGCGGGATCAGGCGAATGCCGCGGTTGCCGTAGTTGGCGTTGATCGTCACCACGATCGTCGGCGCCTTGGCCGGCGCCTTCACCCAGACCGCCTTCTTGCTGCGCACCAGCGTCACCAGCTGGGTCTGCGCCTCGACCTTCAGTTCTTCGTTGTAGCGCTTGGCATCGTCGGTCTGCGAGGTCGAGCTGACCGTGATCGGCGTGAACACGTACTGCTTGGCCGTCATCGGCGCCTGCGGTGCGTTGGTGACGTTGTTGCGGATCGTCGTGCCGCAGGCGGCGAGCAGGCTCAGGCACAGCAACAGCAGGCAGCGTTGCAGCATGCGGGGTTTCCGTGAACGAAGGCGGTGCCGCTAGTGTGCCGCGCCGGCGCGATCGGCGCTGTACGAAATCGGCGTAGCCGGCGTTTTCAGAAGAACTTGCGCGTCTTGAAGTACCCGTACAGCGAGCCGCCGATGCCGGCCAGCAGCGCCAGCGCGTAGAAGTAGCCGTAGTGCCAGTGCAGCTCGGGCATGTATTCGAAGTTCATGCCGTAGATGCCGACGATCAGCGTCAGCGGGAAGAAGATCGCCGACAGCACGGTCAGCACGCGCATGATCTTGTTGGTGCGATGCGCGACCGACGCGAAGTGCAGCTGCACGGCGGCCTCCAGATCGCGTTCCTGGCCGCTGGCGTAGTTCAGCACGCGGGTGACGTGTTCGAGGACATCGTGCACGCGCACCTCGAAGGACTTGCTCCAGTCGAACTGGCTGCCGCGCCGCCAGGCGTCGAGCGCCTCGATCTGGCCCTCGGCCAGCGCCTCCAGGCGCCGCACCTGCTTGCGCGCTTCGAGCAGCTGCCGCCAGTCGGTCGTCGAGGTGTCGGGATCGAGCAGGTCGTCCTGCATCTCGGTCAGGGTCTGGGCCATCGGCTCCTTGATCGCGAGGAAGCGGTCGACCATGGTGTCGAGGATCAGATGCGTCAGCAGCAGGGGCGCGGCCGGCGCCTTGAGGCGGCAGTCGAGCAGGCGCGCGCAGACGCTGTTGATGCTGACACTGTCCGGCGCACGGATCGTCACCAGCACGCGCTTGAAGATGAAGAAGGCCGTGGTGCGCGCTTCGAGCGGGAACGGCGCCTGGCCCGGACCCAGACCCTGGAACAGCAGCATGTCGTAATCGGGCGTGCCGTCGAAGAACGACGGATGCAAGGCATTGCGGCTGTCGTCGATGTGCTGCGGATCGATCGCCGCGCGCACGATCGGCTCGGCCCAGCAGGCCCAGTCCTGCGCTTCGGCGCGCACGAAATCGGCCCACAGGAAGCCGGTCGCCGGCACCGGCTCGTCCGCCTTCAGCCGGCGCGGCGCGTGACCGTTCTCGAAGTGGTAGAGATCCATGGCGCCGCACCTTAGCAGGCCGACGGCGCCGCGCAAGCGCCAGCCGCGACGCATGCGAAAGCCTCGCCGGAAACGAGAAAGGCCATCCGACGAGATGGCCTTTCTCTTGACGCACCGGCAGCGACTCGCCTTGACGGCGATCCCATGCGCGATGCGCACGCGACCTCGCCGGGTGGCTCGCGCCGGCGCCTTCCGTCCTGGCGGCGATCCCGCGCTACGCGCGGGGCCCTCGCCGCGTGACGAAAGGCTTTACTTCAACAGCTCTTCGATCGCGGCGCGCTCTTCGCGGAGTTCGGTCTCGGTGGCGGTCATGCGGCCGCGCGAGAATTCGTCGACCGACAGGCCCTGCACGATCTCGTACTTGCCGTTGGCGCAGGTCACCGGGTAGCCGTAGACGACGCCCGGCTTGATGCCGTACGAGCCATCCGACGGAATGCCCATGCTGACCCACTTGCCGTTGGTGCCGAGCGCCCAGTCGCGCATGTGGTCGACCGCCGACGAGGCCGCCGAGGCCGCCGACGACAGGCCGCGCGCCTTGATGATGGCGGCGCCGCGCTGCTGCACGGTCGGGATGAAGTCGGACTCGATCCAGGCCTGGTCGACGAGGCTCTTGGCCGGCTTGCCGGCGACCGTCGCGTGGCTGATGTCCGGGTACTGGGTCGCCGAGTGGTTGCCCCAGATGATCATCTTCTCGATGTCCGTGGTCTTGGTGCCGGTCTTGGCGGCGAGCTGGCTCAGCGCGCGGTTGTGGTCGAGACGGACCATCGCGGTGAACTGCTTGGGGTCGAGCGACTTGGCGTTGCTCTGCGCGATCAGCGCGTTGGTGTTGGCCGGGTTGCCGACGACCAGCACCTTGACGTCACGGCTGGCCTTGGCGTCGAGCGCCTTGCCCTGCACCGAGAAGATCTTGGCGTTGGCTTCGAGCAGATCCTTGCGCTCCATGCCCGGGCCGCGCGGACGCGCGCCGACCAGCAGCGCGTAGTCGGTGCCATCGAAGGCTTCCATCGGGTCGGCCGAGGCGATCACTTCCGAAACCAGCGGGAAGGCGCAGTCGTCGACTTCCATCACCGTGCCCTTGAGCTTCTCCAGGGCGTCCGGAATGTCCAGGAGCTGGAGGATGACCGGCTGGTCGGGACCCAGCATCGAGCCACTGGCGACGCGGAAAATCAGCGAATAGGCGATCTGGCCGGCGGCGCCGGTGATGGCGACCTTGACGGGCTTCTTCATATGGACACTCCGAATAAAGAACGGGCAGGTACCGCTTTTGGGGGCCGCAATTCTAAACAATTCGGCATGGGCGGGTAGAAACTCGTCACGGCACGGCCGCCGTCGCCCGCTGCCGCCGTCGGCGGCGCGGGCGGCAGGCGCCGGGGCACAGCGCTCAGACCAGCACGCGACGCGGCGGCGTGCGCAGCGTCGTGCGCAGCGACAGCCAGCCGAGCACGGCGACGATCAGCGCGCCGCTCGCCATGCCGACCAGCCACAGCAGCGGTCGCGGCCCGTACGGAATGTGGAAGACCTGCGCGGCGAGCACCCAGGCCAGCGTCTGCGCGGCGATCGCCGCGACGCCGCCGGCCAGCGCGCCGAGCACCGCGTATTCGGCGAGCAGGCCGCGCGCGATCAGGCCGGTGCGGGCGCCGAGCGTGCGCAGCAGCGCAGTCTCGCGCACGCGTTCGGCGCGCGTGCCCTCGATCGCCGCGAGCAGCACCGCGAGCCCGGCGGCGAGCGTGAACAGGAAGATGAATTCCACCGCGCGCACGATGCGGTCGATGATGCCGCGCACCTGGCTCATCAGCGCGTCGACGTCGAGCACGGTCACGTTCGGGAACTGCGTGATCAGCTCGCGCAGCAGCGCGCGCCGCGCGGCCGGCAGATAGAAACTCGTCAGGTACTGGCGCGGCACCGTATCGGCGACCGCGCCGTCCGGCGCGAGCAGGAAGAAGTTCGGCTTGAAGCTGTCCCAGTCGACGGTGCGGAAATTCTTCACCGTGAAGGTCTGCTGCTCGCCGGCGAAATCCAGCGTCAGCGTGTCGCCGAGCTTCAGGTTCAGACGCTCGATCGCGTACTTGTCGGCCGACAGCCAGGGCTGGCCGTGCCCGGCCGCGCCCCACCACGCGCCTTCGGTGATGCGGTTGTCGGGATTCAGCGTGTCGCTCCACGACAGGTTGAAGTCGCGATTGATCCAGCGCTGCGTCTCCGGGTCCGGGAACGACTCGGCGGTGACTTCCTGGCCGTTGAGCGCGACGAGGCGGCCGCGCGCCATCGGCCACAAAGTGATGTCGGCGTAACCGTGCGCGGCGAAGAAATCCTTCAGCGGCGCCAGCTGTTCGGTCTGGATGTTGATGAGGAACTGGTTCGGCGTGTCCGGCGGCAGTTTCTTCTGCCAGCTCGCCAGCAGATCCTCGCGCACCACCGACACCAGCAGCAGCGCCAGCAGCGCCAGGCCGAGCGCCGTCACCTGCGCGATCGTCGCCGCGCGGCGGCGCGCGATATTGCCGAGACCGAAGCGCCAGGCGAACCCGCGACCGCCGGCGGCGCGGCGCAGCGGCGTCAGCGCCCGCACCAGCAGCCACGCCGCCAGGCTCAGCGCCGCCAGCGTCGCGGCGCTGCCGGCGAGCACCCAGCCGGCCAGCACGACGTCGCCGGTCGCGAACCACAGCAGCGCCGCCGCGGTCGCCAGCGCGACCAACGTCACCGCGCGACTCGACGCCCCTCCGTCGTCGCTGCGCTGGAACACGCGCAGCGGCGGCGTGTTGCGCGCCGCCAGCAGCGGCGGCGCGGCGAAGCCGAGCAGCAGCAGCAGGCCGAGCGCGGTCGCGCCGGCCAGCGGCCACAGCGGCGCCGGCGGCAGCGCCAGTTGCATCAGGCCGGCCAGCACGCGCGCCAGCACCTCCTGCGCGAGATAGGCGAGCGCCGCGCCGGCGAGCCCGGCGGCGAGCCCGAGCAGCAATAGCTGCAGCAGCAGCGCCTGCGTCAGGAACGCGCGCCGCGCGCCGAGACACTTGAGCAGCGCGATCTCGTCGCGCAGCTTGTCGCCGTACTGGCGCGCCGCCAGCGCCACCGCCGCGCAGGCCAGCAGCGTCGCCGCGAGCACGGCGATGTCGAGGAACTGGCCGGCGCGCTCGATCGCGTTGCGCAGTTCCGGACGCGCGTCCTGCGGCGTCACCATGCGCACGCCGCGCGGCAGCGGCTCAGCCTGCAGCTGCGCGAGCGCGGTCCGTGCGCCGGCCACGTAGAGGCTGTACTGCGCACGGCTGCCGACCGTCAGCAGACCGCTCGCCGGCAGATCGGCGGCGTTGACGATCAGGCGCGGCGCCAGATCGGCGAAGCCGTTGCCGCGATCCGGTTCGTTGTCGACGCTGGCGGCGACGCGCAGCGTCAGCCGTCCCGCCTGCAGCGTTGCGCCGGGCACCAGCTGCAGGTCCTGCCAGAGACGCGCGTCGACCCAGGCGCTGCCGGGCGGCGGCGCGCCGTGCGCGACCTGCGCCGGTGCGAACGGCTCCGGCGCCAGACGCAGCTCGCCGCGCAGCGGATAGCCGTCGCCGACCGCCTTGATCGACGCCAGCGACGAGGCCTCGCCGGCGAACACCACGCTGCTGAACTGCGTGACGTCGAGCGTGCGCAGACCGAGCGCGGCGGCGCGCTCACGCAGCGTCGCCGGCAGCGCGTCGCGCGAGCGGTAGACGAGATCGGCGCCGAGCGTATCGCCGCTCTGCTCGGCGATCGCCTGCCGCACGCGCTCGGTGAACAGACGCACCGAGCCGGTCGCGGCGACCGCGATCGCCAGCGCCAGCAGCACGATCAGCAGCTCGCCCGAGCGCCAGCCGCGGCGCAGGCGGCGCAGGGCGAACGCGAAAGCACCGGCCGGCGTCGTGCCTCTCATGTCTGCAGCCGTCCGCCGGCCAGCGTCACGCGGCGCGCGCAGCGCGCGGCGAGCTGGAGGTCGTGCGTGACCAGCACCAGCGTCGTGCCCTGCGCGCGATTCAGCTCGAACAGCAGTTCGATGACGCGCGCGCCGGTCGCGGTGTCGAGATTGCCGGTCGGCTCGTCGGCGAACAGGATCTGCGGCTCGCCGCAGAACGCGCGCGCCAGCGCCACGCGCTGCTGCTCGCCGCCCGACAGCTGCTGCGGATAGTGATCGAGCCGCGCGGCGAGGCCGACGCGATCGAGTGCGGCGCGCGCCCGCGCCTGCGGATCATCGAGGCCAGCAAGTTCGGCCGGCAGCATGACGTTCTCGAGCGCGGTGAAGCCGGCCAGCAGCTGGAACGACTGGAACACGAAGCCGACGCGGCCGGCACGCAGCTGCGCGCGGGCGTCCTCGTCGAGCCCGGTCAGCGAAGTGCCGGCCAGCTCGATCTCGCCGCGCGTCGGCAGGTCGAGACCGGCGAGCAGCGACAGCAGCGTGGTCTTGCCGGAGCCGCTGCTGCCGACGATCGCCAGCGATTCGCCGGCGGCGATCGTCAGCTCGACGCCATCGAGGATCGTCAGCGGCTGGCCGCCGCTGCTAACCTGCTTGACCACTCCTGTTGCGCGAACGGCAATGTTCGAAGCCATGCTGAAACGTTTCTCCACGCAAGTCCTGATCGGCTGCCTGCTGCTGTGCGCCGTGCCCTTCGCGGCCGCGGCCGACGCGGCAGCCGCCGCGAACGCGCCCGCCGGCGGCGACGCGCCGGTCTGGCTGGTCCTGGGCGACAGCATCAGCGCGGCCTACGGTATCCCGCAGTCGCGCGGCTGGGTCGCGCTGCTGCAGCAGCGCCTGCGCGACCGAGGCTATAACGCGCGGGTCGTCAATGCCAGCGTCAGCGGCGAGACCACGGCCGGCGGTCTGGCGCGGCTGCCGGCGCTGCTCGCCCGGCACCGGCCGAAGGTGGTGCTGATCGAACTCGGCGGCAACGACGGCCTGCGCGCGCTGCCGATCGCCAGGCTGCGCGACAACCTCACGCAGCTGGTCGGCCTGTCGCGCCAGGCCGGTGCGCGCGCCGCCGTGTTCGAGATGCTGCTGCCGAGCAACTACGGGCCAGATTACGTGGCGCAGTTCACCGCCAGCTTCGGCCTCGTCGCCAAAGCGCAGCGTGCGACGCTGGTGCCGTTCCTGCTCGCGCCGATCGCCGCCGATCCGTCCGCGTTCCAGGACGACGGCATCCATCCGACCGCCGCCGTGCAGGACCGGCTGCTCGACACCGTCTGGCCGGCACTGGAGCCGCTGGCGCGCTAAACCCCGGTTCATCGGGTCCGCGCCCCGACGGCGCGCTGACGGCCGCTTCATGCGGCCGTTTTCGCGTCTGCGCCGCCCGCGCACTGCGTCCGCCGCACCGTCCTCCCCCGCCGTTTCGCCCGCCGTTTCGCCCGCCGGAGCGGCGACCTGCATCCATACGCCGGCGCGGCGCGTATTGGCCGGCACAGGTCATCGCAGGGGCAGGTGGTTCCTCCATGAAGATCGCCGTCATCGGCTCGGGCATTTCCGGACTCTCGGCCGCCTGGTGCCTCGCGCACCGGCACGACGTCGTGCTCTACGAGCAGGACGCGCGTGCGGGCGGCCACAGCAACACGGTGACGGTCGACACGCCGCGCGGACCGCTGGCGATCGACACCGGCTTCATCGTCTGCAATCCGGTCAACTACCCGAACTTCTACGGCCTGCTCGACGCGCTCGGCGTCGCCCGCCGGGACACCGACATGTCGCTCGGCGTCTCGGTCGCCGGCGGCCGCGTCGAATGGGCCGGCGACGAGAACCTGCTGAAGGTCTTCGCGCAGCCCTCGCTGCTCGTCTCGGCCGAGCACTGGCGCATGCTGGCGGCGATCGCGCGCTTCAATGCCGAGATCAAGCGACGCCTCGCCGCGGACACGCTGCCCGACATCACGCTCGGCGAGTTCCTGGAGCGCGGCCGCTATCCGATGAGCCTGCGCGTGCGCTACGTGGCGGCGATGGCCGGCCCGATCTGGAGCACGTCGACGGCCGGCACGATGGCCTTTCCGCTGCCCGCTTTCGCGCGCTTCTTCGACGCGCACGGCCTGCTCAACGTCTACCGGCGGCCGCAGTGGCAGACCGTGGCCGGCGGCTCGCGCCGCTACGTCGACGCGCTGTTGCGCGGCTTCGCCGGCGAGCTGCGCAGCGGCCTGCCGGTGACGGCGCTGCGCCGCGGCGACGGCGGCGTCTGGGTGCGCAGCGAAGACCGCGAGACCCGCTACGACGCCGTGGTCTGCGCCACGCACAGCGATCAGGCGCTGCGCCTGCTGGCCGACGCCGACGCCGCCGAGCGCGCCGTGCTCGGCGACGTGCCGTATGCCGACAACGTCGCCTATCTGCACACCGACACCGGCCTGATGCCGCGCCGGCGCTGGGCCTGGTCGAGCTGGAACGCGCTGCTCGCGCACGACGCGCTCGACGACGCGCCGATCGGCGTCAGCTACTGGATGAATCCGCTGCAGCGGCTCACCGAGGCGACGCCGTACATCGTCACGCTCAACCCGCCGCGGCCGCCGCGCGCCGGCACGGTGCTGTACCGGACGCACTACGCGCACCCGCAGTACCGGCCGCAGACGATCCGCGCCCAGCAGCGCCTGCCGCAGATCCAGGGCCGCCGCGGCATCTGGTGGGCGGGCGCCTGGACGGGTTACGGCTTTCACGAGGACGGCCTGAAATCCGGACTGCGCGCCGTGCAGGGCCTCGATGCCGCCTGCCTGCCGCGATGGGCGCGCCTGTGACGCCGCGCGGCGAAGCCGGCTGCCTGTACGAAGCGCGCGTCATGCACCGGCGCCGCGTCGCGCCGTTCTACCGCTTCGTCTACCGCGTGTTCTATCTGTTTGTCGACGTCGATCGCGTCGACGAGCTGGCCGGCCGCCTGCGCGGCTTCTCGCACAATCGCTTCAATCTGCTGTCGCTGCACGACGCCGACCACGGCGACGGGCGCGGCCTGCGCGCCTGGGCCGAGACGCTGCTGCAGCGCCACGGCATCGCCCTCGACGGCGGCCGCATCCGCCTGCTCGCCTTTCCGCGCGTGCTCGGCCACGCCTTCAATCCGCTGAGCCTGTGGTACTGCGAGCACGCCGACGGCTCGCTGCGGGCCGTGATCGCCGAAGTGCGCAATACCTTCGGCGAGCGGCACAGCTACCTGCTCGCGCGCGGCGGCGCGCCGCTGCCGTACGGCGAGATGCCGGCGCAGGACAAGGGCTTCCACGTCTCGCCGTTCTTCGATCTGGCCGGCCGCTACCGCTTCGCGCTCGACGAACCCGGCGCCCGCCTGCGCGTGCACATCGCCCTCGAACACGGCGCGCAGCCGCGGCTCGACGCGACGATCACCGGCAGCCGCGTGCCGCTGCGCGACGCGACGATCGTGCGCGCAGTCGCGCGCCTGCCGTGGCTGGCCCTGAAGGTGCTCGGCGCGATCCACTGGCAGGCCCTGAAACTGTGGCTGCGCGGTGCCCGCGTCCATGCCCGGCCGTCGCCGCCCGGCATCCGCTGAACGACCCGACATCCCTACGCCGAAGACCTTTTCCAGACGGAGCCCCAAGATGAGCGAATCCGAACTGCAGGCGCGTGCCGGCCTCGACACCCCGCTGCCGCCCGACGCCTTCTCGCCGCCGCTGCCCGCGGCGCTGCGCCCCGGCGGCATCGGCCTGCGCCTGCGCGCGATGCTCTACATGCTCGGCGGCCTGCGCGTCGGCAGCCTCGACGTGACGCTGCCGAACGGCGAGACGCGCCACCTGCGCGGCCGCGAGCCGGGACCGCACGGCGTGCTGCAGGTGCGCTCGGCGGCGCTGGTCGCTCAGGTGCTGCGCGGCGGCGAAGTCGGCTTCGGCGAAGCCTACATGGCGGGCCACTGGGATTCGCCCGACCTCACGGCCTTGCTGATGGTGCTGTACCGCAACGAGCCGCACTACCGCGGCCCGTACGAGAAGAATCCGCTCGGCCGGCTGTCCGGCTGGCTCGGCCACCGCCTGCGCGCCAACACGCGCCGCCAGGCGCGCGCCAACATCGCCCACCACTACGACCTCGGCAACGACTTCTACCGGCTCTGGCTCGACGAGACCATGGCGTACTCGTCGGCGCTGTTCCCGCGCCGCGAAGGATCGGCGACGCGAGCCGCCGACGAGAACGACGACGGCAGCACGCTGGCGCGCGCGCAGCGCGCCAAGTTCCGAGCGATGGCCGAACGCCTGCAGCTGCAGCCGGAGCACCATCTGCTCGAGATCGGCTCCGGCTGGGGCGGCTTCGCGATCCATGCGGCGCAGCAGTACGGCTGCCGCGTCACCTCGATCACGCTGTCGGCCGAGCAGCTCGCCGACGCGCAGGCGCGCGCCGCCGCTGCCGGCGTCGCCGGGCGCGTGCGCTTCGAACTGCGCGACTACCGCGACCTGCGCGAGACCTACGACCGCGTCGTCTCGATCGAAATGTACGAGGCGGTCGGCGAAGCCTGGTGGCCGGCGTACTTCGCGGCCATCCACCGCGCGCTCAAGCCCGGCGGCATCGCCGCGCTGCAGGGCATCACCATCAGCCCGACGATCTTCGAGGCTTACCGGCGCAAGCGCGATTTCATCCAGAAGTACATCTTCCCCGGCGGCATGCTGTGCCCGCCCGGACGCTTCCAGGACCTCGCGCTCGGCGCCGGCCTCAAGCCCGAGGACGCGCGTTTCTTCGGTCTCGACTACGCCGACACGCTGGCCTTCTGGCACCGCAACGTGCTCGCGCAGCGCGAGGCGATCGCCGCCCGCTTCGACGAGCGCTTCCTGCGCCTGTGGCGCTACTACCTGGCGTATTGCGAATGCGGCTTTCGCGTCGGCAGCATCGACCTGATGCAGATCACGCTGCGCCGCGACCAGGCAATGGTTCGCGTCTACGATGCACGCACCGGGCGACGGAGGCGCGGATGACGGGCACCCTCAAACTGATCTTCACGCTGATCCTGCTGGCGATCGTCGCCGCGACCGGCTGGGCGAGCCTGCAGGTGCCGCTCTGGCAGACGCCGCGCGCGGTGGTCGGCCACCCGTGGTTCGTCGCCACGCTGGTCGACACCTATCTCGCCTTCTTCACGTTCTGGCTGTGGGTCACGTACAAGGAGCGCTCGTACCCGGCGCGCGCCTTGTGGCTGGTCGCGATCTTCGCGCTCGGCAACATCGCCATGGCGGGCTACGTGCTGATCCAGCTGTGGCGGCTGCCGCGCGGCGCCGGCGTCGACGATCTGCTGCTGCGGCGCGCGCGATGAGCGGCGCCGCCCATCGCTCGATCTGGCAGCGCCGCCTCGTCGACCCGGTCGTCGCGCAGCTGCGCCAGGGCATCACGCCGGACCGGATCGCGCTGACGCTGGCGCTGGCGACCGTGCTCGGCGTCTTTCCGATCCTCGGCGCGACCACCTTCCTGTGCGCGCTCGCGGCGATCTGGCTGCGCCTCAACCAGCCGGTAATGCAGCTCGCGAACTACCTGCTGACGCCGCTGCACGTGGCCTTGCTGCTGCCGTTCTACCGCGCCGGCGAGACGCTGTTCGGGCAGGCGCACGTGCCGATCTTCTCGGTCGGCGAACTGCTCGCCCGCTTCCAGACCGACCCGCTGCAGTTCGTCGTCGACTACGGCCGCGTCGCGCTCTACGGCATCTGCGTCTGGGCGCTGCTCGCGCCGTTCGCCGCCGCGCTGCTGTACCTGACGCTGCGCCCGGCACTGCGGCAGCTCGCGCGGCGGGTCAAAGCAGCTTGAGCACGTTCTCCGGCGGCCGCCCGATCGCGGCGCGGCCGCGGTAGACGACGATCGGCCGCTCCATCAGTTTCGGATGGCTCGCCAGCACGTCGAGCCATTGCTCGTCGCTGTAGCCGTTGTCCCTGGCCAGTCCGAGTTCGGCGAACAGTTCTTCCTTGGTGCGCACGATGTCGAGCGGCCTGACGCCGAGCCGCCGGCACAGCTCGCGCAGCTCGGCCTTCGCCAGCGGCTGCTGCAGGTATTCGACGACCGGCAGCTCGACGCCGTGCGCCTGCAGCAGCTGGAGCGTTTCGCGGCTCTTCGAGCAGCGCGGGTTGTGCAGGATGCAGTCTTTCATCGGCGGCGGTCGTTGCGGATCGGCCCCGCACCATAGCATCGGCCGGCGGCTCGCTTCAGCTGCACCAGCGCTGCCGGTTCGGCGGCTGCGTGCGGCGGAAGTGGCGGAAGTTGGCGCCGAGGTAGCTGGCCTTGAGGTCGATCGTGTGCATCGCCGTGCCGTCGTCGAGCCGGCGCATCGCCACGCCTTCCATCTCGCCGAGCGCGCCGGAGGCGTCGGGCACGAGCGTGAACAGCGGCAGCGCCGTGCCGGTGTCGAGATTGATCTTGTAGACGGTCTTGGCAGCGTCGTCGCGCGTCAGGTAGAGCGCGCCTTCGTAGACCTCGCCGCCCTGGATGCGATCGAGCGTCGCGCCCAGCGGCAGCGCGCGCAGCCAAGTGAATTCATGATCGAGATCGTAGACGTTGAGCCGGTCCATCTGCGACCAGTCGCCGCTGTAGGCGACGCGCCGCGCGGCATCGAGCGCGACCCATGCGACGTGCGCCTGATGCGGTGCCAGCGCATGGGCCTGGCCGCGATAGGCCAGCGTCTGCGCGTCGTACAGCGCGATCAGCGGATGGGCGTAGGCGTCGTCCTCGATCGGCACGTAGAGCGTGCCGTCGAGCACGTCGACGTCGCCGATGTGATTGCTGCCCTGATCGCGCAGCGCGGACGGGATCGCCGACAGGTCGCCGGCCTCGGCGCGGTATTGCGCGTCGGTGCGCTGCAGCCCGTAACGCCACGAGAAGAACCAGCTCTGGCCGTCGTGCGCCAGGCCCTGCGAGCGCAGCAGCGTCTGCACGCCGAAGTAGGCCATGCTGTCCTGCGTCCAGGCTTCGCCGTCGAGCGCCGCGACGAAGGCGTCGACCGCGCTGCGCTCGTCGGTCAGCCCGTCGGCGGTACCGCGCCAGGCGCGGACGCGCGCCTCCAGGTCGGCGTCGGACAGCGCGGCGATCGGCAGCGGCTCGGCGACGGCCGCAACATCCGGCAGTTGCAGGCCGTTGCCGGCGTCGCCGTCGGTATCGAGGCTGTAGAGGAAGCGCGCGAGGCGGCGCAGCGGCGGCGGGTACGCACAGCCGCCGGCCAGCGCGTACGGCGTGACGACGGCGCCGCCGTCGCTTTCGCCGAGCCGCACGTCGCCGATCGACAGGCGCAGCGGCCGGCCCGGCCGGTATTCGAAGCGGCCTTCGGCATCGGTCGTGCCGACAACATCGGCGGAGCGGTATTGCAGGCCCGCGATCGGCGCGGCGCCGGCGCCGGTGCCGCCTTCGAAGACGCCGGCCGCCGGCGGCCCGGCTTCCGGCGCGGCATCGCCGCCGGAGCCGCAATGGGCAAGCAGCGGGCACAGGATCAGGACGGCGACGGAGCGGCGCAGCGGCATCGGCGGCAATCTCGTGAAGGCGAAGCGCGACTCTAGAAGCACCGCCGTAACGAATTCGCGACAGTCGACGCCAGATTCCGGCGGCGGCCGGCGGCGCGTCGCTAGAATGCGCGGCGCGCCCGCCACCGACTGCCGATGAACCAGCCCCCACCGACCGCACCCGATACCGGCATCGCCGGCGGTCTGGCGTTCGTGGTGCTGTGGAGCACCGGCTACATCGCCGCCGCCGCCGCGCTGCACGGCAGCGGACCGTTCACGCTGGCGGTCGTGCGCTTCGGCGGCTCGGCGCTGCTGATCGGCCTGTGGCTGCTGCTGCGCCGCGCGGCACCGGCGCCGGGCCGCGCGCTGGTGCATGCGGCGATCGCCGGCGTGCTGCTGCAGGCGGGCTTCTTCGGCTTCACCTACGCCGGCCTGCGCGCCGGCGTGCCGGCCGCCGCGGCCGGCCTGATCACCGGCCTGATGCCGCTGACGACGGCGGCCGGCGCGGCGCTGCTGCTCGGCGAATCGCTGCACCGCAATGCCGTGCTCGGCCTGGGCCTCGGCCTCGCCGGCGTGCTGTTCGTGGTGCTGCCGGATCTGCGCGCGACCGGGCCGCTGCTCGGCTACCTGAGCATGGGCGCGGCGCTGCTGTCGCTGAGCCTGGGCACGCTTTACCAGAAGCGCCACGCGACTGCGCTCGATCCGCGGCTGGCGCTGGTCGTGCAGCTGACGGCCTCGCTGTGCATGCTGCTGCCGTTCGCGTGGCGGCTGGAACATCTGGTGCTGCAGCTGCAGCCGCAGGTGATCGCCGGCATCGCCTGGGTCATCCTCGTCAATTCCTGCAGCGGCCTGCTGCTGTATCTGTGGCTGCTGCGGCACGGCGCCGCCGGGCGCGTCGCCAGCCTGTTCTATCTGGTGCCGCCGGTGACGGCGGTGTTCGCCGCGCTGGTCCTGCATGCCCGCTTCGGCTGGCACGACGCGGCCGGCTTCACGCTGGCGGCGGCCGGCGTCTGGCTCGGCCAGCGCCGCGCCTGAGCACCCGGAAAAGCGCCCGGAAACCCGCCGTCCGGGCTCCGGCCCGGGGAAATACGGGCTCGATCCGCGTTTTCGTTCATCGCCGGTTGCGGCGGATGCCGGTAGACTTCGCGCGTTTTTCCAACGGAGCAGGCATTTGCGCCCGATCGCCGCCTTCGTTCTGAGCATGCTGCTGTGCAGCTGTGCGCACTACGCCACGCCCGGCGGGCCGGCCCCGCTCGCCGAACTTGGCGCCGCCGCCGACCCGGCGGCGCAGCCGCCGTCCCCGCAGCTGCCGATGACGCTCGCCGTCGTCCGCATCCAGGCGCCCGGCTACCGCTCGGCCTCGGCGACGGCGCTCGGCGGCGGCCGCTACAGCGTGCTGCCCGACAGCGAGCCGCAGACCTCGCTCGACGCGCTCGCGCAGTGGCCGCTGGTCGGCACCGCGATCGCGCTCGATCCGGCGCTGCTGCCGGCGAGCTTCGAAACGCTCGACGCCCTGCGTCTGGCGGCCGCCAAGCGGCAGGCCGACGTGCTGTTCTTCTACACGGTCGACACCCGCTTCGAGGCCGACGGCCAGTCCTACGCGGCCGCCAGCGAGCTGCCGATCGGCAAGGCGGCGCCGGCCGGCGCGCGCCTGCTCAGCACCGCCAGCGGGCGCTTCGTCGACGTACGCACCGGCTACCCGTTCGGCGGCGCCGAAGGCCGTGCCGAGAACGGCGATCTGGCCCCGGACTGGAAGACGCCGGCCGCGCTCGACGCGCGGCGCCTCGATGCCGAACGCCAGGCGCGCGACGCGCTGTTTGCCGACGCGGCGAAGACCTGGCAGCAGATCGCCGCCCGCTACCAATGAACGCGACGGCGACCATGAAACTGCCATGGCGCCCTGCGCACCCGTTCCCGTGAGCGCCGCTCACAAACCCGACGAATCCCCCATGCGTTCCCGTTTCCTCCTTCCGCTGCTGGCCGCACTGAGCTGCGGCCTCGCCGAGGCGGCGGCGCCCGCGCCGTTCGACCTCGCCGGCCCGACGCTCGACGCCGTCATCACGCGCGGCAACACCATCCTGCCGGCCTCCGAAGTGCCGAACCTGCAGGAAGGCGACCGCATCTGGATCAAGCCGGAGTTCCCGCCGTCGCAGTCGGCGCATTACCTGATGGTCGCCGTGTTCCTGACCGGCTCGACCAATCCACCGCCGGAGGAATGGTTCTTCCCGTGCAAGACCTGGACGGGCAAGTGCGCGCGCGAGGGCCTGACGGTGACGGTGCCCCAGGGCGCGCAGCAGGCGCTGCTGTTCCTCGCGCCGGAAACCAGCGGCGACTTCAAGGGCATCGTCGGCGCGGTGCGCGGCCGGCCCGGTTCCTTCGTGCGCGCCAGCCAGGACCTCAATCAGGCCTCGCTCGACCGCTCGCGCCTCGACCGTTACGTCGCCGCCGTGCGCACGCTGAGCTACGGCGATCCGGCGGTGCTGCGGCAGACCGCGCCGCTGCTGGCGCGCAGCCTGTCGATCAAGGTCGACGACAAGTGCCTCGACAAGATCCCGCAGCTGCAGGCGCCGTGCCTGACGCAGGGCCAGGAATCGCTGATCCTCAACGACGGCCACAGCATGTCGATCGCCGAGACGCTGACCTCGGGCGCGGCCGCCGATCTGGTGATGGCGGCGAGCGCCACGCCGGAACTCGGCTACGGCGTCTACAGCCCGTACATCGCCTCCGTGCTCGACATGGTGCGCATCTTCGACTCGTTCAGCACCGCGCAGTACCAGTACATCCCGGCGCTGGTCTCGCACCGGGGCGACAAGCTGGCGCTGTCGCTGAACACGCCGCCGTCGTTCTACAACCCGAAATCGGTGCTGGTGGTGGCGTTGCCGGCGATCGAGGAACCGCACCTGCCGCCGCTGCACGCCGTCGATCCGACCGAGATCTACTGCGCGTCGCGTACCGATCTCGTGCTGCCGGTCGAGGGCGCGCCGCTGGCCTTCTCGACCAACTTCGCGCACGACATCACGCTGACGCTGCGCGGCAAGGACGGCAAGACCGTGCGCCTGCCGGCGCGCGCCGACGCCGTGCGCGGCGGTTACGTCGTCAACACCGCGGCGCTCAAGCCGGCGCAGCTCGGCAACGACGTGCGCGGCACGCTGATGGGCTATTGGGGCTTCGAGCCCTACGAGGGCCCGAGCTTCCGTCTGCGCAATGCGCGCGCCAACGCCTGGGCGCTCGCCGACGGCGACGACGACGCGCTGATCATCGGCCGCCCGGACACCGTGCACCTGCGCACCGACAGCGTCAGCTGCGTCGACAACATCATGCTGCGCGACCCGGCCGGCAAGGAGCTGAAGGCGGAATGGAAGCCCATCAAGCCCGGCCTCGTCGAAGTCACGCTGCCGCTGCAGGACGCGCAGCCCGGCACCGTCAACCTGCTGATCGACCAGTACGGCACCGACGAGCCGCACCAGATCCCGCTCAAGGTCTTCGCCAGCCGCGCCCGCCTCGACGGCTTCGCGATTCACGCCGGCGACACGCGCGGCGTGCTCAAGGGCGCACGTCTCGATGAAGTGGCGAGCCTCGCCATCGACAATCTGCTGTTCGTGCCCGGCGAGCTGTCGACGCGCGGCCGCGACGACGAACTGCCGATGGTGACGCAGGACGCCGCGGCCGCCGCCGCCTTGCAGACCGACAGCCATCCGACCGCGACCGTCACGCTCAAGGACGGCCGCATCGCCAAGGTCAGCGTCAGCATCGACGACCCGCGGCCGAGCGTCGTGCTGATCGGCAAGAGCGTGCTGCCGTCGCCGACCAGTCCGAGCACCAACATCCTGCTCGCCAACCAGGACCAGCTGCCGCAGGACGCGCGGCTGACGTTCTCGGTGCGCGCGCAAACGCCGGCCCGCTTCGCCCGCAACGAGACGCTGGAGATCGCCACCGTCGACGAATCGACGTCGACGACGCTGAGCATCGCCAACGGCAGCATCAAGCTGGAGACCGCGAAGGTCGCCGTCGCCACGCTCGATCCGGCCAAGGCCTTCGGTTTCTCGGCGTTCGGCACGCTTAAGTTCCGCGCCGTGGTCGACAACGTCGCCGGCGACTGGCAGCCGCTCGCCACGCTCGTGCGCCTGCCGGTGCTGCGTGAACTCAAGTGCCCCGACGACGCCAAGCTCGCCTGCCGCCTGTCCGGCAGCGACCTGTTCCTGCTCGACGCGGTGTCCGGCTCCGACAACTTCGACGGCGCCGTGAAAGTCTCCGACGGCTATCCGGGCGCGAGCCTGCCGGTGCCGCACCCGACCGACGGCCGGCTCTACATCCGCCTGCGCGACGAACCGACGCTCGTGCACAGCGTGCGCTTCGACGTGCAAACCCTGCCGCCACCGGCCGACGACGCCGCGCGCGCGCCGGCAAGCGCAGCGCCCGCGAACGCTGCGGCTGGCGCCAACACCAGCGCCACCACCGCCGCGCCGCCGCCGGCGGCCGGCACCGCAGCCCCGAGCGCTCCGCAAGCCGCGCCGGCCGCGTCATCGCCGGCCTCGCCCGCGCAGAACCCGACCGCACCGTCCCCCGACAACAGCGCCGCCACGCAGAACCCGCCGGCCGCGTCGCCGGAACATCCCTGAGCGTCTGCGGTAGCACCGCCGCACTGCGCGGCGCCACGTTTCGCGACACAAAAGGCCTCCGCCCGAACGGAGGCCTTTTCGTTACGCGCCCCGAACCGCATCGCTCATACCTGCGGACGAGACAGCGCCCGCGCCCCTGCGGCATCATCGATTCCGGTTCGCCCGGCGCAGCCGGGCCAGCGGGGCGGGGAACGACCGATGCGATTCGAACGCTTGCGGGCCTTCATGGCCTCTGCTCACCAACGGCGCACGCTCGCCGCTGCGGTCCAGCCACCGTCTCCCGCCAGCCTCCTTCGACGCTCGCCGGCGCGAACGACCCCATCAGCGTTCCGCGTCACACCCTTGTTCGCCTTCCGCGCGCCGGCAATCCCAAGACTTGCGGAATCCGCGAACTGCTTATCAGGACAAGCGCCGCATTCGCTGCGCTCCGGCACGGCCGCGGCTTATGCTCGGCGTCGGGCATCATGAAAGGCGCTGCTGAGCTTGAAATCGCAAAGGCTGCTTTCGCCGAGCTTGCGGCTCAGTTCCCGTTGCTTGAAATGGTGCCGGAGCCAGATGCGCCAACTGAGATAAGCATCCGTTTACCTGAGCAACGTGGGCTATCTCAGGCAGTTTGGCTTGGCTTTCAAAACAACGATGAGCTTCATTTCTCTGTCGGCCATTGCTGGCTTGAGTGGTTCCCTTGCTCAAAGCCGGCCAAAGTCCGCGAATACATTGAGGCTGTAACGGGCTACCTGTCTGGCCGGCATCAAGTTGTCGAGCATTACAAGGGCACTCGCTGCGTCAAGGCAGAGCTACAAAGCCCTATCGGTTCGCAGTAGAAAACTGTGGGCCCCTGGAGCAATCTCTGGGCGTTTCTCCCTGGCAAGAGGGCCTATCGTTTGCTGCGCAATGATGCCCAACGAAGCAATCAACCCGACGGCCCCGCCTCAGGCGGGTCCGTTGGTTAATTTTGGAGCTATGCCTAAGGAGAACAGCAGCCGTGTTTGAGGTAATGCGATATGAGTGGAGGATTTATCGCTTGCTTCGGCGTATCGCAAAGCAACGCGTCGGCATGATCATGCAACCTGGCAACGTTTGGGTCATCGAATACGCAGCACCAATTAATGAGCAGAGCATGCCAATGGTTCAAACGTGCGTGCTGCGAGGGTGGATTGAAGTGCTTCACCCAGATGTAAGACACGGTAAGTTGAAAGATGATGGATCGCTGCCGGACCACCCTCTATTCAATGAAAAACAAGATATCTGGCGCCTTACAGATGCTGGCTGGTCGGCGATCCATCGCAACCATCAACTATCTCTTCTTGGGCTGGCACTATCGGCAATCGGAGTCATAGTTGCGCTCAAGGCATAACAATCGCATCCAACCGACGTATTTTCCTCTGCTTCGCTGCGGTAAGTCCGCGAATGATGCGAGCCCAATGTTCTCCGCGCTAATCATCGCCCCAGCGCTCCTGGCGCTTGCGTTCATCGTTGCCCGTTTGTTTCAGCCTGCCGTGACAGTCCTTCGCATGGGTTTGTTTTTTACCGGGGCAGTTGTTGGATGCGTTTTATATGGCGCCACTTTTTCATTCATTTTCGGTAGTGACGCCTTATCCACAAAACAGCTGGTGCTTGAGCTCTTTCGGTGCTTGCCGGCGGCGGTCTTTTGGGTGGAGCTTTGGCGCTTTGGTCTGCCATTCAGCTCCGCTTTCTCACCCTGCGCTCAAGCGGGACCTTCCGCCTGCGGTGCCCGACACCTTAGCGCTATGTAGGACGTCACTCCGATCATTCTGCATTTCCACAACCAGAAGGAGGGCCATTAGATGCTTCAGGATTCAGTCTCCAAAATTTCTGGTGCAAAGCATGCAAGTACATATCTTCAGAGGTCCGGGCCGTATATTCGGCGTGACCACGCAATCGTCGGGTGACAACCTCCCACAAAAGTACGCCCCGTGGTCATCGTTCAAGACCGTAGAGCTTCGAAGGGGCGAACCAATACCGGGACTCGATGTAGGGAAGTGCCTCGATGACATTGAGGCATTCGGAGCACATGTAACGGATGCCCACGTTCGAATTACTGAAGAGGCACTTCGATAGGCAGCAGGCTTGAGGCGTGCCCCGACAGCGGGGCACGTTCTCAACCCCAGACCGGGCAAATTTCGTGTTCCAGGTCGTCTCGATCTGCGAGTCTTCCGAAGGCGGCACAAGGGGCGCGCTCGCCGGTGTGGTCAAGCCGATATCGCGCATGGTGGCGATCTTTCTTTGCTTGCAGCGGGCCTGTCGATTTTCGCTTCGCTCGTTCGTCGTAGCTGAAACCCACCGACATCGGAGAGCAGGCTATGCGGTTCATCATCACGGCGCAGGCGAGTGCGGAGAAGAAGGCGGCTGAGCCGTCAGATTTCGATGCGGAACTCTTCAAGGCCTACATGCGCTTCAACGAGGAGATGCATCAGGCCGGCGTGCTGGTCGCCTCCGAGGGGCTCAATCCCGCGGCGCCCGGCGCCCGCATCGCGGTCGCCAACGGCAGACGCTATGTCGTGGACGGCCCCTTTGCCGAGTCGAAAGAACTGGTGGGAGGCTTCTACCTCATCGACGTCGACTCGCTGGACGAGGCGATTGCATGGGCGCTGCGTGCACCGTGCGGCCATCATGCGGACGACATTCTGGAGGTTCGCCAGCTGACGGGTGCGGGTGATCTGCCGCCCGAAATTCTGCAACTCATGAACGAAGCGGCGCCGACGTGGAGCGCGTCGGCCTGGCAGTCGCGCGGCGCGAAATCGTCATAGGCAACGCCTGCTGTCGCGGCGCTGCATCGCCCGCAACGCGCGCTTCACTCCGCCGCTCACGCACGCTTGCGCGGCGAGCGGCGCGTCTTCTTGGGAGCGGCCGGCCTGGCCTTGGCGTGCAGGCGTTTGCGGGCCGGCTTTTCGGCCGCGGGGCGATGCGCCGTCTGTGCGAGCGTGCGCTGGTTGGTCTCGATGCTCTTGCGCAGCAGCGCCATGAAATCGACCACCTTGTCGGAGCCTTCGTGCGCCGGCTCGGCTTCGAGCTTGCGGGCGATGCGCGCGCCCTTGCGCTTGAGGCGTTCGCGAATCGCGCGGCTGAGCTTTTCGCGGAACTCGTCCTTGTACTGCGCCGGCCGGAAGCGGTCGCTCATCGACTCGACCAGCTGGCGCGCCATGGCGGACTCGCGCGGGCTGATGCGGTGGCTTTTCGCGGAGCCGGACGGAAAGTGGTACGCGTCGCTCGCGACGAGTTCCTGCGGATAGCGCAGCAACAGCAGCTGCAGCGCGTCGCCGCTGGGCCGCACCATCGCCAGGCTCTCGCGCGTCCGGATCACGACGCGGGCGATCGCCACCTTGTGCAGCGCCTTGAGCGTCTCGCGCAGCAGCACATAGCCTTTCTCGGCTTTCTTCGGCGGCACGAGGTAATAGGGCCGCTCGAAGTATTCGGGGCCGACTTCGGACGGGTCCACGAAAGCCTCGATGTCGACCGACTCGCTGCTCTCGGGGGCCGCGTTCCGGAAGTCCTCGTCCCGCAGCACGACGTAATTGCCTTTCTCGTATTCGAAGGCCTTGGCGATGTCCTTCCATGGCACCTCCTCGCCGGTCTCCTCGCTGACGCGCTCGTAGCGGACGCGCGAGTTGTCGCGCGAATCGACGAGGTGAAAGTGCAGATCGACCCGGCGCTCGCCGCTCATCAGCTGCACCGGAATGTGCAGCAGTCCGAACGAGATGGCGCCATTCCACAGCGGCTTGGCCATGCGGTGCTCTCCTGGCGTCAGCGGCGCGGCAGCGCCTGCTCGACATCGTCGATGCCGGCCCAGGGCTCGGGCCGTTTGGCGATGCGTTCGCGGATGTTGCCGATGTGGTACTGCGCGGCCGAGCGCAGCTTCGGCAGCTCGTCCCAGCCGAGCGGCACGGCGAGCGGCGCGCCGGGGCGGGCGCGCAGGCTGTAGCTGGCGATGCTGGTGGCGCCGCGCGCATTGCGCAGATAGTCGATGAACACGTGCCCGCCGCGGCGGGCCTTGCTGGCGACGTCGACATAGCGCTGCGGCGCTTCCTGCGCGAGCGTGCTGGCCAGCGCGTGCGCGAACGATTTCGCGGCGTCCCAGCCGTCGTCGCCGGTCAGCGGCACGACCACGTGCAGGCCCTTGCCGCCGGTGGCGCGCACGAACGATTCGAGGCGCAGCGCGCTCAGCCGCTCGCGCACCGCGAGCGCCGCCGCCCTGACCGCGGACCAGGCGACGTCCGGCGCCGGATCGAGATCGAAGACGATGCGGTCCGGCGTATCCGGGCGCGCGAGCGGCGCACCCCAGGCGTGGATCTCGACAACGTTCATCTGCACCAGCGCGAGCAGGCCGTCGAGGTCTTCGATGTAGACGTAAGGATCGCGGTCGGCCTTGGCACGCGCGGCGTGCACCGCGTCGCGAAAGCCCGGGGTCAGGTGCTTCTGAAAGAAGCATTCGCCGCCGATGCCGTCGGGGCAGCGCAGCATCGCCAGCGGCCGGTCGACGATGCCGGGCAGAATCTGCGCCGCGATGTCCGTATAGAGCGCGCCGATCTCGGCCTTGGTCACCGGCGGATCGGTGAAGACCTGCCGCTCCGGATGCGTGAACGGGTACGGCGCCGGCGGATCGCCGGCCTTGCGGCGCGCGCGCGCGGTCGGCACCGAGGCCCTGCGCGCTGCCGCGCGCGTGGGCTTGGCGCGCGTCCGGCCGCCGCTCTTGCCGGTCTTGCCGGCCCGCGCCTTGCGGCTCGTCGCGCGCGCCGTGGCTTTTTTCGCGCCCGGCCCGGCGCGCGCCGGGCGGCCGCTGGACGCGGCGAGCGTTTCGACCTGCGGCGCGCGATCCGGACTCGCGACATCGGCCGGCGACTTGTCCGGGCGCAGGCCCTTGAGGCTGGCCTGGCGCAGCAGACCGTCGTCGGTCCAGGCCCGGAATTCGACCTCGACGACCCGCTCCGGCCGCACCCAGATCGGATGCGCGCCGCGCAGCTCGGCGCGGCCCGGCGGGTTCGCCAGTTCGACGGGCGTCTTCGCCGGCCGCAGCGCGGCGCGCAGTTCGGCGAGCCGGGCGTCGCTGATGCCGCTGCCGACGCGGCCGACGTAACGCCACGGCCGGCCGCGGCCCTGCGGCCGCGCCAGCAGCAGCGAGCCGAGTGCGGCGCGCGCGCCACGGCCGGCGGTGTAGCCGACGATCACGAACTCGTCGGACTGCACGCATTTGATCTTCAGCCAGGCCCCGCCGCGGCCTTCGCGGTACGGCGCCAGCCGCGACTTGCTGACGATGCCTTCGAGCCCGAGCCGGCACGCGGCGCTGGCCGCCTCGGGGCCGTCGCCGACGAGGTATTCGGAGCGCTGCAGCGGCGGCGGCGCAGCGGCGAGGAGCCGCTGCAGCGCGGCCTTGCGCGTGTCCTGCGCCTCGCCGCGCAGATCGCGGCCGTCGAGGTAGAGCAGATCGAAAACCACGGCCTGCAGCTCGCCGCCTTCGCCGAAACGCTGCTGCAGCAGGTCGAAGCGGCTGCGCCCGTGCTCGTCGAAGGCGACGAGTTCGCCGTCGAGGATGCAGTCGCGGCACGGCAGGGCCAGCACCGCGGCCTTCACCGCCGGCAGCTTCGCGGTCCAGTCGAGGCCGTTGCGCGAGACGATGCGCAGACGGCGGCCTTCGCGCATCGCCAGGAAGCGATAGCCGTCGTACTTGATCTCGTGCACCCACTCGGCGCCAGCCGGCGCGCGCGCGGACAAGCGCGCCAGCTGCAGCCCGACCTGCTGCGGAAACGGGTCGCGCGGCGGATCGGCGCGGCGGCGCGCGCGCGTGCCGGCGCTCGCGGCGGCCTGCGCCGTCCCGGCAGAGGCCGCCGCCGCGCGGCCGCGGCGCGCGCCGTCGTGCTGCGCGCGCCACTCGCGCAGCACGACGTCATCGGCCACGTCCGGTGCCTGCGCGTGTGCGTCGTCGCTCTTGATCAGCAGCCACTGCGGCTGCCGGCCGGCCAGATGCGTGCGCACCAGCGACCAGCGGCCCTGCAGGCGCTCGCCGTGCAGCGTGAAATGCAGATGGCCCTTGCGAATCGCGGCGTCGGCATCGGCGTCTTCCGGCTCCCACCAGCCGCGATCCCAGATGTCGACATGGCCGGCGCCGTACTGGCCGGCCGGGATGTCGCCCTCGAAATCGCCATAAGCGATCGGATGATCCTCGACCTCGACCGCGAGCCGCTTCTGCGCCGGATCGCGCGACGGGCCCTTGGGCACCGCCCAGCTGCGCAGTGTGCCGCCGAGTTCGAGGCGGAAGTCGAAGTGCCGGCGCCGCGCGTGATGCAGCTGGATCACGTAGCGCAGCCGCGCGCGGACACCGCGGCGCGCTGCCGGTGGCTCGCGGCCGCTGGGCTCCGCGGTCACATCGAAGCGCCGCATCTGCTGGTATTTCGCGAGCCGCCGCATCGTCGCTCCTTGCCGCGTACAGAGCCCGGGACCATGGCGCCGGAGCCCTGAGCAAGCGCTGAACCCGCATGTGCCACCGGTGCCGACGCACCGCCACCGTCCGCATCCCGCGCGAAGGTCCGCGCCGTGCCCGCCATGCTACGCCGCCGACCCCGTCCTCCCGCAACACGGCGGCGGGCGCATCCGGCGCATGGGGCCGCCGTTCGCTTCACCCCCGTTCGGCCGATGTGCAGCAGCGCCGTGGCGCGCAGGCTCTCTGGATCGACCCGGACGGAGCGCGCCGATGACCGAGACCGAAAAGCTGCTGGCGATCGAGGAGATCAAGCAAGTCTTCGCGCGCCGTCTGCGCTACATGGACTGCAAGCAGTGGGATCTCTACGGCAGCGTGCACACCGAGGACGCGTGGTCGGAAACCTACGGCGATCTGCCGGCGGCGCTGCAGCCGCAGGCCGGCGGCGTGCGCAACAAGGTGGTCGGCCCGCAGGCGCTGGCGGCCGCGATCCGCCATTTCATGGAGCACCGCACGCCGATCACCTCGGTGCATCACGCGCACACGCCGGAAATCGAATTCATCTCCGACACCACCGCGACCGGCATCTGGCCGATGGAGGACCACCTCTGGTGGCGCGACGGCGCGCACGAGGAACACCTGCACGGCTACGGGCACTACCTGGAGCACTACCGCAAGGTCGAGGGCCGCTGGCTGATCTGCTACCGCAAGCTCACGCGCCTGCGCGTCGACCGCACGCCGGGCTTCTACGACCGGCTCGCCTGAAACGCCGCTTCGCGCAAGAGCGAATCGACGACAACCAGAAGGCTCCCATCGAAGCGATGTTCACTGCTGCGCAAGCGCCCCGCGAGCCTGAAGATCCTTGACGAAATTAAGGACGACATCATCGATCACCTGGCCGAATGCGTTGGCCGGCGTCGTGGCCGTCATCCCGTCCGGCGCCTTGGTGTGGCCCACCGAGGTATGAATCGCGTGCTTGTAGTCGAGCTTCCGTGCGGCGCCGCCGTTGTCGTACGAGCATGAGAACTCGTAGAAATCGTCGATCATCGAACCCGCGGCGCCGAACGTCAGGCCCGTGCCGAAGCCTTTGGCGCGTGCCGCGCCCAGGTCCGCAACGTTGTTCGCGGTAATCGAGATCAACGGCGCAGCCGCGCTGGTCGACGGCACGAAAACGCCCGTCGCGCGCAATGAACGCTCCACGTTGGCGCGCAGTTCGCCATCGGCCTTCGGCAAGGCTTCGCCGTTGCGCAGGAAATGCACATCGACGCGGGCGGCAATCGGCTGAGGCGGTCGCTGGAGCGCCTCATAGCTCGCCTGGTGGTACTGCGGATCGACGTAGGATTTGACGGAAATGCAACCAGACGTGACGGCGCCGGAAAGCGCCATGATTGCCGCGACCAGACCCTTCATTGCAGCCCCCTGAAAATGCAATGCCGGCGACGCAGCCCGGATCCGAGCCGCACGCCATCGATCAAGGAAAGCGCACGCGACGCCCGTCGTGGAATGGAATGAATCCGCTCCGGCGTCAGAGAACGCCCCCTGGATGCTCTGCCCCCGAGGCCGATCATCCGTTACGCCATTCGCCGAGAGCAAGGCGCCACCGAACGAACGCAGACGCGAAGTGTGATGAGTTCCCCGCTTCCGTACCCGCAGCCTCAATCGCGCTTCTTCGGCACCCAGGCCCAGGTCATCGTCGCCACGATCGGCGACTCGCCGGCCGCGTCGGTGATCGTCACCGGCACGACGAGATCGCCGCGGGCCTCGGCGACGATGCGGGCACGCGGCGCGGCGTCGAGCGTGGCGATTGCGCGCAGATCGCCCTGCGCGCGTTTCACGTAGTCGATGTGCATGCACTTGAGCAGCGGCAGGCGGTCGTCCGGCACGTTCATGCCGAACACGGCGCCGGTCGCGGTCTCGGCGAGCAGCGCCATCGCCGCGGCGTGCACGCCGCCGATGTGGTTCTGCACCTTGCCGCGGTTGCGGACGACGACCACGGCCTGCTCTTCGCTGAGCGTCTCGAAGCGCAGACCGGCGGTGCCGGCGAAGCGCACCTGCGAATTGAACAGCAGCGTGGTCGCACGCCGGCGCAGCGGCCCCGGCAGTGCGGCGCAGTACGCCACCGCGCGGGAAAGGCGATTGCCGGCCATGTCGCATCCTCCTGTCGTCGTTCGCGGCATTGTCGGCGCCGCGCCGGCCGCACGCCTTGTCCGTGGCAGGCCTGCGCTCTGGCGGCGCGGCCAGCGGCGCCGCACACTGCCCGCCGCTGCGGCTTGGGCCTTTTTCCGAAAGCGGCCGCCGCCACGTTGCTCGATACGGGCACTCGCAAAACGGACAGGGAGATTCATGCAACGTCGCGACTTTCTGCGCACGACCGGCGCCACGCTGGCGCTCGGCGCCATGGCGAGCGGCTGCGCGAGCACGCCGCGCGCCGTCGCTTCGGCCGCCGCGTCGGCGGCCGACTACGATCCGCTGCCGCCGCTGGCGCCGATCCGCGCGCGGCCGGACCGGCTGATCGCGATCACGGTCTGCACGCGGCCGTTTCGCGCGCAAGGGCCGCGCATCGAGGCCGAGAAGCTCGGCCGCAAGACCGTGGTCCATCACTACGGCCACGGCGGCAGCGGCTGGTCGCTGTCCTGGGGCTCGGCCCGGCTCGCGCTGCGCGAGGTGCTGGCGACGCAGGTCGCCGAGGTCGGCGTGATCGGCTGCGGCGCCATCGGCCTCACCACGGCGCTGCTCGCGCAGCGGGCCGGCCTGAAGGTGACGATCTACGCCCGCGAACGTCCGCCGGAAGTGCGCTCCTCGCGCGCGACCGGCGTGTGGTCGCCGGACTCGCGCTACTGCACCGCCGAGCACGCGACGCCGGACGCCGTCGCGCGCTGGGAAACGATGGCGCGCGAATCGTTCCGCACCTATCAGACGATGCTCGGCCTGCCCGGCGATCCGGTCGAATGGCGCGACGGCTACGCGCTCGCCGACGAGCCGTTCAACGGCGGCCACGGCGAAGGCGACGGCGACGGCGAACCCGTCTACGCCAATCTGCTGCCGCTGATCCGCTCGCTGTGGCCGCGCTCGCAGGACATTCCGGCCGGCGCGCATCCGTTCCCGGTGCCCTACGTGCGCCGCTACACGACGATGGTCTACAACCTCAGCAGCTACTCGCGCCTGCTGATCGAGGACTTCGAGCGCGGCGGCGGACGCATCGAGACGCGCGAGTTCGAACGCCCGGCCGACCTCGAGAAGCTGCCCGAGAAGACGCTGGTCAACTGCACCGGCTACGGCGCGCGCGCGCTGTTCGGCGACGACAGCGTGGTGCCGGTGCGCGGCCAGATCGGGCGCCTGATCCCGCAGCCGGAAGTGGATTACGGCCTCAGCTACGGCTCGCTGTTCGTGGTGCCGCGCCGCGACGGCATCGTCGTGCAGACCGGCGCGCCCGGCGACTACGGCAATGCCGACGCGACGCCGAACTACGCCGAATCCGAAGCCGCCGTGCAGCAGCTCGCCGCGCTGATGGCGAAGATGCGCCGCGCGTAGGATCGAAGCCCCACGACGCGGAGAACGCCGATGCTGGAACTGCGACCGAACTGCGAGTGCTGCGACCGCGACCTGCCGCCGGACAGCAGCGACGCGCGCATCTGCTCGTTCGAATGCACCTTCTGCGCGAGCTGCGCCGAAACCACGCTCGGCGGCCGCTGTCCGAACTGCGGCGGCGAACTGCTCGCACGGCCGCGGCGGCCGGCCGACGCGCTGATCCGGCATCCGGCCTCGACCCGGCGCGTGCTCCGGCCGGGCGGCTGCGGCGCGGTCGCGTAGACCCGGGCCGCAGCGGGCCGCAAGCGGCGCGGCGATGCCGCCGCACCGTCGCCAGCGCGAGCCGATCCGGGCACACTGTGGCGCGGGGCATGCCACAGGGACGGGCGGAGATGACGGTCACGCGCAAACTGCTGTGCGTCGCATATGCGTCGATCGCGCTGCTGGCGCTGATCGGCACCTGGAGCCACAACGTGGCCTACCTGCCGCTCGGCTTCGCCGGCGCCAACCTGCGCTTCTGGAGCGACACCTTCGCCAATCCGGCGAGCCGCTCGATCACCGTCGACCTGTTCTTCCTCAGCTTCGCGGTGCTGCTGTGGATGGTGCTCGAAGCGCGGCGCCTGCACATGCGCGGCGTCTGGCTCTATCTGCTGTTCGGCCTGCTGATCGCGATCAGCGTGACCGTGCCGCTGTTCCTGATCCACCGCGAACGCGTGCTCGCCGTGCGCGCGCCCGGCACCCCGGCCGGTCGCCTCGCCACCGGCGACCTCATCGGCCTCGCGCTGCTCGTGCTGGCGACGCTCGCCTATACGGCGACGACATTGGTGCGGGCGCCGGCCTGAGCCACCAGACCGCAGTGTTCAGCCGCGTGCGCTGCATAGGCTTCGCTCAACGGCCGCGCCCCGCTGCGCGGAACCACCGGCGGCGCAGGAGCGACCACGGCCTGCCGTCGATCGCGGCGAGTCCGAGGCCGATCAGCGCGATGCCGGCGCCGTGCTTTGGCAGCAGGCTTTCGTCGAGAAACAGGTGGCCGAGCAGGATGGCGCTAACCGGGATCAGGAACGTCACCAGCAGCAGATTGGTCGCGCCGGCCGTCGCCAGGATGCGGAAGTAGAGCACATACGCGAAGGCCGTCGAGATCGCGGCAAGACCGACCAGAGCGCCGATCGTCGCCACGCCCGGAACCGCCAGCGTCCAGGGATGATCGACGAACAACGCGAGCGGCAAGAGCAGGGCGCTGGACGCGATCAGCTGACCGCTCGCAGTAGCCATCGGCGTCATGCCCAGCGCCCGGAAGCGGCGCCCGAAGATGCCCGCGAGCGCGTAGGACAGCGCGCCGGCCAGGCATGCCAGCTCGGCGGCAACGCCCGAACCCGGCGTACGAACGGCGGCGGGACCGATCATCACCGCGACGCCGGCAAACCCGACCGCGACGCCGAGCAGACGTCCACCGCTCATCTTCTCGTCGCGCGTCAGCACGTGCGCGAGGACCACCGTCAATAGCGGCGTGGCCGCGTTGAGAATCGCGGCGACTCCGGAGGCAAGCTGCTGTTGCCCCCAGACGATCAGCGAAAATGGGATGGCGTTGTTCAGCGCTCCCATGACCAGGAAGCACCCCCAGACGCCGGGATTCGCCGGCAGCCGCTCTGCGCGCAATCGCAGGATCGCCAGCAGAATGGCCGCAGCCATGACCAGTCGCGAGGCGACGATGGTGAAGACTGGCAGCTCGCGAACCGCGATGCCATTGAAGAAGAACGAGCCGCCCCAGGCCGATGCGAGGATCAGCAGCATTCCCCACTCCGGGGCCGTCAACGGGCGATGCGACGAAAGCGTGTGTGACACCGATCCTCCAGACAGGAAGGCCATAGGCCTGCTGGCTGCGAGAAATATCGCGTCACCGCCTGCGCGGCCATCCGATTGCTGCGCTCGAATGCCAAGATCCGGGCCGGCGCGAACCGAGGCCGGCGGCCACCCGCTCTCCGCCGCTCAAGCCGGCGCGGCGAGGATCACCGACGCGCGGCCGGTGGCGAGCGTGCGGTCGCCGGCGTGGAGGCGGAATTCGTACATCCAGCCGCCGGCATTGGCGACGAGGCGGCGCGCGCTGCATTCGAGCGGCGCGGCGAGGTCGTCGATGCGCTCGACGTGCAGCGCCACGTCGCGCACCGCGGCGAGCACGCCGGGTCGGGCACCGCCGGCGCCGTCGGCGGTCTTGGCGAGCCAGCCGCCGTGCACGGCCATCGCCTGCGCGCCGTACTCGATCAGGTGCAGCGCCGCGAGCCGGCCGTCGCGGCGCAGCGGGTGGTCGGCGTCGGCGTGGCGCCGCGTGCGCACGTGCACCGTGGTCTCGTCGGCGGCGAGCAGCTCGTCCCAGAGGCACATCGCGCCGGCGTGCGGCACCAGCGCGGCGAGGCCGGCGCGGTCGAGCAGGACCGTCATCGCGCGCCCGGCCTCACGGCTGCCAGTGCAGCTGCAGGGCGCGGCCGCCGGAGTTCGGCAGCGCCACCGCGCCGGCTTCGCCGCGCGCCACGCGGCGCAGCAGCGGCAGCGCGCGCAGCGCCGGATTGGCGAGACGCAGCGCTTCGAGCGCGGGCGCATCGAGCGTGGTCTCGGCGCCGTCGCCGAGCGCCAGGTCGAGATGACCGAGCGGCGCGGCGCCGCCTTCGGGTTTCAGCCACAGTGCGCAGCTCGCCGCGCAAGCGAGCGGACGCGCGTCGAACAGCGGCGGCGGCGCCGGCACGTCGAACACCACGAGCAGCACGTCGCGCGCGTCGCTGACGACCTGCAGCGCCGCCTCGAACAGACCGAGCGCGAACGAGCCGTCGTAGCCGGCCAGCGTCGTCGACGGCGCGGTCGAGCCGACGGCGATGCCCCAATAGCCGGCAGCCGCGTTGTGCACGGAGTTGTGGAAGTCGGTCGGCGAAACGAGCTTCTGCGGCTCGGCGACGGCCGCGCAGATGCGATGCAGGATCGCCATGTCGGCATCGGAGCCGGCGAACACCGTCGCCAGGGTGCGGGCGTCGCGGCCGGCGATCGCCTCCTCGGCGACGCGGAACGCCTGACGCACCGCCGGCGTCGCGCGGCGGCGTTCGTTCGGCGGCAGCAGCGGCGGCGCGTAGGCCGGCAGCTCGACGGCCTCGTGCGCCGCCTCGCCGCGCAGCACGCGCGCCGCCGACGGCCAGTCCGGCAGGCCCGGCGCAGCCAGGCCGATGGCCTCGATCGCGACGCGCATCAGGCGGCCCTCCCGAAGATCAGGCAGGCATTGTTGCCGCCGAAGCCGAACGAATTCGAGGCGGCGATGCGCAGCGGCCGCGACTGCGCCTCCAGCGCGTAGTGCGCGCGCAGCGCCGGATCGAGCGTACGCGTGTTCAGGCTCGGCGGCACGAAACCGTGCTCGACGGCGAGGCACGCGTAGACGGCTTCGACGATGCCGGCCGCGCCGAGCGTGTGGCCGGTGTAACCCTTGGTCGAGCTGCACGGCGGCCCGCCCTCGTCACGCGCGCCGAACACCGCGCAGACACCCTGATCCTCGGAAGCGTCGTTGGCCGGCGTCGCCGTGCCGTGCAGGTTCACGTAATCGACGGCGGCGGCCGGCAGGCCGGCGCGCGCCAGCGCGTCGCGCATCGCCAGCGCCGCGCCGCGGCCCTGCGGGTCCGGCGTGCTCATGTGGTAGGCATCGGACGACTCGCCGTAGCCGAGCAGCGCCAGCGCGCCCGGCGCGCGCGCCGGCATCAGCAGCGCGAAGCCGGCGCCTTCGCCGATCGAGATGCCGCGCCGCTGCGCGTCGGCCGGCCGGCAGATCTCCGACGACACCAGCTGCAGGGCGTTGAAGCCGTACAGCGTCGTCAGGCACAGGCTGTCGACCCCGCCGACCACCGCCGCGTCGCAGACACCGGCCGCGATCGCGCGGCTGGCCGCGGCGAAGACCTTGGCGCTCGACGAGCAGGCGGTGCAGATCGCCAGCGCGACGCTGTCGAGCCCGAGCTGCAGGCGCACGAACTCGGCGGCGGCCTGCGGGTTGTGCGTGGTGCGGTGCCGGAAGCTGTCCGGCAGGCGGTTCGCGTCGCGATCCCGCGCGCGGTACGCCAGCTCGGTCGACAGCACGCCGGAGGTCGAGGTGCCGATGAACACGCCGATGCGCGCGGCGCCGAGCCGCGCGCGGGCCCCGGCGACCGCCGCCGCGAAGCCGTCCTGCGCCAGCGCCAGCGCCGCCAGCCGGTTGTTGCGGCAGTCCCACTCGGCCCAGGCGCCGTCCAGCGGCGTGTCGAGGCCGGCGACCGCGCCGACCCAGGTCTGCAGGCCGCAGTCGCCGAGCACGGCATCCGCGATCGGCGTTTGGGCGAGGCCGCTGCGGCCCTCGCGCAGCGCCGCGAGCTGCGCGCCGCGGCCGTGGCCGAGCGCGGTCGTCGCGGTCCAGGCGGCGAGCTCAAGCGGCGCGATCGTCGCGGGCATCGTCGATCCAGTAGTCATAGAAGTTGAACCAGTTGTACGGCGCGTCGCGCAGCACGGCTTCGAGCCGGCGCGCATAGGCTTCGGCGTAGCGCTGCGCGTCGGCGGCACGCGTGCGCCGTTCGACCTGCACGCGCTCGGCGAAGCATTCGATGCACGCATCGTAGCGGCCGCCGCCGCGGTGCACGGCGAAGCCGGTCAGCACCGGCACCTGCAGCAGGCTGGCGACGATCCACGGCGCCATCGGCAGCGCCACCGCGCCGCCGAGCAGCGGCACGCGCAGCGTCGCCTCGCCGTCGCGCGCGCGGTCGGCCATCAGGCAGACGATCTCGCCGCGCTCGATCGCCGCCTTGAGCCTGAGCAGAAAATCCGGGCCGCGCTCGCCGGCGTCGAGGATGTGCGCCGCCAGTTGCGGATTGAGCCGTTCGAGGATCGCCGTGTAGACGCCGCCGTGCGCGCGATCCATCACCACACGCAGCGGCATGCGCCGCTCGACGCTGCCGGTGACGCGGATCGTCTCGAAGCTGCCGACGTGCGCGAGCAGCAGCAGCGCGCCGCGGCCCTCGTCGAGCAGGCGCTGCACGCCGGCGTCGCGCGTCACCCGCACATCGAGCCCGCGCGTGTAGCCGCCGACCAGGAACAGGCGGTCGAGCATGCAGCTCGCGAAGCAGAAGAAGTGGCGCCAGCGGTCGGCCGGCGTCGGCGCGCGGCCGAGCACACGGCGCAGGTAGGCGCGCGAGGCGCGGCCCTGGGCGCCGCCGGCGAGCACGAAGTACAGCACCGTCGGATACAGAAAGACGCGCGCGACGCGGCGGCCGAAGACGCGCGCGATGGCGACGATCAGGCGCAGCATGAAAACCGTGCTGCGCTCGCGCTGCTGCTGCCAGCCGGCGGCGTCGCTCATGCGTCGGGCACGTCGAACTGCAGGCTGCCCTGCGCGGCGATGCGGCCGTCGAGCTCGATGCGGAAGGCGACGCGGCCGCGCTCGCCGGCGACCAGCACGCAGTCGAAATCCTGCTCCGGCCGTACCGGGGCGATGAATTTCAGCAGGTTGACGCCGCGCGGCGCGCCGTAGCCGTAGCGCGCCTGCGCCAGCGCCGCGGCGCATTCGAGCAGCACCACGCCGGGCACCAGCGGATGGCCGGGGAAATGGCCGGGCAGCGCCGGATGATCGGCGCCGATGCGCTGCGTGACGCGTTGTTCGTCGCTCACGGCCCGGCGCCCGCGAGCAGCGCGGCGAGCTGGGCCTGCGGCAGCTTGCCGAGTTCGTTGCGCGGCAGCCGCGCGACGCGCTTCAGCGGCCGCGGCAGGAACACCGGATCGACGCGCTCGGCGAGCGCGGCGAGGATCTGCGCTTCGCTCAGGCTCGGCGCGACGACCAGCGCTGCCGGCCGTTCGCGACCGGTGTCCGGCGGCACGATGACGCCATCCTCGACGCCGGGAATCAGCAGCAGCTTCTGCGTCAGATCGGCCGCCGACATGCGCTTGCCGGCGACCTTGAGCAGATCCTGGGCGCGACCGAGCAGACGGAAGCGGCCGGCGCCGGCGTCGAGCAGCTCGATGCGGTCCTGCAGCCAGACGGCGTCCGGCAGATGCGTGCCGTGCAGCGCGGCGCCATCCTCATGCGGCGTCAGCGTGGCGCCGTCGTGCAGGCGCCAGATCTCGCCGTCGACGGTGCGCCGCGTCGCCAGACTGCCGGCTTCGGTGCAGCCGTAGATTTCGCAGACCGGCGCGCCGAACAGGCGCTCGGCGGCGGCAGCCAGCTCCGGCGCCAGCGGCGCGGTCGCCGAAACGATGCGCTCGATCGCCGGCGCGCGCAGGCCGGCGGCGACCAGCGCGCGCAAATGCACCGGCGTCGTCACCAGCAGGCGCGGCGCCGGCACTTCGGCGAGCGCGGCGACCACGTCGGCCGGAAAGAACGGCTTGCCGGCGTGCGTGCGCAGGCCGCCGGCCAGCGCGAACACGACCGAAGTCTCCAGCCCGTACATGTGCTGCGGCGGCACCGTCGCGACCACCGACGGCCGGCCGCCACCGGGCGCGAAGCGCGCCAGCGCCAGCTGCGCCGTGCGCACCAGCGTGCCCCAGGTCTTCGGATGCGGCTGCGGCCGGCCGGTGCTGCCGGACGTGAACGGGATCGCCGCGATCGCGGCGGCCGGAATCGCCGGCACCGCGCCGAACTCGCCTGCGGCGTCCGCGTCGCCGGTCTCGGGCGCCGGCAGCCAGGCGAGGCCGGCGGCAAGCTCGGCGCGCTCGCCGACGGCGGCGCGCACGCCGTGCGTCTCGGCGATCTCGCGCAGCGTCGCCGGTGCCGTGCTCGGCGGCAGCAGCAGCGTGCGCCGTGCCAGCAGCGCCGCCGCCAGCGTCAGCGCGAAGCGCTCGCGCGATTCGCAGAGATTGAGCAGCGGCCCGTCGCCGGGCAGCGTCGCGGCGAAGCGCTGCGCGGCGCGCACGAAAGCGGCGCGCGTGACCGGCCGCGCGCCGCGCTGCCAGAGCACGGCCTGCGGATCGTCGCCGGCGACCAGCGGCAGCAGTTCGCTTTGCGAGAGCGTCATCAGCGGAAGCGCACGCCGCTGGCGGCGATGCGGCGCAGATAGCCGACAAAGCTGTCGCCGCCGTGCTGCGGGAAGCGGCGGCGACGATAGAGAAACTCGGCGAGGAACAGCAGGCCCATGACGGCATAGCTGCCGGCGTTGGTGAACCACGCCCACCATTGCCGGTGGCCGCTCAGCGTCAGCAGCAGCGTGACGACGAACAGCGCGGCGAGCACCACGGTCCACAGCCGCGTGACCTGCCGCGTGTGCGCGGCGAGCGGCGGCGCCAGCGTGCCGTGCACGGCGGTGGCGACGCGCGTCACCATCGGCACCTGGCCGGCGCCGAGACTGCGCCAGAACGCGACGCAGGCCAGGCCGCTCAACGCCAGCGGCGGCAGGTACAGCAGGTAGATGCCGCCGCCGAACAGCGCGACCGCCCAGCTCAGCACGGCGAAGCCGGCCCAGGCCAGCCAGTACGCGAGGCGTCCGGCGCGCAGCGGCGCCAGCAGCACGCTGGCGTAGAGCGCCTGCAGCGCGAGCCACTGCAGCACCGGCGCGTCGAGCAACACGCCGAGGTGGACGAACAGCAGATAGGCGACGAACAGCGCGACGGGCATGCGGGCAGGCGGCTCGAAGAAAAGCGGCGAGGGCGCCCGTGCGGACGCGGCGCTCAGTGCACCGCTTGCGGACGCTGGGCGGCGATGTAATCGGTCAGCGCGCGCAGCGAGGCGAAGGCGCGCTTGGTCGCTTCGTTGTCGGCCTTCAGCTCGATGCCGTACTTCTGCTGGATCGCCAGCGCGATCTCCAGCGCGTCGATCGAGTCGAGGCCCCAGCTGCCGGCGCCTTCGCCGAACAGCGGCGCCGCCGGATCGACCGTCGCCGGGTCGCGATCCTCCAGATGCAGGGCCTCGATCAGCAGTGCAGCCATGTCCCGCTCTGCGGCGGTTTGCGTCGACATCGGTTCATCCCTCGGAAAAATGCGGCACCATCATCGGCGACGAGGTCCTGCGCTGTCCGTGACCCTGCCCACGGATTCGGCAGGGGCGGCGACTACAATAGGCGATCCCCAGGAACCAGAAGGCCGGACTGCGGACCCCACCGCAGCGGCGTGGCGGTTATTAGATCAAATTTCGATGCAGCAACATATCGCCAACGATGCCGGCGGCCGCACCGCGCAGGCCCCGCAACCGCATGAGCGGCCGTATCGGCTGCGCCTCGCCGACGCCGCGCCGGAGCGGCTCGGCCCTTCGGTGCTGGCCTGCGTGCGACATGCCGAGGCCGCCGCGGCCGACGACGATCCGCGACAGATTCTTGTCGAGCTGCCGGTGCTCGCCGGCGCCGGCGTCGAGATCTGGGAGGGCGAGGCGCCGGTGCGCCACGGCTGGGACGGCGGGATCGGCTATGCCGAGAACGGCCGCGTGCTGTTCGGCCAGCTGCGCCTCGCCGAGGCCGAGCTCGCCGACACCGACCGCGCCGTGTTCCATGCTTATGCGCGGATCGACGCCTTCCTGCAGCGCGCCGGCTATCCGGCCTGGCTGCGCGTCTGGAACTTCATCGCCGGCATCACCCGCGGCGACGGCGACGCCGAGCGCTACCGGCAGTTCAGCCTCGGCCGCTACAAGGCGCTGTCGCTCAAGTCCGGCTTCGAGCGCGAACTGCCGGCGGCGACCGCGATCGGCACGCGCGGCGAAGGCCTGCTGATCTACTTCATCGCCGGCGCGCAGCCGGGCCGGCAGATCGAGAACCCGCGCCAGGTCAGCGCCTTCCGCTATCCGCGCCAGTACGGGCCGAAAAGCCCGAGCTTCTCGCGCGCCAACCTGCTGTGCTGGCGCGACGGCGCCGAACTGATGGTGTCCGGTACCGCCAGCATCGTCGGCCACGAGACCCTGCACGTCGGCGAACCGCTGGCGCAGCTCGACGAGCTGCTGCGCAACGTCGGCGCGCTGCTCGAACAGGCCGGCACGCCGCTCGCGCCGGAAGTGCTGAAGCTCTATCTGCGCGACGCCGGCCGGCTCGACGCGGTGCAGGCGCACCTGCGCCGGCATTTCGGCACGCGGCCGGTGACGATCCTGCGCGGCGACGTCTGCCGCGGCGAACTCGATCTGGAGATCGAGGCCGTGTACCGGGCCGGCGCGTGAGCCGCGCCGGCGTCTGGCTCGACCGGCGCTGGCGGCAGTTCGCCACCGGCCTGTCGTTCTTCATCTTCGGCGCGGTCGGCCTGCTGTTCGGGCTGACGCTGTTTCCGGCCGTGGGCCTGACGACGCGCGATCCGCGCGTCGCCAAGCGCCGCGCCCAGCACGTGGTCCGGGGCTGGTTCTGGACCTTTTCGCGCATCATGCGCACGGTCGGCGTCATCAGCTGGGAGATCCATGGCGCCGAGAAGCTGCGCCGGCCGGGCCAGCTGATCATCGCCAACCACCCGACGCTGATCGACGTGGTGCTGCTGCTCGGCTACATCCCGGAGACCGACTGCATCGTCAAGGAAGCGCTGTTCCGCAATCCGTTCACGCGCCTGCCGATCCGCTGGGCCGGCTACATCGCCAACGGCGGCGACGCCGCCCGACTGGTCGCCGACTGCGCGGCGACGCTCAGGGCCGGCCACTCGCTGCTGATCTTCCCGGAGGGCACGCGTTCCCGGCCGGGCCAGCCGCCGCAGATCCCGCACGGCGCCGCGCGCATCGCGCTCGAATCCGGCGCGCCGATCCTGCCGGTGACGATCACCTGCGAACCGCTGATGCTCGACAAGGGCCGGCCCTGGCATGACGTGCCGGCGCGACCGGGCCACTTCCGCATCGTCGTCGGCGAGCCGTACACCGCCGACGCGATCCGCGCCGAGGCCCCGACCCTGACGATCGCCGCCAAGCGTCTGTCTCAACACTGGACGCGCTACTTCGCCGAGCGCACCGGGCTGGCCGCGCTGCTGCTGTCGGCCGGCTGCGCGCTGGTCCGCTACGGCGAGCCGGCGCTGGCGCTGTGCTGACCCCCGGAACCGGGGGGGCGGGCGGGCGCCGCCGGCGGCGCTGTGTGAACTTCGTACTTGCGGCAGCCGGCAGCGGCCGCCGACAATGCGCGTTCGGCTTGTCTTGAGCTTCGCCGGGGGGCGAGGCAGGTTAAGGGAAATGTCCAGCGTCATCATGCCTATGGCGGCCACCGCTCCGAGCCGCGACGAGATTTTCGAGCACGTCAAAGCGCTGCTCGTGGAGCTGTTCGAGATCGAGCCGCAGAAGATCCACATGGAGGCGCAGCTCTATCAGGACCTGGAGATCGACAGCATCGACGCGATCGACCTGATCCTGCGGCTGAAGGACTACACCGGCAAGAAGGTCAAGCCGGAAGACTTCAAGCACGTGCGTTCGGTCGGCGACGTGGTCGCCGCCGTCGAAGCGTTGTTCGTTTCGCCGTAAACCCCGCGCGGTCCATGAACCTGGACCCGCAGCCGCTCGCCGTGCGGCCCGACGGCGATGACGCGATCGAGATACAGCTCGCCGTGCCGGCGGCGCTGCCCTGCTTCGCCGACCATTTCCCGAGCTATCCGATGCTGCCGGGCGTGCTGCAGCTCGGCTGGGCGGTGCGTCTCGCGCAGCAGCACTTCGGCCTCGCCGGCCCGATGCAGGAAGTCGCGCAGCTCAAGTTCCAGCATCCGATCCGCCCGGACAGCGCGCTGACGCTGCGCCTCGTGCGCAGCGGCGCACGCGAGATCGCCTTCAGCTACCGCAGCGCCGACCGGGCCTGCTCGGCGGGCCGTCTCAGCTTCGCGGACGCTGCATGACCGCCGCCGAGCCGGCGCCGTTCCGGGCTTGCCTCGTGGTGCCGGTCTACGACCACGAGCAGGCGATCGCGACCACCCTCGCCCAGCTGCGCGCGCACGGTCTGCGCGCCTATCTCGTCGACGACGGCAGCCACGCGCCCTGCGCGCGCGCGCTCGACCGCCTGATCGCCGAGCAGCCGGACTGGCTGCGTCTGGTGCGCCTGCCGCACAACCAGGGCAAGGGCGCCGCGGTGATGGCCGGCTTCGAACGCGCCGCCGCCGACGGCTACACGCACGCGGTACAGATCGACGCCGACGGCCAGCACAACGCCGCCGACGTGCCGCGCCTGCTGGCGCTGGCGGTCAGCCATCCGCAGGCGCTGGTCACCGGCGTGCCGAAGTACGACGCCTCGGTGCCGAAGGCGCGGCTGTACGGCCGCTACGTCACGCACGTCTGGGTCTGGATCAACACCCTGTCGCTGCGCATCCAGGATTCGATGCTCGGCTTTCGCGTCTACCCGCTGGCCAGCGCGCTGCGCGTCTGGCGCACGCAGCACGTCGGCCGGCGCATGGACTTCGACACCGAGATCATGGTGCGGCTGTACTGGGACGGCGTCGACGTGCTGAGCCTGCCGACACGCGTCACCTACCCCAGCGACGGCATCTCGCACTTCGACGTCTGGCGCGACAACCTGCGCATCTCGCGCATGCACGCGCGGCTGTTCGTCGGCATGCTGTGGCGGGCGCCGCGCCTGCTGGCGCGCAAGCTGCGTTCGTCTTGAACGCCGCACCTCCTCACGAACCGCACGGCCCGAGCATGGTGAAACGCTCCTGTTCTCCCGGCCGCATGAAGCCGCTGTGGCTTCACCTCATTTTGCTTAGACTCGCCGTATGACGCTGCCCACCGCCGAGGCTGAGATCCTCGTCCCGTTCCACGACTGCGATCCGCTCGGCATCGTCTGGCATGGCAATTACACGCGCTACTTCGAGGTGGCGCGCTGCGCGCTGCTCGACCGGATCGCCTACAACTACACGGAGATGGTCGAGTCGGGCTACGCCTGGCCGGTCATCGACCTGCATCTGCGCTACGTCAAGGCGATCCGCTTCAACCAGCGCATCGTCGCATCGGCGACGATCGAGGAGTGGGAGCACCGCCTGAAGATCGCCTACGCGATCCGCGATGCGGCAAGCGGCGAGCGCCTGGCGCGCGGACACACGATCCAGGTCGCGGTGACGCTGCCCGACTTCCAGATGCAGTACGCCTCGCCGGACGTGCTGGCACACAAGCTGGGCATCAGCCCATGAGCCGCCGCGTCGCGCTCGCCGCGCTGCTCGCGCTCGGCGCAGCCACGGCCGTCGCCGCGCCGGCGGCGCCGAGCCGCGAGCGCGAAGCGGTATTCGCGCATCCGGCCGACACCGCCGCGATCCACGCCGCGCTCGGCGCGGTGACGCACGAGCTGGCCGCCGCGCAGTCGATCGCCGGCCTCTACACGCAGAACAAGTTCCTGCACGAGCTGCCGCAGCCGCTGCGCGCCGGCGGCGATTTCCTGTTCGTGCGCGATCTCGGTGTCGCCTGGCGCACGACGACGCCGTTCGCCTCCGAGCTGATCGTCACCCGCGACGCGCTGGTGCAGCGCGACGGCGGCAGCACCGTGCGCGTGGCGGCCGAGCAGCAGCCGGCGGTGCGCATGGTCGCGCGCATCTTCTTCGCGGTGTTCTCGCTCGACTTCTCGCAGCTCACCGAGCTGTTCACGCTGTCGGTGCTGCCGGCCGCCGACGGCAGCTGGCAGCTCGGCCTGACGCCGAAGCAGGATGCCGGCGCGATCGAGGCGATCGTGGTCGGCGGCCACCGCAGCGTCGAGCGCGTGCGCCTCTACGAGCGCGGCGGCGACCGCACCGAGATCGAGTTCCGCGACGCACAGGTCTCGACCCGGCCGGCCGGCGACGCCCTGCGCGCGCGCTTCCGCTAAGGCCCGGCGAAGGTCCACGCGTCCATGTCCGCCCGCGCCCGCCTGATCCTCTGGGTCGTGCTGATGAGCGCGGCCGGCCTGTGGCTGTGGTGGGCCTCGGGCTCGCGCCTGCAGCTGGAAACCGACATCACGGCGATGCTGCCGTCGACCGCGCCCGACGCCGTGACCCGGCAGGCGCTCGACCGCGTCGACAGCGCGCTCGGCCGGCGCAGCCTGTTCCTGGTCGGCGCCGCCGATTTCGGCGACGCCGAGCGCGCCGCGCAGGCCTTCGCCGACACGCTGCGCCGCGAAGCGGCCTATGCCGACGTCACGCTCGGCGTCGACACCGACCCGGCGGCGCTCGCCGCGGCCTACGGTCCGGCGCGGCACCTGTTGCTCGCCGACGCCGATCGCGCGCGTCTGGCGCGCGGCGAGGCCGCGGCACTCGCCGACGCGGCGCTGCGCGCGCTGTACGCGCCGGCCGGGCTCGGCCCGGGCGGCCTGAGCCGCGTCGAGCCGTTCGCCGACGATCCGTTCGATCTCTACGGCCACTACCTACAACAGCTGCTGCCGGCCGGCGGCAAGCTGACGCTGCGCGACGGCGTGCTGGCGATCGAGCGCGACGACGGCGTCGACGTACTGGTCACGGCGACGCTGCGCGATTCGCCGTTCCGCCTCGCCGTGCAGGACGCGGCAATGCCGGCGCTGGACGCGGCGATGACGGCGGCGCGCGCGGCGGCGCCGGGCGTACAGGTGATCGGCTCCGGCGTGCTGCGCCATGCCGCCGCCAACACCGAGCGCGCCAAACGCGAGATCTCGACGATCGGCTCGATCTCGCTGAGCGGCGTGCTGCTGGTGTTCGTGCTCTGCTTCCGCTCGCTGCGGCCGCTGCTGCTGGTGCTGCTGTCGCTCGGCGCCGCTTCGGTGGTATCGCTGGCGGCGGTGGCGACGGTCTACGGCAAGGTGCACATCGTCGCCGTGGTCTTCGAATCGAGCCTGATCGGCCTGGCGGTCGACTACTCGATCCACTTCTTCAGCGACCGTTTCCGCGACGCGCGACCGTGGACCGGCATGGACGGCCTGCGCCACGTCGGCGTGCCGATCACGGTCGGCATGGCCACCACGCTGCTCGCGTACTGCTCGTTCCTGGTGCCGCCGTTCCCGGGCCTGCGGCAGATGGCCTTGCTGTCGATGACCGGTCTGGTCGCCTCGTATCTGACGGTGACGCTGGCCTATCCGGCGCTCGCCGGTCATCCGCCGCCGGCGTCGAAACCGGTGCTGGCGCTGCGCGACCGCCTCGCCCGGCTCGGCCGGCCGCGGCCGGCGCTGCTGGCCCTGCTGATCGCGCTCGGCCTCGCGCTGCTGATCTCCGGCGGCCTGCGCCTGCGCTTCATCGACGACGTGCGCGCGCTGCAATCCTCGCCGCCGGCGCTGCTCGACGAGGAACGCGAGGTCCGCGAACGCCTCGGCGGCGGCCTCGACACGCGCTTCTTCATCGTCGAGGGCACCGACGCCGAGGCGCTGCTGCAGCACGAGGAAGCGCTGCGCGCGCGGCTCGACGCGCTGGTCGCGCGCGGCGCGCTCAGCGGCTACAGCGCGGTCTCGCGGCTGGTGCCCTCACAGGCGCGGCAGGCCGAGAACGCGGCGCTGCTGGCGCGCGCGCTCTACGCCGATGGCAGCGCGCTGGCGACGCTGTACGCGACGGTCGGCTATCCGCCGCAGGCCTTCGCCCGCGCCCAGGCCGCGTTCGCCGCGGCGCGCGACGCACGCGTACTGCCCGACGCGCTGCTGGCCAGCCCGGCCGGCCAGGCCTACCGCCCGCTGTGGCTGGGCCCGACCGCGCGCGGCATGGCCAGCGTCGTGTCGCTGAGCGGCGTGCAGGACGCCGGCGCGCTGGCTGGCGCCGGCGCCGGCCTGGCGGACGTGCATCTGGTCGACCGCGTCGCCGACATCTCGACCGTGCTCGGCCATTACCGGCGCCTGGCGCTGCTCGGCCTCGGCGGCTCGCTGTGCGTGATCGGCCTGGTGCTGGTCGGCCGCTACGGGCTGGCCGGCGCCGCGCGCCACCTGATCGCGCCGCTCGGCGGCGGCCTGCTGACGCTGGCCACGCTCGGCGCGCTCGGCATTCCGGCCAACCTGTTCACGGTGCTGGCGCTGCTGCTGGTGCTCGGCCTCGGCGTCGACTACTCGGTGTTCCTGCGCGAGGGCGAAGCCTCGCGGCCGACGACGCTGCTGGCAATCACGCTCGCCGGCCTCGTCACGCTGCTGGCCTTCGGCCTGCTCGCCGGCTCGGCGACGCCGTTCATCCGCAGCCTCGGCCAGGCCGTGCTGCTCGGCGTCGCCTACACCTGGCTGCTGGCGGTGCTGGCCGCCGCGCCGGCGCAGACCGGCGTGCCAGAATGCGCGCCGACGGACGGCCCGAACAAGCAGTGAACGAAGTGAGGAATCGGTGACGACCGGCGGCGGCACCCTGGTGCAGACTGCCGTCCGACGGCAACACGAATGAAGATGGGGGTCATGTGACGGACGTGCTGATCATCGGCGCCGGCCCTTCGGGCTCGGTCGCCGCGGCGCTGCTCGTGCAGCGCGGTTTCGACGTGCTGGTGCTGGAGAAGCAGAAGTTCCCGCGCTTCTCGATCGGCGAGAGCCTGCTCGCACAAAGCCTCGGCCTGCTCGATCAGGCCGGCATGCTGGAAGCGGTGCAGGCCGCCGGCTTCCAGTACAAGAACGGCGCCGCCTTCGCGCACCGCGACGCCTACACCGATTTCAATTTCGTCGAAAAGTCGTCGCCCGGCTACGGCTTCACCTATCAGGTGCCGCGCGCCGACTTCGATCAGGTCCTGATCAACGAGGCGCAGCGCTTCGGCGCCCGCGTGCAGTTCGAGGTCGAGATCGTCGCCGCCGATTTCGCCGGCGAGCGGCCGCGCGTCACCGCGCGCGACCAGGACGGCCACGAGACCGTGCACACGCCGCGCTTCGTGCTCGACGCCAGCGGCTTCGGCCGCGTGCTGCCGCGCCTGCTGAATCTCGAGGAGCCGTCGCACCTGCCGGTGCGCTGCGCGCTCTACACGCAGGTCTGGGATCGCATCCCGTCCGGCCGCATCGACCGCCAGAAGATCCGCGTCACCACGCATCCGCGGCACCGTGACGTCTGGTACTGGCTGATCCCGTTCTCGAACGGCAAGGCCTCGATGGGCGTGGTCGCCGGCGAGGACTTCCTGCAGAAGTACAGCGGCAGCAACGACGACAAGCTGTGGGCGCTGCACCGCGAGGACCCGCAGCTCGCCGACATCCTCAAGGACGCCGAGCAGGTCTTCCCGGCCGGGCTGCTGCGCGGCTACTCGGCGAACGTGAAGAGCATGTCCGGGCCCGGCTACGCGCTGCTCGGCAACGCCGCCGAATTCCTCGACCCGGTGTTCTCGTCGGGCGTGACGATCGCGCTGAAGTCCGCGCACATGGCGGCCGACGTGCTGGCGCGCCAGCTCAAGGGCGAGGCGGTCGACTGGAAGGCGGATTTCGAGGAGCCGCTGCGCGTCGGCGTCGAGACCTTCCGCGGTTTCGTCGAAGGCTGGTACGACGGCTCGCTGCAGGACGTCATCTATTACGAGCGCCAGGACCCGAAGATCCGCCGCTACATCTGCTCGATCCTCGCCGGCTATGCCTGGGACAAAAGCAATCCGTACGTCGGCCGCGCCAAGCAGCGCCTGCACACGCTGGCACAGCTGTGCCGCAGCGGCGACGCCAGCGTGACGCAGGTGGCCTGACATGCGCCGCCTCCTCGCCTGCGCCGCCGCCCTGCTGCTCGGCGGCTGCGCGAACGGCCCGGTCCGGAGCGAAACGCCGCGCGCCGCCGCGCCGCCGCTGCTGGCGCCGGCCAGCGTCGGCGACGCGCTGCAGGTGCAGCAGCTGCTGCACGCCGCCTACGGCAGCGACGAGACCACGCTGCAGTGCGTAGTCAGCGACGACCTCGCGACGCTGTCCGTGGTCTGCCTGACGGCGCTCGGCCAGCGCGTCTTCACGCTCGACTGGGACGGCCGCCAGCTCAAGGCGCAGCGCGCGCCGCTGGCGCCGGAGCGCATCGACCCGCAGCGCATCGTCGCCGACCTGCAGCTGGCGTTCTGGCCGCTGGCGGCGCTGCAGGACGGCTGGCGCAGCAGCGGCTACGCGGTCAGCGAGCCGCGGCCCGGCCTGCGCCGCGTGCTGCGCGACGGCCGCATCGTCGCCGAGGTGCATCGCGGACAGCCGCCGCTCGCCGGCGGCGTCTGGCCGGCGCGGCTGTGGCTGGTCAACCTCGCCTACGGCTACACGCTCGACATCGAAACGCAGGACGCCGCCGAGTGAAGACGCCGGAACCCGGACACGTCTACGCGATCGCCGAGCTGCTGCCGCACGGCCCCGGCTTCCTGCTGCTCGACGCGCTGCTCGACTACGGCGCCGACCACGCCAGCTGTACGGTGCACGTCACGCCGCGCACGCGCTTCTTCGAAGCCGGCCGCGGCGTGCCGGCCTGGGTCGGCGTCGAGTACATGGCGCAGGCGATCGGCGCCTATGCCGGCATCGTGCGCCTGCAATCCGGCCTTGGCGTCGAGATCGGCCTGCTGCTCGGCACGCGCCGCTACCGCAGTGCGGTGCCGTACTTCGCCGACGGCAGCACGCTGGTTGCGCGCGCCGAACAGCTGGTGCGCGACGCCAGCGGCGTCGCCGCCTTCGCCTGCACGCTGAGCGACGGCGACCGCGAGCTGGCGCGCGCCGAGATCAAGGCCTACCAGCCCGATGACATTCACGACTACCTGCAGGCCCTGACGGAGGACCGCGCATGAGCGGCTGGATTCTGGTGACCGGCGCCAACCGCGGCATCGGCCAGGCGATCGCCGTGTCGCTGGCGCAGGCCGGCTACGACCTCGTGCTGCACGGCCGCGACCTCGCCAGGCTCGACGACACCGCGGCGCGCGTCGCGGCGCTCGGCCGCTCGGTGCGGCGCATCGCCTTCGACGTCGCCGACCGCACCGCCGCGGCCGCTGCACTGGAAGCCGACATCGCCGCGCACGGCGCCTACTACGGCGTCGTCTGCAATGCCGGCATCGCCCGCGACGGCGCCTTCCCGGCGCTGTCCGGCGAGGACTGGGACGCGGTGCTGCGCACCAACCTCGACGGCTTCTACAACGTCGTGCATCCGCTGGTGATGCCGATGATCCGCACCCGCAAGCCGGGCCGTATCGTCACCATCGCCTCGGTGTCGGGCCTGATGGGCAACCGCGGTCAGGTCAATTACAGCGCCGCCAAGGCCGGCATCATCGGCGCGACCAAGGCGCTGGCGGTCGAGCTGGCGTCGCGCAAGATCACCGTCAACTGCGTCGCGCCGGGCCTGATCCGCACCGGCATGATCGACGACGTGCCGCTCGACGAGGCGCTGAAGCTGGTGCCGGCCGGACGCGTCGGCGAGCCCGAGGAAGTCGGCGGCGTGGTGTCGTTCCTGATGTCCGCCGCCGCCGCCTACGTCACGCGTCAGGTGATTTCGGTCAACGGCGGCATGTTCGTCGCCGCCTTTGTATCGCTGCTGGGCTCTTACCTCGCCCGGGCGCGCGGCCTCATCCCGTCCGACCTGTCGGTCAGCGTCCTCGGCGGCGCCCTCGGCAACGTCTGGCCCTTCGTCGAGACGGCACTGCGCGTCGTCCGCTTCTTCGTTTCACTTCTGGTGTGAGAGCAGCATGAAACGCGTCGTCGTCACCGGCATGGCCGGCATTACCGCGATCGGGTCCGACTGGGACACCGTCGAGCAGAACCTGCGCGCCAACGTCAGCGGCATCGAGCGCATGCCGGAGTGGGACCGCTTCGAGGAGATCAACACGCGCCTCGGCGGACCGGTCAAGGATTTCCAGCTGCCGGCGCATTACACGCGCAAGGTGCTGCGCACGATGGGCCGCGTCTCGCAGCTGTCGGTGCGCGCCTCGGAGCTCGCGCTCGAGGACGCCGGCCTCAAGGACGATCCGGAAATCGGCAACGGCCGCATGGGCGTCTCGTACGGCTCCTGCACCGGCAGCACCGATGCGGTCTGCGAGTTCGGCAGCCTGATGATCACCGGCAAGCTCGGCCGCTTCAATGCGACCACCTACCTGCGCATGATGAGCCACACGGCAGCCGTCAACATCGGCCTGTACTTCGGCCTCAAGGGCCGCGTGATCCCGACCTGCAGCGCCTGCACCTCCGGCAGCCAGGGCATCGGCTACGCCTACGAGGCGATCAAGCACGGCCTGCAGACGATGATGCTGGCCGGCGGCGCCGAGGAGCTGTGCCCGTCCGAGGCCGCGGTGTTCGACACGCTGTTCGCGACCTCGCAGCGCAACGACGCGCCGAAGACCACGCCGGCGCCGTTCGACCGCGACCGCGACGGTCTGGTGATCGGCGAAGGCGCCTGCACGCTGGTGCTGGAAGAGTACGAGCACGCCAAGGCGCGCGGCGCGAAGATCTACGCCGAGATCGTCGGCTTCGGCTGCAATTCGGACGGCGACCACGCCACGCACCCGAACCAGGAGACGATGGGCGGCGCGATGCGGCTCGCCTTCGACGACGCCGGCAACGTCGCGCCGGACGACATCGGCTACGTCAGCTGCCACGGCACCGCGACCGAACAGGGCGACATCGCCGAGAGCAATACCACGCGCCGCATCTTCGGCCGCGCGGTGCCGGTCAGCTCGATGAAAGGCCATCTCGGCCACACGCTCGGCGCCTGCGGCGCGATCGAATCGTGGTGGACGATCGAGATGATGAATCGCGGCTGGTTCGCGCCGACGCTGAACCTGCAGAACCCGGACCCGCGCTGCGGCGAGCTGGACTATCTGATCGGCAGCGGCCGCGCGATACAGACCGAGCACGTCATGAGCAACAATTTCGCGTTCGGCGGCATCAACACCTCTCTGATCTTCCGTCGCACGATGTGAGACGGCGCCGGCGCGATGGACTGCGGCCGCCGCCGCGCCGGATCTTGTGCCGACGGCGTCTCGGTTTTTGTGCCGCGGACCGCTAAGCTGTCGCGGTCCTTTTTCCGACCAAACGAGGGAGTCCGAACATGCACCAGCCTTTCAGGACCGTCGCCGCGCTCGCCGTCGCCGTGCTCGGCCTTGCCGTGAACGTCAGTGCCGAGGCACGCGACGATCGTCTGAAGATGCCGATCGCCGATGCGGTGGCCGCCGCCGGCGACAAGCTCGACGGCAGCGTCAAGTTCTACTGGGGCACGCAGCCGTATCCGAAGACCGCCGGCGATCTCGGCACGTACACGTCGAACAAGAAGACCAACTTCGTCGGCAAGTCCGACAAGGAAGCCTGCCAGTGGGCGTGGCTGTCGGCGATGCTGTCCTTGCAGGACCGCGCGAAGCAGGAGGGCGGCAACGCCGTCGTCAACATCCATAGCGTTTACCGGAACCAGGACTTCACGAGCGAGACGGAATACGAATGCGGCGCCGGCAGCATCATGGGCGGCGTCGCGCTGCGCGGTACCGTCGTCAAGCTGCCCTGAAGCGCTGCCGGCCGGGCGCCGGCGGTCGCACCGAAACCGAGGCCGCGCGGCATTGCCGCGCGGCCTCGCCGTTGGTGGTGAGCGGCGCCGCTGCAGCCTGCCGCGGGCAGAGGTCGGCCCGCGGACGCCGCCGCACCGATGCTGCAGGCCCGGCGCCGGCGATCAAGCCGCCGAAGCCGCATGCGGCCGCGTGCGGAACAGCAGCAGCCCGGTCATCGCCAGCGCCGAGAACACCGCGCCGGCGAGAAAGGTCGCGCCGGCTCCGTAGACGCTCCACAACGCCCCGGCGACGACGCTGGCGAGCAGCAGCGCGAGGCCGCTGAGCAGATCGAAGAAACCGAAGGCGGTGCCGCGCAGCGCCGCCGGCGCGGTATCGGCGATCAGCTTCGCCAGCAGGCCCTGCGTCAGACCCATGTGCAGGCCCCACAGCGCCGCGCCGGCAAACGCCACGGCCGGCGTCGCCGCGGCGGCGAGCACGAGATCGGCGGCGATCAGCAGCGCGATGCCGGCGATCAGCAGCGTGCGCGCACTGACGCGATCGGCGGCGACGCCGGCCGGCACCGCGCTCGCCGCATAGATGACATTCATCACCACCATGATCGCCGGCACCCAGGTCAGCGGCAGGCCGACGTCCTGCGCGCGCAGCACGAGGAAGGCGTCGCTGAAGCGCGCCAGCGTCAGCACCGCGCCGAGCAACAGCAGCAGCCAGTAGCGCGACGGCAGGCGCCGCAGCTCGCGCAGCTGCAGCGGCGGCCGGGCCACGCCCGGTGTGCGCACGCCGGCCTGCGGCTCGCGCACGCCGACCATCAGCAGCGCGACGGCGATGAAAGCCGGCAGCACGGCGACCCACAGCGCCCAGTGGATGCGGTCGGCGAACACCGCCATCAGCACGATCGCCAGCAGCGGTCCGACGAAGGCGCCGACCGAGTCGAGCGCCTGGCGCAGCCCATAGGCGGTGCCGCGCAGCGGCGGCGGCGTCAGGTCGGCGACCAGCGCGTCGCGCGGCGCGCCGCGGATGCCCTTGCCGACGCGGTCGAGAAAGCGCGCCGCGAACACCCAGCCGAGACTGCCGGCGAGCGGAAAGATCGGCTTGGTCAGCGCCGCCAGGCCGTAACCGAGCACCGCCAGACGCTTGCGCTCGCCGAGCCGGTCGCTGAGCGCACCGGAGAACACCTTGGCGATCGACGCGGTCGCCTCGGCGACGCCTTCGATGATGCCGACCGTCGTCATCGACGCGCCGAGCACGCCGACCATGAACAGCGGCAGCAGGCTGTGCACCAGCTCCGAGGAGATGTCCATGAACATCGACACGAAACCGAGCGCCCAGATGCCGCCGGGCAGCGCGCGCAGCGCCGGACCGATGCCGCCCGGCGCTGCCGAAGTGGGGTCTTGCATGCGTAAGGCCTGTGGGGCGCCGCGCGCCGGGTCGTCGCAGCAGACTAGCGCGCCCGCACCCGCGGCGAAAAGGCTTCGACAGCCGGCCGCGCCGGCGGCATGCTGAGCGCCGCTTCCGATACGGAGAAGAACGATGAGCCTATATCACGGCAGCTGCCATTGCGGACGGATCGCCTACGAGGTCGAGGTCGAGGCGCAGCCGGCAATCGAGTGCAACTGCTCGCACTGCAGCCGCAAGGGTTATCTGCTCTGGTTCGTGCCGCGCACGGCGCTGACGCTGCGCACGCCGGCCGCGGACATGGCGACCTATCGCTTCAACAAGCACGTCATCGACCATCACTTCTGCCCGGTCTGCGGCTGCGCGCCGTTCGGCTTCGGCGCCGATCCGAAGGGCCAGGCGACGGCCGCGATCAACGTGCGCTGCCTCGAAGGCATCGAACTCGGCACGCTGGCGCGCATCCCGTACGACGGCCGCAGCGCCTGAGGCCGGGCGCTGCCGCCCGTCCCGACCCGGCGGGCGGCGTGCGCCGCGTCACGAACGCGGCGCGCGCGTCAGCATTCTGTCCCGTTCGCCGCCCGACCCGCAGCCACACTCGCGTCGGGCTCATGCGACGGAGAACGGGCGATGTTCGAGCGGACGTGGAAAAGCATTGGCATCGTGGCGCTGCTCGTGCTGGCCGCCTGCGGCGGCTCGGGTGGCGGCCACGATGACGACGGCAACGAGCCGCCGCCGGCCGGCGTCGAGCGCCCCGGTCTCGGCGATTCCAGGGCGGCGCCGCAGGGCGCGCCGTTCGCGCTGCCGGCCGGCGTGGAAGTGGCTGGACCGATCAAGGGCTACAGCGTCTTCACGCCCGAGAACTGCGCGCCGCAGGAACCATCCCAGGGCGTCGGCGATCTCGTGCGCATCTGCCTGCCGCTGCGCAATACGACGGACACTATCGGCAACCCGCTGCCGATCACGGTCACCATCCCGCCCGGCTTCGTCGCCATCGCCGAGGATCTGCATACGCAGAACGGCGTCCTGGTGCAGAAGCAGGCCGTGCTCATCGAGCCGGGCAGGACGATCTACCTGCCGCTGTATCTGTTCTGCCTCAACGCCAGCCGCAGCGGCAGCAGTCCGCAGGACACGTTCCAGCTCGGCCCGATCCTGCGGTACGCCGACTTCCAGGAGCTGTTCGATCTGCTCAAGGACAAGGAGCTCGACCGGGACGCGCCGCAGGCCGAACTGCAGGGCGCGGTGTGGCGCCTGTCGGAAGGCGATCCGCTGTCGGTCGAGGACCGCGCCTACATCGCTGCCTTGCCGGCGCGCAGCAGCGATTGAGATGACGCGCTGCCGGCGAGGAGCGCTTCCGTGCCGGCGCAAGGCGCTGCCGTTCAGTCCTCGTAGCGCTCATGCACGGCCGTGGCACCGCGCTTCCAGTACGCGGCGGCCTTGACGCGCGCCGCCGGCAGACCGCGTTCGCCGAGCAATTGCGCGCGCAGCGCCCGGGCGACGCCGGCCTCGGCCGCGATCCACGCATAGCCGTCGCCCGGCGGCAGGGCACATTGCCGCAGCGCCGCGCTCAAGGCCTCGATCGCACCCGGCGCGCCGCCATGCCGGTGCACCCAGTGCCGCGCGAGCGCGGCCGGCCCCGGCAGTTCGATCTCGTCCGCCGCGCCGTCGACCTCGGCGATCACGATCGCGCGGGCGCCGGCCGGCAGTTCGGCGAGCCGGCGCGCGATCGCCGGCAACGCGGTGTCGTCGCCGATCAGCAGATGCCAGTCGAAATCGGTCGGCACGAGAAAGGAGCCGCGCGGACCGCCGACGCCCAGCGGCTGACCGACCCGCGCCTGCTCGGCCCAGCGCGTCGCCGGCCCCGCTTCGTGCAGCGCGAAATCGATCTGCAGGGTCTGCGCCGCGGCGTCGTAATGGCGCGGCGTGTAGTCGCGCATCGCCGGGCGCGGCCCGGCGCCGAACTGCGGGCCGTCCGGGCCGGGCGTCGGCAGGTTCAGCGAGCCGTCCTCGGCGGGAAAGAACAGTTTGACGTGATCGTCGAAGCCGGGGCTCGAAAAGCCGGCGAGTTCGTCGCCGCCGACGGTCACGCGCAACAGGTGCGGGGTCACGCGCTCGACGGCGCGAACCTCGAGGCGGCGCAGGCGGCTTGCATGGCGGACGCGCTGCGGGCGGCGCCCGTCCGGCGCCGCGATCGCGGCACGATGGGCTTCGTTCATGGCAGTGTTCATGGGTTCGTTGCTGTTGTAAGTTCGTTACAAACGATATATCGTTACCGACATCGATGCAACGGATCCTGGAGGTCCCCCATGTTCAGACATCATTTCCACGGCGGCCGGGCCGCCTTCGACACGCCGGCATACGGCGCCGAGGCGCCATGCTGCGCGCACGGCGAAGGCCGCGGCCGGCACGGCCACGGCCGCCACGGCCGGGAGTCCGGCGAGGGTTTCGGCGGTTTCGGCCGCGGCGGCTTCGGCCGCGGCGGTGGCGGCGGCGGCCGCGTGTTCGGCGCCGGCGATCTGCGCCTCGTGCTGCTGGCGCTGATCGCCGAGGCGCCGCGCCACGGCTACGAGCTGATCAAGGACATCGAGCAGCGCTTCGGCGGCGCCTACGCGCCGAGCCCCGGCTCCGTCTATCCGACGCTGACCCTGCTCGAAGAGCTCGGCCAGATTCGTGGCCAGGCCGAGGACGGCAGCAAGAAGCTGTTCGAGATCACCGACGAAGGCCGCGCCTTCCTCGATGCCAATCGCGCGGCGGTCGATGGCGCGCTGAACCGCATGGCGATGGTCGCGCGCATGATGGGCGGCGGCCGCGCGCCGGAAGCCGTGCATCAGGCGATGCACACGCTGAAGACGGCGCTGATGTTCCGCCGCGGCGGCTGGACCGACGCGGAAGCCGAGCGCGTCAGCGCCATCATCGAACGCGCCGCGCAGGAGATCAGCGGCGGCGAAGCGGACTGAGCCTCAGGCGCGCCGCACGCGCTGCACGGCGTCGCCCCAGCCGCGGTACAGCGCGTCGGCGCGCGCCGCCGGCATCTGCGGCACGAAGCGCGCCTGCGCCGTCCAGCGCGCGGCGATGTCGTCGAGCGAGCGGTAGACGCCGGCGGTGAGGCCGGCGAGGAAGGCGGCGCCGAGCGCCGTGGTCTCGACCGTCTGCGGCCGCACGACGGGAATCTGCAGCAGGTCGGCGAGGCACTGCGTCAGCCAGTCGTTGACGACCATGCCGCCGTCGACGCGCAGCTCGGTCGGGGCGACGGCGTCGGCGGCCATCGCCTGCAGCAGATCGCGCGTCTGGTAGGCGACCGATTCGAGCGCCGCGCGCACGATGTGGGCGATGCCGGAGTCGCGGGTCAGGCCGAAGATCGCACCGCGCGCCTCCGGGTCCCAGTACGGCGCACCGAGGCCGGTGAAGGCCGGCACCAGATAGACGCCGTTGGTGTCGGGTATCGACTTGGCGAGCGGCTCGGTCTCGCCGGCGGCGCGGATCAGGTGCATGGCGTCGCGCAGCCACTGCACGGCGGCGCCGGCGACGAAGATGCTGCCTTCGAGCGCGTAGGTCGTCTCGCCGTTCAGGCGATAGGCGACGGTCGACAGCAGGCGGTTCTTCGAACGCTTGAACTCGCGGCCGGTGTTCAGCACCAGAAAGCAGCCGGTGCCGTAGGTCGACTTGCTCATGCCCGGCGCGAAACAGGCCTGGCCGATGGTCGCCGCCTGCTGGTCGCCGGCGATGCCGCCGATGCGGATCGGCGCGCCGAACAGCGCCGCCTCGGTCGCGCCGTAGTCGGCGGCGCTGTCGCGCACTTCCGGCAACAGCGCGCGCGGCACGTCGAAGAAGTCGAGCAGTTCGTCGTCCCACTGCTGCGTGACGATGTTGAACAGGGCCGTGCGCGAGGCATTGCTGGCGTCGGTCGCATGCACGCGACCGTTCGTGAGTTTCCACAGAAGCCAGCTGTCGATCGTGCCGAAGGCCAGCTCGCCGCGCTCGGCGCGGGCGCGCGCGCCGGGCACGTGTTCGAGCAGCCAGGCGATCTTGGTCGCCGAGAAGTACGGGTCGACGATCAGGCCGGTCCGGGCGCCGATCCAGTCGTTGCGATCCTGATGCTGCTGGCAGAAGGCGGCGGTGCGGCGGTCCTGCCAGACGATCGCCGGATGGATCGGCGCCCCCGTCTTGCGATCCCAGATCACCGTCGTCTCGCGCTGGTTGGTGATGCCGAGCGCGGCGATGGCGCGCGCCTCGGTGCGCGCCGCGGCGAGCGCCTCGCGCACGCAGGCCACGGTGTCGTCCCAGATGCGCTGCGCATCGTGCTCGACCATCACCGTCTTGACCGGCGTGTCGACGCCGGGCGCCGCCTGCGGATAGGCCTGCGGCAGCTCGCGCTGCGCGACGCCGCGCTTGACGCCGTCGGCGTCGAACACGATCGCGCGCGTGCTCGTCGTACCCTGGTCGATCGCCAGCAGAAGCCCCATCGTTCCCCCTCCCTGCGGCGCGCCGGCGCCCGATAATGTCGAACTTTAACCCGTCGTCCACGCCGATCCGACCCATGCCGCCCACCGACTCCGCCGCCGCGCCGCGTTCCGGCATCCGCGTGGTGCCGCTGATCATCGCCAGCGCGCTGTTCATGGAGAACCTGGACTCGACGATCATCGCCACCGCGCTGCCGCAGATCGCCGGCGCGCTGCACGAGGACCCGCTGCATCTGAGCCTGGCGATCACCGCCTACCTGCTCAGCCTGGCGGTGTTCATCCCGCTGTCCGGCTGGATCGCCGACCGCTACGGCGCCAAGCGCGTGTTCCGCTACGCGATCCTGCTGTTCACGCTCGGCTCGGCGCTCTGCGGGCTGTCGCATTCGGTGGCCGGGCTGGTCATCGCGCGCGTCATCCAGGGTCTCGGCGGCGCGATGATGGTGCCGGTCGGCCGTCTCGTGCTGCTGCGCAAGACGCCGAAAAGCGAGCTGGTCGCGGCGATGTCCTGGCTGACGATCCCGGCGCTGCTCGGCCCGGTGCTCGGCCCGCCGCTCGGCGGCTTCATCGTCACCTACGCCTCGTGGCGCTGGATCTTCTTCGTCAACCTGCCGATCGGCCTCGTCGGCTTCTGGCTGGTGACGCGCTACATCGACGACATTCCCGGCGCCGCCACGGGCCCGCTCGACTGGCGCGGCTGGCTGCTGCTCGGCAGCGGTCTGGCGCTGCTGGTGTCGGGCTTCGAACAGCTCGGCAAGCAGGTGCTCGACAACGGCGCGGTCGCGGCGATGCTGCTGGCCGGCGCCGCGCTGCTCGCCGCCTACGTCGCCTATGCGCGCGGCCGGCGCGGCACGATCCTCGATCTCGGCCTGCTGAAGATCCCGACGTTCCGCGTCTCGGTCGGCGGCGGCACCGTCTACCGCGCCGGCATCGGCGCCTACACGCTGCTGATGCCGCTGATGCTGCAGCTCGGCTTCGGCTTCTCGGCGGCGGCCTCGGGCGCGACCACGTTCGTCTCGGCGGTCGGCGCGCTGGTGATGAAGGCGACCGCGCCGCGCGTCGTGCGCCGCTTCGGCTTCCGGCCGCTGCTGATCGGCAACGCCCTGCTCAGCGCCGTGTTCCTGGTCGGCTGCGGCCTGTTCGGCGAAGCCACGCCGCGCGGCCTGATCATGGCCTGGCTGCTCGCCTACGGCTTCTTCCGCTCGCTCGAATTCACCTGCCTGAACACGCTCGGTTTCGCCGACGTGCCGGAAGCACGCATGAGCCAGGCGACCAGCGTCTCCAGCACCGCGCAGCAGCTGGCGCTGAGCCTCGGCGTCGGCGTCGGCTCGCAGCTGCTCAACAGCAGCCTGGCGCTGCGCGCCGGCACCGCGCTCGAGGCGATCGACTTCCGCTACGCCTTTCTCGCCGTCGCGCTGCTGACCGCGTCCGCCGCACTCGGCTTCCGCCGCCTCGCCGCCGACGCCGGCAACAACGTCAGCGGCCACGCCCGCGTCGCCGCCGAACCGGAACCGGCCGAGCAGCGCAACTGAAGCCGGCTCACGCCAGCGGCGTCGCGCTCAGAGCGCAACGACCGGCGCGCTGCTGACGACCGGCCCGCTCGGCTGGCCGCTCGGCGAACCGCCGTAGGGCTCGCGGCTGACGGCGAGCATCGGCCGCTCCGGCATCTGCAGGCCGGCCGGCATCGGCATCCGGCCGCGGCCGGTGAGCGGCAACAGGCCGAGCGAACGCGGCTTGCCGTCGTCGCCGATGAGCCACAGCTCCAGGCTCTCGCGCTGCGCGTCGACACCGAAATCGCCGCGCGCGATGACGCTGATCTCACCCTTCTGCGGATACAGCGACACCATCCACACGGCGGCACCGTTCTGCACCGGCAGCATCGACACCAGCGGCGGCTTGCCGGCGACGACGGCCGGCGGCGGCCCGGCCGGCGCCTCGCCGCGGTAGCGGTAGAGCTGCAGCGACAGCACCACCACGGCAGCGCTGGCGGCGACCGCCCAGCCCTGCCAGAACCACAGCGGCGGTCCGCGCCGCGCGCCGCCGCCATTGCCGGCACCGCCGGCAAGCGGCGTGACGCGGGCGGCGTCGGCGGCGATGCGCCGCTCGATCTCGGCCCAGACGATCGCCCGCGGCGGCCGCGGCGCGGTGTCGGCGAGCAGCGGCGCGAACCGCGTCTCCCAGAAGCGGACTTCGGCGCACAGCTCGGCGCGCGACGGCAGCAGGCGCTCGAAACGGCGCCGCGCGGCGCCGCGCAGCGTGCCGAGCACGTATTCGGCGGCGAGGATCTGGCGCAGGCGGGCGTCGTCGTACTTCATGCCTCAAGGCACTCCCGCAGCAGCAGCAGGCCGCGCCGCACCCAGCTCTTGACGGTGCCGAGCGGTGCCTTGAGCACGCGCGCCAGCTCGGCGTGCGTATAGCCTTCGTAGTACGCGAGCAGCACGCTGCGGCGCTGCTCCGGGGCGAGCGCCTCCATGCAACCGGCGAGCTGGCCGAGGCCCTCGTGCTCGACGGCGCGCGCTTCCGGATCGACGGCGTCGCCGTCGGCGAAGGTCAGCGGCGGCGCATCCTCCTCGTCCGGCATGCCGACTTCCGGGCGCCGGGCGCGCAGCAGGTCCAGCGCGCGGTAGCGCGCGATGGTCTGCAGCCAGGTCAGCGGCGCGCCCTTGTCGGGGGCGTAGGTCTCCGCCTTCTGCCACACGCGCAGATAACAGTCTTGCAAGGCTTCTTCCGCCCAGTCACGTCGCTCCAGAATACGCAGCAGCACGCCGAACAGATGCGCGCTGCTGGCGTCGTAGAGCTGGCGGAACGCACGCACGTCGCCGGCGGCCGTTTCGGCGAGCAGGCGAGCCAGCAGAACGGCGTCGGTCATGGGGACGGTGGGGCGGGCGTGGCCGCAGTGTAGCGGAAGCCGCGCCCGCCCCGTCCTGCCGCAAGCCGCGTCACGGCGCCAGGAAGCCGTCCTTGAGCGCCTGCATCAGCGGATCGCGCTGACCGGCCGGCGCGTTCGGCAGATAGCCCTGGTTGATGGTCCAGACGATCGTGCCGCCGAGGCCGTTGTCCTTGACGAACTTGGCCTTCTCGCCGATCGACCAGGCGTCGTCGTAGGACATGAACGTGCATTGCTGCGGACCGACGCCGCTGTTCGGATCGCCGGTCGTCAGGTACGGCACCATCGCCGTCAGGTCGCGCCGCGGCGTGGCCTGCGGGTAGTACAGCGTCATGATGTTGGTGTAGCTCATCTGGTTGTCGTCGGCGCCGTTGACCGGCAGGCCGCCGGGCGTCGAAACCGCGATCTGGTGCGGCTCGGTCACGTAGCGCCAGCAGGAGCCATAGAAACCGATGCCGATGCCGAGCTTGGCGGCCGGAATGCCGCCGATCTCGCGCCAGGCGCGCACCGTCGAGGCGATCGAGCTCGGTGCCATGCCGGTCTCGCCGTACAGCGCCGAGGAATGCCAGCTCTCCCAGTTCCAGAAGCCGGACGCCATGCCGTAGCTCATGATGTTGATCTGGTCGAACAGCGGCGCCACCTGGCCCCAGAACGGGTCCGCCTCCTCGCTGGCGAAGTTGTTGTTGATCCAGCCGATCGGCACCGTCAGCAGCTTGTCCGGCGCGGCCGCGCGCAGGGCTTCGGCGAGCTTGCGGAAGTCGACGCGCTCGTCGATGCCGTTGCCCGGATCGACGACGATCGGCTCCCAGTCGAGATCGAAGCCGTCGAAGCCGAACTCGGCAGCGAGCGCGACGAGGTTCTGCACGAAGCGCGCGCGGTTGGCGTCCGACGCCGCCGCCACGAACTCGTCGTGCGCGCCGTCGCCGCCGAGCATGACGATCACCTTCTTGCCGGCGGCGTGCGCGCGCGTCACCACGTCGTGCGCCCAGGCCGGCCCCTCGACGTCGTCGATGTCGAAGTGCTTGTTCAGCGTGCCGTCGGCGCGCGGCGTGATGCGGCCGAGCATCAGATGCGTCAGCGCCGAGTAGTCGACCACCTCCGGCGGATACAGGCCGCGCGCGTAGCCGACGTAATAGCCGCTGACCCACTTGCCGGCGCTCGGCGGCGCGTCGTTGTCGAGGATCGTGCGCGTATGCACGGACGTGGCACCGAGCGTGGCGTTGGCCGGATTGCGCAGCGTCAGCACCACGGTCTCGGCGCTCTCCACCGCGCTGTCGTCGACCGGCGTGATGGTCAGCGCGCGGCGCGTCTGGCCGGGCTCGAAGCGCAGCGTGCCGGCCGGCGCGAGCGTGTAGTCGGCGCCGGCGCTGGCCGTGCCGGCGATCGCCAGCTCGACCGTGACCGCCTGCACGCTGGGCGCCGACAGCACGATCTCGATCTGGCTGGCCTGCGCCTCGCTGCCGCTCGCCGCGGCGCCGGCGAACGCGAGCGTCGGCAGCGTGGCGACGTCGTTGTCGTCGATCCGCAGCCGGTACTGCGCCGGCGAACCGAGCCGCGCGCCGCTCGGCGTGCCGAGCGTCAGCGTCAGCGTCTCGGCGGACTCGACGTCGGCGTCGTCGAGCGTCTGCACGACGATCGTCCGCGAGGTCTCGAGCGGACGAAAGCGCAGCGAGGCAGGCAGCGAAGCCTGATAGTCGCGCCCGGCCAGGGCCTCGCCGCCGGCCGTGAGCGGCACCGTGACGCTGCCGAGCGCCGGCCGCGACAGGCGCACCGTCAGCGTCGCGGTGCCGCCTTCGGCGAGTGCGGCGCCGCCGCTCGTGAACTGCACCGTGGCCGGCCCGATCAGGCGGTCGAACAGACCGGCCGCGGCCGGCGCGGCCATCGCCGCCGCCACCGCGGCGATCGCGGCGAGGCGCATCCGGCGCCGCGGCTGTGAAGAATGCGACATGAAAATCTCCCCCGGGAACGTCCCGTGCACGAACGCGCGGACCGACGCGGTCCGCCTCTGCACCCTAGGCCGGCGCGCCGGCCGGCGCTTGAGGCGGCGATGCGTGTTTCGTGAGGTTTTGCTGAGGTCGGCCGACGGGGCGGCGGCGCGCAGGCGAGGTCTATAATTCCGGCTCCCTCTCCGTCGCCGGACGCACCCGTGACCCTCGGTTCCTACCCCCGTACGCGCCTGCGCCGCACGCGCCAGGCTTCCTTCGTCCGCGACATGGTCCGCGAGACCCGGCTGGTGCCGGGCCAGCTGATCCAGCCGCTGTTCGTCGCCGAAGGCGCGCTGAAGGGGCCGGTCGCGTCGATGCCGGGCGTGGTCCGCCTCGACCTCGAGGAACTGGTCCGCGAATGCGAGGCGCTGCTGGCGCTCGGCGTCGGCTGCGTGGCGCTGTTCCCGGTGACGCCGCCGGAGCGCAAGACGCCGGGCGGCGAGGAAGCACTGAATCCGGACAGCCTGATGGTGCGCTCGATCAAGGCGATCAAGCGCGCCGTGCCGGGCATCGGCGTGCTCGCCGACGTCGCCCTCGACCCGTACACCAGCCACGGCCAGGACGGCGTGCTCGACGCGCACGGCTACGTCGACAACGACGCCAGCTGCGAGATCCTGCGCCGCCAGGCGCTGCTGTACGCGCGCGCCGGCGTCGATATCGTCGCGCCGAGCGACATGATGGACGGCCGCATCGGCCACATCCGCGACGTGCTGGAGCGCGACGGCCAGAAGAACACCCTGATCATGTCGTACGCGGCCAAGTACGCCTCGGCGTTCTACGGCCCGTTCCGCGACGCGCTCGGCTCCGGCAGCAATCTGGGCAAGGGCGGCAAGGAGACCTACCAGATGGACCCGGCCAACACCGACGAGGCGCTGCGCGAAGTCGCGCTCGATCTCGCCGAGGGCGCCGACATGGTGATGGTCAAGCCGGGCATGCCGTACCTGGACATCGTTCGCCGCGTGAAAGACGAGTTCAAGGTGCCGACCGCGGCCTACCAGGTCAGCGGCGAGTACGCGATGCTGCAGGGCGCGATCGAGCGCGGCTGGCTCGACGAGAAGAAGGCCGTGCTCGAAGCGCTGCTGTGCTTCCGCCGCGCCGGCGCCGACATGATCCTCACCTACTTCGCCAGGCGCGCCGCGCAGTGGCTGAACGCCTGATCCGCCGCCGCTCCGCGCCAGGGACGCCGCGCCGATGACGATCGAACTGCACCAGTACGCGTCGCCGGCCGGCTGGCCGAACCTGTCGCCGTTCTGCATGAAGGTCGAGACCTGGCTGCGGCTTGCCGGCCTCGACTACCGCGTCGCCGTGCAGAGGATGCCGAACGGCCCGCTCGGCAAGCTGCCGGTCGTCAAGGACGACGGCGAGATCATCGCCGACTCGCACAGCATCATCGAGCGGCTCGCCGCCAAGTACGGCAAGGATCTCGACGCTGGACTCGATGCGCGCCAGCGCGCCGCGGCGCGCGCCTTCGAGCGCCTCATCAACGAACACCTGTACTGGGCGCTGCTGCATTTCCGCTGGATCGACGACGGCGGATGGGCGCAGACGCGCCGCGTGCTGTTCGCGGCGCTGCCGGCACCGCTGCGGCTCGCGATCGGGCCGCTCGCGCGCCGTGGCGTGCGCGCCCAGCTGAAGGGCCACGGGCTCGGCCGCCATCCGCGCGCCGAGATCCTGCGCCGCGCCGCCCAGGACGTGCAGGCGCTCGCCGACTGGCTCGGCGAGCGGCCCTACTTCATGGGCGCGCAGCCGACCACGCTCGACGCGTCGGCCTACGGCTTTCTCGGCAACCTGCACGACGCGCCGATCGACACGCCGCTCAAGGGCATCGTCGCCGCGCATCCGAATCTCGTTGCGTACTGCGCGCGCATGCACGCGCACTGCTTCGGCGCCGCGCGCTGAACCGTCCTGACCTTTTTCACTTCATGACTGACCGCTACGCCGTCATCGGCCATCCCATCGCGCACAGCAAATCGCCGCTGATCCACGCGCAGTTCGCGCGCGAGACCGGCCAGGATCTCGCCTACGACGCAGTCGACGTCGAGCCGGAGATGCTGCCGTTCGCGCTGCGCCAGCTGCACGACGAGGGCTATCGCGGCCTCAATGTCACGCTGCCGCACAAGACCGAGGTCGCGCAGCTGTGCGTCGGCGTCAGCGAGCGCGCGCAGCAGGCCGGCGCGGTCAACACACTGCTGCGCGTCGATGGCGGCTGGCAGGGCGACAACACCGACGGCGACGGCTTCTGGCGCGATCTGACGCGCCTGGGCATCGGCGTCGCCGGCCGCCGCGTGCTGATCGTCGGCGCCGGCGGCGCGGTGCGCGGCATCCTCGGCCCGCTGCTGGCGGCGCGGCCGGCGCTGCTGGTCGTCTCCAACCGCAATCCGTGGAAGCCGGAAGCGCTGGCCGAGCAGTTCAAGGAGGTCGGCAGCGTCGTGCCGCGCACGCATCTGGCGCTGAAGGGCGATCGCTACGACCTCATCGTCAACGCCACCTCGGCCGGCCTCAGCGGCGCGATGCCGCGCCTGCCGGGCCAGCTGCTCGCCGACGGCGGCGCCTGCTACGACCTGTCGTACGGCGCCGCGTTCGCGCCGTTCCGCGACTGGGCAACGGCGCAGAAGGCGGCGATCGTCGCCGACGGCCTCGGCATGCTGGTCGAGCAGGCGGCCAGCGCCTTCGAGATCTGGCGCGGCGTGCGCCCGCCGACCGCCGGCGTGCTGCAGGCGCTGCGCGCCGCCTGATCGTGCGGCGCGCGCTCGTCCTCGCCGCCTGCCTGTTCGTGGTGTCGGCCGGCGCCGCCGACGAGGCCGCGACGCCGGCCGCGGCATCGACGCCAATCGTCGACCTGGTGCGCGTCGTCAAATCCGAGCGACGTCTCTATCTGCTCAGCGGCGGCCAGGTGATCGCCCGCTACCGCATCGCGCTCGGCCCGCATCCGCTCGGGCCGAAGCTGCAGCAAGGCGACGGCCGCACGCCGGAAGGCCGCTACGTGCTCGACGCCAAGAAGGCCGACAGCGATTACTACAAAGCCATCCACATCTCGTACCCGAACGCCGACGACCTGGCCCGCGCGCGGGCGCGCGGCGTCAAGCCGGGCGAGGCGATCATGATCCACGGCCAGCGCAACGGTTACGCGAGCCTCGGCATCTTCCTGCAGCGCACCGACTGGACCAACGGCTGCATCGGCCTCGCCAACGCCGACATGGACGAGGTCTGGAACCGCGTCGCGGTCGGCACGCCGATCGAACTGCTGCCCTGAAGCGGGCGCGGCCGCCGCGTTCAGGCGCGCGGCGCGAAGCGCAACGTGCCGCGCACGCCGCCGCCCTCGCGATTCTCGACCGTGAGCGTCCAGCCGAAGCGCTGTGCCAGCGTCTGCGCGATGTAGAGCCCCATGCCGGTGCCGCCGTCGTGCGCACTGAAACCCGGCTCGAAGACGCGCGGCAGCGCCGCCGGCGCGATGCCGGGGCCGTCGTCCTCGACCGCGAAATGGTCGGCGCGCAGGCGCACGGTGACCGTGCCGCCGCGCGAGGCGCGCAGCGCGTTGCGCAGCAGGTTGGTGAAGATCGCCGCGATCGCACCGGCCGGCGCGGCGATGCGCACGGCCTCGGGCATGTCCCAGCTGACGCGCACCTGCGGCGAGGATTCGATGTACGGCTCGGCGAGTTCGCGCAGCCAGCGCTCCAGCGACAGCTCCTCGAAAATCTGCGTGTCGCGCAGCCGCGACAGCGTCAGCAGCGCGTCCAGCTCGTGGCGCGCCATGCGCACCGCACGCTCGATGCGCTTGAGCGCCGGCTGCTCGCCCTGCAACGCCAGCGTCTCGGCGGCGCCCTGGATCACCGCGATCGGCGTGCGCAGCTCATGACTGGCGGCGGCGGCGAACGCCCGTTCGCGCTCGACCAGCGCGTCGAGCTCCTGCATGTAGCGGTTGAGCGCATCGACGATCACGGCGAGTTCGCTGTCGTCGACCGCCAGCGCGATGCGCTCGCCGCGCCGCTCCGGATCGAGCGCGCCGAGCTGCCCGACCAGCTGGTCGAGCGGTGCCAGCGCGCGCTGCGCCAGCCAGCGCGAAGCGAAAAAACTGAGCACGCCGACCAGCGCCAGTGCGGCGAGGCCGGCACCGAACAGCGCGTTCTCGCGCGTCTCGACGAAGGTGATGTCGTAGAGCAGGTAGGCGTACGCCGCGGGCCCGGTCTCGCGCACCAGCAGATTGAACGAGCGGCCGTCGAAATGCAGGTCTTCGTAGTAGCCGGGGCGGTAGCGGCGCAGTTCGGCCGGCGCCTCGTCGCCGTTGAAGAAGCGCAGCGTGTCGTGCGCGCGGCTCGCGGCATCGGGGGCGTGCGGGCCGACCATGAACGCCAGCTCGCGCTCCATCAGATCGCGCACCGCGGCATCCTCGATGTAGACGTCGCTGAGCCAGACGCCGACCGCGGCCAGCGAGGCGATCAGCAGCGAGAGGCCGACGAGGCCGCCGACCAGGCGGCGATGCAGCGTGCTGCCGGCGCGGCGCCTAGTCACCGTCGTCGGCCGTATCGCCGAGGTCGGCCAGCCGGTAACCGGTGCCGCGCAGCGTATGCAGCAGCTTGCGCGGGAACGGGCGGTCGATCACGTTGCGCAACGCATGCATGTGCGCGCGCAGCACGTCGCCGTCGGGCACCTCGTCGCCCCACAGCAGGTATTCGAGTTCCTTGCGGGTGACGATGCGGTCGGTCTGCCGCATCAGGAACTCCAGGATGCGCCGCGTCGACGGATTGAGCGGCAGCGTCTGCCCGGCGCGGCGCGCCTCGCAGGTGCGCGGATCGTATTCGAGGTCGGCGACGCGCAGTGCGCCGGAGGCGATCCTGCCGCTGGCGCGGCGGTTCAAGGCTTTCAGACGCGCCTCGAGCTCGGCCATCGCGAACGGCTTGACCAGATAGTCGTCGGCGCCGGCGGCGAGGCCGTCGACGCGGTTCGCCACGGTATCGAGCGCCGTCAGCATCAGCACCGGCGTCGTCACCCCGTGCTCGTCGCGCAGGCGCCGGCACAGCGTCGCGCCGTCGAAGCCCGGCAGCAGGCGATCGAGGATGACGACGTCGAAGGCGCCGTTCGCGGCTGCCGCCAGGCCGCTGGGTCCGTCGTAGGCGAAGTCGACGGTGTGCTGGTGCGCTTCGAGATAGTCGCCGACGTTCGCAGCCAGGTCGGCATTGTCCTCGACGAGCAGCACGCGCATGGGCGGGCCGTCCCTTCAGCCGTTCTGCTGCTCGCGCTGCGCGTCGACTTCTGCGCTGCCCGGCACCATGATGCGCGCGGCAATGATGCCGACCTCGTAGAGCAGATAGACCGGCACGGCGAGCATGATCTGCGAGATCACGTCGGGCGGCGTAAAGATCGCGCCGACGACGAAGGCGCCGACGATCACGTATTCGCGGTTGCCGGCAAGCTGCTTGGGCGTGACGAAGCCGGTCTTGACCAGCAGCACCAGCGCGACCGGCGTCTCGAACGCGAAGCCGAACGCGACGAAGATCGTCAGCACGAAGTCGAGGTACTTGCTGATGTCGGTCATCACCGCGACGCCGTCGGGCGCGACGCTGACCATGAAATGGAAGACGGTCGGCAGCACCAGGAAGTAGGCGAAGGCGACGCCGCTGTAGAACAGCAGCGTGCTCGACATCATCAGCGGCGCGACCAGCCGCTTCTCGCTCTTGTAGAGGCCCGGCGCGACGAAGGCCCAGACCTGCCACAGCACCCAGGGCATGGCCGCCACGAAGGCGACGACGGCGGCGAGCTTGATCGGCGTGAAGAACGGCGAGGCGACTTCGGTGGCGATCATCGAGCTGCCGGGCGGCAGCAGCGCCAGCAGCGGATGCGCGAACAGCGAGTACAGCTGCTTGGCGAAAAAGCTCAGCGGCACGAAGATCGCCAGCACGCCGAGCACGATCTTCAGCAGCCGCGAGCGCAGCTCCAGCAGGTGCGCCATCAGCGGCTGTTCGCCGCCCGAGGGTTGCTCTTCGCTCACGGCTTCTTGCCCGCGGGATCGTCAGCGGCTGTCTGGACCGCGTCGCGCGCCGCATCGACTTCCTGCTGCACGGAGGTCTGCAGGGTGCCGGCTTCCTTGTGCACGCTTTCCTTGAACGATTGCGCACCGTCCTGCACCGCGCGCTTGGCGTCCTCGAGCTGCTTGCGCAGCTCGCCCAGCTGCGCCTCGCGGTCGAGTTCGGCGGTCAGGTTGCGCAGGTAGCCCTTGGCCTGGCCGGTCCAGCGGCCAACCGTGCGCGCGACCTTCGGCAGCTTCTCCGGGCCGAGCACGACCAGCGCGACGAGGAAGCAGACCAGCAGCTCGGAGAAACCGATTTCGAACATCGATGCGCGATCGGTGCCGGATCAGCTCTTGGTTTCTTCGTGCTGGCGGCTCTCGGCGCCGGACTTGCCGCCCTGCGCAAGCTGCTCCGGCGTCTTCGGCGCGTCGGCCTCGCCTTCCTTCATCGCCTGCTTGAAGTTCTTGACGGCCGAGCCGAGGTCGCCGCCGGCGTTGCGCAGCTTCTTGGTGCCGAAGATCAGCACGACGATGCCCAGGACGATCAGCCAGTGCCAGATGCTCAGAGAACCCATGTGCCTATACCTCTTTCGTTAACCAGTGGGACGCGCCGCTTTCTCGGCGTGCCCGGACGTGCCGAAGCGCCGCGCCAGCTCGTCGCTGAGCCGTTCGAGCGCAAGTCCGCGCTGCGCGAGCAGCACGAGCGTGTGGAACCAGAGATCGGCCAGCTCGTGGACGAGCGCGGCATCGTCGGCGTTCTTCGCGGCGATGATGGTCTCGGCCGCTTCCTCGCCGACCTTCTTGGCGATGCCGTCGACGCCCTTGGCGTACAGGCTGGCGATGTACGACGCCTTCGGGTCGGCCCCCTTGCGCGACTCGATGGTCGCAAAGAGTTGTGACAGCACGTCGGCGGGCGAAGACACGGCGATTCCAGGTTCGGGGTCGGGAGTGCCAGTGTACGCCGACTCGGGTCCGCTCAAGAACGGACCAGCACGCCCTTGGCGGCGAGGAACTGCTTGGCTTCGCCGACCGTATAGGTGCCCTGGTGGAAGATGCTCGCCGCCAGCACCGCGTCGGCGCCGCCGGTGGTGAGACCTTCGTAGAGGTGTTCGAGGTTGCCGACGCCGCCGGAGGCGATCACCGGCACGCTGACCGCATCGGAGATCGCGCGCAGCAGTTCGAGGTCGTAGCCGCCCTTGGTGCCGTCGCGGTCGATGCTGGTCAGCAGCAGCTCGCCGGCGCCCTTCTGGACGATGTTGCGCGCCCATTCGATGGCGTCGAGCCCGGTCGCCTTGCGGCCGCCGTGCGTGAACACTTCCCAGCGCGGCGCCTCTTTCTTCTTGCTGACGCGCTTGGCGTCGATGGCGACGACGATGCACTGCACGCCGTAGCGTTCGCCGGCCTCGGACACGAAATCCGGGTTGTCGACGGCGGCGGTGTTGATGCTGACCTTGTCGGCGCCGGCCGACAGCAGCGCGCGGACGTCGGCGCAGTTGCGCACGCCGCCGCCGACGGTGAGCGGAATGTAGATCTCGCGGGCCACGGCTTCGACGGTCTGGAACAGCGTCGGACGGTCGTCGACGGAAGCGGTGATGTCGAGGAACACCAGCTCGTCGGCGCCCTGCGCGTCGTATTTGCGCGCCACCTCGACCGGATCGCCGGCATCCTGCACGTCTTCGAACTTGATGCCTTTGACGACGCGGCCGCGATCGATGTCGAGGCAGGGAATGATGCGTTTGGCGAGCATGTCAGGGGCTGAGCGGAGCGGGCGCCGCTCGCTGCGGGCCCGGGCGCCCCGCCGGTGCCGGCGGAGCAGATTTCAGGACAGGGCGCTGCAAACGCGCCGGGGCGGCCGGACCACACATCGTCGTCTCAGCCTTTCGCCAGCCTGACCGCTTCCTTGAAATCGAGGCCGCCTTCGTACAGCGCGCGGCCGATGACCGCGCCGGCGACGCCGTCGTTCTCGATTTCCTTGAGCCGGCGGATGTCGTCGAGGCTGGAGACGCCGCCCGAGGCCAGCACCGGCGTCTTCAGCGCACGCGCCAGCGCACTGGTCGACTCGGCGTTGAAGCCCTGCATCATGCCGTCGCGGGAGATGTCGGTATAGATGATCGCCTCGACACCATCGCGCTCGCAGTGCACGGCGGTCTCGACGACGTCATGGCTGGTGACCTTGGCCCAGCCGTTGAGCGCGACACGTCCGTCCTTGGCATCGAGGCTGACGATGATGTGGCGCGGGAACTCGAGGCAGAGATCGTGCAGGAAGTGCGGCGTGTTGACCGCCTTGGTGCCGATGATGACGTACTGCACGCCGCTGTTCAGATAGCGCTGCACCGTCTCCTCGTCGCGGATGCCGCCGCCGATCTGCACCGGCACGTCGACCGCGGCGACGATTTCCTCGACGACCTTGAGGTTCACCGGCGAGCCCTTGAAGGCCCCGTCGAGGTCGACGACGTGGATGCGCTCGGCGCCTTCGTCAGCCCAGCGCTTGGCGACCGCGGCGGGGTCGTCCGAGAACACGGTGGCGTCGTTCATCCGGCCCTGGCGCAAACGCACGCACTGGCCGCCCTTCAGGTCGATCGCGGGTATCAACAGCATGAGCTGCGGGTATGGTCAGGTGGAAGGACGGTTATTCGGGGGACGCGTTTGCGGGCGGTCGAGCGGTGCTGGCCGAACGTAAATGAACGAAGAAACGGTAAGGAGAAACCCTGACGTTGCCGACACTCTGCCTGAATCCGCGCAGCGCTGGCAAGCACCGTCAGGCCCGGGTCAGCAGGCCCGGTCCCGAACCGGCGCCTACGCAGGATCCCACTGCGTGAAGTTCGCCAGCAGGGTCATGCCGTGGTTCTGCGATTTTTCCGGGTGAAACTGGAAGGCCACGATGTTGTCGCGGGCGATCGCCGAGGCGAATTCGTGAACGTAGTCGGTGACGCCGAGCACGTGCTCCGGATTCGACGGCACGGCGTGGTAGCTGTGCACGAAGTAGAACCAGGCGTTGTCCGGCACGCCCTGCCACATCGGGTGCGGGCGCACCTGGCGCACGCGGTTCCAGCCCATGTGCGGCACCTTGAGACGGTTCGGCGAACCATCCTCCGGCGGGTCCGGGAACCGCGAGACGCGGCCGGGGAACAGGCCGAGCGCCGGCACGCCGCCGTTCTCGTCGCTCCACTCCAGCATCACCTGCATGCCGAGGCAGATGCCGAGCATCGGCTTGCTGCGCGCCGCCTCGACCACGAGCTGGTTCAGCTCGAGCCGCTGCAGCTCCTTCATGCACTCGCGCACGCCGCCGACGCCGGGCAGCACGAGGCGGTCGCACTTGAGCAACTCCTCGGGGTCGTAACTGATGACGACACGGCCGTTGCCGGCGACGCGCTCGAGCGCCTTGCCGAGCGAGTGCAGATTGCCCATGCCGTAGTCGATGATGCCGATCGCTGCCATGTTGCGAAGATCCGGTGGCGCGGCGTCAGGCGGCGCGGACGCGCGCCGGGTGCCAGGAAAAGGTCACGGCTACAGGCTGCCTTTGGTCGAGGGCATGACGTCGCCGAGGCGCTCGTCGCGGCTGGCGGCCGCGCGCAGCGCACGGCCGAAGGCCTTGAACACCGTTTCGATGATGTGGTGCGCGTTGCGGCCACGCAGGCTGTCGATGTGCAGCGTGACCTTGGCGTGGTTGACGAAGCCCTGGAAGAACTCGCGGAACAGATCGACGTCGAACTCGCCGATGCGCGCGCGCGGGAACTCGACGAAGTATTCGAGCCCCGGCCGGCCGGACAGGTCGATGACGACGCGCGACAGCGCCTCGTCGAGCGGCACGTAGCTGTGGCCGTAGCGGACCAGGCCCTTCTTGTCGCCGAGCGCCCGCTCGAAGGCCTGGCCGAGCGTGATGCCGATGTCCTCGACCGTGTGGTGATCGTCGATGTCGCGGTCGCCCTTGGCTTCGACGACCAGATCGATCAGGCCATGGCGCGCCACCTGATCCAGCATGTGATCGAGGAACGGCACGCCGGTCGCGAAACGCGAGGCGCCGGTTCCGTCGAGGTTCAGCTCCACGCGAATCTGCGTCTCGCGGGTATTGCGTTCGATGCTGGCGGTGCGGGCAGCCATGTGGCTGAACTGGCGAAAAATGGTCGCAAAGAATACTCCGGCGCTGGGCAAATTTGAATCAGCGGGACGGCCGCTGGCGCCCGCCGCCGGCGCAGCGTCGGCGCGCCGACCCGCAGCGGTCAGGCGCCGGCCCCGATCGCCGCCGCGCAGGTCCGTCGCGCACTGTCCCGGCAGCGGGACGCCGCATCTGGACCCGGCCGCTCGCCGCAGGCGCCGGCTTGACGGACAATGCGCCCATGCCGCTGCCTCTTTCGATCCTTGATCTGGCGCCGGTCGTCGACGGCACGCCCGCCGCCGTCTCGATCCGCCGCACCGTCGACCTCGCCCGGCTCGCCGAGCGCCTGGGCTTCCGGCGCCTCTGGCACGCGGAGCATCACGCGATGCCGAGCGTCGCCAGCTCGGCGCCGGAGCTGCTGATCGCGCACAGCGCCGCCGCCACCACCACGCTGCGCCTCGGCTCCGGCGGCATCATGCTGCCGAACCATCCGCCGCTGCGCGTCGCCGAGATGTTCCAGACGCTCGAAGCGCTCTATCCGGGCCGCATCGACCTCGGCCTCGGCCGCGCGCCCGGCGGGGTCCCCGGCGTGACGCGCGCCTTGCGCGCCGGCCGCGGCGAGCTGTTCCCGCAAATGCTCAACGAGCTGATCGCGCGCTCGCGCGGCGGCAAGGCCGGCTATCCGGACGGCGTGCACGCCGAGCCGGGCGGCGTCACGCTGCCGCCGGTGTGGCTGCTCGGGTCGAGCGGCGCGAGCGCACGCATGGCCGGCGAGGCCGGTTCAGGCTACGCCTTCGCCGCGCATTTCTCGCCGACGCCGGCGGCGCCCGCGATGCTCGCCTACCGCGAAGCCTTCCGGCCGTCGGAGCACTTCAAGACGCCGCACGCGATTCTCGGCGTCGCCGTGGTCTGCGCCGACAGCGAGGATCTCGCCCGCGAGCGCGCGTCGACGATGGAGCTGGCCTGGCTGCGCATCCAGAGCGGCCGGTTCCTGCCGCTGCCGAGCCCGGCCGAGGCACTCGCCTATCCGTACAGCGAGTACGAACAGGCGGCGCTGCGCGAATGGCGCGAGCGCACGATCGTCGGCACGCCGGCGCAGGTGCGCGAGCGCCTGCTGGCGCTGGCCGACGAGACGCGCGCCGACGAGATCATGATCGTCTGCAATCTCTACGATCACGCCGCGCGGCTGCGCTCGCACGAACTCGTCGCCGAAGCGATGGCGCGTTGAAGCGCCGGCGCGATCCGCCGAGGGCCTGCTGACAGGCCTCTAGCGGGCCGCGGCGCCCGGTTTGCGCTGCACAACCTTGGCCGTGCGATGCGGCGCCGGCTTCGCGTGACGGGCCGCCTTGGCGTGGTGCGCGCTGCGGGCGTGACGCGCGGACGAAGGCGCCGCCGCTTTGCCGTGCGCCGCCTTCTTGTGCGCGGCCCGATGGACCGTCTGCTGCGATCGGGCGGGCGCCGCGCCGGCCGCGGTGCTCGCCGCATAGGCCGGAACGGCCGCCAGAGCCAGCAGGGCGGCACCGGACAGCAATGCCATCAATTGTCTGTTCATCTCTACCGACCCATCGGAACGTCCACGCCGGACGAAGTCAGAATAATGTCAGCGTACGGTCATCTCAATGCCGCCCGGCGGTGATCCCGCGGCGGGCGCTCCCGGCAGCCGAGGCCGGCTCGCAGAATCCGCCCCGGCCGTCGATGCCCGCCGGCCGCCGGGCACGGCGGCGCTGACGCCCGCCTCCGGCGAAGACCGGCGGCACGTACCCTGCGCCGCGCCGGGAAGCCGATTCGCCGGACGGCAGCGATCTGCGCCATTACAATCGCCGGCAACCGCAGGCGCGGACGGCGGCAATCGAATGCCGGACCGCCGCCCAGAACAAACGACCGTCTTCCGAGGAGAACCCCGTGACCGACCTGCTCGCGCAGCCGCTGGCGCTGCCCTGCGGCGCTCGCCTGCCGAACCGCCTGTGCAAGGCGGCGATGACCGAAGGCCTCGCCGATCCGCAGCTGCGTCCGACCGAGCGCCACGTCGCGCTGTACCGGCGCTGGGCCGAGGGTGGCGCCGGCCTGCTGATCACCGGCAACGTGCAGATCGACCGCCGCGTGCTCGAGCGCCCGGCCAATGTCGCGCTCGACCCGGCACCGCCGGACGCCGAGACGCTGCGCCGCCTGCGCGCCTGGAGCCGCGCCGGCACCAGCGCCGGCAACCACCTGTGGATGCAGATTTCACACGCCGGCCGGCAATCGCCGTGGTATGTGACGCGCGAGCCGCTGGCGCCGTCGCCGGTGCAGCTCAAGCTGCTCGCCAACTACGCCAAACCCCGCGCGCTGCGCGAGGAAGAGATCCTCGACTTCATCCAGCGCTACGCGCGCGTCGCCGCCACCGCGCGCGAGACCGGCTTCACCGGCGTGCAGATCCACGCCGCGCACGGCTATCTGCTGAGTTCGTTCCTGTCACCGGCGACGAACCGGCGCACGGACGCCTGGGGCGGTTCGCTCGAGAACCGCGCGCGCATGCTGATCGAAACGATCCGCGCGACGCGCAAGGCCGTCGGCGCCGACTTCCCGGTCTCGGTCAAGCTCAACTCCGACGACTTCCGCAAGGGCGGCTTCACGCACGAAGACTGCCTGCAGGTGGTGCGCTGGCTCAACGACGAACAGCTCGACCTGCTGGAGCTGTCCGGCGGCACCTATGAACAGCCGCGCCTGCTCGGCTATGCCGGCAAGGACGCCGACGCCACGCCGCAGCGCGCGAGCACGCGCCAGCGCGAGGCCTACTTCCTCGACTACGCCGCCGACGTGCGCCGGATCGCGACGATGCCGCTGATGGTGACTGGCGGGTTTCGCACGCGCGCCGGCATCGAGGAAGCGCTCGGCGGCGCGGTCGACGTGGTCGGCCTCGGCCGTCCGCTGTGCGGCGAGCCGGATCTGCCGAAGCGCCTGCTCGCGCGGCAGATCGACGCGCTGCCGCGCTACGAGAAGCGCATGCAGCTGGGCCCCGGCATCCTCGGACCGACGACCAAGATCTTCCTGTTCCGCCTGATCAACGTCTTCGGCCAGCAGGGCTGGTACTACCTGCAGCTGTACCGGCTCGCCGACGGTCTCGGCCCGAATCTGAAGCTCGGCGTGTTCGGCGCGTTCTGGCGCTATCTCGCCGACGAGTATCGGCAGGCCTGGCGGATGCACCGCGCGCGGCGCCATTCGTAGCGCGTCGTCCGTCGGGCGGGTCGGCGTCACCGCGACGATGCCCGCCCGGCGCACCCGTGCCGTCGCAGCAGCGGCGCTCGCGGCCTTCGCGGCAAGGCAGCGGGCGGCTCGCCTACGATGCCAGATAGGCGCGAACCTTCTCGTCGTTGAGCAGATTCATGACGCCTTCAGCGATGCAGCCGTTGAGGTCCTGGAACAGATCGCCGCTCGAATGCGGAACGGTCTTCTCGATGAGCGCGCCGTTGCCGAGCCTGGCTTCGTAGACGATGTTGCTCTTCCAGAAGAACGCGATATAGCGGCTTTGCAGCGAAGCAACTTTCAGCTCGATCGTCTTGGCCTTGGCAACGCCGTTGCTCTGCGTGTTCTTCGCCAGCTCGCCGGCCGTCTGCTGCACCATGGTCTCGGTGATCGTGTTCAGCGTCGCACTGAGCTTCATGCCGCTGTACGAGTAGACGATGGTCTGCTCGGTCGACGGCTGGGCGTTGATGACCTGGACCGGCGCCGTCGTGTTGAACTTGGAAATCAGGCCGTCTCGCAGCGGATACTGGACCGGTGTGTAGGGCCGGGTTCCGCAAGCCGTCAGCAGCAGTGCGCCAAGCAGCGCCAGCATCATCGAACGCATGGAAGAATCCCCTGAAAAGACCGCGTTGTCGGTGCGATGTCTGCGCCCCTCCGCGCAGAACAGCGGTGACTTTACAGAAGGCGTGGCGCCGCAAGAGCGAGCTGCATCACGCGCGGCGCGCGGATCCGGGCCGCGGCCTCAGTTCAGCGCCGTCGGCACCGCGAGCCGGAACGGACTGATGCGCGCATCGAAGCTTTCGCGCGTATCGGGCAGCACCATGTTGAACTCGCCGTGCATGGTGCCGACCGGCGTCGTCAGCGGACAGCCGCTCGTGTACTGGAACTCCTCGCCCGGCGCGAGCACCGGCTGGTAGCCGACCACGCCGGGACCGCGCACGTCCTCGACATGGCCCTCGCCGTCGGTGATGACCCAGTGCCGCGACAGCAGCTGCACGGTCTGCTCGCCTTCGTTGCGGATCGTGATGTGGTACGCGAACAGGTACTGGCTGCGGTCGGGGTCCGACTGCTCGGCGACGAAGCGCGGCTGCACGATGATACGGATGCCTCGGGTCACGGTGTCCGACATCGCCCTGCTCCTTTGCCGGTCAGTACATGCCGGTCGCGAGCCTGGCCGCTTCCGACATCATCGACTGGTTCCAAGGCGGATCGAAGACCAGCTCGACGTCGGTCTCGGCGATCGTCGGGATCTGCTCGATCTTGCTCTTGACGTCGGCGACCAGGATATCGCCCATGCCGCAGCCCGGCGCGGTCAGCGTCATGCGCACGCGCGCGCGGCGGCGACCGGGTTCGAGGGTCTCGACCTTGCACTCGTAGACCAGGCCCAGCTCGACGATATCGACCGGGATCTCGGGGTCGTAGCAGGTCTTCAGCTGCGCCCAGACCGCCTGCTCGATTTCCTCGTCGCTGGCGTCGGCGGCGATCTCCGGCGCGCGCACCACTTCCTGGCCGATGGCATCGGCGTCCTTGCCCTCGAGGCGGAACAAGTGCCCCTCGACCTGCACGGTGAAGCTGCCGCCGAGCGCCTGCGTGATCTGCGCGCGCGCGCCCTCCGGCAGCTCGACCTTGGTCCCCTGCGGGATCAGGATGCCGATGACGTCACGGGTCAGGGTGACGGGTTCGTGGAAGGCGCTCATGGATGGGTCAGGATCGCGCCCGGCGGCGCGACAAAAAACGGGATGGGCGATCTTAAACCAGCGCGCCGCGCGCTGCTGCCGGCGTGCGCCGCGTTCAGCTTCAGGCCGGCCGGCTCGCCTATGATCGGCGCGTTTGATCCCACCGCGAGACCCGAACAATGAAGAAGATCGCCTGGTTGCTGCCTGCCCTGCTGTTCGCCAGCGCCGCCGCGTCCGCGGCCGACGCCCCGCCGCCGCGCCTGGTCGCCGTCAGCGGCCAGGGCGAGGTCAGCGTCGCCCCCGACCGCGCGCGTCTGAGCCTGGCCGCCGACGCGCTGCATCCGGATCTGAAGACCGCCGAGTCGCAGGTCAACGCCATCGTCCGCGCCTATCTGGCCGAGGCCAAGGCGCTCGGCGCCAAGGACGAGCAGATCTCGACCGCCGGCATCAGCCTCAACCCGGAGTACGTCTGGGACGACAAGCTGCACCAGCAGAAGCTGGTCGGCTACCGCGCGCGGCGCACGATCGAGGTCGTCGTCACCGATCTCGACAAGCTCGGCGACTACGTGCTGCGCGCGACCAAGGCCGGCGTCAACCACGTCAGCCCGCCGCAGCTCGAATCGAGCCGCAGCGACGAACTGCAGCGCCAGGCGCTCGCCAAGGCGGCGCAGGACGCCCAGGCCCGCGCCAAGCTGCTCGCCGACACGCTCGGCGTGAAGCTCGGCGCCGTACGCAGCGTCCGCGCCAACGACGAGGTACGGCCGATGCCGGTGATGTACAAGGCGGAGATGCGCGTCGCCGCCGCGCCGATGGCCGACGCCAGCGGCAACGAGCAGATCGGTTTCGCCGGCGGCGAGATCAAGTACAGCGCTTCGGTCTCCGCCGAGTTCGACCTCGCCGAGCGCTGAGCCCGGTCGCGGGCCCGGATCCGCGCGGCGCGCGCGTCCGGGCCCGTTTTATTTGCTCCGATAAAATTACGAAACCGCGCGTTCTCGCGCGGCCGGCACCGGCGCGGCCGAAGCCCCGGTGCGCGCGATCCCCTGCAATGCAATAATCCTGCGCTTTCCTCCCCGCGTTCGCTGAGGGGCCGAAAGTGGCCAGTCGCAAGAAAACCTCCCCGCCCGCCGCACCCCGCGCCGTCGTCGGTCTCATCATGGGCTCTCGCTCCGACTGGGAGACGATGGCGCATGCGGCGCAAACGCTTGAAGATCTCGGCGTGCCGTATGAGGCACGCGTGGTCTCGGCGCATCGCACCCCCGATCTGCTGTTCGAATACGCCGAACAGGCCAGCGGCCGCGGCCTGCGCGTGATCATCGCCGGCGCCGGCGGCGCCGCGCATCTGCCCGGCATGTGCGCCGCCAAGACCGCGCTGCCGGTGCTCGGCGTGCCGGTGCAGAGCAAGGCCCTCAACGGCCTCGACTCGCTGCTGTCGATCGTGCAGATGCCGGCCGGCATCCCGGTCGCGACGCTGGCGATCGGCAAGGCCGGCGCCACCAACGCCGCACTGCTCGCGGCCGCGATCCTGGCCACCACCGACAAGCGCCTCGCGGCGCGGCTCGACGCGTTCCGCAGCCGCCAGACCGCCAAAGTCCTCGACGACGAACCGCTGAAGCTGCCCGCATGAAAATCGGCATCCTGGGGGCCGGCCAGCTGGGTCGGATGCTGGCCCTGGCGGGCTATCCGCTCGATTTCGACTTCGTGTTCCTCGATCCGGCGACCGAAGCCTGCGCCGCGCCGCTCGGCGCGCACATCCACGCCGACTACGTCGACGAAAAGGCGCTCGCCGATTTCTGCGACGCCGTCGACCTCGCCACCTACGAGTTCGAGAACGTGCCGGCGAAGACCGCCGAGTCCATCGCCGCGCGCATTCCGCTGCTGCCGGCGCCGGTCGCGCTGACCGTCGGCCAGGATCGCCTGTCGGAGAAATCGCTGTTCGACAAGCTCGGCATCCCGGTGCCGCGCTACATGCCGGTGGCGACGCGCGAAGCGCTCGATCTCGCGGTGCGCAACATCGGCCTGCCGGCGGTGCTGAAGACGCGCCGCCTCGGCTACGACGGCAAGGGTCAGGCCGTGCTGAGAAAGCCCGAGGATCTCGACACCGCCTGGGCCAAGCTCGGCGGCCAGGCGCTGATCCTCGAAGCGTTCGTGCCGTTCGAGCGCGAAGTCTCCTGCCTCGCGGTGCGCGGCCAGGACGGCGAGATGCGCTTCTACCCGGTCGTCGAGAACGTGCATCGCGACGGCATCCTGCGCACGGCGACGCCGCAGGCCAACGATCCGCTGCAGCGCCACGCCGAGGACTACGCGCGACGCGTCTGCGAACACCTCGGCTACGTCGGCGTGCTCGCCTTCGAGTTCTTCGTCGCCGCCGGCCCGGACGGCGGCCAGCTGCTCGCCAACGAGATCGCGCCGCGCGTGCACAACTCCGGGCACTGGACGATCGAGGGCGCGGTCTGCTCGCAGTTCGAGAACCACCTGCGCGCGATCGCCGGCCTGCCGCTCGGCTCGACCGCGCTGCGCGGCCCGAGCGTGATGGTGAACTTCATCGGCGACGCACCGAAGAACACCGCGCTGGCGGCGATTCCCGGCGTGCACATCCATCACTACGGCAAGACGCCGAAGCCGCAGCGCAAGGTCGGCCATGCGACGGTGACGGCGGCCAGCGATGCGGAACTCGCCGAGCGCCTCGCGCAGCTGCAGGCGCTGGTCGCCGCGGTCGAAAGCTGAAGCCCGCGCGAAGCCCCGCTTACTCGCTGAACGGACGCCGCTCGCCGGCATAGGCGACCGACACGCAGCCGGCGCCGATGTTCACCGCCGAGGTCGCCGACATCACGCTCTCGAGCAGCTCGACGCCGCGCCGCGCCGCGGCTTCGCGCAGCGCGTCGTAGCCCGGCAGCCGCTGCAGCTCGGTCAGTTCGCCGCCGTAGCTGATGGCGACATGCGGCACGTACAGCGCGCCGTGCTCGATCTGCCGCGCCACCTGCGCCAACGCACCGGCGACCGCGCGCTCGTAGCCCTGCACGCGCGCCACCGGCTCGGTATCGCCGCGGTAGGCGAGGATCACCGGCCGCAGATCGAGCGCGGTGCCGATCGCATAGCTGAGCCAGTCGACGCTGCGTTCGCCCTTCTTCTGCGCGCGGTGGTGCACGTAGTACAGATCGCCCGGCACGAGGTAGGTGCAGACGTGATCGCGCAGCGCGTCGAGATGGCGGCGCAGCTCGAACGGCGTGATGCCGTCGCGCACGCGCTTGGCGGCTTCCGCGACCAGCACGCCGGTGCCGGCCAGCGCCGTGCGCGAATCGACCACGCGCAGCACGAACGGGCCGCGCGCCGTCGGCGCCGACTGCTCGTCGGCGAGAATCGAGAACGAGGCCTTGGCGGCGTTCTCGAACGTGCTGCTGCGTGTCGCGCTGATGGTGATGCAGAACGCGTAGTCGTAGAACGGCACGATGCGCCGCAGCAGCAGGGCCCGCGTCTGCTCGACGCTGTAGGCAACGGTGTCGGCGTCGAAGTCGCGCTGCGCCAGCTGGCGCGCATAGAAGCGCCGCGTCGCGCGCGGATCGCGGACGTCGTCGAGCAGCTCGTCGCCGAGCTGGATCGTCACCGGCAGGATGCCGATGTCGTGCGACTTGATGAACTCCGACGGCAGATCGCAAGTGGCGTCGGCGACCACGCCGATGCGCATGGACGGCTCCGGACGGCAAAGGAGCCGATTATGCGAGGCGGCGGCGCCCCGTCTTCAGGCAGCTGACGAACGTGGCGATCCGCCCGCCGGACATCGCGGTCCGGCGCCGGACGTGGCGAATCGTTACAGCGCCGCCGGGCGCGGCGCCTGCACCGCCGGACGGCCGCCGAGCAGGCGGTTGAGGCGGGCGTCCTTGCGCGTCCAGACGGTGTTGATCCAGCCCTGGAAGCGGGCACGGAATTCGGCATCGTTCTCGTAGTCGCCGTGCATCAGCTCGGCCGGGATCGGCAGCACGTCGACGTGGACGTCCATCTGATCCTGCTCGCCGCAGCACCAGCTCCACAGCAGCGGCTTGCGGGTCGGCCGGTAGGCGATGGTGACGTCGATGACGCCGGCGAACTGCTCGCCCATCGCATTGAGCGTGAACGACATGCCGCCGGCTTTCGGCCGCAGCAGATGGCGGTACGGCGAGCGCTTGGCGACGCGCTTGGCCTCGGTGAAGCGCGTGCCTTCGAGGAAGTTGATGACCGTGACCGGCTCGCTGCGGTAGAGCTCGCAGGCGCGGCGCGTCGCTTCGAGATCCTTGCCCTTCAGTTCCGGTCGCGCCGCGAGCTGCGCCGGGCTGTAGCGGCGCATGAACGGAAAATCCATCGCCCAGCAGGCCAGACCGATGACCGGCACGTACAGCAGTTCGTACTTGAGGAAGAAGCGCGGGAACGGCACGCGCCCGTGCAGGATGTCGAACAGCAGCAGGATGTCAGCCCAGGACTGGTGGTTGGCGATCAGCAGGTAGTTGGCGCGCGGATCGAGCGGCGTGCGCACATCGACCTCCCACTGCACGGCGTGCAGCAGGCGCAGGATGATCTTGTTGTTCGACGCCCAGTTGGTCGCCACCCACACGCACCAATGGCTGCAGGCGCGCTGCAGCGGGCGGTACGGCAGCAGCTTGAGGAGGATCGCGGGCAGCAGCAGCAGGAACGCGGCAACCGTTGTCAGCAGGATCGCGGCGGCGGTGATGACGCCGACCACGCTGGGCGGAAAGATCACCGAAAGCATCGCGGTAACTCCTCATCGAAAGCCTGACGCCGGCGCCCCGCGCGCCGGCGCAGCGCGTCAGTCGGCCCGATGGTACGCGGGGCTCAGGCGGCGCACCGCCTCGATCATCGCCGCCGCGTGCTCCGGCGGCGTCGTCGGCAGGATGCCGTGGCCGAGATTGAAGACGTGGCCGGGGCCCGGACCGTAACTCGCCAGCGTGCGTGCCACCGCGGCCTCGATCTTCGCCGGGCCGGCGAACAGCCAGGCCGGGTCGAGATTGCCCTGCAGCGCGACGCGGGAGCCGACGCGCGCACGCGCCGCGCCGAGATCGGTGGTCCAGTCCAGGCCCAGCGCGTCGCAGCCGGTATCGGCCATCGCTTCGAGATGCTGGCCACCGTTCTTGGTGAACAGGATCACCGGCACCTCGGGCGCGACGCGCTTGAGGTGGGCGACGATCTTCGCCATCGGCTGCAGCGAGAAGCGCAGATAGTCGTCGGGCGCGAGCACGCCGCCCCAGGTGTCGAACACCATCAGCGCGTCGGCGCCGGCGGCGAGCTGCGCTTCCAGATAGAGGCTGACGGACGCCGCCAGCTTGGCGAGCAGGCTGTCGAGCAGCTCGGGCGCGTCGTAGCCCATGCGCTTGATCGTCACGAAGTCCGAACCGCCGGCGCCCTCGACCATGTAGGTCGCCAGCGTCCACGGGCTGCCGGAGAAGCCGATCAGCGGCAGGCGGTTGCCGAGCGCGGCGCGGATCGTCGTCACCGCGTCCATCACGTAGCGCAGCTCGACGTTCGGGTCCGGCACCGGCAGCTGGGCAATCGCGCGTTCGTCGCGCACCGGGCGGTCGAACACCGGGCCCTCGCCCTCGACGAAGCGCAGGCCCAGGCCCATCGCATCGGGAATCGTCAGGATGTCGGAGAACAGGATCGCGGCGTCGAGACCGTAGCGCGCCAGCGGCTGCAGCGTAACCTCGCAGCACAGCTCCGGATTGCGGCACAGCGCCATGAAGTCGCGGGCCTTCTTGCGACTCTCGCGGTACTCCGGCAGGTAGCGTCCGGCCTGGCGCATCATCCAGGTCGGGGTGTAGTCCACCGGCTGGCGCTTCAGCGCGCGCAGGAAGCGGTCGTTGTCGAGCGTGCGGATGCTCATGCGCGGCCCGCCTCGGCGAGCGCCTGCGCGATCTCGGCCTGGATCTGCTGCGCCATCGCGCGCGGATCGGCGGCGTCGCGGATCGGCCGGCCGATGACGAGATAGTCGGCGCCGGCCTTGATCGCCGCGGCCGGCGTCATGATGCGTTTCTGATCGGCCTCGACGCGATTCTCGACCGGGCGGATGCCGGGCGTCACGCAGATCAGCTCGCGCGGCGCTTCGGCGCGCAGCTTCGCGACTTCCAGGCCCGAGGACACCACGCCATCGCAGCCGGCAGCCAGCGCGCGGCGCGCGCGCGACAGCACCAGCGCGGCGACGTCGCACTGGAAACCCAGATCGTTCAGATCGCCCTGATCGAGGCTGGTCAGCGCCGTCACCGCGAGCACCCTGGTGGCGCCGGACTTGGCCTTGGCGGCCGCTTCCATGATCGACTGGTTGCCGTGCACCGTGCAGAAGTCGGCGCCGCGCTCGGACAGATTGCGCACGGCGCGCGCGACGGTCTCGGGAATGTCGAAGAACTTGAGGTCGACGAAGACCTTCTTGCCCTCGCCCTTGAGCGCGTCGAGCAGCTCGAAGAAGCCCGGCGCCATCAAGAGCTCGAGGCCGATCTTGTAGAAGTGCACGGCGTCGCCGAGCGTGGCGACGAGCTGGCGGGCATCGGCGGCGGTCGGCACGTCGAGCGCGGCGATCAGGCGATCCTGCGCGGCAATCATGGGCAATCCGGGAACGAGCGGGAGGGCGAATTGTCGGCGCCCGCCAGTCCGGCGGCAACCGGCGCGGTGGCCGGCGCGGCTAGCCGCGCGTGGCAATCGCCGCGGCGAAGGCCGCGAGCGCCGTACGCAACGGCGCCGCGAGCGCCGGCTCGGCGACGATCGCGGCGCCGTCGCGGGTGCCGCCGAGCAGCGGCAGACTCAGGCCGGCGGCGTCGACGACGACCCCCGACATGGTGCGCAGCGTCTCGGCGAGCTGCGCCGGCGCGAACCCGGCGCGCGTCGTGGCGTTGAGCAGCGCGACCGGCTTGCCGACGAATTCCGGCCCGGCGACCAGCCAGTCGAGCGCGTTCTTCATCACGCCGGACACGCCGTGCGCGTATTCGGGACTGGAGATCAGCAGGCCGTCGGCGGCGGCGACGGCGGCGCGCCACGCGCGCACCGGCGCCGGCAGGTCGCCCTCCAGATCCGGATTGAACGGCGGCAGCGCGTCGAGCGGATGGCACACGATGCGCACGCCGTCCGGCGCCAGCACCGGCAGCGCATCGAGCAGCGCCCGGTTCGACGACTGCCGGCGCAGGCTGCCGCAGACCGCCAGCCAGCGCTGCGCGTTCATGGCCGGGGCTGCGCCAGCGCTTCGCGCAGCGCCTGCGGCGACGGCCGGCCGACGGCTTTCAGCTCCTGCGCGAACAGGGCGATGCGCCATTCTTCGAGCAGCCAGCGCGCCGGCTGCGCAAGATCCGGCAGCTTCTCGGCGAACGGCGCCAGCTGCTTGGTCAGATCCTCGTCGCGCACCGGTTTCTGCGGCAGGCGTTCGAGCCGCACCTGCAGCGCACGCAGATAGAGCGCGACGCGCGGCCACTGCGGATCGGGGATCGCCAGCACGAAGTCGGCGCCGAACAGACTCGCCAGCTGCGCCTGCATGTCGGCGGCCGACAGCGGCCATTTGCTCTTGCAGGCGTCCAGCGTCCTGCGGATCGCCAGCGCCGCGTTGAGCCAGTTGACGAGGCTGTCGAGCCGCGCCTGCGCGTCGAGGCTGAACGCCGCGCGGCGTTCGAGCGCGGCCTGGAAATCGGCGCGCGTACGCACCGGCGCGTCGAGCAGCCTGGCGTCGGCGGCGCGCGCGGCCAGCTGCAGCGCGATCTTGTCGACGTCGAGCTGGAACGGCACGGCCAGCAGCGCCAGCTTCAGGCGTGCGTTCTTGGCCAGATCGCGCAGGCGCTCGGGCATGCGCAGCAGCAGCAGCTGCCGCGTGCCGGCGCGATGCGCGGCGGCGGCGGCCTCGCGCGATTCGAACAGGCGCAGATCGACCTGGCCGTCGTGCGCAGCCAGCGCCGGATAGCCGCGCGCGCCGCCGGGCAGCGGCACCGATTCCGGCAGCGCGTCGAAATCCCAGTCGCCCAGCTTCTCGCGCGCCCACTGCTTGAGGGTGTCGTCGCGGCTCGCCGCTTGGTTCAGCGCGCGGCGGGCGTCGCCGCTGAAGCGGCCGCGCAGGCCGTCGAGCGTGTCGGCGACGCCGAGCACGGCGCCCTTGTCGTTTTCCAGCTGCAGACGCGGCCGCAGATAGGCTTCGAGCCGGTCCGGCGCGAAATCCGAGGGCTCCAGGCGCACGCCGGTCATCGCCTGCAGCGCCGTGCACATGGCCGGCAGCAGCGCGCCGTCGTCCGGCGTCAGACGCGCGTTCAGGGCCTGCGCGTATTCGGCGGCCGGCATCACCTGGCGCCGCAGATGCTGCGGCAGCGTGCGGATCAGCGCTTCGAGCTTGGCCGCGCGCAGGCCCGGCACCAGCCACTCGAAGCGCTCCGCCGGCAGCTGGTGGACCTGCGCGAGCGGGATGTGGAAGGTGACGCCGTCGTGCTCCTCGCCGGGCTCGTGCGAGTACGAAAGCTTGAGCGTGACGCCACCGAGTTCCAGGCGATCCGGGAACAGGCTTTCGACGTCGGCATTGGCGCCCGGCCGCAGCGCGTCGGCCTCCGCCATCGTCAGCGCCTTCTGCGCCTGCGGCTCGCGCTTGAGCCAGCTGCGCAGCGCCGCCGCCGTGCACACCTCGGGCGGCACGCGCGCGTCATAGAACGCGTAGAACTGTTCGTCGCCGGCCAGCAGGTCCGGGCGGCGCATCTTGGCTTCCTTGTCGCGGATCGCTTCGATCAGCTGCAGATTGGCGTCGAGGAAAGCCGGCTTGCGCGGCAGATGGCCGCCGACCAGCGCCTCGCGAATGAAGATCTCGCGCGCTTCGAGCGGATGCGTCGAGCCGTAGTGGCGCGCACGCGTCAGCAGCGGCAGGCCGAGCAGGCTGACGTGCTCGGTCGCCGTCACCTCGCCGCGCTCGGCGTTCCACTGCGGATGCAGCAGCACGCGCTTGACCAGATGCGGCGCGACGCGCTCCAGCCAGTCCGGCTCGATCGCCGCATTGGTGCGCGCGTACAGCTGCGTGGTCTGCGCGAGCTGCGCGCTCATCACCCATTGCGGCGGCTTCTTGATCAGCGCCGAACCCGGATGGATCTTGAAGCGGCGGTTGCGCGGGCCCTGGTACTCGTTCTTCTCCGGCAGCTTGTGGCCGATGTGATCGATCAAACCGGCCAGCAGCGCTTCATGGACCGGCACGTACAGCTCGTCGAGCGCTTCGTTGGTCCAGCGCGCGTCCGATGCCGGCCGGCCGCTTTCGTCGCTGGCCAGATCGCGGATCTGGCGATGCACCGCCTCCCATTCCTCCATGCGCAGGAAGGAGACGTAATGCTCGCGGCAGATGCGGCGCAGCTGGCGGTTCGAGTGGCTGTCGCTCCAGTCGCGCCACTGCTGCCAGAGCTTGAGCAGCGTGAGGAAATCCGAGCGCGGATGGCGCCAGCCGGCGTGCTTCTGCCGCGCCGCGTCCTGCGCCTCGGCCGGCACTTCGTGCGGGTCCTGCACCGACATCGCCGCCGCCAGCACGAGGATCGCCTCGCGCGCACTGCTGCCGCGGCCGGCGAGCGCGATGCGCGCGACGCGCGGATCGAGCGGCAGGCGCGCCAGCTCGCGGCCGAGCGGCGTCAGCTGGCGCGCCTCATCGAGCGCGCCGAGCGTCTGCAGCACGCGGTAGGCGTCGGCGACGTGGCGGCTGTCCGGCGCATCGACCCACGGAAACGCCTCGACATCGCCGAGGCCCAGTGCCGTCATGCTGAGAATCACGCCGGCCAGATTGGCGCGGCGGATTTCCGGATCGGTGAACGCCGGCCGCGCCGCGAAATCGTCCTCGCCGTAGAGGCGCACGCAGATGCCGGGGCCGAGGCGGCCGCAGCGGCCGGCGCGCTGATTGGCGGCGGCCTGCGAGACCGGCTCGATCTGCAGCTGCTGCACGCCGGTGCGCGGCGCGAAGCGGTTGATGCGCGCGGTGCCGGTGTCGACGACATAGCGGATGCCGGGCACCGTCACCGAGGTTTCGGCGACGTTGGTCGCCAGCACGATGCGCGGCTGCTTGCCCGGCGAGAACACCGCATCCTGCGCGTTCGCGGCCAGCCGCGAATACAGCGGCAGCACTTCGGCGCGCTGGAAGCGACCGCTCAGCACGCGCGCGGCGTCGCTGATCTCGCGCTCGCCGGGCAGGAACACCAGCACGTCGCCGTTCGGCCGGCCGCGCCAGAGATCGTCGATCGCCGCGGCGATCGCGCCTTCCTGATCGCCGTCGTCGGCCGGCGGCCGGTAGCGCATCTCGACCGGATAGGTACGGCCCGAGACGAACAGCATCGGCGCGTCGTTGAAGTGCCGCGACAGCTTTTCCGGATCGAGCGTCGCCGAGGTGACGATCACTTTCAGGTCCGGCCGCTGCGGCAGGATGCGCTTGAGCCAGCCGAGCAGAAAGTCGATGTTGAGGCTGCGCTCGTGGGCCTCGTCGATGATGATGGTGTCGTAGGCGGTGAGCAGATGGTCGCGGCCCAGCTCGGCGAGCAGGATGCCGTCGGTCATCAGCTTGACCAGCGAGCGCTCGGAGACGCGGCGATCGAAGCGCGTCTCGTAGCCGACCAGCTCGCCGAGCCGCGTGTCGAGCTCGCTGGCGATGCGATTGGCGACGCTGCGCGCGGCCAGACGCCGCGGCTGTGTATGACCGATCAGGCCGCGCGCGCCGCGGCCCAGCTCCAGGCACAGCTTCGGCAGCTGCGTGGTCTTGCCCGAACCGGTCTCGCCGCAGACGACGACGACCTGATGGTTGCGAATCGCCTCGCACAGCTCGTCCTTGGCCTGCACCACCGGCAGCTCGTCCGGATAGCGGATCGAGACCGGCCGCGCGCGCTGGCGGTTCTCATAGCGCAGCTTGGCCTGCGCCACATCGCGATCGAGCCGCGCCAGATCGACCTTCGCGCCGCGCCGCGCGCGTTCGAGCAGGCGCACGAAGCCGGCGTGATCGCGCGCCAGCAGTTCGTCGCGGGCGGCGTCCAGCGTCGCCCGTACGGCATCGAGAGTGGCCGCCGCGATGGTCATGGCTGGCGGTGCGGCCGATAGGCAGCGCGCGGGGGCTTGGGCACAATCCGGATCATCAGAGCAAATCTAAAAGACGGTGGCCGAACGCGCCGGCCGTCGCCCGGGGGGAGCAGGGAATGGAGTGGTTGACGCATTGGCTTGACTGGCACGCGATCGCGGCGGACGTCCGACAGCACTTCTGGATTTATCTTTCGCTGCCTTTCGTCAGCGCCATCATCGGCTACGTCACCAAGGTGGTGGCGATCCGCATGATGTTCCAGCCCATCGAATTCATCGGACTCAAGGCCCCGTACCTCGGCTGGCAGGGCATTATCCCGCGAAACGCGGCGAAGATGGCAGGCATCTCCGTCGACCTGATGACCTCGCAGCTGATCAGCGTCCGCGAAGTCTTCACCCGGCTCGATCCGGACCGCGTCGCCCGCGAGCTGGAGCCGGCGTTGATCGACGCGATGGACCGCATCACCCGCGACGTCGCCGAGCGTTTCCAGCCCGGCCTGTGGAGCACGCTGCCGGAGTTCGTGCGGCGCCGCATCGTGCAGCGCGTGCAGGGCGACCTGCCCGGCATGGTCGCCGGCATCATGCGCGACATCCACACCCACATCGAAGAGCTGTTCGACCTCAAGACCATGGTCGTCGGCAACCTCGTGCGCGACAAGAAGCTGCTCAACCGCATCTTCTGGGAAACCGGCCGCCAGGAGTTCAAATTCTTCGGCACCGCCGGCTTCTACTTCGGCTTCGGCATCGGCATCGTGCAGATGATCTGCTGGGTCATCTGGAAACAGCCCTGGATGCTGCCGGCCTTCGGCCTGTTCGTCGGCTTCGCCAGCGACTGGCTCGCGCTGCAGATGCTGTTCCGCCCGCTGCGGCCGCGGCGCGTGCTCGGGCTGACCGTGCAAGGCCTGTTCCTGCGCCGCCAGCAGGAAGTCGCGCACGACTACGGCAACCTGATCGCCGACCAGATCCTCACGCCGGACAAGGTCTGGGAGGCGGTGCTCAAGGGCCCGCTGTCGGACCGCTTGTTCGAGCTGCTGCAGCACCACGTCAAGCTCGCCGTCGACGAACAGGCCGGCGCCGCGCGGCCGCTGGTGGCGATGCTGATCGGCTCACGCAAATACGCGGACATGAAAGTCGCCGTCGCCGAAAGCCTGATGCGCGAGCTGCCGCACGCCCTGCAGTCCATCAACCACTACGCCGAAGACGCGATGGACATCCGCAACACCCTCATCCGCAAGATGCAGGCCCTGAGTCCCGAGCAGTTCGAGGGCATGCTGCGGCCGGTGTTCAAGGAAGACGAGTGGGTCCTCATCACCGTGGGCGCCGTGCTGGGCTTCCTCGTCGGCGAGCTGCAGGTGTTCCTGATGGTGCATTAGGCGCGGCGGGCCACGTCGCAAGCCCTCGGCGCCGCCGCATGCACGGCTGCAACCTGCGCTTGCCGCGATCAGCGTTCCACTTCACCTACGGGCCTGCGGAGAGTCCGTCACCGCTTTACCGGAGGCACCCCAGCTACTCCAGCGCATAGCCGGATTCGCGCTGATGTCTTATCGACAAGATCAGTACGACGTCCTGCTCCTGCTCATGGCTATACAACGCGACATATCCAGACTTGCCGCGAGAAATCACAAGCTCTCTTAGCCCTTGCTCCGCGGAGCGCCCGATCAGCGGATGATTCTCAAGGATCTGTACGGCTTCGGCGATGAGATCAACCGTCTCCAGCGCTACGGCCGGCTCGGCCTGCAAGAGAAAGTCGGTGAGCCGGCCGAGATCGGCGAGCGCACGATCGGCATAGATTACGCGCGCCAAGCTTTTGCTCTGGGCTTCTTGGCGGACATGCCCTGCGCCCGAGCGCGCATGTACGCGTGCACTTCGTCGGCTGCGTACCCCTTTCCGGATTCAAGGGCTTCTTTCCTCGAAGCAACAGCGTCCGCCACGAATTGCGCCCGCCGCTCCGCATTCGTGGCAGCGGCACGAATGGCGTCGACCATGAATGCATGCGGGGTAACGCCTTGTTGCTTTGCTGCTGCGACCGCCAGCTGTTTTACGTCTTCGGGAAGCTTCAAAGAGGTCGTGGACATTGCCAGGCACTCCGCAAATCAGGTGTCACCACGGTAACACCGGCGCGGCAATCGCGGCAAGCCGGCCTCCATGCATGGCCCAGACTGCATGACATTCACCGTCATGGTACCGGCCTCGCAAAGGCCGTAACTCGGGTTAGCGAAGCGCCGGATCCGCATCGAACCGCCCGGGAAACAAAGCCGATGACCAGCGTGAGCGCGGCAAAAAGTTCGTTGCGAACGTGTGGCTCTCCCGGCGAGGATTTCCATGAAGGCTCTGCCTGCAACGCAGGCTCTCGACGAAGCCAAACTTACGACGGCAACCACCTTCGCACGCCGCGATCAGCGGTTCACTTCACCTGCGGGCTTGCGGGAGGAGTCCATGTACTGTTGTTAGTGCTCATTCGACGCGGATGTTCTTGGTTATGCAACCAAGTGACAGCGCTTTAGTTCGCTTCTTGTAGAAATACGCCACGTTGAACGGCGACTTCGTGTGATTGCCTTTTCCCAGAGACGGCCATTCTCTGAACCGTTCGATATCGTGGTCTGTGGCTGGCGTGTCCGAAAAGTCGAGCAGCACCATAACAGCCAGCCCATCATGCTTTATCAGCTTCTTGATTTCTTTCGTATTGACCGAAGACGAAATGTTCGCCTTGGCTTTTCCCTTGCTGCGTACCGCCAGCTCAATAGCAACGTTCCCTACGAGGAAGTCCACGCGACCGCTACCGCTTAGGGACCCCGGAAGAACAGCCTTTGCCTCCGGAACAAGAGATTCTCCGAAATAACCCAGCAGGAACGACCTGACAATAGGCTGAAGTTCGCGCTCTGTATATTCCTTGAGACGCAGGGTCTTGCAAAACTCTTTTCGATGCATTGAAGCGAATAAGAGATCAAACGCCTCAACGACCTCTGTCACCGTTACGGCCATAACTCCCCTCTTTGAACTCTAGACAATATGACTTCCGCCGTCAGAGGCGCTGACCTTCGCAAAGGCCGTAACGCGGGTTAGCGAAGCGCCAGAGCCGCAGGAGCGAGTCAGGACTACGCTCATCAGTCGGTTTCCTTCAGCGGAGCTCAGCATGGCAAACGATAGCACCGCCTTTGTGGGTCTGGACGTTCACAAGGATTCGATCGTGGCGGCCTATTCGGTCGGTTTCGGCGACATGCGGAGTGTCGGTCCAATCGGTTTTCTGGAGCGTGACGTCGATCGGTTTTGCACGCGGCGGTAGAGCAAGGCCTCGCACCAACGTCTTTTGCTAAACCCGCAACAGGCCGCGAAACCCTCTGGCCGCGTAGTACGACTGGGCGCCGTTGTGGTACACGAACACCGAGTCGTAGCGGCGATCACCGAACAGCGCGCCGCCGAGTTTCCTGATCTCCGGCGGCGTCACGATCCAGCTGGATGTCTTGGCATCGAAGCAGCCGAGTCTTTGCAGCTCGCGATACTGCGCCTCGGTCAGCAGTTCGATGCCCATGGCCGCCGCCATGTCCACGACGTTGCCGGCCGGCTTGTTCTCCTTTCTCGAGTCCAGCGCATCACGGTCGAAGCACAGGCTTCTGCGGCCGCCGGGGCTTTCGGCGGAACAGTCACAGAAGATGACTTGCCCGGTGTTCTTGTCGTGGCCGATGACGTCCGGCTCACCGCCGGTCGCTTCCATTTCGTGAAGCGACTGCAGCTTCCCCGGCTCTGCCGAAATCCGCGCCTGCACCCAAGACCAGTCGATGCCTTTGTGTCGACCCACGTTCGTCTCGAAACGATCCTTGAGCACGCAGATCAGCGCGTCACCTTGCTTCTTCGTCAGACCCATGGCGCATCGCCTCCAACTTCACCGGATGTTTTGAAGAACGCGCACGAAGACTTCCCGGCACTCGGCGCCCGCATGGGGGGCCGCCGGAGGGGAGGCGGTCGACCTGAGCAGCTTACTGGGCGTTTATGCATCCGCTCTTTCGCGAAACAAATCGCCCTTGCCTAGATGGAACAGGCTCAAGGACCACCTTGCCATCGGCCATGCGCCCGAACCAGCTTTGCCAGTGGTCTACTCGCGCTGCATCTGGGTAGCTTACTTTTAACTCAGTGGCAGACTGCCACGATAAATTCACGTCGTAGCCCTGCTTGAGAGTCAGGATCCGTGCGGGCGAGCTGACGCCGCGCTCGAATACAGCCACAGCCTCGTACTGCCAGCCCGCGGCGCCGCCGCCGAATTCTCGAAAGAACTCCGCCCTGAACTGCCCTCCCGGCGCTTCGCAGCCAAAGAAGACCTCTCTTTCAGCAGCCCCCTTTCCACAGGCTGCCAGGAGAAGTGCGGACGACAATACGAGCACACGCATTTTTTCTTTAAGCCCGACGCTCATCGGTTGGCACGGGTAATGTGCCGTCAGGCCGGCCGACACGGTCGGAAAGTTCATCACACGGTCCAGGGCGTTGAACGGCGGATATTCCGGCCGCCTGACGGCCCATCCGAACGCGCGTTCGAGCGGCGGGATCGAGAGCGCCCACATCCGGCTTGGCGCCGGCACCGGCAAGCCGCGCGGCCCCCTCATTCAGTCACCGTCGCGCGCTCGACCAGGAAATCGACGAACGCGCGGACGCGCGCCGCCGGCTTGTCGTGGCCGAGATAGAGGGCGTGGATCTCTTCGCGGTCGCCCGGCGCGTAATCCTCAAGCAGGGGCACGAGACGACCGGCGGCGAGGTCGGCGCCGATCAGGAAGTGCGCGAGCCGCACGATGCCGGCGCCGGCCACTGCCATCAGGCGCAGCGCTTCGCCGGAGTTGCCGTAAAAGTTGCCGTGCACCGCCTGTCGCTGCGGCGCGTTGGCGCTGCCCGGCGCCGGGCGCAGGTTCCAGCCTTCGAGCACGCGGCGGAAGTTGAAGTTGAGGCAGTTGTGGCGGTCCAGCTCGGCCGGCGTGCGCGGAGTGCCGTGGCGCTGCAGGTAGGCCGGCGCGGCGGCGACGATCCAGCGGCTGGCGCCGAGCGGGCGGGCACGCAGCGTCGAGTCGCGCAGCGGCCCATGGCGCACGGCGACGTCCATGCGCTGGTCAACGAGATCGACGAGCGCGTCGGTCAGCGAAAGATCGACGCTCACCTGCGGATGGCGCTCGAGGAATTCCGGCAGCACCGGCAGCAGGCAGTGCAGGCCGAACGGCACCGACGCCGTCACGCGCAGGCGGCCGCGCGCTTCGGCGCGTGCGGCCGTGAAGCTGCGCTCCAGATCGTCGATCTCGGCGGCGATGGCCTGGGCGCGCACACGGAAGGCCTCGCCCTCGGCGGTCAGCGTCAGCGCGCGCGTGGTCCGCTGCAGCAGGCGCACGCCGAGCCGCGCTTCGAGCCGCGCGATCGTGCGGCTGACGGCCGACGGCGTGACGCGCAGCACCTTTGCCGCCGCGGCAAAGCTGCCGCCGTCGACGACGCGCAGAAACACTTCGATCTCGCCGCTGCGATTGTCCATGGGTCCGCCGATTCGTGATTCCGATGCAAGATCGTCGTGCCTGGCGACATTCTTATCATCAATCGCGAAGGCGAGCATCGTAGCGCCCCTTTTCTCGTGTCCTGTGGAGCGTCGCGATGCCTCTCGCCCTCTATGCCCTCACCGCCGGCGCCTTCGGCATCGGCGTCACCGAGTTCGTCATCATGGGCCTGCTGTTGCAGGTCAGCGGCGATCTCGGCGTGTCGATTCCGGCCGCCGGCTTTCTGATCTCGGGCTATGCGCTCGGCGTCGTGGTCGGCGCGCCGCTGATGACGGTGGCGACCGGGCGCTGGCCGCGCAAGACCGTGCTGCTGGCGCTGATGGCGATCTTCACGCTCGGCAACCTCGCCTGCGCGCTGGCACCGAACTACGCGACGCTGCTCGCGGCGCGCGTCTTCACCGCCTTCGCGCACGGCACGTTCTTCGGCGTCGGCTCGGTGGTGGCGACCGGTCTGGTCGCGCCCGCGCGACGCGCCTCGGCGATCGCCGTAATGTTCACCGGCCTGACCGTCGCCAACATCCTCGGCGTGCCGTTCGGGACCTGGCTCGGCCAGAGCTTCGGCTGGCGCGCGACGTTCTGGGCGGTATCGGCGGTCGGCGTGGTCGCCTTCGCGGTGATCGCGCTGCTGGTGCCGCGCAACGCCGGCGCGCCGGAGGCCGGCGACTGGCGCGCCGACCTGCGCGCGCTGGCCCGCGCGCCGGTGCTGCTCGGCCTGCTGACGACGGTGCTCGGCTTCGGCGGCATGTTCGCGGTGTTCACTTACATCGCGCCGATCCTCACCGAGATCAGCGGCTTCTCCGAGAAAGCGGTATCGCCGATCCTGCTGGTGTTCGGCGGCGGCCTGATCGTCGGCAATCTGCTCGGCGGCCGGCTCGCCGACCGCCGCCTCTACGCGGCGCTGCTCGGCACGCTGCTGGCGCTGACCGCGACGCTGGTGCTGATGCGCTTCGCGATCCACGACCGCACGCTCGCGGTGCTCTTCGTCGGCCTGCTCGGCGCGACCTCGTTCGCGACCGTGCCGCCGCTGCAGATGTGGGTACTCGACAAGGTGCAGGGCGCCGGCCAGAGCCTGGCGTCGAGCTTCAACATCGGCGCGTTCAATCTCGGCAACGCCGCCGGCGCCTGGCTCGGCGGCACGGTGATCGGCCACGGCTACGGCCTCGGTGCGGTGACCTGGGCCGGCGCGCTGCTGCCGCTGGCGGCGGTCGGCGTGGCGCTGTGGGCGCGCCAGCTCGAACGCCGGCGCGCCGCCGCGCCGGTCGCGGTGCCCTGCGCCGCCGACTGAGCCGGCGCTAGCGCTGCCGGTGCGCGCTCGGCGCGCGGCCGGCGGCGCGGCGGAACGCGCGCGTGAAGTTGGAAGCGTCGGTGTAGCCGAGTTCGTGCGCGATCTGCGTGACGCTGAGGCCGCGCCGCAGCAGCTCGCAGGCGCGCTCGTGCCGGACCTGCAGCGCCAGCGTGCGGAAGCTGGCGCCCTCGCGCTTGAGGTAACGATCGAGCGTGCGCGGCGAGAGGTTCAGCGTCTGCGCCAGCTCGCCGAGCGTCGGCATGCCGTCGGCGCTCTCGCGCAGCATCATCGCCACCCAGTCGCGCACCTGGCCGACCGCGACGGCGTTGCGCAGCAGTTCGGCGCAGCGCGCTTCCGCCATCTTCAGCGCACCGGCATCGGCCATCGGCAGCGGATGGCGCGTGAAGTCGGCATCGAACAGCAGGCGCACGCCGGGCGAGCCGATGCTGCCGAAGTGGCATTGCGCGCCGCTCAGCTCGGCGTAACGCGCGACGTGCAGCGGCGGCGGCACCGAGAAGTGCAGCTGGCTCGCCGGCATCTCGCCGCTGCTCAGCATCTTGATCTCCCAGTACGTCGCCGCGGCGATCGCCTCCAGATGGAACGCGAGGCAGGCGTGGCTTTGCGGAAAGGCCGGCGCGTAGCGGATCTCGGTGCGGCCGCCGGCGGCGCGGTAGTGCATGCGAAAGCTCGGCATCACCAGCCGGAAATAACGCGCCAGCACGCGCAGCGCATAGTCGATGTCGGGACTGCTGAGCATCGCGAAGCCGACGCTGGCGTGCGAGCTCGGCTTCAGCACGCGGCCGACGTCGAACGCCAGATCGGCCAGGCCCGGCATCGCCAGCACCTGCGCGACCAGCGCCTCGACCTGGCTCCAGCGCAGCTTGGCCTCCGGCAGGGCCATCGCCTCCGGCTTCAGGCGTACCGCACGCAGCAGCGCGAGCACGTCGACGCCGCGCGCGGCGAGCACCTCGCCCATGCGCACGTAGTAGCGCGCCGGCACTTCGGGGTCATTGCGCTTCATGTCGCGGCTCGGGTCGCGGGTCCAAATGCGGGTCCGGACGGCACTGTCTGAAAAAGACAGGGTGATGTCAATAAATGACAGGATCGCAGCCGATGGCGCCGCTCACAATGCATCGGCATTCCAACAGTGCCGCGGCATTCGCAAACGCACGCGGCATCCCAGACGGATCGAAGGAGAATCGTTCATGAACACCTCGACGCTCGCGGCACCGCCGCAGTCCTGGCGCGACGGCAAGCGCTACCTCTGGCTGCTGAGCCCGCTGGTGCCGGTGCTGTCGCTGTCGTGCCTGCTGCTCGCGTACACGACCGGCAACAGCCTGTTCCTGTGGGGCATGCCGGTCTTCATGTACGGGCTGCTGCCGCTGCTCGACACGCTGATCGGCACCGACCCGACCAATCCGCCGGACAGCGCCGTCGCCGGCCTCGAGCAGGACCGCTACTACCGCGCGATCGTGTTCGCATACATCCCGGCGCAGTTCGCGGCGACGATCTTCGGCGCCTGGCTGTTCGCGACCGGCGACTACGCGTGGTGGAACCTCGGCGCCATCGCGCTGAGCGTCGGCATCATCAACGGCATCGCCATCAATACCGGCCACGAGCTCGGCCACAAGACCAACGCGCTCGAACGCTGGCTGGCGCGGCTGACGCTGGCACCGGTCGCCTACGGCCACTTCTTCATCGAACACAACAAGGGCCATCACAAGAACGTCGCCACGCCGATCGATCCGGCCAGCTCGCGGATGGGCGAGAGCTTCTGGGCCTTCCTGCCGCGCACCATGGCCGGCAGCCTGCGCTCGGCCTGGCACATCGAGGCCGAACGCCTGAAGCGCAACGGCAAGCGCGTGTGGAGCCTGTCGAACGAGAACCTGCAGTCCTGGGCGCTGACCGTCGTGCTGTTCGGCGCGCTGTCCCTGTGGCTCGGCCCGTGGGCGCTGCTGTTCCTGGTCGCGCAGGCCTTCTTCGGCGCCACGCTGCTCGAGGTCGTCAACTACATCGAGCACTACGGCCTGCTGCGCCAGTACGACGACAAGGCCGGCCGCTACGAGCGCTGCGCGCCGCGCCACTCGTGGAACAGCAACCACATCGTCACCAACCTGTTCCTCTACCAGCTGCAGCGCCACTCGGACCACCACGCCAACCCGACGCGCCGCTACCAGGCCCTGCGCCACTTCGACGACAGTCCGCAGCTGCCGTCCGGCTATTCGTCGATGATCCTCGTCGCCTACTGCCCGCCGCTGTGGTTCCGCATGATGGATCATCGCGTCGCGGCCCATCACCGTGGCGACCTGAGCAAGGCCCATCTCCACGCCCCGAAGCGCGCCGCGCTGCTGGAGCGCTGGCAGCGTGCGCCGCTGCGCGCGACGCCGGCCGCCACCGCGACGCCGGCCGCCGCACCGGCAGCGGGCGTCGCGGCCGACGCCGACCGCTACCTCTGCCCGAACTGCTCGTACGTCTACGATGCCGCCGCCGGCTGCCCGCACGAGGGCATCGCGCCGGGCACGCCGTGGGCGCGTCTGCCGGCGAACTGGCCGTGCCCGGCCTGCGCGGTACGCGAGAAGGTCGACTTCCAGCCGCTGCCGACGGTGGCGCGCGCCGCCTGAAGTCCGCGCGCGGCATTCGCGTTCCGACGCGCCCGGTCGCAAGGCCGGGCGCGTTTTTCGTGTGCGGAGCGTGAACGCCGGCGGCGCCTTTCTCAGTCCAGCGCCTCGCCGAAGCGCTCGAAGCGCGGCGCCCAGTCGCCGGTGATGTCGGCCGACGCCAGCACGGCGACGGCGCGGCCGATCAGGCGCTCGCGCGGCACGAAACCGAAGTACCGCGAATCGGCGCTGTTGTCGCGGTTGTCGCCGAGCATCAGGTACTGGCCGGCCGGCACCACGAGCGGGCCGAAGTTGTCCTGCGCCAGCGTGCCGGGCGCGCTGACCCACTGCACGACGTGCGCGCGACCCTGCGCCGTCTCGTCGAGGCGCAGCGCGTCGACGTCGCGGCCGTCGGCGAGGTGTTCGCGCACCGTGCCGAGCGGCGCGTAGTGCGCCGGCACGCCGTTGACGACGAGTTGCTTGTCGCGCATCTGCACGGTGTCGCCGGGCAGCGCGGCGATGCGCTTGATCAGGCGCTTGCCGTCGGCCGGCGAATGGAAGGTGACGATGTCACCGCGGCGCGGCGCGCCGGTGTGCGCGAGCACGACGTCGGTCAGCGGCAGCTTGAGGTCGTAGGCGAGGCGGTTGACGTAGACCACGTCGCCTTCGAGCAGGCTCGGCCGCATCGAGCCGGACGGGATCGGGTTCCAGTCCGCGACCGCGGTGCGGAACAGCCCGAAGAACAGCAGGAAGGCGATGAAACCCCGGTTGCCGCGCCGCCGTCCGCCGCGCCGCCGTCCGCCGCGCGGACGGAACAGCGCGGCGCCAGGCCTAGACCCGCGGCCGGCCGCGCGAGTTCCGGCCGGCGTCCGGGCTCAGTCGCCGGCGCGGTCGAAGCGCGGCTCGTGCACGACTTCGAGCTTGAGCCCGTCGGGATCGGCGAAGAACAGCGCGTAGTAGCCCGACGTGTAGTCGTACTCGGCCGGCGCGTCGAGCACCGTGGCGCCGAGCTGCTGCAGCCGCGCGTGCATCGCCTCGACTTCGGCGCGGCTCGGCACGTGGAACGCGAGATGGTGCAGGCCCGGCGCGTAGCGGTCGTGCGGCACCGCGTGGCGCGCCGCGTGCAGGCCGAGGCTGAGCGCGACCGGACCGGCTTGCAGCTCCCAGTTCGGCACGCTGCCGGCGTAGGTCGTCGTGCGCCGGTAGCCGAGCTGAGACAGCACGGCGTCGTAGAACGCCGTCGAGCGCGCCAGATCGCTGACCGTGAGGTCGAGATGATTGATGAGTCCACGCTGCATGATCGGGGCTCCGGGACGGACCTCCATCATCACCGGCCGTCGCCGCCGCCGGAAGCGGGCGGCGTCGCAGCGCTCAGCGCGACGACGTCTCGCAGCTGACGAGGTAGGCGCTGGCGCGGACCGGCTCGATCGGGCGGATCTCGAACGCCAGGCCGAACGCGAGGCAGGGATTCTGTGCGGCGATCGCCGCCGCTTCGTCGAGATCGGCGGCGAGGATATGCCAGTAGCCGCCGATCACCTCCTTGGCCTCGGCATACGGCCCGTCGAGCACGCCCTGCCGCGTCACCAGACGCCGCCCCGGCGCCAGACGCTGGCCGGCGCGCATGCGGCCTTCGGCGACCAGACGGTCGTGCCAGGCGTAGAAGCGGTCGATCGCCTCCTGGATCGCCTCGGCCGGCGCGTCGGCGTCCCACTGGCCGCGCGACAGGACGAGAAATTCGGCAGGTTCTTTCATGGCACTCCTTCCTCAGGGCGCCGACGCGTCGTGGCGCGGCAGCGCGTCGGCGATCGTCCACCAGCCGGCCTGCGAGGCGACGTAGATGTGCAGGCCCGGCCGCGTCGCCAGCGGCTCGTCGAGCAGGCCGGCGCGCACGCGCAGGACGTCCGGCTGCGCGTCGCGGCGGCTGTAGACCGGCGAGCCGCAGCGCGAGCAGAACACGCGCTGCTTGCCCGGCGAGGACGCATAGGCCGTCAGCAATGCCTCGCCGGCGAGCAGGTGGAACGCCGCCGCCGGCACCGGAATGTTGGCGGCGAACGCGCTGCCCTGCGCACGCCGGCACTGCGCGCAATGGCAGAGCTGGATCGGCGCCAGCGCGGCGTCGATGCGGAAGCGCACGCCGCCGCACAGGCAACGTCCGTTCGTCATTACAAGTCTCCTTCGTCCAGACCGATCCGCGCGCAGACCGCCGCGACCCAGGCTGGATCACCGCTGACCGGCATGCGTCCGGCGAGCCGCGCGCGCACGCCGGGCACCACCGCGTTCCAGTGCCGATGCGCGGCCGCGTACTGCGGCTGCGCGCGCATCGTCTGCAGCCAGGCGCCGATCCGGGCGTGCGCGCCGAGGGCGTCGTCGCGCGCGGCGTCGACGTCGAGCGCGAACAGCTCGCTGGCGAACAGCAGGTCCGGCATCGTCGGCCGCTCGCCGGCGACAAACGGTGCCTCGGCCAGAAAGGCATCGAGCTGGGCCAGCGTCTCGGCGAAAGCCGCGCGCAGCGCCGCCGCCTCGGCCGGCGCCGGCGGCGGCACGCCGAGGTAGGCCGGCATCAGCAGCGCCGGCAGGAAATAGTTCAGCGTGAGCTTCAGCCGCAGGTTGGTGTGATACCAGGACAGCCGCTGGTTGATCCGCGCCCGCTCGCGCAGCGAGCCGCCGAACCAGCGCTCCGCCGCGCCATGCCACTCGGCGAGATAGCGGGCGATCGCCGTCGCCTCGCTGAGATGGAAGTCGCCGTGCGACAGCGCCGGTACCTGGTGGCGCGGATTGATCGCGAGAAACGCCGGCCGGCGGTGATCGCCGCGCGTCAGCAGCACCGGCTCGACGCGCAGCGCCATGCCCGCTTCGAGACTGAGCCAGCGCACCGCGCGCGACGGCTCGGACGTCGGATCGTGATACAGCGTCGGAAGGTCGGAACGCATGACGGCACGCACTTCAGGGTGGGCGCACCTTAGCGTCTTCGCGATGGGGACGACAGCACACGTGGCCGGCATTCGTCGCCGGAGCCGGAGCCGGTCACCGCCGCCGGATCGCCTCCGCGGCGCCGGCGGACCGTTGCGCTCCGAGCCCGGATCGACGCGAAGCGGCAGACCGCGGGCGCGACGCCCGCGGAGCCCTCAGCCCTGCCGGGCCTTGCCGGCCGGGGCCGGAGCGGCGTCGCCGGCGAGCGCCGGGGCCGCCTTGCGGCAGGACGCGAACAGGTCCTCGTCCTTCTCGTAGGCCGAGGTCTGCACCGAGAACAGACCGAGCACGGTGTGGAACAGGTTGTCCTGCGACACCGGCGCTTCGGCGCCGCGCTGCACGCAGGCCAGATCGACGCCGAGCGAGCGGCGCGCACCGTCCGAGAACCAGGCGATCAGCGGCACGTGCGTCTGCTGCGACGGCGCGATCGAGTACGGCAGGCCGTGCAGGTAGATGCCGTTCTCGCCGAGGCTCTCGCCATGGTCGGAGACGTAGATGACGACGGAATCGACATCCTGCCGCTGGCGCAGGCGCGCGATCAGGTCGGCGAGCACGCTGTCCGAATAGGCCAGCGTGTTGTCGTAGGCGTTGACCACTTCCTCGTGCGAGCAGCGCTGCACGTTCTCGTCGCGGCAATCCGGCGTGAACACGCGCGCCGATTCCGGGTAGCGCTTGAAATAGGCCGGGCCGTGGCTGCCCTGCATGTGCAGCACGAGCAGCTTGGATTGGCCGGCCGCGGGCACCGCACCGTCCAGCCCCTTGAGCAGGATGCCGTCCTTGCAGCCGTTGGCGTCGCAATAGGCGGGATCATTGGCGTTGTCGAGGCGCACGGATTCGATGCGCTTGCAGACGCCCTGGCAGCCGGAGTTGTTGTCCCACCACTGCACGCCGAGATGCAGGCGCGCGAACACATCGAGCAGGTTCTCCTGGCGTTCGGCGCGGCTTTCCTTGTACTGCGCCCGCTTCATGCCGGAGAACATGCACGGCACCGACACGGCCGTGGCCGTGCCGCAGGAGCTGGCGTTGTCGTAATTGATGAGGTCCGGCACCTTGGCCAGCGCCGCATTGGTCGGCCGGCGGTAGCCGTTCAGCTCGAAGTTCTCGGCGCGCGCGGTCTCGCCGACCGCCCAGACGACCAGCAGCGGCCGCTCGCGGGCCGGCGCCGCGAGCACGGCGTCGGCGGCGATCAGCTGCAGCGGCTTCTGCCGGCCTTTCGGCAGCTGGCTGCCGACGTAGCGGATCGCCGCGTTGACCGGCGCGAACGGGTTGATCAGCAGGCGGATCTCGCGGTGGTTGCGGCCCCAGAACGACAGCGCGTTGTACTGCAGGCCGAGCACGGCGAGCTGCAGCACGAGGATGCCGAGCACCAGACCGGCACGGCGCGCCAGCGCCGGCCAGGCGTTCTCGCGGCGCACACGCAGGCGCTGCACGACCGCCGCCGGCAGCAGGCCGAACATGGCCACGTGCAGCCAGAACCAGCCGTGCAGCAGGTCGCCGGCCTCATGCGCGTCGGTACGCGCCACGTTCTGGATCATCGACTTGTCGATGACCGCACCGAAGGTATCCATGAAGTAGCTGCAGACCGCGGCGGTCAGCAGCATCGCGATCGCCAGCGGCTTGACCACGCGCGGCGCGCTGAACGGCACCAGCATCAGGAACAGCAGGTTGACGAGCGTGATCGCGACCGAGCCGACGATGCGCCATTCCTGCATCGTGAACGGCGACGGCAGCGAATTGACGACGGCATGGGCCAGTGCGAAGTTCTGCGTCGTGGCCAAATAGAAGACCACGAGCACGACGAGCGACAAGGCCGAAATCTCGATGCGGCCGGCCAGCAGCTCCAGCGCCGAACGTTGCAGCCAGGCGAACAGCCCCGCGCCGGGCAGCGGACGCGGCATGCCAGCGGCGGCTGGCGTCTTCGAGACAGTTGATTCCGTGGACACGTAAAGCTCGACTCTTCCGAAAAACACCGCGCATTTTCGGGAGCGCTGCGTCAACGCACTGTTAGTACGGCAGCGCTCGCGTCCCGCCGGACTCGAAATCCGGCCCGGAAAAAGCAGTCTCGCCGGGACCGCGGCGACCCCGCTTGATGCGCATCAATGCCGCAACCGCGGCGAAATTCGATGCTCGCCACCACGTCGACGCAGGGATGACGGGCCGCGTCCCGCGTACCGCCTCTGCCGATCCCGCCCCCGCGGCCGCCCGGCCGGGGCGGCGGCCGTCGACCCGGCGGAGCGAGGAATCGTGGGATTGCTGGAATGGCTGAACGATCAGCTGCTGCGCATGCAGTGGCTGAGTGATCTGGTCCGCGTGCTCGTCGAACGGGTCTTCGGCCTGGACATGGCGACGCGCGTCGGCGCCAGCCTGCATTTCTTCATCTACGACGTCATCAAGATCTTCATCCTGCTGTCGGTGCTGGTCTTCGGCATTTCCTGGGTGCAGAGCTACTTTCCGCCGGAGCGCACGCGGCGCCTGCTCGGCGGCATGCAGGGCTTCAAGGCCAATCTGAGCGGCGCGCTGCTGGGCACGCTCACGCCGTTCTGCTCGTGCTCGTCAATTCCGCTGTTCATCGGCTTCACCAGCTCCGGCCTGCCGCTGGCGGTGACCTTCTCGTTCCTGATTTCGTCGCCGCTGGTCGACATGGCCTCGCTGATCCTGCTCGCCAGCGTGTTCAACTGGACGATCGCGATCGCCTACGTGCTGATCGGCATCGTGCTCGCGGTGATCGGCGGCACGCTGATCGGATACGCGCGCATGGAGCGCTACATCGAGCCCTTCGTGCTGCACAGCCCGGTGCTCGACCTGCCGCAGGAACAGCTGCACACGGCGGACCGCCTGAAGTACGCGGCCGGGCAGGTCGCCGAGATCTTCGGCCGGGTCTGGATCTACGTGCTGATCGGCGTCGGCGTCGGCGCCGCGATCCACAACTGGATTCCGGCCAGCCTCATCGGCGCGCTGCTCGGCGAGGAACACTGGTGGTCGGTGCCGCTGGCGACGCTGATCGCGGTACCGATCTACGCCGACATCTTCGGCACGCTGCCGATCGCCGAGGCGCTGGTCGCCAAGGGCGTCGGCCTCGGCACCGCGCTGGCGTTCATGATGTCGGTGACGGCGCTGTCGCTGCCGTCGCTGATCATGCTGAAGAAGGTCATCCGGACGCCGCTGCTGAGCCTGTTCGTCGGCATCGTGCTGCTCGGCATCATCATCATCGGCTATCTGTTCAACAGCTTCGCGCCGCTGCTCACCTGAACGCTCGGCGCTCGATCCAGGAGACTCCCATGCAGGTCAAGATTCTCGGTTCCGGCTGCCGCAAGTGCGTCGCCCTCGCCGACAACACGCGCGCGGCGCTCGATCATCTCGGCCAGGACGCCGAGATCGTCAAGGTCACCGACGTGGCGCAGATCGCCGCGCACGGCGTGATGTCGACACCGGCGCTGGTGATCGACGGCAAGGTGGTGTCGACCGGCAAGGTGCTCGCCGCGAGCGAGATCGAGGCGCTGCTGCGCCACTAGGACCGGTCGGCGACCGGCCGCCGCGGCCCGGGGCGTAGCCGGCGCCGGCCTCAGGCGTCTGCGGCGGACGCTTCCTGGTCCGGCCGCTTGCGCTTCAGAAGATCGAGCGCCACGTCGACGATCATGTCTTCCTGACCGCCGATCATGCGCCGCTTGCCGAGCTCGACGAGAATGTCGACGGCCCGGAGCCCGTACTTCTGCGCGGCGGCTTCCGAGTGGCGCAGAAAGCTGGAGTAGACGCCGGCATAGCCCAGCGCCAGCGTCTCCCGATCGACTCGCACCGGCCGATCCTGCAGCGGCCGCACGATTTCGTCGGCGGCGTCCATCAATGCGTAGAGATCGCTGCCGTGCGCCCAGCCCATGCGGTCGATGGCAGCGACGAACACCTCCAGCGGCGCGTTGCCGGCGCCGGCGCCCTGGCCGGCCAGACTGGCGTCGACGCGATCGCAGCCTTCCTCGACGGCGACGATCGAGTTGGCCACGCCCAGGCTCAGGTTGTGGTGGGCATGGATGCCGGTCTGCGTTTGCGGATCGAGCACCGCCTTGAGTGCGCGAAAGCGGGCACGGACGTCGTCCATGCTCATGGCGCCGCCGGAATCGACCACATAGATGCACTGCGCACCGTAGCGCTCCATGAGCTTGCCTTGCTGGGCCAGCGCCTCGGGCGTGCTCATGTGGCTCATCATCAGGAAGCCCACGGTGTCCATGCCGAGTTGGCGGGCATGCTCGATGTGCTGCTTCGAAATGTCGGCCTCGGTGCAATGCGTGGCGACGCGCACGATCCGCGCGCCGGCGTCGTAGGCGGCGCGCAGGTCGTGGAGGGTGCCGATGCCGGGCAGCAGGAGCGTGGCGATCTTGGCGTGCGTGACGACTTCGGCGACGGCGGCGATCCACTCCGGATCGGTATGGGCGCCGAAACCGTAGTTGAAACTGGAGCCCTTGAGGCCGTCGCCGTGCGCCACCTCGATGCTTTCGACGCGCGCCGCGTCCAGCGCGCGGGCGATGTCCTGGACGTTGCGGATCGAATACTGGTGGCGAACGGCATGGCTGCCGTCGCGCAGCGTGACGTCCGCAAGATGAAGCTTGCGGTCCGGCTTGAAGGTCATGGCGTCACCGCCCCGGGGACGGACTGCAGCGCTTCGGCGATGCGCTCGGCCGTGGCCAGCGCCGCCGAGGTCATGATGTCGAGGTTCCCGGCGTAGGCCGGCAGGTAATGCGCGGCGCCCTCGACTTCGAGGAACACCGAGGTCTTGAGCCCGGCGTAGCGCCCGCCGAGTTCCGGAATGAGGATCGGCGCGTCGGCCGGAATCAGGTCGAACTGCAGCTCCTGTTTGAGGCGGTAGCCGGGCACGTAGCGGCGCACCTCGCCGACCATGGCCTCCACCGAGGCGCGCACCGCCTCGCGGTCCGCCGCCTCGGAGAACACGTACACCGTGTCGCGCATGAGCTGCGGCGGCTCGGCCGGGTTGAGGATGATGATGGCGCGTCCCATGCCGGCACCGCCGACCGCTTCGAGCGCCTTCGCCGTCGTTTCGGTGAACTCGTCGATGTTGGCGCGCGTGCCCGGGCCGGCCGAGCGGCTGCTGATGGACGCCACGATCTCGGCGTAGTGCACTTTGGCGACCCGCGCGACGGCGGCGACGATGGGGATGGTCGCCTGCCCGCCGCAGGTCACCATGTTGACGTTGCCCTGCGCGAGGTTCTCGTCGAGATTGACCACCGGCACGCAGTACGGGCCGATCGCGGCCGGCGTCAGATCGATGATGCGGATATCCGGACGCAGCCGGCGCAGGAACGCATCGTTGCCGACGTGGGCGCCGGCCGACGTGGCGTCGAAGACGATGCCGATGTCCTCGAAGCCGGGCAGCCGGGCCAGCCCCTCGACGCCCTCGTGCGTGGTCGCGATGCCGAGCCGGGCGGCACGGGCCAGCCCGTCGGACTGGGCGTCGATGCCGACCATCGCGCCCATGGCGATGCGCCGGCCGTGCCGCAGGATCTTGATCATGAGATCACTGCCGATGTTGCCGGATCCGATGATCGCGGCCTTGATCTTGTCGCTCATCTCGTACCCGCCTTACGGTTCGCTGGCCATGCGGCAACTGACCGTGCCCAGAGCGCCGATCGTCGCCTGCAATAGATCGCCGGCGACGGCCGGCACCATCGGGCCGAGCGCGCCGGAGAGGATCACGTCGCCGGCACGCAGCCCTTCGCCACGCGCGGCCAGGGTCCGCGCCAGCCAGTAGGCGGCGCGCAGCGGATGACCGAGGCAGGCCGAGCCGCTGCCGATCGCTTCGGTACGGCCGTTGCGGTCCAGCTGCAGGCCCAGCTCGCTCGAACGCAGCTGACCGATGGCGACCGGCTGGTTGCCGAGAACGTACAGACCGCAGGACGCGTTGTCCGCCACCGTGTCGGCGAGCGTCAGCGTCCAGCCGGCGATGGCGCTGTCGACGATCTCCAGCGCCGGCAAGGCATAGGCCAGCGCGGCGAGAAATTCCGAATACGACGGCACGCCGCCGCACAGATCGCGGCCGGCGACGAAGGCCACCTCCGCCTCGGCCTTGGGCTGGATCAGGCGCGCCATCGGCACCTCGTCGCCATCGAGAAACTCCATGTCGGCGAACAGCACGCCGAAGTCCGGCTGGTCGACGCCGAGCTGGCGCTGCACCGCAGCCGAGGTCAGGCCGACTTTCCGGCCGACGATGCGGCCGCCCCGGGCCACGCGCAGGCTGGTGTTGAGCGCCGCCACGGCATAGGCGTCGTCGAGCGTTCGAATCCCGAAGGTCTCGGAGATCCGCGCGATCGGCATGCGCGTGGCCCTGGCCTCGCGCAGCGCCGCGGCGGCGCGGGTGATCGTGGAGCCCCGCGCGGGCAGCGCGGGTTTCGCGGATTTGTTCTTCACTTTCATTCAGGCGGCGCGGGCGAGATCGAGAGGCGCCGCCTGCCAGTGCAGCTGCTGCTTCAGCTCGGCGATGGCGGCGTCCAGCCGGGCCGTGGATACGACGGCGAACGCGAACTTGTCCGGGCGGATCACCGCGACCGCCTCCGACTTGAAGCCGGCCTTGCGGAACCAGCTCACCATTTCGCCGCCGATGTCCTCGGCTTCGGTCAGGCCCGGCGGCGCGCTGCGGGCAACGCCGTGGAAGCCCTGCGGGCGCGCTGCATAGGGAAACAGGGCGACGTAGCGGGTGCGCAGGCTGTCCAGCATCTCGATCGACGCCGGCGACAGCGTCTTGCGCGGATCGACATTGAAGCCGACGAGCGCGAAGTCCTTGCCGAGCAGTTCATCGAGCAGGCGCCGCTGGCCGTCGAACAGGCGCACGACCGGCTGCGGGATCAGGGCCCCTTCCGGACCGCCGCGGCGCGCGCGCGGCAGGCCGAGATACGCACCTTGGGCATAGACCGGCTTGGGCTTGAACGCGCCCCGCTGCATCCAGTTCCTCAGGAACGGCACCGAACGGACGATCGCCATCGCGGCATCGCGCAAGGCCGTGCCGGCCGGACTGGTCATCGACACGAGATCTTTCATCAGTACCGAGATGTCGATCATGGCCTTGGCGTGGCCGTGCCGCTCGCGGCCGTAGCTGTCGAGCAAGGCGTCGCCCGCCTGGCCGCGCAGCACGAGATCCAGCTTCCAGCCGAGGTTGTGGGCGTCACGCACGCCGGAGCTGGCGCCCTGTCCCATGAACTGCGGCGTCATGTGGGCGGCATCGCCGGCCAGCAGGACGCGGCCTTCGCGCCAGCGCTCCACGATCAGGGCATTGAAGGTGTAGACCAGCTTGCGCTTGATCTCGAACTTGTCCGGATCGACGAAGCGGGACAGCAGCGCCCGCACCGTCTCCGGCCGCTCCATGTCCTCGCGGCTCTGGCCCGGCATCAGCATGAACTCGAAGCGATGGAAGCGATCGGGCTGCACGCAGCTCACGACCGGCATCTTCGGGTCCACGACGAAGTTGAAGTACGGCACGTGGCGCAACGCTTCCTCGCCGTCCTTGAGGCGCAGGTCGACGACCAGCCAGGGCTCCGGAAAATTCTTGCCGCTCATCTTGATGCCGAGCTGCTCGCGTACCCGGCTGCGCCCGCCGTCGGCGCCGATCAGATAGCGCGCCCGGAGGGTGCGCGGATCGGCCTCGCCGCTGTTCTGCCGCGTGGCGTCGCTGGCGTCAGTGAAGCGGAAACTGCGCGCAGCCTGATGCGTGACGAGCACGCCGTCGGCGTTCTGCACGAAGTCGCTAAGCTCGCGGCCGCGGCGGACCTGCACGTTCGGATAGCGCGCCAGCGTCTCGGTCAGCGTCGTCTCCAGATACGGCTGGTAGAAGAAATTGACGACCGGCCAGCCGTAGGGCCGCTGCAGCGGGCAGTACCGACCCATGACGCGCCCGTCCGGGCGCACGAACTGCACCGGCGTCTCCATCATCATCCGCGCCTGCACTGCCTCGGCGACGTCGGCGGACTGGAAGATGCGCATGCATTCGTCGTCGGTATAGACGGCGCGCGCATTGCCGTAGAACACCGGCTCGCGTTCGAGCACCACCACCTTGTGTCCGCGCATGCCCAGCATGTGGGCCAGGACCAGGCCGGTCGGGCCCAGGCCGGAGATGACGACGTCGGCGGCCTCGCCGCCGGTTTCTGGCAGGTTCTGCATGCTCATGGGATCGGCGAGTATTCGGGCCGGAACGCGTGACGCAGGCCGCGTCCGGCATTGCCCAGGTTCAGAAGCAGCTGGCGCAGCGGCGACACCTTCTGCGGCCGGTGCCCCCAGAGGCTGATGGCGTCGTACCAGGCCGGCGTCCATGCCGCTTCGTCGACGCACAGCGCGTCCCAGCCCAGTTCGATCTCGAAGCCGGACGGCGTCGTGACGTAGAACGAGAGTTCGAGGTCGTTCGGATGCTGGCCGATCTCGTGCGCGATCTCGTAGCCGAGATCGCGGCAGCGTGCATACGCCGCGCTCAGATCGGCGCGGTCGGCCACCTGCATGTTCACGTGCTGGATCTGCGTGCGGATCGGATCGACGCGCAGACCGCGCGTGGCGGCGACCGCCACCGAGTGATGTCGTTCGTTGAGCCGCAGGAAGCTCACGTCGAGCATCGTCCCCGACATCGGCTGCGAGATGCGGTCGCTGAGGCGTGCGTCGAAAATCTCCTGCCAGAAGCGGCACACCTTGGTCGGCAAGCGGGTGGTCAGCGCAATGTGGCCCATGCCGCCGTCGCCGGTGACGAAACCGCGGCTCAGCATCCGCAGCGGCGCATCGCTGGTCAGCGCGTCGGTGAACAGCTCCAGCGTCAGGCCTTTGGGCCCCTTCAGCCGCTTGAGCGCGCGCACGCCGCGCGTCGCGGCGAGCGCCTCGTCACCGTCCTCGACGGCGATGCCACGCGCCTGCAGCCGGCTCAGAATCTCCGCCAGCGTGCCTTCGCGATGCACCTGCCAGCCGACGGCGACCACGTCTTCGGCAGGCCCGCGCTTCACCACGAAGCGACGGCAATGCGCATCGATGCGGAACGCGAGCTCCGACGGGCTTTCCGATTCGAGATGCAGACCGAGGCCCTGTTTGAGGAAGCGTCGCCAGTCGCCGAGCCGCTCCGACTCGACGACGACATACCCCATGCTGACCTGTCCGAACACGCCGTGCGCAGCGCTGCTGTCCATGACCGTGGCTCCGCTATGCCTTCGGCGTGTGCCGGCGCATGAAGGCCGCCACGCTGGCGTTGAATTCGTCGGCGCGCTCCCACTGCACCCAGTGGCCGGTATTGGCGTACAGGTACAGGTCGCAGTTCGGCATCGCCTTCTGCAGCGCCGCACCGCCGCGCGGACGGTTGACCTTGTCCTCGGTGCCCCACAGGACCAGAGTCGGCGTCTTGCATCTTTGCAGCCGCCGATCGCGCGTGAAGTCCATGCGCAGGGCGGCACCGAGGCCCGGCGGCCGCCGCAGCGGCGGCGCGGCCATCACTTCCGGATCGATGCTGGCTTCGTAGCGCGCCTTGATCATCGCCTCGCTGATCTGGCTGCCGTCGAACACCAGATACTCGCGAATGAAGGTGCGCAGCTTGTCGAGGCTGGGGCCGGTGCCGTTGTAGTAGTCGAGCAGCAGGCTCAGGCCCCGGGTCGGCAAGCCGCGCGTCGTGCCGACGCCGCCGGGCCCCATCAGGACCAGCGAGGAAACGCGCGCGGGCTGGTCGAGCGCCATGCGCAGGCCGCACGCGCCGCCCAGCGAGTTGCCGACGACGTGCGCCGCCGGAATCCCCAGCGCGTCCATGAAGCCGAGCATCACCTCGGCCAGATCGCCGAACGGATCCTGACGATTGACGCCTTTGCTGGAGCGCCCGTAGCCCTGCATGTCCGGAACGATGACGCGGAAGTCCCGCGCCAGCGCCTCCACGTTCCGCGAATAGTTCGACATGCCGGAAGCGCCGGGGCCGCCACCGTGCAGCATGAGCACCGGATGACCCTGTCCGATCTCGCTGAAGTAGATGCTCCGCTTGCCGAAGGTGAGCGTCTGCGATTGCAGTCCGCGAATGTCGCCGCTTGCCATGTGAGGTTCCATGAAGTGCTGCCGGCGGATGCCTGTCAGGGCCGCGCGCCGACGGGAGGGAAACCGATGGAACGGCGGTCCGCGCCGGGCAGGCCGACGCGCAAGCCAGCGCCGCGCCGCTGCTGCGGCGCCGCGCGACAACGCTGCTCCTCCTGCTGCGTGGCTCGAACGGCCATCTCTTCTGCCCAAGTTGAACTTTGGTGTTTTTATTTGAACACGCGTGTTCATTGTGGTCAAGCCCCAGGCCGCCCGCCGTTTCACGCGGCGACATCGGATCTGGTGCGGACGCCGCGCCGGCCGGACAATACGGTTCAGTCGCCGATCGCCGAGAGATTCATGAAAGCCATGACGGCTGCGCAGAAGCGCATCCATCAGACCGCCTTGCGCCTGTTTGCCGAAACGGGCTCGGCGAGCATCACGATCAAGGATCTGGCTGCCGCCGCGGGCATGGCGCGCGGCACGGTGTACAGCCACCTCGGCTCCACGGAACGCCTCTTCGAAACCGTGGCGGCGCAGCTGGCCGACGAAATGGACGAGCGCATCGCGCTCAGCTACGCCGGCATCGACGATCCGGCACGACGCCTGGCGATCGGCGTCCGCCTATACATCCGGCGCGCTCACGAGGAGCCGCATTGGGGGAAGTTCATCCTGCACTTCGGCTTCACGAGCGAAGCGCTGCGAAAGATCTGGGAAGGCCCGCCGATGCTGGATGCGATGCAAGGTCAGCAGACCGGTCGCTACAAGATCGAACCGGCGCAACTGCCGATCGTCGTGGGCATGACGACCGGCACGACCATCAGTGCCTTCCTTCTGGTTCAGGAAGGAATCAAGACCTGGCGCGAGGCCGGCTCCGACGCCGCCGAGCTGCTCCTCAGAGGGCTCGGCATCAGCACCCGGGAAGCGAAGAAGCTGGCGACAGAGCCGCTGCCGGAGCTCGCGCAGCTACCCTAGGCCGAATCGACATTCAAGCGATCCAAAGCGGCATAGCGGCGAGCCGGTCGCTGCCTGTGCATGCGCCCGGACGATGCTGTTGTCGATCATCAGGTACTCGTTGTCCCGATCGCGCGTCAGCGTCTGAAAGATGTGTTCCCAAACACCCTTGGCTGCCCACCGCGTGAAGCACTTGTGGACACTCTTGTACGCACCGTAACCTGCCGGCAGATCGCTCCAGCGCGCCCCCGAGCGCAATACCCACAGGACGCCGGCATAGCCCAGCGCCAGCGTCTCCCGGTCGACCCGCACCGGTCGATCCTTCCGCACGTAGCTCAGCGACCATCGGAATGTATGTGCTACGGAGTGCGTCGTGCTCACCAATATTCGGTTATGGGCATACGAGGACCGGATGTCTGAATGCAGTTCCAGATTGCCCCCGGCATTCTCAATGAACAGTCGCGCCGATCCCGACAGGACGAATATCTGAGCGATGCGCCGTGTGAAGACGATCTGTTCGACAGCATGGGCATCCGTTCCCCAGCGATCGGATCAGTTCACTGGTATAAAAATCCCTTTTCAGAACGAGGCCATTCATGTCAGTAGGCAACCCGAACTGAGCATATTCCTGCAAGAGTTGCCATCGATCTCTCGTTGCCCTTCTCTCGCCGCGCTGCTGGCCCTGTTTCAGGAAAGGTCAGTCGCGCGGTGAACGTAAGAAATCACGCGACGGCACTGAATGACTGCAGCTTCGCATGCGCATGCTCGAGCAGCACGTTCATGGCGCGCGCCGGGCACCAGCCGCGACTCGAATCTGCCGCGCTAGAACAGGAAGCTGAGATCGACATAGGTGGCCGCGATGTCCTTGCCGCCGCTCTGCTTGAGCGCCGAGCCCGAGTCGAAGTACGACAGGTAGGTGGTCAGATAAAGATGCTTCTGGATTTCCCAGGAAAAATCCACGTCCGGCTGCATGCCCATGTACGACGACGATGTGTTCGCGGTCGTCGCCAGCGGCACGAATCCACGGCCGTAGACGTAGTCGGCCTTGTCCTTCTTCCAATACCAGCGGTTGTAAGCGTTGAGCGTAAAGCGTGGACTGAGCTTGAGCGAAATGCCCGGCCCTGCGTCGATCAGATTGCTGCCGGCCAGATAACCGGTCGCGGTGTAGTACAGCTGCCCGGAATAGAGCGGATTGTAGGTGCCGATCTTGGACGCCGACTCGCCGCCGGAGATCAGGTCCGCGTGGATCAGCAGCGTGGGCTTCCACCGGACCTGCGGGAATGCATAGCCGCTCACCGAATACAGCGCGTACGCCGAAACGGTCTTGCCGGCAAAGCGTCCGCGCTGCATCACCGCAGTCCAGTCCATGATCGCCTGCCCGGCGCCACCCCACAGCCGTACACCGAAGTGGCTGCGGCGGTCGGTGCCGGCCACGCCGCCGTACTTCATGTTTTCCCATCGCGTACCGAGGTAGAACGCATCGACATTGAGGTGCGCCCCGACCTGCGCCGCATGCGGCAATGCGAAGCTGCTGTAGACGCCCCACATCCGGCGCTCCGGCATCGAGCGGTCGTCGTCGATGCCGCCGGTGCCGGTGCCTGCCGCTTCGACCCGGAAGGCTTCGATCTGCATCGATGCATCGCGGTAGCTGACGTCGGCACCATCGAACGACCAGGGAATGTTCGCGTTCGGCTGAGTCGACACCAGCAGGCCGTTGCCGAGCCACATGCCCTGCCGGCCGACGCGTGCGGTGACGCGGCCGTCGCCGACTTGCGCGGAGGATTCGACGAAATACTGCTGTGCGACGAGGTCGTTGACCTGCCGGCCCGGCTGCGGCCCCGCGTGGGTCTTGTCGACCTGGCCGCTGCCGAGTTCGCCGAAGAAGCGCAGCGAATCGCTCAAGTGCAGATCGGCGCCGTAGATGTGGCGAAACTGATAGAAGCGTTGGTCGTCGTAGTTCGTCGACGCCAGCGTTTCGTGGCTGTAGCTGTTGAACTGAAAGCGCTCGAGGCCGCTGAACGACAGGTAGGCGCCGTCCGTGGAATCCCCGAGCGCGATGCGCTTGAGGGGTGCGAACAGATCGTCTCTGCCGGCACCCGCGGCCGGCGCAGGCTCGTTGAAGCGCAGGAAATAGTACTCACCGTAGCGCGCACCGTCGCCGGTGCCGGGCGGCAGCCGACGCACGCTGGTGCTGTCCGAATCGGCAGCGATGGCGGGCTGCCACGCGCCCCCGAGTGCTACGACACAGAGACCATACACGGCTACGAGCATTCGCTGCGCCTTCGTCGACGCCGAATGTATTGCGTTCATTTCTTTCTCCTCCCAGCGCTGGGGCCTCTTGACGAAGGGCCCGCGCAATTGAGTCGATACGCGCCGCGGATGCGACGAACGTTTCGGCCTACCGCGCTGCAGCGACGGTTGCCGATTCACGAATTCGTGCGGATCGCAGGTGCGTGCAACGCCGCACAGCGGCATCGCACGCACCTGCGCACGAATCAGCGCTTACCGTCCTTGTAGAGGTTGTATTCCCAGAGGTCCTTGGACACGACTACCGGACCCGAATAGAACTTCTTCACGCCTTCCGAGTACGCCGCGGTGCCGTCATAGGAATCGAGTGCCGGAACCAGGTGATTGAGGATCACCATCTTCACGCCGGCCTGCTGCGCCATCTTGCCGACTTCCTCCGGCGTCAGATGTTCCTGCGCCATGTGGTAGGCCACATCGTCCGGCATCGCGACATTGAAATTCTTCTTCCACAACACGCGCGTCTGATCGAGGCTGATGACCTCGCTGACCAGCACGTCGGCGCCCTTGGCAAGCTCCGTCACCGCCGGCGACGGCCCGGTGTCGCCGGTGAAGACGATGGAGCCGGACGGCGTCTCGAAACGATACGAATACGACTTGTCGCCGGCCTTGTACGCGGCCTCTTCCGGCTTGAAGTGATAGTGCGTGTTCTCGACCGCGAGCACCGTTACCTTGCCGTCATCGAAGAATGGTTTGCCAGCCGCGACATTGCGCGCGAAGAAGATCGAATCAGACGGCGCCATCTGATCGCTGCCCATCGACTGGAAAATGCGTTCGGAAATGCTCAGATACTGCAGCGAATAGGACAGCAGGCTCTCCGTGCCCGGCGGACCGTAGATGTTGATGTGCGGCGTCGATTGCCGCGTACGCAGATTGCGGCCGATCCAGTCGAGCGAGATCAGCGGCTCCAGGCCAGCGGTGTGATCGAGATGATGGTGCGTGATGAAGATATCGCGCACGGTCTGCGGGTCAATCCCGGCCTTGGCGATCTTGTCGACGGTGCCGGCACCGGCATCGATCAGATAGGACTTGCCGTCGACGACGAGCAGGGTCGCCGGTTGGCCGCGCTTGACGCGCGCCATCGGCCCGCCGGCAGTGCCAAGAAAGATCAGGCGATCGACACCGGCATCGACATTCGGCGTCGCTTCCTGGGCCAGGGCAACCTGCGTGGCACTCACCATCAGCAGTGCCGTCACGCTCAATATGAACGTGCGCAGGACCTGCAGCATCGTTGGGGTTTTCATTGACTCTCTCCTCATCGTGTTTTGACGTCGCGCGACGGCGCGATCGTTGGGGGAACACGTCGTATCGTCGGCGGACGGCAAAACTCGCGCGTCCGTCGACGATCGGCTGACGTGAATGCTGCTTATGCGGCGTGGCGCTGCGAAGCTTCGCTGAGCAGGCCGCGTTCCTTGGCCATCGTCATCGCGGTGTCCTCGATCATGTCTTCCTGGCCGCCGATCATCTTCTTGCGACCGAGCTCGACGAGGATGTCGCGCGCGGGCACGCCGTACTTGGCGGCTGCGCGGTTGGCATGCAGCAGGAAGGTCGAGTACACGCCGGCGAAGCCCAGCGTCAGCGACGCACGGTCGACACGGACGATGTGCTCCATCATCGGGAAGATCACGTCTTCCGTGAGGTCCATCAGCTTGAAGAGATCGCAGCCCGTCTCGATGCCCATGCGCTCGCAGACCGCCACGAAGACTTCCAGCGGCGTGTTGCCCGCGCCGGCGCCGAGGCCGCCGACCGATGCGTCGATCCGGGTGGCGCCCTCCTCGATGGCGGCGATCGAGTTCGCGATGCCCATGCCGAGGTTGTGGTGGCCGTGGAAGCCGATTTCGGTCTCCGGCTTCAGGCTGTCGCGCAGCGCCCGGACGCGCGCCTTCACGTCCGCCGGCAGCAGGTAGCCGGCCGAGTCGGTGATGTAGACGGTCTGGGCCCCGTACGACTCCATCATCCTGGCCTGCTGCGCCAGTCCTTCAGGACTGTTCAGATGGGCCATCATCAGGAAGCCGGTGGTATCCATGCCCAACTTGCGCGCGTAGGCGATGTGCTGGGGCGACGTGTCGGCTTCCGTGCAGTGGGTCGCCACGTGGACACTGCGCACGCCGTGATCGTAGGCGCTCTGCAGTTCTTTCATCGTGCCGAGCCCCGGGATCAGCAGGGCCGAGACCTTCGTGCGCTTCATCTTCGGCACGACGGCGTCCCAGTACTCCTCGTTGCTGTGCAGGGCGAAGCCGTGCTGCAGCGAATTGCCGCCGAGGCCGCCGCCGTGCGAGACCTGGATCAGCGGCACGCCGGCATCGTCGAGTCGCGTGGCGACGCGAACCATCTGCTCGGTGGAAATCTGCTCGCGCTTGGCGTGCATGCCGTCGCGCAGCGACATGTCATGCACGAGAATCTTGCGGCCCTTGAGATCGATCGGCTCCAACATTACGCAACCTCCGAAAGCTGAGGCTGAACGCGGCCAGCCAGGAATTCCTCGGCGAACATTTCGGCAGTGCGCGTCGCGGCGGCCGTCATGATGTCGAGATTGCCCGCGTAGCGCGGGAGATAGTCGCCAAGGCCGGCGACTTCCATGTAGACCGAAACCTTGTGGCCGTCGTAAACCGGCCCGTTGACGAGCCGGTAACCCGGCACGTAGCGCTGCACTTCGCCGATCATTTCGAGGATCGAGGCAGTGATCTTCTGCTGATCCGGCGCCGCATCCGTGAGGCAGTAGATCGTGTTGCGCATGATCATCGGCGGATCGGCCGGGTTGATGATCGCCAGTGCCTTGCCGCGACGCGAGCCACCGACCACGCAGATGGCGTTCGACGTCGTGTACGTGAACTCGTCGAGATTGGCGCGGGTTCCCGGGCCGATCGACTTCGACGACAGGCTGGCGACGATCTCGGCGTAATCGACCGACTGGACGCGGCAGACGGCATTGACGATCGGAATCGTCGCCTGGCCGGCACACGAGATCATGTTGACGTTCTGGACCTTCTTCTCGCGCAGACCTTTCAGGTTCACGGGCGGGACGCACAGCGGGCCGATCGCGGCCGGCGTCAGATCGACCATCAGCACACCGAGCTCGGTGAGCTTGCGCGAGTTCTCGGCATGGACGTAGGCGGAAGTCGCGTCGAAGGCAATCTGCACTTCGTCGGCGACGACGTGCGGCACCAGGCCGTCGACGCCCAGGTCGGTGATCTTGAGGCCGAGGCCCTTGGCGCGAGCCAGGCCCTCCGAAGCGGGGTCGATGCCCACCATCCAGACCGGTTCCAGCAGCTCACTGCGCTTGAGCTTGTAGATCAGGTCGGTGCCGATGTTGCCCGAACCGATGATGGCGCATTTGATCTTCTTCATGCCGACACTCCTTTTCCATTGGTGGCGCCGTTGGCCGGCGCCTCCGTAACAGCTTTCGCCGCGCCGCTGCCGGCGGCCTGGTCCAGCGCCGTGATGCCGGCAACGGAGAAGTTCTCCGGCGGCAGGTTGTGGATCAGGATGCGGACCTGTTCGCGCCGGACGCCCAGCACGTCGACGACCGTTTTGGTGACGGCGTCGCAGAGGCGACGCTTCTGGTCGACCGTCCGGCCTTCCAGCAGATGAAATTCGATGATTGGCATGCCTATCTCGTGGGTTCTTATCCAAATACGGGGTGGGCGATGAGCCGCTGCCGGATCGCGTTTCGCACCTTCATGGCCGCGCGCGCCGGCGGGCGCGGCTGATCGGCAGGGCAGAGGTTTGCGAAAGCCATGGCGGCGGCAAGGCGGTCAGGCGAACCGGAAGGACACGCTGCCCATGTCCTGGAAGCGGGCAACGATGCTGTCGCCGGCCGCGACCGGGATGGCCTCGGTGATGCCACCGGTCATGACGAAGCTGCCCGCCGGCAGCGATTCGCCGCGCGCGTGCAGATGCTCGAGCAGCATCAGGATGGCATTCGCCGGGTGATTCAGGACAGCGGCGCTGGCGCCCACCGCCTGGATCTCGCCGTTCTTCTCGATCACGACGCCGATCGTGCGCAGGTCGAGCTCGCGCGGATCGCGCGGGCGCCCGCCGGTGACATAGCGCGACGACGAGCCGTTGTCGGCGATCACGCTGATCAGATCGAACTTGAACTTCTCGTAGCGCGAGTCGATCACTTCGACGGCCGGGATGACGAAGTCCGTGGCGTCCAGCACCTGCTCGATGGAGCAGCCCGGGCCGGACAGCGGCTTCTTGAGGACGAAAGCGATCTCGGCCTCGACGCGCGGATGCACCAGTTCGCGGATCTGGATGGCGCCGTTCTCCGGCCGGGCCATGGCGTTGGTCAGGATGCCGAAGCTGGGCACGTGAACGCCCATCTGCTGCATCTTGGCCTTGGACGTCAGACCGGCCTTCATCCCGATGACGCGGTCGCCGCGGGCGATCCAGCGGCGGCGCAGCTCGTCCTGGACCGCGTACGAGTCCTCGATGGTCATCGACGGATGCTCGTCCGTCAGCTTGGTGATGGTGTGCGCGTGGTCCTGAGCGTGGAGAACGCGATCGGCCAGTTCGCCGATGATCTGCGGGGACAGGTTCACGCGCGCGCTCCGGTGAAGTGGATTTCGCACGCGCCGATGCCGCCGACGGTGCACCGGAGGCTGTCTCCGGCAACGCAGGGCACCAGAGTCGACTGCGAGCCCGAGAGGATGACCTCGCCCGCCCGGAACGGAATGCCGAGTGCGCCCAGCGTGTTGGCCAGCCAGACGACGGCGTTGACCGGGCCACCCTGCACGGCGGCGCCGGCGGCGGTGCTGAACAGCTCGCCGTTGCGCTCCAGCACCATGCCGGCCAGATTCAGGTCCACCTTGTTCGGACTGATCCTGCGCTTGCCGAGCAGATAGACGCCGCACGACGCGTTGTCGGCAACGGTGTCCTGGATCTTGATCTTCCAATCCGTGATGCGGGAATCGACGATCTCGAAGCACGGCACGACGTAGTCCGTGGCGCGCAACACATCGGTGGCGGTCACGCCCGGACCGTTCAGGTCGCTCTTCAGCACGAAGGCCACTTCGGCTTCGGCACGCGGCTGGATCAGATCGCCCAAGGGCACGTCCTGGCCTTCTTCGTAGGCCATGCCGGACGTCAGCTGACCGAAGTCCGGCTGCTTGACGCCGATGAGCTCCTGGACGGCGCGGCTGGTGACGCCGATTTTCTTGCCGACGATCTTCTCGCCACGCTCGAGGCGGTGCGACAGCATCCGCTCCTGGATGCGGTAAGCATCCTCGACGGTGAGGTCGGGTTCACGGGAAACCAGCGGGGCGATGGTCGTGCGCGTGACGAGCGCATGGTAGAGAGCATCGCCGTGGCGCTGGATCGATTCGCGACTCAATGACATGACGGGCGGATCTCAGAGCTTGATGCAGACGTTGCGGAGCTCGGTGTAGAACTCCAGGGAGTGAACGCCGCCTTCGCGGCCGATGCCGGACTGCTTCGAGCCGCCGAACGCGGTGCGCAGGTCGCGCAGGAACCACGAGTTCACCCAGGCGATGCCGACCTCGATCTTCGAAGCGACGCGGTGCGCGCGGGCAAGGTCGCGCGTCCAGATGGTGGTCGACAGGCCGTAACGCGTGTCGTTGGCCAGGCGGATCACTTCCGCTTCGTCATCGAACGGCGCGATGTGGCAGCACGGCCCGAAGATTTCCTCGCGGACCACGGACGCCGACTCGGCAAGCCCCGTCCAGATGGTCGGCTGCACCCAGGATCCGGCGGCCAGCGCGCCGTCGAGCTGCGGCACGCCGCCGCCGGTGACGAGCGTCGCGCCTTCGGCCTTGGCCTTCTCGTAGTACGAGAGCACCTTGGCGCGATGCTCCTGGCTGATCAGCGGCCCGAGCGTCGTGTCCTTGTGCTCCGGATTGCCGGGCTTGAGCGCTTCCGCGCGCACCTTCAGGGCCGCGACGAACTTGTCGAAGATGGGGCGTTCGACGTAAAGACGTTCGGTGCCGAGGCAGACCTGACCGCAGTTGAGAAACACCGAGCGGACGGCGCTGTCGATCGCGGCATCGAAGTCGCAGTCGGCGAAGATGAGACCCGCGTTCTTGCCGCCAAGCTCGAAGGACACGTCACGGATCTGGTCCGCACCGGCTTTCATGATGGCGGCGCCGGTACGCGTCTCGCCCGTGAACGTCACGGCATCGACCCCCGGGTGGCTCGTCAGGAACTCGCCGGCCGAGTTCGGACCGAGGCCGTGGACGACGTTGTAGACGCCCTTCGGCACGCCAACCGCGTTCATCACCTCGCCCAGCAGCGTGGCCGTTCCCGGCGTTTCCTCGGACGGCTTGACGATCACGGCATTGCCGCAGGCCAGCGCCGGCGCCACCTTCCAGGTCATCAGCAGAAGCGGCGCATTCCACGGGCAGATCACGCCGATCACGCCTTTCGGCACGCGGATCGCGTAATTGAGAGCCCCGGCACCATCCGGCGTCGGCGTCTGGAACGCCTCGGTGGCAACGTTCTTGACAACGTCGGCGAAGATCTTGAAGTTTGCCGCGCCGCGCGGGATGAAGGCGTGCTCCATCATGCTCTTCGGCTGCCCGGTGTCGGCCATCTCGGCGGCGACGAAGTCGCCGAAGCGGCGCGTGATCTCGTCGGCGACCTTGTACAGCAGCGCCGAGCGCTCCTCGACCGTCATGCGCCCCCAGGGACCTTCCATGGCGGCCCTGGCCGCCGCCACCGCGGCATCGATCTCGTCGCGGCCGCCCTCGTGGACATGACCGAGCAGCGCATTGTCGATGGGACGGCGCTTCTCGAAACGCCGGCCGCTCGCGCTGCCGACGAACGCGCCGTCGATGAAATGGCGGAACTCCTTGCGGCCTGCATCGGCCGCCGTCGTGGCGGTTCCGACACTGCGTTCATTGCTCACTGCTTTTCTCCGATTACTGCTGCGACACCAGCCTGCGCGCAGGCGACGTCCTGGGATTCGCTGCCGCCGGACACGCCGATCGCGCCGATGAGCGTGCCGTCGATACGGATCGGCAGGCCGCCGCGGATCAGCGTGAAATCGGCGACCGGGATCAGGCCCTCACGGACCCGCGCCGCTTCGTGGGCCAGGATCTGTTCGGCGAGTTCGGGCTCGATGCCGAGACCGGCCGCGGACTTGGCCTTCTTGCAGGCCATGTCGATCGACATCAGGAACGAGCCCGGCATGCGGGCAAAACCGGCGAGATGACCGGCACTGTCGACAACGGCGACATTGATGCGTACTCCCATCCGTTCGGCCTCGCCCAGCGCGCCGTGCACGGCGCGCAGCGCAGCGTGGTGAGAAATCACGGCCTGCGCCACGTGCGTCTCGGTTTCTTCGTGCAACGTGATCATCTGACTGACGGTTCCGTAGTTTCGTCCGGGCGCCTCGACGGGCATCCGCGGCTGATTGCATCGGCAGCGACGGCAACGAGCCGCCCGACCGGCACGATCCGAAGATCGCTCTCGGGATAGAGCCGGCAGGCCAGCACGAAGCCGAGGTCTACCTGGTCCTTCGGCGCCTGCGTGTTGCTCATCTGGCCCAGGCGGTAGCGGCCGCTCAGCACCCTGACCCTGCAGACACCGCAACCGCCGCTGCGACAGCCGACCTGGATTCCGCGCTGATTGGTGTTCGTCATCGCCGACAGGACGGGCTGGTCCGTTGCGCAGTGGAACGCGTTTCCGTTCCCATCGATGAGCACTTCGAAGCGCATCTTTCTCCTCGGTCGCTCTTGTCCAGCCACGGCGACATTCGCGATCAAATTTAGGCCGCGACAGCAATACGGTCTAATACCTTTATCCGGCCGTGCCGATACCGATGGAGTATCATCGCGCAACGATGAGGACGGCCTGGCAGATGAACTTGAATTCGATCGAGATTCGACATCTTCGTTACTTCGTGGCGGTGGCTGAGAGCGGCACGTTTCGCGCCGCAGCGGACCGCCTGCACGTGTCGCAGCCGCCGCTGACGCGTCAGATCCAGCAGCTCGAGGAGTTGCTCGGCACCGAGCTGTTCGTACGCCATCCGCGCGGCGTGGCGCTCACTGCAGCGGGCAAGCTGTTCTTCGAAGATGCACGGAATATCCTCACGCTGACCGAGCAGGCCCTCGACCGCGTCCGTCTCGCGAGTCAGGGTGAACTCGGACGCCTCGACATCGGCATCTTCGGTTCGGCTGCGCTGGACGTGGTTCCGCGCATCATCCAGAGCTTCCGAAAGCAGCACCCGCAGGTGCAGATCGTCCTGCACAACATCGACCGGCAGGGTCAGATCAAGGCCCTCGCCGAACGCCGCATCACCGTCGGTTTCAATCGTTTCTTCAGCGAAGAAGTCGGTCTCGTCTGGGAGACGATCCTGACCGAGCGCCTTCATCTGGCCGTGCCGGCGGCGCATCCGTTCGCCAGGCAGGAAAAGGTGGCGCTGGCGGACGTGCAGGGCCAGCCGCTGATCCTCTATCCGCGGGCGTCGCGCGGCGGCTTCATCGATCATCTGCTGCGCATGTTCCATCAGCGCAATCTCACACCCAACATCGTTCAGGAAGTCGACGACGTGGTGACGGCCGTCGCCCTGGTCGCCGCCGGTGCCGGGCTGAGCCTGGTGGTCGATTCGGCGTGCAATCTGAATCTGCCCGGCGTGGTCTACGTGCCGTTGCGGGAGAAGGACGGCGCGGTATTCGACCTGTACATGATTCACCGCGACGACGACGAATCGCCGTTGCTGAAGGCCTTTCTCGCAGTGGCCCGCGCGCAGAAGACGCGTTCGCCGAAGATTGCCCGCGCGGCATCTTGAGTCCGCCGCGCGGCGCGGCGGCTACGGCAGGCCACGCCGCCGGCCGGCGTCCATGAACAGGGTGCTGCCGGCGAGGGCATCGGCTTCCGGGGCCAGCAGGGTCGCGATCATCCAGGCGATTTCCGTCACCGACGTGAAGGCGCCGATCGCCGACTCGCGCTGCATGTCGCGCAGCACCTCGTCCTCCGAAAGTCCGTCGCGCGCGGCGCGTGCCGACGCCACCCGGCGCAGGCGGTCGGTGTCGGCCGGCCCCGGCGCCACGAGATGCGAAGTGATGCCGCGCTCGCCGTACGCCCAGGACAGCTGCCTCGTCAGATTGGCCAGCGCCGCATTGGCAACGCCGGCCGTCGCCGCATAGGCGGTCGGCTCGAAGCCATAGTGCCCGCCGATGGCGACCAGCCGGCTGCCGCGGACAAGACGCGCGTCGACGGCGCGCACCAGGCGCAACATGCCGCCGACCTTGATGTTGACGGCGTCGGCGAGCGCCGCCGTCGGCACGGCCAGCACGCCGCCGGCCGTCGCAACGCCCGGGCCGTGAACGACCATTCGCACCACGCCGTCGGCGGCGGCGCGAATGGCGTCGATGGCCGAATCGTCCGAGATGTCGCAGGCACAGGCCTCGATGTTCGGATCTGCCGCGGTCAAAGACTGCAGCGACGCAGCCGAGCGGCCGACCGCGACGACCCTCAAGCCGGCAGCCGCCAGACGCCTGGCGATGACCTGCCCCATGGCGCCGGTGCCGCCGACGACGACCGCGACCTCCTTTTCGCTCATGGCCAACGCTCAGGTCAGCACGGTGAGGAAGCTCTCGCGCGGCGTGAAGTCCTGGTGGAAGGTCGCCGCGCCAAGCTCGGTCGTGTCCCAGACGAGGGTCTGCGTATCCGGATAGTGGACGTAGCCTTCGGCGAAGACTTCGTTGCGATTGCCCGACGGATCGAAGAAGTAGATCGTCGCGCCGCGTGTCACGCCGTGCCGGTTCGGACCGACATCGACCGGGATACGGTACTTGCCGATCCTGTCGGCGGCCTTGATCACGTCATGCGCCGATTCCAGCAGGAACGACACGTGGTGGAAGCGACCCGGCTCCGGCTGCAGGACGAACGCGACGTCGTGCGGCTTCGTCGAACCGGACAGGAACACGGCAAGTGAAGCCTTGGACTCGTGGTCGATCAGCTTCTCCGACAGGTCGAATTCGAAGACTTCGGTGAACAGGCGGACGTTGTCGTCGATGTTGGTGCCGCCGAGAAGCACGTGATCGAGACGGTTGATGTTGAAGCCGCGGATGACGTGCTCGTCCGGCACGACACCGGGATTGAGATAGCCGAGGGTGTTGCCGACCTGTTCCTTGTGGGCATACAGCTGCATGCGATGGCCGCTCGGCAGCATGAATTCGAGGCGACGGCCGCTCTTCGGGTACACGCCGGCGGCGATGTGCTTCACTTCGAGGCCGAACGCCCGGATCTTCGGCTCGAGATCGGTCAGGGTCTTGTCGTCGTAGACCTTGAACGCGAAGTAGTCCAGGCCCGGCGAGTCGGCCTGCCGCAGGACGATCGAATGATGGTCGTGCTCGTCCCAGGCCTTGTAGTAGACCCGGCCGTCGGCATCCTCCATCACCTCGTGCAGTCCCATGCGATCGCCGTAGTGACGACGCGACAGTTTCATGTCCATCACGCGGATCGCGACTTCGCCGACCCGCAGCAAGCCTCGTAGAGCCATTTTCACTTCCTCCAAACGCCGGCCTGGACGGCCGGCTCTCGTTAGGTAATCGTCACGGCATGCGGGCCGTTATCCGGCAACCACTTGCCATTGGGCAGTCATGCATCGTCCGCAGACGATGGCGCCGATTTTCACGGTAGTGGCCTCGCCCTATACCGTCTAATACCTTTTCCCCGCTGCGGCGATACGGGACCGGTAATTCCGCGCCGCCTCAGATGTTCCGGAACAGCGGACTCCGGTTCTGCTGGGCATCGGCCGCCGAGATGAACTTCTCGTGATAGATGTCGCGCTCGAAGAGACGACCCTTCATGAGGGCGCTGATGCAGGCGTCGATCATCATCGGCGGGCCGCACAGATAGGCCTTGTGGCCGCGGAAGTCGCCGTTGAAGTGCGCCAGCGCCGCTTCGTGCACGAAACCGCGAAAGCCGGTCCACCCGCTGTCCGACGCCTCGCTGGAAAGCGCCGGCACGTAGCGGAAGTTCGGATGCTTCTCGGCAAGCGCGAGAAACTCGTCGTGGTAGTACAGCTCCTCGCGGACGCGCTGGCCGTAGACCAGCGTGATCGGCAGATCGCTGCCGCTTTCGAGCAGGTCGAGAATCATGCTGCGCGGACTGGAGAGCCCCGAACCGCCGGCCATGAAGATCATCGGAACGCCGGCCGACTGGCGGACGAAGAACCGGCCGTAGGGCCCGGACAGCGTCAGGCGATCGCCGACGGCCAGATCCTTGTGCACGAATCCGGTGCCGACGCCGCCGGGAACGGCGCGGATGTTCAGCTCGATGTCGCGCCCCGCGGAAGGCTGGCTGGCGAGCGAGAACGCGCGCGTCACGGCCTGGCCGGGAAGCGGGATCGCGAGATTGATGTATTGCCCGGCCTGGAACTCGATGGCCTCGTCGAGCTGCACGTGGACGCCCTTGATCGTCGGCGTCAACGCATCGATCCGCGTCACGGTGCCGTGAAAGTCGCGGACCGGGATCACGATCGCGTCGGGGTCCTCGTCGATATCGGCCTCGATCACCGCGTCCGACTGCAGCGTCGCGCAACAGGCCAGCGCCTTGCCCTCGTCGCGCTCGAAATCCATCAACGCGAACGGCGAGGCGTCACCGTGCTCGATGTCGCCTTCCTTCACGGTGATCTTGCAGGTGGCGCAAAGCCCGTGGCAGCAGGCATGCGGCAGCCAGATGCCGGCGCGCAGCGCGGCATCGAGCATCGTCTGGTCGTCGGCGACCTCGATGGTCTGGCCGAGCGGCTCAATGGTCAGTTGATAGCTCACGATCAGCCGGCTCCGTTATGTCCGTCGAGACCGGGCGTGCGAAAGCGGATCTGCGTCTTGTGCTTGAAGCCGTGCTCGACCATCGACTTCGACGGATCCGGCGTGAATGGACCCTTGGCGCTCGACCATTGCACCTCGTTCCATTTGATGCGGGCGAAGTCGGGGTGTGCGCCATAGATGCCGGGCAGCACCTGCTCGAGCAGTGCTCCGAACGGCATTTCCGGCGGCACCGGGATGCACATCGGCCAACCGAACATCGTGTGCTTCTCCCAGCAGATGTTCAGCAGCTGCTGGCCGCGAAAGTTCTCGACGCGGTCCCGAAACTCGCCGTGGTAACCCGGCTTGATTGCCTTGACGGGCATGCTTGTCTCCTCCTGTGGTGGCGTTCAGGTCGTCTTGCGGACGGCTTGCGTGATCGCGCCTTCGTGCAGGTTCGCGGGGCGGCTGGTCCACTGCTCCCAGCGGCTTGCATCGACGTGCTGACTCATGAGACCGCCGTCGACGCCCGGCTTGATGCCCATGTACTGCAGCGCCGCGACCAGCGGATTGAAGTCCGGCGCAGTCGGGTCGGCACCTTCCGGAAAACAGTTGCCCTGATAGATCTGGTGCACCGGAAGCCAGGCGTGCACATACTTCTCCGGCTCGTTGCAGAAGATGTCCTTGCAGCCGTCCGAACAGAAGTGGAAGGTCTCGCCCTGGTACTCGGTCTCGCGGTGCACGAACTCGGTCGGGTCGTCCGGCTCCGTGTAGATGCACGGCCACTGGCAGACCTGGCAGAGCTGCGGCAGGGTCATGTTGGTGAACGGCGTGCCCTTTTCCTCCAGCTCACGCCAGTGCTCGAAGCGCGGCCGGTAGTAGCGGTCGAAGGTGTCCGGATACTTTTCGGAAAACCAGTCCATCTCCTCCGCCGACGGCAGCCAGACCGGAAAGCCGACCGCGTTGCGCACCGAGTAGAAGATGCTCCACATCTCGTGGCTGACGCGCTGCTTTTCCTTGATCGTGACGTCGGCGTACTTCGGCGGCCGGATACCGTAGCGCGCAAGATCGGCAAACAGGGCGCCGCCGTTCTCTTCGTAGTAGATCGTCCAGGCTTCCGACCATGACATGACGCGCTTCGGCAGCATGTAGTCCATCATCGTCGCGAGCAGCGCCAGCAGGCGATAGCCGCGCCAGAACCATTTGTCGATCCACTTCTGGACCAGCGGCACGTTGTCCGGATCCTGCTCCAGCAGGAACTTGATGACCTCGATGCCCAGCGTCATGTGCCGCGCCTCGTCGGACTGCGCCGAGAATCCGAAGGAGACGGTCGACATGTCGCCGTTGAAAGCGGCGCCGGACATCCACGGCATGAACGCCAGATTGGTCAGCACATACTCGAACGCGAACGAGATCGCGACGATGAACTCGAAGGGGCCGCTGGAGACGGCGTCTTCGAAGAACGACTTGGGGATGGACAGATACCAGACGCGATCGAACTGGTGCGGAAAATCCGCCATGCCCTCGAAGAAGCGGTTGTAGTGGCTGATCGCATGGATCTGCGTCGTCGCGTGCCGCAGTTCGTCGATCGCCTGCATCTGCGCGGCGATGCGCGGACCCACGCCCGGGAACTCGCGGCCCAGGATGTTGAAGCCGCGGTGCGAGGCGTACTCCAGGCCGACGATGCCGTTCAGGAAGAGCTTCAGCGCCTGGACGTAGCGGGCATCGGTGACGTTGAACTGGCCGTTGTTCTGCTGGAAGGCATCGATGATGGCGTAGAGCTTGCGCTCCTTCTCGCCCTGGTACTTCCAGTAGGCATCCATCGTCAGGCGGAACGGGTCTTCCCACTTCTCCCAGTCGTGGATCTTGATGCCCTCGAAGTCGATCGTGCGGAAGATTTCCTCCTTCTTCTCGTACGTGGGTTCCCAGCCCAGGCCACGCGTCAGCAGCGCGTAGTTCTCCTTGAGGCTCAGCTTCTTGATCGGTTTGAGATCACCGTCGGCGGCCATGTTTCTCTCCTGCGTAATATTTTGAATAAGGGGCGGCGGGCTAGGCCTTCCAGAACAGCACGAATTCGTCTTCGGACTCGTCCACTTCACCGGCGAGCGAGATCAGATTGATCTGCAGCTCGCGCAGATCGAAGTCGCGGCCCATGCGCTCCTCGACGGAGCTGCGACGGATCACCATGCGGCCCGGACAATTGATCTTGACCATGGCCGGATACTCGTTGACCTGCGCCTGCGGGTTGTCACTGCAGATCGCCTCGATGATCGGCAGGGTGTCGTTGTTGGCCTGAAGCGCGATGAAGACGGGCTGGATGTTGGACATGGGCCTGCCTCAGACCTTCAGGCCGAGCTTCGCGGCACGCGCGTCGAGCTGGGCGGCGACGGCGCCGAGCGCCGCTTCCGCCGCATCGCCGAGGACGCGTTCGGCAATCGGCTTGAGCGCATCGATGCCCGCCTCGCGCCAGGCGAGGAACCAGCCGACGATCGCCGCGCGGTTCTGCTCGTTCTCGGCGGCAGCGGTCTTCACCGTGGCGTCCACCCACTTCGCCGTCTCCTCGTGCCAGCGCAGGAGATAGTCGGTCAGCGTCGACAGGCCGGTGCCGTGGCTGGCGGCGATGTGCTTGTCGAACTGCTGGAAGAAAAACGGATATACGAGACCATCCAGCGCCAGGTTCTGGGCGACCATGACCTCGAACCAGTCGCGCGTGACGAACAAGCGCTCGATCCGGCGGCGCAGACCTTGCCAGGCCGGATCGTCGATCCAGAGCGCACGGCCCCGGGTCAGCGATTCGCCGGAGTTGCCGTCGACCAGCAGGCCGATGCGCGAAATATGCTGCGCCATGCCAAGGCGATCGGTCGTCGCCATGATCGCGGCCTGCGTGATCGCCGTGCCGTAGCCATAGGCCGAGATGAAGCAGTTGTTCATGTTGGCGCCCCACTCGTAATGGCGGAGCGGCAGCAGCGCGAAGACGATCTGCGCGCGGACTTCTTCCGGCAGCTGACGCAGCAGATCGCGCTTCTCCGCGAAATCCAGCTGGCGATCGAGCGCGTCCTGCTGCTTGGCGCGCGTCGTGGTGTAGCTGCCGTAGTAGAACTGGCGCGGATCCTTCAGCGCGTACCAGTCGGCCATGGTGATCGCGGTACGACGCTTGTCGTAGATCTCACCGTCCGGATCCCACAGCGGCTTGTAGTGGAAGTTCACCTCCGACTGCACGTCGTAGGCGATCTCCTGATAGCGGCTGGCCGGCTTGTCGCCGAAGCGCCGCGCGAGATGCGCGAAAGTGTTGCGGATGGGCTTGACGCTATTGGTCCTGATATCGACGGACATGGCTCTCTCTCGACTGATGGCCTGTGGTTATTCGGTGATGCCGGCCTTGCCGTACCGCCACTTGGCTTGTTCCAAGTCGACGGCCAGCGACTGCGCCGGGGTGAGTTCGATGCATTGGTTGGTTTTGCAGAACTCGGCGTAAGCCCGCTCGGAGAGCACGAGTTCGACCATGAGGTCCGGGCTGCCGATGCCGAACGAGAACTCGACATAGCCGTGATCGTTGACGCGGTTGCGTCGCACGAATCTGATTTTCGTGTCGACGCCGTCGAGCAATGAACGGGCGTTATGCGCCTGCATCGGATCTCTCCTCCGTTTTGTAGGCCGCTATGGCTGCGGCTCAGTCCCATTCACGTGGCATTCGCCGTGCCAGCGGCGCCAGAGCGAGCGGAGAGAAATTGCAACCACCATGTTTAAGCTAAATTTTTAGCGCTCCTGAAAAGGATCTGGCGGCATCAGGAGACAGGGCGGCTTGCTGTCAAGTGACTATTTGATAGATTAGACCGTCATTTTGACGTCCGCCGGCATCATGAAAATCGATGCGGCTCTTCGAAGAAATTGCTTGCGCGGGGCTCACAGCCCTGTCTTTCATCTCGTAAACCAGCGGTAACGCCATGTCCTCCGCAACGCCAAGATCGCTGGCGAGTCCGGCAACGAATCCGGATCCGTCGGCCATGCCGGATAACCGCGACCTCGTCTCCCGCATCCACTTCTCGCCGGAAGACGGCCATATCTGGCTCGACGACCAGCGCATGCTGCTGCTCCACGCCTCGGGCTTCGGCGTACTTCGCCGCGAGCTGATCGAGACGCTGGGCAGCGACCGCGCCCGCGGCCTGCTGACCCGCATGGGCCACAACTCGGGATCGCACGACGCCGAACTGGCGCACCGCCTGCGGGCGAATGCGGGCGCCGTCGAGGCCGTCCTCGTCGGCCCGCAACTGCACATGCTCGAAGGCGTCGGCACGGTGACGCCGGTGCGGACGACCGTGGACATGGAGAACGGCAAGTTCTACGGCGAATACCTGTGGAGCGCCTCCGCCGAGGCCGAGGAGCACATCCGGCAGTACGGCCTGGGCACCGAGCCGGTCTGCTGGATGCAGACCGGCTACGCATCCGGATTCACCAGCCGCTTCATGGGCCGGCCGATCCTGTTCAAGGAAGTGGAATGCAAGGCGCAGGGCGCCGACTGCTGCAGGATCGTCGGCAAGCCCGCGGACGAATGGACGGACGCCGAACTCGAACTCGACTCGCTGCGCGCCGACCTCATCACCGATGGCCTCGCCAGCAAGGCGGCGCACAGCGGCGCCTCCATCCTCGACAACGCCGAGGTGGTGGGCGTATCGGCCGGATTCAGCGCCGCCTGTCAGAAGCTGCGGCGCGTCGCCGACACCCAGGCCACCGTCCTCTTCCTCGGCGAGAGCGGCGTCGGCAAGGAGGTGCTGGCCAAGAGCCTGCACCGCATCAGCCCGCGCGCCGGCGGCCCGTTCGTCGCGATCAACTGCGCCGCCATTCCGGAGACGCTGATCGAATCCGAGCTTTTCGGCGTCGAGCGCGGCGCCTACACCGGCGCGGCCCAGAGCCGGCCCGGCCGCTTCGAGCGTGCCGCCGGCGGCACGCTGTTCCTCGATGAAATCGGCATTCTCAGCAGCACGGCGCAAGGCAAGCTGCTGCGCGCACTGCAGGAGCGCGAGATCGAGCGCGTCGGCGGCAGCAAGACCATCAAGGTCGACGTGCGCGTGGTGGCCGCCACCAATCTGGATCTCAAGCAAGAGGTGCAGGCCGGCCGCTTCCGCGCAGACCTGTTCTTCCGGCTCAACGTCTTTCCGATCACCGTCCCGGCACTCCGCGACCGCCTCGAAGACATTCCGGTCTTCATGAACCACTTCCTGCGCAAGTTCTCGGCACTGCACAAGCGCCGCGTGTCGGGTTTCAGCGCCAGAGCCATCGACGCCATGCTCAGCTACGACTGGCCGGGCAACGTCCGTGAACTGGAGAACGTGGTCGAGCGCGGCGTGATCATGGCCCCCGACGAGGGCGCCATCGACTCCTTCCATCTGTTCTCGGGCGGCGAACGCGTCGAGCCGCGTTATCTCGGCGTGCGTGCGGACGGCGATCTCGGCAGCCCGAATCGCGGCTCGGCCGGCGGGCTCGGAACGGACGGGATGCTCGGCGGCCGTGTGCAGCGCAAGGTGACGCAACTGCTGGCCGGCATCGCCGACAACGGCGATTCGACGACGCTCGACGAGATCGAGGAAATGCTGATCCAGAGTGCTTTGCGGGCGCACAACGGCAACCTCGCCGCGGCCGCACGGACGCTCGGCATCACGCGTCCGCAGCTCGCCTATCGCCAGAAGGCGAAGCGCGGCAACGACCGCCCGGCCCAGGACGGCGGCTAGGCGCCGGTGGTGCGCCCGGCCAGCTCGGACGCCCGCACCGTCGAGGCCGGGATTCCGGCAATGGCCCAGTTTTCCGGCTCGATCGGCCAGCAGCCGCCCCGCACCAGGCTCCGGTCCACTTCCAGGATCTCCACGATCAGATCGGTGAACCGCTGCAGCAGCCGTTGCCGCTCTTCGAGCGGCCGCCCCTTCAGCACCAGGAAGTGGAAGTACGGCGCCCGAACGCCGCTTTCATCGACGGGGATGCCGCCCACCGCTGCCATCGACGGCCGATGCAGTTCGATGACGGCGCGCACACGCTCGATCGGACTCTTGAGGATCTCGGCGTAGATCCGGCTCGCCTCTGCCAGCAGGCGCTTGCACTGCACCTGGCTGTACTGTCCTTCGGCGAGGTGGATGGTCAGGATCGGCATGGTCCGGCCCTCAGGTATAGGCCAGGCGATTCGCGGCGAGCGCTTCGGTCGCCGCCTGCGGCGACGGCTTCAGCAAGAAGTGTCCGAGCGCAGGCAGCAGGATCAAGGCGCCGAGCATGTTCCAGATGAACATGAACGCGAGGAGGATGCCCATGTCGGCCTGGAACTTGATCGGCGAGAAGGCCCAGGTCGCCACCGCAATGCCGAGCGTCAGGCCGGTCAGGACGACGACCCGCCCGGTGAAGAGCAAGGCGGCGTAGTACGCCTCGGACAGCGATTGCCCGCGGCGCAGGCCGGCAAGCGTGACGCTCAACACGTACAGCGCGTAGTCGACGCCGATGCCGACACCCAGCGCGATCACCGGAAGCGTGGCGACTTTCACGCCGATGTTCAGCGCCACCATCAGCGCTTCGCAAAGCACCGACGTCAGCATCAACGGCAGGACCGCGCAAATCACCGCTCGCCACGAGCGGAACGCAACGAAGGCCAGCGCAATCACCGCCACGTAGACCAGAATCAGCATTTCGAAATTCGAACGACGCACGACGATGTTCGTCGCCGCTTCGATGCCGGCGCTGCCCGCCGCGTTGAGGAAGTGCAGTTCGTCGGAGTTGTACTGATTCGCGAATGCCTCGACGGTGTCGACCACCGCCGTCAGGGTATCCGCCTTGTGATCCTTCAGGTACGCGTAGATCGTCAGCAGATCGCAGTTCTGATTGAACATCTCGCGCGGCGCGCGAACGATGATGGCGTTCAGCATGTCCTGCGAGCGCGGAATCTCGTACCACTTGAGGCTGCCCTCGCTCATGCCGGCGCTGTGCACCTTGGCGAGCCCGGCCAGCGACGCCGTGCTCTCGACGCCCGGCAACTGGCGGAGCCGCTGCTCCAGCGCATTGACGGCCAGCAGCGTCGAGTAGTGAGCGCAGGCGTACTGAGGGGTCGTCACCATCACGACATAGACGTCGCTGCTGGCGGCGTAGCTGGAGACGATGAACCGGTTGTCGCGGTTGTAGCGCGAGTCCGCTCTCAGCTCGGGCGCGCCCGTTCCGGTGTCGCCGATCTTCAGCTTGCTGCTGACGACGGACCCGCCGACGCCGAGCACAGCCGCCACGACGATGGCGGCCGTTGCCCAGCGACGCTGCGTGAACAGATCCAGGAACGCCCAGAACCGATGCTTGCGATGCGTCTTGTCGGAAGTATCGGCAACGTCGGCGGCGAGGCTGCGCTTCGCGGCCGCGGTGCTGACGCCGGTGTACGACAGCAGGATCGGCAGCAGAACCAGATTCGTAAAGATCAGGGCGGCGACGCCGATCGACGCAGCAACGACCAGATCCTGGATGACGGGAATCTGGATCACCATCATCACCGAGAAGCCGACGGCGTCCGCAAGCAGCGCCGTCAAGCCGGCCAGGAACAGCCGGCGGAACGTAAAGCGCGCAGCGACCAGCTTGTGGGTACCGCGGCCGACGTCCTGCATGATGCCGTTCATCTTCTGGGCGCCGTGGCTCATGCCGATCGCGAAGACGAGGAACGGCACCAGAACGGAGTACGGATCGAGCTCATAGCCGAGCGTCGGCAGCAGACCGAGTAGCCAGATCACGGCGACGAGCGAGCAGAGCACGACCAGAAACGTGCTGCGCACGCAGCGCGTGTACCAGAACAGCACGGCAGCACAGATGGCGATCGCGAGCGCGAAGAACACCAGGATCTGAACCATGCCGTCGATCAGATCACCGACCAGCTTGGCGAAACCGATGATGTGAATCCGGACGCCTTCCTTCTCGTATCGTGCGCGCAGATCGTCGAGTTTCTTGGAAAACTCCTGGTAGTTGATTCGTTCGGCGCCGCTCTCCCGCAACGGCACGAGGATGATGCTGGACTTGTAGTCGGCGGCGACCAGCTGGCCGATCTCGCCGGAGCGCTCGACGTTGAGGCGCACCGCGTCGAGGTCGCTTTGCGAGCCGCTGTAGCCGTCGGGAATGACCGGGCCGCCGTCGAGACCGTCTTCCGTGACGCCGGTCCAGCGCACGGAAGGCGTCCACAGCGACTTCATGTACGGCCGGTCGACGCCGGGGAACAGAAACAGATCGTCGTTGATGCGCCGCAGGGTTTCGAGGTAGTGCTCGTCGAATATGGTCCCTGTCGGGGCTTCGACCGCGATGCGCAGCGTGTTTCCCATGCCGGACAGCTCGTCGCGGTGCGCAAGGAAGTTGACGATGTAGGGATGCCGCGTCGGAATCATCTTCTCGAAGGCGGCATTCAATCTGAGGCCCAGCGCCTGGTATCCGAGCACCAAGGTCGCGGCCAGGCACAGCAGCACGATGAGGCCGCGGTTGTTGAAAAGCAGCCGCTCAGGCAGGGTGCCGGAGCGCTGATCGAAATCCGCCAGATCGCGAACGACTTCACCGGTCGACGGCAGCGAGGAATGGCCCATCATTCAACCTCCGCAACGGCGGACTTCAGTTCGACACGAAGCGGTCCGCGGATGCTGGCCAGGACCAGCGCGCCATCCGTCGTTCGCGTCATTCCGCTGATGCCGCCAGCGGCCGCGCCTTGCAGGGCGACGGCGCTTGCAGCGCCGCCGCGCAACCGGAACAGGCGACCGCCTTCATCGGCCAGCACGACATCCCCGCCGGGCAGCTTCAGCCCGGCGGTGAGCGTGGCGGCATCCGGCAGCGCGACATGTGTCCAGCTTTGATCCGGGAGCCCGTATGCCCAGGCGTTGCCGCGCAGACCGAAGGCGAGAACGTGCTCACCGTCGAGGGCCAGCGCGCCGAAGTAGGTGCCCGGGTAGGCCGACTTCAGCAGCGCGAAGTACGAATCGCCGTCGGTCGACAAGAAGACGTTCCCCTGCTCGGCGGCGACCAGAAAGCCGTTCGCTATCGGGGTAATCGCGTATAGGTGCAAACCGCGCGGGTTCGCAAAACGTCCGATGATCGATCGCCAGCTCTTGCCGCCGTCGTCGGTCTGCAGCGCCAGACCATAGGCACCCACGACGAGACCGTGCCGCGCGTCGGCGAAGTACAGTCCGAGCAGGGGCTTGTCGGGTCCATCCTCGACGAGGCGTTCGGCATTCCGCGCCAGCCATTTCGGCGCAGCGTCGTCGGATTCGAGCGCGCGGGCCTCCTCGCTCGCCAGCTCACCGATGCGGCGGCCGTCGAGCTGCCGTTGCCAGGTCTTGCCCGCATCGGCGGTGTGGAGGACGACGCCGCCGTGGCCGATGATCCAGCCCTCGTCCGGCGACACGAACTGCACCCCGGTCAAGGCCACGCTGACCGGCACGGCGTCCGCCTGCTTCCAGCTGTTTCCGTTATCGTCCGACAGCAGTACGGTGCCCTGCTCGCCGACGGCGACAAGCCGGCTGCCGGCCGTTGCGACCGCGAGCGTGACGGCGTTGCGCGCCCTGACGCTGGCCTGGGCCGACTGATCGAGCAGATCGGGAACCACTTTCGAGGCCGCTGCCGCGTGCTCCCAGGACAACAGGTACAGGCACAGCGCGCAGCAGCGTAGCGACTTGGCAAGCATGGTGGCGTTCATCGGATGACGGGGGCGGCGACGACCCGCTGTCCGGACTCATCCGGACAGCGGGCATCACGAAAAATCGCTGCGAATCAGCGGTCCGCCTCGGCAGCCACCGCCTCGCCGGTGAAGTAGCTTTCCGGCTTGCGATCCACGATCTTGTAGTACTCGCCGTTCAGGGACTGAACGGCACTGAAGGTCTTGGCTTCGAGATTGAAGATGATGACCGGCTTGATGAGCAGACCCGGCAGTTTCGGCACGTAGAACGGCGTCACCTGCGAGGTGCGCCACAGCTTGCCTTCGGCGTCGTAGCCGTCCATCAGCAGCATCACCCAGCTGTCCTCGTCGAAGTAGAAGCGGCGCTTCGGCACCGCGTGTCGCTTGCCGGGCGCGACCGTGGCCTCCACTTCCCAGACGCGGTGCAGCTCCCAGCGAACGTTGGCAGGGTTCAGGTGGTTGGCGGAAAAGGCCTCGTCCTGCGACACCGTCACGGCCTGATTGGCGTTGTACGGCACGTACATCTCGCGCTTGCCGACGAGCTTCCACGAATAGCGGTCGGGATGGCCCATGAACCCCATGACCTCGTCGAAGTAGTTCGCGCCGGAGGCAACGAAATCCGGCGTGTCGTAGGCGACGGTCGGGGCACGCCGCACGCGGCGCTGACCTACCAGATACTGCCAGGCCTGACGCGGCGTCGCGGGATCAATGCTGTCGTGGATCACCAGCGATTCACCACGCTTGAACGGCGGATCCGTCGTGTTGAAGCGCTGGATCCAGTACTCGCCGTTCCAGGTATCGGCCGAACCATCGCGGTAGTAGTACAGATGCTGGAACGACTCGTCGATGCGGGTCGCCAGTGTGCGCTTGCCGTCGGCGGTACCAACGACGTTGCGCGCACCCAGATCGACCGATTCCGGTTCGAGGCGCAGAAGATGATTCCAGATGACCTCGACGCCGGACTTCGGGATCGGGAACGGAATGCCGCCGTAGCAACCCTTCAGCGTCTTACCGCCATCGACGGCCTGACAGCTCGCCGCGTTTTTCTTCGTATTGTCGTAGACGTACTGCGGCGCCACCGCGGTGCGATGGGTCGGATAGACGTCGATGCGGAAGCTGGACGGATAACGCTGCATCAGCGCGACCGTGCCCTCGCTCAGCTTGTCGCGATACTTCTCCATGTTCGCGGCGCTGACCGAGAACAGGGGCTTTTCGCCCGGGAACACAGCCTTCGGCACGTCGCCGACGCTGGCGCCGCTGACCTGCAGAGGCTTGCCGCTCCAGGCGGGAATCGAGCCGTCGGCATTGCCTGCCTTTTCACCGCCCAGGGGCGTCAAGGTCGTGCCGAGGGTCGCCACCTCGTCGGCGCCGACTGCCGCCCGCGCAAGGCCGGTGCAGAACAGCGCGGCCGCGGCAGCCGTGAACACAGTGTTTCGGATATTCATGCTTGGGTTCTCCTCAGAATCCTCGGCGATCGGTCAGAACGCGCGCTCGATCGAGACCGAGATGTAGTCGCGGTCGCCATAGAAGTTGTTGTAAGAGAGGGCCGGCGCGGCGGCGGGCCGGATGATGGCGCCGTCCGCTCCGAAGTAGTGCGAGTAATTGACGCTGCCGCTCCAGAGCTTGCGGTAGCTGCCCTTGACGCCGACATTGAGCGTGCCGCCGTGATCGGACGGGAACAGCACGCCATTGACCGCCGAGCGGCCGCTGATGCCGTAGGTCAGGCCGATCGGCAGCTGCAGATCGAGGCCCGGCAGAACCTGGAAGTACTCCGGCTGAAAGACCATCTGCACCGCGCTCGCGTTGCGCGTCGCGAGCGGATCGACCGCGTCCTTGTTGTCGGTATACGAGACCACGCGATTGAACGCGAACTCGCCGATGAACGATGCGCCGTCCCATACCGGGCTCTCGCCGAGGACGCTGATCGCCGAAGCGTTCAGATGCAGCGTCCTGCCGACGGGATAGGCGGGATGGTCGTTGTTGTCGGCATCGGGACCGACGATCGCCGTTGCGCCGGTTGCAGCGAGCGGCATGTTGTCGCGGTACGAGACTTCCGCCGCCACATTGGTCTCGCCGATCAGCGTGCTGACGGACGCACCGAAGAGGCGAATGTCCTCGCCGTAGACGAGCAGGTAGTCGCCGATGTCGTTGGCGCTGACCGCATTGACGCCCGGACGGGCATAGAACTGCGGCATCTTGTCGTGGAAGATCGCCGCGTAGAGACCGTACTCGCTGTCGCCGGCCTTGAGGCGCAGCTGCATGCCGCCCTGCCCGGAGTCCTTGGCCTCCATGTCGTCGCCGCGGTGCACCCACAGGTCCGGGCCGAGCAGCAGGCGTTCGCCGCCCTCATCCGCGAAGTCGGAGAAGCTCCAGTAGCTGCCGACGCCCGGCAGACGGGTCTTTCGCCATTCCAGCTGGTAGTACGCGCCGAGCGTCAGTCGGGTGTTCAGCTGCAGCTGCGCGCTGACCTGTCCAACCGGGCGCGCAACCTCCTTGAACTGCGCGTTGGGCACGGACAGTGCCTTCGTCAGATCAAGCGGCGTCTGCGCCGCCGCGACGGCGTTTGAACCGAAGAACAGGCTTTCGCCGTAGAGCTGCGTGAAGCGACCGCCTTTGACGTTGAGCCGTTTGTCGCCCATGACGAAGGTGCCGTAGACGAACGCGTCCATCAGCTCGGCCATGCCGCCATGAAGTTTTTCGGTGTCGTCGACGAACTTGTCGGCGGGCCTGGATATCTGGTTGATGCCCTGATTGCCCGGATTGTCGGTGTCGCTGTGATAGACCGTGTCGTACCAGGCCTGACCACTGACGCGCACGCCGTACATCTTCCGGTAGCGGAAGTCGATCGCGCTGAGCAGATCGAGTCGATTCGAGATCAGGCCTTTATCGAAGTTCAGATCGCCGTCATTGGTGTTGACCTGCGCCGTCGTCGGATCGCCGGCGACGGTCGTGCTGGGATCGTGGAGGCGCCATGCGGCGCTGTACTTCACGTTGTTGTCCCAGGACAGGCGCGCATCCTGAGAGCCGATATCGATGTCGAATGCCACCGCCACACCGCTTGCCGTCAAAGCGGCGACACACATCGGGGCGATCGCAACGCGCGCCATGCACCCGGTCGAGCGCAATCTCATGACTCCTCCTCCGCATCTTCTATTTTTGGTCTGTCGCCGGGTCGGACCGGGCGACTGGCTGCGACACTAATAAGGCATCGAAATACCGTCCAATACCATTTGATGGCGTCACGGATACCGCTCCGGTATCGCTCCGTCCGCGCCGGGACGTGCCGGGCACGAACTCCCCGAGCGTCGCTTGCCGGTGTAGCGCCGGAGGTCAGAACCGGTCAGGCGCGCTCGCGCACGTCCCGTCCCTCGTGCGCGCCGACCGAGCCGTCAGCGCTTCAATGCGCGTGCGTCGCGCGCGCGGCCTTAGCGTAGCGACGCACGCGTCACTCGCCGGATGACCTTCTTTTGCGCCAGCGGTATTCGAACTGCCCGCGCCCGAGCTTCAGCATGCGCGCCGCGGCCGAGGCATTGCCGCGGCACGTATCGAGCGCGTGCTGCAAAAGCAGCGTTTCCACGGCGTCCAGAGAGCCTGCACGCCGGAGCAGCCGCTCCAGCAGCAGCGCGTCGTCCGCCGTGTCGGCCGCGGGCGGCGACGGCTCCACCGACCTGGCGGCGGCGGATTCGAGCGTGCGGCCCGGCAGCACTTCGCCGCCGGAGAACAGATGCTGGACATCGATGCCGGCACCGTCGTCGGCCAGAATGATGGCGCGTTCGACCATGTTCTCGAGTTCGCGAACATTGCCGGGCCAGCTGTACGCCCACAGCGCCTCGCTGGCGGCGCGCGTGACGCCCGTGATGTGCTTGTTGAAGCGCCGCGCGTAGCGGTTCAGAAAGACATTCACCAGCAGCGGTATATCGTCGCGCCGCTCCCGGAGCGGCGGGATGTCGATCGGAAACACGTTGAGCCGGAAGAACAGATCTTCACGGAAGCGCCCGGCGCGAACCTCCTCGCGCAGATTGTGATTCGCCGCCGCGACCACGCGCACGTCAACCTTGCGCATCTGCGTGCCGCCGACCCGCTCGATCTCGCCCTCCTGCAGGACGCGCAGCAGCTTGCCCTGGGCCAGCATCGGCAGGCTGCCGATCTCGTCGAGCAGCAGCGTGCCACCGTCGGCCCGCTCGAAGCGCCCGGGTCGGGACGCGCTGGCGCCGGTGAAAGCACCCCGCTCGACCCCGAATAGCTCGGCTTCGACGAGTTCCTGAGGCAGCGCCGCGCAGTTGATCGACACGAACGGTTTCGACGCGCGCGGCCCGATCGCGTGCAGCGCGCGCGCGAAACGTTCCTTGCCGACACCGCTCTCTCCCGTGAACAGCACGGTCGCATCGGTTTGCGCCACGCGCTTGAGCCGCCAGGCGACCGCATTGAAGCCGGCCGAAGCGCCGACCAGGTCCGGAAGCGCTGATCCGACCGGAGCCTTGCCGCGTCCGTGCTCGTCCGGTTCCCGGTGACGCGGGACCGTGACGAACTCTTCGACCCGCATGAAGCTCAGCAGATCGTCGGCGTCGTCGCACTCTTCGACCGGCTGGCCGATGACGCGACAGCAGGCGTGGCCCATCGCGACGCATTCGATCTCACGCCAGATGACCGGACGGCCCATCATGGCCGTGGTGTAACCGCACGCATAGCCGGCCATCATCCAGCAGGCAGGGACGCCACTGATGCCGAAGTGCTGCAGGTGAGTTTCGGCCTCCCACGAGTGTTGCCAGTGGTAGTCGCCCCAGAAGCCGCCGGACTCGGTGTCGTATTGCATGCGCTCAACCACGCGGTTGCGTACGAATCCCTCGATCTCGCGCAGTCGCGGCCCCAGCTTCATGGCCTCCGGCACGCCGGCGCCGCCCTGACGGCGAAGCCCTTTGGAATCCTCCACGCCCTGCTGATAGCCGAGGCGCATGAACAACTCCCGCGTCTTGTCGAGCCCCAGCCGTTCGATCAGTTCGTGCCGCAGGGCCGCCAGCGAATAGCCATGCATCAACAGCATCCGCTGATCGAACAGGAGAATCTCGCCACGATCCGGATCGAAACGCAGATGCTCGGCCAGCGCGGCGTCGTCGACCGTCGCAGCGACGAGTTTCAGGGCGGGGACATCGGGGCTCCGCTGATGACGGGCGATCTTCTTTTCCATGGCGCACAGAGTTCCTTGATTTCAAAAAGTTGTCTGAAATCAGAAAGCCATTGTTGCTGATTTCAGACGATCTTTTCAGGCACGCACCGCGCGGCCGCCGAGACCGACAATCCAATTCATTGTTTTATAAGGACTCTCAACGAACCAGGCCGGATGGCCTCGCTCTTGCTCCCTCTCCGGCAGGCGCTCGTCGATGGCGCCATGACAGCAGGAGGAGAGGATGTCGGATTCACCGATCGCCGCGACCACGCAGGCGCGCATCATCAGGCGCCGGATGCTGGCCGACGGCATCCTGGGACTCACACTGGAACGCATTGACGGCGAGCCGCTGGCGGCCGCCGATGCCGGCGCCCATATCGATCTGCACCTGCCGAACGGCCTGGTCAGGCAGTACTCGCTCAGCAACGCACCGACCGGGCGCACCTACGAACTCGGCGTACTGCTCGATCCCGGTGGTCGAGGCGGATCGATCTGCGTGCACGAGGACTTGCATGAAGGCCAGGTCCTGACGATCGGCGCCCCGCGCAATCTGTTCCGTCTGGTTGCCGGGGCACGGCGAAGCCTGCTGGTCGCTGGAGGCATCGGGATCACGCCGATCATTTCGATGGCGGACACGCTGCACGCCGCCGGCAAAGCTTTCGAGCTGCACTATTGCTGCCGCTCGGCCAGCCGCGCCGCCTACCGTGACCGCCTAGGAAGCGCGGCCTACGCCGATCACGTCCGCTTCTATTACGACGACGCCCCGCAGGACGGCCGTCTGGATACCGATGCGCTGCTGGCTTCGCCCGCGAAAGACCTGGATCTCTACGTCTGCGGGCCCGGCGGCTTCATGGACCACGTCATGGGCCGCGCCAGAGCCGCCGGCTGGCCGGAATCGAATATTCACGCCGAGCGGTTTTCGGCTGATGTCGCGGATCGCGCAGGCGACGCATTCGAACTGGTGCTGGCGCGCTCCGGCCGCGTCCTGCGGGTCGCCACGGAGCAGTCGGTTCTCGACGTCTTGAGAGAAGCGGGCGTGCAAGTGCCGGTCTCCTGCGAGCAGGGCATCTGCGGAACCTGCATCACGCGCGTGCTGGAGGGGCAGCCGGAGCACCGGGACGTGTTCCTGACCGAGGACGAGCGCGCGTGCAATGACCGGTTCACGCCCTGTTGTTCTCGCGCCCGAAGCGCCCGGCTGGTCGTCGACCTGTAAGCGATTTTCTTGCGCGGCGCGCACGCCGGCGGCGCCCGTGGATCAGCACCAGAAGCCGCAAATACCTCGAGGAGACCCCATGCACAACGGAAAATACTTGCTCAACACCTGGTATGTCGCCGCGCTGTCGAGCGAACTGGAAAGCGAGAAGCTGTTCGCGCGAACCCTGCTCGACACGCCGGTGGTGATGTATCGCCAGCGCGACGGCGCGGCCGTCGCGCTGCATGACCGCTGTCCGCACCGCTTCTCGCCGCTGTCGATGGGACATCGCGACGGCGACAACGTGGTCTGCCCGTACCACGGCTTGCGGTTCAATACCGCTGGGCAGTGCGTCCACAATCCGCACGGCAATGGCGCCATTCCCGCAGCGGCGAAGGTCCGCACCTTTCCCCTGATCGAACGTTACGGCTTCATCTGGATCTGGATGGGCGACGTACCGGCCGATGCTTCGGCGCTGCCCGACTACGGTCCGCTCGATCGCGGCCATCCGAACGGCGTCGCACATACCTACATGCGCCGCCCATGCCATTACGAGCTGATCACCGACAACGTCATGGACCTGTCGCACGTCGATCACCTCCACGGCGAGATCATCTCCACGCGCGGGCAGCTCTCGCCGAAGATTCCAAAACTGCAGGAAGCGGACGGCGAGATCAGCGTGCACTGGCAGTGGGAACAGACGCCCCCCATCATGATCTTCAACGCGTTCCTGCCGGAACCCGGCGCCAGCGCCCGGCATTTTGTGAGGGTCGCCTGGCGCGCACCGACCCACATCCAGCTGACGATCGGCGCCACGCAGGATCCGAGCGCTCCGCTGACCCACGATACCTGCACCAGCCAGTACGACCTGCACACGTGCACACCGGAAACGGACAGCACTACGCATTACTTCTTTGCCACGCGCCGCAACCACTTCGAAGAAGACGCGGACTACAACCGCATGAAGATCACCGGCATGCATGATGCTTTCGTCGACGAGGACGGCCCCGTCCTCGATGCCGTGCAGAAGCGGATGGGCACGCCGGACCTCTTCAGCCTGAATCCGGTTCTGATCAGTTCGGACGGAGGTCCTGTTCGAGTCCGCCGCATCCTGAAGCGGATGATCGAAACCGAGCGAGCCGCGTCGAGCGCCGAGCCTCGCGTCTCCGGCGCCGCGTGAGCATGGCCGATGCGCACGCATGCGGACACGTCCGTCTGCCTGGCATCGTCTGTTCAGAACAACGAGTGCATCGTCGATGCCCGTGAAACCCGCGTTCGGGTAGCGATGCGGCGGAGCGCATCCAGACCACGGGGGCGGCCTGCGCCGGCGCCCCCGGCACGCTGACGTGCGATGCCGTATCTGCGCTGAGCCGGCGCGAACGCCGCTCCGCGCCTCGACCTTCCGCCGACTTTGCAGCGGCGGATCGACGCCGCCGGGACTCACCCGTCGACGCTAGTCGACCACCGGCTCGCAGCGCACCTCTGTCTTCACCGAGTTGGCGATGAAGCATTGCTCGTGCGCCTCGTGGTGCATCGCCAGCAGCGTGTCGCGCGTCGGCCGGCGCTCGTCGCTGAACGTCACCGCGGGGCGCAGCGTGACGACGGTCATCGCGAAGCGCCGCTGGCCGTCGCGCGCCATCACGCCACTGGCGGCGTCGGCGTAGCGCTCGACGCGAAAGCCATGCTTGGCGGCGATCGACAGGAACCACAGCATGTGACAGCTCGCCAGCGAGGCGACGAACAGCTCCTCCGGATCGACCGCGGCGGCGTCCGACCAGGGCAGCGGCACGACCAGCGGCGACGACGAGCCCGGCAGCTCGACGCCGCCGTCGAAACGCAACACATGGCGGCGGCTGTAGCGGTTGTCGAGAAAATCCTGCCCGTCGCGCGTCCACAGCACTTCGGCGGTGTATTGACCCATCGTCGCCCTCCTGGTGTCGGTCGTCTGGTTCGTTGCCGGGCGAGCCTCAGCGCAGCTTCATCGTCAATCGCACCAGGCCGTCGTCGCCGGCGGCCGGCGGCTCGCCGGTGGTGACAAAGATGCGTTCGGCGTTCAGCTCCGGATGCGCCAGCAAGGCCGCCTGCACCGCCGCCGCACGTTGTCGCGCGAGATTCTGCAGGGCCTCATCCGGCGGCGCCAGCGCGGCGAGCAGCAGCGGCTCGACATAGGCGATGCGCGCCGCGGTCTCCTCGGTGCCGTCCGGATATTTCACCGACTGCTTCAGCAGCTCCTTGTGCAGTTTCTCGAAGGCACGCAGGCGCGCCTTGTCGTCAGCGAGATCGGCCGGCAGCCGCGCGGCGAGCGCGCTGCGCGCCAGCGCGTCGCGGTCGCGCTCGCCGGCGACCGCCGGCACGTCGAGCTTGAGCTGCGGCCGCTCGATCAGCGCCCTGGCCAGCGTCTCCAGCTTGCCGGCGGCGCGCGGCGTCAGCGTCGCTGCGCCGGCCGGGAAGTCGACGTACGACAGCTCCTCGCCGCCGCCGAACAGCGCGCCGAGCGCGGCGAACGGCGCCGTGACGATCTTCGTCACGATGTTGCCGAGCACTTTCCAGACGATCTTGCCGTACTTGAAGTCCGGATCGTCGAGGTTGCCGCGCACCGGCAGTTCGAGATCGATGATGCCGTTGCGATCCTTGAGCAGCGCCACGGCCAGCTTGATCGGCAGCGGCGCGGCGTCCTTGGAGTTGGTCGCCTCGCCGAATTCGAGCTGGTCGACGATCACGTGGTGCTCGGCTTCGAGTTCGCGCTGGTGGATCTTGTACGACAGCTCCGTCGTCAACTTGCCCTTGGCGATGTTGTAGCCGGCGAACTTGCCGGAGTACGGATTGAACGTGGTGAGTTCCATGTTGCGGAAGGCGAGCGTCACGTCCGTGTACTCGGTCGCGGCGAGCAAGCTCGAGGTGCCGCGGATCTCGACCGGCGAATAACGGTCGACCTGGCCGTCGAGCGTGATCGTCGCGCGCGCCTGCGGATCGCTCGACAGGTTCTTCACGCTGCCGCGCAGCCGCACGATGCCGGCGGCGAACGAGGGCTCGATCGAGCGGTCGGCAAAGAAGGCCGAGCCGTCGTTGATGCGGATTTCCTTGATGCGGATCGGCATCGAAGCGCCGGCGGCGCCGTTCTTCGCCGTCTGCGCCGTCTTCGGCGGCGGTGCGGCGTTCGCGGCGGCCGGCGACGCCGGCTTGAGGATCTGCGCGACGTTGAGTGTCTGGTCGGGATTGATGACGACGCGACCGTAGGGCCGCGTCAGCGTGACGCGCTCGATGCCGAGCCTGTCGGGCGCCAGCGAGAAATCGAGGCCGTCGATCGCCAGCTGCTGCCAGCGTGCGAAATCGTCGTGCGCCTTGCTGCCTTCGCCGCTGCCGCTGCCGCTGGCGCGGAAGTCGTCGACCTTCACGCCGCCGCGAAAGCGCAGCGGCATCGTGCCGTCCGCCGCCTGCGCGAGGTCGAGATCGCCTTTGACGGCCAGCACGCCACTGCGCACGGTCGCGTTGGTCGCCTGCGCGACGTAGGGCTGCACGGACGCGAGCGAGAAGCCGTCGAGCTGCAGCGCGAGCTGCGCGCTCAGCGGCTGCAGCCGCGTCCTACCGTGCACCGACAGTTGCGAGCGGCCGTCGATGCCCAGTTTCGCGTCGACATCGAGCGTGGCGTCCGTATCGCTGCGGTAGCCGTCGACGCTCGCCGTGATCGGCGCCAGCGTGAAGTGCGCCGCCGGGCGCGTCGTGCGGTCCTCGAAGCCGACGGCGGCGTCGTTGAGCTGCACGCGCGCGACGGCGATGCGCATCGCCGGCGCCGGCGCCGGCGCGCCGGTCGGCGCGGCTGTCGCCCCGTTGGCGGCGGGGGCGGCGGGCTCAGGTGCCGGCGCCGCGCCCGGGGCCGGGGCAGGCGCGGACGAAGCGGCGGGTAGTTTGCCGCCGCCGGCGAGCTTCATCAGATTGAGGCTGCCGTCGCGCTCGCGACGCACGTCGAGCTTCGCACCGTCGATGTTGACGGCCTTGATCGTCAGCTCGCGACGCGCGAGCGAGAAGGCCAGCGTATCGATGCCGAGCTGCCGGACGGCGACCGGCGGCGCGCCGTCGCCGGCATCGTGCGCGGCGACGGCGACGTCACGCAGCGTGATCGCCGGCAGCGTCACGCCGACGTCGAGCGCCGGCTGCAGCGCGAACGTGTAGTGCCCGTTCAGATCGACACTGCCGGAGCGCAGCTGCACCGGCAGCTGATCCTGCAGATAGTCGGCGATGGTCGTGGCGAGCAGGCCGTGCACACCGAAATCGCCCTGCGAGGCGAGCGGCTGCACGGTGAACCGGCCGGACCAGTCGAAGCGCTCGCCGGCGGCGCTCGCCGCGTCGAAGCGGTAGACGTTCTGGTAGTCCGCGATCGTGCGGAAATCGGTGAGCGCGAAGCGGATCGGCTTGAGTTCGGTGCGGAACGGCTGCGGCCGGCTGCGGTCCTCGAAGACGACACGGCCGTCGCTGACCGTCAGTGCGCCGATGCGGATGCGCGGGATCGTCGCCGCTTCGCTTGCGGCCGGCTTCGCTTCCTCCGCCGGCGGCGCGAGCCTGGCGAGATTGAGCGTGCCGTCGGCGCCGAGGATGACGTTGACGTCGGGGCCGGCCAGCGTCAGTTCCTTGAAGGCGATCGAGCGGGTGAACAGCGAGGTCCACGGCTCGAAATCGACGCGCAGCGAGGAGAAGCCGAGCAGCGGCGTGCCGTCCGCCTCGGTGAGTTTCAGCTCGTCGACGCCAACCACGAAGGTGTAGGGATTGAAGCGCAGCGCGCCGATCGCGAGGTGGCGGCCGAGATGCTGCTCGACGTAGTCGCCGAGCGCCGAGCGCGCGACGTGCGGCACCAGCAGGAAGCCGAGCAGCGTGTACAGCAGCAGCACGCCGGCCGTCACGCTCAAAGCCACCCACCGACGGCGCAGCAGGGTCAGGAAGGCGTGCATGGCCTGAAGGCTCCGGAATCATCGCCGCGACTCGGCGGCGCGGATTCTGGCATGCGCACGCGGGCGCGCCCAAGGGCTGCGTCCGGAATGACGATCGCGGCCGTGCGGCGCGCCTGCGGAGTGCGAGGGCGAAGCGGCGACGGAAACGCCGGCGCGGCGCATGGCGCGAACCGACTCCGTCTTCCCGACGCTCGTCGGGACAGGGCGTTCATCGAAGCGGTCCGGCCACGCAGCAGGATCGGCCGGTTCCGGAGCGCTCGCCGGCGATTCGAAGCGCTGGCCTACAGCGGTGCGTCCTGCCGGCGGCGCGCCTGCGTCGGCGCCACACCGAACCAGCGCAGGAAGGCGCGCGTGAAGGCGCTGAGTTCGGAATAGCCGAGCAGGCCGGCGATGTCGCCGACCGGCAGATGGCGTTCGGCGAGATAGCGCGTCGCCAGCTCGCGGCGCACGTCCTCGACCAGCCCGGCATAGCTGCAGCCGTGCTCGGCGAGGCGGCGCTGCAGGGTCCAGCGCGCGAGGCCAAGGGCCGCGGCGATCTGGTCGACATGCGGATAGCCGCTGGACAGCCGCGAGCGCACTTCGCCGCGCACGCGGTCGATGAAGCCCAGCGCGCCGGTGCTGCCGGCGACGCGGCGCAGTTCCTCGCGCAGCGCGACGAAGGCGGCCGGATCACGGCCCGGCATCGGTCGCTCGAGATCGCGGCAGCGGAACAGCAGCGCGTTGCTGCGCTGACCGAAGCGCGCCGGCGCGGCGAAGGCCTGGCGGTGTTCGCGGGTGTCGCCCGGCTGCGGATGCTCGAACTGCACCTCGTCCGGCGCCCAGTCGCGGCCCAGACAGCGGCGCAGCACGTTGGCGAACATGCCCATCGTCAGCTCGGCATCCTGGCGGCGCTCGACGATGCGGCCGTCGAGAATGCGGTATTCGAGGCGCAGCGTGTCGCCGTTGCGCGCAAAGCACGTTTCGGTGACCTGCTGGTGGAACGGGAACAACCCGGCGAAGGCGTCGAGCGCGGCGCCGAGCGTCGGCGCGGCGAGCGCGATATGGCCGATCAGGCCGAGCTGCTCGGGCTCGAACTGCTGGCCGAAGCGCAGACCGAAATTGGCGTCGCCGGTATCGGCGGCGGCCAGCTCCATCATCGCGCAGTAGGCGCCGAGATCGAGCGGCAGCAGCGGATCGGCGATGCGCTCGGCGGGCACGCCGGCGCGTTCGAGCACGCGCTCGGCATCGCCGCCCTCGGCGGCGATGAAACGCGTCACGCCGCTCGCGGCGGCAGCCAGCACGTGCCGCGGCGGCGCGGCGTCCACAGTCCGGGCGATCGGCATCGGCCCACCTCGCAAAATGGGGCCGCGACCCCCGTCGCGGCCCCGATACCGCTACAGCACTCCCCGAGCAACCGTCTTGCATTCAGCAAGAAGCGTGCAAGCCGGCAGCGGCGGCCGCGGGTGAGTTTCACCCAGCGGCCGGGGAGCGCCCGATTCAGCCCTGCGCCGGCCCCGGCGCGGCACTCAGCATGGCGTCGGCCTGCAGCGCTTCGGCGCGCGCGTTCTTGCTGAGGAAGTAGAACACGAGGCTGATCGCGAACAGGCCGAGGAACAGCAGGAAGACGACCTGGTTGAAGTAGATCATCGTCGCCAGGAACACGACGGCGAGGCCCAGCGCGATCGCCGGAAAGACCGGATAGAACGGCGCCCTGAACGGCCGCTCCAGCGTCGCCTCGGAGCGGCGCAGCTTGAACAGGCTCAGCATCGAGACGATGTAGAGCAGGATCGCGCCGAACACCGACATGGTGACGATGTTCGCCGTCAGCGGCTGGCCGCCGATCTGGATGAACGTATCCGAGAAGATCGCCAGGATGCCGATCACGCCGCCGGCGAGGATCGCCCAGTGCGGCGTCTTGCGCTTCGGGTGCACGGTGGCGAAGAAGCCCGGCAGGTAGCCGGCGCGCGCCATCGCGAAGATCTGCCGCGAGTAGCCCATGATGATGCCGTGGAACGAGGCGATCAGGCCGAACAGGCCGATCCACACCAGCATGTGCAGCCAGCCGCTCGATTCGCCGACGACGATCTTCATCGCCTGCGGCAGCGGATCGTTGATGTTCGACAGCTTCGACCAGTCGCCGACGCCCCCGGCGAAGAACATCACGCCGAACGCCAGCACCACCAGCGTCAGGATGCCGCCGACGTAGGCCTTCGGGATGACCTTCTTCGGCTCCTTGGTTTCCTCGGCGGCCATCGCCGCGCCCTCGATCGCGAGGAAGAACCAGATCGCGAACGGGATCGCCGCGAAGATGCCGCCGATCGCCGCGCCCGAGAACGTCGACGCACCGGCCCAGCCGTTGGCGGTGAAATTGCTCCACGAGAAGCCGGGCGAGACCACGCCCATGAACACCAGCAGCTCGAAGATCGCCAGCAGCGTCACGCACAGCTCGAAGGTCGCGGCGATGGTGACGCCGGCGATGTTGAGCGTCATGAAGATCAGGTACGCGCCGACCGCGGCCAGCTTCGGATCGAGCGCCGGAAACTGCACGTTGAGATAGGCGCCGATCGACAGCGCGATCGCCGGCGGCGCGAACACGAACTCGATCAGCGTCGCGAAGCCGGCGATGAAGCCGCCGAACGGCCCGAACGCGCGGTAGCTGTACGCGAACGGTCCGCCGGCGTGCGGGATCGCCGTGGTCAGCTCGGTGAAGCTGAAGATGAAGGTCGCGTACATCACGGCGACCAGCGCCGTCGTGACCAGGAAGCCGAGCGTGCCGGCCGAGGCCCAGCCGTAGCTCCAGCCGAAGTATTCGCCGGAAATGACGAGGCCGACGGCGATGCCCCACAGATGCCAGCCGCTCAGGCTCTTCTTGAGCGCCGGCTTGGTTTCTTCACTCATGACTGCTGCTCCCAATGTCCCCAGAGGTGATGGATGTACCGCTGTTGCCCAGTGATGCCGGCGGCGCGTCGAGCTTGAGCGCGACGCCGGTCAGGCGCAGGCGCCGTGCCTCGTCGAGCAGCCAGCACAGCGTGTCGGCGGCGCGCGCGTAGCCGAGCCCGTCGGCATGGATGTTCGAGATGCAGTTGCGCGCGGCGTCGAGGCAGCCGACGCGCGGCGCGTAGGTCAGGTAAATGCCGAGGCTGTCGGCGACCGACAGGCCCGGACGCTCGCCGATCAGCACCGCGACCAGGCGCGCGCCGAGCGCCTCGGCGACCTCGTCGCCGAGCGCGACGCGTGCCTGGCTGGCGAGCACCACCGGCGCCAGCCGCCAGCCGGCGAGCCGCGGCGCGAGCTGCGCGAGCAGCGGCGCGGCGTGCGCGTTGACGGCGGCCGCCGACAGGCCGTCGGCGACCACGAACGCCAGCTCGAAACCCGCGCCGCCGGCGGCCGCAGCCTGCAGCTGCGGAAGATCGTCGGCGTGCACGCGGCGGCCGAGATCCGGACGGCGCAGGTAGACGGCGCGGTCGGCGGCGCGCGAGCGCACGCGCAGCGGCGGCGCCGCGAACGTGCCGGCGAGCTGCGCGGCGATGGCGTCGAAATCGACGCGGCCGTGCACGGCGTCGCGGGCGCGGCTGTGCGCCGCCTGGAAATCGAGCAGCGCCGCGGTCGGCAAGGCGTCGCCGGCGCGGCCGAGGCCGATGCGCGCGCGCGTCGCCGTGCGCCAGCGCGCGAACGGGTCCTGGCGCGGATCGTCGGGCGACGGGTCGGGCGGCAGTTCGTTCATCGCGCCTGTCAGCCGTTCAGCGCCAGCAGCTGGCGCAGCGCGCGCGCGTCGCGCGCCGGCGGCGGCAGCGCGCCGTTCGCGTCGAGCAGGCCGATGCGGGCCAGCCAGGCTTCGAACTCCGGCGCCGGCCGGCGCGCGGTGAGATGCCGAAGGCCCAGGACATCGTGATACGACAGGCTCTGGTAGCTGAGCATCACGTCGTCGGCGCCGGGGACGGCGATCACGAAGTTGACGCCGGCCGTCGCCAGCAGCGTCATCAGCGTGTCCATGTCGTCCTGATCGGCTTCGGCGTGGTTGGTGTAGCAGACGTCGACACCCATCGGCAGGCCGAGCAGCTTGCCGCAGCAGTGGTCCTCGAGGCCGGCGCGGATGATCTGCTTGGCGTCGTAGAGATATTCCGGACCGATGAAGCCGACCACCGTGTTGACCAGCAGCGGCTCGAAGGCGCGCGCCACCGCGTAAGCGCGCACTTCCATGGTCTGCTGGTCGACACCGTGATGGGCGTCGGCCGACAGCGCCGAACCCTGGCCGGTCTCGAAATACATGACGTTGTCGCCGACCGTGCCGCGCTTCAGCGAGCGCGCCGCGGCCAGGCCTTCGCGCAGCACGGCGAGGTCGATGCCGAAGCCGCGGTTGGCCGCTTCGCTGCCGGCGATCGACTGGAACACGAGATCGAGCGGCGCGCCGCGCTCGATCGCGCGCAGGCTGGTGGTGACGTGCGCAAGCACGCAGGACTGCGTCGGAATCTCGAAGCGCTGGCGCAGCTCGTCGAGCATGTCGAGCAGGCGAATGGTGTCCGGCACCGAATCGCTCGCCGGGTTGATGCCGATCACCGCGTCGCCGATGCCGAACAGCAGGCCGTCGAGCGTCGAGGCGGCGATGCCCATCGGGTCGTCGGTCGGATGGTTCGGCTGCAGGCGCGAGCCGAGCCGGCCGGGCAGGCCGAGCGTGGTGCGAAACGCGGTGACGACGCGGCACTTGGCGGCGACCGCGATCAGGTCCTGGTTGCGCATCAGCTTGCTGACCGCGGCGACCATTTCCGGCGTCAGGCCCGGCGCCAGCGCGCCGAGCGCCGCGCCGGTCGCGTCGTACGACAGCAGCCAGTCGCGGAATTCACCGACCGTCAGATCGGCGACCGGCGCGAAGGCGGCGGTGTCGTGGGTGTCGACGATCAGCCGCGTGACTTCGTCGTCCTCGTACGGCACCAGCGCTTCGTCGAGGAAGTGGCGCAGCGGCAGCTCGGCGAGTACGCGGCGCGCGGCGACGCGCTGCTCGTCGTTGTCGGCGGCCAGGCCCGCCAGCTCGTCGCCGGAGCGGCGCGGCGACGCGCAGGCCAGCACCGCCTTCAGATCGTCGAAGCGGTAGCCACGGGTACCGATGCGGGTCTGGTACAGCGCCATGAACGGATCGCAAAGCGAGTCCCGCGCGGGGACGACAGCCGTTCATACGCACGCGCTCTGCCAGCGCGTTTGACATCTGGACACAGGCCGCCGGGCGGCGGCCGCGGTCTTCAGCCGGCGCTGCCCGCGGTCGGCGGGCTGACGCCAAGCTGTTGTTCGAGCTCGGCAATCCGCGCTTCGAGTGCTTCGATGCGGGCCTCCAGCGCGGCCATCCGGCCCGGCTCGGCGCGCCGTTCGGGCGCTGCCGCGCCCGCTTCCGGTGCCGGCACCGCGTCGGCGCCGCACAGAAGATGCGCATAGCGCACCGCCGACTGGCCCGACGCGCGCGGCAGCTGCATCACCAATGGATGGGCACGGTCGGCGAGGTCGTCGAGCGCGGCGCGCACGCCGTCGTCGTCGCCCGGGCCGTTGAGGCCGGACGCGTTGGCGCGCAGCTCGGCGATGGTCTGCGGGCCGCGCAGCATCAGCGTCACCAGCACCGCCTGGGTCTGCGGCTTGAGCAGCATCTGGTGCAGGAACTGGTGGCGCCACTTCTGGGCGCGGCCGCTGAAGCTGTCGCGGCCGACCAGCTTGAGCTCCTCGAGCTGGTTCAGCGCGTTGCCGATCTCGCCCTCGCTGAGCTGCATCACCGGACTGCGCGAGCTCTTCTGGTTGGCGGCCAGCATGATGGCGTTGACCGTCATCGGGTAGTACTGCGGCGTCGTCAGCGACTTCTCGACGAGCGAGGCGACGACGCGCGCCTCGTTCGGATTCAGCAGGATTTCGGACATGGAGGCGTGCGGGCAGGGCGCGGGGGCCGCATCGTAGCCCAGCGCGTCGCCGCGCGGGGCGTGGCCCGTCCGCCGGCGGGCCACGCGCGCACCGTCAGGCCGGCACCGGAAAGTCCAGCGTCGTGTCGTTGATGCGGTTGACCATGTTCGTGAACAGGATCGCGGCGACGGCCTGCGGGATTTCGACCAGCTGGCGGTCCGTGTAGCCGGCGGCGCGCAGCGCCTCGACGTGCTCGGCGGCCAGCGTGCCGCGCTCGCGCAGCAGGCGCAGCGCGAAGCGGATCAGCGCGTCGATGCGGGCGTCGTCGGCGTAGGCGCCGCTGCGCAGCGCGCGCGCCTGCGCGTCGCTGTAGCCGGCGCGTTTGGCGGCGAGCGTGTGCGCGGCGATGCAGTAGTCGCAGCCGGTCGCCTCGCTGATCGCCAGATTGATCGCTTCCTGCTCGCGCGGTGTCAGCGACGCGCGCTTCAGCGCGGCGCCGTTCTGCAGCACCTGCGCGAGCACCAGCGGCGCGTGCGTGCCGATCGTCGCGTACAGGTTCGGCACCTTGCCGATCGCGCGCTGCAGGCCGGCGTACAGCTCGGCGGTGTCGCCGGCGGCCTGGGCGACGGGGCTGATGGTGAGACGGCTCATGGCAATGCTCCTTTTGCTTCGGGGGGAACGGCAATCGGGATTCAGACGATCGCGGCGCCGAGCACGGCGCGGATGCGCGCGGCGATGTGCGCGGCATGCGTTTCGAGCGCGAAGTGGCCGGTGTCGAGCAGCTCGACCACGGCGTTGCGGTTGTCGCGGCGATAGGCCTCGGCGCCGGCCGGCACGAAGAACGGGTCGTGGCGGCCCCAGATCGCCAGCAGCGGCACCTGCGTGTCGCGGAAGTACTGCTGGAACGCCGGGTACAGCGCCAGATTGCTGGCGTAGTCGAGGAACAGATCGAGCTGGATCTCGGCATTGCCCGGCCGCTGCATCAGCAGCGCGTCGAGCCCATAGGCCTCCGGCGCGATCAGGCTCGCGTCCGGCACGCCGTGCTCGTACTGCCAGCGCGTGCCGGCCAGCGACAGGATCTCGCGCAGGCCCTCGCGATGCGCCGCGCTCGGTTCGGCCCAGTAGCGCCGGATCGGCTCCCAGGCGTCGCCGAGACCGTCGAGGTAAGCGTTGCCGTTCTGCGACACGATCGCGCTGACGCGCTCGGGATGGGCGAGCGCGAGGCGGTAGCCGGTCGGCGCGCCGTAATCGAAGACATAGAGCGCGTAGCGGCGCAGCCCGAGCGCCGCGGTGAAGGCGTCGACGGTCCGCGCCAGCGCCTCGAACGTATAGACGTAGCCGCGCACCGCCGGCACTTCGGTGAAGCCGAAGCCCGGTAGGTCCGGCGCGATCACGCGGTAGTGCCGCGCCAGGAACGGAATCAGCCCGCGGAACATGTGCGAGGAGCTGGGAAAGCCGTGCAGCAGCAGCACGACCGGCGCGTCGGCCGGGCCGGCCTCGCGATAGAAGACGCGCACGCCGTCGGCGTCGACATGGCGATGGTGGACGGACACTGCGGCGGACTCGGCGGCGACGCTGTCGGCAGGCATGGAACGGGCTCCGTTGTAACTTGTTAAATGCGTTTTAGCGGTTACTGCGGCGCCCAGAGTAGCGGGGTTTTGTAACTTGTCAATAGCCACATTGCAGGTTACAGTGCGCCATCGGAGAAACGTCATGCCGGTCCCGTCGTCCCTGCCTCCCCCGCCCAGCGGCCATCAGCCCTATTTCGTCGGCGACCATCCGGCGCTCGATCTGCTGAACACGGTCGCGCGGCCCGAGGGCGTGACCGTCGATTTCTGGCAGAGCGACGCCGATGTCGAGCGCTGGCTGGAGCAGGCCGGCTACGGCGCCGGCGCCAGCGGCGGCACGGCCCGCTATGCGCGCGGCGAGCTGCTCGCCGAGGCGCGCCGGCTGCGCGAGGCGGTGCGCGCGCTGGTCGAGCAGCGCAAGGCCGGCCGCCGCGGCGATCCGGCGGTGCTCAACGAATTCCTGCGCGAGGCGAGCAGTTACGCGCAGCTCGCCTGGGCCCGCGGCGCGGCGCCGCACCTGGTCTGGACCTATGCCAGCACGGCGCCGCGCGCGCGGCTCGCGCCGCTCGCCGAGCAGGCCGCCGAGCTGCTGGTCGAGGGCGACTTCGCGCTCGTGCGCCGCTGCGAGCACCCGGACTGCATCCTCTGGTTCTACGACCGCACCAAGTCGCACAAGCGGCGCTGGTGCAGCATGGCGGTCTGCGGCAACCGCCATAAGGTCGCCGAGTTCCGCCGCCGCCAGCAGGCCTGAGCCGGGAGCCCGCGCATGCACCGACACTGGCCCGAGCGTCGCGCCGCGACGCTGCTGCGCATCGAGCATCCGCTGATCCAGGCGCCGATGGCCGGCGCGCAGGGCGCGGCGCTGGCGCTCGCCGTCGCGCGTGCCGGCGCGCTCGGCTCAATTCCATGCGCGATGCTGTCGGCCGCGCAGATCGGCGACGAAGTCGCGCGCTTTCGCGCGGCGCTGCCGGACGCGCCGCTGAATCTCAACTTCTTCTGCCACACGCCGCCGCCGGACGACACTGCGGCGCTCGCGCGCTGGCGAGCGCGGCTGCAGCCGTATTACGCCGAGCTCGGCGCCGATCCGGACGCGGCGGCCGGCGCCAGCCGCCGGCCGTTCGACGCCGAGGCCTGCGCGCTGGTCGAGGCGCTGCGGCCGTCCGCGGTCAGCTTCCACTTCGGCTTGCCGGAGGCGACGCTGCTGGCGCGCGTGCGCGCCGCCGGTGCGACGGTGCTGGCCTCGGCGACCACCGTCGCCGAGGCGCGCTGGCTGGCGGCGCGCGGCGTCGACGCGGTGATCGCGCAGGGCGCCGAGGCCGGCGGCCATCGCGGCCTGTTCCTGTGCGACGACGTCGCCACGCAGCCGGGCCTGTTCGCGCTGCTGCCGCAGATCGTCGATGCAGTCGCGGTGCCGGTGATCGCCGCCGGCGGCATCGGCGACGCGCGCGGCATCGCCGCCGCGTTCGCGCTCGGCGCGGCGGCCGTGCAGATCGGCACCGCGTATCTCTACACGCCGCAGGCTCATGTCGCCGCCGTGCACCGCGCCGCGCTGGCCGGCGCGCGCGACGACGGCACGGCGCTGACCAATGTCTTCAGCGGCCGGCCGGCGCGCAGCCTGATGAACCGCCTGATGCGCGAGCTCGGCCCGCTCAGCGCCGATGCGCCGGCGTTCCCGCTCGCCGGCGCCGCGCTCGCGCCGCTGCGCGCCAAAGCCGAGGCCGCCGGCAGCGGCGACTTCCAGCCGCTGTGGTCCGGGCAGGCGGCGGCGCTGAGCCGCGCGCTCGCGACCGGCGTCGACGCCGAGGTGCTGACGCATCGTCTGATCGCCGAGGCCCTGGCGCGCATCGGCGTCTGAGCGCCGCCGCGCCGGCGCGGCTCAGATCAGCCGCGCCGCCAGTGCCTTCATCACCGCATGCGTGCGATCGCGCGCGTCGAGGCGCGCGAGGATCTCGCTCAGGTGATTGCGCACGGTACCGTCGGAAATGCCGAGCGCGCGGCCGATCTCCTTGTTCGAGTAGCCGCCGGCGACCAGCCGCAGCACGGCGATCTCGCGCCCGGTCAGACGCGCCGGCGCCGCGTCGCTGGCCGCCAGCGGCAGGCCGGCCGTGCTGACCGGCGCGAGCAGCGTGTCGCCGGCGGCGAGGCGTTCGATCGCCCGCTGCAGTTCCTCGGGCGCGGCGTCCTTGAGCATGAAACCCTGTGCGCCGGCGGCGCGCGCGCCCTGCAGCAGCGCCGGCTCGTCGAAGGTCGTCAGCAGCAGCACCGGCGTGTAGTCGCCGCGCGCGCGCAAGGCACGCACGACCTCGATGCCGGAGTGGCGCGGCATGCGCACATCGGTGACGACGACATCGACGCCGCCGTGCCCGGCCGCTTCGCGCTGCAAGGCCTGCAGCAGCTCGGCGCCGTCGCGCGCCTGCACGACGATGTCGATGCCGCCGAGTTCCTGCAGCAGCGCCGCCAGGCCGCTCAGCACCAGGGCCTGATCGTCGCCGAGCGCGACGCGCAGGCGCCTCATGGCGGCGGCACCCGCACGCGCAGCAGCGTGCCGCCGGACGCGGCGGGGCCGAAGTCGAGCCGGCCGCCGAGCGCCGCGAGCCGTTCGCGCATGCCGGTCAGCCCGTGGCCCGGCGCGGCGTCGCCGGGGCCGCGGCCGTCGTCCTCGACGCACAGTTCGAGCCCGCCGGCGTCGTCGCGCAGACCGATGCGCACGCGCCGCGCGCCGCTGTGGCGCAGCGCGTTGGTCAGGCCTTCCTGCGCGCAGCGCAGCAGCGTCTGCGCGCGCTGCAGATCGGCGACGTGGACCTGCTCGTCGAGACGCAGCTCGATGCGCGGCCCGGCGCCGGCCAGCGGCAGCGCCAGCGCGGCGATCGCGCTGCGCAGGTCGATGCCCTCGTCGCGGCGCAGCGTGCCGACCACCGCGCGCACTTCCTGCAGCAGCTCGTCGGCGAGCTGGCGGCACAGCTGCAGCGTTTCGTCGCCGGCGTGATGGCGCACCGCCAGCGCCAGATGCAGCTTCAGCGCCGTCAGCTTGTGGCCGGCGACGTCGTGCAGCTCGCGCGACAGGCGCAGGCGCTCGTCGCCGCGCGCGCCCTCGGCGAGCAGGACCTGCGCCGCCTGCAGCTGCGCCTGCGCCTGCAGCGCGGCGTCGCGCGCGCGCTCGGCGGCCGCGGCATAGCCGGCGCACAGCGCGGCGAAAGCCTGGAAGCCGGCCATCGCCGCCAGCGAGATCGCCACGTCGACACGCCAGCCGTAGCGCATCGCCAGAATCACGCCGAGCGCGAGATTGGCCGGCAGCAGCCAGGCGACGATGGCGCGCGGCCCCCGCACGGCGGCGAGCTGCGCGGCGACCAGCACCAGCAGAATCGGCTGCAGGCCGTCGCGCAGGCCCCAGCAGGCGAGCAGCGCGCAGGGAATCTGGGCGACGATCAGGCGCTGCTGACGCACCGCGCGGGCGGCGCCGGAGGCGCCGCTGCGATCGCGCCAGACGAACAGCGCCAGCACCGCCAGCGAACCGGCGGCGCCGAGCAGGACCTGCGCGTCGAGCGCGCGGCCGCTGCGCACGAAGGCATGCGCCGCGCTCCACGCGAGCACGGCCCAGGTCAGGTAGGCGGCGACGTTGAGCGGCGACAGCGCGCCGCGGAACGCAGTCGGATGGATCGGGGAGCGCTCGCGCATGGGCGCAGTGTCGCATCGGCGCGCGGCGCGGCGGAAGGTGAGTTTTGTCACCCCCGGCGCCTGACATTCGTCATCTGCCGCGCGCGCCGCGGCATCGCGACACTGGCCTCGTCCTCAGCCGGAGTTCCCCATGTACGCGTTCCTGCTCGCCGTCCACGCCGTGATCGGCGGCCTCGCCCTGCTCTCGTTCTGGAGCGCCGGCCTCGCGCGCAAGGGGGGCACGACGCACCGCCTCGCCGGCCGCACCTTCCTGCTGGCGATGATCGGCATCGGCGCCACGGCGCTGCCGATGGCGCTGCTGCGCCTCGCCGCCGGCGATGTCGCGTTCGGCGTCTTCATGCTGTACCTGTTCCTGATCACCGCGACCGCCTGTCTGAACGCCTGGCTGGCGATCCGCTGGCGCGGCGACTGGCGCCGCTACCACGGGCCCTGGCATCGCGCGCTCGCCTGGCTCAACCTCGCCGCCGCCGTGGCGCTGCTCGCGTACGGGCTGCAGCGCGGCGCCGTGCTGCTGTCCGGCTTCTCCGCCGTCGGCCTGTACGCCGGCGTGCAGATGCTGCGTGCGGCGGCGCGCGGCGAACAGCCGCGCTGGTGGCTGCATGCGCATTACAGCGGCATGCTCGGCGCCGGCGTGGCGACGCATATCGCCTTCCTCGGTATCGGCCTCGGGCGCCTGCTGCCCGCATACGCTGGGTCGGCGCAGATGCTGGCCTGGTTCGGTCCGCTGGCGACGGCGGTGGTGATCGGCTGGCGGCTGCGCCGCCGCTATGGCGCCGGCCCGGAGAGGGCAGCGGCAGACCCGCTTGCGTGAGGCGGCGCATGGTGCGAGCTGGCGCGCATCCTGCACACTGCAAGACCTTCTCCGCCACGTGTTGCACGCATGCTCGAGCGCCTCACCGAATTCGGCAACGCCGCCGTCCTGTCGCTGCTGGCGCTGCTGGTCGCGCTGTGGCTCGCGCGCGCGGGCAGCCGGCGCGCCGCGCTCGCCTGGTCCGGCGCGCTGCTGCTCTGCGTCGGCACGATCTCGCTGCTCAAGGGTTATTTCCTCGCCTGCCCGCTGCCGGGCTGGGCCCTGCACAGCCCCAGCGGGCATGCCGGCTTCAGCCTGTTCGTGTACGGCGGCATCACCTTGTGCGCGGTGCGCGACGGCAGCGCGTGGCGGCGCGGACTGCTGACGCTGCTCGGCGTCGCGGCAATCGCGGCGATCGCCTGGTCGCGCTACGCGCTCGGCGCGCACACGCCGATCGAGATCGTGTTCGGTTTGCTGCTCGGCGGCGGCGCGCTGGCCACGTTCGCCGCGCTGCGCGGCCCGGCCGGCACGCGCCGTTTCCCGTACCTCGCCGCGGCCCTGCTGGCGTTCGCGATCGCCGCGACCCTGCACGCATTCGACTGGCATCCCAGCTTCGAAGGCTGGCTGCGCGAACTCGGCCGCCGCTTCGCGACCGGCCTGCCGTTCTGCTCGCACGCGAGCTGAGAACCGAACCGTCGCCAACGAAAAACGCCGCGCAGTGCGCGGCGTTTTCTCCCGACGACCCCAGCCCCTCAAACCGTCGAGGATGCCTTCGGCGGCTTCGCGGCCTGACGTGACGGCGGTGACGACGAGGCCCGGGCCGCGGACCCCGTCATCGATGCCCGCCGCCATCGGCGGCGACGTGGGCCGCGGCGCGCTTTCGGACCGCGGCGTCCTCAGACCTTCAGGTAATCGAGGATGCCTTCGGCGGCTTCGCGGCCTTCGTAGACGGCGGTGACGACGAGGTCCGAGCCGCGGACCATGTCGCCGCCCGCAAACACCTTCGGATTGCCGGTCTGGAACTTGAACTGAGCGGCCGGCAGGGCCGCCGGGGCGCGCTGGCCGAGCGCACCGCCGTTGACCTTGACGCGGCCGTCGTCGTGCAGCGCGATGTCGTGTGCGCCGAACCACGGCGCCGGGCTCGGCCGGAAACCGAAGGCGATGACGACGCGATCGGCCGGAATGATCTCTTCGGAACCGGCGATCACTTCCGGCTTGCGACGGCCGCGCGCGTCCGGCGCGCCGAGCCGGGTCGAGACGACCTTGACGCCCTCGACCTTGTCCTTGCCGACGATCTCGACCGGCAGGCGGTTGAACAGGAACTCGACGCCCTCTTCCTTGGCATTGGCGACTTCGCGCTTGGAGCCCGGCATGTTCTCCTCGTCGCGGCGATACGCGCAGATCACGCTCTCCGCACCCTGACGGATCGAGGTGCGGTTGCAGTCCATCGCCGTGTCGCCGCCGCCGAGCACGACGACGCGCTGGTCCTTCATGTCGTAGGCAAGATCGGTATCGCTGGCGCGGTTCATCACGCGATTGATGTTGGCGACCAGAAACGGCAGCGCCTCGAACACGCCCGGCAGATCCTCGCCCGGGAAGTCGCCCTTCATGTAGGTGTAGGTGCCCATGCCGAGGAACACCGCGTCGTAGTCCTTGAGCAGCGCGTCGAACGCGAGATCCTTGCCGATCTCGGTGTTGAGGTGGAACTCGACGCCCATGCCTTCGAGGATCTGGCGGCGGCGCTGCACGATTTCCTTTTCGAGCTTGAACGGCGGAATGCCGAAGGTCAGCAGGCCGCCGATCTCGCTGTACTTGTCGAACACCACCGGCTTGACGCCGTTGCGCACCAGCACGTCGGCGCAACCGAGGCCGGCCGGGCCGGCGCCGATGATCGCGACCTTCTTCTTGGTCCACTTGACCTTCGACATGTCCGGACGCCAGCCCTGCTTGAAGGCTTCATCCGAGATGTACTTTTCGATCGAGCCGATCGTCACCGCGCCGAAGCCGTCGTTGAGCGTGCAGGCGCCTTCGCAGAGGCGGTCCTGCGGGCAGACGCGGCCGCAGATCTCCGGCAGCGAGTTGGTGCGGTGCGACATCTCGGCGGCGGCAAACAGATTGCCTTCCTCGACCAGCTTGAGCCAGTTCGGGATGTAGTTGTGCACCGGGCACTTCCACTCGCAGTACGGATTGCCGCAGGACAGGCAGCGGCCGGCCTGGCTCTTGGCCTGCTCGGCGGGGAAATGACCGTAGATCTCGCGGAAGTCGTGGATACGGACTTCGGCCTGGACTTTCTTCGGATCCTGCCGCGGCAGGTCGAGGAACTGGTTGACGTTCTTGGCGCCCATCTGGGTTCTTCCTGGTTCGGGTGCTGTGCGTTTACGCGGCGGCGCGCACGGAATCGATCAGCGAACCGATCTCGGCCGCCTTCGGCTTGACCAGCCAGAACTTGCCGACGTAGTCGGCCCAGTCGGCGAGGATGGTCTGCGCCCACTTCGAGCCGGTCACGCTGGCGTAGTCCTGCACCAGCTTGCGCAGATAGTTCTCGTGCGCTTCCATCGATTCGGAGACGACGCGATGGATGTCGATCAGCTCGTGGTTGTAGCGGTCGACGAAGGTGCGCTTCTCGTCGAGCACGTAGGCGAAGCCGCCGGTCATGCCGGCGCCGAAGTTGACGCCGGTGCGACCGAGGATGACGACGGTGCCGCCGGTCATGTACTCGCAGCCGTGATCGCCGCAACCCTCGATGACCGCGTGCGCGCCGGAGTTGCGCACCGCGAAGCGCTCGCCGGCCATGCCGGCCGCGTACAGGGTGCCGCCGGTCGCACCGTACAGGCAGGTGTTGCCGATGATCGCCGCCTCACGCGTGTCGTAACGCGCGCCGCGCGGCGGCTTGACGACGATGCGGCCGCCGGCCATGCCCTTGCCGACGTAGTCGTTGGCGTCGCCTTCGAGTTCGAGCTGCAGGCCGCCGGCGTTCCAGACGCCGAAGCTCTGGCCGGCCGCGCCCTTGAGCTTGATCGTGATCGGCTTGTCGGCCATGCCGAGGTTGCCGTGGCGGCGCGCGATCTCACCCGACAGGCGCGCGCCGATCGAGCGGTGCCGGTTGGACACCGAGTAGTGGAAGATGCCGCCGGTCTTGTGCTCGATCGCCGGCAGGCAGTCCTGCAGCATCGCCTCGGCCAGCTCGCCCTTGTCGAACGGCTCGTTGTTGAACATGCAGTACTGCGCGCTCGGCAGCACCATGCCGGCCGATTCGAGGATCGGCGACAGGTCGAGATTGCGCGCCTTGCCGGTCGTCGCTTCCGACACTTCGAGCAGATCGGTGCGGCCGATCAGCTCCTTGATCGTGCGCACGCCGAGCCGCGCCATCCACTCGCGCGTCTCCTCGGCGACGAAGCGGAAGTAGTTCATCACCATTTCCGGCAGGCCGATGAAGAACTCGCTGCGCAGCGTCTGGTTCTGCGTGGCGACGCCGGTCGCGCAGTTGTTGAGATGGCAGATGCGCAGGTACTTGCAGCCGAGCGCGACCATCGGCGCGGTGCCGAAGCCGAACGATTCAGCGCCGAGGATCGCCGCCTTGATGACATCGAGACCGGTCTTCAGGCCGCCGTCGGTCTGCACGCGGACCTTGTCGCGCAGATTGTTCATGCGCAGCGTCTGGTGCGTCTCCGAAAGACCGAGTTCCCACGGCGTGCCGGCATACTTCACCGAGGTCAGCGGCGAGGCGCCGGTGCCGCCGTCGTAACCGGAGATGGTGATCAGGTCGGCGTAGGCCTTGGCGACGCCGGCAGCGATGGTGCCGACGCCGGGGCCGGACACCAGCTTGACCGAGACCAGCGCCTGCGGGTTGACCTGCTTCAAGTCGAAGATCAGCTGCGCGAGATCCTCGATCGAGTAGATGTCGTGATGCGGCGGCGGCGAGATCAGCGCGACGCCCGGCCGCGCGTAGCGCAGCTTGGCGATCTGCTCATTGACCTTGTCGCCCGGCAGCTGGCCGCCTTCGCCGGGCTTGGCGCCCTGCGCGACCTTGATCTGCAGCACCTCGGCATTGACCAGGTATTCCGGCGTGACGCCGAAGCGGCCGGACGCCACCTGCTTGATCTTCGACATGCGTTCGGTGCCGTAGCGCGCCGGATCTTCGCCGCCTTCGCCCGAGTTGCTGCGGCCGCCGAGGCGGTTCATGGCGATCGCCAGCGCCTCGTGCGCTTCCGGCGACAGCGCGCCGAGCGACATGCCGGCGGAGTCGAAGCGCTTGAGGATCGACTCGACCGACTCGACTTCCTCGATCGGCACCGGCTGCGCGTCCTTGAGCTTGAACAGATCGCGGATCGTGGCGACCGGGCGCTCGTTGACGTGGCGCGCGTAGACCTTGTAATCGCCGTAGTCGCCGGTCTTCACCGCCTTCTGCAGCGTGGCGATGACGTCCGGGTTGTAGGCGTGGTACTCGCCGCCGTAGATGAACTTGTAGAGGCCGCCCTGCTCGATCGGCTTGCGCGCGCTCCAGGCGATGTCGGCGAGCTCCTGCTGCTCCGACTGCAGATCGACGAAGCGCGCGCCCTGGATGCGCGACACGGTGTCGGCGAAGCAACGCTCGACGACCTCGTCGGACAGGCCGACGATCTCGAACAGCTGCGCGCCGCGGTAGCTCGAGATGGTGCTGATGCCCATCTTCGAGATGATCTTGTAGAGGCCCTTGTTGATGCCCTTGCGGTACGACTGCGCGAGCGCCTCGACCGGCTTGTTCTTGATCTGGCCCGAGCGGACCATTTCATAGAGCGTCGCGTAGGCGAGGTACGGATAGATGCACGAGGCGCCGTAACCGATCAGGCACGCGAACTGGTGCGAATCGCGCGCGGTCGCGGTCTCGACGACGATGTTGCAGTCGCAGCGCAGGCCTTCGTGGACCAGATAGTTGTTGACCGCGCCGACCGCGAGCAGCGCATGCATCGGCAGCTTGCCGCGCTCGATCGCGCGATCCGACAGCACCAGCACGACCTTGCCGGCCCGCACCGCAGCCGCCGCTTCCTCGCACAGGTGGGCGACGGCCGCTTCGAGGCCGAGCGCCGGGTCGTAGTTGAGGTCGAGGATGTGGCTCGCGAACGCCGGGTCTTCGTTGCCGATCGCCAGCAGCTTCTTGAACTTGGCTTCCGACAGCACCGGCGAGTCGATCAGCAGGCGCGCGGCGCGTTCCGGCGTCTCCTCGAACATGCCCTTCTCGGCGCCGAGCTGGCATTCGAGCGACATCACGATCTGCTCGCGCAGCGGATCGATCGGCGGGTTGGTGACCTGCGCGAACATCTGCCGGAAGTAGTCGTACAGCGAGCGCGGCCGTTCCGACAGCACCGCGAACGGCGTGTCGTCGCCCATCGAGCCGACCGCTTCCTGGCCGGCCTCGGCGGACGGACGCAGCACCTGGTCGCGTTCCTCGAAGGTCAGCTGGAACATCTTGTGATAGGTCGCGACCGTGTCCGGCGGCATCACGTCGAGCGAGTTCGGATCGTCGGACAGCGAGGCCTCGACGCGCTTCATCTTCGACTTCAGCCACTGCTTGTACGGCTTGCGCGCGGCCAGCATCTTGTCGATGTCTTCCGGCCGCAGCAGCGCGCCGGACTCGGTGTCGACGGCGAGGATCTCGCCCGGACGCAGGCGACCCTTCTCGACGACGTCCTGGGTCTTGAAGTCGTGCACGCCGATTTCCGAGGCGAGCACGATGTGGCGGTCGGTGGTGATGACGTAGCGCGCCGGACGCAGGCCATTGCGGTCCAGGCAGCAGGCAGCGTAGCGGCCGTCGGTGATGACGACGCCGGCCGGGCCGTCCCACGGCTCCATGTTGACCGAGTTGTACTCGTAGAACGCGCGCACGTCGGAATCGAGATCCTCGACGTTCTGCCAGGCCGGCGGGATCAGCGCGCGCAGCGCGGCGAAGATGTCCATGCCGCCGGCGAGCAGCACTTCGAGCATGTTGTCGAGCGACTGCGAGTCGGAGCCGGACATGCTCACCAGCGGCGCGATCTCCTCGATGTCCGGCAGCGATTCGCACTGGAACTTCTTGGCACGCGCCAACGCCCACTTGCGGTTGCCGGAGATGGTGTTGATCTCGCCGTTGTGCGCCAGATAACGGAACGGATGGCACAGCCGCCACTGCGGCAGCGTGTTGGTCGAGAAGCGCTGGTGGAACACGCACATCGACGATTCCAGTTCCGGGCTCGCCAGGTCCGGAAAGAAGGTCGGCAGGTACTCGGGCATCACCAGGCCCTTGTAGACCAGCACGCGGCACGACAGGTGCGTGATGTAGAACTCGGCGTCGCCCTCGGCGGCGACCAGCTTCTCGGCGCGGCGGCGGGCCTTGTACAGCTTCAGCTCGAACGCGAACTTGTGCAGCTCGCCGGGCGCGGTGACGAACACCTGCTCGACGAACGGCACGCTCTTCATCGCTTCCTCGCCGAGCGCGGCGTTGTCGGTCGGCACGACGCGGAAGCCGACGAGCTTCAGGCCCTGCAGCTCGAGGCTTTCCTTGAGGATCGCGCGGGCGCGCTCGCGCCGGGCCGCGTCCTGCGAGAAGAAGATGTTGCCGGCGCAGTAGTCGCCGGGGCCGAGATCGAGGCCGAGTTCGGCGGCGACCTTGCGCAGGAACTTGTCCGGCTTCTTCATCAGCAGGCCGCAGCCGTCGCCGGTCTTGCCGTCGGCGGCGACCGCGCCGCGGTGCGTCATGCGGGCCAGCGCCGTGATCGCGGTCTGCACGAGCTTGTGCGAAGGCTGGTCGTCCATGTGGGCGATCAGGCCGAAACCGCAGCTGTCCTTCTCGAATTCCGGCCGGTAGAGGCCGACGGGCTGGCTGTCGAACATAAGGCTTGCTCCTGGATGAAGTCCGGCGCGCACGCACGCCGGCGGTCCGCAAACGGTTGCGGGGGAGCGGACCATAAGGAGCGCCGGCCCCGCTCGCAAGCGAAAACCCGGGAGGAAACCGGCAGCAGGAATTGTGCCCATTTGAATCAATCACTTGCCGGGCCATAAAATGGCCATCTAAATAGCCATCTGCCGAGTGCACGCGCAGGGCCGCCCATGAAAGCCGTCTCCATCGCCGATGCCAAGAACCGCCTGACCGAGCTGCTGTACGAGGCCGAGGAAGGCCAGCCGGTGCAGGTCACGCGGCGCGGCCAGCCGGTCGCGGTCCTGCTCTCGGAAGCCGAATACGCGCGCCTGCGCGCGGCCGCCGCCGCGGCCGTCGACTTCGCCGCCTGGGCCCGCAACTGGCGCGAGCAGCTGCCGGCCGGCATCGAGGGCATCAGCGCCGCCGAGCTCGAGCGCTGGCGCGACATCTGAGCACCCGCGCATGGCCAAGCTCGCCTATCTGCTCGACCTGCCGGTGCTGGCCGAGCTGACGCGGCCGAACGGCAACCGCCGCGTCTTCACGCTGTTCGAACAGCGCCAGGCGCTGTGCGCGATCGCCGCGCCGGCCAGCTACGCGCTGCTGCGCGGCCTCGAACTGATGCACGACGGCGAGCGGCGCCAGCAGCTGCAGGCCTTCGCGACCGAGCTGCTGGCCTCCGGGCCGACGACGCTGCCGTTCGACGGCGAGTCGGCGCTGTGGCTGGCGCGCAACGAACGCGAACGCGCGCGCCGCGGCTGGTCCTCGCTCGACGGCCAGCTGGCGGCGATCGCCGCGACCCATGAGCTGGCGCTGGTGACGCGCAGCGCCAGCGCCTTCGCCGGCCTCGCCGGCCTGCGCGTCGAGGACTGGTTCCGACCTTGAGCGGCATCAGTGCGCCGGGGCGGCGAAGCGCGTAAAGCTGTGGCGTGTACTTCATCGGCCATTCAGTGCGCTGTCATAGCGTGCGATGGTCACTTCCGAGGACCGCGCCATGACCGCCTCCCGACTTCGCTTCCTGGCCCTGCTGCTCGCGGCCGTCCTGTTCGCGCCGCGCGCCGCGACGGCTGGCACGTCCGTCTTCATCTCGGTCAACGTCGGCCCGCCACCGCTGCCGGTTTACGAGCAGCCCTGGTGCCCGGGGCCCGGCTACGTGTGGACGCCCGGCTACTGGGCCTGGAACGGCGACGCCTATTACTGGGTGCCCGGCGCCTGGGTGCTGGCGCCGGTCGGCATGCTGTGGACGCCGGGCTACTGGGTCTGGCGCGAGGGCTACTACACCTGGACGCCCGGTTACTGGGGCCCGCGCGTCGGCTACTACGGCGGCATCAACTATGGCTACGGCTATCCGGGCAGCGGCTACTACGGCGGTTACTGGCGCGGCGACGTCTTCTACTACAACCAGGTCGTCAACCGCGTCGACGTGACCCGCGTGCGCCACGTCTATCGCGACGGCGATCTCGACCGCGTCACGACCGGCCGCGTCAGCTTCAACGGCGGCGACGGCGGCACGCGCGCGCGGCCGAACCGCGATGACGAAGCCTATGCCCGCCAGACCCATGTCGAGGCGACCGCCGAGCAGCGCCGGCACGAAAGCGAAGCGCGCCGCGACCCGCACCCGGCTGTGCCGGCCGATCGCGGCGGCCGGCCGGTCCAGGGCGGCGGACTGCCGCGCGAGCCGGCCGCGGGGCAGAACCACCAGCGGCCGGAACCGTCCGGCGGCGACACGCGCCGGCCGCAGACTCCGCGTGACGAGCAGCCCGAACGCGGACGCGAGACGCCGCAGCGCCAGCCGACGACCGCGCCGACGCGGTCGTTCCCGCCGCCGGTCCAGCAGCGCGAGCCTTCGCGCGACGCGCAGCCGCGCCAGCCGGACAGCGCACCGCGACCGCAGACGCCGCGCAGCGAGCCACAACGCCCGCATGGCAACCCGATGCAGCCACGACCGCAGGATTCGGGGCATCGCCAGGACGGGCACTGACGACGACGCCCGCGGCGCAGCCGCGGGCAGGCGGGCGGCGTCACGCGGCGATACACGCTGCAACACGCAAGGCCCGGCGCACGCCGTAATCTGGACGCCTCGCAGATCGTGACGACAGGGGAGTCCTCGATGAAACAAGGCCTGGTGTTCGCGCTGCTGCTCGCCGGCAGCAGCGCCTCGGTTTACGCCGCGCGCCCGCCGTCCACGCTCGCGCCGGACTATCGCGGTGACGAAGTGATCGTCGGATGGAAGACCGCCGCCGCCGCCGGCAGCGGCCGCCTGCAGAGTCTCGGCCTGCAGGCCAAGCGCAGCCTGCGCGGCGACCGCGTCGAGAGCCTGCAACTGCCGTCGATGATGCGTGTCGAGGACGCGCTGGCGCTGCTGCGCGCCGACCCGGCGGTCGCCTACGCCGAGCCGAACTATCTCAAGCGGCGCAAGGCGGTGCAGCCTTCGGATCCGTACTTCGCCGAGCAGTGGGCACTGCTCAACAGCGGCCAGCCGAACCAGGTCGATGGCGGTGCCCCCGGCGTGCCGGGCGCCGATCTCGGCCTGAGCACGGCCTGGGACCACGACGGCGACGGCAGCGCCGACCGCACCGGCGACGGCTCGGTGATCGTCGCGATCGTCGACGACGGCGTCGATACCCATCACCCGGATCTCGCCGCCAATCTGGTGCCGGGCTACGACTTCGACAACAACGACAGCGATCCGAATCCGGATGCGTCCTGGCAGGTCCACGGCACGCTCAGCGCCGGCATTATCGGCGCGGTCGGCGACAACGGCATCGGCGTCGCCGGCATCGCCTGGCACGTCGGCCTGATGCCGCTGCAGTTCGACTTCGACACCGCCAGCGAGATCGCCGCGTTCGATTACGCACGCACGCACGGCGCGCGCATCATCAACGCCGGCTTCGCCTCGCCGTTCTACTCGCAGGCCGAGCACGACGCGATCGCCGATCTCGGCAACGCCGGCATCCTGCTGGTCACGGCCGCCGGCAACGAGGACGCCGATCTCGACCAGTCACGGCTCTCATACCCGGCGAACTACGATCTGCCGAACGTGCTGGCCGTGGCCGCGACCAACCGCCAGGACCAGATCGCCAGCTTCAGCAGCTACGGCGCGACCCGCGTCCCGGTCGCCGCCCCCGGCCTGCAGATCGCCAGCACCACCGTCGGCGGCTACCAGATCGATCCCGGCGTCAGCGGCAGCTCGTTCGCCGCCGCACACGCCGCCGGTCTCGCCGCACTGACCTGGATGGTCCATCCGAACGCCGACTACCGCGAAATCATCGGCCGCCTCGTCGAGGGCGCCGATGCCGGCGACGGCGTCGCCGCGCGCACCGCTTCGGGCCGCCTCGACGCGCCGAAAGCGCTCGATCTCGCGCCGCGGCCGGCGCTGCTGCTGCGCGCGTTCCAGGTCGACCCCGACGGCAACGGCGCGCTCGATCCCGGCGAGACGACGGTCGTGCGCGTGACGATCGAGAACCTGTGGCAGGCGGCGCACAACGTGCGCGGGGTGCTGTCGACGGACAGCGGGCCCGTCGTCGCCGACACGCCGCTCGTGTTCGGCGACCTCGCCGCCGGCGAGCGGCGCAGCGCCGACTTCGCGGTGACGGTGCCGGCCGATCTCGGCGCTTACCGGCGCCTCGACTTCGACCTTCAGCTGGTCGACGACGGCGGCTACGAAACGACGCGCCACGCCTCGGTGCCGTTCGGCCCGCTCGCCAACGGCGTGCCGGTGCAGGCGACGATCGGCCGTGATGCCTATGACGAGTTCCACACCTACGCCTTCACGCTGGACGCACTGCCGCAGGGCCAGGACACGCTGACGCTGCGCGTGCAGGGCAGCAACGATCTCGACCTGCTGGTCGGCTACGGCCAGCCGGCCGGCTACAGCATCGGCCTGGCGGATTCGGGACCGTACGTCTACGACGTGCCGGACGCCCAGGTCGGCGCCGCGCCCGGCGGCGACGAGTTCGTCAACATCCGCGATCCGCAGCCGGGCACTTACTTTCTGACCGTCGTCGATTACGACCAGGCCAGCGCGCGCAGCTACACGGTGCAGGCCTATACCAGCGCCGGCGGCTATACCGGCTACCGCAACTCGACCGACGCGTACTGGGATGCCTGGTACGACGACGATGGCGGCGGCGCGTGGACGCTCGGCTCGCTGTTGGTGCTGCTCGGCGGCGGCCTCTGGCGCGCGCTGCTCATGCGGCGCCGTCGATCGCCCTGACGAAGCACGCGACGCGTCGCTTGTACGACGTCGTGAGGCTCGCATTCGACCCGTCGAGAAACGCCGCGCTGCGGTCCGCGCACGACCGCTAGCCGCGCAAGCTCGAACAGCACCTGCGACTTCGAGCGCATCGATCGCGGCGGCCGCGGCGGCCGCGACGCGTTCCAGCGCTTCGAGGATGCGCCGGCACGCTGCGCCGATGTTCAGCGCAGGCGCCGCGGATCGAACAGGCGCTCGTGCTCGTCGAGCGCGTAGCGGTCGGTCATGCCGGCGATGTAGTCGGCGACCACGCGGGCACGGCCGTGCTCGCCTTCGTCGGACTCGAGGCGGCGCGCTTCGGCGTGAAAATCCGGCGGCAGCAGCTTGGGATCGCCGATGAAGGCTTCGAACAGCGCATGAATGACGCGCTTGGCTTTCACCATCATGCGGTAGACCTGATGGTGGCGGTACAGCTGTTCGTAGAGAAAGCGCTTCAGCTCGTCGTTCTCGGCGCGAACCGCCGGCGAGAAGCCGATCAAGGGCAGCGGCTGCGCGCGCACGTCGTCGAGGGTTTCGATGCGCGCTTCGGCGAGCGTGCGCTGCGTATGCGTGATCAGATCGACGACCAGGGTGTTGATGATGCGTCGCGTCGTCTCGTGCCGCTGCTGCTTCGGCGTGATCGCGCCGTAGCGCGCCAGCACTTCGTCGTGGTGGCGGCGGAACAGCGAGACGCTGCGCAGCTGCTCGATCGTCAGCAGGCGCGCGCGCAGACCGTCGTCGATGTCGTGGTTGTTGTACGCGATCTCGTCGGCGCGATTGGCGAGCTGCGCTTCGAGCGTGGTCTGGCGGTTGGTCAGGAAGCGCTCGGCGACCTCGCCGAGCTGCGCGGCGCGCGCCTTCGAGCAGTGCTTGAGGATGCCCTCGCGCGTCTCGAACATCAGGTTCAGGCCGCGGAATTCGGCGTACTTGTCCTCGAGCTCGTCGACCACGCGCAGGGACTGCGCGTTGTGCTCGAAGCCGCCGTAGGGCTTCATGCAGGCGTCGAGCGCGTCCTGGCCGGCATGGCCGAACGGCGTGTGGCCGAGATCGTGCGCGAGCGACACCGCCTCGCACAGATCTTCGTGCAGACGCAGGCTGCGCGCGATCGTGCGCGCGATCTGCGCGACTTCGACCGAATGCGTCAGCCGCGTGCGGAACAGATCGCCCTCGTGATTGACGAAGACCTGCGTCTTGTATTCGAGGCGACGGAACGCGGCCGAATGAATGATGCGGTCGCGATCGCGCTGGTACTGGCTGCGATGGCCGGAGCCGCCTTCATCGTGCCGGCGGCCGCGCGAACGCGTCTCGTCGGCAGCGTAGGGCGCGAGCTCGGTCGGCATGCGTTCAGGCGCTGTACTGCGCCAGCGTCGCGTCGAGCGCGGCCGGGTCGAAGTCGGCGCTGACCACCGCCTCGCCGAGCCGGCGCAACAGGATCAGACGCAGCTTGCCGCTCGCGACTTTCTTGTCGAGGCTCATCAGCGCACGGAAGTCGTCGGCGCGCATGCCGGCCGGCGGCCGTACCGGCAGGCCGGCGCGCGCGATCAGCTGTTCGCAGCGCCGCGCGTCGTCGGCGCCGATCCAGCCGAGCCGCGCCGACAGATCGGCGGCCATGCACAGGCCGGTGGCGACCGCCTCGCCGTGCAGCCACTCGGTGTAGTGCGTGTAGGTCTCGATCGCGTGCGCGAAGGTGTGGCCGAGATTGAGCAGCGCGCGCGGCCCGGCGCCGCCGGCCAGCGATTCGCGCTCGTCCTGCGCGACGATCGCCGCCTTCATTTCGCAGCTGCGGCGGATCGCGTAGCGCAGCGCGGCCTCGTCGAGACGGCGCAGCGCATCGAGATTTTCTTCGAGCCAGCCGAGGAACGCGGCGTCACCGAGCATGCCGTACTTGATGACTTCGGCGAGGCCGGCGCCGAGTTCGCGCGGCGGCAGCGTCTTCAGCGTGTCGGTGTCGGCGAGCACCAGCCGCGGCTGGTGGAACGCGCCGATCATGTTCTTGCCGCGCGGGTGATTGACGCCGGTCTTGCCGCCGACCGAGGAATCGACCTGCGCCAGCAGCGTGGTCGGGATCTGGATGAAGTCGACGCCGCGCTGGTAGATGGAAGCGCAGAAGCCGGCGAGGTCGCCGACCACGCCGCCACCGAGCGCGACCAGCCAGCCGTCGCGCGGCAGCCGCGTCGCCAGCAGCCAGTCCATGACACGTTCGACGCTGGCCAGCGTCTTGGTCGCTTCGCCGGCCGGCAGCACGAGCACCTGCGCTTCATCGAGCCGCAGCGTCTCGCGCACGACCGGCAGGTAGTGCGCGGCGACATGCTCGTCGGTGATCAGACGCAGCGGCCGCTGCGCGGCCTCGCCGTACAGCGCGGTCTGGCGCAGCAGGCCGGCGCCGATGTGAATGGGGTAGCGGCGCGGGCCGAGTTCGACGTCGAGAGTGTCCATGTTCGCGGGGCTGGCGGCGGCGCGCATCGTATCAAATGGGTGCGGGAACCCGATCGAGCTGCTGCACGATCTCGTGCACGAGGCCCTTGGCGCTGCGCCCGTCGGTCGGCAGCACCAGATCGGCGATCTCGCGGTATAGCGGATCGCGCACTGACAGCAGCTGGCTCAGCACCGCGCGGCGGTCGGCCGCATGCTGCAGCAGCGGGCGGTTGTCGGCCCGTGCGGTACGCGCGAGCTGCTGCTCGACGCTGGCGTGCAGGTAGACGACGAAGCCGTGCGCGGCGAGGGCGCGGCGATTGTCGGCATCGAGCACCGCACCGCCGCCGGTCGACAGCACGATGTCCTGCTGCAGCACGAGATCGGCGATCACCTGCTTTTCGCGGCGGCGAAAGCCGGCCTCGCCTTCCTTTTCGAAGATGTACGGGATGTCGACGCCGGTGCGCGATTCGATCTCGTGGTCGCTGTCGACGAAATGCAGCTGGCGCAGCTCGGCAAGGCGCCGGCCGATCGTGGTCTTGCCGGCGCCCATCGGGCCGACCAGAAAGATGTTGCGGCAGCTGGCAATACGCATGCGGAAGCGGGGGCGTCGGACGGAACCGGTCGGCGCCGGAGCGCCGGTTCGTGATTATCCGGTAAATCGGCGCGCCGACGCGAAACGGGGGCCTTCCGGCCCCCGTTTCGCGATGTCGCTCACTCGACCTTGAGCCCTTCCTGCAGAACCTTCGGCGTCACGAAGATCAGCAGTTCGCGCTTGGCGTCTTCCTTGTTGCTGTTGCGGAACAGAACACCGAGCAGCGGGATGTCGCCGAGCAGCGGCACCTTGGAGGCGCTGCTGTTCACCGTCCGCTGAAACACGCCACCGAGCACGACCGTGTCGCCGCTGCGGATCAGCACCTGGGTATCGAGCTTGCGCGTATCGATCGCCGGCGCCGTGTTGCCGGTGCCGGTGTTGACGTCGGAACCCTTGCTGTCGCTCGTCACGTTGAGGTCCATGATCACGCGGTTGTCCGGCGTGATCTGCGGCGACACCGTCAGCGACAGCACGGCCTTCTTGAACTGCGTATTGGTGCCGGCGTTGCCGCTCGAGGTCTGGTACGGGATTTCCTGGCCCTGTTCGATGACGGCCTGCTTGCCGTTGGCGGTGACGACGCGCGGCGACGAAATGACCTCGCCGCGACCTTCGGTCTGCAGCGCCTGCAGTTCGAGATCGACCTGGAAATCGGTGCCGAGGATCGACCAGCCGATCGACGGCGCGCCCGTCGTCCCGGACGGCAGATTGACGATGTACGAATCGTCGACCGACGGCGTCGTGCCGTTGGCGGCATCGCGCGAGCCGGTGTTGTTGCCGCTCTGGCCGATGCGCGTATTGCCGATCGTGCCGGTCGAGCTGATGCCGAACTTGGTGCCGATCTCGCGCGCGAAGTCCTCGTTGGCGATGACGATGCGCGATTCGATCAGCACCTGGCGCACCGGAATGTCGAGCTTGGCGACCAGCGCGCGGATCTCGTCGATCTTCTCGCGCGTCTCCAGCACCAGCAGGGTGTTGGTGCGTTCGTCGACCGTGACGCGGCCGCGATCGGTCAGCAGCGAGGTCTTGTCGGAGCCGAGCAGCGCTTTCATGTCCGAGGCCTTGGCGTAGTTGACCTGGATGATCTCCGAGCGCAGCGGCGCCAGATCGGTCTTCTGCCGCTGCGCCTCCAGCTCCGCCTTCTCGCGCTGCGCGATCTCGTCGATCGGCGCCACCATCATCACGTTGCCCTGCTGGCGCATGCCGAGGCCCTTGCTGCGCAGGATGATGTCGAGCGCCTGGTCCCAGGGCACGTTCTGCAGGCGCATCGCGATGTCGCCCTTGACCGCGTCGCTGATCACCATGTTGGTACCGGCCACGTCGGCGATGATCTGCAGCAGCGCGCGCACGTCGATGCTCTGGAACGACAGCGAGATGCGCTCGCCCTTGTACTGCGGCTCGTCGCGCTTGCGGGCCTCGATCTTCTCCTGGGTCAGCGGCTGCAGCTCGACGGTGAACTGGCCGGCCGACTGGTAGGCGGCCTGATCGAAGCTGATACCGGCAACCGGCGTGATCGCGACGATCGTGCTGGCGCCGTCGCGGCGGATGTCGATGTACTTCACCGGCGTGGCGAAATCGAGCACGTCGAGCCGGCGCATCAGCTTGTCGGGCACGCTGGTGTTCTTGAACACGGCGACGATCTTGCCGGCGTCGTCGCGCACGTCGACGACGGCGCGCGGGTTGCTCAGACTGACGACGACGCGGCCTTCACCCTGTTCGCCGCGACGGAAATCGATGTTGCTGATGCTGCTGGCGCCGGCAGGCTCGACGCGCGTGGCCGCCGCCGCAGTGCCGGACGCCGGCTGTGCGTTGTCGATCGTGACGTAGAGCTTGTTGCCGTCGGCACGCAGTGTGTACGGCGCGCTTTGCGCGAGCTCGACGACGATGCGGGTGCGGCCGCCGGCCTCGACCGCGGCCACCGCCGAGACGCTGCCGATTCCGACCTTGCGATAGTGATCGGCGAGCGCGAGCCCGGTGTCGGGCAGATCGATCGAGATGCGCGCCGGCTGGTCGACCGTGAACACCGCCGGCTGCGGTGCGACGTCGGACAGCGTCAGCGTCAGCAGCACGCGATCGCCCTGCTGGGCGGCGTAGTCGAGACCTTGCAGCAGGCGGGCGGGGCCCTGTGCCGGCGCCGTGCCGGCGATGCACAACAGCAGCAGGCCGACGAGTTGTTTGGACCACCGGGCGGTGAGCTTCAGCATGACGACTCCCTGGATTTCCTTACTGGCTCAGCGCGAGGCTGGCCGGGCGCTGCGTCCAACCGCCGAAACCATCCGGCACGAGTTCGAGCAGGCTCACTTCTGATTCGCTGATGCGGACGATCTCGCCGTAGTTCTGGCCCATGTGGTTGTGGACCGCCACGCGGTGCACGACACCGTCCGGTGCCTTGACGAGCGCATAGGTGCCCGCCGGCGTCGAGATGATGCCGACCATGCGCAGCGCATCGAGCGGAAACTCCTCGAGCGGTTCCTTGTTGCGCCGCAGATCGGGTCGCGGGCCTGTCGGGTTGGCGTTCTCGGCAGCGCGTTCGACGAACACGAACGGATCGCGACGCTCATCGGCAACGTACTCGAACGGCTGGTACGGCTTGATCTGCGGAATCGGCTCGATGTCCTTGGTCTTGCGCGCCTTGACCTCGGCGATGTAGCGGTCGAGATCGGACGAGCCGCCGCCGCAGCCGGCCATCGCCAGCAAGCCGCCCACGAGCAGACATGACGCAAGCGCGCGGCTCATTTCTTCTTCCCCTTCGCCGGCTTCTTCTGGACGGCGATTTCCTCGTCGTCGAGATAGCGGTAGGTCTTGGCCGTCGCCGTCATGCGCAGCTGCGTCGAGGCGCCCGCGGCCTTGGCGTTGATCGGCCGGATCTCGACGTCCTCGATCGTCACGATGCGCGGCAGCGCGGCGACGCCGCTGACGAAGTTGCCCATCTCGTGGTAATCGCCGACGACGACGATCTTGTTCGGGATCTCGGCGTAGAACTCCTTCGGGATCTCGCTCTCGGGCTGGAACAGCTCTTCCTCGAGGCTGCTGGCGATGCGCGTCTGCGAGATGTCATTGAGCAGATTGGCCACTTCGGCCTTGCTCGGCAGCTGCTTGAGCATCGCTCCGAAGGACTTCTCCATCTCCGCCAGCTGCTCGCGATAAGCGTCGAGGCCAGCAACCTTCTTCTGCTTGGCTTCGAAGTCACTGCGCAGCGTCAGCTCCTGCTGACGCGCGGCGTCCAGTTCCTCGCTGACCGGTCGCACCAGAAACCAGATGCCGGCGGCGCTGAGCACGATCGCCAGCAGCACGGCGGCGCCGATACGCGCCCAGATCGGCCACGCGCCCGGATTGTTGACGTCCAGCGTCTGCAGCTGCCGCAAAACGTCCTGCGCCTTCATTCGCTCACCTCCGCATCGGCGGCTTTGGTCTTATCGGCAGGACGGTTGAGAGCTTTGACTTCCAGCGTGAATTCGGACTTGCGCTGGCGATTCTTGTCGCTGCTCTTGATGATGACGAGCCGCGGATCGGCGAACCACGGCGAGGCATCGAGGTTCTTCATGTAGGTCGAGATGCGGCCGTTCGAATCGGCGATGCCCTCGATCTTGACCTGGTCACCCTGTTCCTTGAGCGCGGTCAGGCTGACGCCCTCCGGCAGCGTGTTGACGATCTCGTCGAAGAAATGCACGGTCGCAGCGCGATTGGCCTGCAGTTCCTCGATGACGCGCATGCGCGCCAGCAGGTTGTTGCGGACTTTCTCGAGCTCCTGGATCTCCGTGATCTTCTGGTCCATCTCGCGGATCTCGGCGCGCAGGCGATCGTTGCGGTGGCTCTGGTTGTCGACCGCGCTGGTCATCGCCGCGTAGGCGGCGCCGACCACGGCGACGGCGGCGATCAGGCCGAGGCCCATCATCGAGGCGAACTCGCGCTTGCGGCGTTCGCGGCGTTCCCTGCGCCAGTCGAGCAGATTGATGCGGGTCGTCATTTCTTCGGCTCGTCGAACGCACGGAAGGCCAGGCCGCAGGCGATCAGCAGCGCCGCTTCGTCGCGCGCCAGATTGGCCGGCTTGGCGCGCGCGCCGACGCTCATCTGCGCGAACGGACGGGCGATCACCGTCGGGATCTGCAGCCGCTCCTGGATCTGCGCGTCGATGCCTTCGATCTGCGCACAGCCGCCGGCCAGGATGATCTGGTCGATCTGCGTGTACTGGGTGACGGCCGAGAAGAAGAACTGCAGCGAGCGGTCGATCTGCATCGCCATGTCGACGATGAAGTTCGGCAGGATCTCGGCGGCGTAATCCTCCGGCAGGCTGCCGGCGCGCTTGGCCTTGGTCGCTTCTTCGAAGGACATGCCGTAATGGCGCATGATTTCTTCGGTGAGCTGGCGGCCGCCGAAAGCCTGATCGCGGGTGTAGATCGTGTGGCGATCGTGCAGGATCAGCACCGACATGGTGTTGGCGCCGATGTCGACGAGCGCGATCGTGCGGCCCCTGCCGCCGTCGGGCATCTGGTGTTCGAGGAACTGCGCGGCGTTTTCGAGCGCATAGGTCTCGATGTCGACGACCTTGGGCTTGAGGCCCGCGAGCTCGATGGCGGCGCAGCGCTGGTCGACCTGTTCCTTGCGGCAGGCGGCGAGCAGGACGTCGACCATCTCGACGTTCTTGGCATTCTTGCCGACGACTTCGAAATCGACGTTGACCTCGTCGATCGGATACGGGATGTACTGATCCGCTTCGGCGCGGATCTGCTCTTCCATCTCATCGTCGGAAAGCGACGCCGGCATTTCGATGATCTTGGAGATCACTGCGGCGCCGGAAACGGCGACGGCTGCCTGGCGCGTGCGCGTGCCGGCGCGATTGACGGCTCGGCCGATGGCTTCCGCCACCAGCTTGGGTTCCGCGATCTGCTTGTCGGAGACGGCATTCGGCGGCAGTGGTTCCACGGCGTACGTCTCGACGTGGAACCGCTCTCCCTTACGCGCCAGTTCCAGCAACTTCACCGAGCTGGAACTGATATCCAGGCCGATCAGGTGCTGATCCCCCCCGCCAAACAGCGATTGTCTGATCGCCATAAAGCCTCGTACCACCCGCGTTGACTTTCCCCCGCGAGCCCGAAACACTTTTCCGGCCCGGCACCGTACTATAGCCGAAAGCTCTTCCGGTGCAACGCAAGCTTCTGCGGGCAACTCTATGAAGCTTAAGTAAACATTGCCGCGCTCTGCGCGGGCGTTCTGGCCCGTTGGCGGCCTTAGGTGAAGCATGAAACGGTGGATACTCGCGACGACGCTGGCCCTCGCGGCGCTGGTGCTCGGTGGTGCCGTCGCGGTCTGGGGCGCCGCCCGGTATTTCGGTCGAGACCTGCCTTCGGTCGACAGCCTGCGCCAGCTGCAGCTGGCCGTTCCGTTGCGCGTGGTCAGCCGCGACGGCAAGCTGATCGGCGAGTTCGGCGCCGAGCGGCGCGCGCTGCTCAAGTACCAGGACATTCCGCAGAACGTCGTCCACGCCTTCCTTGCGGCCGAGGATGATCGCTTCTTCGAACACCCGGGCTTCGACTGGCAGGGGCTGACGCGCGCGGCGTTCAAGCTCGCCAGTTCCGGCGAGAAAGCGCAGGGCGGCAGCACGATCACGATGCAGCTGGCCCGCAACGTGTTCCTGACGAACGAGCGCACCTTCACGCGCAAGTTCAAGGAGATCGTGCTGGCGACACGCATCGAGCATGAGCTGTCGAAGCAGGAAATCCTCGAGCTCTATCTCAACAAGATCTTCCTCGGCGAGCGTGCCTACGGCGTCGGTGCCGCGGCGCTGGTCTACTTCGGCAAGGACCTTCGCGAGCTGTCGCTGTCGCAGATTGCCGTCATCGCCGGCCTGCCGAAGGCACCGTCGCGCGACAATCCGGTCGCCAATCCGCAGCGAGCCCGCGAACGGCGCGACTACGTGCTGCATCGCATGCGCGATCTCGGTTACATCTCGGCCCTCGATTACGAGGCGGCGCTCGCCGAGCCGGTCACCGTGCATCCGTATCAGGCCAAGGTCGAACTCGATGCCGCCTACGTCGCCGAAATGGCGCGCGCGCAACTGGTCGAGCAGTATGGCGAGGACGCTTATACGAAGGGCTACACGGTCGTCACGACGATCGATTCGAACAAGCAGCTCGCCGCCAACGCGGCGCTGCGCAAGGCCCTGCTCGACTACGACGAACGTCACGGCTGGCGCGGCCCGGAGGCACGCCTGCCGGCCGATGTGCTGAGCGAGAGCGGCCGCGGCGAACTCGGTCGCGCGCTCGATGCGCGGCCGCCGGTCGCGGGGCTGATCGCCGCTGCGGTGGTGTCATTCGCGCCGGATGAAATCAAACTGCTGACGCGCGACGGCCTCGTCACGCTGGAAAAGGCCGATTTCGCCTGGGCCAACCTCGCCAGGAAACCGCTCGAACCCGGCGACATCGTGCGCGTGCGGCGCGTCGGCGAGCGCTGGCGACTCGCCGAAGTGCCAGCCGTGCAGGCTGCATTCGTCGGTCTGGACCCGATGGACGGTGCCATCGAGGCGCTGGTCGGCGGCTTCGATTTCTATGCCAACAAGTTCAACCGCGCGATCCAGGCCCGCCGCCAGGCCGGCTCGGGCTTCAAGCCGTTCCTCTACTCGGCGGGCCTCGCCTACGGTTTCACGCCCGCGTCGATCTTCCTCGACGCGCCGGTGGTGTTCGACGGCGCCACCGAAGGCGCCGGCTGGCGTCCGGAGAATTTCGAGGGCGATCTGCAGGGCCCGATGCGTCTGCGTGAAGCGCTGGTGCAGTCGCGCAACCTGGTCTCGATCCGCCTGCTGCAGGCGATCGGCATCGATTACGCCCGACAGTACGTGCCGCGTTTCGGCATTCCCGCCGATCGACTGCCGAATGACCTGACGATGGCGCTCGGCAGCGCCGTGTTCACGCCGCTGGAAATGGCGCGCGGCTACGCGACGATCGCCAACGGCGGTTTCGTGATCGATCCCTACTTCATCGCCGAGGTGCGCGACGCGCACGGTCAGGTGCTGTTCGCGGCGCACCCGAAGCGCGCCTGTCCGTCCTGCATCGACCAGCGTCTCGCCGAAGCGGCCGATGCCGACAGCGCCGCACAGGCCGGCGCCGATACCGGGCCTGCGGCCGACGATCTGGCGCCGCGCGCGATCGAGCCGCAGATCATCTGGCTGATCTCGGACATGATGCACGACGTCGCCGTGCGCGGGACCGCGGCGAAAACGCGAGAGCTCGGCCGCAACGATCTGGCCGGCAAGACCGGCACGACCAACGATGAGACCGACGCCTGGTTCAATGGCTTCCAGAAGACGCAGGTCGGCATCGCCTGGGTCGGCTTCGATCAGCCGACGCCGCTCGGCCGCGGCGAAGTCGGCGCCCGCGCCGCGTTGCCGATCTGGATCGATTACATGCGCAGCGCGCTCAAGGGCGTACCCGAGGAGCGCATGCCATGCCCCGCCGGGCTCGTCGAGGTGCGTATCGACCCGCGCAGCGGCAGGCTCGCCCGGGCCGGCGCCAGCGATGCGATCTTCGAAACCGTGCAGCAGGACCATATTCCCGAAGCGGACAGCAGCGACGAGCGCGATCCGAACAAGGCCGGGCTCGAGGACCTCTACTGAGCAAACCATGAACGGGCCGGACCGCAGCGGGATCGCCGAGGAAGCGGCCCGCATCATGTGCGAGGAAGCGCTGACCGACTATCACGGCGCCAAGCTCAAGGCCCTGCAGCGGCTGGGGCTGCCACCGCGCACGCCACTGCCGGACAATGCCCGCGTCGAGGCGGCGGTTATCGATTATCTGCGCCTGTTCGGCGGCGAAGCGTACCGCCAGCGCCTGCGCCGCATGCGCGCACTGGCACCGCGCCTGATGCGGCGGCTGGCGCGCTTCGAACCGCGTTTGACCGGTGCCGTGGTCAGCGGTGCGCTGACCGCCGCGCATCGCTTGCAGCTGCACGCCTTCGCCGATCAGGCCGAAATGCTCGATGTCTTTCTCATGGAAACCGGCATCGACTTCGACGACGGTGAGCGCCGCTATCGTTACGCGAACGGGCGTGAAGTGCCGGTGCCGCTGTTACGGCTCGAACTGGACGGCATCGGCATCGATATTGCCGTTTTCTCGCCGGACGAACGTAATCGGCCGCCCCTGTCTCCGAACGACGGGAAGCCTTATCGGCGGCTCGATCTCAACGAAGCCGAGCGCCTGGCCGAAGCCGGCGACGACTGAGAAACCGTCGCCGGCAAAAGGCTCGCTCAGAGATCGAGGTTGCCGACCAGCAGCGCGTTCTTTTCGATGAAATCGCGGCGCGGTTCGACCTGTTCGCCCATCAGCGTCGTGAAGATCTGGTCGGCAGCGACCACGTCTTCGACGTCGACTTTGACGAGGCGGCGGTTCTTCGGCTCCAGCGTGGTCTCGCTGAGCTGTTCCGGGTTCATCTCGCCGAGTCCCTTGTAGCGCTGGATGTGCAGGCCACGGCGCGCCTCGCCGAGCAGCCAGGTATAGACGGCGTCGAAATCGGCCAGCGTCTGGCGGCGCTCGCCGCGTGAAATCTGCAGGCTGCCGCTGCCCAGCTCGGCGATGTGCTGGCGCAGGGCCGCGAGGCGCTGATAGTCCGTGCCCTGGAAGAAGTCGCTGTTGAAGGCGATGGTTTGCTCGTTGCCGTGCATCCTGCGCGTCACCTCGATCAGCGGCCCCTCGCCGGCGATGCGCGCGCTGACGCGGAAGGCGCCGCGCAGGCCTTCGCCGTTCAGTGCCGACGTGAAGCGCGACTCCCAGGCGGCGAGCTCCGCCGCCGTCTCCGGAACCGGCGCCAGGCGCGCCAGCTCGGTGAGAATGTGATGGTCGTAGCGGCGGCCGAGGCGTTCGATCAGTTCGTTGACGGCCGCGTACTCGCGGACCAGCGCCGCCAGCGTTTCGTGCGCGACCGGCGCGCTCGCGCTCAATGCGGCACCGTCGAGCGCCGTGCCGATCAGCCAGTTGTTCAGCTCGTGATCGTCCTTGACGTAGGTTTCAGTCTTGCCGCTCTTGAGCTTGTAGAGCGGCGGCTGGGCGATGTAGATGTGACCGCGCTCGACCAGCGTGTACATGTGGCGGTAGAAGAACGTCAGCAACAGCGTGCGGATATGCGCGCCGTCGACGTCGGCGTCGGTCATGATGATGATGCGGTGGTAGCGCAGCTTTTCGGGCTTGAAGTCGTCCTTGCCGATGCCGCAGCCGAGCGCCGTAATCAGCGTCGCAACTTCCTGAGAAGAAAGCATTTTCTCAAGGCGGGCGCGCTCGACGTTGAGGATCTTGCCCTTCAGCGGCAGGATCGCCTGGAACTGGCGATCACGGCCCTGTTTCGCCGAGCCGCCGGCCGAATCGCCCTCGACCAGAAACAGTTCGGACTTCGTCGGGTCCTTTTCCTGGCAGTCCGCCAGCTTGCCGGGCAGGCCGATGCCGTCGAGCACGCCTTTGCGGCGTGTCATCTCGCGCGCCTTGCGCGCCGCTTCGCGCGCCGTCGCCGCCTCGACGATCTTGCCGCAAATGATCTTGGCCTCGGCCGGACGTTCCAGGAGGAACTCGGCGAGCTTCTCGGCAACGACCTCCTCCACCGCCGGGCGCGCTTCGCTGGACACCAGCTTCATCTTGGTCTGCGAAGCGAACTTCGGGTCCGGCATCTTCACCGACAGCACACAAGCCAAGCCCTCGCGCATGTCGTCGCCGCTGACGTCGACCTTGGCCTTCTTGGCGTATTCGTTCTCTTCGATGAATTTGTTGATGACGCGCGTCATCGCCGCGCGCAGGCCGGTCAGATGCGTACCGCCGTCGGACTGCGGAATATTGTTGGTAAAGCACAGCACCTGTTCCTGGTAGCTGTCGTTCCACTGCATCGCCACTTCGACGGCCACCTCCACCGTGGGGCCGGAGCCGACCGGCACGGTGGCGACGCCGCTTGAATAGAACACCGTCGGATGCAGCACGGTCTTGGCGCGATTGATGTAGTCGACGAAGCCCTTCACGCCACCGGAGAACGCGAAGTCCTCTTCCTTGCCCGTGCGTTCGTCGAGCAGACGAATGCGCACGCCGTTGTTGAGGAACGACAGTTCGCGCAGGCGCTTGGCGAGCACTTCGTAGTGGAACTCGACCTTGCCGAAGATATCCTCGTCGGCGAGAAAGTGCACCTCGGTACCGCGTTTGTCGGTTTCGCCAAGCACCTTCAGCGGCGACACCTCGACACCATTCTGCACTTCGACGAGTCGATCGGCGGCCGCGCCGCGATGAAACTCCATGAAATGCTTCTTGCCGTCGCGGCGAATCGTCAGCTTCAGCCACTTGCTGAGCGCGTTGACGCACGAGACGCCGACGCCGTGCAGGCCGCCGGAAACCTTGTAACTGTTCTGATTGAATTTGCCGCCGGCGTGCAGCACGCACATCACGATCTCGGCGGCGGTGCGCTTCGGCTCGTGCTTGTCGTCGAACTTAATGCCGACCGGAATACCACGCCCGTTGTCGGTGACCGAAATCGAATTGTCCGTGTGGATCGTGACGACGATGTCGTCGCAATATCCCGCCAGCGCCTCGTCGATCGCATTGTCGACGACTTCGAACACCATGTGATGCAGACCGGTGCCGTCGGACGTATCGCCGATGTACATGCCGGGACGCTTGCGAACCGCCTCAAGGCCTTCGAGCTGCTGGATGCTGGATTCGTCGTAAGCGGGATTCGGCTGCGCAGTCATCGGGGTCGGCTCAAACGTGAAGAAGGCATTTTACCACCCCGGCACTCATCGCCTGTGTGCATAAGCTTGGGGATAGGCTTGTAATATGGGGTCAGAAACGCACCGTTCCATGTTCCACGTGGAACACGGCGGGATCGAGACGCTTCAGCGCTGCATTCAGCTCGAACGCCGTCATGAACACCTGCCCGGCATAGGCCGCCAGCGCCCCCAGCAGATTGTCCAGATACGGTTCCGCGAGTTCGGCGGCAACATCATCGACTAATAGAATCGGCGCAATGCCGGTCTGCCGGTGAACTTCCTCGCACTGCGCGAGCAGCAAGGCCGCCAGCAACAGCTTTTGCTGGCCGCGGCTGATGCGATGCCGGATCCCGCGATCATCGGCGCGGATGCGCAGCTCGGCACGATGGGGACCGTTCAGGGTCGTGCCGAACTGCAGATCGCGCTTGCGCTGCTGGGTCAGCGCTTCCCGCAAGCTTATGCCTGCCGGCCAGCCGCGCAGCAGCTCGAAGTGCCACTCGCCTTCACGCATGAGCGCGTCGATCCGCTCGGTGGCACGCGGTGCGATCTGTTCCAGGTGCCGCCGGCGCAGCGCGTCGAGCTGCTCGCCGGCCTCCGCCAGCTCCGGCTCCCAGGCCGCGAGCTCGCGTTCTCCACGCTGCTGACGCAGCAGCTGGTTTCGCTGCCGCAGCGCCCGGCGGTAGCGGCGCCAGACGTCCAGAAACGAGTGTTCCACGTGGAACACTCCCCAATCGATAAAGCTGCGCCGATACGTCGGTCCATCCTGGACGATGCGATGCATGCCCGGCTCGAGGATCTGCGTCGGACATAGCCGCAACAAGTCCAGCGTCGTCGCCGCTGCCCCGTCGAGTCGTGTCTCGAGGCCCTGACCGTCCCAGCGCATGCCGAGTGAGTGCCCCAGGGACGACGCAGACGCATAACGTCCGAACAGCGTCCACTGCCGGCTCTCCCGCCCGGCCAACTCCTGAGAACTGCTGCCACGAAACGAACGTCCGCGATTGAGAACGTAGATCGACTCCAGCAGCGTCGTCTTGCCGGCCGCATTCTCGCCCACAAACAAATTGAGCCTGCCGGGAATCAGCAGGCTCAGGCTTTGCAGCGAACGGAAGTTGTCAGCCTTGAGCTGCGCGAGCCGCATGGGTCTCCACGTCGATCGCCGTGCCGCGGCTCAGAGTCGCATCGGCATGACGACGTACTTGCTCGCAAGACTGTCGGCGGCATGTATCAATCCGCTCGAATCCGCGTTCTTCAGCTCCATCACGAACTGCTCGCTGTTCAGTGCGCCGAGCGCATCGAGCAGATAGTTGACGTTGAAGCCGATCTCGATCGGGCCGCCTTCATAGCTGACCTCGAGATCCTCCTCCGCCTCCTCGTGCTCGGGATTGTGCGTCTGCAGGCTGAGCTTGCTGCCCTCGATCGTCAGACGCACGCCGCGGAACTTCTCGTTCGAAAGGATCGCCGTGCGGGCCAGCGCCCGCTTCACGGTTTCGCGGTCGGCCTGCAGCTTCTTGTCACCCGATTCCGGCACCACCCGCTCGTAGTCCGGGAAGCGGCCATCGATCAGCTTCGTCGTCAGGCGCACCACGTCCAGATCGACTTCGATCTGCGACGCTCCGATCTTCACCGTCGCCGGCTCCTCGGTTGCGTCGAGCAGACGCTGCAGTTCCAGCACCGCCTTGCGCGGCACGATCACCTGCAGTTTCTCGCCCACGCCGGTCTCGACTTCAATCTCGCTCAGCGCCAGACGATGCCCGTCGGTGGCAACCGCGCGGACGCGCTTGGCGTCGACTTCAAGCAAGGTGCCGTTGAGGTAGTAACGGACATCCTGTTGCGCCATCGCGAACTGCGTGCGCTCGATCAGGCCCCGCAGCTGCTGGCGCGGCAGGCTCAGCGTCTTGCCTTCGCTGACGCGGCCGAGCGCCGGAAACTCTTCCGCCTTCAGGCAGGACAGCGAGTAACGACTGCGCCCGGACTTGAGCAAGGCTTTGTCGCTGCCGACATCCAGGCTGATTTCGGCCCCTTCAGGCAGACCACGGCAGATATCGAAGAGCTTGCGGGCCGGGACGGTCGCCCGGCCCGGCGCCAGATTCTGCACGCGAGCCCGGGCCTCCAGCTCGATCTCCAGATCGGTGCCGGTGACGATCAGCTCGTCATCTTTGAGTTCCAGAAGGAAGTTCGACAGGACCGGCAAGGTCTGCCTGCGCTCGACGACGCCAATGACCGCCGACAGCGCCGACAGCAATTCATTTCGCCCCACTTGCAGTTTCATAGCCTTATCCCATCACCCTTGTCTTTCGAACAAATTCAAATCTAACAACAATAGACTCGCGACAGTGCTGTGGATATCTAATTTATATGTATAAAAATTAAATACTTACAGCAGAACTACAGAACCTGTTCATACTCCAAGAAGCCCCCTTGGATCCTGTGCATAAAATCTGGACTGATTTTATCCACAGCTTGTACCAAGCCGTGCCCCCATAGTCGTCCCTGTTCCGGCCCACAGCTTGTCAAAAACCGAGCTGCCGTTGCAGGTTTTCGTAGTCTTCCCGGTACTTCACATCTTCTTCGCGCAGCTCGGCGATCTTGCGGCAGGCATGCAGCACGGTCGTGTGATCCTTGCCGAAGGCTTCGCCGATCTCGGGCAGCGAGTGCTGCGTCAGTTCCTTGGCCAGCGCCATCGCCACCTGACGCGGCCGCGCCAGCGAGCGCGTACGGCGTGGCGAGTTCAGGTCGGCGACGCGGATGTTGTAGTACGCCGCCACCGTGCGTTTGATGTTGTCGATCGTCACCATGCGCTCGTAGGCCGCCAGCATGTCCTTGAGCGTGGCGCGCGCGAATTCGACGGTCAGCGGTTCGCCGCGCAGGCGGGAACTGGCCGACAGGCGCAGCAGCGCACCCTCCAGTTCGCGCACGTTCGAGCGCACGCGCTGGGCGACGAACAGTGCCACTTCCTTGGGCAACGCGACCTTGTTCTGGTCGGCCTTGGCCAGCAGGATCGCGACGCGCGTCTCCAGATCCGGCGGCTCGACCGCGACCGACAACCCCCACGTGAAACGCGATTTCAGTCGGTCGTCGATGCCGTCGACGTCCTTCGGATAGCGGTCGGACGTCAGCACGATCTGCTTGCGGCCGTCGATCAGCGCGTTGAACGTGTGGAAGAACTCTTCCTGGGTCCGTTCCTTGTGCGCGAAGAAATGGATGTCGTCGATCAGCAGCGCGTCGATCGAGCGATACAGGTTCTTGAACTCGTCCATGCGGCCGTGGCGGATGGCGGCCGTGAACTGGTTCATCCACTGCTCGGCGCCGACATAGACGACGCGAGCACGGCGGTCAGCCTGCAGCGCGTTGCCGACCGCGTGCATCAAGTGCGTCTTGCCGAGGCCGGAGCTGCCGTAGATCAGCAGCGGGTTGTAGGTGCCGCCCGGCTCCTCGACGACATGCTGGGCTGCCGCTCGCGCGTGCGAGTTCGACTTGCCTTCGATGAAGTTCTTGAAGGTGTAGTCCGGGTTCAGCTTTCCGGACGGCAGCGGTGCCGGTTCCTCGACCGCGGGTGCCGGTTCGACGCCGGCCGGACCGCTGCTCGCCGCAGCGCGCGCATCGACTGCGCCGACAGCAATCTCGACCTCGCTGATGTCGCGGCCGCCGCTGACCTTGATTCCGCGACGGATCAGCTCGAGAAAGTCCTGGCGGACACGTTCGAGCACCATGCGGTTCGGCGCCAGCAGCGTGAGGCGATCGCGTACGAAAACGGGTTGCAGCGGGCGAATCCAGGTATGGATGTCGCGGTCCGGCAATTCACCTTCCAGCCAGCGCACGCACTGCGCCCAGAGATCCTCTTCTTGCATTGATTTTTGGGTGTGAGACGCGGTCGTGGGCACGACCGTGCAACGGTGGGAGCGCGCGCGGGCGCCGGACCGGAAGTTTATAGTTTCGGTCACAACTTATCCACAGCTTTGCGCAAGCGGTGGCCTTGAACACATTTCCGCCAGCCGGTACACTCCGCGCCCTTTTTGTGTTTGCCAACCGTTTAGGTGATTCATGTCGAAGCGCACTTATCAGCCGAAGAAGCTGCGTCGCAAGCGCACGCACGGGTTCCGTGCCCGCATGGCGACCAAGGGCGGTCGTCTGGTGCTGTCGCGCCGCCGCGCCAAGGGTCGCAAGCGCCTCGTTCCGTAAGGCTCGGAGTTTTCGCGAATGACGGCGCGCTTTCCGCGGCGCGCCCGCTTGCTGAAACCCGCCGAATTCAAGGCTGTCTTCGAGCGCGGGTTCCGAGTACACGAACGGGGTTTGACGGCAGTGGCCGCCGTCAATAAGGTCGGCCACGCCCGACTCGGTCTGGCGGTCTCGAAGAAAGCGCTTGCGCTGGCAACCGATCGCAACCGGGTCAAGCGTCAGGTCCGCGAGAGCTTCCGCCTCCATCAGGCGCGACTGCCGAGTGTCGATCTGGTCATTCTCGTCAAGCCCGGCAGCCGGATACTCCAGTCTCCGCTGCGCCAGAGCCTGGAGCGATTGTGGACCCGTATCTCAGCTTCATCGGTCGTCTCGTCGGCCGCTGCGCCATCGTCCTGATCCGCGGCTATCAGCTGCTGTTGAGCCCGTTGCTGGGCCCCCGCTGCCGCTTCTATCCGAGCTGCTCGCACTACGCGGTCGACGCGATCGGCCTGCACGGTCCCTTGCGCGGCGGCTGGCTCGCCTTGCGCCGCATCGGCCGCTGTCATCCTCTCAACGCCGGCGGATACGATCCTGTCCCGCCCCCACCGCCGGGGCGCCGTGCCTGCGCCTGCGGTTCCGCTCACCACGAAGCCTGAAACGATGGAAAACCGTCGCTTTATCCTGATCGCGCTGCTCGGCGTCGTTCTTTTCTTCCTCTACCAGGCCTGGCAGAAGGACTACGGCAACCACCAGCCGTCGCCCGTCGCGGATGAATCCGCACCGGCGCCGGCTGATGCCGCGGCGCCCAGCGCGGCGACGGTGGCCGCGACCGAGGCCGGCGACGAGCCGGCGCCGGCGTCGACGGCGGCGCCCGTGCAGCGCATCCGCGTCGAAACCGACGTCTACATCGCCGAGATCTCTACGCTCGGCGGCGAGCTGCGTCGTCTCGAACTGCGCCAGTACCCGGCGGCCAAGAACAAGCCCGAACCGATGTCGCTGCTCGACGATCGCAACGGCCGCCTGTTCGTGCTGCAAAGCGGCCTCGCCGGCTCCGACAAGGCGCTGGTCACCGACAAGACGCCGTTCAGCAGCGCGCAGGCCCAGTACCAGCTCGCCGAAGGCCAGGACACGCTCGACGTGACCCTGAGCTATCAGGGCGCCGACGGCCTGCAGGCGCAGAAGACCTATCGCTTCCACCGCGACAGCTACCAGATCGAGCTGAGCCAGACGATCCGCAACGGCAGTGGCGCCGAGCTCACGGTCAGCCCGTATGCGCGATTGGTGCGCAACGAGTTCAAGCCCGACGGCGAACCCAAGTTCGCGCACACCTTCACCGGTGTCGGCTTCTATCAGCAGTCGGAGCCGGGCAGCGACAGCTACAAGTTCAAGAAGACCGCGCTCGACAAGCTGGCATCCGACGGCTTCGACACGCAGCAGACCGGCGGCTGGATCACCATCCTGCAGCACTACTTCGTCGCCGCCATCGTGCCGCCGGCGGGCGAGACGCTGCGCTACAGCGCGCGTCCGCGCGAGGCCGGCGGTTACCGTGCGCAGGTGGTCGGCGCCAGCGTCGCCGTGCCGGCCGGCGCCGAGCACCGGTTCGATACCAAGCTCTATGTCGGCCCGAAGCTGCAGGACCGCGTCGACGATGTGGCGCCGGGCTTCGAGCTGACGCTGGACTACGGCATCCTCAAGGCGATCGCCCGGCCGATGTTCTGGGTGCTCAAGCTGTTCCACACCTGGACCGGCAACTGGGGCGTCGCGATCGTCCTGCTGACGATCGTCGTCAAGCTCGCGCTGTACAAGCTGTCCGAGGCGCAGTACCGCTCGATGGCGAAGATGAAGGTCTTCGGCCCGAAGATCCAGGACATCCGCGAGCGCTATGCCGACGACCGCGAACGCCTGCAGAAGGCGATGATGGATCTGTACAAGAAGGAGGGCTTCAACCCGCTCGCGGGCTGCTGGCCGATCCTCGTGCAGTTCCCGATCTTCATCTCCCTGTACTGGGTGCTGCTCGAATCGGTCGAGCTGCGCCAGGCGCCGTTCATGCTGTGGCTGCAGGACCTGTCCGCGCCCGATCCGTTCTACGTGCTGCCGGTGCTCTACGGCATCACGATGTTCATCCAGCAGAAGATGTCGGGCAACACGGCGATGGACCCGACGCAGCAGCGCGTCATGCAGATCATGCCGATCGGCCTGACCGCGTTCTTCGCGTTCTTCCAGTCCGGCCTCGTGCTGTACTGGGTCGTCAACGGCCTGATCAGCATCGCCCAGCAGTGGGTCATCACGCGGCGCCTCGCCGGCGAAGGCCTCAAGCGCTAGCCTGCCCGACCGCGCGCCGGCCGGCACCGGCGCGCGGTCGATGCCGCGGCGCTCCGGCTCGCTAGACTCGCCGGTATGCCGATTCCGAACGACACCATCGTTGCCGTCGCCACCGCTCCCGGTCGTGGCGGCGTCGGCATCGTGCGCCTGTCCGGTCCGCGGGCCGCCGCGATCGCCGCGCAGCTCGCCGCGCCGCTGCCGCCGCCGCGCACGGCGGCGTTGCGGCACATCCGCGCCGCCGACGGCAGCGTGCTCGACAGCGGCCTGCTGCTGCATTTCCCCGCACCGCACTCGTTCACCGGCGAGGACGTCGTCGAGCTGCAGGCGCACGGCAGTCCGGTCGCGCTGCAACTGATCGTGCAGGCCGCCTGCGCGGCCGGTGCGCGCCTGGCGCGGCCGGGCGAGTTCTCCGAACGCGCCTTCCTGAATCAGCGCATCGATCTCGCCCAGGCCGAAGCGATCGCCGATCTGATCGATGCCGCGACGGCCGAAGCGGCGCGCGCCGCGCAGCGCTCGCTCGAAGGCGAGTTCTCGCGCCGCGTCGAGGCGATCGCCGCGCAGCTCGTCGAGATCCGCATGTACGTCGAAGGTGCGCTCGACTTCTCCGATGAGGACGTCGACTGGCTGGCCGACGGTGCGCTCGGCACCAGGCTCGAAGCCGCGCGCGCCGCGCTCGACGAGCTGCTGGCGCGGGCCGCGCAGGGCCGGCGCCTGCGCGACGGCTACACCGTGGCGCTGACCGGCCGGCCGAACGTCGGCAAGTCGACGCTGCTCAATCGCCTGGCCGGCGCCGACATCGCGATCGTCACCGAGATCGCCGGCACCACGCGCGACGTGCTGCGCGAGAACCTCGATCTGCGCGGTCTGCCGGTGACGCTGGTCGACACCGCAGGCCTGCGCGAGTCCGACGATCCGGTCGAACGCGAAGGCATCCGCCGTGCGCGTCTCGCGCTGGAGCAGGCCGAGCTGGCGCTGTTCATCGTCGATGCGCGCAGCGGCCTCAGTGCCGAGGACCGGCGCCTGCTCGAAGCGCTGCCGCCGTCGCTGCCGCGGCTGATCGTGCACAACAAGTGCGATCTGGTCCCGACGCTGGGTACGCGTGCGGAGAGCGCGGACGAACTGCATCTGTCGGCGGCGACCGGTGAAGGCATCGAAAGCCTCATCGACGCGATCCACCGCCACGCCGGCCTGCACGCCGGCGGCGAAGGCGCGTTCTCGGCGCGCACGCGCCACGTCGAGGCGCTGCGCCGCGCCGCCGCGCATCTGCGGCAGGCTGCGCAGCGCCTGTCCGAGCGCTCGATGCCCGAACTCGCCGCCGAGGACCTGCGCCTGGCGCACGAAGCGCTCGGCGAGATCACTGGGCGCTTCACGAGCGAGGATCTGCTCGGGCGTATCTTCGCGAGCTTCTGCATCGGCAAGTGAGGCGCTCCGTGTCGCGCTGCGCCAGCGGCGCGCGCCGACTGATCTTCGCCAGCTCTGCCTGAATGTCGGACAAGCGACGGCGGCCGCTTCGTTGCCGGAGCGGCCGCCGTGAATCCGCGTGACGCGGCTCAGTCGCCTTCGCGACGGCCGATCGAACGTGCCGCGAGCGCTGCCAGCGCGCCGCTCGTGGCGACCGCGACGACGCCCGGCCAGCCCCATTGCGCGAGCGCCAGACTGCCGAGCGCGGCGCCGCTGGCCATGCCGACGAACATGCCGGTGAACAGCAGCGCGTTGAGGCGGCTGCGCGCGCCGGCGTCGAGGCCGTAGACGATGGTCTGATGCGCGACCAGCGCGGCCTGGATGCCGAAGTCGAAACCGATCGCGCTCGTCGCGATCAGGCCGATCTGGGCCTGCATCGACAGCAGCGGGCCGACCGCCATCGCCGCGAACGACAGCGCCGCGAGTCCGGCACCGAGACGCGCGACGCGATCCGGCCCGTAACGGTCGGCGAGGCGGCCGGCGAGCGGCGCCGCCAGGGCGCCGGCGGCGCCGGCCAGGCCGAAGGCGCCGGCCGCCGCGCTGCCGAGCTGGAAGCGGGCGTGCAGCATGATCGCGAGCGTCGACCAGAAGGCGCTGAAACCGAGCGACAGCAGCCCTTGCGACCAGGCCGCGCGGCGCAGCGCCGGATGCTGGCGCCACAGCCGCAGCAGCGAATGCAGCAGCGCGCCGTAGTGCAGCTGTGTGGTCGGCCGGAAGTGCGGCAGGCCGCGCCAGGCGGCGACGCCGATCGCCGCGATGCTGAACGCGGCGAGGACATAGACCGCGCGCCAGCCGAGATGCTCGGCGAGCAGGCCGCTGATCACGCGCGACAGCAGGATGCCGAGCAGCAGGCCGGTCATCACCGTGCCGACGATCCTGCCGCGATGCGCGTCGGGCGCCAGCGTCGCGGCGGCCGGCACGATGTCCTGCGCGAGCGTCGCCGTCAGGCCGACCGCGAGGCTCGCCGGCAGCAGCCAGCCGATGCCCGGCGCCGCTGCGCTGAGCAGCAGCGCGAAGCTCAGCAGCACCGCCTTGGCGACGATGATGCGGCGCCGGTCGTAGCGGTCGCCGAGCGGTGCGAGCAGCAGGATGCCGAGCGCGTAGCCGAGTTGCGTGAGAGTCGGCACCAGGCCGACGAGCCGGCTGTCGCTGTGCAGATCGGCGCCGAGCACGCCGAGCATCGGCTGGCTGTAGTACAGCGAGGCGACGCTGAGCCCGGCCGCGGTGGCCAGCAGCAGGATCAGCGAAGGCGCAAGGTTCGCGGTCGGTGCAGAAAGGTTTGCATGCATGGGTTGAATGGTAGACATCGAGCGGCTCCAGTCTGGAAGCGACGTGCGCATTGTCCTTAGGCGGCTGGCGGCCTGGTAGGCGCGTCCTCTGCAGATCTGCTATACGCTCCGCGCATGGCCGTTGCTTCGTACACGCCGGGAACCGACCGCCTCGAACTGATGCAGACCTTCGTGCGCATCGTCGAGGCCGGCAGTCTGTCGGCGGCCGCCGAGCAGCTCGGCACCACGCAGCCGACGGTCAGCCGTCGCCTGCAGACGCTGGAGCGCGCGCTCGGCCTGCGTCTGCTGCAGCGTTCGACGCACGGCCTGCGCATGACGCCCGACGGCGAGCGCTGCTACGCCGGCGCCAAGGCCCTGCTCGACGACTGGGAAGCGCTCGAAACCGAGCTGCGCGGCGCGCAGGACGAGCCGGGCGGGCGGCTGCGCGTGGTCGTGCCGCACGCGTTCGGTCAGGGCCAGCTGATCGAGCCGCTGACCGACTACCTGCGCCGCTATCCGCGCGTCTCGGTCGAGTGGCTGCTGCATGATCGTCAGCCGGATTTCATCGCCGATGGCGTCGACTGTGCGATTCACGTCGGCGCCGTCGACGATCCGGCGGTCGTCGCGCAGCGGCTCGCCGAAGTGCCGCGCATCGTCGTCGCAGCGCCGTCGCTGCTCGGCGAAAACCCGCTGCCCGAGGCGCCACAAGCGCTCGCCGCACTGCCCTGGCTCGCGCTGCGCACCTTCTATCGCGACGAGGTGTCGCTGATCCGCCCGCAGGACGGCGCCCGCGAGCGCTTCGCGATCCGCCCGCGCCTGGCCACCGACAGCCTGTACGCGCTGCGCACCGCGGCGCTCGCCGGCCTCGGCGCGGCGATCGTCTCGGCCTGGCTGGTCGCCGACGACCTCGCGCGCGGCGAGCTGCGCCGCCTCGCGCCGCAGTGGGAGGCGCAGCCGCTGCCGGTCTACCTCGTCTATCCGCAGGCCCGCTTCTACCCGGCGCGCCTGCGCCGCTTCCTCGCGCTGATGCGCGAGCGCATGCCGATGATCGACGGCATGCGGCCCTGACCCGCATAAACCGACGCGGTTCGGAGCGGCACCGGCGTTCCATTTCGCGGAGCGGACAACGCTCCCGGTGCTGCACGACTTCCGCCGTCTTTGGGCCGGTCGACGCCGTATACGGGTTTCCTATGCGCCGTCGTGCCGTCCAGCCTCGAATTCCTACGGGCGTCGCGATTCCAATACCGACGCCGCATCCGCGGCCGCGTATCGGATTCGCCATGAGCAGCTTGTTCTTTCTCGGCCTGGGTGTGAGCGGTGTGGTGCTGCTGTTGCTCTATGCCCGCAGCAAAAGCCGCCGCCAGCGTCAGTTGTACCGGCGCTCCCGCTCCTGAAGGCGGGCCAGACCGCCGTCTCCGATCGCGCCATCCATCCGCGCGAGGTTTTTCCATGCATCTACTTACCAGCTTCCCGGCAGCGGCGTTCATCGCGGCTGCCTCGCTGGCGGCGCCGGCCGCCGCCACGGCATCCACCGCCACAGGCAATGTCGGCGCCTTCAGCGAATACCTGTATCGCGGTGTCGAGCAATCGAACGGCGCCGCGATCCAGGGCGGGATCGACTACGCGCACGACAGCGGCCTGTACATCGGCACCTGGGCGTCGAACACCGATTTCGCCGGCAGCCAGGGCACGGTGTCGGACGAGATCGACGTCTACGGTGGCTGCACGCATTCGTTCGGGGCGGTGACGATCGACGTCGGCGCCTACTTCTACTACTACCGCGACGATACCTCGCTCGACACCATCGAGTACTACCTCGGCCTGAGCGCCGGCCGCTTCGGGGCCAAGGCCTACTACACCGGCGACTACTTTGGCACCGACGAGGACGGCTTCTACGTCACGGCCAACTATGCGTTGCCGCTCGGCGATACGCTGGCGCTGACGCCGCAGGTCGGCTACAGCGTCGGCGATGGCCCGCGCGCGTTCGTGGTCGCGGCCTTCGATCCGGAGCCATCCGACCATTACCTCGACTACAGCCTGACCCTGACCAAGACGCTGGACGATGGCCTGAGCTTCTCGCTGGCATTGATCGGCACTGATCTGCACGACGACGACGAAAAGGTGGTCGTGGGCCTGAAGAAAACGTTCGAGCTCTGACGTCTTCGTTCCGCGTAAGGCAAAAGGGCCGCAGCGATGCGGCCCTTTTTGCTGCGGATTCCCGCGTTCACGCCGGGCGCAGCGGGACGACCCTGGCGCCGTGACGGGCAATGTCGTGCGCCGGCGGGTGCTGCGCGACGTCGATCTCGAGCGTGATCGCGTAGTCGCGATAGCCGACGGAGCGCCAGAAGGCGAGCCCGCCGGGGTTGGCCGTCAGCGCTTCGACGGTCAGGCGCTTGCCGGCCGGCCAGATCCGCCGCCGCAGCAGTTCGACCGCGGAGCGGCCGACACCGTGGCGCCGCGCGTTCGGCAGGACCATGAATTGACGCAGGTAGATCTCCGCGGCGTGCTCGCGGAACAGCGCATACGCGCGCAGATGGCCGGCGGCACTGAACAGCACCGCCCGATAGCGTCCCGAGCCGAGCCAGCGCTGGAAGCGCCGGCGCAACTCGACCGGGTCGGTCGGCCCGGTATCGGCACCGTCCCGTATCAGTTGCAGATTCAGCCAGGCCAGGGCCTTGCAGTCGTCGAAGCTGGCGTAGCGGTATTGCAGGGCGTCCACCCGAAACCTCCGGTCTCGCCGCCGAGCGCGGCCCCGGCATTACAGGATTGCGGGACGTAGGAAAACGAGATCGGACGATGCGCGCCGGCATAGGCGCGGCATAGGAATCCGGCGCCGCGCGGCGGATTTATATGCGTTCTATATGCCCGGCGACGCGCCGGCGTCTCGAATTACTACGCGCTCAAGCGCTCCAATGGCGCCTGCCGCAAAGGGCGGTGACCACTCAAGGAGTCGGACCCATGGTCGACTTCATCTTCCTCGGACTGGGCGTGATCGGCTTCGCGCTGATGCTCGTCTACGTGCGCATCTGCCAGAACCTCTGAGTCGCACGGCCATGCTCGATGACATCCTCGGCGGCTGCGTCGCCGCATTCCTCTTCGTCTACCTCGTCTACGTGCTCGCACGTCCCGAGAAGTTCTGATCGCCGACCCGGGAGCCTGTGATGACCGTCAACGGTTGGCTGCAAATTCTTTTCTATTGCGCGCTGCTGCTGCTGAGCGTGCGGCCGCTCGGCGGCTATCTGCATCGCCTGTTCGCCGGCGAGCGGGTGCTGCTCACGCCGGTGCTCGGCCCGGTCGAGCGCGGTTTCTATCGCCTGGCCGGCGTCGATGCGAAGCAGGAGCAGGGCTGGCTCGCCTACGCGATCGCCATGCTGGTCTTCAACCTGCTCGGCTTCGTGCTGCTGTACGCGATGCTGCGCACGCAGCAGTGGCTGCCGCTGAATCCGCAGCAGCTGCCGAATCTGCCTGCCGATCTCGCATTCAATACGGCGATGAGCTTCACGACCAACACCAACTGGCAGGCGTACGGCGGCGAAGCGACGATGAGCTATTTCTCGCAAATGGTCGGACTCGCCGTGCAGAACTTCCTGTCGGCGGCGACCGGCATCGCGCTGGCGCTGGCCTTGATCCGCGGCTTCGCGCGCAAGTCGGCGCAGGCGATCGGCAACGCCTGGGTCGATCTGACGCGCGCCACGCTGTACCTGCTGCTGCCGGTCTGCCTGGTGTTCGCCGTGGTGCTGATCTGGCAGGGCGTGCCGCAGAACTTCGCCGCCTACACCGAGGCGACGACGCTGGAGGGCGCCAAACAGCTGATCGCGCAGGGCCCGATCGCCTCGCAGGAAGCGATCAAGATGCTCGGCACCAACGGCGGCGGCTTCCTCAATGCCAATTCCTCGCATCCGTTCGAGAACCCGACGCCGCTGAGCAATCTGGTCGAGATGCTGGCGATCTTCCTGATCGGCGCCGCGCTGACCGACGTGTTCGGCCGCGCCGTCGGCAACCGCTGGCAGGGCCACGCGATCCTCGGCGCGATGATGGTGCTGTTCATCGCCGGCGTCGCCGCGGCGTACTGGGCGGAGAGCGCGGCGCCGAATGCGCTGGCGCATTTCGACGCCGTGCAGGCCACCGGCAATCTCGAAGGCAAGGAGACGCGCTTCGGCATCGCCAGCTCGGCGCTGTTCGCGGTGATCACCACGGCCGCGTCGTGCGGCGCCGTCAATGCCATGCACGACAGCTTCACCGCGCTCGGCGGCGCCGTGCCGCTGCTCAACATGATGCTCGGCGAGGTCATCATCGGCGGCGTCGGCGCCGGCTTCTACGGCATGATGCTGTACGCGCTGATCGCGATCTTCATGGCGGGCCTGATGGTCGGCCGCACGCCGGAGTACGTCGGCAAGAAGATCGAGGCGCGCGAGATCAAGCTCGCCTCGCTCGCGGTGCTCGCCACACCGCTGGCGATCCTCGGCTTCACGGCGATCGCCTGCGTGCTGCCGGCCGGCCTCAAGGGGCTCGCCAATGCCGGCCCGCACGGCTTCTCCGAAATGCTCTACGCCTACAGCTCGGCCGCCGCCAACAACGGCAGCGCGTTCGCCGGCCTCTCCGCAAATTCGGTCTTCTACAACGTGACGCTCGGCCTGGCGATGCTGATCGGCCGCTTCGCGATCATCGTGCCGATGCTGGCGATCGCCGGCAGCCTTGCCGCCAAGAAGCAGGTGCCCGCCTCGGCCGGCACGCTGCCGACCGACGGCGGTCTGTTCGTCGCGCTCGTCGTCGCCGTCGTCCTCGTCTTCGGCGGTCTTACCTTCCTGCCGTCGCTGGTCCTTGGCCCGATCGCCGAGCACGTGACGATGCTCGCCGGCAGCCGCTACTGAGGCCCGTGTCCCGGCCTACCAGGAATTCCTTCATGAAACCCGTTCAAGCCTCCGCGTCTTCCGGCTTGTGGATCGGCGCGCTCGTGGATGCCGCGCGCAAGCTCGATCCGCGCCGCCTGATCCGCAACCCGGTGATGTTCACGACCGGTCTCGTCGCCTGCGTCGCCACCGTGCTGTTCGTGCGCGATGCCGTCGGCGGCGCGCCGCAGCTGCTGTTCTCCGGACAGATCATCGTCTGGCTGTGGTTCACGGTGCTGTTCGCCAACTTCGCCGAGGCGCTCGCCGAAGGCCGTGGCAAGGCGCAGGCGGCGGCGCTGCGGCACACGCGCACGCAAACCCGCGCGCGGCGCCTGAATCGCAACGGCGGCGATGCCGCGTTCACCTGGGTCTCGGCCACCGAGCTGCGCGCCAACGATCTGGTGCGGGTGGAGGCCGGCGAATTCATTCCCGGCGACGGCGAAGTCGTCGAGGGCGTGGCGACCGTCGACGAGTCGGCGATCACCGGCGAATCGGCACCGGTGGTGCGCGAATCCGGCGGCGACCGCTCGGCCGTCACCGGCGGCACGCGCGTGCTGTCCGACTGGATCAAGATCCGCATCACCGCCGCCGCCGGTTCCAGCTTCCTCGACCGCATGATCGCGCTGGTCGAGGGCGCGGCGCGGCAGAAGACGCCGAACGAGCTGGCGCTGAACGTGCTGCTCGCCGGCATGACGCTGATCTTCATCCTCGCCTGCGCGAGCATCCCGAGCTTCGCCGCATACGCCGGCGGCCAGGTGTCGGTGATCGTGCTGATCGCGCTGTTCGTGACACTGATCCCGACGACGATCGGCGCGCTGCTGTCGGCGATCGGCATCGCCGGCATGAACCGTCTGGTGCGCTTCAACGTGCTGGCGATGTCCGGCCGCGCCGTCGAAGCCGCCGGCGACGTCGACACGCTGCTGCTCGACAAGACCGGCACCATCACGCTCGGCAATCGCCAGGCCGCCGACTTCCTGCCGGCGCCGGGCATCGAGGCGCGCGAACTCGCCGAGGCGGCACAGCTCGCCAGCCTCGCCGACGAGACGCCGGAAGGGCGCTCGATCGTCGTATTGGCCAAGGAGCGCTTCGGCATCCGCGCGCGCGATGTCGCCGATCTGCACGCGCGCTTCGTGCCGTTCAGCGCGCAGACGCGCATGTCCGGCGTCGATCTCGACGGCGGCGAGATCCGCAAAGGCGCGGTCGACGCGATCGTCGAGTACATCAAGGCGCATGGCCACGGCGAGCCGGTGCCGGGGGCGGTGCTCGAAGACGTCGAGCGTGTCGCCAAGGCCGGCGGTACGCCGCTGGCCGTGGCGCGCGACGGCCGCGTGCTCGGCATCGTGCATCTGAAGGACATCGTCAAGAACGGCATCAGGAGCCGCTTCGCCGAACTGCGCCGCATGGGCATCAAGACGGTGATGATCACCGGCGACAATCCGCTGACCGCCGCCGCGATCGCCGCCGAAGCCGGCGTCGACGACTTCCTCGCGCAGGCCAAGCCGGAAGACAAGCTGGCGCTGATCCGCAGCGAACAGGCGCAGGGCAAGCTGGTGGCGATGTGCGGCGACGGCACCAACGACGCGCCGGCGCTGGCGCAGGCCGATGTCGGCGTGGCGATGCAGACCGGCACGCAGGCGGCGCGCGAGGCCGGCAACATGGTCGATCTCGATTCCGATCCGACCAAGCTCATTGAGATCGTCGCGATCGGCAAGCAGCTGCTGATCACGCGCGGCGCGCTGACCACGTTCTCGGTGTCGAACGACGTCGCCAAGTACTTCGCGATCCTGCCGGCGATGTTCGCGACGATCTATCCGCCGCTGGCGGTGCTCAACATCATGAAGCTCGGTTCGCCGCAGTCGGCGATCCTGTCGGCGACGATCTTCAACGCCCTCATCATCCTGCTGCTGGTGCCGCTGGCGCTGCGCGGCGTGAAGTACCGGCCGGCGCCGGCCGCCAGCCTGCTGGCGCGCAATCTGGCGATCTACGGCCTCGGCGGCCTCGTCGCGCCGTTCATCGGCATCAAGCTGATCGACCTCGCGCTCAATGCCATCGGCCTCGTCTGAGGAAATACGACCATGAAAACCGTCCTGCGTCCCGCGCTCGTCATGCTGCTGCTGTTCACGCTGCTGACCGGCGTCGCTTATCCGCTTGCCGTCACCGGCCTCGGTCAGCTGCTGTTCCGCGAGCAGGCGAACGGCTCGCTGCTCGAACGCGACGGCCAGCTCGTCGGCTCGGCCCTGCTTGGCCAGAACTTCAGCGCCGAGCGTTATTTCCACGGCCGCCCGTCGGCGGCGGGCAGCGCCGGTTACGACGCCAGCTCATCCAGCGGCAGCAATCTCGGACCGTCGAGCCAGGCCCTGCAGGATCGCATCGCCGGCGATGTGGCCAGGCTGCAGGCCGAGAACCCGGGTGTGCCGGTGCCGGCCGATCTCGTCACCGCCTCGGGCAGCGGGCTGGACCCGCACATCTCGCCGGACGGCGCGCTGTTCCAGGTACCGCGCGTCGCCCGGGCGCGCGGTCTCGACGAGGCGAAGCTGCGCGCGCTGGTCGCGGCGCACGTCGAGGGGCGCACCCTGGGATTGCTCGGCGAGCCGCGCGTCAACGTACTCGAACTGAACCTGGCGCTGGATGCCGCCGCTGCGCCGAAGTCGGGGGAGTGATCCTGCGGCCCGCGACCGGCCCCGCGGCCGGCGGCGCCGGGCCGCCCTTTTGGCGCATCGCCGCCGGCGCCATACTGCACGCGTGATCCGCACCCGCCCTCTAGCCGACGGAACCTGCCGTGAACGCCGATCCGGCCGCGTCTGAGGGCGCGCGGCCGTCGCCCGACGCGCTGTTGCAGCAGGCGCAACAGGAGGGTCGCGGCAAGCTGAAGATCTTCCTCGGCGCCGCGCCCGGCGTCGGCAAGACCTACGAGATGCTGCAGGCGGCCCGGCGCAAGCGCGCCGAGGGCGTCGACGTAGTCGCCGGCATCGTCGAGACGCACGGCCGCAGCGAGACGGTGGCGCTGCTCGAAGGGCTGGAGGTGCTGCCGCGGCGGCGCGTGCCGTACCAGCAGCGCGAACTCGACGAGATGGATCTCGACGTGCTGCTCGCACGCCACCCGCAGCTGGCGCTGGTCGACGAACTGGCGCACACCAACGCGCCGGGCTCGCGGCACCCGAAGCGCTGGCAGGACGTGGTCGAACTGCTCGACGCCGGCATCGACGTCTACTCGACGCTGAACATCCAGCATCTCGAAAGCCTCAACGACATCGTCGCCAGCATCACGCATGTGCGCGTCCGCGAGACGGTACCGGACTCGGTGCTCGAAGCGGCGCACGACATCGAGGTCGTCGATATCACGCCGACCGATCTGATGCAGCGTCTGCGCGAAGGCAAGGTCTATCGCGGCGAGGCCGGCGAACGCGCGCTGCAGCACTACTTCACGCCGTCCAATCTGACCGCGCTGCGCGAGCTGGCACTGCGCCGCACCGCCGACAGCGTCGACGAGCAGTTGCAGCAGCAGCGCCGCGCGCGCGGCGTCGAGCAGGTCTGGGCGGCCGGTGACCGCGTGCTGGTCTGCATCGACGAATCGCCGGCCGGCGAGGCGCTGGTGCGGCACGCCAAGCGCGTCGCCGACCGTCTCGACGCGCCGTGGACCGCGCTGCATCTCGAAACCGCACGCAGCCTGCAGCTCGGCGACGCCGAGCGCGCGCAGATCGCCGCCACGCTGCGGCTTGCCGAACAGCTCGGTGCCGACACCCAGACGCTGCCCGGCGGCATGGGCATTGCCGACACCGTGCTGCGCCTGGTGCGCGAGCACAACGTCACGCAGCTGATCGTCGGCAAATCGCAGCGCTCGGCGCTCTTCGAGTGGCGGCATGGCTCGGTGGTCCGCGAGCTGGTACGCAAAGCCGACGGCATCACGGTGCAGGTCCTCGCCGCCGCCCCGAACGTGCGGCAGCGTCAGCGCCAGCGCGATGCCGGCCGGATCGAGCGGCGCTGGTCCTGGGGCGCCGGCGCCGACCACGCCCATGCGCTGCTGTATGCCGGCCTGGCCGCGGCGCTGGCGCTGGTCGTCGACCGCTGGCTCAGCGTGCCGAATGTGTCGATGGTGTTCCTGCCGGCGGTGATTCTTGCCGCCACGCGCTCCGGCCTGGTGCCGGGCCTGGTCTGCGCGCTGGCCAGCGCCACGCTTTACAACTTCCTGTTCCTGCCGCCGCTCTACACCTTCACGATCGGCGACCCGGCCAACGTCGTGGCCCTGATCGCGTTCCTGCTGACCGCGGCGTTCACCAGCCGTCTGTCGGCGCAGGCCCGCGATCAGGCGCGGCTGGCCAGCGATCAGGCGATGCTCAACGGCGAGCTGCTGCAGTTCAGCCGCCAGATCGCCGGCCTGCGCCGGCTCGACGAGCTGATGGGCATCGCTGCCAAGCGCATCGCGCAAATGCTCGGCGTCGAGGCCGTGCTGCTGTCGTCCGATCCGGACGGCCTGCGTCTGCGCGGCGCCTCGTCGCCGCAGGCGGTGCTCGACGAGGCCGATCTGGCCGCCGCCAACTGGTGCCGCGACAAGGCGCAGCCGGCCGGGCGCGGCGCCGACACGCTGCCCGGCGGCAGATGGCTGTTCGTGCCGATGCTGTCCGAGCAGGCGGCGGTCGGCGTGATCGGTGTGCGCGGCGACGAGCGCCTGCGCCTCAGCGCCGGCCAGCGCCGCCTGCTCGACGCGCTCGCCGATCTCGTCGCGATCGGCACCGAGCGCATCCGCCTGGCCAAGGACGTCGACCAGGCGAAGATGCTGGCCGAGACCGAGAAGATGCGCGCCGCGCTGCTGACCTCGGTGTCGCACGATCTGCGTACGCCGCTGGCCAGCATCCTCGGCGCGATCACCAGCGTGCGCTCCTACGGCGCGCTCTACGACGAGGCGGCGCGCGACGAGCTGCTGGCGACGGCGCAGGACGAGACCGAGCGCATGAGCCGCTTCGTCGCCAACCTGCTTGACATGACCAAGCTCGACGCCGGCGCGCTGCAGGCCAAGCGCGAGCCCTGCGATCTGCATGACATCGTCGCCGGCGCGGTGCGGCGCACGCAGAAGCTGCTCGCGCAGCACCGGCTGGTGGTCGATCTGCCGCGCGATCTGCCGTTCGTGCTCGCCGATGCGGCGCTGCTCGAACAGGTGCTGGTCAATCTGCTCGACAACGCCGCCAAGTACGCGCCGGAAGGCAGCGAGATCACGATCGCCGCCCGCCAGCACCGCTATGCGCTGACGCTGTCGGTCGGCGACCGCGGCGCCGGCGTGCCGGCGGCCGAGCAGGATCGCATCTTCGACGTGTTCTATCGCGTGCGGCAGGCCGACCGCCAGCGCGCCGGCACCGGCCTCGGCCTGACGATCTGCCGCGGCTTCGTGCAGGCGATGGGCGGCAGCATCCGCGTGCGCAGCCGCGACGGCGGCGGCGCCGAGTTCGAGGTGGAGTTCCCGGCCAGCCTGGTCGTCGCCGTGAAGGCGGTGCCGGCATGAGCCTGCACGCCGCGCGCATCCTCGTCGTCGACGACGAGAAGCCGATCCGCAAGCTGCTGCGCACCACGCTCGCCGCCCAGGACTACGAGGTGCTCGAAGCCGGCGACGCGCGCAGCGCGCTGCAGCTGCTGCGCGAACAGGCGCCGGATCTGCTGATCCTCGACCTCGGCCTGCCCGACCGCGACGGCCTCGACCTGCTGCGCGAGATTCGTGCAGCCTCCGATCTGCCGGTGCTGATCCTGTCGAGCCGCGACTTCGAGGCCGCCAAGGTGCAGGCGCTCGACGAGGGCGCCGACGACTACGTCGCCAAGCCGTTCGGCACCGAGGAGCTGATGGCGCGCCTGCGCGCCGCGCTGCGCCATCGCGTGCAGCGCCAGGGCGCGCGGCCGCTGTATCGCAGCGGCCCGCTCAAGGTCGATCTGGTGCGGCGCCTGGTGTGGGTCGGCGACGCCGAAGTCAAGCTGTCGCCGAAGGAATACGCGCTGCTCGAACAGCTGGTGCTGCACGCCGGCAAGGTGCTCACGCACCGGCATCTGATGAAGGCGGTGTGGGGCGAGGCGGCCGATACCGACGTCCAGTACCTGCGCATCTACGTGCGCCAGCTGCGCCAGAAGCTCGAACGCGACGCCGCGCAGGGCGCGCTGATCCAGACCGAGGCCGGCGTCGGGTATCGTTTGCGCGAATCCGATCCGCCGATCCCGTCCTGACGATGTCCGAACCTCTCGCGCCGCCGCCCGGCGCCGACGCCCTGACCCGCTTTCTGCACGAACAGATTCCGCTGACCGCGGCGATGGCGCTGCGCGTGCTGCAGGCCGACGCGCAGGCGCTGCGCGTCGCCGCGCCGCTGGCGCCGAACCGCAATCCGCACGGCACCGTGTTCGGCGGCAGCCTGGCGACGCTCGCGATCGTCGCCGGCTGGACGCTGCTGTACCGCGCGCTCGCCGCCGAACAGCTCGCCGCCTCGCTGGTGATCCAGCACTACGATTGCGACTACCTGCTGCCGGCCGACCGCGAGTTCGTCGCCGAGGCGCGGCGGCCCGACGACTGGCCGCATTTCGTCGAGACGCTGCGCACGCGCCGACGCGCGCGCTGCGACGTCGCCGTGCAACTGTCGTGCGATGATCGCGTCGTTCTCACCGCCCAGGCCCGCTACGCCGCCCGTCTATGACTTCGCCGAACGCGACCACCTACCGCTACTGCCCGCGTTGCGCGGCGCCGCTCGAATCCGAGGCGCACGGCGGTTTCGACCGCCGCGTCTGCCGGAGCGAAGGCTGCGGCTTCATCTTCTGGGACAACCCGACGCCGGTCGTCGCCGCCGTCGTCGAGCACGAGGGGCAGCTCGTGCTGGCGCGCAACGTCGCCTGGCCGTCCGGTATGTTCGCGCTCGTCACCGGCTTTCTCGAAAAGAACGAGATTCCGGCCGAGGCCGTGCAGCGCGAGGTCGAGGAAGAGCTGGGTCTCACCCCGCTCGGCGCCAGCTTCATCGGCCACTACGGCTTCGAACGCATGAACCAGCTCATCATCGCCTTCCACGTGCCGGCGCGCGGCACGGTGCGGCTCAACGAGGAGCTGGCCGAATGGAAGCACGTGGCGTTCGAGCGCGCCGCGTACTGGCCGGCGGCGACCGGCCTGGCGCTGCGCGACTGGCTGCGCGGGCGCGGCTACGAGCCGCAGGAAATGCCGCTGCCGAAGCGCGGCTGAGACCGCGCAGCCCTCGCCGCTTGTCGCCGGAGCAGGCGCTCCATCCGGCGCCGGATCAGGCGGCGAGCGCTTCTGCGCGCCGTATGCTGGCGCGATGAAAGCCTTCCTGAAGGGGCTGCGCGGCTGGGCGCTCGATTTGCGTGCGCAGCTGCGTGTCGCCTATTTCGCGGCGCGCGATCCGCGCCTGCCATGGGCCGCGCGCCTGCTCGCGCTCGCCGTGGTCGCCTACGCGCTGAGTCCGATCGACCTGATTCCGGACTTCATCCCGGTGCTCGGACTGCTCGACGATCTGCTGATCGTGCCGCTGGGCCTGGCGCTGGTGCTGCGCCTGACGCCGCCGGCGGTGCTCGACGCGGCGCGCCGTCGCGCCGCCGCGGCCGGTCGTCTGCCGGCCAGCCGGGTCGCGGCGCTGGCGATCGTCGCGCTGTGGCTGCTGCTGGTCGGCCTCGCCGCACGCTGGGCCTGGCGGCGCTGCAGCGGCGGTTAGCGGGCCGCGCGCAGCGCCGGCTGCTACGCGGCGCTGCTCAGCCGAGGCCGCGCTCGCGCAGCGCGTCGACGACCAGCATGCGCGCGACGCGGTCTTCGAGGCGCTTCGGCGCCGTCAGCTGCAGGCGTTCGAGGTAGGGCTGCAGCGCCGGCGTGATCGCGCCGGCGTCGAAGCGCAGCAGCTGCATCAGCAGTTTCCATTTCGGCGTCGTCGCCGCGCGGCTGCGCACGCGACCGAGCGCCGGCAGCAGCGCACGCTCGGTGGCGTCGAAGTCGCTGCCGAACGGAAACAGCGGGAACACCGTCGCGCTGCGATGCGCGGCGAGACGCGCCTCCAGCGTCTCGGGCGTGTTGTGGCGGAAGGCCTCGGGAACCCGCCAGCCGGCTTCGATCTTGCCGACTTTCTGCGCCTGCGCGAGCAGGCCGTCCTGGAAGCGCGAGTCGGCGATGCAGATCAGCGCCTTGGCCACCGCGTTGTCGGTCTGCGAGCGCAGGTCGGCGATGCCGTACTCGGTGACGACGAGGTCGCGCAGGTGGCGCGGAATCGTCGTGTGGCCGTAGTTGAACAGCACGTTGCTGCACGGCGTGCCACCGTTGTCGCGCACCGCGCGCAGCATCAGGATCGAGCGTCCGCCGTCGAGCTGATGGGCCTGCGCGACGAAGTTGTACTGGCCGCCGACGCCGGACACGACGCGGCCATCGTCGAGGCCGTCGGCGACGAAGTTGCCGGACAGCGTCACCATCATGCCGGTGTTGACGAAGCGCGCGTGCCGCCGCTGCAGCTGGTAGAGGCGCGGATTGCGGTCGAGCTGGTTGATCTTGTCGACGCCGGTCATGCAGATCGACGCGCGCGTGTCCTCGTCGAAGTCGCGCAGACCCTGGTAGAAATCGCGCGGACCGAGGAAGAAGCCGCCGTGCAGGACGACGCCGTGGCGCAGCCGCGTGCCGAGGCATTGCGCGCCGATCACGGCGCGCGCCTGCGGGTCGGCGATGTTGGCGACCACGCGCGTGCCGTCCGGGGCGATCAGGTAGCCGCGCTCGTAGCGCGTCGCGTCGTTGAAGAAACCGTGGTGCTGCAGGATCTCGAAGTCCTGCGTGCGGATCACGCGCACGCCGAGCGCGTCGAAGGCGTCGAGCACCGAGGCTTCGAGTTTCTGCGGATCGCAGCGGCCCTCGTCGACCAGCTGCTGCAGCGCCCAGAAATCGTAGACGCGGCGCTTGAGGATGCCGTCGCGCAGCAGATGCCAGAAGCCGTCGACGAACATTTCGGTGGCGCCGTAGACGCCTTGTGCGAACGGCTCCAGACCGCCGGTCTCGTGCACCAGCGCACCGTGGCGGTCGAGCGTGCCGAAGTCCTCGACGATGCGCCGGTAGCGCGCGTTGTCGCCGTGGCGCAGCTGCAGCGCGTGGACGATGGCGTCGCCGAGGCTGCCGATGCCGAGCTGCAGCGTGCCGCCGTCGCGCACCAGCGTGCTGACCTGCAGGCCGATCGCGTAGTCGGCGCTGGCAACCGGCATCTTCGGCGTCGAGAACAGCGGCGTCGTGTAGCGCGGATGCTCGACGAGATAGTCGAAGCGTTCCGGCGGCAGCTCGGCGTCGTGGCCGAAGTACGGCAGCGACTGGTTGACGACGCCGATCACCAGGTGCGGGCGTCCGCTCTGTTCGAGCAGACGGATCACCTCGGGCCCGGTGTCCGGATTGCAGGACATCGAGTAGCGTGGCCCGTCTGCCGTGTCGCGCCGGCAGACGATCTGCGCGACGACGTTGCAGCCCTGGTTGAAGACGTCGCGCGGCGCGTGCGTGTAGTTGCTGCTGATGTAGTCGCGCTGCGCTTCGGCGTTGCCGAGCATCGCGCCGGTCAGGAAGAAGAATTCGCAGATCTCGACGTTCGCCGGCAGGCGCCGCGCGTGCTGGTCGCGCACGTAGTCGAGTTCCGGCACGCCGGCGAACACGCGCTCGACGAACGGCTGCATGAAGGCGCGCTCGAGGCCCGGCGCCGCGGCGGGCCTGGCCAGCGACAGCGCGGTGAAGATCTTCAGCTGCAGCGTCGGATCCTGCTGCGCGCGCCGGTACAGCGCGTTGGTCAGCTCGACCGGCTTGCCGAGCCCGAGCGGAATGCCGAACACGATGCGCTTGCCGACGCGCTCGATGATGTGGTCGACGGCGGTTTCGACATCGTCCAGGGGCACGGCGGCGCGGCGCATCGGCAGTCCTCGTCTGCGGGTCCGCCGATTATGCCCGGCGCGCGCGGCGCCGCGGCGCCGGCGCCGCCAACTCGCGCACCAGCTCGCGCAGGCGTGCGATGTGCGGCGCCTCGCCGTCGGCGTGGCGATAGATCAGCGCCAGCCGCGCCTTCGGCACCGGCCGCTGGATCGGCCGGAACACGACGCCCTCGGTATGCATGTGCTGCATCGACGCCGGCACGATCGACACGCCGAGGCCGGAGGCGACGAGATTGACGATCGAGGTTACCTGCGAGGCTTCCTGCACGACGCGCGGCGAGAAGCCGGCCTTGCGGCAGGCGGAGACGATCTCGTCGTGCAGACCGGCGCCGACCGTGCGCGAAAACAGCACGAACGGTTCGATCGACAGCGCCAGCAGCGGAATGTGGCGCCGCTGCGCGAGCGCGTGACCGGACGGCAGCGCCACCATCAGGTCCTCGTCGACCACCGTCTCCATGCCGAGCCCTTCGCTGCTGCCGTGGATCGGGCGCACGAAGGCGACGTCCACCGTCTCGTTGCGCACGGCGGCGACCAGACCGGGCGTCGTGCGCTCTTCGAGCGAAAAGGCGACGTTCGGGTAGCGGCGGCGGAACTCGCGGATCACCTGCGGAATCAGAGGATGGAACGGCGCCGAGTTGATCATGCCGACGCGAATGCGGCCGAGTTCGCCGCTGGCGACGCGACGCGCCCGCTCGCAGGCGCTGTCGACCTCGCGCAGGATGCGGCGCGCGTCATCGGCGAAGGCCTGGCCGGCGTCGGTCAGCGCGACGCCGCGCGGCAGGCGCTTGAACAGCGGCGTGCCGAGCTCGCGTTCGAGCTGCTGGATCTGCTGCGACAGCGGCGGCTGGCCGATGCCGAGCGCCTTGGCGGCGCGGGTGAAATGTCCTTCGTCGGCGATCGCGACGAAGTAGCGCAGGTGGCGGAGTTCCATATGCAATACGTATTAAATATGGATTGACGATCTCTCATATATTGGACGTATCGCCACGCCGCGGTCTACAGTCATCCGGTATTGCCTGATCGAGACGGTGGAGGAGCAACGATGCAGACCGACAACAACAAGTCCGTGGACATCGATCCGCAGGAAAGCCGCGAATGGCTCGAAGCGCTCGACGCGGTGCTCGATCGCGAGGGTCCGGAGCGCGCCCACTTCCTGCTGGAGCGGCTGGTCGAGAAGGCGCGTCGCAACGGCGCCTTCATTCCGTTCTCGGCGAACACCGCCTACCTCAATACGATTCCGCCGCATCTCGAGGCGCGCTCGCCGGGCGATCACGAGATCGAATGGCGCATCCGTTCGATCGTGCGCTGGAACGCGATGGCGATGGTCGTCAACGCCAACCGCGAGCATTCGGGCATCGGCGGCCACATCGCCAGCTTCGCGTCGAGCGCGACGCTGTACGACGTCGGCTTCAACCATTTCTGGAAGGGTCCGGATCATCCGGACGGCGCCGATCTCGTCTACATCCAGGGCCACGTCACGCCGGGCATCTACGCGCGCGCGTTTCTCGAGGGCCGCCTCAGCGAGGCGCAGCTCAAGCGCTTCCGCATGGAAGCCTTGCAGCCGGGCCTGCCGAGCTATCCGCATCCGTGGCTGCTGCCGGACTTCTGGCAGTTCCCGACGGTGAGCATGGGCCTCGGCCCGATCACCGCGATCTATCAGGCGCGCCTGATGAAGTATCTGGAGAACCGCGGTCTGGCCAGGGCCGCCGGGCGCAAGGTCTGGTGCTTCTGCGGCGACGGCGAGATGGACGAGCCGGAATCGCTGGGCGCGATCGACATCGCCGCGCGCGAGAAGCTCGACAACCTGATCTTCGTCGTCAACTGCAATCTGCAGCGCCTCGACGGTCCGGTGCGCGGCAACGGCAAGATCGTGCAGGAGCTGGAAGGTACGTTCCGCGGCGCCGGCTGGAACGTCATCAAGCTGCTGTGGGGCTCGCTGTGGGACCCGCTGATCGCGCAGGACCGTTCGGGCAAGCTGCTCGAGGCCTTCAACGAGACAGTCGACGGCGAGTACCAGAGCTACAAGGCCAAGGGCGGCAAGTACACGCGCGAGAACTTCTTCGGCAAATACCCGGAGCTGCGCAGGCTGGTCGAGACCATGTCCGACGAGGACATCGCAAGGCTCAACCGCGGCGGCCACGATCCGCACAAGATCTACGCCGCCTACGCGGCGGCGAGCCGCCACGAGGGTTCGCCGACGGTGATCCTCGCGCATACCGTCAAGGGCTACGGCATGGGCGAGGCCGGCGAGGGCCAGAACATCACGCACCAGCAGAAGAAGATGGGCGAGGACGCGCTGCGCGCGTTCCGCGACCGCTTCCGCATTCCGATCTCGGACGAGAAGATCGCCGAGACGCCGTTCTACAAGCCGGCCGACGATTCGCCGGAGATCCAGTACCTGAAGCAGCGCCGCGCCGCACTCGGCGGCTCGCTGCCGGCACGGCGGCCGATGCGGGTGCAGCTGGAGATTCCGCCGCTTGCGGCGTTCGACAAGATCACCGCCGGCACCGGCGAGCGCGAGATCAGCACGACGATGGCCTTCGTGCAGATGCTGCAGACGCTGTGCCGCGACAAGAACATCGGCAAGCTGGTCGTGCCGATCGTGCCGGACGAGGCGCGCACCTTCGGCATGGAGGCGATGTTCCGCTCGCTCGGCATCTATTCGATCGTCGGCCAGAAGTACAAGCCGGAGGACGCCGACCAGCTCGCGTTCTACAAGGAAGACATCAAGGGCCAGATCCTCGAGGAAGGCATCACCGAGGCCGGCTCGATGTCCTCGTGGCTCGCCGCGGCGACGAGCTACGCCAATCACGGCACGCCGCTGCTGCCGTTCTACATCTTCTATTCGATGTTCGGCTTCCAGCGCATCGGCGATCTCGCCTGGGCGGCGGGCGACGCGCGTGCGCGCGGCTTCCTGCTCGGTGCGACCGCCGGCCGCACGACGCTCAACGGCGAAGGCCTGCAGCACGAGGACGGCCATTCGCACGTCTACAGCGCGACGGTGCCGAACTGCCGCTCCTACGATCCGGCCTTCGCCTACGAGCTGGCCGTCATCATCCAGCACGGCATGCAGGAGATGTACGTCGACAACCACGACGTCTACTACTACCTGTCGGTCTACAACGAGAACTATCCGCACCCGGCGCTGCCGGCCGGCGCCGAGGCCGGCATCATCAAAGGCATGTACCGGCTGCGCGCGGACGAGCAGCCGGGCGAGGCGCACGTGCAGCTGCTCGGCTCCGGCTGCATCCTGCGCGAGGTGATCGCCGCCGCCGACCTGCTGAAGGAAGAATGGGGCGTCAGCAGCGACATCTGGAGCGTGCCGAGCTTCACCGAGCTGGCGCGCGAGGGCCGCGAAGCCGAGCGCTGGAACCTGCTGCATCCGACGCAGCCGGCGAAGAAGAGCTACGTGCAGGAATGCCTCGAAGGCACGACCGGCCCGGTGATCGCGTCGAGCGACTGGGTGCGCGCCTACGCCGAGCAGATCCGCCCGTACGTGCCCGGCCGTTACCATGTGCTCGGCACCGACGGCTTCGGTCGTTCCGACAACCGTCCGGCGCTGCGCGACTTCTTCGAGATCGATCGCCGCTGGATCGTGGTCCGCAGCCTGATGGCGCTCGCCGAGCAGAAGCGGCTGCCGCCGGAGCGCGTCGAGCAGGCGATCAAGATCTACGGCATCAAGCCGGATCGCCGCGCGCCCTGGCTGAGCTGAGGAGAATCCGACGATGGCGAATCAGAAAGTCACGGTCCCCGACATCGGCAACTATCACGACGTGCCGGTGATCGAGTTGCTGGTCAAGGACGGCGACGCGATCGAGAAGGACGCGCCGCTGCTGGTACTGGAATCGGACAAGGCGACGCTGGAAGTGCCGGCGCCGGCGGCCGGCACGGTGCGCGCGCTCAAGCTCAAGGTCGGCGACAAGGTTTCGCAGGGCGCCGAGATCTGCGAGCTCGAAACCGCCGAAGCGGCGGTGTCCGCGCCGGCTCCGGCGCCGGCCGCCGCTACGGCGGCACCGGTCGCAGCGCCGCCGGCCAGCGCCCCGGTCGCGCCCGCGCCGCTGCCGCCCGTTGCCGCCGCGCCGGTCGCTGCACCGGTGCCGGTGCCGGTGCCGGTGCCGGTGCCGGCGGCGGCCGGCGCCGAGATCGATGTGCGCATTCCCGACATTGGCAACTATCACGACGTGCCGGTGATCGAGTTGCTGGTGAAGGACGGCGACGCGATCGAGAAGGACGCGCCGCTGCTGGTACTGGAATCCGACAAGGCGACGCTGGAAGTGCCGGCGCCGGCATCCGGCACGGTGCGCGCGCTCAAGCTCAAGGTCGGCGACAAGGTCTCGCAGGGCGATGCAGTCTGCACGCTGCTCGCCGCGGCCGGCACCGCATCCGCGCCGCCGCCCGCCGCCGCAGCGGAATCGCCGCCGCCGCGCGATCCGGCGACGCCGACCGAGCCGCTGCCGGCCAATCCGCTCGCGATCATCGCCGACACCGCGCCGATCCCGCCGCCGGCAGCCGCCGCGCGCCGCGACGGCGAGGTGCCGTACGCCGGTCCGGCGACGCGCAAGTTCGCGCGCGAACTCGGCGTCGATCTGTTCCAGGTGCACGGCAGCGGCGCCCGCGGCCGCATCCTGATCGAGGACGTGCAGGGCTTCGTCAAGCAGCGCCTCGCACAGCCGCCCGCCGCGGCGCCGGCTGCTGCCGGCGGTGCCGGCATTCCGCCGATCCCGGCCATCGACTTCGCGCAGTTCGGCGCGATCGAGACCAGGCCGCTGGCGCGCATCCGCAAGCTCTCGGCCGCGCACCTGCATCGCGCCTGGCTCAACATCCCGCATGTCACCCAGACCGACGAAGCCGACATCACCGAGCTGGAAGCCTTCCGCAAGGCGCAGAGCGAGGAAGGCGGCGTCAAGCTGACGCTGCTGCCGTTCATCATCAAGGCGGTGACGGCGGCACTGAAGCAGTATCCGGAGTTCAACGCCTCGCTGTCGCCGGATGGCGAGAGCCTGATCCTCAAGCAGTACATGCACATCGGCTTCGCCGCCGATACGCCGAACGGTCTGGTCGTGCCGGTGGTGCGCGACGCCGACCGCAAGGGCATCGTTCAGCTCGCGCAGGAAACCGCCGAGCTGGCCAAGAAGGCGCGCGACGGCAAGCTCAAGCCCGAAGAGATGAAAGGCGGCTGCTTCTCGATCTCCTCGCTTGGCGGCATCGGCGGCAGCTTCTTCACGCCGATCGTCAACGCGCCGGAGGTCGGCATCCTCGGTGTGTCGAAGAGCCAGATCAAACCGGTCTGGGACGGCAAGGCTTTCCAGCCGCGTCTGCTGTGCCCGCTGTCGCTGTCGTACGACCATCGCGTCATCGACGGCGCCTACGCGGCGCGCTTCATCGTGCTGCTGACCAAGCTGTTGTCCGATCTGCGGCGTCTGGCGCTGTAAAGCGCGCGGCGAGAACCACGGCTCGATGGACGGTCCGGCTGCCGGCGCGCGCCTTGCGCCGCGGCCGACATGAAGCCGTGGTTCGTTTCTTGCACCGCGATCGGCCAGCCGATCGGCCAACAGCAGACAGCGAAGAATGCGAACCATGGACTTGCCCAAGCATCAACTGACGATGACCGTGCTGATGACGCCGGACATGGTGAACTTCTCCGGCAACGTGCACGGCGGGCACATCCTCAAGCTGCTCGATCAGGTCGCCTACGCCTGCGCCAGCCGCTACGCCGGCAGCTACGTCGTCACGCTTTCCGTCGACCGCGTCATGTTCCGCCAGCCGATCCACGTCGGCGAGCTCGTCACCTTCCTCGCCTCGGTGAACTACACCGGCCGCACCTCGATGGAGGTCGGCATCAAGGTCATCACCGAAAACATCCGCAAGGATGTCGTGCGCCACGCCAACAGCTGCTTCTTCACGATGGTCGCAGTCAACGAGCAGGGCGAGCCGCAAGCGGTGCCGCCGCTCGTGCCGCAGACGCCCGAGGAACAGCGTCGCTTCGCAGCGGCCGGCCAGCGGCGCGCGCAGCGCAACTGAACGCGCGGTCGCGCCGCGAAGCTGAATCGCGGCTGAAGCGGCAGGCGCGCGTGCGGGTGTTCACTGCGGGATCGCGTTGCTAGACTCGATCCGCCATGAATCGCTCGCTTCTCTCTCTCGCGCTGCTGATCGCGGCGCCGCTCGTGCATGCCCAGTCCGGCACCACGCAATTCATCTCCGATGACATCGCCGTGGTGCTGCGCGAAGCGCCGCGCAACGATGCCGGTTCGCTCGGCAGCCTGCGCAGCGGCCAGAAAGTCACGGTGCTCGAAACGCTCGGCCCCGACAGCTTCGCACGCGTCCGCACCACGGACGGCCGCGAAGGCTGGATGACGGCGCGCTACCTGTCGGCGCAGCCGGCCGCCAAGGATCGCGTCGCGCAGCTGAAGGCCGATCTCGATACCGCACAGAATCAGATCAAGTCGCTGCAGGCCGAGCTGGGCGCGGCCAAGGCGCAGCTCGACAAGGCGCGCCCGGCCTTCGAGCTGGCGCAGGACAACACGCGCCTGAAGGCGGAGCTCGCCGCCAAGGAGCAGGCGAGCCAGGCGCTGCGCCAGCAGTTCGACCAGGAGCGCGCGCGGCGTGCCACGCTGCTGACCGGCGCCGGCCTGCTCAGCGGCGGCGTCGTGCTCGGCCTCTTGCTGCCGTGGCTGATGCAGAGCCGCCGTCGCCGCCGCTACGGCGATTTCTGAGTTCGCGCTGGCGGCGCGCGCCGCCCCGGGTTCGTCGCCTCGCGGCGCCGATTGAGGCGGCGTCACCCGCGCCGGCGCCGACGCGCCTGACTGAGCGCGGCGCCGCCCGCCCGGGCCGGCCGGGACCGATAGCGGTACGCGCTGTCGCGACGCCGGCCTTTTCAAGCGCCGGCCGACGCGGCAAGCTGCGCGCCCTGTCCGCGGGCTCCGCCATGTCGCCCTCCCTCAAAGCCCAGCTGCAAATCCATTTCTGCGTCCTGCTCTGGGGCTTCACGCCGATCCTCGGCAAGGCGATCTCGATGCCGGCGCTGGCGCTGGTGTGGTGGCGCATGCTGATGGTCGCGGCGATCCTGCTGCTGGTGCCGCGCGTCTGGCGCGGCCTGCTGGCGCTGCCGCGGCGCCTGCTCGCCACCTACGCCGGCATCGGCGTGATCGTCGCGCTGCACTGGTTCACGTTCTACGCTGCGATCAAGCTCGCCAACGCCTCGGTGGCGGCGACCTGCCTGGCGCTGGCGCCGGTGTTCCTCGCGCTGATCGAGCCGGTGGTCGCGCAGCGGCGCCCCGACCTGCGCGAACTGGTCGTCGGTCTCGCCGCCGTGCCCGGCGTCGCGCTGGTCGCCGGCGGCGTGCCGCCGGGCATGCTCGCCGGCTTCGCGGTCGGCGCGCTGTCGGCGCTGCTGGTGGCGGTCTTCGGCTCGTTCAACAAGCGCTACGTCGAGCGCGCCGATCCGGTCGTGGTGACGGCGATCGAGCTCGGCGTCGGCGGCGCCTCGCTGACGCTGCTCGCACCGCTGTTCGGCGGGCTGTCGAGCCTGCTGCACGTGCCGGGTGCGCGCGACGCGCTGCTGCTGGCGATCCTGGTCGTCTGCTGCACGCTGACCCCGTTCACGATCTACCTGTTCGCGCTGCGCCGGCTGACGGCGTTCGCGGCCCAGCTCGCCGTCAACCTCGAGCCGCTGTACGCGATCATCCTCGCCGCGCTGCTGTTCGGCGAGCAGCGCGAGCTCGGCGCTTCGTTCTACGCCGGCGCGGCGATCCTGCTCGCCTCGGTGCTCGTGCATCCCTGGCTCGCGCAGCGCGCGCGCCGCCGCGACTGAGGTCCGGCGCAGGCCGGAAACGACGACGGCGCCCGCCGGCGCCGTCGTGTACCGCAGCCGCTACCGCGGCCGTTTCAACCGGCCCGGGCGAGCGTCTTCTCGATCGCGTCCTGCGCGATCGGGTGATAGCGGTCTTTCCACTTCGCGTAGATGGCTTTCGCGCGCACCAGACCGTCCGGCGTCTTCGCCATCTCGCGGTACAGCGGCATGATCAGCAGCATGCGGCCGACCGCGCCGAGGTACTGCTCGACGCCGGCGTCGGCCTTCGCGTAATGGTTGGCGAGGCACTGCTTCCACCAGTGGCTGGCGATGATCTGATTGCGCGTCTTCGAGAAGCCGAACGCCGCATCGAGTTGGTCGAGCTGCGCCGCCGACAGCGTCGGCAGCGTGTCGATGAAGTACTGCCACTGATGCGTGGTCCAGCCCTTGGTGTCGAGCGCCGCGGCCGGCGTCTGGCCGGCGAGCCAGGCCTGGCGCTGCACGTCGACCCGGTCGAAGGCGTCCGACTTCGGCCAGACCGTGTCGGCCGGCATCGTGGGCTGGTGCAGCCAGGCGTCGAGCTCGGCCTCGCTGAGCAGGCCCGGCTTCTGCGCCATCAGCTGCTCGTGCAGGTAAGCGACGAAGTCGGCGGTGCGCACGCTCTGGAACGCGTGGCTGTTGAACCAGCCGTTGAGGAAGCCGTCGATCACCGGCCGCGAGAACTTGGCTTCGAGGTAATCGAGGAACAGGCTGCCGCGCGCGTACGGCACGCCGGACAGGCCGTCGTCCGGATCGCGGCCGACCAGATCCGGCGTCAGCGTCTTGTCGTCGTCGCGCGCGGTCTCGGCCAGTTCCGCCTGCAGGCGGCGCGCCGACAGCACGCGCTCCTGCTGCGCGGCGTCGCGGCCGTAGACCTCTTCGACGATGCGGAAGGTCGCGTGCTCGGTGAAGCCCTCGTTGAGCCAGATGTCGGCCCAGGTCGCGTTGGTGACGAGGTTGCCGGACCAGGAGTGCGCCATTTCGTGCGCGACCAGCGAGACCAGCGACTTGTCGCCGGCGATCACGGTCGGCGAGGCGAAAGTCAGGCGCGGGTTCTCCATGCCGCCGTACGGAAAGCTCGGCGGCAGGATCAGCAGGTCGTAGCGGCCCCAGCGGTACGGACCGTACAGCGCCTCGCAGCGCTCCAGCATCTTCTCGGTGTCCTCGAACTCGCGGGCCGCGGCGTCGACCACGCCCGGATCGGCGTAGACGCCGGTGCGCGGACCGGTCGCGCGGAACGCCAGATCGCCGACCGCGAGCGCGATCAGGTACGAGGGAATGCGCTGCGGCATCTTGAAGCGATACGCGCCGGACAGCGGCGCCTGCGGATCATTGTCGGCGCTCATCACCGCGCGCAGGTTCTTCGGCGTGGTGATGTGCGCGCTGTAGGTCTGCCGCACCTGCGGCGTGTCCTGCAGCGGAATCCAGCTGCGCGCGTGGATCGCCTGCGACTGGCTGAACAGCAGCGGATGCTTCTGGCCGGCGGTCTGCGCCGGCGTCAGCCACTGCAGGCCGGATGCCTGCGGCTGCGTCGCGTAGTGCACGCGCACCCGGTCGGCGCCCTTCGGCATGTGGATGACGAGCGCGCTGCCGAGCACCGGATCGTGCGGCGCCAGCTTGAACGCGGTCTTCGCCAGCGTGCCGTCGTGGCCGGCCTCGACGGCGCCGACATCGAGGTCGCGGGTGTCGAGCACCAGCGTGTCGGCCTTCGGGTTGACGCGCTCGAGCGTCAGCTCGGCGGTGCCGCGCAGCACGCGGTGCTCGAAGTCGACGTCGAGATCGAGCGCCAGGTCGCGGGTGCGGAAGTCCTGCGTGTTGGCGTACGAATGCGGATCGCTGCGCTGCGCAGCCTCGGGCAACGCGATAGTCGACATGGCGGGTCCGGACAGCAGGGCGGCGCTCAGGGCCGCGGGCTTGAGAAGGCGGAACATGGCATCAGGCCTGACGGGGGAAGCGGCCGATCTTAGCGAAGCCGTGCCGTGTCCGCGCCGGGGTTTTCCCGGGCCGCAGGCTGCGCGCATACTCGGCGCGGTCCCGAACGTTCCTGGAGAATCCGCATGCGCCGCCTGCTCTGCGCCGCTTTCATCAGTGTCGCGACGCTGGCCGCCGCCTGCCAGCACACGACGATGAGCGACCCCAAGCCCGTGCCGGGCCACGTCACCGATCTGGACGCGTTCCACCGCTTCATCGGCACCCATCCGACGCCGGAGCAGTTCCGCAAGGCCTACCCGGACGTCACGCTCGTGCTGCCGGGCCAGATCGCGACCCGCGAGTTCCGCACCAACAACAGCCGCTACTTCGCCGAGCTCGGCGGCGACGGCAAGATCGTCGGCGGCAAGTTCATGTAGGCGCGCGCCGCGCAGCAAAAAGGGCGCGTCCTGCGACGCGCCCCTTGCCTGCCGCCGATCGCAGCCTTACTTCTTCACCGCCTCGACCTCGATCGACAGCGTCACCTCGTCGCCGACCGCCGGCACGTAGGTCGTGATACCCCAGTCGGAGCGCTTGATCTTGGCCTCGAGATCGGCGCCGCAGGCCGGCTTCTTGGTCATCGGGTGATCCTTGCAGACGAAGTTCTCGACCTCCAGCGTCACCGGCCTGGTGACGCCGTGCATGGTCAGCTCGCCGCGGACTTCCTCGAGCTTGCCGCCGTCGAACTTGAACTGGCTCGACTTGAACGTGATCGTCGGGTACTTGGCCACGTCGAAGAAGTCCGGCGTCTGCAGGTGCTCATCGAGCTTGGCGACGCCGGTCGAGATCGAGGCGACGTCGATCGTCACGTCGACGCTGCCGGTCTTCTTGGCGAGGTCGATCGTCGCCGTGCCGCTGGTCTTGTTGAACTGGCCGTGGAAGGTCGAGAAGCCGAGGTGGTTGATGGCGAAGCGCGGGAACGTGTGGTTCGGCTCCAGATCGTAGGTGTCGGCCGCGGCGGCGGCGAACGAGGCGCTGGCGAGCAGCGCGGCGACGAGCATCTTCTTCATGCGGGAACTCCTGGGAAACGCGTGGGGGGATGAGATGGCGAGTCAGCGCGCGGCCGGGCCGAGCGTCAGGCTGAACGTGACCGGGACGTCGTCGGCGACGAGGTCGCCCTCGTTCCATTCGCCGCCGCCGATGCCGAAATCGGAGCGGCGCACCGAGAAGCCGCCGGTCGCGAGCAGGCCGCCGTCGGCCTGCGCGGCGGTGGTCAGCGGCACGACGATCGGGCGCGCCTTGCCGCGAATCGTCAGCACGCCGCTCACTTCGTAGCGGTTCGGCGCCGGGCTTTTCACCGCGGTGCTCCTGAACGTCGCTTTCGGGAAGCCGAGCTTGTCGAGCCAGGGCTTGTCGACGGCGATCGCGTCGGTATCGGCGTCGCCGGTCGTCAGGCTGGCGATGTCGACGATGACCTCGGCCTTCGAGGCTTCCGGCCGGGCCGGATCGAGATCGATCGTCGCCTCGAACTTGCGGAACTGCCCGGAGACGGTGACGCCCATTTCCTTGACGCTGAAGTCGATGCGGCTCTTGGCCGCGACCAGCGGCCGCGGCGTGGCCAGGGCGAGACCACAGACGGCGAGCAGGCCGGCGGCGACGGCGGTACGGACGTGCAGGGACATGAACGGTTCTCCTCTGGATCAGGACCGGCGGCGCCACTGCGGCAGCATGCGCCGCAGCACGTCGTCGCGATCGACGAAATGGTGCTTGAGCGCCGCCGCCGCGTGCAGCGCGACCAGCGCCAGCAGCAGCCAGGTCAGCGCCTCGTGCACCTCGGTCAGCGCCTGGCCGAGCGCGGCGTTCTTGCCGAGCGCGTCGGGAATCGGCAGCACGCCGAGGTAGACGGTCTGGAAACCCTTGGCCGAGCTCATCAGCCAGCCGGACAGCGGCACCGCGAACATCAGCAGGTAGAGCAGACGATGCGCGATCTCCGCGACCTGCCGCTCCCAGGCCGCCATGCCCGCCGGCAGCGGCGGCGGGCGGTGGCCGAGGCGCCAGGCCAGACGCAGCGCGGCGAGCGCGAACACGGTGACGCCGATCCACTTGTGATAGTTGAAAAGCCTGAGCTTGGTCGGCGACAGCTTCAGATCGACCATGGTCCAGGCCACGGCGTAGGCGGCGACGATCAGCAGCACGACCAGCCAGTGGCCGAGCTGGGCCGGTGCCGTGTACTGCGTGCGCGGTGCCGTCGCCATGCCGCCTCCCGATTCGAAGTGCGACGATGCTAGAACTGCCGGCCTCGCGCCGATAGCGAGGATTTTCGGCAGGCTCATTCAAGAACCCTGAACGATAAGCCAAACTCCGAAGCCGCAACTGACAGTCCGGTCATCACATGCACTGCGAGAGTTTTCCGCCCGCCGCGCGCGCCGACGCGCGCGTCCTGATCCTCGGCTCGATGCCGGGACAGGCGTCGCTGCGCGCGCAACAGTACTACGCGCATCCGCGCAATCTGTTCTGGCCGTTCATGGGCGAGCTGTTCGGCGCCGGGCCGGCGCTGCCGTACGCGGCGCGCCTGGCGCGCCTGCAGGAACACGGCGTCGCCGTCTGGGACGTGCTCGCCGCCTGCGTGCGGCCCGGCAGTCTCGACGGCCACATCGCGCGCGACAGCGAGGTCGGCAACGATTTCGCCGCGTTCCGGCGCCGGCATCGCCGGCTGGAATGCGTCTGCCTGAACGGCGGCAAGGCGGCCGAAGCGTTCGCGCGGCACGTCGTGCGCGCGGCGCCGGCGCTGGTCGCCGACCTGCGCGTGCAGACGCTGCCGTCGACCAGCCCGGCCAATGCCGGCCAGCCGCGTGACGCCAAGCTCAAGGCCTGGCGCGAGGCGCTGGCGCCGTACTCGCGCGGTTCAGGCGCGGCGTAGGACAATAGCCGGCCCGTTTCCCCCGCCCCCAGGTGTTGCCATGACGCTGCGCTTCCACACGCTCGACGTTTTCACGACCCAGCCGTTCGGCGGCAATCCGCTCGCCGTGGTGTTCGGCGGCGATGCCCTGACGGCCGTGCAGATGCAGCGCATCGCCCGCGAGTTCAATCTTTCCGAAACCGTGTTCGTGCTGGCGCCGACGCTGCCGCAGGCGCTGCACCGCGTGCGCATCTTCACGCCCGCGCGCGAGCTGCCGTTCGCCGGCCACCCGACCGTCGGCGCCGCCTGCCTGCTCGCCGAGCTCGGCCTGGCGCCGAAGGGCGCGGAGGTCAGCTTCGTGCTCGAGGAAGGCGTCGGCCCGGTGCCGGTGCGCGTGCGCCGCACGCCCGGCGAGCCGATGTATGCCGAGCTGAGCGTCGCCAAGCTGCCGGAGTACGGGCCGGCGCCGGACGTCGGCGCGGTCGCGGCCGTGCTCGGCCTCGAAGCCGGCGATCTCGGCAGCGGCGCCGAGGCGCCGCGCGCCGTGTCCTGCGGCGTGCCCTTCGTGCTGGTGCCGCTGCGCGCGCCGGAACTGCTCGCCGCCGTCGACTTCGACGCGGCCGGTGCCCGCCAGCGTTTCGCCGGCGCCTGGGCCTCGTCGTTCTACGTCTACGCGCGCGGCTACGAGGGCGAGCTGCGCGCGCGCATGTTCGCGACCGACATGGGCATCGCCGAGGACCCGGCCACCGGCTCGGCGGCGGCGGCGCTGGCCGGCGCGCTCGCCAGCGAGGCTGGCAGCGACGGCACGCACGCCTGGACCCTGCACCAGGGCGTCGAGATGGGCCGGCCGAGCGTGCTGCACATCGCCGCCGACCGCGTCGGCGGTCAGGTCAGCGCGGTGCGCGTCGGCGGCCACAGCGTGCTGATCGCCGACGGCACGTTCGGCGCCGTCTGAAGCCGGGCTCAAGTCGGCCGCGAGCCGGCCGACAACCCGATCAGACTTTTTCTTACAGGGGCTGTCGACAACGGCGGTCTCAAAGCCAACGTGCGCCGGCCGCAAACCTCATCATGGAGACGACCCCGCACATCCTGCCGGCCTACGGTTCGCACGACGAGTTCAGCGCCCAGATCGAGCGCGTCGAGACGCTCGTGTTCAACGCCCTGCTGATGCCCCGCGACGGCGCCGCGCCGTACGGCGCGCGCGCCGTGATCGTGTCGCGCACTGCCGCCGGCCAGCACTGGCTGCGCGTCTGCGAAGGGGCCGACGAGCGCTGGATGCGCTGGACCGAGCAGCGCCGCCTGCGCATGCAGTTCGGCCAGACCTACGCGGAGGCGCTGGCGCAGGCTTGGATCGCGCGCTGGGAGCGCGAGGGCTGGCAGGTCGAATGGAGCCAGCGCCGCGATGCGCTGCCGGCGGAAGCGGCGGCCTGAGCGAAGGTCGCATCGGCATTGCGGTTGGGGAAGCGTGGGGGAAACAGAGCGGCGCCGGGCGCAGGCCCGGCCGCGGCCTTTTCGCCCGCCGGGCGCTGCGGCAAGCTGCGCGCATGTCGAAAACCGTCCCTCGTAAAGCCGGTCCGCGCGCGGCCGGTCCGCTGCGGCCCGCGACAGCGCCGGCGTCGCGCGCCGCACTCGCGCCGCCGCTGACGCTCGCCGAACGCCACGCCGCGATCTGGGCGACGATCCGCCGCATCCCGCGCGGCAGGGTCGCGACCTACGGGCAGGTCGCCGATCTCGCCGGCTTCGCGCGGCAGCCGCGTCTCACCGCGCAGGCGCTGCGCCACGTGCCGGACGGCATGGACCTGCCGTGGTACCGCGTCATCAGCGCGTCCGGACGTTCGTCACTGCCCGGCGAGGCCGGCCAGCGCGAGCAGCGCCGCCGCCTCGAAGCCGAGGGCGTGATCTTCGACGCGCGCGGCCGCGTCGATTTCGAGCGCTGCCGCTGGCGTCCGCGCGGCGACGCGCCGGTGCTCGACTAGGCGCCCCCGAAGAAGTTCATGCCCCGTCGTGGCGAGGCGCCGCCGGCGACGCCCGACGCCAGGGGCGTCTGGGGATCGCCACGGCGTCCGCGCGGCCAGGTGCGACGCAGCGATGCAGACCTTCCCGGACGACGCACCGCGCGGCCGCGTCGCGAAGGCTTGGCCGGCGCGCCTCGTGCGGGCGCTGCCCCCGTCGCGGCGCCGGCCGGCGCGCGGCATACTGCGCGTGCCCCATTCGCGCCCCCGCCGGAGATTGGTCCGATGCTCCTCTGAAGCCCCCGCCGTCGCCATGACGGCTGCATTCGCGCCACGCGCCTGCGTGGCCGGCACGGGTTTCGAGGACATCGCATGGGCACTTCGCACGCTTCCATCACGCTGCACGGCGTTTCGTACCGGCTGCCGGACGGCCGGCCGCTGTTCGACGGGCTGCACGAGCATTTCGACGCGCGCCGCACTGGCCTGGTCGGCCGCAATGGCATCGGCAAATCGGTGCTGGCGCGCCTGCTCGCCGGCGCGCTGGCGCCGACGCAGGGCCGTGTCGAGCGCCGCGGCCGCATCCACTATCTCAGCCAGCAGATCGACGTACCGCCGGCGCAGACCGTCGCCGGGCTGGCCGGTCTGCACGGCGCGTTCGAGGCGCTGCGCCGCATCGAGGCCGGCAGTAGCCGCAGCGAGGACTTCGAGGCGCTGGCCGACCGTTGGGACCTGCGCGCGCAGCTGCGCCAGGCGCTCGTCGACGACGGGCTCGCGCATCTCGACGCCGACACGCCGGCGGCGCGGCTCAGCGGCGGCGAGCGCGCCAGCGTCGCGCTGATCGGGGCGCGCCTGTCGGGTGCCGAGCTGCTGATCCTCGACGAGCCCGGCAATGATCTCGACGGCGTGCGTCGCCAGCGTCTGGGCGCCTGGCTGCAGCGCTGGTCCGGCGGCCTGATCCTGATCAGCCACGACGGCGCGCTGTTGCAGGCGATGGAGGGCATCGTCGAGCTGTCCGCGCTGGGCCTGCACCGCTACGGCGGCGACTACGCGTTCTACCGGCAGACCCGCGCCGACGAGCACGCGCTGGCGCAGGCCGAGCTGGCGCGCCGCCAGCACGAGCGCCGGCGCGGCGAGCGGGAGATCAGCGCGCAACGCGAACGGCTCGAACACCGCGCGGCGCGCGGCGCCAGACAGGCGGCGACCGAGAATCAGGCGCCGATCCTGCTCGGCCTGCGCCGTCAGCGCAGCGAGGCCAGCGCCGGCCGCCACCGCGCGCAGCGGCAGGCCCGGCAGGCCGATCTCGCGCAGCGCGTGCGCGAGGCGGCGGCGCAGGTCGAGGCGGCGGCCCCGGTGCTGTTGTTCGCGCCGGACGCCGGCGGCGCCGGCGCCGGCCGCATCGCCGAGCTGCGCGCGGTCGAGCTGCCGTATCTGGCCGGCGCCGCCCGGCGCATCGAGCTGTGCATCCGCGCCGGCCAGCGCATCGGCCTCATCGGCGCCAACGGCAGCGGCAAGTCGACGCTGCTGCAGGTTCTCGCCGGACGCCTTGCGCCGCTGGCCGGCGTGCGCGCGCTGCGCGTGCCCGGCGCGTACCTCGACCAGACGCTGTCGGGTCTCGACGCCGGGCGCTCGGTGTTCGAGCAGCTGCGGGTCGCGAACGCGCGACTGGCCGACGGCGAGCTGCGCACGCGGCTGGCGCTGCTCGGGCTCGACGCCGCGCGCGTCGTCCAGCCCGCGGCTGCGCTCAGCGGCGGCGAGCGTGTGAAGGCGGCCTTGGCGCTCGCGCTGTACGCCGAGCCGGCGCCGCAGCTGCTGCTGCTCGACGAGCCGGACCGTCATCTCGATCTGGCGGCGCGCCAGGCGCTCGCCGCGATGCTGCGTCAGTATCCGGGCGCGCTGCTGGTGGTCTCGCACGACGCCGCGCTGCTCGACGGCCTCGGGCTCGACACACGGCTGCAGCGCTCGGCCGGCGGCTGGGCGATGACGCCGTGGCCGCACGCCGCGCGGGGCTGAGCGCTCAGCGCTCCGGTGCGGCGTGACCCGGCAGCGCCGGCCGTCCGTCCGGCGGCGGCGCCGACGGCCGCAGCGCCAGGCGCCCGCCGTGCTTCTCGCAGACGCCTTCGATGGTGTGCTCCTTGGTCGTGAAGCTGACCAGGTCGCCGGCGTTGCGGCCGGCGCAGGCCGCGTAGGCCTCGGCGGGCGGTTCCGGCGCCTTGCCTTCCGGTTCGGCGTGGACGGTTGCGGTCAGCAGCAGCAGGGCGGTGGCGCAGTATCGGGCGTTCATGCGGGTCTCGGGTGCGGGGCGGCGGCTCAGTGACAGCGGCTACCTCGCACGTGTTCGCGTGCGGGTGCAAGCCGTCGTTGCAAATGGTTACAGAGCGTTTCCGCCGTGCGGCGCTCAGCCTTCGTGTTCGAGATCGTCGCCGTGCGGCGGCGCGGTCACGCGCAGGCGTTCGATGCGCGGACCGGCGACTTCCAGCACTTCGATCTGCAGGCCGTCGGCGTCGACCACGTCGCCGCGCTGCGGCAGGCGGTCGAGCGTCTGCATGACCAGGCCGCCGATGGTGTCGGCGTGGCCGGACTCGATGTCGCGGCCGATCATGCGCTCCAGCGTGTAGATCGGCAGCCAGCCCGGACCCTCGTAGGTATGCGGACCGGTCTCGACCCAGTCTTCCTTGCGGCGGTGGAACTCGTCCTGGATGCTGCCGAAGATCGCTTCGAGGATGTGTTCGAGCGTGATGAAGCCGATCACCGTGCCGAGCTCGTCGGTGACCAGCGCCAGATGCGGCAGGCCGCGCCGGAAGCGCCGGAACAGCTTCTGCGCCGGTTCGTCGCGGGTCACCATCGGTACCTCGCGCAGCAGCGGCTGCAGGTCGCTGAGGTTCGGGTTGTCGAGCAGCGCCGGCACCAGATCGCGCACATGCAGCAGACCGAGATAGCGGTCGTCCTGCTCGCTGTCCTTGACCGGGTAGCGCGAGTAGCGGTGCTGGGCGACCAGCGCGAGCTTGGTGCGGATGTCGTCGCGGATGTCGATCGCGACGAGGTCGAACACCGGCCGCATGAGGTCGCCGGCGGTCAGCTCCGGCAGGTCCAGCGTATGCGACAGCGCCTGCGCCTGCGCGCTTTCCAGTTCGCCGTGACGGTGGCTGGCGAGCAGCAGCTTGCGGATCTCGTCGGCCGAGTGCGGCTCCTCGCCTTCCTCGGTCAGCTGCATGCGCATCGTGCGCAGCACGAGGTTGGCGCTGCCGTTGAGGATGGCGATGAACGGGTACATCAGCCAGTAGAACAGGAACAGCGGCAGCGCCGTCCACAGCGACACCACCTCGGTGCGGCGGATCGCGATCGACTTCGGCGCCAGCTCGCCGAGCACGATGTGCAGGAACGAGATCACGCCGAACGCGATCGCGAACGACACGCTGTGCAGCACCTGCTCGGATTCGATCCCGAGCGCGCTCAGCAGCGGCTCGACGAGGCGCGAGAACGCCGGCTCGCCGAGCCAGCCGAGGCCGAGCGAGGCGAGCGTGATGCCGAGCTGGCAGGCCGACAGATAGGCGTCGAGCCGGTGGCGGACCTTGTACAGCGTGCGGCCGAGGAAACCGCGTTCCTCGGACAGTTCCTCGGCGCGCGTCAGCCGCAACTTGACGATGGCGAATTCGGCGGCGACGAAAAAGCCGTTGATGAAGACCAGCAGGACCGCGAGCAGCGTCAGCGCGAAATCGTTCATTCAGGAGCGGCCGGCCGCATGCACGGCGGGCCGCGAGGCAATGGAGACGCCCGGATTATCCGGAGCGGGCCCGCCCGAGCGCAAATGACGCCATGAAAAAGCCCGCGCTGCCGGGCGGCAGCGCGGGCTTCGGATGACGCTTTGCGCGCCGTTACCAGATCTTCACGCGCTTTTCCGGGGCCAGATACATCTTGTCGCCGGGTTTGACGTCGAAGGCCGGATAGAACGCCGGCACGTTGACGACCACACCGTTGCAGCGGAATTCGGACGGCGAGTGCGGATCGGTCTTGAGGCGGTTCAGCAGGTTCTGGTCGGTGTACTTGCGGCGCCAGACCTGGGCCCAGCCGATGAAGAAGCGCTGGTCGCCGGTGAAGCCGTCGAGCACCGGCGCCGGCCGGCCGTTCAGCGACAGCTGGTAGGCCTGGTAGGCGATCGACAGGCCGCCGAGGTCGCCGATGTTCTCGCCGATCGTGAAGGCGCCCTGCAGGTGCTGGCCCGGCAGCGGCTCGTAGGCGTCGTACTGGGCGATCAGCGCCTTCGTGCGCGCCTCGAAGTTCTTGCGGTCCTCGTCGGTCCACCAGCTCTTGAGGTTGCCGTCGCCGTCGAACTTGCTGCCCTGATCGTCGAAGCCGTGGCCGATCTCGTGGCCGATCACCGCGCCGATGCCGCCGTAGTTCACCGCGTCGTCGGCGTTCATGTCGAAGAACGGCGGCTGCAGGATCGCGGCCGGGAACACGATCTCGTTCTTCAGCGGGTTGTAGTAGGCGTTGACCGTCTGCGGCGTCATGCCCCACTCGTCGCGATCGATCGGGCCGCCGAGCTTGGCCGTCTCGCGATGATGCTCGACGAGGTGCGAGCGCATGACGTTGCCGACCAGATCATCGGCTTTCACTTCGAGCGCCGAGTAGTCCTTCCACTTTTTCGGATAGCCGATCTTCGGATCGAAGGTCGCGAGCTTGGCGAGCGCTTTCTGCTTGGTCGTCTCGGTCATCCAGTCGAGCGACTGGATGCTCTGCTGGTAGGCCTTCAGCAGGTTCTGCACCAGCGCTTCCATGCGCGCCTTGGCCTCGGGCGGGAAGTACTTGGCGACGTAGAGGCGGCCGAGCACCTCGCCGAGCGCGCCTTCGGTCGCCTCGACGCCGCGCTTCCAGCGCGGCTGGTTTTCCTTGACGCCGTTGAGCGTGCCGGCGAAGAACGCGAAGTTCTCGTCGACGAAGGGCTGCGACAGGTACGGCGCGTAATTCGTCAGCAGCTGCCACTGCAGGTAGACCTTCAGCGTCGGCAGCGCGGTGGCGCCGATGATCTTGTCCCAGGCGCTGAAGAAGCTCGGCTGGCTGATGATCAGGCCCGGCGACTTGCCGATGCCGGTGCCGTCGATGAAGGCTGTCCAGTCGAAGCCCGGCGTCAGCTTGGCGAGATCGGCGAAGGCGACCTTGTTGTAGGTGTTCTCGGCGTCGCGCGAGGCGACTTGCGTCCACTGCGCCTCGGCGAGCCGGGTCTCCAGCGCCATGATCGCCTTGGCGCTCTTCGCCGCGTCCGGCAGCTTGGCGAGCGTCAGCATCTTCTCGATGTGCGCCACGTACGCCTTGCGGATCGCCTCGAACTTGTCGCCCTTTTCGAGGTAGTAGTCGCGGTCCGGCAGCTGCGTGCCGCCCTGGCTCAGGTAGACGATGTACTGCTTGGAGTCCTTCGCGTCCGGCTCGATGTAGCCGGGGAAGGTCGGCACGCCGATCGTCTCCAGGTGCGCCAGCAGCGCCGGCAGCTCCTTCCGGTCCTTGAGGGCGGCGATGGTCGCCAGCTCGCCTTCGAGCGGCTGCAGGCCCAGCGTGTCGGCGCGGGCTTCGTCCATGAACGCGGCGTAGAAGTCGCCGGTCTTCTGCTCGTCCGAACCCGGCTTCTTGTCCGGGTTGGCGGCGGCGGCTTCGATGATCTCGCGCAGGTGCAGCTGGGCGTCGTCGGCGAGCTTGGTGAAGGCGCCGTAGTTCGACTTGTCGGCCGGGATCTCGGTCTTCTTCAGCCAGGTGCCGTTGATGTGGCGGTAGAAGTCGTCCTGGGCGCGCACCTGCGGATCGAAGTTGGCGGTCTCGATACCGGAGCCCAGGGCCTTCTGGTCGACGCTGGCCGGCGCCGCCGGCGCCTGCGAGGATTTGCCGCAGGCGCCGAGCAGGCTGGCGCCGAGGACGGCACTCACGGCGCCGAGCACGAATACACGCATCGCAGGAACTCCATCATCGGGAAAGTGGGGACTGTAACGATCCCTTGACCGCATCCGCAGCCGGAAATTCCCCCAGTCACGCCCGACGGATGCGGCAGCGCCCCCGCGTTCGCCGTCAGCCGGCGCCCTGCGCCGACCAGGCGATGCAGGCGATGCCGCCCCAGTAGGTGCTGAGGATCAGGCCCTGCGCGCCGCGGTAGCGGCCGACGAAACGGCGGATGCCGAGCGCCGAATCGGACAGCACGAACAGCGCGGCGCCGAGCAGCGCATAGCCGCCGGTGACGCCGCCGAGCGCCTGCCAGCGCAGCAGCGCGGTGAGCGCCATGCCGGTCAGCACCAGCGCGTAGATCACGACCGGCACGCGCAGCGGCGCGTCGGCGCGGCGCACGAGGATGGTGCCGAGCGCGACGCCGTACAGTACGAAGGCGGCCGCCCACAGCGGCGGCGTGTAGTGCCCGACGCCGTGCAGGAACGCGAGCATGAAGACCAGGTGTGCGAGCAGAAAGCTGCCGAGGCCGGCCAGGAACGCGCCGTTCGATTCGTACATCAGCGCGATATCGCCGAGCAGCGACAGGCCCAGCGCCAGCAGCAGGCCGTCGCGGTAGCCGCTCTCCGGCGCGCTCCAGGCCAGCGCCGCGATCAGGATCGTGGTCAGCGGCTTGAGTACCTTGAACAACGGCGTGCGCGCCTCATTCCAGTCGGAGACGATGGCGGCGACGGCGCACAGCGCGATGGCGGCGAGCAGGACAGGCAGCACGGCAGGATTCCCCGGAGGTTTGTTCTAATGGCGCCCGCGTTCGCGGCGCGATCCGGGCGGCCGCTAGAGTAGTCGCCGCGACGCCCAGAAAAAACCCAGCCGGAGCTGGGTCGGGGAAGATCCCGCGATGGGAATACGGTTGAGAGCCGGGCCACGAGCCCAGGCGCTGCCACGATGAACCGCCGAGATGAAGGACGGATGACATGGACAAGATTCGCAAGACCGACGCCGAGTGGCGGGCGCTGCTGACGCCCGAGCAGTATCGCGTGACGCGCCAGGGCGGCACCGAATGCGCGTTCACCGGCGCGCTGTGGAACGACCACCACGACGGCGTCTATCACTGCGTCTGCTGCGGCCTGCCGCTGTTCGACGCGCGCACCAAGTTCGAGTCCGGCACCGGCTGGCCGAGCTTCTTCGATCCGGCCAGCAACGAGGCCGTCGCCAGCCGCGAGGACCTGAGCCACGGCATGCGCCGCGTCGAGGTGCTGTGCGCGCGCTGCGACGCCCATCTCGGCCACGTCTTTCCGGACGGCCCGAAGCCGAGCGGCCTGCGTTACTGCATCAACTCGGCCGCGCTCGAGCTGAAGGCGCGGCCGTGAGGGTGCACGGCTTCCGTCACGTCGACTTCGAGGATTTCGGCTGCATCGCCCCGGCGCTGGCCGGGCGCGGCCACCGCCTGAGCGCCACGCGCTTCTATGCCGGCGAGACGCCGCCGGGGCCGGAGACCTATGACGCGCTGCTGGTCATGGGCGGGCCGATGAATATTTACGAGGACGTGGCCTATCCGTGGCTGCGCGCCGAGAAGGCGGCGATCGGCGCCGCCATCGACGCCGGCCGGCCGGTGCTCGGCATCTGTCTCGGCGCGCAGCTGGTCGCCGACGTGCTCGGCGCGCCGACCACGCGCAACGCGCAGGCCGAGATCGGCTGGTTCGACGTGGCGCTGGCGCCGGAGGCGGCGCAGAGCTGGGCCTTCGCCGGTTTTCCCGAGCGCTTCCGCGCGTTCCACTGGCACGGCGATACCTTCGCGATCCCGGCCGGCGCGCGCCGCCTGATGCACAGCGAAGCCTGCGCCAACCAGGCCTTTGCGCTGCGTACGGCGAGCGGGGCGAAAGTCGCGGCGATCCAGTTCCATCTCGAAGTGACGGCGGCCGACGCCCGCGTCTGGTTCGAGCACGAGACGCCGGCGCCGGCGCGCTACGTGCAGTCGCCGGCGCGCGTGCTCGGCGAGCTCGACGCCTTCGCGCAGAACAACCGCCTGATGCGGCGCCTGCTCGACAACTGGCTGGCGGACTGAGGTCCGCCGCTCAGGCCTCGGCGCGCTTGCTGACGCGCACGCGCGCCGCCGGCCGCGTCGTCCGGCAGGCGGCGCGGCGCCATCGCCTCGATGTCGCGCTGCAGATGCTCGATCGCCAGCGCGCGGCCGTCGCCGGCGTGGTCGCGCATGTTCGAGCGGTACCACGCGTAGTTGCCGAGGAAGCGGTCGACGTCGCTGGGGGTCAGCCGCATCAGCTCGCCGCGCGCGCCGACGCCCATGCGCTCGATCATGTGCGCGTTGAGGCGCTGCTCGAAGGCCTGCTCGGGCAGCGCCAGCACCGGCTTGCCGAAATGGATCGCCTCGCCGATCAGCTGGTTGCCGGCGGTCGACAGCACCGCGCGGCAGCGCGCCAGATCGCGCACGAAGCCGGCCACGCTCGGCGCGCGGAATTCGAGATTCTCGTCCTCGCCGCGCAGGCCGGTGCCGTAGACCCGCACCTTGCAGTCGAGCTCGCGCAGTGCGCGATCGACGTGCGGCAGGTACTGATGCTCGCCCTTGTTGAAGTAGGCCAGCAGGTAATCGCCTTCCTCGGGCGTTTCGGCGACGACTTCGTCGCGCAGCATCGGGCCGACGATGCGGACCTGCGGATAGGCCGGGATCGCCGGGTAGAAGCTGGAGATCAGGATGCGCTCCGGCACGCCCATCAGCGCGCGGTAGCCCCAGGCGTCGCGCATGCCGAGCGTCCACAGGTCCGGCGGGAAGTGCGGCTTGCAGTAGGCGATGATGCCGACGTGATCGAAGCTGATGCGCGGGATGCCGAGCTTCTGCGCGACGCGATGCGTCCAGGCCTCGGAGTCCGAGATCACCAGCTCGATGCCGCGCGTCTGCATCTCGCGCTCGACCTGGGCGACGCCGGCGCCGCCGAACAGCAGATCACGCATCGGCGCGAAGTTGCGGGCGACCGTCTTCGGCAGCGAATGCGTGCCGCCGGCGCTGTACTGGTAGCCGATCGTCGGGATGCGCACCGTCGGGAAGCGTGGCGCGAGGACCTCGTAGGCGTCGCCGCCGGCGAACACCGTGACCTCATGGTCGGCCTGCAGCGCCGGCAGCACGGACATCGTGCGCATGGCATGGCCACGCCCGTAGCCCATCACGCCGTAAGTGATCCGCATGCAGCCGTCCCATCTGTCGACGCCGGTATCGGCGCTTTGCAGCTTATTGACGGGCGGTGATCGGTGGATGACAGCCTCGCAACAGAAAAATGACGGTGCGCGGACGCCGCGGCCAGCGCCGGGCCGGCCCGAGCGCCGCGGCGGCGGTGGCTGCGCTACGATGTCCGTCCGCGATCTCGCGTGGAGTAGGAACATGCAGACAGGCAATCCGGTACTGCGCAACAAGGATTTCGGCGTCGTCGCCGGCGAGCGCATGACGATGGACGGGACGGTCGGCAAGACCGCGATCCTGTTCGTGCTGCTGCTGATCGCCGCCGGCTGGACCTGGACGCGCTTCAACGGCGTGCTCGCCGAGGCCGGGCCGCAGGCGGCGCTGGCGAGCGTCGCGCCGTTCCTGTGGGGCGGCCTGCTGATCGGCTTCGGGCTGGCGCTCGTCACCGTCTTCAAGAGCGCCTGGTCGCACGTCACCGCGCCGCTCTATGCGATGGCCGAGGGCTTCGCGATCGGCGGCCTGTCGGCGTTCTTCGAGCTGCGTCATCCGGGCATCGTCGTGCAGGCGGTCGGCCTGACTTTCGGCGTGCTGGTGATGATGCTGTTCCTGTACCGCACGCGGGTGATTCGCGTCACCGAGAAATTCCGCTTCGGCATCGTCGCCGCGACCGGCGCGATCGCCCTGCTCTATCTCGTCGACATCGGCCTGCGCCTGTTCGGCGGCATCAGCATGCCGTTCATTCACGAGGGCGGCGTCGCCGGCATCGGCTTCAGCCTGCTGGTCGTCGGCCTCGCCGCGCTGAACCTGACGCTCGACTTCGATGCGATCGAGCGCAGCGTCGCCCAGGGCGCGCCGAAGGTCATGGAGTGGTACGGCGCGTTCAGCCTGATGGTGACGCTGGTCTGGCTGTATCTCGAAATCCTGCGCCTGCTCGCCAAGTCGCGTCGCTGAAGGGCCCCGCCACCCCGCGCCCGGCCGGCGGCCGCGCGCGGCTGGCCGGTGCCGCCGCTTTCGATTTTTTCGTCCTTCTTCTCTCCACCCTGACGTACTGACATGCACGCCCTGCTCGAACCCGAACTCTGGATCGCCCTCTTCACGCTCGCCGCGCTGGAGATCGTGCTCGGCATCGACAACATCATTTTCCTGTCGATCATGGCCAACAAGCTGCCCGAGCATCAGCGCGCCAGGGCCCGCATCATCGGCCTGGCCGGCGCCTGCGGCACGCGCATCCTGCTGCTGCTGTCGCTGGCCTGGCTGGCCAAGCTGACGACGCCGCTGTTCCACGTCGGCGAATGGGGCATTTCCGGCCGCGACATCATCCTGATCGGCGGCGGCCTGTTCCTGCTCGGCAAGAGCGCGCTGGAAATCCACGAGTCGGTCGAAGGCGGCGCGCACGACGCCGAGCACGTGGTCGGCAAGGCGGCGACCGGCTTCGCCGCGGTGATCGTGCAGATCATGATCCTCGACATCGTCTTCTCGCTCGATTCGGTGATCACCGCCGTCGGCATGACCGATCGCGTGCCGGTGATGATCGCCGCGATCATCATCGCCATCGGCGTGATGATGTTCTTCGCCGGCCCGGTTTCGAACTTCGTCGAGAACCATCCGACGATCAAGGTGCTGGCGCTGTCGTTCCTGATCCTGATCGGCATGGCGCTGGTCGGCGAAGGGCTCGGCTTCCACGTGCCGAAGGGCTACATCTACTTCGCGATGGGCTTCTCGACGCTGGTCGAGATGGTCAACATCCGCATGCGCTCGAAGCTGGCGAAGCACTGAGCGCCGCGGCTACGCACGCCGGGGCCGCACGCCCCGGCGTTGCCGGCGCCGGAAAACCCCCAAGCATCGGGCGACGTCTGGACACGTTGCCGGCGTGGCGCGTACGGTCGGCGTCTCCCCCAACCGCACGAACCTGACCGTGAAGAAGACGCTCCTCGCGAGCGCGCTGCTGTGCAGCGTTGCCGCCGTTCATGCCGAAGCCCCGCTGCCGGTGCCAGCGCCGCTGCCGCCGGCGATCGCCGCGCCGCAGGACCGGCCGTATCCCGGCACGATCCGCCTGCAGGTCGACGCGACCGATCTCGAACGCCATGTGTTCCGCGTGCGCGAGACGGTGCCGGTCGCTGCGCCGGGCCGGCTGACGCTGCTGTATCCGAAGTGGCTGCCCGGCAACCACAGCCCGAGCGGGCGCATCGACAGCCTCGCCGGCCTGACGGTCAGCGCCGCCGGCCGCCGCCTCGAATGGACACGCGACACGGCCGACGTCTACGCCTTCCACGTCGAGGTGCCGGACGGCGTCGCCGCGCTCGATCTCGAATTCCAGTTCGTCTCGCCGACCGAGGACAAGCAGGGCCGCGTGGTGATGACGCCGGCGATGCTCAACCTGCAGTGGAACGCGGTCGCGCTGTATCCGGCCGGCTGGTACACGAGCCGCATCCCGGTCGAGGCCAGCGTGCGCCTGCCCGAGGGCTGGGGCTACGGCACCGCGCTCGAGGCCGCCGCCAGCGCCGACGGCACGACGACGTTCAAGCCGGTGCCGTTCGACACGCTGGTCGATTCGCCGATGTTTGCCGGCCGCTGGTTCAGGCAGATCCAGCTCGATCCGCCGGGCGCCGCGCATCCGGTGCGCCTCAATCTGGTCGCCGACCGTCCGGAACTGCTCGATGCGACGCCGGCGCAGATCGAAACGCACGAACGCCTCGTGCAGCAGGCCGACCGCCTGTTTGGCGCGCGCCATTACGACCACTACGATTTCCTCGTCGCACTGAGCGAGGAGCTGTCCGGCATCGGCCTCGAACACCACCGTTCGAGCGAGAACCGCGTCGCGCCGAAATACTTCAGCGACTGGGACAAGGCCTACGTCGGCCGCGACCTGCTCGCGCACGAGTACACGCACTCCTGGAACGGCAAGTTCCGCCGCCCCGCCGATCTGTGGACGCCGAGCTTCAACGTGCCGATGCAGGACAGCCTGCTGTGGGTCTACGAGGGCCAGACGCAGTACTGGGGCTATGTGCTCGCCGCCCGCTCGGGCTTGCTGAGCCGCGAGCAGACGCTCGACGCGATCGCGATGACGGCCGCGTACTACGACCGCCTCGCCGGCCGCCAGTGGCGCGCGCTGCAGGACACCACCAACGATCCGATCATCGCCGGCCGCCGGCCGATCCCGTGGCGCAGCTGGCAGCGCAGCGAGGACTATTACTCCGAGGGCCAGCTCGTCTGGCTCGAAGTCGACACCCTGATTCGCGAGAAGAGCGGCGGCCGCAGGTCGCTCGACGATTTCGCCCGCGCCTTCTTCGGCATCGACGACGGCCGCTGGGTGCCGGCGACCTATCGTTTCGACGACGTGGTTGCCGCGCTCGACGCCGTGCAGCCGTACGACTGGGCGACGCTGCTGCGCCAGCGCCTCGACGAGCACGCCGCCGGCGCCCCGCTCGACGGCCTTCGCCGCGGCGGTTACGAACTGGTCTACACCGACACGCCGAGCGATTACTTCAAGACCGCCGAGAAGCGCCGCAAGGTCACCGATCTCAGCGATTCGCTCGGCTTCACGGTCGGCAAGGAAGCCCGGCTCGGCGACGTCGTCTGGGGCGGTCCGGCGTACGCGGCCGGGCTCGCGGTCGGCGTGCAGATCGTCGCCGTCAACGGCTTTGCCTACGAGGCCGACGAGCTCAAGGACGCGGTGCGCCGCGCCGCCGCGCCGGGCGCGGCGCCGATCGAGCTGCTGGTGCGCGACGGCGACCGCTACCGGACGGTGAAGCTCGATTACCACGGCGGCCTGCGCTATCCGCACCTGCAGCGCCTCAAGGGCACGCCGGCGCGCCTCGACGCGATCCTCGCGCCGCGCGGCAAGTAGCCGTCTAGGCAGTCGTCGCCTGCTCGCGCAGCCAGGCGACGAAGCGCTGCACTTCCGGCCGCTGCCGCGCCGCCGGCTCGACCAGCAGGTAGTACGCGCGCGGTGCCACCGCCGCGCGCAGCTGTCGGGCGAACGGCACGACCAGCTGGCCGCGCGCCAGCTGGGCATCGATCAGCGGCCGCCGGCCGAGCGCAATGCCCTGGCCGTCGATCGCCGCCAGGATCGCCTGGTCGTAGTGGCTGAAACGCAGTGCGCCGGCCGGCTGCAGGCCAGCCAGCCCCATCGTCTCCAGCCACAGATCCCAGGCCAGCCACGGATACGGCGAGGTCGCGTCGCAGTGCAGCAGCACGTGCCGGCGCAGATCGGCCGGCGCACGCAGCGGCCGCCGGCGATCGGCGCGCAGCGCCGGGCTGCAGACCGGGATCGTCGCCTCGCCGAACAGCCGCTCGCCATCGCCCGGCGCGCGCTCGGTCGGGCAGAAGCGGATCGCCACGTCGATGCGCTCGCGCGTCAGGTCGGCGACGCGGCTGTCGGCGCTGATGCGCACGTCGATCTGCGGATGTGCGGCGCGGAATGCCGGCAGCCGCGGCAGCAGCCACAGCGAGGCGACGCTGCCCGGCGTCGTCACCGTCACCAGCCGCGCGGTCTGCGCCGCGCGAATCTGCTCGATCGTCTCGCCGAGCCGTGCGAGCAGCTCGCCGACCTGGCGCCGCAGCAGTTCGCCGGCCGGGGTCAGCGCCAGCGCGCGATGCCGGCGCTCGAACAGCGGCTGCTGCAGATGGGATTCGAGCGCCTGTACCTGACGGCTGACGGCGGATTGCGTCAGCGACAGCTCGGCGGCCGCGCGCGTGAAGCTGAGGTGGCGGGCCGCGGCCTCGAAGCCGCGCAGCAGGTCGAGCGGCGGCAGGCGTCGTCTGGCATGCGTCTGACTCATGCAAAAGCTTCCGAAATGTCGTTTGAACGGCGTAGCCGCCGGAGGAAGAATGCCGCCCCGGCCGCATCCTGCATTCCTGATTCGCATGGTAGGCGGCCTTTCGGAGAAATGCCCATGGCCAAGGATCTGTACGCCCTCGTCGAACTGCCCGCGTCCGCCGTTCCGGCGTCGTCCCGGGCCGTCGACGCGCCGGCCGACGCGGCGATCGCGGCGGCGCCCGGCGCCGCGGCCGCGACGCCGGTTCGGGCGACGTCGGCCGGCTGGCAGCGCTTCAATCGCTGGATCGTCCGCGCCTACGGCGCGCTCGCGCCGAGCGCACGCTACAAGTGACGGCGACACGCAGCCGGCCGCGGGCCGCGGGCGCGCGGCGTAAAATGCGCCGATGTTCGAAGCCCGCGCTGATCTCTCCCACCTCGTCTCGGCCCTGAATCCCGCGCAGCGCGAAGCCGTCACCGCGCCGCCGGAGCACCGCCTGGTGCTGGCCGGCGCCGGTTCCGGCAAGACGCGCGTGCTGACGCACCGCGTCGCCTGGCTGATCGCCGCCGAGGGCGTGTCGCCGATGTCGATTCTGGCGGTGACCTTCACCAACAAGGCGGCGGCGGAGATGCGCGCGCGCATCGAGCAGCTGGTCGACGTGCCGATTCGCGCGATGTGGGTCGGCACCTTCCACGGTATCGCGCACCGCATGCTGCGCATGCACTTCCACGAAGCCGGGCTGCCGCAGAATTTCCAGATCCTCGACGCCGACGATCAGGTGCGGCTGGTCAAGCGCATCGTCAAGAATCTCGAACTGCCCGAGGACCAGTGGCCGGCCAAGACCGTCGCCGGCTGGATCAATGCGCAGAAGGAAGAGGCGCGCCGGCCGCAGCAGATGGAGGACCAGGGCGACTATACGCAGCGCCAGTTCGTCCGCATCTACAGCGCCTATCAGGCGCAGTGCGATCGCCAGGGCGTCGTCGACTTCGCCGAGCTGCTGCTGCGCGCCTACGAGCTGACGCGCGACCACGCCGAGATCCAGGCGCACTACCGGCGCCGCTTCCGCCACATCCTTGTCGACGAGTTCCAGGACACCAACAAGCTGCAGTACGACTGGCTGCGTACGATCGCCGGCAAGACCGGCGTGCTGTTCGCGGTCGGCGACGACGACCAGAGCATCTATTCCTGGCGCGGCGCCCGCGTCGACAACATGCTCAAGCTGGCGCGCGACTTCCCCGGTTGCGAGACGATCCGCCTCGAACAGAATTACCGCTCGACCGGCAACATTCTCGCCGCCGCCAACGGCCTGATCGCCAAGAACGCCGGCCGCCTCGGCAAGGAGCTGTGGACGGAAGGCAACGACGGCGAGCCGATCCAGCTCTACGCCGCGTTCAACGAGTACGACGAGGCCGAGTTCGTCGTCAACCGCATCAAGGAGCATCTCGACGGTCGCTGCGCGCTGTCCGACATCGCCGTGCTGTACCGCATGGGCGCGCAGTCGCGCGTGCTCGAGGAAACACTGATCCGCGCGCGCCTGCCGTACCGCATCTACGGCGGCCTGCGCTTCTTCGAGCGCCAGGAGATCAAGGACACCCTCGCCTACCTGCGCCTGCTGCACAACCGCCACGACGACGTCAGCTTCGAGCGCGCCGTCAACACGCCGCCGCGCGGCATCGGCGCGACCACGGTCGAGCGTCTGCGTGCGCTGGCGCGCGAGAGCGACGTGTCGCTGTGGACGGCGGCGACGCAGGGTAACCCCGCGCTCGGCCGCGCCGCCGCGAACCTGCAGCAATTCACCGGTTTGATCGAGTCGCTCGCCGCCGAAACCAAGGCGGTCGCGCTGTCGCGCGCGACCGAGCGCGTCATCGAGCGCAGCGGCCTGCGCGAGCACTATCGCAAGGAAAAGGGCGAGCAGGCCGAAGCGCGCCTCGAGAACCTCGACGAACTGATCAGCGCGACGCGCGCCTTCGAGCCGCGCGTCGAGGCGGCGCCGCCGGACGAGAACGAGCCGCCGCCCGCCGATCCGCTGACCGAGTTCCTCACCCACGCCGCGCTCGAAGCCGGCGAGCGCCAGGCCGGGCCCGGCGAGGACTGCGTGCAGCTGATGACGCTGCATGCGGCCAAGGGCCTCGAATTCCCGATCGTGTTCATGGTCGGCATGGAGAACGGCCTGTTCCCGCACGCGCGCTCGACCGACGAGGGCAATCTCGAAGAGGAACGCCGCCTCTGCTACGTCGGCATCACGCGCGCGCGCAAGCAGCTCTACATGAGCTACGCCGAGACGCGGCGCCTGCACGGCGTCGAGCAGATCAACGCGCCGTCGATGTTCCTGCGCGAGATTCCGCCGGAGTGCATCGTCGAGACGCGGCCGCGCGCGCAGGTCACGCGCCCGGCGTTCGCGGCGCGCGGTGGCGCCTACGGCAGCGGCTCGCAGTCGGGCTACGGCGGCGGCTGGGGCCGCGACGAGGTGCGCGAGCGGCGCGGCGGCTACGGCGCGCGCGACGAGGCGCCGCTGCGGCGCCCGCAGATCACGCCGGCGATGGCCGGCAAGAGCGAAGGGCCGGCCGGTCTGCGCCTTGGCCAGACGGTGCGCCACGACAAGTTCGGCGAGGGCACGGTGCTGGCGTTCGACGGCGACGGCGAGCGCACGCGCATCGAGGTCCGCTTCAAGAGCGCCGGCACCAAGTGGCTGATGCTCAGCTTCGCCAATCTGCAGGCGGGCTGAGCGATGAGCGCGACCGGCACCATCATCGGCGTCATCGTCCTGGTCGTCGCGCTGATCGTCGGGCCGTTCGCGACGCTGCGCGCGATTTCGTACTACCGCGACCAGCGCAAGCCGCCGCCGGCGGCGCCGACGCGTGACGACGAGGACGATCCGGACCGGCCGAGCGGTTTCTGGTGAACGCGGTGCCTCAGCTGGCCGCGCGCTGCCGGGCGACGCTGGCGCGGTACGGCGCCAGGCCGAGCCCGAGCAGCACGGCCGCCAGCGCCGGCGCCAGCGTGCAGACCAGCAGCAGCGAGCGGCCGACCGCGAGATCGCTGCCGAAGCCGTAGTCGGTGACCAGCGCGACCGCGGTCGGGCCGAAGCCGAGGCCGAGCATGTTGAGCACGAACAGGTAGATCGCCGAGACGCGCGCGCGCACCGCCGGCGCGACGGCGTCCTGCAGTCCCGACGGCGCGACGCCGAACGGCATGCTGAAGAACAGCACCGCCGGCAGCATCGCGGCGATGATCGCCGCGCGCGCGTCGGCGAGCAGGAACAGCGCCGTGCACGGTATCGCCAGCAGCGCGGCGAGCATGCCGACGCGCAGCGTCGCGTCCTCGACGCCGCGCCGCAGCCAGCGGTCGGCGAGCGCGCCGCCGAGCAGCACGCCGAGCGTGCCGAACACCGCGACCGCGCCGCCGTACCAGATGCCGACCTGCGCCGGCGTCCACTGGTGCAGGCGGATCAGATAGCTCGGAATCCACGCGGCGCTGCCGTAGGCGCCGATCGCGATCAGCGCGAAGCCGAAGTGATGGCAGGCCAGCGTGCGCGCGTTGGCGCGCAGTTCGGCGCGCAGCAGCACCCAGCCGCCGCCGTGCTCGCGCCGGTGCTGGCGCGGCGGTTCGCGAATCGCCAGCAGCACCAGACTGAACACCGCGCCGACCGCGCCGAGCAGCACGAACACGAATTGCCAGGGGCGCAGCGTGCCGAGCAGCGGCAGCGCCGGCAGCGGATGCGTGCTGGCGTAGTGGATGATCGCGCCGCCGAGCAGGAAGGCGACGCCGGAGCCGACGTAGACGCCGGTGCCGAACAGGCTGATCGCGGTGGCGCGGCGCTCGCGCGGGAAGGTGTCGGTGATCAGCGAGTACGCGGCCGGCGACAGCGAGGCCTCGCCGATGCCGACGCCGATGCGCGCGACGAGCAGGTGCGCGTAGCGCTGTGCGAGTCCGCAGGCGGCGGTCGCCAGGCTCCATGCGAACGCGCCGGCGGCGATCAGGCCGCGCCGGCTGCCGCGGTCCGCCCACCAGGCCAGCGGGATGCCGCAGACCGTGTAGAACAGCGCGAAGCTGAAGCCCATCAGCAGGCTCATCTCGGTGTCGCTGATGCCGAGATCGGCGCGGATCGGCCCGACCAGCAGATTGAGGATCTGGCGGTCGACGTACGACAGCACGTGCGCCGCCATCAGCAGGGCGACGACCAGCCAGGCGCGGCGCGGCGTCTGCGCGGCGCTCATGGCGTGGCCCCGCGCGAGCGGATCACCGCCTCGGCTTCGAGCGCATCGAGCTCGGCGTCGGACAGGCCGAGCCGTTCGGCGAGCACGGCGCGCGTGTCGGCCGACAGCTCCGGGCCGCTCCAGCGCACGGCGCCCGGCGTCGCCGACAGCTTCGGCACGATGCCGACCTGCAGCAGCTCGCCGAAATGCGCGTGCGGCGCGCGCAGCAGCATCTCGCGCGCCGCGTAGTGCGGATCATGCGCCGCGTCGGCGAGCGTGCAGACGCGCGAGCACGGCACGCCGGCGGCGTCGAGCTGCGCGCCGATCTCGGCGGCGTCGCGTGCGGCGGTCCAGGCGCCGATCTCGGCGTCGAGCGCGTCAACGTGCTCCCAGCGCGAGTTGATCGTCGCGTAGCGCGGATCGTCGAGCAGCGCGGCGCGGCCGATCGCCTGCATCAGGCGCCGGAAGGTCGCGTCGTTGTTGGCGGCGATCAGCACGTAGCCGCCGTCGCGCGTCGGATAGAGATTGTTCGGCGCCATGTACGGCAGGCGCGAACCTTCGCGGTTCGGCACGTAGCCGAAGCGGTCGTAGGCCGGCACCGAGGCTTCGAGCATCGAGAACGCCGCTTCGTACAGCGCGCAATCGACGACCTGGCCGCGGCCGCTGCGCTGCCGTTCGAGCAGCGCCAGCGTCGCGCCGTAGGCGGCGTAGGCCGCCGTCAGGTAATCGACGACCGGCACGGCGACGCGTGGCGGCGGCCGGTCCGGATCGCCGATCAGATGGCGGATGCCGCCGAAGGCTTCGCAGATCGCGCCGTAGCCCGGCATCTCGCGGCGCGGTCCGCTCTGGCCGTAGCCGCTGATGCGCACCAGCACCAGCCCCGGGTTCTGCGCCGACAGCGCCTCGTAGCCGAGGCCGAGGCGTTCGAGCGTGCCCGGCCGGAAATTCTCGACGACGAGGTCGCACCCGGCCGCCAGGCGCAGCACCAGCTCGCGGCCGCGCGCGGTCTTGAGGTCGATCGTCACCGCGCGCTTGTTGCGCAGGATCGAGGCCGCGAACAGCGCGATGCCCTCGTCCGGCAGGCCGATCTGCCGCACCGAGTCGCCTTCCGGCGGCTCGACCTTGATGACCTCGGCGCCGAAGTCGGCGAACAGGCGCGTGCAGGCCGGCCCGGCGATCGTGCTGCACAGTTCCAGCACGCGATAGCCGGCGAGCGGTCCGGATGCGGGCGGCGTGGCGGCGCTCATCGCTGGGTCCGCCGCTTCGGCGCCGGCTGCAGTTGCGTCAGCCGCACCGCGTCGCGCACCCAGCGGCACAGCAGCGCGCGCGTTTCCGCCGGCTCGATGATGTCGACCACGCCGAAGGCCTCGGCGCTGCGGAACGGCGAGCCGAGCTGCTCGTAGTACGCCTCCAGTTCGAGGCGCCGCGCCTGCGGGTCGGCCGCCGCCTCGATCTCGCGGCGGTGCGCGGCGGCGACGCCGCCCTCGATCGGGATCGAGCCCCAGCGCGCGCTCGGCCAGGCGAAGCGATGGTTCAGCGCGGTGCCGGTCGGGCCGCTCCACGGCCCCAGCATCGAGCCGCCGACGCCATAGGCGCGGCGCAGCACGACGCTGACCCAGGGCACGCTGGCCTGTTCGATCGCGGCGCCGGCGCGGGCCGCCGCGAGCAGCGTGCCGGCACGTTCGGCGTCGGGGCCGATCATCACGCCCGGCTGGTCGACGAGGTGCACGACCGGCAGGTGGAAGCTGTCGCAGAGATCGACGAAGCGCTCCATCTTCTGCGCCGCGGCGCGCGTCAGCGCGCCGCCTGCCACCGCCGGATCGTTGAGCATCAGGCCGACGGCGTGGCCGTCGAGCCGGGCCAGGAAGGTGCGCAGCGAGGCGCCGAAATCCGGCGCCAGCTCGAACAGCGAGTCGCGGTCGGCGATCGACACGGCGATCGGCCGTGCCGCGTAGATGCGGCGGCGGTTGGCGGGAATCGCGTGATTGAGTGCCTCGTCGCGGCGCTGCGGATCGTCGTCGACGCTGGCGCGCGCCGGCGCTTCCCAGGCATGGCTCGGCAGGTACGACAGGAAGCGCCGCACCTGCGCGAGCGCGTCACGCTCATCGGCGGCGGCGTTGAGGATCGCGCCGCTGAGGCGCGTGCACAGCTCGGTGCCGCCGAGCGCTTCCTTGTCGACATCGACGCCGAGGCCCTGCTTGACGACCGGCGGGCCGGCCGCGAAGACCTGCGCCTGGTCGCGCACCATCACCGAGAAATGCGCGGCGACGGCGCGGATCGCGCCGAGTCCGGCGCAGGCGCCGAAGGCGACGCTGGCGACCGGCACCGCGCCCATCAGCGCCGTGCTCGGCCACAGCGGATAGCCGGGCAGCTTGGTGCGGCCGGCCTTGGCGAGCAGCTTGACGCTGCCGCCGGCCGAATCGACGAAACGCACCAGCGGCATGCGGAAGTCGAGCGCCATGCGCTCGGCGTAAATCCACTTCTCGGCGACCGCCGCCTCGGACGAGCCGCCGCGGATCGTGAAGTCGTCGGCGACGACCATCAGCGGCCGGCCGTCGACGGCGGCGCGGCCCATGACGCTGTTCGACGGCGTGAAGCCCTGATAGCGGCCCTGCGCGTCGTAGCGTCCGGCGCCGGCGATGCGGCCGAGCTCCTGGAACGAATCGCGATCGGCGAACGCGTCGATGCGTTCGCGCGCCGTCAGCCGTCCCTGCGCGTGCCAGGCCGCGACCGCGGCGTCGCCGCCGAGACGCAGCGCCGCTGCGCGGCGCTCATGCAGTTCCTGCAAGGCTTCGTCGTCCATGGCGCGGGTCTTTTTCCGTTTGCGCGGGGGCCGCGTCAGCCGAGTTCGGCGAGCGGCTGGCCTTCCTCGACGGCATCGCCGACGCGCACCAGCCAGGCCGTCACGCGGCCGGCCTGCGGCATCGTCGCCGGGATTTCCATCTTCATCGATTCCACGTACAGCACCACGCTGCCGGCGGCGAGCGGCGCGTCGAGCTCGGCGGCGAGCTGCCAGACCGTGCCGGTCGCCGGCGCGCGCACGTGACGCGCGCTCATCGCCCGGCCTCGGTCGCCGCCACGCGCTGCAGCACGAAGCTGCGCGTGTGCTCGACGATGCGCCGCGCCGCCTTCTCGGCGTGCGGCTCCGAGCGCATGCGCAGCGCGGCGACCAGCTTGCGATGGCGGGCCGCCGATTGCTGACGCCAGCGGCTCGGCGCCGGCTGCAGGAAGCGATGCAGCCAGTAGGCGACGCGGCCGAGCCGGCGCTGCACCGTCGCCGCGTGACGGCTGCCGCAGACCTCGCCGAGCTGGGTGCCGGCGCGGTAGGCGGCATCGACCAGCTCGACGTTCCGGCCGCCGCGCGCGATCAGGGCGCCGAGTTCGTCGACGGCGTCGGCGTAGCGCTGCAGCTCGGCGTCGCTGGCATGGCGCACGGCGAAGCGCGCGACCGCGCCGTAGGCGACGCCGAGCAGGTCGAACAGATCGGCGATCTCGGCCGCCGCGGGATCGATGACGCGCGCGCCGCGCCACGGGGCCAGCTCGATCAGGCCGTCCTGTTCGAGCACGCGCAGCGCCTCGCGCACCGGCGCGCGGCTGATGCCGAGCCGCTGCGCGACGTCGAACTCGCGAATGCGCTCGCCCGGCTTGTAGACGCCGGCGAGGATGTCGCGCAGCAGGCGGCGCACCGTCTGCTGGATCAGCGGCGCCTCGTCGCCGGCGCCGTTCTCGCTGTCGATCTCCACCGCTTCCGTCGCTGTCGATGCCGCCTTCATCGTCGCTCCCGCCGCCGCGCCGGTGCCGCCCGAGGGTCGACGCATTGTCGACAATCGGCCGCGGTCCGGATGCCAGGTCCGGCGGAATCTACGCCGGCTCGCCGGACCGCGGCAAGCCGGCGCCAGCGGCGGGGTTGCCGCCGCCCGGTCGGCCGTCGACCACGATCCGCTTCGGCGATAAGAAAATAAGCCAATGATATTTAGACAATTATGGGGTCAGTGCTAAAAAAGCGACGGCGCTGCGCAGCGCGCGCTGTGGCCGGCGGGTTCGGGCCAGCGGTCGGTGCGCCGGGCTTGCGTGCCCAGAATTGTCGACTACACTCGCTGCAGAAATCGGCGATTTCTGCAAGGAAACGACCGTCCACGCCAGACCGCGAGGCGCTGGCAAGAGGGGGAGAACGGACATGCACCGGATGCTCGGACGTCTGTGGTGGATCGGCCCTTCGGCCTTGCTGGCGAGCGCCGCCGCCGCGCAGGAAAGCCCGCCGCCGCCGCCCGCCGCCGACGCGGCGATCGAAACCGTCGTCGTCACCGCGACGCGGCGCAGCCAGAGTCTCGACCGCGTGCCGCTGGCGATCAGCGAACTCGGCGGCGAGACGCTCGAACAGTCGGCGATCCGCGACACCCAGGCCTTGCAGATGGAGGTGCCGTCGCTGGCCGTCACCGTCTCCGGCAGCGAGAACGCCGGCTCGGTGATCCGTATCCGCGGCATCGGCACCTCGGGCGGCAACGTCGGTTTCGAAAGCTCGGTCGGCGTGTTCGTCGACGACGTCTACCTGTCGCGCTCCAGTCTGGCGCTGACCGACCTCGTCGACGTCGAGCGCATCGAGGTGCTGCGCGGTCCGCAGGGCACGCTGTTCGGCAAGAACACCTCGGTCGGCGCGATCCGCATCGTCACCGCGCAGCCGGTGTTCCGCCGCGATGCCAGCCTCGGCCTCAGCTACGGCAACGAGAACGCCTGGCTGCTGCGCGGCATGCTCAATCTGCCGCTGGTCGACGAGGTGCTGGCGGTGCGTTTCGCGGCGCAGCTCAACCAGCGCGACGGGTTCCTGCACAACAGCGCCGACGGCCGCGATGCCAACGACCGCGACCGCTACACGCTGCGCGGCCAGCTGCTGTACCGGCCGCTGCCGGCGCTGTCGCTGCGCCTGATCGCCGACCGCATCGCCAAGGACGAGCGCTGCTGCGCGGCGCCGTACACGCACTACGGACCGACGGCGCCGGCGCTGGCCGCGCTCGGCGGCACGGTGTTCGATCCGCCGGCCGAGGATCGCGTCGCCTTCGACCGCCCGCTGGCGAGCAAGGCCAACGATTCCGGCGCCTCGCTGCATCTCGACTGGGATCTCGGCTGGGCCGAGCTACGCGGTCTCGCCAGCTATCGCGACAGCGACGGCCGCGACCGTTCCGACGGCGACTACAGCGACGTCGACCTCGTCTACATCCCGTACCAGAACGGCACGATCCGCACCAAGACCGGCGAGCTCTCGCTGCACGGCGTCGCCGGACGGCTCGACTGGCTGCTCGGCGTCTACGGCGCCGACGAGGACCTGAACCTGACGATGGCGACGCTGCTCGGCGACGACGCCGGCGCCTACGTCAACCTGATCAGCGGCGGCGCGGTGCCGGCCCTGCTCTATCCGAGCGGCAGCGGCCAGACCGACACGCGCGCGCAGCAGAACGGCCAGAGCTGGTCGCTGTTCACGCATAACATCATCGACCTCGGCGCCGGCTTCGACCTGACGCTCGGCCTGCGCTGGCTGCACGAGCAGAAGCACGGCGGCGGCTCCACCGTCTCCGACAGCCCGTCGTGCAATCCGCTGCTGCCGCTGCCGGCTTCGGTGCGCTTCCTGTGCGGCGCCGATCCGTACGACGCGCACTACGACGACAACCGCTACACCGGCAACGCCGCGCTCGGCCGCCGGTTCGCGAACGGGCTCTACGTCTACGGCAGCTATGCGTCCGGCTTCAAGTCCGGCGGCATCAATCTCAATCCGCCGACCACCGCCAACGACGGCGACCAGACCTTCCGCCCCGAGACCGTCGATGCCTACGAACTCGGCATCAAGGCGCCGTTCTTCGGGCACCGCGTGCAGACGCGCACGGCGCTGTTCTGGATGGACATCGACGACTTCCAGCTGGCCGGCTACAACGGCCAGACCTGGCAGGTGCAGAACGCGCAGGTGCGCTCGCGCGGCGTCGAGTTCGAGTCGACCGCCTACCTGCTCGCCGGCCTGAGCCTGCGCGCCGCCGCGACCTGGGCCGACGCCGAGTTCAGCGCCGGCCCGAACGACGGCAAGCAGATGACCAACGCGCCGCGCTGGAGCGGGCAGTTCGGCGGCAGCTACGAACGCGCGCTGCCGGTCTGGAACGCGAGCGCCTTCGGCAACGTCGTCGCGCGCTACCAGAGCGAGGTCAACACCGGCGTCAATCTCGACGAGCACAAGCGCCAGGGCGGCTATACGCTGCTCAACGCGCGGCTCGGCTTGCACCTGCCGGCCGAGTTCGAGGTCTCGCTGTGGGGCGCCAACCTCACCGACAAGCACTACAACCTGATCATCTTCGACAGCCCGGCGCAGAGCGGCAGCTACAACGGCTACATCGGCCAGCCGCGCAGCTACGGGCTGGAAGTACGCAAGCGCTTTTTCTGATTTCACGTGGCGCCGCGCGGCGCCGTCGTCACCGTCGCCGACCGGGAGTTCGCATGGCCTACGCTGGCACACTCAAAGGGCTCGCCGCCGCGCTGCTCGCGTTCGCGGCGGCGGCCCACGCCGACGAAGCGCCGCGCGCGACGTTCGCGGACGGCGCGCTGCGCGGCGCCAGCGCCGACGGCGTGCAGGCCTTCCTCGGCATTCCATACGCGGCACCGCCGGTCGGCGCCCTGCGCTGGCGGCCGCCGCAGGCGCCGGCGCCGTGGAGCGGCGAACGCGACGCCACGCAGTTCGGTCCCGCCTGCCCGCAGGGCGAGGATCGCCTTTACGGCCTGACGCCGAAGCTGCGCCGCGAAGACTGTCTCTATCTCAACGTGTGGACGCCGGCCGCGCGCACCGCGCCGCTGCCGGTGATGGTCTGGCTGCACGGCGGCGCGCACCGCATCGGCAGCGCCTCGATCCCGAGCTACGACGGTCGCCGTCTCGCCCAGCGCGGCGTCGTCGTGGTGACGCTGAACTACCGGCTCGGCTATCTCGGCTACTTCGCGCACCCGGCGCTGGCCGCCGAGGGCAAGGCCGGCAATTTCGGCCTGCTCGACCAGATCGCTGCGCTGCGCTGGGTACAGCGCCACATCGCCGCCTTCGGCGGCGATCCGCAGCGCGTCACCGTGTTCGGCGAAAGTGCCGGCGGCGCCGACGTGCTGTACCTGATGACGAGCCGCGCCGGCGAGGGACTGTTCCAGCGCGCGATCGTCGAGTCCGGCGGCGGCTGGGGCAAGCCGCTGCCGCGCGAGCAGATGCAGCGCAAGGTCGTCGCCGCGCTCGCGGTGGCCGGCGTCGACGGCAAGGCCGATGCCGCCGCGCTGCGCGCGCTGGCGCCGGAGAAGCTGCTCGAGGCGCAGCGTGCCGAGCGCTCGCTCGGCTTCGGTCCGTTCGTCGACGGCGACAGCGTGTCCGAGGCGCCGGCCGCGGTGTTCGCCGCCGGCCGCGAGGCGCGCGTGCCGCTGATCATCGGCAGCAACGACTGGGAGGGCAGCCTGCTGAAGCTGCGCAAGCCCGGCTTCTGGGACGGCGTGCTGGTACGCCTGCCGGCGGTTTCCGGCTGGTACGAAGGTCAGGCCGCCGACGCCGCGGCACGCCAGCCGCTGCTGTTCCGCGACATCGTCTTCGCCGCGCCGGCGCGCTGGCTCGCCGCCCGCCATGCGGCGCAGGCGCCGACCTGGCTGTATCGCTTCGCGCACGTCAGCGCCGGTCGCCGCGGTCAGGTGCCCGGCGCCGGCCACGCCGCCGAGATCGCCTACGTGTTCGACACGCTCGACGCGCTGCAGGCGCTCGGCACCACGGTCGACGCCGGCGATCGCGCGCTCGCCGCGACGCTCGCCGACTGCTGGACGGCGTTCGCGCGCGACGGCGAGCCGCGCTGCGCGGCGGACTGGCCGCGCTACGACGCCAGGGGCGACCGCCTGCTGCTGCTCGATCGCGGCGCGCGGGCGCTGGCGACGCCCGACGCCGCGGCGCTCGACGGCGTGACGAAGTACTTCGGGCCCGGCGGCTGGCTGGCACGCTAGGCGCCGTCATCGCCGCGCCCGACGCCGGCGCCGCGCGCGGCCGGACGCTAAGCTTGCGCGGTGAGTCCGCTCCTCGCGCTGTCACTGCTCCTGCTGGCCATCCCGATCGCCTGGTTCGTCCGGCGGCGCCGCGCCCGTGCGTCCGCGCCGCGATTGCCGGACGGCTGGCGCGCGCGTCTCCACGCACGCGTGCCGCAGGCGGCGCTGGTGCCGGCGGCACTGCGCGAGCGCTACGAGGCGCGCGTCGAGGCCTTCATCTCGCGCAAGCGCTTCATCGGCTGCAACGGACTGGTGGTCGACGACGACATGCGCCTGACCGTCGCCGGCCTGGCGGCGCTGCTGCTGCTGCGCGATGACGACGCGACGCTGTTTCCCGCGGTGCGCAGCGTGCTGCTGTATCCGGCCGCGTTCCTCGTGCGCCACGACGAGCCGGACGAACTCGGTCTCGTCGACGACGAGCCGGTCGAACAGATCGGCGAGTCCTGGCAGGGCGATCGCGTGATCCTGTCGTGGGAGGACGTCGAGGCGGCGCTCGCCGGCGACGCCGTGAATGTCGTGATCCACGAGTTCGCGCACCAGCTCGACGACGAGAATCCGTGGAGCGAGGGCGCGCCGCCGATGGCCGACTACACGCAGTGGTCGCAGGTGATGCAGCGCGAGTACGAGCGCCTGCAACGGCACCGGCGGCCGCCGGTGCTCGATCCGTACGGCGCCGAGAGTCCGGGCGAGTTCTTCGGTGTGGTCAGCGAGGCTTTCTTCCAGCGTCCGGTCGAACTGCGCCGCCATCACGCCGAGCTGTACGCGCTGCTGGCCGGCTATTACCGGCTCGATCCGGCCGCCGCGCCGCCGCTCTGGTCGGCCGCCTGAGCGCGGCGTTCAGGTGCGGTTCGGTGCCGGACCCGACACAATGAATCGCCGCATCGACGCGGCGCGGGGCATGCAAGGAGCGGACATGGGAGTCCTGAAGATCGTCGGCATCGTGCTGATCGTCGCCGGCGCCGCGGCGCTGAGCTACAAGCAGTTCTCGTACACCAAGGAAACGCACGACGCCGATCTCGGCGCGCTGCATCTTTCCGTGAAGGAGAAGGAGTCGGTGGCGATTCCCGCCTGGCTCGGCGGCGGCGCGGTGGTGCTCGGCATCGTCCTGCTGGTGCTGCCGTCGCGCAAAAGCTGACGCGTCGTTCCAGCCATAAAGAAAGCCCCGCGCGGCAGGCGCCGCGCGGGGCTTTCTCATGAGGCCGGCGTGCCTACTGCAGCTTCACCAGCAGCGCCTGGATGCCGTTCGATTCGAGCCGCGTCATCGTCGCCTGCACGTGCTGCCAGTTGCGGTCGGGGCCGATGCGCACGCGGTAGAAGGTGTCCTTGCCGTCGATCGTCACCGTCTCGATGCGCGATTCGATGCCGAGCAGCGCGAGGCTGGCCTTCTGCTTCTCGGCTTCGGTCTGCGAGCGGTACGAGGCGACCTGGATGATGTAGCTGCCGCTGTTGGCGTCGGCCGCGGCGGCGGCCGGCGCCGAGCCGTCGGCGTTCGGCGGCGTCTGCGGCTTCGGCGTGCTCGGCGGCTGCGCCGATTTGGCGGCCTCGCGCGGCAGCACGACTTCCTGGTTCTTGAGGATCTCGTAGAAGGTGAAGCGGTCCTTCTCCTTCGGCGGCAGCGGCAGGGCCTGCGGCTTGCCGCCGTTCTTGCGCGGCGCCGGCTTGCCGTCGCCATCGGCTTCCGCCGCGCCGGCCGCCGGCGCTCCGGCCTGCGGCAGCAGCGTGCTGTCGACCGGGCGCTTGATGTAGACGAAGGCGGCGACCGCGAGGCCGGCCGACAGGCCGGCGATCAGCCAGATCCAGCCGGGCACGCCACCGCCGCCGCGCCGGCCGCCGCTGCGGGTCTGGCGGCGGTTGCCGCTGTTGCGATGCGCGTAGTCGCGGGCCATCTCGTTTGCTTCTCGACGTCGTTGTCGGGTTCTTCAGTGTGTCATGCGCGCGCCCGCGGCGCGCTACATCTTTTCCGGCGCCGACACGCCGAGGATGGCGAGGCCGTTGCGCAGCACCTGGCCGGTCGCCGCGATCAGCGCGAGGCGCGCGTTCTGCAGTTCGGCATCGTCGTCGACCAGGAAGCGGTGCACGTTGTAGTAGCTGTGCAGCGCCTCGGCGAGATCCTTGAGGAAGAACACCACGGTGTGCGGCGTGTACGCCGCCGCCGCCTTGCGCAGCATCTCCGGATAGCGCGTCAGCAGCGTCAGCAGCGCCTTCTCGTGTTCGGTGTCGAGACGGTGCAGCGCCGCCGCGGCATCTTCGGCCTTCCACGTGCCGCCTTTCTCGGCGAGCTGCTCGAACACGCGGCAGATGCGCGCGTGCGCGTACTGCACGTAGTAGACCGGATTGTCGTTCGACTGCGAGCGCGCGAGGTCGATGTCGAACTCGAGATGCTGGTCGTGCGAGCGCGTCAGATAGAAGAAGCGCGTCGCGTCGGTGCCGGCCTCGTCGATCAGATCCTGCAGCGTGACGAAATTGCCGCTGCGCTTGCCCATGCGGCCCGAGGACAGCGTGACGAACTGGATCAGCTGCACGTTGAGCGCGTCCTTGCGGCCGGTCAGCGCTTCGATCGCGGCGCGCACGCGGGCGATGTAGCCGTGGTGATCGGCGCCCCAGACGTCCATCAGCATCGGCCAGCCGCGGTCGAGCTTGTCGACGTGATAGGCGAGGTCGTTGCAGAAGTAGGTTGCGGCGCCGTCGGCCTTGACCAGCACGCGGTCCTTCTCGTCGCCGAACGCCTCGGTGCGCATCCACAGCGCGCCGTCCTTCTCGTAGGTGAGGCCCTGGTCGGCGAGGCGCTTGAGCGCGATCTGCACGAAACCCGACTGCACCAGCGCCGCTTCCGACGACCACTGGTCGAACTCGACGTTGAAGTCGGCGAGCGTCTTCCTGATGACGCCGAGCTGGTCGTCGAGCGCGGCCTGCTGGATCGTGCGATAGCCGTCGCCGAGCAGCGCCTTGGCGCGCTCGATCAGCGCGTCGAGATAGCGCTCCTGCTGCGCCTTGACGGCTTCCTTCTGCGCGTCGTCGGCGCCTTCCGGCGCAACGGCGTCGGCCGGCAGGCCGGCCAACACCTCGGCGGCGGTGTGCGCGAACGCGCGGCCGTGCGTGGCGAGCACGGCGGCGGCGGTCTTCCGGATGTAGTCGCCGGGATAGCCGCGGCGCGGCACCTCGATCGTCTCGCCGCAGGCCTGCAGATAACGCAGCCAGACGCTGACCGCGAGCACGTCGACCTGGCGGCCGGCGTCGTTGATGTAGTACTCGCGCCACACCGTCCAGCCGGTCGCGGCGAGCAGCTTGGAAACCGAATCGCCGTACGCGGCGCCGCGGCCGTGGCCGACGTGCATCGGCCCGGTCGGATTGGCCGAGACGAACTCGACCATGATGCGGCCGCGGCTGCCGGAATCGTCGCGGCCGTACCGCTCGCCCTGCGCGAGCACGTCGGCGATGACGTTCTGGAACGCCGCGCGGTTCAGGAAGAAATTGATGAAGCCGGGCCCGGCGATCTCGACCCTGGCGACGATGCCGGCCGGCGGCAGCGCCGCGACCAGCGCTTCGGCGACCGCGCGCGGCGGCTTGCCGAGCGGCTTGGCGAGCTGCAGCGCGAGGTTGGTCTGGAAGTCGCCGAACTTCGGGTCCTTGGTCGCATCGAGCTGGATCGCCGGTCGCGCGATCTCGGTCCCGGCGAGCAGCGGGTCGAGGGCGCGGGCGAGCAGGTCCTGCAAATGCGTTTTCATCGAAAAACCAAGGTGGCAGCGAGTTTTTGGGCGCGGATTGTAGCCGGGCGGCGACGACGGCGTCTTTTGCGCGCCGCGCTTTTCGGCTAGGCTGCGCGCCGTTTTTGGGGAGTAGCCGTCCCGCGCAAGGCGGGAGGACGCGTCAACAGACTTGTCCCGGTCGGGACATGGCGCGTCCAGCGACGAAGCCGCCTGCACGGCGCGCACGTCGCCTGGCGAGACCAGGACGAGCGAGGCGGCCGCCGGGCGGGCTTCGCGCGTCCGGTCTTGCCCAGTGCCCGGCCCTTCATCCGATCCAGAACTTCGATATGGAAGCCTTCCTCGTTTCGACCGGCGCCGTGCTGCTCGGCGAAATCGGCGACAAGACCATGCTGCTCGCGCTGGTCCTCGCCACCCGCTTTCGCAAGCCTGCGCCGGTGATCGCCGGCATCCTGGTCGCGACCCTGCTCAATCACACGCTGGCCGGCGCGCTCGGCGGCTGGGTGCGCACAGTGGTGCCGGCGCAGTGGCTGCCGTGGATCGTCGGCGGTTCGTTCATCGCCGTCGGCCTGTGGGCGCTGGTGCCGGACAAGATCGACGAGGACGAGGCCAAGCCGGCCGGCGACGGCAGCGCCTTTCTGGTCACCGCGCTGGCGTTTTTCCTCGCGGAGATCGGCGACAAGACGCAGATCGCGACCACGCTGCTGGCGGCGCGCTTCGACTCGCTGGCGGCCGTCGTCGCCGGCACCACGACCGGCATGATGCTCGCCGACGTGCCGGTGATCTTCGTCGGCGCGGCGCTCGCCAAGAAGCTGCCGCTGAAGGCGATCCGCATCGTCGCCGCCGGCCTGTTCCTCGTGCTCGGCGTCAGCACCCTGCTGTTCCGCCATTCGCTCGGCGGCTGAGCCGGCTTCAGAACAGATCGGCCGGATCGACGTCGACCGACCAGCGCACGTCGGGCGCAGGCGCGCGGTGCGGTTCAGGACGCCAGGCCCAGCGGCTGGGCGCTCCGCTCCGCGTCGGCGATGCTCGAAAAGATGGTCTGCCACAGCGCGTAGATGACGAAATGGCCGGCCTGCGGCAGGCGGTTCAGCGCCACGGCCTCGAGCTGGCGGCCGATGCGTTCGGCCAGGGCGATCGACACGTGGCGGTCGTCCTCGCCATGCCAGATCGTCACCGGCGCGCGCACGTCGGACAGCTCGAAGCCCCAGTCCTGCACCGACAGCAGCGTCTCGAGCACGAGCTCGCGCTCGTCGTGCCGCACCGAGGCCAGCAGGCCGTCGACATAGGCCTTGCGCAGTGCCGGGTCGTCGAGGATCTCGCGGTCGGCGTCCGTGACCTGCGTCTTGACCTGCTCGATGTAGCGCTGCGGGTCCTTGCGGATGCCCTTGATCACCACGCGCATCACCGGCGACAGCAAGCTCGGCGTGTAGCGCGCCAGCAGCATCGCCATGCGGAAGGCCGGCAGGTAGTGGCGGATGTCCTCGACGCCGGTGAACGGCGGCGCGCAGCCGACCAGGGTGACGCTGCTGACGCGCTCGGGCAGCAGTGCGGCGGTGGCCAGCGCGTACGGGGTGCCGCCGGAGAAACCGGCGACGGCGAAACGATCGAGCCCGAGATGATCGGCGAGCGCAGCGACGTCGCGCGGCCAGTCGGTGATGCGCCGGCCCGGCAGCGGGTCGGAATCGCCGCAGCCGGGCCGCTCCGGCAGGATCAGGCGCACGCCGCAGCGCGGCAGCAGGCTGTCGTCGGGATGGCGCTGGAAGCGCGAGCCGGAGATGCCGTGCATCAGGATCACCGGCAGGTCGCCGGTATCGCCGACGTCGGCGTATGCCAGCCAGCGCCCGTCGCGCAGGCGCAGCCCTTCCGTCGGCGCCGCGGGCGACGGCATCTCCCGGAAGGCCGCGGGCCCGGCGGCGCGCGTTTCCTCGGCGACGGTATCCAGCCAGACCGGACTGCTGTACAGGGTCTGCATCAGCTCCGGCTGTCGCCTCACGCCGGTCTTGGCGAAGACGGCCTTGAGCTGCGCACGCGTGGTATGGATCGTCACCGCGTGCTCGCGGGCGATCTGTTCGAGCGTGCGCCCGCGGACCAGCCCCTGCGTCACGCGCGCCTCGGCCGGCGTGAGGCCGAACGCCGACATCAGGGCCTGTTCCGACAGCTGGTGCGTGCGGCGGCTGGCGACGAACACAACGGCGCGGCTGGCGTCGCTGCGCCCCTTCAGCGCCATGCGCGAGACCAGCAGTGACAGCGCATCGGCGCTGTTCGCGTCGAGGTGCAGCGAGCGGCCGGCGCTGTCCGGCTGGTCGATCGCGGCGCGGATCGCCGCCTGCAGCGGCGCGGCCGGCGTTGCCACCAGCCGGCCGTGCTCGAGCCGCAGCGCGCCCTTGCCGCGCGTGACGTCGAGCAGCGCGCGGTTCATGCCGCTGACGCGGCCGTCGCGGTCGACGATGGCCATGCCGACTGGCAGGCGGTCGAGGGCACCTTCCAGCAGATCGCGTTCCTCCTCAGCCTGCGCCAGCTCGTGATGGATCGCGTTGGCGCGAACGAAATGCGGAATTAGCTGCTGCAGCAGCTGGCGTTCGCCGGGCGTCGCCGCGCCCTCGATCAGCGTGCCCTGGTCGAACCAGCGGGTGACGAGGCCGTGCACGGTCTGATGGCTCAGGCGCGGCGTGTCTTCGTCGAGCTGCTGCAGATAGCCGGACACGCCTTCGAGCAGCTCCGGCCAGAGGCTGAGATCGGTGGCGGCGTCGTAGACCAGCCCGATCAGCTCGGACAGCGCGCGCGGCGGAGGAAGGCTGGACGTCATCGGGGATCGGGATGGGCGGGCTTCGGATAAACCGGCGAACGCCGCAGCAGTAGCACGCCGCCGCCGGCCCGCGCAACGCAGCATTACCCAAATGGGCAATGCGTCGGCGCGAACGGTCGTGCCAAGGTCTTCGCAGCGCCGGACGAAGGGGCGCGCCCGGGCCGTTCCGGGCATCGCGTCCGGCGACCCATTCGGTGCTTTTGCAAAGGGAGCTCGCGGTATGTCCAGCGCTTTTCATGTTTCACGTCACCCGCCGCAGCGGCGCCTGCTGTCGCGCGCGATGGCCGGTCTGCTGATCGTCCAGCTGGCGGCGTGCGGCGGTGGCGGCGGCGACGATGAGGCGCCGCCGAGCGTGGCCCTGACGGCGTCCGCGACGACGGTGGAAGGCGGCGAGACCGTCGCCCTCACCGCGACGGCGCGCAATGCGCAAGGCGACGCGCTCGAGGTCGGGCTGGCGTGCACGGGCGGGACGCTGGAAGGCACGCTCCTGATCACGCCGACGGTGACCGTGGACACGGACATCGTCTGCACCGCGACGGCGACCGACGCCGCCGAGCGCACGGCTCGCGCCGAGGTCACGATCCGCGCCACTGCGACGCTCGCCAGCCTGACGATTCCGGACGGCAAGTCGACGCTCGCCGGCGGCGAGCTCGGCCTGCTGTTCGCCGACCAGCTGCCGCTCGAGGACGAAAGCTACGTCGCCACGCTCGACGGCCAGGACCTCACGCTGTACCGCAGCGATGCCGGCACGCTGACCTTCGCGGTGCCGGCCACGGCCGTCGCCGGCGAGAAGATCCTGCGGGTGACGATCGGCACGCGCTCGTACGCGTATCCGCTGCAGATCGAGGGCGCGCCGGCGATCGCCGATGCGGGCGCCGTCGTGTCGGCGGCGCTGCGTCATTTCAAGGCGCAGCTCGACGACATCGTCACGGCGTACGGCGCGACCTTCAGCGCCAGCCAGCTGGCGACGATCGAGCAGCAGCAGCAGGATCTCGACGCGGCGCTGGCGCAGCTGGACGGTGCGACGCCGGCCGAGCTCGAAGAGGCGGCCGTCGTGCTGGTCGCGAACGGCTTCATCGCCGCCGACGGCTCGATTCCGGCTGCGGCGACGCCGGCGCGCGCCTTCGATCTGAGCGCCTGCAAGAGCAAGACCGCCGAGTTCGTCCGCAGCAACGCCAGCCTGGCGCTGTGGATGAGCGCCACCTACTGGAGCGGCAAGCAGATCGCGAACGGCAGCGTGCTCAGCGCGATCTACGCCGGCGTCGCGATCGGCAGCGCGGTCAACGCGTTCACGGAGTTCAACAAGACGCGCACCAGCGTCGGCGCGGTGCTGGGGACCTGCCTGAAGGAAGTGGCCGCGCAGCTGGTGCGCGTGATCACCGGCGAGGACGCCAGTCGCGGCGGATCGGCGTACAAGCAGGTCCGCGCGCTGACGGGCGCGGCGCGCATCGGCTTCGCCAACGACGTGGCGCAGACCTTCCGCATCGAGCGCACGCTGCGCATCGACGACAGCGTGCTCGGCGTCGTGCAGGCGAACTTCGCGCGTCTCGCGACGATGATCTCGCGTCTGCCGTATCTGCCCGACTCGCTGCAGAATCTCCTTGCCAGCCTGCAGACCGAAAAGACCGAAGACCTGCCGGCGGCTGGGGTCACGCTCGGCGGCATCTCGAGGAGCGATATCAGCGGCAGCGCGGCGCCGTCCGCCGTGCACATCGTGCTGAAGTTCAAGGCGATCGAGCCGGAAGAGGAAAACATCGATTTCGACTTCAAGCTCCTTCGCGACGAAGGCGATCCGATCACCGTCGCCGCGCAGCTCAGCATCGATCTGCCCGAGGCTGACGATGCGGCGATCACGGTGACGCAGGGTACGCCCGCGGAATCGACGCTCTCGGTGCGTGGTGCCGACAGCCTGGAAGTCGTGAGCGCGCCGACGCTGGGCAGCGTGTCGCTGCAGGCGGATGATCGCTTCACCTACACGCCGTCCGGACAGTCGTTCGGCGCCGACCGCTTCACGTACCGGGCGAAGAACGAGAACGGCTATTCGAAGGCCGCCACCGTCCTCGTGACGATCAAGCGCGTTTTCGAAGGCGCCTGGGAAATCAGCTCGCACACGACGGTGACCAGCGTGTCGCAGCCGGGGCTCTGCGAGGACGAGGACAGCCGCTTCACGGTCGGCGTCAGCAAGATCTCGGACACGAAGTACCTGACCGAGTACGCCGGCAAATCTCTCGAGCTGACGATGGGCTCGGCCGACGATCCCTCGGGCCTTTCGGGTCAGCTGACCGTGACGATGGAGGACGGCCCCGGCGAGACCACCGAGACCGTGCGGGTGTCGATCCCGAACAGCACCGAGCTCAGCGGCCAGACGAGTTGGACCTATCGCGGGCCGGGCGAGACGCGCTGCACGGGCGTGTCGCGGTTCACCGGCCGCAGGCCCTGAGTCCGTCCGCCGCGGCGAAGACGCCCCTTTGCGAAGGGGTGTCTTCGTTTCGGCAGTGAGCGGCGGCCTGGCGCGGGCTGCTCCGGCGCGACGGCAGCCGCGGCTTGCCGGTTCGTCATTGCGTGCAGCGCGGCGGCGCGAACGCCGAAAGTGACTGCCAGCATGGGCGCCGCGCTCGCGCGGAGCGGCGCCCTAGAACAGATCGGCCGGATCAACGTCGACCGACCAGCGCACGCGGCGCGCGTCGGGCAGTTCGCCGAGCCGCGGCACGGTCGCGGCCAGCGCGCGCTGCAGCGCGGCGCGGCTGTCCGACTGCAGCAGCAGCTGCGCGCGCGTGTAGCCGGCGCGGCGTTCCATGCCGGACGGGATCGGCGCCATCGCCTCGACGTCGGCGAACGGCGCGTACAGCTGTCGCGCGGCGGCGAGGAAGCGCAGCGGCAGGCCGCTGTCCTGCGCCTCGGCGCGCAGCAGCGCGAGATGCGCGTACGGCGGCAGCTTCGCCATCGCGCGTTCCTCGAGCAGCGCGTCGGCGAGCGCGTCGTAGCCGCGTTCGACCAGCGTGCGCAGCAGCGGGTGCTGCGGCTCGTGCGTCTGCAGCCAGACCTCGCCGGCCTGGCCGGCGCGGCCGGCGCGGCCGGCGACCTGGGTGACGAGCTGGCCCATGCGTTCGATCGCGCGGAAGTCGGCGCCGTACAGCGCCTGATCGGCGGAGACGATGCCGACCAGCGACAGGTTCGGGAAGTCGTGGCCCTTGGCGAGGATCTGCGTGCCGACCAGCACGTCGATCTTCTGCGCGCGCACGTCGGCGAGCAGGCGTTCGAGCTCGTGGCGCTTGCCGAGGCGATCCGAATCGAGGCGCTCGACGCGCTGGCGCGGATAGCGGTTGGCGAGCGCCTGCTCGATGCGTTCGGTGCCCTGGCCGAGCGGCATCAGCTCGCTGCCGCCGCAGGACGGGCAGGTCTTCGGCACCGGCTGCTGCGCGCCGCAGTGATGGCAGATCAGGCGGCCGCGGCCGCGGTGCAGCGTCAGGCGGGCGTCGCAGGCGGTGCAGGCGGCGCGCCAGCCGCAGTCGTGGCAGAGCAGCATCGGCGCGTAGCCGCGCCGGTTGATGAACAGCAGCGCCTGCTCGCCGCGTTCGAGGCAGCGGTCGAGCGCGTCCAGCAGCATCGGCGAGAGGCCGTGCGCGAGCGTCTGCTGGCGCACGTCGAGCACGCGGATGCGCGGTGGCGGCTGGGCGTGCACGCGTTCGCGCAGCGGCACGTACCGGTAGCGGCCCTGGCGGGCGTTGTGCAGCGATTCGAGCGACGGCGTCGCACTGCCGAGGATGACTTCGGCCTTGAGGCGCTGCGCGCGCACGATCGCCAGATCACGCGCCGAATAGCGGAAGCCGTCCTGCTGTTTGTACGAGGGATCGTGCTCCTCGTCGACGACGATCAGTCCCAGCCGCGCGAACGGCACGAACACCGCCGAGCGGGTGCCGACGATCACGCCGGCGCTGCCGGCGCGGGCCGCCAGCCAGGCCTGCTCGCGTTCGCCTTCACTCATCCCGGAATGGAAGCTCAGCACGACCGGGCCGAGCCGCTCGCGCAGGCGCTGCGTGAGCTGCGGCGTCAGGCTGATCTCCGGCACCAGCACCAGTGCCTGGCGGCCGGCGGCGAGCGCCACTTCGATGCGCCGCAGATACAGCTCGGTCTTGCCGCTGCCGGTGACGCCTTCGAGCAGGCTGACGCTGAAGCCGGCGGCCGCCGCCGCTTCCAGCGCCTGCAGGGCTACGGCCTGTGCCGGCGTCAGCGTCGGCGCGGGCGGCGACGCGGTGGGCTGGTCCGGGATCGGCACCGCCTCGACCCAAGCCTGCGCGAGCAGGCGTGCGCGCACCGCCGCCTCGACCGCCCAGTCGCCGCTGCCGAGCGGGCCGGCGCGCAGCGCCTCGAGCGCGGCGCGCTGCGCGCGGTGGCGCGCCGGCAGGCGCTCCAGGGCCTCGCGGCCGGCGGCGCTCAGCTGCCATTGCCGGGCGCTGTCGAGCCGGGCGCGGCCCTCGTGCTTGAGGCTGCCCGGCAGCGCCGCGGCGACGACCTCGCCGATCGGGTGGCGGTAGTAGTCGGCCGCCCACTCGCACAGCGCCAGCAGATCGGCGCCGAGCAGCGGGGTGTCGTCGAGCACGGTCTCGACCGGACGGTAATCCTGGCCGTCGTCGCCCGCCTCGAAGGGCGCGCGCAGCACCACGCCGGTGACGCGGCGGCGCCCGAACGGCACGCGCACGCGCACGCCCGGACGCAGCTGCGCCGCCAGCTCGGCCGGTGCCCGGTAGTCGAAGCTCCGGTACAGCGGCACCGGCACCGCGACGCTCGTCAGCTGGACGCTCACGGCCTGTGGATAACTATGTGAATGAAGGGGGCGGCCTGCGCGTGGCGGCCCCGGCGCGCGGCGCGCAGAGCCTGCGGGCGATACTGGAGGGTCAAGAATAAAGCTTTTCTATTCAATGGAATGCACCGATATGAATAGAATGTGAATGAGGCGTCTCTTGATTGTGACAGCAAAGCTCGATCCGCCCGGCTTGTGCATAAGGATTTCTAAACCATGCCGTTTGCGCGATCCGGACGGACGCGCCGTCGCGGCGGCGGGCTCGCATGATACGGGCGCCGGCCGCGGTCCGTCTCCGCGCTGCCGGGCGGATTCCGGTCTTGCGGCTCGCGGGCTGCGGCGCGGTCGGCGTGCCGCGCGGTCGGGCGGTCCCGCGCCGCCGCAAGCCCTACAATCGCGCGCTTTCGAAGAACCAGCCCTCGACTGACGTGTCGCAAGCCGCTCCCGCCGTTCCGCACGTGGCCTTCGCCGCCCTCCGCCATCGCGGCTACCGCGCCTATTTCCTGCTGTCGGCGCTGGCGATGATGGCCGACAGCATCGAGCACGTGATCAGCTACTGGGTGATCTTCCAGAAATTCCAGTCGCCGGCGCTCGGCGGCTTCGCGGTGGTCTCGCACTGGCTGCCGTATCTGCTGTTCTCGCTGAGCTCCGGCATCGCCGCCGACCGCTACGACCCGCGCCGCATGATCCAGCTCGGCATGGCGCTGTTCATGGCGGTGTCGGTGGCCTGGGGCGTGTTGTTCATCACCGGCGCGCTGCAGGTCTGGCACGCGGCGCTGCTGCTGATCGTGCACGGCTGCGCCGGCGTGCTGTGGGGACCGCCGTCGCAGGTGCTGCTGCACGACATCGTCGGCCGCGAGCATCTGCAGAGCGCGGTGCGCCTCAACGCCACCGCACGCCAGCTCGGCCTCCTGCTCGGCCCGGCGCTCGGCGGCGCCTTCCTGCTCGTGCTCGGGCCGAACCTCGGCATCCTCGTCAACGCTCTGCTGTACCTGCCGTTCATCCTCTGGCTGGTCGCCGCGCCGTACGGGCCGCGCTTCCGCGCCGCCGGTGCGGCGGCGGCGCAGCGCGCGGTGCGCGGTTTCGGCGACATCGCGCGCACGCTGGCCGAGATCGGTCGGCATCGCGTGATCGCCTCGATGACGCTGCTCGCCGGCGGCGCCTCGCTGCTGATCGGCAACGCCTACCAGGCGCAGATGCCGGGCTTCGCCCAGGACCTCGGCCACGGCCATGTCGATTTCTCATACAGCGCGCTGCTCGCCGCCGACGCCGCCGGCGCGCTGCTCGCCGGCTTCGTGCTCGAAAGCCGCGGCCTGCTGCGGCCGCGGCCGCAGACCGCCTGCGTGCTGGCGCTGATCTGGTGTGTCGCGCTGGCCGGCTTCGCGGTCTCGCCGTACTACGCGCTGGCGCTTGCGCTGTTGTTCGTCGCCGGCTTCGTCGAGCTGGCGTTCAACGCGATGGCGCAGACCCTCGTGCAGCTGGAGGCGCCGCCGGCGCTGCGCGGCCGCGCGATCGGCGTCTACAACATGTTCGCGATGGGCATGCGCACCTTCAGCGGCGTCACCGTCGGCCTGGTCGGCGCGCGCATCGGCATTCACGGTTCGCTGGCGGCGAGCGCCGCCGTGCTGTTCGTGCTGATCGGCCTGCTGCTGCAGTTCACGCGGCGCGCGCCGACCCGTCCGGCGTGAACGGCGGCCGCGTTCAGCGGCCGTAGACGGCGGTGATGCGGGCGCTGGCCAGGGCGTGCGCGTGGATCATGAAACCGGCCAGCGCCGGCGTCGCGTTCGCCGGCAGTTCGAGGACGCTGTCGAGCGCATAGACGGTGAACTGGTAGCGGTGCGCCGGCGCGCCGGCGGGCGGACAGGCGCCGCCGTAGCCCGGCGCGCCGAAGTCGGTGACGAGCTGGCGCGCGCCGGCCGGCAGCGCCGCGCCATCGGCGCTTCCGGCGCCGGCCGGCAGGGTGCGCGTCTCGGCCGGTAGGTTGACGACGACCCAGTGCCACCAGCCGCTGCCGGTCGGCGCGTCCGGGTCGTACACGGTCAGCGCATAGCTTTGCGTGCCGGCCGGCCCGGCGCTCCAGGCCAGCGCCGGCGAGCGGTTGCCGCCGTGGCAGCCGAAACCTGCGTAGACCTGCGCGGCGGCGAGCGGGCGCTGTTCGGCGAGGTCGGGGCTGCTCAGGCGCAGCGTGGTGACGTCGCCGGCGGCCGCGGGGCCGCTGGCGGCGAGCGCGGCGGCGAGAATCAGGGCGGGATGGATCGGCATGACGGCTCTCCTGTTCGGGACGGGCGGCCATGATCGCGGCCACGACCGGCCGCCGGTGCGCGCAAACGCTCAACTTCGGTGCCGAAACGCGCAGGTCTCAGGCGTGCGGGCCTCGTTCGTCGCCGCGGATCGTCGACGGCGCCACGCCGTAGCGGCGCCGGAACGCGGCGGCGAAACGCGATGCCGAGCGATAGCCGGCGTCGTAGGCGATGCGCGCGACCGGCTGCTGCGTGCTTTGCAGCGCGGCGAGCGCCTGGCCGAGGCGCAGATCGCCGAGCAGTTCGCGCAGGCCGGTGTCTTCCTCGGCCAGCCGGCGCCGCAGCGTCGCCTCGCTGAGCGCCAGCCGCGCGGCGACTTCGGCGCTGCGCCACAGTCGCGACGGCGCCCCGGCGAGCAGCGCGCGCACGCGCTCGGCGGTCGTCGGCGCGGCCTGCAGGCCGGCGACGAAGCCCTGTTCGGCGAGGGCCAGCCAGACTTCCTCGAAACGGTGCCGCAGCAGGCGTTCGGGCAGCGGCTGCGGCTGTGCGAGGCCGGCGTGCAGATGCTCGACGGCCTGCAGCAGCGCCGGCTCGGTGCGCAGCGCCTGCCACGGCGGCGGCGCGGCGCGCGCCGCGACGGCGGATGCGCGCAGCAGCGCGGGATCGAACGCCAGGCACAGCGCGCGGTACGGTCCGTCGGCCGGCGGCAGGTTCTCGATGTCGAGCACGACGCCGGCCGGCACCGCGAACCAGGCGCCGGCGCCGAACTCGATCCGCTCGGGGCCGCGGCGCAGGCGCTTGCGCCCGGCCTGCACGCCGATCAGCGCAGGCGCCGTGAAGCGCACGCTGCGCAGCCGGTGGCAGCCGCGCGCGCTGATCTGCAGATAGCCGCCGAGCGCGGCGCGCGCCGCGGACGGCGGACGCGGGACCTCATCGCTCACGGGCGCTGCCGGACCTCGCCCTCGTCCTGCAGCGAGAACGGCGTGAAGTGCGTGTGCGTGTCGTAGGTGTCGACCCCCTCGGCGCGCTTCAGGCGGTTGACGATGAAGTAGGTCGCTGGCGTCATCACGACCTCGACGCTGACCTTCATCGCGAAGTTGAAGATGACGACCGCGATCAGCGAGTGCGTCTCCCAGATGCCGGCGAAGGCGATCGGATAGAACAGCAGCGAATCGGCGCCCTGACCGCAGATCGTCGAGCCGATCGTGCGCATCCACAGGAAGCGGCCCTGCGTCCAGATTTTCATCTTCGCCATCACGTACGAGTTGACGAAGTCGCCGACCCAGTACGCGAACATGCTCGCGGCGACGATGCGCCAGGTGTTGCCGAACACCACTTCCAGCGCCGGCTGCAGCGTGGCGTTCCACGGCTCGTCCGGACTCGGCGCCATGCCGACGACGATCGCCGACATCAGCGTCGCGAAGATCATCGCGCCGAAGCCGGCCCAGATCGCGCGCCGCGCGCGCGCGTAGCCGTACACTTCGGTGAGCACGTCGCCGAAGATGTAGCTGATCGGGAAAAACAGGTTGCCGGCACCGAAGTCGACGTTGCCGATCAGCGGCAGCGTCAGCGTGCAGACCTTGCCCGGCCCGATCAGGTTCGAGCACAGCAGCACGGCGACCATGCCGCCGAGCAGGAAGTCGTAGTAGCGGAAAGCCGGTCCGGTGGCCGGTGCGGCGGTGGTGTGGTTCATGGCAGGTCGTGGAGGCGGCGCCGCAGCGACGGGCCCGGGAACCTTCGCGTCGCCCCGAGTTTCGAAACCGGAACGTCGCATCCTGCGCACCGCCGCCGCAGGCCGAGCATAACGCGCGCGGTCGCCGGCCGCGACGCATCCAGCCGTTACGGAAAAACTTGATGACTCTCCGCAATCAGGTGCAGCTGATCGCCTATCCCGACCGCCTCGGCGAGAACCTCGCCGATCTGTTCGAGTTTCTCGAAACGCATGGCAGCGGCCGTCTCGGCGGCGTGCACATCCTGCCGCCGTACCCGTCGAACGCCGACGGCGGCTTCTCGCCGCTGACGCACAAGGCGATCGATCCGCGCTACGGCAGCTGGGCCGACATCGAGCGGATTTCCGCCAGGTACGATCTCACGCTCGACCTGATCATCAATCACATTTCCGACGCGTCGGAGGAATTCCAGGATTTCCTGCGCCACGGCTACGCGTCCGATGCCGCCGGGCTGTTCGTGCATGTCGACCAGTTCGGCGAGATCTCGCCGGACGATCTCGCCAAGATTCACATCCGCAAGGAGAAGGAGCCGTTCCGCGAGGTCACGTTCGGCGACGGCGGCAAGGGCCGCGTCTGGTGCACCTTCACCGAGCACCAGATCGACCTGAACTTCCAGTCGCCGAAGACCTACGCGCTGATCGAGGACTACATCAAGTTCCTTGCCGCGAGAGGGGTGCGGCTGTTCCGGCTCGACGCCTTCGGCTACACGACCAAGAAGATCGGCACGAGCTGCTTTCTGGTCGAGCCGGAGGTCTACGACATCCTCAGCTGGGTCGACGCCGCCGCGCGCGCGCATGGCGCCGAGACCTTGCCGGAGATTCACGACCATCCCAGCTATCAGTACGCGATCGCCGAGCACGGCATGCGGCCCTACGGCTTCGCGCTGGCGCCGCTGTTGCTGTATGCCTTGCTGGAGGGAAACAGCGTGCAGCTCAAGCACTGGCTGCGCATGTGCCCGCGCACGCAGATCACCGTGCTCGACACGCATGACGGTATCTGCATCCCGGACGTCGAGGGCGTGCTGCCGCCGGGCGAGATCCAGGCGCTGATCCACAACATCTCGCAACGCAGCGCCGATCCGATCCTGCGCCGCTCGGCGGCGAACATCCACAGCGTCGGCGCGATCTACCAGCTGACCTGCACCTACTACGATGCGCTCAACCGCAACGACGACGCATACCTGTGCGCGCGTGCGATCCAGTGCTTCGCGCCGGGCATCCCGCAGATCTACTACGTCGGCCTGCTTGCCGGCCAGAACGATCAGGAGCTGATGGCGGCGAGCGGCGAGCCGCGCGACGTCAACCGGCACTACTACAGCAAGCAGGAGATCGCCGAGGCCGTGCAGCAGCCGGTGGTGCAGCGCCTGTTCGCGCTGCTGGAGTTCCGCTATCGCTACCCGGCGTTCAACGGCCGCTTCCATCTGCAGTATTCGAACGACAGCAGCGTGGCGATGGTCTGGCGCGACGGCGAGCGGGCCTGCGAACTGTTCGTCGACCTCAAGTTCAGAACGGCGACGATCCGCTATCTCGACGACGCCGCGCAGTGGCAGGTGTTGCGCCTGTAGACAACCCCGTCGTTCGCCCGCGACGGCGCCGCGTCCGCGCCGCCCGCCACGCCGTGAAGCGGATCACGGGCGCGGCGCCGGGGCCGGCGTAGCGTGCCGGCCGGACGTGTGAAAAGGGGGATGGTCATGCCGAAGCTCACGCAGGCGCTGCGCAACGAGTACGAGCAGCTGTTCGCCAGCTGCCAGGTCCGGCCCGAGCGACGCGTGGCGGTCGAGCGGCTGGCCGGCAAGCTCGTCGCCGACCGCGCGCGCTACGCGGCGGTCGGCGATCCGCTCGGCATACCCTGGTATGTCGTCGCCGCGATCCACAATCTGGAGGCCGGCCTGTCGTTTCGCGCCCACCTGCACAACGGCGACCCGCTGAGCGCGCGTACCGTGCACGTGCCGCGCGGCCGTCCGGTCGACGGCGCGCCGCCGTTCACGTGGGAGGACAGCGCGCGCGACGCGCTGCGCTACGACGGCATGGACGGCATCGCCGACTGGAGCCTGGCGGCGACGCTGTACCGGCTCGAGGGCTACAACGGCTGGGGCTACCGCAAGCAGCACCCGGAGGTGCTGAGTCCCTATCTCTGGAGCTATTCGAATCATTACGAGCGCGGCAAGTACGTCGCCGACGGCAAGTGGAGCGCCAGCGCGGTCTCCGACCAGTGCGGCGCGGCGACACTGCTGCGCCGGCTCGCCGAAATGCGCGAAATCGATTTTCCGCCGCGCCCGGACGAGGTGGCGCCGGTGCCGCAGCCCGTGCCTTACGCCGAGCGCAAGCCGCGCGACCCGGCGGCGGTCGCGCGCGCGGTGGCGCTGCAGCAATGGCTCAACACGCACCCGGGCCTCTACGTCCGCGTCGACGGCGTCGCCGGACCGCGCACGTCGGACGCGTACCGCCGCCTGACCGGCGCGTACCTGCCGGGCGATCCGCGCGGCGGCTGAAGCTCGGCGCGGCCACGAAAAAGGCCGCCTCGCGGCGGCCTCTTCGTGATGCTTCGCAGTGGCGCGTCGCTCAGTGGCCGCCTTCCAGCGACTTCACCGCCTGGATCATCGCCACCATCACCTTCTGCGCGTCGCCGTAGACGAGGTTGCAGTTGTCGGCATAGAACAGCTCGTTCTCGACGCCCGAGTAGCCCTTGCCCTGGCCGCGCTTGACGACGTAGACCTGCTTGGCCTGGTCGACGTTGAGGATCGGCATGCCGTAGATCGGCGAGCTCTTGTTGGTGCGTGCCGCCGGGTTCACGGTGTCGTTGGCGCCGATGACGATGGCGACGTCGGCTTCCTTGAATTCGCCGTTGATGTCTTCCATGTCGTAGATGATGTCGTACGGCACGCCGGCTTCGGCGAGCAGCACGTTCATGTGGCCCGGCATGCGACCGGCGACCGGATGGATCGCGAACTTCACCTCGACGCCGGCCTCCTGCAGCAGCTTCACGAACTCGTAAAGCTTGTGCTGCGCCTGCGCGACGGCGAGGCCGTAGCCCGGTGCGATGATGACCTTGCTCGCGTAGCGCATGTTGATGCCGGCGTCGCCCGCATCGACCGGCTTGAGCGAACCCTTGATCTCGCCCTGCGCCTCGTCGCCGGCGGCGCCGAAGTTGCTGAACAGCACGTTCGACACCGAGCGGTTCATGGCCTTGGCCATCAGCAGCGTCAGCAGGGTGCCGGCCGAGCCGACCACCATGCCGGCGATCATCAGCGCCGGGTTGTTGAGCACGTAGCCCTCGAAGCCGACGGCGAGGCCGGTGAAGGCGTTGTAGAGCGAGATCACCACCGGCATGTCGGCGCCGCCGATCGGCATCGTCATCATCACGCCGTAGAACAGCGCCAGCGCGAAGAACGCGGCGAGCAGCGGCGTCGGCACCGCGCCGTGCTGCCAGACGATCCAGGCGCCGAGCGCGACGAGGATCAGCAGCAGCGTGCCGTTGATCGCCTGCAGGCCGCTGATGCGCAGCGTCTTGTTGATGCGGCCGTCGAGCTTGCCCCAGGCGATCAGCGAGCCCGACAGCGAGATCGAGCCGATCAGGCCGCCGAGCACGGCGAGGCTGAGGCCGATGCCGCCGTGCGCCTTGTGGCCGAACAGCTCGATCGCGGCGATCGCCGCCGCCGCGCCGCCGCCCATGCCGTTGTAGAGCGCGACCATCTGCGGCATCGCCGTCATCGCCACGCGCTTGCCGCTCCACCAGGCCCAGCCGAGGCCGAGCACCAGCGCGATCACGGCGAGCGTGACGTTGGTCGTCAGATGCGGTCGGGCGGCTTCCTCGACGTCGAGCGTGTAAAGGAAGCTGGCGAGCACGGCGACGACCATGCCGACGCCGGCGACGACGATGCCCGAGCGCGCCGTGACCGGCGACGACATGCGCTTGAGGCCGTAGATGAACAGAAACGCCGCGAGGAAGTAGCTCGCGTCGATGATCAAGGCTGCATTCATGAGCTTCCCCTTAGCCCTTCTTCTTGTCCGAAGGCTTGAACATTTCGAGCATGCGCTCAGTCACTACGTAACCGCCGGCGGCATTGCCGGCGCCGAGCAGCACGCCGACGAAACCGATCACCTGCTGCAGCGTGCTCGATGCATTGAGCAGCGCCCACAGCGCGCCGACCACGACGATGCCGTGGATGAAGTTGGAGCCCGACATCAGCGGCGTGTGCAGGATCGCCGGCACGCGGCCGATGATCTCGAAGCCGGTGAAGGCGGCCAGCATGAAGATGTAGAGGGCCACGAAGCCCGTCAGGATGGTGGTGGTGTATTCCATGGCGTGTCTCCCTCTCAGGCCGTTTCCACGGCCTTCTTGGCCGCTTCGTTCTTGATCTCGCCGCCGTGCGTCAGCGCCGCCTTGGTCAGCACCTCGTCGCTCCAGTCGAAGTTGAGCGCGCCGTCCTTGACGAACAGCTCGATCAGGTTGAACTGGTTCTTCGAGTACAGCTCGGAGGCGTGCTCGGCGAGCAGCGAGGGCACGTTCAGCGGCGCGACGATCGTCACCTGGCCGATCTGCACGGTCTGGCCCGGCTGCGTGTACTCGCAGTTGCCGCCGCCTTCCGCGGCGAGGTCGACGATGACCGCGCCGTTCTTCATGCCGTCGACCTGCGCCTTGCTGATCAGCTTCGGCGACGGCCGGCCCGGGATCGCGGCGGTGGTGATGATGAGGTCCGCCTGCTGGATGTGCTTGGTGACGACCGCGGCGATCTTGTCCTTCTCTTCCTGCGTCAGCTCGCGGGCGTAGCCGCCCTCGCCGCGCGCGTCGACACCGGTGTCGACGAACTTGGCGCCGAGCGATTCGGCCTGTTCCTTGGTTTCCGGACGCACGTCGTAGCCTTCGGTCATCGCGCCGAGGCGGCGCGCGGTGGCCAGCGCCTGAAGGCCGGCGACGCCGAGGCCCATGACCAGGCACTTGGCCGGACGGATCGAGCCGACCGCGGTGGTCATCATCGGCAGGATGCGCGCCAGATTGGTGGCGCCGAGCAGCGCCGCGTAGTAGCCGGCCAGCGCCGCCTGCGAGGACAGCGCGTCCATCGCCTGCGCGCGCGTGATGCGCGGGATCAGCTCCATCGCGAAAGTGGTGATCTTCTTGTCGCGCAGCAGCTTGGTCAGCTCCGGTTCCTTGTGCGCGTAGACGAAGGAGATCAGCGTGCTGCCGTCCTTCATCGCGTCGACCACGTCGGCCGGCGGCGGCTGCACGGCGACGACGATGTCAGCATCGCTGACCAGGCCCTGCGGATTGGCCGCGAACGTGACGTTCTTGTAGGCCGAATCCGGAATGCGGCTGGCGGCGCCGGCCTCGGACTGCATGTGGATCTCGCAGCCCAGCTTGACGAGTTTGTCGGCCACGGCGGGGACGAGCGCCACGCGGCGTTCGTTCGCACGAGTCTCCTTCAGCACGGCAATTTTGACCGGCATGTTGTAATGCTCCAGAGCGCAAAACGAGTCGAAATCAGGATTTCACGTGGCCGTCACACCGTCTTTGGGCGGGTTTGCGGGCACGAGCAGGCCGGAAGTCTAACGGAACGTCTGGGGAATAACACCCAAATATGCAGGAGCTGCCGCAGCGCCAGACATGCTTGTCCGGCCGGCCCCGGCGCCGTGCGCGCGAGGCCGTCAACGGCCTTCGGCGGCGTTCGCGGCAGGCGCCGTCGACAGCGCGTCGAGATCGGCGGCGAGACCGAGCAGCTGCTTGCGCAGATGCTGGCGCTGGGCCGGCGTCAGGCTCGGGCCCAGATCGGCGAACAGCGCCAGCCAGCGCTCGCGGTTGGCGGCGAAGTCGGCGCGCTGCGTTTCGGTCCACAGCGCATCGCCGCCCGTGACCAGACTGCTCAGGCGCGGACAGAAGCCCGGCGCCTGGCGCGCGGCGAGCGTATCGGCGAGCGCGTCGCGCCAGCTGCGCCGGAACGCCAGCCACTCGGGTGCGATCCACGGCCGCGTGCGGTTCCACTCGTGCAGCCTCTGCCGCTGCTCCGGCGTCAGGTCGCCGAGCCAGCGGCGCAGGCTTTTGTTCAGCGAGCGCTCGGCGCGGTCGCGCAGATCCGTCTCGCGGCCGTCGACGGCGTCCTCGGCGTAGTCGGCCAGATCGTCGTCGGCGCGTGCGAGCAGGCTGCGTACCTGGGCGTCGCTGAGGCTGCCGCCGAGGCTGCAGAACAGCGGCATCAGATGTTCGAGCGCGTCGTTCCACAGGGCGCCGTACTGCTCGCTCCAGCGCGCCAGTTCGGCAGCGTCCGGCGGCGTGTCGGTGCGCGCCGTGATCTGGCGCAGCGTCGCCGCGTAGCGCGGCAGCTCGCTGCGCCGATGCCAGTCCCAGAACAGGCCGAACTCGACATCGAAGCGCGTGCGCTGCTCCGGCGTCATGTCGACGTACTTGTCGAGCTCCCAGCGGGCGAGGAAGTCGAGCCGCTGGTAGGCGAACTGCGTGGCGCTGCAGCCGGCGATGCAGGCGGCGCAGAGCAACAGCAGCAGGCGGCGTACGAAGCGCATCGCGACAGGGTCCGGATATTGATCTGGATCAAAGCGTAACCGATGCGCATTTGATCCTGCGTAGACGGCATGGCGATGGCGGCGCACGATGGCCGGACGCATTGAAGGAGGCCGTCTTGAAGCCACGCGATGTCACCCTGTCGGATCTTCCCCCGCTGCCGCTGCAGACCGCCGCGGCGGCGATCGCCGAATCCAAGTACTTCCTGCCGGGCGAGGATCTCGACGCCATGCGCCGCCGTCTGGCGCGCGCGCTAGCCGCCGTCGAGGCGCAGCCGGCGCGCTGGGAGGAGCCGTTCTACCGGGCGCTGCATTACGCCTTTCCCGGCGGTCGCATCATGGCCAACGCCGGGGCCGAGAACGTCAAGCCGAACGTCTCGACGATCAACTGCACCGTGTCGCGCACGATCGGCGATTCGATGGCCGGCATCATGGACGCCGCGCGCGAGGCGGCGCTGACACTGAAGGCCGGCTGCGGCATCGGCTACGACTTCACGACGCTGCGTCCGGCCGGCGCCTATGTTGCCGGCGCCGGCGCGACGACCTCCGGGCCGATGCCGTTCATGGACGTGTTCGACGCGATCTGCCGCACCGTGTCCAGCGCCGGCGGCCGGCGCGGCGCGCAGATGGGCTGTCTCGATATCAGCCATCCGGACATCGAATCCTTCATCACCGCCAAGCGCGAGAACGGCCGCCTGCGCGCGTTCAATCTTTCGGTGCTGGTGTCGGAGGCCTTCGTGCAGGCGGTGCGCGACGATGCCGACTGGCCGCTGGTGTTTCCGGCCTTCCAGCACGAGCTCGGCGAGCAGCCGACGCTGTGGCGCCGCTGGCCCGGTCAGGACCCGCTGCATACCGTCAACGAGCGCGGTGAAACCTGCTGCCGCATCTACCGCACGGTGCGCGCCCGCGCGCTGTGGGATCTGGTGATGCGTTCGACCTACGACTACTCCGATCCGGGCTTCATCCTGATCGACGAGTGCAACCGCATGAACCCGCTGTGGTTCAGCGAGGAGATCCGCTCGACCAATCCGTGCGGCGAGCAACCGCTGCCGCCGTACGGCGCCTGCCTGCTCGGTTCGGTCAACCTCGCCGCCTTCGTGCGCCGGCCGTTCAGCGCGCAGGCGCATTTCGACTTCGATGCCTACGCCGGCGTCGTGCGCGTGTTCGCGCGCATGCTCGACAACGTGTGCGAGATGAACGGCCTGCCGCTGCCCGAGCAGCGCGCCGAGATTCTCAGCAAGCGCCGTCACGGCATGGGCTATTTCGGGCTCGGCTCGGCGCTGACCCTGCTCGGCCACGAATATGGCTCGGCTCCGTCGCTGGCCTTCACCACGCAGGTCACGCAGCGGCTCTCGCTCGAGAACTGGCGTGCGGCGCTGGAGCTGGCGCGCGAGAAGGGGCCGGCGCCGGCGCTGACCGAAACCGTCGAGCTGACGCCGCGCCATTTCGTGCAGAACCCGGCGCTGGCGCGCGACGGCCTGCAGCCCGGCGAGCGCCTGCCGGCGCGCGTGCTGCACGCCCGCTACTCGCAGCACCTGCAGCGCATCGCCACGCTCGATGCCGAGCTCGTCGCGCAGCTCGCCGAGACCGGCGCGCGCTTCACGCACGCGACCTCGATCGCGCCGACCGGCACGATGGCCGCATCGGTCGGCAACAACGCCAGCAACGGCATCGAACCCTCGTTCGCGCACAGCTATGTGCGCAACCTGATCGTGCCCGGCGAGAAGGCCAAGCGCGCGGTGCGCATGGAATCGTTCGAGCTGCTCGCCTACCGCGCGCTGGTCGACGCCGATGTCGATGCCGAGAACCTGCCGCCGGCCTTCGCCGCCGCCGCGGCGATCGCGCCGAAGGCGCACGTCGACGTGCAGGCCGCCGCGCAGGCCTGGGTCGACTCGTCGATCTCGAAGACCATCAACGTGCCGAGCGACATCGCCTTCGAGGAATTCAAGGATCTGTATCTGTACGCGATCGGCCAGGGACTCAAGGGCTGCACGACGTTCCGCTTCAATCCGGAAGTGCATCAGGGCGTGCTGGTGCGCGAGTCGGACCTCGCCGCCACGGTCTACGAGTTCAAGCTCGCCGACGGCAGCCACGTGCAACTGAGCGGCGACGCGCCGGTCGAATACGAAGGCGCCACCTATACCGCCGCCAATCTGTACGACGCCCTCAAGGAAGGGTTCTACGGGAAACTCTGACATGGCCGAAACGAAGAAGCCCACGCATATCGCGCAGAAGATCGTCGGCTGGTCGGTGGCGCGCGCCGCGCCCGCCAACGATGTGGCGCCGGACGTCGATCCGCGCACGCTGCGCATCGACCGGCGCGAGGAAGGCAGCTGGGAATCGGTGACGACCAAGATCAACCTGACTTCGGCGACCGGCACCAAGACGCTTTATTTCGTCATCGGCTTCGGCGTCGTTTGCGGACGGCGCAACGGCGAGCCGATCTGCATCGAGCGCCCGCTGGAGTTCTTCGTGCCGGCCGGGCAGACCGCCGCCGAGCACCAGTGGGTGTCGGCGACCATGCGCACGCTGTCGCTCGCCGCGCGCGGCGGCTTCGTCGTCAAGGCGCTCGCCGATCTGCGCAAGGTGTCCTGGGACCGCGGCCCGGTCTGGTACGGCAAGAGCAAGAGCGGCAAGGGCCTGGTGCACGATTCCGAAGTCGCGGCGATCGCCTGGGCGATGGAGCAGGAGCTGCAGAAGCGCGGCTATCTCGATGCCTACGGTGTCGAGCGTTCCCTCGACGAACTCGCCACCCGCTACGCGCAGCTGCGCCGCTTCCGCGACGCACTGCCGCTCGACAATCCGAGCCCCGGCGAGCCGCAGCCGGAATCGGCGCTCGCCGCCTTCGCCCTGCCCGACCCCTGCCCGCAATGCCGCGGCGAAATGGTGATGAAGGACGGCTGTCCGACCTGCCTGGACTGCGGGTATTCGAAGTGCGGATGAGCGGGACTTCTGTTGGCTGACTTGGTGCTAGAGGTGAAGCCGTATTGAGCCCACCGATGCATCGAATGCAGGCCGCGCACGCGCATCAGGGTCGCGCAGTCGGCGCAAGCCGGCATCGCATCGGCTAGCCAGTTCCTCGCTACTTCACGGCAACGAGCAAGCCGTCACCATTGGTCGCCGCACCCACACCATCGGGCGGGCGCCGCGATCGCCGCGCGCGGCTGGCTTGGCATAGTGATTGCGCCGGTATACGCGTTTTCGTACCGAGCCCGGCGGGTCCGGCGCACAGACTGCGGGAGCGGGGATCAGGATAATCCCGGCACCCGCGGCAGCGCCGCGGCGAAATCCCCCAACTCTTTTCTGACAACATGGTCATGGATGACAGCGGAGCAGCGGCCGGCGGCGTGGATCCTCAGGCGCTCGGCCTGCTCGGCGGCGGCGGTATCGTCGGCAGCCTGCGTTACGAGCGGCCGGCCTACATCTACGGGCATCTGCTGAAGGACTGCACGGCCGGCGCCTTCGCATTCTTCAATTCGGCGGGGCGCACCAGCGCGTACCGCTGCCACTTCGGCCGCTACTCGCAGATCGGCGAGGGCTCGGTGCTCGGTCCGCCGGAACATCCGATGGACTGGTTCAGCTCGCATCCGTTCGCGTTCACGCGGCCGCGCTATATGCCGAAGATCTACCAGTTCGAGGAGTTCGCGCGGCTCGGGCCCGAAGAGCAGCCGGGCCCGTCGTACGTCGAGACGGTGCCGAGCGAGACCTACATCGGCCACGAGGCCTACATCGGCGCCGGCACCTTCGTGAAGCGCGGCGTGCGCATCGGCGACGGCGCCGTGATCGGCGCGCGCAGCGTCGTCACCAAGGACGTGCCGGCGTACGCGATGGTCGTTGGCGCGCCGGCGCGCGTGCTGCGCATGCGCTTCGCGGACCGGCTGGTCGAGCGCTTCCTGGCGCTGGAATGGTGGAAGTACGATCTCGCGCCGTTCAAGCGCGACGTCGATTTCCGCGAGGTCGAACCGACGCTGGCGTTCTTCGAGGAAAAGCTGGCGCTCGGCGAGCTCAAGCCGCTGCAGCCGCGCACGTACAAATTGCGCCAGACGCCGCACGGCATGCAGGCCGAGCAGCTGGCGGCGCCGCTGTACTTCGCCGAGCTTCAGGGCGCCTGAGCGGGATCGGCTCGCGCCGAGGCGCCGGCCGCTTCAGCGGCCGAGCGCGTTGCGGACCGCCTGTAGCGACGGGCCGATGTGCTCGACCACCTGCTTCAGGCGTTCCTCGCTGACGCCGAGCGTCTGCGTCCAGTAGCGCAGCTCGTCCTGCTTCTGCAGGTCGATGCGCCGGCTTTCGGATGACGGATGCGGTTCGGGCCGATCGGTCATGGCGTTCTCCTCGCGGGGCCGTGAACGGCGGAGTCGCGAGCATCGGCGCCGGCGCGTGACTCGGGCCTGAATCGCGGCTGCTGCCGGTGCGGCGGGGCTGAGGAGTTTCACACCTGTACGCGCCGTGTGCGACGGTTAGGATGGCCGCTCGTGCCCCCGGCTGAAGGAGTCCCCATGTCGCGTTCCCCGATGTCTTGGGCCTTGCGATCGACGATCGCGGCGCTCGCGGTCGCCAGCATGCTGGCGGGCCGCTCTGCCGATGCGCAGACGGCGACGGACGCCGGCGCGGCCAACGCGGCGAGTCAGGCGGCCGTCGCGGCCGGGCAGAAAGCCGACTGGCGCGCGCACCTGCAGCGCTTCGAGGAGGGCTATTTCGCCGCCAACCCGAGCTTCGCGGTCAGCCAGGGCCGGCACGACTACGACGGCCAGCTGCCGGACTGGAGCGCGGCGGCGATCCGCCGGAACATCGCCTGGCTCGAAACGCAGCGCGCGCGCACCGCGGCGTTCCGGCCGGCGGCGCTGGATGAGACGCAGCGCTTCGAGCGCGAATACCTGCTGGCGCGCATCGACGGCGATCTGTTCTGGCTGCGCGACGCCGGCCAGCCGTTCCGCAACCCGGCGTTCTACATCGGCACGCTCGATCCCAGCGTGTACCTGACGCGGCCGTACGCACCGGCAGCGGTCCGCCTCAAGGCCTTCATCGCCTACGCCAACCGGCTGCCGCGCGCCGCCCGGCAGATCCGCGACAACCTGCGCGGGCCGCTGCCGCGGACCTACGTCGAGCTCGGCATCGACAGCTTCGGCGGCTACGCGAGCTTCTTCGCCCACGACGTGCGGCCGATCTTCGCGGACGTGCAGGACCCGGCGCTGCAGGTCCAGCTCGAACGCGCGCTGGCCGCGGCGTCGGCGGCGATGCAGTCGCTCGCCGACGCGTTCAAGGCGCAGCTACCGACCGCGAACCAGGATTTCGCGCTCGGCGCGACGCGCTTCGCGCAAATGCTGCAGGCCACCGAGCGCGTGACGACGCCGCTCGCCGAACTCGAAGCGGTCGGCCGCCGCGATCTGGCCCGCAATCTCGCGGCGCTGAAGGCCGCCTGCGCGCAGTACCTGCCGGACGGCGACGTGCACGCCTGCCTCGATCGGGCGAATCGCGACAAGCCGGCCGACGGTCCGGTCGAGGAGGCGCGGCGCCAGCTGGTCGCGCTGCGCCAGTTCGTCGTCGATCACCAGCTGGTCAGCGTGCCGAGCGACGAGCGCGCGCTGGTCAATGAGGCGCCGGCCTACAACCGCTCGAACTCGGCCTATATCGACGTGCCGGGACCGTTCGACAAGGGCATGCCCTCGGTCTACTACATAGCGCCGCCGGACCCGAGCTGGTCGCCGGCCGATCAGCAGGCCTACATTCCGGCGAAGGCGGATCTGCTGTTCACCTCCGTGCACGAGGTCTGGCCCGGCCACTTCCTGCAGTTCCTGCATTCCAACCGCTCGCCGTCGGCGTTCGGCCGCCTGTTCGTCGGCTACGCGTTCGCCGAGGGCTGGGCGCACTACGCCGAGGAAATGATGTGGGACGCCGGGCTCGGCAATGGCGATCCGGCCGTGCACATCGGCCAGCTCAGCAATGCGCTGCTGCGCAATGTGCGCTTCCTCTGCGCGATCGGTCTGCATACGCAGGGCCTGAGCGTGCCGGACTGCGAGACGATGTTCCGCGAGCAGGCTTTCCAGGATCCGGGCAACGCGCGTCAGCAGGCGGCGCGCGGCACCTACGATCCGGCCTATCTCAATTACACGCTCGGCAAGCTGATGATCGTGAAGCTGCGCGAGGACTGGACCGCGACGCGCGGCGGCCGCGCCGCCTGGCAGGCCTTCCACGACCAGTTCCTGTCGTACGGCGGCCCGCCGATTCCGCTGGTGCGCGAACGGATGCTCGGCAAGGCCGACGACGGCAAGCTGTTCTGAAAGCCTAAGGGCTGAAAAATCCCTGTTCCGTCATGGCGAGGCGCCGCAGGCGACGAAGCCATCCAGTAGCGCCCTGCGCAAGTGGCACATCCGGATGCGCCGCGGCCGCTGTGCGGCCTCGCGATGACGGAGCTTCCTAAGCCCGGCCGTGGCGTGATCTTGCGGCGCGGCTTCTAGAAGTGCGCGAGATAGCCGCCGTCGACGGCGAGCGTCTGGCCGGTGATGTACGAGGCCGACGGCGACGCCAGGAACACGACGGCGCCGGCGATCTCCGGCGGCTCGCCCCAGCGGCCGAGCGAGGTGCGCTGCGCCAGCCAGTCGCCGATCTCGCGGTCGGCGACCATTTCCGCGTTCGCTTCAGTGGCGAAGTAGCCCGGCGCGACGGCGTTGACGGTGATGCCCTGCGCGCCGAGTTCGGCGGCCAGCGCTCGCGTCAGCGCGTCGAGGCCGCCCTTGGCGGCCGTGTACGCGGGGTCGCCGGCACGCGCGATCGGCCCGGCGATCGAGGTGATGTTGATGATGCGGCCGCCGCCGGTCAGGTGCCGGGCCGCGGCGCGCGCCAGCTGGAACGGTGCCACCAGATCGACTTCGAGCACGCGGCGCAGCGCGCCCACGTCGAGTTCGGCGAGACGGCGGCGGTCGCGCACGCTGGCGTTGTTGACGAGGATGTCGAAGCGGCCGTGCGCGTCGGCGATCGCCTGCAAGGCGGCGTCGAAGGCATCCGGCGCGTCCAGTGCGAAGACGGCGGCGCTGGCGCGGCCGCCGCGCGCGACGATGGTATCGACGACCGGCTTCGCGCCGGCGAGGTCGCGGCCATGCACGTGCACATGCGCGCCGGCCGCGGCGAGCGCCAGGGCGATTTCACGGCCGAGGCCGCGCGTGGCACCGGTGACGAGCGCAACGCGGGCGTTCAGCGAAAAGTCGGGCATCGGCAGGGTGCGGAAGGTCGATGCCGCATCGTACACGCTGCCGACGGGCGCGCTGCCTTCAGGAGCGCGGCGGTTCGCCGGCCGGCGCCTGGGCTGTGGGCTCTGCGGGGGCCTCGCCAGACGCGGCGGGCTCGGCCACGGACGCCGGGGCTGCGGCGACGGCGGCCATGGTCGGGGTCGTGGCGGTGTCCGCTTCGGCCCGCGGGGCCGCCGACGCCGACGCCGACGCCGGCACCGGCACCGGCTCGGCCGGCGGCGCCGGTGGCGGCGTCAGCAGGTCGTGCATCAGCGCGTGATAGAGCGAGTTGCGCCAGACCAGCTTGGCGGTGCCGGCGCCGAGCAGCGCGGCGCCCATCAGCGGCAGGATCATGCGCTGGCCCAGCGTCATTTCGGCGACGATTACCGCCGCCGTCAGCGGCGCCTGGGTGGTGCCGGCGAAGTAGGCCGCCATCGTCAGCAGCACCACCGCCGCGGCCGGGGCGAAGCCGAGATACGGGGCGATGTCGGCGCCGAGGCCCGCGCCGATCGCCAGCGACGGCGAGAAGATGCCGCCGGGTACGCCGCTGACGTAGGACACCCAGGTCGCCAGACCCTTGAGCAGCGGGAACCAGGGCGATACGGCGCCGGCGTCGTCCAGCAGCGCGCGGGTCTCGCCGTAGCCGCTGCCGTAAGTGGCGCCGGACGAGACGATGCCGATCAGGCCGACGAGCAGGCCGCAGAGCAGCACCCAGCGCAGGCCGATGCGCTGCAGGTAGTGGCGCGCGGCGCGCGTGCCGGCGAACAGCGAGCGGCTGAACAGGCCGCCGCAGAGGCCGCCGGCAAGGCCGCAGATCAGCACTGCACGCCATTGTTCGAGCGTGTCGATCCGGGTGTCGACGATGCCGAGATAGACGCGGTCGCCGAGCATCGCGATCGCCACCATCGCGGCGATGATGACCAGCATCAGCAGCGTGCCGCTGGCCTTTTCCTCGAAGCTCGACGCCAGTTCCTCGAACGCGAAGACGATGCCGGCGATCGGCGTGTTGAAGGCGGCGGCGACGCCGGCCGCGCCGCCGGCGAGCACCAGGCTGCGCTGGATCTTCAGCTTGTTGCGGGGCGCGACGAGGTTGGCGATCGCGGCGCCGATCTGCACCGTCGGACCTTCGCGGCCGATCGACGCGCCGCAGAGGATGGCGCCGACCGCGAGCACCGGCTTGAGCAGCGCGATGTGCAGCGCCAGCATGCGTTTGCGCAGTGCCGCGTCCTTGTGCTGCAGGACGGCGAGCACCTGCGGAATGCCGCTGCCGGCGGCGCTTGGCGCGTAGCGCCGCGTCAGGCCGACGATGGCGACGAGGCCGAGCGGCGCCAGCAGCAGCGACAGCAGCGGCAGCCACTGCGTCCATTCGGTGATGCGTGCGTGCGCCCAGTCGGCGCCTCGCGCGAACAGCGCGGCGGCAAGGCCGATGCCGGCCGCCGCCGACCAGTAGCGCACGCGCGGCTGCCACAGCAGCCAATGGCGGGCGAGCCGCCAGCGCCAGCGGCCGCCAGTGCTCACCGCAGGCCTTCCGGCCCGCGTCCCCGGCTCCTAGCCGAAGTGGCAGACGTAGTGCAGGGTTTCGAGCGTTTCAATGTCGAACGAGGAGTTGCCGGGCGCGTCGAAGGACTGGCCGCCATGGTACTCCGTCCAGTCTCCGGCACCGGCCAGCTTCACGCGGCAGCGGCCTTCGAGCAGTTCCATGCGCTCGGGAGCGCCGGTGCCGAAGGTCAGCGTCGACGGCAGGATCACGCCGACCGACTTGCGCGTGCCGTCGGCGAGCACGACGGTATGGCTCACGCACTTGCCGTCGAAGTACACATTGGCCTTCTTGACGACGGCGACGTTGTCGAACTGGGCGGTCATCAGTCGATTTCCACCATTTCGAAATCGGCCTTGGACGCGCCGCAGTCCGGGCAGGTCCAGGTATCCGGCACGTCGGCCCAGCGCGTGCCCGGCGGGATGCCGTCGTTCGGCGCTCCCAGCTCTTCGTCGTACACGTAGTCGCAAATCACGCAACGCCACTTCTTGAACGGCATAACACTCTCGTTTCTTCCGGATCGGACCGGACCGGGTGGACACAAAAAAGGCGGCGCATCTTAGCCGATGCGCCGCCTGCGACGATGGGCTCGCGCGTCGTCGCGCGGGGAACTCGTGGATCAACCCGCCGCGGCGCTGCGGCTGTACCGGGCGAGCACCGCGTCGCGCAGCGACGGCTGGATGTTCGCCAGGCGCATGTCGCCCCGATAATGGGCGACGACCTTGGGGTTCATGATTTTAAACCACAGCGGCGGCAGGTAAGCCAGCACGACCATCGACGCATAGCCGGACGGCAGCTGCGGCGCTTCCTCGAAGTGGCGCAGCGCCTGGTACGAGCGCGTCGGATTGGCGTGATGGTCCGAGTGCCGCTGCAGGTGATACAGGAACACGTTGGTGACGACGTGATTGCTGTTCCAGGAATGCTCCGGCCGGCAGCGCTCGTAACTGCCGTCGGCGCGCTTCTGGCGCTTCAGGCCGTAGTGCTCCAGATAATTGACGACTTCCAGCAGCGAGGCGCCATAAAACGCCTGAATCAGCAGGAACGGCAGCACGATCCAGCCGAGCCAGGCGGTCAGCGCGCCGAAGAACACGACGGTGATCGCCCAGGCCTGCAGGTTCTCGTTGCGGATCGACCAGACGCTGCGGTTCTGGCGTGCCAGGCGCTTGCGCTCCAGCTCCCAGGCGGACTTCAGGCTGCCGATCATGGTGCGCGGCAGGAAGGCGTAGAAGCTTTCGCCGAAGCGCGAGCTGGCCGGGTCCTCCGGCGTCGCCACGCGCACGTGATGGCCGCGGTTATGCTCAACGAAGAAGTGGCCGTAGGCGACCGGGCCGAGCGCGAACTTGGCGAGCCAGCGTTCGAGCTTGTCGGTCTTGTGGCCGAGCTCGTGCGCGGTGTTGATCGACACGCCGGTGACCATGCCGATCGTGATCGTCAGGCCGACGAGGTTGTACCAGGCCAGATTGCCGTGGGCGACGGTCCAGGCGCCCCAGACCACGGCGATGTACTCGGTGAGGACGGCCAGATACACGGCGAAGCGGTAGTAACGGTCGCGCTCCAGGGTCGGCACGAGCTCGTCGGGCGGATTGTTGGTGTCGGTGCCGACCAGCCAGTCGGCGACCGGGATGACGCCGTAGACGAACAGCGGGCCCAGCCACCACCAGACGGCCCAGCCGGTCGCTTCGTAGAGCAGGCCGCCGAGGATCGGCACCAGCATGATCGCCGCGCCGAACAGCCACAGATAACGCTTGCTGTCGCGCCAGACCGGCGCCAGGGTTGCCGTGCTCATCGTCTCTCTCCTCCGTACCGGAATTGACCGCTCGTTCAGGCGGAAATTATCCGACCGTTCAATTGCCGTCAAACGGTGGCGGTGCGGGATTCGGCGCGGCCGGGAAGGTGAGGCGGGAAAAAGAAAGGGCCAGACCGCAGTCTGGCCCTCAGTAACCCGGAAAGGTTGGGGAAATCCGGGTTGGGGGAACGGATAGCGGCGCCGGGGCGACCGCTGAGACTCCACCTTAAGGCCGTCGCCGGCCGGCCGGCGCGCGGGCGGGATGCGTGGCTCAATCGGCCGGACGAACGGCGCGCGGCGGGGCGGTCTCGGCGGCCCGGCGGCGCCCTCAGGCCGCCTGTGCCACTTCCACCATCTGGAACTCGGCCTTGGGTGCGCCGCAGTCCGGGCACGACCAGCTCTCCGGCACATCCTCCCAGCGAGTGCCGGGGGCGATGCCTTCGTCCGGCATGCCCAGGGCTTCGTCGTATTCGAAATCGCAGATCACACAGCGCCATTTGCGCATGTTCGTCTCCATGTCCGGTTCGGGGTTGGGTTCAGGCCGCGCCCTGCAATTGCAGTCGCGCGCGCAGGCTCGGCTTGACGTTGGCCAGGCTCAAGTTGCCGTCGTAATGCGCTCGGACCTTCGGGTTCATCACGGCGAACCACAGCGGCGGGCAGTAAGCGAGCAGGATCATGCCGGCGTAGCCGTTCGGCAGCTGCGGGCTACCGTCGAAATGGCGCAGCGCCTCGTAGCCGCGCAGCGGATTGGCGTGATGGTCCGAATGCCGCTCCAGGCCGTACAGGAACACATTGCTGAACACGTGGTTGCTGTTCCAGGAGTGCGTCGGCTGGCAGCGCTCGTAGCGGCCGCCCGGCAGTTTCTGGCGGCACAGTCCGTAGTGCTCCAGGTAATTGACGACCTCGAGCAGGCTGAAGCCGTAGATCGCCTGGATCAGCAGGAAGGGCAGCGCCTTCCAGCCGAAAGCGACGATCAGCGCCGTGAACAGCACCGGCGTCATCGCCCAGGCGTTGAGCACGTCGTTGCGCCAGCTCCAGAACGGCAGGCCGCGCCGCGCCATGCGTGCCTTTTCGATGGCGATGGCCGAGCGGATGCCGCCGGCGATGGTGCGCGGCAGGAAGGCATAGAACGACTCGCCGTAGCGCGACGAGGCCGGGTCCTCGGGCGTCGCCACGCGCACGTGATGGCCGCGGTTGTGCTCCGAGTAGAAATGGCCGTAGCCGGTCGGCGCCAGGGCGATCTTGGCGAGCCACTGCTCGAAGGGATCGGTCTTGTGCCCCAGCTCGTGGGCGATCGCGATGGCGATGCCGGTCGCCATGCCGACCGAGATCGCCAAGCCCAGATACTCCCACCACGCCAGCGTTTGCGTGGCGGCCGTCCATGCGCCCCAGATCAGGCTCGCGTACTCGAACGGCACCGCCGCGTAGACGGCCCAGCGGTAGTAGCGATCCTTTTCCAGCGCCGGAACCACGGCATCCGGCGGATTGTTGCGGTCCTCGCCGACCAGCGCGTCGAGCAGGGGCACGCCAAGGTAGATGAACAGCGGCGTGAACCACCAGAACAGCGACAGGCCGGTGTGCTCGGCCAGCAGCCCGCCGATCATCGGCAGAGCCATGGCCGCGATGCCCAGCAGCCAGAGGTAACGCTTGCCGTCGCGCCAGGCGCCGGGAAGTAACTTGCTCATCACTCGATCTCCAGATTCCTCGCAAGGAACGGTCTGAATTGACCGCTCGTTCAATTATAATTATCCGATCGTTCAATTCAGGTCAAGCGGGTCTGGTCAGGCGGGTCTGGTCAGGCGGCTGGCGCGCAGCGTCCGCGCCCGCCGCTCATGACGCGATGCGCCCAAGCCGGGGCCACCGGTGCGCGTCCGGGCGGTCGTGACCGGCGGCGGCGGTCGGTTGTGAGGACCATCCGCTTATCCGCATGTAGAGATATACTCCGCGGCTTCCACCTTGCCGCACGACTGCCATGGCCTCGCTTCCCTCCGCCCAGAAGCTTCTCGACGCGCTGCAGCGCCGCATCCTCGTCCTCGACGGCGCGATGGGCACGATGATTCAGACTTACAAGCTCGGCGAGGCGGACTACCGCGGCGCGCGTTTCGCCGACTGGCCGCGCGATCTGAAGGGCAACAACGACCTGCTGGTGCTGACGCAGCCGGACATCATCCGCGCGATCCACGGCGAGTACCTCGCCGCCGGCGCCGACATCATCGAGACCAACACCTTCAACGCGCAGAAGATCTCGCTGGCGGACTACGGCATGGAGCCGCTCGCCTACGAGATGAACCTGGCCGCGGCCAGGCTCGCACGCGAGGCCGCCGACGCGGCCGCGACGCCCGAGCGGCCGCGCTTCGTCGCCGGCGCGCTGGGACCGACCAACCGCACGGCCAGCATCTCGCCGGACGTCAACGATCCGGGCAAGCGCAACGTCACCTACGCCGAACTGGTCGACGCCTATCTGGAGCAGGCGCGTGGCCTGGTCGACGGCGGCGTCGACCTGCTGCTGATCGAAACGATCTTCGACACGCTCAACGCCAAGGCCGCGATCTTCGCCTGCGAGACGCTGTTCGAGGTGCGCGGCCTGCGCCTGCCGGTGATCATCTCCGGCACCATCACCGACGCCTCGGGCCGCACGCTGTCCGGCCAGGTCGTCGAGGCGTTCTGGAACTCGGTGCGCCACGCCCGGCCGCTGGCGATCGGCCTCAACTGCGCGCTCGGCGGCCGCGACATGCGTCCGTATATCGCCGAGCTGTCCGGGCTCGCCGACACGTTCATCTCCTGCTATCCGAATGCCGGTCTGCCGAACGCCTTCGGCGAGTACGACGAGCGGCCCGAGGACACCGCGGCGATCGTCGGCGAGTTCGCGCGCGCCGGCCTCGTCAACATCGTCGGCGGCTGCTGCGGCACGACGCCGCCGCACATCGCCGCGGTCGCCCGGGCCGTCGCCGGCCTCACGCCGCGCGCGCCCGCGCAGGTCGCGCGCGTCGCGCGCCTCGCCGGGCTGGAGCCGCTGAACCTCACGCCCGCCATCAACTTCTGCAACGTCGGCGAGCGCACCAATGTCACCGGCTCGGCGAAGTTCCGCGATCTCATCAAGGCCGGCGACTACGCCGCCGGCCTGGCGATCGCGCGCCAGCAGGTCGAGGCCGGCGCGCAGGTCATCGACGTCAACATGGACGAGGGCATGCTCGACGGCGTCGCCGCGATGCGCACCTTCCTCAACCTGATCGCATCCGAGCCCGACATCTCGCGCGTGCCGATCATGATCGACTCCTCGAAGTGGGAGGTGATCGAGGCCGGCCTGCAGTGCGTGCAGGGCAAGCCGATCGTCAACTCGATCTCGATGAAGGAAGGCGAGGCCAAGTTCGTCGAGCAGGCGCGCCTGTGCCGCAAGTACGGCGCCGCCGCGGTGGTGATGGCCTTCGACGAGCAGGGCCAGGCCGACACGCTCGAACGCCGCCAGCAGATCTGCGCGCGCGCCTACAGGATCCTCGTCGACGAGGTCGGCTTTCCGGCTGAAGACATCATCTTCGACCCGAACATCTTCGCGGTCGCGACCGGCATCGAAGCGCACAACCGCTACGGCCTCGACTTCATCGAGGCGACGCGCTGGATCAAGGAAAACCTGCCGTACGCGAAAGTCTCCGGCGGCGTGTCGAACGTGTCGTTCTCGTTCCGCGGCAACAACTTCGTGCGCGAGGCGATCCACTCGGTGTTCCTGTTCCATGCGATCCGCGCCGGCATGGACATGGGCATTGTCAATGCCGGCGTGCTGCCGGTCTACGAGGACATCGACGCCGAACTGCGCACGCGCATCGAGGATGTGATCCTCAATCGCCGCGACGACGCGACCGAGCGCCTGATCGAGATCGCCGAGCGCTTCCGCGCCAACGGCGCCGAGAAGAAGGCCGGCGACGGCGCGGACGGCGAGGTCTGGCGCAGCCTGCCGGTGCGCGAGCGCATCACGCACGCGCTGGTCAAGGGCATCGACGCTTTCGTTGAAGCGGACGTCGAGGAGCTGCGCGCGCAGCTCTCCGCCGCCGGCCAGCGGCCGATCGAAGTGATCGAAGGCCCGCTGATGGAAGGCATGAACGTGGTCGGCGATCTGTTCGGCGCCGGCAAGATGTTCCTGCCGCAGGTCGTCAAGTCGGCGCGCGTGATGAAGAAGGCGGTCGCCTACCTGATTCCGTTCATCGAAGCCGAGAAGGCTCCCGGCGAGGTGCAGAAGTCGAACGGACGCATCGTCATGGCGACCGTCAAGGGCGACGTCCACGACATCGGCAAGAACATCGTCGGCGTCGTGCTCCAGTGCAACAACTACGAAGTCTTCGATCTCGGCGTCATGGTGCCGCCGCAGAAGATCCTCGACGCCGCGCGCGAGCATCGCGCCGACATCATCGGTCTGTCGGGCCTGATCACGCCCTCGCTCGACGAAATGGTGACGCTGGCCCGGGAGATGGAGCGCCAGGGCTTCGACGTGCCGCTCCTGATCGGCGGCGCGACGACCTCGCGCGCGCACACGGCGGTGAAGATCGATCCGGCCTACCACGGCCCGGTCGTGTGGGTGAAGGACGCCTCGCGTTCGGTGCCGGTCGTTGCCGCGCTGCTGTCGGCTCAGCAGAAGCCCCGGCTCGTCGAGGAACTGCGGCGCGACTACGAACAGATCCGCGAGCGCCACGCCAGCAAGGATCGCCGGGAGAAGTTCGTGCCGCTCGCCGACGCGCGCGACAACCGTACGCCGATCGACTGGCGCGGCTACCACCCGCCGCGCCCGCATCTGCTGCTGCAGCAGGCCATGGACGTCTGCCAGGGCGCGGCCTGCGAGCATCGCCATCACATGGCGACGCAATTCGTGAAGACTTTCCACGACTATCCGCTCGCCGAGCTGTGCGAGTACATCGACTGGCAGCCGTTCTTCATCGCCTGGGAGCTCAAGGGCCGTTTCCCGGACTTGCTGAACAATCCGGCGACCTCGGAAGCCGCGCGCAAGTTGTGGGATGACGCGCAGCTCATGCTGAAGAAGATCGTCGACGAGAAATGGCTGCGCGCGAACGGTGTCATCGGTCTGTTTCCGGCGCAGCGCGTCGACGACGACGACATCGCCATCTACAGCGACGAGACCTACGTGCACGAGGTCGCGCGCCTGCGCAACCTGCGCCAGCAGAGCGAGCACCGTCCCGGCGTGCCGCACCGCAGCCTGGCCGACTATGTCGCGCCGCGCGAGAGCGGCCTGCACGATTACGTCGGCGGTTTCGCCGTCACCACCGGGCTCGGCTGCGCCGAGCGCGTCGCCGCCTTCCGCAAGGCCAATGACGACTACAGCGCGATCCTGCTCGAAGCGCTCGCCGACCGCCTGGCCGAAGCCTTCGCCGAGCGCCTGCACCAGCGCGTGCGCAAGGAGTTCTGGGGCTACGCGGCAGACGAAGCGCTCGACAACGCGGCGCTGATCGCCGAGCAGTACATCGGCACCTCGGGCGGCATCCGCCCGGCGCCGGGCTATCCGGCCTGCCCGGAGCACACCGAAAAGCAGACGCTGTGGCAGCTGCTCGACGTCGAGAAGAACGCCGGCATCGCCCTGACCGAGAGCATGGCGATGTGGCCGGGCGCCGCGGTGTCCGGCTGGTACTACTCGCACCCGTCCGCGCAGTACTTCGTCGTCGGCCGTATCGCCAAGGATCAGGTCATCGACTACGCACGCCGCAAGGGCTGGACGCTCGCCGAGGCCGAGAAGTGGCTGGCGCCGAACCTCGGCTACGAGCCGGAGGATTGAATCCGGCGCCTTGATCCGGCGCCGCGGCTAGGCCGGGTCATGGCCGTCCGCTATGCTCGCGGCCGGATCGTCGCGGCCCCTCACGGCGCGGCGCGGGATCGGCAGCAGGCGCAGTCGCTGGAGGTGCGCAGATGGCGGGACAGCAGGGCTCACCGAACCAACCGCCGGAGTGGTGGACGCGCTGGCGGCCGCTGCGCTGGCTGATCGCGCTCGCCGTGCTCGGCTTCGCCGTGCTGGGCCTGCGCTGGTGGTGGCCGCAGCCGGCGCCGCCCCCGCTGCCGGGGTCCGTGCCGGCCACATCGCCGGTGCCGGCGGCGCTTTCGCCGGACGATCTGGTGGTCGAGGAGGAGGCGATCACCGCCGCCGACGTGCGGGCTGCCTATACCGCGGTCGTGCCGGAGGCGCGCCGGGTGCGCTTCTTCGCGCCGTTCCGCAGCTATCAGGGCACCGACGAGGTTCATCGCCTGCTCGAGGACGCCGGCTATCACCCGCAGCTGACGTCGCGTCACGCCAAGGTGCCGGAAGGTCTGCCGCCGAGCGACCTCGACATCATCGAGGTCTACGACTACCAGCATCTCGGCCAGCCCGGCAAGCTGGAACTGCAGTTCTTCAACGATCGTCTGTATCAGGCCGAATTCGAGCCCAAGGATGCCGACGCCTACCGGCCGCTGTTCCGTGCGCAGTGGCCGCAGCTCGGACACGAGAAGGGCGGGCGCTCCGAATACGTCGCCGGCCCGCTGCGCATCGCCAGCAGTCTCGATCTGTCGACCAGCTCGGTCGGCCAGGCACTGCGCACGCGGCCGTTCGTGCTGTTCCAGGATTCGCGGCTGATCCGCCAGCGCGACGATTGGGATTTCCAGTTCGCCAAGCAGGCCGTGCCCTGAGCGGTGGATGCCGGCGGGAACGAAAACGGGCGCCAGTGGCGCCCGTTTTGCTTGATGCGGCGGAGAAACGCCGCGCCATCGAACGGCGTCGGCTCAGTGGTGATGGCCGCCGGCGCCGTGCACGTGGCCGTGCGTCATTTCCTCGGCGGTCGCGTCGCGGACTTCCGTGACCTCGACGTCGAAGTTGAGGTTTTCGCCGGCCAGCGGGTGATTGCCGTCGACCGTCACCATGTCGCCCGCGACGCGCGTGACGGTCACGCGCATCGGGCCGTTTGCGCCCTGAGCGTGGAAGCTCATGCCCGGCTGGATGTCGGTCACGCCCTGGAACGCGCGGCGCGGCACCTGCTGCACCAGCGCGTCGCTGCGCTCGCCGTAGCCTTCGGCCGGCGTCACCTTGACGTTCAGCTTGTCGCCGGCCTTCTTGCCGGCGAGCGCCTTCTCGAGACCCGGAATGATGTTGCCGGCACCGTGCAGATAGGCGAGCGGTTCGCTGCCCTGCGAGCTGTCGAGCACTTCGCCCTTGTCGTTGGTAAGCGTGTAGTGAATATAGGCGACGCGCTGGTCTGCGATTTCCATGAGTCGGTCACGGCTGCGATTGAACGGACGGGCATGGTAACAGATAGGGTCCGGACGCCCGCCGCGGCGGGCGCCGCCGCGCGGACGGGGAGCGCCCGTCGGCGCGCCGTCGGCCTTGCCGATGCGATGCGTTCTGATCGAAGATCGGCAACTGGGGAACGCGCATCGTGCGCCGCTTGAGGCGGTGCGCCGCTGCAGGGGATGCAGTCGCCGGAGCCGGACGCCGACACAGGCCAGGCCCGGAGCGCCAAGGACCGCAGAGTCCGTCACATGGAATGTGAACTCGGGGGGTTGGGATGGCTACATATGCGCATCGCGGCGACATCGCCGCGGGGATGTCCGTCATGCTGATGCTCAGCATCCTGCTGAGCTGGCTGCCGGGATTCGGAACGCTGATCGCCGGCGTCATCGGCGGCAAGGTCACGAGCGGGGTCGGAGCGGCCCTGCTGGCGGCGCTGCTGCCGGGCCTGCTGGTCGGCGTGTTGCTGTTCTTCCTCGCCACGCTGCTGGCCGGCTTGCCGCTGATCGGCATCGTCGCCGGCATGGGCGCGCTGACGCTGGTCGTCATGCAGGTCGGCGCGCTGCTGCTCGGGGCTCTGATCGGCGGCTTGCTGGCCTGAGTCCGGGCCCTCGGCCGCGCCCGACGGCCGCCGGAAACTTTCCGCTCACTTGCGCTGCGGAACTGGAAATACGCTTTCCAGTTGCCGTCGGCCGCGGCTGCGCACGGCTCTCGGAAGGGGCCAGAGATTTACTTATAAGTAGTTGAAATAAATTTAAATAATTAAAAGCTTCCAGGCCTGTCAGGAAGCGGTACGCATCTTGCCCCCAAGCGCTGTCAGGAGATGGCCGGCGCTCGCGCGTTCCGCTGCAGTGATCAGTCGGCTGCCACCCGCACCACAAATACGGATAAGGGGTTGGTCGTGGAAACGTTCTACGAAGTCATGCGGCGCCAGGGCATCACGCGGCGCAGCTTCCTCAAGTTTTGTTCGCTGACGGCAACCTCGCTGGGCTTGGGGCCGGCCTTCGTGCCGCAGATCGCCCATGCGATGGAGACCAAGCCGCGCACGCCGGTGCTGTGGCTGCACGGCCTCGAATGCACCTGCTGCTCGGAGTCGTTCATCCGTTCTGCGCATCCGCTGGCCAAGGATGCGGTGCTGTCGATGATCTCGCTCGACTACGACGACACGCTGATGGCCGCCGCCGGCCATCAGGCCGAGGCGATCCTCGACGAGGTGATGACCAAGTACAAGGGCAACTACATCCTCGCCGTCGAGGGCAATCCGCCGCTCAATCAGGACGGCATGAGCTGCATCATCGGCGGCCGGCCGTTCGTCGAGCAGCTCAAGCACGTCGCCACCGACGCCAAGGCCATCATCTCCTGGGGCAGCTGCGCGAGCTGGGGCTGCGTGCAGGCGGCGCGTCCGAATCCGACGCGGGCGACGCCGGTGCATGAGGTCATCCACGACAAGCCGATCATCAAGGTGCCGGGCTGTCCGCCGATCGCCGAGGTGATGACCGGCGTCATCACCTACATGCTGACCTTCGACCGCATTCCCGAGCTGGACCGCCAGGGCCGGCCGAAGATGTTCTACAGCCAGCGCATCCACGACAAGTGCTATCGCCGGCCGCACTTCGACGCCGGCCAGTTCGTCGAGCACTTCGACGACGAGTACGCGCGCCGCGGCTATTGCCTCTACAAGGTCGGCTGCAAGGGCCCGACGACGTACAACGCCTGCTCGACGACGCGCTGGAACGAGGGCACCAGCTTCCCGATCCAGTCCGGCCACGGCTGCATCGGCTGTTCCGAGGACGGCTTCTGGGACAAGGGTTCGTTCTACGACCGCCTGACCAACATTCACCAGTTCGGCGTCGAGGCCAATGCCGACACGGTCGGCGCGACCGCCGCCGGCGTCGTCGGTGCCGCCGTCGTTGCGCATGCGGCGGCCTCCGCGCTCAAGCGCGCGGCCGACCGCCGCGACGAGCGTTCGCACCAATCGACCTGAGCCCGCGCGGCCGCGCTGACCGCGGTCGCCATCGCACAACGGAATCGCCATGAGCTACGAAACCCAGGGCTTCAAACTCGACAACAGCGGCCGGCGCATCGTCGTCGACCCGGTGACCCGCATCGAAGGCCACATGCGCTGCGAGGTCAACGTCGACGAGCACAACGTCATCCGCAACGCGGTTTCCACCGGCACGATGTGGCGCGGCCTCGAGGTCATCCTCAAGGGCCGCGATCCGCGCGACGCCTGGGCCTTCGTCGAGCGCATCTGCGGCGTCTGCACCGGCTGCCACGCGCTGACCAGCGTGCGCGCCGTCGAGGACGCGCTCGGCATCCGCATTCCGAAGAACGCGCACCTGATCCGCGAGATCATGGCCAAGACCCTGCAGGTGCACGATCACGCGGTGCACTTCTACCACCTGCACGCGCTCGACTGGGTCGACGTGGTCTCGGCGCTGAAGGCCGATCCGAAGAAGACCAGCGAGCTGCAGCAGCTGGTGTCGCCGAGCCATCCGCTGTCCTCGCCCGGCTACTTCCGCGACATCCAGAACCGTCTGAAGAAATTCGTCGAATCCGGTCAGCTCGGGCCGTTCATGAACGGCTACTGGGGCAGCAAGGCCTACGTGCTACCGCCGGAAGCCAATCTGATGGCGGTCACGCATTACCTCGAGGCGCTCGACCTGCAGAAGGAGTGGGTGAAGATCCACACCATCTTCGGCGGCAAGAATCCGCATCCGAACTATCTGGTCGGCGGCGTGCCCTGCGCGATCAACCTCGACGGCGATCTCGCCGCCGGCGCGCCGGTCAACATGGAGCGCCTGAACTTCGTCAAGGCGCGCATCGACGAGATCATTGAGTTCAACAAGAACGTCTACATCCCGGACGTGCTGGCGATCGGCACGCTGTACAAGCAGGCCGGCTGGCTGTACGGCGGCGGCCTGTCGGCGACCAACGTCATCGACTACGGCGAGTACCCGAAGCTCAACTACGACAAGAGCACCGACCAGCTGCCGGGCGGCGCGATCCTGAACGGCAACTGGAACGAGATCCATCCGGTCGATCCGCGCGATCCCGAGCAGGTGCAGGAATTCGTCGCGCACTCCTGGTACCAGTACGCCGACGAGACGCGCGGCCTGCATCCCTGGGACGGCGTGACCGAACCGCACTACGAGCTCGGCCCGAAGACCGCCGGTACGCGGACGAAGATCGAGCAGATCGACGAATCGGCGAAGTATTCATGGATCAAGTCGCCGCGCTGGCGCGGTCACGCGATGGAGGTCGGCCCGCTGGCGCGCTACATCCTCGCCTACGCGCATGCCAGCCAGGGCAACACGTACGCGCAGCGCCCGAAGGAGCAGATCGAGAGCTCGGCTGAGGCGATCAACCACGCGATCCCGAAGGCGCTCGGCCTGCCGGAGACCGACTACACGCTGCAGCAGCTGCTGCCGACGACGATCGGCCGCACGCTGGCGCGCGCGCTCGAAGGCCAGTACTGCGGCGAGATGATGCTCGCCGACTGGCACGAGCTGATCGACAACATCAAGGCCGGCGATCGCGCCACCGCCAACGTCGAGAAATGGGACCCGGCGACCTGGCCGAAGGAGGCCAAGGGCGTCGGCACCGTCGCCGCGCCGCGCGGCGCGCTCGGCCACTGGATCCGCATCAAGGACGGCCGTATCGAGAACTACCAGTGCGTGGTGCCGACGACCTGGAACGGCGGCCCGCGCGACGTCAAAGGCCAGATCGGCGCCTTCGAGGCGAGCCTGATGAACACGCCGATGGTCGATCCGGAGCAACCGGTCGAGATCCTGCGCACGCTGCATTCCTTCGATCCCTGCCTCGCCTGCTCGACGCACGTGATGGGGCCGCAGGGTGAGGAGCTGACGCAGGTGCGCGTGCGCTGAACGCCGTCGAGGAGAAAACACCATGAAACCGATCAAGATCGCCCACCTCGCCGCCGCCGCGCTCGGCCTCATCGCGCTGCCCGCGCTCGCCCATCCCGGGCACGAGCTTTCCGGCTGGGGCGCTGGCCTGCTGCATCCGCTGTCCGGCATCGACCATCTGCTGGCGATGCTGGCTGTCGGCCTGTGGTCGGCGCTGGCGCTGCCGGCTGCGCGCGCCGCGTTCGGGCCGCTGGCCTTCATCGGCGGCCTGCTCGCCGGCGCCGTGCTCGCGACGCAGGGTCTGGCGCTGCCGATGGTCGAGCCGGGCATTGCGCTGAGCGTGATCGCGCTCGGCCTGCTGCTCGCCACTGCAGCGCGCGCGCCGGCCGGCGCCGGGCTCGCGGTGATCGCCGTCTGCGGCGTGCTGCACGGCTATGCGCACGGTGCCGAGGCACCGCTCGCCGCCGGCTTCTCCCGCTATGTCGCCGGCTTCGTGCTGATGTCGGCGCTGCTGCACGCGGCCGGCTGGGGCCTCGCCGCCGGCCTGCGCGGCGGGCAGCAGGTCCTGCGCCGTGTCGCCGCCGCCGTGCTCAGCGCCAGCGGCCTCGCGCTGCTGTTCGGCTAAGTGCCACCGTCCCCGACGAGGAGAACGCCATGACGCCCGCCTCCACCGTTGCTGCCGACGCCACCGGCGTCGACGAAGCCGCCGTCAGCCATGCGCCGGCGGTCCGCTCCGTCTACGTCTACGAAGCGCCGGTGCGCATCTGGCACTGGATCAACGCACTGGCGATCGTCGTGCTGTGCGTGACCGGCTATTTCATCGGCTCGCCCCTGCCGACGATGCCGGGCGAGGCCAGCGCGCACTTCCTGATGGGCTACATCCGCTTTGCGCACTTCGCATCCGGCTACGTGCTCGCGGTCGGCCTGATCGGGCGCCTCTACTGGGCCTTCGTCGGCAACCATCACGCGCGCGAGCTGTTCACGCTGCCGGTGTTCTCGGCCGCGTACTGGCGCGAGGTGCTGAGCATGCTCAAGTGGTACGGCTTCATCTCGAAGCGGCCGAACCGCTACGTCGGCCACAACCCGCTGGCGCGCGCGGCGATGTTCTCGATGTACTTCCTCGGCACCCTGTTCATGATCGTCACCGGATTCGCGATGTACGGCGAGGGCGCGCAGGCCGGTTCGTGGGCGAACCGCCTGTTCGGCTGGGTGATTCCGCTGTTCGGGCAGTCGCAGGACGTGCACACTTGGCACCACCTCGGCATGTGGGCGATGGTCTGTTTCATCATCCTGCACGTCTACGCGGCGATTCGCGAAGACATCATGGGCCGCCAGAGCATCGTCAGCACGATGATCTCGGGCTACCGCACCTTCAAGGACTGAGCGCGGCGATGCGCGTCGCGCGTCCGCCTGCGCCGCCGCTGCGCACGCCGCCGGGCGTGCCGCTGCGCGCGCGTCTGCATCCGGGCCGCTTCCTCGACAAGTACTACCTGGCGCCGCTGCGGCTCACGCAGAGCGAGGCGGCGCGCCGCCTCGGCATCTCGCGGCGCCGCCTGCACGAGATCGTGCAGGGCCGGCGCGGCGTCTCGGCCGATACCGCGATCCGCTTCGCGCTAGCGTTCGGCAGCAGCGCCGTGTTCTGGCTCGCGCTGCAGGCCGAGCACGACAGCTATCTCGCCTGGCGCACGCGGCCGTCGGCCGCCGCGCCGTCCCCCGCCGCCCGCTGAAGTCCCACGGAGTTTTCGCGATGGATGCCTGCACCCCCCAGCCGCCCTGCCACCGTTCCGGTGACAACGCCGTGATCGTTCTCGGCATCGGCAATCTGCTGTGGGCCGACGAGGGCTTCGGCGTGCGCTGCGTCGAGCGCCTGCAGCGCGACTGGGAGCTGCCCGGCGTCGCGCTGGTCGACGGCGGCACGCAGGGCCTTTATCTGATCCAGCACGTGCAGGCCGCCGAACGCCTGCTGATCTTCGACGCGGTCGATTACGGACTCGCTCCCGGCACGCTGCACGAGGTGCGCGACGACGAGGTGCCGCAATACCTCGGCGCGAAGAAGATGAGCCTGCACCAGACCGGCTTCGCCGACGTGCTGGCGCTGGCGCGCCTGACCGGCCGCTATCCGCGTTCGGTGGTGCTGATCGGCTGCCAGCCCGAAGAGCTGGAGGATTACGGCGGCAGCCTGCGCGCGAGCGTGCGCGCCGTGCTGCCGCAGGCGGTCGCCCGCGGGCTCGACATCCTGCGCGGCTGGGGCGTGGCGGCCGCGCCGCGCACGCGGGCGCTGGACAGCGCCGAGGCGGTGACGCTGCCGCATCTGGCGATCGAGCGCTACGAGGCCGAACGGCCGTCGGCCGACGATGCCTGCCGCGTCGGCGACGCGCGCTTCTTCCCGGAGCGCTCCTGATGTGCGTCGGCCTGCCGATGCAGGTGCGTGCCGCCGACGCCGCCTGGGCCGAGGTCGAAGGCCGCGGCGAGTGGCGGCGCGTGCGCACGGCGCTGGTCGGCGCGGTCGCCGCCGGCGACTGGCTGCTCGTGCATCTGGACTCCGCGGTCGAGCGCCTGACGGCGGCGCGCGCCGCCGAGATCGACGCCGCGCTCGACCTGCTGCAGGCGGCGCTCGGCGGCGCGCTGCCGTCCGGCGACGCCGGTTTCGAACTGCCTTCGGCGCAGAGCGCCGCCGCGCTGGCCCGGCTGACCGGCCAGTCCCCTGCGTCCGGTGACGAACGATGAATGCCGAACCGATTCCGCTGTCCGCGCTGCCGCGCCCGACGGTGCCGCCGCTGATCGAGCGCCTGCTCGAACATCCGGCCGCGCAGCCGGTGTCCGAAGCCGGCCTCGACGACTTTCTCGCGCAGCCCGGCGAAGCGGTGCTGTTCCTGTGGGCGCAGCCGGCGCGCTATCCGGAGGTGCTCGACGTCGCCGTCGTGCTGCCCGAGCTGGTCGCGCAGTTCGCGCGCGAGGGCACGGCGCTGCGCATCGGCGTCGTCGATGAGGCGTCCGAACGCGCGCTCGGCCTGCGCTACGGCATGACGCGGCGGCCGGCGCTGATCTTCCTGCGCGACGGCGCCTACGTCGCCACCCTGCACGGCATGCAGGACTGGCAGGTCTACGTCGAGCGTATTCGCGAGATTCTCGCCAGCGCGCCGTCGCGACCGCCGTCGCCCGGCATCGCCGTCGGCGGGCCGTCCGGCGCCTGCCACTGATCGCTACCCGCACCGAGTCCGCCATGGCCGACATCAAGCCCGCCAGCAAACCGTTCCCGATTCCGATCCGCGTGATCGGCCCAGGCAGTCAGGTCGAGGACGACACGCTCGACTACATGGTCATGCCGCGCGGCATGAGTACCTGGCAGGCGCCGTCGCTGCCGGAGCCGGAGGCGGTCGCCGCGCTCGGCGACGCGCGCGTCTGCCTGCACCGCGTCGCCGCCGCGCTCGGCGCCGTGCTCGACGATGCGCGGCACCGCACCCTGCTGGTGCCGGTCGCCGGCCTCGATGCCGCCAACCGCGCGCTGCTGCATCAGGTGCTCGGCGAGGGCGAGGTCGCCGTGCGCATCGATGCCGACGGCCGCGCGCTGCGCGTGCAGGAGTCGGTGTACGCCGGCGTCTGGCGCGTGCTCGGCGACGGCGTCGACGCGATCGAAGTCGGCCTCGCGCCGAACGTGCTGCTCGACACGGCGCCGGCCGCGGCCGCGGCGGTCGAGGCGCTGGCGGCGCCGGACGCCGCGCTGCCGGCCGAGGTCATGAACGCGCCGGCGATCCTCGCCGAACTCGCCGAACATCTGCGTCGCTGGACGCCGGGGCGCGCCGCGCAGGTCATCAATCTCACGCTGCTGCCGCTGTCGCCGGGCGATCTCGACTATCTCGGCGAGCGCCTCGGCAGCGGCGGCACGACGATCCTTTCGCGCGGCTACGGCAACTGCCGCGTCACGCGCACCGCGCTGGCGCCGTGCTGGCAGGTCGTCTACTACAACTCGCAGGATCAGGTGATCCTCAACACGCTCGAAGTCGGCGGCGTGCCGGACGTGGTCTGCGCCGCGGTCGAGGACCTGCACGATTCGCGCGAGCGGCTGGTCGAGGCGCTGCACTGGCTGGAGGGTGCGGCGTGAGCGCCGCCCCGCGCTTCGAGGGCAGCTATCTCGGCGACCGTGCGCGCCTGCCGGACGACGCGCGCCTCGAATGCAAGATCTGCTGGTGGATCTACGACCCGGCCGAGGGCGATCCGGTTTGGCAGATCGCGCCGGGCACGCCGTTCGCGCAGCTGCCCGCGTACTGGCGCTGCCCGCGCTGCGACGGCGACGCCGAGCAGTTCATGGTGCTCGACGATGACCGTGCCTGAGCACGCCGCGCCGCACGCGCCGGCGCAGCTGTGCGCCGCGTTCGAGGCGATCGGCCGCGAACGCATGGCCGGGCTCGGCCTCGCGCATCCGGCGCTCGCCGTCGAGGCGGTCGGTTTCGCGCGCGCCGCCGGTCCGGCCGAAGGCGAGAGCGGCTGGTTCGGCGTGCTGCTGACGCCGTGGTGCATGAATCTGGTCTGGTGGCCGGATCGCGCCGACGCCGTCGCCGCGCCCGGTGCGACGCGCACGCACGTCTATGCCGGCGAGCGCTACCGCTTCATCGGCGCGCACGAGGCGGCGCTCGGCGCGTTCGAGACCTGCTCGCTGTTCTCGCCGATGGACGAATTCCGCACCCAGGCCGAAGCGCGCGCGCTGGCGCTGGCCGTGCTCGCGCAGCTGCGGCGCGCGTCCGAGGCGCCGGCGCAGCCGTCGCGGCGCGCGCTGCTGACCGGTCTGCGCGCGATCGGGCCGGGGCCGACATGAGCGCGGTATCGATCGCCGAAGGCTCGCTGGTGCTGCGCCCCGGCCGGGTGCGCGACGCGATCGGCGCGCGCCCGGCGTTCGACCTGCAGGGCCTGCTGGCCGGGCGCGCGGCCGACGCGGCCGGCCAGCTGCTGCCGGCGCTGTTCTCACTGTGCGGCGGCGCGCACCGGCTCGCCGCGCAGCTCGCGCTCGCTGCGGCGCGCGGCACGACCGCGGAGGCGGCGCCGGCGCTGCGCCACGCGCTCGACCGCCAGACGCTCGCCGAACATCTGCGCCGGCTGTGGATCGACTGGCCGCGCCGGCTCGGTGCCGGCCCCGGCGACGCCGCGTCGCTGGCCGCGCTCGCCGCGTCGCCGGCGCTGCGCGCCGACGGCGACGCCGCCGCGATCCGCGCCTGGCTGGCCGCCCAGGTCTACGGCCAGCCGGGCGCCGACTGGCTCGCCGCCTGGCAGGCGCGCGACGACCGTGCGCTCGACCGCTGGCTCGCCGCCGCGGCGACGCTGCCGGCCGCGCTGCTGCGGCCGCAGGCGGCGCGCGCGCGGCGGTGGCTGCGCGACGCCGATCCGCCGCTGCCGGCGCCGACCGCCGCCGGCGCCGCGCTTGCCGCCGCCGCGGCGCCGTGCGAGACCGGCAGCTGGACGCGCGCCGGCCTGCCGCCGCCGCGCCACGCGCTCGACCGGCTGACCGCGCGTCTGGCCGAGATCGCACGGCTGGCGCCGGCGCGCGACGACGCGCCGCTGCTCGCCGCCGCCGGCGTCGCGCTCGGCGCCGGGCACGGCCTCGGCTGGTGCGAGATGGCGCGCGGCCTGCTCGTGCACGAATTGCGGCTCGACGCCAGCGGCGCGCGCATCGCCCGCTATCGCGTGCTGGCGCCGACCGAATGGAACTTTCATCCGCGCGGCGTCGCCGCCCGCGCCCTCGCCGCGCTGCCGGCGGCCGCTGCCGAAACCCCCGCGGTCTGCGCGCTGCTCGCCGCCGCCCTCGATCCCTGCGTGGAGTACCGTGTCGACACGCAGGCCCCCGTGGAGGCGGACGCGCATGCATGAAGTCAGTCTGGCCGGCGGCGTGATCCGCCTCGTCGAGGACGCGCTGGCGCGCGAGCCGCGCGTGCGCGTCAAACGCGTGGTGCTGGCGGTCGGCGCGCTGGCCGGCGTCGAAGTGCGCGCGCTGCGCTTCGCGCTCGACGCGCTGGCGCCCGGCAGTGTGCTCGCCGGCGCCGCGATCGAGATCGACGAAGTGGCCGGCCGGGCCTGGTGCCTGAACTGCGCCGCCAATGTTGCCATCCACTCGCGCCTCGACGACTGTCCGCAATGCGGCGGTCGCTGGCTGCAGCCGAACGGCGGCACCGAGCTGTCGGTGCGCGAGCTGATCGTCGAAGACCTGCCGGACGCGCCGGACGCGTCCGCCCACCAGGAGCCCGCGTCATGTGCGTCGTCTGCGGCTGTCATCAGCGTCCATTGAGCCCGGCCGGTGCGGCGACGCCGGCGGCGCTCGACGGACTGTCGTTCGTCGCCGAGGCGCCGGCGGCCGGCGTCGCCGCACCGGCCGCCGCGCCGCGCGATCTGCACTACGGGCGCAATCCGGCCGGCGTCTCGGTGCCGGGGCTCGATGCCGAGCGCGCGATCCATCTGGAAACGCGCGTGCTCGCCGCCAACGACCGCGTCGCCGCCGCCAACCGGCAAGCCTTCGCGCAGCGCGGCGTGCTGTGCCTGAATCTGGTGTCGAGCCCCGGCTCGGGCAAGACCACGCTGCTGGTCGAGACGATCCGCCGCCTGCAGGCCGACGGCCGCCTGCGCGCGGCGGTGATCGAGGGCGACCAGCAGACCACGAACGACGCCGACCGCATTCGCGCCACCGGCGCGCCGGCCGTGCAGGTCAACACCGGCAAGGGCTGCCATCTCGACGCCGAGATGGTCGCCGAAGCGTGGTGTGGGCTCGAAGGCGGCGCGCCGCAGCTGCTGTTCGTCGAGAACGTCGGCAACCTCGTCTGCCCGGCGATGTGGGATCTCGGCGAGGCGGCCAAGGTCGCGATCCTGTCGGTGACCGAAGGCGAGGACAAGCCGCTGAAGTACCCGGACATGTTCGCCGCGGCGCAGCTGATGCTGCTCAACAAGTGCGATCTGCTGCCGCATCTGCGTTTCGACGTCGCCACGGCGCTGGCCGCCGCGCGCCGCGTCAATCCGGACATCGAGATCATCGAGCTGTCGGCGTTCGGCGGCGAGGGCTTCGAGCGCTGGCTGCAGTGGCTCGCGGCGCGGCAGGCGGCGGTCTGAAGCGCGCATGACGCCGGCTCCCGCCCCGCCGCTGCGCGCCGTGCCCGAGCTGGCGCGCTGGCGCCTGCATCTCGAAGGCAGCGTGCAGGGCGTGGGTTTCCGTCCGCACTGCCTGCGCGAGGCGCGCGCGCTCGGTCTCAGCGGCTGGGTGCGCAACGGCGCCGACGGCCTGTGGCTGGAAGCGCAGGGGCCGCGTGCGCAGCTCGACGCGCTGCTGGCGCGGCTGCGCGCCGCGCCGCCGCCGCTGGCGCGCGTCGACCGTCTGAGCTGCGAGGCGCTGCCGCCGCGCGCCGACGAGACCGGCTTTCGCATCGACGACAGCGATGCGCGCGCGGCGCTGACGACCGGCCTGCCGGCCGACGCCGCGGTCTGCGCGGACTGCCTGCGCGAGCTGTTCGATCCCGCCGATCGCCGCTACCGCTATCCGTTCATCAACTGCACGCAGTGCGGGCCGCGCTACACGCTGGTCCGCGCGCTGCCGTACGACCGTCCGGCGACGAGCATGGCGGCGTTCGCGCTGTGCCCGGCCTGCCGCCGCGAGTACGACGAGCCGGCCGAGCGCCGCCATCACGCGCAGCCGAACGCCTGTCCGGTCTGCGGGCCGCGGCTGGCCTGGCACGACGCCGACGGCCTGCGCGTGGCGAGCGCCGATCCGCTCGCCGCCGCGGTCGCCGCGCTGCGCGCCGGCGCGGTCGTCGCCGTGCGCGGCGTCGGCGGCTTCCATCTGGTCTGCGACGCGCAGCGCGCCGCCGCCGTCGCGCGCCTGCGTGCCGCCAAGCGGCGGCCCGGCAAGCCGTTCGCGGTGCTGGCGCTCAATGCCGCGAGCCTGCGCCGCTGGCTGACGGTCGACGCCGGCGCCGCCGCGCTGCTCGAAAGCCCGGCGCGGCCGATCGTGCTGCTACCGCGCCGCGCCGCCGTCGCCGCCGACGCGCTCGACGCCGCGCTGGCGCCGGCGCTCGGCGAATGGGGCGCGATGCTGCCGGCGCATCCGCTGCACTGGCTGCTGCTGCACGAATGGCTCGGCCGCCCGGCCGGCGACGGCTGGCGCGACGCCGCCTGCGACGCGCTGTTCGTGGTCACCAGCGCCAACCCGGCCGGCGAGCCGCTGGTCACCGGCAACGACGAGGCTTTCGCGCAGCTGCGCGGCCTCGCCGACGCCTATCTCGTGCACGACCGCGAGATCGTCGCGCGCTGCGACGACAGCGTGCGCCGACCGCTCGGCGTCGATGCGCAGGGCCGCCTGCACGCGCCGTTCGTGCGCCGCGCGCGCGGCTACGTGCCGGACCCGATCGTGCTGCACGGCGTGCCGGCCGACGCGCCGCCGGTGCTCGCCTGCGGCGGCTGGCTGAAGAACGCGATCTGCGTGACGCGCGGCAACGAGGCGTTCCTGTCGCCGCATATCGGCGATCTCGACACGCGCGCCGCCTGCGCCGCGCTCGACGAGATGGTGACGCGCCTCACCGGCTTCCTCGGCGTGCGCCCGCGGGCGGTCGCGCACGACCGCCATCCGGATTTCTACAGCACGCGCGCCGCCGCCGCGCTCGCCGCCCGCTGGCGGGTGCCGGCGTTCGCCGTCCAGCATCACGCCGCGCATCTCGCCGCGGTGCGCGCCGAGCACGCGCTCGACGGTGCGCTCGACGGCCTGATCCTCGACGGCAGCGGCCTCGGCGACGACGGCACGATCTGGGGCGGCGAGTGGCTGCGCCTCGGCGCCGACGGCACCTGCACGCGGCGCGGTCATCTGCCGGCGCTGACGATGGCCGGCGGCGACGCCGCGGCGCGCGAGCCGTGGCGGATGGCGGCCGCGGTGCTGCACGGGCTCGGGCGCGGCGACGAGATCGCGCGCCGCTACGCCGCGCAGCCGGCGGCGCCGGCCGTCGCGCGCCTGCTCGGGCGCGGCCTGCACGGCGTGCCGAGCAGCAGCGCCGGCCGCGCGTTCGACGCCGCCGCGGCGCTGCTCGGCATCGCCGAGCGCAACGCGCACGAGGCCGACGCGGCGATGCGTCTCGAAGCCTGCGCGGCGCGTGCGCGCGCCGCCGGCGTCGTGCCGCGCCCGCTGCCGGCCGGCGCCGGCTTCGATGTCTTGTGGACGCGTCTGCTCGACACCGATCGCGACGATGCCGACGCGGTCGCGCGCGCCGCGCTCGATTTTCACGACGGCCTCGCCGCGCTGGCGCTGGCGCCGCTGCTCGCGTCGCGTCCGGCGGCCGTCGCGCTCGGCGGCGGCTGTCTCATCAACCGCCTGCTGCGCGACGCGCTGCTGGCGCGCCTGCGCGCGTCCGGCGTCGCCGCGTGCGAGGCGATGCAGGCGCCGCCCGGCGACGGCGGTCTGGCGCTCGGCCAGGCCTGGATCGCCAGCCGGCGCCTCGCCGCGTCGCCCATCGAGGAGAACTGAAGATGTGTCTTGCCCTGCCCGCCCGCATCGTCCGCCGCGACGGCGACAGTGCCGTCGTCGATCTCGGCGGCGTGCACAAGGAAATCTCGGTCGCGCTGACCCCGGACGCCGGCGTCGGCGACTACGTGATCGTCCACGTCGGCTACGCGATCGGCCAGCTCGACGCCGAGGAAGCGGCGCGCACGCTGGCGCTGTTCGCCGAAGCCGGCGCCGGCCCGCTGGAGGATGCCGCATGAAGTACATCGACGAGTTCCGCGACGGCGCGCTCGCGCAGCAGCTCGCCGCGCGCCTGGCGGCCGAGGCCGAGCCGCGGCGCGAATACCGCTTCATGGAGTTCTGCGGCGGCCACACGCACGCGATCTCGCGCTACGGCGTCGCCGATCTGCTGCCGGCCAACGTGCGCATGATCCACGGCCCCGGCTGCCCGGTCTGCGTGCTGCCGATCGGCCGCGTCGATCTGGCGATCCGCCTCGCGCTCGAACACGGCGTGACGCTGTGCACCTACGGCGACACCCTGCGCGTGCCGGCCTCGGACCAGCTGTCGCTGCTCAAGGCCAAGGCGCGCGGCGCCGACATCCGCATGGTCTACTCGGCGGCCGACGCGCTGAAGCTGGCGCAGGCGCAACCCGAGCGGCAGCTGGTGTTCCTGGCGATCGGCTTCGAGACCACGACGCCGCCGACCGCGCTGGTCGTGCGCGAGGCGGCGCGCCTCGGCCTGACCAACTTCAGCGTGCTGTGCTGCCACGTGCTGACGCCGCCGGCGATCCGCCACATTCTCGACGCCGCCGGCGACGAGGCGCAGGCGACGGCCGCGATCGACGGCTTCGTCGGCCCGGCGCACGTGTCGATCGTCATCGGCTCCGATCCGTACGCGCGCTTCGCTGCCGCCTACCGCAAGCCGGTGGTGATCGCCGGCTTCGAGCCGCTCGACGTGCTGCAGGCGATCCTGATGCTGGTGCGGCAGATCAACGACGGCCGCGCCGAGGTCGAGAACGAATTCACGCGCGCGGTGACGCCGGCCGGCAATCTGCACGCGCAGGCGCTGATGGACGAGGTCTTCGCGCTGCGCGAAAGCTTCGAGTGGCGCGGCCTCGGCGAGCTGCCGCTGAGCGCGCTGCGCCTGTCGGACCGCTATGCCGCGTTCGACGCCGAGCGCCGTTTCGCGCTGCAGTACACGCCGGTCGCCGATCACAAGCTTTGCGAATGCGGCGCGATCCTGCGCGGCATCAAGCGCCCGCAGGACTGCCGCATCTTCGGCACCGTCTGCACGCCGGAGTCGCCGGTCGGCTCGTGCATGGTGTCGAGCGAGGGCGCCTGCGCCGCGCACTACACCTACGGCCGCTTCCGCGACGCCGGCGCGCGCGCGGCATGAGCGCGGCCACCGATCCGCTGCCGGGAGAGACGACATGAGCGCTCCGGAACCCTATGTGCGGCCGCTGGACTTCAAGCGCGGCCGCGTCGATCTCAACCACGGCGCCGGCGGCCGCGCCGCCGCGCAGCTGATCCGCGAGCTGTTCGCGGCGGCGTTCGACAACGAATGGCTGCGCCAGGGCGACGACGGCGCGCGCCTGCCGCTGCCGGCCGGCGAATGCGTGATGGCGACCGACGCGCACGTGGTCACGCCGCTGTTCTTCCCGGGCGGCGACATCGGCTGCCTCGCCGTGCACGGCACCGTCAACGACGTCGCCGTGATGGGCGCGCGGCCGCTGTACCTGGCGGCGAGCTTCATTCTCGAGGAAGGCTATCCGCTCGCCGAGCTGCGCCGCATCGTCGCGTCGATGGCGCGCGCCGCGCGCGAAGCCGGCGTCGCCATCGTCACCGGCGACACCAAGGTCGTCGAGCAGGGCAAGGGCGACGGCGTGTTCATCACCACGACCGGCGTCGGCGTCATCGCGCCCGGCGCGCCGCGTCCGGCCGGCCATCGCGCGCGGCCGGGCGATCGCATCTACGTGTCCGGCTGCATCGGCGATCACGGCGTGGCGATCCTCTCGACGCGCGAATCGCTCGGCTTCGAGACCGCCGTGCAGTCCGACACCGCGGCGCTGCACGGGCTGGTCGCCGAGCTGCTCGCGGCGGTGCCGCAGACCGCGGTGCTGCGCGATCCGACGCGCGGCGGGCTGGCGACCACGCTCAACGAGATCGCCGCGCAGTCGGGCGTCGGCATGCGCCTGCGCGAGGCGGACATCCCGCTGCGTCCGCAGGTCGCCGCCGCCTGCGAGCTGCTCGGCCTCGATCCGCTGTACGTCGCCAACGAGGGCAAGCTGGTCGCGATCTGTCCGGCCGAGCACGGGGCGCGCCTGCTCGCGGCGCTGCGCGCGCATCCGCTCGGCGCCGACGCCGCCTGCATCGGCGAGGTCGTCGCCGACGAGCACGGCTTCGTCGAAATGGAAACGCGCTTCGGCGGCCGCCGCGTCGTCGACTGGCTCAGCGGCGAGCAGCTGCCGCGCATTTGCTGAAAAAGGCGGCGCGGCGGTCCGCGTTATGATGGCCGCGCTTTCGCAGATCCCAGGCAGGGCCTTCCGTCCCCACCCACGATGCGCACGACTCCCGAACAAGCCGGCGTTCTCGTCGTCGACGACGAGCGCCATTCGGTCGAAGCGATCCGGCGCACGCTGGAGGACGACTTCGTGGTCTGGACCGCGGCCTCCGCCGACGAGGCGCAGGACGTGCTGCAGACGCACGCCGACGACGGCGACGTGCAGGTCATTCTCTGCGACCAGCGCATGCCGGGCACCACCGGCCTCGAATTCCTGCGCGCGGTGCGCGAGCGCTGGCCGGACATCGTGCGCATCATCATCTCCGGCCATACCGACGCCGAGGACATCATCGCCGGCGTCAACGAGGCCGGCATCTACCAGTACGTGCTCAAGCCGTGGATGCCCGACCAGCTGCTCGAGCTGGTGCGCGACGCGGTCGAGGCGCGACGTCTGCAGAACGACGTGCGCCGCATCGATCTGGAGGTGCGCGACGGCCCGGCGGTGCTGCGCCGGCGTCTGCACGAGCGCCAGGACGCGGCGCAGGCGCGCTACGGTTTTCGCGCCATCGCACGCGGCGAGGACAGCCCGCTCGAAGCCGTGTTCGACGTCGCCGAGCGCATCGCCCGCCACGATCTCTCGGTGCTGCTGCTCGGCGAGTCCGGCACCGGCAAGGAGCTGCTGGCGCGCGCCGTCCATCAGGCCAGCCCGCGCGCGCTGCGGCCGTTCGTCAGCGAGAACTGCGCGGCGCTGCCGGATTCGCTGCTCGAATCCGAACTGTTCGGCCACAAGCGCGGCGCCTTCACCGGCGCGCTGCAGGATCATGTCGGCCTGTTCCAGCGCGCCAACGGCGGCACGCTGTTTCTCGACGAGATCGGCGACACCACGCCGAGCCTGCAGGTGAAGATGCTGCGCGTGCTGCAGGAGGGCGAGGTGCGGCCGGTCGGCGCGACGCGCGCGGTGGCGGTCGACGTGCGCGTGATCGCGGCGACGCACCGCGATCTCGAAGCCGAAGTCCGCGCCGGCCGCTTCCGCGAGGATCTCTACTACCGGCTGGCGACGGTGACGCTGTCGCTGCCGCCGCTGCGCGAGCGCCCCGGCGATCTGCAGGCGATCGTCGCGATGCTGCTCGACGAAGCCGCGAGCGAGCTGGCCAAGCCCCACGACGGCTTCAGCGAGGAGGCGATGGCCTGCCTGCTGTCGTATCCGTGGCCCGGCAACATCCGCGAGCTGCGCAACGAGGTGTTCCGCGCGCTGGCGCTGTCCGACACCCTGCGCGTCGAGGCCGACGCGCTGTCGCCGAAGGTGCGCCTCGGCCGCGCGCCGGTGACGGCCGCCGCCGCCGGCCTGCCGCGCATCACCGGCGGCGGGCCGCTGCAGCAGCGCCTCGACGCGATCGAGGCGGCGATCCTGCGCGAGACCCTGCTGCGCCACCGCTGGAACAAGTCGCGCGCCGCCGCCGAGCTGCAGCTGTCGCGCGTCGGCCTGCGCCAGAAGCTGCAGCGCCTCGGTCTGGAGGCGAAGAAATGAAGGCGCGCGTGCTGTGGCTGCAGTCCGGCGGCTGCGGCGGCTGCAGCATGTCGCTGCTCTGCGCCGACACGCCGGACCTGTACGCGACGCTGGACGACGCCGGCATCGAGCTGCTCTGGCATCCGTCGCTGTCGCTGGCCGGCGGCGAGGAACTGCTGGCCCTGCTCGGCCGCTGCCTGCGCGGCGAGCAGGCGGTCGACGTGCTCTGCGTCGAGGGCGCGCTGCTGCGCGGACCGCATGGCAGCGGCCGCTTCCACGAGCTGGCCGGCAGTGGCCGGCCGATGCTCGACTGGGTCCGCGATCTGGCCGGCGTCGCCCGCCACGTGGTCGCGGTCGGCAGCTGCGCGGCCTGGGGCGGCATCAGCGCCGGCGGGCCGAACCCGACCGACGCGGTCGGCCTGCAGTACGAGGGCGCCGAACCCGGCGGCGCGCTCGGCCGCGACTTCCGCGCGCGCGGCGGCCTGCCGGTCGTCAATGTCGCCGGCTGCCCGACGCATCCGGACTGGGTGATCGAAACCCTGGCGCTGCTGGCGCGCGACGCGCTGGACGGCGCCGCGCTCGATGCGCTGGCGCGGCCGCGCTTCTACGCCGACCAGCTGGTCCACCACGGCTGCACGCGCAACGAGTTCTACGAGTTCAAGGCCAGCGCCGAGAAGCCGTCCGACCTCGGCTGCCTGATGGAGCACATGGGCTGCAAGGGCACGCAGGCGCATGGCGACTGCAACATTCGCGCCTGGAACGGCGCCGGCTCGTGCACGCGCGGCGGCTACGCCTGCATCAGCTGCACCGAGCCCGGCTTCGAGGACCCGGGGCATCCGTTCCACATGACGCCGAAGATCGCCGGCATTCCGATCGGCCTGCCGACCGACATGCCGAAGGCCTGGTTCGTCGCGCTCGCCTCGCTGTCGAAGTCGGCGACGCCGGCGCGCGTGCGTCACAACGCGGTCGCCGATCACGCCGTGCTGCCGCCGGCGATCAAGCCGACCGTGCGCCGCGGCCGATGAGCGAGGCGGCCCGCCGCAGCCGGCGCCTGGTCGTCGGGCCGTTCAACCGCGTCGAGGGCGATCTCGAAGTGCGGCTCGACATCGCCGACGGCGCGGTGCGCAAGGCCTGGGTCAACTCGCCGATGTACCGCGGCTTCGAGCAGATCCTGCCGGGCCGCGATCCGTTCGACGCGCTGGTCTACGTGCCGCGCATCTGCGGCATCTGTTCGGTCTCGCAGTCGCTGGCCGCCGCCGACGCGCTCGCCCAGCTGTCCGGCGTGCGCATGCCGGACAACGGCCGCCACGCGCTGAACCTGATGGCCGGCGTCGAGAACGCCGCCGACCACCTCACGCATTTCTATCTGTTCTTCATGCCGGACTTCGCGCGCGAGGCCTACGCCGCGCGCGACTGGCATGCCGAGGTGCAGGCGCGCTACGCGGCCGGGGCCGGCGCGCGGGCGCGCACGGCGCTGGCCGCGCGCCAGCGCTGGTTCACGATCGTCGGCCTGCTCGGCGGCAAGTGGCCGCACACGCAGTCGGTGCAGCCCGGCGGCAGCTCGCGCGCGGTCGACGCGTCGGAACGGCTGCGTCTGCGCGCGTTGGTCCGCGAATTCCGCCGCTACCTCGAGCGCGAAACTTTCGGCGACGCGCTGGAGGCGGTGCTCGCGCTCGACACGCCGGCCGCGCTGCGGCGCTGGCAGGCCGCGGCGCCGGCCTCGGACCTGCGCCTGTTCCTCGACATCGCCGACGATCTCGACCTGCCGGCGCTCGGCCGCGGTCCGGGCCGCTATCTCTCGTACGGCGCCTACCCGCAGCCGGACGCTACGCTGCCGCTCGCCGCCGGCTTCTACGACGGCGGCCTGCAGCCGCTCGACCTCGCGCGCGTCGCCGAGGATCTGGCGTCCTCGCACTACGCCGGCGACGCGCCCTGCCATCCCTGGCTCGGCGAGACGCAGCCGCAGCTCGACAAGCCCGGGGCCTACAGCTGGAGCAAGGCGCCGCGCTACGGCGGCGCGGTGCTGGAGACCGGCGCGCTGGCGCGCGCCGTCGTCAGCGGCGATGCGCTGCTGTGCGCCGATGCCGCGGCCGCCGGCGGCAACGTGCGCAATCGCGTGCTGGCGCGGCTGCTGGAGCTGGCGCGGCTCGCGGTCTGGGCCGAGCGCTGGGTCGACGCGCTCGAACCCGGCGCGCCGTTCTTCGCGGTGTCGCGGCGCGGCCTGCAGGACGGCCGCGCGGTCGGCGCCCACGAGGCGGCGCGCGGCGCGCTCGGGCACTGGCTGGAAGTGCGCGACGGCCGCATCGCGCGCTACCAGATCGTCGCGCCGACCACCTGGAACTTCTCGCCGCGCGACGCGCGCGGCCAGCCGGGCGCGCTCGAAGCGGCGCTCGCCGGCACGCCGGTCGGCGCCGCCGAAACGACGCCGGTCGCCGTGCAGCACGTGGTGCGCTCGTTCGATCCGTGCATGGTCTGCACGGTGCACTGAGACAGGTCCGGCGAAGGTCTGCATGAGCCCCTCGTCGCCGCGCTGCGGCCGCGGCGCTGCGGAGACGCCGCCGGACGGCTTCGGCGCCTGCGGCGATTCGCCATGACGAGGGATGAACTGCTGCGGAGCTTGCCTAGGCGGCGGTGCGCGCCGCCGGCAGCGTCACGCAGAAGCGGGCGCCGGCCGGGCTGTCGACCAGCGCCAGGCGGCCGCCGAACTGCTCGACGATGCCGTAGCTGATCGACAGCCCGAGTCCGGTGCCCTTGCCGACCGGCTTGGTGGTGAAGAACGGGTCGAAGATGCGCGAGTGCAGCGCCTCCGGCACGCCGGGCCCGTTGTCGGCGAAGCAGAGCTCGATCGCGTCGCCGACGCGGCGGCCGTCGATCCGCAGCCGCGGCGTCTCGACGCCGGCCGCCGCCGTCGCGTCGCTGGCGTTCTGCACCAGATTCATGAACACCTGCAGCAGCGGGCCCGGCGCGGCCAGCGCGACGAGTCCGCTGTCGATGTCGAGCTCGACCGTGAAGCGCGCCGCCGCGCCCTTGCGCACCCAGTGCACGGCGCGTTCGACGGTCTCGCGCAGCGCCACCGGCCGCACTTCCTCGCTGCTCACCGCCGAGAAGCGCTTGAGGCCGGCGACGATCTCGGCGGTGCGCTGCGCGCCCTCGACGGTGCCGGCGATCAGGCCCGGCAGATCGTCGACCACGCGGTCGATCTTCAGGCGCGCGCGCGCCGCGTGCGCTTCCGCCGACAGCGGCTCGGCGTGCAGCACTTCGAGGTAACGGCCGACGCGTTCGGCGTAGCGGCTCAGCGCGTGCACGTTGCCGAGCACGAAGCTGATCGGATTATTGAGTTCGTGCGCGACGCCGGCGACCAGGCGGCCGAGCGAGGCCATCTTCTCGGAGTGCAGCAGCTGCTGCTGCGCGCTCTTGAGCGCGGCGTGCGCATCCTGCAACTGCTGGTAGGCGCGCCGCAGCTCGCCGACCGGGCGCCCGACCAGCACGTGGCCGGCGACCGCACCGCCGGCGTCCTGACGCGGCGCGACGTGAATCTCGACCGGCACCGCGCCGCCCTGCGCGTCGTGCATCTCGACGTCCAGGGTTTCGGTGCTGCGGCCTTCGCGCGCGGTCTGCGCGATGCAGCGGCGCAGGCGCTCGACATCGGTTTCGCGCAGCAGCGCGCAGAACGGCGTGCCGAGCAGCTCCGTCGCGCTGCGGCCGACCAGTTCGGCGAGCGCCGGATTGAGCTGCTGGATGCAGCCGTCGTCGCCGCAGGCGGCGACGAAGTCGGACATCGACGCCAGCACGCTGGAGATGAAGCGGTTGGACTGTTCGAGCTCGTCGTTCTTGCGTTCGAGCGCGACTTCGTCCTCGACCAGGCGCGAATAGACCTCGTCCATGCGCTGGATGACGTCGAGCCAGACTGCCTCGTCGACGCCTTCGAGCGGCAGCGCGCCCGCCGGTGCCGGGCGCTGCTGCTTGCCTTCGTCTTCTCGGGAATCGGCCATCGGCGCGCGTGCCTCGCGATCGTCCGCGCATTGTAGAGGGCGGCGCCGCGGCGGGTGGCGCGACCCTTGCGATAAGCTTCGCCGTCGCCGATGGCCGGAGGGTCCATGCGCCGCATCTTGTTGATCATCGTCATTCTGCTCGGCGGCTTGCTCGCCGCACTGTTCGTCGGCCTGTCGCGTCTGCCGGCCGCCGCCGCGCGCGGCGCCGCACCGGTCGCGGTCAATGTCGACGCCGATGCCGCCGCCGCGCGACTGGCGGCGGCGATCCGCATCCCGACCGTGTCGGCGACGCCGGAGGCGCCGAACGACGCCGCCTTCGACGCGCTCGCGGCGCTGCTGCGCGAGCACTATCCGCGCGTGCACGCCGCGCTGGCGCTCGAAAAGGTCGGCGCGCACGGTCTGCTCTATCGCTGGGACGGCCGCGATCCGTCGCTGCCGCCGCTGCTGCTGCTCGCGCATCAGGACGTCGTGCCGGTCGACGCCGCCGGCGAATCGCGCTGGCAGCACGCGCCGTTCTCCGGCGACATCGCCGACGGTTACGTCTGGGGCCGCGGCACGCTCGACGACAAGGGCAGCCTGATCGCGCAGATGGAAGCGGTCGAGGCGCTGCTCGCGCAGGGCTACGCGCCGCAGCGCACGGTTTATTTCGCGTACGGCCACGACGAGGAGATCGGCGGCGACGACGGCGCCAGGAAGATCGCGGCGCGGCTCAAGGCGCTCGGCGTGCGCGCCTGGTTCGCGCTCGATGAGGGCGGCGCGATCACGCGCGGCGTGGTCGCCGGTGTGACGGCGCCGGTCGCCTCGGTGATGGTGGCGGAGAAGGGCTACGCCTCGTTCGAGCTGCGCGCGCACGAGAGCGGCGGCCACTCGTCGATGCCGCCGCCAGTCACCGCGATCGGTCGTCTCGCGCGCGCTGTCGCGCGGCTGGAGGCGCAGCCGATGCCGGCGCGCGTGACGCCGGCGGTGGCGACGATGCTCGAAACGCTGGCGCCGCAACTGCCGTTCGCGCAGCGCCTGGCGATCGCCAACCGCTGGCTGTTCGGACCGCTGCTGCTCGACCAGCTCGCGCAGGCGCCAGTCACCAACGCGCTGATCCGCACGACCACGGCGCCGACCGTGTTCAACGCCGGCGTCAAGGACAACGTGCTGCCCGGCGAAGCGCTGGCGATCGTCAATTTCCGCCTGCTGCCCGGCGACACCATCGCCGACGTGCAGCGCCACGTCGTCGACACCATCGCCGACCCGGCGGTCGAGGTGCGGCTGCAGGCCGAATTCGCCGACGAGGCCTCGCCGCCGGCCGACGCCAGCGGCCCCGGCTACGCGCTGGTGCGGCGCAGCGTCGAGGAAGTGTTTCCCGACGCGCTGGTGGTGCCGGGCCTGGTGGTCGGCGCGACCGACCTGCGCCATTACGCCGACGTCATCGAGGCCCGCTACAACTTCAATCCGGGCCGCCTCGACGCTGCCGATCTCGAACGTATCCACGGCATCGACGAGCGCCTCGCGGTCGCCGAGTTCGCCGACATGGTGCGCTTCTACCAGCGCTTTCTGATCAACGCGAGCGGGACGCCCGGCTGATGGCGCGGCTCGCCGTCAAGGTCAGCCCGAAGGCCTCTCGCGACGCCGTGCTCGGCTGGCACGGCGAAGCGCTGAAAGTGTCGGTGACGGCGGTGCCGGAGCGCGGCAAGGCCAACGCCGCGGTGCAGGAACTGCTCGCCGAGGTGCTGCGCGTGCCGAAGTCGGCGGTGCAGCTGCTGCGCGGCGACACCCACAGCCAGAAGCAGTTCGAGATCGCCGGGCTCGACGAGGCCGAGCTGCGCGCGCGCCTCGACGCCGCGCGGCGCTGAGCGCGGTTCAGGCCAGCGCCGTCTTCAGCGCGGCGACCGCCGTGTCGAGATCCTGCTCGTCGTTGTAGACGTGCGTGCACAGGCGCAGCGCCAGCGGCAGCTCGCCGGTCTCGCCGCTCGCCACGTCGCAGAGCACACGGTTGCCGTGCACGTAGGCCGCGTACAGCCCGTGCTGCTCGTAGAGCGCGCGGAAGGCGGCGACCGCGCGCGCCGGCTGGTCGGTCGCGACCACGCTGATGCCGTGCGCGTAGCGCTCGTCGTCCGGCGTCTGCAGGCGCAGGCCGGCGGCGTGCAGGCGTTCGCGCAGCTGCGTGCCGAGTGCTTGGATGCGGGCCTCGATCGTCTCGGCGCCGAGCGCGAGGTGGAATTCGAGCGCTGTGGCGAGCGCCGCGAACGACGCATCGTTGCGCTGGCCCAGGCACTCGAAGCGCGTGGCGCCGTCGGGCAGCGCCGCCTCCGGATAGTCGAAGGCGTAGTCGTAGCCGACCGTGCTCGGCCGCAGCGCGGCGACGCGCTCGCGGCGCACGTACAGAATGCCCATCTCGCGCGGCCCCATCAGCCACTTGTGGGCGCTGCTCGAATAACTGTCGCAGTCCATCGCCGCGAGGTCGAGCGCGGTCGAGCCCCAGCCCTGCGCGCCGTCGACGTGCACGAAGATGTCCGGCCGGTAGGCGTGGATCGCGCGGCACAGCGCCGCCGCCGGCAGGCGCAGGCCGCTGATGTTCGAGATCTGGCTGAAGCTGACGACGCGCGTGCGCGGGCCGAGCGCGGCGATGAAGGGCTCGATCAGCTCGGCGTCGCTGCGCGGCTGCGCCGGCACGCGCACGACGCGGCAGACGAACGGCGTGCGCGCGCGCCGATAGCCCCAGCTGCGGTTGTTGGTGTGATGGTTCTGGTCCCAGAGCACGACCTCGTCGCTGGCCGCGAGCTCGAAGCCGTTGACGATCGTCGCATTGGCTTCCGTGGTGTTGCGCACGATCGCGACGTCCTCGCCGGCGACGCCGAGGTGCCGCGCGAACAGCGCGCGCAGCCGCGCGATCTGCGTCTGCAGGTACAGCAGGCGGTGATGGAACGAGGCGTCGGCCGCCAGCGCCGCGTTAGCCTCGTCGTAGGCGGCGATCACGCGCTGCAGCGGCGGCGTCAGATTGGCGGCGTTGAGCGGCACGCGCGGCGCGGCGCTGTGCGCGAACGCGAATTCGCGGCGTACCGCGGCCCAGTCGCCGGCGGCCGGCAGCGCCGCCGCCGGTACTGTGGCGCCGGCCTGCAGCAGGCGGCCGCCCAGCGCGGTGGCGACGCCGGCGGCGCCGAGCGCGAACAGCTCGCGGCGGCGCATCAGCGCAGCCCCGCGCGGTGCGGCAAGGCGGTCGCGATCAGCAGCACGGCGCACAGCGCCGCGATGCCGGCGCCGGCGCCGGCGAGCAGGCCGTACAGCGTGCTGCGCAGCGTCGCGATCAGCAGCGCGTCGCCGCTCAGCGGTGCCGCCACGCTGCCGACGACGACCAGCAGCACGATCGCCGCGCCGAGCAGCAGCGCCAGGCCGCGCAGCAGCCAGCTGGGCCAGCGTGCGCGCAGCGTGCCGCCGCCGAGCCACAGCGACGCGAGCAGCACGCCCGCCGCGAACGGCAGCCAGGCCGGCAGCGTGCCGAGCAGGGCGGTGGCGAACACCGATTCCCAGGCGCGCGTCGTGATCCATGCGGACATCGAAACCTTCCTGCCCGTGGTGCCCGGGCGATGCGGAGCAGCGGAAAGCCTATTACGGGACCGCGGCGGGTGGCGCGCTTGACCGGCGACGCCAGCGCCCGCGCCCGAATACCAGTTCAAGGACGGCATCGCCCGCTGTCCGGCGACGCGCGACGGCGGCCCGCGCGATCTCGCTGCGCTGATCGCTTTCAATGCGCGCACGCCGGCCGAGCTCGCCGTGTTCGGCCAGGAGGTGTTCGTCTTCGCGTCGGCGCGCAGGCGCGCAGGCGCGCGGGCCGCTCAGCGACGCGGCGTATCGCGATGCGCGCCGCCGCGCCCTGCAGGCCGCCGGCCCCGACGGCATCGACGCGCTGCTGCGCCGCGAGCACCTGTCGGCGCCGGCCTGGAAACTCGATCCGCTGCTCGGCGATCACTTCGTCGGCGGCGGGGTTTCGCAGGCGCCGGCGATCGCCGGCTACCCGCACATCACCGTGCCCGCCGGGCTCGTCGGCGGCATGCCGGTCGGCCTGTCGCTGGTCGCCGGCGCCTGGCAGGACGCGCCGCTGCTCGGGATCGCGGCGGCCGTCGAAGGGCTGCCGCCGAAGCTGCCGGCACACGGCAGCTGAGCGGCCGCTCCGGCGCGCGGCCTCAGCCGTGACTCTTGCTCGGCGCGAACGGGTGGTACTGGTAGAGCCATGTTTCCGACAGCGTCTGCTCGCCGCTGCGTAGATACAGACGCATGTCGACCGGCTCGTCGCCGCTGGTGGTCAGGTCGAACTGCGCGCGCCAGTGGCCGGGCACGCCGTCCGGCACCGCCTCGCAGAACACGTACGAGAAGCTGCCGCGCGAGGCGCTGAGCACGGCCTCCGGCTTGACGCCGAACGGCAGTTTTTCGAGCGGGCCGCCGAGGAACTCGACCATGAACTTGCGCACGCCCTGCGGACGCGGCTTGCCGGGCTCGCCGCCGTTGCCGAGGCGCGTCGCCACGCAGCGCGCCAGCGGCGTCGGGTACGGTTCGTCGGCGCGCCAGTGCAGGCGGTACTTCAGGCGGTATTCGCTGCCGGCCTTGGCCGGCGCCTTCGGCACCCACATGGCGACGATGTTGTCGTGGATCTCGTCGTCGGTCGGGATCTCGATCAGCTGCACGCTGCCCTCGCCCCAGTCGCCGAGCGGCTCGACCCACAGGCTCGGGCGGCGGTCGTAGTTCACGCCGTCCTGGTAGTGGTCGAAGTTGCGGTCGCGCTGCAGCAGGCCGAAGCCGTGCGGATTCTGGTCCGCGAACGCCGAGGCCATGGTCCGCGGCGGATTGTTCAGCGGCCGCCAGATGCGCTCGCCGTGGCCGTTCCAGATGGCGAGGCCGTCGGAGTCGTGCACTTCCGGACGCCAGTCGATCGCGGTCGCCTTGGCGGTTTCGGAAAACCAGTACATCGAGGTCGCCGGCGCGATGCCGAGGCGCGCGACGTCGCGGCGCAGGAACAGCGCGCACTCGATGTCCATCAGCACCGCCTTTTCGCGCTGCATGACGAAGCGGTAGGCGCCGGCGACGCTCGGACCTTCGAGCAGCGCGTAGACCGTCACCGTGTCGCTGCCGTCCTGCGGCGGCAGGAAGTGGAACTGCGTGAAGCTCGGGAACTCCTCGGGCCGGTCGGCCTGGGCGACGTCGAGGGCGATGCCGCGCGCCGACAGGCCGTACTGGAACAGCTCGCCGATCGCGCGGAAGTACGAGGCGCCGAGGAAGGCGACCCAGTCGTTCTTGCGCCACGGCAGCTTTTCCTGATCGCCGAGCCGCCCGTCGTTCAAACGACTTTCCTGGAAGCGGAAGCCGGCGAAGCCGGCGCCCTTCGGCAGGGCGCGCGCCGGACTGTCGGCCGGCATGTCGAAGTAGGCCGGGTCGTAGACGATCTCGCGCGTCTTCGAGCCGGCGGCGTCGAGCACGTGCATGTGCACCGGCGTCTGGAAGTAGCGGCCGAGGTGGAAGAAGGTCACCGGGAACGGCCCCGGACCGTCCGCGAACAGGGCCTCGTCGGTCTTGAAATGGATCTTGCCGTGCGCCTCGTAGTCGATGCGTTCGAGCACCTCGCGCGGCAGCTTCGGCGGCGGCGCATACGGGGCGGCGGCCAGCGTGCGGGCCTGCGCGACCAGCGCATCGAACGAGAACGGCCGCGTCTTGCCGAGGCGCAGGCCCTGCCGGGCGAGCGATTCGGGCGACAGGCCGAGCGCGGCGAGCGCGGCCATCGAGGTGGAGGCAGCAATGAAGCGGCGGCGGCTGAGCATGACGTCGCGATCCTGGACGGTGAAGGGCGCCGAGGCGGCGTGCGGCGCGCGTCACCGGGGCGCGCGATTTTTAGCGGTCCGCCGATGAACTGTCCATGACCGGCGTCGCCGCGTTCAGTAGCGGCGGATGTTGACGACGCAACCGTGCGTGTCGACCAGCAGCGAGACCTGCCGGTCGTCGTCGGTGCGCAGGCGCGGCGTGCGCAGACGGCCGTCGTCGAGCCGCTCGACGCCGCGCATCGCGGCGAGGTCGGCGTAGGTGATGGCACGGTCGCCGAGCAGTTCGGAGACATGGGTGCTGCACTGCGCTTTCTCGGCGTCGAGCTGGGCGAGGTGCGCGGCCGCGCGCCGGCGGCGTTCGGCCTCGGCTTCGGCGGCGGGATCGGCGACGTTGAGCGTCGGCGTGGTGATCGTCACCGCCAGCGGCGCCGGCGGCGGCAGCGGCGCATCCGGATCGACGGCGGGGGCGGCCGCCGCAGCCGGTGCCGGGCGCGCCGGAGCATCTTGCCGCGGCTCGGCGGCGGCGCGGCGCGTGCCGGGCGTCGCCATGGGCTGCGCGGCCGCCGCCGCCGCCGCTGGCGGCGCGGGTGCCGGCTCCGACGCGACGCGCGCCTCAGGTGTCGGCGCGCCGCCGCCGGCCTCGGCTTCGGCCGGGCCGGAGTCGGCGCCGGGGTTCGCATCGGGGTTCGCGCCGGACGCGGCGGTCGGCGTCGCCGGCTCCGGGGCGGTCGCCGGTGCCGCGGCGGTGGCGGCGGTTTCCGGAGCCCCGGCCGCGGCCGGGGCTGGCGACGGCGCGTTCGCCTGCTGCGACAGCCAGACGGCGGTGCCGACGGCGATCGCGCCGAGCGCTGCGGCGACCGCCAGCCGCGGTACGCCGCCGCCGGAGCCGGCCGGGGCTGCCTGCGCGGCGGGGCCGGCCGCCGGCGCCGGCCAGGCGCGCAGCCAGGTGGTGATCTGCGGCCGTTCGCCGCCGTCGGCGGCGAGGGAGGCTTCGAGTACGGCGCGCAACGCGGCCGGCAGCGGATCGGCGAGCGCGAAGCGCAGCGGTGCGCCGTCGCGCCGCGTCGCGTCGGGCGGCACGCGACCGAACAGCGCGTACGCGCAGCTGGCCGCCAGCGCGTGCACGTCGGTCCATGGGCCGACGCTGCCGGCGGCGTGCCGTTCCTCGGGCGCGGCGTAGGCGAGCGGTGCCGTGCAGCTGATCGTCTGGGCACGGAAGCGCACCGGCGCGCGCAGCGGACCGAAGCCGGCGAGCACCAGCCGGCCGTCCGGCCGCCAGACGAGCTGGGCCGGCGCGATGTCGCGGATCACCAGATTCTGGGCGTGCGCCGCCGCCAGCGCATCGAGCACCGGGCGCAGCGCCGGCAGCAGTTCATGCCAGTCGAGCGCGCCGTGCCGGCGCACGCGCGCGGCCACGCTGTCGTCGCCGGCGGCCTCGAGTACGCAGTAGCCGGTGCCGCCGGCTTCGAAGGCATCGAGCACGCGCGCCAGCCCGGGCTGGCCGAGCGCCGCCAGCGCCGCGGCCTTGTCGAGATAGTTGCGCAGCCACCAGCGCAGCGTGCTGCGGTCTTCGGCGTCGCGCAGCTGCACGGCGTCGCCGTCGCGGCGCACGAAGGTCTGCGGCAGCAGCTCGTGCAGCACGGCCTGCCGTCGGCCGTCGTCGGCGCGGTAGCGGCAGATGAAAGCGTCGCGTCCGATGAGGCCGGTGACCTGCCACGCGCCCGCGTGTGCGCCCGGCGCCAGTGGCGCGCAGTCCGCTGCATCGCTCATGCATTCTCCCTGGACGGTGCCGGGTACGACGGAGGGGGATGGCACCGGCCCCGATTCTGAACAAACCCGATGCGGCGGCCGTATCCGGTGGAATCCTCAGCGGCGCCGCGCCCCGTGCGACAATGGGCGCTGCGTCCCCACCGAGTTGCACGATGTCCGCCGTTGCCGATGACGTCCCCGCCGGCGTCGCCCCGCCCGAAGACAAGCGCGAGCAGAACAAGCTCGCCAAGCGTCTGCGCCGCCAGGTCGGCCAGGCGATCATGGATTACAACATGATCGTCGACGGCGATCGCGTGATGGTCTGCCTGTCGGGCGGCAAGGACAGCTACACGATGCTCGACGTCCTGCTGCAGCTGCAGGCCAAGGCACCGGTCAAGTTCTCGATCACCGCGGTCAACCTCGACCAGAAGCAGCCGGGCTTTCCCGAGCACGTGCTGCCGGAATACCTGCAGTCGATCGGCGTCGACTGGCACATCATCGAGCAGGACACGTATTCGGTCGTCAAGCGCGTGATCCCGGAAGGCAAGACCATGTGCTCGCTGTGCTCGCGGCTGCGCCGCGGCGCGCTGTACAGCTACGCCGCCGAGCACGGCTACACCAAGATCGCGCTCGGCCATCACAAGGACGACATCGTCGCGACCTTCTTCCTCAACCTGTTCCACGGCGGCAAGCTCGCGGCGATGCCGCCGAAGCTGCAGTCCGACGACGGCCGCAACGTGCTGATCCGGCCGCTCGCGTACTGCCGCGAGCGCGACATCGCCGAGTACGCCACGCTCAAGGGCTTCCCGATCATCCCGTGCAATCTCTGCGGCTCGCAGGAGCAATTGCAGCGCAAGCAGGTCCGCCGGATGATGGACGCTTGGGAAAAGGAACATCCGGCCCGCATCGAGCAAGTGTTCGCCTCGCTGACCAATGTCGCGCCCTCGCAGCTCGCCGACCCGAAGCTGTTCGACTTCGCCGGTCTCGGCGGCGACGCGGCGGCACGCACCGACTGGCTGATGCCCGGCGCGGACGCCGCCCCATGATGCGCAGCCTGCTGCCGATCGGCGCGTCACACGCCAGCCCCCGTCGCCTCGCCGGCCGCGGGGGCTTTTTGCTGGCCGGCCTGCTGCTCGCGCTCGCGCTGCTCGGTGCCGCCGCGCCGGCGCCGGCCGCCGCACCGGCTGCGCCGTCGGCGGCTGCGGCGCCGACCACCGCGGCGGCGCCGTTCCTGTGGGAAGTGCGCGGCCGCGGCGCCACGCACTACCTGCTCGGCTCGGTGCACCTGCTGCCGCAGGCCGCGCATCCGCTGCCGAAGGCGCTGGAAGACGCCTACGCGCGCGCCGACACGCTGGTGTTCGAAAGCGATCTCGGCGCGCTCGACGCGCCGGAGATGCAGAAGGATCTGCTCGCCGCGGCGCGCGTCGACGGCGGTCTCGCCGGCGAGATTCCGAAGGCGCTGTACGAGCGCGTGCAGGCCCGCGCCCGCGCTTACGGGCTGTCGGCCAGCGTCTGCGATCCGTACGCCGCCTGGTTCTGCGCGCTGACCTTCGACGTCTTCAGCTTCCACGAGCAGGGCTTCGACGCCGCGCTCGGGCTCGACCAGACCTTCTACCAGCGCGCCGTCGACGACAACAAGACGGTCGAGTGGTTCGAGGCTCCGCGCGAGCACCTGCGCCTTTTTTCCGGCATGGGCGCGCAGATGGGACGCGAGTTCCTCGCCGCGACGCTCGACGAGGCCGACGATCCGGCCGAGCAGCCCGAGGCGCTGCTCAAGGCCTGGCAGAGCGGCGACGTGGCCTTCGTCGAAACCCTGGTCGTCGAGATGCGCCGCGATTTCCCGGATCTCTACGAGCGCCTGCTCGCCGCGCGCAACCGCGCCTGGCTGCCGGGCCTCGCCGCGCGCCTCGAAGGCAGCGCGCCGCAGCTGGTGGTGGTCGGCGCCGCCCATCTGGTCGGCGCCGACGGCCTGCTGGCGGCGCTGCGCGCGCGCGGCTTCGAGGTACGTGCCTATGGCGCGCCGGCGGCGACGGAGCCGGCGGACGCGCCGCTGCCGCGGCGCGGACCCTGAGCGGCGCGCCGGTCCCTCAGCCGCCGGCCACCGGTCCGGCGGCCGGCAGCGCGCGCGGCTGGATGCGCGTCGCCCACAGCACGCCGGCGACCAGCAGCGCGACGCCGAGCAGCGTCAGCGCCGGCGGCCACTGGCCGCGCAGCAGATAGGCGTAGGCCAGCGCCGCCAGCGTCTCGAACACGATCAGCTGGCCGGCCAGCGCGGTCGGCAGGCGCTGGCTGGCGGCGTTCCAGCACAGCGTGCCGAGCCAGGACGCGCACAGGCCGATCGTCACCATCATGGCGACGAAGAACCACGGCCGCGGCCCGAGCGGCATCTCGAAACCGGCGCGCAGCTGCGGCATCGCCAGCCACAGCAGCGCGTAGCCGGCGAGCGCCAGCGGCAGCGTCGCCAGTCCCTGCGCGGTCGCCCAGCCGCGCGGGCTGCGGTCCGGATGGCGACGCAGCCAGTCGGCATTGCGCAGCGGATACCAGGTCCAGCAGGCGACCGAGACCAGCGCCAGCAGCGCGCCGCTGGCATAGCGCAGCAGATCGGCGCCGGGTGCGGCGCGCAGCGCCTCCCACTCGGCGCGGTTGACGCAGGCGATGCCGGCCGACAGCAGCAGCAGCGACGGCGCCAGCTGCGCCCACGGCAGCTGGCCGTCGCGATGCGCGTCGCGCAGGTTGGCGGCGATCGCGATGACCACTGGCAGCGTGCCGATGATCATCGTCGGCAGCGGCGCGCCGGCGCGCTGGATCGCCGCGGCCAGGCACGAGTAATAGAGCAGGTTGCCGACCGCGGTCAGCTTGAGTGCCTCGATCCAGTCGGCGCGCGCGAGCCCGCGCAGCGTCGCGCGGTCGAACCAGGCGAGGCCGAGCGCCAGCATGCCGAACGCCAGGTAGCGGCCGACCGACAGCAGCACCGGCGGGTATTCCGCCAGCAGCACGGGGTTGATGAACACCAGCCCCCACATCAGGCCGGCGGCGAGCGCGTAAAGGGTTCCGATCCACATGGCGCGCGCAGTCTAGGTGCCGGACCGGCCGCGGTCTTGTCGCAGATTGCGGTCGGCGCGGATCAGCCGCGCAGCTGGCGCTGGTAATGGCCGGGGGTGATGCCGTAGCGGCGCAGAAAGGCTCGCGTCAGGTGGGCCTGGTCGGCGAGGCCGCAGGCGGCGGCGACCGCGGCCGGCGCCTGGCCGGCGGCGAGCCGGCGTTTGGCCGCGGCGAGGCGCAGCGCCATCAGCATCTGCTGCGGCGTGACGCCGTGCCGGGCGCGAAACGCGCGCAGGAAGTGGAACGGGCTCAGGCCGGCGACGGCGGCCAGCTCGTCGAGCGTCAGGCGCCGGTCGAGGTGGGCGTGCAGATAGTCGATGACCGCACTGAAGCGCGGCGCCGCCGACGCCGGCGCCGGTCGTGCGACGCGCGCGTGCGGGCGCAGCTGCGCGCACAGGCCGTGCAGCAGGCTGTCGAAGGCGAGCGGCTCGCGCGCCCGCCACAGCCCGTCGAGCAGCGCGGTCAGCCGGCCGGCGGCGGCGCGGTCCTCGCGCACCGCGTCCTCAAACCACCAGCCGGTTTCGCCGCTGATGCGTTCGACGGCCTCGCGTTCGAGATAGATCATGCGGTAGCGCCAGCCGTCTGCGCTGTCGGCGCGGCCGGTGTGCAGTTCGTCGGGATTCATCAGCACCAGCGAGCCGGGCGGCGCCAGATGCTCGCCGCCGCGGTAGCGGAAGCGCTCGACGCCGGCCTCGATCGCGCCGATGCCGTAGGCCTCGTGCGCATGCGGCTCGAAGGCATGGCGCACGATGTGCGCGCGGTACAGCTCGACGCCGGCGCGGTGCGCCGGGCGGCGGAACTCGGCGTGGTCGGGGCGATGCTCGAACGCGTCCGGTACGCCCTGCATGCGCGGATCGGCGGCGCCGGCCACGGCCCGGCTCAGTCGCTCGGCAGCTGGAACGAACGCACTTTCGGCAGCTCCGGCCGTGGCGCTGCCTGGGCGGCGGGCTCGACGGCCGGCGCCGGCGCCGCTCCCGCTGCGACTTCGGCGGCGGCGAGCTCCAGCGGCACTTCCTGCGTGCGTTCGAGCGGCGAGCCGGCGTCGGGCGCTTCCAGCGTCGCCGCCTCCATCCACTGCTGCACGGCCGGGTGCAGGATCACGCTGTGCATGTAGTCGCGCTCGGCGCCGTCGAGCGGGACGTCGTAGATGAAGAAGCGCACCGCGACCGGCGCGTACATGGCGTCGACGATGCCGAACTTGCCGAACAGCCATTCGCCGTCGCGGCCGTGCTCGCGGCGCGCCTCGCGCCAGATCTGGCGCACGCGCGCGATGTCGGCCTCGGCGGCGGCCGAGATCGTCGTGCGCTCCGGCTCGCGGCAGGCGTTGAACGGCAGCTCGCGGCGCAGGTCGGCGAAGCCGGCGTGCATCTCGTGCGCGATCGAGCGCGCCAGCGCGCGCGCCGCCGGCAGCAGCGGCCAGGCGCCCGGCAGCGCGAAGGTCTCGGCCAGGTATTCGCAGATCGCCAGCGATTCCCAGACGCGGATGTCGCCGTGCACCAGCACCGGCACGCGGCCGCTCGGCGAGTGCGCGAGCACGCGCGAGCGGGTTTCGGGCGTGTCGAGCGGGATCACGATCTCGCTGAACGGCAGTTCGTGGTGCTGCATCAGCAGCCAGGGCCGCAGGGACCACGACGACAGCCTCTTGCTGCCGACATACAACGTCATCGGGTTCATTCGGACATCCTCGGCGAATCGGCTCGCGGGCACCCGGCGCGCGGCGCGCAGTTTTGTCCGGGGTGCGGATGGATAATACTGCCAGCCCGTGCCGTCCTGCCGTGATCGGAACCACCATCCCCTGCCCGTGTTCCCTGTCCGCGCCGTCCTCTGCTGCCTGTTGCTGATGCCGCTGGCGGCGAGGGCTGACATCGAGGTGGACGTGCGCGGCGTCGGCGGCGAGATGAAGAGCAACGCCGAGGCCTATCTGACGATCCGCGACGAGGCACATCGCAAGGATCTCGACCAGGCCGCGGTCGAGCATCTGAACCGCCAGGCCGGTCCCGAGCTGCGCGAATCGCTGCGCCCGTTCGGCTACTACAACCCGTTCATCGACATGCGCCTGGAAGGCGCGGCGCCGAACTGGCGGGCGACCTACGTCATCGACCCGGGCCCGCGCACCACGCTGGCGGCGGTCGACATCGAGATCGCCGGCGAGGGGGCCGGCGACTTCGCCGACGAGGAGCGGCGCATGCGCCGGCGCCTCGCCGCCGGCCGGCCGCTGCTGCACAGCGACTACGACGAGGCCAAGGCCGTGCTGTCGAGCGCCGCCTACGCCAAGGGCTACCTCGACGCGCACTACGTGCTGTCGGAGCTGCGCGTGAAACCGTCCGACAACAGCGCCGAAGCGGTGCTGCACTTCGAGACCGGCCCGCAGTACCGTTTCGGCGAGTTCACGGTCGTGCAGCAGGAAGCGCACCCGCTCGACGACGGCTTCCTGCGCCGCTACGTGCCGATCCGGCCGGGCGCCGTCTACGATCCGCAGCAGCTGCTCGACACGCAGTTCGCGCTCGGCGATCTCGGCTACTTCGACAACGTCGAGATCGTGCCCGACCGCGAGGCCGCGGTCGATCATCGCGTGCCGATCATCATCCACACCCTGCCGCGCAAGACGCAGCGCTACGACTTCGGTCTCGGCTACGGCACCGATACCGGGCCGCGCGGCTCGGTCGGCGCCGACTTCCGGCGCCTCAACGATCACGGCCATACCCTGCATCTCGAAACGCAGGTCTCGGCGATCAAGGAGCAGGCGCTCGCCGAATACCGCATCCCGGTCGGCAACAAGGCCGGCGAGCTGTTCTCGATCACCGGCAACATCAGCCAGCAGGACTACGACGCCGGCACCAGTTACCTGCGCGGCATCGGCATCGCGCTGGCGCGCGCGCCCGGCAAGCTGCAGCGCCGCTACTACCTGAAATACCTGCACGAGAACTCGAATCTCGGCGCCGACGACGCCGTGGTCGCCGACCTGCTGATGCCCGGCCTGACGCTCAACCGCGCCGATCTCGACGACAGCATCTACACGCGCCAGGGCTGGTCGCTGTTTGCCGACGTGCACGGCGCCGCCTACAACGTCGCCTCGACCGTCAGCTTCGTGCAGGCGCACGCGATCGCCAAGGCCGCCTGGCCGCTGCTGCGCCGTTCGCGGCTGCTGCTGCGCTACGAGTACGGCGCCAACTGGGTCGAGGATTTCGGGCGCCTGCCGGCTTCGCAGCGTTTCTTCGCCGGCGGCGACGAGTCGGTGCGCGGCTACGGCTATCGGTCGCTCGGGCCCGAGAACGCCGCCGGCCAGATCATCGGCGGCAATTTCCTGACGACCTTCAGCGTCGAGTTCGAGACCGCTGTCTACGGCAACTGGGGCGTCGCCGCGTTCGGCGACGGCGGCGGCGTCGCCAACGACGTCGCCCCGGACCTGCACTACGGCGTCGGCGCCGGCCTGCGCTACCGCTCGCCGGTCGGTTCGATCCGCATCGACCTGGCGCACCCGCTCGATCGCGACGAGTCGCCGGTGCGTCTGCACTTCGGCGTGAGGATCGGCCTGTGAGCGCGGCACTGCGGCACGGCCTGTGGCTGGCGCTGGCGGTCGTGCGCGCCGCGCTCGGCATCGCCCTGGCGCTGCTGGTCGGCACGCTGGTGTTCGTGCTGTTCACCGCGCCGGGCGCGACGCTCGGCCTGCGCGTCGCCGAGCGCCTGACCGGCGGCATGATTCACGCGGAGGGCGTCGACGGCAGCGCCTGGGGACCGCTGCGGCTGGCGCGGCTGTCGATCACGCTCGACAGCGTCGACATCGACATCCGCGACGCCGAGCTCGACGCCGACCTGCTGCAGTTCGCGCGCCGCCGCCTCGACGTCGAACGCCTGCGCGCGGCCAGCGTCGAGATCACCGTCAAGCCGGCGCCGGCCGCGGCGCCGGCCGCGACCGGCGCCGACCAGGGCGCGATCACGCAGCTGCCGTTCGCGCTCGCGGTGCGCGACGCGGCGGTCGGCCGGCTGCGCATCGTCGCCGGCGGCGCGCCGATCGAGATCGACGACATTGCGCTGATCGGCAGCTGGCGCGGTGACCGCGTCGTGCTGCAGCACCTCGCCGCGACCACGCCCTGGGTCGGCCGCGCGCGTCTCGACGGCGTCGCCACCCTGCATCCGGATGCCGTCGAGCTGCAGCCGCTGCACGCGCAGGGCTTCGCGATCGCCCGGCTCGAAGGCCGCTTCGGCTACGGCAGCGACGGCGACCTGCGTCTGCAATGGCAGAAGATCGCCTGGCCGCCGGCCGGCAGCGGCGCTTCGGCGCCGGATGGCGAACTCGCCAGCGCCGGCGGCCAGGCGCACTGGCGCGGCCGCCTCGACGACTACGTCTTCGATCTCGACGGCGCGCTGAGCCTGCCGCGCCTGCCGCTCCAGCTCAGCGCCAGCGGCACCGGCTCGCTCGGCGCCGTGCATCTCGCCAGGCTCGACGTGCAGGCGCTCGGCGGCGAGCTGCACGCCCGCGTCGACGTCGACTGGCGCGACGGCCTGCGCATCGACGGCAGCGGCCGCTTCGCCGGCCTGCGCCCGGAGCGCTATCTCGACGCGCTGCCGGGCCTCGTCAACGGCAGCTTCGAGGCGCGTACCGAGATCGCCGACGGCCGGCCCGACGTGCGCTTCGCGGCGCGTCTCGAACGCTCGACGCTGCGCGGCTACCCGCTCGCCGCCGAGGCGCGCGGTCGCTACGCCGGCGCGGTGCTGAGCTTCGAGACGCTGAAGGCGCAGAGCGGCAGCGTCAAGCTCGACGCGCGCGGCCAGCTGTTGCCGACACTGGACGCGCAGGCCGTCGTCGACGCGCCGCGCCTCGAGGACGCCTGGCCGGGGCTCGCCGGCAGCCTGCACGCCCGCGTGCAGGTGCGCGGCGCCCTGCCGCTGCCGCACGTCGTCGCCGACGCGCGCGCCGCCGGACTCGGCTACGCCGGCCTGCGCGTCGCCGCCGCGACACTGAAGGCCGACGTCGATCCGGCGCGGCAGCTCGACCTCGATCTGGCGCTGCAGGACGGCGACGTCGGCGTGCCGCTGCACACGGCGAGCCTGGCGATCCACGGGCCGGCCGCGGCCCATGACATCGTCGTGCGCGCCGACACCGGGCAGGGCACGGTCGAGCTCGCCGCGCACGGCGCGCTCGATGCCAGGCGGCCGGCCTGGCGCGGCGAGATCCGCAGCGGCCGCATCGCGCCGCCGGAACTTGCGGCGTGGACGCTGCAGCAGCCGGCGGCGCTCAGTGCCGACGCCAGCGACGTGCTGCTCGAACCGATGTGCTGGAACAGCGGCAGCGCGCGCGCCTGCGCCGCCATCAAGCGCAACGGCCGTATCCGCCGCATCGACTTCGGCCTGTCCGACTTCGCGCTCGCCTATCTGCAGCCGCTGCTCGGCGGCGCCAATGTCGACGTCGTGCTGCAGGCCAGCGGCCTCGCCGAGATCGGCCCGCAGGGCCTGCTCGACCTGCGCCTCGACGCCGCCACCGGCGCCGGCCACTGGCAGCTCGGCGGTCTGCCGCCGATCGAGCTGAAGCCGGCGCGCCTGAGCCTCGACGACGACGGCGCCGCCGGCACCCGGCTCGAACTCGATCTGCCGTTTGCGGCCGGCGCCGTGCGCGGCAAGGCGCTGCTGGCGCCGGCCGCGGTGTTCACGGCGCGGCCGCTGAGCGGCACGCTCGACATCGACATGCCCGATCTGTCCTGGCTGCGCCTGGTCAGCGCCGAGATCAACCGCGCCGCCGGCCGCGCCGAGGGTCATTTCGCGCTCGGCGGCACGCTCGCCGATCCCCGCCTGCGGGGCCACGCCGAACTGCGCGACGGCGAGCTCGATCTGGTCACGCCGGGCATCTCGATCCAGCAGATCGGCCTGCGCGCCGATGCCGCCGGCGACGGCATCGTGCGCCTCGACGGCGAGGCCAGCTCGGACGGCGGTGTGGTGCGCGTCAGCGGCGACATCAACCCGCGCGTCGATCCGCTGAAGTTCGATCTGCGCGCGCGCGGCGAAAACTTCCAGGCGCTGAAAACCAGCGACGCGCGCCTGTGGGTGTCGCCGGATCTGCATGCCACGCTCGGCGAGCGGCGCCTGGTCGTCACCGGCACGGTGCTGGTGCCGCGCGCGCAGATCACGCCGAAGTCGCTCGGCGACGGCAGCGTGTCGGCCAGTGCCGACGAGGTCATGGTCGGCGACGACCCGGGCGCGCAGCAGCGCCGCAACCTGCGCATCAGCGCCGACGTCACGCTCAAGCTCGGCGACGACGTGCACTTCGAGGGCTTCGGTTTGAAGTCGCAGCTCAAGGGCGCGGTGCAGGCGCTCGAGGAGCCGGGCGTGGCGACGCGCGCGCGCGGCGAGATCAGCCTCGTCGACGGGCACTACAAGGCCTACGGCCAGGACCTGACGATCGAGACCGGCAAGCTGATCTTCAGCGGCGGGCCGGTCACCGAGCCGGCGCTGGAGGTGCGCGCGACGCGCAAGCCGACCGACGAGATCACCGTCGGCCTCTACGTGCGCGGCACGCTGAGGAAGCCGGACTTCAAGCTGTTCTCGACGCCGACCATGCCGCAGCAGCAGCAGCTCGCCTGGCTGGTGCTCGGCAAGCCGCTGACCGACACCACCAGCACCGACCAGAAGCAGATGGTCGGCGGCGCCGCGACTTCGCTCGGTCTGGTTGGCGGCGAATGGCTGGCGCAGCAGCTCGGCTCGAAGATCGGCATCGACCAGATCAGCGTCGGCGCCAAGCCCGGCCAGACCAACGATCAGGCGATGTTCACGGTCGGCAAGTATCTGACGCCGAAACTGTTCATCAGCTACGGCATCGGCCTGTTCCTGCCCGGCCACACCTTCCGCCTGCAGTACGACATCGGCCGCGGCTTCAAGGTGCGCACCGAGACCGGCATCGAGTCCGGCGGCGACGTGATCTACACCTTCGAGCGCAAGTAGCGACGCACCTGTCTCAGCGCGCCAGCAGGGCGTGGGCGATGCCGGCGCCGCCGAGCGCGATCGCGGCGAGCGCCAGCGCGAAGGCCAGGCGCTCGGTGGCGCCGGGCCGGCGGACGGCGCCGGCGGCGGCGCGGCCGCGGCGGGTCTCGGACTTCTTCAGGGCGTGCAGCGGGGCGGTGCTCATGGCGCATCTCCGGGATCGGCGCCCGGCTTATTCTGCGCATCGCGGCGATCAATAACAGATACATGATCGGAGCTTTCAAAAGATACAGAGCGAGCACAGAATGCGCGCAGATCCGCGCAAGGAGCGCGGCACCAGCCGGAAATGAGCGATGGATGACGTACAGCACGGCGCGCTTGCGATCGACGTTCGCGAGCCGCATTACGCGGCCGTCGCGCAGCAGCTGCTCGCCCAGATCGGCAGCGGCGGGCTGCGCCCGGGCGACCGCCTGCCGTCGGTGCGCGAGCTGGCGCGGCAGACCGGCCGCAGCATCACCACCGTGCTGCGCGCCTACGAGCACCTCGAAGCGCTCGGCGCGATCGGCTCGCGGCCGCGCTCCGGCTACTTCGTCAGCGCCGCGCCCAAGGCCCGGCCGCTGCCGCAGACGCTGCAGGCGCCGAGCGGGCCGCCGAGCCTGATCTCCGGCGAGCTGGTCGCCGATTTCCTGCAGGCGCGCATCGGCGGGTCGCTGCGTTTCGGCGATTCGGTGCCGGAGCCTTCGCTGCTGCCGGTCGCCAGCCTCAACCGCGTCGCCCGCCAGCTGCTGCGCGACGAGCCCGAGCTGGCGATCCCGTATCAGATGTCGCCGGGCTACCAGCGCTTGCGCGAGCAGCTCGCCGGGCGTCTCGCGGCGCTGGGCGCCGAGGTCGCGGCCGATGACATCGTCATCACCACCGGCGGCATGGAGGCGATCAACCTCTGCCTGCGCGCGCTGACCCGCGCCGGCGATACGCTGCTGATGGAGGCGCCGACTTTCTACGGCCTGCTGCAGGCCGCCGAGGAGCACGGCCTGCGCGTCGTCGAGCTGCCGAACGATCCGCTCACCGGCATCGATCCCGACGACCTGCGCCGCGCCGTCGGCCGGCACCGCATCGCCGCCGCGCTGTTCGTGCAGAACTTCAACAACCCGACCGGCAGCCTGATGCCGGACGAGGCCAAGCGCGAGGTGGTGCGCACGCTCAACGCCGCCGGCATTCCGCTGATCGAGGACGACGTCTACGGCGAGCTCGGCTTCGTCGCCGGCCGCGCGACGCCGCTGAAGGTCTACGACGAGGCCGATCTGGTGCTGCATTGCGGCTCGTTCAGCAAGACGCTGTCGCCGGGTTTCCGCGTCGGCGCGATCGCCAGCCGCCGCTACGCGCGCGAGCTGACGCGGCGCAAGTTCACGCTGTCCTGCGCGACCGCCTCGCTGCCGCAGATGATCGTCAGCCGCTACCTGGAAACCGGCGGCTACGAGCGCCACCTGCGCGGCCTGCGCGCCAGCCTCGCGCGTTCGATCGCGCGCATCTCGGAGGCCGTGCTGCAGGCTTTTCCGGACGGCACCAGCGTGTCGCGGCCGCAGGGCGGCTTCGTGCTGTGGATCGAGTTGCCGGGCACGGTCGACGCGGTGCAGATGTTCCGTCGCACCGCGCAGGCCGGCATCGCGATCCGGCCCGGCACGCTGTTCTCGGCGAGCGCGCAGTACGCGCATCACATCCGTCTGAACTGCGCGATGCCGTGGAGCGAGACGGTCGCCGCCGGCATCGCCACGCTCGGCCGCATCGCGCACGCGCTGGCCGCCGGGCGCGGCTGAGCGCGGCCGCCGACGCTAGAGCAGCCGCTCGCGCAGGAAGGCGCCGATGTCGGCGATTTCTTCCTCGCAGACCTCGTGCGCCATCGTGTAGCGGCGCCAGACCACGTCGTAGCCGCGCTCGGCGAGGCCCTGCGCGGTGCTCTCGCCCCAGGCGTAGGGCACGATCGGGTCGTGGCGGCCGTGGGCGATGAAGATCGGCATCTGCCGGCCGGCCGGCGTGGCCTCGGCTTCGAGGTACTCGTGCAGCGGCAGGTAGCAGGACAGTGCGACGAGGCCGGCGAGCGGCGTTTCGAGGCGCAGGCCGGTGTGCAGGGCGATCGCGCCGCCTTGCGAGAAGCCGGCGAGCACGATGCGCGAGGCCGGGATGCCGGCCGCGATCTGGCCGGCGATGTAGCCGCGCACGACCGCCTCCGAGGCGCGGATGCCGTCGGCGTCCTGTTTCTGCGCGGCTGACAGGCCGGCGATGTCGTACCAGGCGCGCATCGGCAGGCCGCCGCTCAGCGTCACCGGGCGCACCGGCGCGTGCGGGAACACGAAGCGGATGCCGGCATCGCGCGGCAGGTCCAGCTCCGGGATGATCGGCACGAAGTCGTTGCCGTCGGCGCCGAGGCCGTGCAGCCAGATCACGGCGGCGCGCGCGCTGCGTTCCGGCTCGAGGATCACTTCGCTGGCGTGGTGCTGGGCGCGCATGGGCCGGATTGTCGACGCTGCGGCGGCGCTCGCCAATGGCCGCGCTGCCGAAGCAGGCTACACTTGCGGCCTGTCGGACCCGCCGCCCATGCCGAAGACGATCGCCCTGCTCTGCGCCGCCCTCCTGTTGTCTGCCTGCGGGCAGACCGGACCGCTGTATCTGCCGGAACAGGGTGCGCCGAAGCACCAGGCCAAGCGCCCGCCGATCAAGGTCGTGCCGGCCGCCGAGTCGGCGCCCGAGGCGCCGTCGCCGCCGCCGGCCGCGGCGCCCGCAGCGCCGTCGGCACCGGATCAGCCGGATGAGCCGGATGCCGCGCCGCGGCGCTAGCACGCCGCGCCTTTTGCGTTTTCATCGTCATCACCGTTTTTTCCCCAGGCCCCTGACTCGTGGACCATTTCGAATACCGCCACGGCGTGCTGCACGCCGAAGAGACGCCCGTCGCCGAACTCGCCGAACGCTACGGCACGCCGCTGTACGTCTATTCGAAGGCCACGCTGCAGCGTCATTTCCACGCGTTCGACGACGCGCTGGCCGGGCTCGATCACTGGGTCTGCTACGCGGTCAAGGCCAATTCCAACCTCGCCGTACTGCAGACGCTGGCGCGGCTCGGCGCCGGCTTCGACATCGTCTCCGGCGGCGAGCTGCAGCGCGTGCTGCGCGCCGGCGGTGATCCGGGCAAGGTCGTGTTCTCCGGCGTCGGCAAGACCGAGGACGAAATCCGCCTGGCGCTGGCGTCCGGCATCTACTGCTTCAACGTCGAGTCCGAGTACGAGCTCGATCTGCTCGACGCGACCGCGCGGCTGATGGGCCAGCGCGCGCGCATCGCCTTGCGCGTCAATCCGGACGTCGACGCCAAGACCCACCCGTACATCTCGACGGGTCTGAAGAACAACAAGTTCGGCGTCGACATCGCCAGCGCCGAGCGCCTGTACCGGCAGGCGGCGACGATGGACGGCATCGAGATCGTCGGCATCGCCAACCACATCGGTTCGCAGCTGCTGCAGGTTTCGCCGTTCCTCGACGCGCTCGACCGCGTGCTGGCGCTGGTCGAGCGCCTGCGCGGGCACGGCATCGTGCTGCGCCACCTCGACGTCGGCGGCGGCCTCGGCGTGCGCTATCGCGACGAGCAGCCGATCGAGCCCTCGCAGTGGGCCGGCGCGCTGCGGCCGAAACTCGAAGCGCTCGGCCTCAGGATCCTGACCGAGCCGGGCCGCGCGATCGCCGGCAACGCCGGCCTGCTCGTCACCCGCGTGCTCGGTCTCAAGGGCGGCGAGGACAAGCGCTTCGCGATCGTCGATGCAGCGATGAACGATCTGCTGCGGCCGACGCTGTATCAGGCCTGGATGGACATCGTGCCGGCGGTCGAGCGCCACGACGCGCCGGCGCAGGTCTACGACATCGTCGGTCCGGTCTGCGAGTCCGGCGACTGGCTCGGCAAGGACCGCCTGCTGACGATCGCGCCGGGCGATCTGCTCGCGGTGCGCACCGCCGGCGCCTACGGCTTCACGATGGCGTCGAACTACAACAGCCGGCCGCGCGCGGCCGAGGTGATGGTCGACGGTGACGCCGCGCACTTGGTGCGCGCGCGCGAGACCTTCGACGATCTCGTGCGCGGCGAGTGCCTGCTGCCGTGAGCGACGCCGCGCGCCAGCCGCTGATCCTGATCGACGGCTCGTCGTGGCTGTTCCGCGCGTTCTTCGCGCTGCCGCCGCTGTCGAATGCGCACGGCGAGCCGACCGGCGCCGTGTACGGCATGGGCAACATGCTGCGGCGCCTGCTCAAGGATTACGCGCCGGAGGAGATCGCCGTCATCTTCGACGCGCCGGGCACCAACTTCCGGCACGAGATTTACGCCGAGTACAAGGCCAACCGCGACGAGACGCCGGCCGAGCTCAAGGCGCAGTACCCGGCGATCGTCGAGATGCTGGAGGCGATGGGCCTGCCGGTGATCGCCGAAGCCGGCGTCGAGGCCGACGACGTCATCGGCACGCTGGCGACGCAGGCCGCGCAGCGCGGCCAGCCGGTGCTGATCGTCACCGGCGACAAGGACATGGCGCAGCTGGTGCACGACGGCGTGCACCTGCTCGACACCATGAAGAACCGCCGCCTCGACCGCGACGCGGTGATCGAACGCTTCGGCGTGCCGCCGGAGCGCATCGTCGACTATCTGGCGCTGATGGGCGACAGCGTCGACAACATTCCCGGCATCGACGGCGTCGGCCCGAAGACGGCGGCGAAGTGGCTCAACGAATACGGCACGCTCGACGACGTCGTCGCCAACGCCGGCCAGATCAAGGGCAAGATCGGCGAGAAGCTGCGCGCCGCGCTCGGCCAGCTGCCGATGGCCAGGGATCTGGCGACGATCCGCTGCGACCTGACGCTGCCGATCCAGGTCGACGCACTCAGGCCGCGCGCGCCGGACGTCGCCAAGCTGGCCGCGATCTACACGCGGCTCGGCTTCGGCCGCTGGATCGACGAGCTGCGCCAGCAGAACGGCGAGCTGCCGCCGGCGCCGGAACGCCAGGAAGTGCCGACCTCCGTGGTCTCGTCGGCGCCCGGAGCGCCCGAGGCGCCGCCGACCGCAGCGCTGACCGACGCGCCGCTGCCGCCGCCGCAGGCGACGGTCGCGACGCTGGTCACCGAAGAGTCGGTGTTCGCGGCGATGCTCGAAAAGCTGCGCACCGCCGAGCTGATCTGCGTCGACACCGAGACCGACAGCCTCGATTCGAACCAGGCGAACCTGGTCGGCATCGCTTTCGCCGTCGAGGCCGGCAGCGGCTGGTACGTGCCGGTCGGCCACGACTATCTCGGCGCGCCGCCGCAGCTGCCGCGCGACTGGGTGCTCGACCAGCTCAGGCCGCTGCTCGAAGACGCGGACAAGCCGAAGCTCGGCCAGCACATCAAGTACGACCTCAACGTCTTCGCGCGCCATGGCGTGAAGGTCGCCGGCGTCGCCCACGACACGATGCTGCAGAGCTACGTGCTCGACGCCGCCGGCAACCGTCACGACATGGACACGCTGGCCGAGAAGTATCTCGGCCACAAGACGATCGCCTTCACCGACATCGCCGGCAAGGGCAAGAACCAGCTGACCTTCAACCAGATCGCGCTCGACGTCGCCGGACATTACTCGGCGGAGGACGCCGACATCACGCTGCGCCTGCACCAGGCGCTGCATCCGCGCCTGATGGCGAGCGCGGCGCTGAACAAGGTCTACGAGACCATCGAGATGCCGCTGGTGCCGGTGCTCGCCGAGATCGAGCAGACCGGCGTCAAGGTCGATGTGCCGCTGCTCGGCAAGATCTCGCTGGAACTGGCCGAGCGCATGGCGGCGCTGCAGCGCGAGGCTTATGCGGAAGCCGGCACCGAGTTCAACCTCGGCTCGCCGAAGCAGCTCGGCGCGATCCTCTACGAACAGCTCAAGCTGCCGGTGCTCGGCAAGACGCCGAAAGGCGAACCCTCGACCGCCGAGGACGTGCTCGAAAGCCTCGCCGCCGAGCACAAGCTGCCGCGCCTGATCCTCGACTGGCGGGCGCTGCAGAAACTGCGCTCGACCTACACCGAGCAGCTGCCGCTCGCGGTCAATCCGCGCACCGGCCGCATTCACACCTCGTACCACCAGGCGGTCGCCGCGACCGGGCGCCTGTCCTCGTCGGACCCGAACCTGCAGAACATCCCGGTGCGCAACGCCGAAGGCCGGCGCATCCGCCAGGCCTTCATCGCCGAGCCCGGCAACGCGCTGGTGTCGATCGACTACTCGCAGATCGAACTGCGCCTGATGGCGCATTTCTCGGCCGATCCGCGCCTGCAGGCGGCGTTCCGCGAAGGGCTCGACATTCACCAGGCGACCGCCGCCGAGGTCTTCGGCCTGCCGCTCGAACAGGTCGGCACCGACCAGCGCCGCGCCGCCAAGGCGATCAACTTCGGCCTGATCTACGGCATGTCGGCGTTCGGCCTGGCGCGCCAGCTCGGCATTGCGCGCGGCGAGGCGCAGGACTACATCGATCGCTTCTTCGGCCGCTATCCGGGCGTCAAGCACTTCATGGACACGACGCGCATGCGCGCGCGCGAGACCGGCTACGTCGAGACCCTGTTCGGCCGCCGCCTGTACCTGCCGAACATCGCCGCCAGCAACCAGGCCCAGCGCCAGTACGCCGAGCGCACCGCGATCAACGCGCCGCTGCAGGGCACCGCCGCCGACCTCATCAAGCTGGCGATGGTCGACGTCGCCCGCTATCTGCAGCGCCGGGCGCCGGACATCCGCATGATCATGCAGGTGCACGACGAACTGGTGTTCGAAGGTCCGGAGGCGCGGCTGCGCGAGCAGGCGCCGCTGATCGCCGCGCGCATGGTGCGCATCGCCCAGCTCGATGTGCCGCTGGTCGCCGATTTCGGCTTCGGTTCCGAGTGGGATTCGGCCCACGCCGCGAGCGGCCACGCAAGTAGCGGAAGCTGAACGAAATTTAGTTCCAGAACCGCGGACTGACCCGAACATCAGCCTCTGCAGACCCTTGATTTCATTGCGGCCCCAGGGCGAATTGCGGCGCCGCAAAAAAAGATCGCACGACGCCATTGAACTTCCCCGGCGGGGGCCACATCTAATCCCCTGAGCGGCGATACTCCCTGTCCCGCTCCCCGCCTCCACTCCCTGGGCGGGTCCGGCATCCCCCCATGGCCGGAAAGCGTGGCCCGGTGGCTTCCCCCAAGTCACCGGGCTTTTTTATTTGTCGAATCCGGTGCTTGGCATTCGCCGCCGGCTTCGCGAAAAAAACTTCGGAACGTGCCGGAACTTTTCCGCGGCGGCCGGCGTCCAATCTTGCGAGTGGGATCACTCCCTGTCCCGCTCCCCGCCTCCACTCCCTGGGCGGGTCCGGCATCCCCAAGCCGGAAAGCATGACCCGATGGCTCCTCCCCTGGCCATCGGGTTTTTTATTGCCCGGACCCCGGACGGAGCGGCCGGCCGCGGCCCGCCGCAGCGGTACGCGGCGCGGCGGGCTGCCTCAGCTCAGATGCAGCTCGGCCGGCAGCCTCAGCTCAGGTGCAGCTCGGCCGGCAGCGCCGGCGCCTTGCGGCGGAAGATCCGGCGGCCGATCCAGCCTTCGATGTCGTCGACGATCTCGTAGACGACCGGCACGACCACCAGGCTCAGCACCGTCGAGGTGATCAGGCCGCCGATCACCGCGGTGGCCATCGGCGCGCGGAAACCGGAATCGGCGCCGCTGATGTTCAGCGCCATCGGCAGCATGCCGGCGACCATCGCCACCGTGGTCATGACGATCGGCCGGGCGCGCTTGTGGCAGGCGTCGATGATCGCGTCGAGGCGCGACAGGCCGCGCTGGTGGCGCGCCGCGATCGCGTACTCGACGAGAAGGATCGAGTTCTTGCTGACGATGCCGATCAGCATCAGCAGGCCGATCAGCGACGCCAGCGACAGGCTCATGCCGCCGAGCACCAGCGCGCCCAGCGCACCGCCGGCGGCGAGCGGCAGCGCCGCGAGCACGGTGACCGGCTGCGCGAAGTCGTGGAACAGCAGCACCATCACGGCGTACACACAGAAGATGCCGGTCAGCATCGCGACCGCGAAATTGCCGAACAGATCGTTCATGAACTCGACGTCGCCGCCTTCGCCGCGCCGCACCTGCGTCGGCAGATGCTGCATCGACGGCAGCGCCTCGACTTGCTTGTTGACCTCTCCGAGCGGACGGCCCTGCAGGTTGACGGTCAGCGTCACGTTGCGCGCGCGGTCGTAGCGGTCGATCTGCGCCGGGCCGCCTTCGATGGCGACGCTGGCGACGTTGCCGAGCGGCACCGGGCCGGCGCTCGAGGCGACGCGCAGCTGGCGGATCGTTTCCAGATCGGTGCGCGCGGCCGGATCGAGCATCGTGCGGATGAAGAGCTGGCGTTCCGGCAGATTCAGTTTCGGCAGGATCACCTCGTAGTCGCCCGAGGTGGCGATGCGCACGGCGTCGCCGATCGCCTCGGCGGTGACGCCGAGTTCGGCGGCGCGCGCGAAGTCCGGGCGGATCACCAGTTCCGGGCGCAGCAGGCTGGCCGACGAGGTGGCGCCACCGAGGCCGTGCAGGGTGCGGATGTCGCGCAGCACCTTCTCGGCGGTGGCCTGCAGCATCTGCGGGTCCTCGCTGGTCAGCTGCACCGTCAGCTGCTGGCCGTTGCCGTTGCCGCCGACCGTGATGCGAGCGCCGGGCAGTTTCGCCAGGCGCTGGCCGATCTCGGTCTCGACTTCCTGCTGCGAGCGCTTGCGGTCCTTCTGCGGCGTCAGCGGAATCAGCAGCGTCGCCGTGGTGACACTGCCGCCGCTCGACACCGTGCTGCCGGCGGTCACGCCGTTGCCGATGATGGTGTAGACGTGGCGGATCTCGGGCAGATCGCGCAGGCGCTGGTAGGCGCTGTCGTTCATCGCCAGCGTCTGCGCCAGTGTCGAACCCGGCGGCGCCTCGATGGTGACGATCGTCAGCGCCTGATCGCCGGCATTGAGGAAGGTCTTCGGCAGCACGACGAACAGTGCGACCGACGCGGCGAAGAACGCTGCCGAGCCGAGGCAGGTCAGCCACGGGTGCTGCAGGCAGGTGCGCACCGCCTTGAGGTAGCGGCGCATGACCCAGCCGTCCTCGTGCTCGTGCTCGGAATCCGCTGCGCCGCTCAGCAGATAGGCGGCCATCATCGGCGTCAGCAGGCGCGCGACGACCAGCGAGGCGAGGATCGCGATCGACGCGGTCCAGCCGAACTGCTTGAAGATCAGGCCCGAAATGCCGGGCATCAGCGCCACCGGCAGGAACACCGAGACCAGCGTCAGCGAGGTCGCGATCACCGCCAGACCGATCTCGTCGGCGGCGTCGAGCGCGGCCTGCTTCGGCGTCTTGCCCATGCGCAGATGGCGCATGATGTTCTCGACTTCGACGATGGCGTCGTCGACGAGGATGCCGATCACCAGCGTCAGCGCCAGCAGCGTGATGGTGTTGAGTGTGTAGCCGGCCCAGTGGATGAAGGCGAAGGTCGGCACCACCGACAGCGGCAGCGCGACCGCCGAGATCAGCGTCGCGCGCCAGTCGCGCAGGAAGATCCAGACGACGATGACGGCGAGGATCGCGCCTTCGAGCAGCGCCTGCATCGAAGCGTGGTACTGATGCTCGATCGGTCCGACCGTGGTGTAGACCTGCTCGAAGTGCACGTGCGGATAGCGTTTGCCGAGTTCTTCGACCTTGGCGATGATCGCCTTCGCGGTGTCGGCCTCGGCCGCGCCGCGCGCGCGGTAGGCGCGGAACGACAGCACCGGCTTGCCGTCGAGGATCGCCGCCTGGCGCGGCTCGGTGGCGGTGTCGCGCACGCGCGCGATCTGGTCGAGGCGCACGCGCCGGCCGTCGGCGAGCGGGAAGCTGTAGCCGCGCAGGTCGTCGGCCGTCTTGACCGTGCCGATCGTGCGCACGGCCTGTTCGAGGCCGCCGAGATCGCCGCGGCCGCCGGGTGCTTCCTGCTGCATGTTGTTGAGCTGGCGCGACACTTCGCCGGCGGTGACGCCGTAGGCCTGCAGCTTGACCGGATCGAGCTCGACGCGGATCTCGCGCGACACGCCGCCGAAGCGCGACACGCTGCCGACGCCCTTGATCGGCATGATCGCCTTGCTGACGATATTGTCGACGAACCACGACAGGTCGGTCGCGTCCATGTTGTCGGCGGTGACCGTGTACGTCGCGATCGAGCCGCCGTTGGTGGTCACGCGGCGGATCGTCGGTTCGAGGATGTCGGCCGGCAGCGCCGAGCGCACGCCGGTGACGGCGTCGCGCACGTCGTCGAGCGCTTCCTGCACGTTCTTCTCGATCTCGAACTCGATGAACGTCGATGAATAGCCGTCGCCGATCGTCGAGGTGACGTGGCGCGCGCCGGGGATGTTGGCGGTGGCGTCCTCGATCTTGCGCGTGACTTCGTTCTCGAGCTGCGACGGCGTCGCGCCCGGCAGCTGCACGTCGACCGTGATGCCGGGGAAATCGAAGTCCGGCATGTTGGCGATCTGCAGCGAGCGGAAGCCGAAGAAGCCGGCGACCGTCGCGAGGAAGAACAGCAGGACCGCCGGCGTCGGCTTGTGGATCGACCAGGCGGAGAAGTTGATGTTCATGTGCCCTCCACGCCGATCAGGTCGCCGTCGCCGATGAAGCTGCCGCCGGCCTTGACGACGCGCGTCGCCGTGGTCAGCCCGCCGCTGACGGCGATCGCCTCGCCCTGACGCGCGCCGGTCTCGATCTTCAGCTGGTGGACGATGTTGTGGTCATCGACCGTCATCACGTAGCGGTGACCGTCGCGCAGCACGATCGCCGATTCCGGCAGGCTCAGCACCGGTTGCGCGGCGAGCTCGAAGCCGCCTTCGGCGAACTGGCCGGCGCTGAGGCCGGCGTTCTTCGGCAGGTCGACGTAAACCAGTGCGTTGCGCGTCTTCAGGTCGACGGTCGGCGCGATCTGGCGGATCGTGCCGGCGACCGCCGTGCCGTCGCCGGGGCGGCGGATGTCGGCGCGCATGCCCGGCCGCAGCCGGCCGAGCCAGTCGCCCGGCACTTCGGCGCGCCATTCGAGGCGCTGGCCGCGAATCAGGCGGAACAGCTCGGTGCCGGCACCGACCACGGCGCCGACCGTCGCCGTGCGCGAGGAAATCACGCCGTCGTCCGGCGCGACGACGCGCGCATAGCGCAGCTGCAGGCTGGCGACGTCGTACTGCGCGCGCGCCAGCTTGAGCTGGGCGTCGGCGGTCGCCGCGGCGGTGCGGTACTGGTCGATCTCCTGCTGGCTGATCGAGCCGGTCTTGTCGAGTTCCTCGGCGCGCTTGGCGTCGGCGCGCGCCTTGGCGAGGTTGGCGATCGCCTGCGCGACGTTGGCGTCCTGCTGCGCGACCTGCGCGCGCAGCGTCGCCGGATCGAGGCTCGCGAGCACGTCGCCTTTCCTGACGACGTCGCCGACATTGACCTTGACCTCGAGCAGACGTGCGCCGCCGACTTCGGCGCCGACGATCGCCTCCTGCCAGGCGGCGATGTTGCCGCTGGCCGGCAGCTGCTGCGGCCACTGCTGGGCCTGCGGCGTCACCAGTTCGACGGTCATCACCGGCTTCGGCGCCTCGGCTGCCGTCTCCTGCTTGTGGCAGGCGCCGAGCGTGACGGCCAGCGACAGTGCGATGGCCAGGCGCGGGGCGAAATGGCGGGGGGCGGGACAGGCCTTCTTGCGGGCGTTCATGCTCCAGCTCCTGCTGGGGTCGGCGCGGCGTCGGATGGGCCGCGCGAATCGGTGGGGGATGTGTTGGCGTCGTCGCGCCAGCCGCCGCCGGCGGCCTTGTACAGCGCGATCCACGACTGGCTGATCTCGGCTTCGACGGCGGCGAGCGTTTCGCGGCTGGCCAGTGCGAGCCGGCGCGTCTCTTCGAGATCGAGCAGCGAGGTCGCGCCGAGCCGGTAGCGGTTTTCCTGCGAGGCCAGCAGCACGCTGTAGTTGGTCTCGGCCTGGCGCGCGGCGTCGGCGCGGCGCACCGAGGCGTCGACGCGGGTCAGCGCGTCCTCGACTTCCTGCACCGCGACCAGCACCTTGCTGCGGTACTGCGCGAGCGCCTGGTCGTAGCGGGCGCGCGCCGTTTCGACGCGGGCGCGGCCGGCGCCGCCTTCGAAGATCGGCAGGCTGATCTGCGGCGACCACGACCAGCTGTGCACTTCGTCGCCGCTGTGCGCGAGATGGTTGATGCCGATCGAGCCGCCGAGGCTCAGCGACGGCAGGCGGCTGGCGACGGCGACGCCGATGCCGGCGCTGGCCGCGGCCAGCGAGCGTTCCGCCGACATCACGTCCGGCCGCTGCGACAGCAGCGCCGCCGGCACGTCCGGCACCGCCGGGTGCAGCGGCACCGGGATCGGATCGCCGTACGCCGCCGCTGTGCCGTCGGCGGCCGGCGCGCGCGCCAGCCGCGCGTCGAGCTGCGCGGCCGGCAGTGCCGTCAGCTGCGCGAGGCGGTTCAGGTTCTGCTGGCAGACGCCTTCCTGCGCGATCAGCTGGTTCTCGCTGTCGTAGCGGCCGGCGCGGGCCTGGGCCTCGTCGGCAGGCGCGACGAAGCCGGATTTCAGCTTGAGCGCGGTCAGCCGCTCGGTTTCGCGGCGCGAAGCCAGCGTGTCGCGGTACAGCGCGACGAGGCGCTCGCAGTAGCGGCGCTGCACGTAGGCGTCGGCGACTTCGGCGGCGAGCGTCACGCGCGCCTCGTGCCAGTCGGCCTGCGCCGCCTGCAGCCGGGCTTCACTGGCTTCGAGGTTGCGTCGCGTGCCGCCGAACAGATCGAGCTCCCAGCTGGCATCGAGCGAGCCGTTGAACAGCGTGAACGGCGCGCCGTCCGAGCCGCCGGTGTCGCCGGCGCCGGAGCTGCGCGTCATCGTGCCGTTGGCGCGCACGCCGGGCAGCAGGCCGGCGCGCGAAGTGGTCACCGCGGCGCGCGCTTCGCGCACCGCGCCGAGCGCGGCATCGATCGTCGGGTGGCGGGTTTCCGCGGTCTCGACCAGTTCGGCGAGCAGCGGGTCGTCGAACTGCCGCCACCATTGCGTCATCGCCGCACGCTCGCCGCCATGCGGCAGGCGCGCGTGCCAGGTCTCGGGGACGGCGGGGTCGCGTGGCGGTTCCCGATAATCGGGACCGACGGCGCACGCGCAGAGCAGCGCGGTCGTACTGGCCAGCAGCCATCGGCTGCCGGAGCGGATCTGCATGTTCATGAAGTCGAGGAGATGAATCCAGCCACTTAGATGCGCGACGGGGTGGTTTGGGATGGAATCGCTGAGCACAGCCGATGCCAGATCGTTCCGTCGCATGAGTCCTGAATCCTTTCAAGAGCTTGGAACAACACGGCGACGTTGTGATGGCGACGGGTGTGGCGAATCTCGCCACGTCTTCGCCTCTTTTCACAGGAAGCGACGGTGCGCCGACCCACTCCGGTGCCGCCGGCTAGCTTTGGCGATCCGCGCGCGGCTTGGCAACCGGTGCAAGTCCTCAGTCGCGGCGGCGCAGGCGCGCCCGCCGCGCGAGATTCAGTCCTGCGGGGCGGCGCTCAGCCAGCTCTGCAGCAGCATGCGGACCTCATCGAGGCCAAGATTGGACGTCGACGAGAACAGCCGAACCTCGGTGTCAGGCAGTTCGGCAACCGCCTTCTGGACCTGCAGCAGCGTCGACTTGGCGGCGCCGAAGCTGAGCTTGTCGGCCTTGGTCAGCAGCAGCAGGCAGCGCAGGCCGCGGTGCGCAGCCCATTCCAGCATCTGCACGTCGAACGGCGTCAGCGGGTGGCGGATGTCCATGATCTGCACGACCGCGCGCAGATTGGCGCGCCCTTCGAGGTAATCGCCGATCAGGCGGCCCCAGCCGTGGCGGACGTCCTTCGGCACCTCGGCGAAGCCGTAGCCGGGCAGGTCGACGAAGCGCCCGCCGGGGACGTTGAACAGGTTGATCAGCTGTGTGCGGCCCGGCGTCTTGCTGACGCGCGCCAGCTGCTTCTGGCCGCAGAGCGCGTTCATCGCGCTCGACTTGCCGGCGTTCGAGCGGCCGGCGAAGGCGATCTCCGGCAGGCCGTCGGCGGGCAGCTGGGTCAGCTTGGCGCAGGACAGCAGGAACTGCGCGCCGGCGAACGGATTGCGCTGCCCGCGATCGCCGGCCGGCGACGCGGGTGGTTTTTTGCTCGACGACGGCATCGGATCGCCTGTGTGCGAAGAATGGGGCAGGAGCATAACGACGGCGGTCCCGCGGCGCACGGCGCGGCGTGAAAAGCGCGGCGCAGACCCTGTAGAATCCTCGGACTTTTCGTCTTATCCACATCGCTACGGCGGCAGCCGCTCGGGCCGACCGCTGCGTCTTTCTGGGGAGTGAGTCGCATGAAGCGCGTTTTGCTGGCTGCCGTCCTGTGCGCCCCGCTGTCGGTCTTCGCTGAAGGCGCCGCCCGTGATCCCTACACTCAAGGCAGCGCCGAAGCCGGCGCCGGCAAGGCGGCGGTCTGCACCGCCTGCCACGGTCCCGGCGGCAACAGTGCCAACCCGGAATGGCCGAAGCTCGCCGGGCAGAGCTCGCGTTTCATCCTCGAACAGCTGCAGCTGTTCAAGAGCGGCAAGCGCCAGAATCCGCTGATGTCCGCGCAGGCGGCAATGCTGGCCGACGCCGACATGAAGGATCTGGCCGCCTACTTCGCGGCGCAGCCGGCGTCGCCGGGCGTCGCCAGCAAGGATGCGATTCCGGTCGCCCAGCGTCTGTATCGCGCCGGCGACGCGACGCGCGGCATTCCGGCCTGCGCCGCCTGCCACGGCCCGACCGGTGCCGGCGTGTCGACCGCCGCCTATCCGCGCATCGGCGGCCAGCATTCGGTCTACGTCACCGCCCGCCTCAAGCTCTATCGCGAGGAAGCGGGCAAGGCCGATGCGGCGGAAGGGAACCAGAAGATCATGGCGGCGGTCGCAGCCAAGCTGACGGACGAAGACATCGCTGCGCTGGCCTCGTACGTCAACGGTCTCCAGTAAATCCGCCTTTTCGGGAATATCCATGCGCCACGCGTTTCGCGGCCTGATCGCCGTCGCCCTTTCGCTGTCCGCCTTCGCCTGCTCGGGCGCCGAGCCGCCGAAGTTCGAGGAGGGCAAGCAGTACAAGGAAGTCCGCACCGTGCAGGCGCCGGCCGATCCGAAGCGGATCGAAGTCGCCGAGTTCTTCTGGTACGGCTGCCCGCACTGCTACGCGTTCGAGCCGACGCTCGCCGCCTGGGAGAAGCGCAAGCCGGCCGACGTCGCCTTCGTGCGCTACCCGAACACGCTCGGCCATCCGCTGGGCCTGCTGCACTCCAAGGCCTACTACACCGCCGAGGCGCTGAACGTGCTGCCGACGATGCACACGGTGCTGTTCGACGCGCTCCACAAGGACAACATCCCGCTCGCCTCGGAAGCGCAGATCGCCGCGCTGTTCCAGCGTGCGGCCGGCACCACGCCGGAGGCATTCTCGGGCACCTTCAACGGCTTCGTCGTCGACGCCCAGGTCCGCAATGCCGAGAATCTGGCGCGCGCCTACGGCGTCACCAGCACGCCGACGCTGGTGATCGGCGGCAAGTACATGACCGGCCCGGCGATGGCGGGCGGGCTCGATCCGACGATCCAGGTCGTGAATTTCCTCATCGACAAGGTTCGCAAGGAACGTGGCATCAAGAAGTAAGCGCCCTGGCTTCAGGGTGCCGGCCCGGCTCGTCGCCGGGCTTTTTGTTGCGGCAGCCAGCCTCTCCCCGTCCGCGCCGGCCGCGCCGCTGGCGACCGTCGACGGCGCCTGCCGCGCGCTCGGCAGCCGGCTCGGCAGCCTCGACGCGCAGACCTGCCTGAACGCCGGGCTGCAGCTGACGCAGGGCGCCAGCGTCAACGGCCAGCCGCTGATGATCCGCGACTACCTGCCGAAATCGCGCCGCGCGCCGCCGCTGCGCGTGCTGCTGATCGGCGGTATCCACGGCGACGAGTTCTCGTCGGTGAGCGTCGTGTTCCAGTGGATGCAGCGCCTCCAGGGCGAGCGCTTCCAGCCGTTCCACTGGCGCGTCATTCCCTGCGCGAATCCCGACGGCCTGCTGGCGCAGCCGGCGACGCGCGTCAACGCGCGCGGCGTCGATCTCAATCGCAATTTCCCGACCGCCGACTGGAAGGCCGAGGCGCTGCGCTACTGGGAGCAGAAGACGCGCCGCGATCCGCGCCGCTACCCGGGCCCGAAGGCGCTGTCGGAGCCGGAGACGCGCTGGCTGCTGCAGCAGATCGAGCAGTTCCGCCCGGACGCGATCGTGTCCGTGCATGCGCCGTACGGCGTGCTCGACTACGACGGTCCCGACGAGCCGCCGGCGCGCTTCGGCTATCTGCGCCTGCACCAGCTCGGCACCTATCCCGGTTCGCTCGGCAACTTCGCCGGCGTCAATCTCGGCCTGCCGGTGATCACGCTCGAACTGCCGCACGCCGGCATCATGCCGACCGCGCAGCAGTCGCAGCGCGTGTGGGGCGACATGCTCGGCTGGCTGCAGCACAACCTGCCGAAGCAGGCGCCGATGTACATGCGCCTCAACGACCAGTCGTGGAAGAGCGAGTGAGCGGGCGCTTCGCCCGGCGCTGACCTAAAGCCGGCGCCCACCAGGGAAGGTCCGAATTACGCCGCCTGCGTCGTGCGCCGCCGGACTGTTCCGTCGCCTGCGGCTCCCTCGCCAGGACGATGCAGGCGCTTCTCCAGCGCTTCCTAGCGGCTTTCCTCGCGGAAGATCTTCCACTGGCCGTCGGCCTCGCGCTTCCAGAACTGCTGCTTGCGCGATTCCATGCGGAAATTGTCGGAGCGGTAGTGCTGCGTGAATTCGGCGAGCATCAGCTCGCCGTCGCTGCCCGGGTAGCGGTACAGGCTGATGTCGGACAGCTGCACGTCGATGAACTTCTTCTGCGCGTTGACGCGGCGCTTGTGCGCGACGAAGTCGCGCCGTTTCATGCCCTCGGTCGTGAACTCGCTGCCGTAGAAGGCGAGATAGGCGCCGGTATCCAGGCTCGACCATGCATGACGCCAGCGCTCGATGCGCGCCATGAAGGCGTCGCGCTCCTTCTGCGTCTGCGCCGGCGTCTGCCAGCTCAGCGCGTCGCTGAGCAGCACCGGCGTCTGGCCGAGCTCGATGTACGGCTTGAGCGCGACCAGATCGGCGTTGGCCATCGTCACGCAGCCCTCGCTCGACAGCGGCGGTCGCGTGTCGGTGCTGCTCGGCACGCCGTGCAGCCAGATGCCGTAGCCGGTGCGCCGCTTGAACTGGTCCCAGAGGTTCGGATAGTTCAGCGGAAAGGCGCCGGCGCCGTAGAAATCCGGCAGCTTCTTGCCGTCGATCCAGCCGGTGATGTGGTACAGCCCGATCGGCGTGCGGTTGTCGCCGGCGGCCTGCTTGCCCCAGCCGTTCTTGCCCATCGCCGCGTAATGGTTGCGCAGCAGCTTGAGCTGGCCGTGATCGTTCTGCAGCAGGTACAGCCGCGCGCGCGGCAGATCGACGACGATCAGATGCTTGAAACTGGCCGCGAGCCGCAGCACGGCGTCGGGCATCGTGCCCGCCTGCGGTACGGCGCGCTCGCTGGCCAGGCGCAGGCGGGCTTCCTCGGCGAGCGACTGGAGCTGCGGCGCGCGCGCGTCGCTGGCGAGCCGGCTCTTGAGCTCGCCGTAGAACTGCTGTGCGAGGCGGTAGTCGGGCGCGCGCTGTGTGAGCTGCTCGAGGCTGTGCAGCGCGTCTTCGGCCTTGCCGGCGTCGAGCAGGCCGATGACGGCGCCGAACTGCTGATCGGGCGCGCTCGGCGCCGCCGCCGCGGCACCGGCGAACAGGCCGGCGGCCAGCAGCGCCGGCCGCACGCGTGTGCTCAGACGTTTCAAGTCCCGCTGCCCCCGCAAAGCGTTGCCCGCCGGTCTGTGCTCAGCGCGTGTACTCGCGCACGATCTTCCAGGTGCCGTCGGCCGGAATCAGCTCGATGACCTTGTTGACCGTGTCGGAGAACGAATCGGATTCGTAGGCCTGGCGGAAGCTGACGCGCACGGCGCCGTCCTCGATGTCGCTGGCCTGCGGATTGATGACGCGCACGGCGATGTGCTGTGGCTTGCCGATGCGATCGCGGCGCTGCGCTTCCCAGCTGGCGCGCGAGATGCCGCCTTCGGGCGTGAACTCCGGTGCGTACAGCGAGAAATAGGTGTCGAGATCCTTGCTCGCCCAGGCCTTGGCCCAGGCCGCAACCTGCGCCAGCGCCGCTTCGTGGCGCGCGCTGCTTTCGGCGCTCCGCGGCGGCTCGGGCGCGGCGGCCGGCCTGGCCGCCGGCGCCGGGGCGATCGCGACCGGCGCCGGCGCGGCGCTGACCGGTGCGGCGGCCACCGGCTGCGGCGCCGCGGCGAGGTCATAGCCGGTGTCGAGCTGGTTGATGACGGCGAGCTTGCGCCGCGCGCTCGGGCTGCCGCTGTCGAGCGCGGCGGCCTTGCCGTAGGCGGCACCGGCCAGCGCGGCGTAGATGTCGCCGAGGTTCTCGTGCGCGGTGGCGTAGCTCGGATGCTTGGCGACCGCGGCCTGCAGCGCGTCGCGCGCCTTGTCGTAGTCGCCCTGCGCGGCGTAGAGCACCGCGAGGTTGTTGTACGGCTCGGGCAGCTGCGGATAGTCGCGCGTCAGGTCGGCGAAGACGCGAATCGCGTCCTTGCTGCGGCCGAGCTTGACCAGCGCGAGGCCCTTCGTGAAGCGGGCTTCGGCGTCCTGCGGATTCTTGGCGAGGTGATCGTTGAGCTTGCCGAGCGCTTCATCGGCCTTGCCGGCGTCGATCAGCGCCTGCGCATCCTGCGCGACGTTGGCGGCGAACGCCGCCGGGGCCAGCGTCAGGCCGCCCGCGAGTACGGCCGCCCAGGCGGCCCGCCGAAACCTGTCCATGCGTATCCCGATCCCCTTGATTCTCGATCCACGCAACTATAACAGCCGATTCCGTCCGTTTTCGTGTGATCGTCAGCGACGCTTGTAGGGATTCGGCGTGCCCGGCGGCACGCGCTTGAAACGGCGATGGATCCAGAAGTACTGCGCCGGCGCCAGGCGCACGCCTTCCTCCAGCGCGCGGTTGACGCGCGTGGCGTCGGCCAGCTCGTCGCCGCTCGGAAAGTCTTCGAGCGCCGGCAGGAACACGATGCGGTAACGGCCGCCGACGCGCTGCGGGAAATAGGGCACGACCTTGGCGCGGCCCATTTGCGCGAGGCGCGCGGTCGCCGTGATGGTGCCGACCGGCACGCCGAAGAACGGCGCGAACACGCTGATGCGGCGGTCCAGCGTCTGGTCCGGCGCGTACCAGATCGCATGGCCCTGGCGCAGCGCCTTGACCAGGCCGCGCAGATCGTCGCGCGGCAGCGCCGGCAGGCCGGAGCGGCCCTCGCGCCAGTGATGCATGAAGTAATCGAGCACGGCGTTGTTGTAGGGCCGGTACATGGCGTGGAACGGCCGGCCGGCAAGGCACAGGTAGCGCGCGCCGATCTCCAGCGTCGTGAAGTGACCGGTCAGCAGCAGCACGCCGGAGCCGTCGGCCTGCGCGGCGTCGAGGTGTTCGAGGCCGACGACCTCGCCGCGCCGGCGCAGCCGCCAGTCCGGCGCGAACCAGGCGATCGCCGCTTCGAACAGCCCGGCGCCGACCGCGCGGAAATGCGCGTCGACCATCTTTGCGCGCGCCGCCGGACTCAGCTCGGGAAAGCACAGTTCGAGATTGACGCGCACGACGCGGCGGCGACCGCGCAGCACGTGTCCGGCGAGCCAGCCGAGCCCGGACCCGAGCGCCAGCAGCAGCGGGATCGGCAGCCAGCTCAACAGCCAGATCAGGCCGATGCCGATCCAGGTCGGCCAGTAGCGCGGGTGGAAATGGCGGGGTTCGAGCGTGGGGGCGGCCATGCGGAGCGATGCCGGAAAGAACGTGCATTGTAGCGGTCATGGTCGGCCGTTAGGCTTGCGACCCATGCGTGCCCTCTACACCGTTCTTCTCTATCTGCTCACGCCTTTCGTGCTGCTGCGCCTGCTCTGGCGCAGCCGCGAGCTGCAGGCCTACCGGCAACGCTGGGGCGAGCGCTTCGGCTTCGTGGCGGCGCCGGCCGAGCCGATCGCGGTCTGGGTGCATGCCGTCTCGGTCGGCGAGACGCTGGCGGCGCTGCCGCTGATCCGCGCGCTGGTCGCGCGCCACGGTGAGGGTCGCGTCTGGGTGACGACGACCACGCCGACCGGTTCCGAGCGCGTGCGCACCGCACTCGGTGCGCAGGTGCGCCACTCCTATGCGCCGTACGATCTGCCGGACGTGGTGGCGCGCTTCCTCGCGCGCGTGCGGCCGGCCAAGGTCGTCGTCATGGAAACCGAGCTGTGGCCGAACCTGCTGCGCGCGACCGCCGCGCGCGGCATCGCCCTGACGATCGCCAACGCGCGCCTGTCGCCGCGTTCGTTCCGCGGCTATTCGCGCGTCGCCGGCTTCGCCCGCGCGACGCTGGCCGACGTCGCCCACATCGCCGCGCAGAGCGAGGCCGACGCGCAGCGCTTCCGCGCGCTCGGCGCGCCGGAGGCGCGCGTCAGCGTGATGGGCAACATCAAGTTCGACCAGACGATTCCCGAGGCGCAGCTGGCGCTCGGCGCCTGGCTGCGCGAGCGCTGCGGCGGCCGGCCCGCGGGCACGCGCTCGATCTGGATCGCGGCGAGCACGCACGAGGGCGAAGACGAGATCCTGCTCGATGCGCATCGCGAACTGCTGCGCACCGATGCGCAGGCGCTGCTCATGCTGGTGCCGCGCCATCCGCAACGCTTCGACGCGGTCGGCCGGCTGGCCGAGAAGGCCGGCTTCAGCGTGCAGCGGCGCAGCGCGCTCGGCGCGCCGGGCGCCGCCGGCGCCGCGGGGACGGCGCAGGTTCTGCTCGGCGACAGCATGGGCGAGATGTACGCGTATTTCGCCGCCGCCGACGTCGCTTTCGTCGGCGGCTCGCTGGTGCCGGTCGGCGGCCACAACGTGCTCGAGCCGGCGGCGCTCGGCCTGCCGGTGCTGTTCGGTCCGCACATGCACAACTTCGTGCAGGCGCGCGACCTGCTGCTCGACGCCCAGGGCGGCATCCAGATCAGCGCCAACTCGCTGCCCGAATCGCTGCGCGTGCTGCTGCGCGATGAGCGCCGCCGTCACGAGATCGGCGAAGCCGGCCGCCGCGTGGTCGACGCCAACCGCGGCGCGCTGCAGCGCCTGCTGCAGCAGATCGGCGAGGTCTGAACGCGAAGGTCGCGTCGGGCCTTGGCAGGTCGGCGGCGAGTCCGCGCACCCGGGGCAGGCGCCAGCGATGCCTGCGAGAGAAGTTCGAACGGACGCAGGAGGCGCGACCGCATCCGCGTTACCATCGCCGCGATGAGCGATCTCGTCGTCCTTCGTCCCGAAGGCCTCTACTGTCCCGCCGGCGACTTCTACATCGACCCGCACAAGCGCGTGACGCGCGCCGTGGTCACGCATGCGCACGGCGACCACGCCAAGAGCGGTTGTGCGCGCTACTGGACGGCGACGCCGGGCTATCGGCTGCTGAAGACGCGGCTCGGCGCCGCCGCGCAGATCAAGCCGCAGGATTACGGACAGGTTTTCGAACTCGGCGGCGCGCGCGTCTCGCTGCATCCGGCCGGCCACATCCTCGGTTCGGCGCAGGTGCGCATCGAGGTCGACGGCGAGGTCTGGGTCGTGTCCGGCGACTACAAGCGCGACGACGATCCGAGCTGCGCGCCGTTCGAGGTCGTGCGCTGCGATACCTTCGTCACCGAGACGACCTTCGCGTCACCCGACTATGTCTGGCCGCCGTCCGGCAGCGCCAGCGCCGCGATTCACGCGTGGTGGATGCAGAACCGCGCCGACGGTTTTGCCTCCGTGCTGTTCTGCTACGCGCTCGGCAAGGCGCAGCGCGTGCTCGCCGAACTGCGGCGTCACGTCGACGCCGAGACGACGGTCTACCTGCACGAGGCGATGACCAAGCTGGTCGGCCATTACCGGCGTGAAGGCATCGCCATGCTGGCGACGAAACCGGTCAACGAGTGCGTGCGCAGCCACGATTTCCGCGGCGCGCTGATCCTGGTACCGCCACACGCGTTCGGCACGCCGTGGCTGAAACGCCTGGCGCCGTACCGCACCGGTTTCGCGTCGGGCTGGATGGGAGCAGACAACGGCCGTGCCGCCAAATACGACCGCGGCTTCACGCTGTCCGACCATGCCGACTGGCCGTCGCTGCTGCGCACGATCGACGAAACCGGCGCGCGCCGCGTGCTGGCGATGCACGGCGACAGCGCGCTGCTGGTCGCGCTGCTGCGCGCGCGCGGCCTGCAGGCCGACGCGCTCGATCTGCAGCACTGAGCGCGGCCGGGGTTCCGCAATCCAGGACGCCGCCGATCACGGCGGCGTCCCGTACGGCCCTGCCGGGCGCTGCGGCTCGGCTCAGCCGTCGATCTGGCCGGCGTTGTCGATGATGCGCCCGACCAGGCCGTATTCCTGGGCCTGCTGCGCGCTCATCCAGTAGTCGCGCTCGGTGTCGCGCTGGATGCGCTCCAGCGGCTGGCCGGTCTCGCGCGCGAAGATTTCGTTGAGCCGCTGGCGCATCAGCACGATCTCCTTGGCCATGATCGCGATGTCGGAGGCGGTGCCGCCGGCGCCGCCGGACGGCTGGTGCAGCATGAAGCGCGTGTTCGGCAGCGACAGGCGGTTCTCGCGCTTGGCGGCGCTGTAGATCAGCGCGCCGGCGCTGGCGACCCAGCCGGTGCCGATGATGCGCACGGGCGGCTTCACGAACTTGATCATGTCGTGGATCGTGTCGCCCGATTCGACGTGGCCGCCCTGGCTGTTGATATAGATCGTGATCGGATCGTCCGATTCGGCGGCCAGCGCCAGCAGGCGCGCGCTGAACGACTCGGCGAGCTTCTGGTTGATCGCGCCGTAGATCAGGACCGTGCGCGCCTTGAACAGCCGCTCCTCGAGGCCCGGCACCTTGCGCGCCGCCGCGGCCTTGGCGTCGTCGTCGTCCTTCTGGGCGTGGATGAAATCGGAATCGAGCATGGAGGGAATCCTTGGATGGTCGGCGGCACGCGAGTGCGCCGGGTTCGGAATAGGGAGCGGACTGCCGATTCTAGGTAAGGCGCCGCGGACCTGCATCTGGCCTGATGGGGGTGCGCCGGCGCCGGCGCAAGAGGCCGTCGACGACGCGGACGCGCCGGGGCTTATGGCGCCGCCGGTGCTGCCGGCGCCGCGGCCGGATCGGCCTCGCGCAGCCAGGTCTGCGAGCGGCCGAGCAGCGAGAAGCCGATGAAGCCGCGCAGATTCAGCTTGCGGCCCTGCTCGGCGAGCGCGAGCTTGGCGTCGTAGACCTTGCCGTTCTGCGGGTCCAGGACTTTGCCACCGGTCCATTCGTCGCCTTTCTTCTTCAGCCCCCAGAGAATCTCCAGGCCGGTGATCGGCGCGCCGTGCTTGTCGCCCTCGCACCGATCGCAGCCGGGATTCGGCTTCGAAGGATTGAACAGCTTGACGATGCGGCCGTGCAGCTGGCCATTCTGCTCGCGGATCTCGACCAGCGACTTGGCCTGCCCGGTCTCGTCATCGATCGTCTTCCACACGCCGACCGGCGATGCCGGCTCGGCGGCGCAAACGGCTGCGGCGGCCAGCGTCAGGACGAGCGCCAGGGCCACGGTGGTGGCGCCATGCGCGGCTTTCGACATCGCTTTCATCAGGGACTCTTCCGCAAGACGGGGTGCGTATTGTGCCGTAACGGGAACGGCCGGCCGGCGCGGCCCGGTGCCGATCGGTCGGGGCGATGCCGGGCGGTGTCGGGCGTTCGGCTGGCAGCAGGAAGGCGCTTTTCCTACTCGGCTCGGCGCGGCTGCGTTCCTAGAATGCGCCGATGTACAACGATACCGCCCTGTCCCTCGGCGCCTACCCGCCGCTCGATTTCGCCGAGCCCCTGCCGGCCGATCCGGTCGCGCTGCGCAGCGGCGAGTACGAGCAGCTGCTGCAGCGCGAGCCGCGGCGCTATGCCGACCTCGTGCGCTCGGTCAGCGCCTTCGGCATTTACCTCATTGATCGCGATGGCCTGATCGGCAGCTGGAACCGCGGTGCGCGCAATCTGTCCGGCTGGCGCGAGGACGAGGTGATCGGCCGTTCGTACGAGCGCCTGCTGGCCGACACGGGGCCGCAGCGCGAAGCCACGGCACGGCGCGTGCTCGACTTTGCGCGCGCGCACGGCCACTGCCGCGACGAGCAGCGCCGCCGCCGGCCGGACGGCTCGGTGTTCATCGTCGACTGCACGCTCGACGCCGTGCGCGGCGACAACGGCGAGCTGATCGGCTTCGTCGAGGTGTTCCACGATATCACCGAGCAGAAAGCCCGACAGAACGAGCTTTACGAGCGCGCCACCCGCGACACGTTGACGCAGGTCTTCAACCGCAGCCACTTCATCGAAGTCGCGGTGCAGGAAGTCGAACGGGCGCGGCGCTTCGCCGAGCCGCTGTCGGTCGTGCTGTTCGATATCGACCAGTTCCGCAAACTCAACGAGACCTGGGGCTCCGAAGTCGGCGACCGCGCGCTGCAGACGGTGGCGCGCAGCGCGCAGCTGCAGCTGCGCAAGATCGATTCGATCGGCCGCCTCGGCGGCGACGAATTCGCGATCCTGCTGCCGCGCTGCGACAAGGAACCGGCGTTCGAAGTCGCGCAGCGGCTGCGGCTGCAGCTCTCCGAACAGAAGATCGTCACCGAGCCCGGCCAGCGCAACATCACGATCACCGTCAGCGGCGGCCTCGCCGCCCTGCGGCCGCTGACGCGCGACTTCGGCGAGTTGCTGCGCAACGCCGATGCGGCCCTGTACAAGGCCAAGCGCGAGGGCAAGAACCTTATCCGCGCCTGGTTCGAGTGACGTGGCGATTCGGCCGCTGCGCGGGCCGATCTCGCGCTTTTCATGCTCGCCGTGCTCAGGTACGGCGGTGTGCGGAAGACGCGACCGCGGTCCTGCTCGCGGCGCCGACGCGGCACGTCACGGCGCGGGAAGGTTCGAATGACACCGTCATTGCGAGGCCGCGCGGCGGCCCCGTGGCGATCCAGAGACGTCACCGGCGTCGTGCGCCGCTGGACGGCTGCGGCGCCTCGCCATGACGAGGTCTGAAATTTTTCAGAGCGTCTCTAAAGGCTGCGCCCTGACGAGCCGCCGTATCCGGCGCCGGCGGCGAAGCAGCGCCCTGATGATCGCCGCTCGGGCTAGGTCGGCAGCTTGTAGTAGTCCGGCCGGCCGGCCGTCCACAGCTCGCCCCAGAGCTTGCCGCCACCGTCGATCGTCAGCACCTCGCCGGTGATGAAGCTGCCGCTCGAGGCCGAGAGATAGATGCAGCCTTCGGCGATCTCCAGCGCCGTTCCCGGCCGTTTCAAAGGATTCGCGAGCGGGAATTCCTTGACGGCTTCCGGCGGATAGACCTCCAGCCCTTCGGTCGCGGTCAGGCCGGGGGCGACGCAGTTGACGCGAATGCCGAGCGGCGCCCACTCGACGGCGACGGTGCGCGAGGCGCCGATGATGCCGGCACGCGCCGCGACCGTGTGCGCGACGCCCGGCATGCCGCGCTCGGTGACGACGACGACGTTGACGATCGAGCGCCACGCGCCGTCGCCGGCCGGATGCTCGCGCCAGTACTGCGCGGCGCGCTGCATCATGTACCAGCTGCCGTTGAGGTTGTTGTTGATGACCGCGGCCCAGCCCTTCGGCGCGTAGTCGATCGCGTTCTGCGGGAACTGGCCGCCGGCGTTGTTGACGGTGCAGTCGAGCCGGCCGAATTCGGCATGGATGCGCGCAAACAGCGCGTCGACCTGCTCGGGCTCGCGCACGTTGGTCGGCACCGCGAGCATCGTCGCGCCGCGCGCGCGCGCGAAGTCGACGACCGCGTCGAGCTTCTCCGGCGTGCGGCCGCAGATGACGACGTTCGCGCCGAGCCGCGCGAACAGCAGCGCGACGGCGCGGCCGATGCCGCTGCCGCCGCCGGACACCAGCGCGACCTTGCCCTTGAACAGGTCGGGGCGATAAACCGTGTCGGCGTTCCAGATCGCCTCGGCGCTGTTGGCGTCGAGCTGGGCTTGGTAGGCGTGCGTCATCGGTGCCGGCTCAGCTGCGCAACAGCTCGCCGGCGATGATCATCTTGCGCACTTCCGTCGTGCCGGCGCCGATCTCGAGCAGCTTGATCGAGCGGTACAGACGGTTGATCTCGGATTCCCAGATGTAGCCGCTGCCGCCGTGGATCTGCACGGCGTGGTTGAGCACCTTGTTCAGGGTCTCGGCGGTGTACATCACGCCGGCGGCGGTCAGCTTGTGGATGTCGCCGCGGCCACCCTCGCCTTCGGCGACGGTGCTGGCGGCGCGCAGCACCTGATACGTGTACAGGCGCATCGATTCGACCCAGACATACATCTCGGCGAGCATCGACTGCACCATCTGGAAATCGGCGATCGGTTTGCCGAACTGCTTGCGCTGGCGGGCGTAGTCGAGCGACAGCGCCAGCGCGCGCTCGGCGATGCCGAGATTGATCGGCGAGATCATCGAGCGTTCGAGGTCGAGGCCGGACATCACAACGCGCACGCCCTTGTTCTCTTCGCCGACCAGATTGGCCGCCGGTACCTTGCATTCGTCGAACACCAGCTCGGCGGTCTGCGAGCCGCGGAAGCCCATCTTGATCAGCTTCTGCGCGACTTTGAAGCCGGGGTAGCCCTTTTCGACGATGAAGGCCGAGACGCCCTGATTGCCCTTTTCCTTGTCGGTCTTGGCGTAGACCAGCAGCACGTCGGCGACCGGACCGTTGGTGATGTAGATCTTGCGGCCGTTGAGGACATAGAAGTCGCCCTCACGCCGTGCCGTCGTGCGCATCGAACCGATCGCGTCGGAACCGGCGCCCGGCTCGGTGAGGCCCAGCGCGCCGATCAGCTTGCCGCTGTTCAGGCCCGGCAGGTACTTCTGCTTCTGGGCCTCGTTGGCGTTGGCGAGGATGTTGTTCATGCACAGGTTCTCGTGCGCGACCCAGGCCAATGCCAGCGCGTGGTTCCAGCGCGAGAACGCCTGCAGGATCAGGCCGGAGGTGAACACGTCGAGACCCGAGCCGCCGTAGGCTTCCGGCGCGGTGACGCCGAAATAGCCGGTGGCGCCGATCTTCGGGAAGATCTCGGTCGGCCACCATTCCTCGTCGTCCATCTTCTGCGCGAGCGGATACAGCTCGGCCTGCGCGAAGCGGTCGGCGTTGTTGAGGATTTCGAGTTCATCGAGCGACAGGCCGGAGAAGGCCTGCAGGACGCTGGGACGTTCGACGCTACCGCTGTTGTCGGCCATGTTCGTATGCTGGTGAGTCAGACTTACCAGCACGATACGCAGCCGCCGGCGCGGCCGCCTCACCCATGTTGACGAGGGGCCGCGCCGCGCGTGCGCGGCCTACAGCGGAATGTCGCTCGGCAGCGCAGTGGTGATGAGGTGCGGCTGGTCGACCGTCACCGAATTCATGATCACCATCGCCGTGCCGAGCTGGATGCCGAGCAGCTTGAGCAGGCCGTCGACGATGAGATCGAGCAGCGACAGCAGCGGCTGCAGCAGGAAATTGAGAATGTCGAGGATGCCGGAGACGACCGGCATCGCCATGTTCAGCAGATCGGCCAGCCCTATGAGCAGCAGCGTCACGACGTTGGCCGAATCCTTCTGCCATTCCGGGCCCTGCACGCTGATGTTCGGCATCTGGGCGAGGTTGCAGGTGGCCGACAGATCGCCGCAGGCCAGGCTGTTGATGAGGCTGCCGACGAGGCTGTGCAGCACGCCGGTCGTGCCGACGGTCTGCGGATTGTGGGCGGCGGCGGCGCCGGTCCGCCCCTCCGCCGCGTAGACGGTCGGTTTGCCGGCGGTGGCGGTGCGGTCGTATTCCTCGACCGGCGACAGTGCGCGGAAGCTGCTATCGCCAACGGTCCCCGTCACCGGCGCGTTGAGCGAGATGGTGGTTTTCAGGTCGCCCAGCGCCCAGCCGAGCAGCCATTGCAGGGCACCGAGCAGGCCCTGGTCCGGGAACAGCTGCAGCAGATAGGGCTTGGTTTCCTGCGGATTGCCGGGGATGTTGAGAATCTTCGGCGCATTCTTGGCGTCTTCCGGGTTGCCGGCGTACGGGCCGAGCGCGACGACGGCGACCGACGGCACGGCGCTGAGATGCGCGGTCGGATGCGGAACCTGCGACGACGGGCATTCGAGCGCGTCGAGATAGGCGGCCGCGGCGGCGACGTTGAGATCGACGCCGAGGCGCAGCTTGAGCAGGCCGAGGATCTTGTCGTTGATGCCGGCGCGCACCAGCAGGCGGATCTGGCTGGTCTGCGCGCAGGTGTAGTCGCCGTCGCTGCAGTCGGCATAGGCGGCCGATCCGCTCCACGACGCCGGATGGCCGGTGGCGCGGCCGAGCGCGAACTTCGGCGGTTCGAGCACCTGCAGGAAGACGTAGACGTTGAGCAGGCCGCCGAGGCTGACCTGCACCGGCAGCGCGATCGGCTGCACGCTGCCGCTGGCGTTGGCCTTCGCCGCCTGGCCGAGCGCCAGCAGCAGGTCCTGGCCGTTGACGATCGGGATCGCGCCGAGCAGGCCCGACACCGGCTTGTTGAGCAGGCCGCCGGTGACGTTGAGGATCTGCGCCAGGCTGAAAGTCTGGCTGCTGTCGGCGACGCCGCCGAGGCCGCGGATCAGGCCGGATACGCCGCTGCCGAGCTGGCCGCCGGTCTCGTTGACGGCGTATTCGAGGCCGTAGCCGAGGATGCCGAGCCACTGCGGCAGCGTCAGCTGCAGGTCGATCAGCTGCGACAGGTCCTGCACGTTGAGGCCGATCTTGGTCGCCCCGCCGAGCAGGTTGCCGAGCGAGAGGTTGACGCTGGCCAGGCCCTTGGTGCTGTCGAGCAGATTGAGATTGACGACCTGCGTGCGGCAGCTGCTGCCCGGCGTGCCGAGCGGGCACAGCAGCGCGCCGAGCAGATCGTTGAGCAGGCCGCCGCTCAGCGACAGCAGGCCGGAGCCGAGATAGAAGCTGCCGACCGCTTCCTGCTGCGCCGTCGCCGACGCGCTCATCGTGCTGTTCTGGCCCGGCAGCAGCAGCGGCACCAGCGCGGTCGGGAACGGCGCGTTCAGCGTCACGCGCGCGGCGCGCGCCTGCCACAGCGCGGTCGGCTGCAGATAGCGGCGCTTGGTTTGCGCGCCGGCCTTGACGACGCCGGATTCGACGACCACCGAGGTCAGCGAGCTGCGGGTGCCGTTGCGGTCGAGGCTGGTGTTGACCGCGTCGACCAGGCTCGATTGCGTGACGTTGTCGGGATTTGCGCAGCCGCTGACGACGCGGGCGGCGTCGAGCGCGGCGAGGTTCGCCATCTTCTGCAGATGACGGTGCGCCAGATAGATACGGCCGACTTCGATGGCGAGCAGCACCGAAATCAGCAGGGCCGTGATGGCGACGGCCACGAAGATGGCGACCGCACCGCGTTGACGGTGCAATGGGCGTAGGTGAGGGCGCATCCGTGCACTCCGGGCTGGAGAAAAAGCGCTCCGAGCATGCCTGTGCGTTTCGGCGTTTCTCTGTTGCAGTGCGGCGAACGGCGGGAACGGCGCGACCGACGGTGGAAATCGGAATTTCCGTCGATGTCATCCGCGGTGCCGCGGCGCCTGGCCGTCGGCGCCACGGCTCAGCGCGAGGCGGCGGCCTGCATGTCCAGGCGCAGGTCGGTGAGCAGCGCCGGTAACGCGGCCTGCAGTGCCGGCACCTGCTCGCGCCAGTCGCGCGCGGCGCTCAGCAGAGGCTCCGGCGCACGCAGGCGCTGCGCCGTTCTCTGCAGCGCGCGGTCGATACCGGCGGCCTCGCCGTACGACAGCAGCAGCGCGCTGAATCCCTGCGCCGAACTGCGCCGTCCGCCGGCGAGCTCGAACCACGGTGCCGCCTCGGCGATCGCCGCGCCGGCCCGCGTCGCGAACGCCGCCAGCGGCTCGTCCGCGTGGCGCGCCCAGTCGCGGGCGAGCGCATAGTCGGCGGCGAGATCGAGCACGATGCCGGCGTAGCGCCGCGTCGCCGCCGGAAAGGTGGCGCGCAGCGCCTGCGTCAGCGGATGGCGGTCGGTGGCCGCGTCGACGCGCCGGTGCAGGCGCACGCCGAGCGCGATCTCGGCCGGATAGGCGCTGAGCTCGGCGCCGCGCACGACGTCGCCGAGCACGCTGCCGGCCAGCGAGGTGCCGGTCCGGTCGGCGAGCCACAGGTGCGCGAGGAAGTTCATGCGTCGAGCATGCCGCGGCGGCGCCGGCATGGCCAGATCGCGGCGCGATCAGCCGGCGGGCACCGCCTCGGGCGGCGTCGCCGCTTCGAAGACGCCGTCGTCGCGCAGCAGCATGGTGCGATTGCGGCCGGCCTGCTTGGCGGCGTAGACGGCGCGGTCCGCGCGTTCGACGAGCTGCTCGACGGTCTCGCCGGGCTTGCCGGCGGCGACCCCGATCGAGACCGTGACCCGCAGGTCCGGCGCAAGGCGCGGCCAGTCGGCGTTGGCGACGGCGAGCCGCACGCGCTCGGCGACCGCCAGCGCCGCGGCCGGCGCCGTGCCGGCCAGCAGCATGAGGAACTCCTCGCCGCCGTAGCGGCCGAGGGCGTCGCCGGGACGGATCGCGTTGCGCACGGTGGTCGCGAACAGGCGCAGGACCTCGTCGCCGACCGCATGTCCGTAGCGGTCGTTGACGTTCTTGAAGCGATCGAGATCCAGCATCGCCACGCAGTGCCCCGGTGGCGGCGCCGGCTGACGCTCGATCAGCTCCCACAGCGGGACGCGGCGCAAGACGCCGGTAAGGTTGTCGTGCGTCGCCAGATAAGTGATTTCCTGCGCCGCTTCGGACAGTTCGTGATTGCGCTGCTGCAGCTGCAGACTCAGGCGGTTGCCGTACCAGCCGACGACGCAGCAGCGCAGCAGGATGCTGGCGTGGCCGAGCCAGACCAGCACCTGTTCCGCGCCGGTGCGGCTCGGAATGTGCAGCGCGTCGCCGAGCCGCAGGCGGACCCACATGCCGCCGAGCGCGACGAGGATGAAGCTCGACAGCATGCCGCGCAGATCGAGGTTCAGCGCGGCGAACGCGAAGGCCAGGAACAGCAGGTTCAGGAAGTAGAACGCCAGCGGCGGGCTGTACAGCGAAAAGCCGAGCTCGATGGCCGACAGCAGCAGCAGCGCCGGCCGCGTCAGTCCCGGATCGCGCCATTGCCGGACCCACGGCTGCTGCAGCAGGGCGCGCAGGGCGGCGAGCGTGGCACCGATGATGGCCGCGTACAGCAGCGGCACGCGAACGCTGATCGTGCCGGCGGCGACGAACAGCGCCAGCAGCAGGATATCGATGCCGAGACTGAGGCTGACATGCCCGATCAGATCGAGCGAGCGCTCGCGCGCCGCGTCGGCCCGGGGCGCGCTGGGGTAGACGTCCGTGTCGTTCATATGTTCCGCGAACGCGGTTGCTCCTCCGGATCGCCTGTGCAGACTAACCGGACGCGTGCCGCGCGGCGCCGCCTATCCGCGGGGTCTCAACACCGTGCGTCGGCCAGCCCCCAGTCGAGTGCCTGCGCGGTGTCGATGCGCTGGCCGGACAGCACCAGCCAGGCGGTGCGCTGGCGGCCGATGCGGCGCGCGACGCTGACGCAGCCGCCGGCGCCCGGGATCAGGCCGAACTTGAGCTCCGGCAGCTGGAACCAGGCGCCGTCGGTGGCGAGCAGGCGGCCGGCGAAGGCCGGGAATTCGATGCCGGAGCCGACGCAGGCGCCATGCACCACGACCTCGGCGCGCGCCGCGACGGCGGCCAGCCAGCGGCCGGGCAGCGCCAGGCTGCGCACCAGATGCGCGGTCGCCGGGTCCGGGGCCGAACCGAACTCGCGCAGGTCGCCGCCGGTCGAGAAGCACTTGCCGCGCGCGCCGATCTCGACGCGTGCGATCTCCTCGTCGGCCGCCGCCAGCTGCAGCGCCTCGCACAGCGCGTCGCGCATCTCGACCGTCATCGCGTTGCGGTTCGCCGGCCGGTTCAACGTCAGCCGCAGCATCGCGCCGTCGCGCTCGGCGATGACCGCCGGCCCGTCGTCCGGTGCTGCGCAAGCCGCGGGCGCCTGCGGTGCGCGGAACGACGCGCGCCAGCGCCGGAACTCCGCGCCGTTCTGCAGCGTCGCGTAGGCCAGCGATTCGGCGACCAGCGCGTCGGCGAGCGGCAGCGTTTCGGCGAGACGCAGCAGCTGCACCAGGGTCATCGCCGCGATCGGCGTGCGCGCGGCGGCTTCGGCGAGCGCCAGCGCCGCCTCGGCGCTTTCGACGTGCGCGTCGCAGGCCGCGGCGAGCGCGTCTCCAGCCACGGCGGCGCCGATGCCGATCACCGGCGCCGGCAGCTCGTGCAGCCAGCGTGCGAGCGCTGCCGCGTCGGCGGCCGGTTCGGCGAGATCGAGCAGCAGGCATGGCGCGCCGAGCGGACCGTAGCGCGCTCGCTCGTGCAGGCGCGCCAGCGCTTCGGCCTGCGGCACGCTCAGGATCGGGAAGTCGGAATTCATGTCGTCACGGTAAGGAAGCGACGTGCTGTGCGGCAAACGGGGGCTCAGCGCACGCCGCGGCGCAGCAGGCGGAAGAAGCCGTACGAGGGATCGGCCGGGCCCGGCTCGCCGATGTAGGCGCCGGCGAGGAACGGATGCTGCAGGTCGACCTTGCTCGGCGAGGCCGGATAGGCCCAGTCGGCGACGATCGAGCGGTGGCTGAACTTCCACACGCCGTCGCGCTTCTCGTACTTGTCGAAGTAGCGGCCGCCGATCAGCACGTCGTACAGCGCGTCGCCGTCGCGCACCTGATGCATCGCGATCAGGTAGACCTCGCCCTCGGCGCAGGTGCCGTCGAGCTTGAGGTTCACCGTCGTCACGTTGTGATGCAGGATCGCCATCGGCGCCTGGATCTGCGGCAGCTTGTCGAGGAACTCGCGGGCCGGGCCCTTGGCGAAGCGGCCGTGCTCGTCGATCGCGTCGTCGTGGTAGAGCGCGCGCATCTTGTCGAAGTCGTGGCGGTCGGCGGCGTTGCAGTAGGCGGCGATCAGTTCATGAATCGCCTGCTTGTCGAGCAGCGCTTCGAGTTCGCGTTCGAGGTCCGGGCGCATCGGGTTCTCCGGTCGGTGAGCGCCGACCGTAGCACCGCGCGCCGTCGCCGCTGTTCCTCCGAAGGGACGAAGCGCGCCGCCGCCCAGCGGCAGCGGCGCCCGCCCCGCCGGCCGGCGCCTACATGTTGCGGCGGTAGCGGCCGCCGACTTCGAACAGCGTCTGCGTGATCTGTCCCAGCGAGCAGACGCGCACCGCGTCCATCAGCACCGCGAAGACATTGCCGTTGGCGATCACGGTGTCGCGCAGGCGCGCGAGCAGCTGCGGCGCGTCGGCGGCGTGGCGCTGGTGGAAGTCGGCGAGGCGCTGGAGCTGCGACTGCTTCTCGTCGTCGGTCGAGCGCGCCAGCTCGATCGTCTCCGGCACCGACTCGCCGTGCGGATTGCGGAAGGTGTTGACGCCGATGATCGGCAGCGAGCCGTCGTGCTTCTTGTGTTCGTAGTGCAGCGACTCTTCCTGGATCTTGCCGCGCTGGAAACCGGTTTCCATCGCGCCGAGCACGCCGCCGCGCGCGGCGATCGCCTCGAACTCCTTGAGCACCGCTTCTTCGACCAGATCGGTCAGCTCGTCGATGATGAAGCTGCCCTGGTTCGGGTTCTCGTTTTTGGCCAGGCCCCACTCGCGGTTGATGATCAGCTGGATCGCCATCGCCCGGCGCACGGACTCTTCGGTCGGCGTGGTGATCGCCTCGTCGTAGGCGTTGGTGTGCAGCGAATTGCAGTTGTCGTAGATCGCGATCAGCGCCTGCAGCGTCGTGCGGATGTCGTTGAACGCCATTTCCTGGGCGTGCAGCGAGCGGCCCGAGGTCTGCACGTGGTACTTGAGCTTCTGCGAGCGATCGTTGCCGCCGTAGCGGTTCTTCATCGCCACCGCCCAGATGCGGCGCGCGACGCGGCCGATCACCGAGTACTCCGGGTCCATGCCGTTGCTGAAGAAGAACGACAGGTTCGGCGCGAAGTCGTCGATCTTCATGCCGCGCGCCAGGTACGACTCGACGTAGGTGAAGCCGTTGGCGAGCGTGAACGCGAGCTGGCTGATCGGGTTCGCCCCGGCCTCGGCGATGTGATAGCCGGAGATCGACACCGAGTAGAAGTTCTGCACCTTGTGGGCGACGAAGTATTCCTGGATGTCGCCCATCATCTTCAGCGCGAACTCGGTGCTGAAGATGCAGGTGTTCTGGCCCTGGTCTTCCTTGAGGATGTCGGCCTGCACGGTGCCGCGCACGGTCGACAGCGTGCGCGCCCGCAGCTGCGCGTACTCGCTGGCATCCGGCTTGCGGCCCTGCGCCTGCTCGAAGGCCTCGACCTGCTGGTCGATCGCCGTGTTCATGAACATCGCCAGGATCATCGGCGCCGGGCCGTTGATCGTCATCGACACCGAGGTCGTCGGCGCGCACAGGTCGAAGCCCGAATACAGCACCTTCATGTCGTCGAGCGTGGCGATCGAGACGCCCGAGTTGCCGATCTTGCCGTAGATGTCCGGGCGCAGGTCCGGGTCCCAGCCGTACAGCGTCACCGAGTCGAAGGCGGTCGACAGGCGATGCGCCGGCATGCCTTCCGAGACGCGCTTGAAGCGGCGGTTAGTGCGGAAGGCGTCGCCTTCGCCGGCGAACATGCGCGTCGGATCCTCGCCCTCGCGCTTGAACGGAAACACGCCGGCGGTGTACGGGAACTCGCCGGGCACGTTCTCCTTCATCAGGAAGCGCAGCGTCTCGCCGTCGTCCTCGTAGCGCGGCAGCGCGACCTTGCGGATGCGCGTGCCGGACAGCGATTCGCTCGTCAGCTTGGTGCGGATCTCCTTGTCGCGGATCTTCACCACGTGCTCGTCGCCGCTGTACTGCGCGACCAGCGTCGGCCAGCGCTCGAGCAGTTTCTGCGCCTGCGGCGTCAGCTCGCCGTCCTTGGCCGAGACCAGCTCGTCGAAGCCGGCGGCCGGCCGGCCGGCCTGCTCGAACAGCGCCTTGGCGATCTTCAGCGACTGGCGCTCGCGCGCGATGCGCGCCTGCTGCGCGATCTCGTGGTGATAGCCGCGCACGGTGGTGGCGATCTCGGCGAGATAGCGCACGCGCTCGGCCGGCACGATCGCACGGCCCTGCGACGAAGCCTTGACCATGACCTTCGGCAGGCGGCCGTCGTCGAGCTTGAGACCCAGCGCCTGCAGTTTCGCGGCGAGCGCCTGGTAGAGCGCGGTGACGCCGTCGTCGTTGAAGCGCGAGGCCATCGTACCGTAGACCGGCATGGTGTCCGGCGCCTGCATGAACAGCTCGCGGTTGCGCTGGTACTGCTTGCGCACGTCGCGCAGCGCGTCCTCGGCGCCCTTGCGGTCGAACTTGTTGATGGCGACGAAGTCGGCGAAATCGAGCATGTCGATCTTTTCGAGCTGCGAGGCGGCGCCGAACTCCGGCGTCATCACGTACAGCGAGGTGTCGACGAAGGGCACGATCGCGGCGTCGCCCTGGCCGATGCCCGAGGTCTCGACGATGATGAGGTCGAAGCCCGACAGCTTGCAGGCCGCGATCACGTCCGGCAGCGCCGCCGACAGCTCGGAGCCGGTGTCGCGCGTCGCCAGCGAGCGCATGTAGACCTTCGGCGTGTCGATCGCGTTCATGCGGATGCGGTCGCCGAGCAGCGCGCCGCCGGTGCGCTTGCGCGACGGGTCGATCGAGACGATGGCGACGTTCAGGCGGTCGCCCTGGTCGAGGCGCAGGCGCAGCACCAGCTCGTCGGTCAGCGAGGACTTGCCGGCGCCGCCGGTGCCGGTGATGCCGAGCGTCGGCGTTTGTACTTCGGCGGCGGCGGCGCGGATCGCCTCGCGCACTCCGTCCGGATACTCGCCGTTCTCGAGCGCGGTGATGGTGCGCGCCAGGCGCCGGCGGTCGCCGCTGCGCAGCGCGTCGAGTACCTCGGCCGGCTGCGGCGCGAGCGCGCCGAGATCGTAGTCGCTCGACTGGATGACGTCGTTGATCATGCCCTGCAGGCCGAGCGTCGCGCCGTCCTCGGGCGAATAGAGGCGGGTGACGCCGTAGCCCATCAGCTCCTTGATCTCGGCCGGCACGATCACGCCGCCGCCGCCGCCGAAGACCTTGATGTTCTCGCCGCCGTTGGCGCGCAGCAGGTCGACCATGTACTTGAAGAATTCGACGTGGCCGCCCTGATACGAGGTCACGGCGATGCCCTGTGCGTCTTCCTCGAGCGCGGCCTTGACGATCTCGCCGACCGAACGGTTGTGGCCGAGGTGGATGACTTCGGCGCCGGTCGACTGCAGGATGCGGCGCATGATGTTGATCGAGGCGTCGTGGCCGTCGAACAGCGAGGTCGCGGTGACGAGGCGGATCTTGTGCTGGGCCTTGTACGGCTTCAGATGGGCGGCAACGGAGAGGTCGTTCATGGCGGATACCGGCTTCGGGCCTGGCGGCCCTCTGGGACGACCGCAGATTCTAGGCGCCGGCCGGCGCCGCGAGGATGCCGGAAAGCGCCGTGAGCAGCGAGCGAATTTGCCATAATTTGCCGTCCATTCGGAGGACCCGGAGCGCATCGGCAAGGCCATGATCACGATGGAAAAAGGCAGCGTGGCGATTGCCTTCGTGCGGGAGGCGCTGGAAGGCGTCACGCGGCGCGGCCTGGAGCCGCTGCCGCTGCTGCGCCGCGCCGGCATCGATCCGGACTGGCTGGCGGCCGACGAGGCGCGCGTCTCGGCCGACGCCTTCGGCACGCTGTGGCTGGAGATCGCGCGCGCGCTCGACGACGAATTCTTCGGGCTCGACGCGCGGCGCCTCAAGGTCGGCAGCTTCGCGACGCTGACCCACCTGACGCTGCACACGCCCACGCTGCGCGAGGCGCTGCTGCGCGGCACGCGCCTGCTGAACCTGCTGCTCGACGACACCCGCATCGTCTTCGAGGCCGACGGCGAGCTGGCGCGGCTGCGCTTCGTGGTGCTGCGCGACGCCGGCGAGCAGCGCCGCCGCTTCGCGCACGAGACCCTGTTCGTGCTGCTGCACGGCCTGCTCTGCTGGCTGATCGGCCGCCGCATCGCGATCCGCACCGCGCGCTTCGCCTACGCGCAGCCGCCGTGGTGGCGCGAATACATGATCGTCTACGCCGGCGACGTCGGCTTCGACGCGCCCGAGACCGTCTTCACCTTCGACGCCATCGAGCTCGCTGCGCCGGTCGTGCAGAACGAGCGCAGCGCCAAGGAGTTCCTGCAGCGCGCGCCGCGCAATTTCATCGTCAAGTACCGCAACCCGCGCAGCCTCGCCGCGCGCGTCCGCCGCCAGCTGCGCGGCACGCCGCCGGAGCAGTGGCCGGATCTGCCGGCGCTGGCCGCCGCCCTCGGCCTCGGCGTGTCGACGCTGCGCCGTCGCCTCGACGACGAAGGCCAGTCGTTCCGGCGCATCAAGGACGCGCTGCGCCGCGATCTGGCGATCCGCTATCTGACGCGTTCGCGCCTGCCGGTCGGCGAGATCGCGCAGGCGCTCGGCTTCGCCGAACCGAGCGCCTTCCACCGCGCGTTCCGCCAGTGGACCGGCGTCAGTCCCGGCGACTACCGGCGCGGTGCGGCGGGGCCGTCGCCCTGAGCCGGCGCCCGCCGTCGCAAGCCCGTCGAAACGCCGGCAATACAGGTAAATCCAGCCCCTTGCTGACGCCCTGCGGTCGGCCGTCTGGCAATACATCAAAGCGTCACAAGGCCTTTCGAAGCTGCCGCGTTTTCCTTGCCAGCGAGCGGGTGATTCGATGCCTCATGCCATGTTCACTGCGACGAGCGATCGTCGCGAATTCCTGCGCCGCGTGTTCCTGGGCGCCGGCGCGCTCGGCCTGCCGTCGTGGCTGGCCGCCTGCGGCGGCAGCGGCTCGGACGCCGCGGCGCCGCGCAGCGACGCGCTGCCGGTGACGCCGGGGCCGCTGTCGACGATCAGCGAGCTGCAGGACGCCGGGCTCGACGGCATCCTCATCCCGGAAGGCTTCTCGATCCGCGCGGTCGCCCGGCACTACACGAATCCGGTCACCGGCAATTTCGACCTGCTTGGCCTCAGCGGTTACGTCTGGCACAACGCACCGGACGGCGGCGCCGTGTTCGATGCGCCGGACGGCGGCTGGGTCTACGTCAGCAACAGCGAGACCAGCGTCAATGGCAGCGTGTTCGGCTCCAGCCGCGACGGCGGCGTCGGCGCGCTGCGCTTCGCCGCCGACGGCACCGTTACCGCCGCCTACCGCATCCTCGACGGCACGCGCCGCAACTGCGCCGGCGGCAAAACGCCGTGGCAGACCTGGCTGTCCTGCGAGGAAACCGGCGACGGCCAGGTCTACGAGTGCCAGCCGTTCGGCACGCCGGACGACGCGCGCGCGCTGCCGGCGCTCGGCCTGTTCAATCACGAGGCGGCCTGCATCGATCTGGCGACGCGCACGGTGTTTCTGACCGAGGACGCCGGCGACGGCCGCTTCTACCGCTTCGTCGCCGACGCCAGCGATCTCGTCACCGAGAACGGCGTGACGCGGCTGAAGATGGAAAGCGGCCGCCTGCAGGTGATGAACGTCGAGGGTTACGAGAACGACGCCTACATCGACGGCGACGACCACGCCCGCCTGTTGCGCAAGGTCAGCTGGATCGACGTCGCCGAGCCCGGCCGCGCCCAGGGCGAGGTGCGCTCGGCGCTCGCCGCCGCCGGTCAGGCGGTGCCGGGCACGGTGTTCAAGGGCGGCGAAGGCATCTGGCACTACGCGGTGCCGGACGCGCTGACCGCGATCCCGGCCGGCGGCAGCGGCGCGACGCGCGCGCTGGTGTTCTTCACCACCAAGGGCGACAACCGCGTCTACGCCTACGACATCGACAACGGTCTGATCCAGACCGTGTTCGACAACGCCTCGATCGATCCGCCGTTCGACGACGTCGACAACCTCGTGGTCAGCCCGGCCGGCGACATCGTCGTCGCCGAGGACGGCGAGGCGATGCGGCTGATGGTGATCGTGCCCGGCGCGCCGGCGAAGACGCTGCTGCAGATCACGCTCGGCGGCTCGGAACTGACCGGCCCGGCGTTCACCGCCGACGGTTCGCGGCTTTACTTCAGCTCGCAGCGCGGACCGAACCTGGCGATCGGCAAGACCGGCTCCGGCGTCACCTACGAGCTGACGATTCCGCCGGCCTACCGCGGCCGCTGAAGGCCGCTCACAGCGGATCGATGCGCAGGCCCTCGCCGCGCGCGAGCGCGGCCTGCGTGCTGTCGGCGATGCGGCCGGGCGCGCGCTGCGCGGGGCCGGCCGCTTCGAGCAGTACCCAGGGGCGGCCGCCGTGCGTGATGGCCGCTTCGCCGGCGCGCGGCGTCGCCGCCAGTCCGAGCAGGTAGTGGCGGCGCACGTGCACGCCGACCAGCGGCGTGTCGCCGAGGTTCTGCAGGATCGCCGCCAGCAGCGCCGCCTTGGTATCGCAGTCGCCGTAACCCTGTTCCAGCGCGCGCGGCGGTGGATAGAAGCCGAGGATCTGGCGGCCGTCTTCGCTGAGCGCCGGCCGCCGGTAGAGGAGTCCGGTCTGCACTAGCGCGATCGCCGCGCGCATCGTCCAGTCCGCGTCGCGGCCGCGCGCGGCGGCGGCGGCGCGCAGGGCCTGCGCGACCGGCCGCACGCGAGCGCGGTTGCGGCGCACGACTTCGGCGATATCCACGGAGAGGCGCGAGACCTGGCCGGCGACCGGGCGCAGGCGCAGCGCGTGCTCGCGGTAGTAGCGCGTCGTCTGCCGGTCGAAGGCGGCCTGCTCGCAGCGCGGCGCGGCGAGACAGGCGGCGCGCAGCGATTCGAGTTCCGCGTCGTGGATGCCGAACTCGCGCAGCGAATCGCGTCCGGCCGCGGCCGGCAGTTCGAACGTCAGATCGAGCGTTTCGCCGTCGAAGCTGCGGATGCGGGTGCTGACGCGGGTGCGACCGTCCGCCAGCGCGGTGCTGCGGTAGTCGGTGCCCGGCGCGCGCGCGGCGCCAGCGCCGATGCGGGCGGCATCGTCGTCGGCCGGCGGGCTCGGTGCCGCCGAGGCGGCGCAGCCGGCGCCGAACGCCAGCACCGCGCCCAGCAGGGCGAGCAGGCGCATCGGGCGGCGGACGGGCGGGGCGATGGTCGGCATGGCGGACGGTCGGGCGGACGACGGAAACAGCGCTCGCCGTCGCAGTCTCGTCAGCGCGGTGCGGCCTCGCGTCAGCGCGATCCGGACGGGTATCGCCCGACCGCGCCGGCCGCGCGTTCCGGCGCGGCGTGCCGGCGGCCGTTTCGCGGCCCGCTGCCGTGCGAATGCCGCGGTGCACGGCGGATCGGGAAAAACCCGACCGGCACCTCGCGCGGGCGCGGCGCTCGTCGGTACGAGCGGCCCGGCCCGGGCGACGAACGGCGCGCCGGTTTCCGGGTCCGCGCGGCGTCGGCCGGCCTGCGCGCGCGCCGGGGCGATGGCCGGCCGCCGCTGGCGGGCGCGGCGGGCTTGCCGCATCCTCGGGTTTCGACAGGACGTCGCAGGAGTTCCGCCATGGCCGGGAAAGGCACGTTGGTGCGCGCGTGGGTGGGCGCGGCGCTGCTCGCCGTCATGCTGTCGTCGGTCGCCGCGGCCTCGCCCGCGGCCGCGCTGCCGCCGCTGCAGACGCAGGGCGAGATCCGCTATCTGTCCGGCGGCATCGGCAGCGACGAAGCCGCGGCGATCCAGGCCGCGCGCGAGCAGTTCGCGCTGAGCATCAGCCTGTCGGCGCGCAGCGGCGGCCGCGACGTCTATCTGGCGACGGTGCCGCTGACGATCCGCGACGATGCCGGGCGCACGCTGCTCGACGTCGTCAGCGACGGCCCGTATCTGCTGGTGCAATTGCCGCCCGGCCGCTACGAGATCGCGGCGCGCTACGGCGGCGAGACGCGGACGCGCGTCGTCCAGCTCGTCGCCGGCCGGCCGCAGCGCCTCGCGCTGAGCTGGTCGCAGCTGACGAACGAGGCGGCGAACGAGGCGGCGGCCGCGCCGCCGAGCGCGGCGCCGACGCTGGCGCCCGCAACGGACGCCGGCACCGCGGCACGCGATCCGGCGCTGCCGCCGGTCCGGGTACAAGGCGGCGTGCCGTATCTGTCCGGCGGCGTCGGCAGCGAGGAGGCGGCCGCGATCCAGGCTGCCGCCGCGCGCTACTCGCTGGCGCTGACGCTGTCGGCGAACGAGGACGGCCGCGGCGTGTTTCTCGCGTCGATCCCGGTCAGCGTCAGCGAAGTCGGCGGCGCGACGCTGCTCGATGTCGTCACCGACGGTCCCTACCTGCTCGCCGACCTGCCGCCGGGCCGCTACGTCGTGCGTGCGCGCTACGCGGAGCAGGAGCAGACCGCGACCGTGACCGTCGCGCCCGGCCGGACCGCGCGCGTGTCGTTCGCGTGGCGCGCGACGGCGCACTGACCGCGCGACGGCGCACTGACCGCGCGGCTCCGGCGCCATTGAGGCGCGCCGGGCCGACGTCCGGGCGCCGAAGTCCGGGGCCCGGTGTGCGCGCTGCGCAGGAGTCGCGCGCCGTTGCCGGGCTTCAGGTCGAGGCGCGCGCCACGCCGTCGCTGTCCGGCTGCGCCTCGAACGCGCGCACCACCCAGTCGATGAACACGCGCACGCGCGGCGACAGATGCCGGTTGCGCGGGTACAGCAGCGAGACCGGCGACGGCGACGGCGGATGCTGCGGCAGCACCTCGACCAGCGTGCCGCGGCGCAGATCGTCCTCGACGTGGTAGCGCGGCACCTGGATCAGGCCCAGGCCCAGGCGCGCGGCGGCGACCAGGCTCTCGGCGCCGTTGACGGAGACCGTCGCCGGCAGCAGGCGCGTCTGCACGACGCCGTCGACGGTGAATTCGAGCGGCAGCAGCTGCCCGCTCGCCGACGAGCGGAAGCCGACCATACGGTGGCCGTCGAGCGCATCCGGCGAGGCCGGCACGCCGTGCCGGGTGAGATAGCCGGGTGCGGCGCAGCTGACTTCGGCCAGCGTCGCGACGCGGCGCGCGACCATTTCCGGTTCGCTCGGCGTGCCGACGCGCAGCACGCAGTCGATGCCCTCACGGACCAGATCGACGAGGCGGTCGCCCTCGCTCAGGTACAGCTGCAGCTCCGGGTACTCGGCGAGGAAGCGCGGCAGGCCGGGCAGCACGAAGCGGCGCGCCAGCGTGCCGTGCACGTCGACGCGCAGCAGGCCGCCGGGCTTCTTGCCGTGGAACGCCGACTCGGCGTCCTCGAACTCGTCGAGCAGCTGCAGGCAGCGCGCGTAGTAGGCCTCGCCGTCGAGCGTCGGCCGCACGTGGCGGGTCGTGCGCTGCAGCAGGCGCACGCCGAGCCGCGCTTCGAGCGCCTGGATCGCATCGGTCGCCGTCGAGCGCGGCAGGCCGAGGTCCTCGGCGGCGAGCGTGAAGCTGCGGCGCTCGACCACGCGGGTGTAGAGGCGCATCGCGTCGATCCGGTCCATCGCCGTCCTTTGTTCGGATAATCCGGAAGGTCTTCGCGGATTCTGCGGGATTATCCGGAAAGCGTGAATTCATAGCCTGTGCGGGTCGGCCATGAGGCCATTCCCGCTACAGGAGCATTGCCATGAACGTCCCCCGGATTCCGGAGACCCCGAACGCCCGCGTCGCCATCGTCACCGGCGCCGCGCGCGGCATCGGCGCCGCCATCGCCCGCCGGCTCGCGCACGACGGCTACGCCGTCGTCGTCAACTACGCCGGCAGCCGCACCGCCGCTGAAACGCTCGTGCACGAGATCGAAGCCGCCGGCGGCCGCGGCCTCGCGGTGCGCGCCGACGTCGCCGATCCGGCCGCCGTCGCGCAGCTGTTCGACGCCGCCGCGACCGCGTTCGGCGGCGTCGACGTGCTCGTCAACAACGCCGGCGTGATGCAGCTGGCGGCGATCGGCGAGGCCGGCGACGAACTGTTCGACCGCCAGATCGCGATCAACCTCAAGGGGGCGTTCAATGGCCTGCGCGAGGCCGCGCGGCGCCTGCGCGACGGCGGCCGCATCGTCAGCCTCTCGACCAGCGTGCTCGGCCTGCGCCTGGAGCGCTACGGCATTTACGCGGCGAGCAAGGCGGCGGTCGAAGCGCTGACCGGGGTGCTGGCCAAGGAATTGCGCGGCCGCTCGATCACCGTCAATGCGGTGGCGCCGGGCCCGATCGCGACCGAGCTGTTCCTCGACGGCAAGTCGCCGGAGCTGATCGAGCGCCTCGCCAGGCTCAACCCGCTCGAACGGCTCGGCACGCCGGACGAGATTGCCGCGAGCGTCGCGTTCCTGATCGGCCCCGACGGCGGCTGGATCAACGGCCAGGTGCTGCGCGCCAACGGCGGCATGGTCTGAACGGCAACGAACGGAGAACCGCGGCCTGCTGCCGCGGTTTCGTCGAGCCGCGCGCGCGGCATCCCGCCGCCGTCGCCTGGCGCCGTACTTCGCGGTCTGAAGGTGGCCGCGCGGCGCTTCAGCCGCGCAGGCGCGCGACGATCGCGTCCTCGTCGCTTTTTGCGAAGCCGGCGAGGATGCCGCCCGGCCAGACGATCACCGGGCGCTTGACCAGCGAGGGCTCGCGCGCCAGCAGCGCGGCGGCGTTCGACGCGTCGAGGCCGGCGCGCGTGGCTTCGTCGAGGCGGCGCCAGGTCGTGCCCTTGCGGTTGACGACGACGTCGACGCCGAGCGCGTCGAGCCACTGCTGCGCGAGCGCGGCGCTCAGGCCCTCGGTCTTGAAGTCGTGGAAGCGATAGGCGATGCCGTCGTCGTCGAGACGGCGGCGGGCGCGCTGGACGGTGTCGCAGTTCTTGATGCCGTAGAGCGTGATCATGGGGCGCGAAATGAGGGACGCGGCGCATTGTAGATGCGGCGCCGCCTCGTCCGGTCGGCGCTTGTTCCGCCGCGCGCGCTCGCATACAGTGCGCGCCGTTCCAGGTGCCGCGCCGCCTTTCACCGGCGGTGCGGTTAAACGGGAAGCCGGTGCGTCGTTCGCCTTGCGGCGACGATCAGGCCGGCGCTGCCCCCGCAACGGTAAGCGTGTCGTCGTCCGCAACGAGCCACTGTGTCATCCGACATGGGAAGGCGCGGATCGACAAAACCGCGAGCCCGGATACCGGCCCGGATCACGTGAAGGCTCGCGGTGGGCGCTGCCGGAACAGGCGAGATCCGTTCCCGGTCGCGCCTGCCCGAAGGTTTCTCCCGCGGTCTTCGACCCAAGACCACTGGCCGTCGCGTGGGGCGACGGCACCGGGAGATCGTCCATGCCTTTCAACAAGGCGCTCGTTGCACTCATCGCCGCCGGCGTCGCGCCGGCCTACGCCCAATCCGCCGCACCGCTCGAAGTCGCCGCGGCCGATCCGGACACCATCATCGTCACCGCCAGCCGCGTCGCCGAGAAAGCCGGCGAGACGCAGGCGCCGGTCACCGTCATCACCCGCGAGGACATCGATCGCCTGCAGCCGCGCGATCTGCCGGCGCTGCTGGTCGGCCTGCCCGGCGTCAACGTCGTCAGCAACGGCGGCCCCGGCAAGGCGAGCTCGCTGTTCATGCGCGGCACCAACGGCGATCATCTGGTCGTGCTGATCGACGGCCTCAAGGTCGGTTCGGCGACGCTCGGCACCACGGCCTACGAGCAGATTCCGGTCGACCTGATCGACCACATCGAAATCGTGCGCGGCCCGCGTTCGAGCCTGTACGGCTCCGAGGCGATCGGCGGCGTGATCCAGATCTTCACCCGGCGCGGCAGCGCCGGCGGCGCGCTGACGCCGGCGTTCTCGCTCGGCGGCGGCAACTACGGCAGCGGCAAGGTCGAAGGCAGCGTGCGCGGCGGCTACGGCCGCGGCGGCTGGTACAGCGTCGGTCTCGCCGGCTCGACGACCGACGGCATCAACGTCAGGCCGGCCGGCGACGAGCCGGATCACGATGGTTTCCGCAGCGCGTCGGGCTCGCTGAACAGCGGCTGGACCTTCGCGAACGGCGCGACGCTCGAAGCGCATTACCTGCGCGCCGACAGTCACAACGAGTACGACGGCAGCTACAGCAACGAGGCCTACAACCGCCAGCAGCTGTTCGGCGGCCGCGCGCGCTTCTCGCCGCTGCCGGTCTGGGACGTGACGCTCGGCGCCGGCCAGAGCCAGGACTTCGGCGACTCGTTCCACGACACGCCGGTCGACGACTACATGGGCGGCCTGACGCGCAACCGCGGTTCGATCGAGACCTATCGCGACAGCTATTCCTGGCAGAACGACCTGCGCGTCGGCGCCGGCCAGATGCTCAGCGCCGGCGTCGACTTCACGCACGACCGCGTCGGCGGCGATACCGCCTACGCGGTCGACACGCGCGACAACACCGGCGTCTTCGCGCAGTACCAGCTGCGTCGCGCCGGCCACGAGCTGCAGCTGAGCGGCCGCCACGACGACAACCAGCAGTACGGCACGCACGACACCGGCGCCGTCGCCTACGCCTATCGCTGGTCCGAGGGCCTGCATGCCGGCGTCTCGTACGGCTCGGCGTTCAAGGCGCCGAGCTTCAACGATCTCTACTACCCGGGCTACGGCAATGCGACGCTCGCGCCGGAAAGCTCGCACAGCGTCGAGCTCAGCACCGGCGGCGATGGCCGCTTCGCCGGCGGCCGCTGGAACTGGGCGCTGAACGGCTACCGCACGACCGTCGACCAGCTGATCGTCTACAACCCGCTGAGCGGCGACTACGGCGCGCCCGACAACATCGGCGAGGCGCGCATCCTCGGCGCCGAGGCCCAGCTCGGCGCGCAGCGCGACGCACTGCGCGCGCAGCTGTACCTGAACTGGCTCGACGCCGAGAACCGCAGCGACGGCGCCGGCAAGGGCAAGGCGCTGCCGCGCCGCGCCCGGCAGACGGCGCGCGTCGATCTCGACCACGACTGGCGCGCGTTCTCGATCGGCACGACGGTGTTCGCGTCCGGCGAGCGCTACGACAACGTCGCCAACACGGTGAAGCTCGGCGGCTACACGACGTTCGATCTGCGCGCCGACTGGCGCGTACTGCCGTCGTGGACGCTGCAGGCGAAGGCCGCCAACGTGCTGAACAAGGACTATCAGACGGCTGCCGGCTACGGCTCGCCCGGCACCGGCTGGTTCTTCACCGTGCGCTACGCGCCGGCCGGCTGAAACTGCGCCCGGCGCCGTCCGGCGCCGGGCCTCTTGCTCAACAGGAGGTCCACATGAACAGCACCTTGAATCTGAGCCGTCCCGCGGCGCTGACGATCTTCGGCCTGCTCGCGCTGCTGATGCTGAGCACGCGCTACGCGCACTTCGCGCAACTGCCCGATGCATCGTGGGCGACGTTCTTCGCCGGCGGCTTCTACTTCGCCGGTCGCCGCGGTCTCGTGGTGTTCACCGCGCTGATGCTCGAAGCGGTCGCGATCGACTACGTCGTCATCCAGCATCTCGGGATCAGCAACTATTGCGTGACGCCGGCCTACGCCTTTCTGGTGCCGGCGCATGGCGCGCTGTGGCTGGCCGGCGCGTGGCTGCGCCGCGGCTACCGCTTCCGTCCGCGGACGCTGCTGCGCTTTGCCGGCGCGGCGATCGTCGCCACCCATCTCGCCTATCTGATCTCGAACGGTTCGTTCTACTGGCTCGGCGGCCGCTACGCCGAGCCGAACCTGGCCGAGTATCTGCAGCGCTTCGCGCGCTACTACGTCAACTTCGTCACCGTCACGCCGGCGTATCTGGCCCTGATCGCGCTGCTGCACATCGTCGCCGCCGCGGTGCTGCCGCAGTGGCGCGGCGGCCGCGACGAACGGCCGCAGGCTTGAGCCACGCGACCGCGGACGCCGGCGACATGCGCCGCGACGACGAAGCCGGTCTCGACGCGCGTCATCGCGCGCGCATGCAGCGCAAGAAGGCTGTCGTCGACGGCAGGATCGCGGCGGCGCAGACCGAGCGCGGCGTGCTGCTGGTGCTGACCGGCAACGGCAAGGGCAAGAGTTCGTCGGCGTTCGGCATGGTCGCGCGCGCGCTCGGCCACGGCATGCAGGTCGGCGTCGTGCAGTACATCAAGGGCCGCTGGCAAACCGGCGAGGAGCGCTTCTTCCGGCGCTACGCGCAGGTCCGCTATCACGTCATGGGCGAGGGCTACACCTGGGAGACGCAGGACCGCGAGCGTGACATTCGCGCCGCGCGCGCCGCCTGGGACGTGACGCGGGAGATGCTGCGCGATCCGGCGCTCGGGCTGGTCGTGCTCGACGAGCTCAACATCGCCCTCAAGCACCGCTACCTCGAGGTCGGCGAAGTCGTCGCCGCGCTCGCCGCGCGGCCGCCGCTGCAGCACGTCGTCGTCACCGGCCGCGCGGCGCCGCCGGAACTGATCGCCGCCGCCGACACCGTCACCGACATGGGTGCGCTCAAGCACGCGTTCGCGGCCGGCATCAAGGCGCAGCCGGGCATCGAGCTGTGAGCGCGTCCTGCCCTGCGCTGCTGATCGCCGCGCCCGCCTCCGGGCAGGGCAAGACCACGGTGACGGCGGCGCTGGCGCGCCGCGCCGTGCGCGAGGGTCGCCGCGTGCGTGTGTTCAAGACCGGCCCGGACTTTCTCGATCCGATGCTGCTCGAACGCGCGAGCGGCGCGCCGGTGCATCAGCTCGATCTGTGGATGGTCGGCGAAGCCGGCTGCCGCGCGCTTCTGCACGAGGCGGCCGCGCAGGCCGATCTGCTGCTGGTCGAAGGCGTGATGGGTCTCTACGACGGCACGCCGTCGAGCGCCGATCTGGCACAGCGCTTCGGCATTCCGGTGCTGGCCGTGATCGACGCGTCGGCGATGGCGCAGACCTTCGCCGCCGTCGCCTACGGCCTGGCGCGCTATCGCGACGGCCTGCCGATGCACGGTGTATTCGCCAACCGCGTCGGCGGCGCGCGGCACGCGCGGATGCTCGGTGCCGGCCTGCCCGACGGCCTCGCCTGCCGCGGCCATCTGCCGCGCGATGCGCGCTACGCGCTGCCGGAACGGCATCTGGGGCTGCTGCAGGCCGCGGAGATCGCCGATCTGGACGCGCGCCTCGACGCCGCCGCCGATGCGCTCGGCGCCGCGTTCGATTTCGCGGCGCTGCCGCGCGTGCGCTTCGCCGCGCCGGAGCCGGCGCCGGCGGTGCCGCCGCGGCTCGCCGGCCGGCGCATCGCCGTCGCCCGCGACGCGGCATTCGGCTTCATCTATCCGGCCAATCTCGACTGCCTGCGCGCGCTCGGCGCCGAGCTGCGCTTCTTCTCGCCGCTGCACGACGCCGCGCTGCCGGACTGCGAGGCGCTGTGGCTGCCCGGCGGCTATCCGGAGCTGTACGCGGCGCGGCTCGCGCAGAACCACGCGCTGCTCGCCGCGCTGCGCGCGCATCACGCCGCCGGCCGGCCGATCCTCGCCGAGTGCGGCGGGCTGATGGCGGTGTGCCGCGCGCTGGTCGACCGCGACGGCCTCGCGCATCCGCTCGCCGGCCTGCTCGACGCGACGGCGACGATGCAGCCGCGCCTGCAGGCGCTGGCGCTGCAGCAGGCCGATTTCGGCGCCGGCGTCCTGCGCGGCCACAGCTTCCACTACTCGACGCTCGAGACCGCGCTGACGCCGGCGCTGCGCGCGCAGGACGCGCAGGGCGCGGCCGGCGAGTCGATCTACCGCTGCGGCGCACTGACCGCCTCGTACGTGCATTTCTACTTCGCGTCGAACCCGGCGGCGACGGCGCGCCTGTTCGGAGCGTGCGCATGAGCGGGCTGACGGCGACGGCGCTGGCGATGCTGCTCGCGATCGCGCTCGATGCGGCGCTCGGCGAACCGCGCCGCGGCCATCCGCTGGTCGCGTACGGGCGTCTCGCCGCCGGCGCCGAAACCTGGCTGAACCGCGGTTGCGCGCGCCGCGCGCGCGGCGTCGTCGCGCTGCTGCTGCTCGTCGTGCCGCCGGTGGCGGCCGCCGCCGCGCTTGCGGCGGTGCCGGTCTTCGGCTTCAGCGTCGGCGTCGCCCTGCTGTACGCCTGCATCGGCCATCGCAGCCTGCGCGAGCATGCGCGGCGCGTCGCCGTCGCGCTGCAGGCGGGCGATCTGCCGGCGGCGCGTGCGCGCGTCGGCGCGATGGTCAGCCGCGACCCGCAGGATCTCGACGCGCCGCGCGTCGCCGCGGCGGCGACCGAATCGGTGCTCGAGAACGGCAACGACGCCGTGTTCGGCGCGCTGTTCTGGTTCGCCGTCGCCGGCGCGCCGGGCGCGCTCGCCTACCGCCTTGTCAACACGCTCGACGCTATGTGGGGCTACCGCACGCCGCGCCTGCGCGCGTTCGGCTGGGCGGCGGCGCGCCTCGACGACGCGCTGAACTACGTGCCGGCGCGCCTCACCGCGCTCAGCTACGCCGTGCTCGGCGACACGCGCGCGGCGTTGCGCTGCTGGCGGCAGCAGGCGCCCGCCTGCGAGAGCCCGAACGGCGGGCCGGTGATGAGCAGCGGCGCCGGCAGTCTCGGGCTCGCGCTCGGCGGCGGCGCGCACTACCGCGGCGTGTGGAAGGCGCGGCCGGCGCTCGGCGCCGGCGCCGCGCCGGACGCGGCCGGCATCGAGCGCGCGCTGCGTCTGGTCGCGCGCACGCTGGCGCTGTGGCTGCTGCTCGCGTCCGGCCTGGCGCTGGGCGGCGCGCTGCTCGCGGCGTTCGGCGGCGGTGCGCGCGATGCTTGAGCACGGCGGACGCGTGCGCGCCGCGGCGGCGCGCTACGGCCAGGCGCCGGCGCACTGGCTGGATCTGTCGACCGGCCTCAATCCGCAGCCGTGGACGCCGCCGCCGGCGGTCGCGCATGCCGCGCTGGCGGCGCTGCACACGCTGCCGGACGACGACGACGGCCTCGGCGCCGCGGCGCGAGAAGCCTACGGCGCCGAACTGCTGCCGGTCGCCGGCTCGCAGGCGGCGATCCAGCAGCTGCCGCGCCTGCGCCCGCGCTCGCGCGTCGCGGTGCTGACGCCGATGTACGGCGAGCATGCGCACTGCTGGCACGAGGCCGGGCACGCGCTGCGCGCCGTCGACGCCGCGCAATGCGCCGACGCGGCGCGGCACTGCGAGGTGCTGGTCGTCGCCCGGCCGAACAATCCGGACGGCACGCGCTTCGACGCCGCGACGCTGCTCGGCTGGCACGCCGCGCTGGCCGCGCGCGGCGGCTGGCTGATCGTCGACGAGGCCTTCATCGACGCCGAGGCCGGGGCCAGCCTGGCGGCCGAGGCGGGGCGGCGCGACGGTCTGATCGTGCTGCGCTCGCTCGGCAAGTTCTTCGGTCTCGCCGGCGCGCGCGTCGGCTTCGTCGCCGCCAGCGCCGCGCTGCGCGCGCGGCTGGCCGACGCGCTCGGCCCGTGGCCGCTGGCCGGGCCGTCGCGCGTGATCGCCGCGGCGGCGCTGCGCGACCGCGCCTGGCAGGCCGCTGCGCGCCGCCGTCTCGCAGCGGACGCGGCGCGGCTCGCGACGCTGCTGCACGCGCACGGCCTGGCGCCGGCCGGCGGCTGCGCGCTGTTCCAGTGGTGCCCGACGCCGGCCGCGCCGGCCGTGCACGAGGCGCTGGCGCGGCGCGCGGTGCTGACGCGGCTGTACGCCGGCGCCGTGCGCACGCCGGCCGGGCTGCGCTTCGGCCTGCCGCCGCCCGACGGCTGGGCGCGGCTCGACGCGACGCTGCATGCGGTGCTGCGCGAGCGGGGCGCAGCGGGGCGCGGAGCGGTCGCCGCATGAGCGCGCGCACGCTGATGGTCCAGGGCACCAGCTCGGACGCCGGCAAGAGCACGCTGGTCGCCGGCCTGTGCCGCGTGCTGCGCCGGCGCGGCGTGCGCGTGGCGCCGTTCAAGCCGCAGAACATGGCGCTGAACAGCGCGGTCGCCGCCGACGGCGGCGAGATCGGCCGCGCCCAGGCGCTGCAGGCGCAGGCCGCCGGCATCGCGCCCAGTTCCGACATGAATCCGATCCTGCTCAAGCCGAACAGCGATACCGGCGCGCAGGTCATCGTCCACGGCCGCGCGCTGTCGAACATGGACGCGCGCGCCTATCACGACTACAAGCGCGTCGCCCGCGACGCGGTGCTGGCTTCGTACGCGCGGCTCGCGGCGCAGTACGAGGCGATCGTCGTCGAAGGCGCCGGCTCGCCGGCCGAGATCAATCTGCGCGCGCACGACATTGCCAACATGGGCTTCGCCGAAGCGGTCGACTGTCCGGTGATCCTGATTGCCGACATCGATCGCGGCGGCGTGTTCGCGCAGCTGGTCGGCACGCTGGCGCTGCTCTCGGCCAGCGAGCGCGCGCGCGTGCGCGGCTTCGTCATCAACCGCTTCCGCGGCGATGCGGCGCTGCTCGAACCGGGCCTGCGCTGGCTGGAGGCGCAGACCGGCCTGCCGGTCTACGGCGTGCTGCCGTACCTGCACGGCCTGGCGCTCGACGCCGAGGACGCGCTCGACGCCGGCGGCAGCGGCGACGGCCTGCGCGTGGTGGTGCCGGCGCTGCCGCACATCAGCAACCACACCGACTTCGATGCGCTGCGCGCGCACCCGCAGGTCGATTTCCGCTACGTCGGCCTGCTGCAGACGCCGCCGCCGGCTGACCTCGTGATCCTGCCCGGCTCGAAAGCGGTGTGCAGCGATCTGGCGCAGCTGCGCGCGCAGGGCTGGGACGCGTATCTGCGCCGCCATCTGCGCTACGGCGGCCGCGTGCTCGGCATCTGCGGCGGCCTGCAGATGCTCGGCGCGCGCATCGACGATCCGCTCGGCCTCGAAGGCCCGCCCGGCGCCGCCGACGGTTTCGGCTGGCTGGCGCTGACGACGCGGCTGGCTGCCGACAAGCAGCTGCGCAACGTCGCCGGCCATCTGTGCCTCGGCGATGGCGCGACGCCAGTGCGCGGCTACGAGATCCACGCCGGCGTCAGCGCCGGACCGGCGCTGGCGCAGCCGTTCGCGCAGCTCGCCGACGGCCGCGCCGACGGCGCGCGGAGCGACGACGGCCAGATCGCCGGCACTTACCTGCACGGCCTGTTCGACACGCCGGCGGCCTGCACGGCGCTGCTTGCCTGGGCCGGCCTCGCCGAGGCCGCGCCGCTCGACCGCGAGGCGCTGCGCGAAGCGGCGATCGAGCGCCTCGCCGACGCGCTGGAAACGCATCTCGATCTGCCGCGGCTGCTCGCGGCCTGCAGCGGAGCCGCGTCATGAAAACCCTGATCCTCGGCGGCGTGCGCTCCGGCAAGAGCCGGCTCGCCGAGCGCCTCGCCGCCGCCGCCGGCGCGCCGGTCTGCTACATCGCCACCGCGCGCGACAGCGGCGACGATGAACTGCGCGCGCGCATCGCCGCGCATCGCGCGCGGCGGCCGCCGCACTGGGCGCTGGTCGAGGCGCCGCTGGCGCTCGCCGCGGCGCTGCGCCGCGAGGCGGCGGCCGGGCGCGTCGTGATCGTCGACTGCCTGACGCTGTGGCTGACCAATCTGTTGTGCGAGGCCGACGCGGCCGGCATCGAGCGCGAGCGCGAGGCGCTGCTCGATGCCGTGCCGGCGCTGCCCGGCACGCTGATCCTCGTCGCCAACGAAACCGGCCTCGGCATCGTGCCGCTCGGCGCGCTGACGCGGCGCTACGTCGACGAGGCGGGCGTGCTGCACCAGCGCCTCGCCGAGCGCTGCGAGCGCGTGCTGTTGACCGTCGCCGGCCTGCCGCTGGCGCTCAAGGGAAGTCTCTAGTGTCCTGTCTCCGAAATTCGCATGCGAATTCGCCGGTTCTTTTCGTGCCTGGCGGCGTTGCGCCTCCTCGCCATAGCGGTGCCGTGCCTCGTCGTTGCGCCTTGCCAGCCGCGAAAAGCCCCCGGCGACTTCATCAAGAAACTTCTGAGACGGGACGCTAGATGGACGCATCCGATGCTGCCGATGACCAGCGGCCGATCGCCGCACCCGACGCCGCCTGCGCCGCCGCGGCGCGCGCGCGCCAGGCGCAGCTGACCAAGCCGCCGGGTTCGCTCGGCGCGCTCGAAGCGCTGGCGGTGCGGCTGGCGGCGCTGCAATGTCGCGAACGGCCGCAGCTCGACACGGTGTGGATCAGTGTGTTTGCCGCCGACCACGGCGTCGCCGCCGAAGGCGTCTCGGCCTTTCCGCAGGCGGTGACGGCGCAGATGATCGACAACTTCGCCGCCGGCGGCGCCGCGATCAGCGTGCTCGCCGCGCAGCTCGGCGCGACGCTGGAGGTGATCGACCTCGGCACCGTCGCCGCCAGCCGCGCACCAGGCGTGCGCCGCGCCCATATCGCGCCGTCGACCGCCAATCTCGCCCGCGAGCCGGCGATGACGGCGGCGCAGCTGCAAGAAGCGCTGCGCTGCGGTGCCGACGCGGCGTGCCGCGCGCACGCGGCCGGCGCCGGGCTGTTTGTCGGCGGCGACATGGGCATCGCCAACACCACCAGCGCGACCGCGCTCGCCTGCGCGCTGCTCGGTCGGCCGCCGCGCGAGCTGGCCGGGCCGGGCACCGGACTCGACGCGCGCGGCGTCGCGCACAAGGCCACCGTCATCGAGCGCGCGCTGGCGCTGCACGGCGCGGCGCTGGGCGCGCCGCGCGAGGCGCTGCGCCGGCTCGGCGGTTTCGAGATCGCCGCGCTCGCCGGCAGTTTCATCGCCTGCGCGCAACGCGGCGTGCCGGTGCTGGTCGACGGCTTCATCGCCACCGCCGCGGCGCTGGTCGCGACGCGGCTGGCGCCGGCCTGCGCGCCGTGGCTGCTGTACGCGCACCGCTCGGCCGAGCCCGGCCACGCGCATCTGCTCGCCGCGCTCGGCGCCGAGCCGCTGCTCGATCTCGGCCTGCGCCTCGGCGAAGGCAGCGGCGCGGCGCTGGCGGTGCCGCTGCTGCGTCTGGCCTGCGCGCTGCACGCCGGCATGGCGACCTTCGCCGAGGCCGGCGTCGCCGGCGCCGGCGCGTGACGCGGCTGACGCTGCTGCGCCACGGCGAGACGCGGCAGCCCGGCTGCTACCTGGGCCGCAGCGACCCGCGCCTGAGCGCGCGCGGCTACGCGCAAATGCGCGCGGCGACGCGCGACGGGCGCTGGGCGCGCGTGCTCAGCTCGCCGCGCCGGCGCTGCGCCGCGTTCGCGCGCGCCTACGCCGCCGCGCACGGCCTGCCGCTGGCGTTCGACGAACGGCTCGCCGAACTGGATTTCGGCGACTGGGACGGCGTGCCGGTGGCGGCGCTGCACGCGCGCGAGCCGCAGGCGCTCGCCGCGTTCTGGCGCGATCCGCTCGCGCACCCGCCGCCGCGCGGCGAAACGTTGCCGGCGCTGGCGGCGCGCGTGCTCGCGGCGCTTGCCGACGTCGCCGCGCTGGGCGCCGACGCGCTGCTCGTCACGCACGGCGGGCCGCTGCGCATTGCCTGCGCGCGGCGCGACGGCCTGGCGCTGTCGGCGCTGTCGCAGATCGAGGTGCCGCACGGTGCCTGCCTCGCGTTCGACGCGCACGCCGCGACGGACGGACTGCGTCTGGCCGCGTGCGCGCCGCCGCCGGTCGTGGCCGCGCCGTGACCGTGCCGCCGCATCCGTTCTGCGTCGCGCTGCAGTTCCTGACGCGGCTGCCGCTGTCGCTGTCGCGCGCGCCGGACGCCGCCGCGCAGCGGCGTTCGCTGTACTGGTATCCGGCGGTCGGACTCGTCATCGGCGCCGCGCTGCTGCTGGCGGCGTGGCTCACGTCGGCGCTGCCGCCGGCGCCGCGCGCCGCGCTGCTGCTCGCGCTGTGGGCGTTGCTGACCGGGCTGCTGCATCTCGACGGACTCGCCGACTGTGCCGACGCCTGGCTCGGCGGCCACGGCGATCGCGCGCGCACGCTGGCGATCCTCAAGGACCCGCGCGCCGGCAGCGCCGCGGTCGCGGTGCTGGGGCTCGTGCTGCTGATGAAGTTCGCGGCGCTGCAGACGCTGCTGGCGTCCGGCACGGCGACGCCCGCGCTGCTGCTGGCGCCGGCGCTGGCCCGCGCCGCGGTGCCGGCGCTGTTCGCGAGTACGCCCTACGTGCGCGACGGCGGCCTCGGCGCGGCGCTGGCGCGCGATGCCGATCGGCGCGCGCAGTTCGGTGTCGCCGCGCTCGCCGCGCTGGCGGCGCTGGCCGGCGGCGCCTGGGCGGCACTGCTGGCGGTCGCCGGCGTCGTTTTTTTCGTGCGCGCGCTGGCGCTGCGCCGCCTCGGCGGCTTCACCGGCGACGTCGCCGGCGCGTTGATCGAGCTGGCCGAAGCCGCCGCGCTGCTGACCTGCATCTGACCGCGGCGCCGGCGCGCGGCGCGCGCCCTGTCGGCCGGCGGCCGGCATCGGGTAGTGTTGAGCGTCCCCCGCTGCCGACGTCGCCGCCATGACCCCCTCGCGCGTTTCGCCGCCGTTCGTGCTGGTCTCCCTGTGGGTCGCCGCGCTGAGCGGCGTGCCGTCGCCGGGCTCGGCGGCGGACGACGATGCGGCGCGCGGTCGCGCGCTGTTCGAGCGGCACTGCGCGCTGTGCCACGCGGCCGGCGCCACGCCGGGCGGCGCGGTCGGCCCCGATCTCGGCGGCGTCGTCGGTCGCGCCGCGGCGAGCGCGCCGGGCTACGCCTACACGCGGGCGCTGAGGAACGCGCAGCTGCGCTGGGATGCGGCGACGCTGTCGCGCTTTCTCGCCGCGCCGACGCAGCAGGTGCCGGGCACGGCGATGACGGTCGCGGTGCCCGACGCCGCGCAGCGCGAGGCGCTGATCGCCTTCCTGGCGACGACGCGTGCGCCCGGCGCGGCGCCCGCCGCCGCCGCCGCGCCGGCGCGCGAGCGCAGCGGCGACGGGCGCGAGGACGCGCCGGGCAAGACGCATCGCGTCGATCTCGCCGCGCTGCCGGCGCCGTATGCGACGCCGTCGTCGCGCAATCGCGCCAGCATCGCCGCGCGTCCGGACGGCGCGCTGCCGGCGGTGCCGGACGGCTTCGCGGTCAGCGCCTGGGCCGAGGAACTGGCGGCGCCGCGCCGCATTCGCGTCGCGCCGAACGGCGACGTGTTCGTCGCCGAGACCGCCGCCGGCCGCGTGCGCGTGCTGCGCGCCGCCGACGGCGCGGCGCGCGCCGAAACGAGCGCGGTCTACGCCGAAGGACTCGACCGGCCGTTCGGCCTCGCCTTCTATCCGCCGGGCGGCGAGCCGCAGTGGCTCTACGTCGCCACCCATAATGCCGTCGTGCGTTACGCCTACCGCAGCGGCGAGCTGGCCGCGCGCGGGCGGCCGCAGACGATCGTCGACCGCCTCAGCGACAGCAGCGGCGGCCACAGCACGCGCGATCTCGAATTCTCGGCCGACGGCAGCCGCCTGTTCGTCTCGATCGGCTCCGGCTCGAACGTCGCCGAGGGCGAAACGGCGCTGAGCGGCGCGGCGCTGCGCGACTGGGAGCGCGCGCATGGACTCGGCGCCGCCTGGGGCAGCGAGGCCGGCCGCGCGACGGTGAGGGTCACCGATGCGCTCGGCCGCGGCGGGCTGCGTCCGTACGCGAACGGCCTGCGCAACTGCGTCGGTCTGGCCCTGCAGCCGGCGACCGGCCTGCCGTGGTGCGCGGTCAACGAGCGCGACGGCCTCGGCGACGATCTGGTGCCCGACTACGTGACCAGCGTGCGCGAAGGCGCGTTCTACGGCTGGCCCTGGTACTACCTCGGCGCGCACGAGGACCCGCGCCATGCCGGCGTGCGCCCGGACCTGAAGGATCAGGTGACGGTGCCCGACGTGCCGCTGCAGGCGCACTCGGCGGCGCTCGGCCTGGTTTTCTACGAGGCGACGTCCGGTGCTGCGCGCTTTCCGGCGGCGTTTCGCGGCGATGCCTTCGTCGCGCTGCACGGCTCGTGGAACCGCAGCCTGCGCACCGGTTACAAGCTGGTGCGCGTGCCGATCCGCGACGGCCGGCCGGCCGGCGGCTACGAGGATTTCATGACCGGCTTCGTCACGGCCGACGACGGCGTCTGGGGCCGCCCGGTCGGCGTCGCCGTCGCGCGCGACGGCGCGCTGCTGGTCAGCGACGACGCCGGCGGCCGCATCTGGCGCATCGCGCCGCAGCGCTGACGCGCGTGCGGCGCCTGCTGCGCTGCGGCTTCGCCCGAGGCGCAGGCCGCGGCGTGCTCCGCCGTGCGGCGGCACCGCTATGATGCGCGCGTCCCTTCGCACCGCCTGCACCTTTCATGATCAGACTCGGCATCGTCGGCGTCGGCAAGATCGCGCGCGACCAGCACCTGCCGGCGATCGCCGCGACGCCGGCGTTCCGGCTGCTCGCGGCGGCGAGCCGCAACGCCAGCGTCGACGGCATCGCCCATTACCGCGACATTGACGCACTGCTCGCCGGCGGCGAGGGTGTCGAGGCGGTCGCCCTGTGCACGCCGCCGCAGGGCCGCCATGCGCAGGCGCGCGCCGCGCTGCTCGCCGGTCGCCACGTGTTTCTCGAAAAGCCGCCGGGCGCCACGCTCAGCGAGGTCGAGGATCTGGCGGCGCTGGCGCGCGCGCAGCGGCGCACGCTGTTCGCGAGCTGGCATTCGCGCTACGCGCCGGCGGTCGAGCCGGCCCGCGCCTGGCTGCAGGGCCGCGCGATCCACCGCGTGCGCGTCGACTGGCGCGAGGACGTGCGCGTCTGGCATCCGGGCCAGGACTGGATCTTCGCGCCCGGCGGGCTCGGCGTGTTCGATCCGGGCATCAACGCGCTGTCGATCGTCACGCGCATCCTGCCGCGCGCCTTCTTCCTGACCGGCGCGACGCTCGACTTTCCGCTCAACCGCCAGGCGCCGATCGCCGCCGAGCTGGCCTTCATCGACGGCGAGGACACCGTCATTCGCGCCTCGTTCGATTTCCTGCAGAGCGGAGCGCAGACCTGGGACATCGTCGTCGAGACCGACGGCGGCGCGCTGCGCGTCGGTCGCGGCGGCAGCGAGCTGGAGATCGACGGCGTCGCCCGGGCGCTGCCGGCGGAGGCCGAGTACCGCGGCCTGTACGCGCGCTTCGCCGAGCTGATCGCCGCCGGCGAAAGCGATGTCGATCTCGCGCCGCTGCGGCACGTCGCCGACGCCTTCCTGCGCGGCGAGCGCCGCAGCGTCGAAGCGTTCGAGTTCGCGGCGCAGAACTAGGGGGCTGTCCGCCGCCGCCTGGCGCTCAGTCGCCGAAGTCCGAGCCGACGCCGATCACGTCGTCGGCATACAGGTTGATGCGGGCGATGATGTCGTAGCGGTCCTGCTCGCTCAGCGGCAGGCGCGACAGCGTTTCGAACAGATGATCGACGAAATGTTGGAAGTGCTCGCGGCTGATGTGCATGCCCTGGTGCGCGTGGGCGATGACGCGGCCCTTGTAGTCTTCCGGGCCGCCAAGCGCCGCCGAGAAGAACGCGTACTGCATGCGCCGCAGGCGTTCGAGCGGCACGCCCTTGAAGTACGGCGCCAGCAGCGGATCGGCGAGCACGCGCCGGTAGAACGCGTCGATCAGTGCGACCACCGCCGCATGCCCGCCGAGCGCCGCGTAAAGGTTCCTTTCCGCAGGCATCTCGGTCTTGTTGCTCGGCATCAGGGGTCTCCGGCAGGGGCAATGGCGGCAATTCAACATGCGCCGCGGCCGCCGTGCTCACCTTGATCCACGTCATGGCATCGACGGCATCCTGTGATCGCCGCGCCGGTGCAATACTGCGCGCCCTGCTTCCGCTCCCGGTTTTCCGTGCTCGACGCCCCGTCCCCGACGATCCTCGCGCCGCTGCTGGCGGCGCTGTGCGTGAGCGGCGCCGCGCTCGGCCTGCCGGTGCCGACGATGCCGGCGCTGATCTATGCCGGCAGCGTCGCCGTCGGCCGCGCCGACGCGGCGGCGCTGCTGGCCGCGACCTTCGCCGCCGCCGTCGCCGGCGGTTTCGCCGGCGATGCGGCCTGGTATCTGGCCGGACGCCGCTATGGCTTTCGCGTGCTGCGCGTGCTGTGCCGCCTGTCGCTGTCGCGCGACACCTGCGTGCGCCGCACCGAAACCTTCTTCGCGCGGCGCGGCGTGCGCATCCTGCTGGTCGCCCGCTTCCTGCCGGGGCTGGCGGTCGTCTCGGTGCCGATGACCGGCCTGTCGCGCGTGCCGTTCCGTCGCTTCGCCGTGCACGATCTCGCCGGCGTGTCGCTGTGGGTCGGCGGCGGGCTCGCGCTCGGCGCGCTGCTCGCCGGCCAGGTCGACGCGCTGCTGGCCTGGCTGCAGAACGCCGGCCTCGGCCTCGGCGGCGTGGTGCTGCTGGTGCTCGCCGTCTTCATCGCGCAGCGCGTCTGGCGGCGCCAGCGCCTACTGCGCGCGCTGCGCGCCAGCCGCATCTCGGTCGACGAGCTGCACGCGCTGATGGCCGCCGAAGCGCCGCCGCTGCTGATCGACGTGCGCTCGGCGCCGAACCGCGAACAGGACCCCTGGCGCATTCCCGGCGCCAGCACGCCGGAGCCGGACGTGCTCGAACTGGCGCTCGCCGATCTGCCGCGCGATCGCACCGTGGTCCTCTACTGCGCGTGCCCGAACGAGATTTCCGCAGCGCAGATGGCGCAGCGCATGCGCGCGCTCGGCTTCAGCGACGTGCGGCCGCTGCTCGGCGGCCTCGACGCCTGGCGCGCGTCCGGCCGCGATCTGCTGCCGCTCGCCGCACTCGACGACGCCCCCGCCGCGGCGTTCGACGCGCCGCCGCCGGCCGCGCAACGCGCCGAAGCCTGAATACGCGGCCGTCCGCGGCGCGCCGCCACGGGCCTGTCACGCCGTTCCGCTAGCTTGCGCGCACCGGCGCTGGCGCCGGCGCAGACGGCAAAACGAACGGGGGCGGGGACATGCAGTGTGGCGAACAGCGGCGCCTGGCGGGCGCGTGGCGGGCGTGGTCGTGCCTGATGCTGGCGGCGGCGGGTCTGGCGGCCTGCGGCGACGCCTCGGTCGCCGGCAGCGGCAGCGGCAGCGGCAGCGACGAGACGGCGGCCGCGCAGCGCGAGTTCGATCGCCTGCACGCGCTCGAAGCCGGCTGCTGCCGGGCCGCCGACGGCGCGCAGTCATGAGGCGCGTCGTGCGGATGCTCGCGGCGCTGCTGCTGGCGGGCGGCGCGGCGCCGGCGCTGGCCGCCGGCATGACCACGCACGCGCTGATGGCCGATCTCGGCCGCCAGGCCCTCGCGGACGGCGCGCTGAAGTCGCTGCTGGCGCAGCAGCGCGGCGCGCTGCTCGCCGGCGCCATCAACCCGGACGGCGGCTATGCGACCGGCGCGCTGTTCGACGGCGACCGCGAAATGGCCGAGCGCGCGCACTGGGAGGATTTCAACGACGCCTTCATCGCGCACCTGCGCGCGCTCGGCTGCGACGCGCAGGCGCGCGCGGCGCTCGCCGCCTGGCCCGGCAACGGCAGCTCGGCGCTGGCGGCGGTTTCGGCGCGCTGCGCCCGGCTGGTGGCCTTCGCGTTCGGCAACGCCGCGCACGGGCTCGGCGACGAGATCTGGGACAGCCTGTTCGAAACCGTGGTGCGCGAACGCGATCTCGACGCCGCCGCCAAGGTCTCGCCGCTGCACGGTGAGGGCCCGCACTGCTCGGTGTTCGACGCGGTGCGCGATCCGCAGGCGCTGAAGGCCGCGCTCGGACGCGGCGACGACGCGGCAACGGCCAAGGCGCTCGATCTGGCCGCGGCGCTCAGCATCGAGCTGGCCATGGACATGGTGGCGATCGTCGACCAGCACCTCTGGGACGACGACGTGCCGCTGCTGGTGTTTCCGCCGGTCGACGATCTGGTCGCCGCGCACGCGCTGAACCGTCCGGAACTCGGCATCGGCGCGGCGCAGGTGCAGCGCGGCTTCATGATCGCCAAGGCCGGCCTGGCGCTGGAGCGCGCCGCGGCGCTGCCGCTGGCGCCGCTGGTGCGCAGCGCGATGCCGTGGGCGAGCGCGAACTACTACATGAACTCCGGCGGTGTGGTCGACACCGCGCAGGCGATCGCCGCGCTCTACGAGCATCTGTGGGCGAAGCTGCTCGGCGAGCCGCTGCCGATCGCCGTCGCCGGCGTGCATCCGCGCAACGGCGAGGCCGGCGTGCCGTACCGGGCCGGCGCGGCCGAGGGCTACATCCGCGCCTTCACGGCGCAGTCGGCGCCCGAATCCGCCGTCGAGCGCGCCGGCGTGATCTGCCTGTTCGACGAGGACGGCCGCCGCGTCGAGGGCCAGACGATCTCCGGGATCTACGATCCGGACTGGGGCCACGTCATCAACTTCACGCCGGCCGCCGATCTGGCGCCGGATCACCGCTACACGGTGGTGGTGACCGACCGGCTCGTCGACCAGCTCGGCCAAGTGCCGCGCTCGGCCTACGCGTGGAGCTTCCGCACCGCGGCGGCGACGGCGACGACGCCCGTCGCGCGCCGGCGCTGAGGCGCTACAGCAGCACGTAGTCGCGCGCCGCACGCGGCGGCGGCAGCGCACCTTCGCCGAGCATCTCGCGCAGCGTCGCCTCGATCGAGTCGCTCATCGCCGCCAGCGGCAGATCGTTCTGCTCGACGCCGAACGGGTCCTGGATCTCCTCGGCCAGCGCTTCGAGGCCGAAGAAGGTGTAGGCGATGAAGACGACGATCAGCGGCGTCACCGCGCCGATCGCGTCGACCAGCGCGAACGGCAGCAGGAAGCTGTAGAGATAGATCGTGCGGTGCAGCAGCAGCGAGTACGCGAACGGGATCGGCGTGCCGGCGATGCGCTCGCAGCCGCCGAGCACGTCGCTGAGCCGCGACAGCGTCTGTTCGAGCGCCGGCAGCAGCACCGGCTCCAGCGCGCCTTCGCGGCGCAGCGCGCGCAGCGATTCACCGAGCCGCAGCAGCAGCAGCGCCGGCACGAAGCGCGCGCCGCCGAGCGCCGCCGCCGCGTCGGCCGGCAGCAGGCGCGCGAGGTCGGCGTCCGCGCGGCTGCCGCGCAACTGGTGGCGCAGCGCGTGCACGAACGCGATCAGCGCGTAGACGATCTCGCGCTGCCGTTCCGGTGCGGCGTCGGCGACGGTCAGCACCTGCCGCGCCAGCGAGCGGCTGTCGTTGAGCAGTCCGCCCCAGAGCTTGCGCGCCTCCCAGTAGCGCTCGTAGCTGACCGTGTTGCGGAAGCCCAGGAAGATCGCCAGCGTGATGCCGAGCAGCGTGAACGGCACCGCCGTCAGCGCCAGCTTGTGCCCGAACACGGCGCCGTCGGCGAGCGTCACGACGGCGGCGACCGCGGCGATCAGCGCGAGCTGCGGCAGGATGTGCGGGATCACCGAGCCGCGCCAGACGAACAGCATGCGCAGCCAGTGGGAACGCGGGCGGACGATCATCGGAGAGGGGCAGGGGACGGCGGGGCGGCGGCCATTGTACGGGCGGCGGCGTGCGCCCGGCCCGGCGCGCGCCGCCGCCGCGGCGGTCTCCGCTGAACGGGTGAGGCCGACTCACCAAAACCCCGGCACGCTGTCGTTCCAGCAAACCCGAAACCGCGGCCGGCCGTCGTTGCCGCCGTGGTGAGCACAGCCCAGGAGCGAGCATGTCGGAAGCCGCATCGGACGTCCTTGTCGAGCGCCGTGGCGCCGTCACGTGGATCACGATCAACCGCGAGGCGCGCCGCAACGCGCTCAACGAGCAGGTCGTGCGCACGATCGACCAGGCGATCGCCGCCGCCGTCGGCGACGGCGTGTCGCGCGCGATCGTCATCACCGGCGCCGGCGACAAGGCCTTCTGCGCCGGCGCCGATCTGGCCAAGAACGTGCAGGGCTTCGCGTTCGCGGTCGACTTCGCGCGGCCGAAGCACTACATCGTCGATTTGTTCAAGCGCCTGCAGGAATGCACGCTGCCGGTGATCGCGCGCGTCAACGGCCACGTCATGGCCGGCGGCTTCGGCCTGCTCTGCGCCTGCGACCTGGCGATCGCCGCCGACGACATCCGCATCGGCACCACCGAGCCGAAGATCGGCGTCACGCCGATGATGATCCTGCCGTACATGATGCGCGTGCTGCCGCCGCGCCGGCTGCAGGAGATGTGCATCACCGGCGAACAGTTCACGGCGCAGGACGCGCTCGACTGGGGCGTCGTCAACTACGTGGTGCCGCGCGCCGAGCTCGACGCCAAGCTCGACTGGCTGCTGGCGCGCATCACCGACAAGAGCCCGACTGCGCTGCGCCTCGGCAAGCAGGCCTTCAACGCGACGCGCGACATGAGCCTGCGCGAGGCGCTGGAGTACGCGCAGGCGATGGTGCCGGTGATGTCGTCGACGCAGGACGCCAGGGAAGGCATGACCGCGTTCCAGGAAAAGCGTGCGCCCAACTTCACGGGCAACTGAGCGCGCCGTGCGTCCCTTCATCGCGCCGCGACGCCGTGACGGCCGGCCGCATCCGCCGGCCGCGCGCCTCGCGCCGCCCCGCGCCGCCGTGTTCCGCGCGGCGATTGTTCTGCACAGGATCTGAGCCATGAAAGATGTCATCCGCATCGGCTGCGGCGCCGGCTTCTGGGGCGATTCGGCCGAAGGCCCGCGCCAGCTCGTCGAATCCGGCGAGATCGATTACCTGGTGCTCGACTACCTGGCCGAGATCACCATGTCGCTGCTCGCCAAGGCGCGCGCCAAGGACGCGAACCTCGGCTACGCGACCGACTTCCCGGACGTCATCGCGCGCCTTGCGCCGCAGATCAAGGCGCGCGGCATCAAGGTCGTCAGCAACGCCGGCGGCGTCAACCCGCAGGCCTGCCGCGAGCTGCTGCAGCAGAAGCTCAAGGCGCAGGGCATCGAGCTGTCGATCGGCATCGTCGAGGGTGACGATCTGCTGGCGCAGGCGGCGTCGCTCAAGGACGTGCCGGAGATGTTCACCGGCGCTGCGTTCCCGGCCAAGCCGTGGAGCGTCAACGCCTACCTCGGCGCCTTCCCGATCGCCGCCGCGCTCGACGCCGGCGCCGACATCGTCATCACCGGCCGCTGTGTCGATTCGGCGGTCGCGCTCGGGCCGCTGATCCATGAGTTCGGCTGGCGGGCCGACGACTACGACCAGCTGGCGATGGGCAGTCTCGCCGGCCACATCGTCGAGTGCGGCGTGCAGGCGACCGGCGGCATCGTCACCGACTGGGCGACAGTCGCCGACGACTGGGACCGCATGGGTTTTCCGATCGCGATCTGCCATGCCGACGGCCGTTTCGAGGTCAGCAAGCCGGCCGGCACCGGCGGCAAGGTCACGCCGGAGACGGTCGCCGAGCAGATCGTCTACGAAATCGGCGATCCGGCGACCTATCTGCTGCCGGACGTCAGCTGCGACTTCCGCGAGGTGCGGCTGGTGCAGGCCGGCCCGGACCGCGTCGCCGTCAGCGGCGCGCGCGGCCGCGCGCCGACCGACCGTTACAAGGTTTCGGCCACCTATCAGGACGGCTTTCGCGCGACCGGCACGATGATGCTCGGCGGCCCGGGCGCGGTCGACAAGGCGCAGGCGGTCGCGCGTGCGGTGCTCAAGCGCACGCGGCGCCTGTTTGCCGAGCGCGGTCTGGCCGACTACACGCGCACCGACGTCGAGGTGCTCGGCGCCGAGAGCAACTGGGGTGCGCAGGCGCGCGCCCGGGCGACACGCGAGGTAGTGCTCAAGCTCGCCGTGCAGCACGCCGACAAGAACGCGCTGGAGATTTTCTCGCGCGAGTTCATCCCGGCGGCGACGGCGATGGCGCAGAGCATCACCGGCTTCTCCGGCGGTCGTCCGGGCGTGACGCCGCTGGTGCGGCTGTTCTCGTGTCTGGTGCCGAAATCGAGCGTGACGATCCGCGTCGACGTCGACGGCCGCGACGTGCCGTTCACGCCGGCCGCGCCGGCGCCTGACGCCGTGCGGCCCGCGGCGACGCCGGCGCCGGCCGCCGAACTGCCCGCCGGTCCGCGCCGCCAGGTGCCGCTGCTCGCGCTCGCCTACGGGCGCAGCGGCGACAAGGGCAACGCGGCGAACATCGGCGTGCTCGCGCGCCGCGCCGAGTTCGTGCCGCTGCTGCGCGCGCAGCTCACCGCCGAAGCGGTGCGGCGCTACTTCGCGCACTTCGTCGAGGGCGCCGTCGAGCGCTTCGAGCTTCCCGGCCTCAACGGCTTCAACTTCCTGATGCAGGACGCGCTCGGCGGCGGCGGCGTCGCCTCGCTGCGCTACGACCCGCAGGGCAAGATGCTGGCGCAGATCCTGATGGACTTCCCGCTCGAGGTGCCGGAAGCGTTCTTCGAGCAGGGGCTGCTCGCCGCATGAGCCGCGGCGCCGCCAAGCCGCATGCGCCGCGCCTGGCGCGCGAGGATCGCATCGCCGACATCCTCGTCGCCGCGCGCGACGTGTTCTGCGAGAAGGGCTACGAGCAGACCGCGGTGGCCGAGATCGCCACGCGCATCGGCGTCGTCGAGGGCACCGTCTACAAATACTTCGCGACCAAGCGCGAGCTGCTGCTGAAGGTGCTCGAACACTGGTACGAGGAGATGTTCGGCGACTACGCGCGCGACCTCATCGCCGTGAAGGGCGCGCGCGCGCGGCTGCGCCTGCTGGTCTGGCGCCATCTGCGCTCGATCCGCGATTACCCGCTGCTGTGCCGGCTGATGTTCCGCGAGATCCACGGCGAGGCCGACTATCACGGCTCCGGTCTGCATGCGCTGAACCGCCAGTACACGCAGTTCCTCGTCGACGTGATCGACGAAGGCCGCGCCGCCGGCGAACTGCGCAGCGACGTGCCGACCGCGCTGCTGCGCGATCTGATCTACGGCGCCGCCGAGCACCACACCTGGGCGTTCATCCATCGCAGCGCGGCGGCCAACGGCCGTGCCGGCGGCGGGCGCGACACGCTCGACATCGACACGCTCGCCGACCAGATCACCTCGATCGTCTGCGACGGCATCGCGCGGCCCGACGCCACGCTCGAAGACGGCATGCAGCGTCTGAGCCGCATCGCCGCCCGTCTCGAATCGACCCTCGATTCCCGTGCCAAGGGCACGCCCCGCAACCGGAGCCGCGCATGACCGCGCCCCTCACTGAAACGCCCGTCACGCAAACGCCCGCACCCGACGTCCGCCGCTGGCCCTTCGATACCGTGCTGGTCGCCAATCGCGGCGAGATCGCGGTGCGCGTGCTGCGCACCGTGCAGAAACTCGGCCTGAAGGGCGCCGTCGTCTACCACGCCGCCGATCGCGGTACGGCCGCGGTGAAGATGGCCGACGTTGCCATCGAAATCACTGGCGCCACGCCGGTCGCCAGCTATCTCGACGGTGCGCAGATCATTGCCGCGGCGCAGCGCTGCGGCGCCGGCGCGATCCATCCCGGTTACGGCTTCCTGTCCGAGAACAAGGGCTTCTGCCAGGCGGTCGAGGCGGCGGGCCTGCGCTTCATCGGCCCGACGCCGGAACAGATCGACCTGATGGGCGACAAGGTGCGGGCGCGCAACTTCGTCGAGAAGGCCGGCTTCCCGGTCGCGCCGAGCGCGATCGAGGACGACGATCCGGCGACGTTCGTCGAACGCGCGCGCGCAGTCGGCGCGCCGCTGCTGATCAAGCCGAGCGCCGGCGGCGGCGGCAAGGGCATGCGCATCGTTCGCGACCTGGCGCTGCTCGAACAGGAAATCGAGCGCGGCCGCTCGGAAGGCCAGCGCTACTTCGGCGACGGCCGCCTCTACGTCGAGCGCTACATCGAGAATCCGCGCCACATCGAAGTGCAGGTGCTCGGCGACGGCCAGGGCGGCGTCGTGCATGTCTTCGAGCGCGAGTGCTCGGTGCAGCGCCGCTTCCAGAAGATCGTCGAGGAGACACCGTCTCCGGCGCTCGACGCCGCGCTGCGCGACAAGATCTGCGAAACCGCGGCCGGCATCGCGCGCTCGATCGGCTACCGCAACGCCGGCACCGTCGAGTTCATCTTCGGTCAGGGCGGGGACCCAGGCGCCGGAAACGGCGCCGGCGCAGGCTATTTCTATTTTTTGGAGATGAACACGCGCCTGCAGGTCGAGCATCCGGTGACCGAAGAAATCACCGGCATCGATCTGGTCCAGGAGCAGCTGCGCGTCGCCGCCGGCGAGACGCTCGGCTATGGCCAGGCCGACGTGAAGTCGCGCGGCCATTCGATCGAGTTCCGCATCTACGCCGAGGACGCCGCGCGCGGCTACACGCCGACCACCGGCCCGGTGCTGGTGCTGCATCCGCCACAGGGCGAGGGCGTGCGCTGGGACAGCGGCATCCTGCAGGGCGGCGAAGTGACCTCGGCTTTCGATCCGATGATCGCCAAGCTGATCGTCCGCGGCGTGGATCGCAACGACGCTATCGCGCGCGCCGACCGCGCGCTGAAGGAAACGGTGCTGCTCGGTTGCAAGACCAACACCGCCTTCCTGCGCCGCCTGATCGCGCATCCGGCCTTCGTCGCCGGCGACGTGCATACCGGCTTTCTCGACGCCAATCCGCAGATCGCCGCCGAGCCGGAGCTGCCCGCCGAAACCCTGCAGGCCCTGCTCGCTGCCGCGGCGCTGTCGACACGACCGATGCGCGACGTCGCCGACGCGGTGCCGGATCTGCATGCGGCGATCGGCGCGTGGCGGAACTGATGCGACGAGCGCGCGCCACGCCTGCTACGCAGGCGCCCTCTCTCCCAGCCTCTCTCCCGTATGAAACCCGGGACCTAGTCCCGCAAGCGGGAAGGGGTGAAGCAACCATTCCCTCTCCCGCAAAGCGGGAGAGGGGCAGGGAGAGGGCCGCGCCGCAGGCGCGGAAGGCAAAGCGCGTCGCGCTCGGCAGGGCCAAAGCACTGCGTCGCGACCAGACCGACGCTGAGCTGCGCCTCTGGTATCGCCTGCGCGCTGGCCGCTTCCTGGGTTTGAAGTTCAAGCGCCAGCATCCGATCGGTCCCTACATCGCCGACTTCGTTTGTCTGGAGCACGGCCTGATCGTTGAAGCCGATGGCGGCCAGCACGGCGACACAGGACACGACGCGACGCGCGACGCGTTCTTGGCGTGTCGTGGTTTCCGCGGACTCCGCTTCTGGAACGACGACATTCTGCAGAACACCGACGCGGTACTCGAAAGCATCCGCCTCGCCGCCGGCGAGGCGCCCTCTCCCCCAACCCTTCTCCCGTATGAAACCCGGGACCTCGTCCCGCAGGCGGGAGAGGGGAACAGGAGCTAACGCATGCATCACGCCTTCAAGCTCGGCGACGCCGAGCACAACGTCGCGCTGTCGCGCTCGGCGCAGGCTTACCGCCTGCATATCGGTGATGCGGTGCTCGACGTCGATCTCGCCGTCGGCGCCGACGGCCGCGCCTGGCTGACGCTCGGCGAGCGCCATCTCGAAGTCGTCGTCGCGACACGCGGCGACGACGTGTTCGTGCACGTCGACGGCGAGGCCTACCAGCTGCGCTACCGGCATCCGCTCGACCGTCTTGCGGCGCAGGCCGGCGGCAGTGCCGACGATCACATCCGCGCGCCGATGCCGGGCAGCATCGTTCTGGTCTCGGTGGCGGCCGGCGACGCGGTGACGAAGGGCCAGACGCTGCTGGTCATGGAGAGCATGAAGATGGAGACGACCATCGCCGCGCCGCGCGACGGCGTGATCGCAACGGTGACGTACGAGAAGGGACAGACCTTCGATCGCGACGCGCTGCTGCTGAGTCTGGAAGCGCAGACGTAGGGCGGGTGCAAGCCGCCGTCCGCGATCAAGCGGGTTACGCCGCTTCGCCGCCAACCCGCCCTACGAGAGAAGACCCATGAAAAGAATCGAGAGCAAGCTCAACACCGCCTCGGCCGATTTCCAGGCGAACGCCGAGCACAATCGCCGACTCGCCGAGGAATTCCGCGAGAAGCAGGACAAGGTCCGCCATGCGCGGCCGCAGCGCGACATCGACCGCCTGCGCCAGCAGAACAAGCTCCTGGTGCGCGAGCGCCTGAAGCTGCTGCTCGATCCGGGCACGCCGTTCCTGGAGTTCTCGTCGCTGGCCGCCAACGAAGCCTACGACGGCGACGTGCCGGGCGCGGCCTGCGTGACCGGCATCGGCATCGTCTCGGGCCGCGAAGTCGTCATCAACGCCGGCGATGCGTCGGTCAAGGGCGGCGCCTGGTATCCGCTGACGGTGAAGAAGACCGTGCGCGCGCTCGACATCGCGATCGAGAACCGCCTGCCGGTCGTGCATCTCTGCGATTCCGCCGGCGGCTTTCTGCCGCTGCAGGCGGATCTGTTCGCCGACAAGTACATGGCCGGCCGCATCTTCCGCAACCAGTGCATGCTGTCGAAGATGGGCGTGCAGCAGGTGTCGGTCGTGCTCGGCCACTGCACCGCCGGCGGCGCCTACGTGCCGGGCCTGTCCGACTACAACGTCATCGTGCGCGGCACCGGTGCGATCTTCCTCGCCGGCCCGCCGCTGGTGAAGGCGGCGACCGGCGAAGATGTTTCCGTGGACGAACTCGGCGGCTGCGACATGCACACCAGCGTGTCCGGCACCGCCGACTATCCGGCCGGCTCGGAAGAGGAAGCGATTGCGATCGCGCGCGACATCGTCGCGCAGTTCAAGCGGCCGCAGAAATCGCTGATCGAATGGCAGGAGCCGGAAGCGCCGTACTACGACGGCCGCGAGCTGTACGGCATCCTGCCGCGCGACATCAAGGCGCAGTTCGACATGAAGGAAGTGATCGCACGCCTCGTCGACGGCTCGCGCTTCCACGAGTACCAGCCGAACTACGGCAAGACCCTGATCTGCGGCTACGCGCACCTGTGGGGCTACAAGATCGGCATCCTCGCCAACAACGGCGTGCTGTTCAACGACTCGGCGCTGAAGGGCGCGCACTTCATCGAACTGTGCAACCAGGGCCGCGTGCCGATCCTGTTCCTGCAGAACATCACCGGCTTCATGGTCGGCAGGGAATACGAGCGCCGCGGCATCACCAAGGATGGCGCCAAGATGATCATGGCGGTGAGCAACTGCGAGGTGCCGAAGTTCACCGTCATGTGCCACGGCTCCTTCGGCGCCGGCAACTACGGCATGAGCGGCCGCGCCTTCGACAGCCGCCTCCTGTTCAGCTGGCCGCAGTCGCAGACCTCGGTGATGGGCGCCGAGCAGGCGGCCAACACGCTCGCCGACGTCAAGATCCGCCAGCTCGCCAAGCAGGGCAAGAAGCTCAGCGAGGCCGACATCGCCGCGATCCGCGATCCGGTGCTCGGCGAGTTCAAGCGCAAGCAGAGCGCCTGGTACACGACCTCCGAGATCTGGGACGACGGCATGCTCGATCCGGTCGACACCCGCAACGCGCTCGGCATGTCGATCTCCGCGGCGCTCAACACGCCGATCGGCGATCCGCGCTACGGCGTGTTCCGCATGTAGCCGCGAAGTCTGCGCAAGGCGGCCACCTGTCCTGCCTTATAAAGACTTTATTGCCAAACTCTTTGTAAGGGAGCAATATCCCGGCTCTTATAAAGGGTTGGGGAAGGCCCATGGAGGCAGGTCGCCAAGGCCGCTATGTGACCTGCAATGGCGCGGGAGAGCCCTATCGCGCGTTCGTGCCGCCTCCCCTGCCGCCGCAACCGCCGCTGGCATTCGGCGGCGAGCTGATTGGCCTGCTGGAGGAGGCCAATCGACTGCTGGGCCGCCTCGACGGTCTGGCCACCGCCCTGCCCGACCCCCAGCTTCTCCTGTACCAGTACGTCCGCAAGGAAGCCGTGCTCTCCTCTCAAATCGAGGGGACGCAGTCGTCGCTATCCGACCTGCTGATCCACGAGATGGAGGAAGTGCCGGGCGTTCCGGAGGACGACGTCGAAGAGGTGTCCTGTTATGTCCGCGCGCTCAATCATGGCTTGGAGCGCCTGAACTCCTTGCCGCTCTCGCTACGTTTGCTCCGCGAGATCCATGCGGTGTTGCTATCGAGCGGGCGCGGCGCCACCAAGCAGCCTGGCGAATTCCGCCGTAGTCAGAACTGGCTGGGCGGTACCCGCCCCGGCAATGCGGAGTTCGTGCCGCCGCCACCCGAACAGCTGATGGATTGTCTCGGCCCGTTCGAAACCTTCCTGCACGATCCGCACACCCCGCCGCTGATCAAGGCTGCGTTGGCCCATGTGCAGTTCGAGACCATTCACCCCTTCCTGGATGGCAATGGTCGTCTCGGGCGCCTGCTCATCGCTTTGCTCTTGGTGGAGGCCAAGGTGCTGCAGTACCCGCTGCTCTATCTCAGTCTCCACTTCAAGGCCAATCGCCCCGAGTACTACGACCGCCTCGGCCGAGTGCGCACCCATGGGGACTGGGAGGGATGGCTGGCATTCTTCCTGCGTGGTGTCATTCATACGGCCCGCGAAGCCGCCGAAACCGCCCAGAAGATTCTCGCGCTGTTCGATGCGGATCGCGCTCGCATCGCCCAACTCGGCCGCCTTTCCGGGAGCGCGCTGCGTCTCCACGAACACTTGCGGCTGCGCGTGGTCAGCAGCGCCGGTGTCGCGGCAGAGAAGACGGGGGTCAATCGCAGCAGCACCGTAACGGCGCTGAACAAGCTGATCGAGTTGGGCATCGTCCGGGAACTCACCGGCTATCGCCGGAACCGCTTGTTCGCTTACGACGCCTATCTGGTGCTGCTGAGCCGCGACACTGAACCGCTTCCTCCATAAACCCAGCCATGCCCCTCACGCCCGAACAGTTCCACTGCAGCGGAATTCGAGCGTGTCATTGGGCTCATGCAGAACAAGAGAACGGAAGACGTGGAGATCATCGCCACGCTATTCGCGGTGTGGAACGATGCGCTTCTCGATGGGCGTGTGCCGACTGATGATGAGATGGTCGTCGAGGTAAGGGAAAACTGGCACATCGCCAAGGAACGCTTCAGCCCCGAAACACTGAAGCAATGGCTCGGCTGGATGCGGGAGCACGGCTTTGTGCCGAAGGGAAAACCACCGCGTACGGTTTTCCGGCAGGGAAAACTGAAACTCGGCGACTGATCTGCGGCCGAGGTGCGGGGCCGTCAGCGCGGCAGCGCGAGCGGCCGTGGATGAAGAGAGCCGCAGGCCCGATGGACGAGGCGCGTCGATGTAGTCCGGACTGCGGCCGTCACGTCGGCGGCGCAGCCGCCGCACCGTTTCAGGCCTGCGGCTTGATCTCGAGCAGCTGGTCGCCGGTCTGCACGATGGCGCGCTCGCCTTCCCAGAAGCCGATGTGCTGGCCGTCGCGGATCAGGCGCACGATGAGGCCGGGGCCGATCTCGCGCATCGGCCGGCCGACGTCGGCGCCCGTGGCGGGACGTTCGATCAGGCAGACGCGGCCGTCGGAGCGCATCAGGTCATCGATGTAGTCGCTGATGTGCGAGGAGCGCATCGAATCGGCCATCAGGTAGCCGCTGACGATCGAGGGCGCGATGATCGCGTCGGCGCCGGCCTGGCGGATCAGCTTGATGTTCTCTTCCTCGGCCACCGAGCAGATCACGCGCACGCTGCGGCTGAGCTGGCGCACCGTGAGCACGGCCAGCACCGCGGCATCGTCGCGCGGCAGGCAGATCAGCACGGCCTGGGCGTAGCCGACGCCGGCGTCCTGCAGATCCTGTTCGTGCGTGGCGTTGCCGAGCAGGCCGATGTAACCGCGCTTGGCGGCTTGCGCCAGACGGCCGGGGTCGATGTCGAGCACCAGCACCGAGGCCGGCGGCGTGCCGCGGGCGACGGCTTCCTGCGCGGCGGCTTCGCCGCTGTGGCCGTAGCCGCAGATGATCAGATGTCCGCGCAGGGTTTCTTGCAGTCGGCTCATGCGCCGGGCCTCCAGCCAGCGTTGCAGCACCAGCTCGTAGGCGGTGCCGAGGAAGATCAGCCAGATCACCAGGCGGATCGGCGTGACCAGCAGCGTATCGACGAGGCGCGCGCGCCGCGTCACCGGCACGATGTCGCCGTAGCCGACGGTCGAGACCGTCACCGCCGTGAAGTAGGCGACGTCGCCGAAGCTGATCTCGCCGTCGATCTGGTCGCGCAGGCCGTCGCGGTCGAACCAGAAGATCGCCATCACCAGCGCGACCAGCGCCGCCAGCAGCGCGATGCGCGCCAGCAGCATCTGGCCCGGCGAGCGGCTGGCGCGCACGAACAGGCGCGAGGACGGTCGCGGCGATGGAATTTTCATCGGCGGTCCGCCGGGCGGGCGGTGGGGGCCGGGATTCGGGCTGCGAACATGGGCGCGATGTTGCCCGCGCGTCGCCGGCTTGGCCAGCGCAGCAGGTCCGCCAGAGTCGCCGTGACGCGGCGCCCCTGCACAAGCGCGGGCGAATCCGGGACACTTGGGATCGCCGCGGCGGCACCGGGGGGTGCCGCGCGGTTTCCACTTTCAGGGCGCGTACATGAGCACAGCCTTTCCGTCAGGGCGGATGGGGCCCTATCAGCTCGTCGATCTGATCGGCGAGGGGGCAATGGGCCGGGTCTACCGGGCCCGGCAGGAATCGCCGCAGCGCGCGGTGGCGCTGAAACTGCCGCAGAGCGGCGCGGCGCGCGATGCGTTCCAGCGCTTCCGGCGCGAGATCGCGCTGCTGGCGACGCTGGAGCACCCGCACATCGCGCGCCTCTACGATGCCGGCGTCGCCGTCACCGAGCAGGGCGAGGTGCCGTATCTGGCGATGGAGCTGGTCGACGGCCAGCCGCTGACGAGCGCGACCGCCGGCTGGCCGCAGCGCCGCAAGCTGGAACTGCTCGCCAAGCTCGCGCGCGCCGTGCACTACGCGCACACGCGCGGCGTCGTGCACCGCGACCTCAAGCCGGCCAACGTGCTGGTGACGGCCGACGGCGAGCCGAAGATCCTCGACTTCGGCGTCGCCCGCGCGCGCGACGACGGCGAGGCGACGCAGCTGACCGGCATCGGCGAAATCCTCGGCACCCTGCCGTACATGGCCTGGGAGCAGCTGAGCGGCCAGGCCGGCCGCGCCGATCCGCGCGTCGATGTCTACGCGCTCGGCGTCATCGCCTACGAACTGCTCGGCGGACAGCGTCCGTATCCGGAGCTGCCGACGCACTCGGTGGCCGCCGCGCTCGAAGTGCTGCGCCAGGGCAAGCCGGCGCCGCTGCAGTCGATCGCCCCGGACTGCCGCGGCGATCTCAACACCATCGTCATGAAGGCGCTCGCCCAGGACCCGGCGGCGCGCTACGACTCGGCGCTGGCACTGGCCAGCGACATCGAGCGCTTCCTCGCCGACCTGCCGATCGAAGCGCGGCCGCCGACCACGCGCTACCTGCTGCGCATGTTCGTGCGCCGCCATCGCGCGCTGACGGTCGCGACCGCGCTCACGCTCGTCGCGCTGGTGGCGGCGGCGCTGGTGTCGACGGCCTTCGCGCTGCGTGAGCAGGCGGCTCGCCGTGTTGCCGAGGAACAGACCGCCGCGGTTGAGGCGACCAACCGCTTCCTCGAGGATCTGCTGTCGGCCGCCGATCCCGAGAAGGCGCAGGGCCAGCCGATGACGGTGCGGCAGATCATCGACCGCGCGCGCATCGGTCTCGAACAGCAGCACACGCTGCCGCCGTCGGCCGACGTGCTGGCCAGCGTCGCGCTGGCGATGAGCTACAGCCAGCTCGGCGACAACACGGCGGCGATGGCGCTGCTCGACGGCGCCGCGCAGCGCACCGCCGCCCAGGCGCTCAACGCGATGGCTGCCGCCAAGCTGCGTCTGGTGCGTGCGCAGGTGCAGACGCAGCTGCCCGACTGGGCCGGCGCGTTCGAGACGCTGCAGCCGCTGCTGACGGCGGAGCCGCCGTCCGAGCCCGGCCTGGCGCGCATCTGGATCGACGCGCGCGCGGTGGCCGCCAACACGCAGTTCGCGCAGGGTCATCTCGACAAGGCCGGCGCGTACATGGCCGGCCTCGGCGATCTGTCGGCGCGTCTGCTCGGTGCCGACGATGTCAGCACCTTCAGCGCGCGCGCCAACGAGATCACGCTGCTGTATCAGAACGGCAAGCTCGCCGAGGCGCGCGCCGCGCTCGACGAAATCCTGCCGCGCATGGACCGCAGCATCGGCGCGCTGCACGCGTACACGCTGATCATGCGCCAGCAGCAGGCCATCGTACTGCGCGATCTCGGCGAGCTGGACGCGGCGATCGCGACGATCACACAGGTCGCCGCCGACCGCGCCCGCGTGTTCGGGCCGACGCATGATTTCACGCTGGCGGCGCGGCGCCTGATGCTGCAGATGCTGCGCATGAAGGACCCGGCCTCGCCGGAGCTGTACCGGCTGACGCAGGAGACGGCCGAGCAGCTGCGTTCGCAATACGGCATCGATAATCGCGCGACGCAGCAGGCGCTCGACGATTACGCGCGCGCCGCGCTCGCGCAGGGCAGGGCGGAGCAGGCCGAGGCGCTGTATCGCGAGCTGCTCGCGACGCTGGCGCGGCTGAACTACGGCGACGACAACGAGACGCTGGCGCGCCGCCAGGGTTATGCCGAGCTGCTGCTGAAGACGCGGCGCGAGGCGCAGGCCGAACGCGAGTTCGCCAGCCTGCTGCCGCGCTCGATCGCCGCGCTCGGCGACGAGCACCCGCGCAGCTTCACGATCCGCGGCCTGCACGGCGAAGCGCTGCTGGCGCTCGGCCGCGATGCCGAGGCGCGCGCCGAGCTGGAGCGCGCGACGCAGCTCTGCGAGGCCAAGTTCGGCGCCGAGCATGTGCGCACGCGCGAGCTGCGCGCCAAGCTCGGGCAGGTGCGCGCCGTGCCGGCCGCGTCGTGAACGGCGGGGTGCTCGCGGCGCTGCTCGCCGCAGCGACCGCTGCAGCGACCGCCGCCGCCGTCGCCTTCGCGTACGGCCGCATCATGCGCCGCCGCCGCAGCCTGATCGCACAGGAGCAGAGCCTGCAGGCGCAGGCGGCCGCGGTCGCCGCCGAGCGCGAGCGCATCTATCGCGATCTGCACGACGATCTCGGCGCCAAGCTGCTGACGCTGGTGCACGGCGCCGCCGATCCGGCCCTCGCCGATCTGGCGCGCAGCGCGCTGCAGGATCTGCGCGACGTGGTCAGCCGCACGCGCGGCGAGCCGGGCACGCTGCAGATGGCGCTCGGCGAGATTCGCCGCGAGGCCGAGCAGCGCCTGGCCGCCGCCGGCGCGCGGCTGGCCTGGGAGGCCGCCGACGAGCTGCCCGATCCGGCGCTCGACGCCGCGCAGGCGCTGCATCTGTACCGCATCGTCCGCGAGGCGCTCAGCAATGCACTCCGGCACGCGCAGGCGCGCACCGTGCGCATCCGCGTGCGCCGCCACGGCGGCGCGCTTTATCTCGACATTACCGACGACGGCCCCGGCGTCGCCGAGCCGCCGGGGCAGGGTGTGCACGGCATGCGCCGCCGCGCCGAAGCGCTCGGCGGCGCGGTCGACTGGAGCAGCGGCACGGTCGGCGGCACCAAGGTCACGCTGCACTTCCCGCTGCCGGACGGCTGAGGCCGACCCTCCGCAGATAGGGACTGCTGCGCGGCTGTCCCCGTTTCGACAATCCCGACCGGTACTCCACGCGCCGGAACACGCCCGGCGCCGTCAGCCGAGGAAGGGAAGAAATGGATTCACGAGCGCACACATTCCGCGACCGCCGGGCGGCGATCCTGCCGCGCGCGGTTCGCGCCGGCACGCTGCTGCTGGCGATCGGTCTCGCCGCCTGCGGCGGCGACCACAACGACAGCGGCGAGCCCGAGCCGCCGAACCCGACGCAGAGCTATACGGTGAGCGCGACGGCCGGCGCCGGCGGGCAGATCGCGCCGGCGACGCGCACGGTCGATGCCGGCGCGACGGCGAGCTTCACGCTGACGCCGGACAGCGGCTATCACATCGACGCCGTCGGCGGCTGCGGCGGCAGCCTGGCCGGCAATACCTACACGACCGCGGCGGTCCATGCCGACTGCACGGTGACGGCGAGTTTCGCCGCCGATCCGGTCGCGGTGACGCACTCCGTCACCGGCGCGGCCGGCGCCGGCGGCCAGATCGCGCCGGCGACGCAGACGGTCGCCGACCGTGCGCGCGCGACGCTGACGCTGACGCCGGACAGCGGCTTTCACATCGCGTCCGTCGCCGGTTGCGGCGGCACGCTCGACGGCAGCGTCTACACCACCGGCGAAGTGACCGCCGACTGCACGGTGACGGCGAGCTTCGCGGCCGATGCGGTCGTGCGGCGCTACACGGTGACCGGCGCCGCCGGCGCCGGCGGCCGCATCGCGCCGGCCAGCCAGACGGTGGACGAAGGCGCGCGCGCGACGCTGACGGTGACGCCGGACAGCGGCTATCACATCGACGTCGTCAGCGGCTGCGGCGGCGCCCTCAGCGGTTCGACCTACACCACCGGCGCGGTCGCCGCGAACTGCACCGTGACGGCGAGCTTCGCGCTCGATGCCCCGGCCCCGGCGGCGCGCAAGCTCAACGACACCGGCATCGTCTATTGCGCGCGCGACGGTCGCAACGACGGCGACAACCGCATCGAGTGCAGCGATCCGACGGCGCTGACGCCGGCCGCGCAGGACGTGATGCAGGGCCGCGATGCGCAGGCTGCGCTCGGCACGCTGACCAAGATCGGCGCCAGCACGCCCAATGCCGGCACCAAGCCGAACGGCTTCGACTTCACCAAGATCGGCAAGAACGGCGAAACGCTGCCGGCCGACGCCACGTTCTGGTACTGCGTGCGCGACAACGTCACCGGCCTGATCTGGGAGAACAAGACCGACGACGACGATCCGAACCGGCCGTCGGACATCAGCAACCTCGACCCGGGCCTCCACGACAAGGACTGGACCTACAGCTGGTACGACAGCGATCCGGACCGCTCCGGCAACGGCGGCACGGCCGGCACCGAGAACGGCGGCGTCTGCGGCGTCAGCGGCCACTGCGATACCGAGAAACTGATCGCCGACGTCAATGCCATCGGCTGGTGCGGGGCGAACGACTGGCGCCTGCCGAATCTCGATGAGCTGCAGGGCATCGCCGATCGCGGTCGCCAGTTCGGGACACGCCCCGAGACCGGCATGGCGATCGATCCGGGCTACTTCGCGCACACCCAGTACTACCAGCTGAACGGCTACTGGTCGGCGACGCCGGCGGTGGCGACCGACAAGGCCTGGGCGGTGAACTTCGCCGACGGCTCGCGCGATCCGGCCCTGAAGCGCCGTGCCTACGCCGTGCGCCTCGTGCGCGAGCCGGAATCGACCCCGCGCTGATGCCGGCGCCCCGGCCGCCACGCGGCGGCTGGGGCGCTGCCCCGACCCGATTCGCACTTTCTGGAGTGAACCCGATGTCCCTTTCGATCCGCTGCTCCACCGCCGCCGCCGGCCTGCTGCTCGGCGTCGGCCTCATCGACACCGTGCTCGCCGCGCAGGCCTGCAACCCGGGCCTGACGCCGGTGCGTCCGGACAGCCAGTACCGCGTCAGCGGCGACGGCAAGGAAGTCACCGATCTGGCGACCGGCCTGGTCTGGCGACGCTGCCTCGCCGGCATGAGCTGGAACGCCGATCAGAACGCCTGCACCGGCACGCCGTCGGCGCTGACCTGGAGTGGCGCGCTCGCCTACGCCGCCGGCGAAGGTGGCGGCTGGCGCCTGCCCAATATCAGCGAGCTGACGACGCTGGCCGAGCCGTCCTGCGAGCGGCCGGCGATCAATCTCGCGATCTTCCCCGGCACGCCGATGTACCCGTCGGCGTCCTACGCGCTCAGTTCGTCGCAGCACGCCGACAGCGACGGTGACGTCTGGCGCATGGACTTCAACTCCGGCGCCGACGAAGGCACCACCAAGGCGGCGCCCAACTCCGTGCGCCTGGTGCGCGCGTCGGCGCCCTGAGGCTCAGAGCCGGCCGACGAGTCCGCGCCGGCTCGCTTCGAGCGTCGCCTCGGCGCGCGAAGTCACGGCGAGCTTGCGGTAGACGGTCTTGATGTAGGTCGCCGCCGTCGAACGCGTGACGCCGAGCGATTGCGCGACGTCGGGCAGGTGGTAGCCCTTGGCGATCAGGATCAGGGTCTCGCGTTCGCGCGGGCTCAGCTCCTGCTCGTCGTTCGAGACCGGCGGCGCCTCGAACACGCGCAGCAGGCGCCGCGCGATGCTCGGCGACAGCGGCGGTTCGCCGCGCAGGATGCCGCGCAGCGCCTCGCTCATGCGCGCCGCCGGCTCGTCCTTGAGCAGGTAGCCGCGCGCGCCGGCGCGCAGCGCCGGAAAGAGGTGGGCATCGTCGTCGTAGATCGTGGCGACGACGGTGCCGCAGGCCGGGCACCGCCGGCGCAGCGCTTCGAGCACGTCGACGCCGCTGCCGTCCGGCAGGTCGAGGTCGATCAACGCCAGGTCCGGCGCGTAGCCGCCGGCCAGCCGCTGCAGCGCGGCGCCGATGCGCGCGTCGCTGGCGACGGTGGCGTCGGCGTAGGCCGTGCGCGCGGCGGCCGCCAGCGCCTGCGCCGCGGCCGGGTGGTCTTCGACGATCCAGATGTTGTTCAAGCCAAGGTCCCCCGGCCGTGCGTCGCCGGCCGTGCGCGTTCTGCGTGCGCGCCCGGCCCCGCCGTCCGGCGTCCCTGTGCTCCGTGCGCGCCGGCGAGTATATCGGGGCGATGCCGGGGAGATGGGCATGGAGCGCGCCGGCGCCGGGCCCGGAGACGGCCGGCGGCGAAGCGACGAATGTCGCAATCGAATATAGTATTACGACATTTGACGTCACGGGTTCGCAATGAGACTGGTCCCGATCGGCATCGACGCCGCGCCGGCCGCGCCGGCCGCGCCGGAACGCAAGGACGACGACTGGGCGGCGCGCCGCAACGCGGTCGGCCTGCGCCAGGTGCTGTCGATCGCGCAGGGCTGGCAGCTCGGCCATGCCGAGCTGGCGCGCCTGCTCGGCACCACGCCGCGCACCGTGCAGCGCTGGCGCGCGCAGGCCGACGGCGGCCGCCTCGAGCTGTCGGCCGACGCGGTCGAACGGCTCAGCTACCTGCTCGGCATCCACAAGGCGCTGATGATCCTGCTGCCGACGCCGGACAACCAGCGCCACTGGCTGCGCCACGCCAACGCCGACGCGCTGTTCGGCGGCCAGGCGCCGCTGGCGCGCCTGCTGTCCGGCCAGGTCGCCGACCTGTACGTGGTGCGCCGCTACCTCGACGGCGCGCGCGGCTGAAGGCCGATGAGCGACGACTACGGGCCGCTGCGCAGCCGCAGCGTCGACAGCGCGGTGCATCGCATCGTGCCGAGCCGCTATCCGGCGGTGTCGCTGTTCGACGTCGCGCGCAACGACGAGGAGCTGCAGATGCTGGCCGAGCTTGAAGGGCTGACCAACGAGCGCCTGCGCCACGAGAGCGGCGCGATCCAGCGTCTCGGGCCCGGCGAGTCGGTTTACGGGCCGGGCTGCACGCCGATCATGGCGGCCTTCTGCCATCCGTCGCCGTCGCGCTTCACCGACGGCAGCTTCGGCCTCTACTACGCGGCCTGCCGCGTCGAGACCGCGATCGCCGAGACGCGCTACCACCGCGAGCGCTTCCTGCGCGATGCGGCAATGCCGCGCGAGGTGCTGGAGATGCGCTGCTATACGACGACGCTGGCGCAGCCGATGACGCTGCTGCCCGGCGACGCGCGGCGCGCCGCGATCCTGCACCCGGACGACTACGGCGCCGGCCAGCGCTTCGGCGCGGCACTGCGCGCGCGCGGCGCCTGGGGCCTCTACTACAACAGCGTGCGCGACGTCCCGGACGGGCGCTGTGTCGCGGTGCTGCGGCCGCGCGCGTTGCAGCCGGTGACGCAGACCCGCCATTACCGCTACTTCTGGGACGGCGCGCGCATCGCCGAGATCGAACCCTACGAGCGTCTGCGCGTGAGCTGAGCGCAGCGCGCGGCTCTCGTCCGATCCGGGGAGGAGCGGCGCGCCGCCGCCGGCCATAGTCGCGGCGGGGACGGCCGCGCCGCCGCGCGGCGGCCGAAGCGTAGCGCCGCGAAGGCCGCAACCGGGGAAGCGCCATGTCGTCGATCGAACTGTTCTACGCCGGCCTCGGCCTGCTGTCGGTGGCGCTGATCGTCTGGCTGAGCCGCGACCTGTTCCGCCGCGGCGGGCCGGCCGGTGGCGCCTCGGCGCTCGAATGGGCCTGCTGGCTGACCGCGGTGCCGGCGCTGCTGATCGGCTGGTATTTCAACATCGCCTACATGCGCGAGTACGGCGCCGCGGCCGGCTGGTGGCACTGGACCACGCTGCTGTTCGTGAACCCGGCGTCGGCGTCCGGCGGCCAGGACCTGATCATCGCCAACCTGATCCTGTTTCCGCTGTGGACGATCGTCGACGGCCGCCGCCTCGGCATGCGCGCGCCGTGGCTGTACTTTCCGATGAGCCTCTTGACCAGCTACGCGTTCGCGATCGCCCTGTTCATGGCGGTGCGCGAGCGCCAGCGCCGCGCCAACGCCGCCGCCGGCCGTGGACAGTGAGGGCCGCGCACAGGCACGCTGCGGGCATGGGAAAGCCAGAACCTGAAACGGGGGCCGTGCGCCTCGACCCGCCGCACGCCGCTCTGCCGGTGAGCGAAACCGGCACGCCGCCGCTGAAGGACATCGTCATCAGCCGCCGCAGCCGCTTCTTCGTCTGGCTGATGCGCCGCCTGATGCGGCCGTGGCTGGCGTGGATGCTGCGCGGCAACAAGGAACGCATCGCGCGCATGCAGCTGCTGGTCGCCGCGCAGGTCTGCCGCGACAGCAGCGGCCTGGCGGTCGACTACCAGGTGATCGGTGCGCCGGACCGCGGCGTGCCGGGCCATGTGGTCGGCGATCTGGCGCAGACGCAGCAGCCGGTGCTGCTGTGGCTGCACGGCGGCGCCTTCGTGCTGCCGGCCTCGCCCGACACGCACGTGCGCCTGGTCGCGCGCCTGTGCCGCAGGCTCGACGCGGCCGGCTTCCTGCCCGACTACCGGCTGGCGCCGTACAACCGCTACCCGGCCGCGCTCGACGACTGCGAGCGCGCCTACCGCGCGCTGCTCGACCTCGGCTTTCCTGCTTCGCGCATCGTGCTGGCCGGCGAGTCGGCCGGCGGCAATCTCGTGCTCGGTCTGCTGCAGCGCATCCGCCGCCACGGCTGGCCGATGCCGGCCTGTGCGATCCCGGTGTCGCCGGCGACCGAGCTGGGCCGCGTGCACGGTCCGCCGTCGCGGCCGCTGCGCGCGCGCCGCGATCCGATCCTGCCGATCGCGGCGCTGCAGCGTGTCGACGATCTCTACGCCGGCGGCTGTGACGCCAGCGATCCGGAACTGTCGCCGCTGTACGCCGACTGCCGCGGCTTCCCGCCGCTGTATCTGCTGGCCAGTGACGCCGAGGTGCTGCTCGACGACACCGTGCTGTTCGCGCGCCGCGCGCGCGCCGCCGGCGTCGAGGTGCAGGTCGATATCTGGCCGGTCTTGCCGCACGCCTTTCCGCTGTTCGGCATGCTGTTCCCCGAAGTGCGCCGGGCGCGCGAGGACATGGTCGCCTTCGCCCGCCGCTGGCTGTGAGCGGCCGGCGAGCGGACTGTCACGTTTCCGGTACAAACGCAGGAGTCCGGCGCCCCGGGGGCGGCGCTACACTGCGGGGCGCGGCGCCATCCGGCCCGCGTGCATCGAGATGGCCGCAGAGACGGCCCGAGGAGATTTCCCCAATGGCTGCTTACGCCGACGTATACCGCCGCTCGCTGGCCGAGCCCGAAGCGTTCTGGGCCGAACAGGCCGAGGCCCTGCGCTGGACGAAGAAGTGGGAGCGCGTGCTCGACGACGCGAACCCGCCGCTCTACCGCTGGTTCGCCGGCGGCGAGCTGAACACCTGCTACAACGCGCTCGACCGCTGGGTCGACGAAGGCCGCGGCGATCAGGCCGCGCTGATCTACGACAGCCCGGTCACGCAGACCGTCGCGCAGTACACCTACCGCGAGCTGCGCGACCGCGTCGCCGCCTTCGCCGGCGCGCTGCGCGCGCAGGGCGTCGGCCGCGGCGATCGCGTCATCGTCTACATGCCGATGGTGCCGGAGGCGGCGATCGCGATGCTGGCCTGCGCGCGCATCGGTGCCGTGCATTCGGTGGTGTTCGGCGGCTTCGCCGCGCCGGAGCTGGCCAAGCGCATCGACGATGCGCAGCCGGTGCTGGTGGTATCGGCGTCCTGCGGCATCGAGCCGGGCCGCCTGGTCGAATACAAGCCGCTGCTCGATCACGCGCTGGCGCTGGCGACGCACAAGGTCGCGCGCACCATCGTTCTGCAGCGGCCGCAGTGCCGCGCGACGCTGCAGGCCGGCCGCGATCTCGACTGGCACGAGGCGGTCGCCGCGGCGACGCCGGCCGAGTGCGTGCCGGTCGCCGCCACCGATCCGCTGTACGTGCTCTACACCTCGGGCACCACCGGCAAGCCCAAGGGCGTGGTGCGCGACAACGGCGGTCACGCGGTGGCGCTGCGCTACTCGATGAAGGTGGTTTACGACTGCGATCCGGGCGACGTGTTCTGGGCCGCCTCGGACGTCGGCTGGGTGGTCGGCCATTCGTACATCGTCTACGGCCCGCTGCTCGCCGGCTGCACGACGATCCTCTACGAAGGCAAGCCGGTCGGCACGCCCGACGCCGGCGCGTTCTGGCGCGTCATCAGCCAGCATCGCGTCAAGAATTTCTTCACCGCGCCGACCGCGTTTCGCGCGATCAAGAAGGAAGATCCGCACGGCGCGCTGCTGAAGCAGTACGACCTGTCGGGCTTCAAGACGCTGTATCTGGCCGGCGAGCGCTGCGATCCGGACACGATCGAATGGGCGCGCGCCCAGCTCCAGGTGCCGGTGATCGACAACTGGTGGCAGACCGAACTCGGCTGGCCGGCGATCGCCAACCCGGTCGGCATCGAGACGCTGCCGGTGAAGCCCGGCTCGGCGGCGGTGCCGGTGCCCGGCTTCGACGTGCGCATTCTCGACATCGACGGCAAGCCTGCCGCCACCGGCGAGATCGGCAACCTCGTCATCAAGCTGCCGCTGCCGCCGGGCACGCTGCCGACGCTGTGGCACAACGAGCAGGGCTATATCGACAACTATCTGTCGCACTATCCCGGCTACTACCTCGCCGGCGACGCCGGCTACGTCGACGAGGACGGCTACTTCTGGGTGATGTCGCGCATCGACGACATCATCAACGTCGCCGGCCACCGGCTGTCGACCGGCTCGATGGAGGAAGTGCTGGCCTCGCATCCGGACGTCGCCGAATGCGCGGTGATCGGCGCCGCCGACGCCCTCAAGGGGCAGGTGCCGGTTGGCCTGGTGGTGCTCAAGGCCGGCGTCGAGAAGTCCGCCGAGCAGCTGTCGGTCGAACTCGTCGCCCGCGTGCGCGAGCAGATCGGCGCGGTTGCCGCATTCAAGCAGGTCGCGATCGTCGCGCGCCTGCCGAAGACGCGTTCCGGCAAGGTGCTGCGCGCGACGATGCGCGCAATCGCCGACGAAAAGCCGTACACCGCGCCGGCGACGATCGATGATCCGCGCACGCTGGAGGAAATCAACGTCGTGCTGACCCGCATGCGCAACGCCGTGCGTTGAGCGCGGCGACGCCATGGGCGGGCGCGTCGAGGATTTCGTCGCCGGCCAGCGCTGGATCACGCGCGGCCGCACGATCGGCGAGGGTGACATCGTCCAGTTCGCCGGCCTGGCCGGCGACTGGACGCCGATTCACGTCGACGAGCACTTCGCGCGTGGCACCGTGCACGGCACGCGCATCGCGCACGGGCCGCTGACGATGGCGGTCGCGATCGGTCTGTTCACGCAGCTCGGCGTGCTCGGCGACGGCATCATCGGCCTGCTGCATCTGGACTGGAATTTCCGCGCGGCGGTGAAGATCGGCGACACCGTGCACGCCGAGGTCGCGCTGCTCGACGCGCGCCTGGCCTCGAAGCCGGGCACCGGCGTCGCGCGCTTCGCGTTCGACGTGCGCCGCGACGACGGCGTCGTCGTCCAGCAGGGCGCGATGACGGTGCTGATGCGCGCCCGCGGCACGGCGCAGCAGCGGGCCTGAAGCTGGACCCGGTTCAGGGCGCCAGCGGCTGCCAGGCGTAAGCGTCGCCGTCGCGGCGCACGTGGCCGAGGCCCGGGAAGGCGATATGCGCGGCGGCGATCCACTCGCCGTTCTTGGCGGCTTCGGCGAAGATCCTGGCGCGCGCCGCCTCGGCCTGCGCCGGCGTGCTGTCGAAGTGGATCGTCACCTTGGGATCGGCGAACTGCACGGCGCCGACGTGCACAGTGTCGCCCCAGACCAGCAGTGTCTGGCCGCGGCTCGTCACGCGGTACGCGGTGTGGCCGGCGGTGTGGCCGGCGAGGTCGACCGCGCGCATGCCGGGCAGCAGCGTCGCGCCCGGCTTGAAGGTCTGCACGCGGCCGCTCGCGCGGTACGGCGCCAGCGAGGCGGCGGCGCCGTCGAACGCGCCCTTGACGCTGTCGTCGACCTTGGGCTGGTTGGCGGTCTTGTCGAGCCAGAACGCCAGCTCGCGGTCTTCGGTGCGCACGATCGCTTTCGGGTAGACCGCCTGGCCGTCGTGCACGAGGCCGCCGACGTGGTCGGGATGCAAATGCGTCAGCCAGATTTCGTCGATCTGCTCGGGCGCGTAGCCGGCGGCGCGCAGCTGCGCCGGCACCTGGCCGAGACCCGACCCGAGCAGCGCGCCGCCGCCGGCGTCGATCAGCACGCGCTTGTCGCCGGTGTCGATCAGGAAGGCGTTGACCGCGCCGGGCACGGTGTTGCCGTAGCCGGCGCGGCCGAGCAGGGTCTTGACGATGCCCGGCCGGTCCTCGATCAGCAGCTGCGCGGCCGGCATCGTGAACGTGCCGTCGGACAGCGCGACGACGGTGTAGGCGCCGAGCTGCAGGCGCGCGAAACCGGGCGCGGCGGCGGGTTCGGCGGCGACGGTGATGGCGGGCAGGGCGGCGAGCAGGACGGCGACGGCGAGGCGCATGGCAGGACTCCGGCGACAGCGGCGAAGGTGAAGGAGCGGCCAGCTTGAACGTCGCCGCCCGGCGTTTCGAGCACCGGCGTGCGCGATCGCCGCAAGGCGCCGCGCATTTTCGCGCCGTGCGCGTTTCTCATGAGCTCGGCGTAAGCGGGCGCGCGGCGCGCCGGGTTAAAGTGTGGCGATGACTTCCGCGACACGATCCATCTTCATCACCGGCGGCGGCACCGGGCTCGGCGCCGCGGTCGCGCGCCGCCTGGCGGCGCCCGGCGTGCGCTTCGGTCTGGCCGGGCGCCGCGCCGAACCGCTCGCGGCGCTGGCCGCCGAGCTGCACGCGCAGGGCGCCGTGGCGCAGGCCTACCCGCTCGACGTCAGCGACGCCGCCGCGCTCGAAGCCGCGATCGACGACTTCGCGCCGGATGCGCTGGTCTGCAGCGCCGCGATCCTCGGCCGCGGCGACATCTGGACCGCGCTGACGCCGCAGCGCTTCGCCGAGGTGATGGCGATCAACGTCGGCGGCACCTTCAACGCGTGCCGCGCGGCGATGCGCCTGTGGCGCGCGCGCGGCAGCGGCGGCGACATCGTCAACGTCTCTTCGCTCGGCGGCCTGCGCGGCATGCAGCGCTTCGCCGGCTTCGGCGCGTACGCGACCTCCAAGCACGCCGTCGTCGGCCTCACCGAGGCGCTCGCGCTCGAAGGCAAGCCCTACGGCATTCGCGTCAACGCCGTCGCGCCGGGCACGATGGACACGGCGATGGTCGGCGAGCTCGGCATCCAGGCGTCGACGCAGCCGGACGACATCGCTCCGACCGTCACCTTCCTGCTCGACCGCGCGCAGTCCGGGCCGATCAGCGGCACCATCGTCGAGGTGCATTGCAATGACGACTGAGAAGCGCCCCATCGTCTATCTGACGCGGCGCGCGAGCTTCGCCGCCGCGCACCGCCTGTGGTCGGACGGCCTCAGCGCCGACGAGAACCGCGCGCTGTTCGGCCCCTGCGCGCGCGACCACGGCCACGGCCACAACTACGTGATCGAGCTGACGCTGCGCGGCGGCATCGACCCGAAGACCGGCGTCGTCGTCAATCTGACCGAGATGCGCGACGCGATCCAGGAACGCATCCTCGATCACGTCGACCACCGCAATCTCAACATCGACTCGCCGCTATGCCGCGGCATCAACCCGACCGCGGAAAACCTGGCGGTGGTGTTCTGGAACGCGCTGCAGCCGCGGTTCGGCGAGCTGATGTACGAGCTGACGCTGTACGAGACCGAAAAGAACTGGGTGCGCTACCGCGGCGAGTGACCGGCGCGGCGCCGAATTACTGCAAACGGTCGAAGCTCGGCGCCGCGCGCTTGCCGGACACTGGACGCCGAACCCTTTCATGCGCCGCGCGGCGGCACGGTCCTGAATCCATGAGCGACGCTGCTTCGACCTACGTCATCGTCGGTGCCGGCCAGGCCGGCGGCGAACTCGCCGCCGAGCTGCGCAAGCTCGGTTACGCCGGCCGCATCGTGCTGCTCGGCGAGGAGCCGCATATCCCGTACCGGCGGCCGCCGCTGTCCAAGGCCTATCTCGCCGGCGAGATCGCCGAGACCGGGCTGTACGTGATCCAGGAGGCGCAGCTCGCCAAGATCGGCGTCGAGTTCGTCGGCAACGCGCGCGTCGCCGCCATCGACCGCGCAGCGAAGACGGTACGGCTCGCCGACGGCCGCGCGTTCGCCTACGACAAGCTGGCGCTGACCACCGGCGGCCGCGCGCGCATGCTGACGCTGCCCGGCGCCGAGCGCCCGAACGTGCTGGCGCTGCGCACGATCGCCGACGTGCAGAAGCTCAAGCCGTACTGCCAGCCGGGCAAGCGCATCGTCATCATCGGCGGCGGCTTCATCGGCCTGGAGACCGCGGCGGTCGCCCGCAAGCTCGGCCTGCAGGTCACCGTGCTCGAAGGCCTGCCGCGCGTGCTCGCGCGCGTCACCGTGCCGGAGGTTTCGGCGTTCTTCGAGCGCGTGCACCGCGAGGCCGGCGTCGACCTGCGCACCGGCGTGCAGATCGAGGGCTTCGAAGGCGAGCCGGAAGTGACGCAGGTGGTGCTCGCCGGCGGCGAGAAGATTCCCGCCGACGTGGTCGTGGTCGGCATCGGCCTGACGCCGAACACCGAACTCGCCGAGGCCGCCGGCCTCGCCGTCGACAACGGCATCGTCGTCGACGAGCACGCGCAGACCTCGGACCCGGACATCGTCGCCGCCGGCGACTGCACCAACCACCCGAGCGAATTCCTCGGCCGCCGCGTGCGCCTGGAATCGGTGCAGAACGCGATGGAACAGGCGCGCAGCGCCGCGCGCACGATGGCCGGCAAGCCGGATCCGTATCGCGCGGTGCCGTGGTTCTGGTCCGACCAGTACGATCTCAAGCTGCAGATGGTCGGCCTGTCGTCCGGCTTCGATCGCTTCGTCGTGCGCGGCGATCTCGGCGGGCGCGCGTTCGCCGCGTTCTACCTGAAGGACGGCCGGCTGATCGCCGCCGACGCCGTCAGCCGGCCGCAGGATTTCATGTTCGCCAAGAAGTTGGTGGCGATGGCGGCGAGCGTCGATCCGGCGCAGCTCGCCGACGAGTCGGTGCCGCTGAAGAACCTCGTGCCCGCCTGAGGCCCTGCCGCGCATGCCCAAGATCGTTTTCGTGCAGCCCGACGGCCGTCGCCAGATCGTCGACGCGCCGGTCGGCCAGTCGCTGATGGAAGCGGCGACGCAGAATCTGGTGCCCGGCATCGTCGGCGAGTGCGGCGGCTCCTGCTCCTGCGCGACCTGCCACGTCTACATCGACGAGCCGTGGTTTTCGCAGCTCACGCCGGCCGACGAGATGGAGGCCGGCATGCTCGAAGGCGCGGTGGCGCCGGGGCCGCACAGCCGGCTCGGCTGCCAGGTGCCGGTGACCGACGCGCTCGACGGCCTCGTCGCGCACGTGCCGCCCGGCCAATGACGGCGCCTGCCTGAAGCGCCGCGCTTGAGCCCCGTCCTGTCCTGCGTGCCGCTGCTGGCGCAGACGGCCACCGCGCTCGGGCGCCGCGTGTGGACGCGCGTGCACGTGCCGGACGATCTCACCGCGGTGTCGCGCGTCGACCGCGAGGCCGAGGTCGATGCGCGCGAGGTCGGCATGCGCGCCGCCGCGCCCGAGCGCATCTGGGCGGCCGTCGAGCATCTGTTCCGCGGCGGCGTGCATCCCGCGATCACGATGGTGCTGCGCCGGCGCGGCCGCATCGTGCTCAAGCGCTCGATCGGCTGCGTGCACGGCAATCTGCCGGGCGACGAGGGCGCGCCGGTCGTGATCCGGCCGGACTCGCCGGTCAGCCTGTTTTCGGCGTCGAAGGCGATCTCGGCGCTGCTCGTGCACAAGCTGGTCGACGACGGCCGCCTGTCGCTCGACGACCGCGTCGTCGACTTCATTCCCGAGTTCGCGCCGCACGGCAAGCATCGCGTCACGATCCGCGGCCTGCTCGCGCATCGCGCCGGCATTCCGGCGGTGCCGCATGTCGAGCCGACGCCGGAACTGCTGCATCGCTGGGACGAGATCATCGACCTGCTGTGCCGGGCGAGGCCCTTCGATCCGGATTTCGGCAAGCAGGCCTATCACGCCCTCAGCGCCGGCTTCATCGTCGGCGAAGTCGTGCGCCGCGCGAGCGGCCGCGAGCTGCCGGAACTGCTGCGCGAATGGCTCGCCGAGCCGCTGGGACTGCAGTACCTGAGCTTCGGTCTGGCGCCGGAGCTGCGCCATCTGGCGCCGGTCAACGCTCGCACCGGGCCGCTGCCGTTCTGGCCGGCGACCGCGTACATCCGGCGCGCGGTCGGCGTGCCGTTCTCGGCCGCGGTCGCGGCGTCGAACCACGAGGCGTTCCTGTCGGCGGTGGTGCCGGCCGGCAACATCTACGCCAACGCCGACGACGTCTCGCGCGTGCTGCAGATGCTGCTCAACGGCGGCGAGCTCGACGGCGTGCGCGTGCTCCGGCCGGAGACCGTCGCCGATGCGCTGCGCCCGGTCGGGCCGCTGCAGGTCGACCGCACGCTGATGTTCCCGCTGCGCTTCTCGGCCGGCTTCATGCTCGGCCAGAACCCGATCGGCCTGTTCGGCCCGCGCAGCGGCATGGCCTTCGGCCATCTCGGCTTCATCAGCGTGCTGTGCTGGGCCGATCCGGAACGCGACATCTCGGTCGCCATCCTCAACACCGGCAAGGCGATGGCGCCGGCGATCGTCACGCGCATGATCGGCGTGCTGCGCGCGATCGCCGACGAGTGCCCGCGCGACGCGATCGTGCGCGGCGGGCGATAGCGCCGCCGCCGCGCGCTCAGGCGCCGATCACGAACGAGCTCATGCTCAGCGAGCTCAGCACCGCCGTGTTGAACAGGCGCAGCGCTTCGCCGGGCTGCTGCAGCGCCAGCGGATACAGCAGCGGGAAGTAATGCTCGGCGGTCGGCACCGCGAGGCGGGCGTTGTCGCCGAAGTTCAGCGCGTAGTCGATCAGCGCCGCATGGTCGCCGGCCTCGAGGCTGCGGCGCCAGCGCGCGTCGCATTCCAGCGCCCAGCCGTACGGCTGCGGCTGATGGAAATCGAAGACGTAAAGGTTGTGCACGGCATTGCCGCTGCCGAGCACCAGCACGCCCTCGTCGCGCAGCGGCGCCAGCGCGCGGCCGAGCCCGTAGTGGAAGGCGGCCGGCTGACGCATGTCGAGGCTCAGTTGCACGACCGGCACGTCGGCGCGCGGACAGAGTGCGAGCAGCACGCTCCAGGCGCCGTGATCGAGGCCGCGGCCGGGGTCGAGATGCACGGTGTGCTGCGCCTGCAGCAGATCGGCGACGCGCTGTGCGAGCGAGGGGCTGCCGGGCGCCGGATAGCGCACGTCGAACAGCGCTTTGGGAAAGCCGTAGAAATCGTGGATCGTCTCCGGCATCGCGGTGGCGCCGAGATAGATGCCGCGCGTTTCCCAGTGCGCCGAGATGCAGAGAATCGCGCGCGGCTTCGGCAGCTCGCGGCCGAGCGCCTGCCAGCGGCGGCGGAAGGCGTTGTCCTCGATCGCGTTCATCGGCGAGCCGTGGCCGATGAACAGTGCCGGCATGCGCGCCGCGCTCACGCGGCCGGCTCCGCCGCGGCATGTACCGGCCGCGGCCGTCTGTCCGTCAGAGTCCGGTCGTCCATGTCCGCCTCACCGCGCCGTGACGAAGTGATCCTAGCGCGCGGCTGAAAGTCGCGCTTGTGCGCTGTGCCGCAGTGCGCGCGCGGCGACGACGGGCCGCGCGCGAAGCTTCAGTGCCTGGGGCCGTTGCCGTGTCCGCGGTCGGGCTTGTGCTCGGGGCCGTGCCCGTTGCCGTGGTCGGCACCGTGGCCGTGCTGTTTCTGGTAGGACGGCACGTAGACCTTTTCGTACCAGTCGTCGTCGACGAAGTAGACGTGCTGGCCGCAGGCGCCGTACTCGGCGCAGTGCTGGCTCCAGTGCTTGGCGTGGCCGGGCGGCACGTGCAGGTAGACCGGCGCGCCGCTCGGCGCGCCGCGCACGATGACCGGTTGCGGGTAGATCAGCCGCGGCTGCGGCATGTCGCCGAGGTCGATGCGGCCGTAGAAGCCGGGCTCGCCGACCGTCACCGACACACCGACCTCGGCCGTCGCGGCGGCGCTGCCGGCGAGCGCGAGCGCGGCGAGGACGAAGTTCAGGGCTTTCATGATCGTGGCTCCGAAGCGGGGACGGACGATTCTAGGCGCGCCGGCGCCGGCTCACCACGACGCCGGATATTCGTCGTGCGTCGGCAGGCCGCCGCTGCCGCAGGCCCATGGCGCGCGCGAGGCCCAGAAGATGTGATCGGTCGGCGTCAGCGGCGGCGGCGTGTCGAGCGAGCCGGCCGGGATCACGACCAGCGTGCTGTTGCGCCGCAAGCGCGGCAGCGGCGCGCCGCAGTGCCGGCAGAACCATTTGCCGAAGGCTTTCGCGCTCGGCAGCTCGTAGCGGCTGATCGCGTCCTCGCCGGCCAGCCAGCGCAGCTGCGCGGCGTCGGCGGTCAGATTGGTCGCATGCCCGGTGCCGCTGCCCTTGCGGCAGCGCGAGCAGTGGCAGTGGATCATCTTCTGGAACGGCGGGTCGATCGCGAAGCGCACCGCGCCGCACAGGCAGCCGCCGTGGATACTGCTGTCAGCCATGCCGGGTCTCCGTTGCGTCGCGATCGCGGTCGACGGCGCCCTCAGGGCAGCGGCTCGACCAGATGCGCGCGATGCGCCGGCGCCGGGTAAGGCTCCGGCCAGAATTCGATGAGGCGCACGATCCGGCCCCGCTCGACCGTGAAGAACGACAGCGCGCGCGCCTGCTGCGTGCCGTCGGTCACCGATACGTCGGTGACGACCTCGTCCGTCGCGGCGACGAGGCGATGGAGCTCGAAGCGCCACGGCCCGTGCGCCGGATATTCGCGATTCATGCGCGCGAAGTTCGCGGCGCCGCGGATGCGCTCGCCGGACTGCGGCCATTCGAGGACGAAGCGCTCGTCGAGCACGGCCGCGACCGAGGCGAAGTCATTCGACGCCATCAGGCGCCAGAAGGTGCGGACCACGGATTCGGCGCTGGCATGGGCGGACGGCATCGGCGCATTGTCGAGCGCGTGCAGACGGCGGACAAGTACGGGCGCCGCGCGGTCGGCATTGGCTCAGCCGGGCGGCAGGACGCGGTAACGGCTCTGCACAAGGCCGTTGGCGGCCGCCGAGGTCTGCAGATGTTCGAGCTGGCCGCCGGCGCCGTCGGCGGCGAACAGCGGGAGGCCGTCGCCGAGCAGCACCGGCACGCGGGTGAGGGTCAGCTCGGTGATCAGGCCGGCGGCGAGAAAGCGCCGGATCGTCAGGCCGCCGTCGATATAGAGATGCCGATGGCCGTCGGCGGCGAGCCGGGCCACGATCGCGGCCGGCGCGCCGCCATTGGCCACGACCTTGCCGGACAGCCGCGGCGGCAGTGCCAGTTCGCGTTCGCTCAGGACCACGACGGTCCGGCCCTCGTACGGCCATTCGGGAAAGTCGCACGCCGTCTCGAAGGTCTTGCGGGCCATGACGATGGCGTCGGCGCGGATGGTGGCGTGCCGCGCATCGCAGCGCTGGCCATTTGCTTGACGTCGGCGCGGATGATGGCGCGACGCTCAGCGCGCGCTGCGGCGGCGCGTGCGGCGCGCCGGGGCATGTTCCGCGGTGCCGGCGGCGTGCGGCACGAGGCCGGCGGCCCGCTCCAGCTCTTCGAGCGCCTCGGCGCTGTAGCCGGCCAGCCGCTGCAGCGACGGCAGCGCGTCGCGGCAGCCGGTGAAGCCGAGCGACAGGCGATCGTGGTAGCCGACCAGGGTGACGTTGAGCGCGTAGCCGTCGAACAGCACCGAGATCGGATACATCGCTTCCAGCTCCGCGCCTTCGAGATAGAGCAGTTCCCTGGAGGCGACCACGTTGGAGACGACGAAGTTGAAGATCGGCGGCAGATGCGAAAGCACGCGCGCCATCTGGCCGAGGAGCAGCGGCGAGAGGCCGAGCATCGTGAACTGCGCGAGCGCTTCTGCCGACATGCCGCGCAGCTGATCCTTGGTGCGCTGCGTGACGGCGCGGATCACGCGCAGGCAGTCGAGCGGATCGTCGGCCTGCGTTTCGAGCGGCACGACGAAGCCGGCGACGGCGTTGCCGGGCTTGCCGTCGGCGCGTGGCAGCCCGACCGGCACCGAGGCGACCAGCGGCTCGTGCGGCAGCGCGTCGAGTTCGAGCAGGTAGCGGCGCACGGCGCCGGCGATCAGCGCCAGCGCGACGTCGTTGACGGTGCTCTGCGTCGCCGCGCTGACCGCCTTGATGCGCGACAGTTCGAACAGCTGCGTGGCGAGCCGGCGCTGCGGCGTGATCGGCACGTTGAGCAGCGTGCGCGGCGTCGACAGGGCCGAGAGGATGCCGCCTTCCGGGTTGTCGCGGCGCCGCGCCATGCGGCGCAGCGTCGATACCAGCTCGCCGCTCGCGCGCAGCTGCGTGCGCACGGCCTCGATGCTCTGCTCGACGGCGTGGCCGTGCGGCGCCTCGCGCGGCTCGCGCGGCTGCGCCGGCAACGCCCACAGCGCCGGCATGTCGCGCTGCAGCGGATCGGCGCTCAGCCAGCGGCGCACGAGCTTGAGTGCGCCCATGCCGTCGAGCGCGCTGTGATGGACCTTGAGGAAGAACGCGAAGCGGTCGTTTTCCAGGCCTTCGATCAGCGTGATCTCCCACGGCGGGCGGCGCAGGTCGAGCGGATGCGAGTGCAGGCGCGCAACCAGCACGCCGAGCTCGCGCTCGCCGCCGGGATACGGCAGCGCCGAATGGCGCACGTGGTAATCGATATCGATGTCCGGGGCCGGCTCCCAGGCCGGCGCCAGCGCCGACCACGGCGTGCGCGCGAGGCGCAGGTTGAACGGCTCGGTGCTCGGCATTTGAGCGCGCAGCTTGGCGAACAGCTGGCGCAGGAAATCGTGCGGCGCGTCCGGCGGCAGGCGGAAGGTCATCAGGCCGCCGACGTGCATCGGCGTGCGCGGCGATTCCATGCGCAGGAACGCGGCATCGACCGGGCTCAGGTATTTCATTGTTCTCCCCCCGCGAATCATGTGGCCGTCTGCGCGGCCCTGTATCTGCATCATGGGCCAAGACTCGGCGGGTCGGCTAGTCATTTCGGGTGAGGCTCGTCCGCGGCGCTGCCCCTACGTTAGCGCGGCGTAATTCCTATAAAGATCGGGAGGGAGGGCCGGCGCAAGCCGGTTGGCGAGTCGATGAACAAGACCAAAGCATGGAAGCGTTGCGGTTGGGTGGTGGCATACGGTGCGGCGCTGGCGGCGTCGCAGGCGCAGGCGGGATCTTTCGACCTGGGCACGGACACCACGCTGGACTACAAGGTCACCGCCAACTACGGCTTGGCGGTGCGTACGGAAAAGCAGGACAAGCGGCTCATCAACGGCCCGGTCGAGGAGTTCCAGTCGTACCTGTTCCCGGTCATTCCGGACGGCCAGCCGAACCAGATCTTCCGCTTCGAGGGTCAGGGCCTGCCGCAGTCGATCAACTCCGACGACGGCAACCGCAACTTCAACCGTGGCGACCTGATCCACAACCGCCTCAGCGTCTACGGCGAGATGCAGCTGCATCACGGCGACTTCGGCGCGGTGCTCAGCGGCTCGGCGTTCTATGACGACGTCTACCATCGCGACAACGCCAACGATTCGCCGCTGACGGTCAACAAGGGCAATCCGCCGGAAGGCATTCCGGACCCGGACTACGACCGCTTCACCGAATCGACCAAGTACTACGACGGCGAGCGCGCGCGTCTGCTCGAAGCCTACGTCTACGGCTCCTTCTATCTCGGCGACGAATCCAGCATCAACGTCCGCCTCGGCCAGCAGCTCGTCGCCTGGGGCGAGAGCCTGTTCATGTCGGGCATCGCCAGCGCGCAGAGCCAGGCCGACGCGACCAAGGCCTTCGTCCCCGGCACCGAGATCAAGGACATCCTGCTGCCGGTGCCGCAGCTCGCGTTCAACGCTTCGATCAACAACGAGCTGACGGCGCTCGGCTACTACAAGTTCGATTTCCGGCCGAACGAGATCTTCCCGGTCGGCGACTACTTCTCGCCGGCCGACGTCGTCGGCCCGGGCGCGCGCTTCGTCTACGGTTCGGCGAACCCGCTGTACGGCGGCCCGGGCAGCTGCACCGGTCTGCTGCAGAACCTGCACGTCGGCACCGTGCCGACGCCGGTCACGCCAGCGCTCGAGAATCTGGTCTGCAACGTGATCCTGGCGCCGGTCGGCCAGCTGGTGAACGCGCCGCGCTACACCTACACCTACCGCGAGAAGGACATCGAGCCGAGCCAGTTCGGCCAGTGGGGCCTCGGCCTGAAGTACCAGCTGACCTCGGTCACCAACGTCGGCCTCTACCACCTGCGTTACCACGATCCGAATCCATCGGTGCGCCTCAACGTCGGCTACGCGCCCTTCGGCTTCCTGCCGAACGGCACGCCGATCACCACGCAGATCATCAACCAGACGGTGCCGGTGTCGTACAACGTCGAGTACTACGACGGCATCCACATGACGGCGATGAGCTTCTCGACGGTGCTCGGCGGCTTCAACGTCGCCGGCGAGCTGAACTACCGCGACGGCGCGCCGACGGCGGTCGAGACGATGATCTCCGGCCATCTCAGCCCGGTCTACTCGCGCTCGAAGAGCGGCCAGCTGCTGATCTCGGCGCTGTACGCGACCAACCCGCGTCTGTTCTTCGACGATCTCGCCTTCGTCGCCGAAGCCGGCTATCTGCACATGATCGACGTCGACCGCGTCGACGCCTCGCCCGGCGTCGTGCCGATCGCCGACGGCAAGAGCCTGGTCTACGACCGTGACGCCTACGGCATCAGCACGCTGCTCATTCCGACCAAGCACAACATCGTCGCGGGCTGGGACTTCAGCATGCCGATCACCTTCGCGTACCTGAAGAACAACCCGGCACTGGCCGGCGCGATGGGTGCGCTCTACGGCGACGGCGACATGCGCACGAGCCTCGGCTTTTCGATGACGTATCTGTCGAACACGCAGATCGGCCTCGGCTACAACTGGTTCTTCGGCGATGCCGGCAAGACGATCGGCAACACCACGCTGGCGGCGAACCCGTACGTCGATCGCGACTATGCGACGCTCAACGTCAAGTACAACTTCTGACCGGGGCTGGTCTCCGGTTCTGGCCTGCGCGGTCGGCCTCCTCCGCCGCGCAGGCGCTTTTGTCCCGATCCCCCACGCGGTGCAGCGATGACAGCGCAGGTTTTCGATCCCACCGAATTTCGCAAGGCGCTCGGCACGTTCGCGACCGGCGTCACCATCATCACCACGCGCACCGCCGATGGCGCCCCGGTCGGCCTGACCGCCAACAGCTTCAACTCGGTCTCGCTGAGTCCGCCGCTGGTGCTGTGGAGCCTCGCCAACAGCTCGGCGAGCCTGGAGATCTTCCGCAAGGCCGAGCACTGGGCGGTGCACGTGCTGGCGACCGATCAGGAAGAACTGTCGGCGCGCTTCGCACGGCGCGGCATCGACAAGTTCGCCGGGCTCGACGTCGACACCGGGCAGGGCGGCGTGCCGCTGCTGCGCGGTTGCGCGGCGCGCTTCGAATGCCGCACGGCGTTCCAGTACGAGGGCGGCGACCACCTGATCTTCGTCGGCGAGGTGCTCGCCTTCGACCGCGCCGAGTCGGCGCCGCTGGTCTTCCACGGCGGCCGCTACGCGCACGCCACGCGCCGCGACGCGCCGGACGTCAAGCCGCGCAATGCGCACCTGGCCGGCAGTTTCTCTGAGGATTTTCTCGGCTATCTGCTCGGCCGCAGCCATTTCCGCTTCTTCGCGCAGCTGCGTGCCGCGCTCGACGCGCAGCACCTCAGCGACATGGAGTTCTACGTGCTGTCGACGCTGACGCTCAAGCCGCTGCTGACGGCGAGCGAACTCGCCGAGGGCATGGCCGGCGTGCTCGACGATCGCCGCAAGCAGGCGCTCGACTCGCTGGTCACCGCGGGGCTGGCGGCGACGCGCACCGGCGACGGCATCGCCTACGAGCTGACCGAGCACGGCCGCGAGGTCGCGCTCGGCCTGATCTCGCGCGCCAAGGCCCTGGAGTCGCAGGTGCTCGAACGCCTCGGTCCGGACGCACCGATCCTGAAGTCGCTGCTCAACCGCCTGCTCGGCGAGATCGACCCGACCGCGGCAGCGCTGTGGCAGGAGCCCGAGGCGGAGCGGCGGCGCTCGGCCGGCTGACCGCGCGCCGGCAGCGCGCGCTCCCGCCTCAGAACATCCGGTACTGGCTGCTCGGGATCACGTCGATCGTGCCCGGGTCGATGAAGCGGTGGACGCTCGTCATCATGCGCTCGAGATTGCGCCGGAACTTCGCCTCGTCGCCGGCCGCGTCGAAGAACACGTAGGGATCGCGCATCGCCGCCGCCGGGAAGCATTCCTCGACGATGGCGTCGATCGCCGGTGCGTCGGGCGTCAGCGGGCGCACGACGACGTTCTGCACGTACTCGAAGTTCGACTGCGTCTCGATGCCGACCGGCGTGTGGCCGTTGTGCCAGATGTCCAGCCATTGCGCAGGGCTCAGGCGCGGCGGCCGGCGCAGGATCGCCAGCTGCGCGAAGCCTTCCGTGCGCAGGCCCGGCTGCGGCGGATGCGCGCGATTGACGATGGCCTGCGACTCGGTGACGAGATAGGCCGCGTGGCGCGGCACGCTCGCCGTGACCGCGGCGTCGATCCCGCTGCGCAGGAAGCCGATCGCGCTGTCGACCCAGACCTGCAGCAGCGCGTCCGGCGGTGGATCGAAGACGCGCTGGCGGATGCCGTCGGCCTCGCGCACCGCGTCGTCGTCGAGGTTCAGGCGCAGGCCGCGCGCGCCGGCGGCCTGCAGCGCCGGCGCCAGCCGTTCGCGCAGGTCGGCGAAGAAGGCGTTGCGCGACTGTGCCGGATCGCGCCAGCCGAGATAGAGGATCTTTTCCATCGGCGGGCCGCCGCCGCAGCGGACGGCGGCCTCTCCCGGTTCAGGGCATGTAGGCGCCGCCGTTGGCGTCGAGCGCGGCGCCGGTCACCGCCGCCGCGTAGTCGGACACCATGAACAGCGCCGCCTTGGCGCAGTCGTCGTCGGTCGGAATCTCGCCGAGCGGAATGTCGGCGGCGACCTGCGCCTTGAGCTTCTCGAGCGGAATGCCGTGCTCCTTGGACTGCCATTCCATGTAGCCCTGCACCGGCGCACCCCACATCCAGCCCATGTGCACGGAGTTGACGCGGATGCCCTTGGGGCCGAGTTCCTTGGCCAGCCACTTCACGGAGTTGGCGAGCGCCGCTTTCGACGCCGCGTAGCCGGCTTCGCCGAGCGGCGGCACCTTGCGCACCGCCATGGTGTTGATCATGACGATCGCGCCGCCCTTGCCCATGTGCGGGATCGTCGCCTGCGTCAGGCGCAGCGTGCCGAGCAGGTTGGTTTCGAGCACCTCGCGCCAGCCGTCGAGATCGGCGGTCGAGGCGTGGTCCATCTCGCCGTGGTAGAAGGCGCTGTTGACGAGCGCGTCGACCTTGCCGAAGCGCTGCGCGGCGACGGCGGCGAGTGCGTCGCACTGCGCGCGCTGGGTGATGTCGCAAACCTGTTTGACGACCTCGGCCTTGACGCCGAGCGCTTTGATGCGCGCCTCGGCATCGTCGAGCTTGTCGGCCGAGCGCGCCGCGACGACCACGCCGCGCGCCCCTTCGCGCGCCGCCTCGATCGCCAGCTTCACGCCGAGTCCGGGGCCGATGCCGGATACGATCACCACCTTGTCCTTCAGCAGCATCTGAACGCTCCTCTGGTTTCGTTGTTGTCTTTGCGGCCCCTGTCCCTGCGTGCACGGACAGGGGCGATAAAGCGCACTGCTTTTCGCACGAGCCGGCGTGGCTTCGAGCAAGCCGTCATTGCGAGCGGCGCCGCGACGAAGCTGTCCGGGTGCGCCGGTCGAGCGCGGCGCCCCGCCGGATGGCTTCGTCGGCCTTCATCCTTCCCGCAATGACGGCGCGACGGCTCGCCGTCAGGCCGTCGCCGGCGCGTCGATGTGGCGTTCGCGATACGCCGCAAAGTCGCGGTCGAGCTGGGCGTCCGACAAGCCGAACTGCTCGGCCGTGTACTGATGACCGCCCTGATGCGACTTCTCGTCGGCGGCGAGCCAGGCGCGCATCGCCTGTTCGGCGTCGGCCGGCAGCGGCAGGCCGAGCCAGGCGTAGATGTCGCGGACGACGTCCATCGGCCGCTTGACGGTGTCGCGGAACTGCACGTCGAAGAACTGCCGCGGCGCCGTCTGCCGCACCGCGTCGGTGTGATCGAGCGCTCGGCGCATCAGCGCGCTCCACTCGTGGCCGGCGCGCTCGGCGCTGGCCTGTTCGCTGTAGATGCACCACAGCGTGTGGATGAAGCTCGAAATCGACGGAATGCTCTGGCGCGGATCGCGGTGCGTGAGGATCACCTGCGCGCCCGGGAACACCTTCAGCAGCAGGTGCATGCGCAGCAGGTGGTGCGGCGCCTTCAGCACCCAGCGTTCGGCCGTGACGCCGCGCTGGCGCTTCTGCCACTGCAGGAACTGCAGGCCGCGGCGCAGAAATTCGTAGACCGGCGTCTGATCCTGCGCGTCGAGCCACTGCATGTAGCCGGGAATGTCGGCGTAGGCGTTGTAGGCCGACATCATCGTGTGCTCGGTGAGCATCACTTCCTCGTCGGCCTCGTCGGCGTGCATCGGGTGCATCGCCGCCAGCTTCGGCATCGCCGTCGTCATCAGCTCGCACAGCGCGCGGCCTTCCTGGATGCGCAGCGTCGGCTCGGCCAGCGTCTCGCCGTCGAACGGCACCGGGAACTGCGATTCCCAGAACGACATCCAGTAGAAGCGCGGGTCGCGCGACAGCAGCCGGTGCAGCTTGGTCGTGCCGGTGCGCGGCAGGCCGACGATGACGATCGGCGCCGCGATCTTCTCCTGCGCGATCTCCGGATGCCGGGCGAAGGCGTCCTCGATGCGCAGGCGGTTGGCCAGCTGCGTGACGATCTTCTGGCGCAGCAGGTAGCGGCCGGTGTCGGACAGCTTCGCTTCCTGGTCGAGCGCGGCGCAGAGCCGGTCGAGCGCCGGGCGCAGCGGCGGTGCGCCGAAATCGGCCAGGCCGCCGGCGGCGGCGCGGGCATCGGCGATCAGTTCGTCGGGAACGAGGGTGGTGGCGTTGCTCATGCGGCGAGGGTCTGGTGGAGCTGGTCGTGCTTGACGACGGTGGTGACGGGATGGACCTGCTCGTGCGCACCGACCCAGCGCAGGCACATCGTGCCGCGCTCATGGCCGGCGGTTTCGAGCCAATTCACGGTCTGGGTCGGGGCGTGCTGCGGGTCGCGGTGCGCGAGCACGATCGTGCAGCTGCCATCGGCGGCGAGCTGCGCGCTGTGCTTGTTGAGGTGGATGCGGTGGTAGCGGTAGTCGAGCGACTCCATCCACCAGTTGTTGATCTGCAGGTTCCAGAAGCGGCAGTCGGGGATGCGCGGCAGGCGGATCACCAGCGCCTCGTCGGGCGCGAGCTGCCAGTACGAGTGGTAGTAGAAGATGTTCGGATCACCGCCGACGCTCTGGCACAGCGCCTGGTCGGCCGGCGGCAGCTGGTTGGCGTGCGGCAGATAGCTCTGCGCCCAGTTGGCGAACAGCGTCGCCGTGCCGTCGACGAAGCGCGCGGCGTTGCGCAGCCCGGCCTGCAGGCGCACGGCCGACAGCGGTGCCGGCTGGGCGTCGGTGCCGGTGCGCGCGATCGTCAGCTGCGCCGGCTTCTCGGTTTTGCGGTCGAGGAAGGTCTGGCGGACGATCACCGCGTTGCTGTCGGCCTCGATGCGCAGCCAGTCGCCGCTCGCCGGCTGCTCGGCGCTGACGCGAATCTCGAACTCGCCGTTCGGCCCCAGATGCAGATCCTTGGCGTCGATGAAGCCGGTCTGCTCCATCTTGCCGTTGGTTTCGTAGCCGCCCTTCTGCGTGCCGATCGACAGGTACGAAACGCTGCCGCGGGTGCCGCGGATCACGTACTCGTGGCGGCCGTTGATCTTGGCGAAGAGATAGGCGTTGTCCGGATTGTCGGCGCCGATCTTGCCGGTCTCGTGCGAGGGCAGGAAGAAGCCCGGGAAATCGGCATCGGCGAATTCCAGGTGCATCTCCAGACCGATGCGCAGCAGCCGCGTCAGATAGCGCCAGCCCTCGGCGCGGTCGAGCGCGTCGGCCGGCGCCTCGGGACGCAGGACCTGACGGCCGGCCTGTTTCAGCGCCTCGCAGAATTCATCCCAGACCGCGCCCGAGACCACGTCGCGCACGGCGCTTTCGTCGCTGTTCATCGCCCGGTTCTCCTCGTTCGGTCGTTACGCTCGTTGAGCGATCGACAGTAGGACCGTCGCCAGGCAGCGACTTCATCTGTTTGAACTAGGCTGTGCGCGCCGCGCGCGCGGCGCGTGTGCGCGGCGTCAGTGCGTCGTCAGGCGCGGCCGCAGCCATAGCAGCGGCGGCAGCATCGCCAGCGCCGCGGCGAGGTCGGCGACCAGGCCCGGCGTGAAGCCGAAGCTCAGGCACAGCGCCAGATCGAGCGGCAGCCAGGTGAGCACGGCGTAGATCAGCGCGTCGCAGGCCCAGCGCCGGCCTTCGCGCAGGCCGCGCCGCACGAGGAACCAGGCGAGCAGTCCCCAGCTCGCCAGCGTCGGGCCGAAGGCGGCGATCCAGAAACGCGCGCTCGCGGTGGCGTCGCCGGGCGCCGGCAGCCAGATATCGAGCGCGTTGCCGTAGAGCACCACGAACGGCAGCGCGAGTCCGCCGACGACATGGAGCAGCGCCAGCGTTTCGAGCCAGCGGCAGGCGTTGCGGCCGGCGAGATCGAGGCCGCTGCGCGGCAGCGGAGGCCAGGGACGTGCCATCGTTTCAGCTCCGGCTCGCGGCGAGCTTGAGGCCGAACAGCACGAACACGCCGCCGCTGCCGCGGTCCAGCGCGCGCACCGCGGCCGGGCGCGCCAGCCAGCGGCCGAGCGGCCGGGTCGCCAGCGTCAGCAGGCCGAACCAGATCAGGCCGAGAACGGCGTGAATGCCGGCGAGCAGCGTGCTGAAGGCGACGACGTCGACGCCGGCCGGCACGAACTGCGGCAGGAAGCTGACGTAGAACACGCCGACCTTGGGGTTCAGCAGATTGGTCAGCAGGCCGCGCGCGAAACCGTTGCCGCGCCGCGCCGCGGCGGCGTCGACCGGCAGCGCCGCGCGCGGCCGCAGCAGCAGCTGTGCGCCGAGCCACAGCAGGTAGGCGGCGCCGGCGAGGCGCAGCGCCTCGTAGGCCAGTGTCGACACTGCGAACAGCGCGCCGAGGCCGAGCGCGACGGCGAGACCCCAGAGCAGGCAGCCGGCGCAGATGCCGGCGCCGGCGAGCAGCGCGCGGCGCGGGCCCTCGGCGATCGCCGTGCGCAGCACGAGCAGGGTGTCGAGGCCGGGCGTGATCGTCAGCAGGCCGGCGGCAGCGGTGAACATCAGCAGGGCGGGCAGCAAGGCGGGCAGCGTAGTCATGGGCGGATGCTTCGAACGCGCGCTCAGCGCTGGCACCGCGGACAGTAGCAGGACGCGCGGCCGCCGAGCACGAGTCCCTTGATGAGGGTGCCGCAGACGCGGCACGGCTCGCCGTCGCGGCCGTAGACCGACAGTTCCTGCTGGAAATAGCCGGACGCGCCGTCGGCGCCGGCGAAGTCGCGCAGCGTGGTGCCGCCGCGTTCGATCGCCTCGGCGAGCACTTCACGAATCCTGTCGGCGAGCCGCGCGCAGTCGGCGCGCGTCAGCCTGCCGGCGCGGCGCGTCGGCCGGATGCCGGCGCGGAACAGGCTTTCGGCGGCGTAGATGTTGCCGGCGCCGACCACGATGTGGCCGTCCATCACGAAGTTCTTCACCGCGACGCTGCGGCCGCGCGACTTGCGGAACAGGTAGTCGCCGTCGAAAGCCGGATCGAAGGGCTCGGGCCCCATGCCGGCGAGCAGCGGGTGGACGTTCTCGTCGCGCGACCACCACAGCACGGCGCCGAAGCGGCGCGGGTCGTGGAAGCGGATCAGGGTGTCGCCGTCGAGCAGGAAATCGACGTGATCGTGCTTGACCAGTGGCTGCGCCGGGTCGAGCACCAGCAGGCGCCCGGTCATGCCCAGGTGCCAGATCATGCGGTCGCCCGAATCGAGCGTGACGATCAGGTACTTGCCGCGCCGCGCGATGCGTTCGATGCGGCGATCGGCGGCGTCGTGCGCCAGGCTTGCCGGCACCGGCCAGCGCAGCCGCGCGTCGCGCACCGTGACGCGCGCGATGCGCCGGCCGCGGACGTAGGGCTCGAGGCCGCGGCGAACGGTTTCGACTTCGGGAAGCTCGGGCATGGCGGATCGTCAATCGGATCGCGGGCCCGAAAAACAAGACGGCCCGCATCGGCGGGCCGCATTGTTTCACGAAACGACGGGTCGTTCAGGGCTTGGCCGGTGCGGCGGCGGGCGCTGGCGTCGCGGCGCCGGCGGCATCGCCCGTCGGCGCCGGTTTCGGCGCTTCCGGCAGCTTCAGCAGCGTGTCGGCGTCGGCCTTCGACAGCGAGTAGCGCAGCTTCAGGTCGGGGCGGTCGAGGATCAGCTGTGGCTCTCGCGATACCAGCACGAGATGTACGGCGGCGCCGTCCTTCAGCGTCAGCGTGATCGGCTCGCCCTGGCCGCCGTCGGCCGGCATTTTCGCGTTCCACATTGCGCGCGCCTTGCGCCAGGCCTCGGTGAAGGCGGCCAGCGCGTCGCTCGAGGCGTCGGCCGCGGCCGGATTCGCGGTCCAGGTCTTGCCGTCGGCGGCGCGCGCGACCGTCAGCCCCGGCACCTCGATCTTCTGCAGTTCGGCGGCGGCCGGCAGCAGGTCCTTGGCGACCAGATCGCTGTAGTCGGCGTCGACGGCGGTCGATGACGGATCGTCGATCAGCGCGACCGCGTCGCCGACCCGCACGTAGCGACGGTATTCGAGCGGTTCCATGTCGCCGAAGTCGAGCTTCTGGTCGTTCAGCGTGACGCTGAACTGCGGCGGGTCGAGCTTGAGCTCGCCGAGCTTGACCTCGGCGAGCGGCAGCTTGCGCTTGGTCTCCTGCGTCGCGAGGTTGACCAGCGAGGCGACTTCGAACGGATCGGTCGCGGCCTGCACCGGCGCGGTCAGCTGCCAGCGCCCGGCCTGCTTGTCGAGGCGGATCGTCGGCTGGCCCGGATGCTCGATGCGGATCGAGGTCACGGCGTCGGCCGCCAGCGTGGTCAGCGGCGCGCCCTTGTCTTCCTTCTTCTGCGTGAAGTAAAGCGCCGCGGCGAGGCCGGCGACGACCAGCACGAGGAGGGCATTGAGCTGCATGCGGTTCATCGCGTTCTCCCGCGTCAGCGGCGCCGGCGCACGGCCCAGCGCAGCACGCCGTAGCCGAGCAGCAGCAGCGGCAGCAGCACGATGAAGCCGCCGGCGATCGCCAGCGTCGCCCAGCCCGGCAGGTACAGGGCGCGGTCCGGCGCCTTCGGCACGTCGATGTTCAGCTGCGCATCGCGGCTGGCCAGCCACTGCACGAGATTGAGGCCGAGCTGCTGGTTGCCGAGCTGGTCGAGATAGGCGTCGGACAGGAAGTCGGCGTCGCCGATCAGCGCGACGCGCTGCGGGTGCGCCTGCGCTTCCGGGGCGGCGTCCTGCTTCGCGTCGGGCTTGGCGGCAGCGGCCGGCTTGTAGTCGCGCGTCAGCGTCGCGCCGATCGTCAGCGGGCCCTTGATGTCGTTGCCGTCGAACTGCACGGCACCGGCGTTGATGTCGCCGGTTTCGAGCCAGGCCGAGTCGCCGGTTTTCAGCAGCGGCTGCGCCTTCCAGTCGCCGGCCGGCGCGGTCGCCAGCGAGCGCACCAGCGGGAACAGCGTGACCATGTCCAGGCCCTGCGTCACCGGGTTCGGCGGATAGTCGATCGCGGCGAAGAAGCCGGGGTGGCCGGTGCCGAGGATCTGGTAGTCCGGGAAGATCGCGTAGCCGTTCTGCCAGCTGATGCCCAGTTCCTTGGCGAGCGGCTCGAGGCCCGGCGCGTAATTGGGATCGGCCAGCCACAGCACGTTGCCGCCGTGCGCGACGTAGTCGGCGACGATCTGCGCCTCGCCGTCGAGCAGCTTCGAGGCCGGCGAGGCGATCACCAGCACGCTGGTGTTGTCCGGGATCTTCGGCGTCTTGACCAGATTGAGGCCCTGGACCTTGAGGCCCTTGTCCTTCAGCGCCTGCGCGAAGCGGCTGAACGAGGTCGGGCCGGGCTCGGAGGTGGAACGCTCGCCGTGGCCTTCGAGGAACACCACCCACTGTTCGCCGCCGTAGGCGAGGCGCTGCAGCGCGGTGGTGATCGCCGGTTCGGTCGTCGCGTTCAGCGTCTCGCGGCGGCCCTGATACTCGGCGACGATCTGGCCGACGTAGTTGACGTTGAACTCGCGGACCTTCTGCGGCGAGGCGCTCGGGTCGATGAAGTCGAGCTCGATGTTCTTCTTGACGCGCGTGTAGCGCTCGAGGTCGGCCTCGATCGCATGGCGCGTGTCGGCGCCGCTCGGCGCGAACACGTGGAAGACGATCGGATCGGGCATCGATTCGAGCTGCTTGACGCTCGCCGCGGTCAGCGTATTGCGCTTGCCGGCGGTCCAGTCGATGTCGGCCTTGAAGCGCACCGACAGGAAGCCGAGCAGCACGATCACCGCGAGGATCAGCAGGCCGTTGAACAGCTGCTGCGCAAGGATTTGCTTCTTCTGTTTCATGGCTTTCTTCTTGGGAGTCTCGTGGGCGTCGGGCGGTCTAGTTGCGCTCGATGTCGAGGCGCAGCACCGTCAGCCACAGGAACAGGGCCGAGAACAGGAAGTAGTAGACGACGTCGGCGGTCGCGAACACGCCGCGGCGCAGGCTCTCGAAGTGATCGATCAGCGACAGGTAGCTGAAGACTTCCTTGAACGGCACGCTGTCGTTGTAGGCGAGGATGTTGGACAGCCAGATCACCAGCAGCAGGCCGAAGCTGGCGACCGCGGCGATCGTCGGCTCGCGCGTCAGCGACGACACGAACAGGCCGGCCGCGGCGAACGCCATCATCAGCAGGAACAGACCGACCAGGCCGGCGGCGACGCGGCCCCAGTCCATGTCGGTCGACCACGCCAGCGACAGCGGCATCAGCGCCATCAGCACGACCACGACGGCGATGAAGCCGAGCACGCCGAGAAACTTGCCGAGCACGATCTCGGTCAGCGACACCGGCGCCGAGAACAGCAGCGTGATGCTGCCGGTCTTCCGTTCTTCGGCGAACAGCCGCATCGTCATCAGCGGAATGATCAGCAGCAGCAGCACCGTGGCGAAGCCGTACAGCGAGCCGGCGACGACGTCGGAGACGCCGAGATCACTGCCGTCGGCGGACGCCGCCGCGTACTGCGCGATCAGGTTGATGAAGACGAAGCCGGTGATGAACTGGACGACGGCGAGCACCGCCCAGGCGAGCGGCGACAGGAAGATGCGGCGCCATTCGGTGCGCGCGATGTTGAGAATGGCAGTCATGACACGATGCCCTGGACGTAGCGAAGGTGGGTGCGGGCGAAGCTGACGGCGGCGTGCGGTGCGGCGCTCATGCGGCGGCCCTCAGGTCGCCGGACGTCAGCTCGACGAAAATTTCCTCCAGCGTGCGCTGCTGCGCGTGCAGCTCGATCAGGCCCCAGTCGTTCTGCGCCGCGGCCCGGGCGATCGCCTCGCGCGGGTCGGCACCCTTGCGCGGGGTGACGAGGAAGCGGTCGTCGCCGAGCGGGCTGGCGCCGTCGACGCCATCGATGCCTGCGAGCTGCACGGCCTGCGGCGCGCGCTTGAAGCCGGCGATGACCGAGGCGTCGCCCTGCGTCGCCGCCATCGGCTCGTTGTAGACCACCAGCCCTCGGGCGATGATCATCACGCGGCTGCAGACCGCCTGGATCTCCGGCAGGATGTGGCTCGACAGGATCACGCTGTGGCTGCGGCCGAGTTCGGCGATCAGCGTGCGGATCTCGCGGATCTGGATCGGGTCGAGGCCGACCGTCGGCTCGTCGAGGATCACCACCGGTGGGCGGTGGATGATCGCCTGGGCGATGCCGACGCGCTGCTGGTAGCCCTTCGACAGATTGCCGACCAGGCGGTGGCCGACGTCGGCGAGGCCGCAGTCGCGCTTGGCCGAGGCCAGCGCATCGGCCAGGTCCTTGCGCGCCACGCCGTGCAGGCCGGCGCAGTAGCCGAGGTATTCATCGACCGTCAGTTCCGGATAGACCGGCGGCTGCTCGGGCAGGTAGCCGAGCGAGCTTTTCGCGAGCTTGGGCTGCTCGCGCATCGACACGCCCTTGATGCGGACGTCGCCGTCGCTCGGCGCCAGGTTGCCGGTCAGCATCTTCATCGTCGTCGACTTGCCGGCGCCGTTCGGGCCGAGCAGGCCGAGGATCTCGCCCTTGCGCAATGTCAGGTCGAGCCGGTTGACGGCGACCGTCGGGCCGTAGCGCCGCGTCAGGCCGCGCGCTTCGATCAGGACTTCGTTCGCTTCTGTGTCCATGCGTTTTCGTTCGTGTCCTTGAGAAAGGTCTTTTTCGGAAGTTGGCGGTGCGCCACAAAATCGCAGCCAGTGACCGCCGGGCGGCGCCGGGAGTTCCCTTGCCTTACAAAATTGTCAGCTTTTCGACGTCGCCGCGAGCCGGTACGGATTCGGCCGTCCGTCCGGCTGGTGGCGATAGCGCTCATAGGCCCACCAGTACTGCTCGGGCAGCGCCCGGATCACCGCTTCGACGCCGCGGTTCAGCGCCGCCACGCCGGTTTGCGCATCGGCGATGTCGGCCGGCGCCGGCGACAGATGGAAGCGGTAGCCGCGCCCGCGCGGCAGACGCTCGGCGATGCAGAACCAGACCGGCGCGCCGCTGCGCGCGGCGAGCTTGGTGACCAGCTCGGTCGTATGCGCAGTCATGCCGAACAGCGGTGCGTAGACGCCGGCGCCGCGCGGCGGGTCGTGGTCCGGCAGGATGCCGATCATCTCCTTGTTCCTGAGCGCGGCGAGCAGGGCCTTGACGCCGGCGCCGGTGGTCGGCACCAGCCGCGCGCCGAGTCGCGTGCGGCCATCGTACATGATGGCGTCGACCGCACCCTTCTGCGGCTTGTAGAGCGAGGTCATCGGACCGTGCGCCGAGCAGAACAGTCCGGCCAGCTCCCAGGCGCCGATGTGCGGGCACAGCCAGATCACGCCGCGGTCCTGCGCGCGCAGCGCCTCGACCTGACGCGCGGCGGCCGGGTCGGCGAGCCAGCGCGCGAGCCGGCGGCGGCTGCCGAACCACAAGGCGGGCGCTTCGAGCACGGCCTTGAACATGTGGCCGAGGCTGGCGCGGGCGATGCGCTCGCGCTCGCCGGCGCCCAGTTCCGGCAGGCAGCGTTCGAGATGCCACAGCGTCAGCCGCCGCTGCTTGTTCGGCACGCGCCACAGCAGGGCGCCGATGGCGCCGCCGAGGCCGTGCAGCAGCCACAGCGGCGCCGCGCCGGACGCGCGGATCAGGGAGTGGAGCCATGATTTCATGGCGCGCGATTGTAAAGTCGCCGGCGAAGCGGCTGCGAGCGGCGCGCGCGGCCCGGCAAGAAGGGCCCGCCCGGTGAAGGGCGGGGCCAGGCATGGAAATCCAAGGAGCCGCCGCACGGGGAGCGCGACGGCCCCGCCAGCATAGGCCCGACGCGCCCGCCGCGGCAGCGTGCGCCGGGCGCGCGCGCTGTAGGAAAATCGAAGGTCGGCACGCAGGAGAGCGCATGATCGGTTTATTGCAGCGGGTCCGCGAGGCATCGGTGAGCGTCGACGGCGAGCGCGTCGCCGCGATCGGCGCCGGCCTGCTGGTGCTGGTCGGCGTGCAGCCGGACGACAGCGAAGCCAGCGCCGCGCGCCTGCTCGAACGCCTGCTCGGCTATCGTGTGTTCGCCGACGGCGAGGGCCGCATGAACCGTTCGTTGCGCGATACCGGCGGCGGCCTGCTGCTGGTGCCGCAGTTCACGCTCGCCGCCGATACGCGCAGCGGCACGCGTCCCGGCTTTTCGACCGCCGCGCCGCCGCCGCTGGCGCGCGCGCTGTTCGCACGGCTCGTCGAACTGGCGCGCGCCGCGCATGCCGAGGTCGGCAGCGGCCGCTTCGGCGCCGACATGCAGGTCGCCCTCGTCAACGACGGACCGGTGACGTTCTGGCTCGAGGCCCGCTGAAGATCGCAGTCAGGTATCTGCTAGACAAATGATGCAATCCCGCCGCAAGCTTTCACCCATCTGCACAACCCACCAAGGAAACCGCCCGATGAAACGCCCGATCCTCGCCCTCGCCGCCGCCCCGATGCTGGTCTTCGCCGTCACCGCCTGCGGCGGCAAGCCGCTCGACCCCGCCGTCAAGCAGGCGATGGACGCGCGCCATGAAGGCTTCGAGGCGATGGGCGACGCGATGAAGAAGATCGCCGACACGCTCAAGGGCGGCGGCAGCCTCAATCCGGAACTCGCCGCCGCGGCGGGCAAGATCAACGAGACTGCGCCGCAGCTCAAGGACTGGTTCCCGGCCGGCTCGGGCCCGGAGAGCGGCCGCAAGACCGGCGCCAAGCCCGAGATCTGGCAGCAGCCGGAAGTCTTCGCCGAGAAGCGCGAAGCCTTCGTCGCCGCCGCCGCCAAGCTCGCCGAGACGGCCGGCGCCAACGATGCCGCGGCGTTCGCGACGCAGGTCGGCGAGCTCGGCAAGACCTGCAAGGGCTGCCACGAGCAGTTCCGCAACAAGGACCACTGAGTCGCCGTGGTCCTCCCGGAACTCAAGCCGCAGCGTCTCTGGGACCTGCCGGTCCGGCTGACGCACTGGGCGCTGCTGGCGCTGGTGCTGTTCTCGTGGTGGAGCGGCGAGAACGGCGAGCTGGGCTGGCATCGCTATTCCGGTTATGCGGTGCTGGCGCTGCTGCTGTTCCGCCTCTACTGGGGCTTCGCCGGCAGCAGCAGCGCCCGCTTCGGCGGCTTCGTGCGCGGTCCGCGTGCGGTCGCCGCCTATGCGCGCGGCCTGTTCGCGCGGCCGGCGCCGATCAGCGCCGGGCACAACCCGATGGGCGGCTGGAGCGTGCTCGCGCTGCTCGCGGTGCTGCTCGCGCAGACCGGCAGCGGCCTGTTCGCGGTCGACACCGACGGCCTCGAATCGGGGCCGCTGTCGCACTGGCTGCCGTTCTCGGCCGGCCGCGCGGCGGCCGAGTTCCACGAGTTCTGCTTCGACGTTCTGCTGGCGCTGGTCGGCCTGCACGTCGCCGCGATCGTGTTCTACGCCGTCTACCGGCGCGAGAACCTGGTCGCGGCGATGCTCGGCGGGCGCAAGCGCCTGCCGCCCGGCGCTGCCGACGGCCTGCGCTTCGCGCCCTTGTGGAAAGCGGCGCTCGGCCTCGCCGGCGCCGCGCTGCTGGTCGTCGCGATCGTGCTGGGGCTCGGCTAGTCGTTCGCTAGTCGGCGCCGAGCTCGCGGAAGTCCTGCTCCCAGTACTCGCCGGGCCGGCGCGCGTCGTCGCGCGCCGCGCTTTCGAGGCGGCGCAGCTCGACGCGACGGATCTTGCCGGAGATGGTCTTCGGCAGCTCGTAGAACTCGATGCGGCGCACGCGCTGGTACGGCGCCAGGCGCCGGCGCGCGAACTGCAGGATGTCGCGCGCCAGCTCGCGGCTCGGCACGTGACCCTCGCGCAGCACGACGAAGGCTTTCGGCACCGCCAGGCGCAGCGGGTCGGGACTCGGCACGACCGCGGCCTCGGCGATCGCCGGGTGCTCGATCAGCGCGCTTTCCAGCTCGAACGGGCTGATGCGGTAGTCGGAGGCCTTGAACACGTCGTCGGCGCGGCCGACGTAGGTGTAGTAACCGTCGGCGTCGCGCATCGCCACGTCGCCGGTGCGGTACCAGCCGTCGCGCATCACCGCCGCGGTCTTGTCGGGATCGTCGAGATAGCCCTGCATCAGCGCCGCCGGGCGCGGCTCCAGCGCGATCGCGATCTCGCCTTCGTCGGCCGGCCGGCCGTCGACGTCGAGCAGGGCGATGCGGTAGCCCGGCAGCGGCCGGCCCATCGAGCCGGTCTTCAGCGGCTGGCCCGGCGGATTGCCGATCTGCGCGGTGGTCTCGGTCTGCCCGTAGCCGTCGCGGATCGTCAGGCCCCAGGCGCGGCGCACGCGCTCGATGATCTCCGGATTCAGCGGCTCGCCGGCGCCGATCAGTGCGCGCAGCTGCACCGGCCAGGCGCCGAGATCCTGCTGCACGAGCATGCGCCACACGGTCGGCGGCGCGCACAGCGAGCTCACGCCGCAGCGCACCAGCACGTCGAGCACGGCGCGCGCGTCGAAGCGGTTGTAGTTGTAGATGAAGATCGTCGCGCCGGCGGTCCACGGCGCGAAGAAGCAGCTCCACGCGTGCTTGGCCCAACCCGGCGAGCTGATGTTGTAGTGCAGCGCGCCGGGCTGCAGGCCCAGCCAGTACATCGTCGACAGGTGGCCGACCGGATAGCTGCGATGCGTGTGCAGCACCAGCTTCGGCTTCGAGGTGGTGCCCGAGGTGAAGTACAGCAGCAGCGGATCGTCGGCCTGCGTCGCGCCGTCCGCGGCGAACGTCGCCGGCGCCGCGTAGGCGTCCTCGAACGGCCGCCAGCCTGCGGCCGCGCCGCCGACTGCCAGGCCGGTGAACTGCCCGGCATAGGGCGCGAACTTGGCGGTCTCGGCCGAGGCGGCGATCACGAAGCGCGCGTGGCCGCGCTGCAGGCGGTCGGCGAGATCGTCGCCCGACAGCAGCAGCGTGGCCGGAATCAGCACCGCGCCGAGCTTCATGCCGGCCAGCATCGTCTCCCAGAGCGCGACGTGGTTCGGCAGCATCACCAGGATGCGATCGCCGCGGCGCACGCCGAGCGCGCGCAGATGGTTGGCGACCTGATTCGAGCGCGCCGCCATCTGCCGCCACGACAGCTTCAGCTCGCGGCCGTCCTCCTCGACCAGCCACAGCGCCGGCGCGTCGTTGTCGCGCGCGACGACGTCGAAATAGTCGAGCGCCCAGTTGAAGTCCGGCAGCGCCGGCCAGCGGAACTCGCGCGCCGCGGTTTCGTAATCCTCGCGCAGCGCCAGCAGCTGGTCGCGGGCCCGCAGGAATGCATCGCCACCCGTCATCGTGTCCGGCTCCCGGTTATGTGTGGATGCGAAGTCTTGGCGAAGATAGCGCACGCGCCTCGCGCCGCGCTCAGGCCGCGCCGCCGTCCGGCGCCTGCAGGCCGAGCCGCTCGCTCGCCAGGCGCCGCAGCATGAATTTCTGGATCTTGCCGGTGACCGTCATCGGAAATTCCTCGACCAGCAGTACGTAGCGCGGCACCTTGAACGGCGCGATCTCGTCGCGGCAGAACGCGCGCACCGCTTCCGCGTCGAGCGTCGCGCCCGGCTGCACGACGACGCAGGCGCACAGCTCCTCGCCGAAGCGCGGGTCGGGCACGCCGACCACCTGCACGTCGCGGATCTGCGGATGGCGGTAGAGGAACTCCTCGATCTCGCGCGGATAGATGTTCTCGCCGCCGCGGATCACCATGTCCTTGGCGCGGCCGAGGATGCTGCAGTAGCCGGCCGCGTCGATCGCGCCGAGGTCGCCGGTCCGCATCCAGCCGTCCGCGTCGACCGCCTCGCGCGTCTTCTCGTCGTCGTCCCAGTAGCCGAGCATCACCGAGTAGCCGCGCACCAGCAGCTCGCCCTTGGTGCCGCGCGGCACGATCGCGCCGCGCTCGTCGACGATCCTGGCTTCCAGATGCGGCTGCACGCGGCCGACAGTCGACACGCGGCGCTCGAGCGGATCGTCGACGGCGCCCTGGAAGCTGACCGGCGAAGTCTCGGTCATGCCGTAGGCGATGGTGATCTCGCGCAGGTGCATGCGTTCCATCACCTTGCGCATCACTTCGACCGGGCACGGCGCGCCGGCCATGATGCCGGTGCGCAGGCTCGACAAATCGAACTCGGCGAAGCGCGGGTGTTCCAGCTCGGCGATGAACATGGTCGGCACGCCGTGCAGCGCGGTGCAGCGTTCGTCCTGCACGGTCTGCAGCACCGCGAGCGGATCGAAGCCCTCGCCCGGGTAGACCATGCAGGCGCCGTGCGTCAGGCAGGCGAGGTTGCCCATCACCATGCCGAAGCAGTGGTACAGCGGCACCGGGATGCACAGGCGGTCGTGCTCGCTCAGGCGCATCGCGCGGCCGACGCAGTAGCCGTTGTTGAGGATGTTGCGATGGCTCAGCGTCGCGCCCTTCGGCGCGCCGGTGGTGCCCGAGGTGAACTGGATGTTGACCGCGTCGCGCGGATCGACCGCGGCCGCCGCCGCGGCCAGCTGCGCGCGCTCGGCGCCGCCGGCGTCGCGCTGCAGCTCGGCGAAGGCCAGCATGCCCGGCGGCGGCTGCGGCGCCGTGCAGACGACCAGGCGCAGCGCCGGCAGCCGCGCCGCCTGCAGCGCGCCGGGCGCGCAGTGCGCCAGCTCCGGTGCCAGCGCCGCGATCATGCCGGCGTAGTCGCTGCTCTTGAACGCCGGCGCCAGGATCAGCGCGCGGCAGCCGACCTTGTTCAGCGCGTACTCGATCTCGTGGCGCCGGTAGGCGGGATTGAGGCTGACCAGGATCAGGCCGGCGCGCGCGGTCGCGAACTGCGCGAGCACCCACTCGACGCGGTTCGGCGACCAGATGCCGACGCGGTCGCCGGGCGCCAGGCCCAGCGCCAGCAGCCGCGCGGCGACGGTGTCGACCTGCTCGCGCAGCTCGGCCCAGGTCCAGCGGATGCCCTGCTGGCGGACCACCAGCGCGTCGCGCGCACCGTGGCGCGCGACGGCCGCGTCGAGCGCGGCGCCGATGCTGAGGTCGAGCAGCGGCGGCGCCGCCGCGCCGCGCACGTGGCTGGGGGCGTCCGCGGCGATGATGTCGCGGGCAGCCATCGTCATACCGCCATGAAGACCGACTTGGTTTCGAGGTAGGCGTCGAGCGAGGCGCGGCCCATGTCGCGGCCGAAGCCGGACAGCTTGTAGCCGCCGAACGGCACCGCGCAGTCGAGCATGTTGTGGCAGTTGACCCAGACCGTGCCGGCCTTGATCTTCGGCACCAGGCGCTGCACGCGCGACAGATCCTTCGACCAGATGCTGGCGCCGAGGCCGAACGGCGTGTCGTTGGCGCGCGCCGCGACTTCGTCGAGATCCTCGTACGGCATCGCCACCACCACCGGCCCGAAGATTTCCTCGCGGACGATGCGCAGCGACTCGTCGTCGCTGGCGAACACGGTCGGCTTGACGAAGTAGCCGCGGCGCTCGGCGCGGCCGCCGCCGCTGAGCACGCGCGCGCCCTGCTGGCGGCCGAGCTCGATGTAGCCGCAGACGCGGTCGAGCTGCTCCTGCGAGACCAGCGGTCCGAGCTGCGTCTGCGGGTCGAGGCCGTGGCCCATCGGCAGCGCGTCGGCGAGGCCGGCGAGCGCTTCGGTGACGCGGCCGTAGAGCTTCTTCGGCACGTACAGGCGCGAGCCGGCGCAGCAGACCTGGCCGTGGTTGAAGAAGATCGCATTGGCGGCGCCCTGCGCGGCCACTTCCGGATCGCAGTCGTCGAGCACGATCATCGGCGACTTGCCGCCGAGTTCGAGCGTCACGCGCGTCATGTTGTCCATCGCCGCCTTGCCGATCAGCTTGCCGACCTCGGTCGAGCCGGTGAAGCTGACCTTGTGGATGCCCGGGTGCGCGACCAGCGGCGCGCCGGCCGACGGGCCGTCGCCGGTGACGATGTTGAGGACGCCGGCCGGGAAGCCCGCTTCCTCGAACAGCTGGCCGAGATACAGCGCCGACAGCGGCGTCTGCTCGGCCGGCTTGAGCACCACGGTGCAGCCGGCGGTCAGCGCCGGCGCCAGCTTCCAGGCCGCGACCAGCAGCGGGAAGTTCCACGGCACCACGGCGGCGACCACGCCGACCGGCTCGCGGCGCGTGTAGGCGAAGAACTCGGCGTCCGGCGGCGCGTACGGCACCGAGACGTCGATCGTCTCGCCGTGGATCTTGGTCGCGAAGCCGGCCATGTAGCGGAAGAACTCGACGGTCAGCGTGACGTCGACGGCGCGCGCGATCGCCGCCGACTTGCCGTTGTCGACCGACTCGATTTCGGCGAGCACCTGCGCGTCGCGTTCGATCAGGTCGGCGAGCTTGAGCAGCAGGCGCTGGCGCTGCGCCGGGCGCAGGCGCGGCCATTCGCCGTGTTCGAGCGCCTGGCGCGCGGCGGCGACTGCCAGTTCGATGTCGGCGGCCGCGGCCGCGGGCACGGTGGCGACGACCGATTCGTCGGCCGGGTTGATGACGTCGAAGCGCGCGCCGTCGCGCGCGTCGGTCCAGCGGCCGCCGATCAGCATGCGCTGCTCGCGGCGGTCGAGGAAGGCGCGGGCGCCGGGGCTGAGCAGGCTGGCGACGTCGGTCATCATGTTCATCGTGGAATCTCCTGTCGTATGGCTACGACGCGGGTTGAGGCGAAAGGGGGGTACGGCCAAGAAGAGTCCCCTCGCCATCAAGGCGAGGGGCAAGGGGGGAGAGCTAGGGCTGCGACGGGCGGACCGCGTCGGCGGTGCCCTGGATGAAGGCCTTGATCTGCTCGACCTGCTCCGGCGTCAGCTTGCCGGTGAAGTCCGGCATGCCGACGCTCGCGAACGGACCGTTGAAGACGAACTGGTCGAGGTGCTCGATGAAGTGCTTGTCGACGTAGCCGAGGTTCGGCAGGTTGCCGCCCTTGTCGACGCCGGGCACGCCATGGCAGAAGACGCAGTTGCTGACGTACAGCGCCGTGCCTTCGGCGACGTCCTTGGGGTCGTACTTGACGCCGGCCAGCAGCGAACCGCGCTGGTACTCGGTGAACTTCGGCAGCGGCGCCTTGCCGCCGAGCACGAAGGTATAGACCGTGCCCGGCACATTGCCTTCGCTGGCGCGCTGCGACTGGCCGTAGACGCCGCCCCAGCCGGCGGCGATCGACACGTACTGGCGGCCGTCGACCTCATAGCTGATCGGCGCGGCGATCACGCCGGTGCCGGTCGGCGAGTCCCACAGCTTCTTGCCGGTGGTCGCGTCGTAGGCGAGGAAGCGCGCGTCGGCGGTGCCCTCGAAGACGAGGTTGCCGGCGGTGGCAAGCGTGCCGCCGTTCCACGGCGAGACGTGGTCCTGGCGCCAGGCTTCGCGCTGCTGCACCGGGTCCCAGGCGATCAGCGCGCCGAACGGCTTGCTCTTCGGCGCCTGCGCGTTGATCTGCATCGCCGTGTTCCAGCCGATGCCGCTCATCGGCTGGCCCGGTTCGTTGCTGCCGTGACCCTTCCAGCGCTTGTCCTCGGCCAGGTTCAGCGGCACGTTCTGTACCGGGAAGTAGGCGAGGCCGGTCAGCGGGCTGAACGACATCGAGTGCCAGTTGTGGCCGCCGAACGGGCCCGGAATGATGTCGAAGGGCTTGTCGGCCGAGCGCGCGTTGGCGATCTCGATCGGCCGGCCGTTCTTGTCGTAGCCGGTCGCCCAGTTCACGTCGACGAAGTTCTTCGCCGAGATGAACTGGCCGTTGCTGCGGTCGACGACGAAGAAGAAGCCGTTCTTCGGCGCGTGCAGGATGACCTTGCGCGTTTTGCCGTCGAGCTTGAGGTCGGCGAGGATCAGGTCCTGCGTCGAGGTGTAGTCCCAGTTGTCGCCGGGCGTTTCCTGGTAGTGCCAGACGTACTGGCCGTTGTCCGGGTTCAGCGCGACGATCGAGGCGAGGTACAGATTGTCGCCGCCGGCCGGGCTGCGCTGGCGGTGCGACCACGGCGAGCCGTTGCCGGTGCCGATGTACATCAGGTTCAGCTCGGGGTCGTAGACCATCGAGTTCCAGACCGTGCCGCCGCCGCCGGCTTCCCAGTACTTGCCGGCCGGATCCCAGGTCTTGGCGGCTTTCTCCATCGACGCGTCCTCGTACGGCTTGGACGGGTCGCCCGGCACCACGAACCAGCGCCAGGCCTGCTTGCCGGTGTCGGCGTCGTAGGCGGTGATGTAGCCGCGCACGCCGAATTCGGCGCCGCCGTTGCCGATGATCACCTTGTTCTTGAACACGCGCGGCGCGCCGGTGACGGTGTAGGCGCGCGAGTGGTCGATGATGGTGTCCTGCGCCCAGATCTTCTTGCCGGTGCGCGCGTCGATCGCGATCAGGCGGCCGTCGAGCGAGCCGACGTAGACCTTGCCCTCGTGCACGGCGACGCCGCGGTTGACGACATCGCAGCAGGCCTTGAAGGCGTTGCGCCGCGGCACCTGCGGGTCGTAGGTCCACAGGCGCTTGCCGCTGCGCACGTCGATCGCGTGCACCACGCTCCACGACGCGCTGACGTACATCACGCCGTCGACGACGATCGGCGTGGCCTCGATGCCGCGCGTCGATTCGAGGTCGTACGACCAGGCCAGGCCGAGCTGGCCGACGTTGCCGGCGTTGATCTGCTTGAGCGGGCTGAAGCGCGTGCCGGCGTAGTCGTAGCCGTTGGTCGGCCAGTCCTTGCCGACCGCGGCGTTGGCGATCACGCGCGCCTCGTTGACGTTGGCCGCCGGCGCCGCGGCGTGCGCCGCGCCGGCGAGCGCCAGCGTCAGCAGCGTCGCGCCGAGCGCCGCCGGCCAGGCGGCGCGCGGACGGATGGAATTCGGTCTCATGTTCTCTCCTCGTTTCTACGAATGGATGCCGCGATGCGAAAAAGGTGCGAGCCGCACGCTCAGAACACCGTGAGCACGCGCAGATTGATACGGTTGGCCTCCTTGAAGCCATTCTCGACGTCGAGATCGCGTCCGTAGTTGGCCATCAGCTGCAGCGTCGGCAGCACGAACCAGGCGGTGCCGAGCTGCATCTTCAGCGTGCGGAGCTTGTCGTCCTGGTTGATGCCGTCGACCTCGGTCTCGCCGCCGAAGCTGTACGACAGGCCGCCGCGCAGATCCCAGTTCGGACGCAGCTGGTAGCGCAGGAAGGTCTGCAGCTGGAACGACGGGTCCTGCTTGAGCTCGGCCTTGCTCGCACCATACTCGTCGTTCTTGCCGTAGACGGTGACGTCGCCGATCAGATCGAGCAGCAGCTTGTCGGTGAGCCCGGTGATGTAGCCGGCCTGCAGCGCGAACTTCCAGCGGTTCTCGCCGAGGTTGAGCGCGTCCTGGTGGTCGTAGCTGCCGGTCGGCAGGTAGAGGAACGGCGTGATGCCGAAGTAGGTGCTGGTCTTCGGCTGGTTCACCAGCCAGACCGTCGCCGCCAGGATCAGGTCGCCGACGCCGCTGGCGTCGCCGAGCGCGGCGATGTCGTCCTTGGCTTCGAGTTTGCCGAACGGCAGCAGGAACTGCGGATCGACGATGTAACCGCCGATGTCCATGAAGTGCACGCCGCGCGCGATGCCGACGTTCGAGTCGAGCTGCGGATCGATCGGCGCCTTGTCGCCGTCGGCGTAGAGTTTGTCGCGCGTCGCGTACTGGTAGTACAGCAGGCCGAGATTGGTGCCGCCCGGCAGCGCCGTGTAGTCGCCGGCGTCGACGTCGACCGCCCAGGCCGCCGGCGACAGCGCGCCGCCGAGTCCGAGGATCGCCGCCGTCAGGATGGCGCGTGCGCGGCACGCGGACGTCTGCTTGTGCATCGTCATTCGAGTCTTCCTCCAGTTCGTTATCGATGCCGGCCGCTTCGCGGGCGATCCGTGCATGGGCTGCTGGCGCCGTTCGCGGATTCGCGGCCGGCGTCGCAAATTGAGATAAGGCAGGCTCTGTGCCATCCTCGAAGCGCGCACGAAAGACGGCGAAATAAAACGCCGCATCAAGGCCTTAACGAGTGCGGAAAAGGCCTGGGCGCGAATGAAACTGTATCGTTTCGAGTCAGTGCGCCGGCGCGGCTGTCTCGCAACGAGCCATGAGTCGGAGGAGCGTCATGCCGCGCATCGATTTCGAGCTCGATCGTCGTATCGAGCGGGCCCGTCACCTGTTCCTGGAAGGCGGCGAGATTCCCGATCACCTGATCGACGATTCGGTGGCGCGTTCCTGGCAGCGCTCGCGCGGCTACGGCCTGCGCACCGGCGACAAGGTCATCTTCAACGTCGTCACCCACGCCGAGCGCCGCCGTGTCGAGGACGCCAATCGCGCGCTGGTCGGCTACGCCGAGCCGGAACTGCAGCGTCTGTTCACGGCGCTGTCATCGGCGGACTGGGTGGTCGCCTGCCTGAACGGCAGCGGCAAGGTGGTGCGCGCCTACGGCGACGACCGTCCGGCCTGCCGCGAGATCGGCATGGCCTTTCGCACCGGCGTCGACCTCGGCGAGGACGCCGCCGGCACCACCGGGCCGAGCTGCGCGCTGATCGAGGCGAGGCCGGTCGTCATCAGCGGCCAGGAGCACTTCCTCGACGAGGCGCGCATGTTCTCGTGCGCGGCGGTGCCGATCTTCGACCCCGCCGGCGCGGTGATCGGCGCGCTCGACGCCTCGCGCCGCTACGACGGCCAGCGGCTCGGCATCCTCGAGCCGCTGGCGCTCGCCGCGCGCGCCATCGAGAACCGCATGGTGCTCGGCCTCGTCGAGAGCGTGCGCATCGCCGTGCACTACGCGCCGGAGCTGGTGGCGACGACGATGCGCGGTCTGCTGGCGTTTTCGGCCGACGGCGAGCTGCTCGGCGCCAACCCGTTCGCGCGCCAGCTGCTCGAACTCGAAACCGGCGCGCGGCCCGATTTCCAGCGCCTGTTCGGCCGCCCGTTCGCGGCGCTCGTCGACGCCCTGCGTCGCGCCGGCGAGGCGCCGCTGGCGATCGAGGCCGGCAACGGCCTGCGCGTCTACGCCCGTCTCGACGGCGCGCCGGCGCCGCGGCCTGCCGCGGTGCGCAGCGTGAGTGCCGCGCCGCGCGCCGACGCCGGCCCGGAGGCGCTGATGTCGACGGCGCAGCGTGCGTTCAACCGCGAGGTGCCGATCCTGATCGGCGGCGAGACCGGCACCGGCAAGGAAGTGCTGGCGCGCCGCCTGCACGCCAACGGTCCGCGCCGCGACGGGCCGTTCGTCGCGGTGAACTGCTCGGCGATCCCGGCCGGGCTGATCGAATCCGAGCTATTCGGTTACGAGGCCGGCGCCTTCACCGGCGCGCGCCGCGGCGGCATGGCCGGCAAGTTCGAGCAGGCGCACGGCGGCACGCTGTTCCTCGACGAGATCGGCGACATGCCGCTGGAGCTGCAGGCGCGGCTGCTGCGCGTGCTGCAGGAGCGCGAGCTGACGCGGCTCGGCGGCGGCCGGCCGGTCGCGCTCGATTTCTCGCTGGTCTGCGCCTCGCACCGCGACCTCGCGGCGCTGATCGCGCGCCAGCAGTTCCGCAGCGACCTCTACTACCGCATCAACGGCTTCCGCGTCTGCCTGCCGCCGCTGCGCGAGCGGACCGACATCGGCGAGCTGATCGAGCGGCTGCTCGCCGAGGAAGCGGCGCCGCAGACGCCGCCGCGGCTCGATCCGGCGGCGCGCGCCGCGCTGCTGCGCCACGCCTGGCCCGGCAACATCCGCGAGCTGCGCCAGGCGCTGCGCCTCGGCGTCGCGCTCGCCGAGGACGGCGTTATCGGCGTCGACCAGCTGCCGCCGGAAATCGCCGGCGCCGCGCCGGCGCCGGCCGGCGCCGGCCTGCTCGAACGCGCCGAGGCCGAAGCGGTGCGCAGCGCCATGCAGCGCCACGCCGGCAACGTCTCGGCGGCGGCGCGCAGTCTCGGCGTCGCGCGCGCGACGCTGTACCGCAAGCTGCGCCTGTTCGAGCTGCTCGACGCCGACTGGACGCGCCGCGCGCATTGAGCGGCGCCGCGGCGCGCGCGGTGCCGCGTCAGACCCAGCGCCGCACCCAGCTGCGCAGCGTCTTCACGCGCTCCAGCAGCGCCTGGCCGGCGACCGCGCCGGGCGCCGGCTCCGGCGCGCGCTCGACCTGATAGCGCTGTGCGAGGTCCGGGCTCTGCGCGAGCCGCTGGTGCTGCTTGAGCGCCGAGTTGACGGCGATCTTGCACTGGCTGTCGTGGATCGGCTTGGTGATGAAGCGGTAGATCTGGCCCTGGTTGATGAGGTCGATCGCGCTGCCGGCGTCGGCGCGCTCGGTGAGGATCACCGAGACCAGTTCCGGGCGGTGCTGCTTGAGCGTGCCGATCAGCGCGACCACCGGGTTGTCCTGCACGCGCGTGTCCGAGATCACGACGCCGATCGGCTCGCGCTCGAGATGGCCGACGGCATCGTCCATCGTGCGCGCGCCGAAGACGCGGAAGTCGCCGCCGAGAATCGCCTGGATCTTCGGCGGAACCTGCGGGTCGTCGTCGAGCACCAGCACCCCGGGCGTCGGGCCGCCGCCCGCCTCCGGCGTGCTGTCCGGCCGCGCCGCCGCCTGCGTCACGCGCGCGGCGCTGACGGCGCGCGCGATGGTCGCCGTCAGGTCTTCGTTCGACCACGGCTTGTTGACGAAGCGGAAGATCTCGCCCTCGTTGATCGAGCCGATGATCGCGTTGAGATCGGAATAGCCGGTCAGCAGGATGCGCATCGCCTGCGGGTTCAGCTCGCGCGCGGCGCGCAGCAGCTCGATGCCGCTCATTCCGGGCATGCGCTGGTCGCTGACGATGACGTCGACCGGCTGCGTCTTCAGCAGTTCGAGCGCGCTGCCGCCGCCGTCGGCGAAGAACAGCTCGTAGCGGCTGCGGAACAGGATGCGCATCGTCGTCAGCACGCGCGGCTCGTCGTCGACGAACAGCACGCGGGCGCGGGTGGCGGCGGTCTCGCTCATGGCGCCGCGCGCCGCGCGCGGCGGCTTCCTGCGTGGCCGGAAGGGGAGAGATGCATGCGGTGGCGTCCTTGCTCGGGAGTGGGGGAAATCAGGCGACCAGCGCGTCGGCTTCGAGCGGCGCCGCGCTGGCGCGCGGCTGGCGCAGCGGCAGGCGGATCGTGAACGCGCTGCCCTTGCCGGGCGTCGAGCGCACCTCGATGCGCCCGCCGTGGTCCTCGATGATGCGGAACACGATCGACAGGCCGAGGCCGGTGCCCTGGCCGACCGGCTTGGTCGTGAAGAACGGCTCGAAGATGCGCGCACGCACGTCCTCGCTCATGCCGGCGCCGGTATCGAGGATGCGGATCGCGATGCTCTCGCCCTCGGCCTGCGTGTGCAGGTAGATGCGTCCGCTTTCGTGGCCGGCGCCGGCGATCGCCTGCGCGGCGTTGGTGATGAGGTTGAGGAACACCTGGTTGAGCTGCGACGGCGAGCACTCGATCGCCGGCAGCGCGCCGTACTGGCGGATCACCTCGATGCGGCCCTTGAGCTGGTTGTGCGCGATCTTCAGCGCCGAGTCGAGGCCGTCGTTGACGTTGAACAGGTCGTGGCGCGAGCGGTCGACGCGCGAGAAATCCTTGAGGCTGGCGACCAGTTCGGCGATCTGCAGCAGGCCGTGGTCGGTGTCGGCGAGCAGGCCGTCGAGGTCGCCGGCCAGCGCCTCGGCGTCGATCGACTCGCGCAGCGCCTGCGCGGTCGCCATCGCCTGCGCGACCTCGTCCTCGCGCGCGCGCTCGTCGGTCAGCAGGTCGAGCGCGCGGTTCTGCGCGCCGCACAGCTGGCGCAGGTCGGCGAGCGAGCCGCGCACGATCTCGGCGTTGCTGCGCGCATAGCCGAGCGGCGTGTTGATCTCGTGGGCGACGCCGGCCACCATCTGGCCGAGCGAGGCCATCTTTTCCGACTGCACGAGCTGCGCCTGCGAGGCGCGCAGCTCGTCGAGCGCCTGCGAAAGATCGTGCGTACGCGTTTCGACCTGCTCTTCGAGATGCTCGTTGGCATGCGACAGCTCGGCGTTGGCGCGGTCCAGCTCGCGGTAGCTGCGGCGCAGACGCAGACCGAGCCAGGCCAGGATCAGCAGCAGCAGCGCCGTGTAGGCGGCGAGGATCAGGCGGTAGCGGTTGACCTCGGCGAGCTGGCCTTCGTACCAGCCGAGATAGGCCTGCTCGACCGCCTGCAACTGCGCGCCGGTCGGACGCGACAGGAAGTCGCGGAACATGCTGACCAGCTCGCCCTTGTCGTCGAGCGCCTGCTCGCCGAGCGTACGCAGTTCGCGCACCGCGTCGCGCAGCGGTGCCGGCTGCGCCGCCGACAGCTTGTCCAGCTCGTCGAGCGTGGCACGGATTTCCGGTGCGTTGGTCGGCGTCGGCGTGACACCGTAATTGGTGATCTGGCTCTGCAGCTGGCTGAGCAGCGTGCGCAGCGCCTCGGGCGCGCCCGGCGGCAGCGCGGCGACGGCCTCGGCGATGCGCGCCGGCACCGCGTCGATGGTGTTGATCGCGCGCTGTGTCAGCAGCGTGCTGCGCGCCTCGAAGTCGAAGCCGAGCTCGAACTTGGAGTCGATGGTGTCGAGGAAGGCGTCGAGGCGCCGGTCGAGTTCCGGGCTCAGGCCGCGCAGCGAGTGCTCGCCCTTGTCGAGCGCGTCGAGCGTCGCGCCGAGTTCGGCGGTGATCTTCGAGCGGTCGGCGGCGGCGTCGGTCAGCGAGCTGGCGCGGGTCTGCGTGAACGCGCGGTTCAGCGCGATGTCGAGGTTGTCGGCGCGGCGCAGCAGTTCGAGACGCGCGCGATGCCGGTCGGCATCGACGCTCTGCGTCATGCGCACGAGAAAGACCAGCACCCCCAGCGCGACGGCCGCGAGCGCGGCCGGCCATAGCCATCTCAGCTTCATGTCTGCGCTCCCCCTGACGCCCATGTCAGTTGCCGGTCATTTTCCGGCGTCGGCTGGGCCGCGCCCGGCATGCCGGCGCTTTTTCGTATCCGAGCATTTACGCGGCCGCGCCGGGCGCGCGCCTCACCCTTCTGAGGGAGGTCGTGCGCGCTGACCGTGCTTTGCGCGTCTGCCGGCAGTCACTAGAATCGCGCTTCCCGCGTCCGCCCCGTCTGCCGATGTCCGCTCCGTCCCCGAAGGATCTCAGCCCCTTGCCTGCCCTGATCTTCTCCTCGCGCTGGCTGCAGCTGCCGCTCTACCTCGGCCTGATCGTCGCCCAGGGCGTCTACGTCATCCTCTTCGTCAAGGAGCTGTGGCATCTGATCCACGGCGCCTTCGAGCTGCGCGAGCAGGAGGTGATGCTGATCGTGCTCGGCCTGATCGACGTGGTGATGATCTCCAACCTGCTGGTGATGGTGATCGTCGGCGGCTACGAGACCTTCGTGTCGCGCCTGCGCCTCGAAGGCCATCCGGACCAGCCGGAATGGCTGTCGCACGTCAACGCCTCGGTGCTGAAGGTCAAACTGGCGATGGCGATCATCGGCATCTCCTCGATCCATCTGCTGAAAACCTTCATCGAGGCCGGCGCGCTCGGCCTGCCGGTCTGCGGCGCGGCCGACGCCGCCGCGCGCTGCACCAACTCGACGCCGACCGGCGTGATGTGGCAGACCATCATCCACTGCGTGTTCATCGCCTCGGCGATCGGCATCGCCTGGACCGATCGCCTGATGGCGAGCACGAACGGCAAGCACGCGCACTGACGCGCCGCGGCCGCGTCGCCGCTGGCCGCCGGCGACGCGGCGGACGCCGGGCCGGCGCCACTGCGCGCACAGGTACGGTCTGAACCACGCCGGCATCGCCAAGCCGCGCAGCGGCCGTGGCGACCCGGGGTCGCCAGCGGTGCCTTGCGCCACCGGCTGCGTCATCGCCTGCCGCGCTTCGCGCCGACGGCGGATGAACCTTTACAGAGGTTCCTAGGCGGCGGCCGGCGTGTGATTCAGCGTCGCGTCGTTCGGCGCGTGCAGCACGCAGCTGGTGCCGCCCGGCGTGTACATCATCACCACGCAGCGATTGCAGGCGGTGCAGCCGGAGGCGGTGGCGCGGCCGTCGCGGAACTTGTTGACGAGCTCGGCGTCGTGGATCAGCGCGCGGCCCATGACCACGCAGTCGAAACCGTCGGCCATCAGCGCCTCGACGCCGGCCAGCGACTTGGCGCCGCCGAGATAGGCGAGCGGCATCTTCACCGCGGCACGGACCTGACGCGAGTATTCGCGGAAGTACAGCTCGTGGAACTCGATCTTCGGCGCCACCAGTTCCTGCAGGCCGGCGGCGAAGCGCACGATCGGGTTCTCGATCGAGGTCAGCGCTTCCTTCGGCATCGGGCTGCCGAAGATCGCCCACGGCGCCTCGACGTTCATGCCGCCGCTGAGCACCAGCAGATGCGCGCCCTCGCGCTCCAGCACGCGCGCCACGGTCGCCGCGTCGGCGGCGGTGGCGCCCTTCCGGGTGCCTTCGGTGACGCAGATCTTGCAGGTCACCGCCATGTCGTGGCCGACCGCGTCGAGCACGCGGCGCAGCACCATTGCCGGGAAGCGCGCGCGCTGCTCGGCCGGGCCGCCGTAGCCGTCACGGCGTTTGTTGTACATCGGCGACAGGAACTGGCTCAGCAGATAGCCATGGCCCATGTGGATCTCGGCGGCGTCGAAACCGGCCTCGCGCGCCAGCCGCGCCGCCGCGACGAACTCGCCGGCGACGGCGTCCATGTCGGCCTCGGTCATCGCCGTGCGGAACAGCCGCCCGCTGAGCATGCCGGCGGCGTTGAAGCCGCCGGACGCCGACTTCGGATAGCGCGTCGTCAGCTGCGGCAGGAAGGTGAAGGCGCCGCCGTGGGTGATCTGCGCGCAGATTGCCGCGCCCTCGCGATGCACGGCCTCGGTCAGCGCGCGCAGATGCGGCAGGCTCTCGCGGTTCAGCGACACCTGGTCGACGAAGGTGCGGCCGTCCGGGCTGACTGCGCAGTAGGCGACGGTGGTCATGCCGACGCCGCCGGCGGCGATGCGGCGGTGATGCTCGACCAGCATCTTCGACGGCGTGCCGCCCTTGGCCATGCCCTCGTTGGTGGCCGACTTGATGAAGCGGTTGCGCAGCTTCAGCGGGCCGATCCGGGTGCTGGAGAACGGCGAAGGCGTGCTGTCGGGGGCGGGCGTGATCATGGCGGCTCCGGTGGGGACGGCCGCTACGCTGCCTTGCCGGCGCCGATCCGGCCTCATCCGGATGGAGCGGGTCGGCGCCGGCTCAGGTCTGGCGGCGGAAGGTCACGACCAGCACGTCGCGGTACGCCGGCTGCGCCGCGTCGAGCGGCTGCACCGGCGTCACGCCGTGGAACACGCGATGGTCGTCGACCAGCACGGCGTCGAGCGCTTCGGTCAGCGTGAAGGCGCCGAGCCGGCGTCCGTCCGGGGCGTGGATCGTGGTCGTGCCGCTGGCGATGTTGTGGCGGCGCACCATCAGCACCAGCACGTAGTCGACGCCGTCGCGGTGCACGCCTTCCGGCGTCGGCTGGCCGTCCATGCCGGCGGCCGCCTCGATGCGGAACTGGTGGACCTCGATATGCCAGCGCGCGACGTCCGGCGCCAGCGCGGCGCACTGCGCGCCGCACCAGGCCAGCACCGCCGGCAGCGTCGAGCCGGCGTCGAGCGCCGCGTCGATCGGCTCGAACCAGCGCGCGATGCCGCCGTTCAGCGGGTTGTAGTCGCGGCTCTGCCAGTGCGGCTGGTGATGCTCGCGGACGATCGCGTCGGCGCTGCCCGTATAGACCGCGTAGCGCCGGCGCCGGTAGCGGCCGCCGTCCGCCATGTAGGCGTCGAGCGGCATGCCGTCCCAGCTCGCCGCGAAGGCGTCCCAGTCGGCGAGGGCGCCGTGCGGCGCCAGCGCGGCGCGCAGCTGCGGCGCGGGCAGGAAACGATGACCGTGCTCGCGCAGCGCGGCGAGCAGTTCGGGATCGGCGGAGAAGTGCGGCGAGAGCATGGCGCGTCCACGACCCGGAAGCGGGTCAAGGGCGCGTATTGGACTCCACTTGCGCCGCCGCGGCAACGCGCCACGGCGGCGGCCGCTAGACCTGCGGCGCGATCTCCACCGCCAGGCCGTCGAGCGTGTCGTCGACCGGGATCTGGCACGACAGCCGCGAACTCGGCCGCAGCTCGACGAAATCGGCCAGCGCTTCGAGCATCGCCGCCTCGTCCGCGCTCCTGGCCGGCAGGCGCGGCGCCCAGGCGGCGTCGATGTAGACATGGCAGGTGCCGCAGGACATCGCGCCGCCGCAGGTACCGTCGATGCCGAAGCCGGCGTCGCGCAGCGTCTCCATCAGCGGCACGCCGTTCGTTGCTTCGACGTCGCGCTCGGCGCCGGCGCGGTCCTTGACCCGTACAACCGTCATTCGTGACTCCAGAAAAAAGCCCCGGTCTCGGCGACCGGGGCGCTGAAACGTCCCGCGCGGCTCGCGTCAGATCTTGGCGAGCGTCGCGGCGTCGAGGTTGGTGTAGAACTGCCGGAACCACTTGCGGAACTGCAGCACCGGGCCGTCGCCGTCGCAGAGCAGCGGGTTCGGGCGGTACTTCTTGTTGTTCCAGACGATGAAGTCGACGCTCTCGAAGCCGGCGCTCTCCTCGCCTTCGGCGGCGCCGATCATGTGGTCGATGACCTTCTTCGAGGCCGCCAGCTCCGGCGTGCCCGCCGGGTAGTCGACATGGCGGAAGCTCATGTTCATGCGGCTCTTCTCGGCGCTGATCGGCTGCGTGTACGAGATCATCGTCGCGGTGATGCCGTGCTGGTTGAAGCGCATCACGTTGAGGCCCGGACCGTAGACGTCGCCGACGATGTAGCCTTTGCCGATGTCGAGCTTCATGCGCGGACCGTCGTAGGTCGCCTCGACCGGCGGGATCATCGGTGCGCCGTGCAGGAACTTCAGGTGCGCGGTGTCGACGCCGTTCTCGGCGATCTCCTGGATGCAGGTGTCGGCCGTCCAGCTGCCGCGGCGCGAACCGGTGTAGCCGGTCGGATCTTCCATCTCCGGGATGTACGGCAGCTCCCAGGTCGGCTCGGCGCACAGCGGGTGATACCAGGCCCACATCATTCCGTACTTCTCGACCATCGGCAGCGTGCGCAGGATCGCCTGCTTCTTGACGATCGGCGGCGTGACCTTGCCGTACGGGATGTTCTTGCACCAGCCGGCGGTGTCGTATTCCCAGTGATGGAACGGGCAGCGGATGTGCTCGCCGCAGACCGTGCCGCCGTGGCCCATGTGCGCGCCGAGGTGCGGACAGTACGGGTCGGACATGCCGGGCTTGCCGGATTCCGTGCGGAACAGCACCCACTCCTGGCCGAACAGCGTCACGTTGCGCAGTTCGCCGGCCTTCAGGGCGTCGGAGTAGTCGACGAAGAACCAGCCGGTCGGGATCGGGAACGGGCTGCGTTCCAGGCCCTGCGACTCGAGCAAGATCTTGAGATTGATTTGGTCACCCATTGCGGCCCGTCCTCCACGGCGTCCTGTTTGCGGCCCCGGCGTCCTGCCGGGCGTGCAGCGAATGGTCGCCCCAAGTTTGCGGGTCGTCTTAGTCCTTTCGGGGGAGAGGGCATGCGCGGGCGACCGCGGGTAAGTCCCTAGGCCGAATTTACCGCTGCCGCGCGCTAGCCGGGCGGGCGCGCGGCCGGCCTATACTCGGACACAAATAATTCACAGAACGCGGCGTCAGGGCGCTGCGGGGGACGAGGGGGAGCGATGTCTGCGAGCAAGCTGCGCATGGTGTTCGTGCTGTTCACGGTGGCTGTGCTGGCCGCGTGCGGCGGCGGTGGCGGGGGCGGCGGCGGGAGCAATGACGGCGGCGGCGATCCGGGCGGCAGCGGCCGCACGTTCAAGATCGCGCCCGGCGACAGCGCCACGCGCGACATGATCGCGGCGATGGTGCAGGCCGCGCCGGGCGACGTCATCGAATTCGGCAAGGGTTACTACGAGCTGACGTCGTCCTTGCAGCTGACCAACACCGAGGACGTGCTGGTCAAGGGCGCCGGCAAGGACGAGACGGTGCTCTCGTTCAAGCACAACAATTCGCCGGAAGGCATCCTCGCCGTCAACGTGCACGGCTTCACCGTGCAGGATCTCACCGTGCTCGACACCGGCGGCAACGGCATCGAGCTGCGCGGTGTCAACCACGGCACGCTGCAGCGCGTGCGCGCGATGTGGTCGTCGGGCGGCGGCCGCGAGAGCGCCGATCCGATCAACGCGACGAACTACGCGAGCCGCATCGAGGTGCCCTGCACCGATCCGGCGACGCAGGATCCGGAAGATCCGCAGAACCGCTTCGGCGACATCAGCTCGCCCGACTACACGGTCAGCAAGAAGTCCGGCCGCTACGGCATCTATCCGGTCGCGTCCGAGAACATCCTGATCGAGGACGCCGAATCGGTCGGCGCCTCCGACGCCGGCATTTACGTCGGCCAGACCAACAACGCGATCATCCGCAAGAGCCGCGCCGCCTACAACGTGTTCGGCTTCGAGATCGAGAACGTGCGCGGCGGCGAGTACGACAGCAATCTCGCCGAGTGCAACACCGGCGGCTTCCTGATCTACGACCTCGACAACCTGCGCCAGTACGGCGACCGCTCGCTGATGCACGGCAACACCGCGCGCAACAACAACACCTACAACTTCACCTCGGGCGGCATCGTCGGCAACGTGCCGTCGGGCAGCGGCATGATCACGCTGTCGTACGATCGCATCGACATCTTCAACAACACCTTCGAGAACAACAACACCGCCGGCATCATCCACGCCAGCTACGAGCTGTTCCCGGAGGGCATGGGCCGGCCGAGCGAAAAGCGCATCGACTGGTACACGGAAGGCCTGCACATCTACAAGAACACCTTCAAGAACAACGGCAACCACCTGCCGCTGCCGACCCTCAACGATCTCACCTCGTTCGACGTCGCCAAGATCCTGCTGGCGATCGTCGGCCTCAAGAACCAGGCGGCCTGCCTCAAGCTCGGCAACATCGGCCAGTGCCTGAGCTCCTCGCTGCTCAACGTGCGCGGCGCGCACATCATCTGGGACGGTCTGCTCGACACCTACGACGCGAGCTGCCCGTATCCGAAGGACGCCAACGGCAACGACGTGCCGAAGGACGAACGCGGCAAGCCGCTGTTCACCAACGAGTACCCGAATCCGTCCTGCCACTACAACAAGTACAAGTTCGACACCAGCAAGGCCGGCGCGCCGCGCATCAAGCCGGACTGGTTCTCGTGCATCGATGACGACAACGATTTCAGCGCCGACAGCCTGAAGTACGCGAACTTCCATGGCACCAAGGGCCTCGAACTGCTGATCGAGAACAAGCTCGACGTGCGCGCGATCCTGCAGTTCGCGTCCGACTTCGACATCACGCCGCACAAGTGCATGGCGCAGTACGGCAAGAATCTGGAGCCGCTGCCGGCCGTGGTGATCCCGCCGTTCCAGCGCAGCGGCGACTACGATCCGGCGCCGAGCGAGGAGGAAGTCGCCAAGCTCTGCAAGGCCAACGTGGCGTCCGGCCAGGTCAACTTCGATGCCGCCAAGGTCAACTGCCCGACGCTCGACCAGTACCACCTGTTCGCCGACGCCGAAGACCCGACCAGCACGCCGAACGGCGGCGGCGTGCCGTACTCGCTGAACAGCAAGCTGTTCTCCGACTATGCGGTGAAGTACCGCGTCGCCTATCTGCCGCCGGGCACCAAGGCGGTCTACCGCGACGGCGCGACCGACGGCGCGAACGCGGTGATCGTGTTCCCGGCCGGCACCATCATCGCCAAGACCTTCTCGTTCGCCGACGAGGCGAACGGCACCGAGACGCCGGTCGAGACGCGTCTGCTGATCAAGCGCACCGACTCCAAGGGCCGCGCGCGCTGGGACGGCGCCGCCTACATCTGGACGACGGAGAACGGCAAGAAGGTCGCCAAGCTCGCGCTCGGCGGTGGTACGGCGAGCGTGCACTGGGATACGACCGACGTCGATTCCGGCGTGCATCACACCGGCGACACGCAGAGCTATCTGATCCCGCACGCCAACCAGTGCCTCAGCTGCCACTCGCGCGAGGATCAGGAAGCCGGCTCGGCGCCGATCGGGCCGAAGGTGCGCTTCATGAACAAGCCCTATCGTCCGGAGTCGTCGCGCGTCACCGGCCAGAGCCGGCACGCGGTCGCCGGCGTCAACCAGCTGCAGTACTGGTGCAGCAAGGGCCTGCTCGCCGGCTGTCCGGCCGACCTCGGCGTCAACGAGCAGCAGGTCGCGACCAAGATCGAGCGCTCGCCGGTGTTCAACAAGCCGGGCGACGCCGGCTTCGCCGCCAATTCGGCGCAGGACGTCGAGGCGCGCGCGCGCGCCTGGCTCGAGGTCAACTGCCAGCACTGCCATAACGTGCGCGGTTTCGCCGCGAGCACCGGCTTCTATCTGGACTCGCTGCGCAAGGTCGACATCAGCTACGGCATCTGCAAGCGCCCGACCGCGACCGGCCAGGAAGGCAACGGCGGCCGCAGCTACGACATCCATCCGGCGAACGTCGCCGACTCGATCGTCGAATACCGCATTGGCCCGAACGCGACGACGCCGGCCGCGCGCATGCCGCCGCTGGCGCGCAGCGTGGTCGACGAGGAAGGCCATGCGCTGATCGCGCAGTGGATCCAGAACGTCATCAAGGCCGACGAGGCGGCCTATCCCGGCTCGACGAGCTGCGCGAACTAGGGCCTGTCATCAATTGAGCAGGATGTTGGCTGCGACGCAGTAGATGGCCCCGAGGAAGTTTCGAGCGGTCTTGTCGTATCGAGTGGCGATGGCCCGATATTGCTTGAGCTTGGCAAAGAAGTTCTCGATCAAGTGCCGAGCCTTGTACAGCGCTCGATCGTAATCGCGCATCACTTTGCGTGTTGGATGAGAAGGGATGACGATCTGTGCGCCGATGTGCTGCATCGGTTCGATCACTCGCTCGTGGGCGTCGTAGGCCCGATCGGCGATTAATGCTTGAGCGGACAGGCCGGGCAGCAAGGCGTCGGCCCCTTCCAGGTCCGAGGCTTGGCCGGGGGTCAAGTGAAATGCCATC
>NZ_AUFV01000002.1 GCF_000426685.1 Solimonas flava DSM 18980 | reverse complement strand
GGCGGCGGCACGTCCTCCGGCGGCTTCACTTCCTCGATGATCTTGGTCTCGATCGGCGCCGGCAGAATCTCGATCGCCTTGCGCGCCAGACCTGACACCAGGGCCCAGATCAACAACACGTGAAAAACGACGACACCACCGATGCCAATGAATCGGCGGCCGTTGTCAGGTTGGGCTTGACCGAGCTGCACAGACTTCACTCCCGAAGGTTCCATCCATTCAGACGCGGGACGAAGCGCGGCCCCTACTTGCCTTGCGGCAGTTCCGCACCCTCGCGACGGTCGACGGCGACCACCTGCCGCACGAGAAGGCCCAGCACGGCATCGCTTACCGCCTGCGGCGCAACGGCTGCCAGCCCGCGCTGCAAATCGCCGATCGTCATCGGCCCAGCGCCGGCAAGTGCCGACACGATGGCCACCTCATTCGCCTCCAGCCGAGGTCTTGCGTCTGCATCGGCTCCGCCCGCCGCCACGCTTCCCAGACGCGGTGCCGTCAGCCTGGCCACGTCATTGCCGTGAAGGCGCGCGTCCCCGCTGACCAGCGCAAGATCGAAGGCCGGCGGCGTAGCGAGATGCCCTTGCATCTCCTGCGCGAAGGTCGCGCGATGCGCGGGGTCGGCCAGGGCATTGGCCAGCGCGTCCAGCACCGGACGCCAGGTCTCGCGCCCGGCGCCGGCCGCAAAGCGCTGCCGGACCGGCAGCGATCCGTGCAGGCAACGGCTCACGACCCATTGCAGGTAGTCGAACAGGAGCGGCGGATAAAGCCCGATCGACAGATGAAAGCTCGCGCTGCCGAATGCCTCGACCTCGTGCCACCAGCCGCGCGGAACGTACAGCAGGTCGCCGGGCTCCAGGATGCAGTCGAGCACCGGCGTCTCGGGACGGCGATCGCCGACGCGCAGCGAAGTCTGCGCGGGGAGCGGCAATTCGAGCGTCGGCTCATACACCCGCCAGCGCTTGCGCCCGAGCAGTTGCACGACGAACACGTCGTGCGTGTCCCAGTGCGTCCCGAATGTCGTCGAACCCTGCTCGCGCAGGGACAAGTAGGCATTCGCCGAGGCCGGGCACTGCATGCGCCCGGCGAGATCCCCGCACAGGCACGACGCGAGCGGGAGAAAGTCCTCGACGCGGTTGAGCACCAGCGACGCACCCCCCAGCAGACAGCCGTAGAGGCGTCCGCGGTCCAAGCGCCTCTGCCGTAGACCCAGATGGACGCGCTCTTCGATGTACAGCGCCGGATCGAGCAGGCGTGCCCGATGGAAAAGCTGGACATAGGGAACCTGGGGCTGCACTGCGTGCAACAGCGCGTCGACCTCCGGCCACGACGGGGCCGCAACTTGCAGCGCAGCCCTTCGATGCAGGCATGCCCGTTCGAGGCAGCCGGCACGGAACGCTGCATCGGACATGCCCAGTTCGATCATGTCGTCGAGGTCGCAACCATGGTTTCCCTGTTGACGAAGACGGGCGCGGCGCGCGTCCCCCTACCGCCTCGCCGCCGAAATCCCCGGCCCACGACGAAATTGACGCCTGCGTCACCGCTGTTCATGCTGCCGGCAAGCGGTACAGATCGATAACGGAGGAGAGACCCATGAGCGCAGCCAAGCGCATCGCCGTGATCGGCGCCGGTCCGTCGGGTATCGCGGCGGCCAAGGAGTGCCTGCAGCTCGGACTTGGCGACGGCCTCGTCGTCTTCGAGAAGTCCGATCAGGTCGGCGGCAACTGGGTGTTCCGCGAGCAGGAAGGGCATTCGAGCGTCTACGAAACGACGCACATCATCAGCTCGAAGTACTACTCCGAGTACGAGGACTACCCGTTCCCCGACGGCGTGCCGGACTATCCGCACCACACGCACCTGAAAGCCTACTTCCAGGACTACGCGCGCCATTTCGGCGTACTGCCGAAGATCCGCTTCCACACCGAGGTGCTGCACGCCGAGCGTGACGCGCAGGGTCTCTGGCAGATCCGCAGCAAAGGTCCTGATGGCGAGCAGCGGGAAACCTTCGACGTGCTGATGGTCGCCAACGGCCATCACTGGAATCCGCGCCTGCCCTCGTATCCGGGACATTTCGACGGCGAGTTCATGCATTCGCACCGCTTCAAGCGCGGCGAAGCCTTCCGCGGCCAGCGCGTGCTGGTCATCGGCGGCGGCAACTCGGCGGCCGACGTCGCCGTCGAGTGCGCGCGCGTCTCGCCGCACGTGTCGATCTCGATGCGGCGCGGCCACTGGTTCCTGCCGAAGTTCATGTTCGGCCTGCCCGGCGACGTGGTCTACGAAAAAGCCGCGTGGTTGCCGAACTGGCTGCGGCAATGGGCGATGCAGACCTCGGTCAACATGATCGGTGGCCGCAACGAACGCTTCGGCCTGCAGAAGCCCGAGTACAAGATCCTGCAGGGCCATCCGACGCTGAACTCGGAGCTGATTTATTTCATCGGCCACGGCGAGATCAAGCCGCGCCCGGGCATCGCCCGCCTCGACGGGCGGCGCGTGCATTTCAGCGACGGCAGCAGCGACGAGTTCGACACCATCGTCGCCGCGACCGGCTACCGAATCACGTTCCCGTTCTTCGACAAGGCCTTCATCGACTGGGAGGACGCGACCTACGTGCCGCTGTGGCGGCGCATGTTCCACGAGCACGTGCCGAACCTCTACTTCATCGGCCTGTTCCAGCCGCTCGGCTGCATCTGGCCGCTCGCCGACTACCAGGCGCGGCTGGCCTGCCTGGAACTGCTCGGCCGCTACCGGCGCCCGGCCGACATGAAGGCGGCGATCGAGCACGAACGCCGCCATCCGCACTTCCGTTTCGTCGAGACGCCGCGGCACTCCACGGAAGTCGACTATGCCGACTTCCGCCGCGACCTGTTCGCCGAGTTGAGGAAGGCCGGCGATGGTCCGCATCCGCGCCCGCGGAACGCCTCGATCTTCCGCCTCAAGGAACAAGCCTCGGCGATGAACCGCATGAAGGCGGCCTGAGCCGTGCCGGCTGCGTGGGATCGTCGATAATCGGCGCATGAATCCGATCCGCCCTCCGTCTTCCCGCAGCGCCGCTGCCGCCACGGACGGCAAGCGCGCCCGCAACAAGGCGAGCAACCGCGCCGCGATCCTCGACGCGGCGCGGCGCTGCTTCATCGACGGCGGCTACGAGACGGTGACGATCCGCGACGTGATCCGCGCCACCGGACTCGCCGCCGGCACGTTCTACAACTATTTTCCGGACAAGGAATCGGTGTTCCGCGCGTTGACCGACGCGCGCCTCGCCCATCTGGAGGCGCGCATACATGCGGCGCGGCAACAGGCGACGAGCATCGAGGACTTCTTCCACGGCGCCTATCTCGGCGCCCTGCAGGAAGTGCAGGCCGATCCCTCGTTCTTCGCGATGATGTTCCGCAACGAGCCGGTGCTGCGCGCGCTGTACCACGACAACATCTTCGGCCTGATGCTGCGCTCGCTGAAGGACGACCTGCGCGACGCGATCGCCCGTGGCGTGTTCCCGCAGACCGATGCCGAGGTGCTGACGGCGATCTCGTTCGGCGCCGGCTACGAGCTGTGCCGGCTGATGGCCGAGCAGCCGCAGCGCGAGCCCGAAGCGCTCGCCCGCTACGTCACCGAGCTGTTCCGGCGCGGCATCGGCAGCGCCCCGGCGCCGGCCGCCGAGGCCGTCAGCATGATTCGCATCGGCCCGCGCACCCTGCGCGGCGCCGCCCGCTAGGGAGTTCCGATGGTCTCGCACCCACCAGCCAAGCGCCGCGACGTCGAGTTCGACAGCGCCGGCACGACCTGCCGCGCCTGGTTCTACACGCCCGAGGCGGCCGCGCCGCGACCCTGCATCGTCATGGCGCACGGACTCGGCGGCACGCGCGACGCCGGGCTGGAACCGTACGCCGAGGCATTCCGCGCCGCCGGCTACGGCGTGCTGCTGTTCGACTACCGCCACTTCGGCGCGAGCGACGGCGAGCCGCGCCAGCTGCTGTCGGTCCCCCGCCAGCTCGACGACTGGGCGGCGGCGATCGCCTGCGCGCGGCGCCTGCCGGGCGTCGATGCCGGCAGGATCGCGCTGTGGGGCTCGTCGTTCTCCGGCGGCCACGTGATCGTCGCCGCGGCGCGCGACGGCCGCATTGCCGCCGTTTCGGCGCAGGGGCCGATGATGGACGGCCGCGCCGCGGTGCTGAACCTGCTGCGCTACGCCGGCGTCGGCACGCTGCTGCGGCTCAGCGCCGCCGGCCTGCGCGATCAGTTCGGCGCGTGGCTGGGCCGCGCGCCCGTCTACGTGCCGCTGATCGCGCCGCCCGGCGGCTTCGCGGCGATGTCGAGCGCCGACGCCGAAAGCGGCTATCGCGCGATCGTGCCACCCGGCTGGCGCAACCAGATGAGCGCGCGCCTCGCGTTGCAGCTGCCGCTGTACCGGCCGATCACCGCCGCCGCGCGCGTGCGCTGTCCGGTGCTGATCGGTGCCTGCCAGCGCGATTCGGTCGCCCCGGCAGGCGCGGCGATCGCACTGGCGAAGAAGCTCGGCCCGCGCGCCGAGCTGAAGCTGTACGACTTCGGGCACTTCGACATCTACGTCGGCGCCGGTTTCGCGCAGTCGTCGCGCGATCAGCTCGAATTCTTCCGCCGCACGCTGGGCTGAGGCCCGTGCGCCTTCAGCGTTCGAGGTAGATCGCGCCGTCGCGCTCGCGCACCGCGAAGGTCTGCAGGCCAGTCGGCTGCTTGCCGAGCGCCACGAGCCGACGGCTCCACGCCGGCAGCGCGAGCGGGCCCAGCGCGTTCACCCAGTCGAGGTTGTGGCCGTCGCAGAGGCTGAAGCGCGAGCCGTGGAACGGGCAGCGGATCGCCCCGTCGGCGACTTCGCCGCGCGCCAGCGACAGGCCCAGATGCGGGCAGCGGTTCTCGACCGCGTGCACGACGCCGTCGACGCGCGACAGCAGCAGCGCCTGCTTGCCGACACGCACCAGATGCACCGCGTTCTCGCGGACCTGCTCGGACCGCGCGATTTCCTGCTCGCTCATGGCTTCCCCCAAGTGATTTGCGCGGCAGCGTGCCTCGCGACGCCCCCGCCTGTCCAGCCGCGTGACGCGAGAAGCGCCTCGCAGCGCGCTCGCCGCCGGACCTGCGGATCTTCCCAATACCCAAGGCCTGCAAAGGCGGCTACTGTGTCGGGCGGGCGGCGCCCGCCTCGGGCTCGTCGCACCTCCCCATGACACAACAGATTCCAGAAATAAAAGACATGAGCACGAGCATTCCCGCAACCCTGATTCCCGGCGACGGCATCGGCCCCGAGATCGTCGACGCCACGCTGGCCGCCCTCGAAGCGCTGAAGGTCTCGTTCGACTGGGACGTGCAGCAGGCCGGCCTCGCCGGCATCAAGAGCGCCGGCGATCCGCTGCCGTCCGCCGCGCTCGACAGCATCCGCCGCACGCACCTGGCCCTGAAAGGTCCGCTCGAAACCCCGTCCGGCGGCGGCTACCGCTCCAGCAACGTGCGCCTGCGCGAAGCCTTCAAGCTCTACGCCAACGTGCGCCCGACGCGCACGCTGATTCCGGGCGGCCGCTACGACAACATCGACCTGCTGATCTTCCGCGAGAACCTCGAAGGCCTGTACACCGGCTACGAGCACTACATCCCGATGGACGGTGATCCGGAAGCGATCGCGATCGCCACCGGCGTCAACACCCGGCAGGGCTCGCACCGCTTGCTCGAATACGCCTTCGAACACGCCATCGCGCTCGGCCGCAAGAAGATCGCCGTCGTGCACAAGGCTAACATCATGAAGGCGCTGACCGGCATCTTCCTCGACGAGGCGCGCAAGCTCTACAAGTCCAAGTACGCCGGCAAGATCGAGATGCAGGAAGTGATCGTCGACGCCTGCGCGATGAAGCTGGTGCTCAACCCTTGGCAGTTCGACACGCTGGTGACGACCAATCTGTTCGGCGACATCCTCTCCGACCTCGCCGCCGGTCTGGTCGGCGGCCTCGGTATGGCGCCGGGCGCCAACATCGGCACCGACGCGGCGATCTTCGAGGCCGTGCACGGCTCGGCGCCGGACATCGCCGGCAAGGGCATCGCCAACCCGGTCGCACTGATGCTCGCCGCGGCGATGATGCTCGACCACGTCAAGCTGCACGAGCAGGCGACGCGCCTGCGCAAGGCGATCGACGATACCTTCAACGTCGATCAGGTCCGCACCGGCGACCTCGGCGGCAAAGCCGACACCAAGGCCTTCACCGCAGCACTGGTCGCACGCATCAAGAACGGCAGCTGAGGAAGGTCTGCATCACGCCGTCGTCGCGGGGCCCGCACAGCGCGCCGCGGCAAGCCAGAGCAGAGACGCCGCCTGCGTCTCGTGCGCCACTGGATTGCTTCGTCGCCAGCGGCGCCTCGCCATGACGATGCAGGCGCGTTTTTCGGAGGTTCCCGAAAGACGCGCTCCCTTCGCGTACAGGGGCCGGTCGCACGACCGGCCCCTCTTTTTCGTGGGCGAACGCGCGCTCAGCCGCGGCCTGCGGCCGGCGCGCCGCGCAGATCGGGCAGCAGAACCGTCAGCAGGCCCAGCAGCGGCAGCCACGCGCAAAGCTGGTAGACGTAGACGATGCCGTGCGCGTCGGCGAGCCGGCCGAGCACGGCGGCGCCGATGCCGCCCATGCCGAAGGCGAAGCCGAAGAACAGACCCGATACCGCGCCGACCTTGCCCGGCACGAGTTCCTGCGCGTAGACCAGGATCGCCGAGAACGCCGACGCCAGCACGAAGCCGATGACGACGCTGAGCACGCCGGTCCAGGCCAGGCCGACGTGCGGCATCGCCAGCGTGAACGGCGCGACGCCGAGGATCGAAAACCAGATGACGCGCTTGCGGCCGATGCGATCGCCGATCGGCCCACCCAGCACGGTGCCGGCGGCCACCGCGAACAGGAACGCGAACAGATGCACCTGCGCCGCGGCCACCGTCAGCCCGAAACGCTCGATCAGATAGAACGTGAAGTAGCTCATGATGCTGGCGAGGTAGAAGTACTTCGAGAACACCAGCAGCATCAGCACCGCCATCGCCCGCATCACCCGGCTGCGCGGCAGCGGCGAAGCCGGCTCGGACGCGCGGGCCTTGCTCGCCCGATGCTGGCGCCGATACCAGCCGCCGATCTGCCAGAGCACGCCGATCGCCAGCAGCGCCGCGACCGAGAACCACGCCAGGCTGCGCTGGCCATGCGGAATCACGATCAGCGCCGCGAGCAGCGGACCGACCGCACTGCCGGCGTTGCCACCGACCTGGAACAGCGATTGCGCGAGTCCGTGCCGCCCGCCCGAGGCCATGCGCGCGATGCGCGACGATTCCGGATGGAAGATCGACGAGCCGGTGCCAACCAACGCCGAGGCCAGCAGCAGCACGCCGAAGCTCGGCGCGACCGCCATCAGCAGCAGGCCGGCGAGCGTGAACCCCATGCCGAGCGCGAGCGAGTACGGCTGCGGGCGCCGGTCCGTATACAAGCCGATCGCCGGCTGCAGCAGCGAAGCGGTGAGCTGATACGTCAGCGTGATGAGGCCGATCTGCGCGAAGCTCAGCGCGAACGCGCTCTTGAACAGCGGATAGATCGCGAGAATCAGCGACTGGATCATGTCGTTGAGGAAATGCGCGAAGCTGATCGCGCCGAGAACGCCGAAACCCGTGCGCCCGGCCTGGGCGCTCGCCGGCATCGGACTCGCAGTACTGCCTTGCATGGCTCACCTGTGCAATGAACGCGACGCCGGCACGATGCCGGCGACAGCGGCGCGCATCGTAAGCGGCAAATCCATGCCTGTCCTGCGAGAATAGGGCGCATGACTTCGAGATTCGGACATGCCGATGCCGGCCGGCCGCACTATCACCGCTACGACCGTGGTGCCGCGCCGGTCGTGGCGATGGCGGTCGACTACGCACCGGGCCACGCGACGCCGCCCCACCAGCACCCGCAGGCGCAGCTGCTGCATGCGGTCCACGGCGTCATGGTCGTCAGCAGCCGGCACGGCCAGTGGATCGTGCCGCCGACGCGCGGCATCTGGATTCCGGCCGGCACCGAACATGCCGTGCGCATGGTCGGCGTCGTGCATATGCGTACGGCCTTCATCCGCTCCGATGCGGCGCCCGGCCTGCCAACCGAATGCGCGGTGATCGGCATCTCGCCGCTGCTGCGCGAGCTGATCATCGCCGCGCTCGACATCGCGCCGGCGTATGTCGACGACAGCCGCGACGGCCGCGTGATGAAGCTGCTGCTCGACGAGCTGCGCACGCTGCCGACCCTGCCGCTGTACCTGCCCGAACCCGACGATGCGCGGCTGCAGCCGATCTGCGCCACGCTGGCGCAGAGTCCGGACGATCCGCGCACCGCCGCGCAATGGAGCCAGGCGCTCGGCATCGACCCGCGCACCCTGCACCGCCGCTTTGTACGCGCGACCGGCATGGGCTACACGCAATGGCGTCAGCAGGCACGCCTGCTGCAGGCCCTCGAACGTCTCGCCAGCGGCGAGCGCGTGCTCGACGTGGCGCTGTCGCTCGGCTACGGCAGCCCGAGCGCGTTCGCGACCATGTTCAAGCGCCAGTTCGGCATCACGCCCAGCGCCTTCTTCGAAGCGCCGGACCAGACGCCGGGACAACGGCCCGGCGGCCGCCGGCGGGCTCGCCAGGCGCGGGCATGAAAAAAGGGCCGGGCTTGCGCCCGACCCTTCGTGTAACGCTCGAACCGCGAGCGCGTGCTCAGCTCACGCGCTGCAGGATCGTGGCGACGCCCTGGCCCATGCCGATGCACATGGTCGCCAGGCCGAACTCGCCGCCCTTCTCGTTCAGCACGTGCGCGAGCGCGCCGGTGATGCGCGCGCCCGAGCAGCCGAGCGGGTGACCGAGGGCGATCGCGCCGCCCTTGAGGTTCACGCGGTCCATGCGGTCGAGCATCTTCAGGTCCTTCATGACCGCCAGCGACTGCGCGGCGAAGGCTTCGTTCAGCTCGAAGTAGTCGATGTTGCTGATGTCCAGACCGGCGCGCTTCAGTGCCTTCTGCGACGCCGGCACCGGGCCGATGCCCATGATCGACGGATTGCAGCCCGACGAGGCCATCGCAACGATCTTGGCGAGCGGCTTGAGGCCGAGCGCCTTGGCCTTGTCGGCCGACATCACCAGCACGCAGGACGCGCCATCGGAAAGCGCCGAGCTGTTGCCGGCGGTCACGCTGCCCTTCGGGTTGAAGGCCGGCTTGAGCTTGCCGAGATCGGCGAGGTTGGCGTCCGGGCGGACCACTTCGTCGAAATCGACGAGCAGCGGCGCGCCGTCGGCGTCGTGACCTTCGACCGACACCATCTCGTTCTTGAACTCGCCGTTCTTCCAGGCGGCGTAGGCCTTCTGGTGCGAAGCGAGCGCGAACTCGTCCTGCTGCTGGCGGTTGATCTGGTGGGTCTGCGTCAGCATTTCCGCGGTCAGGCCCATCATCGCCGACGCCTTGGCGGTATTGATCGACAGCTCCGGCGCGCCGTCGAAGCCGTGCGTCATCGGCACGTGGCCCATGTGCTCGACGCCGCCGCAGATGTAGACGTCGCCGACGCCGGCCTTGATCGCGCCGACCGCGGTATGGATCGCCGTCATCGACGAACCGCACAGGCGGTTCACGGTCTGGCCGGACACCGACTGCGGCAGACCGGCGAGCAGCGAGGCGTTGCGGGCGATGTTGAAGCCCTGCTCCAGCGTCTGGATCACGCAGCCCCAGATCACGTCCTCGACCTCGTCCGGCTTGACCGCCGGGTTGCGCTTGAGGATTTCCTGCATCAGGTGCGCGGACAGCGCTTCGGCGCGCACATTGCGGAACACGCCGCCGCGGGAACGGCCCATCGGCGTGCGGATCGCATCAACAATCACGACATCAGTCATTGCAAATCTCCAGAATCGAATTCGTGCGCGAAGGGCTTACTTGGGGAAGTAGGTCTTGCCTTCGGCGGCCATCTTCTTCATCGACTCGGTCGGCTCGTAGAGCTTGCCGAGGTGCGCGTACTTGGCGCACTTGTCGAGGATGGTCTGCATGCCGATCGTGTCGGCGTACTTGAGCGCGCCGCCACGGAACGGCGGGAAGCCGATGCCCATGATCAGGCCCATGTCGGCCTCGGTCGGCGTCTCGACGATACCGTCGTCGAGGCAGCGCACCGTCTCGATGATCATCGGCAGCATGTGGCGATCGATGATCTCTTCCTCGCTCATGTCGACCTGACCCTTCTGGATCGGCTTGAGCAGTTCGTAGGTCGTCGGATCGGCGACCTTCTTCGGCTTGCCCTTCGGATCGGTTTCGTACTTGTAGAAGCCGATGCCGTTCTTCTGGCCGAAGCGCTTCTGCTCGTACATCACGTCGAGCGCGGTCTTCTCGCCGGTCGTGTTCGACATGCGGTCCGGGTAGCCGGCGGCGAGCACGTCGCCGACGTGGTGCGAGGTGTCGATGCCGACGACGTCCTGCAGATAGGCCGGGCCCATCGGCCAGCCGAAGCCTTCCATCACCTTGTCGATCTTGACGAAGTCGGCGCCGTCACGCAGCGCACCGAGGAAGCCGTAGAAGTACGGGAACAGGATGCGGTTGACGAGAAAGCCCGGGCAGTTCTTGACGACGATCGGCGTCTTGCCCATGGTCGCAGCGTAGGCGGCGACGGTGGCGATCGCTTCCTTGCTGGTCTTCTCGCCGTAGATCACCTCGACCAGCGGCATGCGGTGGACCGGGTTGAAGAAGTGCATGCCGAGGAAGTTCTCGGGATGCTTCATCGCCGTGGCCAGCTCGTCGATCGAGATCGACGAGGTGTTCGATGCGATGATCGTGCCTTCCTTGACCTGGCTCTCGACTTCGGCGAGCACCGACTTCTTGATCTTCGGATTCTCGACGACGGCCTCGACGACGACGTCGACAGTCTTGAAGTCGCCGTAGTTCAGCGTCGGGCGGATCGTCGACAGGATGTGGCCGGCCTTCTCGGCGGTCAGCTTCTTGCCGACCTGCTTCGACAGCAGCTTGTTGGCCTCGTCCATGCCGAGGTCCAGCGCCTTGTCGGCGATGTCCTTCATGATGACCGGCACGCCTTTGATGGCGGACTGGTAGGAGATGCCGCCGCCCATGATGCCGGCGCCGAGCACGGCCGCGTGCTCGACCTTCTTGCCGGCCTTGACGTAGCCCTTGCCCTTCTTCTTGATCAGCTGATCATTGAGGAACAGGCCGATCAGCGCGTCCGCCTGCGTGGTCTTGGCGACCTTGGCGAAGCCCTGACCCTCGATCTTCAGCGCCTCGTCACGCGTCTTGCCGGCGGCCTTCTCGATCGCCGTGACGGCGGCGAGCGGCGCCGGATAGTTCTTGCCGGCCTTGCCGGCGATGAAGGCCTTGGAGGTGCTGAACACCATCATCGCTTCGATCGGGTTCAGCTGCAGCTTGCCGGTCTTCTGCGCGCGGCGCGCCTTCCAGTCGTACTTGCCGTCGACCGCCTGCTGCAGCAGCTTCAGCGCCGCCGCCTTCACCTTGTCCGGCGCGACCACGGCGTCGACCGCGTGCACCTTCAGCGCCGCTTCCGGCTTCTGCTGCTCGCCGGCGGCGATCCATTCGATCGCGTTGTCGGCGCCGACCAGACGCGGGAAACGAACCGTACCGCCGAAGCCCGGGAAGATGCCGAGCTTGACTTCCGGGAAGCCGAGCTGGGCGCTCGTCGACATCACGCGGTAGTCGGTCGACAGTGCCATCTCGAAGCCGCCGCCGAGCGCCAGGCCGTTGATCGCGGTGACGGTCGGATATGGCAGGTCTTCGATCGCGCTGAACACCTTGTTGGCCTCGTAGGCCCAGCCGGCGATCTCTTCTTCGGACTTCTGGAAGTTGGCGCCGAACTCGGTGATGTCGGCGCCGACGATGAACGAATCCTTGCCGCTGGTGACGATCAGACCCTTGATCGAGCCGTCCTTCTTCAGCGCTTCGCCGGCTTCGCCGAGTTCCTTGACGGTGCGCGCGTCGAACTTGTTGATGGCGTCACCCTGGCGGTCGAAGCGCAGTTCGGCGAAACCGCCGTCCAGTTTTTCGACTTGGATGGACTGCCCCTGATAAATGGGCGCGTTGGACATTACAAACACCTCGCTCAACGATGGAAAAAGGGTCGGCGCAGTTATGGAAATCTGGAATACCGCGCCAGCAGAATTGAATGGGCGGCCATCATAGCGGCGCGGCCGGCATCGTGAAACCCGATGCGCCTTTCGACGCCGCTACCGGGCGGCGTCACGAGCCGTCTTCATGCCGCTCGCGACGGCATCGCATGTGTTTATTTTTTGACAATGTTTTAGGCCTTGCCTACACTCGGCCACACCTTTTCGGGGGAAAAGTCAAGGGGAGTTCGTGGCGCACCCGGAACGCCAGTTTGCACACAGCGCGATGAGACGACGGACTGCCGCCGGCAGCTCCGTACTGCGCTCCGGGCCGCCCTGCTCGTCCCGCGCCGGCATGGATGCCACTCGCCGCCGGCGCGTATTCCGCATTACCGAACCGCGGGCCGGTCTGGCCGCCCGCCGTGCTGCTGCGTTCTCGCTGCATCTGTATCCCTGGCCGACTCGGCCGCAAACCGTATGGAGCTTGCCACGCTTATGAAGAAGTCCACGAAGAAGGGCCCGGCCAAGGCTGCCAAGAAGGCCGCCGTGAAGAAGGTTGCGGCCAAGACGGCCGCCGCCAGGAAGGGCGTCGCCAAGAAGGCTGCCAAGGCGACGAAGGCCGTCAAGAAAGTTGCGAAGAAGGTTGTCGCCAAGAAGGCTCCGGTCAAGTCGACCGCCAAGAACAAGCTGGCCGCGCTGAAGACCAAGGCGAAGAAGGCCGTCAGCCAGGTCAAGGCCGCGGTCAAGAAGAACACCGCCAAGGTCAAGAAGGCCGAAGCCGGCGCCAAGGCCAAGGCCAAGAAGGTCGTCAAGCAGGTCCAGGCCGCCGCGGCCCAGGCGCAGAAGACCGCGAAGAAGGACCTGAAGAAGGTCGAGACCGTCATCAAGAAGGACGTCAAGAAAGCACAGGCCGCGGCCAAGAAGGTCGAGACCCAGGCCAAAAAGGCGATCGCCACGGCCGAGAAGAAAGTCGCCGAGGCCGCCGAGCCGGTCGTCGCGGCGGTGCAGAACATCACGCCGTCGCCGCTCTCGCGCGCCTTCCTCGCGACTTCGCAAGGCAAGAAGGAAGCGGCCGAGCACGGCACCGAGCCGGCGGCCGGCGAAGCGCCCGCCGCGACGCCGCCCGGCGGCACGCCGCCGTCGGCGAGCTGAAGCTCTGGTGGTCGCGAAAAGCCCTCCGCACGGAGGGCTTTTTCGTTTGCGTCTGCGGACGGCAAACGCAGCGCGGCGGCCGATGCTCGGGTCGGTACGCGAGCGCGGAACGGCGGCGGGCCGCCACGCGCGGCGCGTACTGACACCGCTGCCCGCACAGGCGACAATTGCCCATCCGTCCATCCGCATGACCGAATAGCCGATGAGCCTCACTCTGGAGCAAAGCACAGCCCTGTGCAGCCTGCTGTCCGACGTCAGCCGTCTGCGCCTGCTGTTGCTGCTCGAACGCCACGAGCTCTCGGTTGCCGAACTGACGGAAGTCACCGACCTCGCGCAAAGCCGGGTCTCGACGCATCTGGCGCGCCTCAAGCGCGCCGGTCTGGTGCAGGACAAGCGCGCCGGCAACGCGGCGTACTACTCGGCGCTCAGCCACGACGGCGAAGCATCGACGTTCTGGAACCTGCTGCGCGGCACGCTCGACGATGCCCAGGCGCGCGTCGACAGCGAACGCGCCGAACAGGTGATCGCCCGCCGCAAGCAGGGCCAGACCTGGGCCGAATCGGTCGCCGGCCGCATGGAGCTGCACTACTCGCCGGGCCGCACCTGGGAAGCGACGGCGCGCGCGCTGATCGGCCTGCTGTCGCTCGGCGACGTCGTCGATCTGGCCTGCGGCGACGGCGTGCTCGCCGAGCTCGTCGCCGAACGCGCCGACAGCGTCACCTGCGTCGACGTCAGCCCGACCGTCATCGCCGCTGCGCGCAAGCGCCTCTGCAAGATCGCCAACGTGCGCTTCGTCGAGGCCGACATGCACGCCTCCGGCCTGCCGTCGGCGCGGTACGACCACGTGTTCCTGATGCACGCCCTCGCCTACACGCGCGAGCCCAAGGCCGTGCTGCAGGAAACGGCGCGCCTGCTCAAGCCGGGCGGCCAGCTGATCGTCGCGGCCCTGGCCGAGCACACGCACGAGGAAACGATGCGGGCCTACGATCACGTCAATCTCGGCATCAGCCCGGACAAGCTGCGCCGGTTGCTCGGCGGCTGCGGCTACACGGTCGAAAGCTGCCGGATCAGCTCGCACGAACCACGGCCGCCCTATTTCGGCGTTGTCACCGCGCTGGCGCGGCGCAGCTGATCTTTCCCGGGGCCGGTGCCAGTGAAGCGCGGCCCCGGCCGGCACGAGACGCACCGAACCATCCGCAGGATCAATGCCCGTGGCGATGATGCACGTCGGGCAGATGGGTGTGTGCGTGCTGCAGCGGCGCGTGCCGGTGCCAATGCCGGTGACGCGTGCCCGGCGCCACCGGCGAATCGTGCGGATGCTGATGATGCTCGTCACCGTCGTGCACATGCTCGTGCTCGTGCTCGATCGGCTCGTGGCGATGTTCGTGTTCGTGCCGTTCGGTCAGATGCAGCCAGACGCCGACCGCCATCAGCGCCGACGCCACCAGCAGTGGGACACCCAGCGGTTCGCGCAACAGCACGATCGACAGCAGCGCGCCGAAGAACGGCGCCGCTGAGAAGTAGGCGCTGGTCCGCGCGGTGCCGAGATGCCGGAGCCCGACGATGAACAGCGCCAGGCTCGTCCCGTAGGCCAGCCAGCCGACCGCGAGCGCCGCGACGACGCCGGTCGCGGACGGCCAAGCCGCACCGAACGCCCGCGCAATCGCCAGATTGACGGCGCCCGCCGCCCACCCCTTGACGCAGGCCAGCCAGCTCGCGTCGGCGAGTGCCACCTTGCGCGTGAGGTTGTTGTCGATCGCCCAGCACAGGCAGGCCGCGAGCACGGCGAGCGCCGGCCCGACGCGGTCCAGATGCGCAGGTCCCTGCCAGCCGAGCACGACGGCGCCGGCGACGATGGCCAGCATGCCGGCGGCGATGCGCCGATCGAACCCCTCGCCGAACGCGAACCAGGCGAGCAGCGCCGTCAGCACCGCTTCGGCGTTGAGCAGCAGCGAGGTGTCGGCAGCCGGCAGGCGCGTCAGCCCCCACATCAGCAGTACGGGCGCCGCACCGCCGCCGAAGGCGATCGCGCCGATCAGCCAGGGCCATTCGCGCGGCGCCAGCCGCACGCGGGCGGCGCCGGACAATAGCCGGAAGAGCGACAGCCCGACCCCGGCGCCGAGGTACAGCAGGCTGGCGAGCAACCACGGACTGATGCTGCCGAGCAGCAGCTTGGCGGCCGGAGCCCCGGCGCCGAACAGCACCGCCGCCGCCAGTGCGGCCGCGACGCCGGGACGCCGAAGCCCGGAAGAAGCGGAGGTTCGATCCATCAGCGCAAGGTGCGCCGCCGCGCGAGGCGGCGCAAGACCGGCACGCCGCGCGCAGGCAGGCGCGAGCTCAGGCCGTCTGTTCGGCCGGCAGGTCGCCGCGCCACAGGCATTTGCCCTTGCCGGCGATCTTCTTGAGGCGCGCCTGATGGGCCGCCTGCTCCTCGGCGCTCGCCGGCAGCACCGGCAGCGACGCGTCGCTGGCGCCGAGCAGTTCGGCGAAGCGCGAGCGGCGCGCCTGGCCGCCGGCCTCGTCGTCGAGCACCAGCATGCTCTGACCGCCGGTCATCGCCAGGTAAACATCGGCGAGCAGGCGCGCGTCGAGCAGGGCGCCGTGGAACTCGCGGTTCGAGTTGTCGACGTTGTAGCGCTTGCACAGCGCGTCGAGATTGACCTTCTGGCCCGGGTGCAGGCGCCGCGCCATGCTCACCGTGTCGGTGATCTCGCAGACTTCGTCGAGCTTGCGCGCGATGCCGGCGCGCGCGAACTCGGCGTTGAGAAAGCCGACGTCGAACGAGGCGTTGTGGATGATCAGCTCGGCGCCTTCGAGATACTCCCAGACCTGCGCCGCCAGCGCCGCGAACGTCGGCTCCCGGGCGACCCGCTCGTTGGTGATGCCGTGCACCTTGATCGCGCCGGCGTCGATCTCGCGCCCCGGATTGAAGTAGCGGTGCAGGTTGTTCTGCGTCGGCCGCCGGTTGCGCAGTTCGATGCAGCCCAGCTCGATGATGCGGTGGCCGAGGTCGACTTCGAGACCGGTCGTTTCGGTATCGAGGATGATCTGGCGCGTCATGCGATGCCCCGCGGGGCGGCGGCGTCGGCCAGCGCCAGCTGCACGCCTTCGTTGGCAAGCCGGTCGGCCTCCTCGTTGTCGGGATCGCCGTTGTGGCCCTTGACCCAGCGCCACTCGACGCGGTGGCGCTGCACGGCGGCATCGAGCGACTGCCACAGATCCTGATTCTTGACCGGCTTCTTGTCTGCGGTACGCCAGCCGCGCGCCTTCCAGTTCGGCATCCACTGCGTCAGACCCTGCATGACGTAGACCGAATCCGTAAACAGCATCACCTCGCAGGGCTGCTTGAGCGCGTTCAGCGCCTCGATCGCGGCGCGCAGCTCCATGCGGTTGTTGGTGGTGTCGAGCTCGCCGCCCTTGAGCGTGCGGCGATGGCCGCCGTACTGCAGGACGGCGCCCCAGCCGCCGGGTCCGGGGTTGCCCTTGCAGGCGCCGTCGGTATGGATCGTGATGCGCTTCGGCGCGGCGTCTTCGTTCATGCGCCGATTTTAGAACAGCCGGGTGGCGAACGATCGCTCAGGGCGTCGGCTTGGCCTCGTTCTCCAGGCCGTTGCGCTGCGCGGCCGGTGCGGCGACACCGACCAGCGACTTGATCTGCGCGCGCGCCGGCTTGCCGATGAAGTTGATCGGCAGCACGCGCTTGCGGGCGACGATCAGGTAGCACTCAGCGAACGGCGCCAGCAGATCGCCCGGCGTCCACGGATGCGCGCTCGAGCGCGGCGACAGCCACGGAAAACCGGTGCCGAAGCGCCGCACTTCGGCGATCTCGAAGTCGAGCAGCTGCAGCCAGTCGCCGATGCGGCCGGCGCCGTAGAAACGGGCGCCCGGCGGAAACGCGCGCGCGCGCAGGCCCAGGCGGCTGCGCCAGGCCGGCAGGCCCCAGGGGCTGAAGGCCAGCACGAACAGGCGACCGCGATCGTTCAGCACGCGCGCGGCCTCGCGCAGCACCTTGTGCGGCGATTCGCAGTATTCGAGCGTGTGCGGCAGGATCACCGCGTCGATCGAACGCTCCGGCAGCGGCAGGTGCTCGGGATCGGCGATCGCCGCCGCGGTGCCGTCCATCACCGTGCCGAGCACGGCGCGATGCAGCGTTTCGGCGCCGTCGAGCAGACGCGGGCCGCCGGCCCAGCTGCCGATCTGCAGGACGTGACGGCCGAAAATGTCCGGCAGCAGCCGGCGCAGCTCGCGCGCCTCCCGCTGCAGCACGCGCTGGCCGCGCACCGATTCCGACCAGCGCTCCAGCGTGCGGCGGTCGCACAGGCGCGTACCGCGCAGATGACGTGGTGCCGACATCGCACTACCCTCCGAGAACGACCCTTTCATCATACGCCCGCCGTGACTTCCATCCACGCCCTGCCGGCCTTCGCCGACAACTATCTCTGGACGCTGGTGCATGACGGCGGCGCCGTCGTCGTCGACCCCGGCGATGCGGCCGTCGTACAGCGCTTCCTCGACGACGAGGGCCTGCGCCTGGAGGCGATCCTCGTCACGCACCACCATGCCGACCATGTCGGCGGACTCGCCGAACTGCGCGCGCGCTGGCATGTGCCGGTCTACGGCCCGCGCGCCGAGGCGGCGCGCATTCCGCAGCTCAGCGTGCTGCTCGACGACGGCGACACGGTCGAAGCCGGCGGCTCCCGGTACAAGGTGCTCGCCGTGCCCGGCCACACGCTCGGCCACATCGCCTATCACGATGCCGAAGCGCGGCGCCTGTTCTGCGGCGACACGCTGTTCTCGGCCGGCTGCGGGCGTCTGTTCGAGGGCACCCCGGCGCAGATGCAGCAGTCGCTGCAGCGCCTCGCGGCGCTGCCGGACGCCACGGCCGTGCACTGCACGCACGAGTACACGCTGGCCAATCTGGCGTTCGCGATGGCGGTCGAGCCGCACAATCCGGCGCTGCAGACGCGGCTCGCCGAAGCACGCGCGCAGCGCGCCGCCGGCCGCCCCACGCTGCCGAGCACGATCGGCGACGAGAAACGCTACAACCCGTTCCTGCGCGCCGCGGTGCCGGCGGTGCGCAGCGCCGCCGAGCTACACGCCGGCGAGGCGCTCGCCAACGACGGCGCGGTCTTCGCGGCCCTGCGGCGCTGGAAAGACGGTTTTCGCAGCTAGCGGCGGCGCTTTTCTTGCTTGAGGATTCGGCAGGCCCTTCGCCCGGAGTCCCGATGCGCCCTGCCTGCCTGTCCCCGAAGCTCGCGCTCGCCGTCTGGCTGAGCGCCGCCGCCCCCGCCTTCGCGCAGGAGGCGGCCCCCGCGCCCGCCGCCGATGCGCCGGCCGCGGCCGGCGCGACGACATCCGATCGCAATGCCGAGATCGCGCGCATCCGCCATGAGCGCGGCCTGCAGGTCTGCCGCGACTCGGCCGACGGCGCGACCGCCTATCGCGGCTCGGTGCTCGACAACGAGCACGGCAACGTTCAGATCGAGATCGACGAAGCGACCGACAAGGCCAGCGGCGCGGCGGTCACCGGCTTTCGCGAGATCCGCGTCTGGGACGAGCCGAAGAACTGGCGGATCTGCTCGTAGCGCGTCGCCGTCGTTCGACATCGCGCGCGCCGCGCGCAAAGAAAAACCCCGGCCCTCCGCTGACGGAGGACCGGGGTCGATGACCCCACTCAGTGCGCGCGGGCCGCTTCGGCGGCGGCCGCGTCGGCCGGGGCCGGCGGCTGCGCCTCGGCACGCGGTTCCGGCTCGCGCTCCAGCGCGATCTTCAGCACCTCGTCGATCCAGCGGACCGGCTCGATGTTGAGCGTCGACTTGACCGTCTCCGGAATGTCGGCGAGATCCTTGACGTTCTCCTGCGGAATGCAGACTGTCTTGATGCCGCCACGCTGCGCCGCCAGCAGCTTCTCCTTGAGTCCGCCGATCGGCAGCACTTCGCCGCGCAGCGTGATCTCGCCGGTCATCGCCACGTCGGCGCGCACCGGGATGTCGGTCAGCGCCGAGACCAGCGCCGTGCACATCGCGATACCGGCCGACGGGCCGTCCTTCGGCGTCGCGCCTTCCGGCACGTGCACGTGGATATCGCTGGTCTCGTAGAACTTCGGATCGATGCCGAGCTTCTTCGAGCGCGAGCGCACCACGGTCAGCGCCGCCTGGATCGACTCCTGCATGACGTTGCCGAGCGAACCGGTCTGCGTCAGCTTGCCCTTGCCCGGCGACAGCGCCGCCTCGATCGTCAGCAGTTCGCCGCCGACCTCGGTCCACGCCAGACCGGTGACCTGGCCGACCTGGTTCTTCTCCTCGGCGCGGCCGTAGCGGAACTGCGGCACGCCCAGGTACTGGCCGAGGTTGTCCTTGGTCACCTCGACCGTCGCCGCGACTTCCTTCGACACCAGCTGCTTGACCACCTTGCGGCAGATCTTGCTGATCAGGCGCTCCAGGCTGCGCACGCCGGCCTCGCGCGTGTAGAGGCGGACCGTCTCGCGCAGCGCGTCGTCGCCGACCTTCAGCTCACCGTCCTTCAGGCCGTTGTTCTTCATCTGCTTCGGCAGCAGATACTGCTTGGCGATGGCGACCTTCTCGTCCTCGGTGTAACCCGGCAGGCGGATCACTTCCATGCGGTCGAGCAGCGGACCCGGAATGTTCAGGGTGTTCGCGGTGGCGATGAACATCACGTCCGAGAGGTCGTACTCGACCTCCAGGTAGTGATCCTGGAACGTGCTGTTCTGCTCCGGATCGAGCACCTCGAGCAGCGCCGCCGAGGGATCGCCACGGAAATCCATGGCCATCTTGTCGATTTCGTCGAGCAGGAACATCGGGTTCTTCACGCCGACCTTCTGCATGTTCTGGATGATCTTGCCCGGCATCGAACCGATGTAGGTCCGGCGATGGCCGCGGATCTCCGCCTCGTCACGCACGCCGCCCAGCGACATGCGCACGAACTTGCGGTTGACCGCCTCGGCGATCGAGCGGCCGAGCGAGGTCTTGCCGACGCCCGGCGGGCCGACGAGGCACAGGATCGGCCCCTTCAGCTTCTTGGTGCGCGCCTGCACGGCCAGATACTCGACGATGCGTTCCTTGATCTTTTCGAGACCGTAGTGGTCCTCGTCCAGCTTCTGCTGCGCCAGATCGAGGTCGATGTGCGTCTTGGTGCGCTTCTTCCACGGCACCGAGGTCAGCACGTCGAGGTAGTTGCGCACGACGGTGGCTTCCGCCGACATCGGCGGCATCATCTTCAGCTTGTTCAGTTCGGCGACAGCCTTGGCCTTCGCCTCCTTGTGCATGCCGGACTTCTCGATCTTGTTGGCGAGCTCTTCCTGCTCGCTCGGGCCTTCCTCGTTCTCGCCGAGTTCCTTCTGAATGGCCTTCATCTGCTCATTCAGGTAGTACTCGCGCTGGTTCTTCTCCATCTGCTGCTTGACGCGCGTGCGGATCTTCTTTTCGATCTGCAGCACGTCGATCTCGCTCTCGAGCTGGCGCATGACGTGCTCGAGGCGCGCCTTGGCGTCGTCGATCTCCAGCACTTCCTGCTTGTCTTCGAGCTTGAGGTTGAGGTGCGCGGCGATGGTGTCGGCGAGACGGCCGGGCGAGTCCATGCTGGCCAGCGACGGCAGCAGCTCGGCGGGAATCTTCTTGTTGAGTTTGGCGTAGGCCTCGAACTGCGCGAGCAGCGAGCGCGTCGCCGCGTCGACCTCCTTGTCGTCGGTCGTCGCCAGCTTGTCGTCGGGCAGCTGCTGGCACTCGGCGGTGACGAAGGCGCCGCTGAGATCGAAGTTGCTGATGCGCGCGCGGTGCACGCCTTCGACGAGCACCTTCACGGTGCCGTCCGGCAGCTTCAGCATCTGCAGGATGCTGGCCAGCGTGCCGACGCGATAAAGGTCGTCGGCGCCCGGTTCATCGGTATCGGCCGTGCGCTGGGCGACCAGCAGGATGCGCTTGTCGTCCTGCATAGCCGCCGACAGGGCCTTGATCGACTTCTCGCGGCCAACGAACAGCGGGATCGCCATGTGCGGGAACACGACCACATCGCGCAACGGCAAGACAGGTGCGGTGCGTTCGGTCTGGTTGTCCACGAGATCTCCTGGTTGTCTGCCGGCATTATGCCGGCTCGGAAGACTGTGATGCGGCCGATGTCGCAAGAATCAAGCCGCAGCGCCCGAAAGATCACGCCAGGCGCTTTGCAATCAAGCACTTGACGCCCCGCCAGGCGCCGCGCAGCGCCCCTCAGCGAACCGTGATGCGGGCCGCGGCGGTCGGCCGCTCGGCACCGCCGGCGTCGAACGCGAGGGCGCGGACCGCATGCGCGCCGGCCACCAGCGGCCAGTCGAAGTAGGGCTCGCGGGTCTCGGCGACGACCGCGCCGTCGACCTCCCAGCGCACCCGCTGCGGCCGCTCGCGCCAGGCCAGCTCGAAGCGGAAAGCCTGGAGCGCGGCGGGGATGCGCGGATCGCGCGCCAGCAGCAGGCCGTCGAAGGGCTGCGCCAGCAGCGGCTCGGCAGGCGCCTCCGGCGCCGCGGCCGGCGCCTGCCCGGATTCCGGCCGCTCGGGCGCGGCCGGGCGCGCGCGCAGCGCGACGTCGCTCGGCAGGCGCGCGAGCAGCGAGCGCGTCAGCAGCGCCGGACCGCGCGCGCCGGTGACGCCCTCGGTCGGCTGGCCCGAGAGATTGCCGAGCCACACGCCGACCAGCCAGCGCCCGTCGTAGGCCACGGTCCAGGCGTCGCGGTAGTCGCTCGACGTGCCGGTCTTGACCGCGGTGGCGACCGGAAAGCGCAGCACGCCGCCCTCGCCGAACTCCAGCAGCCGCGCCGAAGCATCGGCGAGGATGGCGCTGATCGCGTGCGCGGCCTCGCGCGTGTAGAGGGCGCGCGCGGGCGGACGCGGCCCGGCGTCGTCGAGCACCGTCAGCGGCTGCCAGAGGCCGTCGCGGGCCAGTGCCGTGTAGGCCTGCACGAGCTCGTACAGCGTCAGCGCGCCGTTGCCGAGCGCGAGGCCGTCGCCGTAGACGTTCGGATGCTGGTCGAGGCTGTCGACGCCGAGCGCGCGCAGCCGTGCCAGGAACGGCGCCTGGCCGACGAACTGCAAGGCCTTCACCGCCGGGATGTTCAGCGAATTGCCGAGCGCTTCGGCGACCGTGACGCGGCCGTAATGCACGCGGCTGTAGTTGCGGTACTCGTGCAGGCCGCCGTTGATGCGCTCGCGCAGCTCGGCGTCGTCGATCGTCGTATCGGCGCGCCAGCCGCGCTCGATCGCCATCGCGTACAACAGGGGTTTCAGTGTCGAACCGGGCTGGCGCGGCGTCTGGATCGGATCGATGCCGACGATGTCCGGATGCAGGCGGTCGGCCGTCGCGTAGGCGCGCACGCGATTGCCGTCGAGATCGACGACCAGCACCGCGCCCTGCGCGGCGCCCTCGCGCGCCAGATCGCGCAGGCGCTCGCGCAGGAAGGCCTCGGCCGACTGCTGCAGTTCGGCATCGAGCGTCGAGCGCACGCGCGCGGCACCGGGCCGCTGCCGCGCCGCGGCGCGGCCGGCCCAGGCCACGAAGTGCGCGGCCTGCAGCGGCGGCCGCGCGCGCGCCAGCGCCGGCGCCGTTTCCGGCAGCGGCGCGCGCCAGCGGCCCTGCGCCGCCAGCGCCTGCGCCAGGCGGCGCAGGCGCGCGCGCAGCGCCGGCGGATCGGCCGCCAGCCGCGTCGGCGCGCGCACCAGCACGGCGAGCGCCAGCATCTCGTCCGGCGACAGCGTGTCGAGGCTGCGGTCGAAGTAGTACGCGGCGGCCGGCGCGACGCCGCGCCGGTTGGCGCCGTACGGCACCTGATTCAGATAGAACTCGAGAATCTCGGCCTTGCTGAAGCGCGCCTCCAGGCGCAGCGCCTCGAAGCCCTCAACCCAGCGCGACCAGACGGTGCGCGGCCGCGGATGGAGGATGCGCACGACCTGCTCGCTGATCGTGCTGGCGCCGCGCACGGCGCGGCCGTTGCGCAGATTGACCCACAGCGCCGAGGCGCGCGCGCGCCAGTCGATGCCGGCGTGCGTCCAGAAACGACGGTCCTCGGCCGCGACGATCGCCGCGCGCAGCGTCGCCGGCACCGCCGCCAGCGGCACGCGCTCGTGCAGGTTCCAGCCGCCGTCGTAGGCCAGACGCAGCGGCCGGCCGTCGCGGTCGAGCAGCTCGACCTGCCGCGCGGCTTCGGCGTCGAGGCGCAGCGTGTCGGGCAGCGCGCGTTGCGCAAACAGCGTCGCCAGCGCCAGCGCGCCGAGCAGCAGGCCACCGAGCGCCGCCAGCCACCGAGCGCCGCGCCGCCGCACTCCTTCGTTCACGTCTGCCGCACCCGCCGCGTCACGGCGCTTCGATCCGGAACCGCGTCGCCACGCCGTTGGCGAACACGTCCGGGTCGTACATGCGTTCGACGTGCGTCTCGGTCGCCGCGAACTCGCCGGTCGCCACGGCCTGGCCGATCCACGCCAGCTGGTAGCGGCCTTCCGTCACCTCGTCGGCGTAGAAGCGCACGGCGTCGAAGCGCAGCTCGCGGTGATAGAACGGATACGGATAGGCGGGGCTGGCCTCGGCCATGGCCTCGGCGCCGAGGCCCGAGGCCGTCGCCAGATCCGGATTCAGCGGCTCGAAACCGGCCGGCACCGGATCGTCGACGACGAGGTACGTCGCCCAGGCCGGCACGTCGACGACGAGTTCGGCCTTGACGAGTTCGCCGCGCTTCACGCTCAGCACCTCGCCTTCGAGCGGCTGCCACTGACCGTGGCGCTGCACCGCGTAACGCCGCGTCACCGACAGGCCGGCCGACAGCGGCGCCGTCGGTGCCGGCGTCGCGTAGCGCAGCATCGTCGTCACGTAGGCGCGTCCCTCGCCTTCGCCGCTGACCTTCAGCGACGTGGTCGTCGCGGCCTTCACGTCGAGCGGCTTGACGAGGCTTGCCGAACGGCCGGCGGCGAGCTGCACGCTGCCGAGCGCCAGGCCACCCGCCTGCGGATCGCCGAGCGTCGCACTCGCCGTCATTTGCAGCGGCGTGGCCTCGTAGCGGTCGGCGTATTCGATCAGCGCGCGCGTGCACCAGATGTTTTCCTGCGTGTCCTCCCAATGCACGCGCGTGCCGCGCGCCTGCGTGATCGTGCGCGTCAGCTTCATCGGCAGCTCGGCCTCGCGGTCGTTCGCCGCGCCGCGCGCGAGCAGCGCCGACAGCGCCGCGCAGTTCGAGCGCAAGGGCGAGCCGAGCAGCCAGGCGTAGACCGTCGCGTCGCTGCGGTCGTCGAGCGCCAGCGTGCCCGCCGACTGCTGGCCGCGCGCCAGGATGCGCGAGATCGCCGCCTGCAGCGGCGCGTCGGCGCCGCGCGTGTGCGCCGCCGCCTGCACGTACAGCGCCTCGCCGAACAGGCCCATGCGCGGCAGCTGCGGCTCGTAGCGACGCAGCTCGTCGGCACCCAGCTTGCCGCGCTGCGCGAGCGCGGCGAGCGCGGTCGCCCGCACCTGCGCACGCAGCTCGGCGCTGTCGTAGCCGTTGGCGCGGAGGTCCTCGCGCAGCAGGCGCTGCAGATAGCCGTCGAGTTTGTCCCAGACCTCGCGCGGCGGCTCGTAACCGAGCTGCTGCAGCCAGCCGAAGGCGAGCGCCGTGTACGCCGACAGGTACGGGCTTGCGCGCTCGTCGTCGGGCACGAAGAAGGCCATGCCGCCGCCCGGCGCCTGGAAGGCCGCGGCGTCGGCCAGCATCGTCTGCGTCTGCGTCGCCGCGCCCGGCCAATCAAGAGGTTCCTGGGGCGGCGACGCAAGGCGCTCGCGCAGCTTGAGGAAGTGCGCCGCCATCACGCCCTTGCTCAGGCGCTGTTCCCAGCACAGGTACGGGTACTCGGCCATGTAGCGGAACGCGCCGTCGAGATTGCCGATCACCGTGCTCGCGAAGTTCAGCTGCAGCTCGGCGCGCGGCGCGTCGGCCGGGATCTTCAGCGGGATCGTCAGCGGCGCGTCGGCGGTCAGCGACGAGAAATCGGCGGCCGTCACGGTCAGCGGCCGCTCGTGCACCGGCACGTCGAGCTGCAGCGCGTCGCCCTGCTCGCCCTCGCCGGCGCGCGCAACGAAGTGCACCGCGCCGCTGCCGTCGACCGTCAGCGGCAAGGCGACGTTGCGGCGCTCGAACGGCTGCAGCGTCAGCGCTTGCGACACCTGGCCGCTCGCCGCGCCGCTCGCCTCGACGCTGACCGCCAGCGTGCGCGCCTTCTGCTCGCGGTTCATCACCGTGAACTCGGCGTCGACGCGATCGCCGCGCGTCAGCTGGTTCGGCAGCGCCGGACGCAGCTCGGTCGGCTTGTTGACGGCGACCGAGCCCTGGCCGAGGCCCATGCGGTCCGACGGCGTCACCGCCATCGCCAGCACGCGCCAGCCGGTCAGGTTGTCGGGCGCGGTGAAGGTGAAGCTGGCGCGGCCCTGGGCGTCGGCCGGCAGCGCCGGATTCCAGTACGCGACGAATTTCTCGATCGAGCGCAGCGACAGGTCGGCGCCGCCGTCGCCGCCGGGGCTGGCGCCCTTCTTCTCGAACTTCTGGCGCCCGACCAGGCGCGTCAGCAGGCTGTAGTTGGCGAGATCGAGCGGGTCGAGCTGGGTAAAGCCCTTGAGCGGGTCGAAGTAGGCGCTGCCGCCCTGGATCAGATCGAACACCGCCTCGTCGAGCACGGCGACCGCGAACTCGACCGGCTCGCCGCTGGCATGTCGCGGCGTCGCCTGCAGCGCCACCGGCACGCTGTCGCGCGGCCGCAGCACCGATTTCGCCGGCGTCACCTGCACCTGCAGCTCGCGGTACGGGTCTTCGACGACAAGCGTCGCGTAGCCCATGCGGAACGTCGGTTTGCCGAGGTCGGCGCCGTCCTTGACCGGGGCGCTGACGCGCGGCGACATGACGACGACCGATACGTACGCGCCCGGCAGATACTCCGGCTTGATCGGCACCTCGATCACCGGCGTCGCCGTCGCCAGCGTCTCGGTGCGCTGCGTGATGACGCCATAGCGCTCGACCGTGACCAGCGCGGTCGCGCCCGGGAACGGGTTCTTCACGAACAGCTTCGCGGTGTCGCCGACCCGGTACGCCACCTGGTCGGGGCGCACGTCGAGCGAGAAGTCCGGGCGGTCTTCCCAGAGCACGGCATCGCGGCCCTGCGCGTAGATCCAGGTGCTCGACGTGTGCAGGCGCTGCTGCGTGTCCTGCGTCATCGCGATCGCGCGCAGCTCGCCGCCGGCATCCGGCGTGAAGGTGCAGGCATTGCCTTGCACCGACGCGCGGCCCTTGCAGGTCGCGACGCGCTGCCATTCATGCACGTAACGCGTGATGTAGGCGTTGCCGGCACCTTTCACGCGCGCGCCCTTGGTGATCTTGCGCTCGACCTTCACATAGTACGGGCTGCCGGCCACCGGCTTCCCGTCGCGGTCGACGACCAGCGTTTCCACCGTCGTCGACTGGCCGGCGCGCGCCCATCCTTCGTGCCGGACGCCGATGTAGCGGTCGCGTCCGAAATAGGGAATGCGCGCCTGAGCGACGATCGAACGGCCGCGGTCATCCTGCACCGTGCCCTCCAGCACCAGATCGCCGTACAGCACCGGGCCGTCGTCGAGCTGCACGGGGGCGCTCCATTCGCCCTTGGCGTCGAGCGCCGCCTGCACGTCGAGCAGCGGCGCGGTGTCGCGGCCGCCGTCCTGCCAGGTATCGAAACGGTAGCGGCGCGCCAGCGGATCGCGCGATTCGAGTCCGCGCGCCTGCAGCCGCGCGTTGAGTCGCGCCGGCGCGCCGGCGAACGGCCCGCCGCCGTGCAGCGTCGCGCGCAAGGCCGCGGTCGCCACGGCACCCGGCGCCGCGCGGTTCGCGCGCCATTCGGCGGCGACGCGGAACGGCGCCGGCACGAAGTCCGAAACCAGCACGCGCATCGGCTCCAGCGTCAGGTCCTTGGCGTACGCAGGCTGCAGCTCGAAGCGGTACCAGCCGACGGCGGCGCTGTTCGCCAGCTTGAACTCGCCGGCCAGCGCCCCGAACACCGACAGCGCCAGCGCGCTGCGCTCCTGCACGACGGTGCCGGTCGGATCGACGATGCGCAGCGTATAGCCGGCGGCCGGCGCCGCTTTCAGGCCGCGCTCGGCATCGTCGCGCACGTAGAGCTTGTACTGGATCGTGTCGCCGGCGCGGTAGACGCCCTGCGCGGTCGCGCCCCAGGCACGCAGATGGCCGTGCCGGGCACGCCGCCATTCGGAAACCTGCTCGCGCGACGCGCGCCAGGTATCGACCTCGAACTCGCTGGCGAGCGGCAGCAGCGCGATGTCGTTGCCGCGGACCACGCGCAACATCAGCGGCTGGCGCTGCGCGCCGCCCGTCGTCGACACGTACTGGCGCTGCAGCTCGGGATCGAGTTCGCGGCCGCCGGGCAGCAGGGCCAGGCCGTCACGATCGGTGCGGCCGCTCGCCTTCACCGCGCCGTTCCAGCCATCGACGACGGCGACGTCGGCGTCGGCGACGCGCGCGCCGTCGGCCAGTGCCGTCACCCAGACCAGCAGGTTCTCGTTGCCGTACTTGGCATGCACCTGCCAGGGCGTGACCTCGGCGAAGAACGGCAGCGGCCGCGACGACGTCCGCGGCGCGCTCGTCAGCTCGCCAAGCAGCGCGCCGCTGCCGGCGCCGAGCAGTTCGCGGACGCCGAGCGGCATCGCGAACGCGAGATTGCGCGGACCGCTCACCGGCACCTCGCGCCGCACCTCGTCGTGCTGCGTCGCCGTCTGGCGCTGCGCCGACAGCCCCAGGCGGTCGAGATTGGTGACGACCGCCGGCACCTCGGAATCGACGCCGCTCTCGAGCGCTGCCGGGCTGTGCTCGAAGACCAGCCGCGGCGTGCGCGCGCCGGTGCGCAGGCCCAGCCGCGCCTCGCGCCCGAACGCCCGGCCGAAGCGATCCTTCAGCGTCGCCGCCAGCGTCAAGGTGTAGTCGGTGTCGGCGGCCAGCGTGTACGGCAGCCGCAGTTCGTAGGTCGAATCGCGGCCATGATCGCCGCTCACCGGCCGCGCGGCGGCCTTTTCGCTCTCGTCGCCGTCGCCGGCGTTGGTCCACGGGTCGTAGTCGGGATCGCGGAACGCGGCGCGCGGATCCGGGCTCAGCCGCAGCGCGGCGCGCAGTTCGGAGACGGCGACCGGCGTGCTGAACACCAGTGACACGCCTTCGAGCGGCGCGCAACGCAGGCCCGGCTCGGCGAGCCGCGTCGTGTCGCCGTCGCTGCAGCGCAGACCTATCAGGCGCGGCGCGCCGAAGGTGCGCAGCGATTCGACGCTGCGCGACTCGCTGCCGGTCTGCGGCCCGAAGGCCGAGCGCAGACCCGGTCTGATGCGCAGCGCGACATCGTGATCGTCGGCGAGCGGCGCGCGCGGTTCGACGCGCCACAGCTGGCGCGCCTCGCCGTCCGGCGTCCAGAACGGCGTGTCGTCGTCGTAGTACTCGGGCAGCGCGCGCAGCGCGGCGCCGTCGAAGCTCAGCACGCGCTCGACCGACGCCGCGGTGACCGGCTGGTTGAAGCGCACGCGCACGCTCGGCTGCGTCGGTCCGCGCCATTCGCCGACGCTGGCGGACTGCACGCGCGGCAGTTCGGTGACGAAGCGCTGCACGCGCGGCGCCGCCAGGCGGCTGCCGTCCTGCGCGACGAAGCCGCCGTCGGCCGGCGCCTGCACGCTGACCGTGTATTCGGTGGCTGCGCGCAGGCGCGCGCCGCCGACGAGATTGCAGGCGAGGTTTTCGGTATCGAGCCAGCGCCACTGGCAGCCGGGGTCCGGCGTGACCGTGACCGGCACTTCGGAGGCGTCGCGCTCCATGCGCCCGAGCGGCACGACGGCGCGGTCGAAGCTCAGCACGATCTGGTTCTCGGCCGGCACGTCGCGGCCGTCCGGCGTGATACGCAGCAGCGTCAGCGCCTCGGCCGCAGCCGGCGCAGCGGCGGCCAGCATCGCCAGCGCGGCGGACGCCGCGAGCGCGCGCCTAGCGCGTGGCCACTTTGATGCGCGCATAGATCGCTCCCTGATCGCCGCCGACGAGCCGCACTTCGCGATAGCCGGCGAGGTCGTGCCAGATGTTTTCGTGTTCGCTGACTTCGTCCGGATCGCGCACCGGCAGACCGAGCGTCGCCAGCGTCTGCGGCAGCAGCGGATAGGCGTCGTAGCCCATCGGCACCGTGATCCAGTCGGCCTTGTCGCCGATATAGGTGATCTCGACGCCGAGTCCGCCGTAGCGGCAGCGTTCGGAGAACTCGGCCGGCTCGCAGCGCTGCGGCTCGCCGAGCACCTGGCGCACCTCGTTGCGGGTGCGGCCGGCGAAGGTCTTGAGGTCGAGCCGCACGCCGCCGGCCGCGCCGCTCGGCGGCGCGGTCTCGAAGGCCGCCTCGTAGTCGAAACGGTCGGTCTTGCGGCTCATCAGGAATCCGCCTGCGGCGATCGCCAGCGCGACGACGATCGCCACCGGCAGCAGCATTCTTTTCATGGTCGTCGGCTCTCCGGTGCGACGCGCACTTTAGCAGCCCGCGGATGACTGCTTGACGGACATGGAATAATGACCGTGAACGACGTCACCGCCATGCACCTCGCCCTTCTTCTCGCCACGCTCGCCGCGCTTGCCTGCGGCCCGCTGCTCTACGTCTGGGCGCGCCCGCGCCCGGCGCTGCTGACGTTTCTCGACGGCTTCCTGTTCGTCAGCATCTTCGGCCTCGTGCTGCTCGAAGTCGTGCCCGGCACCTTCAGCGCCGGCGGCGCCTGGAGCGTGCTCTTCCTCGGCGCCGGCCTGCTCGGCCCGACGCTGCTGGAGCACTGGATCAGCCGCGCGCGCCGCGAAGCGCATCTCGCGGCCCTGGCGCTGGCGATGATCGGCCTGATCGTGCACAGCCTCGGCGACGGCATCGCGCTATCGTCCGGCGGCGAGGCGCACGCCGGCATCGCGCTGCCGCTCGCGGTCGCCGTGCATAGCGTGCCGGTCGGCCTGATGGTCTGGTGGCTGCTGTATCCGGTGTTCGGCCGCTGGCCGCCGCTCGCGGCGATCGCCGGCATGTGCGCCGGCACGGTCGCCGGCTACGTCTGGGGCCCGGCGCTCGGCGACACGCTCGGCAACGCCGGCTGGGCCTGGTTCCAGGCTCTGGTCGCCGGCTCGATCCTGCATGTGGTGTTCGGCCGCCCGCATCTCGAAGCCCACCCGCACCACGCCCCGCCGCCGTCGCGCTATGAGGGCCTCGGCAATCTCTGCGCGCTCGCCGGCCTGCTGGCGCTGACGGCGCTGGAGGACGAGCCGCTGCCGGCGGCCAGCTACTTCGCGATCGTCGGCGACCTGGCCCTGCGCGCGGCACCGTGGCTGCTCGGCGCGTATCTGCTGGCCGCGTTCGCCGTCGCGCGTGGCAACGTCCGCCGCGCGCTGCATCTGTTCGCCGTCGAACTGGTCGACCGCAGCGTCGCCTGGGCGATCGCCCTGCTGCTGCTCGCCAGTTTCGTCGCGCCGCTGCTGCGGCCGGGCTTCAGCGTCGCGCCGACGCCCGGCCTCGCGCATTCGGCAGCCCTGATGGTCCTGCTCGCGCTCGGCGCGGCCTCGCTGCTGCGCCGCGGCGGACGCGCCTGGATCTCCACGCTGTGGCCGCGCGGCGGGCACCATCACGCGCATTGACGGCCCAGGCCGCAGGCCCCTCCGAAGCGACCGGCGCCGGCATGAAGCGCGATCGCCGTCTCGGCGGCGATGGCGGCGTCCGCGCCTGCGCGCGCGGGCCCGCTGCTCGCAGAGGACGCTTCGCGAGCGGTGACACCGATATCGACGTCGACGCCGTGCCGGGCGCGGACGACGGGGCGCAGAGGCCGGCGCTCGCCGCCGCCCGACACGGCCTGAGCCCCCTCATCGCGCAGCAGGTGCGCGAGCGCAACGCGCGCGGGGCAGCGTGAGCGCGCCTCAGCGCGCGGCGCCCGGCTTCAGCATCCAGCCGGACTCGGCGCCGTACTGCACGTAAATCCATTCGCCTTCGCCATTGCGCACCCCGCCGCTCGGCGACACGACCGTTCCCGCCGGCACCACCGCCAGCGTCTCGCTGCCGCTGCGCGGCTGCGCCTTCAGGGACGTCGCCACCGGCAGGCCGGCGCCGGCCGGCGCGAGGGGGGCTGCGGGCACGGCGATATCGGCCGGCGGCGCCACCGGCTCGGCCCGCTCGACGGCGGGCATCACCGGCGACGTCGCAGCCGCGGGCGGCATGACCGCCGCACCGGATGCCTGACCAGCGACGCGAATCGCCGTGGCGCGAAGTGCCGTGCAGTAGCTGGTGCCGGTGAAACCCCAGATCCAGCGCTCGCGCACCTGGACATTGGTGATGAAATCGCCCGCCGCCTGCGCCTCGAGCCGGCGATACGCACGCTCGGCGCGGCCGTTGATATTGATCGGGATGAGCAGCAGCAGCTGAAAGCCGCATGCCTCCGCTTCGATGGTGCGCGCCGCCCCGGCCGGCGCCGGACCGCGGGAACCCAGCGGCACGACGGTGCCCGCGCAGCCGCTGCACAGCGCGACGAATACCACGACGACGAGTTTCGCCAGCCTGCTCATCGGATCGCCTCCCCGGTCACGGTGACGCAGCGCGCGGTGCCGATCAGCCACCAGAACCAGTTCTCGTGATAGCTCACGTCGACGAGGCCGGTCGCGCCGGGAACGCTGGCGAGCGCCGCCGCATAGGCACGCTCGACGCGACTGTTGGCACCCATCGGAACCACGTAGTAGACGGTCGAGACGATGCCGAGACTGCCGCAAGCGCTGCCTTCGGCAGGCCCCAGCCGCGTGTACTGCGCAGGCGGGCTCGGCGCCACGGTCGTGAACCCGGACGCGCAAGCGCCCAGCAGCGTGCACAAGCACAACGCCGCCACGCGGCGCAGCGATGAAAAGCCCATGGATTCCCCCGAACCCCCGAAGCGATGTCGGACAGCTTAGAGAGCGCGGCCCGATGCGACAAGCCGGCGCCGGTGTCGACTGTGACGTACTCGGCGTCGGCGGACGCCGTTCACGCAAGCCGCTGCCGTTCTAGGCCGGCACGCCGGTTTCAGCGCGCGGCGCGCGCGATCTTGATCGCCAGTTCCAGCGCCTGCTCGTAGTTGAGGCGCGGATCGACCTGCGACTTGTAAGCGCGTTCGAGATCCTGGTGCGAGAGATTGCGCGCGCCGCCGGTGCACTCGGTGACGTCCTCGCCGGTCAGTTCGAGGTGCACGCCGCCCAGATGCGAGCCGCAGGCGGCGTGGATCGCGAAGGATTGCTCGACCTCGGACATGATCTTGTCGAACGGCCGCGTCTTCAGGCCGTTCGGCGTCGAGATCGTGTTGCCGTGCATCGGGTCGCACATCCACAGCACGGTATGGCCGGCAGCGCGCACCGCTTCGATCAGCCGCGGCAGGTGGTCACCGATCTTGTCGGCGCCCATGCGGTGGATCAGCGTCAGGCGGCCCGGCTCGTTGTCCGGATTCAGCACGCGGCACAGTTCGAGCACCCAGTCGGCGCTCATCGACGGACTGACCTTGACGCCCATCGGGTTGCGAAGGCCGCGACAGTATTCGACGTGGGCGCCGCCGATCTCGGCGGTGCGCATGCCGATCCACGGGAAATGCGTCGACAGGTTGTACCAGCCTTCCGAACGCGGCACCTGGCGCGTCTGCGCCTGCTCGTACCAGAGCAGCAGCGCTTCGTGCGAGGTGTAGAAGTCGACGCGCGAGAAATCGCTGATCGGCCGGCCGGCGAGCGTTTCCATGAACCGCACCGAGTCGCCGAGCGCATCGACCCGCTGCTGGTATTCGGCCGCGAGCGGCGAATGCTGGACCCAGTTCAGGTCCCAGTACTCCGGGTGATGCAGGTCGGCGAAACCGCCGTCGATCAGACCGCGCACGAAGTTGATCGTCATCGCCGAACGCATGTGACCTTCGAGCAGGCGCTGCGGATCGGGGATGCGCGCCTCGGCGGTGAACGCCGGCGCGTTGACCAGATCGCCGCGATAGCTCGGCAGCGTCACGCCGTTCTTCGTCTCCATGTCGGCGGAGCGCGGCTTGGCGTACTGGCCGGCGAAACGGCCGATGCGCAGCACGCGCTTGCGCATGCCGTGCACCAGCACCAGCGACATCTGCAGCAGGACCTTGAGGCGGTTGGCGATGATCTCCGGACGGCAGTCGCCGAACGACTCCGCGCAGTCGCCGCCCTGCAGCACGAAGAACTCGCCGCGCTGCGCGCGCGCGATCTGCTGCTTGAGGCCATTGACCTCCCAGGACGTGACCAGCGGCGGCAGCGTCGCCAGCTGCGCGAGCACCTCCTGCAGCGCTTCGGCGTCCGGGTACTGCGGCTGTTGCGCGGCCGGCTTCTGCTGCCAGGAATCGGGGCGCCAGTTCGGCGCGAGGGCGGGACTCACGGAAAAGACCATCGTCAGGGGAAAGGGCCGCATTATACGGAGCGCGTTTTCTCAGGCGGCGAGGTCCTGCCAGATCTGGCGCAGGCGCTTGCCGAGGAAGTCGACGAACAGGCGCATGCGCATTCAGGCTGCGCACTCGCCGCGGCAACCTCAGTCGAAGCGATAGCCCGAGATCGTCGTCTGCAGCACGCGGTCGCTGAAGACGCGGCGGCCCGTGCCGTCGCCGGCGGCACCGGCGGCGACCATCAGCGGCAGCAGGTGCTCCTCGGCGTGCAGCGGATGCGACAGGCGCGCGGCGGGTGCCTCGGCCCAGTGCGTCAGACGCAGTTCGCGCTCGGCCGGCGACGCTTCGACAGCCGCCGTCAGCCACAGGTCGAAGGTGTCCGAGACCGGCCCGAAGCGCGGATCGCCATAGGCGCGCATGTTGTGGAAGCTCATGCCGCTGCCGACGATCAGCACGCCCTCGTCGCGCAGCGGCGCCAGCGCGCGGCCGGCGGCCAGGTGCGCGGCCGGATCGAGCGAGTCGAGCAGCGAGAGCTGCACGACCGGCACGTCGGCCTCCGGGAATACCAGCTTGAGCGGGATGAAAACGCCGTGGTCGTAACCGCGCTGCGCATCCTCGGCGGCCGGCAGCGACGCGGCGGCGAGCAAGGCCTGCACGCGCTGCGCGAGCGCCGGATCGCCGGCCGCCGGATACTGCAGCTGATAGGTGTGTTCAGGAAACCCGTAGTAGTCGTAGATCAGCGGCGGCCGCGGATGGCTGCCCGCGGTGAAAGCCGGCGCCAGCCAGTGCCCGGAGATCAACAGCAGGGCGCGCGGCCGCTCCGGCAGCGTCGCCGCCAGGCCGCGCAGGAACGCGGCCATGCGCTCCCAGGTATCCGGCGGATTCCAGTCCATGAAGAAGCACGGACCACCGCCGTGCGGGATGTAAAGCGTGGGCTGGCGCAGGGACATGGTTCGGATCGCAGAAAAATGGGGGATGCAGCATCACGGATCTTAATCGGGATCGATGCCCGGCACGCCGCGACGGATGCGCGCCGAGAAATCGGCGGCCGCGTCGGCCGCCCGCGCGCGCTCCGCGATGCGGCCGGCGCGCCGCAGCGTCGCCAGGTCGACGCCCGGCGTCAGCGCGCCGACGCGGTACAGGTATTCCGGCAGGTAACCCGACAGCAGCAGGCGGTAGTCCAGCGGCAGCCCGCCGACGATGCGCCGCGCCATCTCGAAGACGATCGTCGTGCAGTTGCCGGTCGCAGTTTGATACCAGCGCGGCCGGCGGCACAGTGCGTCGGCCTCGGCCAGATAGGCGAGGAACAGCGAGCGCATCGCCGGCGCCGGCATGTGCAGGCGGTAGAGATAGACGTCCTCGCCGCGCACGTTGCTGCGCAGGCGCACGATGTCGCGCTCGTCGGCCGCGACCAGGATCGCCTCGAACTGCTTGAAGAAGCCGCCGAGCGCCGAATAGGCCTCGCCGCGCTCCTTGCGGATTTCGATCGAGAACGCGAGATAGCGGCCATCGTCGAAGCCGAACGAGACCAGCGTGTGCGCGATCGCCGGCCCCATCCAGTGCGACAGCAGCACATCGACCGAACGCAGGCCGCTCAAGGCGTAGCGCCGCGTCTCCCAGCGCGCGTCGTAGTCGACGACGCTGCGCCAGCCGAAGTTGCGCACGTGGGCGAGCGTCACCGTGTCGCCGTCGATCTCGCCGTGCAACAGCTCGGCGACCTCGTCGGCCCAGCAACGCACGTTCGACGGCCGGATGCCGTGCCACCACAGCGCGAGCAGCAGCTGCGCAGCGGCGAAGGCCGCGGCCGCGAGCGCAACCTGCCCGCGGCACAGCAGCACGAACAAGCTCAGGACCAGGCCGGACCACAGGACGGCACCGGCGCGGCGCAGCGTGCGCCCGCCGGGCAGGCGGTACCAGAGCGCGAGCGTCCACCAGGCCGACAGCAACAGCGCCGGCACGGCGACGAGGAGCAGGGAAAGCCAGGACATCGTCGCATTCTGTCACGGCCCGCCCGCGCGGCCGGCACGTGGCGTTTCGGGCACCGCGCTTTTCGTGCGCGCGGCGGATGCGGCAGGCACCGCCGACGCCGCGCACGCATTTGCCAACACGTTCGCGGCGCGGAGGCGCCGGCACGCAGCGCCGCTCCGCACGCCGCCGGGGCCGGATCGCGCGGCCGCGCATGCGATAATCCGCGGCGCGCCCCGCCAGCTTCCATCAAGACGATGACGTCCACCCCGTTCAGCGAGCACACGCCGCTGATGCAGCAGTATTTCGGCATCAAGTCGCAGCACCCGGACACGCTGGTGCTGTTCCGCATGGGCGACTTCTACGAGCTGTTCTACGACGACGCGCGCAAGGCGCACCAGCTGCTCAACATCACGCTGACGCAGCGCGGCGAATCGGCCGGTCGGCCGGTGGTCATGGCCGGCGTGCCGCACCATTCGCTGGAGCAATACCTCGCGCGCCTGATCAAGGCCGGCGAGTCGGTGGTGATCGCCGAGCAGGTCGGCGAAGTCGGTGTCGAGAAGGGCCCGGTCCGGCGCGAGGTCACGCGCATCGTCACGCCCGGCACCGCGACCGACGACGCCCTGCTCGACGCGCGCGCGCAGACGCTGCTCGCCGCGGTCGCGTCCGTCGACCAGCAATACGGACTCGCCTGGCTCGAATTGTCGTCCGGCCGCTTCTCGGTGCTGCAGACCGCCTCGCTCGGCGAGCTGCACGCCGAGCTGTACCGATTGCAAGCCAGCGAGCTGCTGGCGCCCGACGGCTTCGGCGGCCAGTACGACGCCTTCAAGCCGCGCAGCCGTCCGCTCTGGCATTTCGACAGCGCCTCGGCCTACCGCCTGCTGACCGAGCAATTCGGCACGCAGGACCTGCGCGGCTTCGGCGCCGAAGGGCTGGACGCGGCGATCGCCGCCGCCGGCGCGCTGCTGCAGTACGTGCAGGAAACGCAGAAGTCGCGGCTGCCGCATCTGCGCGGGCTGCGCGTCGAGACGCCGGGCGACGCGCTGATCCTCGACGCCGCGACGCGCCGCAACCTCGAAATCGACCGCGCGCTGTCCGGCCAGCACGAGTACACGCTGCTGCGCGTCGTCGACAGCTGCGTCACCGCCATGGGCGCGCGCGCGCTGCAGCGCTGGCTGACGCGGCCGCTGCGCAGCCATGCGCAGCTCAATGCCCGCTACGATGCGGTCGCCAGCCTCGGCGATGCGCGCCCGGCCGGCAGCGGCGACGAACGCCTGCGCGTCGCGCTCAAGGACATCACCGACGTCGAACGCATCCTCGCGCGCGTCGCGCTGCGCTCGGCGCGGCCGCGCGATCTCGCCGGCCTGTGCGGCAGCCTCGCCGCGCTGCCCGCGGTACGCGAAGCGCTGGCCGGCGTCGAGTCGCCGCTGGTGCTCGAACTGGGCGCGCGCCTCGGCGAGCACGCCGCGCTGTGCGCGCATCTGCAGGCCGCGCTCGCCGACGAACTGCCGCTGCTGGCACGCGAAGGCGGCGTGTTCCGCGCCGGCTTCGACGCCGCGCTCGACGCGCTGCGCAATCTTTCGCAGAACGCCGACGGCTTCCTCGTCGACCTGGAGACGCGCGAACGCGCGCGCACCGGCATCGACACGCTCAAGGTCGGCTACAACCGCGTGCACGGCTACTACATCGAGGTCGGCAAGACGCACGCTGCCCGGATCCCGGCCGACTACACGCGGCGCCAGACGCTGACCAACTACGAGCGCTACATCACCGACGAGCTGAAGAAGTTCGAGGATCAGGTGCTGTCGGCGCGCGACCGTGCGCTGGCGCGCGAGAAGGAACTCTACGAAGCGCTGCTCGACCGCGTCGCCGCCGATCTGCCGGCGCTGCAGCAGATGGCGCAGGCGCTCGCCGAGCTCGACGTGCTCGCCTGCTTCGCGGAGCGCGCGCGCGCGCTGCGCTGGTGCCGTCCGCAGCTGGTCGGGCAACCGTGCATCGCGATCCGCGCCGGCCGCCATCCGGTCGTCGAGCAGACGCTGCGCACGCCGTTCGTGCCCAACGATCTCGATCTGTCCGACGCGCGCCGTCTGCTCGTCATCACCGGCCCCAACATGGGCGGCAAATCGACCTACATGCGCCAGACGGCGCTGATCGTGCTGCTCGCGCACGCCGGCGCCTTCGTGCCGGCCGATCAGGCGACGCTCGGTCCCGTCGACCGCATCTTCACGCGCATCGGCGCCGGCGACGACATCGCCTCCGGCCAGTCGACCTTCATGGTCGAGATGAGCGAGACCGCCAACATCCTGCACAACGCGACGCGCCAGTCGCTGGTGCTGATGGACGAGATCGGTCGCGGCACCTCGACCTACGACGGCCTGTCGCTGGCCCGCGCGGTCGCCGAATTCCTGGCCAGCGACGTCGGCGCGTTCACGCTGTTCGCGACGCACTACTTCGAGCTGACCGCGCTCGAGGGCACCCTGCCCGCCATCGCCAACGTGCATCTCGACGCCGCCGAATACGCCGACGCGCAGGGCGAGCGGCTGGTCTTCCTGCACAACGTCAAGGACGGCCCGGCGAGCCGCTCGTTTGGTCTGCAGGTCGCGGCGCTGGCCGGCGTGCCGCAGCCGGTGATCCGCGCCGCGCGCGCGCATCTGCAGGCGCTCGAGAACCGGCCGCAATCCGCACCGCACGCCGCGCCGGCGCCGATGCCGGCGCGCGGCGACGCGCCGCAGCTGTCGCTGTTCGCGCCGGCGGTGCCGTCGGCGGCGATGCAGATGCTCGATGCGCTGGAGCCGGACGAGCTGTCACCGCGCGCCGCGCTCGACGCGCTGTACCAGCTGAAGAAGACGCGCCGGCGCGAGCTTTAGATTCAGCCCGCCTCGACGCAGCGCACGTAGTCCTCGAGCCGGCGCCCGGCCTGATCCGGAAACTGCACGCCGTCGGCGGCGGCGCTGACGATGCGATCGACGCGGAAGCTGCGGAAATCGCCGCGCAGCGCGCACCAGGCGCCGAGCGACCAGACCTCGCCCCAGAAGTAGAGCCCGAGCGGCCAGACCTGGCGCTCGCTGGCGCGGCCCTGCACGTCGCGGTAGTCGAGCCGCAGCACCTGGCGCCCGGCGATCGCATGGCGCAGCGTGTCGATCAGGATGCCGACGTCGCGCACCGCGAACGACGGCGCGAACAGCCGCGTGCGCTCCAGCTCGATGCGCTGCGGGTCCGGCAGCGCCGCGGCGAGCTTGGCCCAGGCCGAACCGGCGCCGCGCTTCAGCTCCGGACTGCCCCAGGCCTGCAGCATGCGCAGGCCGCCGGCCAGCGATTCGATCTCCTCGCGCGTGAACATCAGCGGCGGCAGATCGAAATGCGGCGCCAGCCGGTAGCCGACGCCGGCCTCGCCTTCGACCGGCACGCCGCTGGTGACCAGATCGCGCACGTCGCGATAGATCGTGCGCTCGGAGACCTGCAGCCAGGCCGCCAGCTGCGCGGCCGTCGTCAGGCGGCGGCCGCGCAGGTACTGGACGATGCGGAACAGGCGATCGGCGCGACGCATGTGGTGCCTGCGCGTGACGGCGGCGCGCTCAGCGCACCTGACGCGGATCGAAGCCGGGGTTCTCGATCACGCTGAAGCGGTTGCCGGACGGATCGAGCACGCTGGCGACCTTGATGCCGCCGCCGACGTCCTTGGCCGGCTCGTACGGCTGCGCGCCGAGCGTGATCAGCCGCTCCAGCGCGGCGTCGACGTCGGCGACGCCCCAGAACGCCTGCACGCCGGTCGTCGACGGCAGATCGTCCGGAATCAGCCCGAGCTCGAAACCGCCGACCGCGTAGCCGACGTAGTAGGCCTCGTCGTAGTACGGCTCGACGCCGAGCGCCTGCGTGTAGAAAGCCTTGGCCGCGGCGAGATCGGCGGCCGGATAGATCGCGGTACGCATGCCGAGAATCATGAGCTGCTCCGTGGAATCGGGGGGAGCGGCAGTATCGGCCGGGTCTGCTGACACCATGGCGTCAGCAGACCCGCCGCGCACTCAGCGGCGCGCCTGCTCGGCCGGGATGAACTGCTCGACGACGGCCTGGTCGAGCAGCTTCGGCGGCAGCAGGCCCTGGCCGAGGATGAAGTCGTGGAAGCGCTGGCGGTCGAAGCGGTCGCCGAGCGCCAGCTCGGCCTTGGCGCGAATGCCCATGATCGCCTGATAGCCGACGAAGTAGGCCGTCGCCTGGCCCGGCGAGCGGAACACGTAGCGGTCGGTCTCCGATTGCGCCATGCCCGGCGACAGCACGACTTCGCGCTGCAGGAAGGCGTTGACCTCGTCCGGCGTGATGCGGCCGAGATTGACCATCGGGTCGAGGAAGGCGCGCGCCGCGCGCATCAGGCGCAGCTGCAGGCCGATCAGCTGGCCGTCGAGCGGGAAGGTCGGCTTCATCTCGGCCTCGGCGTAGAGCGCCCAGCCTTCGGCATTGACGCTGTTGAACGCGAACACGGCGCGCGCCGTCGACACGCCCTTCTCGATCATCGCCGCGAACTGCAGTTCGTGCCCCGGGCGCGCCTCGTGCGCAGTCAGCGTCCAGGCGCCGGCCTTGTAGGTGAAGTCATCGGTCTTCAGGTCGGCGCGCCCGGCCCTGCCCGGCACGTTCAGCGGCAGCACGAACTCGCCGTACTCGCCGGTGTTGCCGATCAGGCGCGGCGGGCTCATGAACGGCGCCGGCACCTGCGCCGACTCCGCCTCGCTGGCGAGCCGGATCTTGGCCTCGCGCTGCGGCAGCGTGACGATGTGATCGCGGCGGATGCTGTCCTCGATCGCCTTGAGCGTGTCGCGATACAGCGGCAGGATCGCCTCGCCGCTGACCTGATCCTTCTTCAGCTCGCGGATGACGTCGCGGTAGTCGGTGGACGCAAAACCCTTCTCCTTGGCGACCAGCGGCGCCAGCGTGCGCATCTCGTTCTGGATCTCGACGAAGGCCAGCTGCGCGCGGCGGATCAGCTCGTCCGGCGCCAGATCGGTGACGCCGACCTGCTTGAGGTTGTCGGCATAGAGCGCCGGCGGCAGGCGATGGTCGGCGCGCGCGCGCGGCAGGATCTGCTGCTGCACCCAGGCGTTGTAATCGGACAGCTGCTGGCGCAGCGCCGCCAGCGGCGCCTCGTAACCGTGCAGGCCCGACTGCGCGAACAGCTCGCCAATGCCGTCGACGTAGCGCGGCGCGTCGGCGAGATCCTGCTCGACCTCGCCGCGATACGGGCCGATCAGGCCCTTGCTGGCGAAACGCTCCTCGCTGCGCACCCGGGCCAGCTCGACCAGCGGCGTCGCGCCGTCGAAGCCGGCGTAACGGCGCAGGCGCAGCAGCGCGGCGGCCTGGCGCTCCTTCGGCACGCGCGGATCGAGCAGCGCCTTGATGCCGCTGAAGGTCATGCTCGACACGCTGTAGTACGGCAGCATCAGCTCGTGATCGAGCCTGGCCGTGACGATCGTCGACTGCGCCGAATCGATCAGGATGTCGAGATCCTGCAGGACCGCCGCGTCGCGGGTCTTGGCCTTGATCGCCTCAAGCTCGGCGACCGCCTTGCGGGTCGCCGCCGTGCTGCGCTCGTAGAGTTTCGGCCGCAGATCGACGATCTGCTCGTCGAAGCCGTCGACGCCGATCTCGCCGGCATTCTCCGGATTGAACTCGGCGATGACCTTGAGCAGGACCTCGGCGTTGCGGTTGCTCTCGTCGACCCAGGCCGGCACCGCCGCGCGGGCGAGACCGCAGACGAGGAGCAGCGCCGCGGCAGCGGCATGACGCATTTTCATCGGACGTTCCCGGCAAGCGTGGCGGAAGCGCGATTATCGCCTCTGTCGCCCTGCCGCCAGCAAGCGGGAACTCCCTCAGCGCGCCGTGCCGGCGGTCGCTCAGTAGTCGGCGAGGATCTTGCGCGAAGCCGCGAGGTCGGCGTCGGCCTTGGCCTCGATGTCGGCGAGCAGCAGCTTCTCGAGCTTGCCGCCGACCAGCGGAATCGAGCAGCGGACGTCCCAGCTCAGCGTATTGGCCGCCCCGCCCTTGCCGAGGCCGACCAGCGCCATGTCGGCGCCGACCTTGACCGGCAGACCGCGCAGATCGACTTCGAGACGACCCGTCTTCTTCGCCAGATCCCAACGGTCTTCCTGCACGATCGTGATATCGCCGGAGACGAACTTGCGCGCGAAGTCCGGCAGCGGGATGTCGGCGCCGGCCGTGTAGCGGACGCGGATGCGGAAACGGTCGCCCGCGGCCTCGTGCTCCAGCACCTCGATGTCGCGAAAGCCGAGCAGCTCGTACTTGCGCTCGAAGTAGCGGCGGTCGCCGAACATGCGGATCACCGTTTCCGGCGGCTTGTCGAAAGTCTGCTTCTGTTCGTGCTTCATGCGTCCCTGCGCAGCGGTTGCCAAGAAAAAGGCCGCCGGATCGCTCCGGCGGCCCCATCGACGTCGTGTCGACGTCTTACTTCGTCGTCATCTTCTGCACCGACGCCGCGGTGAAGTAGTCCGGCTTGAAGTTGACGGTCGCGTCGATCGGCTTGTCCTCGTTCCAGGCCGCCGTGATGAAGTAACGGCCGGCGGTGAAGTGATAGATCACTTCCGGCACCGTCGTCGCGGCCTGCAGGTTCGGCGCACTGATGATGTGGCCTTCCTGGAACTGGTAGAGCTGGTCGCGGTTGTCGTAGTCGTCGACCATCGCGATGGTCCAGCTGTCCTCGTCGATGTAGAAGCGACGCGTCTTGAACGTGTGGCTGGTACCCGGCCGCAGGTTCGCCTCGACGACCCAGACGCGGTGCAGCTCGTAACGCGGCAGATCCTGGTTCAGGTGCTTCGGACGCGCGAGGTCCTTGTACTTGACCTTGTTGCCGGCGATCTTGTTGGAGTCGTACGGGATGTAGAACTCCTTCTTGCCGACGATCTTCCACGTGTAGCGTTCGAGCACGCCGTTGAACATGTCGACCTGGTCGTAGAACTGGTGACCGTCGGTGCCCTCGTACGGATTGTCGCAGCAGACCGTCGGCGCGCGACGGATGCGCTTCAGGCCCGGCGAGTACAGCCACGCGGCGCGGCCATCGGCGCCGGTGCCGGTCTTGTCGTGCACCAGGATGAAGGTGCCGGCCAGACGCGGCGGCGCGACGACGCGCGACAGGTACTCGAGATATTCACCGTTGCCGGACATGATCGGCTGCGGGTTCTTGATCGACGCGTACGGGAACTGCACGTCCTCGATGATCTTGGTCAGCTGATAATCGCCGTTGTTCTGCACGATCATCTGGTTGTTGTAGCGGGTCACCGCTTCGCCGCGCCACTTCAGCTTGTGGTTCCAGATCGGTTCGGCGCCGGTCTTCGGCACCGGGAACGGGAAGCCCATCTTGCAGTTGTTGAGAACGTCGGTGCCCTGGATCTCGCAGGTCGTCGCGTTCTTGACGGTGGCGTCCTTGATCTCCTTCGGCCAGTCGACCAGACGGTGCGACGGGTACACGATCATCTTGTACGTGTCGTACGTCGACAGCAGCTTCTTGTGGCCTTCCGACAGCTTGTCGGCGTACTGGGCCATATTGGCCTTGGTGATCGTGAACAGCGGCTTTTCCGCGTCGACCTTCGGGTTGTTCGGGAATTCGCCCGACAGCGCGCCGCGCTGCGGCTCCGGCTCCCAGGCCGGGATGCTGCCGTCCTTGTTGCCGGCCTTCTCGGCGCCGATCGGCGTCAGGTCCTTGCCGAGGGCATCGGCCTCCTGCTGCGTGACCTTCGCGGCGGCCTGCCCGGCAAGCAGGCTCAGGCACAGCGCTCCGGTCAAGAGTGCGGACTGCTTCTTCATATCGCTCTCCTCTGGGGATGGAAACCGCTCTCGGCGGTCTTCGTTCTGCAAACTACGACTACGACGATGCTATCCAATCGCGAACGCGCCCACAATTGAACGGGCGGACACGTCTTCGTGTCAGTACGGCCTACGTACGACGCTCAAGCGCCTGTCGATGCCAGCGCATGCGCATCGTGCAGTGCAGCAAGCAGCAGCTCGCGCGCGTCGAGTTCGCAACGCAAGGTCGCCAGCATGATGAACACGCCGGCGAGGCGGCGGTGCAGGAACACGATCTCGCGCGGCGGCACGCGGAAGTGCACCGACAGCGCATTGGTGGCGGCGATCTTGCCGGTGCGCATCGGCAGATCGCTGTCGCCCCAGCGATAGGCGCCGTCGGCATTGCGCGACTTGCGGTCGGCACGCGGATCGTCGGCGGCCTCGAACGGTTCGACGATCGCCTCGCACATCGCCGCGAATGCATCGAGCGCCGGCTTGGGCATGCTGGCGTTCATCAGGCCGATCGCAGTCGCGCCGCGCAGCGTCTGCTCGCGATCGCGGCGCAGCGCGCCCTCGACGATGTCGCTGTAGTTCTCGATGAAGCCGCGCCCGAAGATCCGCGTCGCACCGAAATCGAGCAGCACGATCCGATCCTCCTCCGCCGTCTCGCCGATGCGGAAACGGTAGTTACCGAAGTGCGGGTCCGACTGCACCATGCCCCAGCGGAAGAATTCGTTGAAGAACAGATCGAGGAATGCGAAACCGAGCCGGTTGCGGCGCGCCTGCGACAGTCCCTGCACGCGCGGATCGCGCACATGGCTGTTCGGCTCGAAGCTCGTCGTCAGCACCTGGGCGGCACTGAATTCGTCGATCACCTGCGGCACGACATAGCGCGGATCGCCCTGCAGGCGATGCGCGAAGCTGCGCGTGAAATGCGCCTCGGCGGCGTAGTCGACCTCGCGGAACAGCATTTCGCGCACTTCGTTGAAGACCGGCGTCAGATCGAGGCCCTTGGGCGTCAGCCGGGTCATCAGCAGCAGCCGCGACAGCGTGCGGATGTCGCTCTCGATCGCATCGGCGACGCCGGGATACTGGATCTTCACGCACAGCTCGAGGCCGTCCGTCTTGCGGCGCGCGCGATGTACCTGACCGAGCGAGGCCGCCGCCATCGGCCGCGTGTCGATGTCCAGCTCGCGCAGCCGCGCGCGGCCGAGGCTGCGCTCGAGCACCGGGGCGACGACGTTCCAGGCGACCGGCGGCGTATCGTCCTGCAGCTGTGAAAGCACCGTCACCGCTTCCTCGGGCAGGAAGTACTGGCCGTATAGCGACAGCATCTGTCCGGCCTTCATGACGCTGCCTTTGAGCTTGCCGAGTTCGTCGGCGAGGATCTGCGCCTGGCGTTCGTAGAAATCGCGATTGGCGGTGTCGCGCGAGATTTCGCCGCGGAAGATGTTGGCGAGCGAGTGCGCGACGAGCTTGGCACCGGCGCCGACGCCGAGGCGCGTCAGCGCGATGCTGCGCTCGATCGAGCCGGTCTTCAGAGAGGTGATGCTATCTTTGCCGCTGTCGTCGCGCGATGCCATGAACCAATCCGTAAACCCGACGTGAAGAGCCTGAACGATATCCTGTGGTCGCCGTTCCAGCGAGACGCCTTCGCCGCCGATCTGGAGCGCTTCGTCGAAACCCACGTCGCCAGCCGCGGCGGCCTGCGCGGCTTCGGCCTGAAAGCCGGGCTGGCGCTGCTCAAGGCAGCCAAGCCGGACTTGCTGGGCGGCGCGCTGCGTCGCAATGCGCCGCAGTTTATCGCCGCGCTGCAGCCGCTGTATGAACGTTTCCAGCAAAGCCGTGAGCCGGACTTCAGCGTATTCCTGCAACGGCACGCCGCCGAAGCCGGCGCAGCCCTGCTGGCGGTCGCCGACACGCGCCTCGCCGCCAGCCAGAACGGCGCCCTGCGCAGCGCGTACCACAAGCTGCGCGGCAGCGCCGAAGCGGAGATCGACCTCGCCGTGCCGGCGCTCGGCCGGCTGATCCGCGGCTATCTGTAGGAAAACAGAAAGCGCCGGGCGACCTGACGGCGGCCCGGCAATCTGGGAGTGTACGAACACCCGACCGGTGTTCGAAGGATTGGACGCGCGAAACGCGGAAAGGTTGCACGCGCGGCGCAAGAAAGTTCAGAAGCGCCCGTAGCGGGCGCGCACGCGGTCCGGCACGAACTCCGAATCGCGCATCGGCACGTTGAACTGCGCCGGCGCATCCTCGCCGAGCAGGCGGTTGACGAAGTAGCGCCCGTCCTTGAGATCGTAGGTGACGACCGGCGCGCAGTTCGCCGCCTGCACGTCGTAGGCCGGCAGCAGATGCCCTTCCTGGAAGCGCCACAGGCGGCCGTCATGATCCTGGTTCTCGACCAGCAGCACGTTCCAGCTGTCCTCGTCGACGTAGAAGACGCGCGTACCGAAGCTGTGCCGCTTGCCGCCGCGCTCGGTCGCCTCGATGACCCAGACGCGGTGCAGCTCGTAGCGCGCGCCTTCGGGATTCAGGAACCGGGGCGTCAGCAGGCGCGCGTACGGGTAGCGGCCGTCGCTCAGGCGGTAGCTGTTGTACGGCACGTACAGCTCACGCTTGCCGGCGAGCTTCCAGACGTAGCGGTCGAAGGCGCCGTTGTACATGTCGACCATGTCGAGGAACATCAGGCCGTCCGAGCCGGGGAACGGCTGGTCGTAGCCGACCGGCGGTACGCGGAACATCTTCGGCACGCCCGGCGGAATCACCCAGACGCCGCGCGGCTGCCGGAGCGCATTGGCCGACTCGTGCACCAGCGCGACGAAATCGACGTCATTGCGCGTCTTGCCGAACCAGGTCAGGTAGTACAGCAGGATGTTGTCCTTCGCCAGATCGATCGGCGCTTGCACATTGCCGTAGCGGAACAGCACGCGCTCGGTCTGCTTGAGCAGCGTCGGCGCGCCGCCCGGCCGCACGACGGCCTGCGTCGATTGCATCACCAGCGAGTCGCCGCGGTAGCGCGTGCGGTGGTTCCACATGATCTCGACGCCGGACGCCGGATGCGGAAACGGTACGCCGAGCCGCGCGCCGCCGAGTTCGTCGGAGCCCGTCAGCCGGGCGCGGCCGAGATTGGCGCGGCTGGCGTCGTAGATCGCCTGCGGATAGGCGACGCTGCGACGGCTCGCGTAGACCGGCATGCGGTAGTCCGGATACTTCGCGAACAGCGCCAGATGGCCGGCGCTGAGCCGTCCGCGGTATTGCGCCAGATTGGCCGCGGTGATCGTGAACAGCGGCTTGTCGTCCGGATACGGATCGGCCAGACGCTGGCCGCTGTGGAACGCGGCCGGCCATTGCGCGCGCGTCAGACCGCCGCTCCAGGCCGGGATCGTGCCGTCGGCATTGCCGCCGGCGTCGGCGCCGATCGGCGTCTCCTGCCCGCTCTGCAAGGCCGCGCCCGCCGGCGCCGGCGTCTGCCCGAGCGCGACGCCGCCGCCGCTGAGGCGCTCGCTCAGCACGACCGGCTCGCCGTCGCGCGCGCGACGCTCGGCGGCGGCCTGCAGCGCCTGCTCGCGCGCCTTGCCGCTTTCGAGATAGCGGATCCACTCGCCGGCCGCCGCCCGTCCGTCCGGCAGGCGCTCGGCTTCGTGAAACGCCGCGAGCGCGGCGTCGACGTCGGCCTGCTGGTAGCGCGCGAAGCCGAGCGCCAGCCAGGTCTTGCCGCCGGCCTTGCCGAGGCGTGTCGCCTGTTCGAGCGCCTGCGCGGCCTGCGCGTACTCGTCGCGATCGAGATGCAGCTGCGCGAGCTGCTGGTACAGCGCCGCATCGGGCGCGCGCCGGACCAGCGCTTCGAGCGTCGGCAGCGCGAGGCTGCTCTCGCGCGCGGCGAGCCAGAACTGCGCGAGCAGCCGGCGCGTGTCGTCGTTGTCGGGAACCTGCTTGCGCTCGATCAGCGATTGCAGCAGCGACCCGGCCTCGAACGGCGCGCCGATCTGTGCGGTCAGCGTCACCAGACGCAGACGCTCGTCGGCGCTCTGCAGGAAACCGAGGCGGCTGGCGAGATCCATTGTCGCCGCGGCGCGCTCCCGGTTGCCGGCCTTCAACTGCAGCGCGGCCAGGCGCAGCCAGTCCTCGCGCTGGCCGGGATCCTCGCGCAGCAGCTGTTCGAGCATCGGCAGCGCCTCGCGCTCGCGACCGACGCCGATGTACGCGGCGGCGAGCGCACGACGCCAGCCGATGTCGGCACCGGCCTGGCCGGCGCCCGCCTTCTGCAGCAACGGCACGGCGTCCTGGTAGCGCTTCTCGCCGACGTAGGCGGCGCCGAGCGCGGCCAGCACCTGCGGCGTCGCCTGCCCGGCGCGCACCTGCGCCTCGAGCTGCGGCAGTACCTTGCGGATATCGCCGCTCGACAGGTAGAGCTGCGCGAGATCGTTGCGCATCTGCACGGCGGCCGGCCCGGACAGCGCGTTCTGCGCGAGCGCCTGTTCGAGGTACTTCGCCGCCTTGCCGTAGTCGCGCCCCTGCGCGGCCTGCGCCGCCAGATCACGCAGCAGCAGCGCCTTCGCATACGGATCGGTGGTGATCTGCAGCAGCTTTTGCGGATCCTCCGTCTTCTGCGGCGTCGCCGGCGTCGCGACGATGCGCTGCTCGCTGCGGTACTGGTCGGCATGAGCCGAGGGCGCCGACGCGCATAACCCCAGCGCGAGGCCGACGGCTGCGAAGCGCCGCACGCTCACTGCTTCCAGTTGTAGGCGCATTCTTCGGGCAGCATGTCGACGCGCTGCTTGACCTCGCGCGCGACGTCGCTCGATTCGTAGATCCAGTTCGAGATGCTCTCGATCGCCGCCGCCTCGAACACGCCCTTCGGATCGGCGTCAACGAGGCGTACGTCGCGGACGCGGCCGTTCGGCATCACCGTGAACACGACCTCGACCCAGCCGCGGATCTTCTGCTTGCAGGCCCAGTCCGGCATCTGCGGGCGCGCCGTCGACAAGGGCACCAGCGGCTTGCCCTTGAAGCCCTGCCCGCTACCGAAGCCGGCGCCGCCCGTGCCATTGCCGCCACCGCCGCCGCCACGGCCCGCGAAGCCCGCGAAGCCGGTCGTGCCGGTGATCGACAGGCCGCCGGCGCCGAGCGTGACCGGCACCGAGATCGGCCCGACGTCGAGCGGCGCGGCGGCCATCGCCGCCGCCGGCAGCGACGGCAGATCCGGACGCGCGAGCGATGGCGGCGCATCCGGCGCCGGCGCCGGCGCCTGGGCCAGCGCGGTATCCGGCGGCTCGTCGCGCGCCGGCGGCGGCGCCACGACCTCGATCGGACCGCTCGTGCGCAGTGCCGTGCCCTCATGCGCCGGCGGCTGGATCAGCCGGTACATCGCCCAGAACAGCAGCAGCGCCGCGACGAGGCCGAGCAGCGGCGGCACGATCAGGCGCGACCAGCGGGCTTCGGCGATCGCGGCGCGGGCCGTCATGGCCGCTGCTCCTTACTTCGCGGCCGGCGTGGCGGCAATCGCCACGTTCTTGAAGCCGGCGAGCCGCGCCTGGTCCATCGCTTCGACGACGAGGCCGGCGCGCGCGTCGCGATCGGCCTGCACGATCACCGCCGCGTTGGGATTCTCCTGACGCCGCTTCTGCAGATGCGCGCGCAGCGCGCGGATGTCGACGCGCTGGCCGTCGCTCCAGACCTCGCCGTTCGGCGCGATCGCGACCAGCACATTGCTGCGCTCCTGGCGCACCGCCGTGCTGGCGACCGGGCGCTCGATGTGAATGCCGGCCTCCGACACGAAGGTATTGGTGATGATGAAGAAGATCAGCAGGTTGAGCACGAAGTCCAGCATCGGCGCGAGATCGATGCCGGTTTCCTCGGGCGGGTGCGTGTGGCGGCGCGTGCGCATGCTCAGAACACCAGCTCGTCACCGAAGCGTTCCGCCTCGCGCTGCACGCGGGTCTGGAAGCGATTCAGGAAATACATGCCGCTGACGCTGACGACCAGGCCGGCCAGCGTCGCGATCATCGCGTGCGAGACGCCGTAGGCCATGGTTCGCGCGTCGGCCGAGCCGCTGATCATCATGCCGTCGAAGACTTCGAGCATGCCGGTGACCGTGCCGAGCAGGCCGAGCAGCGGCGCGATCGGCACCGTCACGCGCAGCAGCGGCAGCGGCGCGCTCATCGCCACCTGCGCCTGCGACAGCAGCATCGCGCGAATCTGTCGCGCGCCCCACGAGCGTCGCTCGGCGCGCTCCAGCCACTGCGCGCGCAGCGCTTCGCGTTGCGCCGGATAGATGCGCCGGAAGTACCACCAGCGCTCGGCGATCAGCGTCCACATCAGCAGCGCGGTGACGAAGATCCACGGCAGCACCCAGCCGCCGGCCTCGATCAGCGCCGAAACCGAACCGAACGGCGCGAACAACCACTCAAGGCGCATCGGCCGCTCCGCTCTCGATGTGCCGTGCGAGCAGGCCGGCGCTCTGCTCGTCGAGGATCTGCACGAGCACGCGCGAGCGCGCCGAAAGGATCGCGTTGACGAACAGCATCGGCACGGCGACGCCGAGGCCGAGCACGGTCGTGATCATGGCCTGCGAGATGCCGCCGGCCATCAGGCGCGGATCGCCGGCGCCCTGCTCCTGGATCACCTGGAAGGTGATGATCATGCCGGTGACCGTACCGACGAGCCCCAGCAGCGGGCCGGCGGCGATGATCAGGCGCAGCAGCGGCTGGAAGCGCTCGAGCGCGGGAATCTCGCGCAGGATCGCCTCGGACAGACGCAGTTCCAGGACCTCGGCGTCGCCGATGCCCTGGGCCGGATCGCCGCGGAACGCGGCAAGCACGCGGCCGAGCGGATTGTCGGTGCGCGGCCGGCCGATGTCGCGCAGCTGCGCGCGCACCTGTCCGCCGACCCGCAGCAGATAGACGAGCTGGTAGAGCGCGAGCATCGCGCCGGCGGCACCGATCGCGATGATGACGTAGGCGATCGAACCGCCCTGATGGATACGCTCGGCGAGTCCCGGCCGCAGCGCTTCCTGCGCGAGCAGACTGCCATGCGACGGATCGATCATCGCCGGCGCAAGACCGTCGCGCGTTGCGGCGAAGTCGCGCGCCAGCGCGCGCCAGTGCCGCGCCGGCTGGCGCGTCAGCTCGGCAAGGACGTTCGCCTGCGCGTCGAAGACCAGATAGCGCCCGTCGGCGAAGGCGCCGAAGCTGCCGATGCGCACGACTTCGCGCTCGGCGCGCTGGCCGTCCGGATCGACGACCGGCGCCGTGAAGCGCGCCACGCGGCCGCCCTCGACCAGTTCCTGCTGCAGGCCGTACCAGAAGCGCTCGAGCTCGGCGACCGGCGGATAGCCGTCGCGGTCGGCGAGCGCGTCGAGCGTGGCAAGACGGTCCGGCGCCTGCGCGCTGATCGGCGATTCGACGGCGACGGCACGAAACGCGCCGGCCGCTTCCTTGACGGCGCCCTGGACCTGTACGTAATCGCCGGCACGCGCCTGCAGCTGCGTCTTCAGCTCGGCGATTTCCTTCTGGTTGGCGGCGAAGCGCACGCGCACCGCGTCGGCGCGCGCCTTGGCGGCCGCCAGCTCGGCCTCCGCCTTCTGCACGAGCGCGGCCTGCTCGTTCTTGTTGCGCAGGAAGCGCTGCTCGCGCTCCTGATTCAGGCGCGCGTTCTGGCCGGCGGCGTCCTGCACCTGCTTGAGCAAGGCATCGAGGCCGTTCGCCGGCTCCGCCGCCGAGACCGGCGTGGCGCCGACCAGCAGCGCGCCCGCCACCATCAACGCTTGGAGACGCTTCATGGCGCGCTCCGCGCGGCCGGCACCGGCAGCTGCAGCAGGTTCGCCGCCGTCAGCTCGCGGGCCATCTTCAATCCCTCGCGGATCGCCGCCGCGTCACCGCGCGGCAAGGCGTCCCATTGCTTCGACGCGGCGTTCCAGATGCGCGGGCGGCTGCCATCCGGCGCCAGGGCGTACAGCGCGACGCGCCCGACGCGCAGCATGTCGACGGTCTCCGGTCCGATCTCGACGCGCTCGACGCCGAGCGCGCGGCCGTAATCGATCTCGACCTGATAGGCCTCGAGGATGCGGCGGAATTTCTCGCCGGCATTGACCTGCGGGTCGCCGAGCGCCCGCTTCAGATTCGCCAGGCGCTCGCGGCGCTCGTCGCCGAGGAACGGCAGGTCCAGCGACACGAACTGCGCGAGGCTGTCGGTCATGCGCAGCATCAGCGGCATCAGGTCCTCGCCAGCGCGATCGAGATCGGCGAGCTGCGCACGCAGGCTCTGAATCTCCGTCACCTGCTGCGCGAGCAGTTCATTGAGCTGCTGCGCGTAGACGTTCAGCTGCTGGGACTGCCAAGTCGCCGCGCGATAGCGCTCGAGCAGCGCGCGCGTCTGGTCGTCGAGCTGATCGACGCGCTGCTGCGAGGCGACCGCGGAGCGCTGCGCCTGCTGCGCGGTATCGAGCGCCTTGCCCAGGCTGTCGGACTGCGCGGCCGCCGGCAGCGCCCAGCCCAGCCATGCGGCCAGCGCCAGCACATGCCGGCCGGCCTTCGAGCGATCCATCGCCGATGCGCGCACGTCAGCGCGCCGCGCGAGCGTTGCGCTGTTCGAAAGGCCTCAGCCAGCCGCAAATGGCATGCATCATTTCGTCGGTCTCCTCGTCGTCGATCACCCAGTGCCCGCGCTCCGGGTAGTGGCGCATCGTCACCTGCGAATAGCGCCGGGCGACCTTGCGAACCACGCTGGCCGGCGTCAGCCGGTCTTTTCCGCAGCTTACGACGTAGACAGGGCAGCGCACCTTGACCGCTTCGACAGCCGACGCGCGCGCAAGATCCAGTGGCCACATGCCGAGCTCGAACGAAGCACGACCGGATTCGTGCACCAGGCTTTCGTAAAGGGCGCGATGGCGGTCGGCCGGCACGCCGTTGAACGCGTAACGCTGCGCATGCGCGAAGCTCGGCTTGTGGGCATTGCGCCAGAACAGGCCGCTGCACAGCCACGGCGCGAACGCCGCGACGACGGCGGGCGTCAGCGCATTGATGCCGGCCGGCGCCGCCGGGGTCAGCAGTATCAGCGCCAGAGGATCGACGCGCGTCGCGAGCTGCTGCGCGAGCAAGCCGCCCATCGAATGGCCGACGATGATCGGCGCACGCTCGTAGTGCTGCGCCTCGATCGAGCGTTGCAGGAAATCGAGGTACTCGCGCAGGCTCTTGCGGCGAACCTGCAGCGGCTGATCTGTCGAATCGTCATGCGCCGGCAGCGACGGCGCGTGGCAGTCGTAGCCGCGCGCGGTGAGGATGTCGGCGACGCGCTTCCAGCTCGCGCCGGTACACCACATGCCATGAACCAGAACGACCGGATATCCCATGCTCTCCCCTCCCAAGGTGCAGCTCGCGCACGAAGAATCGGCCGGACGACGGCGGTCGCGCGCGCAGACGAATGATGCAGCCGACAAGCTCCCGATGGTGGACGTGCCAGTTCCGGCGCGGGAGTGACCGCCGTCATAATCTAGAGCTTCACCCTCACCGGCTCAACGCAAGAGGCACGACCATGGCCGATCATTCTCCGGGCTTTCTCGCGCTCGTCGACAGCGTGCGTCCGCATATTCGCGAAGTGCCTGCCGCCGAGCTGCTGCAAACGATGGCGCAGCACCCGCAGGCGCGCCTGCTCGACGTCCGCGAGCAGAGCGAGTTCGCGGCCGGGCATGTGCGCGGTGCCGAATGGCTCGGCAAGGGCATCATCGAACGCGATATCGAAGCGCGCGTACCGGACAAGGACACGCCGCTGTTCCTCTATTGCGGCGGCGGCTATCGCTCGGCGCTCGCCGCCGACAACATCCAGAAGATGGGCTATCGCCAGGTCTGGTCGATTGACGGAGGCTGGCGCGCGCTGAAGGAGCGGGTCCCCATCGAACCATGATCGGGCCGCGCGCCTGCCGTCTGCGCACGCGCACACTTCAATTGCATGGCAAACGCCGGCGAGCGGCGGCGCGCAAGAAAAGCGGGCGGAAAAACAAAAGGCGCCCGGAGGGCGCCTTTTGCTTGATTCGTGGCGGAGCGGACGGGGCTCGAACCCGCGACCCCCGGCGTGACAGGCCGGTATTCTAACCAACTGAACTACCGCTCCACTTGAAATCCATGGTGGGTGCTGACGGGCTCGAACCGCCGACATTCGCCTTGTAAGGGCGACGCTCTACCGACTGAGCTAAGCACCCTGACCGGCGTTTGCCCTACATCAGCAATCTACCGTGGAAAGACCGCTACTTTACCATGTCCTTGAGCGCTTTGCCAGCCTTGAACGACGGCGTCTTGCTCGCCTTGATCTTGATGGTGGCGCCCGTCTTCGGGTTGCGGCCCGAACGCGCGGCGCGCTCGCGGACGAGGAAGGTGCCGAAGCCGACGAGCGAAACCTTGTCCTTCTTCTTGAGCGCCTTGCCGACGACTTCGAAGAGGGCATCGACCGCGCGGCCGGCGTCGGCCTTCGACAGGTCAGCCTTGTCGGCGATCGCGTTGATCAGTTCAGTCTTGTTCATGGAGTACGTCCCCTAAATATGAATGACGGCGTGGGCCGAAGTAATGATGCTGTAAATATGATGCGGCGTGCCCGTTGCTTGGACGATATATCGACGTACGCCGATGCAAGCGCGTTCGCATAGGTCACTGCGGGTTGCGGCGCTTTATAGCAAGCGGGTTTTCGAGCGTCAACACAACGAAGAACGTGCATCTGCCTAGCGTGCGAACACTTTTTTGCAGCATCCGGCATGCCTGCCGCCCCTTCGCGCCGGCGTCAATTGAGACGACGCGCCTTTTGTCCGCGAGCGCGCGCCGCTCATGCCGCCATCGCCAAAGGAACGTGCGCGTGTACGCATTCTTCCATTCCTCGATCCGGGTTTGGACGACCTATCGCGAGTACGGCTTTGCTACACTCCGACGGACCCATTCGGATCCAATCCTCCAGATGCCGAGAACTCGAGGCCTGAAGGCCCTAGGCGCGAGCCTCGTGCTCGCGTGCAGCTTGCCCCTTGCGGCCGCCGCGGCGGACCTCAGCGAGCAGGCGATCAAGCTCGACCAAACCGTGCAGGCCCTCAAGGACGAGGTGCTCGAGTTCAACAGCGAGGCCGCGTCCGTCGAAGTCGACGCGCTGCTGCCCGCCTATGACCGGCTCAACGTCTATCTGAGCGTCAAGGCCGGCGGCCTGCTGCTGCAGGACGTCACCGTCGCGCTCGATGACCGCCCCGCCGAGGTCTATCACTACGATGAATTCGACGCGCGCGCGATCCTCGGCAAGAACAGCCTGCAGCGCCTGATGCGCGTGTCGGCCGATCCCGGCCCGCACAAGCTGCGCATCAGCTTCACCGGCAAGTACGCGGACGCCAAGCCGAGCGACCCGCTGCTCACCGACCGTTACGAGACGACGATCGACAAGTCGGCGCAGGCGACCGACGTCGAGTTCGTCATCAGCCGCGAGAGCCGCTTCGGCGGCCGCCCGCGACTGACGATGAAGCAGTGGAGGGCCGCGCAATGAAGCGCCTGTTCCCGCTCGCCGCCTTCGCCGCGCTGCTGCCGCTCGCCGCTTCCGCGGTGGAAATCTATAAGGAAGGCAGCGCCGACGATCCGCAGGTCCGGCTGTCGCGCTACCTCGACAACGACAAGCGCCATTTCTCGGCGCTGGTCGAACTGCGCCAGCTCGCCGGCGGGACCGACCCGCTGAAGATGCCGCTGGAATTCCAGTGGCGCACGGCCGACAACTACCTCGGCTTCGGCATGCGCGATCGCGCCGAGGCGATCTATCGCAGCGTCGCCGCCTCCGGCGGCAACGCCAAGGACGTCGCCCGCGCCCAGCTGCGGCTCTGCGAGTTCGATTTCCAGCGCGGCTACAACGCCGAGGCGCGCGCCACGCTGTACCGCATCCGCGAGAAGCTGGCGCCGGAACTGATCCCGGACTGGCAGGATCTGCTGGCGCGCGTGCTGATGGCCGAAGGCCGCTATGGTGAAGCCGCCGACGTGCTGCTCAAGGAGGACAACGCCTCCAAGCAGTCGCCGTTCACGCGCTACAACCTCGGCATCGCGCTGCTCAATGACGGCCGCACCGCCCAGGGCCAGACCGTGCTCGACCGCGTCGGCACGCTGCGCCCCGGCAACGAGGAAGACCTGGCGCTGCGCGACCGCGCCAATCTCACGCTCGGCTGGCACTTCCTGCAGACGCAGCAGGGCGGCACCGCCAAGCCGGTGCTGAGCCGCGTGCGCGTCGACGGACCGTTCTCGAACCGGGCGCTGCTCGGCCTCGGCTGGGCCGAACTGGCCCCGCAGGGTTCGCGCATCCAGAAATCGGAAACGCCGGACGACAAGGCCCCGGAATCGCGGGCCTACACCTCGTTCTCGACGCTCGGCGTCCTGATCCGCCCCGGCTATCTCGACCGCGACGTCTTCGATCGCGCCGGCATGCGCTCGTTCCGCCTGCGCAGCGGCGATCCGGATACCGAGGCGGCGCTGCGCCGCGCGCTGGTCGCATGGGTCGAGCTGATCTCGCGCGATCCGATGGACCCCGCCGTGCAGGAAGCCTGGCTGGCGATTCCGTACACGCTCGACCAGCTCGGCGCGCACACGCAGGCGCTGCAGTACTATGAGAAGGCGGTCGAGGTGCTCGAGACCAGCCGCGAGCGCATGAACGCCGCGATGGCCTCGATCAAGCAGGGCCGCATGGTCGAAACGATCGTGCGCCGCGACCTCGACTCCGAGGCCGGCTGGGACTGGAAGCTGCGCGACCTGCCGGATGCGCCGGAAACCTACTTCCTGCAAAGCCTGCTCGCCGAGCATCGCTTCCAGGAGGCGCTGAAGAACTACCGCGACCTGCGCATGATGTCGCGCAATCTCGAGACCTGGCGCTCGCGCCTGGACGGCATCGAGCGCGGCTACCTGACGACCGAGAAGGCGCCGGGCAATGCGGACGAGCTCGTACGCCGTGCGCTGCGAGACACCGAGCTCCCGTATGCCGGCACCAAGGCGACGCTGCGACTCGATACGCATCTCGCCGTCCCCGGCCGCTACGCGGCCAAGACTGCGCCGGCGGCGCCGCACCTGCCGCCGCTCGCGCTCGCCGCACCGCCCGCCCGCTTCAACGGTCCGTACGAGCGCACGCTGGCGCTGAAGGCCCGCGTCGGCAATCTGCGCGAACAGCTCGGCGTCGCCGGCGGCGCGCAGGCGCAGCTGCTGCAGGACATGGCGACGCAAGAACTCGAAGGCCAGCGCAAGCAGATCGAACGCTATCTGATCGAGGCGCGCTTCGCGCTGGCGCGCCTGTACGATCGCCAGCAGAAGGGCGAGCTCGGCCGTGACTGACACGATGAACGCCAATCGCAGAGCGGCCCGCCCGCATCGTTTCCCGACCCGTCCGCTGTTTGTGCTCGCCGCCGTCGCGCAGGCAGTGCTGGCGCTGTCGGCCTGTACGCCGCAGGTCGTCAAGGACTCCGCGCCACCGATCCGCCAGGCGATCGGCAAGCAGAAGGCCCCGGACGAAAACGTCCTGCCGGTCATCCAGTCCGAGGACGTCGCGCCGGACGCGCAGAAGGCCGCCGACAACTATCGCAAGCTGCTCGAACTGCAGCCGGATGCCGACACGCGCAACGAAGCGACGCGGCGCCTCGCCGACCTGCAGGTGCAGATGGCCGACGCCAGCGGCACGACACAGGAATCCGAGAAGAACCTGCGCGAGTCGATCAAGCTCTACAACGAGCTGCTGTATGCACATCCGCAGGACCCGAAGAACGATCGGATCTACTACCAGCTGGCCCGCGCGCAGCAGAACATCGGCGAGACCGACGCGGCGATCGACACGCTCAAGCGCCTCAACGAGCGCCTGCCCGATTCCAACCTGTCCGGCGACGCCCATTTCCGCCGCGCCGAGCTGCTGTTCGCGCGAACCCGCTACGGCGAAGCCGAGCTCGAATACAAGACGGTCATGGATCTGAAGGACGGCACGCCGTTCTTCGTGCCGGCGCAGTACAAGTACGGCTGGGCGCTGTACAAGCAGTCGAAGTACGAGCCGGCGATCGCGACCTTCTTCGACATCCTCGATCGCGAGCTGCCGGCCGGCGAGACCACTGATCCGGAAGCCGCGCTGAACGGCGTCGCCAAGGAAAAGTACGATCTGGCCAAGGACGCGCTGCGCGTCGTCACGCTGTCGCTGACCACGCTCGGCGGCGGGCCGGCGCTGAACGACTACCTCGCGCGCCACGGCGACCCGCGTTTCTATCCGCTGCTGTACATCGCGCTCGGCGACGCGCTGCTCGAAAAATCGCGCTATACCGACGCGGCCAATGCCAATGCCGCGTTCATCCAGCGCTATCCGGGCTCGCCGCTGGCGCCCGGCTTCCAGACTCGCGTGATCGCCGCCTATGAGCAGGGCGGCTTCACTGAGCTGACGATCAAGGAAAAGGAGCGCTACGCGGCAGCCTACGATCCGTCGGCGCCGTACTGGCAGGGCCAGCCGGCGACGCCGGAGGTGATGACGGCGCTGCGCGCGCATCTCGAGGACATCGCCAAGTATTACCACGCGATGGCCCAGCAGAAGCTCGCCGCCGCGCAGCAGGCGCAGGCCCGGACGCCGAACGCTGCGGCCGCAGCGCCGCCGGCGGAATTCCTGACCGCCGCGCAGTCGTACCGCCGCATCATCGAGCTGTACCCGCAGGACGCCAAGCTGCCGGACATCAACTTCCTGCTCGGCGACGCCCTGCTCGACGGCGGCCACACGCTGGAAGCCGCGCAGGAGTACAGCAAGACCGCCTACGGCTACCGTCCGCACGTCAAGGCGCCGGAAGCGGCCTACGCCGCAGTGCTCGCGTATCAGAAATACGCCAAGGAAGTGCCGGCGACGCAGCGTCCGGAAGCACTGAAGCTGGCGATCGCCGAGAGCCTCAAGCTCGCCGACACCTACCCGGCGCACGCGCAGCGCAACGCGGTGCTGACGCAGACCGCCGAGGATCTGTACGAGCTGAAGGATTACGAGCAGGCGATCGCCGTCGCCGAGCGCGTCATCAAGGCCGGCGGCAACGTCACCGCCGAGCAGCGCCGTATCGCCTGGAGCGTCACCGGCGACGCACAGTTCGCGCTGGACCGTTACGCGCAGGCCGAGACCGCGTTCGCCGAAGAACTCAAGCTGACGCCGGCCGGCGCGCCGCAGCGCGCCGACGTGATCGAGCAGCTCGCCGCCTCGATCTACAAGCAGGGCGAAACCGCGCGCAACGCCGGCGACCTGAACACCGCGGCGCAGCACTTCCTGCGCGTCGGCCAGGTCACGCCGCAGGCCAAGATCCGTGCGACCGCCGAGTACGACGGCGCCGCCGCGCTGCTCGCGCTCGAGGACTGGTCGCACGCGGCGGTGGTGCTCGAGAACTTCCGCAGCCTGTTCCCGAATCACGCGCTCGAGGCCGACGTCGACAAGAAGCTGGCGGTCGCCTACGAGAAGGATCACAAGCCGCAGGCCGCGGCGCAGGCCTACGGCCGCATCGCCCGCCGCGCGAGCGAGAGCACCGAGACGCGCGAGGAAGCGGCCTGGCGTTCGGCGAGCCTCTACGACCAAGCCCAGTCGACCGATGCGGCGGCCGCCTACGAGTTCTACGTGAAGAGCTTCCCGGCCGCCTTCGACCGCAACGTCGAAGCCCGCAGCCGGCTCGTCGATTACGCCCGCACCGCCGGCAATCCGCAGCAGCTGTCCGCGGCACTGCGCGAGCAGGTTGCCGTCAGCGACGGCGCCGGCGCGCGCGCCACCGAACGCTCGAAGGCGCTGGCCGCCAAGGCCAGCCTCGAACTCGGTCGCGTCGCCGCCGCCGATACCCAGGCGATCGTGCTGTCGGCGCCAGTCGAGAAGAGTCTGCCGCGCCGCAAGCAGGCGATGGAGCAGGCGCTGGCCTGGTTCGAGAAGTCGGCAAGCTATGGCTACGCCGACGTGACGACGGCGGCGACCTACGAGACCGGCCGCCTGTATCAGGGCTTCGGCCGCGCGCTGCTCGATTCGGAGCGGCCGAAGAAGCTATCGGAACTCGAGATCGAGCAGTACAACCTGCTGCTCGAAGAACAGGCCTATCCGTTCGAGGAGAAGGCGATCCAGACTTACGAGACCAACCTGCGCCGCATCGGCCAGGGCCTCTACGACGAGTGGATCGCCAAGAGCGCCCAGCAGCTCGCCGCGCTGGCGCCGGCCAAGTACGGCAAGCACGAGCAGGGCCAGGACCGTTATGAAAGCCTCAAGTAAGCGCCTCCTGCGCGCCGCGCTGCTGGCCGTGCCCGTGCTCGGGCTGGCCGCCTGCGGCAGCGCGCCGACGCAGCCGGAACGTCCGGCCGCCAAGCCCGCACCGGCCGCCAAGCCGTCGGCGCCGGTCGCCGACAAGGGCGACCCGCAGCAGCGCTTCGACGCCGCGCTCGAGCTGATGAAGAACAACGACGCGCAGCAGGCCGAAACCGAGCTCACGGCGCTGACCAAGGACTTCCCGCAGTTCTCCGGGCCGTGGACCAACCTCGGCATCCTTTACGCGAAGTCCAAGCGCCGCGACGCCGCGATCAACGCCTTCACGCGCGCCGCGACGCTGAACCCAGCCAATGCCGCCGCCTTCAACTGGCTCGGCATCCTCAACCGTGAGGCCGGCAGCTACGACCGCGCCAGGCTCGCTTACGAAAAGGCCCTGCAGGCCGATCCGGGCGATCCCCTCGCCCGCCTCAACTACGCGATCCTGCTCGACCAGTACCTGAAGCAGCCGCAGGCGGCGCTGGCGCAGTACAAGGAATACCAGTCGCGGACCGGCAAGGAAGACCTGCGCGTGATGGCCTGGGTCGCCGAGCTGGAGTCCCGGCTCAAGGCCGCGACCCCGGCCCCGGCTCCCGCCGCGGTCGCGCCGGTGGAGAAGACGCCATGAAATCCCTGTTCGTACGGCCGGGTCCGGCACTGCTGGGACTCGCGCTGCTGGCCGCATCCGCAAGCGCATCGGCCCAGGATGAGATGCCGGCGATCGGCGGCGGCGGCGACAAGCCGGTCGTCGCCAAGCCGGAGACGCTGACGCCGCACGCCGAGGGCGGCGGCACGACCATCTTCGGCGAACGCGAGTCGCCGATCGGCCTCTACATCATGCCCTGGCGCGATGCGCGGGCCGAGAAGGACATCGACCGGCCGGCGCGGCTATTGCAAGAAAAACCGGTGCCGATCGACCGTGTCGTATTCAACCGCCAGGTCGAGTACTACGAGGTGCTCGCGGCGGAACTGAAGAAGAAGGGCGTGGTGACGCCTGTGGCACGCTAGCGGCGCAGCCTGATCAGGGAAGACTGGCTGTACAAGAGACATTTGTAACGACTGACCATTCGAGGGAACGCAACATGGATTTCTTTGTGACCATCCTGCACTTCTTCCAGAAGGGCGGCTTCATGATGTACCCGATCGCCATCGTGCTGGCGCTGAGCGTCGCCATCGCGATCGAACGCTGGCTGTTCCTGAGCCGCGTCGAGCGCGAGAACCGCAAGATCTGGCAGGACGCGGTGCCGCTGCTGGCCAAGGGCGATCTCGCCACGGTCGAACAGCTCGCCTCGGGCTCCGACGCGGCCGTCGCCCGCATCTTCACCGCCGGCGCCGCGCAGGCCAAGGTCGATCCGCACCGCAACGAAGTGGAGACGGCCACCGAGGAAGCGCTGATGGAAGTGCTGCCGGCGGTCGAAAAGCGCACGCACTACCTCGCCACGTTCTCGAACATGTCGACGCTGCTCGGCCTGCTCGGCACCGTCATCGGCCTGATCGGCGCCTTCGCGGCGCTCGGCAACGCCGACCCGACGGAAAAGGCCGACCTGCTGTCGCGCGGCATCTCCGAGGCCATGAACTGCACGGCCTTCGGCCTGCTGGTCGCGATCCCGACGCTGCTCGTCCACGCCTGGCTGCAGGCCAAGACGACCGAACTCGTCGACAGCCTGGAAGCCGCCTGCGCGAAGTTCGTCAGCGCCGCCGCGCGCAAGTAATCCCGCCCCTGCCGTTGTCACGGCCCAGTCTCACCGGGGGTTCCGGATGAAAATGTCCCGCCGAACGCGGCGCCTCGAACGCCATCAGAGGATGAGGGCGCGCGCGGTGTCGCTGAACATCGTCTCGATGATCGACGTGTTCGCGGTGCTGGTGTTCTTCCTGCTCGTCAGCTCGTCGATCACCGCCGCCAAGCTCAACGTCATCAACCTCAATCTGCCGTCGCCGGACCAGCAGGCCGTGTCCGACAAGCTGCCGCTGCAGCTGACGATCACGCTGCGCAAGAACGGCCTCGACGTCTCCGACCGCAACGGCGCGCTGCGTCATCTCGACAACACGCCGGAAGGCTACAACGTGCAGGCGCTCGGCGATCTGCTCGTCGAGGTCAAGAAGACCGCGCCCAGCGAAACGAACGTGACGCTGCTGCTCGAAGCCGACATCCCGTACGACGATCTGATCCGGATCATGGATGCCGCACGCTTCGCGCCGGCCGAGGCTCGCGCTGCCGGCCTGCCGCTGGAGATGTTCCCGAACGTCTCGCTCGGCGACGCTCCGGGAGGTGCGCCATGAGAACGCGCATGGCCAAGCGCGCCCAGCGCAAGTTCCGCATCGCCGGCCACGAAGTGGAGATGAACGTCGTCTCGCTGATCGACATCTTCGCGATCCTGGTCTTCTACCTGCTGGTCAACGCGCTCGCCGTCGAAGTGCTGCCGAGCCCGCAGTCGCTGCAGCTGCCGAAGTCGGTCGTCAAGGAAGAGCCGAAGCAGATTCCCGTGATCGTCGTCAGCAAGAACGACATCCTCGTCGACAACGTGCGCGTGATGGGCACCGACGAGGCCATGGGTACGGCGACCGCTTTCCTGCCGGCGCTGAAGGCCGAGCTGCTGCGCGCGCCGCTGATGCGCGTCGAAGGCGCCGACGCGGCGTCGGTGACGCGCGGCGACGTCAACATCATGGCCGACAAGGCGATTCCGTATCAGGTTCTCAAGAAGGTCATGGCGACCTGCACCGAGGCCCGCTTCGCCAAGATCTCGCTGGCAGTGATCGAGAAGAAGAACGGAGGCGCGCCGTGAACGCGAGCTTCGTGACCGCTTTCGACGGCTGGGATCTCAACGCCGAAGCCGACCGCCGCTTCCGCCGCATCGCCGGCGTGCTGCTGGCGATCTTCGTCGTGCTCGGCATCCTGATCCCGCTGATCCATCTCACCGGCCTGCAGCGCGGCGGCGGCGAAACGATCGAGCAACGCTACGTCAGCATCCTGCCGGACGCGCCGATCGCCGAGCAGGTCGAGGAGCCCAAGCCCTCGCCCGAGGACAGCAAGAAGCCGCCGCAGGAACAGGCCAAGTCGGAGAAGCCGCAGCAGGACAAGCCGGAAGCGCCGCCGCAGCCGACCCAGGCCGAGCGCCAGGCGCAGGCTCGCGCCGTCGCGCAGAAGTCCGGCGTGCTGGCGATGGCCGATCAGCTCGCCGAGCTGCGCGACCAGTCGCTGCGCGGCCTCGACACGACGCGCGCGCTGTCGAGCGAACGCGTGACGGCCCAGGCCGGCACCGGCGCCAGCGGCGGTTCGAGCGCGGCGTTCGCCTCGGCCGCGGCCAGCGGCAGCGGCGGCATCGGCGCGACCGGCACCGGCGAGGAGCGCCGCACGCAGTCCGGCGCCGGCCTCGGCCAGCGTCGCACGACGACGGTCGAAGCCCCGCGCGGCACCGGCCCCGACCGCAGCAAACCCGGCCAGGGCGGCGACAAGCTGCTCGCCGGTCGCACGCTCGAAGAGATCCAGCTGACGTTCGACCGCAACAAGGGCGCGTTCTACGCGATCTTCAACCGGGCGATGCGCGAGAATCCGGGCATCGGCCCCGGCAAGATCGTCGTCAGCCTGACGATCGCGCCGGACGGCAGCGTCACCGACTGCAAGCTGGTGTCGAGCACCTTCGGCGACGCCGACCTCGAGCGCAAGGTGATCCAGCGCGTGATGCTGCTGAACTTCGGCCCGAAGAACGTGCCGCCGTTCACCTACCCCAACTATCCCATCAACTTCCTGCCGTCCTGAGTCGGCAGAAGCCGTGGGATCGAGGCGCCGGCGACGGCGCCTTTTTTCTTGGCTGGCCGCCGGTCGCTGCGGACGCCGGATTCGCCCCAAGGACCACCCGCACACGGCGCTGCAGCCAGTAGAATGCCGCTGCCCCCAACCAGCGACGAGGTACGCAAGTTGATCATCCATCCGAAGGTCCGCGGCTTCATCTGCACCACCACGCATCCGCTCGGCTGCGAGCGCAACGTGCTCGAACAGATCGAGGCGACCCGCGCGCGCGGCATGCGCCGCGACGGACCGAAGAAGGTGCTCGTCATCGGCGCTTCGAGTGGCTATGGCCTGGCCGCGCGCATCACCGCAGCGTTCGGTTTCGGCGCCGACACGCTCGGCGTGTTCTTCGAAAAGCCGGGCACCGACAAGAAGGCCGGCACCGCCGGCTGGTACAACTCGGCGGCCTTCGACAAGTTCGCCAAGGCGCAGGGCCTGTACAGCCGCTCGATCAACGGCGATGCGTTCTCGGACGCGGCGCGCGCCAAGGTCATCGAGCTGATCAGGACCGAGATGGGCGGTGCGGTCGACCTCGTCGTCTATTCGCTCGCCTCGCCGGTGCGCAAGCTGCCGTCGACCGGCGAAGTGAAGCGCTCGGCGCTCAAGCCGATCGGCCAGACCTACACGGCCACCGCGATCGACACCAACAAGGACAGCATCATCCAGGCCTCGGTCGAGCCGGCCAGCGAACAGGAAATCGAGGACACCGTCACCGTCATGGGCGGCCAGGACTGGGCGCTGTGGATCGACGCGCTCGCCGCCGCCGGCGCGCTCGCGCCGGGCGCGCGGACCGTCGCCTTCAGCTACATCGGCACCGAGATCACCTGGCCGATCTACTGGCACGGCGCGCTCGGCCGCGCCAAGGCCGACCTCGACGCCACCGCGCGCCGCCTCGACGCGAAGCTGCAGAGCCTCGGCGGCCACGCCAACGTCGCCGTGCTGAAGTCGGTCGTCACCCAGGCCAGCGCCGCGATCCCGGTGATGCCGCTCTACATCTCCATGGTCTACAAGATCATGAAAGAGAAAGGCCTGCACGAAGGCACGATCGATCAGCTCAACCGCCTGTTCCGCGACTTCCTCTATCGCGCCGACGGCGCCAGCCCGCAGGCCGACGACGAACAGCGCTTCCGCCTCGACGACTGGGAACTGCGCGAGGACGTGCAGGGCGCCTGCAAGGCGCTGTGGCCGCAGGTCACGACCGAGAACCTGTTCCAGCTCACCGACTACGCCGGCTACAAGCAGGAATTCCTCAAGCTGTTCGGCTTCACGCGCGGCGACGTCGATTACGACGCCGAGGTCGACCCGGACGTGCGCTTCGACTGCATCGAGCTGAGCCCCGCCTGAGCCCCTGCTGGCGCGGGCCGCCGGCCACGCGGCTCGCGCCCCTTCAAAAGTCCGCCGCCGAAAAAGAAAAGGCCGCCCATGTCCTGCGACATGGGCGGCCGGGCAGCGCGGAACGCGTCCGCCCGCAATAGCGCTTACGACTCCGGCGACACCGGCGCTTCCGCCTGCGGCGCGTTGATGATCTTGACCTTGATCTCGTCGCCGATGCGGCGGCGATAGGCGTTGAACTCCTGGCCGGCGGCGAGCTGGTTGAACTGCGCCGCCGCTTCCGGCGGCAGCGCCTCCGGCGCCGGCGTCTCGACCTTGTTCAGCGCCAGCACGGCGACGCTGCCGTTGCCGAGCACGGCTTCGCCGTAGCTGAGCGCGCCTTCCTTCGGATGCGGCAGCTTGAACGCGGCCTCGACCAGCGCCGGATCTTCGCCGCGGTTGTCGCGACGCAGGCTGCCGGCATCCTTGAGCTCCGCCGGCGTGGCCTTGACCGCATCGGCCAGCGTCGCCCCACCCTTCAGCGCCTCGAGCAGCGCCTTGGCGTCGGCCTGCGCCTTGGCCTTGGCCTGTTCGGCACGCAGCGCGGTACGGACCTGGTCGGCGACCTCGTCGAAGCTGCGTTCGCGCGGCGCCTCGTACTCGGCCTTGCGCACGACGACGAGCTTGCTGTCGCCGATCGCCAGCGGCTTGCTGTTCTCGCCGTCCTTCAGCACTTCGGTCGAGAACGCCGCTTCCTTGACCGCATCCTCGGCGGCCAGACCGCTGCCGCCGGCGCGCGTGAACCAGTCGGTGGTCTGCACCTGCAGGTTCAGTTCCTTGGCGACCGCATCCAGCGACGACGGATTCTCGAACGCGAGCTGCTCGAGCTTGTCGCTGAGCTCCTGGAAATGCTTCTGCTGTTCGCGGTTGCGATACAGCTCGGTCAGCTCGGCCTGCACAGTCGGATCATTGAACGGCTTGACGGCCGCCGGCTTGATCTCGTCGACGTGGATCAGGTGCCAGCCGAACTCGGTCTCGACCGGCGCGCTCGTCTCGCCGGCCTGCAGCGACCACAGCGCCTTCTCGAAGCTCTCCGGCATCTGGCCGCGCTTGAGCCAGCCCAGATCGCCGCCGCTGGTCTTGGAGCCGGCGTCATCGGAGTTCGCCTTGGCCAGCGTCGTGAAGTCGGCGCCGCCCTTGAGCTGCGCTTCGAGATCCTCGGCTTTCTTCTCGGACGCCGACTTGTCGGCGCCGAAGTTGATCAGGATATGGCGGACCTTGCGCTCTTCCGGCGTCGTGAAGCGGCTGTCCTTCTCGGCGTCGTAGAGCACCTTGAGCACATCCTCGCCCGGCGCCGCGGCAGCCGCCACCGACTCCGGTGACAGCTCGACATACGCCAGCTTGATGCGCTCCGGCGCCGTGTACTGGCTCTTGGTGTCCTCGTAACGCTTCTGGACGTCGGCGTCGGCAACCACGATCTGCGCCTCGTACTTGGCGAGGTCGAACAGCGCGTAGCTGAGCTGGCGCTGCTGGCCGGCGAGCTGCAGCAGCTGCTTGCGCTCGACGTCCGGCATGAACGCCGTGTCGACCACGGCCTCACGCATCTGGTCGATCTCCAGCGACTCGCGCAGCTGCGCTTCGAAGCGCTGCGGCGTCAGGTTCTGGCGCGCCAGCATCGCCTTGTAGGTCTCGGTATTGAACTTGCCGTCGCTCTGGAAGGCCGGAATCGACGAGATCGCATTGAACAGCAGCGCGTCGTTGGCGTGGTAGCCGGCCTCGCGGGTGTACTGGCGCAGCATCGCTTCCTGCGTCATGTCGTCGAGCACGCTCTGGCGAAAGCGGTTCTGGTCGAACTGATCGGCGCGGAAATTGTCGCCCATCAGCTGCAGATACTGCTGGTAGCGCTGCTCGTAGGCGCGGCGGAACTGCGATTCCTTGATCTTCTCGCTGCCGACCTTGGCGACCACCGGATCGCCGCCGCCGGTCATGAAGGACTCAACGCCCCAGAACGCGAACGGCACGACGATGATGGCAACGATGAAACCGGCGACGAGGCCGGAAGTGCGATCACGGATACTTTGCAGCATGCCTGGTCTCTCTTTAGCTAACGGCGCCTGTTAGCAAAAAGCCCGGCGGTGCCGGGCTTTATTGTTTTGGTGGGCTGTCAGGGACTCGAACCCCGAACCTACTGATTAAGAGTCAGCTGCTCTACCATTGAGCTAACAGCCCGCTATAAAACTGGGGTGACCGACGGGGCTCGAACCCGCGACAACCAGAATCACAATCTGGGACTCTACCAACTGAGCTACGGCCACCACCGGGAACGTTCCCCGCAGGGTGGGGACCGCTCAGGGGCGCGAACTATAGCAGAACGAATTACGCGACAACAATCCCACCCCGCGCATTTTTTTGATCGGCGTTTTGGCGCGGCCGGCCGGGTCCGGACACGATGCGGAAACCGGCGCGGCTTTCCTATATGGAGGCCATGCCATGCGCCGGCATAATGCGACGCTCCCCGCTCCGATCCGACCCCCGATGCCTGTTTCCACGCCGCCCGTGCTCGCGGTCCGCTCGCTGCGCAAGCAGTACGGCTCGACGCTGGCCGTCGACGATATCTCGTTCGACGTCGCGCCCGGCCAGATCGTCGGCCTGCTCGGCCCGAACGGGGCCGGCAAGACCACGACCCTCAACATGATCCTCGGCGTGCTCGCGCCGAGCCGCGGCAGCGTCCGCATCGAAGGCTACGACGTCGCCCGGCAGCGCGCGCAGGCGCTGGCGCGGACCAACTTCGCCGCCGTCTATGCGCCGCTGCCGGGCAATCTGACGGTCTGGCAGAACCTGCGCGTGTTCGGGCTGATCTACGACGTACCCGACCTCAAGGCCCGGATCGAAAGCCTGCTCGAGCGCTTCGACCTCGTACGCTTCCGCGACACGCGCTGCGGCGTGCTGTCATCCGGCGAGCAGACCCGGGTCTGCCTCGCCAAGGCCATGCTCAACAAGCCGCGCCTGCTGCTGCTCGACGAGCCGACCGCCTCGATCGACCCGGCCAGCGCGCACGACATCCGCCGCCTGATCCGCGCCATCGCCGCCGACGGCCACAGCGGCATCCTGTGGACCTCACACAACATGTACGAAGTCGAGGAAGTCTGCGACCACGTGCTGTTCGTCTCGCACGGCCGCGTGCTGCTGGCCGGCGACCCGCGCCGCCTGCCGGCCGAACACGGCGTCGCCACGCTCGAGGAACTGTTCATCCGGCTGGCGCGCGAGCCGCTGGCGCAGGCCGGGGCCGCCGCATGAACCGCCGCCGCATCGCCGGCGTGGTGCTGCGTCAGTACTACCTGCTGCGCAGCAGCCCGACCCGCATCCTGCCGACCTTCGCCTGGGTCGCCGTCGACATCGTGCTGTGGGGCTTCATCACGCGTTACCTGAATTCGCTCGGCACGCCGGGCGTCAACTTCGTGCCGACGCTGCTCGGTGCGGTACTGCTCTGGGATTTCTTCACGCGCGTCATGCAGGGCGTGACGACGGCCTTCTTCGAGGACGTCTGGTCGCGCAACTTCCTCAACATCTTCGCGACGCCGCTGACGATCGGCGAATACGTCAGCGGCCTGGTGCTGACCAGCGTCGCCACCAGTGTCATCGGCCTGGCGGTGATGCTGCTGCTGGCAACCGGCGTGTTCGGCTTCTCGTTCTTCATCTACGGCGCGCTGCTGCTGCCGTTCCTGCTCGTGCTGTTCCTGTTCGGCATCGCGCTCGGCGTGTTCGCGAGCGCGATGGTGCTGCGCCTCGGCCCGGCGTCGGAATGGCTGGTCTGGCCGATCCCGGCGCTGCTGTCGCCGTTTGCCGGCGTGTTCTATCCGCTGGCGACCCTGCCGGCGTGGATGCAGTGGATCGGCCATCTGCTGCCGCCGTCGTACGTGTTCGAAGGCATGCGCGCGATCGTCGCCGGTCAGGGCTTCTCGCCGGCCCTGCTGGCGGTCGGGCTGGCGCTCGCCGTGGTGCAGATCGTCGCCGCCGGCTGGTGCTTCGCGGCGGTGCATCGCTACGCGGTGCGCAGCGGCCTGCTCGCCCGTTACAGCGCCGAAAGCGTCAGCTGATCCTTTCCCCACCCAGGACAAAGAGGAGCCTCACTTGCCAACCCTGACGATCGAAGGCCTGCGCCTGCACTATCGGCTGGAGGGGCGCGCCGAGGCGCCCGTCCTCGTCCTGTCGAACTCGCTCGGCACCTCGCTGTCGATGTGGGACGCGCAGATGCCGGCGCTGACGCCGCACTTTCGCGTGCTTCGTTATGACATGCGCGGTCACGGCGCTTCGGACGTGCCGGCCGGCGAGTACCGGGTCGACGAGCTCGGCCACGATGTGCTGCGACTGCTCGACGCCGTCGGCTGCGAGCGCGCACATTTCTGTGGCCTGTCGATCGGCGGCTTGATCGGCCAGTGGCTGGCCCTGCATGCCCCGCAACGGCTCGATCGGCTGGTGCTGTGCAACACCGCCGCGCGCATCGCGCAGCCGGACGTCTGGGATGCGCGCATCGCGCTGGTCCGCGAAAAAGGTATGGCCGAAATCGCCGCCGGCGCCATTACCCGCTGGTTCACGCCGGCCTTCGTCGCGCGCGCGACAGCGGCGGTCGAGGCGGTGCGCGAGCAGCTGCTTGCGACCTCGCCGACCGGCTACATCAGCGGCGTCGCGGCGGTGCGCGACGCCGATTTCCGCACCGCCCTGCCAACGATCCGCGGTCCGGCGCTGGTCATCGCCGGCAGCGAGGACCTGACGACGACCGTCGCCGACGGACGCCGGCTCGCCGAGGCGATCGGCGATGCACGCCTCGTCACGCTGCCGGCGGCACATTTGTCGAACATCGAGGCACAGGCGGACTTCGACGCGGCGCTGCTGGCGTTCCTGCGCGGCTGACGCCGGGGCAGCGGCCGGCGGCGTCCTGCGTCACACCGACGCGGCGGCCCCGAGTGCCTGGCGGCGGTAATGCAGCGGTGTCTCGCCGCACCAGCCCTTGAAGGCGCGCGTGAACGCGCTCTGCTCGGAATAGCCCAGCAGCAGCGCGATCTGCGGCAGGCTGAGCGTGGGGTCGGCCAGATAAGTTCGCGCCAGCCGCAGGCGCATGTGGTTGAGCACGCCCTTGTAGCTGAGGCCGCGCTCCTGCAGCCGCCGGTACAGCGAGCGCGACGGCACCCCGAGCCGCGCGGCGATCTGCTCGAACGCCGGCTCGCCGTCCTGCAGCGCATCGACGATCGCCCGCTGCAAGCCCGACATCAGCGCATCCGGCTGCGGCAGCACGTGCAGCAGCGCCTCGGCCTGCTGTTCGAGCAGGCGCATCAGGTGCGGATCGCGGCTGTCGATCGGCAGTTCGAGCGCGGCGACCGGCAGGTGCACGACCAGCGTCCGGGCGCCGAACTGGACCGGGCAGCCGAGCAGCTGCGCATGGACCGCCGGATCGTCCGGCGGCGGCCCCGGAAACTCGACGGCGCGCAGTACCAGTTCGGCATGACCGGTCAGCGAACGCGCCAGCGTCAGCATCGCCGACACCAGCACCTCGTCGGACAACCGCGTCGAGCGGCCGTAGGCCGGGTCCCAGCTCAGGCCGAAATCCTCGCCGCGGCGCGTCGCCAGCGTCGGCGTCAGGTTGTGCAGCAGCGGCTGGAAGCGCTGGAAGCGGATCAGCGCCTGGCCGAGCGTCGCGCAGGACATCGCCAGATAGCCGAGCACGCCGACGTGATGCGGCTTGGCGAGACGGCCGATGCGCAGGCCGATCGCCGGCTGCGGGTCGGCGTCGGCGATCGCCTGCAACAGCGACCACCAGGTTTCGACCGGCATGCGCTGGGCGCCGGCATAGGCGTCGAGCTCGGCGCGCACGGCGGGCGCGGCGATGCGGCGCTCGTCGAGATACAGCCGCAGAAGCTCAGCAAGCGCCGCCGAGACGTAAACGCCGCCTTCGGCCAAGATTCTCTCCTCCGTCTTTTGGCGGAGAATGTCAAAAACGCAAACGCAGCGTCAATACGGCCGGGCAGCGCCGGCGCCAAGATCGCGGCATCGTCCTCGCGGTCCGCCGCGCATCGGAGTCGTCAATGCAGGATGTCTTGCACGCGCTGTCGTTCATCGCCCTGGCCGGCGCGGTCTTCGTCGTCGTGATCCTCGCCGAAGCCTGGTACTGGCGGCGGCACGGCCGCCCGCAGGCCTACGAGCTGAAGGACACGCTGTCGAACATGACGATGGGCTTCACCTACAAGGTGGTCGACGGTGTCATCGTCGCCCTGGTCGGCAGCGCCTTCTACGATCTGGTCTACCCGCTCGGCCTGCAGTACCAGCCGGTGCACGGCGTCTGGAGCGTGCTGCTGCTGTTCGTGGTCAGCGACTTCGCGTTCTACGTCGCCCACCTCGTCTGGCACAAGGTGCGCTGGTTCTGGACCTCGCACGCCGTGCACCATTCCTCGCAGCGCATGAACTACTCGACGGCGCTGCGCCAGAACTATCTCGTCATCTTCAACGGCGGCACGCTGATCATCGCCGTGGCGATCGCGCTGGTCGGCTTCAACAAGACCTGGGCGATCGTCGCGATCGAGATGAGCCTGCTCTACCAGTTCTTCCTGCATACCGAGGCGCCGAGCTTCCTCGACCGCTTCGGCGCCGTGCTCAACACGCCCTCGCATCACCGCGTCCACCACGGCTCCAATGCGCTGCAGATCGATCGCAACTTCGGCGGCGTGCTGATCGTCTGGGACCGCCTGTTCGGCACGTTCCGCGCCGAGAAGGACGCCGGCCCGATCGCCTACGGCGTCACCGAGCGCCAGCCGCGCTCGCACAACCCGTTCTTCCTGCAGCTGCACGAACTCGGCACGATGCTGCGCGATCTGTGGCGCTACAAGGATCCGCGCATTCTCGTCCGCCATCCGGCCTGGGTCGAAAAACGCTACGGCAGCACGCGACCGTCCTGAGACGCGAGGCCGGCGCGCACCGGCAGCGACGAGCCTCGCATGGCATGATGCGCGCCGCAGGCTCTCGGTCCCCGGATTCATGGCTTGTGCTCTCCCTTCACCGAGGACAAGCCGTGCGCATCCTTCTCATCCTGCTCGGGCAGCTGCCGCTGTCCGTGCTGCAGGCGCTCGGCGCCTTTGCCGGCTGGCTGTCGTGGATCAGCGGCTCCAGCCGTCGCCGCATTGCCCTGCGCAATCTTGAACGCTGCATGCCGGAGCTGGACGCCGCCGAGCGCGAGCGCATCGCCCGCGCGTCGCTGCGCCATGAGTTCACGACCTATATCGAAACGATGCGCGTCTGGCTCGGCCCGGCGCAGTCGGTCAAGGATGCCGTCAAGGAATGGCGCGGCATCGAGGTGCTGGAAGCCGCGTTCGCGCAGAACAAGGGCGTGATTCTGCTGACGCTGCACCAGGGCGCGTTCGAGGCGGTGGCGATCCCGATGTCGGCGCGTTTTCCGTTCTGCGGCCTGTACACGCCGCAGCGCGGCGCGCTCAACGCCCTGTCGATCCGCGGCCGGACCCGCTTCGGCGGCCATCTGCGCGCGACCGAGGCCGGCGTGCGCCAGCAGTCGCTCGAACTGCTCGGCGATGGCATGGGCGTGTATTTCATGCCCGATCACGATCCGCCGCCCGGACGCGGCGTGTTCGCGCCGTTCATGGGCGTGCCGGCGCATACGCCGACGCTGGTCGCCAAGCTCGCCCGCGAATCCGGCTCGCCGGTGGTCTATATGTTCGGCGAGCGCCTGCCGCACGCCGCCGGCTTCATCGCGCATTTCATCGCCGCGCCGGACGGCATTGCCGACGCCGACGTCGAGGCGGCGACGGCAGCCATGAACCGCGGTCTCGAACAGTGCCTGCGCACCTGCCCCGAGCAGTACTGGTGGGGCTACAAGCGCTTCCGCCGCCAGCCGCCGGGCGTGGCCCCGTTCTACGCCGGCGCCTGAGCCGCAGCGCGCGTCATCCGTTCGGGGCAAGCGCCGCCACTCGCCCCTTGCTGTAGTGCCGGCGCACTTTCCGGACGGCGGCCATGAACGCGCTGACGCAAAAGCCGATACGGCAGATCGCTTATCTGGTCGAAGACCTGGACGCCAGCGTCCGGCACTGGGCCGCCGGCATGGGCGTCGGCCCGTGGACGCTGTTCCGCGGCGCGGCGATGCAGGGCCGTTATCGCGGCGAGGACACCTGCGTGAAGATCGACGTCGGCCTGTCGTACCGCGGCGAACTGCAGATCGAGCTGATCCAGGTCCGCAGCCGCACGCCGTCGCCGTACCAGCACGCCAACGGTCGAACGCGCCTCGGCCTGCACCACATCGCCTGGCACAGCGACGATCTCGACGCCGATCTCGCGGCGGCGCGCGCCCGCGGCCTGCAGCCGGTGTTCGAAGCCGGCAACGGTGCGGTGCGCGTCGCCTATCTGGAATCGCCGGCCGAACCCGGCCTGCTGCTCGAATACATCGAGGCGACGCCCGCGGTCAGCGACGGCTTCGCCGCCGGCGTTGCCGCCGCGCGCGGCTGGGACGGTCGCGAACCGATCCTGCAGGACATCGACCTCGGCGCCTGAACAATGCCGGAGCCGCGCGCCAAGGGCCTGCGCGCCCTGCTCGTCCGCCCGCGCTACGCGACGCCGGTCGATCTGGTCGGCCGCCGCGCGATCGTCACCGGCGCCGCGCCCGGCTCGCTCGGCTACGCGACCGCGCGCACGCTGGCGAGCTGGGGCGCCCGCGTGCTCGTCAGCACGCGCGGCGACGCGGCGGCGCTGGCCGCGCGGCTCGCCGCCGAACTGCGCGCCGACGGCCGCCCGGCCGACGTGCACGGCCTGCCGCTCGATCTCGCACAGGCGGCGTCGGTCGCGCGCTTCGCCGACGACAGCCAGGCCGCGCTCGACGGCCGCCTCGACCTGCTCATCAACAACGCCGGCATCCATCTCGACCTGATGTCGACGTGGAAGACCGCGCCGCTGAGCGAGGACGGGCACGAGCTGCACTGGCGCACGAACTATCTCGGCACGATGCAGCTGACGCTGGCATTGCTGCCGGCGCTGCGCCGCGCCGCCGCCGCATGCGGCGAGGCGCGCGTCGTCAACGTCGTCTCGATGCTGCACGCGCGCGGCCGCAACGACGGCCTGTTCGCGCCGCTGCAGCCGTACAACGCCTGGGTCGCCTACGGCGTCTCGAAGCTGGCGCTCGTCCATGCCACCGCCGAACTGCAGCGTCGCTACGGCGGCGACGGCCTCGGCGCCTACTGCCTGCATCCCGGCGCCGTCTACACCAACATCGCCGCCAAGGGTCTCGCCGGTCAGCGCACCGTCGAGGCCCTGCGCCGCACGCTGGCGCCGGTCGAGGCGTTCTTCCTGCGCACGCCGGACGAAGGCGCGCAGACGTCGCTGTATTGCGCGACGCAGCCCGACCTCGCCGGCGGCGGCTACTTCCGCGACTGCCGGCCGGCGCGGCCGAGCGCCGATGCGCGCGACGCCGCAGTCGCCGCGCGGCTCTGGACACAGACGCTCGAACAGCTCGCCGCGCTGCGCTGAGGATACGGCGCGGCGCGGCCGCGCCCGGCTCGCCGGCTCAGCGGGCGAACTGGAACTGCTGGGCGTGGCGCAGTTGGCGCGCGAACGCCGGAAAGTCGAGGCCGTGCGTCTCCTTCAACTGCTTGGCGGCGTCCTGGATCGCCGACCAGTCCGGCATGTAGCGCGGGTCCTTGAGCGCAAACAGCAGGCGGTTGCCGCCGACCGGCAGCTTGTGCAGCCAGATGCGGCCCGAGAATGCGCCGGCGACCAGGCGCAGATGGGTCTCGGCGATGTGCGCCGGGCCGATCAGGTTCATCACCAGCATGCCGCGCGGCCGCAGGCGGGCGGCGACGTCGCGATAGAAGGCCTCGCTGCACAAGGCCGGGGCCACACCCTGGCGGTCGCAGCCGTCGATCAGCACCACGTCGGCGCGTTCCTCGGTGGTCGCGAAATAATCGGCGGCGTCGGCGTGCACGATGCGCATGCGCTCCTCGTCGTCCGGCAGCTCGAACAGCTGCGAGAAGGCCAGCACGTCGCCGTCGATCTCGATCGTGGTGACGCGCGTCTTCGGCAGCTGGCGGTAGCAGAACTTGCTCAGCGAGCCGCCGCCGAGCCCGACCAGCACGACGTGCTTCGGGCGCGGCACGAAGAGCAGGAACGACATCATCTTGCGCGTGTATGCGAAGTTCAGCGCGTACGGATCGTCGATGCGCATCTCGCTCTGCACGAAGTCGAGATTGAAATGCAGGCGCCGGCACTTGCCGTCGTCGACGACGAAAGGCTTGTCGTACTCGCCGGCGCGCAGGCGCTGCACGATGTCCGAGACGTTGCTGCCGCGAGGTTCGCGCAGGCGGATCGTGCCGCTCTCGGCGAGCAGGCGCGCCGGCACGTCGAGCCACTGCTCGGCGGCGGGGGAATTTCGAGAAGGCATTGCAGGTGAGGTGAAGCCCGCGGCGATACAGAGCCGCAGAAAAAGTCCGGAAGTACAAGACGACAAGCATAACCGCCGGGCACAAAACGCACAGGCGCCGCGTCCCGTGACCAACGCGTAGACTGCGGCCGAACCCCAGGGAGCAGACATGATCAGGATCCTCGGCATCTCCGGCAGCCTGCGCGCGCAGTCGTACAACACCGCGCTGCTGCGCGCCGCGCAGAAGCTGGCCGGCGACGACGTACAGATCGAGCTGGCGACGCTGCACGGCATTCCGCTCTACGACGGCGACCTCGAGCAGCGCGAGGGCCCGCCGCCGGCGGTCACGGCGCTCAAGCAGCGCGTGCAGACCAGCGATGCCCTGCTGCTGGCGACACCCGAGTACAACAACGGCGTGCCGGGCGTCTTCAAGAATGCGATCGACTGGCTGTCGCGGCCGGCGAGCGACATCAGCGCCGTGTTCGGCGGACGCGCCGTAGCCCTGGTCGGCGCCTCGCCCGGCGGCTTCGGCACCATCCTCGCGCAGAACGGCTGGCTGCCGGTGCTGCGCACGCTCGGCGTACGGCACTGGGCCGGCGGTCGCCTGATGGTGTCGCGCGCGCACCAGGCGTTCGGCGCCGACGGCGAACTGAACGACGAAAACGTGCGCCGCCAACTCGGCGACTTCCTGCGCGCCTACGCCGCTTTCGTGCGCGGCTGACGCGCGCGCCCACCCGGACCATCACCGATGAAACCGATCGCCAACGCCCACGTCCGCTCCGAAGGACCGAACTACCGGCACGAAATCCAGGCCGGCCGCCACGCGCTGCTCGCCGACGAGCCGACGGAGCACGGCGGCCTCGACGCCGGCCCGGCGCCCTACGAGCTGTTTCTGTCCGGACTCGGCGCCTGCACCGCGATCACGCTGCGCATGTACGCCGAAAAGAAGGGCTGGGACCTCGGCGAGCTCAAGGTCGAGCTGACGCTGCTGAAGGACCGCGACGGCAACACGCAGATCGAACGCAGCCTGCACAGCGATGCGCCGCTCAGCGACGAGCAATGGGACAAGCTGCTCGCCGTCGCCGAGAAAACGCCGGTGACACTGACCGTCAAGCAGGGCGCGCCGATCAGCACGCGGCGCGGCTGAGGCCCGTTCCCGCAGCGCAGAGCCGGCAACCCAGCCGCACGCGCGGCACGGCGAGCCGGAACACCGGCGTCCCGGCCGGCGCCGCGCAATGCAGCCGGGCGACAGTGCGGCACGCGGCCCGCGCATGGCGCGCCGCGCCCCCAACATCGGACGCGGCCCCTAGAATGCCGGTTCCCGCATGGCATCGAGCAGCATGTCCACGAACCCTCGCGCGCGCGGCGTCGCGGCCGAACAGGCAATTCTCCGCGCGACCCTGCAACTCCTCCACGAAGGCGGCTACTCGGCGCTGACGATCGATCGCGTCGCCGCCGTCGCGCGCGCCAGCAAGACCACGATCTATCGGCGCTGGAAGACCAAGGAGCACCTGGTGCTCGCGGTCTTCATGCAACTGCCGATCGCGATCCCCGAGAGCCGCGGCGCACTCGAGGCGGACCTGATCGCGCTGTTCCGCCAGTTCTCGAAGATCATGCAGGAGTCGCCGCTGCGCGGCGTGCTGCCGATGCTGGTCGCCGAGTGCATCAACAATCCGGCACTGTCGGCGCTGCTGGTCGAGGTCAACGAGCGCCGTCGCGCACCGCTGCGCCACGTCATCCAGCAGGCGATCGCACGCGGCGAACTGCCGGACGACAGCGACGCCGAACTGCTGATCGACGTCATTCAAGGTGCGATCTCGATCCGGCTGTACTTTCTGTTCGACGCGTTGAGCGAGGACTGGATCCGCAAGCTCGTGCGCCTGCTGCTCGACGGCGTCCGCCCGCGGCGCGCGCGCCGGGCCTGAATGCCCGGCGGGCCGGATCGCCCTCGTCCGTTTGCGGGATGACGATGTGTACGATACGTACCGTATCGTTCCGGCATGGAGAAGAAGAATGTCGTCATCACCGGAGGCGCCAGCGGCCTGGGCCTGGGCTGTGCCGCGCGCTTTCGCGCGCTCGGCCACCACGTCACGATCGCCGATCTGAACCGTGAAGGCGCTGCGCGCGCCGTCGCGGCGCTCGCCGCCGGCGGACCGGCCGATGCGCGCCTGCAGGCCGAGACGCTGGACCTTGCCGACCCGGACAGCGTCGTGGCTTTCGCGCGGCGCCTGCGCGAGCGCGGCGAGCCGGTCGACGTGCTCGTCAACAACGCCGGCATCTACCCGCCGGCGCGCCGCCGGCTGTCGCCCGAAGGCCACGAGCTGACGTTCGCGATCGCGCATCTCGGGCACTTCCGCCTGACGCACGCGCTGTGGCCGCTGCTCGAACAGGCCGGGGCGGCGCGCGTGATCTCGATCTCCAGCCTCGTGCAGCGCCGCGCGCAACTGCGCTTCGACGATCTCGCCTTCGCGCAGGCCTACGAGCCGATCGTCGCCTATCAGCAGGCCAAGCTCGCCTGCCTGCTGTTCGCCGTCGAACTGCAGCGCCGGCTCGATGCCGGCCGCCGACGCATCGCCAGCTACGCCGCGCATCCCGGCGTCTGCCGCACGCAGATCGGCCGCAACCGCGCGCGCTCGACGCAGGACAACGCCTGGCAGCGTCTGGCGACGGCCAGCCTGAGCTTCGGTTTGCGCCATGTCGGCCAGTCGCCGGAACGCGGCGCCGAGCCGGTCGTCGCCGTCGCCACCAGCGAGCGCTTCACGCCCGGCAGCTTCGTCGGCCCGCGCTGGCTGTTCGAGAGCTTCGGCCCGGTGGGCCTGTCGCCGCTCGGCCCGGCGGCGCGCGACGCCGCGCTCGCCGCCCGCCTGTGGCAACACTCGGAAGCGCTGACCGGGCTGCGCTGGAACGTGTAGCGATTGCGGTACGGACCGCGCACGAAGCGCGGCCGCGAGCGGTTCATAAAGACGCAGGGGGAGAAGATGTCCAAGCACAGCCGATGGCTGACGGTCCTGCTGGCGCTGCCCACGAGCGTCGCGCTCGCGCAGGGCGCCGGCACGACGTCCGAAGCCGATGCCGCCGAAGTCGCCGATGCCCGCGCTGCGGAAGCGCCCGAACTGCTGGCGACGATCCCGCTGCCGGACCATCCCGGACCGCCGCCGGCGCCCGAACCGCCGGCCGCGAACGCCGCGCTCGAGGAAGTGATCGTCACCGCGCAGCGCCGCACCGCCTCGGTGCAGGAAACGCCGATCTCGATGGAAGCCTTCAATGCCGACAAGCTCGCGCAGCGCGGCATTCAGGGCGTGCAGGACCTCGCCGCCAACGTGCCGAGCATGGTCATCGAGCCGCATCCGCTGTCGAGCAGCACCCTGCGCATCACGATCCGCGGCGTCGGCATCACCGATTCGCAGGTCACGCAGGACCCGGCGGTCGGCATCTACCTCGACGGCGTCTATCTCGCGCGCTCGGCCGGACTGGCGCTGGAACTCGCCGATCTCGAACGCGTCGAAGTGCTGCGCGGCCCGCAGGGCACGCTGTACGGCCGCAACACCACCGGCGGCGCCGTCAACCTGGTAACGCGCCGGCCATCGTTCGACGGCTTTTCGATGCAGCAGCAGCTCACCTACGGCTCGCGCAATCTGCTGCGCGCCAAGAGCTCGCTCAACATTCCGCTCAGCGACAGCCTGGCGGTAAAGATCGCCGCGCTCGGCAGCCGCAGCGACGGCTTCGTCGACAATACCGGCCCCGGCGGCGACTTCGGCGACCGCCGCGAATGGGCGGCGCGCCTCGACGCGCGCTGGCTCGCCGCCGACTGGCTGACCGCCGACTACGCCTACGACCGCACCGATCTCGAATACTGGAACGCGATGTTCCAGGCGGTGATCCCGTCGAACACGCCGCACGGCATGGCCGACTACTTCAAGCCGTATGCACAGTCGCAGACGGTCTACTCGTCGCGGCGCCTCGACCACCTCGCCACCGGCGCGCCGCTCGAAGCCTCGCATTCGAAGACGCAGGGCCACGCGCTGGTGCTCACCTCGCCGCTGGCCGAGCAGCTCGATCTCAAGTACATCGGCGCCTATCGCGAGCTGACCGACGATCAGTATCCGGATCTCGGCGGCGGCGCCGGCTCGACCGGCTATCGCGTCGACACCAACGCCTACGACGGCCCGGCCGGCATCATCGCCGGCGGCGGCGAGCCGACGCCGCTGGTGATCCCGCGCACCTACCAGCACCAGTGGTCGCACGAGCTGCAGTTGAGCGGCAAGCTGTTCAGCGACGTCGATTTCATCGTCGGCGCCTATTACTTCACCGAGCAGGGCGGCGAGCACGGCGGGCCGACGCATCACATCTTCAACACCAAGCTCGATCCCTCGCAGCTCAACGCCATCCTCGATCTCGCTCCGTCGCTGCGCGAGCTGCTGCGCGACGCGGCGCTGCCGGGACTCGCCGCGTTCTGGGACTACGACTACGCGATCGACAACTCGGCGACCGCGCTGTTCGGCCAGTTCACCTGGGCGCCGGAGTGGTTCGACCAGCGCCTGCGCCTGACGCTCGGCCTGCGCCAGTCCTGGGACGAACGCTGGGCGCGCAAGGACTTCGTGCAAACGCAGTACATCGAGGCGCAACTGCTCGGGATCGGCCTCACCGCGGTGCCGGTGCCGGCCTTCGTGCTCGGCGGCACCGACACCTTCGACAACGTGCAGGCCTCGCGCAAGGACAGCAATTTCTCGCCGAGCTTCAACCTGCAGTACGACCTCGAGCGGAACGCGACCGTGTACGCCTCCTACGCGACCGCCTACAAGAGCGGCGGCTTCAACACGCGCGATCCGCAGATCTCGGCGGCCTCCGGCGCGGCCTCGGACGGCACCAACTACGGCTTCGGCTTCGTCGAGGGCTTCAAGCCCGAAGAGGTGCGTTCGATCGAGCTGGGCCTGAAAAGCGAATGGCTACAACGGCGCCTGCGCCTGAACACGGCGCTGTTCGACAGCCACTACCGCGACATGCAGACCAACTTCATGATCCCGGGCACGATCTCCGACACCAAGGCGCGCAACGCCGGCCGCGCGCGCATGCGCGGCGTCGAACTCGACAGCGCCGTGGTCCCGCTGCCCGGCCTGATCGTCTCGCTGCAGTACGCTTATCTGGACGCCAAGGTCCAGGAAGTGATCGACATCAACGGCAACAACGTCGCCAAGCTCTATCCGTTCATCGCCGCGCCGCGCCATTCGGGCGTCGGCACCATCGACTGGACCTTCCTGCAGCGCGGCTGGGGCAATCTGCGCGCCTATGTGAATTACCAGTACACCGGCGATCGCCAGGGCTTCGTCATCACCGAGGACAAGCGCGGCCTGACCGCGATCAACGGCTACGGCGTGTGGAACGCGCGCCTCACCGCCGCCGACCTGCGGCTCGGCGCCGACAACGCGCTCGACGTGTCGCTGTGGGGCCGCAACCTCGCCGACAAGGAATACCCGCTGACCGCCGTCGACAACCTGCCGCACGCCGACCGCGCCGTGGTCTGGGGCGATCCGCGCGCGTTTGGCATCGACCTCGTCTACCGATACCGTTGAGCATCATGAAACGACGATCGCTGGCCGTTCTCCTGTTGCTGCTCGGCGCCGGCCGGACCTTAGCCGCCACGCCGGACGACGCCGTGCTCGGCCGCTGGCTCGCCGAGGAACCGGACGCCGGCACCACTACCGTCGTCGAGCTGTATCGCGAAGGAGACACGGTTGCCGGGCGCGTCGTCCGCATCGTCGATCGCCACGGCGCGGCGCTGGCGCCGGTCTGCGCCGGCTGCAGCGGCGAGCTGCGCGGCCGGCCGCTCACCGGCCTGCGCTTTCTCTGGAACCTGCACCGCGCCGACGGCCTCTGGGACGGCGGCACCGTCATGGACCTGCGCGACGGCCTCACGCAGGGCGTCACCGCCAATGCGGAAATCAGCGTGCACGGCGATACGCTGGAGCTGCACGCCTATCGCGGCCTGCGCGCATTCGGCCAGTCGCGCACCTGGCGCCGCGCGCCGGGCACGGCGATGGACGGCACCTCGGAGCCGGCGCGGCAACGCTGACGAAGACGGCGCGCGGCGGCAAACTGCGACACCCTCCGTCGCCGGCACCGCGCCCATGTCCGCATCCCCGTCCACTGTCACCCGCGAAATCCACGGCCGGGTGCTGCTGATCCGCATCGATCGGCCCGCCGTGCGCAACTGCGTCGACGGTCCGACCGCGCAGGCGCTCGCCGATGCGTTCCGCGCCTTCGACGCCGATGCCGCGCTCGACGTCGCCGTGCTCGCCGGTGCAGGCGCGCACTTCTGCGCGGGCGCCGACCTGAAGGCCGTCGCCAGCGGCGATCCGGCGCGCATGAACCGGCTCGATGCCGACGGCGACGGCGACGGACCGATGGGCCCGACCCGCCTGCGCCTGAGCAAGCCGGTGATCGCCGCGGTATCCGGCTACTGCGTCGCCGGCGGGCTCGAACTCGCATGCTGGTGCGACCTGCGCATCGCCGACGAAAGCGCCGTGTTCGGCGTGTTCTGCCGGCGCTTCGGCGTGCCGCTGATCGACGGCGGCAGCGTGCGCCTGCCGCGCCTGATCGGCATGTCGCGGGCGATGGACCTGATCCTCACCGGCCGCGCAGTCGCCGCGCCGGAAGCACTGGCGATCGGGCTCGCCAATCGCGTGGTGGCCGCCGGCCAGGCCGAAACCGCGGCACTCGAACTCGCCGCGCAGCTCAGCGCCTTTCCGCAAACCTGCCTGCGCGGCGACCGACGCAGCGCCTACGAGCAATGGGACCTCGACGAACCGGCGGCGATCACCAATGAGTTCGCGCACGGCCTGCGCACGCTCGGCAGCGGCGAGACGCTGGCCGGCGCCAGCCGCTTCCGCGACGGCAATGGCCGTCACGGCGAGTTCTGAGGGATGCCCACCCGCGGCAGCGCGGGCGGAGAAGGACCAGACCGCGAGTGGCGCGCCCGGCAGGAGTCGAACCTGCGACCCACGGCTTAGAAGGCCGTTGCTCTATCCAACTGAGCTACGGGCGCGTGGCGCGCATTGTAGGCGATGGGTGCCGCGCGTCGCGCGGTCCGGCGCCTTTACCCGCTCAGAGCGGCTTGAGCTTGAGCAGCACCGCAGCCTTTTGCGCGGTGGACACCGAGATCAGCGTCTTGGCGCTGGTGCTCGTGGCCGCCTTCAGCGTCGCCAGACCGGTGGTCGTCGACGGGGTGGTGTTGCCGGGGCAGGAACTGGTCAGCGTCACGCCGTAGAGGTTGTACTGCTGGGTAATGATCGAGAACCGGCCGCTGTAGCTGCAGTTGTTCTCGTCGGACCCGGAAAAGCCGCCGCCGGCGTCGACGCTCAGGCTGATCGTCGCCGCGCCGTAGGCGTCCTTGGTGCCCCAGCTGCCCTGGATCAGCGAGACGTCGGAGCGGGATTCATAGGCCGTTTCGTCGTAGTTCAGCGCCAGCGTGCCGGTTTCGCCGGTCGAACGCGTGAAAGTCAGCAGCAGGCTGGCCTGCTCGGCATAGCTGCCGCCGGCGGTCAGCGTCGTGATCGCGGTGCCGGTCGTGGTCTCGCCGGTGGTCTCGTCGGTACTCGTGACCGGCTCGAACACGCGCGCCGTCCAGCTGATGCTGCGCGCGTCCTCGATCGTCGCGTACACGCCGGAGGCGATCAGCGCGCCGTCGGCGTCGAACACCATCATGGTTTCGTCGCTGTCGAGGAAGGCGGTCACCGCGGTGCTGTCGCCGGTCGCGGTCGAGGTCCAGGTGCCTTCGTAGATGCCGGCCGGGGCGACGCTCGGCGGCCGCACGACCGGCGTGCTGATTGTGTCGTTCTGCGAGCTACAGGCGACCAGCCCCGCCGTCAGGACGAACAGAACCAGGAAAAGACACCGATGGGCGGTCATGAAAGCCACGGCAGACGGATGGAGCACGCACTTTAGCAAAGCGCGGCACCCGGCTTTTACAGAGCCCCATAGAGAAAACTGCCGATTGCATGTGTGTGAATGCACGGGGACAATCCGGGGTGGAATTCGTCAACGGCACAGGGAACGAGCCCGGTGGACTCAAAGACGCAGGAATATCTGCAGCGCTTGCCCCGCCCCACTGCGGCTCCGGAAGTGCTGCAAGGCCTCAGCGGCGAGCTGGCGAGTCAGATCCCCGCGGCCCAGCTGCGCGGCCTGCTGTATCGCGTCGGCCGCGGTCTGGCCGACCGCCATTCGGTCGGCAGCATCAAGACCCTCGCCGAGTTCGAGCAGTTCGCGCTGCGCAAGCTCGCCGAGCTGGATCTCGGCTGGGTACAGGTCGAGGAAGTCTCCGGCGCGGTCGACTTCGTGCATGGCGGCGCGCCGCTGCAAAACTGGTTCGGCGCCAACGCCGAAGAGTGGGCCCCCGGCCTGCTCGAAGGTCTCTACGCGGAATGGATGGCGCAACTGGGCGCCGACGCGCGGCTCGACGTTCATGAGATCGAGGATGGCGCGCTGCCGCCCGGTCTCTACCGGCTGCGCTTCGCCCATGAATCTGCGTTCGGAATCTGAAAGGACATGCCGGATCAACCCAAATCTTCGGATGATGTGCAGCAGCTGCTGCGCGACCTGAGCATCGGCGACCTGCAGTATCGCGAGTTCGCCAAGCCGCAGGCGGCCCGCCTGCGGCTGGCGCCGAACCGGTCGGCTGAACCGCCGGCAGCCGCCTCGACTTCCGCCGACCCGGCCGCAGCGGACGCAGCGCCGGCCGCCCCCGCAGCGGAGCCTGCCGCGCCGGCCGCCGTCGCGGCGCCGCTGCTGCCGGACACCGCCACCCGGCCGGCACCGGCCCGGAGCCCGGCGGCGACACCGCGCGCCGTGCACGAAAGTCCGCTCAACTTCACGTTCGAGCGCCTGCGCCGTCAGGCGATCCCGTCGCGCGCCACGCCGCTGCAGCTCGATCTCAAGCTGCCGTCGCGCACCCGCGCCACATTGCCCTCGCGCCTCGATCAGTTGCAGAAACGTTCCCTGGCGGAAGTCTTCGGCTCGCTCTGCCGCGCGACGAGCCCTCAGCGCAACATCTCCTAACCACCAGCTCGCACCCGTCCAGGGAGGACCTGCATGCGGCTGCTCGTGATCCTGCTGATCGTTGCCTTCGCCGTGCCGGCGTACGCCGTGATCAGCGCACCGCTGTCGCTGTTCTGGCAGGCATTCACGGCGATCGGCATGCTCGTCGCCGCCAATATCCTGGTCCGCCTGCGCGACTACCGCTGGGCGCTGGTGATGATGGGCCTGTCGGTGCTCGCCAGCTCGCGCTACATGTGGTGGCGCCTGACCGAAACCCTGCCGATCGGTCAGGGTTTCAACGCCTGGGACATCTTCTGGGCCTGCGGCCTGATCGTCGCCGAGCTGTACGCGTACATGATCCTGGTCCTCGGCTTCGTGCAGACGGCCTGGCCGCTGCACCGCAAACCCGAGCCGCTGCCGGCCGATCCCGCGCAATGGCCGACGGTCGACGTCTTCATTCCCAGCTACAACGAGCCGCTGCAGATCGTGCGGCCGACGGTGCTGGCGGCGCTGGCGCTCGACTGGCCGCAGGACAAGCTCAACATCTACCTGCTCGACGACGGCCGCCGCGAGGAATTCCGGCAGTTCTGCGAGGAGGTCGGCGTCACGCACCTGACGCGCAGCGACAACAAGTACGCCAAGGCCGGCAATATCAACGCCGCGCTGCAGCGGACGGGCGGCGAATTCATCGCGATCTTCGACTGCGACCACATCCCGGTGCGCTCGTTCCTGCAGATGACGATGGGGACGATGATCGCCGATCCGCGGGTATCGCTGGTGCAGACGCCGCACCACTTCTTCTCGCCTGATCCGTTCGAACGCAACCTCAACACCTTCCGCAAGGTGCCGAACGAAGGCGAGCTGTTCTACGGCCTGATCCAGGACGGCAACGACTCCTGGGATGCCTCGTTCTTCTGCGGCTCGTGCGCGGTGCTGCGCCGCCAGACGCTGGACGAGATCGGCGGCATCGCCACCGACACGGTCACCGAGGACGCCCATACCTCGCTGCGCATGCATGCACGGGGCTGGAAGAGCGCTTACATCAACATTCCGCAGGCCGCCGGCCTGGCGACCGAATCGCTGTCGGCGCACATCGGCCAGCGCATCCGCTGGGCGCGCGGCATGGCGCAGATCTTCCGCGTCGACAATCCGATGACCATGCGCGGTCTCAAGCTCGGCCAGCGGCTGTGCTACACGAACGCGATGATGCACTTCTTCTACGGGCTGCCGCGCCTGATCTTCCTGACCTCGCCGCTCGCCTACCTGCTGCTCGGCGCCGACATCATCAAGGCGCAGGGCTGGATGGTGCTGGCCTACGCCGCACCGCACGTGCTGCTGGCGACGATCACCAACAGCCGCCTGCAGGGCCGCTACCGGCACTCGTTCTGGGCGGAAATCTACGAAACGGTGTTGGCGCCCTTCATCATCGCCCCGACGCTGCTGGCGGTCCTCAACCCGAAGCTCGGCAAGTTCAACGTCACCGCCAAGGGCGGCATTGTCGACCGCGACTACTTCGACAAGGACATCGCCCGGCCGTACTACGTGTTGTTCCTGCTCAATCTGGCCGGCCTCAGCGTCGGCATCGGCCGCCTGCTGCTCGGCAATCCGCATCCGGATACGGTGCTGCTCAACCTCGGCTGGACCGCCTACAACCTGCTGATCATCGGCGGCGCGCTGGCCGTGGCCAGCGAAAAGCGCCAGGTGCGCGAGGCCGTGCGCGTGCGCACCCGCATTCCGGCGGCGATCGCCGCCGAGCCCGGCGGCACGGCCCATCTCACCGACACGCTCGACGTCTCCTACGGCGGTGCCGCGCTGCAGGCGCCGGAAGGCCTGAGCGTGCAGCCGGGCCAGCGCCTGCAGGTGCTGCTGATGCCGCAGCGCAGCGACGTCTGGATCGACGCCGTGGTCCGCCGCAGCGGCCATCGCATGATCGCGGTCGAGTACGAGGCGCTGTCGATCGCCCAGGAAAGCGCGCTGGTGCAGGCGCTGTTCGGCCGTGCCGACGCCTGGATGCAGTGGCGCGACCGCCAGGACGTCGATCGCCCGCTGCACGCGTTCGGCGAAGTCGCGCAGAACGGCCTGCGCGGCGCGCGCGCCTTCTTCCGCTGGGCGTTCGGCGCCCTGCTCCATCGCGCCGGCGATCGCGCCGCGCGCTCCAGTTCCGCATGAATCCGCAGCGTTCCGACCGGAGCATGACCTGATGCGTACGCTCAAGCCCCTCATCGCCTTCGCCGCCGCCGCGCTCGCCGCGACGACGACGCTGGCTGCCGCCGAACCGGCCACGGCCACCGCCACAGACACCGCCGCCGTCAGCGCGCCGGCAGCGGCCACGACCCCGGTCGCCGGCGCGGCCAGTTCGCGGACGCTGAGCCTGCGCGATCTCGGCATGCTCTATTCGCTGAAGCTGCGCACGGTGTTCGGTCAGGCCTCGCTGCCGCTGAACCTGCGCAGCGACCAGATCGTCACCGGGGCCAACCTCGAACTGCGCTACGCGCACTCGCCGTCGCTGCGCTTCGACCTCAGCCACCTCAGCGTTTACGTCAACGACCAGCTGCTGCGCACGATCCCGCTGAGCGCCGAAAGCGCATCCGGCGCCACCGCGCAGATCCCGATCGACCCGCGCCTGCTGCTGCCGAACAACCAGATCCGCTTCGAACTGGTCGCCCACTACGCCAAGCCCAACGAGTGCGAGGATCCGGCGCATACCACGCTGTGGGCCGACATCAGCAACGAAAGCCGCATCACGCTCAACTTCGCCTCGCTGCCGCAGACACCGAAGCTGGAAAATCTGCCGGCGCCGCTGTTCGACGCCGGCGACGAACGCCGCGTGCAGCTGCCGTTCGTGTTCGCCGGCAGCCCGGACACGACCACGCTGAAGGCGGCCGGCGTGGTCGCCGGCTGGTTCGGCGCACAGTCGGCCTATCGCGGCGCCGACTTCCCGGTTTCGTTCGGCCCGCTGCCGGACAGCCATGCCGTGCTGTTCGTGATCGGCAGCGGGCCGTGGCCGGGCCTCGAACGCCTCGGCGCGCGCCACGAACCGAGCGTGTCGGTGGTCGAGAACCCGACCTCGCCCGGCCATGAACTGCTGGTGTTCAGCGCCGCGGACGCTGACGGTCTGGTGACCGCCGCCGAGGCGCTGGCGCTCGGCAAGCTGACGCTGCGCGGCAGCGAAGCCACGATCGGCGATCTGCAGCTGCCGGCGCCGCGCCAGCCCTGGGTCGGGCCGCAATGGATCGATCCGTCGCAGCCGTTCCGGCTCGCCGACGGCGCGATCGGACCGATGACGGTGACCGGCCTGATGCCGGGGCCGATCGGCTTCGAGTTCTCGCTGCCGCCGGATCTCTACCCGCTGTCCGACAGCAGCGTGCTGGTCACGCTCAAGTACCGCGCCGCGCCGGTGTCCGCGGTCAGCTCCTCGCTCAACGTGCTGTTCAACGAGCAGTTCATCGGCGGCGTCTCGCTCGACCGCCAGAACGGCGGGAAAGTCGTCGACCGCAGCAGCACGCTCAAGCTGACGGTGCCGTTCGGCCTGCTGCGCGCGCACAACCGGCTCGATGCCCAGTACCACTTCCGCCGCGACACCAACAGCGCCTGTCAGGACTTCGACGTCACCGCGCTGCAGGGCTCGGTCGATCCGGAATCGACGGTCGAGATCCGCCACTACGCGCACTTCGCGGAAATGCCGGCGCTCGAAAAGTTCGCCGCCGGCGGCTATCCGTACTCGCGGCTCTCCGACCTCGGCGAGACCACCGTCGTGCTGCCGGCGGCACCGGTCGAAGAGGACATCTCGGCGGCGCTGATCGCGCTCGGCCATCTCGGCCGCTGGACGCGCGATGCGGCGACCCGCGTCAGCATCACGACCACCGACGGTCTCGCCTCGATCAAGGACCGGGACCTGCTGCTGGTCGGCCGCCTCGACCGGCTCGGCCTGCCGGAAGACTGGACCACCCGCATGCCGCTGCGCCTCAACGGCCAGCAGGTCGAGCTCGCGCCGATCGGCACGCTGCGCGTGTTCAACGAGCGCTGGTTGCGCGGCCACGATGTCGGCGCCGCACGCGAGCACGCCAGCCGTGTACTGGTCGACGCCGGCCAGCGCTTCGCCGCCATCGAAGGCTTCGAATCGCCGCTGCAGCGCGGCCGCAGCGTGGTCCTGCTGACGGCCGGCCGCGACGGCGACGTGCGCGATGCGGCCCTGGCGCTGACCGACGCCGGCACTTCGCAGTTCATCCACGGCTCACTGGCCATCATGCAGGGCAGCAAGCTCAGCGGCTACGAACTCGGCGTGCACTACGACGTCGGCCACCTGCCCTGGTGGTTCGCGCTGCGCCGCTGGTTCTACCTGCACCCGTATCTGATCTGGCCAACGGCGCTGCTGCTTGTCATCATCCTCGGGTCCGTCGTCATGGGCCTGATGCGGCGTCGCGCCGCGCAGCGCCTCGCCCACAAAACCTGAAAGCTCCAGCCGAGCCGAGACCGTCCGAGATGATCCGACCGATGCGCTGGCTGGCCTGCCTGCTGACGCTGTTGAGCGCGCAGGCGGCGCGCGCCGCGCCGCCGCCGGTGTGGGACGACTGGCGTGCCTTCGACGACGCCTTCATCGACGTGCAGGGCCGCGTCATCGACTGGACCGAGCGCGCACGCACGGTGTCCGAGGGCCAGGCCTACGCGCTGTTCTTCGCGCTCGTCGCCAACGACCGCAAGCGCTTCGCGCAGATCCTCGACTGGACCGAGAAGAACCTCGCCTACGGCAACCTGCGCCAGAACCTGCCAGCCTGGCACTGGGGCGCGCGCGACGACGGCAGCTGGGGCGTCATCGACGCCAATCCGGCCAGCGACGCCGACCTCTGGCTGGCCTACACGCTGATCGAGGCGGGCCGTCTCTGGAAGCAGCCGGACTACCGCGCCACAGGCCGCGCCCTGCTCGCGCAGATCGCCGCGCGCGAAGTCGTGCGCATGCCGGCCGGTCCGTACCTGCTGCTGCCGGCACCGCAAGGCTTCGTCGGCGACGACAACGCGGTGCGCATCAATCCGAGCTACTACGTGCCGCTGCAGCTGGCGGCGCTGCAGGACGAGGACCCGCAGGGACCGTGGCTGCGCCTGCTGCGCGACTACGTGGCGCTGCTGCCGCAGATCGCCCCGCTCGGCCGCGTGCCGGACTGGACGATGTGGCGTACCGACCGCATCGTCGTCGATCCGAAGACCGGCGGCGTCGGCAGCTATGACGCGATCCGCGCCTACCTGTGGGCCGGTCTGGCGCCGATCAACAATCCGCACGCGCAGCAGATGCGCCTCGCCCTGCTCGGTTTCCGCGATCTGGTCGCCGAACTCAAGCGCGCACCGGAGAAATGGACGACCGGCAACAGCGGCGTCGGCGGCGAGGCGCCGCCCGGCTTCTATGCGGCCCTGCTGCCGTACCTGCTGACGGTCAGCGATCCGGACAGCTACCAACTGGCCCGCACCCGGCTCGCGGCCAGCCGCGTCGACGGCCTCTACGGCAAGCCGGCGCGCTATTACGATCAGGTGCTGACGCTGTTCGGCAAAGGCTACGTCGACGGCCGCTATCGCTTCGACGCCCACGGCAGAGTGATTCCTTCATGGCAATGAAAGTCGCACGGCACCGCGTCGCGCTCGGCCTGTGCTCCGGCCTGCTGCTCGGCGCCGCGCCGATCCCGGCGGCGCTGGCCCAGCAGGACGGCGCCGTCGCCCAGCTCGTGCAGCAGGCCGAGTTCTGGGACGCCAAGCAGCGCCCCGACCTCGCGCGCGAAAGCTGGAAGCGCGTGCTCGCCGCCGATCCGCGCAATGCCCGCGCGCTGGCACGTCTGGCGGTGCTCGAAGAACAGAACGGCAACGCCGGCGACTCGCGCCGCTATCTCGACACGCTGCGCCAGGTCGCGCCGGATTCGCCGGAACTGCGCCGCGCGCAGCAGGAGCTGCTCAGCGGCGGCGCGCCGGCGACACTGGCGCGCGCCCGCGCGCTCGGCCAGCAGGGCAAGGCCGCCGACGCGGTCGCCGCCTACGAGCAGGCCTTCGGCGGCAGCACGCCGCCGGACGACGTCACCGCGCTCGAGTACTACGAGACGATGGCCGGCATCGAGCGCCGCTACGCCGAGGCGCGCGACGCCCTGGCAACGCTGGCGCAGCGCAATGCCGGCGACACCCGCTACGCGCTGACCTATGCGCGCGTGCTGACCTACCGCGCCGCCTCGCGCCGCGAGGGCATCCAGCGCCTGCGCACGCTGGCCGGCGATCCCAAGTACGGCGCCGACGCCCGTCGCGCCTGGCGTCAGGCGCTGGTCTGGCTGCAGGCGACCTCGGCCGACCAGCCGCTGTATCAGGCCTACCTCGACGGCGTCGGCCGCGACGCCGAAATCGCCGACAAGCTCGACGCGCTCAAGCAGGCGCGCGCCGGCGCCGTCATCGCCCAGGCCGGCCAGGCCGCCGACGCCGAACTCGCGCATGGCTTTCGTGCGCTCGACGACGGCGAACTGGCCGTCGCCGAGGCGACGTTCGAGCGCCTGATCGGCCGCAACACCGGTAACGTCGCCGACGCCCGCGCCGGACTCGCGCTGGTGCGCCTGCGCCAGCAGCGCTTCGCTGAGGCCGGCGGCCTGTTCGACGCCGCGATCCGCGCCAAGCCCGGCCTCGAACCGCGCTACCGCGAGGCGCGCCGCACGGCGACCTTCTGGGGCCGCGTACGCCGCGCCGAGCAGGCCGCCGCCGACGGCGATACGCGCCAGGCCGAGACCGATTACGCCAGCGCGCTCGCGGCGCCGCCGCCGGGCGGCGCACCGGCCTCGGTGGTGCGCGCCTACGCCGATGCGCTGGTCGCCAACGACAAGGCGACGCTCGCCGAGCAGAAGCTGCGCGAGGCGCTGAAAGCGCATCCGAACCAGCCCGAGCTGGTCAGCGGCCTCGCCGGCGTGCTGATCCGCAGCCACCGCAACGACGAAGCCAATCGCCTGCTGGCCAACGCGCCGGAAGCCTCGCGCATCGAGTTCCGTACCGCACAGGCCGAGATCTCGCGAGAGCAGGCCGCCGCGCTCGTGCAGGCCGGCCGCAACGCCGAAGCCGAGCAGAAGCTGCGCGAAGCGCTGGTCGCGGCGCCGGAATCGCCGTGGGTGCGCCTCGACCTCGCTCGCCTCTACCGGCGCATGGGCCGCGACGCCGAAGCCGAATCGCTGCTCAACGCCATGGTCGAGGCGGCCAGCAACACCGCGCAGGCGCGCCTCGCGCAGGCCTACGCCTATGCCGAATCGCAGCGCTGGTACGAGGCGCTGCAGGCGCTCGAACAACTGGCGCCGGCCGACCGCAACGCCGACGCGCGCAAGCTGCAGCACGAGGCCTGGGTCCGCTACCAGGTGCAGCGCGCCACGCAGGCCGCGCAGCGCGGTGACGCCAGCCACGCCGCCGAATGGCTCGGCGCCGCGGTCGACGGCGCCGGCAACGATCCGGCGCTGGCCAGCGCGCTGGCGCAGGGCTGGGCCGCGCTCGGCGATCCGGCGCGCGCGGTCGCCGTGCTGCGCCGCAGCTTCGCGTCGCGCGGCGAGCCCTCGGCCGGCGACCGCATCCAGTACGCGGCGCTGCTGCTGCAGATCGACCAGGACGCCGAGTTCGAAGCGGTCAGCACCACGCTGATCCAGCGCGGCGGCCTGACGCCGGCGCAGTCGCGCACGCTCGAAGACCTGATCGTCGGCTACCGCATCAAGCTCGCCGACCGCGCCCGCGAGCGCGGCGACTTCGGCACCGCCTACAAGCAACTGCGCGAGGTCGTCGCCCGCTATCCCGATCAGCCGCGCGTGCAGATGGCGCTGGCGCGCCTGTTCACGTCGGCCGGCGAGCCCGACAAGGCGCTGGCGATCGGCCGCGCGCTGATGAAGTCGGCCGAGCCGAGCGACGAGCAGCTGTACGCGGCGATCGACGCCGCGCTCGCCGCCCAGGACCGCGACAGCGCCGCGCGCTGGATCGACCTCGCCTTCCAGCGCGGCAACGACCCGGTCGCCGCGCACCGCGCCGCCGCCCGCCTCGCCGAACAGCGCGGCCGTCAGGCCGAAGCGCTCGGCCACTACCGCGAGGCCGAACTGCTCGCCCAGAAACAGGATGCCTACGGCGCGCAGCCGCCGGACCTGACCCTGATCGACCCGGCCAGCGGCGACGCGCGCCTGCTACCCGAGCCGCTGCGCGACATGCTGCGCGGCGAGGACGTACCGGTCGGACCGCTGCTGCCGCGGGCGCCGGATGCCGGCAGCGAGGCGGTGCTGCCGGCGACGCCCGCGCTGCCGGCCGCCGAACGCGGCGCGGCCCCGACGCCCGCAGCCGTGCCGCCGGCCGATGCGCGCTACGCCGGCTACCGCCTCGACGCCAAGCTGCAGGGCGGCAGCGGCCGCGAGCTCGCCAGCGCCAGCAGCTCGCGCTACGGCGCGCCGCTGGCGCTGCAGTTCGAACGCCGGCTGCGCACGCCGGCACCGGATTCGGAATGGGTCGCGCCGTACGACGAAACCCAGGTCAAGCCGATCGACCGCCTCGAAGCGCAGGTCAGCGGCTGGGCGCTCGGCGGCTTCATGAGCCGCTCGCGCAACGGCGAATCCGGGCTCGGTCAGCTCTACGATCTCGAAACGCCGATCGACTGGACCAGCCGCCAGTGGCGCGCCGGCCGCATCGGCCTGCGCGTGCGGCCGGTCTATCTCGACGCCAGCACGGTGTCCGGCGACAACCTGCTCAAGTTCGGCACGCTGGCGCTGATCAACGGCGATTCGCAGGAGCTGGACCAGTCCGACAGCGGCATCGCGCTCGCCGCCGCCTGGCAGATCGCCGACTTCAGCGCCGACCTCGGCACGACGCCGGTCGGCTTCAGCATCGAGAATCTGGTCGGCGGCCTGCAGTGGGCACCGCAGTTCGGCGAACTCAGCCTCAAGTTCGACGTCTCGCGGCGCGCCGTCACCGACAGTCTGCTGTCGTATGCCGGCGCCTACGACCCGCTGACCGGCCACGACTGGGGTGGCGTGACGCGCACCGGCGGCCGTTTCGATGCGGCCTACGACTTCGGCCGCTACGGCCTCTACGGCAACGGCGGCTATTCGGTCTACACCGGCCGCAACGTCGACGAGAACAGCGAATACGAGATCGGCGGCGGCCTGTTCATCCGCGCCTACCAGCGCGGCTCGCAGACGCTGACCGTCGGGCTCAATCTGACCGCGCTCGGCTTCGACAAGAACCTGCGCTACTTCAGCTTCGGCCACGGCGGCTACTTCAGCCCGCAGTACTTCGGCGCGGTCACGGTGCCGATCTCGTTCACCGGCACCTACGGCGCGCTCAGCTACCGCGCCGAGCTCGCGCTCGGCCTGCAGAGCTTCCGCGAGGACGGCGCAGCGCTGTATCCGAACAACGGCGCGCTGCAGAAAGAAGTGGAGGATCTGGCCGCCTCCGAACCGGCCTCGAACCTGGCGACCGGCTACGCCTCGCAGAACAACAGCGGCCTGGCCTATCGCGTCGGCAGCGCCGTGCAGTACCGCATGACCGAGCGGCTGTCGCTCGGCGGCACGCTGAGCGTCGACAACGCCCGCGATTACGAAGAACTGGTCCTGCTCGGCTATCTGCGCTGGTATTTCTCCGGTGTGCAGCCGCTGCCGCCCGAGCCCAACGCGCCCAACGTCTTCAAGGGACCGCTGCCATGACGCCGATCCGTTCCGCATCGCGACTGCGCGCTTCGCGCCTGCTCGTGCAGATCGCCGCCGGCGGCCTGCTGCTGCCGCTGGCTGCGCTCGCGCAGGGCCCCGCGCCGAGTTCGGCGCAGCTGCAGTCGCTGCTCGAATCCGGCCGCGTCTCGCAGGCGGTCGACTCGCTCGAAGCCACGCTCGGCGACAACCCCTTCGACCCGGTGCAGCTCAACAATCTCGCCGCCGCGCGCGCGCGCAACGGCGATGTCTACGCCGCGCTGCAGCTGCTCGACCGCGCCGCCCGGCTGGCGCCGGAGCAGCCGGTGATCGCCGACAACCGCAAGCAGCTGCGCGAGTGGATCGCCGCCAAGATCGGCGCCAACAGCGCGCGCCTCGAAGCGGTGCCGGTCGTCGACCTGCCGGCGCAGCTGCCGGACCCGCCGGCGCTCTGGGAAAACTGAGGCTGGATCGCGGCCGTGCCCTGCACGCCCTGCACACCGCACGCTCTTGCGGAGAGATCATGAGCAATCCGGAGCTTTGGCAAATGCGCTTTTCGATGTATCCGGAGAAGGCGCGCTGGGCCTTGGACCACAAGCGCGTACCTCATGTCCGGCGCTCGCTGTTGCCGGGGCCGCACGCCGTGCAGCTGATTGCACGCTTTGGTCAGAAGGCCATGCCCATATTGCGTCATGAGGGCAAGGTACTGAAGAACTCCGCCGCGGTGCTCGACTATGTGGAACGAACCTGGCCCGACCCGCCGCTGTACCCGACCGACCCCGTGCTGCGCGAACAGGCACTGGAACTTCAGAAGTGGTTCGATGAAGCGATCGGACCCGCAGTACGGCGCGCGGGTTTCTACGAGTGGCTGCCGCATACCGAATACAGCGCAAGGCGCATAGCCACGGGGCTGTCGGAATGGCAGCAGAAACTGTACGCATGGGCATTCCCTGCGATCCGCGCGATCATGATGCTCGACATGAAGATAGACGCCGCTGGTGCCGATGCCGGGCGCAACCTGACGCGGGAGGCACTGGATTTCGTTGCCGAGAAGTCGCAGCGGACCGGCTATTTGGTTGGCGACCAATTCAGCGTTGCGGACCTCACCGCCGCCACCATCTTGATGCCGACCTGCTTGCCGCCGGAATTTCCGGTTCACATTCCAAGGCCGTTACCGCCGGGCTGGGCGCACTGGCTGGCGCGTTGGCAGGGCCATGCAGGCTGCGAATACGTACGGCGCATCTACCGTGAGCATCGCGGCATCAGCGCGGCGCTCGGCGAGTGAGCCGGCGCGGTTCGGAAGCCTTGGACGATGCGCACTCAGTCCGCAAACGCGTAACTCACCTCGACGATCTCGAACTCGGTCTCGCCGGACGGCAGCCGCACCTTCACGATCTCACCCTCGGCGCGGCCGAGCACGGCGCGCGCGACCGGCGAATCGACGCTGATCCAGCCACGCGCCGAATCGGTCTCGTCGGCGCCGACGATGCGGTAGCGGCGGCTCTCGCCGTCCTCGTCGGCGAGCTCGACCGAGGCCCCGAAGAAGACCTTGCCGTCGCGCGAGGGCTTGAGCTCGACGATCTTCACGTCTTCGAGACGCAGCGTCAGATACTTGAGGCGCGCGTCGATCTCGCGCAGTTCCTTCTTGCGGTACTGGTACTCGGCGTTCTCGCTGCGGTCGCCCTCGGCGGCGGCGGCCGACAGCGCGCGCACGACCTCGGGCCGGCGCACGCGCCAGAGCTGTTCGAACTCGGCCTTCAGACGCGCGTGGCCCTCGGCGGTGATGTACGGCGAGGACTTCTCGGACGGCGGACGCCAGCGGGACATGGGATGGACGGGTACGAACGCAAGAGACGGTCGGCAAGCGTAGTGCAGCGCCGCCGCACGTCAAGGCGGGTCGGCACGCTGCGCACGCCGCGGCGCGCCGGCCCGCCCGCACGGGTCCGTCAGCGGAACTTCGGCAGATCGTCCGGCAGGAAGAAATCCGGCGCCAGCGCCGACTCCGGCGTGCCCGGCACGGCCGCGTACATCGAAAAATCGCGCATGCCCTCGCCGTGCAGCACCACGTCATCGATGCAGAACTGGCCGGTGAACTCGCGCGAAGGCTTGTTGAGGATCACGTAGGCGGCGTCGGCCATGATCTCCGGCTTGCGCGACGCGCGCACCACCGGATCGCCGCCGGCCAGCTTCAGCGCCGCCGTCGCCACCGCCGTGCGCGGCCACAGCGAGTTGGCGGCGATGCCGTCCTTGCGGAACTCCTCGGCCCAGCCGAGCGTGCACAGGCTCATGCCGTACTTGGCGATCGAGTACGCGACGTGCGGCGCGAACCACTTGGCGCGCATGTCGAGCGGCGGCGACAGCGTCAGGATGTGCGCGCCGCCGCGCTCCCGGGCGGCCTCCTTCAGATGCGGGATGCAGTAGCGCCCGGCCATGTAGGTGCCGCGCGCGTTGATGCCGTTCATGAGGTCGTACTTCTTCATGTCGGTCGCGAGCGTGCCGGTCAGCGAGATCGCACTGGCGTTGTTGACGAGGATGTCGATGCCGCCGAAGGTGCTCGCCGTCTTCTCGACCGCCGCCGCCAGCTGCGCCTCGTCGCGCAGATCGCAGACGATCGGCAGCGCGCGGCCGCCAGCCTGCTCGATGTCCGCGGCCGCCGAGTAGATCGTGCCCGGCAGCTTGGCATTGGGCTCGGCGGTCTTGGCGGCGATCGCGACGTTGGCGCCGTCGCGCGCCGCGCGCACGGCGATCGCCAGGCCGATGCCGCGCGAACCGCCGGTGATGAACAGGGTCTTGCCTTTCAGGCTCATGATGCGCTCCTCGCAGTTTTTCGAAATCTTTGCATGCCGGCCGTGCCGCGGCCTGCTGCTTTCATGGGAGCCCAGCCTAGCGGGGAGCGCCGCGGAAATGGCGATTGCCGGTCCGCCGTACGCCGCCTATTGCAGCATCGCCGTCGCGCGCGCCAGACGCTCGGCCTGGATGCGGTTGAGATTGCGCAGGATCAGCGCGGCGATGCGCGGATAGCGCAGGCGCAGGCGTTCGAGGTCCTGCGAGTCGAAGCGCAGTACGCGCACCGCGCCGAGCGTGTCGACGTTGGCGGTGCGGCGCTGGCCGAAATAGCCGGCCTCGCCGATCACCGCGCCGCGCGTCAGCGTCGCCAGGCGCTTGCGCTCGCCGTGGCGTTCGACCCAGGCCTCGAGCTGGCCGTCGAGCACGACGTAGATGTCGCGCGCCAGATCGCCCTCGCGGATCAGCAGCGTGTTCGGCGGATGCTTTTCGAGGCTCGACAGCAACGCGAACACGCGCGCCTGACGCAGCGACAGGCCGGACAGCAGCGGGATCGTGTACTGCGGCGAGGCGCCGAGATCGAGGCGCAGGATGTCCCACAGCGTCACGATGCGCAGCTTGCTGCCGAGCGCCGGCGTCAGCGTGATGTTCATGATCCACGCCAGGAACAGCGTGAACGCCGACAGCAGGCCGAACTGCACCTGCGTCGCCAGCGAACTGCCGGCGAAGACCATGAAGCCCGAGCACAGCGCCACCGTGCTCAGCGTCACCGGCCGCAGCACGGCGACCAGCGCGCTCGACACCGCCGGCGCCTCGGCGGCGCCGGCGCGGGCGTCGGCATTGAAGCGCGCCAGGAACTGGATGGTGTCGTCGACGGCGATGCCGATGACGATGCAGGCGATCAGGCAGGTGGTCGGCGACAGGGCGATGTCGAGCACGCCGAGCGTGCCGAAGTAGATCGCCACCGGCACGACCGTCGGCAGCAGCGCGATGAAGCCGGCGCGCGCCGAGGTGAACATCAGCGTCAGCAGCAGCCAGATCGCGGTGGTGGCGACGGCGATCGACAGGAACTGGCCCGCGGCGATCTCCTGCACCATGCGCGTCGCCAGCACCGGGCTGCCGGTGACGACGCCATTGAGCGGCGGCGGCATCGCCTGCAGACGCTGGTTGATGCGCGCGACCAGATCCTCGACCGGGCGCGAGCCGTCGACGCGGATGCGCAGCTGGATCAGCGCCGAACGAAAGCGCGGATCGACGACATGGCGGATCGCGTCGCCGCCGCCGAACACCAGCAGCTGCTTGACCGCCGCGGCGCTGTCCGGGATCGCGAAGGCGGCCGGATCGTCGTCGTGGAAGGCCCGGTTCAGCAGCTTGAGGTGATCGACGTAGGACACTGCGGAGCCGACCTCCGGCTGCGCGCGCAACCACTGCTGCAGCGCGTCGAGCTGGGCGATCAGCGCCGGATCGGTCAGCGCATCGTTGACGTGCGTGTCGATGTGGATCGAGATCAGGCTGGCGCCGTCGAACTCGCGGTTGATGGCTTCGAAATCGCGGCGCACCGTGCTGCGCTCGGAGAAGCTCTTGCTGAACTCGGCGCCGGCATGAATGCGCGTGGCGAACAGACCGCCGACCGGGATCAGCAGCAACGCCAGCGCGATGATGGCGGCGCGCCGACGCTGCGCGAAGGCCGCCAGCCGGGTCGCGGCGGCGGTGAACAGCACTTCGCCCGGCGGCGGCCGCTCGCGCCGCGAGCAACCGCTCAGCGCCAGCAGCGACGGCAGGAAGCTCAGCGCCAGCAGCGCGCCGTACAGCGAGCCGAGCGCCGCCAGCACCGCGAAATGGCGGATCGCCGGCAGCGCGCTGATCAGCAGCGCCAGAAAGCTCGCCGAGGTCGTCGCCGCCGACAGCACCAGGCCGATGCCCGAGCGGTTGATGACCCAGCGCGTGCGCGCCGCGCGGTCGTGGCGCAGCCAGGGACGGCCGAACGCGCCGAAGTAGGCCGACAGCAGATAGATCGTGTACGAAAGACCCAGCGTCACGACCAGCGCCGGCACGATCGCGGTGACCAGATTGAACGGCATGCGCAGCAGCACCGCGCTGGCCAGCGTCCACAGCAGCGTCAGACCGACGGTCAGCGCCGCGGCCAGGGTCGCGCGGCCGTTGCGGAAGGCCAGCAGCAGCAGGCCGACGATGATCGCGAATACCGCCGGCACCGTGAACTTCAGCGCATCGATCAGCGCGCGCGCGGTCGCCGCGCGGCCGACCTGGGTGCCGGTGATCCAGACCGGCGCGTCGCCGACGACCTCACGCGTCGCGGCGCGGATCAGCGCCGGATAGTCGTCCTTCAGGAACTGCTGCTCGCTGACGCCGTCGGCGACCAGCGCGAACGCCGCCCTGCGGCCGTCGGCCGAGACCAGCGTGCCGCGGTACAAGGGATTGCCGGCGATGCCCTGCGCGAAGCCGGCGATGCGCTCGGGATGCTCGCGCGCCTGCTGCGTGAACGGGCTGATTTCCAGCTCGTCGCCGCTGGCATGCAGGTTCGGCGCGCTGGCCAGCGACAGCACCGCGCTGACGCCGGGCAGCGCCGCATAGCGCCGGCTCAGACGCTCGACGGTGGCCATGCCCTCGGGACTGAACAGCGGCTCGATCTGCACCGCGATGATCACCGGGTCGGCATTGCCGAAGCTCGCGCGCACATGGTCGTACAGCGCACGGTCGGCATCGCGGGCCGGCAGCAGCCGCTCGATCGACGGATCGACCTGCAGGCGCAGCGTGCGCGAAGCCGGATCGACGATCACCAGTACCGCGGCGACGCTGAGCAGCAGCGTCAGCAGCACGACCTGCCAGGGCCGCCGCGCCATCCAGACGATCAGTCTCTGCACGCGCGGCTCCGGCGCTCAGTTGCCGACGTAGAACGTGCCGGGATTGAAATAGCGGTCGGCCAGATCCTTGTCGGCGCTGATGCCGAGCACCTTCAGCCGCGTCTGCGAGCCTTCCTTGAGGTCCTTCATCAGCGCCTGCGAGGCGTACCAGTAGCCCCCGCTCTGCGCCAGATCCTGCGGCTCGACCGTGAGCCGCTTGCGCACCGTCTCGCCGTCGAGGAAGTCGACGCGGATGGCCATGCAGGTCTTGGCATCGACCCAGGCGCGCAGCAGGCTGAAGCGCGCGCTGTCGGCGGCGCTCGGCACCACGCTGAGCACGTGCGTCGCACGGCCGGCGAGCGTTTCTTCCTTCTCCAGGCGGGCCTGCGAGCCGGTGAAGGCGTTGGCGATCTGCTTGACGTCGCCGTACGACAGATCGGTGCCCCACAGAGACCCGTCGACCGCGGCGCCGCTGATGCGGCGTACCTTGGCCAGCGCCGGCAGATAGGTATACATCTCATCGCCGCCGTCACGCTCGCGCAGCAGGTAAGCGGCGCCGGCGAGATCGGACGGCGAGGCGATGCGGATCATCGCGCGCAGCTTGTCCTGCTCGCGGCTGGCGTAGAGCCGCCCCTGCAGCGTGCGGCTGCTGCCGTTGCGGTCCGAGGCGGAGAGCAGGATGTCCTTGATCGTCAGCGTCTGCGGGATATTGCCGCGCATGCAGGCGAGCACCGTGTCGGCCGTGGCCGCGGCGCCGGCCTGGGCGGCGGCGGCCAGCGGCAGCGCGGCGGCGACGCCGCACAGCACGGCCCCGCATCCTCCGACGATCCAGCGTCTCAGCATGTTCTCCCCCTCGCGGTTCTGGCGCCGGCGATTGTGTCATGTCCGGGCGCGCGCTTCGTGCCGGCACGCTCGCAGAGCCGGCCGCAGCTGTCATTGTCCGGCCGCCGCCCGCGTCTGGCGCGGCGGCCACGCATAATCGTGCTCGAGCGCCGGTGCCATCGGACACCGCCCCCGTTAAAAATGAGGAGAACCGACATGGACATTCAACGCGCGCCGCACGGCGCGATGCGGCGATGATGATGCTGGTCGGCGCCGGCGCGGTCGGCACGACGCTGGCGACTTTCATCGCCGCCGCCGGTCGCGAGCCGCTGCGGATCTATGCGCGCGACAAGGATCGCGCCGCCTTCGCGGCCGCCGCGTCGCTGTGCGTGCGGCACGCCGGCGGCGAACTGCGCGCGCCGCGGCCGCCGCTGGCCGGCAGCCTCGCGCTCGACGGCGTCGATTACCTGCTGATCGCCGTCAAGCATCCGCAACTCGACGCGCTGATCGACACGCTGCCGCCGGTGCCGCGCGGTTGCACGATCGTCTCGACGCTCAACGGCCTGTCGGCGCTGCGCCGCCTGCGCGAGCGCCTGCCGCACGCGCGCGTCGTGCCGCTGACGGTGATGTTCAACGCGCAGTGGCTGGCGCCGCTGCAAACCGAGCTGACGACGCGCCCGCAGCTGATCGTCGGCAGCGACGACGTCCGGCTGCGCCGCGCCCTGGCGGCGCCCGGCGTCGCCGTGAAGCGCGCCGAGGGTGAAGCCGCGGCCTGGGGCAAGCTGCTGATCAACCTCGCCAACGCGATCTGCGCGCTGACGCACGCGAGCTTCGAGGAACTGCTGACGCAGCGCGACCTGCGCGCCATCTACGTCGCCATCCTCGACGAAGCGGTCGGCCTGCTGCGCGCCAGCGGCACCGCGTTCGATCTGCCGATGCCGTTTCCGTACGGCGTCTACCGCGCGCTGCTCGCCGGCCGCACGCAGCTGCCCTGGCACTTCGCGCGCTGGCGCAACGGCCTGCACGGCCGCACCTATCCGTCGATGGTCGCCGACGTCGAGCACGGCAAGCGCACCGAGGTCGCGGAACTGAACGGCGAAATCGTGCGGCTCGCCGCGCGCATCGGCGGCGCCGCGCCGCGCAATGCGGCACTGGTCGAGCTGGTCGACGCGCTCGGCGCGGCGCTGCCGCCGGCCTACTGGACACCGGCGGCGCTGCGCGCGCGGCTCGGGGGCTGAACGCGAACTGGCGTCAGCGGCCGCGCGGACCGACCAGCAGCCAGAGAATGAAGCCGAGCACCGGCAGGAACAGGATCAGGAGGATCCACAACACCTTCTTGCCGGTCGTCAGGGCGCTCTGCACCACGCTGACGATCGCCCAGATGTCGGCGACGAGGACGAGGAAGCCCCAGAGGCCCATGTTGTGGTTGAAGTTCATCATGCCGTTAACGCTCCCTGCGCCAGAGTGATGCGTCGCCGGCCGCCGGCGGCCGGGCGCGCGATGGCGGTCTTTATAACAGATGCGCGGCGACGCGCCGCCGGCATTGCGCGGACGGCTTCGCTACAGTGCGCCTTTCGTGCCGCCCCGGCCGCGTCTCCGTGAAATCCACCGTGCCCGAGCCTCTCGATCCGCTGCGCTTCGACAACCGCCTCGCCGCGCTCGGCGAGGCCTACGGCACGCGCGTCGCGCCGACGCCGCTGCGCGAGCCGCGGCTGCTGCACGCCAACGCCGCGCTCGCCGCGCAGCTCGGCCTCGATCCCGGCGCGCTGCAGAGTCCGGCCTTCGTCGAGACCTTCGCCGGCAACCGCGCGCTGCCCGGCGGCGCGCCGCTCGCCACGCTCTACGCCGGCCATCAGTTCGGCGTCTGGGTGCCGCAGCTCGGCGACGGCCGCGCGATCCTGCTCGGCCAGCTCCGCGACGCCGCCGGCGCCAGCTGGGATCTGCAGCTCAAGGGCGCCGGACGCACGCCGTACTCGCGCTTCGCCGACGGCCGTGCCGTGATCCGCTCGAGCGTGCGCGAATATCTCGCCGGCGAAGCCATGCATCATCTCGGCATCCCCAGCACGCGTGCGTTGAGCCTGATCGTCGGCGACGACCCGGTCTATCGCGAGACGATCGAGCGCGCCGCCGTGATCTGCCGCGTCGCACCCTCGCATATCCGCTTCGGCCACTTCGAGGTGTTCTACTACCGCGGCCAGCCGGAGCGCCTGGCGCCGCTCGCCGACCACGTCATCGACGAGCACTTCCCCGCGTTGCGCGGCGCGCCGGACCGCTACGCACGCTGGCTCGGCGAAGTCGTCGAGCGCACCGCGCGGCTGATGGCGCAGTGGCAGAGCGTCGGCTTCTGCCATGGCGTGATGAACACCGACAACATGTCGGTGCTCGGCCTGACGCTCGACTACGGCCCCTATGGTTTTCTCGACGCGTTCGACGCGCACCACATCTGCAATCACAGCGACGAAGGCGGCCGCTACGCCTACGACCGCCAGCCGGCGATCGGCTACTGGAACTGCTCGCGGCTGCTGCAGGCAACGCTGCCACTGCTCGACGCCGACGAGAACCGCGCCGTCGAGATCGCCGAAAGCCTGCTCGAACGCTACGGCCCGGTCTACGGCGAGACGGTGACGGCACGCTGGCGCGCCAAGCTCGGCCTGCGCGAGGCACGCGACGACGATGCGGCGCTGATCAACCGCTTCCTGTCGCTGCTGCACCAGGGTCGCGCGGATTTCACGCTCAGTTTCCGCCGCCTCGCCGCCGTGCCGGCCGCCGACGGCGGCGACGCCTCGGCGCTGCGCGACTGGCTGCCGGCGGTCGAGGCCTTCGACGCCTGGCTGCCGGACTGGCGCGCGCGCCTGCGTGCCGAGGACGGCACCGACGACGCCGCGCGTGCGGCGCGGATGAACGCAGTCAATCCGAAATACGTGCTGCGCAACCATCTCGCGCAGCGCGCCATCGAGGCGGCGGAGCGCGGCAGCGGCGCGGAAATCGAACGCCTGCTGACGATCCTGCGGCGCCCGTACGACGAACAGCCGGAACACGAGGCCTACGCCGCCGAGCCGCCGGCGGATGCCCGGCACCTGAGCATCAGCTGCTCGTCGTAGGAAGAAAAGCCGGGAAGCGCGGCGTCACGTCCGCGCCGGCGCGACAGAGCGCGTTTAGGGAACCGCTGATAAAGCTCATCCATCGTCATGGCGAGGAGCCGCGGCGATGAAGCCATCCGGCGGCGCACGACACCCGTGGCGTCTCTGCATCGCCACGGCCGCTGCAGCCTTGCGATGACGGCGTTTTTCAGACCTTCCTCAGCGCAGCACGCCGACGTACTTGTTCGGCACCGCCAGCCCCGGCGCCGCCGCCGGGCGCGGTGCGGCCGGCGCGGCGGCGCGCGGTGCCGCGGCGCCGAACACCAGTTCCTCGAAACGCGCCGCCAGACGCTGGACCTCGCCGTCGGCGTGCGCGTAGGCCAGACGCAGGACCTCGCGCGCGTACTCGACGTTCTGCGTCATCCACACGGCGTCGATCACGCGTCCGCCGTTGGCGCGCATGCGCACATAGAGGCGCGTGGCGAGCAGCAATGCTTCGTTCTCGGTCATGACGACAACTCCCTTGCGCCGGCTTCATGCCGGACGCGCAAAAACCGCTCCTTCCGTCTGCCCCAGATCCAGCCTTGCGCCGCGTCGATCGCGATCTACGGAATCGTCTCCCCGTGCAGCGAGAGATCGAGTCCGGTGAGCTCTTCCTCGGCGCTGACGCGCAGGCCGACGGTGTACTTGAGGACGACCAGGATCAGCAGCGACACCACGCCGCTGTAGACCAGCGTCGCGAACGCGCCGATCGCCTGCGTCAGCACGTGGCCTTCGGCGCCGCCGATGTTCTTGTCGGCGAACACGCCGGTCAGCAGCGCGCCGACCAGACCGCCGATGCCGTGAATGCCGAACACGTCGAGCGAGTCGTCGGCGCCGAGCAGGCGCTTGAGGCCGGTCGCGCCCCAGTAGCAGGCGACGCCGGCGGCGACGCCGATCGCCAGCGCGCCGCCGACATTGACGAAGCCGGACGCCGGCGTGATCGCGACCAGGCCGGCGACGGCGCCGGACAGCGCGCCGAGCAGCGAGACGCGGCCGCGGATCAGCCACTCGGCGGTGACCCAAGTCAGCGAGGCCATCGCCGTCGCCGTCTGCGTGACCAGCATCGCCATGCCGGCGCGGCCGTCGGCGGCGACCGCCGAGCCGGCGTTGAAGCCGAACCAGCCGACCCACAGCAGCGAGGCGCCGAGCATCGTGAAACCAAGATTGAACGGAATGAACGGCTCGCTGCCGTAATGCGTGCGCCGGCCAAGCATGTAGGCGCAGGCCAGGCCGGCGGCGCCGGCGTTGATGTGCACGACCGTGCCGCCGGCGAAGTCGAGCGCGCCGAGGCCGGCGAGCCAGCCGGTCGGCTCCCAGACCCAGTGCGCGACCGGCGCGTAGACCAGCAGCGACCACAGCGCCATGAACAGCACCATCGCGCCGAAGCGCATGCGTTCGGCGAAGGCGCCGGTGATCAGCGCCGGGGTGATGATCGCGAAGGTCATCTGGAACATCACGAACACCGATTCGGGAATCGTCGTCGCGACGTGGCTGACGGTCAGCTGGCCGGCGTCCTTGAGATACAGCAGCCCCTGCAGCGCGAAGCGGTCGAGGCCGCCGAGGTACGGGCTGCCCGGCGTGAACGCGAGGCTGTAGCCGACCAGCACCCAGAGCACGGTGACCAGCGCGCAGACGAAGAAGCTCTGCAGCGCGGTGGCGAGCACGTTCTTCTTGCGCACCATGCCGGCGTAGAACAGCGCCAGGCCGGGAATCGTCATCAGCAGCACCAGCGCCGTCGAACTGAGCATCCACGCGGTGTCGCCGGCGCTGATGGTGTCGGCGGCGACCAGATGCGGGCGTGCCGCGACCTCGGCCGCGGCCGGCGCACTCAGGACGGTGGCGACGAATGCCGCGAATGCGGCGCACAGCGACGGCTGCCGGAACAGGCGTAGGCGCACGAAATTTCCCCCGATGCCGTTCCACCTTGAACGGTCGGATGATTCGCAAGCATGTTTGATGCCAGCGCCGCCGTACGCGATTCGCCCCAGGCCGGCGCACGGCGGGCGCCGGCCGGCCGCGGCCGGCGGCTCAGCGCGCGACGTCCTCGGCGCCGATCAGCGGCGTGATGACCGCGACCGGAGCGCTGCCGTAGCTCAGGAAGCGGTCATTGAACTTCTTCAGGTCGAAACGCTCGCCGAGCTGCTGCTTCAGGCTTTCGCGGAAGTCGTAGATCGCCGAGTAGCCGGCGAAGTAGCTGGCCAGCTGCACGTAACTGAGCTGGGCGCGGCGCCACTTGCCGTGCGCCTCCGTCTCGCTCTGGAAGGCCTCGTCGCGCAGCAGGTGCAGCGCCTCGTCCTCCGACATGCCGCGCACGTGCACGCCGTAATCGAGCAGCGTGTTGCAGACCACGCGCAACAGCCACTTCGAGTACATCAGCTCCATTTCCGGCGACGGGTCCCAGCCGCTTTCCAGCATCATGCGCTCGCTGTAGACCGCCCAGCCCTCGATCATCGGGCCGTTGCCGAACACGCTCTTGATGCGGCTCGGCGCCTTGTTGGCATAGACCAGCTGCACGTAGTGGCCGGGCACCGCCTCGTGGATCACCAGGATCTGCAGCAGCCAGCGGTTGTACTCGCGCAGGAAGCTGTCGGCCTGCGCCGGCGTGTAGTCGTCGAGCGGCGTGACGTTGAAGTAGGTCCTGGCGGTTGCATCGTAAGGGCCCGGCGCGTTGACCGAGGCCATCGCCACGCCGCGCTGGTACGGCGGCGTCACGCGCACCGCGAGCGGGCGGCTCGGATCGAGATCGACGAGCCCGTGCGTGCGCACCCAGTCCTCCAGGCGCGGAATCAGCGCCTGCACCTCGCCGTAGAAGCCGGCGGGCGTGGCGTGGTTGTCCGACAGCCGGGCGATCAGCTGGCCGATGCGTGCGACGCGCTCGGGCGGCGGCGCCTGATCCAGGAAGTACTTCGGCCACAGGTGGTCGGCGAGCTCGGCCATGCGCTCGTGCAGCCGCTCCTTCTCCTGCAACGCGCGCGCATGCAGCGCGTCCGGCGTGACGCCGGTCTGGATCGCGTAGCCGAACAGGCGCTCGTAGGCGGCGGCGCCGATGCGGAAGTCGCGGCCGCCGCCGTCGCGCGCGAGCCGTTGGTCGAGCGCCTCGAGAAAGGCGATGTAGCCTTCGACCGCGGCGCGTGCGGCGCGCAGCCGCTGCAGGAAGCGCGCGCGCTCGTCGGCGCGCAGCGCCGAACCGGCGAGCTGCCGTTCGAGCGCCTCGCCGAACACGTCGAGCGTGCCCTGGCTCTGCTGCATCGCCAGCTGCACCTGCTCGCGCACCGGCCGCTCGATCGCGGCGCGCGCCGCCGCGTAATAGGCCGGCACCTGCGTCAGGCGCTGCGAGACCGTGCGCAGACGCTCGGCCTCGGGCGCGTATGGCGTGTTCAGCAGCAGCGCGAAGGCGTCGGCGACGTTGTAGAGCGAGGGGTTCCACTGCCACTCGCGGAACTCGGCGAGCGACCAGCGTTCCTGCTCCAGCTGGCTCAGCAGCACCGCGCGGTCGGTACGCGTCGCTGCGTCCATGCCGGCCTCCGGCAGGCGCCGCAGCGCGGCGATCGAGCGGTCGAGAAAGGCGAGCCGGCGCGCGCGGTAGGCGGCGTCCGGCACGGCGATGCGCGCGGCATAGCGGTAATAGCCAACGGTGATCGCCGCGTCCGGCTGCAGCGCCCAGTAGCGATCGAGAAAGGCATCGCCGAACTGCGCGCGGAACGTCGCGCCGGCGTCGGCCCGCACGGCGCCGGCGAGCAGCAGCAGGGCGGCGGCGACGGCACGTGCCATCGTGACGGATCGGATCATGGGGTGCGCTCCTGTTGCGGTGGCCGCATCATAGCGGCGCATGCCCGCCGTTCAGAGCGGGCATTTCCTCATTCTGCGCGACCGCCGCCGACCTGACGGCGGGATCGCCGCTCGCGACCGCGAAGGAGCTCCATGACCCACGCCACCGCCGCCCCGCCCCGCCGCCGCATCGGCCCCGTCGACTGGCTGATGCTGGCGCTGGCGATCATTTCGATCGGCCTGCTCGCCTACGAAACCTGGGGGCCGGTCACCGCCCAGGAACGCCGTGACATCATCCTGGCCGATCTCGTCATCTGCGCGATCTTCGCCGTCGAATTCCTGTGGCGTTGGCGCGCCGAGGGCTGGAAGCGCCAGTTCCTGATGCGCAACTGGTACGAGATTCTCGGCATGATCCCGGCGGCGCATCCGGCGATCCGCGGCTTCCGCTTGTTCCGCGTGATCCGCATCGTCGTACTGCTGTCGCGCTTCGGCAGCGCCGCCGACCGCGCGCTCGGCGACGACTTCACCTACCTGCTCGTCAACCGCTTCAAGAACACCATCGTCGATTCGATCAGCGACGCCGTCACCGTCGCCGTGCTCGACGAGGTCGCCGACGTGCTCGGCCGCGGCACCTACACGCGCAACATCGCGCGCGCACTCAAGGAAAACGAGAAGGACCTGCGCGCGATGGTCTTCGAAAAGCTCGCCAACGATCCGCGCGCCAGCCGGCTGTCGCGGCTGCCGTTCTATCGCGACATCAGCGAGGCGCTGGTCGACGCCGGCTTCCGCATCGTCGAGGACGTGCTCGCCGACCCGCGTACCGACGAGCTGGTCGCCGACATCATGCGCGAGAATCTCACGCAGCTGCGCACCGCGGTCATCGTCAACAATGCGCCGGTCGCCGGCGACATCCGGCCGGCCTGAGCGTCGCCGCGGCGGCCGCGCCGGCGTGACAAAGCGTTACACCGTCGGCGACGCGGCTGCGGCACACTGCCCGTGCCCTCCCCGACTGGAAGCCCCGCCATGAAGATCCGCTCCTCGAAGATCCGTTCGCTGTGTTTCGTCGCGCTCGCCGTGCTCGGCAGCGCCCCGCTCGCGCACGCGCAGGACGGCGCGACGCCACCGGCCGGTTCCGGTGCCGGCGCCGCCTGGTGCCAGCAGCATCCGGAGCGCTGCGAACAGGCCAAGGAACGCATCAAGGCCAAGTGCGACGCCGATCCGGCCAAGTGCGAGGAAATGAAGCAGAAGATGCAGGAGAAGGCGGCCGAGTGCCAGGCCCATCCGGAGTCGTGCAAGGAAGAGCGTCGCGCCAAGCTCGAGGAAGCCTGCAAGGCCAATCCGGACCGGCCGATCTGCAAGCGCCTGTCGGCGACGCCGGCCAAGTAACGCGCGCCAACCGGCCAGCACGGCGCGTCCCGGCACGCGTCGTGCTTCTCATTTACGCACCGCCGGACACCGGCTGCTACACTGATCACATGTTCCGTCACGGCTCGCCGCTGCTCGCCGTCCTGCTGACCGTCCTGGTCAGCTCGATGCTGCTCGTGCGCGCCGTCGACCTGCACTGGCACCAGCATCTCGGCGAAACGCAGACGACCGTCGACGGCAGCATCGTGCCGCTGACCTATATCGCCGACGCCTCGACCCCGCACCTGCCGCACGATCAGGATCACGACGTGCGCATGTTCGGCGACGACGGTTCGGCACAGGCCGTCATGCCCCTGACGGCCTGGCCGGTCGCCCTCGTCGTCCTGCTGCCGCTGTTGCTGCTGCTGTTCGCGCCGCCGCACACCGGCCTGCGCCCCGAGCGCGCCAGCCCGTCCGGGCTGTACCGACAGCCACAGCTCCCGCCGCCGCTGCGCGGCCCGCCCCGCTAGTTCCCGATTGCTGCGGCTGACGCCCGTCAAGGCGTGCGGCTGCGGCCTGCCCCAATATCGCCCGCATGCCGTCCGGCATGGGCGATGCCGTCGTATTCATCAGTTTCGGGAGCTACACATGTTGCCCAAACGCTGGCGTCCCGCCGCAGGCCTCGGCCTGCTGCTGGCGCTGTCCTGCGCGGCCGCCGCCGCGCCCCCCGTGGCCGAAGTGCCGCATCCGCTCGGCGAACTGCGCCTCGATCAGGCCGCGACGCTCGCCTTGCGCGCGCATCCGGATCTGGCCCGCTACGCCTACGACCGCGCCGCCGCCGACGGCCGCCGCGTGCAGGCCGGGCTCAGCCCGCGCACCGAAGTCGGCGTCGATCTCGAGAACTTCGCCGGCAGCGGCCCTTACCGCAACGCCGAATCGATCGAGGCGACGCTGCGCCTGGCCAAGGTCTGGCAGAGCGCAGGCAAGCGCGAAGCGCGCATCGGCGTCGCCAGCGCGCAGATCGAACAGGTCGACGCTGACACCGAGCTGGCGCGACTCGACGTGCTGGCCGAGACCACGCGCCGCTTCATCGATGTGGTCGAGTCGCAGGAGCAGCTCGATCTCGCCCAGCGCAGCATCGACAACGCCAAGTTGACGCTGGCCGCGGCCGAGCGCCGCGTGCGCGCCGGCGCGGCGTCGAGCCTCGAAGTCAACCGCGCGCGCATCGCGCTCGAACGCGCCCAGCTGGAGTACGAGCACTACGAGCATCTGCTGTCGACGCAGCGCCGCATGCTCGGCGCGCAGTGGGGTGAATCCGAGCCGCAGTTCGACCATGCCCGCGCCGAGCTGCGCATGCTGCCGGCGACGGACGACTACAGCGTGCTGGTCGAGCGCCTGCGGCGCAGCCCGGATTTCGCGCGCTACGACGTCGAGCAGCGCCTGCGCAATGCCGAGCTGAGCTACGCGCAGTCGCAGGTCAACGGCGACCCGCTGTTCAGCGCCGGCGTGCGCCGTCTGCAGTCGACCGGCGACTACGCGCTGATCGCCTCGATGCTGCTGCCGTTGCCGATCGGCAACCGCAACCAGGGCGCGATCGCCGAAGCCGCGGCGCTGCGCGACCGCGTCGGCGCCGAACGCCGCGCCGCGGCGGTCAAGAGCGAAACGACGCTGTACGACTTCGTCCAGGAACTGCGCCACGCGCGCACCATGGTCGAATCGCTGCGCGATGTGCTGGTGCCGCAGGCCGAAGAAGCACTGACGCTGACGCGCCGTGGCTACGCCAATGGCCGCTATTCGCAGATCGACCTGCTCGACGCGCAGAAGACGCGCCTCGACCTCGAACGCGAACTGCTGACCAACGCCGCCGATTACCACCGCATGCTGGCCGCCGTCGAGCGCATGACCGCGCTGGCCGCCGCCCCGAACGGAACTCCCTCGCCATGAACCACACTCTTGCTCTCACCAGCATCGCGCTCGCCGCCCTGCTCAGCGCCTGCGGCGGCGACGCCCCGCCGGCCGCGATCGCCACGCCGGCGGCCGCGACCGAACTGGTCATCCAGCTCGACGAGGCGCACCGCCGCGAGGCCGGCGTCGAAGTCGCGCCGGCCGGCCCGCAGACGATCGCCGACGTGCTGAGCGTCTACGGCGAGATCGCGCCGGCCGCCGACCACATCCGCCGCGTCGCCGCGCGCTACCCCGGCATCGCCCGCAAGGTCACCAAGAACATCGGCGACCGCGTCGCCGCCGGAGAGACCCTGCTGGTGGTCGAATCGAACGACAGCCTCGAGCCCTATCGCATCACCGCGCCGATCGGCGGCCGCATCCTCGACCGCCAGGTCAACGACGGCGAGTCGCTCGGCGACCAGACGCTGTTCCTGATCGGCGACCTGTCGAAGGTCTGGGCCGAGCTGGCGGTGTTCCCGCACGACGCCGGGCGCGTCAGCGTCGGCCAGCCCGTCGATCTCTACGCCGAGCGCGGCAGCGAGGCGACGCGCGCCCGCGTCGACTACGTGGCGCCGGAGAGCGATCCGCAGCGCCGCAGCGTGCGCGTGCGCGCGACGCTCGACAACGCCGACGGCCGCTGGCGCCCGGGCCAGTTCGTCAGCGCCGAGCTGATCACCGCCGAGCACGCCGTCGCGCTCGCCGTGCCGCAATCGGCGCTGCAGGAGCTGGAGGGTCGCAGCAGCGTGTTCGTCGAGCGCGACGGCGGTTTCGTCGCGCGCGCCGTCGTGCTCGGCGCGCAGGACCGCCATTACGCGGAAGTGCGCGAGGGCCTCGCCGCCGGCGAGCGCGTCGTGGTCGGCAACAGCTTCTTGCTGAAGTCGCAGTGGCAGGCCAAGAGCGAGGAGTGAACCCATGATCGACTCCCTGCTCCACCTCGCCGTCACGCGGCGATGGATGATGGTGCTGCTGGCCCTGCTGCTGGCGGCGATCGGCGTGTTCTCGTACCAGCGCCTGCCGGTCGACGCGGTACCGGACATCACCAATGTGCAGGTGATGGTCGCGGCGCGTGCGCCCGGCTATTCGCCGCTCGAAACGGAACGCCGCGTCACCTTCCCGATCGAAACCGCGCTCGGCGGCATGCCCGGCCTCAAACAGACGCGCTCGATCTCCAAGTACGGCCTGGCGACGATCACCGCGGTGTTCGAGGACGGCACCAACATCTATCTGGCCCGCCAGCTCGTCAACGAGCGCCTGATCGACGTCCGCTCCAGCCTGCCGGCCGACGCCGAAGTCTCGCTCGGCCCGATCGCGACCGGTCTCGGCGAGATCTTCATGTACGCGCTGCGCGCCAAGCCCGACGCGCGCCAGTCGGACGGCACGCCGTATGACGCCACCGCGCTGCGCACGATCCAGGACTGGATCGTGCGGCCGCAGCTGCGGCAGACCTCCGGCATCACCGAAGTCGACACCATCGGCGGCCGCGTCAAGGAGTTCCACGTGCTGCCCGATCCGGCGCGGCTGCTGGCCCAGCAGCTGAGCCTCGACGATCTGCGCATGGCGCTGATCGCGTCGAACGGCAGCCGCGGCGCCGGCTACATCGAGCGCTACGGCGAACAGCTGCTGGTGCGCGTGCCCGGCGAGCTACGCGGGCTCGATGACCTGCGCCGCGTCGTCGTCGCCACGCGCAACGGCGTGCCGGTCACGGTCGCCGACGTCGCCGAGGTCAGCCTCGGCGGTCCGCTGCGCACCGGCGCCGCGCAGCTCGGCACCGAGGAGACGGTCCTGTCGACGGCGTTCATGCTGATCGGCGAGAACAGCCGCATCGTCGCCCGTCGCGTTGCCGCCAAACTCGACGAGATCCGCGGCCGCCTGCCCGAAGGCGTCGAGGCGGTCACCGTCTACGACCGCACCGTGCTGGTCGGCAAGACCGTCGCCACCGTGCAGAAGAACCTCATCGAAGGTGCGGTGCTGGTCGTCGTGGTGCTGTTCGTGATGCTCGGCAATCTGCGCGCCGCGCTGCTGACTGCGCTGGTGATCCCGCTGTCGCTGCTGATGACCTTCACCGGCATGGTCAGCGGCGACATCAGCGCCAACCTGATGAGCCTCGGCGCGCTCGACTTCGGCCTGATCGTCGACGGTTCGGTGATCATCGTCGAGAACTGCCTGATGCGGCTCGGACACGCGCAGCACGAGCGCGGCGGCGTGCTGCCGCTGCGCCACCGGCTCGCCGTCGTGCACGAGGCGACCGGCGAGGTGTTCCGCCCCAGTCTGGTCAGCGTGCTGGTCGTGGTGCTGGTGAACCTGCCGATCCTCGCCCTCACCGGCGTCGAGGGCAAGATGTTCCATCCGATGGCGCTGACCGTGATCATCGCCCTGCTCGCCGCGCTGCTGCTGTCGGTGACGCTGGTGCCGGCGCTGGTCGCGATCCTGCTGACCGGCCCGATCTCGGAGAAGGACAACGTGCTGGTGCGCGGCGCCAAGCGCGTCTATGCGCCGATGCTGAACTGGGCGCTGACGCACCGTCCGCTGGTGCTCGGCGGCGCCGTGGCGCTGACGCTGGCCTGTGGCTGGCTGGTGACGCGGCTCGGCGCCGAGTTCATCCCCAACCTCGACGAGGGTGACGTCGTCATCCAGCCGACCCGCATCCCGGGCATCGGCATCGAGCAGGCGGTGGCGACGCAGAAGCTCGTCAACACCGCGCTGCTCGAGGTGCCGGAAGTGCGCCTGGTGTTCGCGCGCACCGGCACCAACGAGGCGGCGACCGACCCGATGTCGCCGGGCGAGACCGACACCTTCGTGATGCTCAAGCCGCACGAGGAATGGCCGAACCCGGACAAGCCGAAAGCGCAGCTGATCGACGAACTGGCCGCCGCCGTCAACGCGGTGCCCGGCGCGGCGTACAGCTTCACGCAGCCGATCCAGATGCGCTTCAACGAGCTGATCTCGGGCGTGCGCTCGGACGTCGCGATCAAGGTGTTCGGCGACGATCTCGACACCCTGCAGCGGCTCGCCAACCGCATCGCCGCGCGCATCGGCGGCATCGCCGGCGCCGCCGACGTCAAAGTCGAGCAGGCCAGCGGCCTGCCGATGCTGGCGGTACTGCCGGACCGCGCGCAGCTGGCGCGCTACGGAGTACGCGTCGCCGACGTGCAGGATCTGGTCGCCACCGCCGTCGGCGGCAGCGGCGCCGGCACGATCTTCGAGGGCGACGCGCGCTTCGCGGTCGTGGTGCGCCTGCCCGAGGCGGCGCGCACCGATCCGGCGGCGCTCGCGCGCCTGCCGGTGCCGCTGCCGGGCGGCGGCTACGTGCCGCTGTCCGAGGTCGCGAAAATCGAGCGCACGCTCGGCCCGAACCAGATCTCGCGCGAGAACGGCAAGCGCCGCGTCGTCGTCACCGCCAACGTGCGCGGCCGCGATCTCGGCGGCTTCGTCACCGAAGCGCGCACCGCGGTCGAATCCGGCATCAAGCTGCCGACCGGCTACTACGTGAGCTGGGGCGGCACGTTCGAGCAGCTGTCTTCGGCGGCCAACCGCCTGATGATCGTCGTGCCGATCTCGCTGCTGATGATCTTCGGCCTGCTGTACCTGACGTTCTCGTCGGTCAAGGACGCGCTGCTGGTGTTTTCGGGCGTGCCGCTGGCGCTGACCGGCGGCATCATCGCCCTCTGGCTGCGCGACATTCCGCTGTCGATCTCGGCCGGCGTCGGCTTCATCACGCTGTCCGGCGTCGCCGTGCTGACCGGCGTGGTGATGGTCGCGATGTTCCGCAACCTGCTGTCGCAGAGCCGGCCGCTCAACGAAGCGATCACCGAAGGCGCGCTGTCACGGCTGCGGCCGATCCTGATGGTGGCGCTGGTGGCGTCGCTGGGCTTCCTGCCGATGGCGCTCAACACCGGCACTGGCGCCGAAGTGCAGCGGCCGCTGGCGACGGTCGTCATCGGCGGCATCATCTCGGCGACGATCCTGAGCCTGCTGGTGCTGCCGGCGCTGTATCAGGCCGCGCACCGCCGCGATACGGACTGACGGCCGCAAGCGGGCCGGTGCAGCGCCGAGGGCCGCAAGGCCGCCGACGCTGCACCGGCCTTTTTCGTTTTGGTCGAGCTTCGCGGGCGACGGGCGCCGCCCGCGATAGGCTCCGGACTCTCCGGAGCCGGGCCGATCAAGCCTCGGCCGCTTCGCCTTCCAGCGCGGCGAGCCGCGCGCGCACTTCCTTCTTGCCGACGCCGCGCAGTTCGGCGATCTTCTCGAGCTGGGCGGCGCGCGGCGTCGCCCGGCGCGTTTCCCAGTTGTAGACCGCCTGCTCGCTGACGCCGATCAGCAGCCCGAACTCGCGGGCGCTGACGCCCAGGCGCGTGCGCAGCGGCTTCAGCCCCTTGGCGACGAAGCGCAGCTTGCGCCCCGGCGCGTCGGCCTCGACGTCCGGCACAGCGTTCGCCGCAGCGCGGCGCAGCCGCGTCACTTCCTTCTGAAGGTCGCCGACCTGCTTCTTCAGCGCCGCGAGCTGCCGCCGGTGCGCCGTGCTGGCCTTCTGCAGCGACGCCGCCTGCTGGCGCACGACCTTCTTCGACAGGCGGGTGATTTCGCTCTTCAGCAGAGCCGCGATATCCGACATAAGTTTCTGGAACCAAAGGGTGAAACGGGGGGACGCGCCGGCGGTCGCCGGCCGAGAAATGAAAAACATTACCGATGCTGGCCGGCAGGGGCAACTGCGAGCCGTCCCCCGTCCGGGCGGCTCGGCCCCGCGCGCGGCCCGGCGAAGCACCCGGTACTGTCCCGTTTACGCGACAGCGCCGGGCGTACCGCCGGCGGCATGCGTTGCGCCGGAGCGCCGATTCCGCAAGCATCCCGGCCATGCTGTTGCGTCTGCCTGCCGCCCTGCTGTTCGGAAGCTGTGCGCTGGCGCCGCTGCCGGCGGCGGCCGCGTCCGGCGCCTGCCCGAACCCCGAGCTGAGCCTCGGCTGCGGCAGCTGCCATGGCGCGGCGCCGGACGCACTGCCGGCACTGCCGCGCGCTCCGGCCCCGGCCTTGTACGCGCGGCTCGCACGCCTGCGCGACGCGCCGTACACCGGCACGGTGATGCCGCGCCTGCTCGCCGGCCTCGACGATCAGACCCTGCAGGCGCTCGCCGCCGCGATCGCCTGCGAGCGCGGCGGCGCGCCGTGACGACCCGGCGCCAGCTGCTCGGCGGCTTCGCGGCGCTGGCGACGGTGGCGCTGCCGGCCGCCGTGCGTGCAGCCTCGGCGCGCGTCGTGATCGTCGGCGGCGGTTTCGCCGGCGCCAGCTGCGCGCTGGCGCTGCGCCGCATCGCGCCGGCGCTGGAACTCGCCGTCGTCGAGCCGCGCGGCACGTTCCTGACCGGGCCGTTCTCCAACGCCGCGCTCGCCGGCCTGATCGGCCCCGAGCGCATCCGCGCGCGGCCCGGCGACGGCCTGCGCCGCCACGGCATCCGCTGGTTCGCGCAAGCGGCGGTCGCGCTCGATCCGGTCGCGCGCGAGCTGCGCCTCGCCGATGGCCGGCGCCTGCGCGCCGAGCGCATCGTCGTCGCCCCCGGCATCGACTTCGTCTACGAGGCCATCGACGGACTCAGCGCCGCGAACAGCGATGCCGTGCCGCACGCGTGGCGGATCGACGGCCAGTTCGCGCGGCTGCGCGCGCAGCTCGACGCGCTGCCCGACGGCGCGACCGTGCTGATCGCCGCGCCGCCGAATCCGTACCGCTGCCCGCCCGGCCCCTACGAGCGCGCCAGCCTGTTCGCCTGGCACGCGCAGCGACGCGGCCTGCGCCGCCGCATCGTCATCGCCGACGCCAAGGACGACTTCTCCAAGCGCGCCGCCTTCATGGCGAGCTGGAACGCGCTGTATCCAGGCATGATCGAGTGGTGGCCGCGCGCGCAGGGCGGCGCCGTCGTCGCCGTCGACGTCGCGGCACGCCGCGTGCACCTGGCCGGTGGCGAGACGGTGCACGCCGCGCTGCTCAGCCTGATCCCGCCGCAGCGCGCCGCCGCGTTCGCGCGCGACGCCGATCTCGCCGACGCGTCGGGCTGGTGTCCGGTGGAGCCGCTCGGGTTCGAGTCGACGCGCCATCCCGGCATCCACGTGCTCGGCGACGCCTGCATCGCCGCGCCGATGCCGAAGTCGGCGTTCGCCGCCAACAATCAGGGCAAGGCCTGCGCGCTGGCGATCGCGCACCGGCTCGCCGGCGAAACGCCGCCGGCGGCGCTGCTGCTCAATACCTGTTACAGCCTGCTCGCTCCGGATTACGCGCTGTCGATCTCCGGCAGCTATCGCGCCGTCGGCGGCCGTCTCAACGAGCTGTCGTCAGGACTGAGCCCGGCGCACGCCGACCCGGCGCTGCGCGAACTCGAGGCGCGCCACGCCGAGGGCTGGCAGGCACAGCTGTTGCGCGACAGCTTCGGCTGAAAGCACGCCCGGCGCGTGCCGCCCAGGCCCGGGCGATACCGGTGCAGGCAACGTCCGCCGCCAGCCGGGCCGGCCCGATCATCGAGCAGACGTCGCTCCGGCGGCGCCTGCAGTCCTCGACGATCGCGACTGCGGCGCCCCGGACGGTCGACACAGGCGCCGTAGCCGGGTTCGTTGCGGCTGCCGTCGCCGGCAGCGGACAGCGCCGCGACGGCCGCCCGACGCCGGCGATGCCGGATCAGGTCGCCAGCGGATAGAACAGCACGCTGAGCGCGAACAGCCCGGCGTAGAAGCCGATCTCCAGCGTCTCGGTCCACGGCTGGATGCGGCGCAGCGCGCCGTAGATGTGCACCAGCACCATCGAACCGGTGATCGCCAGCAGCATGCGGAACACGACCTCGATGTCGTGGCCGTGCGCGGCGCGCCAGGCCAGCCATTCGAAGATCAGGATGAAGGCGCCGAGGCAGCGCCCGAAGTAGACGGCCAGATCGGTATGCTCCGGGATGCGCCACTGCATGGCGCGCGCCCAGTGCAGCGGCACCAGGAAGATCGGCAGCGCGAACGCCAGCGTCGTGCCGATCACCAGCACCTTGAGGTAGACGGGCGCGTAAGCGCCCCACAGTCCCAGCCATTGCATCGTTTCCCCTCCTTGTGACACCGGCGCAGCGCGGCCGGCGATGTTGTCGTTTTCTACTCGCGCACGTCCGGCGCCAGACGCCGCAAGGCCTGCGTCTCCAGCGCCGGGTACAGATGTGCCGCCGAGCGCGACAGCTCGGCGCGCAGCACCGCGAAATCGCCGAAGCGCGCCGGCACCGGCAGCTCGGCGAGTTCGGGCAGGTCGACGCCGCGCGCAGCCGCCTCGCGCAGCATTGCGTCGAGCCAGTGCAGGTAGTCGCGCGTCTCGCGAATCGCCTCCGGGCCCTGCAGCACCGGTCCGTGGCCGGGCACCAGCGTCTTGTACGGAATCATTTCGAGCCTGTCGAGCGCGGCCAGCCAGCGCGCAAGATCGGCGTTCGGCGTGCTCGGCGTGCGCCGGTGGAAGACCAGATCGCCGGCGTAGAGCGTGGCGCTGCGCTCGTCGAACACCGCGAGATCGGCGTCGGTGTGCCCGGCCAGCGCGATCAGCTGCAGCGCGCGACCGCCGACCTCGACGCGTCCGGCACCGGCCGGCAGACCCGGCGCGACCGCCTGCGTGCCGCGCATCGCGTCGCCGACGAGGCGGTACAGATTGTCGGCCAGCGCATCGCCGTTGGCAGCAATCGCCTCGCGCGTCGCCGGCAGCGCATAGACCGGAACGCCGGCATAAGCCTGATCGCCGAAGAAATGATCGGGATGCGCGTGCGTGATGTAGACGCGCGCGACCGGCCGGCCGCTGCGCCGCTCGATCAGCGCGCGCTGCTGCTCGCCGTACAGGCGCGACGGTCCGCTGTCGATGACGATGGCGCCGGCCGGCGTATCGATGTAGCCGGTGTTGACGATGTTGCCGCCGTTGGCACGTGTGAAATGTTCGAGCGCGCCGACGAAAACGTAGGCGCCGTTGCCGAGCGCCTGCGGCGCGAGGCGGTAGTCGTATTGCGCAGGCGCCGCGCCGACGGCGAGCAACGCCAGCAGCGCCAGCAGCGCGCTGGAACCCGGCAGACACCTCATGGCGCCACCGTGCCGGCGAAGCGGTTGGCCTGGGTGTCGCGGCCGCGGATCGAGACCACGCCGCGGCCGCCCAGATCGAAACTCAGCAGCGGGTTCTCGGCCACCGGCTCGAAGGTCTGCAGATGCGCGAGCGTGCGGCCGTCGGCGTCCCGCAGATCGAGCGTTTCCAGATAGAACGCCGGAATGCCGCCGGCCAGACCGGTGTCCATCGGATGGATCAGCTGCAGACGCAGGCGGCGCCAGCCATCGGCGCGCGGCCACAGGCGCGCGTCGATCTCGCCGAAGCGATCCTTCCACAGACCGCTGCCGCTGGCCTGACTCGGCGTTGTGCAGCCGCCACCGGAAGCGTCGAGCCAGGCGCCGCCGAGGTGCCAGACGCCGTCGCCGGTGCGGACCGCGGCCCGCAGCGGCGTCGCCTGCTGGACCTTGAAGCGAAAGCCGATCGCCGGCCGCGCCAGCTCGCTCGGCTCGTAACGCAGGATGGTCGTGATCGGATTGAGGTCGGCGAACACGAGGATCTCGCGCACGTCGGCGAGCGCGTCGGCATCGACGTGCACCGGCACCGCCAGCGGGTCCTCGGCCGCGCCCGCCATCAGCACCCGCACCGCCGCATCGAAGCGCACCGTCTGCCCGGCGAAGTAGCGCTCCGCCATGTACGGCCAGGCCGGCGAACGCAGCGGATCGTCGGGCGGCGCGGCGAGCGCCGGCGCGACCCATGCGGCGGCGAGCAGCCAGGCCCGGCATCGCATGCGCAAAAGCCTCAGTGCCCGGCGAGCGCGAGCGGCGCGTCCGCCTGCGTCAGGCCGTAAGCGGCGTAGATCGTCTGCAATCGGCCGTCGCGGCGCAGCGCGGCGAGCGCGTCGACGAGCGCGGCCTTGAGCTGCGGGTTGCCGGCCTTGATCGCCATACCGACGTCCCAGGACGTCCGGAACAGCCCGGTGAACTCGCTGATCTCGAAGCGCGGCGCCTCGGCGCCGGTGCGGAACAGCGCGCCCTCGAGCTGGCCGCGCGGCGCCATCACCGCGTCGACCTCGCCCTTGATCCAGGCGTCGATCGCCTCGCCGACGTTCAGCTTGCGCACCGCGCTGTCGCGCAGACGGCCGTTGAATGCGCCGCTCAGGTAGTAATCGCTGATCGAGTCGACCTCGACCGCGACCTTGTGCCCGGCGAGCGCCAGCGGCGAGTCGAAGCGCGCGAAACGCCCCGGCCGATAGATCACGCCGACGGTCTCGCGCTGGTAGACGTTGAACAGTTCCGCCTTGTCGTTGCGCTTGACGTACTCGGGGTCGAGGCCGACGTGCAGCATCAGGTCGGCGACGCCGCCGCCGAGGTAATGCCCTTTCCAGACCTGATTGCGCAGGTCGTCGTCGCTGTTCTCGTCGGCGTAGAACGGCCGCAGCGACAGGCGCACGCCGAGCCGCTCGGACAGCGCCTGCGCCAGATCGACGTCGACGCCGACATAGCGGCCGCCCTCGGCGTACGAGTACGGCGGAAAGTCGCGATAGACCGCGACCGACAGCTCGCCGCGCTCGCGAATCTCGTCGAGCCGGTCGCCGGCCATCGCCGGCGCGGCGAACATCAGCAGCAGCGCCGTCAGCAGCGCGCCGAATCCACGGTACCGGCGTTCAGTCGACATGGACCGAGTCCAGGTAGCTGCGGATGGCCCAAATCGCCGGCTCATTGAAGGTCGCTTCGAACGGCGGCATGTAGGTCACGCCGTTGCGCACCGAGCCGTGCCGCACGCGCATCTGGAAATACTCGTCGCCGTCGCTACCGGCCGGCAGGTTGCGCAGGTCCGGCGCGATACCGCCGGAAACGGCTTCGAGGCCGTGGCAGCGCGCGCAGTTCTGGTTGTAGGCCGAGGAGCCGATCTCGATCGCCTTGGCGTAGACCTTCTTGTCCTGTCGGTACGGATTCTCGGTCAGCGGCCCCTGCAGGGCCGGCAGGCCGTCGGTGTTGACGCCCTGCGGCGTGACGTTGCCGTGCGCGAGTGCGGCGCCGGCGGCGAGCACGGCAGCCGACGGCAGGACGACGATGGCGGTTTTCAGAATGGGGAAACGCATGGTGAACCTTCGATTTCGTGTCGTGATGAATCGCGGGAGAACCCGCTTCGGCACGGCGGGCCGCGAGGGCCCGCCGTGCCGAGCCCTTACTGCGCGGCGAGCTGCGTGCGGTGCAGCTTGAACACCCAGAGCATGCCGCCCTGGCTGATGTCCTTGATCTTCTTGGCGACCTCGCCGCCCCACAGCGGCACGGCGCCGCCCCAGCCCGAGGCCACGGCGACGTACTGCTCGCCGTCCTGCTCCCAGGTGATCGGCTGGCCGACGACGCCGGAGCCGGTCTGGAACTGCCACAGCTCCTTGCCGGTCCGGGCGTCGAACGCCTTGAAGTAGCCTTCCGGCGTGCCGGTGAAGACCAGATTGCCGGCGGTCGTCATCACGCCACCCCACAGCGGCGCCGGGTTCTTGTATTCCCAGACGATCTTGCCGGTGGCCGGATCCATCGCGCGCAGCGCGCCGATGTAGTCCTCGTAGAGCGGATGGATCGTGAAGCCGGCACCGAGATAGGCCGCGCCTTTCTTGTAGGTGATCGGCTCGTTCCAGATGTCCATGCCCCACTCGTTGGCCGGCACGTAGAACAGGCCCGTGTTGGCGTTGTAGGCCATCGGCATCCAGTTCTTGCCGCCGAGGAACGACGGCGCCGAGAACACCTGCTTGCCACGCTCGGCCTGCGCCGGATCGCCGGGACGCGTGTCGGCCTCGATCGGCCGCGCGGTCTTCGGATCGATGCCCTGGGTCCAGGTCTGCCTGGTGACGAACGGCGACGCGCTGATGAACTTGCCGTTGCTGCGGTCGAGCACGTAGAAGAAGCCGTTGCGGTCGGCCTTGGCGCCGGCCTTCACGGTCTTGCCGTCCTTCTTGAAGTCGAACGGAATGAACTCGTTGACGCCGTCGAAATCCCAGCCGTCGTTCGGCGTCGACTGGTAGCTCCAGACGATCTTGCCGGTGTCGGCGTTGATCGCCAGCGTCGAGCTCGAATACAGGTTGTCGCCGGGACGCAGATGCGAATTCCACGGCGCCGGATTGCCGGTCCCGCAGTAGATCAGCTTGGTGTCGCCGCCGTAGGTGCAGCCGAGCCAGGTCGCGGCGCCGCCGTACTTCCACATATCGCCCGGCCAGCTCGCGTTGAGCTTGCCGGTGATGCCGTTCTCCTTGCCGTTGAGATAGCCCATGTGACCCTCGACGGTCGGACGCGTCCAGACCAGCTTGCCGGTCCTGGCGTCGCGCGCGTCGACGCGGCCGACGATGCCGAACTCGCCGCCCGACACGCCGGTGATGACCTTGCCGTCGACGATCAGCGGCGCGGCGGTGTTCGAGTAGCCGGCCTTGTAGTCGCCGAGCGTCTCGCTCCACGCTACCTTGCCGGTGTCCTGCCTGAGCGCGACCAGCTTGGCGTCGAGCGTCGCGAAGATCACCAGATCGTCGTACAGCGCGGCACCGCGGTTGACGACGTCGCAGCACGGCATGATGCCGTCCGGCAGACGCTGCTCGTAGGCCCACAGGCGCTTGCCGGTGCGCGCGTCGAGGGCCCAGATGCGCGAGTACGAACCGGTGACGAAGATCTTGCCGTTGTAGACCAGCGGCTGCGTCTCCTGGCCGCGCTGCTTCTCGTCGCCGAACGAGAACGTCCAGGCCGGCACCAGATCACCGACGTTGGCCGTGTTGATCCGCGTCAGCGGGCTGTAGCGCTGGCCGCCCTGGCCCATGCCGACGGTGACGACGTCATCCGTCGTCGTCGCGTCGTCGGCGATCATCTTGTCGGTGACGGCGGCCGTCGCGGCGCCGCTGCCGATCAGCGCGGCCAGTGCCGCGAAACGGCCGAACCGGCGCCACGCACCGGCGCCCTGCGGGTTCCCCCGACGATGTTCGTCTTTCATGTGCTGCTCCTCTCTTCAGTTATCGATGCGGCAGATCGCCGCGTGTTATGGCTTGCTGCGAACGCAACGCCGATGCCAGCCGCGATGGCTGACGTGCCGGCCTGGCATGCGTGCGCTATCACCATGATTCGCTGCTGTTTTCCTCGCGGGCTTCGCGATCGCTCGCGTAGCCCGGACCGCGGCGCTGTCACAGCCCCGTGACAGCGCCGCCTCCGTGCTGACACAGCCCCGCGCCGGCCTAGAACGACAGATAGGCGCCGACGTTGAAGTTGCTGCTCTGGTTCTCGGCGCCGTCGTGGGCCTCGGTCTTCACGTCGCTGAACTCGCCGAGCAGCGTCAGGTTCGGCGTCAGCGCGTGATAGACGCCGAGCGTGTACTTGCTGTTCTTCTCGACCAGGTTCGGCACCGCGGCGGCATCGGCGGCGTTGGCGTAATCGAGCTTGGAGACGCCGTAGTTCGCGCCGATCTTGGTCTGGGCGATCGTCCAGGTGGCCTGCACGAAGTAGCCGTCGGAATCGCGCTTGTGGCCGTTGCCGTCGTCGCCGAGCACGAACAGGCCGGTGGTGCCGACGCCGCTGGCGTCGTAATAGCTGGCCAGCAGTTCGACCGGGCCGAACTTGGCCTTGCCGGTGACGTCGACGCCGAAGCTGTTGTAGTCGCCGGCGTCGTTCGGCAGCTGCTGTTTCTGGCTCAGGAAGCTGGTCGACAGGTAGTAGTCGCCGTAGGTCCACGCCAGCTTGCCGTGAAAGCCGGGCGTGCTCTCGGCCGTCGCCGTGCCCTGCAGCAGCGGCTCGACCGGATCGAAGATGCCCAGCGTCAGCGTCGCGCCGTAGAAGCTCGGCGTCGTGTAGTTCATCTGCGCCAGCGTGTCGGTGTAGATGTAACCGAAGCCGATCGAACCGAGCGAAGTATTCGACGGCGATGCGTAGTTGCCGTTGCCGGCGCCGACGCCGGGCAGCGTCATGTCGTTGATGATCGCGTCGAACTGGAACAGACCGAAGTTGCGACCGAATAGGAAGGTGCCCATGTCGGCGTTGCCGAACGTCATGAACACCTGGCGCACGTCCAGGCCAGTGGTGCCGAGCGCGGTGTTGGTCCCGCCGAGATTCGGACTGCCGCCGTCGTTGGTGCTGACGCCCGGATAGAAGCCGAAGTGCACGCCGATGTCGTAGCCGAGCTGCGTGGTGGTCACGCCGAACTTGATCGACGCCGGCAGCAGGCCGTTGCTGATCGACGAGGTGTTGTCCTCGCCGCCGGAGTCCGGCGTGCAGGCGCCGCCGACGGTGACGATCGGCGCCGGATGGCGCTCGCACGACGAATGGATGTAATGGACGTTGACGTTGCCGTTGACGGTGAAAGTCCAGTCGCCGGATTTCAGCTCGACGGCCGCAGCCTGCGCCGACGCCAGCACCGCACCGGCGCCGAGGACCCACGACAGATGAATGGTCTTGCTCATAAAACCCCCTGCTCTCCTCATGTTTGACGGATGTCGCCGCGCTGCCGGCGGGGAAGCCGGCGCGAGGTCGGAAGCCGCAGGCGCAAGCCACATGCCATTCGAAACAGCGCTGCAGCGCCTTGATGCACATGAGGTTTTTCTGAGGCCTCAGGAGAATCCCGACGACCATGCGAGCGATGACACGCGGCTGTCACGAACACGCCACGCGGCACTGTCACGGCGACGGTGCCGTGCGCGGCCGCGCGATCCGGCGCGCGCCCCCGCCGCGGAGCGCGCGCAGCTTTGGCTTGGCCGGCGACGGCGGGATGCGGGATGCGGGATGCGGGATGCGGGATGCGGGATGCGGGATGCGGGATGCGGGATGCGGGATGCGGGGCGTCATCCGCGGCGTGCGCAGACGCAGCGCCATGAGGAACGCCCGCACGCTGCCGCAGCGGGCCGCCGCGGCAGAACGTGAAGCGAACGCGAAACGCTACGTCCGGCGCAGCGTGAACGGCAGTCCGACCTGCAGGCGGCAGCCGAGGCCGCGGCCGCTGTCGACCTGCAGACGTCCGCCGAGGGCGTCGACGCGCTCGGCGAGGCCGACGATGCCGAGGCCGGCCGCACGCAAATGCACGTCGAAGCCGCGTCCGTTGTCGGCGACCAGCAGCTGCAGCGCACGCCGGCCGCGCGCATCGGGCTCGCCGAATCCGACGCGCACCGCGACGTGGCTGGCGTCGGCATGGCGCGCGACGTTGGACAGGCCCTCCTGCACGATGCGGAAGACGTGGATCGCCAGCTCGTCGGCGGCCACGTCGCAGTCCGGATCGAGCTCTGCCTGCAGCGTCCAGTCGGGACGCCGCTGCCGCCACTGACCGAGCAGCGATTCGAGACTGGCGACGAGCCCGAGCGCGTCGAGCGTCGGCGGCCGCAGGCGCTGGATCATGCGCCGGCTGATGTCGTGCACGTCACCGGCCAGCGTGCGAATGCGGCCGAGGCCGGCGCGCAGCGCGGCATCGTCGACGCGGCCCGGAGCGGCGACCAGCGTCGCCGCTTCGACCTCGATCGCCGCGACGTGCTGGCCGATCTCGTCGTGCAGCTCGCGCGCGACATAGCGCCGCTCCTCCTCCTGCACATCGAGCCGCTGCAGCAGCAGGCGCCGGTTCTGCTGGCGCATGCCGGCGAGCTGACGCGCGAGCGCCTCGACCTGTGTCAGCAGACGGCGCAGCTCCGGCGTGCCGCCGCGCGGCAGGTGCGTCTCGAACTGACCGTCGCGCAGGCGTTCAAGCGCGGCAACCGCCTGCGACAGCGGCCGCAGCGAGCGCGACAGCCAGGCGAATACCAGCAGGTTGATCGCGAAACCCATCGCGACCAGCACGACGAGCACACCACGCACGTCGCTCCAGGCTTCGTCGATCTCGTCGTCCGGCATCGGCACGATGCGCACCGCATAGCGCGCCGCGCCGTGCGTCCAGACGCGCTCGACCGCTGCCGGCGCGCCGACGATGCCGGCGGCGAACCAGTCCGGCGCCCGGCGCGGTGCACGCGGCGCGCAGTCTGCGGCCCGGCGCGCGTCGGCCCGCGGATCGGCGACGGCGATGCATAGATGGCGGCTGCCGGCATAGGCCTGCGCCCATGCGCGCAGCGCCGCGCCTGCGGCCGGGTCCGGCATGGCGTCGAGCAGGTCCAGCGTCAGATCGAGATGGCCGGCGGCGGCGCTGACGCCGGCACGCAGCTCCAGCGCGACCGAGCGACGCGCCTCGCGAATCGCCAGCACGCTGGCCAGCGACAGGCAGGCGAGCAGGATCAGGCCGATGCCGGCCGACAGCCGCCAGCGCAGATCGAGCGCGCGCAAACCGCGGCACTCGCGGCGCGGCGCCGCGACGCTCGGCGCGCTGACGCTCATGGCAGCGCCGGCAGCAGGCCGGCGGCGATCGCGATGCGCGCCAGCTCGGCACGGTTGCCGGCGCCGAGCTTGTGGCGGATCGTGGTGTTGTAGTTGGCGACGGTCTTGTCGCTGAGGCTCATCGCCAAGGCGATCTGCGCGACGGCGCGGCCCTCGGCGAGCTGGCGGAAGATCTCCAGCTCGCGCAGCGACAGGCGCGCCAGCGTCGGCGCCAGCCGCTGCGGCACGATCTCGAAGCGCGGATCGAGAAAGCGCCGGCCGGCGGCGACCGTCTCGATCGCGCCGAGCAGGGTCTCCGGACCGGAACGCTTGCACAGATAGCCGAGCGCACCGGCCTCGAATGCGCGATCGGCGATGACGCGCTCCTCGTGCATGCTGAACGCCAGCGCCCGCAGCGCCGACTGGCGCTGCCGCATGCGGTGCAGCACTTCGAGCCCGCCGATGCCGGGCAGCGACAGATCCATCACCACCACGTCGACGCCGCCTTTGAGCAGGCGGCGATAGGCCTGCGCGCCGTTCGCGGCCTCGGCCACGACGCGAATGCGCGCCTGCGTTTCGATCAGATGCCGGTAGCCGGCGCGGACCACGGCGTGGTCGTCGACGAGCAGGACCCGCACGTATTCCATGGCGTTCTCCTCCGGCCGCTTCGCGGCGGCTCGACGGCTGCGAACGGCGCGGAACGACAACGGGGCCGCCGCGTCTGGCCGGCGGCCCAGGCTCCGCTCCACGATCCGTTCGCCCCGCTCTTTTGCGTACATCGAAGCGGCGACCGCCGGCGCCGACGCGCCGGCGGTCGCAAGGCATCAGCCCTGGCCGAGGCCGACGCAGACCGACTTCGTCTCGAGGTAGTTGTTGAACACCTCGACGCCCATCTCGCGGCCCCAGCCCGACTGCTTGTAGCCGCCGAACGGTAGCGCCGCGTCGAAGATGTTGTAGCAGTTGATCCAGACGGTGCCGGCGCGCAGCTTCGTCGCCAGACGATGCGCGCGCGTGATGTTGCTGGTGTAGATGCCGGCAGCGAGACCGTAGATGGTGTCGTTGGCCTTGCGCACCAGATCGTCATCGAGTTCCTTGAAGCGCACCGCGGCGACCACCGGCCCGAAGATCTCTTCCTGATAGACCTTCATGTTCTCGTGCGCGTCGACGATCACCGTCGGCTCGACGAAGTAGCCCTGTTCGCCGAGGCGCTTGCCGCCGGCGGCGAACGTCGCGCCCTGCTCCTTGCCGGATTCGAGATAGCCGCAGACGCGGTCGAGCTGGACCTGCGAGACCAGCGGGCCCATCTGCGTCGACGGATCGAGGCCCGGACCGACCTTGAGCTTGCGCGCATACTCGGCAACACCCTCGACGACCTTGTCGTAGATCTTGTCCTGGATGAACAGGCGCGAACCGGCGCAGCAGCACTGGCCGTGATTGAAGAAGATCGCGCTGGCGGCGCCGGGGATCGCCTGCTCCAGATCGGCGTCGTCGAGGATGATGTTCGGCGACTTGCCGCCGAGCTCCAGCGTCACCTTCTTGAGATCGTTGGCGGCGGCCTTGACGATCAGCTTGCCGACTTCGGTCGAGCCGGTGAACGCGACCTTCGACACGTCGGGATGCGCGGCCAGCGGCGCACCGCAGGTCTCGCCGAAGCCGGTGATGACGTTGACGACGCCGTCCGGCACGCCGGCCTTCTGGATCAGCTCAGCGAGCTTGAGGCCCGACAGCGGCGTCTCCTCGGCGAGCTTGAGTACCACCGTGCAGCCCGAGGCAAGCACCGGGCCGAGCTTCCAGGCCGCCATCAGCAGCGGGAAGTTCCACGGAATGATCTGCGCGACGACGCCGACCGGCTCGCGGCGCGTGAAGGCGTGGTACTCGGAGCCCGGCGTGTACGGCACCGACAGCGTCAGCGAGCGGCCGTCGAGCTTGGTGCACCAGCCGGCCATGTACTGGAACAGCTCGGCGGCGAGCACCACGTCGGCGGCGCGCGCCACCGTCACCGGCTTGCCGTTGTCGAGCGATTCGATCTGCGCCAGTTCTTCCTGGTGCTCCATGATCAGCTCGCCGATCTTCCAGACGATCTTGCCGCGCTCGGCCGGCGTCATGCGCGACCATGGGCCGGACTCGAACGCGCGCTTGGCGGCGGCGACGGCGACATCGACATCCGGCTTTTCGGCGGCCGGCACGTGGGCGATGACCTGGCCGGTCGCCGGGTCCAGCACTTCGAAGCTCTTGCCGCTCTTGGCGTCGACCCACTTGCCGTCGATCAGCATGCGGCGCTTTTCGCCGATGAAGGCCTTGACGTTGGGGTGCAGCGAAACGAGGGGTGCATCTTTGGTCATCGCAAATCTCCTCACTGGGATGAAATATCGGTACGGCCTTGGGCCGTGTTCGGGGCGCCGCCGCGCGGTGCGCACGGAAGGCTGCGGGGCAAGGACCCTGCCAACCCGAAGTGCGCCTTCAGATCCATGAATGAAAAGAACTTTTCAGAACGGACCCGCGGCCGCCGCAGCCGGCTGTCACGCCCCGGGCGCAGCGCTGCGGCGCGCCGCTGTCACGGCCCTGACACAGTCGGACGACACAGCGGTGGGCAGCGCCCCGGCATTCGCATTGACGAACTTTTGCGCAGCGGAGTACGGTCACCCGCAATAGAGCCGGGGCAAGGCCTGCAGGGCCTTCGCCAGCACACCGCGACAAGACGGACCGGCAACCGCAACGGCGCCTGAGCTTTGAGGAGAGACATGGGCGAACCTGTGAACTACGTGCAGCACGCACGTGAAGTCATGACCCTGATCGACGGCTTTCCACGCATGCCGGCGCAGGTCGACAAACCGGTCGCCTATTCCTGGTTGCGCTGCGCCAAGGAACACCGCCTGCGCCCCGACGGTCCGCTCGATCCGGCGGTGGTCGAGAACCGTCATCTGCGCGAACGCCAGCAGCGTCTCGACGACCTCGTGCTGATCGCCCGTGCCGAGATGGACTCGCTCTACGAGCAGATCTCCGGTTCCGGCTACGCGCTGCTGCTGACCGACGCTTCCGGCGTCATCCTCAGCGAGAAGGTCGATCCGACGCTGCGCGACAGCTTCCGCAAGGCCGGCCTGATCGCCGGCGCCAACTGGAGCGAGCAACACGAAGGCACCAACGGCATCGGCACCTGCATCACCGAGCGGCGGCCGATCACGATCCACCGCAACGACCATTTCCGCGCCCGCCACATCGGCCTGTCGTGCTCGGCGGCGCCGATCCGCGACACCGGCGGCGAGCTGATGGCGGTGCTCGACGCTTCCTGTGTCGGCTCCGATGACAGCAAGGCCAGCCGCATGCACACCGTGGCGCTGGTCAGCATGTCGGCTCGGCTGATCGAGAAGTGCCTGTTCCTGCGCCGCTTCCGCAACCGCCGCGTGATCCGCTTCCACAGCCGTCCGGAATTCGTCAACCTGCTGCACGACGGCGCGCTGGCGCTCGACGACGACGGCCGCATCGCCGCCGCCGACGACATGGCGGTCGCGCTGCTGTCGGCCGATTGCCGCGGCGACCTGATCGGCCGGCCGCTGACCGAGATCTTCGACGTCAGCGCCCGCGAACTCGACTCCAGCCTGTCCGGCCCGCGCCAGCCGATCCTGCCGGTGCGCGACATCGAGCACGGCCGCCGCTACTACATGAGCGTGCACGCCGCGCAGCCGGAGACGCGTACGCCGCGCACCATCGCCGGCGCCGGCCAGATCATGGCGATCGAACCGGCCACGCAGACCGAGGCGCGCGCGCACACGCTCGACGAGCTGGCCGGCCACGATCCGTCGATGCAGCGCAACGTGCGTTGCGCGCAACGCATCGCGTGCTCGCGTGTGTCGGTGCTGATCCAGGGGCCGACCGGCTCCGGCAAGGAAGCGTTCGCGCGTGCGCTGCATCTCGCCAGCGAGCGCGCCGCACAGGCCTTCGTCGCCGTCAACTGCGCGGCGATCCCGGAATCGCTGATCGAGAGCGAGCTGTTCGGCTACCGGCCCGGCGCCTTCACCGGCGCGCGCAAGGAAGGCATGCGCGGCCGCATCGCGCAGTCCAGCGGCGGCACGCTGTTCCTCGACGAGATCGGCGACATGCCGCTGATGCTGCAGACGCGCCTGCTGCGCGTACTCGAAGAACAGGAAGTCACCCCGCTCGGCGGCGAGACGCCGGTCAAGGTCAACCTGCGCATCGTCAGCGCCTCGCACCGCAACCTCAAGGACATGATCGCCCGCGGCGAATTCCGCGAGGATCTCTACTACCGCCTCAACGGCATCACGATGACGCTGCCGGCGCTGCGCGAGCGCGCCGATCTCGAAGCGCTGATCCACCGCATCCTCGGCGAGGAAACGGCGCTCGGCCGCCCGGCCGGCATCGAAATGGAAGCGTTCCGCAGGCTCGCTGCGCACGACTGGCCCGGCAACGTACGCGAACTGCGCAACGTGATCCGCACGGCACTGGCGATCGCCGAGGGCGGCGTGATCCGCCTCAGCGACCTGCCATCCGACCTGCTGCAGCCACGCAGCGCGCCGTCGACCGGCACGCCGGTGACGCTCGCCAGCATCACGATCGCGACCGGCGACAGCGGCGCCGCGCCCGGCAATCCGCTGGAGCGCGCCGAGCGCGAGGCCCTGCTGCGCGCGATCGCCACCAACCGCGGCAACATGACGCACACCGCGCGGCAGCTCTGCATGAGCCGCAACACGCTCTATCGCAAGCTCAAGTCGCACGGCATCGCGCCCGAGACACTGCGCGGCGACGGACTGTCACAAGCCTGAGACAGTCGCGCGACAACTGTCGCGATTCGAGACACCACGAGCGCCGCCCTAGCGGCGCTTCTGGTTTCTGCCGATATCCTCGAAACCGCTTCACAGCGCGCTTTGCACGGCGTCGCGCCGCCCCGCGCGGCGGGCGGCGCCGGGCTGGCACGCTCGCTGCTTTAACGGTGATGCCGACGCGCCAAGCGAGCGGCCACGAGTTCCAAGCCAACGACGAAACGAGGAGATATTCAGCATGTGGACCAAACCGAGCTTCCGTGACCTGCGCTTCGGCATGGAGATCACGATGTACATCCTGAACCGCCAGGCCTGAACGCCCGGCGGTGTGGTGTCCGCGGCGCGGTCCTTGCGGGGCCGCGACGCGGATGGCCGTCGCGCCAACTCCCCCTCCCAGCGCGCGACCGCCACGGCGACTGGCCCCCTGCCCGGGCGATCCTCGGCCGGGGGTTTTTTCTGCCCACTGCCCGCGTCTTTCCGTCCCAGCCATGTCCGGCGAAACACTTACCGTCCGCGTTCTCGGTTCCGCCGCGGGCGGCGGCTTTCCGCAGTGGAACTGCAACTGCGCGATGTGCGACGGCCTGCGCCGCGGTCGCGTCCGCGCCAAGCCGCGTACGCAGTCGTCGATCGCCGTCAGCGCCGACCGCACGCACTGGCTGCTGATCAACGCCTCGCCCGACCTGCGCGCGCAGATTCTGGCGACGCCGGATCTGCAACCGGCCCGCACGCGGCGCGACAGCGGCATCGCCGCCGTGCTGCTGACCGACGCGCAGATCGACCACGTCGCCGGCCTGGCGATGCTGCGCGAAGCGACGCAGCCGCTGCCGGTCTACTGCACGAACCGCGTACGCGACGACCTGCGCTCCGGCCTGCCGATGCTGCCGCTGCTGGAGCCCTACTGCGGCAGCCGCTGGCACGAGATCCGGCCCGACGGCGAAGCCTTCGCGGTCGATGGCGTGCCCGGCATCCGCCTGCGCGCGCTGCCGCTGCACAGCAAGCCGCCGCCGTACTCGCCGCACCGCGCGCGGCCGGCGCCCGGCGACAACCTCGGCCTGCTGATCGAAAATCCGGCGAGCGGCCAGCGCCTGTTCTATGCGCCGGGCCTCGGCGTGTTCGACGAGGACATTGATGCGGCGATGCGCGCCGCCGACCTGATGCTGGTCGACGGCACCTGCTGGACCGACGACGAAATGAGCCGTCGCGGCGTTGGCCACAAGCGCGCCACCGAAATGGGCCACCTGCCGCAGAGCGGCGCCGGCGGCATGCTCGAATGGCTGCAGCGGCACCCGGACAAGCGACGCGTGCTGATTCACATCAACAACACCAACCCGATCCTCGACGAGGACAGCGCCGAGCGCGCGCAGCTGCGGCTGCTCGGCATCGAAGTCGCCGAGGACGGCATGGAGCTTTCGTTCTGACATGGCCGGATTTCCCGAACCCCGCTTCGATGCGCGCGACGATGCGCCGGGCGATGCGCCGGCGCGGTTCGCCGAGCGCCTGCGTGCGCTTGAACCGCGCTATCACATCCACCACCCGTTCCAGCGCCTGATGAACGACGGCCAGCTCGATGCCGACGCGATCCGCGGCTGGGTGCTGAACCGCTATTGCTATCAGGTGCACATCCCGATGAAGGACGCGGCACTGCTCAGCAACTGCCCGGACCGCGACGTGCGACGGCGCTGGATCCAGCGCATCCTTGATCACGACGGCGACAGCCGCGACGAAGGCGGCATCGAATGCTGGGTGCGGCTCGGCATCGCCTGCGGCCTGACGCGCGAGGAAATCGAATCGCAGCACCAGGTGCTGCCGGGCGTGCGCTTCGCGGTCGAGGCCTACGTCAACTTCGTGCGCCGCGCGTCCTGGCAGGACGGCGTCGCCTCGTCGCTGACCGAGCTGTTCGCGCCGACCATCCACCGCGAACGCCTTGCCAGCTGGCCGCAGCACTACCCCTGGATCGAACCGTCGGGACTCGACTACTTCCGCAAGCGCCTGACGCAGGCCCATCGCGACGTCGAACACGGCCTCGAACTGACGCTGTCGCACTTCCGCACGCGTGCCGCGCAGGATCGCGCGGTCGCCATCGTGCGCTTCAAGCAGGACGTGCTGTGGAGCATGCTCGACGCCATGCACCTGGCCTACGTCCACCACATGCCACCGTACGCCGCGGTGCCGGGCGTGCCGTGAATCCGATGCCACCATCCGCAACCCAAGGTGCTCCGGTGAGTCCGATCCCGATCGACGCCCATGTCCGTCTCGCGCCCGCGCTGCGCCTGCAATGGGAAGCCGCGCAGGAATGCCACGTGCTGCTCTATCCCGAAGGCATGGTGCAGCTCAATCCGTCCGCCGCCGCGATCCTCGAACTGTGCGACGGCCTGCACACCTTCCGCGACATCGTCGGCACGCTGGCCGCGCGCTTCCCGGAGGCCGGCGATCTCTCCGACGACGTCGCCGAATTCATCGACGTCGCCAGCCATCGGGGCTGGGTCCGTGTCCGCTGACGGCGCCACGGCGATCGCCGGACCGCGCTGGCTGCTCGCCGAGCTGACCTATGCCTGTCCGCTGCAGTGCCCTTACTGCAGCAACCCGCTCGACTACGCCACGCACGGCGAGGAACTCGGCACCGAGGACTGGCGCCGCGTGCTGCGCGAAGCCCGCGCGCTCGGCGCGCTGCAGCTCGGCCTGTCCGGTGGCGAGCCGCTGGTGCGGCCCGATCTCGACGCGCTGGTGCGCGAGGCGCGCACGCTGGGCTACTACAGCAACCTCATCACCTCCGGCTACGGACTCGACGACGCGCGCGTCGCGGCCCTGCGCGAAGCCGGTCTCGACCACATCCAGATCAGCTTCCAGGCGCCCGGTCAGGAACTCAACGACCGCATCGCCGGAACCCGCACCTGGGCGCACAAGGTCGACATGGCGCGCGCGGTGAAGCGGCACGGTTTCCCGATGGTGCTGTGCTTCGTCATCTACCGCGACAACATCGCGCAGATCGGCGAGATGCTGGCGCTCGCCGAGACGCTGGAAGCGGACTACGTCGAGCTGGCGACCGTCCAGTACTACGGCTGGGCGGCGCGCAACCGTGCGCGCCTGCTGCCGACACTCGAACAGGTACGCGAGGCCGAGACCGCAGTGCAGGCCTGGCGCGCGGCGCGCTCAGGCAGCGCGACCAAGGTCTACTTCGTGGTGCCCGACTACTACGAGAAGCGGCCGAAGCCGTGCATGAACGGCTGGGGCTCGGTGTTCCTGACGGTGACGCCCGACGGCCTCGCCCTGCCCTGCCACGCCGCACGCCAGCTGCCGGGTCTCGCGTTTCCGGATCTGCGCACGAGCAGCGTGCACGAAGCCTGGTACGCGTCCGATGCGTTCAACCGCTTCCGCGGCCGCGACTGGATGCGCGAGCCGTGCCGCTCGTGTCCGGAACAGGAACAGGACTTCGGCGGCTGCCGCTGCCAGGCCTATCTGTACACCGGCGATCCGGCCAACACCGACCCGGTCTGCGAGCATTCGCCGCTGCGCGGCCGCATCGACGCGGCGATCGCCGAAGCGGCCGCCACGCCGCGCGAGTTCCCGCTGCTGTTCCGCAATGCGCGCAACAGCCGTCGCGGCGCCGCCGCAAGCGGAAGCGGAGCGGGCGTCACGCCGGCGTGACAGCGCATCTCGGGAACTTCTCCCGTCGTTAGCGCGCCGGCGGCGTGCGAGGCTGCCGCATCGGCGCACAGACGCCGCAGCCACGAACGAGGAGAAGCCCATGAACCCCGCGCGCCGTCTCGCGCTCGCCTGCCCCTTGGTGCTGCTTGCCGCGCCGGCCTGCGCCGTGGCGTCGGCCGCGACCGACGCCGACCCCGCCGCCGATCCGGCGCTGCTGGCCGCGCTGCCGACCGTCTACGTGATCGGCGCGGCGCCGTTCGGCGACGACGCGCGCGACGCCGACACGCTGCCCTATCAGGCTCAGCGCGCCGACGCCGGCGCACTGATCGGCCCGCGCGCACAGAACCTCGGCGACGCGCTGCTGCGTGAGTTCGACGGCGTGCAGGTCAACGACGTGCAGGGCAATGCCTACCTCGGCGACCTGAGCTTTCGCGGCTACCGCGCCTCGCCGACGCTCGGCGCTGCGCAGGGCCTGGCGGTGTTCCTCGACGGCGTACGCGTCAACGAAGCGTTCGGCGACGTCGTCAACTGGGACCTCGTGCCGGAAGCCGCGCTCGACGACGTGCAGCTCGCGGCCGGCTCGAATCCGCTGTACGGCCAGAACGCGCTCGGCGGCGCGCTGAGACTGCGCACGCGCTCGGGCCTCGACCAGCAGGGTCTCGCGGCCGAACTCAGCGGCGGCAACGACGCACGGCGCCGCGCCGACCTCTCATACGGCTGGCGCGACGATGCCGGCTGGCATGCTTTCGTCGCCGGCACCGGCTACGCCGAGGACGGCTGGCGCGACCATTCGGCGAGCCGGCTCGGCAATGTCTTCGCCAAGGCCGGCCGTCACGGCGCGCGCGACGATGTTTCGCTGTCCGTCCTCCATGGCCGCAGCCGCCTGCTCGGCAACGGCCTGCTGCCAAGCTGGCGGCTCGAAGACGGCGCACGCGACAACGGCCTCTACGAGTCCGACCGGCGCGCCGTCTACACCTATCCGGACCGCAGCGAGAACCGCCTGACGCAGCTGACGCTGCAAGGCGAGCACCGCTACGGCGATGCCCTGCACGTCGCCGGACTCGCCTATCTGCGCCGCGGCACGCGCGACACCGTCAACGGCGACGTCGGCGAGGACTATGAGGAATACGTCGAACTGTGCGAAGACGGCTTCGCCGCCGACGGCAGTCCGCTCGACGACGGCTGCCCGTACACACGCGCCGAAGGCGCGGCGATACCGAGCGGCACGCTCAACACCACCCACGCAACACAGCGGCGTGGCGGCGGCGCGCTCAACCTCGCGGGGCGGCTCACGCGGCATCGCTGGCTGTTCGGCGCCAGCGTCGACCTCAGTGACATCGACTACGCGCAGTACGAACAGGACGGCACGATCGGCGCCGATCGCGGTGTGCGCGCGCTCGACGGCAGCGCGCGCGCGTTCTTCTCCGGCGTCTCCGGCGACACGCATGCAGTCGGCGTCTACGGCAGCGACACCTGGTCGCCGTGGTCACGCACGCACCTGACGCTATCGCTGCGCTGGGATCGCAGCACCGTCGCCAACCGCATCGAGACCAACGCCGGCGCGCAGCCGCGCGAGCGCTTCCACTACGTGCAGATCAATCCGGCGATCGGCTTCGCGCAATCGCTCGGCGACGGCTTCAAGCTGTTCGGCGGCTGGTCGCAGAACAGCCGCACCCCGACCGCGATCGAACTCGGCTGCGCCGATCCCGCGCGGCCGTGCCGCCTGCCGACCGGCCTGCAGGCCGATCCTTATCTCGATCAGGTCGTCTCCCGCACCACCGAGCTCGGCGCACGCTGGCAGCCGGGCGAGCGTTGGCGCGCGTCGCTCGCGCTGTACCGCACCGACAACCGCGACGACATCCTGTTCCTGCGCGCCGCCAGCACCCAGCAGGGCTACTTCGCCAATGTCCCGCGCACGCGCCACCAGGGCGCCGACCTCTCGCTGCGCGCCACACTCGGCGCGCTGGCACTGCGCCTCGGCTACAGCTGGCTCGATGCCCGCTACCAGGCGGCGACCACGCTGGCCTCCGGCGAACGCGACGTCGCCGTGCGCAGCGGCACGCGCATCGCCGGCCTGCCGGAACACAGCGCGCGCCTCGGCCTCGACTGGACGTTGCGCGAGAACCTCGGCGTCGGCGCCGATCTGCTCGCCTTCTCCTCGCAGCGCAGCAGCGGCAACGAGGACGGGCGCATCGACAACGAGGACGATACCCGCCACGACTGGCGCACCGCCGGCTACGCGCTCGTTGACCTGCGCGCGCACTGGCAGCCGCATCCGGCCGTGGAGCTGTACACGCGCATCGACAACCTGTTCGACCGCCGCTACGAGACCTTCGGCGCGATCGCCGCCGACCTGTTTCCGAACGGCGAGCTGCTGCAACCCCATCTCGCTGCCGGGGACGCCGCGCCGGCACGTTTCGTCGCGCCCGGCGCGCCTCGCACCTGGGTGCTCGGCCTGCGCTACCGCTACGGCGCCTGAACGCCCGCCCGCACAAGCGTCGGCCCGGCGCGCACGACAGGACAAAGTCCCGGGACACCCGCCCACCGCGGCGCCGATCCTGCAAGCGCTGCCTCTTCGTATCAGGATTCGGCCCGCCGTCACGGGCCATTTTCTTTGCGCGCCAGGCCAGCAACCCGGCACCTCGCGTCGTCAAATCCGCAGCAGAAGGCGAGCCTCAGAACTTAAGGCATCACTGTTTTCACTCGGCGTCGTTGCTCTGGCAGCAGTCTTACTTATTGCGACGGCATTTTTTGGAGCTTCACCTGTTTCACCGGCGGAGGAAATCGCAAGCGCCGGCAACCGCCCTGCATCGCAGGAGCACTGCCTGTTGCAGGAGCGGCTGCAGCAGCGGCGACTCCATCGGCAGGCGTTGGGCAAAACAGTCAGTTCAGGGAACACTGTGAGCAATGCACAACCTCGAACCCGCAAAGTTCATGTATGGTCATTCGTCGGACGCAGTGGGGTTGAGCATGACGATGATCACGGACGTCGAAGATTTTTTCGCACAGGGATGCGGCCGTTGTGAACGGTTCTCCACTCCGGACTGCTCCGTCCGCAAATGGAACGACGGCTTGAAGCGGCTTCGTGCGATTTGCACCGCAGCCGGCCTGATCGAAACGGTCAAGTGGGCACACCCCTGCTACCTGCACGCAGAACGCAACATCGCGCTTATCAGTGCGTTCCGAGGCGATTATCGAATCATCTTCTTCAATGCCGCGCTGATGCGAGACCCTGACAACGTGCTTGAGAAACAGGGGCCCAATACTCGGCACGCTGACATGATTCGCTTCGCCGATAACGCAGCAGTCGACTCCTTAGCCTCTACGATTCATGCTTACCTGAAAGAGGCAATGGCGTATGCCGAGAAGGGAATCAAACCTCCCAGAAATGAGGCAGCTATCGAATGGCCGGAAGAGCTGGCTGATGCGCTCGATTCCGATCCGGAGTTGGCGGAGGCCTTTCACAATCTGACGCCGGGCCGACAAAAAAGCTACCTGATCAATCTCAATTCCGCGAAGAAACCTGAAACCCGGATTTTGCGTCTAGCCAAATATCGGAATCATATCCTCGCCGGCAAGGGTGCTTTGGAGAGGTAAGCACACACGTTCAGCGATGTGCATCGCTCGTTCGCCGCACCGACGGGGCGTTACCGAACAGCCCATGACCGGCGACTTTTGGCCTGCTGCTCACCTTTCCGACCAAAGGCCGAACGCCGCCGCCATGCACCTGGCAACCGTTTCCGCTTTTCCGATCTGGTCGCCGTGGCATGCACTCATGCAACGCCGCGTCGCGGCGTCGAGCCCCCTACGCTGCAGCGTGTCGAGTTCCCAGGCGACGGCGCCAAAGCTGAGTGCGGCGACGCGCACCGGCTCGGCGGCCGACGCCCGCAGCGGCGAGCGCCAGCCACAGGCCGATGGCGCGGCGCAGCGCGCGCGGCGCGCACCGCATCGTCTCAGGCCTCGACGACGATGGTGGAAATCTGCAGCTGCGGCTGCAGATCGGTGTAGTTCGGCACGTCGGCGAGCACGGCGGCACCAGCCGCCGCGAACGCCGCCTCGAAACGCTCCACCGATGCGAAATACAGATGCGCGGCAGCGACGAACGGCGCTTCGCCGCCACCGCCGCCGGCGAGGCCGCGATCGGCCTCGACACGCAGCAGCCCGTGCGGCGTCAGCTGCTCGCGCACCAGCGCGATATGGCGCAGCGCGTAATAGGCATGGTCGAAACGGGCGCCGGCCCGGTTCGCATACAGCGCGGATACGCGGATCATCTCTCTCCTCCGGTTCTTGTCGTGTGCCGCTTGTGGAAGCGGACGCGCAAGACAGGTGCCACCGATGAGGCGACGCGGAATCAGCGACTTGGCTGCGGACGCCTGCGCCGCGCGTGACACAGTGTCACGTCGTCGTGACGGTTTGCGACGGACGCAGGCGACGCAGCCGCGACTGCGGCGCCGGATGAGTGTCGCAGCAGGCGCCGAGCCAGCGATCGGTGACGATCGCCGCCGCCTCGCCGTAAAGCGCGCACAGAGCCGCATGCAGCGGCGCGGCGCCGACCTGCGCGACCGCGAAGGCGTCGGCCTCGTGCTCGAAGCGGCGCTGCTGCGCCGCGAGCACGCCGCGCGCGACGAAACCCAGCACCGGCAGCAGCGCGAGCGTCGCCGGCGGCCAGGTCCCGAGGCCGGCCGCGGCGAGCATCGCCACGAGCGGAACCGCGAGCAGCGCCAGCATCACGCGACGACGGCGATGATGGTGCAGCCGCCCATGTGCCAGCTCGTGCGCGACGACTGCCCGCAAGCCGTCGCGATCGAGCGCGTCGAGCAGGCCCTGCCAGAGAAAGACCTCGGTGCCACCGCGCGCCGGCAAGGCGCGCGCATTGCGGCGATCGCCGCCGTCGTCGATGGCGACGAAGCGCGCGCCGGCACAGCCGCAGCGCTGCGCCAGCGCGTCGAGCATCGCCGCGGTCTCCGCCGGCAACGCGCGCCGGTGCGCGGCGCCGGGCCGCAGCGGCCCGCGTTCCGGGACACCGAACAGCCATCGCGGCAGCCCCCACTGCACGAGCGCGAAGCCCGCGAGGGCGAACGCCGCACCCGCCCAGGGCCGCCATCCCGGCCCGTACAGCGAGGCTGGCGCCAGCCAGGCCAGCGCCGCACCGCTGGCCATTAAAGCCTCGGCCCGCCAGCGCTGCGCGCGCCGCCGGTAGGTCGCCACGAGCGCTGTTGCGCGCGCGGTCTGCGCGCGCAACAGGCGCGACTCGCGCGCATGCAGCGGCAGGGCGACGAGCATCGGCAGCAGCGCACAGATCAGCAGAGCAAGGGTCATCGCGGACGATTGCGCTCCGGACATGAAAACACGTGAGAACGCGGCGAGCTTACGGCAACGCGGGCGGACATCGAATTGCTGCCGAGCGTTTCGCGGCACGGCCGCGGTCCGGCCGGATCGCCGCGCCGCGCGCCGGCGTCGCGTGATCCGCGTCGGCGGCGCCGTGCGAAGCCGGGATCGGCGGGGCGCCCGGGCGCGGGCGCGCCGGCGCCATCTCGGAGACGGGCTTGTCGCGAACCGCATGAGAAGAGCGGGAACGGGCATCGCAGATGCCATCGCCGACCGCGCCGGAACGGCGCGGGGCTGGTGCCGAAGGTGGGACTCGAACCCACACGCTTTTCAGGGCGGCGGATTTTGAGTCCGCTGCGTCTACCGATTCCGCCACTTCGGCGCGGCCGGCGATTATAGGGGCGTCGCGGCGCCACGACCAATGCGCGGACCGTCGCAATCGATCGCCGGCGCCGCAAATAGGCGAGCCCCAGGGGGACTGGGGCTCGGGGGGTGACCGTCCGGCATCTTCAGGGGTGACCCCGGACGGCTGGGTCGAGCGCGCGAAGCGTCGATCCGGTATCGATACTAGGCCCGCGCCGGCCGCTGCGCCGTCACCGACGCGCACCGAATTGTTTCACTCGGTAACTTGCGCCCGCGAACGGCGCCCGGAAACACGAAAGCGGCCCGCAGGCCGCTTTCGCGCATCACCGCCGCGACAACTTCAGATCTTGAAGTCGAGCCGCACGCCGGCGTGGTAGCCGTAGGTGCGCGCTTCACGCTCGGCGTAGAACACCGTGCCGCCGCCGCCGATGCGGACGTCCGGCCAGCGGCTGTCCGGGTTCACGTAGACCGGCACTTCGAGATTCAGGCCGAAGCTCAGCGAGTCGAAGTCGACCTTGCCGTTGCTGTTTTCGAGGCGCAGATGCGAATAGCCGATCGGCGCCGACACTTCGAGGAAGCGGAACAGATTGCCCGTCGGCACGACGTAGAGGCCGTACATCTGGCTGGTCTCGACCTTGCCCGCGGACTTGCCATCCTCGTTCTTGATGCCGAACTGCGCTTCGATACCGATCGACGGCAGCAGACGCGTGCCGACGCGCAGGCGGTAGAAGTCGGAATCGAAGTCGTCGCCGCCGAGCGAGTTCTTGAGGCTGTCCTTCGACAGCGAGGTGCTCAGCGCCGCGTAGTCGATGCCGCCGTAGACGTAGAGCGATTCGCGGCGCGGTGCGCTGGCGGTCTCGTCGCTGCCGCTGTCTTCGGACGCCGAGGTTTCGACCGCTTCGCTGCCCGTTTCGCTGCCCGTCGCCTCGGCGCCGGCAGCGCCGCTGTCGGTCGCGAGCGGATCGGCGACGGCTTCGGCCGGCGCGGCTTCGACCGGCGCGCTTTCGTCAGCCGGCGCAGCCGATTCCTGCGCATAAGCCGGGACGATGAAACCTGCGGCCAGCAGCGCAGCGCCGACAGGCCAATAACGACGATAATTCATGAGCTATCCCCTTCCCATTCCATGGCCCGGCTTTTCGCCGGTTCGTTTGAATTGCGCCCGGAATGTTCGTCGATTTCCCCCCTCAAATCCAGTAAAGCGGCGGCCCGTCGCCCTGGGCATGCAGGATGCCCGAGCCCCGGCGCGCGCCCGCGCTACGCAGAGCGGACGAGCGCAATCGGCCGGCGCATTCTCTATAGTGCGGGCTTCATCCGCTGACCTTCCCCATGTACGCCGAGACCCGCTACTGCAACGCCTGCGGCCACGAAATCGAGTTCCGCGTGCCGGACGGCGATCACCTGCCGCGGCACGTCTGCCCGAACTGCGGACACATCCAGTACCGCAACCCGAAGGTCATCGTCGGCGTCATTCCGGAGAATGCGGACGGCCGCGTGCTGATGTGCCGGCGCAACATCGAGCCGCGGCTCGGCCTGTGGACTTTCCCGGCCGGCTTCATGGAACTCGGCGAGACCAGCGGTCAGGGCGCCGCACGCGAGGCGCTGGAGGAAGCGCAGGCCGACGTCGAGATCGATGACCTGCTGATGGTCATCAACGTCCCGTACGTCAGTCAGGTCTACATGATCCATCGCGGCACGCTGCGCACCGAACACTACGGCCCGACTTTCGAGAGCTCCGAGGTGCGGCTGATGCGCGAGGACGAGATCCCCTGGGACGACATCGCCTTCCCGACGATCTGGCACAGCCTCAAGCAGTTCTTCGCGGACCGTCGCGCCGGCGCCTATGCGACGCACAGCCTCGACCTCGCCTACCGCCCCAAGCCGCCGCAGCGCGCCGAAGTCGCCGGCGACGATCCGCTGACGCCCTGAGCGCAGCGGGCACGACGCGCGCTCCGCCCCCAGAACGGGTATCCCCGTATAGGGAGCGGACAGCCCGGTTCCCGACCGCCAAGCTTGGCGCCGCCCGATCTGCGGGCCTACGTCACCGGGGACCTCGATGCCATACACGATTACTTCCGGCCGGCCGCTGCGCTCGGCCGGCTTCGCCCTCACGCTGCTGGCCGGCACGCTGCTCGGTGCCTGCGGTGGCGACGACAACGGCAATGGCGGCGGTGGCGCCGCCGACGTCGGCACCGCCGATCTCAGCGCCGCCGGCACCAAGGCCCAGGTCGGCACCTTCGCACAAATGATCCAGGCGCTCGGCGCACTCGATGCGCTGGAGGCGCCGGCACCGGCGACGGTACGCGTGCGCCCGCTCGCCAAAGCCGCGCGCGTGCCCGCCAAGTCCAGCGAAGCCTGCCCCGACGGCGGCACCATCGCGTCGAGCGGCCCGACCAGCAAGAACGTCGGCTCGCCGTTCACCAACCAGGCGATGTCGGTAAGCGGCTCGCAGGCCAGCGACTGCCGCTACCACGAGACCTACAGCGAGGACGGCACCAACGTCGATCTGACGCTGCTCGTCAACGGCAGCCTCGAGGGTGGCAGCGTCGAGGACGCCGGCCAGTACGTCGAGTACACGCGCGTCGGCAGCAGCTCGCAGCCGTTCAGCTTCGACTACAGGATCAAGACCAGCAGCTCGCAGCAGGGGTACAGCATCAGCGCCGATCTCGATCTGGGCATTGGCGTCGACTACCGCGACGACTATCGCGAAGGCGCCAGCGACAACGAAGACCGCTTCGCGCTGGCGATGGACGGCGACTACACAGCCCGCGCGTCCGCCAACGGCCAGAGCGGCAGCAACAGCGGCGACTTCACGTACTACATCGGCACGCACGATGCGCCGTTCACGGCGAAGTCCGACGCCGACGGCACCGTGATCGCCGGCCAGTACGGCTTTCGCATGACCGGTGTGCAGGCGCAGACCTGCCCGAGCGGCGCCGTCGACGTCGCCACCGAAACGCCGCTCGTCGACAGCGACGGCCAGATCGCCAGCCCGTTCGCCGGCGGCAAGCTGACGTTCGCCAGTGGCGGCAAGACCGCGAAGGTGACGTTCAACGCCGACGGCACCGTCACGGTCGACGGCTCGGACGGACAGAGCGAGACCTTCGACTACGCGCAGGCGCTCGCCGCCGCGGCGCCCTGCGCCGGCTACGGCCTCGCCGGCCTGTACCTCGCCGCCGGCCTCGGCGCGCGCTGACGACGGCGGCGGAACGGGGGACGCCTCCCCCGTTCTGCCGACGTCACGCCACGGCAATGGTTTAAACTATGCGCCCCGTAGAACCGACCGCTTCAAGCCGCGAGCGCATCATGACCTTCGTCGTTACCGAGAACTGCATCAAGTGCAAGTACACCGACTGCGTGGAAGTCTGCCCGGTCGACTGCTTCCATGAAGGCCCGAACTTTCTCGTGATCGATCCCGAAGAGTGTATCGACTGCACGCTGTGCGAGCCGGAGTGCCCGGCCAACGCGATCTTCGCGGAAGACGATCTGCCGGCGGATCAGGCCGACTTCAAGGCGCTCAATGCCGATCTCGCCAAGAAATGGCCGGTCATCACCGAGAAGAAGGACATGGCGCCGGATGCCAAGGAATGGGACGGCAAGCCGGGTAAGCGCGACCTGCTCGAAACCTGAGCACCGCTCGCGCGGTGCCCGAAGCGCGGCAGGCCGAGCAGCCTGCCGCGCTTTTCTTTTGCCCGCCGCCCCGCCAGACGCGGCGCGCGCCGGCGCCGTTCAGACCTCGATCGGCTGCCAGCGCAGCGCCGGCTCGTCGAGCAGCGGCAGGTACAGCGCCGCGCGCACCGGCTGCGGTCCGTGGCGACGCAGCAGGTCGGCGTAGGTCTGCAGCTGGCGCTGATAGCGGCGCCGTTCCTCGGCGACGAAGGCGTCGAGTTCGCCGCCCTCGTGGCGGCTGGTCTTGAAGTCGACGATCCAGCGCACGCCGTCGGCGTCGATGAAGCTGCGGTCGATCACGAAACGCTGCGCGCGGCCGTCGAGCCAGGCCGTCAGCGCCCATTCGCTGCGCGCCTCGCGATGGGCCGGATCGAACAGCCAGCGCCCGCGCGGATCGTCGAGCAGCGCCTGCAGCGCACGCTGCACGAGCTGCGCCGCGCCGCCCAGGCTCGCCGCCGGCACGCCGGCCTCGGCCAGCTCCTGCGGCAGACCGTGCGCGAGCGCCGCCAGCCGCACCGCGTCCCATTGCGCCAGATCGCCCATGGCGAGCCGCTCGGCCCAGCGGTGGAAGACGACGCCGATCAGGCGCGCAACTTCACCGGCCCATTCGAAGGCCGGCGTCAGCGCCGGCACCGGCGCTTCAGCGGCGGACAGCGACCAGGCCGGCAACGGCGGCGCCTGCCAACCGGCGACGAGGCGGCGCAGCGGCGGCGGCGGCGCGGCCCCGAGGGCGTCGAACGTGGCCGCTGCGGCCGGCGCCGGTGGCGGTGCGCCGGCGGCCGCAGCGACGTAATCGGCGGCGACGGCCGGCCACAGCCGCGCCAGCAGGCTGCTCGGCGGCGGCGCCTTGGGCGCGCCGTCGGCATCGCGCGCGACGCTGCCGAGCAGATGCAGGCGGCGCCGCGCGCGCGTCGCCGCGACATACAGCAAGCGCCCGTCCTCGTGCAGCTGCTTGTCGGCGGCCAGGCTGCGGATATAGGCGTAGGTCGCATCGCTCTCGTCGCCGCGCGCGTGGATCGGCGCGAGCACCAGCTGCGCGCGTCCGTCGGCGTCGATGCGGCGATCGAAGACGATCGGCGGCGGCGTATCGCTGCGCGTCGTGCGGCCGAGGCCGGGCACGATCACGGTGTCGAACTCCAGGCCCTTGGACTTGTGGATCGTCATCAGGCTCAGGCGCCCGTCGGCGAGCGGATCGGGCGTCGCCTTGAGATTGGCGAGCGCCAGATCGAGCGCGTCGAGATCCGCCAGCGCCGGTCCCTGCGCGAGCGTTTCGAGCCGCGCGAAGAACTGCTGCGCATCGTTGAGATCGCGCGTCTCGCGCACCGCGGCCGGACCGCCGAGGGCGAGCCAGACGCCCTCGACCCAGCGCCGCAGGGGCTTGCGTCCCTGCTGCGCGAGCGCCGCCTCGAGCACGTCGAGCGCGCGGGCCAGCCGGCCGCGACCATCGGCGCCGAGCCGCGCAAGGCGCTGCGGATCGCGCAGCGCCGTCAGCAGCGGCTGACGCGGCGGCACGCCGTCGGCGAGCGCATGAAGATCGGCGAGGCGCAGGCCGCACCACGGCGCGCGCAGGATCGCCAGCCAGGCGACGCGATCCATCGGCAGCAGCAGCGCGCGCGTCAGGGCGCGCAGGTCTTCGATCACCGCACGGCTGGCGAGACTTTCGAGATCGACCGCCTGGTAGCGCAGCCCGGCCGCACGCAGCGCCGGCATCAGCTCGTCGAGATGCGTGCGGCTGCGCACCAGCACGGCGATGCTGCCGTCGGCGTCGGTGGCGCGCGCCTCGCGCACCAGCTCGACGATGCGGCGTGCTTCGCTGCGCGCGTCGTCCTCGCCCGATGGCCCGGCGAACTGCGGATGGACGACGACCGCCGGGCCCACCTCGGCCGCGCGCGTCGCAGTCGCCGCGCTGTACGGCACGGCGCTGCGCCCGACGTCCTCGCGCGGCGGCAGCACCTGCGCGAACGCGGCGTTGACCCAGTCGACGATGCCGGCGCGCGAGCGGAAATTGCATTGCAGGCGCAGCGCCTCCAGCGGCAGCGCGGCGACGCCGTCGCGGCGCGCGCGCAGGTACAGGCCGACGTCGGCTTCGCGAAAACGGTAAATGCTCTGCATCGGATCGCCGACCACGAACAGCGTGCGGCCGTCGCCGTCCTGCCAGCCGGCGGTGAGCCGCGTCAGCAGGCGGTATTGCGTCGCCGAGGTGTCCTGGAATTCGTCGACCAGCAGATGATGGATGCGGTAATCGAAGGCCAGCGCCAGATCGGTCGGGGCTTCGTCGCTGCCGAGCGCGGCGACCGCCTGCGCGGCGACTTCGGCGAAATCGACTGCGCCATGCGCCGCGAACACGACACGCAGCTGCGCGGCAGCGAGCTTGAGCACGTCGAGCAGCGCCTGCAGTACCTCCCACTGCGCATCGTCGTAGGCCGGCGCCGGCAGGTTGCGCAAACGCTGCAGCAGGTCGAGCAGGCCGTCCTGCGCGGCGAGATCGGCGATCAGCTGCAGGTGCGCGTCGCGCGGCGGGCCGAGCTGCTCCTTCTCGGCCTTGCTCTTGCCGGCGGGGAAACCACAGCGCGCGTCGATCTTCTGCCGCCAGTCGCCATCCTTCTTCAGCACCAGCTCGACCAGCGCGAGCCAGCGCGGCAGCTGTGCCGGCGCGACCGGCGGCCATGTGCCGTCGCGCAGCGCGTGCAGCGCCAGCTCCGGCTGCGCGGCGTAGAGCTGCGATGAGGCGTGCGCGGCGGAGGCCAGCCAGATCTCGCGCTGTGGCGCGGCGATCGCCGCGTCGGCCGCGCCGAGCGCGGCGCGGACGATCGCCTCCAGCGCGGCTTCGAGTTCGACGCGTGCGGCGCGGCCGCCCTCGGTCGCGAAGTGCAGCCACTGGTCGCGACGGCCGAGCAGCGCGACCAGCTGTTCCTCGAGCAGGACGGTGCGGTTGTCGAAATGGCGCAGCACGCGCGCCAGCGGTTCGCGATACGGCGTCTCGGCCTCGAGCATCGCCAGCGTCGCGCGCGCCGCCTCGCGGTACAGCGGCTCGGCTTCGGCGGCGATCTGCACGCGGCCGCCGAAGCCGGCGGTCAGCGGCATCTGCTGCGTGATGTGCATGCACAGCGCGTCGATCGTCATCACCCGCAGGCGCTGCGGATTGTCCTCCAGCCGCCAGCCGCGCTGCCGCGAGCGTTCGAGTGCGGCGCGCGCCAGCCGCCAGGTCTGCGCGCGATGCGCGTCGTCCGGCTCGGTCATCGTCGCCGCGTCGCGGATCGCGCGGAACACGCGCGCGCGCATTTCCGCGGCAGCCTTGCGCGTGAAGGTGATCGCGACGATCTCCTCCGGCTCGTCGACGCCGGCCAGCAGCACCAGCAGGCGCTGCGTCAGCAGCTCGGTCTTGCCGGAGCCGGCCGGCGCCTGGACGATGAAGCTGGTCTGCGGGTCGAGCGCGCGGGCGCGCGCGGCAGCGTCGATCACGCTCATCGCGTCGCCCCCCGCAGCGCCTGCGCGCGCGTCAGCGTCGCGCCCTGCCCCTCTTGATGGCGGCCGCTCATGTCGCGACCTCCTCGCCCTCGTCGAGCGAGACGTCCTCGCGGATGCGGCACAGCGCATGCAGGCCGCAGTCGCGGCAGCTCTGGCGTGGATGCTTGGGCGCGACCGCCGCCCAGCCGTCGCGGATCTCCCGGGCGAGCGTCGCAAGCTCCCCGCGCCACTGGCCGTGCAGCGCCGCCCAGCTCGCCGCCTCGCGCGTCGCCGGATCGGCGGCATAGTCGGCGATGCCCGGCGCGAAGCGCTCGTCGCAGCCGATGCCCTGCAGACCGATGTCGCCGGCGGCAAGGCGCGCGAAAGCCAGCGCACCGATGTCGGCTTCGGTCAGCGCATAGAGCAGCAGCTGCGGGTCCTCGGGCCGGCCGTCGGCCCACGGCGGCGTCTTGCGCGCGCCGGTCTTGTAGTCGAGCACGATGCGCCGGCCGTGCGCGTCGACGTCGACGCGGTCCGGCCGCAGGCGCAGGCGCAAGCCTTCGAATTCGGTCGTGGCTTCGGCGGCGACGCCCTCGCCGGCCTCGCCGTCGAGCGCGCGATTCTCGACGCTGAGCACGCGAAACGGCGCGCGCGCGCGCTCGACGTCGAGCCAGGCCCGGATCAGCGCCGTCAGGCGCTGCGACTCCAGCGCGCGCAGCACCGGCCGCAGGCGCTGCGGCGCGCGGCGCTGCAGCTCATCGAGCGCCGCCTCGACGGCGCTCGCGACCTGGGTGCCGGCGCTCGCGTCGTCGAGCGCGAGCAACGCACGCTGCTCGCGCCAGTCGCTCCACAGGTGTTCGAGCACGCGGTGCACGAGCACGCCGCGATCGATCGCGGTGATGCCGTAGCCGGCCGCCTCGAGCGGTCGCGCGCCGAGCCGATGCACGGCATAGCCGCGAAACGGACAGCGCGCCTGATCGCCGAGTACGCGGGTGCCGCCGCCGAGCACCGCGCCGTCGGCCGGCGGCGGCGCATGCGCGTCGTCGAGCGTCTCGATGCGCGCCGCCGCGGCGCTGTCGCGCCAGGCCTGCGGCAGCGCGTCCACCGCCAGCATCTCGGCGGGTAACGCCAGCTCGCTCAGCAGCGGACTCGGCGCGCGCTCGCGACCGTCGCCGCTGCGTGCGTAGCTCAGGACCAGCTCGCCGCTGCGGCGGCGCCAGCCGTCGAACTGCGCCTGCGCGTAGGCCAGCTCGCGCTGCGCCGAGGCGTGCGGCAAGCCGTGCCGGCGCTGCAGACGGTGCGGAATGAACGGATGCGGCCGGCTCGCCGCCGGCCAACGCTCGTCGTCGACGCCGCAGACCCACAGCGCGGCGAACGTCAGGCCCTGCGCTTCCAGCACCCCCATCACGAGCAGACGGACGTCGCCGGCCTGGGGCTGGAACAGCGTGCGCTCGGCCAGCTCGCGCAGCGCCGACACCGCCGCCGACAGCGGAATGCGGCCGAGCACGCGATCGAGCGCGGCGAACTGCAGCAGCACCTCGCGCCAGCGCGACAGCATCTGGAATTCCTCGCTGTCGACCGCACGCGTACCGGGCCAGCGTGCGGCGGCGAGCGCGGCGGTGAACAGCTCCGCCCACTCGCCCGGCGTCTGGCGACGCGGCGGCAGGGCGGCGGCGTACGCGCGCCAGTCCTCGCGCAGCGGCGCCGGCGCCAGCGCCAGCAACGTCGCCAGCTCGGCGTCGAGCCAGCCTTCGGCGGCGAGCGTCGCGTCGAACGCGGCGCGCTGCAGGCGCGCGGCCTCATCGCCCCAGTAGGGAGATGCGAACAGCGCGCCGCGCGTCGCCGCGTCGCAGCCGAGCGCGGCGAACTGCAGCAGCTGCAACGCCGTCTGCACCGGACCGCATGCCGACAGCGGCACGCCGAGCGTGAGGTCGTACGGACGCGCCACGCTGTGCGCACCGGGCGCGTCGAGCGGCGGGCACAGCTGCTCGTCGAAGATGCGCTGCACGGCGGCGCGGCGCGCGCCGAGATCGGGCACGACGACGGCGACGCGGCGAGGCGGCTCGGCCTGCAGCTGGGTCCGCGCCCAGGCCGCGGCGGCGCGCAGCTCCAGTTCCTCGTCGGCGGCCGCAACCAGACGCGGCGTCAGCGGCGCGCCCGCGTCGGCCAGCCGTGACAGCGTCGCGCCACGCGCCGCGAGCGCCGCCAGCCAGTCGTCGAGGCGCGGCGTGGTCTCCTCGAAACCGGCCAGCACGATCGCCTCCGGCACGGCGAGCACGCCATCGCGGACGCATCCGAGCAGCGCGCGGTCGAACAGCGCGGCGTCGATCACGCCGAGCCGATCGAGGCGCCGGCGATACGACTGCGCCCAGCCGTTGAAGCGCTCGACGTCAGCGAAGCCGCCGGCCTCCAGTGGCAGCGGCAGGCGGTACTCGTGGCACAGCGCCCAGGCTTCCGCGGCCAGCGCGGCGGCATCGCCGGCGCGCAGCAGGGGCAAGGGCTCGCGGCTTTCGTCGATGCACAGGCGCCACAGCACGCGCGCCTCGGCGGCGGCGATGCACGGCGGCAGCGCCGCGTCGGCCAGCGCCAGCGCCGGCCGCGCCTGCGTGTACAGGTGCTCGACGAAGGCGTCGAAGCTGAGGATCTGCGGCGTGTCCCAGACCGCAAAGCCGGCGGCGACGCGCCAGCGCGCGTGGGCTTCGTGCAGCGCCTGCGCCTGGCGGTGACTGGCGCAGACCAGCACGGCCGCCGGCGGCGCGGCCGCGGCGAGGCGGGCGTGCAGCTCGTCCGCCGGACAGGCAGCGAGAGAGTCGAGCATCGGCAGGATCGGCATCGTCGGACTGGCGCGCAGTATGCCGGGCGCGAGGCTCGTATTCCGAGCCCGGACGCACCGCGCAACGGCAGCGGCGGAAGGAATGGTCGGGGCGACTGGATTCGAACCAGCGACCCTCTGCTCCCAAAGCAGATGCGCTACCAGACTGCGCTACGCCCCGACGGGACTGCGGACGCATCGCGGCGAGGATGGTGGGTCGTGCTGGATTCGAACCAGCGACCAACTGGTTAAAAGCCAGCTGCTCTACCGACTGAGCTAACGACCCGGCGACCGTCGATACGTCATGAGGGCGCGCATGATAAACGAATGGCGCTCTAGCCGCGATAAGGCGTCGGGTCCGGCACGCCGGCCTCGGCGAAGCCGGCGGCGCGCAGGCGGCAGGAATCGCAGCGGCCGCAGGCGCGGCCCTGCTCGTCGGCCTGATAGCAGGACACGGTCAGCCCGTAGTCGACGCCGAGCCGCGCGCCTTCGCGAATGATGTCGGCCTTGCTCATCGTCAGCAGCGGCGCATGGATCTTGAAGCGCGCGCCTTCGACGCCCGCCTTGGTCGCGACATTGGCGAGCGCCTCGAAGGCCTCGATGAACGCCGGCCGGCAGTCCGGGTAACCGGAATAGTCGACGGCGTTGACGCCGATGAACAGATCCCGGGCGCCGAGCACCTCGGCCCAGCCGAGCGCCAGCGACAGGAACAGCGTGTTGCGCGCCGGCACGTAGGTGACCGGAATGCCGTCGACCGGCGCTTCCGGCACGGCGATGTTGCGATCGGTCAGCGCCGAACCGCCGACCGCGTCGAGGTTGACCTGCATCTGCTGCAGGCGTGCGGCACCGAGCGCGGCGGCGACGCGTTGCGCGGCGGCCAGTTCGGCGACGTGGCGCTGGCCGTACGACACGGCGAGCGCGTAGCACTCATAGCCCTGGCTGCGGGCGAGCGCCAGTACGGTCGTCGAGTCGAGGCCTCCGGACAGCAGGATGACGGCTTTCTTTTTCATGCGCGATACCAGGGATTCAGCACGCGACCGGCTTTCGGCCGCGCGAACGAAAGCGAAAAGGATACGCCGTGCGGGCGTGGCGCCCGGCGTCCGCAACCGGGGCAGCAAGATGCGCACCAGATGCGGCGCTAGCGGCCCGGCGCGTTACCCCACAGCACCTTGTGCAACTGCATCTGGAAGCGGACCGGCAAGCGGTCGGCGACAATCCAGTCGGCGAGCTGCGTGGCGTCGAGCTGACCCTGGCTCGGCGAGAACAGCACCGCACAGCGTTCGGCGAGGCCGTGCTCGGCGACGCAGGCCCTGGCCCATTCGTAGTCCTCGCGGCCGCAGAGCACGAACTTGATCTCGTCGTGCGGCTGCAGCAGCGCCAGGTTCTCCCAGCGGTTGCGCGCCACTTCCGCGGAGCCCGGCGTCTTGATGTCGAGTACGCGGATCACACGCGGGTCGACGCCGGAGATGTCGATCGCGCCGCTGGTCTCCAGCGAGACGCGATGGCCGGCGTCGCACAGGCGTGCCAGCAATGGCAGTGCGTTCTTCTGCGCCAGCGGCTCGCCGCCGGTCACGCAGACATGGCGCGCGCCGAGGCGCTGCACTTCGTCGACGATCGCATCGAGGCTCATCCATTGGCCGCCGTGGAACGCATAGGCGGTGTCGCAGTACTGGCAGCGCAGCGGACAGCCGGTCAGGCGCACGAAGACCGTCGGCCAGCCAACCGACGAGGATTCGCCCTGCAGCGAAAGGAAGATCTCGGTGATCTTGAGACGAGGCGGCGTGGCCGGCGACGGCGTGAGGTCCAACGCAGCTCCCGCAGCCCGCTTACTTCTTGGCCGGCTCGAGGCGCTGCTGGGCCAGACGGGCGGCGTTCGAGTTCGGGTAGGTCTTGATCACGCGCTGCAGCGTGGCGCGGCCCTGCGCATCCTGCCCGAGGTCCATCTGCACGAGACCGGACTTGAGCAGCGCGTCGGCGCTCTTGCCGCTCTGCGGAAAGCGCTGGCCGACGGCCTGGAAGGCCGCGAGCGCCGACTTGTAGTCGCGCTTCACGTAATAGGCTTCGCCGCTCCAGTAGAGCGCATTGTCCGCGTAGCGGCCCTGCGGCCACTTTTCGAGCTGGGCGCGGAAGCCCTTGAGCGCGTCGTCGTACTTGCCGTTCTTGAGCTGGTCGAAGGCGGCGAGATAGGCCGCTTCCTCGTCCGGCGAGGGCGCGCTGCCCTGCGAAAGCGTGGTCGCAGCCGACGCCGTGACAGCAGGCGGCGGCGTGGCGACGGGAATGCTGGTGCTGCCCGCGGCAGCGCTGGCCGGTGCCGTGACCGGCGCGGTCGCCGGCGCCGGCATCGTCGACGGCAGTGCCGGCGTCACGCCCGCCTCGCCACCGACGGCCGCTGCGGCAGCGCCACCTGCCTCCAGACGCGCGACGCGCGCCTCGAGATCACGGCTGCGCTGCTGCGACTGGTCGAAATCGTAACGCAGCTTCTCGACGTCGCCGCGCAGTGAGCGCACGTCGTCGCGAAGATGCTGGTTCTGCTCGTCGGCGCCCGCGAGGTTGGCCGCGTCGAGCCGCCGCTGCAGCACGGCGACGCGGCCTTCCACCGCCTGCAGGCGCCGCTCCTCCGGAGACAGCACGTCATTGCCGCCCGAAACCCTGCCGCCATAGTCGGACGCGCAGGCCGCGAGGCTCGCAACGATCGCGATGAGGGCAAGTCGGGATTGGCGCATGAAGGCTGCTCCGGAGGTGGCGGCGGGTCAGGTCTGCCGTAACGGCTTACTGACGGATGATCTGCGCGCGACGGTTCTGCGACCAGGCCGATTCGTCGTGGCCTTCGGCAACCGGGCGCTCTTCACCGTAGCTGATCACCGAGATCTGCGCCGAGGTCACGCCCTGGGCGGTCAGCGCGTCCTTGACGGCATTGGCACGGCGCTCGCCGAGGCCGATGTTGTACTCGCGGGTGCCGCGCTCGTCGGTGTGGCCTTCGATGCGGACCTTGGCGACCGGGTTGGCGGTCAGGTACTTGGCGTACGCGCCGACGACCGAAGCGTATTCCGGCTTGATCGCGCTGGAATCGTAGTCGAAGTACACGAGGTTGTTGCTGAGGGCGCGTTCCGCGGCGGTACGGGCATCTTCGTCGCCGAGCTGATTGCCGGTGCCGGAGGTGTCGCTGTAGGCCGAGCTGGGCGTCGACGGCGGGGGCGTGCTCGCGGTCTTGTCGCCCTTGGAGGCGCAGGCACCGAGCGTGAGCATGGAAGCAACGGTCAGCGACAACAGCAATTTATTCTTGATCATCTTGAACTCCTACTACGGAGAACAACTTGGGTCGGGTGTTGAGAGAGGGATTTTGAACAGCTAACGCATCAAGGGGGACCACGAAGGCTCCTGGACGTCGCCACCGGCCTGCCTCATCGTCAGACGCACGCGTCCGTCGACTGACACGGTTTCGAGTTGTCGCCCTCGGGGACCTTGCGACGAATAGATTATCACGGCGCCACCCGGAGCGAACGACGGACCTTCGTCAAGAGGACCGCTGCTGAGGTAGCGCACAGCGCCGCTTGCTAGATCCTGAACGGCGATACGCTGACCGCCATCTGTCGTCACGTACAGGATCGACTTGCCGTCCGGCGAATAGCTCGGACGCGAGTTCTGCGAACCCTGAAACGTGAGCCGCCGCGGCTCGCCGCCATTGGCGCTCATCTCGTAGACCTGCGGCTTGCCGCCGCGGTCCGAGGTGAAGAGGATCTTGCTGCCGTCCGGCGACCAGGCCGGCTCGGTATCGATCGCGTAGTGATCGGTCAGGCGCTTGCGCTGCTTGGTCGCCAGGTCCATCACGTAAATATCCGGATTGATCTCGAACGACAGCACGAACGCCAGCTTGGTACCGTCCGGCGACCACGCCGGCGAACCGTTGATGCCCTTCTCGCTGATCAGCTTCTGCACGCGGCCGGTTTCGGTCGAATAGAGGTAGATCGCCGAACGGCCGCGCTCGTAGCCGACCAGCGCGATCTGCTTGCGGTCCGGCGACCAGGCCGGCGACATGATGGTCTCGCGCGAGTTGATCGGGTACTGCGGGTTCTCGCCGTCGGAGTCGGCGATCACCAGCTGGTAGGTGCGCTGGAAGCCGAGCCCCTTGGCCGCCACGTAGGCGATCTTGGTATTGAAGTAGCCCGGGATGCCGAGCAGCTGCTCGTAAATCTTGTCGGCAATCCAGTGCGCGGCGTAGCGCGCCTGCGAGGCGCTCTTGATCGGATAGTCGTAGGCGATGACCTGCTTGCCGGACAACGAGTCGAGCAGGAAGAAGCGCACGACAAAGCCGCCCTTGCCATCGTCCCAGACCTTGCCGATGACGACGTTGTCGAAGCCCTGCGCGCGCCACGGCGCAGCGTCGAACGACGCCAGCTCGCTCGGACGCTGGCGCATTTCGGCGCGCGGCATGGTGCGGAAGCGGCCGCTGCGCGCCAGATCGTTGTCGATGACCTGAGCGAGATCGGTCGGCAGGCCCGGCACCTGCGCGAACGGCACAATGGCGATCGGCAGCGCGCCGATGTCGCCGCCGGTGACGGTAATTTCGAGCTGAGCCCGGGCCGGTGCCGCCGCCAGTGCGCAGACGACGACGAGCAGGGCCAGGATGCGTTGATAGACGTTCATAGACGCTGAAGGATGAGACGGGAGAATGAGCCCACGATGAACGGCACCTGACTCACTGGCAACCGCTCGCCGACGGGCAGAAGTTGATCGTCACGTTCGGCACGAAAGCGCGCGGATCGGGCGGCAGCGGCATCGGGCTGGCCTTGAGCACCGCGGCCTCGACCGAGCGGTCGAGCGGCGCGCTGCCGCAGCTCGAGACCACGCGCGCATTCTGCACCTCGCCGTTGGTCGCCAGCTGCATCGCCACCACGCAGCGGAAGCTGTCCGGCGACGCCGGCGGACGGATCCAGAACTTGCGGATGCGCGCGGCCATCACCTGCCCCCAGTCGGCCTGCGCCTGCTGGATGCGGCCCTGGACCTCGGCGGCCATCGCCGCCTCCATTTCTTCCTTGCGGCGCTTGGCCTCGGCCGCCTCGCGCTCGCGCTTCTGGCGCTCGAGTTCCTGACGCTCGGCTTCGGCCTGGCGCTTGAGCTCGGCCTCGGCCTCCTTGCGGCGCTGCTCTTCCTGGCGCTTCTGCTCGGCCTCTTCCTGCTTCTTGCGCAGCTCGTCCTGACGCTGCTTCTCGGCCTCGGCCTTCTTCTGCAGCTGATCCTGACGCTTGCGCTCGGCCTCGGCCTTGAGCTCGGCTTCCTTCTGCTTGCGCTGCTCGGCTTCGACGCGCTTGCGCTCTTCGTCCTGCTGCGCCTTCTTCTGCCGTTCGACGTCGGCCTGCTTGGCCTTTTCCTGCTCCTGCTGGCGCGCGAGGGCCTGCTGCTGGCGCGCCTGTTCCTGCTGCTGCTCGAGCGCTTCCTGCTGCTTCTGCTGCTCAAGCTGGCGCTGCCGCTCGATCTCCTGCTGGCGACGGACCTGCTCGGCGCGCGCCTCGCGCGGGTCCTGGGCGATCAGCACCGCCTCGATCGGCGGCGGTGCCTGGATCTTGCGATGGAAGATCGCGCCGACGAACAGCAGTGCGAAGAGGACGAGGTGCAGCGCGAAGGCCGCAATCAGATAGCGACGCTCGAAGATCATTAGGGCCGCTTGCGGGGAGTCGCCTCGTCGGCGGATTCAGTGACGAAACCGATCTTGGTGGCGCCGGCGCTGCGCAGGATCGCCATGCCGCGCGCGACGTACTCGTACGGCACCTTCTTGTCGCCGTTGACCAGTACCATCTGGTCCGGCTTGGCTGCCATCAGCTCCTGCACCTTGGCGCCGAGCGCCGATTCGTCGAGCACCTCGCCGTTCAGCTTGTAGCGGCCGTCGGCGAGGATCTGCAACGTTGGCGGGTCCTCCGGCACCGTCATCGACTCGGCGTTGGCGTCCGGCAGGTCGACATCGATGCCCTGCGTCATCAGCGGCGCGGTCACCATGAAAATGATCAGCAGCACCAGCATCACGTCGATGTACGGCACGACGTTGATCTCGGCGTTCATGCGCCGTTTCTTGCCGCCGCGACCCTGCACCGGCGCACCCATCTCAGTGCTTCCCGCTGCGCAGGCCGCGCTCGATGATGCCGGTCAGCTCGTCGGCGAATACCTGGAAGCGGGTGTCGAGCTTCTCGACGCCGCGCGTGAAGAAGTTGTAGGCGATGACCGCCGGGATCGCCGCGAACAGGCCCATCGCGGTGGCGATCAGCGCCTCGGCGATGCCCGGCGCGACGGTGGCGAGCGAAGCCTGCTTGACGTTACCGATCGAGATGAAGGCGCTCATGATGCCCCACACCGTGCCGAACAGGCCGACGTAGGGGCTGGTCGAGCCGATCGTGGCCAGCGTCGCCAGTCCGCCTTCGAGCTTCTCCAGTTCGCGGGTCTGCGTCACGCGCATCTGCCGCTGCACGGCGGCCAGGACGTCGTCCGGATCGGCCCGCCCGGTCGTCTGCTGGCGGACGAATTCCTCGTAGCCCGCCTTGAAGATCGCCGCCGTGCCGCGCGTATCCTCGTCGCGGCGCACCGATTCGTAGAGATCGGCGAGATTGCCGCCGCTCCAGAAGCGCTCTTCGAACTGGCTGGCTTCCTTGACGGTGCGCGACAGCAGCGCGCGCTTGCCGAGGATCACCGCCCAGGACAGCACCGAGGCGATGACGAGCAGCAGCAGCACGATCTGCGCGAGCGCGCTGGCCTGCAGGATCAGGTGAGTCAGCGAAAGATTGGCATTCATGGAAAGCGTATGGCCTGGAAAGCGGATACGGAAAATAGCGGGCGAACCTTAACATTCCCCGTCTGGCAGATCATGTCATCCAATGCCGTTGGGCTGGATTTGCGCGGCGTCGCGCCAGCGCGCGATCGCCTGCTCCAGCGGCTCCGGCAGCGGCGCCGGCCGGAAGTCGGCGCTGCCGACGCAGCCGATGCGCACACGGGCGCGCGCCAGCAGGGTCGGCTCGCCGGCCCGGAACAGGGTCTGCTCGAAGACGATGCTGGCGCGGCGGATCTGCTGGACCTCGGTGCGGATCTCCAGCGCGTCGTCGAGCCGCGCCGGCGCGCGGAAGTCGATCTCCAGATTGGCGACCGTGAAGGCGATGCCGAGATCGCGCATCAGCCGCTCCTGGCCGAGGCCGAGCGCGCGCAGCCATTCGGTGCGGGCGCGCTCGAAGAAGCGCAGGTAGTTGGCGTGGTAGACCACGCCGCTGGCGTCGGTGTCCTCGTAGTAGACCCGTAGCGGCAGGACGAAGCGGCTCATTCGGCGAACAGGTCCGGCGTGCCGAGCCGATCCGGCATCTTCAGTCCGTAGTGCTGGTACGCCAGCTTGCCGGCAATGCGGCCGCGCGGCGTGCGCATCAGATAACCCTGCTGGATCAGGTAGGGCTCGATGACGTCCTCGATCGTGTCGCGCGCCTCGCCGATCGCCGCGGCGAGGTTGTCGACGCCGGCCGGCCCGCCGTCGAAACGCTCGATCAGGGCCATCAGGAGCTTGCGATCCATGAGATCGAACCCCTGGCTGTCGACCGCCAGCAGCTGCATCGCCTCGCCGGCGAGCGCCGCGGTGATGCGGCCGTCGCCGCGCACCTCGGCGTAATCACGGGCACGGCGCAGCAGGCGATTGGCGATGCGCGGCGTGCCACGCGAGCGACGCGCAATCTCGCCGGCGCCTTCGGCGTCGATCGGCGCACCGAGGATGCCGGCCGAGCGCAGGACGATGTGCGTCAGATCGGGCACCGAATAGAATTCGAGGCGCTGCACGAGGCCGAAGCGGTCGCGCAGCGGACTGGTCAGGCTGCCGGCGCGCGTGGTGGCGCCGACCAGCGTGAACGGCGGCAGGTCGAGGCGGATCGAGCGCGCCGCCGGCCCCTCGCCGATGACGATGTCGAGCTGGTAGTCCTCCATCGCCGGATACAGCACTTCCTCGACGATCGGCGACAGGCGATGGATTTCGTCGACGAACAGCAGATCGCGCGGCTCCAGATTGGTCAGCAGCGCGGCGAGATCGCCCGGCCGCTCCAGCACCGGACCGGAGGTCTGGCGCAGATGGACACCCATTTCCTCGGCGAGGATGTGCGCGAGCGTGGTCTTGCCGAGGCCCGGCGGACCGAAGATCAGCACGTGGTCGAGCGCGTCGCCACGGCGGCGGGCCGCCTCGATGGCGATGCCCATCTGTTCGCGAACCGCCGGCTGGCCGACGTAGTCGGCGAGCCGGTGCGGACGGATCGCACGCTCGACGCGCTCCTCGTCGCCGCCGGCTTTCGCCGAGACGATGCGTTCCTCGCTCACCTGCAAAACCTCGCAGCATCCTTGCGAGGAACGCAGCAACGAACCGATCCAGCGACACGGCCGGATCGGGACGCGCAGCCGGGTTGCTTCGTCGGCCGAAGGCCGCCTCGCAATGACGGGATGCGCACGCTCATTTCACGGCGCGCTTGAGCGCTTCCTGGATGATCTGCTCGGTCGTCATGCCGTCCTTATACACGGCTTCGGTGAAGCGCTGGATCTCGGCCGGCTTGTAGCCGAGCGCGGCGAGCGCGCTCTTGGCCTCACCGAGCGCCGAGGCATCGGCAGCCAGCTTGATGCCCGTGCCGCTTTCGCCTTCGGCGCCAGCCTTGTCGCGCATCTCGACGACCAGACGCTCCGCGGTCTTGCGGCCGACGCCGGGCAGCTTGGTGAGCCGCGCGACGTCGCCGGCACGCACCGTGTTCCAGAAATCCTCGACGCTGACGCCGGACAGCACGGTCAACGCCAGCTTGGGACCGACGCCGGAGATCTTGATCAGCTCGCGGAACAGGTTCTTCTCGGTACTGCTCGCGAAGCCGAACAGCAGGTGCGCGTCCTCGCGCACCGTCAGATGCGTCTGCAGGCTGACGGTCTCGCCGAGCGGCGGCAGCTTGTAGAAGGTCGACATCGGCGCTTCGATCTCGTAGCCGACGCCGCCGACGTCGACCAGCAGCAGCGGCGGCTGCTTGAGTACGAGCTTGCCGGTGATGCGCCCGATCATGCGCGGCTCCAGCTGCGGCTGCGCGCGCCGACGACGACACCGGTGCGCTCGCGCACGCCGCGCACCTGCGCGTGCGTCAGCGCGATCGCCAGCGCATCGGAAGCGTCGACCGCCATGCGGCCCTGCAGGTTCAGCAGCACTTTCACCATGTGTTGGACCTGCAGTTTCTCGGCGCGGCCGCTGCCGGTCAGCGCCTGCTTGACCTGGGCGGGCGCGTATTCGGCGATGTCGAGCCCGACCTGCGCCAGCGCGCAGAGCGCCACGCCGCGCGCCTGCCCGAGCACCAGCGCGGTCTGCACATTCTTGTTGACGAACACTTCCTCGATCGCCGCTTCCGCCGGACCGAACTCGACGAGCAGCGCGGCCAGCTCGCGCTGGATCTGCAGCAGTCGCTGCGGCATCGTGCCGGCGGCGGTACTGATGCGACCGGCCGCGATCATGCGGGCGCGGCCGCGATCCGACTCGATGATGCCGTAGCCCGTATGCCGCGAGCCGGGGTCGATGCCGATGATGCGGATCACGACGCGGGCCCGGCCGGCCAGCCGCGGCGCGAGCGCGGCGCGCGATGCCGCGCCTGCCGTCCCGTCTCCCGCTCAAGTCCGTCGAGCACCCTCGCTCTCCCCGTCGCCTGCGTGGCGGCCCGTCGCCGGGCCCGCCGTGACCGCCCCGGATCAGCCGAGGTCGGCGTTCGAATAGACCTTCTGCACGTCGTCGAGGTCTTCGAGCATGTCGATCAGCTTCTGCACCGACTCGCGCGCGTCGCCGGCGACGTCGACCATGGTGCCCGGACGCAGCGTGACGTCGGCCTGCACCGGCTTGAGACCCTTGGCCTCCAGCGCCTGCTTGACCGCCTCGAAGCTGTCCGTCGCGCAGAGCACTTCGGTCCAGCCATCCTCGCTGAGAACGTCGTCGGCGCCCGCTTCGAGCGCCGCCTCGAGGATCTTCTCCTCGAGCGCGGCATCGCCGCCGGTCTCGAAGAAGATCTGGCCGACGCGCGCGAACATATACGCCACCGCCCCGGACGTGCCGAGATTGCCGCCGTGCTTCGAGAAGGCGTGGCGGACCTCAGCGACGGTGCGGACCGGGTTGTCGGTCATGCAGTCGACGATGATCGCGACGCCGCCCGGGCCGTAGCCTTCGTAGCGGATTTCCTCGAACTGATCGCTGCCGCCCTCGCCGGTGCCGCGCTTGATCGCGCGCTCGGCGGTGTCCTTCGTCATGTTGGCGGCGAACGCCTTGTCGAGGACCAGGCGCAGGCGCGCGTTGGTCTTCGGATCGCCGCCGCCGGCACGCGCGGCGACCGTGATCTCGCGGATGAACTTCGTGAACAGCTTGCCGCGCTTGGCGTCCTCGACACCCTTGCGCGCCGCAATACTCGGACCTCGACCCATATACCCTCGTCTGCCCGGAAACCAGGCGCGATCTTAGAACGTCAGTGCGATGCCGCCATAGAGGCCGGTGTCGAGCGTCACGTCGCGGCCGTGTTCGACGCCGAACTTGACGTTGCGGGCGCCGACATAGACCGCCGCATTGCGGTTCAGCTCGTAGCTCAGCACCACGCCGATGTCACGATAATCGTCGATGTCGCCGAAGCTGACCACGCTCGGCGCGTAGTACGCGTAGCCGCCGAGGCCGAGGCGCTCGTAGCCCGGCAGGCGCGCGTCGAAGCGGAGGCCCGGCGCGATCGCCCCGCCGTTGTCGCCGTCGCCGCCGACATAGACGCCGCGCAGGCCGGCGCCGATGGTGAGATTGAGATCGCGCAGGCCGGCGTCGCCGCTGACCAGGAAGCCCGCGTGCACGGCGTAGCTGTCGTCGCCGTGATCGCGGTGCTGCAGATAGCCGAGGTCGTACTGGCCCTGCGCGCCGCCGATCAGGCGCGACAGCGGACCGGTCAGGCCGAAGCGGAACGAATCGTTCGACAGGCCGAAATCGACCGTCTCGGCCTGTGCGGCACCCGCCGTCAGGACCAGGCCAGCGGCGGAAATGCGGGCAAGCCGGCGAAAGGACTGCGATACCGGGAACATCATGCCGGAGAACTCCTGAAAGTGTGGGCGCGGAGAAACGCGAACGGCGCCCCGCTTGCGCGGGGCGCCGCCGGCCGTTTACTTCTTGACCTTGTTGACCGCGTGGATCGCGCGGCCGTCGACCGCGAGCACGGCCTCGTGGAAGTTCTCCGACAGCGTCGGATGGCCGTGCATCGTCAGCGCGATGTCCTCGCAGGTCGCCGCGAACTCGAGCGCCAGCACCGCCTCGGCGAGCAGCTCCGAGACGTACGGACCGACCATGTGCACGCCGAGGATGCGGTCGGTCTTGGCGTCGGCGATGATCTTGATCGTGCCCTGCGCCGCTTCCATGGCCTTGGCGCGGCCGTTGGCGGCGAACGGGCCGGTGCCGATCTTGACCTCGTAGCCCTTGGCCTTGGCCTGCTCTTCCGACAGGCCGGTCCAGGCGATCTCCGGGGCGGTGTAGACCACACTCGGCACCGCGTTGTAGTTGACCTGGGTGTGCTCGCCGTGCAGCTGCTCGGCCAGCGCCACGCCTTCCTCGATCGCCTTGTGCGCGAGCATCGCGCCGCCGATCACATCGCCGATCGCGTAGATGCCCGGAACGTTGGTCTTGTAGTTGGCGTCGACCTTGACGAAGCCGCGCTCGTCGAACGCCACGCCGATTTCCTTGGCATTGAGGCCGTCGGTGTTCGGACGGCGGCCGACGGCGACGATCAGCTTGTCGAAGACTTCGGTCTTCTTCTCGCCGCCCATCTCGTACTCGACTTCGACGGCCTTGGTCTTCGTGCCGGTGACCTTGGCGGTGCTGACCTTGGCGCCGAGGCGGATGTCGAGCCCCTGCTTGGTCAGGTGGCGCAGCGCTTCCTTGGCGATCTGCGCGTCGACCATCGGCAGGAAGTTCGGCAGCGCTTCGAGAATGACGGTCTTGGCGCCAAGGCGGCTCCAGACGCTGCCGAGCTCGACGCCGATCACGCCGGCGCCGATGATGCCGAGACGCTGCGGCACTTCGGTGAAGTCGAGCGCGCCCCAGGAATCGACGATCGACTCGTTGTCGAACGGCGCGATCTTGAGATTCACCGGCGACGAGCCGGTGGCGATGACGATGGTCTTGGCCGACAGGACCTGCTTCTCGCCCTTGTGCGAGGTGAACTCGACCTTGCCGTCGCCGAGCAGCTTGCCGAAGCCTTCGAGGCCGGTGACCTTGTTGGCGGCGAACAGCTGCTTGATGCCCCCGGTGAGGCCGCGCGAGACCGCGGTCTTGCGCGCCTGCATCTTGGCCAGATCGAGCTTCAGCTCGCCGACGCCGATGCCGTGCGCCGAGGCCTCGTGCTGCATGCGGTGCCACAGCTCCGACGATTCGAGCAGGGCCTTGGAGGGAATGCAGCCGGCGTTCAGGCAGGTGCCGCCGAACGCGGCGGTGTTGTCCTTGTTGAGCCAGGCGTCGATGCAGGCGGTCTTGAAACCGAGCTGCGCGGCGCGGATCGCGGCCGGGTAACCGGCGGGGCCACCGCCGACGACCACGACGTCGTATTGGTCAGTCATGATGCTCCTTCTCTGTTTGCGCGCATTTTAGCCCCGGCGGTTCGTCATCGCACGGCATTCGCTACAATTTTCATTTGCGGACGGCGCCCCCGGCCCCGCACGGCGCGCACGATGCGAATCGGCCGCTTCGCGATGCATTCTTGTGATGGACCATGAACCCGGCTGCCGACCCTACTCCGGCGCCGCGCGAGCCCGGCCCCGCGTGGCGTGACCTCGACCTGCCCGACGCCTGGCCGGACCGCCTGCGCTGGCGGCGGCCGCGCGATCTCTGGCAGCTGCTGCGCAAGCTCGTCCTGCGCCGCGTCGGCCGCGTCGAGCTGCCGCCGGCGCTGCCGCTGCGCGTCGCGCTGCCGAAGTACCTGCTGCTCGAATTCCACAACCTGCCGAACGGCAATTACTCGAAGCGCATCACGCACGGCTACAGCACCGGCTTCGACCGCGTCATGCTTGGCGAGATGCGCCGGGCGCGCGCCGCCCTCGCCGCTTGCTTCACCGGCAGCCGGCGCGTGCTCGACCTGGGCTGCGGCGCAGGCTATTCGTCGCAGGCGCTGGTCGCCGCGGGCGTGCCCGAGGTCTGGGGTCTGGATGCCTCGCCGTACCTGCTGCAGCACGCGGCGCGGCAGTTCCCGCAGCCGCGCTTCGTGCAGGGACTCGCCGAGCGCACCGAACTGGCGGATGCAAGTTTCGACGGCGTCGCTGCGTGCTTTTTGTTCCACGAGCTGCCGCCGCGCTACGCGCGGGCCGCGCTCGACGAAGCCCGGCGCCTGCTGCGCGCCGGCGGGCGGCTGGCGATCCTCGAGCCGGCGCCGGAACAGTTCATCGGCCCGCCGTATGCGCTGTGGCGCGCACACGGCTGGCGCGGACTCTACTTCTGGGGGCTGGCGCGCTTCGTCAACGAACCGTTCATCCGCGCCTGGCACCGCACTGACGTGCCGGCCTGGCTCGACACCGCCGGCTTCACGCTGATCGAGGAACGCACGCTGTTTCCGGCGCGGCTGATCGTCGCCGAACGGCGCGGCGGATAGCGGCGCCGTTCAGGCCGCGCGCGTCGCCGCCATCACCGCGTCGGCGGCGGCGAGCGCATTGCTGCCACTGCGCTCGTAGCTTTCGCGCCAGAGCCGGTAGGTGTCCAGCTCGCCCTGCTGCCAGGGATGAAAACCCGGCTTGAAGTACGCAAGGTAATGGCGCATCAGCCGCGGATACAGGCCGCCGGGGCCGTACAGCCACCACAGCCCCTTGGTCCAGACGCGAAAGCGGTCGCGCACGCCGTCGACCTCGAACATGTGCCGCATGATCGCGAAGACGTGCAGCGGAAACGTCAGCGAGACCTGCAGCATGCTGAGCACGCGTGTGAAGTAACCGCCGTGCGCGACTTTCTGGAAAACATCGAAGGCGACCGCCTTGTGCTCGATCTCCTCGACCGCGTGCCAGGCGTACATCGCCCGCACGCGCGGATCGGCGTCGTCGAACATGCCGGTCGAGAAGAACCCATGCGCCATCAGCGCCGTCATGTGCTCGGCCGCGGCGGTCTGGCCGAGCGTGTAAACCTTCGGCAGGCGCCGGCGGAAGACGTCGAACATGATCTGCCGCTGCCGCGTCAGCACTTCATCGACCGCGATGCCCTGCGACTTCAGGTGGTTGTTGAACGAGGTATGGACGACCCCGTGCTGGCCTTCCTGGTACATGAAATCCTTGACCGCCGCGCGCAGCTCCGGATCGGCAATGCTGTCGCGGTAATCGCGCACGCAGGCGATGAAGAACTTCTCGCCTTCGGGAAACAGCAGCGACATGGCGTCGAAGAAACGGGTACGGAACGGGTCGCCGCCGAACCACCAGCGCGGCAGATCCTGCCACGCGAACTCCGGCCCCTTGCGCGGCACGATCGCCTGCGGACTGCCTCCATCCATGTTCCCTCTCCTCGATCTGCGCCGATGCCCGCACTGTAGGCAGTAGCGCCGGCGCCGCCTATGACTGGCGACGACCTGCAGGGAACATTTGACGACAATCCGGCCTGTACCTTCCGCCAGTCGTCACGCGAGGACGACCGCGACGCACCAGCTTCTGGGCTCGCCGGAAGCCCCGCGGCGACGCCGTTCGCGCCGACGCGCGCTTAGCGGCCGCGCAGCCGGTAGCGGCTCGGCGTCACGCCGGCCCAGCGCGCGAACGCGCGCGTGAAGCTGCGCCGGTCCGAGAAGCCCAGGCGCTCGCTGATCGTTTCGAGATCGAGCCGCGGATCGTCGAGATCGCGCAGCGCCAGCCGGTAGCGCACGCGGTCCTGCAGCTCGCCGTAGACCTCGCCCTCCTCGCGCAGCCGGCGCTGCAGCGTGCGCTCGTGCAGTTCGAGCCGCCGCGCCATTTGCGCGATGCCGAGGCCGAGCAGATGCGGCTCGCGCTCGAACTGCGCTTCGACCGCGGCGATCAGGCCACTGCGCCGCGGCAGGCGCGCGAGGCGCTGTTCGACGCGCACCTCGGCCTGGCCGTGCAGTGCCGGAAAGCCGCCGTCGAGCGGCACGTCGAGCTGGGCGCGCGGCAGTTCGATCGCGTTGTACGGCTGCCCGAAGGCCACCGGAATGCGGAAATGGCTTTCATACGCGAGCGCGTACGCCGGCGCCGGATAACGGAAGCGCAGGCGGCTGAAGCGCTCGACGTCGCCGTTCAGCATGCGTCCGAATCGGGCGATCGCGGCGAAGATCGATTCGATGAAGTAAACCCCGGCCGGCCCGCCGCCGCGCGGCTCGCCGTCGCCGCGCAGCGTCAGCCGCGCCAGATCGCCGTCCTCCTCGAGCTGCACGTCGATCAGCGGATTGATCAGCGTGCGCACCCAGTCGAACACGCGCGCTGCGTCGCGCAGCGTCGGACTGGTCGCCAGGAAGGTGCCGATGTCCGGCAGATAGTCGAACGCGAACGTCTCGCCGAGCACGAACGGAAAGTGCTGGCTGCGCGCGCGTTCGACACAGGCGACCATCGCCCGCTCCAGCAGCGGCCGGCTGACGGTCGCGTCTTCGAGATGAATCAGGTCGGTCTCGATGCCGAGTTCGTCGAACACCGGCTGGATGTTGAAGCCGCACAGCGCCGCCGCCTTCACCCAGTTCGGCAGGGTGATGAACGGAATCGGTTCCTCGTGCAGCGGCGCGCGGTTCATGGCCCCGCAGTATGCCGGACGCCCGCGCCGGCAGCGGGCACGCAAGAACCCGCACGACTGCCGCAAACGCATCGGGCCCGCATCAGCGGGCCCGATGGCCTACGACGGAAGCGCTGCGGCCGGCAGGCGTCGCGGGCGACGGCCTGCCGGCTGCAGCGCGCGGCCGCTTTACAGCTGCAGCAGCAGCTTGGCCGGATCCTCGAGGCACTCCTTGATCGTGCGCAGCGCCAGCACGGCTTCCTTGCCGTCGATGATGCGGTGATCGTAGGACATCGCCAGATACATCATCGGACGGATGACGATCTCGCCGTTGACGACGACCGGGCGCTCGGTGATGCCGTGCATGCCGAGGATCGCCGACTGCGGTGGGTTGAGGATCGGCGTCGACATCATCGAGCCGAAGATGCCGCCGTTGGTGATCGAGAACGTGCCGCCGGTGAGGTCTTCCATCGTCAGCTTGTTGGCCTTGGCGCGCACGCCGAAGTCGACAATCGCCTTCTCGACGCCGGCCAGCGACAGCTGGTCGGCGTCACGCAGGATCGGCACCACCAGACCGCGCTCCGACGAAACGGCAATGCCGATGTCGTAGTAGCCGTGATAGATGATGTCGCTGCCGTCGATCGACGCATTGACGACCGGGAACTTCTTCAGCGCCTCGACCGCCGCGCGCACGAAGAAGCTCATGAAGCCGAGCTTGACGCCGTGCGCCTTCTCGAACTCGGTCTTGTACTTGGCGCGCAGGTCCATCACGGCCTTGAGGTCGACCTCGTTGAAGGTCGTCAGCATCGCCGTCGTGTTCTTGGCTTCGAGCAGGCGCTCGGCGATACGCGCGCGAATGCGCGTCATCGGCACGCGCTGCTCCTCGCGGGCGCCCAGCGCCTTCGGCGCGGCCGGGGCCGCGGCCGCCGGGGCCTTGGCCGGCACAGCCGCCTTCGGCGCGGCAGCGTAGGCCTTGACGTCCTCGACCGTCAGGCGGCCGCCCTTGCCGGTGCCGGCAATCTGGCTCGCCGACAGACCCAGCTCCGAAAGCAGCTTGCGCACGGCCGGGCTCTGGCCGTCTTCCGACGACATCGCCGCTTCGCTCGCCACCGCCTTGGCCGGCACCGACTCGTTCTTGGCCGGCTCGCTCTTGGCCTCCGCCTTCGGCGCGGCTGCCGCGCCTTCCTCGAGGATGCCGAGGATGTCGCCGGCCTGCACCGTGGCGCCGGCCTCGATGCGGATTTCCTTGATCACGCCGTCGGCCGTCGCCGGCACTTCCAGCATGACCTTGTCCGTTTCGAGGTCGAGCAGGTTCTGCTCGCGCGACACGGCGTCGCCGGCCTTGACGTGCCAGCTCGCGACGGTCGCCGAGGAGACCGATTCCGGAAGATTGGGGACTTTGATTTCGATGGCCATTGTTTGGGGGTTCCTGTCCGTTCTTTTCTAACTGTCTCTTAGTACGCGAAGCCGGCTTGCGCCGGCTCCGTGCTGCCCTCGCGGGCCTTGGTCAAATCCGCTTGCCGCCGGTCAGCGCTTCCTGCACGACCTCGGCCTGCTCCTTCTGGTGGACCTTCAGGTAGCCGACCGCGGTGGTCGAGGCGCCCTTGCGCGTCGAGTACAGCAGCTGATGCTGCGGCTGCAGGTACGCGGCGAGGCGGTGCTTGATCTGGTACCAGGCGCCCTGGTTTTCCGGCTCTTCCTGGCACCAGACGACGTCCTTGGCGTTCGGGTAGCTCGCCAGCACCTGCTCGTAGCCGGCGCGCGGGAACGGATAGAGCTGTTCGATGCGCACCAGCGCCACGTTGTCGAGCTTGTCCTTCTGGCGCGCCTGGAGCAGGTCGAAGTAGACCTTGCCCGAGCAGAACACGATGCGGTTCACCTTCTTCGCGTCGAGCGCCTCGACTTCCGGGATCACGGTCTGGAAACCGCCCTTGGTGAGGTCGTCGAGCGTCGACACCGACAGCGGGTGGCGCAGCAGCGACTTCGGCGTGGCGACGATCAGCGGCAGACGCAGCGAACGCTTCATCTGGCGACGCAGCATGTGGAACATCTGCGCCGGCGTCGACGGCACGCAGACCTGCTGGTTGTTCTCGGCGCAGAGCTGCAGGTAGCGCTCGATGCGCGCCGACGAGTGCTCCGGGCCCTGGCCTTCGTAGCCGTGCGGCAGGAACACCGCCAGACCGCAGAGGCGGCCCCACTTGGCCTGCCCCGAGGAAATGAACTGGTCGAACAGCACCTGCGCGCCGTTGGCGAAGTCGCCGAACTGCGCTTCCCAGATCACCAGCGAATCCGGATCGGTCGTCGAGTAGCCGTATTCGAAGCCGAGCACGCCCTCTTCCGAGAGCAGCGTGTCGTTGACGACGAAGCCGTACTTGTCGTCGACCAGATGGCGCAGCGGCGTGTAGCGCTGGCCGTTCTTGTAGTCGTGGATCGTCGCGTGGCGGTGGAAGAAGGTGCCGCGGCGCGCATCCTGACCGCACAGGCGGACGTGGAAGCCGTCCTTGATCAGCGAGGCGTAGGCCATGGTCTCGGCGAAGCCCCAGTCCATCGGCAGATCGCCGGCCGCCATCTTGGTGCGGTCTTCCCAGATCTTGATGACGCGCGGGTGCAGCGTGAAGCCTTCCGGCGTCTTCAGCAGCTGCTCGGACAGCGCCTGCAGCGACTTCTGGGTGATCGTCGTGTCGACCGGCGTGTCCCAGGTGCCTTCCTTGTACTTGGCCCAGTTGACGGTGTGCTTGTTGCCGACCAGACCCAGCGTCACGCGCGCCGGATTCTCGCCCTTGTCGAGACCTTCGCGGTATTCCTTGACCAGAGACTCGGCGTCGCCCTTGGCGATCGTGCCTTCTTCCTCGAGCTTCTTGGCGTACAGCGTCAGCGTCGTCGGCTGCTTCTTGATGACTTCGTACATCACCGGGCTGGTGACGCTCGGCTCGTCGGCCTCGTTATGGCCGAGGCGGCGGTAGCAGCAGATGTCGACGATGACGTCCTTGTGGAACTCGTTGCGGAAGTCCATCGCCAGACGCGTCACGAAGGTCACCGCCTCCGGATCGTCGCCGTTGACGTGGAACACCGGCGCTTCGAGCATCTTGGCCAGGTCCGTGCAGTAGCGCGAGGTGCGCGCTTCCTTGAGCCGCTGCGCCTCGATCGGGTCCGGCGTGGTGAAGCCGATCTGGTTGTTGACGATGATGTGCATCGTGCCGCCGGTCGCGTAGCCCTTCGATTGCGACAGCTGCAGCGTTTCCATCACCACGCCCTGACCGGCGAACGCCGCGTCGCCGTGGATCAGCACCGGCACGATCTTCTGTCCGGCCTCGTCGCTGCGCCGCGTCTGGCGGGCCTTGACCGAGCCTTCGACGACCGGATTGACGATCTCCAGGTGCGAAGGATTGAAGGCCAGCACCAGATGCACGCGCTTGCCGTCGACCTCGACGTCGGTCGAAAAGCCCATGTGGTACTTGACGTCGCCGGCGCGCGACAGCGCCTCGACCGAGTACTTGCCCTCGAACTCGGCGAACAGATCCTTCGGCGACTTGCCGAGGGTGTTGATCAGCACGTTGAGGCGGCCGCGGTGGGCCATGCCGATGACGATTTCCTCGACGTCGCGCGCCGCGCAGGCACGCAGGATCTCGTCCATCGCCGGGATCAGCGAATCGCCGCCTTCCAGCGAGAAGCGCTTCTGGCCGACGTACTTGTTGTGCAGATAGCGCTCGAGACCTTCGGCGGCGACCAGCTGCTTGAGGACGTCACGCTTGCGCTCGATGCCGATCTTCGGCTGGAACGCGACCGATTCGAGGCGCTTCTGGATCCAGCGCTTCTCGGAGGTCTCGGTCAGGTACATGTACTCGGCACCGATGGTGTCCGTGTACACGCTCTTGAGGATGCGGATGATCTCCTTGAGCGGCAGGCGGTCGGCGTTGGCCGCCAGCGTGCCGGTGTTGAAGACCGTTTCCATGTCCTCGGGACCGAGGCCGTGGAAGGCCGGATCGAGGTCCGGAATGATGTCGACCGGCGCGAGACCGAGCGGGTCGAGCTTGGCGGCCTGATGGCCGCGCACGCGGTAGTAGTTGATCAGCCGCAGCACGCCGGCCTGCTTCTCGGCGGCCTTGGCGTCGAAGCCGGCTTCGGCGGCGACCACGCGGCGCGGCTCGCGCGCCAGGCGCTCGAAGCGCGCGATCACCCCGCTGTGCGGCGTCTCGCGCGGCGCGCTCTGATCCTGGATCAGGCGGAAGTACGCCCGCCAGCTCGGATCGACCGATTCCGGGTCTTCGAGGAACTGCTCGTAGAACGCTTCGACGTAGGGTGCGTTGGCACCGTTGATCGAAGACGACTCAATGAAGTTCTGGTACTTGCTGGTCGCCATGTCTGTTACTGCTCTCGTCTGTGTGTTCGTGTCACCCCGGCGTCCCCAAGCTTGGGCGGCTTCCCCCATCGAGTCGTTTGTGGATCCGCCGCCGTGCTACGCCTTGGCCCTCTTCTTGTCCTGCTCGTGCCAGCCGGCGGTGAGTTCGCTCAGGTAGGCGCGGAAGTCGTCGGCCAGTTCCGGATGCTTGAGGCCGAACTCGACGTTCGCCCGCAGATAGCCGAGCTTCGAGCCGCAATCGTGGCGCACGCCTTCGAATTCGTAGGCGAGCACGGTCTGCTCGTTGAGCATCAGGCTGATCGCGTCGGTCAGCTGGATTTCGCCGCCGGCGCCGCGCTGCGTGCGCTCCAGCAGCTTGAAGATGCGCGGCGTCAGGATGTAGCGGCCGACCACGGCGAGATTGCTCGGCGCGTTCTCCGGCTTCGGCTTCTCGACCATCTTGCGGATCTCGGACAGTCCCGGGCCGATCGGCTGCACGTCGACGATGCCGTAGCTCGACACGTCCGCCTGCGGCACGCGCTGGGTCGCCAGCACGCTGGTGCCGTACTGCTGGTAGACGCGGTGCATCTGCGACAGGCAGGGCTGCAGACGGCCGTCGATGAGGTCGTCGGCGAGGATCACGTAGAAGTCCTCGTCGCCGACTGCCGGCCAGGCCTGCAGCACGGCGTGGCCGAGGCCGAGCGCCTCGGCCTGGCGGATGTAGATGCAGGTGACGCCCGGCGGCACGATGTCCTGCACGGTCTCGAGCAGCTTGTTCTTGCCGCGGGCGGCGAGCTCGGCTTCGAGCTCGTAGGCCTTGTCGAAGTGATCCATGATGGAATTCTTCGAACGGCCGGTGATGAAGATCAGCTCCTGAGCGCCGGCGCTGATCGCTTCCTGGACCGCATACTGGATCAGCGGCTTGTCGACGACCGGCAACATTTCCTTGGCGCTGGCCTTGGTGGCCGGCAGGAAGCGGGTGCCGAGACCGGCGACCGGGAAGACCGCTTTGCGAATGCGCATGAGAGCTCCTTTAAGCCTGACGATTTTAGCGCAGTAGGCCGGTCAAATGGACCTTGTCCGAGTTGCGCGCCAGCAGCGCGAATTCGATACCGTTCCCGCTGCCGTGCTCGCCGATGCCGTGGGCGAACTTCAGCGCCGCCCGGCCCGGCAGGAACAGCGGCTGGCGGAACTGCACGTCGAGCATTCGCGGCTCGCCTTCGAGGTGGTCAGCGAGCAGGGCCGCGCAGTGCGCCGCCGACCACATGCCGTGGGCGATGTGGCGCTTGAAACCGAACAGCCGGGCCGGCAGCGGCGCGAGGTGGATCGGGTTGAAATCCTTGCCGACCTTGGCGTAGCGGCGGCCGATGTCGGCCGGCGCGTCGACGGCGATGTAGTCCGACAGGCTGGCCGGCACCGGCGCCGGCTTGGCGGCCGGCTTCTTCGGGCCCGGGATGCGGTAGAGCGTGGTCATCACCTCGTTCCAGACCTCGGCGCCGTCGACCGTGACGCTGGAGACGATGTCGAACTCCAGGCCCTGGCGGACTTCGCGCGCCTCGGCCAGGCGCACGTCGAAATCGTAGCTCTCGCCGGTGCCGAGACCGCGCAGCTGCTCGATGCGGTTGCGCACGTGCACGAGGCCGAGCAGCGGCAGCGGGAACTGCGGCTGCGTCATCAGGTGCAGATGCAGGGCCGCGGCCATCACGTGCGGGAAGGTGATCGGCAGCGTGTGGCTGTCGGCGAAGCCGCAGACCTGGCGGTAGTCGGACAGCTGCTGCGCCGAGACGCGCACGCCCTTGACCTGCACGCCGTACTGCGGAATGCGCGGCTTGCCCTTGGGCCGGCGCAGCACGGTGGTCGCCGCCTTCAGATAGAGGCCTTCCGCCGAGGGCAGCCGGGCGAGCGTCGCGTTCATCAAAATCCCCTTGTTTTTCAATTAAATGCTGTTGGTTCGATGCGCCGGCCGCAAGCTTCGCAGGATGCCACTCAGGGCACTTGCCGGTCGATCACCAGTTCGAGCGGTGAGCCGGCCTCGGCGCGGCTGGCAGGATGGCTGCCCTCGAGATCGCCGGACAGCGCCTGCGCGCCAGCGCCGCTCGTCAGGCGGGCCGTGACGACCCAGCGCTCGAAGGCCGACAGCTTCATTGCCGGCATCATCGCCTGGCTGTCGTCGAGCGTGACGCTCAATGGCAGCTGCGGCGACTCGATGCGCTGCACCGCCAGCGGCATCGGCGGGCCGTTCTCGGCCTTGGCGAACACCATCAGCGTCATGCCCGGCTTGAGCTGCGCGCGCAGCGCGTCGGCCAGGCGCACATGCACCGTCAGCTGCACGCCGGACGGCGCGGCCGCCGGCTTCGGCGGCAGGGTCTGGCCGGTCTTGGCGGCGAGCGCCGGCAGCTGCTGGTCGAGGATCGCGGCCAGATCCTCCGGCGGCGACAGCTCGCGCAGCTTGAGCCAGTGCGCGTAGGCCGCCGCCGCGTCGTCGGCCTGCAGCGCGGCGAGGCCGGCGTACCAGAGCGCCTCGACATTGCCCGGATCGAGCGTCAGCGCCTGCTCGAACAGCGGGCGCGCCGGGCGCAGGTCGCGCTGCGGATTGGCCATGCCCTGCGCCGCGCCGGCCGCGATCAGCCACTCGGCCTGCGGCTGGGCGACGCTGAGGGCGTTGGCGCGGCTGTAGGCCTGCGCCGCGTCGGAGTAACGCTGCAGCACCAGATAGGCGCGGCCGAGCATCGCCCAGCCCTGCGCGTCGTCCGGCGCCGACTTCAGGCGTCGCTCGAGCTGCGCGACCATGCCGTCGATCATCTGCTGCTCGGCGGCCTGCGGATCGCGCTGCGCCAGCTCGATCAGCGCCCGCGTCCGCCAGCTGCCTTCGAGCCAGTAGCCAAGGCCGGCCAAGGCGCCGAGCAGCAGCACCAGCGCGAGCGCCAGCCCACGCCGCCGCGGTGCCGACTCGCCGGTCTCGGCGGCGGCGCCGGCGTCATCGAGCAGGCGCGCGCCGGCCTCGTCGCGCAGCTGCTGCGCCGATTCGGCGTCGAGCGTGCCGGCGGCGACGTCGGCGTCGATCTCGGCGACGCGCGTTTCGTAGGCGATCACATTGGCGCGCTTGCGGCGCAGCGTGGCGGCGGTCGCCCGCGCCCACAGCGGCCGGGTCAGCCACAGCCCGGCGGCCACGGCGATGGCCACCATCACGACGATGAGCAGAGTCACGAACGGTTTTCCGGTGGTCGGCGCGCGTCGTCGCCCGCCTCGTCGGCGAGCACCTGGCGCAGCGCGGCGGCGTCGACCGCGGTCGCGGCCGGCGCGGCGCGGCGCGCGCGCACGAAGCGCAGCGCGACCCCGAGCGCGATCAGCAGCACGACGAACGGCCCGCCCCACAGCAGCCAGGTCTTGGCCTTGAACGGCGGCCGGTACAGCACGAAGTCGCCGTAGCGGTCGGTGAGGTAACGCTTGATTTCGGCATCGCTGCGCCCGGCGCGGATCTGCGTCTCGACCTGCTGGCGCAGGTCGGCGGCGAGCGGCGCGTTGGAATCGGCGATCGTCTGGTTCTGGCAGACCAGGCAGCGCAGCTCGTTGATCAGCGTCTGGTAGCGCGCCTGCTGCTCGGCGTCGAGCTCGGCGGCGCGCAGCGGCGCGCCGGGCAGCGCCAGCAGCAGGCCGGCGAGCAGCGCCACCGGTGCGAGCCGGGATTTCAGCGTCCCGCGCTTCACGGCTTGGCTCCCTGCAGCAGCGGCGCGACGCGCTCGCGCCAGACCGCTTCCGACAGCGGACCGATCTGCTTGTAGACGATAGTCCCCGCCGTATCGAGCACGAAGGTCTCCGGCGCGCCGTAGACACCCCAGTCGAGGCCCATCGCGCCCTGCGGATCGGCGATCACGGTGCGGTACGGATTGCCGTGCCGGGCCAGCCAGTCGGCGCCGTCGGCGTCGGTGTCCTTGTAGTCGACGCCGACGATCTCGACGCCCTGCGCCGCCAGCTGCATCAGGAACGGATGCTCGACGCGGCAGGCCGCGCACCAGCTGGCGAAGAAATTGACGAGCACCGGCCGGCCCTTGAGGTCGGCGAGCGTGTAGGTCTGCTGCGGCGCCCCGAGCACCGCCAGCGAGAACGCCGGCGCCGGCTTGCCGATCAGCGGGCTCGGCACTTCGCGCGGATCGTGGCGCAGGCCGACCGCGAACAGCACGACCAGGCCGATCAGGACCAGCGCGGGAACCAGGTAGCGCAGGCGCATCAGGCGAGCGCCTCGGCGCGCACGGCGACGGTCTCGCGCGCCTGCGCGAGCCGGTAGCGGCGGTCGGACGCGGCGATCAGGCCGCCGAGCGCCATGATGAAGCCGCCCCACCAGACCAGACGCATCATCGGCTTGTAGTACAGGCGCAGTGCCCAGTCGCCGTCGGCCCGCGCCTTGTCGATCGGCTCGCCGAGGGCAACGTAGAGATCGCGCAGCGCATTGTGGTCAACGGCCGACTCGGTCATGACCTGGCCGCTGGCGCGATAGCGCCGCTTCTCGGGCTCGAGTTCGGCGATCACGCGGCCGCCGCGCGAGACCTCGACGCGGCCGTGGTCGGCGTCGTAGTTCGGGCCGGCGCGGCCTTCGACGCCGTCGAAGCGGAACGCGTAGCCGGACAGCTCGGCGGCCTGTCCCGGACCGAGGCGCACATCCTTCTCGACGCTGTAGAGGCTGACGAAGCTGACGCCGAGCACCCAGATGCCGAGCCCGGCGTGGGCCAGCGTCATGCCCCAGACCGCACGCGGCACCTGCAGCAGACCCTGCACGCGATCGCGCTTGGCGAGCACGCGGCGTCCGATCTCCTGCGCCGCCGTCAGCAGCACCCAGATCGCGAGCATGCCGCCGGCGATCGCCGCCAGCAGCGTGCGATGGCCGAGCGCCCACGGCAGCGCCAGACCGGCGACGACGGCGAGCGCCGCCGGCACGCGCACGCGCTTCCAGACCTCGGCCGGCTTGGCGCGCTTCCAGCCGACTGCTGCCGCCAGACCGACGAGCACCGCCAGCGGCGCGGTCAGCGGCAGGAACACGGCATTGAAGTACGGCGGTCCGACCGAGACCTTGCCGAGGTTCAGCGCCTCGGCGAGCAGCGGATACAGCGTGCCGAGCAGCACCGCGAACGCGGCGACGACGAGGAACACGTTGTTGAGCAGCAGCAGGCCCTCGCGCGAGAACAGCGCGAAGTCGGCCTGCGAGACGAACTTCGGCGCGCGCCAGGCATACAGCGTGAAAGCGATGCCGAGCACGATCGCCAGGAACGTCAGAATGAACACGCCGCGCGCCGGATCGGTGGCGAAGGCGTGCACCGACACCAGCACGCCGGAACGCACGAGGAAAGTACCGAGCAGCGACAGCGCGAACGCCAGGATCGCCAGCAGCACGGTCCAGGCCTTGAGCTGGCCGCGCTTCTCGGTGACCGCCAGCGAATGGATCAGCGCGGTGCCGACCAGCCACGGCATGAACGAGGCGTTCTCGACCGGGTCCCAGAACCACCAGCCGCCCCAGCCGAGCTCGTTGTAGGCCCACCACGAGCCGAGCGTGATGCCGCAGGTCAGGAACAGCCAGGCGGTCGTCGTCCACGGCCGCGTCCAGCGCGCCCAGGCGGCGTCGAGCCGGCCCGAGATCAGCGCCGCGAGCGCGAACGCGAACGCCACCGAGAAGCCGACGTAGCCCATGTAGAGCATCGGCGGATGGATGACCAGGCCGGGGTCTTGCAGCAGCGGATTCAGGTCGCGGCCGTCCGCCGGCACCGGGAAGCTGCGCTCGAACGGATTCGAGGTCAGCAGGATGAACAGCAAAAAGCCGACGCCGACCGCGCCGAGCACCGCCAGCGTGGTGGCCGCCAGATCCGGCGGCAGGCGACGGTTGAAGACCGACACCGCCGCCGCCCAGCCGCTCAGCATCAGCACCCACAGCAGCATCGAACCCTCGTGCGCGCCCCAGACCGCGCTGATCCGGTAGGCCAGCGGCAGGTCCGAATGGCTGTTGGCGGCGACATAGGCGACCGACCAGTCGCGCGTCACGAAGGCCCAGCTCAGGCACAGGTACGCGAACAGGATCAGCAGGAACTGCGTCTGCGCCGCCGAGCTGGCGACCGCCATCAGGCGCCGGTCGCGGCGCCACACGCCGAACGCCGGCAGCGCAACCTGCAGCAGCGCCACGAGCAGGGCCGCGACCAGCGCGAAGTGACCGAGTTCCGGAATCATGCTGGCCTCTGGCACAGGGGCGTTCAGTTGGCGGCCTGCATCACCGACTTGAACGGTGCGCAGGAATGCCGGCCGTCGGCGGTCTTCAGTGATTTCGCCAGTTCCGGCGGCATGTAGTTCTCGTCGTGCTTGGCGAGCACTTCATCGGCGACGAACACGCCGTCCTTCATCTGTCCGGTGGCGACGATGCCCTGCCCCTCGCGGAACAGGTCCGGCAGGATGCCGTCGTAGCGCACCGGCAGCGACTTCTCGCAGTCGGCGAGCGTGAACTCGACGTTCAGGCCGTCGCCGCGCTTGAGACTGCCGACGGTGACGAGGCCGCCGAGGCGCAGCCGCGCGTTGTCGGCGACCTTGTGCTCGACGATGTCGGTCGGCGTGTAGAAATACATCATGTTCTTGCGGAAGGCCGTGAAGCCGAACACCGCCGCGAGCGCGAGGCCCGCGACCAGCGCGGCCACCGCCGCCATGCGTTTCTGCCGTTTGGTCATTCGTCGTCGAGCAGCGTCTCGAGGATCGCGCGGCGGCGCAGCCGCGGTGCGATCAGGTTCCACAGGTAAATGCCGGCGGCGATGCCGAAGCTGCCCCAGACATACAGCGCATACCCGCCCATCTTCCAGAACTCAGGAGACACGCGCGCCTCCGCCAAGTTCCGTCGCCAGCTCACGTACCCAGCGCGTGTTGCGCTCGCGCAGCAGCAGCTCGTTCTGGGCGCGGCGCAGGATCGCGTGACCGCAGAGGCAGTAGGTGGCCAGCAGGCCGGCATAGAGCGGCCAGGCCATGTCGGCGCTGATCGCCGGCTTGCCGAATTTCAGGATCGTCGAGCCCTGGTGCAGGCTGTTCCACCACTCGACCGAGAAATGCACGATCGGCACGTTGACCAGGCCGACGATCGCCAGCAGCGCACAGGCACGGGCGCCGGCGCGGGCGTCGTCGAAGGCCGCGTTGAGGCCGATCACGCCGCAATAAAGGAACAGCAGCACCAGCTCGGCGGTCAGGCGCGCGTCCCAGACCCAGTACGCACCCCACATCGGCTTGCCCCAGAGCATGCCGGTGACCAGCGCCAGCGCCGTGAAGCTGGCACCGACCGGCGCAGTCGCCACCATCACCGCCTCGGCCAGCTTCATCCGCCAGATCAGCGCGACCGCGCCGGCCAGCGCCATCAGCACATAAAGCGACAGCGACACGGCGGCGGCCGGCACGTGGACGTAAATGATGCGGAACGCGTCCTTCTGCTGGTAATCCGGCGGCGCCAGCACCAGGCCCGCATACCAGCCGTAGGCCAGCAGCAGCAGACCGAGGCCGCCCAGCCACGGCGCGAGCCGTCCGGCGAAGCGGTAGAAGCTCGGCGGCGAGCCGAGGCGGTGGAACCACGTCCAGTTCATGGGCCGGAATGTCCGGAGCTATTCGAAGGCATTGCGCAGCGCCGCGGCGGCGAGCCAGGGCAGGAGGGTCAGCGTCAACGTCAAAATGGCGGCCAGGAAGTATAGCGGAGCCCCTGCATCGAGGCCTTGCTGGGCAGCCCGCACGCTGCCGGCGCCGAAGATCACGACCGGCACGATCAGCGGCAGTACCAGCACCGGCAGCAGCGCGCCACCACGCGGCAAGCCCACCGTCAGCGCCGCGACGAAGCCGCCGATGAAGCTCAGGCACGGCGTGCCGAGCGCCAGTCCCAGCACCAGCGGGCCGAGATGCGGCGGCGCCAGCCCGAGCATCAGGCCCAGCGGCGCCGCCAGCAGCACGATCGGCAGGCCGCTCAGCAGCCAGTGCGCCAGCCCCTTCACGAACACCGCGAAGCTCAGCGCCGTGCGGCTGACGAGCAGCTGTTCGAGCGTGCCGTCTTCCTGATCGGTGCGATACAGGCGTTCCAGCGACAGCAGCGCCGCCAGCAGCGCGCCGACCCAGAGCACCGCCGGCGCGAACGCCGCGAGCTGCGGATCGTTGGGCCTGGTGCCGAAGCTGAACACGGTGACGACGATGACGAAGAACAGCGGCGGCATCAGCCACTCGGCCTTGGCGCGCGCCGCCAGCCGCAGCTCGCGCGCGAAGATCGCGGCCAGCGCCTTCACAGGATCAGCTCGCGCGCCGCCAGCGGCGCCGGCAGCGTCTGGTGGCTGGTCATCAGCACCGCCCCGCCCTGCGCCAGATGCGCCTGCGTCAGCGCCGCGAACAGGGCGAGACCGCCGGCGTCGAGACCGTCGAGCGGCTCGTCGAGCAGCCAGACCGGTCGCGGCTGCAGCAGCAGGCGGGCCAGCGCGCTGCGCCGCTTCTGGCCGGCCGACAGGCTGCGGCAGGCGCGGCGGCGCGCGCGGGCCGGCAGCTCGACGCCGGCCAGCGCGGCGTCGATGCCGGCCGGCGACGCGCCGTTGATGCCGCACCAGAAGCGCAGGTTGTCGATCGCGCTGAGCTGCAGGTTCAGACCGTTGCGGTGACCGAGCCAGTGCAGGCCGGCGGCTTCGTCGGCGAGCCGGCACTGCCCGGCCGCCGGCCGGCGCAGGCCGGCCAGCGTCTCCAGCAGCGAGGTCTTGCCGATGCCGTTGGCGCCGCGCAGGTGCAGCAGCTCGCCGGCCGCCAGACGCAGATCGAAATCGCGCAGCAGCGCGCGGTCTCCGCGCTGGATCGTCAGTTGGTCGGCGCTCAGCAGGGGCACGCGAAGCTCGTCGGCTGCAGTTTGCGGCGGCTGGCGCCCGGCCCGCCGCCGGTCACGCCACCCTGTTTCGAAAAAGGTCGCCTAGTGTACGGGAACACCCGGCGCGCCGGCCGGCCCGTAGCCGATGCCGGCCGCAGTGTCCTTGACCGCGATCAGTTCCCGCCGGCCGGCGCCTGCCTAAGGTGCCGGCCATGAACGACCAGCCCAGCGCAATCCATGATCTCGTCATCATCGGCGCGGGACCGGCCGGACTGGCCCTGGCCCGCGCGCTCGGCGAGGACGAGCTGAACGTCGCGATCGTCGACCCGACGCCGCGCGAGGCGCTGGCCGAGGCGCCGTTCGACGGCCGCGAGATCGCGCTGAGCACGGATTCGGTGGCGCACCTGCGCGACTACGGCATCTGGCCGTACATCCCCGATGAAGACATCTCGCGCCTGCGCGACGCACGCGTGCTCGATGGTGGCACGCGCAGCGCGCTGCATCTGCAGGCCGACGGCGCCGGCGAGCTCGGCTGGCTGGTGCCGAACTACCAGCTGCGCCGCGCCAGCTACGCCAGCCTGGCCGACGCCGCGCAGCTCAGCTGGTACACCGCCCGCGTCACCGCGCTGCAGACCGCGCCCGGCCACGCCGAAGTCCAGCTCGACGACGGCCGCCGGCTACGCGCGCGGCTGGTGGTGGCCGCCGACAGCCGTTTCTCCGAGACGCGGCGGGCGATGGGCATCGCCGCGCGCATGCGCGACTTCGGCAAGAGCATGCTGGTCTGCCGGCTCGAACACGAACTGCCGCACCGGCAGACCGCTGAGGAATGGTTCGTCTACGGCGCGACCCTCGCGCTGCTGCCGCTGAACGGATCGCGCAGTTCGCTGGTGCTGACCCAGCCGCATCGCCAGATCGCCGCGCTGGCGCAGGCCGCGCCCGAGGATTTCGCAGCGCGCATCGGCGACTGGACCGGCCACCACCTCGGCCGCCTGAGCCTCGCCAGCAGCCGCCACGTCTATCCGCTGGTCGCGGTCTGGGCCGAACAGTTCTGCAAGGAACGCTACGCCCTGATCGGCGACGCCGCGGTCGGCATGCACCCGGTCACCGCACACGGCTACAACCTCGGCCTGCGCAGCGTGGCGACGCTCGCCAACGCGGTACGCGCGGCGCAGCGGCGCGGCGCCGACATCGGCGCGCTGGCGCTGCTGCGCGGCTATGAGGCCGAGCACCGGCGCGCGGCGCGGCCGCTCTACGAACTGACCAACGCACTCGTCGGCCTGTATACCGACGAGCGGCTGCCGGCGCGCCTGGCGCGCCGCGCCGCGCTGCAGCTGACCGAGCACCTGCCGCCGCTCAAGCGCCTGATCGTCGCGCCGCTGCGCCGGCGCGGCGAGCGCCGGCCCGGCATCGCGCCGGGCTAGCCATCCGCGGCAGTCTCGCCGGGGTGCGCAAGGGCATTCCGGCCGCACCGCGCGGGCGCGCTTTTCCTACAATACGCGCCCCGCCGAGACCCGGATTCCCATGAGCGCCCAACTGATCGACGGCAAGGCCGTCGCCGCCGCCGTCCACGAACGTGTCCGCAGCGCGATCGCCGCGCGCGTTGCCGCCGGCCAGCGCCGGCCGGCCCTGGCCACGGTCCTGGTCGGCGCCGACCCGGCCTCTGAGATTTACGTGCGCAACAAGCGCCTGACCTGCGAAAAGGTCGGCGTGCGCTCAGTGCCGATGCACTTCGACGCGACGATCACCGAGGCCGAACTGCTCGGCGCGATCGACCGCCTCAACGCCGACGACGACATCGACGGCATCCTCGTGCAGCTGCCGCTGCCGGCGCAGCTCGACGCCACGCGCATCACCGAGCGCATCCGCGCCGACAAGGACGTCGACGGTTTCCATCCGTACAACATCGGCCGCCTCGCCCAGCGCCTGCCGGCGCTGCGGCCGTGCACGCCGTTCGGCGTGATGGAGCTGCTGCGCTCGACCGGCGAGACCTTCAAAGGCAAGCGCGCCGTGGTCGTCGGTGCCAGCAACCACGTCGGCCGGCCGATGATGCTGGAACTGATGCTGGCCGGCGCCACCGCGACCTGCTGCCACCGCTTCACCGCCGACGTCGCCGGCGAAGTCGCGCGCGCCGACATCCTGGTCGCCGCAGTCGGCAAACCGGGGCTGGTCAAGGGCGCCTGGATCAAGCCCGGCGCGACGGTCATCGACGTCGGCATCAACCGCCTCGCCGACGGCAAGATCGTCGGCGACGTGGAATTCGAGGCTGCCCGCGAGCGCGCCGCATGGATCACGCCGGTGCCGGGCGGCGTCGGCCCGATGACGGTGGCGATGCTGATGCACAACACCCTCGCCGCCTGCGCGGCGCGCGAAGGCCGCGCCGTCGATTGAGCCCGGCGCACCGCGCGCGCCGCCCGTTCGCCGCCACGCCGGATCGGCGGCGGCCGGCAACGCACATCGAAGCGCGCGACGCGCGCGGCGGGCGCTCAGCCGGACGAGGATGAAGACGAGGAGCTCAGCTTCGACAGCGCGCTGAGCTGCTGGGTCAGATAGGTGCTGGTGCTCTGCATACTGGCGAGCAGCGTATCGAGCGAGGTGTACTGCTGTCGGTAGCGTGCCTCGACCTTGACCATGCGCGCGTCGAGATCGTCGAGCTGCCCGGAGATCGTATCGAGCCGCGCCTGCAGCGCGTCGTTGCGCGCCTCGACCTGGCCGTCGTCGCCGACGATCTTCTCGATCGCCGCGTCGAGCTGCGTCGCGTAGCCGGTGTCGCCGGCGAACAGTTTCTGCACCGCGGCGCTGTCGTTGGCGAGCGCGTCCGAAAGCTTCTCGCTGTCCAGCTCCAGCGTGCCGTCGGCCTTGGCAGTGATGCCGATCTGCGCCAGGTACTGGTAGCTGCCGCCGGACGCGCCGGCGCCGGCGAGAATGCCGCGCAGCGTGCTTGCCGCACCGCGCACCATGGCGTCGCCGTTGAGCACCGCGGCGGTCTTGGTGCCGGCGTCGTATTTGGTCAGCGAGGCCATCGTGCCGATCGCCGAGTTGTAGGCGCTGACGAAGCTCTGCACGGTCTTGGCCGCCGCGTCGGTATCGAGCGCGACGTCGAGCGACAGCGTCGTGCCCGGCTCGGCCTTCTGCAGCTTGAGCGTGACGCCGTCGATGGCGTCGCTGACGCTGTTCGAAGCCGAGTAGACGTCGTAGCCGTCGACGCGCACGTGCGCGTCCTGCGCGGCCTGCTGCTCGGTGAAACCGAGCAGCGACGAGGACACGGTAACGGTATTGTCGGCGCCGGTTTCGTTGCTGCTCAGCACCAGGCGCGTGCCGCCGCTCTCGCTGATCAGCGTCGCCGTCACACCGGTGTTGTCCGAAGCCTTGTTGATCGCGTTCTTGAGATCGGCGAGCGTGTTCTGCGTATCGCCGAGCGTGACGGTGAAGCTCTTGCCGGCCACGCCGATCGTCACGTCGCCCGCGCCGAGCGACGTGTCGGCGCCGGCGAGCGCCGTGCTGGCGAGCTTGTGCGCCTTGGCCAGACTCAGCACCTCGACCTGGTAATTGCCGCGCGTCGCCGCGCTGCTGGTCGAGACGCCGAGGATGTCGGTGTCGGACGAAGTCGCCGACAGCGTCATCAGATCGCCGTCGGACTTGAGCGCGGCGAGCTTGGTCTGCAGCGTCGACAGCACCGACTTGAAGGTGCCGACCGCCGACAGCTGCGTATTGAGCACGCTCTGCTTGGTCGTCAGGCGCGTCTCGGTCGGGCTGCGCTCGGCCGTGACCAGCTTGGTGATCAGCGACTCGATATCGAGCCCGGAGCCGACGCCGGCGGAAGTGATGGCCATCTTCAGTCTCTCCTCATGCCTCGGCCTGCAGCAGGCCACCGTTGCCGTCTTTCATCAGCCGCGCCAGGCGCAGCACTTCCTCGCCCGGAATCTGCCGCAGCACGGTGCCGTCCTGACGGTCGACGACCTCGACGATGACGCGATTCAGTTCCCTGTCGACGCGGTAGGTCAGATCGACGCCGGCACCGGCCAGCATGTCGCGCACGTCGCCAAGCGCCTGACGCAGTTCGTCGACATCGACCGCGCGCGCGTGTGACGCGTCGGCCGTCGTTTGTTCGCGCGCGACGGAAACGCCGAAACGGCCGCTGCCAGCCGGCGCGGCCACCGCTTCGATTGCCTTGATCGTGTCGCTCATCACCGGATGCTCCGGTCATGGCCCGCCTCGAACCACGCTGGCCGCGCGTCCTCCGCCGGGCCGTTCGTCACGCCGCGAATCCGTTCGCGAGGCGGCCCTCCGGCGCATCGCGCCGGAGGGCCTCACCCCGGAACCGCCTCAGCCCTTCAGCAGGCTGAGAACGTTCTGCGGCACCGAGTTGGCCTGCGCCAGCATCGAGGTGCCGGCCTGCTGCAGGATCTGCGAGCGCGTCATGTTCGCCGTTTCGACCGCGAAGTCGGCGTCCTGGATGCGCGAGCGGGCGGACGACAGGTTCTCCGACGTAGTCGCGAGGTTGGACACCACCGACTCGAAGCGGTTCTGCACCGCACCGAGCGTGGCGCGCGCCGAGTTGATCTGCGACAGCGCGCTGTCGGCCTGCTGGATCGCCAGCGAAGCGCCCGAGAACGAGCTGAGATCCAGCGAGGTCAGGCCGGTCGTGGTGGCCGCCGTCGCCGAGCCGTCGCCGCCGGCGATGTTGAAGCCGGTCGCGGTGCCGTCGTCGGTGCCGGTGACGGCGATGTCGGCGGCCGAGCTGAGCACGATGCGACCGGTGGCGCTGTCGAACGCGGCGTTGACGCCGGTCGTCGTCGCGTAGTTGTTGATCGCATCGACGACCTGACCGACGCGCTGCTGCGAGGTGCCCGCGGCGCCGATGCTGGCGCCGACGTCGACGCCGTTGATGACCAGCGCGCCGGCGCCGACCGCGCCGAGCGCGGAGATGCCGGAGACCGCGCTCGACTGGCCCGAGGCGGAGGTCACCGACCCGAGCGCCGCGGTGTTGGCGTCGACCAGACCCGAGACGGTGATCGTCTCGCCGGCGTTGGCGCCGACCTGGAACACCGACGAGGTGAAGCTGCCGTCGATCAGCGCGACGCCGTTGAACTTGGTCTGGTTGGCGACGCGGTCGATTTCCTGCAGCAGCTGCGTGGCTTCGGTCTGCAGCGCGGCACGGTCGGTCGAGGAATTGGTGGCGTTGGCCGACTGCACGGCCAGCTCGCGCACGCGCTGCAGCGAGTCGGAGATCGAGCTCAGCGCGCCGTCGGCGGTCTGCGCCAGCGAGATGCCGTCGTTGGCGTTGCGCTGCGCCTGATTGATGCCGGTGATCTGGCTGGAGAAGCGGCTCGAGATCGCCAGGCCCGCGGCGTCGTCCTTCGCGCTGTTGATGCGCAAGCCCGACGACAGGCGCTGGATCGAGGTGGCCAGTGACGACTGCGACGACTGCAGATTGCGCTGCGCGTTCAGCGACATCACGTTGGTATTAATGCCTTGCATGAATGCACTCCTGATGAGGAAGGGTTGAAGTCCGGGCCGGCGGCCACTGCGGCTTTCGGTCCTGCCTCAGCAGATCCGTGAGCGGATTGCCGTTGCTGAAGTGCTTATCGGAAGGCTCCCGAGAAACTTGAGCGAATCGTCCTACACGGGATGAGCGGCAGCGCGAAAACGACCAGCGGCAGCGGTAACGAGCCGCACTTTGTCGCTGGAGCCATTCGTCTTTCCGTATCCACCGCCGGGAGGCAGAATGCCCGCGGCATGCGGCGGCACTGCGAGCATGGCTCGCCCATATCGGGGCACAAATAGGCGGACACATGAAAGCGATCGCGGCAGCACTCCTGGTGACCGGTCTGGCGGCGTCGCTGCCGGCAGCCGCCACCGACATCACGACGACCTTCCAGGCCAAGATCGTCATCGTCGACGCCTGCACGGCCCTGTCGGCCAACGATCTCGACTTCGGGACGCAGGGCGTACTCGGCAGCACGGTCGATCAGAGCTCGACGCTCAGCGTCACCTGCACGTCGGGCGCGTCGTATTCGATCAAACTCAGCGCCGGCGCCAACCCGTCGACCGCCGGCGACGTCAACACGCGCCGGATGAAGCACGGCACGAGCGATTACGTGAGCTATAACCTTTACAGCGACTCGCCGGGCGGTACGGTGTGGGACAACACCACGGGCGTTTCGCGCACCGGCACCGGCAGCGCGGAGACCGTCACCGTCTACGGCCGCGTCCCCGCCCAGGCCACACCGCCGGCCGGCTCGTACGCGGATACCGTAACGGTCACCGTCACTTACTGAACCGCACATGCGCGACGCTCCGGGTCACAGACGTTTCGCGGCCCGGCTCCTCGGCGTCGCGCTGCTGCTCGCCGCCGCACGTGCGGGCGCTGGCGGCCTCGGCGTCTCGCCGATCCTTCTCGAATTCGACGCACGCTCACCGGCGCAGGCGCTGTGGCTGCGCAACGCCGGCGCGCAGCCGCTGCGCGGCCAGCTGCGCGCTTTTGCCTGGACCCAGGAGAGCGGCGAGGATCACCTGACGCCGACGCGCGAGCTGGTGCTGAGCCCGCCGATGCTGGAGCTCGAGGCAGGACAGCAGCAGCTGGTGCGCGTGATCCGCACGGGCGCTTACCCCGACCACGAACAGGCCTACCGCATCCTCGTCAACGAGCTGCCGGCATCGGCCGAGAACGGACACCAGGGCCTCAACTTCGTCATGGAATTCTCGGTGCCGGTCTTCGTCGGCGGCCGCGGGGCGCCCGCGCTCGACTGGTCGCTGCGTGCCGACGGCGGCGCGAGGCTGGGGGTGCGCAACAGCGGCAGCACCCGCGCGCAGCTCTCCGAACTCACGTTGCTCGATGCGGCCGGCGGCACCCTCCTGCAACAACCGGGACTGCTCGGCTATGCGCTCGCTGGCCAGGCACGCCAGTGGCCTTTGTCGCTCACGCCGCAAGCGCTGGCCGCCGTGCGGACGCTTGAAGTACGCCTCAACGGCGAGCGTGTCCGTGCCGACCTTCGCGCGCACGACAGCGCTCCTTAGCGTTTTCGCCGTCACCGTCAGCTTCGCCGCCGGGTCCATGACGCCGGCGCCGGCGCGCGACGTGCAGGCGCTCGGCCTGCTCAGTGGACCCGGCCTTGCCGACGCTCGGCTGGAGCTCTATCTCCAAGTCGACGTCAACGGCGCGCCGATGCCGCGCGTCATGCAGGTGCTGGTCGGCGCCGACGGCCGCGACTATGCCTGGTCCGACAATCTGCGCGAGCTCGGCATCGGCGACCTGCCGCCGGCACAGTACGTCGAACTCGGCACGCTCGCCGGCGTCGACTACCGCATCGACCGGCTCACGCAGCGCCTTGAACTTCAGGCTTCGGCCGAGCGCCTGCGCCGGCCGACGCAGACGTTCAGCACCGAGCTCGATCACTACCACCCGGCCGGCACCGCCGACGGTGCGCTGCTCAACTACGTGCTCGCCGGCGGTGGCGGCGCCCACCAGCGCGACGCATCCGCCTACAGCGACGCACGCCTCTTCGGCGCCTGGGGCGTCATCGACAGCACGGCGCTGTCGAGCTGGCATCGCGACGGCGAGGCGATCGCTTACCGCCGCCTCGACAGCACCTACAGCTGGTCCGCACAGGAGTCGCTGTGGACGCTGAGCGTCGGCGACGTGGTCAGCGGCGCGCTCGCCTGGTCGCGGCCGACGCGGCTCGGCGGCCTGCAGTGGCGCCGCGATTTCGGGCTGCAGCCGGGCCTGATGAGTTTTCCGCTGCCGGCTTTCTTCGGTCAGGCGGCACTGCCGTCGACACTCGAGCTCTACGTCAACGGCATGCGCGAGTTCAGCGGCGAGGTACAGCCGGGCCCGTTCCGCATCGATGCCGTTCCGCACATCGACGGCGCCGGCAGCGCGCAGCTCGTCGTCACCGATGCGCTCGGCCGGCGCGACGTCATGGATCTCGATTTCTATGCGGCCGAGCAGTTGCTCAAGCCGGGGCTCGCCGACTACTCGGTCGAGATCGGCGCCGTGCGCCGCGACTACGGGCTGTCCTCGTTCGCCTATGACGACCGTCCGGCCGCCAGCGGCAGCCTGCGCTACGGCCTCGGCCGCGCGCTGACCGCCGAGGCACACGCCGAGGCGAGCGACGATCTCGCACTCGCCGGCACCGGTCTCAGCCTGCGTCTCGACACGCTCGGAGTTGTCCATGGCGCCTACGCGTGGAGCACAGGCGACGGCCGGCACGGCGCGCAGACTCTGCTCGGCTACAGGTGGTCGAACGGACGCGTCACGGCCACGATCGACAGCCTGCGCGCTGGCGCCGGCTACCGCGATCTCGCCTCCCGCGAGGGCCGCGCGCCGCCGCGCGTCAGCGAACGCGCGCTGCTCGGCCTCGGTCTCGGCGTCGCCGGCAGTGTTTCGCTCGGCTACACGCGCCTGGTTGCCGGCGACGACAGCCGCTACCGCACAGCCAATCTGCAGTACAGCGTGAACGTCGGCGAGCGCCTGTCGGCCTACCTCGGCTACGCGCACGATCTCGATCAGGGCCGCGACAACCTCCTCTTCGCCGGCCTCAGCTGCACGTTCGGCGCGCGTCTCAACGCCAGCCTCGACATGCAGGCACACGACGGCACGCTGCGCAGCGGCGCGAGCCTGGTACGCCCCCTGCAGCCCGACGGGGGCCTGGGCTGGAATCTGCGCGCGCAGCAAGGCGACGGCGCCGACGCCGCGCAAGGTGAAATCGCCTGGCGTGCCGGCTGGGGCCAGCTCAATGCCGGCCTGCGCCACTTCGACGGCAATGAGCAGCTCTACGGCTCGCTCGAAGGCAGTCTCGTTTTGATGGACAGCGATCTGTTTGCGGCACGACGTATCGACGACGCCTTCGCGCTGATCAGCACCGATGGCGTCGCCGGCGTGCCGGTTTCGCTCGAGAACCGGCCGATCGGCGTCACCGACGCGCACGGCCACTACCTGCTGACCGGCCTCAAGGCCTGGCAACCGAACCGGCTGTCGATCGACACGCTGGCGCTGCCGGCGCAGATGCAGGCCGACGCAGTGCGCATCGACGCCGTGCCGGCCGGACGGCGCGGCGTGCGGGTCGACTTCGGCCTGCAGGCGAGGCACGCCGCGCTCGTCGTGCTGCGCGACGCCACCGGCCAGCCGCTGCCGCTCGGCAGCCGCATCCGGCGCCGCGACGACAACGGCAAGACGGTATTCGTCGGCTACGATGGCCAGGCCTATCTTGAGGATCTCGACATGCACAATGCCTTCGTCGTCTTCACGCCCGACGGCGCGCGCTGCGAAGCTGATTTCGAGCTCGACGCCGGACATGGCGACCTGCCGTACATCGATCCGCTGCCATGCCGCTGAACGCCCGCCGCCTCGCCGTCGCGATCCTGATGCTCAGCGTCGCTGCGCCGCTGCACGCCGCGTCGACGAGCTGCAGCGCGTCGATGTCCGATCTGAGCTTCGGCGCGGTCGATCCGGACGGCGGCGCGGTCAGTACGAGCACAACCATCAACTACAGCTGCACCTACAGCTGCAGCGGTCTGCTCGACTGCCTGGTCGGCGGACTTTCGGCCGCTTACGTCAGCATGTGCTTCAACATCGAAAGCGGCGCCTCCGGCGGCGGCAACTGCAATCCGCGCCGCCTGCTCAGCGGCAGCAACGCCATGCAGTTCCAGATTTACAAGGATGCCGGCTATGCGAACAGCTGGGGCTCCGACTCCGGCTGCGGCGGCACCAACGTGCAGGTCGATATCAATTTCGCGCTGTTCGGCAACAACACTTCGCAGCCGGGCAGCCTCACCGTCTACAGCCGCGTACCGGCCGGACAGACGGCGCTGGTGCCCGGCGCCTACAGCAACGCGTTCAGCGGCAGCGCGACTAAGCTGTCCTATCAGTCGACGACGGCGCTGCTCGGCCTCGGCACCTATCCCGGCTGCGGCACGGCCAGCAAGGGTACGTTTCCGTTCACCGCCACCGCGAGCGTCGCCAAGCAGTGCACCGTCAGCGCCACCGACATCGATTTCGGCGCGCAGGGGCCACTCATGAGCGACGCGCTCGCGACTTCGACGATCACCGCCAAGTGCACGAACACGACGCCGTATCAGATCGGCCTCGACGACGGCAGCAACGCCAGCAGCGGAACGCGGCGCATGAAGCGCAGCAGCGCCGGCAACTACGTGAGCTACGAGCTGTACCGCGACAGTGGCCGCACGCTGCGCTGGGGCGAAACGCTCAACGTCGACCGCGTCGGCGCGACCGGCAGCGCAACGAATCAGAGCTTCACCGTCTACGGCCGCGTGCCGGCGCAGACCACGCCGCCGGCCGGCAGCTACGCCGACACCGTCAAGGTCACGGTCACGTACTGAAGCGGCAGACGGAAGCACCGCAGACCGGGGCAGCCGGAATTCGCCGCGGGGTCGTCATTCCCGCTTGCCTGCATGGGCCAGTCCAGAGCGATTCATCTATCCCGGCCGCAAGACCCTTGCGGCATCCCCTCTCCCGGAAGCGAGAAAGAGAAAACCATCGCAGTCCGTACAACAGCGCGCTTACGCAGGAAAAGACGACGTCGCGCGAGCCTGCGCGAAACGTTCGTGGCGAAGATATTCGAACAGCAAAACTTCCTGCAGCTGCGTGTAAACCGGTTGCTCGGCGCGCTGATCGTGACGCGCAACTGCGCCGTCTACGGACGCCTGCCGGGGCGACAGAACGCCGCGCCGGGCGTCTACAGCGACACGGTGGTCGTCACCGTCGAATACTAGAAGGCGCACACGGCGGACGAGCGCCGCCGCGCGCGCCGGCTCGATCAGCGGCAGAACAGATCGGCCTCATCGCTGTCGGCGACGCGCAGCAGCTCGAGCAGTCCGCACTTCCTGCAGCTGCGTGTAAACCGGTTGCTCGGCGCGCTGATCGTAACGCGCAACTGCGCCGTCTACGGACGCCTGCCGGGGCGACAGAACGCCGCGCCGGGCGTCTACAGCGACACGGTGGTCGTCACCGTCGAATACTAGAAGGCGCACACGGCGGACGAGCGCCGCCGCGCGCGCCGGCTCGATCAGCGGCAGAACAGATCGGCCTCATCGCTGTCGGCGACGCGCAGCAGCTCGAGCAGTCCGCTGAAATGCTCGCGGGTCGGCGTGTCCGGCCGCGCGCCGAGCATCAGGCCGGCCGCGTCGCGCGACAGCAGCGGCGCGCCGGCGGCCTTGGCAAAGCCGGCGACCGCCGTGCAGTCGAGCTCGACGCGCACGTTCTGACCGTCGGCGGCCACGTACAGGTTCGTCCAGTCGCCACGGCCGTCGAGCGGCAGCAGCAGACGCTTGTCCTGCGCCGGGAACTCGACGACCACGCTGTCAACGCTGGCCTCGACGTTGAACACCGCGCTGCCGAGCGACAGCACCGTCTGCAGGGCGTCGCCGGCGGCCGGCTTGAAGCGCAGGTGGATCGCGAACACATCGCCGATCGGCGTATTCGCGAACACCGAGTTGTCGGCCGTGCGCAGCTGCGCCGGCACGGTCTCGCCGTCGGCGTTGAGCTGGATGATCTGGCCGCCGGTGTCGGCGCTGTCGCCGCGCACGAGATCGCGCGTGGCGAGCGGCTGCAGGCCGGCGTCCTCGAGCACGAGATCGTTGCCGTACGGCGCGTTGTCGTTGACGCAGAGCGCGGCGACATCGGTGCAGGCGCGCGTCTGCATGGTCCAGAAGCCGAGCGTGTGGCCGTCGACCGGCATGACCTCGACCGGGACGTCGCGGTCGACCACCTGGTGCTCCGTCTCGGTACAGGCGGCCAGCGGCGCGGCGAGCGCCAGCAGCGGCATCAGCAGTTTCTTCATGGGCGTTCTTCCGTTCAGTGCGCGGCGGCCGCGCGCGGCTGCAGCACGATGTCGTCGACCACCTGACCGTCGAGGGTCTTGGTCAGTACGTGCATCTGCGCGCCGCGGATCGACAGCGTCGTGTAGGTGTTGAGGTTGTCGTCGAACAGCACGTCGGCGAGCCGGGCGATGCCGGTGCCGTTGCTGTCGTAGTACTTGGCCGAATCCGAACCGGCGATCAGGTAGGTCGCGCCACCGGCGCGCGGCGAGCCGCCCGCGAGCGGCACCGAGCGCGAGTACATGTGGTCGTGGCCGCTGATGACCAGATCGATGCCGGCGGCGTCGACGACCGGCGGAATGTAGGCGGCCGAACGCCCGTTGCCGGACGCCGGATTGCCGTTGTACGGCGGCCGGTGCAGCATCAGGATCTTCCAGGTCTTGCCGCTCGCCTTCATGTCGGCTTCGAGCCAGGCCATCATCGCCTGCCAGTCCGCCTCGTCCGGCGGCTCGCTGCTGAGCACGGCGATGTGCGCGTTGCCGTAGTCGAAGCTGTAGTTGGCACGGTCGTAAGGCGCCACGCTGCTGCCCTGCGCATACGGCAGCGGGAACAGCGAGGCGAACTTCACCGCACCCTCGTTGAGCACCTCGTGGTTGCCTTCCGCCGGCACCAGCAGCTTCGACGCCAGCTGGCCCTCGCCCTGCATCGCGTCAAAGAACAGGCGCACCAGACGGTAGTCGGTGATGTCGTCGGTGAAATCGCCGACGTGCAGGATCAGCTCGCCGCCCGGCAGCTGCGCCTGCATCTTGCGGTACAGCTCGCGGACCAGGCCGTTGCCGTTGAAGATGTTTTCGTCGGACAGCGTCTGCGTATCGCCGAACAGGAAGATGTCGACCGCGTCGTCGCCGTCGTCGGTGCGCAGCGAATAGGTCGGGCTCATCTGCAGCGTGCCGTCGCCGACGCTGTAGTAGTACGTCGTGCCCGGCTGCAGGCCGCTGAGCTGGGCGTGATGCACGCGCACCGCGCCGGATTCGGTGCCGTAGAAGAACGGCACGATCTCCGAGTAGCCCTGCGCGCTGCGCGACAGCGCGCCGCTGGTGCCGTAGCGGACAAGCGAGGCCTGCGCGCCGAGCGACGTGAACCAGGTGACGTTGACCACCGACGGATCGCCGGTCGGCGTCAGGAACGCATAGCGCGGCGCGTAGTCGAGGCGGTCGACGAGCGCGAGCACCTTGCTCATCAGCGACGAACCGCTACTGTCATAGGCGCGGAAGATCAGTTCCTTGGTCGCACTCGCCGCCGGCAGATCGACCTTGAGCAGGCCCTGCGCGTCGGTGGTACCGAGCGGCGTGACGTTGCTGACCGCGTCGGTGGCGCTGTTGTAGACCAGCGACTCGACACTGACGCCGGCCGCCGGACGGCCGTCGCCGCTGACCACCAGCAGGTCCGCCGCCTGACCGCCGACGCCCCAGTTGGTCATCAGCACGTAGCGGCCGCCGACCGGCTTGCGGATCACCGGGTGGTAGTAGGGCTGGCCGTCGAGCTCGCCGCCGACCGTCACCGAGATGTCGGTGTTCTGGATGTAGTCCTTGACCTTCAGGCGCAGCGTCGCCAGCGTCTGCGTGGTCGCCGCGAAGCCCGTGAAGCTGCCGCTCCAGGTGCCGTTGCCGGCGACCACGCCGCCCGGCGCCAGATCGCCCGGGATCACTTCCATGCTGGCCTTGGTCGCGTCGTAGCCGAGGCGCAGGTTCAGCGTGCCGAAGTGCGCGCCGCCCTCGACGCGGATCGGCAGGTCGAAGCTGCCGCCCGGGTAGAACGTGACGTTGCTGCTGTCGACGTAGATGCGCGACGCGCCGGTGACGACGTTGAACAGCAGGTCGCCGGCCGAGACGTTGCCGTTGACGTCATGCACGCGATAGTCGACGCGGTGCCAGCCGTCGGCGAGGTTCTGCGTCTGGTAGTCGAGGCGGTCGCGGCCATTGCCGACGACCTGGGCGCTGACATCCTGGCCGTCGAGCTGCAGCTCGAAGTCGTGGAAGTCGACGCCGGACGCATCGTTGAGCTGCAGGCTGATCTTCGGCGCGGCGTTGTCGACGGTCGTGCCGCTGGCCGGCGTCACCGTCACGCCCGGCCCCTGCAGGTCGGTGTTGTCGCTGTAGACGGCGGTGAAGTTGTCGAGCAGCACGTGCGAGTCGATGCGCTCGGCCGTCTTCAGCACCAGGAAGCGGAACGGCTGCGAGAAGCGCAGCGGCTCGCGGAAGCCTTCCGGGATCTGCGCCTTCATGAAGTGCCAGCCGCGCTCGGGCAGCGGCTCGCCGTCGTTGTTGTAGTTGATCGTGACCTGCTTGTTGTCGGCATCGACGAGCAGGCCGCGCACCCACCAGACCTTGCCGGCCAGTTCGTCCGGAATGTAGACGTTGACGCCGAGGTACTTCGGATAGCCCGGCAGCGTCTTGGTCTTCGACGGATCGGTCAGATACGCGCCGAACGTGCCCGGCTGCTTCGGATCGGTCTCCCAGCTCAGCTGCATCGAATAGCGCCCGGCGAACACCGGCTCGCCGACCTTCTCGATGCTGACCTTCTTGTGGCGGGCACCGGAGGCGGCGTACAGACTGGTGTCGCCTTCGAAATCTTCCATCACGACCGGCGGCACGCCGATGTCGACCTGCACCGAAGCGGACTGCTCGCCGACGCTGACCGTCACCGTGCAGCGACGGCCCTGCACGAAGCCGGCGGTCAGCACGCCGCTCGCCGCATCGAGCGAGCAGTCGGCCGGATTGTCGACGCTGTAATGCAGGATGCTGTTGTCGTAGCTCACCGCACGGCCGCCGCTGCTCAGCACCGGCTGCAGCTGCAGCGAGGCGCCGCCGTCGAGCGTGTAGACGCTGCGCGCGAAGCTGATCGCGTCGATCTGCGAGATCACGCGCACCCGGGCGACGCCCTTCTTGTCGCCGGCGCGCACCACGACGTAGCCCTGCGCGTCACCGCTGGCGGCGCGGAAAGCGCCGGTGACCGGATCGATCAGACCGAGCGCCGCATCGCTGAGGCCGTACTCGACCGGCAGGCCGTCGCGTTCCCACTGCCCGGCGTCGAAGCCGACGCCGCGGAACCGGCGGTAGGTCGAACCGGCGAGCAGCGTCAGCTCGCGCGGATAGACGGCGACACCATTGGCCGACGGCGCGTGCTCCGGATCGATCGTCAGCGCCCACTTGGTCGCGACCACGCGTTCGGCGCCGTCTGACGGCGTGTTGAGCAGATGCGTGTAGCGCTCGCCCGGGAACCGGCTGACCAGCGTCGTCGAGCCGCCGCCATCGAAGTTCACCGCCTTGACCGCGCCGTAGGCGCGCATCAGCTGGCCAAGCTTGGTCCGCGAGATGCCGTCGCCGGTCGAACCGACCGGCTTGTCGGCGATCAGGAAGAAGGCGCTGCCGTCGGCGCGAATGCCGAAGGCGGTGCGGCTGCTGATCTCGTTCTCGTCGACGTCGGCCGCCAGTTCGCCGTTGTCGACCAGCAGGCCGCGGCCGAAGCCGGCGCCGAGCGCATAGCGCACCGTGGACCAGTTCGCATCGTCGGTCTCGTAGCGCAGCGCGATCTGGCTGCCGGCCGGAATCGCGTCGGCGCCGACGATCAGCGCATGGCCGGCCGGAATCACATAGCTGGCATCGCCCTGCACCAGGCCGACGACCTCGCCGGAGAACGGCGCGAACTGCACGCTGTTGCTGCCGTCCTTGCGCGCGATGACGGTGACGCCGTTGGCCTGCGGCCGCACCAGCACGCCGGTCTTGCCGCTGAGGTCGATCGTGCCGCGGTAGTTCTCGGCCGTGTAGACGGCGACCGGCGAGCTGCCGCGCGAGAACGACACGTTCTTCTGCTGCGAAGCGTCGTAGCGGTAGACGCTGCCGACTTCGCTCGCGTATTCACCGGCGACATAGAGCTTGAGCGTGAAGCTCGGCACGTGCTCCAGAATGTCGACGCGGCCGTCGTCATAGACCACCACCGCCTCTTCGTTGCGGTCGCTGAAACCCGTGTAGGTGACGCCGCCGGTCTTGATCAGGCCGACGTTCCAGCCGTTGACCATGTCGTACGGGTCGGCGTTGACCGCCAGCACGATGTTCTGGCCGGCGTCGATCGCGCGGTCGGCCGAGCGCGTCGTGCGCTCCATCGTGAACTGCCCGCCGGAGCGCTGCACCGGCACCATCGCCAGGCCGGCGCCGGGCTTGAAGTCGGCGACGATCAGCGCTTCGTTGCGGGTGTGATTGAGCTTGCCTTCAGTGATGCTCAGCGCGTCGTTGACCTGATACTTCTGCAGGTCGCTGATGACGGTCGGCTCCGGTTCCTTGCTGGTCGTGCCTTCGACCACCGGCGCGACCGGCGCCTCGAACTGCGCATCGGCGTCGGCCGGCGCGGCGATGACATTGGCGACGAAGTTCTCGCCGGCCGACTGGTCGTCGACATAGCGGACGGCATGGTCGCGGTACGTGGTCTCGGTGTCCTTGTTGCAGGCACTGAGCCATCCGCACAGCAAGAGAGATCCGCAAGCGATCCTTGTTATCGCTACCAAACGACGTGACATGTGAGCCCCTGACTGGTGTTCCGGCGGTGGCGACGTGCACAGCCGCAGCGCCGCGCGCCGACCATCGAGGCGGCGGTGCGGCAACGGTTGCGTCGCGCGGCGCTACGGCATGCGCGCGAACATCGCGGGGCGCAAGGTAAGCGGGGGCTGTTTCAGCTTCGTGGCGAAGCCGTGAAAGCGCGACCGGCGCGCATGAAGATCCGGTCAGGCGCGCGACATCAACGCAGGTAGTCGAACAGCGACAGACCCTGGACCTTGGTGTAGACCTGCTGCGCGGCTTCCAGCGTCGTCATCTGCAGCTGCAGGCGCGCGATCGCGTCGGCGTAGTCGAGGTCGCGCAGATCGGACGCGGCGCTGGTGGCGTGCTCGCCGACCGCGGCGGACACGTCGAGCGCGTCGTCGATCGCATTGAGACGGATGCCGATGCCGGAACGCACGTCGCCGAAGTGATCCTCGGCGCCCTGCAGCGCCGTCAGGCCTTGCTGCAGCGCCGTCTGGATCTGCGCGCGCTGCGCCTCGCTGTCCTGCGGCTGGGCAACGAGCGTGGCGAGACCGTCGACCAGCGCGAACACGTCCTGCGTCGTCGACGGCCCGAGCGTGAACTGATCGCCGGCCGCCGGCGTGCCGCTGAAGCCCAGCGTCGTGCCGCGAAAGCCGATCGACGCACCGTCGGCATAGCTGCCGCTCTGCAGCACCGCACCGCCGCCGTCGACGATCTCGTAGTGGCCGGCGTCGCTGAAGCGCAGCGTGTACGAGCCGCCGTCCCAGGCCGCGGCGTCGCTGACGCTGGCCTTCGTCAGCGCCGCGCCGCCGGTATTGCCGGCCGCGGCGCTGACCGCGAAGCGGCCGTTGCCGGTCTTCAGGCCCATGAAGACGGCATCGCCCGGATCGTTCTGGGCAACATAACGCGTGCTGCCGATCTGCGCGCTGACCGTGGTCTGGTCGCCGGCGTAATCGGCGCTGCTGCCGTTCCAGCTGAACGGCAGCTCGGCGTCGTCGGCGCCGCCGAACAGGTAGCGGCCCTGCCCGTCGCTGGTATTGGCCAGCGCCAGCAGCTGGTCGCGGATGCTGACCAGCTCCTTGGCGATCGCCTGCCGCGAGCTGTCGGACTGCGACGCGGTGTTGGCCTGCACGACCAGCTCGCGCACGTGCTGCAGCAGGCCGATGCCGCTGGCGAGGCTGTCTTCGCCGAGCTGCAGGCGCGCCTGCGCGCTCTGCGCCGCCTGCGTGTACTGCTGGTTCTGCGCGAGCAGCTGATCGTAGTTCTGCGCCGCCGCCCAGCCGGCCGGATCGTCGGCGGCGGTGCGCCACTTCTGGTTGGCGCTGAGCTGTGTCTGGGTCCTGGCCAGCGCGTTCTGCTGGCGCTGCATCTCGGCAACGCCCTGCTGGTAGTGCCACGCGGTCGAGATTCTCATGCCGGTTCTCCGCCTCAGCCGCGCGCCGCCTGCAGCAGCGCCTGGAAGGTTTCGTTGGCGGTGGCGATCACTTGCGCCGCCGCCTGGTAGGCCTGCTGGAAGCGGATCAGGTCCGCCGCTTCCTCGTCGAGATTGACGCCCGACACCGACTCGCGCGCGGCCTGGGCCTGCGTCTGCACCGCGCTCTGCGCATCGAGCGCGAGGCTCGCCTGCTGGGCGGCGGTCGCCGCGCGCGTGGTCAGCGCCGACTGCGCCGCGTTCAGCGAGTCCATGCCGAACAAGGCCCGGCCGCCGAGCGCGGCGAGCGCCTGCGCGTTGCGGTTGTCGCTGCTGTTGGCGCCGGTCTGCTGCACCGAAAAGCTGTCGCCCGCCGCCGGCGTACCGCTTGGCGTCAGCGACCAGCCGTTGACGCTGATCGCGCTGCCGGCGCTGTACGCATAGCTGCCGCTGCCGTTGATCTGATAGGTGTTGGCGTCGATAAAGCGGATCGTCACCGGATCGGTCAGCGCCGCATTCGACGCGTCGCTGACCGCGATCGCGCCGAGCCCGGCGCTGTTGCCGCTCGCCGCGCTGGCGCTGACGGCGCTGGCCGCGGCGATGCGGCTCGGATCGCCGGTCGTCAGCGCCAGCTGCGCGGCGGCATCGGCGGTCGGCTGCACGAGAAACTTGTCGCCGGCCTGCGCGCTGCCGCTGACGGTGATCGCCACGCCGCCGAGCCTCAACGGATCGGCGGCACTGCCGCTGCCGCTCAGCGCCACGCTGGCGCCGCTGCGCGCGTCGGTCGCGGTCCAGGCGCTGCCGTCGAACTTCAGCACGTAATCGGAGGTGCCGAGCTGGCCGGCGTCGGCGATCGCGACCGAGAGGCCGGCATTTCCGGCGTTGGCGCTGGCCGGCAGCGCCTTGCCCGACGGCATCGTCAGCAGATCGCTGCCGCGATTGCCGTCCAGATCGACACCGGCCGCGTTCTGCGCGTTGACCGCCTGCGCGAAACCGGCGGCGAGCCGGCCGAGTTCGTTGCGCGTCGGATCGATCAGCTCGCGCCGCGTATCGAGCAGGCCGCCGATCGTGCCGCCGCTGAGCTGCGCGGTGACCGGCTGGCCGTTGTAGGTGACGTCGAGCCGGCCGCTGCCGTAGGCGTCGGCCGCGGTGCCGAGCGCCGTCGCCTTGCTGCCGAGCACCAGCGCCTGGCCGCTGGCGACGTAGACGTTGAGGCTGCCGTCGTCCTGCGTCACCGTCGAGATGCCGACGCGGCTGGCGATCTTCTGCACCAGCGCGTCGCGCTGGTCGAGCAGGTCGTTCGGCGGCTGGCCGCCGTACTGCGCCTGGGCGTTGACGATCTGCTCGTTGAGCTTGGCCAGCGCGCTGCCGTAGTCGTTGATCTCGGCGACCGTCGACTGCAGCGACTGGTCGACCTGCGCGTCCAGCGTGTCGAGCTGCGACTGCAGTGTCGAGAAGCGGTCGACGACGCTTTGCGCCGCGCCGAGCACGGTCTGCCGCGCGGCACTGGACGCCGGCGTCGACGCCAGCTGGCTGGCGGCGCTGAAGAAGGACTTCAGCGGCGTCGTCAGACTGGTGCCGCTGTCCGACAGCAGCGTGTCGATCTGCGCGGCGTAGCTGTTGTAGGCGTCGATGCGCGCATAGGCCGAGTTGCTGGTCTGCAGCCGCGCGCTGACCAGCGCGTCGGTGATGCGCTGCACCGACTGCACGCTGACGCCGGAGCCGACATAACCGCTGCCGGCGCCCGAGCCGAGTCGCGAGACCAGATCGACGCGCTGGCGCGAATAGCCTTCGGTATTGGCATTGGCGATGTTGTGGCTGGTCGTGTTCAGCGCCGTCTGGTAGGCCAGCAGCGCCGACACGCCGGTCGAAAGCAGATCGCTCATCGGCGGCTCCTCAGGCGCTCAGCGTGTCGCCGGCATCGCCGAGCGCGAGCTGCATCGCCGGCCCGTTGGCGATGCGCAGGATCTTGCTGGCGTAGGCCGGATCGGTCGCATAGCCGGCCTGCTGCAGGCCGTGCACGAAATTGGCGGCGCTGCCGCCATGACGCAGCGCCTGCGTGTAGCGCGGGTTCGACTTGAGGAAATCGACGTAGTTGTCGAAGGCCTCGCCGGCCGAGGCGTAGGTGCGGAAGTCGGCGCGCTGGCGCTGCGCCTGGCCGTCCACGTATTCGGTCGTCGTCGTGCGCACTTCGCCTCCCTCCCAGCGCTTATCGGCCTTGATGCCGAAAAAGTTGAACGTCGGCTGCCCGTCGGCGCCGCGCATCGCGTGCCGCCCCCAGCCGGTCTCGAGCGCGGCCTGGGCGATCAGCACGCGTGCCGGCACGCCCAGCTCGCGCGCCGCGCGCTCGGCGTGCGGGCGGATCGCCTGCACGAAGGCGCTGCGCGCGTCGCTGCCGGAAGCGGCGCCGCTCGCCGGCGGCGCGGCGGTCGCGGCCGGCGCCGCGCTCGTCGCCGGCGTCGACGTCGACGTCGATCTCGATGTCGATGTCGATGTCGATGCCGACGGCAGCGAGCCGCTCGACTGCGCATCGTCGCCCGCCGCCGCGTCGTGGCCGCGCAGCTGGCGCACCAGCAGATCGGCCAGGCCCAAACCCTTGCCGGACGACAGGTGCACGGCCATCTGCTGGTCGAACAGGTCCTGATAGAAATCGGTCTGTCCGCCGCCGGTCAGCGGATCGCCGGGCAAAGCCGCACGCGCACTCTTGAGCATCTGCTGCGTCAGCAGCGCCTCGAACTGCTGCGCGGCCTTGCGCACCGCCGCCTCGTCGTTGGCGCGCGCGCCGCGGCGCAGGGCGTTGAACTGGCCGAAATCGGTGATGCTGTCGGTGGGGCGGGCGCTCATGCGGCGACTCCGCGCGCGTTCGCCCGCAGCCGCCGCACATGTGGACGCCGCGCCAGGTGTACGGCCTGATCGGGCTTTTGATTTCGCGCTGAGGCGCGAGTCACTTCTCTTTGCTTGTGCAAAGAGAAGTAACCAAGAGAAAGCACACCCCTGGGTCGGCGCCGGCGCTGCGCGCCGGTCCGCTGCGATGCTCGGCACGAAGGGCGCGGCCGAAACTCGCATCGCTGCGCGATGCTCAGACACTCGGCCGCTTGTTTCCCTTCGCGCCTGCGCTTCTCGCCGCCTCCCAAGGGGACCCGTACGGCAAAAGCAACGACAGAGCTTCGCGGCGAGCACGCTTTGCTGTTCGCCTTTGGGTCCCCTTTGCGTAGCGCCGAGAAGCGCAGCCGGTCCGGGGCTGTCCGGCGCTGACTGTTTGAGCGGTGCGCAGCACCGCGAGTTTCAGCGCCGGCCGGGCCGGCGAGCATCGCAGGGAACCCCGCGTAGCGGGGCGCGTGAGCCAGGGGTGCATTTCTTTTGCCTACTTTTCTTTGGGCACGCAAAGAAAAGTAGGTCGCCGTCAAGGCGAAAACGCCGACGGATCGAGCGACGGCGTGTGCGGCGCCAGCCACACACATGCCGACCCGCCGAAGCTCCGCACCGTGCCGAATGTCCGCCGCCCGCACTGTCCTGCGCGCGCCCATCAGATCACCACCAGCTCCGCCCGCAGCGCGCCCGCTTCCTTCAGCGCCTCCAGGATCGCGACCAGATCGCCCGGCGCGGCGCCGACCTGGTTCACCGCCTTGACCAGATCGTCGAGGCTGACGCCGGCGTCGAACACGAACATGCGGCCGGCGCCGTCCTGCGTCACCTCGATCTGCGAACGCGGCACGACCACGGTCTGGCCCTCGCTGAACGCACCCGGCTGACTGACCTGCGGCTTCTCCGAGATCGTCACCGCCAGCGAACCGTGCGCGACCGCCGCCGGCATCACGCGCACGCCGCTGCCGATCACGACCGTGCCGGTGCGCGAATTGATGACCACGCGCGCCGCCGCCTCGCCCGGCGCCACCTCGATGTTCTCGAGCACCGACAGGAAGGCGACGCGCTGGCTGGGATCGGCCGGCGCGGCGACGCTGATCGTCACCGCGTCCTGAGCCCTGGCGAATTCGCCGCCGAGCACGGCGTTGATGCTCTTGGCCATGTGTGCGGCGGTGGTGAAATCCGGAGCATGGAGGTTGAAGCGCAACTCCGGCGCGGCGGCGAAACTGCTGGCGACGACGCGCTCGACCTGCGCCCCGTTCGGGATGCGGCCGGCGCTCGGCACGTTGATGGTGACGCGCGAGCCGTCCTTGCCGGAGACGCCGAGGCCGCCGACGACGACATTGCCCTGCGCGATCGCGTAGACCTGGCCGTCGGCGCCCTTCAGCGGCGTCATCAGCAGCGCGCCGCCGCGCAGCGAGCCGGCGTTGCCGAGCGAGGACACGGTGACGTCGATCTGCTGGCCCGGCTTGGCGAACGCCGGCAGCTCGGCGCTGACGGCGACGGCGGCGACGTTCTTGAGCTGCGGATTGACGTTGCTCGGCACGGTGATGCCGAGCTGCGCGAGCATCGACTTCAGGCTTTGCGTCGTGAACGGCGCCTGCGTGGTCTGGTCGCCGGTGCCGTCGAGGCCGACGACCAGGCCGTAGCCGATCAGCGGATTGCTGCGCACACCCTCGACCGCCGCCAGATCCTTGACGCGCTCGGCGCGCGCCGGGTCCGGCACCAGCAGCAGCGTGCCGAGCAGCAGACGGGCCACGCACAGCTGGCGTTGATGGCGGCGGGCGAGCAGGAAGCGCATGGCGGTCTCCGGGCGATCTCTAGAACGGGAACAGCACCGAATTGAAGAAGCGTGCCAGCCAGCCCATCGCGTTGGCGTCGGCGACCGCGCCGCTGCCGGCGTAGCGGATGCGCGCGTTGGCGACGCGATCCGAGCTGACCGTGTTGCCGGCGCCGATGTCGACCGGCCGCACGATGCCTTCGAGCATCACGCGCTCGGTGCCCTGGTTCAGCGACAGCTGCTTCTCGCCGCGCACGACCAGATTGCCGTTCGGCAGCACGCGCGTGACGACCACCGTGACCGAGCCCGACAGCGTGTTCGACTGCGTCGATGCGCCGCCGCCGGCGAACGACTGATCCGAGCCCAGATCGAAGCCGAGCACGCCGGTGCCGTTGACCGTCAGCGGCCGGCCGAACAGCGTCGGGTTGGCGATGCTGTCGCTGGTTTTCTTGCTGGTGCTGGTGTTGGCCTTCTTCTCGGCGCTGGTCTTCTCGACCAGCTGTACCGTCAGCAGATCGCCGACGCGGCGCGCCTTCTGATCCTCGAACAGGCTGATGCCGGCGCCGGCGGCATAGATCGCCCCGTCGCTCGCCGGCTGCGGCGCGACGGCGGCCTCGGGCGGCACCTCGAGCGGCTCGCGCGACGGTGCGCCGGCGCAGGCCGCGAGCAGGAGCGGCAGCAGCAGCGCTGCGGAGCGGCGCGTCACGGCGTTCACAGGTTCTGGGTGACGAACTGCAGCATCTGATCGGTGGTCGCGATCGCCTTCGAGTTCATCTCGTAAGCGCGCTGCGTCTCGATCATGTTGACCATCTCCTCGACGACGTTGACGTTCGAGGCTTCCAGCGAACCCTGCACCAGCGAGCCGAAGCCGCTCTGCGACGGCGCGCCGGTCTGCGGCGAACCGCTGGCGGCGGTTTCGGTGTAGAGGTTCTCGCCCTTCGGCTGCAGGCCGGCCGGATTGATGAAGTCGGCGGTCAGCAGCTGGCCGACCTGCTGCGGCTGCGCGTCGCCGCTGATCTGCACCGAGACGATGCCGTCGGCGCTGATCGAAATGCTCTGCGCGCCGGTCGGAATCTGGATGCCCGGCTGGATCGGATAGCCGCTGGACGTGACGAGCTGGCCCTGGCTGTCGAGCTTGAGACTGCCGTCGCGCGTATAGGCCAGCGTGCCGTCCGGCATCTGCACCTGAAGAAAGCCGCGGCCGTCGATGGCGACGTCGAGGGCGTTGCCGGTCTGCGACAGATTGCCCTGCGTGAAGCTCTTCTCGGTGGCGACCACGCGCACGCCGGTGCCGAGCATCTCGCCGGTCGGCGCCTGCGTCTGCTGCGAGGTCTGGGCGCCCGGCTGGCGTACCGTCTGGTACAGCAGATCCTCGAACGCGGCGCGGCCCTTCTTGAAGCCGGTCGTGTTGACGTTGGCGAGATTGTTGGACACGACGCTCATGCGCGTCTGCTGCGCATCGAGTCCGGTCTTGGCGACCCACAGGGCCTGATTCATGGCTGAGCTCCGACGGGATTTCGTCTGCTGTCACCGGCTCTACAAGTTCCGGACCAGCGCCGCGCGTGCCGGAAAGCCGGCGCGGCGCGCAAAAAGCGCAAAGTGGATAGCGGAGAGCGGCGCGGTGATCCGCGGCGCAACGGACGGGATCGGGTTGGCGGCGCGGGTCCGCCGCGCGGGTCCGCCACCGTGGCGCCGGAACGCCGGAGCGCCGGAGCGCCGGAACGCCGTGCCGGCGGCGCTTGCCGCCGGCGGCAGGCGCGAGGCGCCCGGCCGGGACGGTCCGCCGCCCGGGGCGCCGACGGTTTGCCGGTTCAGCCGGTCATCCGCGCCAGCGTCGACGACGCGGCGGCGTTGTCCTCGGCGGTCTTCATCAGCTTGGTCTGCAGCTCGAACTGCCGCGCGAGGCTGATCATGTTGACCATCGTCTCCGGCAGATTGACGTTGCTGCTTTCGAGCGCGCCGCTGCTGACGACGTTGCCGCTGGCCGGCGCCAGCGGCGTGCCGTCGCGGCTGCGCATCAGGCCGTCGTCGCCGCGCTGCAGCTGCTCCGGCGTGGCGCGCACGACGCGCAGGCGGCCGACGGCGGCGAGCGTCTCGCTGCCGCTGCCGAGCGGCTGGATGCTGATCGTGCCGTCGCCGCCGATCGTCAGGCCCTGCGCCTGCGGCAGCGCGATCGGACCGCCGTCGCCGAGCACGGCGAGCCCGGACGCGGTGCGCAGCTGGCCGCTGGCGTCGAGCTGCAGGTCGCCGGCCTTGGTATAGGCCTCGCGGCCGTCGCGGCCCTGCACCGCCAGCCAGGCGTCCTCGGCGAGCGCGACGTCGAGTTCGCGGCCGGTCTGCTGGATGCCGCCGCTGCGCGAATCCCAGCCGGCGGTGCCGGCCGCGGCGTTGACGCGCGTCGGCAGGCCCGGCCCCTGCACCGCCGCCGCGGCGCTGGCCAACAGCTCGGCGCGAAAGCCGGTGGTCGAGGCGTTGGCGAGATTGTGGTTGTTGATCGCCTGCTGGCGCAGCGTTTCGCTGGCGCCGGTCATCGCCACGTAGAGCGCGCGGTCCATGGGAGTTCTCCGTCAGCGGTCCGCGACCGCGGCGCCGCCATGGCGCCGCGAGCCGGATGCAGCGCCGGCGCGCGCCGCCGCGGAACCGCGGCGGACGGCGCTCGGTGAGGATTTCGCGGTGGCGGGCGACGTCGTCATCGTCAGCGCGTCTGTCTTCAGCGGATGTTGATGATGGTCTGCGTGATCTGGTCGGCCGTCGAGATCATCTGCGCGTTCGCCTGGTAGTTGCGCTGCGCGGTGATCATGTTGACGAGCTGCGCCGACAGATCGACGTTCGAGCCTTCGAGCGCGCCGGACTGGATCGCGCCGAAGTTCGGCGAATCGCCGCCGCCGCGGATCGGCTGGCCGGCGGCGAAGGTCTCGCCCCAGCCGGTGTCGCCGAGCTGCTGCAGGCCCTGCGGGTTCGGGAAGCGCGCCAGCGCGACCTGACCGAGCGGCGTCGCCTGACCGTTGGTGTAGCGCGCCTGGACGATGCCCTCGGCGGTGATTTCGATCGTCGTCAGCGAGCCGGTCGTGTAGCCGTCCTGCGTCAGGCTGTTGACGGCGAAGTCCTCGCCGTACTGCGTCGACTTGCCGAGATCGAGGCTCAGGTTCATCGCCGCCGCGCCGCTCGTCGGCGTGTACGTCGGCAGTGCGATCTGGCCGTTGGCCGGCGTCAGCAGGGTGCCGGAATCCGAGTACGTCAGCGTGCTGGAGCCGGCGTCGGCGCCGTCGATCTGCACGTGCACGTCCCAGCTGTTGGCGGTCGCGCCCTTCACGAAGTACAGCGCCGCCTGGTGCGCGGTGCCGAGCGAGTCGTAGACCTGCGTCGAGCGCGTGTAGTTGTAGCTGGCCGGATCGGTCGCGTCGAACGGCGTCGTGGTCGGCGCGCTGGCGCTCGACGGCAGGTTGACGTTGGCGTCGATGCCGCTCGTCGCCAGCGGCGGATTGGTCGAGGTCGACAGCTGCAGATCGGCGAGCCGCGCCGTGTCGAAGCTGCCGTTCGAGGTCGGCGGGAACACCTGCAGGCGCTGGCCGGCGGCGTTGACGACATAACCGTTCTTGTCGGTGCCGAAGGCGCCGGCGCGCGTGTAGACCATCGAGCCGTTGTCGGACAGCGTGAAGAAGCCTTCGCCGGAGATCGCCAGGTCGAGCGTGTTGCTGGTCGTGTTGATCGGCCCCTGCGTCATCTGCTGGGCGACGCGCGAGGTGCGCACGCCGACGCCGGTCGCCGTCGACGACAGGCCGTAGGCCGAGATCGGGAACAGGTCCGCGAACTCCGCGCGCGAGGACTTGAAGCCCGTGGTGTTGACGTTGGCGATGTTGTTGGCGGTGACGTTGAGGTCGGACGAAGCGGCGTTGAGGCCGGACAGCGCGATCTGGAAAGGCATTTTCGGTGTTCCTCTCGTTTAGAGAATCTGCAGGACGTCGGAGAGCGAGAACGCGCCGAGCCCCTGCAGGTCGAGCGTCAGGCCGCTGGCGCCGAGCTGCACGCTCTGCACGGCGCCGGTGGCGTAGGTGGTCAGCGCGCTTTCGCTCGTGCCCTGCACGAGGCGCGCCTGCAGCTTGTAGGTGCCGGCGTCGAGCGTCTCGCCGGCATTGTTCTTGCCGTCCCACGAGAAATTGGCGACGCCCTGGCTCTGCGTGCCGAGGTCGAGGGTGCGGATCACGCTGCCGCTGGCGTCGAGCACGTCGACCAGCACCTGGCCGCTGCTGCCGACCGCGACCGCGCCGTCGAGCGTGCCGCCGGCCGGCAGATAGCCGGCGCTGCTCGGCACCAGCACGTCGTGGCCGACCAGCTGCGCGGCCTGCAGCGTCTGGTAGCTGCTCAGCGAGCTGGACAGCTCGGCGAACGAATCGTTGAGCTTCTCGACGCCGGACACCGTGCTGATCTGCGCGAGCTGGCCGAGGAACTCGGTGTTGTCGACCGGCTTGAGCGGATTCTGGTTCTGCAGCTGCGTGGTCAGCAGCTTGAGGAAGGCGTCCTGGCCGAGCGCGTTGCTGCCGCTCTGGCTGCTGCTCTGCAGGCCGAGGCCGAGCGCGCTGTAGGGATTGTCGGCAACGTTGCTGGTGGCGGTCATGGCGGGGCTTACTTGCCGAGCGTGAGCGTGCGCAGCGCCAGTTCCTTGGCGGTGTTCATCACGTCGACGCTGGATTGATAGGAACGCGAGGCCGAGATCATGTTGACCATCTCCTCGACGACGTTGACGTTCGGCGCGTAGACGTAGCCGTCGGCGTCGGCGAGCGGATGGCCCGGCTCGTAGCGCTTTTCCGGCGCCGCCTGGCTTTCGACGATGCCGAGCACCTGCACGCCGGCGCTGTCCTGGCTGCCCGGCTCGCTCAGCGTCTTGAAGACCGGCAGGCGCGCCTTGTAGACCTCGTCCGGATTGCCGGACACGGCATCGGCGTTGGCGAGGTTGCTGGCCACCGTGTTGAGCCGCGCCGACTGCGCGCTCATCGCGCTGCCGGCGATATCGAAGATGCGGAACGAGGACATGGTCGGTCTCCTGCGCCGCCGGCTACTGGCCGGTGATCGCGGTGATCAGGCTCTTGATCTTGCCGTCGAGGAAATTGAGGCTGGCCTGATAGCGCAGCGCCGCGTCGGCGTACTGGCCCTGCTCGACCTGCACGTCGACGGTATTGCCGTCGACCGCCGGCTGCAGCGGCACGCGGTACTGCGGCTGCGCCTGGGTCAGCGTCTGCGTCACCGCGCCACCGTCGGCACCGCCGGCCGCGGCTTTCTGCGCGCCGGCGAGCACGCTGCGGAAATCCAGATCGCGCGCCTGGAAGCCCGGCGTGTCGGCATTGGCGATGTTGGCGGCGATCAGCTCGAGCCGGCGCCGCTGCACCTGCAGCGCCTGCTCCTGGATTCCGAACGATGCGTAGTCGATGGCCATCGGCGACGGCTCCTCGTGGGTCTGCACCCCCGAGGCAAGCCATGTGCCAGACGCCGCGCCGGCCGTCGCGCGCGGCGCAAACGCCGCTCAGGCCGAGGCCAGGACCTCGTGCAGGCGCGCGAGCACCGCACCGGCCAGTTCGTCGGCGCTGAACTTGGCGATGAAGCGGTCGGCGCCGACCTTGTCGACCATGGCATTGTTGAAAACGCCCGACAGCGAGGTATGCAGCAGCACGTACAGATCGCGCAGCGCGGCGTCGCGCCGGATTTCCGTCGTCAGGCGGTAGCCGTCGAGCGTCGGCATCTCGATGTCCGAGATCACCATCAGCAGCTGTTCGGCGAGCGGCGCCGCGGCCGCCATCTCGCGCAGCCGGGCCAGCGCCTCGGCGCCGTCGGCGGCCTCGATCGAGGCCAGGCCCAGCTCGCGCAGCACGCGTTCGACCTGCGCCCGCGCGACGCGCGAATCGTCGACCACCATCACCTTGAGGCCGCCGGCGTCGAGCTGGCGGGCGCTGTCGCCGATCGACGCCGTCAGCGCGCGCGGGCCGCCGAGAATCTCGGCGAGCACCTTTTCGACGTCGATGATCTCGACCAGCTGGTTCTGGTAGTGCGTGACCGCCGTCAGATATCCGTCGCCGGCGCCTTCCGGCGGCGTGCGCAGCTCGGCGACGTCGAGGTGGGCGATGCGCTCGACCTGGGCGACGTGAAACGCCTGCACCGAGCGGTTGAACTCGGCGACGATCAGATGGCCGGCGGCGGCCGACTCGCCCTCGGCGCCGATCGCCGCGCGCAGGTCGATGACCGGCACGATGCGGCCGCGCAGGTCGGCGACGCCGAGGATGTGCGGATGCGCGCCCGGCATGCGCGTCAGCGGCGGCGTGCGCACGACTTCCTGCACCTTGAAGACATTGATGCCAAAAATCTGGCGCGGGCCGAGCCGGAACAGCAACAGGGCCAGCCGGTTGTGGCCGGCGAGCTGGGTACTGCGGGCGATGCTTTCGAGAAGTCCGGTAGCCATGACGTCGAGCCGGGAAGCGCTGTCCCGGGTATCGGCGCCGGCGCTTCCGACTTGAGCGCGGCACGGGCGCGGCGCGGGCACGGCACTTGCCTCGCCCCGGCCATGAACCGTCCGCGCTTCCTCCTCGCCGCCGTCCTGCTGCTGGTCGCCGCCGCGCCGGCCGCCGCGCAGGATGCGACCGAACCGCTCGAACGCATCCGCCAGCTCGCCGAAGCCGCCGCGCGGCGCGGCCTGCCCGCCAGCGCCGAGGTGCAGGCCGACGCGCTCGACCCGCGCCTGCGCCTGCCGGCCTGCGCGCGCACGCCGCAGGCCGAGGCCGGCGACGCGCGCGGCGCCGCGCTCAGCGTCACGCTGCGCTGCGCGACGCCGAGCGCGTGGACGCTGTACGTGCCGGTGCGGGTCCGCGACCTGCGCCCGGTGCTGGTGCTGACGCGCGCCGTGCGCCGCGGCGAGCCGGTCGAGGCCGGCCTGTTCCGCACCGAGACGCGCGATGTCGCGCAGCTGCCGTTCGGCCATCTCGCCGCGCTCGACGCCGACGCGCCGGCCGAGTTCCGCCGCCCGCTCGCCGCCGGCCAGGCGCCGGGCCCGGACGATCTGGCGCCGGCGCGCTGCATCCGCCGCGGCGATCCAGTCACGCTGATCGGACGCAGCGCCGGCATCGAGGTGCGCGCCGAAGGCAAGGCGCTCGCCGACGGCGCTCGCGGCCACCGCATCCGCGTCGAGAATTCGCGCTCGCGGCGCGTCGTCGAGGGCACCGTCACCGCCCCCGGGATCGTCGAGCTGTGACGCCCGTCGAGCGGCACCTAAAGTTTCACCACGGCCCGCCGCTACCCGGACCAGAACCGGATTTTCGAGGCAGGGCGCGGCGATGACCAGCAAGATCAGTGGCAGTCCGATGGACGCTTATGCGGCGCTCGCGCGCCCGGCCGCCGCCGGCGCCCGCAGCGGCGCGACGACGCCGACCGCGGCGCCCGGCGCCACGGACTCGGTGCAGCTCACCGACCGGGCCCTGCTGCTGCAGGACGCCAGCGCGCTCGCGCACCAGGCCAGCGGCATCGACACGGCCAAGGTCGAAACCGTCAGCCGCGCGCTGCGCGACGGCAGCTACCGCATCGACCCGCAGGCGATCGCCGCCAAGATGCTGCAGAGCGAACGGGAGATCTACGGATGAGCGAAAGCCTCGCACAGCAGCTGCGCGGCAACCTGGAGGCACAGCGCGACTGTGCGCAGCGCCTGCTCGGTCTGCTGCAGGAGGAACGCACGGCGCTGATCGCCAGCGACGTCGAGCGCCTGGAAACGATCACCCGCACCAAGGCCGAGGCCGCCGGCCTGATGCAGACGCTCGGCCAGGCGCTGCAGCAGCTGCGCGGCGCGGCGAGCATCGAGCGGCTGCTGGCCTCGCTGCGCGAGCACGCGCCGGCCGCGCTGTGGCGCGAACTGCTGGGCCTGGCCGCGCAATGCCAGCGCGCCAACGACGACAACGCCGTACTGCTCGGCACGCGCGAAGCGCAGCTCAAGCAGACGCTGCGCGCGTTCCGGCCGCCGGAATCGCCCGAACTCTACGGCCGCAGCGGCTATGCCGCGCTCGGCCTGCCGGCACGCGACTTCGGCAGCGCCTGAGGCGCGGCGGCAGCCTTGCGTCCGCGACGCCGGCGACGTGCAATGCCGGCATGAATCCGCCGTTGCTCGAAGCCCGTCGCGTCGACATCACCACGCTGGCCGTCGACGCCATCGTCAACGCCGCCAATGAAAGCCTGCTCGGCGGCGGCGGCGTCGACGGCGCGATCCACCGCGCCGCCGGTCCGCAACTGCGCGCCGCATGCCGCACGCTCGGCGGCTGCCCGACCGGCGAGGCGCGGGTCACCGCCGGCTACCGCCTGCCGGCGCGGCGGGTGATTCACACCGTCGGCCCGGTCTGGCAGGGCGGCGGCGCCGGCGAGCCCGAATCGCTCGCCCGTTGCTATCGCAACAGCCTGGCGCTCGCCGAGACGCTGCAGCTGCGCACGCTGGCCTTCCCGGCGATCTCCTGCGGCGTCTACGGCTATCCCTGGGCAGCGGCGACCGCGATCGCGGTGCGCGAGGTGCGCGCGCAGCTGCAGCGCACGCGCACGCTGCGCGCGGTGCTGTTCGCCTGTTTCTCCGCCGACATGCTGGCGCTGTACGAGCGCGCGCTGGCCGCGCCGCCGTGAGCGGGCGTTACGCGGCGTTACGGACGCCGGACGGCGCGACGTAGTACAAGACGCGCCTGTTCCATCGACCGTCCACCGCCGTGCGCCCTCTGCTCCGCCGCCTCGCCCTCGTCCTCTTCCTCGCGTCGCTGCAGGCCTGCGGAGGCGGCGGCAGCGGCGATGGCGGCGAGCCGCCGGCAGCCGCCCAGGCACTGACGCTGGACGCCACGCTCGCCGGCTATCCGCAGGCCTACGACGTCTACGATCCGGGCAACGCGACGCGCGCCGTGGTCTTCCTGCACGGCGGCATGGGCGACAAGGCCTCGTTCGCGTACAAGCTCGGCCTGCTCACGCAGTCCGGCACGCCGAGCAGCGCCACCGTGAACTGGAACTGGCTCGCCGCGCATCGCCTGCTCGCCGTGTTCCCGCAGGGCCAGCATCGCGCCGACGCGCCGAAGGCGACGACCTGGTCGAACTACGTGATGGATTCGGGCGCCGACGATCGCGCCTTTCTCGCCGCACTCGCCGGCACGCTGGCCTCGCGCAGCGGCATCGCCGCCGTGCACTTCGTCGGCCACTCCAACGGCGGCATGATGGTCAACCGCCTGTGGTGCGAGGCACCGCGCGCGGCGTCGGTCTACGTCGCGCTCGCCGGCCCGGCCTCCGAGCACTTCCTGGCCGCGGCGACGCCGTGCGCGCCGTCGCTGCAGCGGCCCTACCTCGGCATCGTCGGCGCGCAGGACGACGTGCTGCAGGCCAAGGGCCACTGGAGCGACGCGACCTGGACGATCACCCCGGTGCTGGCCGACACGCCGGCCTTCCTCGACCCGGTGCTGATCGGCGAGTGGGCGCAGTTCCAGGCCCGCGTCGCCGCCGTCTGCGGCGAGAACCCGACGCTGGCCGGCGCCGTGACCGTCGACCAGACCGAGATCTGGACGCACTGCGGCGGCCGCCTCGAAGTGCGGCGTCCGCTGCAGCTCGACCACAGCCTCGGCCTGCCGGAGGCGAACGGCGGCACCTCGCTGCTCGACACCGTCGTCGACTTCATCGACGCCCAGAACGCGCCCTGATCGCCCCTGATCGCCCCCTGATCGCGCCGCGCCCGATGCGCAGGCCGCCGCGCCACGCGGCGGTCTGGGATAATGGCGCATGCAAGAAACCCCCGCGGATACCTTTCCCCTCTTCGTCACCTGCTCGCGCGGCGTCGAGCCGCTGCTGGTCGCCGAGCTGACGGCGCTCGGCGCGATCGGCGCCGGCGAGAAGCGCGGCGGCGTCGCCTGCAGCGCGACGCTCGAAACCGCCTACCGCGCCTGCCTGTGGTCGCGGCTCGCCAGCCGCGTGCTGCTGCCGCTGAAGACCTTCGCGCTCGGCGACGCGCAGGCGATCTACGACGCCGCCGGCGAAATCGTCTGGCCGGACCTGTTCGCCTCGCACAGCCGCTTCGCGATCGAGGTCGCCGGCCGCACGCCGGGCATCGCCAATACGCATTTCGCCGGCCTCAAGCTCAAGGACGCGATCGTCGACGGCTTCCGCGCCGCCGGCTTCGAGCGGCCGAGCGTCGACACCGACGATCCCGACATCCGCCTGCACCTGCACCTCGACCGCGAACAGGGCACGCTGAGCCTCGACCTCGCCGGCGAAAGCCTGCACCGCCGCGGCTATCGCGCGCGCGGCGTCGAGGCGCCGCTGAAGGAGAACCTCGCCTGCGCGATCCTCGTGCGCAGCGGCTGGCCGGAGCTGATGACGCAGGCCGACGCGCCGCTCGTCGATCCGATGTGCGGCTCCGGCACCTTGCTGATCGAAGGCGCCTGGATGGCCGCCGACATCGCGCCCGGTCTGCTGCGCGAGCGCTGGGGTTTCGAAGCCTGGCTCGACCACAAGCCGGCGCTGTGGCAGCGCCTGCTGACCGAAGCCGGGCGCCGCCGCGCCGCCGGCCTCGCCGCGCTGCAGGCGCGCTTCTATGGCCGCGACCTCGAACCGCGCGCGATCGCGGCGGCGAAAGCGAACGCCGAGCGCGCCGGACTTGCCGGCAAGCTGCAGCTCGAGATCGGCGACGCGATCGATCTGCGCGCGCCGGGCCCGGTGCCGGGCCTGGTCGTCACCAATCCGCCGTACGGCGAGCGCCTCGCCCACGAGGCCGAGCTGGTCAAGCTCTATTCGCTGCTCGGCGTGACGCTGCAGCAGCACTTCGGCGGCTGGCGCTTCGGCTTCTTCACCGCGCGCGACGATCTCGCGCAGCGCCTGGGCCTGCGCGCGACCAAGATTTCCTCGCTCTACAACGGCGCGATCCCCTGCAAGCTGCTGCGCTTCGACATTCCCGGCGGCGCGGCCGCGACCGCCGAGGGCGCGACGCCGCCGGCCGCCGCCGAACCGGCCGAGGACTTCGCCAACCGCCTGCGCAAGAACATCCGCCATCTCGGCAAATGGGCCAAGCGCAGCGGCGTGAGCTGCTGGCGCGTCTACGACGCCGACCTGCCCGAGTACGCGGTCGCCGTCGACCTCTATGAAACCGTCGACGGCGAGCGCCACGCGCACGTGCAGGAATACGCGGCGCCGAAGACCGTCGATCCGGCGCGCGCCGAGAAGCGCCTGCGCGGCGCGCTGGCCGGCGTGCAGTCGGTGCTGGAGATTCCGCCGGCACGCCTGCACTACAAGCTGCGCCAGTCGCAGAAGGGCACGAGCCAGTACCAGCGCCAGAGCGAGGCCGAGCGTCTGCACGTGATCGACGAGTACGGCTGCAAGCTGTACGTGAACTTCGACGACTACCTCGACACCGGCGTGTTCCTCGACCACCGGCCGATCCGCCTGCGCATCCAGAAGGAAGCCGCCGGCAAGCGCTTCCTGAACCTGTTCTGCTACACGGCCTCGGCCAGCGTGCACGCGGCGCGCGGCGGCGCGGCGAGCACGCTGTCGCTGGACATGTCGAACACGTACCTCGACTGGGCGCAGCGCAACCTGCTGCTCAACGACTTCCACTCGCAGCAGTACGAGCGTCCGCCGCTGCCCGGCACCAAGCTGCCGAAGCACGCGCTGGTGCGCGCCGACTGCCTCGCCTGGCTCGAAACGCGCGCCGAACTGCCGACGCCGCCGCAGTTCGATCTGATCTTCCTCGATCCGCCGACCTTCTCGAACTCGAAGAAGATGGAAGGCACGCTCGACATCCAGCGCGACCACGGCCCGCTGATCCGCTACACGATGGCGCTGCTGGCACCCGGCGGCACGCTGTACTTCTCGACCAACCGCCACGGCTTCAAGCTCGATGCGCTGCTCGAAGGCCAGTTCGAAGCGCGCGACATCACCGCGCAGACGCTCGACGAGGACTTCAAGCGCCCGCCGCCGGCGCACAAGTGCTGGGCGATCCGGCGCCGCGAGGGCGGCAGCCTGCCGAGCTTCACGAACGTCGCGGTCGGTGCCGACGAGGACGAAGACTGAAGACCCCGTCGGGCCGGCACGCCGCTGCCGCCAACGGCGGTAGCGGCGCCCGACCGCAAGCGGCTACAGCTTGCCGCTGATGCGCTGCGCGTAGTCCTCGGTATCGTCGCCGACGCAGCGTGCGTGCCGCGCCAGCTTCTGCAGCGCGGCGGCGATGGCGCTGCGCTGCGCGTCGTCGAACAGCGTGCGGCCGTTGCGCGCGTCGAGCTTGACGATCTCGTCGACCGCCATCAGCAGCCGGTAGATCGTCTTCAGGCGAAAGCCGCGCAGGTCCGGTGTCTGCGCGAGCGCGTCGAGCAGGCGGACGACGCCGTCGATCGCCTGGAACTGCGGCCGCACCTGCAGCGCGCAGGCGGCGCCGAAGGCGAGGCCCTGGTCGCCGGTCTGCGCCAGATCGGCGAACAGGAAGTCGATCGACGCGAGCCCCTTGGCCTTGGCCTTGAGGCGCGTCGCGAGGCGGTTCAGTTCGGCGGCCGGGGCGTCCGGATCGAAGGCCTTGCAGTCATCCAGGTAATCGTCCTGCATCACCTGGTAGGTGGCCTTGATCTCGTCGAGTTCCTTCTTGGTCGCGTCGACGGTCTGCTGCAGGGCGCGGAACTTGGCTTCGAAGTCGCCGACGCGAATGCTTTCGAGCCAGGACGAGGCCCAGGGCACCATCGCCAGGCCGATCAGCGCCATGCCGGCGGCGTCGATGGTGATGGCGCGGCTGACGTGCGCCACCGCCAGCAGCGCGATGACGATCGAAAAGACTGCCTTGCCCGCCGTTTTGCCCTGCACGCCGCGTCTCTCCCCGGTCCGAAGCCGGCAGCCTACAAGGCGGCGACCGTCGGCGTCACGCTCGCGCGGGGCGGGCACTCGCCCGCCCCGCGTCCGCTCACTGCCGGGCCTGCCCGATCAGGTGAAAGATCATCGACAGCTGCGCGTCGGTGATCTTGCGGAAGTCCTCGGCCAGCACCTGCGGCTCCGGCTTGAGCACCCAGCGTCCGTCGGTGCCGGTGCCGACGACCGGGCCGTAATGGCCGTCCATCTCGATCCACGGGAAGTCGCCGTGCTTGGGACGGCCGAACACCGTCGCCAGCGGCTGCACGCCGAAGCCGTCGTAGTTCATGCCGGCGAACAGGCGGCCGCCGCCCATGCCGACCGCGACCGCCTTGAAGCCGCCGTCGTCCGGTACCAGCTTCAGCCCGACCAGACGCGTGCGCAGCACCGGCTCGGCCTTGATCGTCGCGCCCTTGCCCATGAAGCGGCCGCGCTCGAAGGCCATCTTCTCGAGTCGGACTTCCATCGCCAGCGTGAGGATGCCGGTGCCCATGGCCTTGCCGATCTTCAGCGTGCTCCTCGGCATCTGCGGCAGCTCGGCCTCGCGCAGCCAGCTCATGAACGGCGGCATCGCCTCGGACATGCCGCTGAAGGCCACGGCGGTGACGTCGCTCGGATAGTGGATCGCCCAAGGATAGAACCAGGAATCGCTGTCCTTCTTGTCGCTCTTCGACGTGCGCTGCTCGACGTTGGTCAGATCCTCGACATGACCGCTCGGCGGCATCGCCTTGATGCCGGCCTGCAGTTCCGGGATCGGCGCATCGCGCGGCACCGGCACCACCTCGACGCCCAGCGCCTGCAGGCGCTGCACGACGCGCTGGTAGAGATCGTCGGTGAGCTGCTGGCGCACCTCGTCGGGCAGATCGACGCTGACGCCGGCGCTTTTGGTGCTCGTCATCGTGTAGTTCTGGCCGGAATACGATGAGGTACGCGCGACGTCGTCCGACAGGCAGAAGCGGACCTGGAATGCCGGGATGATGACGCGCTTGAGCCCGGCGAGGTTCTGCGTCATGTGCGTGGCGAAGTAGTCGCCGGCGATGCTGCCGGGGTTATTCATCGCGGCGTCGAAATCGAACGGCTCGGCCTCGACCTTGTCCGGATCGCCGCCGCCGAACAGACCGGCATGCGCCGGCAGCGCGGCGGACAGGGACAGGACGGACAGCGCGAGCGCGAAGGTACGGCGGTTCAGGAGCATGGCGGGAACTCGGCAACGGGATCGCCGCATGTTCGAGCCGCAGCGCCGGCGCGGGCAGTCCCTATCTGCGGACGGTCGGCGGCGGACGCCGGGTCCGTCACCGGCGCGGCATCTCGCTTCAGGCATCATGTCGCCCCGTCGAGTTGCACCCGCAAAGGCTTCCCGTGTCATCCGTCCCCTTCCACGGCCGTCGCGCCGCGATCGCGTTCATCTTCGTCACGGCGGTGCTCGACATCGTCGCGATGGGCATCGTCATTCCGGTGCTGCCGCAGCTGATCGAGCAGTTCACCGGCTCGAACGCGCGCGCCGGCGAGATCAACGGTCTGTTCGTCGCGCTGTGGGCGCTGATGCAGTTCGTCGCCTCGCCGGTGATCGGCTCGCTGTCCGACCGCTACGGGCGGCGGCCGGTGATCCTGCTGTCGACGGCCGGGCTCGCCTGCGACTATCTGCTGATGGCGCTGGCGCCGAACCTGTGGTGGCTGGCGCTCGGCCGCATGATCGCCGGCGTGACCTCGGCCAGCTTCACCACGGTCTACGCCTACATGGCCGACATCACGCCGCAGGAAGGTCGCGCCCGCGCCTACGGCCTGATCGGCGCGGCCTTCAGCGGCGGCTTCGTGCTCGGCCCGCTGCTCGGCGGCGTGCTCGGCGAAATCTCGCCGCGCGCGCCGTTCTGGGCGGCGGCCGTGCTGTCGGGCCTGGCCTTTCTGTACGGCCTGTTCATCCTGCCGGAGTCGCTGCCGCAGGAGCGACGCATGGCCTTCGCGTGGCGGCGCGCCAATCCGTTCGGCTCGCTGCGCCTGCTGCGTTCGCACCCGGAGTTGTCGGGCCTGGCGATCGTCAACTTCCTGCTCTACTTCGCCCACCACGTGTTCTCGGCGGTGTTCGTGCTGTACGCCGGTTACCGCTACGGCTGGAGCGCCTGGGAAGTCGGCGTGCTGCTGGCGCTGGTCGGCGTGCTCGACATGCTGACGCAGGGCGTGCTGGTCGGCCGCGTCGTCAAGCGGCTCGGCGATCGCGCGACGATGGTCGTCGGCCTGTTCGGCGGCGCGCTCGGCATCGCGGTCATGGGCCTGGCGCCGACCGGCATGTGGTTCACGCTGGCGATGCTGCCGAACGCGCTGTGGGGTCTGGCGATGCCGACGCTGCAATCGCTGATGACGCAGCGCGTCTCCGAATCCGAGCAGGGCCAGCTGCAGGGCACCAACATGAGCGTCGCCAGCATCGCCGGCGTCGTCTCGCCGCTGTTCTTCGGCTGGATCTACGCGCAGTCGGTCGGCGCGGCGCCGGCCTTGCCGACGCCGGGCGCACCCTTCCTGATCGCCTCGCTGGTGCTGCTCGCCGCGGCGCTGCTCGGCTGGGCGGTCGCGCGCCAGGCCGGACGCCACGACGGCGACGGCCCGGCCGCGACGACGGACAGCGCGGCCGTCTGATCCGGAGCGCGGCTCAGGCTGGCGCGTCGAGCACGCACTGCAACAGCCAGACGTCGAGCACCTGGCCGTGCTTGACGCCGCAGCGCCGCATCAGGCCGATGCGTTCGTAGCCGAGCGCCTCGTGCAGCGCGAGACTGGCCGGGTTGCCGTCGACGATGCGGGCGACCAGCGTCAGCACGCCAACCTCCGGCGCGAGCCGCAGCAGTTCGGCGAGCAGGCCGCGGCCGATCCCGCGCCGGCGCGCCGTGGCGCGCACATAGACGGCGTTCTCGGCGCTGCGCTCATAGGCCGGCCGTGGCGACCACGGATACAGCCGCCCCCAGCCGGCGACACCGGCCCCATCCTCGGCGACGACGATCGGGTAGCGGCCGCCGGGATTGAGGTGGAGCCATTCGAAGCGCTCGGCTTCGGTCTTCGGCACGGTGTCGAAGGTCGCGGTGCCGTGCAGCACCTGTTCGTCGTAGATCTCGAAGATGGCCGGCAGATCGGCCTCGGTGGCGGCGCGCAGCTTCATGGCGACGGAGGATGAGAGAGCGAGCTGCCATTGTCGCGCCGCCCGCGCCGCGCCGCGCGACCGGGTGCGCGCTCAGCGCGCGGCCCACTGCCCGTCGATTTTCTCGTACTGCTTCTTGACCGCGGCCCAGGCGACGCGGAAGGCGATTTCCTCGCGGCGCCCGTCCTCGGCGTACTCGTGCCAGGCGTTGTTGAAGGCCTTGCGGAAGATGTCCTGCGCGTGCGGCGGCAGATGCTCGCGCACGCCTGGCGGCAGGTCCTCGTTGCAGGCGTAGGGCATCGGCGGCTCCGGACGGTTCAGGACATCTTCTCGGGGCGCCTTCTCAGCGCGCCCGCTCAGGGCATCTTCGAGGCCAGCTTGATGGTCTCGCCGGCGACCATGAAACGACCGTAGCCGCGATGGTGCAGCGTGCGCGGGTCCTTGACCGCCGGATCGGCCCAGACCTTGAGCGCTTCGAGCACGAAGAAGTTGTAGCGCGACATCAGGCGCCGGTCGCGCACGCGGCATTCAAGGCTGGCGTAGCACTCGTCGATCAGCGGCGCACCGACCGTCGCGGCCGGGCGCGGCGTCAGGCCGAAGCGCGCGAACTTGTCGACCGTGCGCCCCGAGCAGTTGCCGCAGCCGACGACCTGCCGCGCGAGCTCGACGGTCGGAATGTTCAGCACGCACTCGCGGCTGGCGTCGAGCAGACCGTAGCTGTAATCGCCCGCGCTCATCACGAAGCCGACCAGCAGCGGCTCGAATTCCATCACCGTGTGCCAGGACAGCGGCATCACGTTCGGGCGGCCGTCGCGGGCGACCGTCGTGACCAGCAGCACCGGCCCCGGTTCGAGCAGTCGGTAGGCGCGCGACATCGGCACGGCACGCTTGGCCATGGCGCTCAGCCCGCGAACGCGGCCGCGCCGCGGACCGCGTCGCCTGCCGTCATGAGATCGCTGCCGGCCCCAGCCCTTGCCTCGCCCATTTCCGTCCTCCCGATTGCGTACTGCGACGCTACGCCGTAGCGCCTCGCGCACATTGACGCGCATCAATCGCCATGGCGGCCTGACCTGGGTCAATGCGCGGCAACGGCGGCGGACGCAGGCTGCCTCACACCTCGCAGGGGCAGGACATGGGATTCGAAGGCACTCCGCAGGTCGGCGAGTGGTACCGGCGCGCCGATCGCCCGCAGGCATTTCAGGTCGTGGCCTTCGATGCATCGCAAGGCCTGGTCGAGATCGAATACTTCGACGGCACCATCGACGAGTGGCCGCTCGCGCACTGGCATGCGCTCGAAATCGAACCGAGCGCGGCGCCGCAGGACTGGACTGGCGCCTACGACGAGGTCGACCGCAGCGATTTTCCGGACGATGTCGAGTCCGGCATGCGCCCCGAAGACTGGCACGAACCGCTCGAAGGCCGGCGCAGCGCGGCGGCGCGCCTGACGCTGGAATCCGAGGCGCGCGCGGTGCCGCCGGCGAAGATGCCGGCGCCGCGTCAGCGCAAGAAGCCGCGCCCGCCCGAGAAGTGATCGCCGCTTCGGCCATGGAGAATGCTTCGATGCCCGCATCCACCGACACGCCGCTGCCGCCGCCGCGTCTCAACGACTGCACGCTGCGCGACGCGCTGCGTCTGCGCCGCAGCACGCGCAGCTTCGGCCCGCAACCGCTCTCCGATCAGGAGCTGTCCGATCTGCTGTGGGCGGCCAGCGGCATCAACCGTGCCGACGCGGCCGGCCGCACGGCGCCATCGGCGCGGCACTGGCAGGAGATCGACGTCTACGCCGCGCTGCGCGGCGGCCTGTATCGCTACGAGCCGGCCACGCATGCGCTGCGGCGCCTCATCGAAGCCGACCTGCGCGCGCTGACCGGCGAGCAGGACTTCGTCGGCCGCGCGCCGCTGAACCTCGTCTATGTCGCCGACCTGTCGCGGGTCGACGCCGGCGACGAGCAGGAGCGGCGTTTCTACACCGCCGCCGACGCCGGCTTCATCGCGCAGAACGTCTACCTGTGCTGCGCCGCGATCGGCCTGGCGACCGTCGTGCGCGGCCTCGTCGACCGGCGCCGGCTCGCCGCGGCGATGGGCCTGCGCGCCGAACAGCGCGTACTGCTCGCGCAGACCGTCGGCCATCCGCCGTGAATCGGACTCATTGACGCATGTCATGGCTCGCGCCGGCGGACGCGCGGACGATGCATCCATGTCGATCGAACACCGCGGATGATGGCGGGCGCCGCCCCGGTCCGCAGAACCCAGGAGGAGATGCCATGTACGTTGGCGAAGCCTGCAGCAAGAGCGTCGCGGTCGCCGACCGTTCGACGTCCGTCGCCGCCGCCGCGCGGCATATGCGCGACTACCACGTCGGCTCCGTCGTGATCGCCGAACCCGATGGCGAATCCGGCGAAGTGCGCCCGCTCGGCATCGTCACCGACCGCGATCTGGTGATGGACGTGCTCGCCGCGGGCCTGCCCGCCGATCGCGTGACGCTCGGCGACATCATGGACGAAGGCCTGCTCACCGCCGAGGAGACCGACGATCTTTTCGAGACGCTGGAGCGCATGCGCGACAGCGGCATCCGTCGCATGCCGGTGATCGACGGCGCCGGCCAGCTGTCCGGCATCCTCGCCGTCGATGACGTGCTCGAGCACCTCATCGCCGCGCTCGGCCAGATTCCCCAGCTCATCCGTCGCGAGCAGCAGACCGAAGCGGTCCGCCGCGTCTGAGCCTCATTCCACTCCCCCCGAGAATCCGTCATGACCTATCCGCGCAACACCGGCCCGGTGCCGCAGAAGCCTTTCACCGTCTGGGTCGTCGTCGCCGACGCGGCGCGCGCCCGCATCCTCGAAGCGCATCACCACGACGGCGAGCTGCGCGAGATCGGCGATCGCATCAACGCCGAGGCGCGCCTGCAGCCGCACGAGGCGCAGGCCGACCGCGCCGGTCAGGTGATGCAAGGCAGCCACGGCGGCGCGCATGCGTTCGAACCGCGCCAGTCCTACGAGGAGCATGTCGCCACTGCCTTCGCGCGGCAGCTCGGCCACGAGCTGTGCGAGGCGCGTCAGAAAGGCGCGGTGCAGCGCCTCTACCTGCTCGCCGATCCCGCGTTCCTCGGCCATCTGCGCGCCGAACTCGACGCGCCGACACAGGCGCTGGTGGTGGAAGAGCGTGCGACCGATCTGGTACGGCGGCCGCTGCAGGACATCCGCAAGTCGCTGCCGGAACGGCTCTGACGGCTGCCGCGCGCCGGCCTCAGGGCCGGTGCGCGGTCCAGAACTCGACGACGCCGCCCATCATCATCTCGACGGCGATCGTCACCAGCAGCAGGCCCATCAGGCGTTCGACCGCGGTCAGGCCGCGCGTGCCGAGCACGTTCCGCAGGCCGGTGCTGGCGAGCATGATCGGCAGGCACGCGCACCAGGCCAGCAGCACGGCGCCGATCCAGGTCAGCCAGCGCTCCGGCTCGCGGCTCATCATCAGCAGCACCGTCGCCAGCGCCGACGGACCGGCCACATAGGGAATCGCCAGCGGCACGAGGAAGGGTTCGGCCATCGCCGTGTCTTCCTCCAGCGAATGTTCGCGCGACGGAAAGATCATGCGCAGCGCGATCAGCATCAGGATCACGCCGCCGGCCACGGTCAGCGCCGGCTGCGAGAGGCCGAGCAGGCGCAGCATGTGGCCGCCGCCGAGCAGGAAGATCAGCAGGATCGCCAGCGCGAACAGCATCTCGCGCAGGATCACCGGGCGCTGGCGCTCGGGCGGTACGTTCTTCAGCGCCGACAGGAACAGCGGCACGTTGCCGAGCGGGTCCATGACGAGGAACAGCAGCACGGCGGCGGAGAGGAAGGTCATGCCGCCTATGGTAAGGCGCGACCCGCGGCGCAGAAACGGGTGAAGACCTCAGTCCCGTTCTTCCGCCGGCGCGAGAAAGCCATGCCGCCGACCCAGCCATCCACCGCGAGGGTCCGATCCGGCGGCGCGGCCGGACGGCTTCGTCACTGCACGCCTGCTGGCCCCGACGACGGCCAGCGACGCCTTACGTCCCCGTCAGCAGGCGCTGCGCTTCGCGATACTTGGCGGCGGTCCTGTCGATGATCTCGGCCGGCAGCTGCGGCCCCGGCGCCTGCTTGTTCCAGTCCAGCGTCTCGAGGTAGTCGCGGACGAACTGCTTGTCGAAGCTCGGCGGGCTGATGCCCGGCCGATAGGTCGCGGCCGGCCAGAAGCGCGAGGAATCCGGCGTCAGCACCTCGTCGATCAGATGCAGGCGGCCTTCGGCGTCGAGGCCGAACTCGAACTTGGTGTCGGCGATGATGATGCCGCGCTCGGCCGCGTAGGCCGAGGCTTCGCGGTAGATCGCCAGCGTGGCGTCGCGCACCTGCGCGGCGAGATCCTCGCCGATGCGCTGCTCGACTTCGGCGTAGCTGATGTTCTCGTCGTGCTGGCCGACCGGCGCCTTGTCGGCCGGCGTGAAGATCGGCTCGGGCAGGCGGTCGGCCAGCTGCAGGCCGGCCGGCAGCGCGATGCCGCAGACCGCGCCGGTCTTCTGGTAGTCCTTCCAGCCGCTGCCGATCAGGTAGCCGCGCACGACCGCCTCGATCGGCAGCGCCTTGAGCTTCTTGACGACCACGAAGCGGCCTTCGATCTGCCGGATCTCGTCCGGCGTCAGGTACTGCGCCAGGTCGACGTCCGGCGCGAGATGGTTCGGCAGGATGTGCGTGAAGCGCGCCATCCAGAAGTTCGTCACCGCCGTCAGCACCGCGCCCTTGCCGGGGATCGGCTGCGGCAGGATCACGTCGAACGCCGACAGGCGGTCGGAGGTGACGATCAGCATGTGCGCATCGCCGAGCGCGTAGATGTCGCGGACCTTGCCCTTGTGCAGGCGCGGAACGCTGGTGATCGACGATTCGTAAAGGGCTTGCATGGGCGTGACGGGAGTCTGGCGGACAAACAGGCGCGCATTGTGGAGAAGCCGCGCTGGGGGGTAAAGCCGGCCGATCGCCCCGGCCCGACCCGACCCGGCGGCGTCCGCGGCGGACGACCCCGCCGGCCCACCGTCCGCCGCGCCGGCAAGCCGGCGCCGGCCCGCGATCGGCCCGCACGATTGCCCACGCGGTCGGCCTATACGATCGGCCCACACGATCGGCCCACACGATCGGCCTACACGATCGGTGATAATGGCACCCCTCCCGCCCTACCCGACGCGCACGGTTTCCCGCATGGCCAAGCTCGCCCCGCTGATCGCCCCCAGCATCCTGTCCGCCGACCTCGCCCGCCTCGGCGAAGAAGTGACGAACGTGCTGGCCGCCGGCGCCGACATCGTCCACTTCGACGTGATGGACAACCACTACGTGCCGAACCTGACCTTCGGCCCGGCGATCTGCGAGGCGCTGCGCAAGTACGGCGTCAGCGCGCCGATCGACGTGCACCTGATGGTCGAGCCGGTCGACGAGCTGGCGGCGATGTTCGCCAAGGCCGGCGCCAGCTACATCACCTTCCATCCGGAAGCGAGCCGCCACATCGACCGCAGCCTGCAGGCGATCAAGGCCGTCGGCTGCAAGGCCGGGCTGGTGTTCAATCCGGCGACGCCGCTCGACGCGCTCAAGCACGTGATGGACAAGGTCGACATGGTGCTGCTGATGTCGGTCAACCCAGGCTTCGGCGGCCAGAGCTTCATTCCGGCGGCGCTCGACAAGCTCGCCGAGGCGCGGGCGCTGATCGACGCCTACGTCGCCCGGAACCCGGGCCGCGAGATCCGCCTCGAGATCGACGGCGGCGTGAAGGCCGACAACATCCGCGCGATCGCCGCCGCCGGCGCCGACACCTTCGTCGCCGGCAGCGCCATCTTCGGCGCCAAGGACTACGCGGCGACGATCGCGGCGATGAAGGCCGAGATCGCCAGGGCCTGAGGGCTGCGGCGCGGCGCCGAACTCGCGTATAGTTCGGCGCCGAGATTTCATTCGTTCACGAGAACCGACGCATGCTTCAGTCTCCGCAATGGACCGCGTCTCCGCGCGGATGGTGGCGATGGCGCTGATTCGCGCCGCGGCCCTGCGCCGCCCGTCCCCCATTCCATTTCCGATTCCCGACTGAAGACCATGACGCACTACAACCGCATCGCGCTGTCGCGCGAGCTGCCCGGCGACCTCGATACGCCGGTCGGCGCCTATCTCAAGCTCGCCCACAAGCCGCACGCCCGGGGCTATTCGTTCCTGCTCGAATCGATGGTCGGCGGCGAGCAGTGGGGCCGCTACTCGTTCATCGGCCTGCCGTCGCGCGAGGTGCTGCGCGTGGTCGGCCACGAACTCAGCGTGAGCCGCGACGGACAGGTCGTCGAGACCGCGCAGGTCGACGATCCGCTGCCGTGGATCCGCGCCTACGCCGCGCGCCACCGCGTGCGCCCGGACCCGGCGCTGCCGCGCTTCTCCGGCGGCCTGGTCGGCTACTTCGGCTATGACTGCGTGCGCTACTTCGAGCCGAAGCTGGCCGGCACCGTGAAGCCGGACCCGATCGGCGCGCCCGACATCCTGCTGATGCGTGCCGAAGAACTGGTGGTGTTCGACAGCCTGCGCGCGACGCTGACGATCATCACGCACGCCGATCCGGACGATGCCGCCGACGTCGAGCGCGCGCGCCAGCGCCTCGACGAGATCGAGGCCCTGCTCGCGCGCCCGCTCGCGCACAAGCCGGCGCTGCCGATCGCCGCCGGCCGCGAGCTGCCGTTCACGTCGAGCTTCGGCGAAGAGCCGTTCAAGGCGGCGGTGCGCCGGATCCAGGCGTACATCGCCGCCGGCGACTGCATGCAGGTCGTGCCCTCGCAGCGCCTGTCGGCGCCGTTCGCGGCCGATCCGCTGCAGCTGTACCGCGCGATCCGCCGCCTGAACCCGTCGCCGTACCTCTACTGCATGGACCTCGGCGACCACCACGTCGTCGGCGCCTCGCCGGAAGTGCTGGCGCGCGTCGAGAACGGCCTGGTCACGGTGCGGCCGATCGCCGGCACGCGCAAGCGCGGCAAGAATGCCGACGAAGACGCGGCGCTGGCCGCCGACCTGCTCGCCGATCCGAAAGAGATCGCCGAGCATCTGATGCTGATCGACCTCGGCCGCAACGACGTCGGTCGCGTCTCCGGCATCGGCTCGGTGCAGCTCACCGAGAAGATGGTGATCGAGCGCTACAGTCACGTCATGCACATCGTCAGCAACGTCACCGGCCAGCTGAAGGAAGGCCTCGACGCGCTCGACGCGCTGGCCGCGATCTTCCCGGCCGGCACGCTGTCCGGCGCGCCGAAGGTCCGCGCGATGGAAATCATCGACGAACTCGAACCGGTCAAGCGCGGCATCTACGGCGGCGCCGTCGGCTATCTCGGCTGGGACGGCAACATGGACACCGCGATCGCGATCCGCACCGCCGTCATCAAGGACGGCCGCGTCCACGTGCAGGCCGGCGCCGGTATCGTCGCCGACTCCGATCCGCAGTCGGAATGGGACGAGACCATGAACAAGGCCGCGGCGATGCTGCGCGCCGCCGGCGCCGTCTCCGGCGCCGCGGACTGAGACCAGGCCGCCGGCGCGGAACGTTTCGCGCGCGCCGGCGGTCTTACACCCATGCCTCTGATCGTTCTTTTCCTGCTCTGGTCCGGCGCCGAACTGCTGCTGGCCGCCCGGCTCGCCCAGCTGATCGGCGTCGGCGGCGTACTGCTGTGGCTGGTCGCCGCCGCCGCGCTCGGCGTCTTCATGATCCGCCGCCAGGGCCTGCAGACCCTGCGCGAACTGCAGCAGGCCAGCCTCAGCGGCGAGATGCCCGGCGAGGCGCTGCTGCGCGGCGGCCTCGTCATCGGCGCCGGCGTGCTGTTCATCATTCCCGGCCTGCTCACCGATCTGTTCGCGCTCGTGCTGCTGTTGCTGCGCCTGCGCCGCGGCGGCCTGCGTTTCGCTGCGCGCGTCGCGCGGCCGATGATGCGCCGCGGCCCGGTCACGCTCGACGGCGAATACGCGGAAGTGCCGCCGTCGCAGCTGCCGAAATCCTGATGCCGGCCGGGCCGCTGCTGACGCTCGCCGTCTACGAGGCACTGCTGGCAGCGCGCGAGGCGGGTCACGCCGAAGCCGAGGTCTCGCTCGACCTCGGCCGCACGCAGAGCCGGGTCGAGATCGGCGCCGGACACTGGCGCTGGGCCGGCGCCGACTATCCGTATCCCGAACGCTGCCGCGAGCGCACCGTCTACCACTGGAGCGGCGCGGCCTTCGAACCCGTGCAGCGCTACGGCAGCGCGCTGATCAAGCTGGTGCCGACCGACTGGGGGCCGCCGACCTTCGAGATCGACGGCATCAAGATGCTGCCGACCGCCAGGGTCTCGCCGCTCGCCGATGCACAGACCAAGGTCGGCTACGTGCAACCGCGCGGCAAGCGCATCCTCGACACCTGCGGCGGCCTCGGCTACTTCGCCGTCTGCGCGCTGCAGGCCGGCGCCGCCGAGATCCGGTCGTTCGAGAAGAACGCCGACGTCATCTGGGTGCGCGGCCTCAATCCCTGGTCGCCGGAAACGCAGCCGGAACTCGCCGATGCCGCGCGCTACTCGCTGACGCACGCCGACGTCACGCAGGCCCTGCCCGCGCTGCCGAGCGCGAGCGTCGACGCCGTGCTGCACGACCCGCCGCGCTTCGGCATCGCCGGCGAGCTGTACTCGCAGGCCTTCTACGACCAGCTCGCCCGCGTGCTCAAGCCGCGTGGCCGTCTGTTCCACTACACCGGCACGCCGAACAAGCTCACCAGCCGCCGCGACGTCCCGCAGGAAGTCTCGGCGCGCCTGCAGAAGGCCGGCTTCCGGACACGGATCGAGGGCGACGGCGTCGTCGGCGAAAAAACTCGCTAGGCGCGCGCACGCCGGGACGCAGCGCACGAATCGAGCGTCCGGCCGCCTCGACGCCGGCACCGTGAACTGCGAAGCTGCCCTCGACCACACGAGGGGGAAACCATGCGACGACTGCTTGCGGGTCTGATGCTGCTGACGGCGTTCTGCGCACCCGTCGTCCACGCGGCGAGTGCGCCGTCGCCGGACGAAATGGCGGACGCGCTGTTCGGCAAGATGATCAAGGGCGACAGCGGCCAGGCTGTCGACGAGTTCTTCTCAGCCAATCCGCTGGTTCTGCAAAAGGCCCAGCAGATGCAACTGCTGAAGGGCCAGCTCGGCACCGTCATGCAGATCTACGGCAAGCCGTTCGCGTACGAGAAGATCTCGACCGAAGACATCACGCCGTCGCTGCAGCGACGGCTGTACCTGACCAAGCACGAATATCACCCGGTGATCTGGGAGATGTACTTCTACAAGCCGAAGGACCGCTGGCTGCCGGACCAGCTTCTGTTCGTCGACCAGTACCAGGTGCTCGGCCCGAGGAAGTAGAAACGCGGGCGCGCCGCGTCGCGCCGGCCGACGGTCCGGCGCAGCGCGCCCGGCCCCGGCTTCAGTCGCTGCGGCCCGCCAGCATCCGCTTCGCCGTGTACGTCAGCACGCGCTCGTTGCGCGTGTTGTAGACCTCGATCTCGCTGCTGACGACGGCGCGGTTGTGCTTCGACGTCGGCTTGACCTCGGTGACGGTGACGACGGCCCAGATCGTGTCGCCGACGCGGACCGGCGCGATCGCCTTCAACGACATTTCGAGCAGCGCCAGGCCGGTGCCCTGGATCATGGTCTGGAACAGCAGGCCCTCGATCAGGCACTGCGTCAGCGCCGCCGGCACCGGGCGCCCGCCGATCGCGCCGCCTTCGAATTCGGCGTCGATGAAGATCGCTTCGAGCATGCCGGTGACCGAGATGAAGTTGACGAGGTCGGTCTCGGTGACGGTGCGGCGGATCGTGCGGAAGCGCTGCCCCGCCTGGATATCCTGCCAGTAGAAACCCTGCCCCAGCAGGGCCGCGTCGTGTCCGGGCGTGCTCATCGCGTGTCTTCGCTCCTGATGTGAAAAGGGCCGGCGCTGCTGCCGGCCCGGTCGTCGGGAGGCGATCTTAACGGCTGCCGGCGCCGCGGCGCCTTCCTGATCCACTGAACCGATGATATGGCACCTGATCAGAGGTGGATGGGAAAGATGAATCTGAGTGACGGCGAGCGCTCGGAACTGATGGCGATGCAGCGCAGCCGGCGGCGTGCGGCCGGAGAGGTTCGCCGCGCACGCCTGGTATTGCTGCTGGACGAAGGGCTTTCGCTCGAAGCGATCAAACGGGTGTTGGGTTGTGATTCGCGCGTTATCGGCACGTGGGGCAGCCGGTTTGCGTCTGACCGACTGGCCAGCCTTCACGGGCGCCATCCCGGGCGCGTGGCACGCCGCGATCTGGCTCGGCTGGAAGCACGTGTTCCGGACTACACGCTCAAGCGCAAGCCCGCCGACGGCTCGACGCATTGGAGCAACCGCAAGCTGGCGAAGCGGTTGAAAGTGCCGCGCATGACGCGCAGAGGATCCGGCGCAAGCACGATATTCGTCCGCATCGGCTGGATACCCATATGGGGTCCAAAGATTCCGACTTCGCGGCCAAGGCAGCGGATGTGATCGGCCTGGACCTGAATCCACGGCTCACGCTGCAGCATTCTGCGTCAACGCGAAGACCGCGATTCAGGCGCTGGATCGCAAGGACCGGATGCTACCGCTGTCGCCGGGCCGCGCGCGGAGTCATGGCTTCGAGTACAGGCGCAATCGCGCCCGGCATGCCGGTGCTGTTTCCGGTGCTGGCGGGGGCTGAGTGACAAACGGAACGCCGTCGGGGCGCATTGACAGCCATGGGAATCAGAATCAGGAGTCCGGGTCTGTTGACAGGATGGTTCACCTCAGGGCTGCCGTCATCGCCTGAAAGAGACGTTCGGCGTTAACGGGTTTAAACAGCACCGGCACGCCAGCCTCGCGCACGCGCTGCAGACGTTCCGGCGCGGTTTCACCCGTGATCAGCAGCAACGGCATGTTGCGAAAGCGCTGCGACAGGGTTTGACCGACTTTCAAACCATCGACGCCGTTGGCGAGACGGAAATCGCAGATCAGCAAGGCGAACGGATTCAGTTCTTTCGTCGAAGCTTGCAGGGCCATCGCGGCTTCGGCTTCAGTGGCCACGGCGTCTGCTTCGATGCCATATGCGTGCAACAGCTGGCTCATGGCTTCGCGGACATCGGCTTCGTCATCCAAGACCAGAACGCGCTTGGGCAAGCGTGCCGGCGGTTGCAGCCGCAACAGTGGCAGGGGCTGATCATCGCCAAACAGTGCGGCGATTCTCGGACGTGCCATCGGCAGCCGCAGACGGAAGCGCGACCCGCGCCCGACAACAGAGCGCAATTCGACCGGGTGTGCGAGCAATATCGAAAGCCGCTTGACGATGGACAGGCCGATGCCAAGGCCAAGCGAACGGTCACGACCGGGATTGCCGACCTGATAGAACTCTTCGAATACGCGCGCCTGTTGTTCCGGCGCAATGCCAATGCCGGAGTCGTAAATCTCTATCCACACTTCCGCTTCGTGCACGCCCTTCTCTCTACGAGGCCGACGCAGGCGCGCCACCACCAGCACGCCGCCGTGCTGGGTGTATTTGATGGCGTTGTCGATGAGATTGGACAGCATGCGGTGCAGCAGTTGCGGATCACTATTCACCCACAGCGGACTGGAGCGCAGACGAAGCTGAATGTCTTTCTCGCTGGCCGTGCTGACAAAGCTTTGGTTGAGCGACTGGAAGAGGCCATGCAGTGCCACCGGCTGCCGTTCCGCGACGACCACACCAGCATCCAGCCGTGATACATCCAGCATGGTGTCGAGGGAATGGCGCAGTGTGTTGACCGCACGCATCAACCGTGTCGCGTTGCGTTGTTCAGGGCGATCGGTGAGTTCTTTTTCCAGCGCCGCGCCGAGCAGGGCAATGGCGTGCAGTGGCTGGCGCAGATCGTGGCTGGCAGCGGCGAGGAAACGGGTTTTTTCCTGGCTCGCCAGTTCGGTCGCGCGCACCTGTTCTTCCAATCGTTCCGCCAGCGCCGCTTTTTCGAAGCGTGCGCGCAGCGCGTTGGTGAGCAGCTCGTGCTGGGCCTTGGTAAAACGAAGCACGGCAATCAGAAAAGCTACGCAGAAACTCGCCAGAGACAGGTTCAGCAGGCTGGGCCGCAGCAGCAGGCCCAGAATCAGCCCCAGCATCATCGGCAGAACGAGGCTGTACGTGGCGCGCCGCAGCGGTGCGACGGCGATTCCGCCACCCATGCAAAACCCCATGATGACCAGCGTTACGATCGAGGTAAGCGGCACGCTATCCGGTAGAAAGAGAATGGGCGCCAAGCCCCACCCGGCGGTGTTGAGGCGCAGCTCTCGGCAATAGGTGTCGATCCAGTGCTGTATGTTCTTGTCAGCTTCGGCATCCGCGAAGTACGCCGTCATCAGCGGCATGCGCAGCAGCGTGCAAAGATGCAGCGCCATCCACGGGAAAATCACCAGCTGGTGCGTCTGCCAGTACATGAGCAGGCCGAAAACCACCGTGACCACGCCGTCGCTATAAGTGGCCGGGCGAATGGTGGAAAACAGCGAGTCCGCCTGCTCTCGCAGGATCAGTGCATCGAGATCAAGGACATCGAACGTGCCGCCGGTCTTGCGCGTATCGATGCGCGAAGGCTGGCTCATGTGTGCAGCTTGCTGATGAGTTGCGCGCGTGAGCGCACCCCGAAAGACAACAGCAAGGTCGAGACATGGTTCTTCACGGTGCCCTCGGACAGCAGGGCGAGTTGACTGATCTCGCGGTTGGATTTGCCCTGCAACAGCCATTGCAGAATCTGCAGCTGGCGTGTGGACAGCGTCTGCCCGGCGATCGGCGCAAATTCTCCCGCATCGGTTGCGGAGCCGATCCCGGCGAAGGCCGTTGCAGGACCGGGCAGTCGCTGGCGAGCGGCTTCCGGTCCGTGCAGCAGGCAGACGTGCACAAAGCCCACCATGTTTCCGAGATCACCGGATTTTGAAAAGAACGCCACGGCGCCCAGCGCCAGGGCGCTCTGCACCGTGGCGGGATGGTCTGTGCCAGACAGAACCACCACGGCAGCAGTGGGAAAGTGCCGGCGGAAAGCCACCAGGCCGCCAAGCCCATCGCTATCAGGCAGGTTCAGATCCAGCACGACCACCGCGATCCTGGCGTGATGCTCGCGATACAGCGTCAGCGCTTCGGCGAGCGTGTGGGCCTCGAAAAGAACCATCGGTGACTGTCCCGGCACCATAGCCCGCGACTCCACCAGCGCACGAAACCCCAGACGTACAAGTTCGTGATCGTCGACGAGCAGAATGCCGCCAGTCGATGGCGTCACTGAACGGCTCCCGACGGGTCCCGTCGTATCGGTATCAGTCCTTGCCGTGCTCATGTCGGGAGAAGAAAGGCCTCACCAGCATTCATGCCATGGATGTTAGGAGTTGTCACCCGTGTTCGCCCAGTGGCGAAAGTCATTTCCCGGGCGCTGACCTTCGGCGATGAATCTGCAAATTGCGCTGTCGCGACAATTTCTTACGCGTTTCCGGATGAGGGCATGACTTTCGGCACTGCTGCTGGCGCCGTTTTTTTTGAATGCTGTGGGTGCAACTGGCTGCGAGCGTGGTGGCCATGCAAGACACGGGCAAAAGAAATGAGCGGATTCAACCCATCTAAAAATGGATGGCGCCGGATGGTGGCGCTGCTTGGCGTGACGTTCTTGCTGGCGGCCTGCGGCAGTGACCACAACGCCCCGCCGCCCACGCCCGTGATCACCGCGCAACCAGCGGACTTGTCCGTGGTCGCGGGCAGTGCCGCCAGCTTCAACGTCACGGCAACGGGCGACGCGCCAGGCTATCAATGGCAAACCAGTGCCGATGGCGGGACGAGCTGGTCGGACATTTCCGGCGCCACGGCCACCAGCTACACGCTGGCGACGACGACGCTCGGCGACTCCGGCCGCTGGTTTCGCGTGCTGGTGACGGCGGCAGGCGCAACGGTGGCGAGTTCGCCGGCTCAGCTCACGGTTACTACCGCAGTGCAGGCGCCGGCCATCACCGTGCAGCCCGCCAACCAGACGGTGACCGAACCCGCTACGGCCACATTCAGCGTCACGGCGACGGGCACATCGCTGCAGTACCAGTGGCAGCTATCGGCGAATGGCACCGCCTGGAGTGATATCAGCGGGGCCACCGCCGCCAGTTACACCACGCCGGCGACCTCAGTCTCGGCCAGTGGTACGCAATTCCGCGTCCAGATCAGCAACACGGCTGGCAGCATGACCAGCAATGCCGCGGTGCTGACCGTCGAGGCTGCGCCATCGACAAATGTGGCGCCGTCCTTCACCGCACAACCCGCCAGTCAGAGTGTCACCGCAGGCAGCAGCGCCACCTTCAGCGCCAGCGTCGCCGGCACACCGACACCCACTCTGCAGTGGCAACGCTCCGACAATAGCGGTGCGAGCTGGACGGACATCGTCGGCGCGACCAGCAGCCACTACACCACTCCGGTCACGGTTGCAGGCGACAACGGTGCGCAGTTCCATCTCATCGCCACGAATAGCGAAGGGAGTGCCACCAGCAATGCCGTCACGCTGACCGTGACCGCAGCCAACGCTGCACCGGTCTTTACCACGCAGCCGCAGGACGCAAGCGTGGCGGCAGGCGACAGCGCGCATTTCAGCGCGGCCGCGAGCGGTATACCCACGCCGACTTTCCAGTGGCAGTTGTCGGCGGACAACGGGTCCAGCTGGACCAACATCAACGGCGCCACTTCGGCCAGCTACGACACACCGGCCGCGGCCGCAGGCGACAACGGCAAACAGTTCCGCGCCATCGCCAGCAACAGCGAAGGCACGGTGTACAGCAGTGCCGCGACCTTGACCGTGAGTCAGCCGGTCTCCGGTTGGCAGGGCGTACAGGAACAGGGCATGGGAGACATGTCTTCGCTCCGTCTGGTCCGCAATGCCAACGGACAGGCCGCTCTGCTTTGGACCGGCGACACCGGCAATGGCCATGGCTTGTTCCTGCGCCGCTATGACCCGACGACCGGCTGGAGTGCAGCAGAAAGCGTCGTTGCCAATGCCTACGATATCGATGCCGGCATGGACAATCAGGGCAATATCACGGCGGCGTGGGTGTTTGCAGATGTAGACACCTACAACAATCCGAAGCGGGCCTGGGCCATCCGCTACACCGCCGGCAGCGGATGGGGAACGCCGGCAAGGCAACCGCTCCCCGACCCCGCTCAGGGCGGGCCGGGCAATGGTCAGGCGTCTGTGCTGGGTGGCGTTGCGGTGAATCCTGCGGGCGGCGTCACGGTGCTGTGGTCGCAGCACGATTCCCCGTGCAATTGTGGAAATTTCAACATCGTTGCCGCCACGTTCGACGCCGGTGCTTGGGGTGATCTGCACGTCTTCTACGCGCAGACCGTTGAAAACGGCCTGACCTATCAGCCTGCGGGAATGCAGGTGGCCGTCGGTGCCGGCGGTCATGCCGTGCTCCTGTGGACGCGTCGTTCGGATGCCGGCCCCGGTGATGTCTTGGCAAGCCATTTCACTGCGGGCAGTGCCAGCGGCAACTCCGTCTCCATCGCTTCCATGCCAACCGGCACGGACATCGGCGCGAGCATTAGTGATATTGCCGTGGATGCCGCCGGCAACGCGATCGCCGCTTGGGAAACGTATGACGACGCAAACAGGCGGCGGGTGCAGGTGAGCCGCTATGACGGCGCCTGGGAAGCGCCACACTGGATGAGCAGCGACAGCACCGAAATCACCAGTGGACCGAAAGTGGCGTTCGCCACCAACGGCGATGCGCTGGTCAGCGCCGCCAGTTTCCTCAGCAGTGCATCGAGTGTCGATTGGCGCGTGGTCGCGCTGCCTTACAGCGCATCCAGCGGATGGGCAACCATGCAGCTGGTGCAGGACACTGGCAGCAACATCCGGCCTCTGACGTTCGGCGCCATCGATCCTCACGGCATCTCTACTGTGGTTTACCAGGACGGCAGCGGCTTCATCAGGGCCGGCCAGCGTACACCCGGCAATGCCTGGACCACGCCGGAGATCATCTCTGCAATGCCGAACAATAATGGCGTCGGCAACAGCAGTCTCCGCGTCATCGGCCTGCCCGACGGCGACTTGCTGGCCGCCTGGACGGCGCCCAACACTCAGACTCCGTACCGTGTCCGGACCAATGTCTTCAAGGCCGCGCCTTGATGCTCCGAAGGGCCGCTCGCATCTGCTCCGGATCGGCTCGGCCCGACTGATAACAGCGGCTCTACAACGGATCACCACTCTGCCGTGCAAGGAATCGCTGCACGTGGGCTCTCAATCCGGGCGATGCCGCGAGCACCGGCGGCGATAACGCAGATCTTCACACCGAAGCGCATCGCCCGGATCGCCGCGGCGAATCGAAGTATGCCGATCCAACACGCCGAACCCGGTGCCATTCACCAGGTTCAGTGGATTAGTCCTTCTGGCTGGCGTAGACCTTGACGATCTCGTAGAGGAACGCGCGGCCGTCCAGCAGCGATTGCACGCGTATGCGCTCGTCGAGACCGTGCGCGTGGCTGCCCTCGGCGTCGTGGAACATGCCGGACAGGCCGTAGCTGGGAATACCGGCGCCGATCAGGAAGCGGCTGTCGGTGGCGCCGGTCGACATCGTCGGCACCACGGTCACGCCCGGCCACATCTTCTGCGCGAGCTTCTGCACCGGGCCGAGGATGGCGGCCGTCAGCGGCGGCGGCGCGCCGACGCCGGTCGAGGGTTCCGCTTCGGCGCTGACGACGACCTGTTCGTCGCCGATCAGCCCGACCAGCGTCTGGCGCACGGTCTCGGGGGCAACGCCGGGCAGGATGCGACAGTTGACGTTGGCGGTGGCGCGCTGCGGCAGCGCATTCGGCGCGTGGCCGGCCTCGACCTGGGTGGCGACGCAGGTCGTGCGCAGCATGCTGTTCCAGCCGGGGTTCTTCGCCCACAGGCGCGCGGCGGCGGCCTGGTCCTGCGGATCGGCGAGGATCGCGCGCATGTCGGCGGCGACGTCCGGCGGCGAAAGCCTGGCCTGCTGCGTGAAGTAGCCGAGCGTGGCGTCGTTGAACCGGGTCGGGAACGAGTACGCGCCGATCCTGCCCAGCGCCGCGGCGAGACGATAGATCGCGTTGTCCGGCACCGGCCGCGAGCTGTGGCCGCCGGGATTCGTGACCTCCAGCTTGAAGTCCTGATAGACCTTCTCGCCGGCCTGGATCTGCAGCGCGCGCGGCCTGCCGTCGCCGTCGAGTTCACCGCCGGCGCCTTCGTTGATCGCGAACGCAGCGTCGAGCACCTCGGGCCGGGTCTTGAGCAACCAGTAGACGCTGTTGAAGGTCTGCGGCGTTTCCTCGCCGCAGGTCAGCGCCAGCTTGAGACCGCGGCGCGGCTTGAAGCCTTCCTGGCGGTAGCGGATCAGGCTGTCGGTGAAGACCGCCGCCATCGCCTTGTCGTCGCTGGCGCCGCGTGCGTAGAAAAAGCCGTCTTCCTCGACGAGCGTGAACGGATCGCGCCGCCAGTCCTCGCGCTTGGCCTCGACGACGTCGATGTGCGCGAGCAGCAGGATCGGCTTGAGCGAGGCGTCGCGGCCCGGCAGCGTGGCGATCAGCGCGCCGTCCTGCGGCCGGTCCGGCGGCGCGAGGATCTGCAACTGGGCATCGCCATAGCCGGCGTTCCTGAGCCGCGCCGCCATCTTCCCGGCGGCGGCCGTGCAGCTGCCGGCCGACAGCGCGGTGTTGGTTTCGACCAGCTCGCGGTACAGCGAGCGGAACGCCGCTTCGCCGGCATCGCCGGCGGCTTCGGCGACGGGCTGCGCGGCGGCGGCCAGCGCGGCGAGAACAAAGGAAGCACTGCGAAGGGCGCGCATGCCGGTCTCCGGGGTCGGGAATCTGCAGAAAGACCCGAGCCTAGAAAGTGCATGCCCACTCGCGCAAGGGGGCGCGACGTATCGCGCCGGCGCGGGCCGTGGCGTTCAGCCCGCCGCCTGGCGCACCGAGCCGGCATCCTGGCCGAACAGCACGCGCCGCGCCTCCTCGTCGACCGTCGCCGCGGTGTTGATCTCGCGCGCGCGGGCATAGGCGCGCTGCACCGCCGGGCGCGCGGCGATCGCCTCGAACCAGCGCCGCAGGTTCGGGAACTCGGCCAGCGTCTGGCCCTGCGCCTCGTGCGGGACGATCCACGGATACGCCGCCATGTCGGCGATCGTGTACGGGCCGGCGATGAACTCGCGGTCGGCGAGCCGCCGGTCGAGCACGCCGTACAGGCGGTTGGTTTCCTTCACGTAGCGCTCGATCGCGTACGGGATCTTCTCGGGCGCGTAGTTCCGGAAATGGTGGTTCTGGCCGAGCATCGGGCCGAGGCCGGCCATCTGCCAGAACAGCCATTGCATCGTCTCGTAGCGACCGCGCCGATCGGCCGGCAGGAAACGGCCGCTCTTCTCGGCGAGGTACTGCAGGATCGCGCCGGACTCGAACAGCGTCAGCGCTGCGCCGCCGTCGGCCGGCGCGTGATCGACGATCGCCGGAATGCGGTTGTTCGGCGCGATGCGCAGGAAGTCCGGCCGGAACTGTTCGCCGCGGCCGATGTGCACCGGCACGATGCGGTAGTCCAGGCCGGCTTCCTCCAGGAAGATCGTGATCTTGTGGCCGTTCGGCGTGGTCCAGTAATAGAGGTCGATCATCGTCGTGCTCCGTGCCCCGTTCAGTCCTTGCGCGACAGCGTCTGCGGCGCCGCGCCCTGCCAGCCGCCGCCGAGCGACTTGTAGAGCGCGACCAGCGAGGTCGCGGTCTGCGTGCGCGCCTGCGCCCGCTGATCCTCGGCGTCGAGCAGGCTGCGCTCGGCGTCGAGCACGTCGATGAAATCCGCCGCGCCGGCTTCGAAGCGTACCCGCGCCAGCTGCACCGCGCGCGCGCTGGCCTGCGCCCCCTCGTCGAGCAGATCGAGCTTGCGGCGGTTCTGGCCGTAGCCGACCAGCGTGTTGGCCGTCTCCTCCAGCGCGCGCAGCACGCTCTGCTCGTAGCGCGCGAGCGCGGCGTCGGCGCCGGCGCGACGCTGCGCGACGCGCGCCTGCACGCGGCCCAGATCGAAGGCCGCCCAGCTGATGCTCGGTCCGAACGCGTAGCGATCGCTGCCGCCGTCGCCGACCGAGCCGAGATGCGCGACCGAGAAACCCGCCTCGCCAGTGAAACTCACGCGCGGGAAGTAGTCGGCGACCGCGACGCCGATGCCGGCGGTCGCGGCGGCGAGCTGACGCTCGGCGCTGGCGACGTCCGGACGCCGGCGCAGCAGCGCTTCCGGCTCGCCGATCCGCACCAGACGCGGCAACGGCGGCAGCGCCTGCGGCGCGTCCAGCTCGTCGCGCAGCGCGCTCGGCACCAGCCCGGCGAGCATCGCGAGACGGTGCTCGGCGTTGGCGACCGCGGTGCGCAGATCCGGCACGCGCGCGCGCGTCGCCGCCAGCTGCGCGCGCGCGCGTTCGCGGTCGAACTCGGTGCCGCGGCCGTAGGCCAGACGCGCCTCGGTGTAGTTCAGCGTGCCGAGCTGGTTGTCGGCGTTGCGTTCGGCGACCGCCAGCCGCGCCTGCGCGCCGCGCAGCTCGAAATAAGTGCGCGCGACCTCGGCGGCGACCGACAGCTGCGCGGCGCGCAGGTCGGCGGCCAGCGCCTCCTCGTTGGCGCGGCTGGCCTCGTTGAGACGCCGCACGCGGCCGAACAGATCGAGCTCCCAGGACGCGTCGAAGCCGGCGTCGTAAAGCTCGCTGTGGCGGTCGTCGCGGCTGTAGCCCGGCGCCTGGTCGGCGCTCTGCTGCGCGACCGTGTAGCCGGCGCCGGCCGTCACCGTCGGCAGATAGTCGAGGAAGGCCTCGCGGCGCAGCGCGCGCGCCTGGTTGAGATTGGCGAGCGCGATGCGCAGATCGTGATTGGCGGTCAGCGCGCGCGCTTCGAGCGCCTCCAGGCCGGCGTCGCCGAAGCTGGCCCAGAACTGCGCCGGCGGCGCTTCGGCGCTGTAGAACGCGGGGTCGAGGCCGATGTCGGCGACCGCCTGCGCGGCCGGCAGCGGCGGCGCCCGGTAATCCGGGCCGACCGCGCAGGCCGTCAGCGCCGCCGCGCCGAGCGCGATCAGCAGGGGCTTGAGCGCCGCGCGGCGCCGTGAAAAACGTGAGGTGTTCATGCGAGTGCGGGTTCGTCGATCACGGCCGGCTCCAGCGCGGGGTAGTCGATGTAGCCGCGCGGGCCCGGCGTGTAGAGCAGCGAGAAATCCGGCTGCGCGAGCGGCGCCTGCTTGCGGAAGCGCTCGACGAGGTCGGGGTTGGCGAGGAACGGCTTGCCGTAGACGATGCCGTCGGCACGGCCGCTGGCGAGATCGGCGGCGCCGCTGTCGCGGTCGTAGCCGCCGTTGCGCAGCAGCACGCCGCGGTAGTGCAGACGCGCGATGTCGGCGAGCGCCTCTTCCTCCGGCGCATCGTGCTGCTCGTGGCGCAGGTCGAGAAAAGCGACGGCGCGGCGCTCGATCTCCTGCGCCACGTACTGCACCAGCGCGCGCGGATCCGAGTCGCTGATGTCGTTGTAAGCGACCAGCGGCGAGATACGCAGGCCGACGCGACCGGAGCCGAACACGGCGATCGCCTCGTCGAGCACCGCGAGCAGCAGGCGCGCGCGGTTTTCGAGCGACCCGCCGTACGCGTCGCTGCGGTCGTTGACGCTGTCGCGCAGGAACTGGTCGAGCAGGTAGCCGTGCGCACCGTGGATCTCGACGGCGTCGAAGCCGGCGCGGTGCGCGTTCTCGATGCCGCGGCGGAATTGCGCGACGACCTCGCCGATCTCGGCGAGCGTCAGGCGCCGCGGCGCGGCGACGACGCGGTCGTCGCCCTGCGGCAGGCGGATCGCGCGGTCGGTCGACGACACCGGCTGCGCGCCATCGTTGAGGCCCGGCAGCGCGGCGCGGCCCGGATGGAAGACCTGCAGCGCGATGCGGCCGCCGGCGGCGTGCACGGCGTCGACCACCTGCCGCCAGCCGGCGACCTGGGCCTCATCGTAGACGCCCGGATCGGCGCCGAAAGCGCTGGTCCGCGGCGCCACCGAGGTCGCCTCGGCGATCAGCAGGCCGGCGCTGGCGCGCTGCGCGTAATGCGTGGCCATCAGCGCGCCGGGCACGTGACCCGGTTCGGCGCGCGTGCGCGTCATCGGCGCCATGATGATGCGGTTCGGCAGGTGGAGGTCGCCGAGCTGCAGCGGGGAAAAGAGTGAAGCGCTCATGAGGATGCTCCTGTTTTTCTTGTTGGACGGCGGCGTCTTCAGACGGCGGCGAGATGCGGCGCGACGAAGGCCGCGAGCTGTGCCTTCGGCACCGCGCCGACCTGGGTCGCCGCCAGCTCGCCGTCCTTGAACAGCATCAGCGTCGGTATGCCGCGAATGCCGAGTGCGGCGGCCACCTGCGGGTTTTCGTCGACATTGAGCTTGACGATCTTCAGGCGTTCGCCGTTCTCGACGGCGAGCTGGTCGAGCACCGGCGCGACCATGCGGCAGGGGCCGCACCACTCCGCCCAGAAATCGACGAGTACCGGCTGCCGGCCGCTCGCCTGGCGGACGTCCTGCTCGAAGCTGGCGTCGGTGACATGGGAAATGCGTTCATTCATGACAGATATCTCCTTGGACGATGGAGGGACGGCGCTCAGGCGAGCGCCGGCTCGTCGACGACGATGTCGAGCTGGCCGCGGCGACGGATGATCTGCTGCTTGGCGGCCGCCAGCGTGGCGGCATCGCGGCGTTCCAGATGCAGCGCCTCGGCCGACAGGCCTTCGAGCTGCAGACGCAGCGCGGCATCGACCGCCCTCGCCCACTCCGTCGCCGCGACGACGACGTGCAGGCCCTGCTGCGCGAGGGCGCGTGCCTGCGCGTAGCGCTCGGCGCGCTGCACCTCGGTGATCAATGCGACCCGTTCCTGGGGAAATGCCATCGTGGACTCCTTTGCGGCCGCGAGGCCGCCTTGCGTACCGCCCGGCAGCGACGGCTACCAGGGCAAGACCTGACCGAGGTGGATGAGCTTGCCGCTCGGCCCGTCCGGGCCGAGCAGCGCCAGCGCGACGCTGGTGCGCGCGCCGTCCGGCACGTCGAGCTCGCCGGCGCCGGCGTTCATCTCGGTCTTCACGTAACCCGGATGGGCGGCGTTGACCTTGATCGGCGTGTCGCGCAGCTCGTAGGCCAGATGCACGGTGTAGCTGTTGACCGCGCTCTTCGACGCGCTGTAGGCCGGCACCGCCTTGAACTCGTAGATCGGCGAGCCCGGCGTCTCGTGCAGCGTGTTCGAGCCGAGAATGCTCGACAGGTGCACGATGCGGCCTGCCTCCGACTTCTTCAGCAGCGGCAGGAACGCCTGCGTGGTCTCGACCAGGCCGAACAGATTGGTCTCGAAGATGCGCCGCCATTCGGCGACCGGCTGCGACGACGGCCGGCCGTCCGGACTGCTGCTGATGATGCCGGCGTTGTTGATGAGGATGTCGAGGCGGCCGTGACGACGCGCGACCTCCTCGGCGGCGGCGGCGATGCTCGCCGCGTCGGTGACGTCGAGCTGCACGGCCTCGGCCTGGTGCGCGCCTTTGCGCAGCGCGCGCGCCGCCTCGACGGCCTTGCCGTAGTCGCGCGCGGCGACGATCACTAGCACATCCTGATCGGCGAGCTGGCGCGCGGTCTCCAGACCGATGCCGCGGTTGCCGCCGGTGACGAGTGCGATCTTTGCCATGGTGTTGCTCCTGTCTCTAGTGCTGGCCCGCGGGCGCGGTGGCCGGCGTGGCGGGAAGGTTGGAAGCCGTCGCGCGGCGCAGGGCGAGCCGGCGCAGCGCGACATAGAACAGCGGCGTGAAGAACAGACCGAAGAAGGTCACGCCGATCATGCCGAAGAACACGGCGATGCCCATCGCCTGGCGCATCTCGGCGCCGGCGCCGCTCGCCGTCACCAGCGGCAGCACGCCGAAGATGAAGGCGAACGAGGTCATCAGGATCGGCCGCAGGCGCAGGCGGCAGGCTTCGAGCGCGGCGTCGAGCGTCGCCATGCCGCGCGCTTCCAGCTCGCGGGCGAACTCGACGATCAGGATCGCGTTCTTGGCCGCCAGGCCGACCAGCACGAACAGGCCGATCTGCGTGAAGATGTTGACCTCGCTCTTCATCAGGAAGATGCCGGCGAGCGCCGACAGCAGCGTCATCGGCACGATCAGGATCACCGCCAGCGGCAGCATCAGGCTCTCGTACTGCGCGGCGAGCACGAGGAACACGAACAGCACTGCCAGCGGCAGCACGATTGCCAGCGCCTGCGCCGCGCCGATCTGCTGGAAAGCCAGATCCGTCCATTCGATATGCACGCCGTTGGGCAGCGTTTCCTTCGCCACGCGCTCGACCGCCGCCATCGCCTGGCCGGAACTGAAGCCCGGCGCCGTCGCGCCGTTGATGTCGGCGCTCGGGAAGCCGTTGTAGCGCGCCGCGGTGTTCGGCCCGAAGTGCTCCTCGAGCCGCAGCACCGAGGCCAGCGGCACCATCTCGCCGTCGGCGTTGCGCGTCTTCAGCAGCAGCACGTCCTGCGGCCGTGCGCGATAGGCCTCGTCGGCCTGCGCGACGACGCGGAAGGTGCGCCCGAAACGATTGAAGTCGTTGATGTAGTACGAGCCCAGATAGACCTGCAGCGTGCGGAACACGGCGTCGAGGTCGATGCCCAGGCGCTTGGCCTTGACGCGGTCGATGTCGGCGTAGAGCTGCGGCGCGTTGACGTCGTAGGTCGAGAACACGCCGGCCAGCTCCGGCTGCTGGCGCAGCGCGCCGACGAAGTCCTGCGTCATCTGGTACAGGCGCGCCGGGCCGGCGTCGGTGTGATCTTCGAGCTGCGCCTTGAAGCCGCCGGCGGTGCCGATGCCGAGGATCGGCGGCGGCATCACCGTGAAGATCATCGCGTCGTCGATCGCCGCCAGCTTCTGGTTCAGCTCGGCGGCGATCTGCGGACCACGCAGGCCGCGGCGCGCGTCGAAGGACTTGAGCGGGAAGAACACGATCGCCGAATCCGACGCGCGCGTGAAGCCGTTGACCGACAGGCCCGGAAACTGCACGGCGTGCTCGACGCCGGCCTGCTGCAGGCCGATCTCGCCGACCTTCTTGACGATCGCCTCGGTGCGCTCGATCGACGCGCCGGCCGGCAGCTGGATGATGCTGATCAGATAGCCCTTGTCCTGCGCCGGAATGAAGCCGTTCGGCGCCTTCATGAAGCCGACGCCGGTCAGCAGCACGAGGCCGCCGTAGACGACGAAGCTGAGCGCGCCGACGCGCAGCACCTTGCGCACGCCGCGCTGGTAGCCGGACGCGCCGCGCGCGAAGACGCGGTTGAACGGCCGGAACAGCCAGCCGAAGGCTCCGTCGATCAGGCGCTGCAGGCGGTCCGGCTTGGCGTCGTGGCCGCGCAGCAGCAGCGCCGCCAGCGCCGGCGACAGCGTCAGTGAATTGAACGCCGAAATGATCGCGGCGAAAGCGATGACCAGCGCGAACTGCCGGTAGAACTGGCCGTTGAAGCCGCCGACGAAGGCCGGCGGCACGAACACCGCGCACAGCACCAGCGAGATCGCGATGATCGGTCCGGCGACCTCGTCCATCGAGCGGTGCGCGGCGGCGCGCGGCGCCAGGCCGTCGGCGATGCCGCGCTCGATGTTCTCGACGACGACGATGGCGTCGTCGACGACGATGCCGACCGCCAGGACCAGACCGAACAGCGTCAGCGTGTTGATCGAGAAGCCGAAGACCTGCATCGCCGCGAAGCTGCCGATGATCGCCACCGGCACGGCGACGATCGGGATCAGCGCCGCGCGCCAGGTCTGCAGGAACAGGATGACGACGATGACGACCAGCAGCAGCGCTTCGAGCAGGGTCTCGATCACGGCGCGAATCGACTCGCGCACGAACACCGTCGGGTCGTAGATGATCGAGTAGTCGACGCCCTGCGGAAACGTCTGCTTGAGCTCGGCCATCGTCTTGCGCACGTTGTCGGCCAGTTCGAGCGCGTTGGCGCCCGGCTGCAGGAACACCGGCAGCGCGACCGCGGCGCGGTTGTCGAGCAGCGAACGCAGCGCGTACTGGCCGGCACCGAGCTCGATGCGGGCGACGTCGGCGAGCTGCGTGATCTCGCCGTCGGTGCCGGTCTTGATGACGATATCGCCGAACTGGCGCTCGTCGTTGAGACGGCCGCGCGCGTCGATCGCCAGCTGGAACGCCGGATTGTGTTCGAGCGGCGGCGCGCCGACGCTGCCGGCAGCGACCTGCACGTTCTGCTCTCGCACGGCGCGCACCACGTCGTCGACCGTCAGGCTGCGCGAGGCCAGCTTCTGCGGGTCCAGCCACAGGCGCATCGCGTAATCGCCGGAACCGAACATCTGCACGTCGCCGGCGCCCGGCAGGCGCGCGAGGCGGTCGCGCACCTGGATCACCGCGAGATTGCGCAGATAGAGGCCGTCGTAGCGACCGTCCGGCGAGTACAGATGCACGACCATCGTCAGGTTCGGCGAGCTCTTGCGCGTCGTCACGCCGGCGGCGCGCACCTCTTCCGGCAGACGCGGCAGCGCCTGCGCGACGCGGTTCTGCACCTGCACCTGGGCGCGGTCGATGTCGGTGCCGAGACGGAACGTCACCGTCAGCTGCAGCGTGCCGTCCTGCTGCGCCTGCGAGTTCATGTAGATCATGTCCTCGACGCCGACGATCTCCTGCTCCAGCGGCGTGGCGATGGTGTCGGCCAGCGTCTGCGCGGTCGCGCCCGGGTACTGGGCGGTGACGACAACGGTCGGCGGCACCACTTCCGGATATTCGGCAACCGGCAGGCGGAACACCGCGATCAGGCCGGCGACGAGCACCAGGAACGAGAGCACGCCGGCGAAGATCGGCCGCTCGATGAAGAAATGGGTCAGTTTCATGGCTTCCTTTCGAAGCGCGTGCGTGCCCGCAGGCGCCTTCAGTTGATGGCGAAGGCCATCGCGTCGCGCGCGTCGGCCGTCGGCTGCGGCGCGTCCTCGACCTTGGCCGCGACGCTCATGCCCGGCCGCACGCGCTGCTGGCCGGCGACGATCACGCGTTCGCCCGGCTGCAGGCCGTCGCGCACCACGCGCAGGCCGTCATGCGTGTCGCCGAGCGTCACCGCGCGGTACTGCACGGCGCCGTGCTCGTCGACGACGTAGACGAACTTCTTGCTCTGGTCGGTGCCGATCGCACGCTCGTCGAGCAGCGTCGCCGCATAGCGGCCGCTGCCGGCCAGCTGCAGGCGCGCGAACAGACCCGGCGTGAGGCGGCCGTCCGGGTTCGCCAGCACGGCGCGGGCGCGGATCGTGCCGGTCTGCGGATCGAGCGCGTTGTCGATGAAGTCGATGCGGCCGGCGTGCGGGTAGCCGTCCTCGTTGGCGAGGCCGACGTAGACCGGCAGCGCCGCGTCACGCTCGCTCGGGCGCTCGCCGCGGCTGGCCAGATCGGCGTACTTGAGGTAGCTCTGCTCATCGCCATCGAAATAGACGTAGATCGGATCGACCGAGACCACCGAGGTCAGCACCGTCTGGCCGGCCGCGACGAAGTTGCCGGCGGTGACGGCGGCGCGCGACACGCGTCCGGCGATCGGCGCGGTGACGCGCGTGAACTCCAGGTCCAAGCGCGCCGCCTCGACTGCGGCGCGCGCCGCGCGCAGACCGGCGCTCGCCTGGCCACGGTTGCTGGCGCGGGCGTCGTACTCCTCCTTGGAGATCGCGTGCGCCTGCAGCAGGCTTTCGGCGCGCGCCGATTCGCTGGCGGCGAGCTCGTCCTGCGCGCGGGCGCGGGCCAGCTCGGCCTCGGCCTGATCGAGCCGCGCCCGATACGGCCGCGGATCGATCTGGAACAGCAGCTCGCCCTTCTTGACCAGCGCGCCTTCGGTGTAGGCGACGCGATCGATGTAGCCGGTCACGCGCGGACGCAGCTCGACATGCTCGACCGCTTCGAAGCGGCCGGTGTAACGGTCCCAGTCGACGATCTGCTGCTGCACGACGGCACGGACGGTGACTTCCGGCGCCGGCGGCGCGGCGGCGGCGCTGGCGTCCTGCGCGCTGCAGCCGGACAGGCCGGCGGCGGCCAGCACGAACAGCGCCAGCGGCAGCAGGCTCAGCGTAGAATTGCTGATGAACGGACGGGTCTGCGAGGCCATGAAACTTCTCCGAACGGTCGGCCCGCCTGACGGCGCGCCGAGGGGGATGAGATGCCAGCACCCCGTCCGTCCGGTTGACGTCCGTGTCGAATCGGGGGAAGCTGCGTGCGTTACCGGTCAGTAACGTTGGAGCGTAAGTTACCGGTCAGTAACATTCGCTGTCAAGAGGTTTCGTCGTGGTCGAGGTAAACGTTTATGAGTGAAGGCAAATCGCGGTCGTCGCCGGTGCCTGCAGCGGCGCCGGAATGCGGCGGCGGAGGCCGCGTCCGCGACCGCATCTTCAAGACCGCGCGCGAGCTGTTCTACCGCCAGGGCATCCGCGCCGTCGGCGTCGATGCCATCGCCTGCGGCGCCGGCACCAACAAGATGAGCTTCTACCGCAGCTTCCCGTCCAAGGACGATCTGGTCGCCGAGTGCCTGAAGGCGCAGGTCGCCGAGTACTGGGAGCGCTGGAACGCGTCGATCGCCCCCTATGCCGGCAACCCGCGCCGCCAGATCGAAGCGATCTTCGAATCGACGATCGCCAAGTCCTGCGGCGAGGACGCCTGCGGCTGCCCGCTGAGCAACGCCGCCGTCGAGCTGCGCGAGGCGGAACACCCGGGCCATGAGGTGATCCGCGACTACAAGGCCGAGGTCCGCCGCCGCCTGCGCCAGCTCGCCGCCGAAGCCGGCGCACGCGAATCCGATGCGCTCGGCGACGCGCTGATGCTGCTGCTCGAAGGCAGCACGGTCACCCGCCTGACCTTCGCCGGGCACAGCGGGCCGCTGGCCAATTCGCTGGTCGCGGCGCGCACGCTGCTCGATGCCTACCTGCCGGCGCCGGCGAAGAAGCGCGCCGCCAAAGGCGCCGCCTGAGACGCTTCGCGCCGGACCCGCGCCAATCCCGTCAAGACGACGAAAGCCGGCCGCTCACGCGGCCGGCTTTTTTCATGCCCGCCGATCGCGATGCCGCCCGCACCTTCAGAGATCGTGCGAGAGCACCAGCCCGCCCCACAGCAGCGAGCGGTCGCCGGGTTCGGTCTTCAACTCCGAGCTCTGGTAGCGCATCACCCACGACAGGCGGTATTCGCCGGCGAGTTGCGCGGTGACGCCGATCCAGGCTTCGGCGATCAGCGGCCGCAGATCGGCGGGGCCGTAGTCGAGATCGCTGTCGCGGAACTGGCCCTGCAGGAATGCGTTGTAGAGACGCGCGTGCGCCTTGACGCCGCCCCACAGGTACAGCTCGCGTGAACCCGGATCCAGCACGCTGCCGCCGGTCGCCGGCGCCGGCTCGGCGATGTACTCGACGCGATCCGGCGGCCCCGCCCACCACGGCGTATTGATGCGGCCCCAGCGCCACGACAGCGCCACGCTGCCCTCGCTCAGATAGCCGACGCTGCCGGCGACGGCGCTCTTGATCTCGTAGCGCGCGCGGCTCCCCGAGCGGCCGGCGAGGCGCAGATCCTGCCGCGTCAACGTGTAGCGGAACGTCGGCTCGCCGCCGTCGGCGATCTGGTGGTTCCAGCCGCGCGGCCGGCGCGCGCCGATCGCGCGGTGGAACGTGCGCTGGAACGCCGGCACCAAGCCGGAGCCGAGCACGCCCAGCGAGAAGCTCGTGTGGTAGACCGTCGTGCCGCCGCTGACGTAGCTGCGCCCGTTGGCGACGTAGGCGAGGCTCGCGTAAGGGCGGTCGCCGGCGCGGATCGGCGCCGAGGTGATGCTGCCCGGCGTGAACGCCAGCGCGCCGAACTGGAGGCTGTGCAGTTCGAACGCCGCGCCGGCGGTCGGCACGAACAGGCGGTCGATCCAGCCGAGCGGCGCGTCGAGCGACACCGCCAGGTCCTGCGCCCGCCGGCCGGCGAGCGTCACGGCGACGCCGCCCGTGTAGTCCTCGTCGCGCTGCGTGGGCGTCAGCGTGTCGTTGTCGAAGTAGAAGGTCCAGCCGCTGTCTTCGCGCTCGCGGCCGCTTTCGTCGAGGACCACGCCCGGCAGCGGCTCGCGCAGAACCTCGGCCGCCCCGCCCGCCGTCGCGGCGGCCGGCCCGCCGCCGAGCACCAGCGCCGCGACGATCCCCGCCATCCGGATCAGGCGCCGCGCCGCGGCGCGCGCCGATACTGCCCGCGCTTCTTCCTTTTTCGTCTGCCCCGTCTGCCACGCCATGACTTCGATCTCCCGACTTTCCGGAAGACCCGTTCCGCGGTCCGGTGCGACGCCAGGCCGCGGGCGAGCCGCCGCCTCCGCGTCTTGACGCCCGGACCGATCGGCGGAACTTTACAGTGGGTGACCGGTCAGTAACATTGTGATATAAAGTTACCGATCGGTAACAACGAAGTCAACGGGCTGGCATGAACAGGCATTTGCCGGAGGTATCGCCGCCATGAGCCACGACAAGCGGACAACGGACCGCCAGACGCCGGAAGGCGGCACGCGCGTGCGCGACCGCATCTTCAAGACGGCGCGCGAGCTGTTCTACCGCCAGGGCATCCGCGCCGTCGGCGTCGACGACATCACCTCCGGCGCCGGCACCAACAAGATGAGCTTCTACCGCAGCTTTTCGTCGAAGGACGAGCTCGTCGCGCAATGCCTGCGCGCGCAGGAAGGCGAGTACTGGACCTGGTGGGACGAGGTCATCGCGCCGCACGCCGGCAATCCGCGTGCGCAGATCGAAGCGATCTTCGACGCCAGCGCCCGCAAGGCGCGCGACGTCGAGCGCTGCGGCTGCGCGATCAGCAATGCCGCGGTCGAGCTGCGCGACGACGCGCATCCCGGCCACGCCGTCATCCACGAACACAAGATGGAGAAGCGCCGCCGTCTGCGCGAACTCGCCGCCGCCGCCGGGGCTCGTGACGCCGACGCGCTCGGCGACGCGCTGATGCTGCTGCTCGAAGGCAGCGCCGCGACCCGGCTGACGTTCAGCGATTGCGAGACCGCCCCGCTCTGCAACGCGCTCGCCGGCGCCCGCGCGCTGCTCGACGCCCAGCTGGCGCCGCCGCGCGCCGCGCGCCGCGGCTGAACGGCGGGCGTCCCTGCCCCGGCGCGGCGATCGCCGCCCGCCGCCGACTCGGTTCGCGGTCGCAGCGCGACGCCGCCGCCGGCGCAGCGCGCCGTTCGCGAGAGCCGGCGGCCGGCACAATCCCCGACGGCGTCCGGACCGGCGCCGGCTACATTTCGATGAAGCCGCGCCGCAGCGCGATCGTCACCGCATGCGTGCGGTCCTTGGCCGACAGCTTGGCGAGCACGCTCTTCATGTGCGCCTTCACCGTTTCCTCGGCGATGCCGAGCTGCGCGGCGACCTCGCGGTTGGCGTTGCCGAGCGCGACGCAGCGCAGCACCTCGACCTCGCGCGCGCTGAGCGCATCGTCGGCGGCGTGCTCGGCGATGCCCGCGGCGATTTCCGGCGGCATGCGCCGCCGGCCGGCGTGGACGTCGCGAATGGTCTCGACCAGCTCACGGCGCAACATGCTTTTCAACAGATAGCCGGACGCGCCGGCCTTCAGCGCGCGCATCGCCTGCGCGTCGCCCTTGTAGGTGGTCAGCACGACGATGCGCGCCGACGGATACTCGCTGCGGATCTGCGTGATCGCCGCGGTGCCGCCGAGCCGCGGCATCTGCAGGTCCATCAGCGTCACGTCCGGCTGGTGACGGCGGAACTGCTCGACGGCATCCTGGCCGTCGACCGCCTCGCCGACCAGATCCATGTCGGCCTGCCCCGCCAGTACCGCGGCGATGCCCTCGCGCAGCAGCGGATGGTCGTCGACGATCAGCACGCGAATCGCCGCCCGTGGCTCGTTCATGGCATCACATCCTCGGCGACGGCCTTGCCCAGCAGCTTGCGCACGCGCGAAGCGGCAATGCCGTCGCAGTACACCACGTCGGCCGGCACACGCACGTCGATCGCGACGCCGAGGCCCGGCTGGCTCCACAGTTCGAAGCGCGCACCGAGGCGCGCCGCCCGTTCGCGCATGCCCGGCAGCCCCCAGTGGCCGGCGCGCGCGCCGGCGGCGAGCACCTCGGCCGGCAGGCCGACGCCGTCATCGCGCACGCGCAGCGCGAACTCTTCGCGACCATATTCGATTTCGACATCGATGTGGTGCGCGCGCGCGTGCTGGATGGCGTTGATGATCGCCTCGCGACCGATGCGATAGAGCTCGTCGCGCACCAGCGGATTGAGCCGCCGCGGCTTGAGCAGCGCCATCACGCGCAGCTGCGGACAGGGCTTGTCCTTGAACTCGCGGCCGACTTCGACGAAGGCCTCGTCGAGCCGTTCGATCGGCCGCGCCAGATCGCGCAGCTCGCGCACACGGTCGCGGCCCTCGACGAGCACCGCCTCGGCGCGATCGAGCGTCGTCTCCAGCATGCGGCGCGTGTCCGCGTCGGCGATGCGTTCGGCGACCGCCTGGAAACGCAGCAGCAGGCCCTGGATGCCCTGCAGCAGCGTGTCGTGCAGTTCGCGCGCGATACGCTCGCGCTCGCCGTAGCGCTCCTCGAGACGCACCCGCAGGCGCAGGGTCATCTGCCGCAGGCGCAACAGATACAGCAGCCACAGCAGCACGAACGCGAGCAGCCCGCACAGCGCGCGGAACCACCAGGTCTGGGTGAACGCCGGCGCGACCGAAAAACGCAGTGCCGCGCCGCCGTCGCGGGCGCCGGCGACGACAAAGCGATACGCGCCGGGCGGCAGGTCGGTGTAGAAGGCTTCCGTTCGCGACCCGGCGTCCTGCCAGTCACGCTCCAGCCCTTCGAGCCGGTAGCGGAAGGTCTGCGGATCGCCGTCGGCGGCGTAGTCGATGCGCAGGCGATGCACGCTGCGCGGCAGGACCAGGCCGTCGCGCGCAGGATGCCGCACGCCGTCGGCATCGAGCCCGAGCAGGTGCGGCGCCGCACGGGCGACGAACGCCGGCCGCGGCCCGTCGTCCGCTGCGGCGCCGGCGTGCGGCAGGACGGCCAGCAGCAGCACCGCGCAACCCAGCTGCCACGCCGAACGCGCGTACCTCCCGTTACCTGCCTGCATCGCATCCCCCGGCCGATCGAGCGCGCAGTGTGGTCCGCGCCGGCAGCGCCGCATCCCCCGAAAGAGGAAGTCCGCTGTTCGTTCATGCGCCACCCGTCGCCCTTGCGGCGCCGCGATCCCCCGATCGGGGGAGCCGGCGCCTGCTCTTTCCGGGGTGGGCGGATCGCGCCCGGGATTTCAGCATGCCCTCGTCCCGGCGCATAGGAGCATCCCGCTCCGCGCCCGACGGACGACACGACCCGGGGAGCCCAGATGAACGAACTGCTGTCACAAGCCAGCTCGCTGTATGCCGCGCGCTCGATGCACGCCAGCGGCCTGGGCCCGTACGCGTTTGCACGCGCGGAACCGCCGCGGCCGCGGCCGGGCCTCAGCCCGCGCGCGCTGCAACGCGCGATCGCTTTCATGCAGGCCCACCTCGGCGAGCGCTTCGGCCTCAATGCGCTGGCCGCCGCCGCCTGCGTCAGCCGCGCGCATTTCGCGCGGCTGTTCCACGCCAGCACCGGCATGACGCCGATGGCCTGCATGCAGGCACTGCGCGTCGCCCGCGCGATCGAACTGCTGCGCGCCGGACAACTGAGCATCTGCGAGATCGCCGCCACGCTCGCGTTCTGCGACCAGAGCCATTTCACGCGCGTGTTCCGCCGCACCACCGGCCTGACGCCGCGCGCCTACCTGAGCGCCGGCGCGCGCGAAGCGGCGAGCCTCACCATCGCGCACGCGCATACAAGTCGCGCCGCGGTGCAAGCCCCTAGCCTCAGTGCAAGTCATCGCGCCGCCGCGGCTCCGGCACGCCGGAGCGTCGTCGCATCCCACCCTGCCGTCTGTCCGTCCCGAGAAACGCCATGTCCCTGAACGCCACGCCCACGCCCGGATCGAAGCTGCTGTCGCCGACCGACCACGCGCTGCTGATGATCGACTTCCAGTCGCAGATGTCGTTCGCGACGCACTCGATCGACGCCATCACGCTGCGCACCAACGCCGCGCTGGTCGCGCACGCCGCCGCCGGGTTCAAGGTCCCGACGATCCTCACCACGGTCGCCGAGAAGAGCTTCTCGGGACCGATGTTCGACGAAGTCACCGAGCCATTCCCCGGCCAGGCGCTGCTCGACCGCACCTCGATGAACACCTGGGAAGACGCCGCCGTCATCCGGGAAGTCAACCGCATCGGCAAGAAGCGCCTGGTGTTCGCCGGCCTGTGGACCTCGGTCTGCATCGTCGGCCCGACGCTGTCGGCGCTCGATCAGGGCTACGAGGTCTACGTGATCGCCGACGCCTGCGGCGACGTCTCCGCCGAGGCGCACAACCGCGCGATGGAGCGGATGATCCAGGCCGGCGTGCAGCCGATGAGCTCGCTGCAGTACCTGCTCGAACTGCAGCGCGACTGGGCGCGTACCGACACCTACGAGCTGACGACCGGCATCGCCAGGAAGTTCGGCGGCGCCTACGGCCTCGGCATCATCTACGCGAAGAGCATGTTCAACGCGCACGAAGGCTGATGCGAACCGGCGGCGCGCGCCGCGCGCCGCCGCCCCGAGCCCCGCGGAGAACGCGATGAAGCCTTACCTGATTTCCGCTGCCGCCGGCCTGCTGATCGGCGCGATCTACGGCCTGCTGCACGTGCGTTCGCCGGCGCCGCCGATCATCGCCCTCGTCGGCCTGCTCGGCATCCTGGTCGGCGAGCAGATTCCGCCGTATCTGCGCCAGCTGTTCTCGCGCGAACCCGCACAGGTCTCGTGGCTCTCGCAGCAGGTGCGGCCGCACATGTTCGGCGAGCTGCCCCAAGGTTCGAACTGCAGCGGTTCGAACTGCAGCGGTTCGAACGGCCGCACCACCGACGACCCCACCGGAAACCCGACATGAGCCCCGCCCGCGCACATCCCGACCTGATCCTGCACCACGGCCTGTTCGTCACGCTCGACCGCCGCAACCCGACCGCCAGCGCGGTCGCGATCAAGGACGGCCGCTTCGTGCAGGTCGGCCGCGACGAGGACATCGTGCCGCTGGCCGGAGCGATGACGCGGATGATCGACCTGCGCGGCCGCCGCGTGCTGCCGGGCCTGATCGACAACCATCTGCACATCATCCGCGGCGGTCTGAACTTCAACCTGGAGCTGCGCTGGGACGGCGTGCGCTCGCTCGCCGACGCGATGGCGATGCTCAAGGCGCAGGTCGCGATCACGCCGGCGCCGCAATGGGTGCGCGTGGTCGGCGGCTTCACCGAGCACCAGTTCGCCGAGAAGCGCCTGCCGACGATCGAAGAGCTCAACGCCGTCGCGCCGGACACGCCGGTCTTCATCCTGCACCTGTACGACCGCGCGCTGCTCAACGCCGCCGCGCTGCGCGCGGTCGGCTACACGCGCGACACGCCGCAGCCGCCGGGCGGCGAGATCACGCGCGATGCCAACGGCAACCCGACCGGCCTGCTGCTCGCGCGGCCGAACGCCGGCATTCTCTATGCGACGCTCGCCCGCGGCCCGAAGCTGCCGTTCGAGTATCAGCTCAACTCGACGCGCCACTTCATGCGCGAGCTGAACCGGCTCGGCCTCACCGGCGCGATCGACGCCGGCGGCGGCTTCCAGAACTACCCCGAGGACTACGCGGTCATCGAGCGCCTCGCCCGCGACGGCCAGCTGACGATCCGCCTCGCCTACAACCTGTTCACGCAGAAGCCGCAGCAGGAGAAGGAAGACTTCCTGCGCTGGACGCAGTCGGTGCGCTACCAGCAGGGCGACGATTACTTCCGCCACAACGGCGCCGGCGAGATGCTGGTGTTCTCGGCCGCCGACTTCGAGGACTTCCGCCAGCCGCGCCCCGACCTGGCGCCGGAGATGGAAGGCGAGCTCGAAAGCGTGGTGCGCATCCTCGCCCAGAACCGCTGGCCGTGGCGCCTGCACGCGACCTACGACGAGACCATCAGCCGTGCGCTCGACGTCTTCGAGCGCGTCAACCAGGACATCCCGCTGGCCGGCCTGAACTGGTTCTTCGATCACGCCGAGACGATCTCGGATGCGTCGATCGAGCGCATCGCCGCGCTCGGCGGCGGCGTCGCCGTGCAGCACCGCATGGCCTACCAGGGCGAGTACTTCGTCGAGCGCTACGGCCCCGGCGCGGCGGCCAATACGCCGCCGGTTTCGCGCATGCTGCGCGCCGGCATCAAGGTCTCGGCCGGCACCGACGCGACGCGCGTCGCCTCGTACAACCCCTGGGTGTCGCTGAGCTGGCTGATCAGCGGGCGCACCGTCGGCGGCCTGCAGATCTATCCGCGCCAGAACTGCCTCGACCGCGAGACCGCGCTGCGCATGTGGACCGAGAACGTCACCTGGTTCAGCAACGAGGACGGCAAGAAGGGCCGCATCGAGGCCGGCCAGCTCGCCGATCTGGTCGTGCCCGACCGCGACTTCTACGCCTGCGCCGAAAGCGAGATCGCCGACACGAGCGCGCTGCTGACGCTGGTCGGCGGCAAGGTCGTCTACGCCGCCGGCGAATTCGCCGGCGAGGACGACAGCGACGTGCCGCCGCCGATGCCGGACTGGTCGCCGGTGCGCGCCTACGGCGGCTACGCGGCCTGGGCCGCCAGCGCCGCCGAGCGCCGCGCGCCGGCGCCGCCGATGGCGGCCGCCTGCGGCTGCGCGCAGCAGTGCGGCGTGCACGGCCACGACCACGCGCGCGCCTGGGCGAGCCGCGTACCGGTGGCCGACTTCAAGGATTTCTGGGGCGTGCTCGGCTGCAACTGCTGGGCGATCTGATGAACGCGATGCCGCGCGCAGCGCAGATCCTCCGCCCGCTCGCCGCGCGCGCGCTGGCCCCGCCGGCGGTGCGCGGACTGGCGCTGCTCGCGCTGTGCGCCGCCTACCTTCAGGGCGGTCTGGTCAAGGCCTTCGACTTCGGCGGCGCTGTCGCCGAGATGCGGCATTTCGGCCTGGCGCCGGCGGCGCCGCTGGCGGCGCTGGTCATCGTTCTCGAACTCGGCGCGGCGCTGGCGATCCTGTCCGGCCGCGGCCGCTGGCTCGGCGCGCTGCTGCTCGCCGGCTTCACGCTGGCGGCGAGCGTCGTCGCCAACCGCTGGTGGGACGCGGCGCCGGCGGCGCGCGCAGCGCTCGCCAATGCCTTCTTCGAGCATCTGGGCCTGGCCGGCGCCTTCGTGCTCGTCGCCTGGCACGAGCTGGCGCGCGCGGAGCCGCGGCGATGAGCGCGCCCGGCGGCAGTTTCGCGCCGCTGCGCCAGCCGGTGTTCGCCGTGCTGTGGGCGGCCACCGTGCTCGGCAACACCGGCACGTTCATGCGCGACGTCGCCAGCTCGTGGATGGTCACCGAGCTGTCGGCGAATCCGACCGCGGTGGCGCTGATCCAGACCGCGGCGACGCTGCCGGTGTTCCTGCTGGCGATCCCGGCCGGCGTGCTGTCGGACATCCTCGACCGCCGCCGCTTCCTGATCTTCGTGCAGCTGGTGCTCGCCGCCGTCAGCGCCGCCCTGCTCGCGCTCACCGCCAGCGGCCAGCTCAGCGTCGCCGCGCTGATCGGCCTGACCTTCGTCGGCGGCGTCGGCGCGGCGCTGATGTCGCCGACCTGGCAGGCGATCGTGCCGGAGCTGGTGCCGCGCAGCGATCTGAAGGCGGCGGTCGCGCTCAACTCGCTGGGCTTCAACATCGCCCGCGCGATCGGCCCGGCGGTCGGCGGCGCGCTGCTCGCCGCGTTCGGCGCCGCCGTCACCTACGGCGCCGACGTGCTCAGCTACGCCTTCGTGATCGCCGCGCTGCTGTGGTGGCGACGCCAGGCCGACGCCGGCGACGAACTGCCGGAGCAGTTCATCGGTGCGTTCCGCGCCGGCCTGCGCTACGTGCGCGCCAGCGCCGAGCTGCATGTGGTGCTGCTGCGCGCCGCGGTGTTCTTCCTGTTCGCCAGCGCGATCTGGGCGCTGCTGCCGCTGGTGGCGCGCCAGATGCTCGGCGGCTCGGCCGGCTTCTACGGCGTGCTGCTCGGCGCCGTCGGCGCCGGCGCGATCGGCGGCGCACTGCTGCTGCCGTCGCTGCGCGAGCGGCTCGGCAACGACGGCGCGGTGCTGTGCGCGTCGCTGATCGCCGCCGCGGTGATGGGCCTGCTCGCGCTGGCGCCGCCGAAGCCGCTGGCGATCGTCCTGCTGCTCGCGCTCGGCGTCGGCTGGATCATCGCGCTGACCACGCTCAACGGCGTCGCCCAGGGCGTGCTGCCGAACTGGGTGCGCGGCCGCGGGCTCGCCGTGTACCTCACCGTCTTCAATGGCGCGATGGCCGCCGGCAGCCTGATCTGGGGCCTGGTCGCGCAGCAGATCGGCGTGCCGGCGACGCTGCTCGCGGCGGCCGCCGGGCTGGTCATCGTCGCGCTGCTGCTGCAGCGCGTGCGCCTGCCGGGCGGCGACGCCGATCTGCAGGCCGCGCACCACTGGCCGGAGCCGCAGCTCGCCGCGCCGGTCGAGCGCGACCGCGGCCCGGTGATGGTGCAGATCGAGTACCGCATCCGCGCCGGCGACCGCGCCGCCTTCCTGCGCGTGCTGTCGACGCTGTCGCGCGGCCGCCGCCGCGACGGCGCCTACCTGTGGGGCGTGCACGAGGACACTGCCGAGCCCGAGCGCGTCGTCGAGTGGTTTCTCGTCGAATCCTGGGCCGAGCATCTGCGCCAGCACCGCCGCGTCTCGCACGCCGACGCCGACCTGCAGCGCGAGGCGACCCGCTTCCACGTCGGTACCGCGCCGCCGGTCGTGCGCCACTTCATCGCGCTCGATCCGCGCCAGCCCGGCCCGCCGGAGCCCGCGGCCGGACTCGAGCCCCGTTCCTGATCCCGCCATCCCGGAGACCGCCATGCCGCCGTTCCTGCGCCGCGCCGCCCGCCCCGCCCTGCTCGCGCTCGGCCTCACCGCCGCACCCGTGTTCGCCGCGCCCAAAGCGGCGCCGATCGCCGTCGGCCCGCAGTACGACACCACGCATGTCTACGTCGCGCCGGCCGACTTCGACGCCTTCGTCGACAGCTTCACCGCGACCTTCGGCGGCCAGCCGTCGAAGCGCGTCACTGCGACGATCACGCCGACGCCGAGCAGTGCCGAGCTGCAGTACGTGTGGACGCCGGCCGGCACGCTGTCGACCTTCGCCTTCACGACGCCGATCCCGCAGCCGTTCGGCTCCGAACGCAGCGGCTATCTGGTGCGCGACATGGACGCGGCGATCCGCGCCGCGCGCGCGGCCGGCGCCTCGATCGTCGTCGAACCGTTCAAGGACCCGATCGGCGTCGACGCCGTGATCGAGTGGCCGGGCGGCGTGCGGATGCAGCTGTACTGGCACTTCGAGGCGCCGCATTACGCGCCGCTCGCCTCGGTGCCGGAGAACCGCGTCTACGTGCCGGCCGATCGCGCCGACGCCTTCGTGCGCGCCTTCCTGCGCTTCTCCGGCGGCCGCGTGCTCGGTGACGAGGCCCGCGCCGACGCCGGCGAGATCGGCCGCACGGGCGAGACCTTCCGCCGCATCGCGCTCGAATCGGATTTCGGCCGGATGCTGGTGCTGGTCAGCGACGGCCATCTGCCGTATCCGTACGGCCATGAGCTGACCGGCTACGCCGTCGACGATCTCGCCGCGACGCTGAGCCGCGCGCAGGCCAGCGGCGCCGCGCTGCTCGCCGGCCCGTACCGCGCGGCGACCCGGCAGAGCGCGATCGTGCGCTTCCCCGGCGGCTACATCGCCGAGATCCACGCCGTGCCCGCCGCCGCGCCCGCCGCGGCGCGCGGCTGAAGTCGTCGCGCCGCAGCGCCGGCGAGGCTGCGCGATGACGCCGCTGCGCATCGCCGCCGCGCTGCTCGGCCTGGGCTGCGCCGGGCTGGCGGCACCGGCGCTCGCCGATGACGGCCCCGCGCCGCGGCCGGTACCGCTGAGCAATCGCTGGCAGGAGGACTGGTCGCCGCTCGCCGATCCGGCCTTGCGCGACGAAGCCTTCGACGCCCTCAAGTACGTCGCGCTGCCCGGCGGCGACGCGCGACGCTTCGTCTCGTTCGGCGCCAACCTGCGCGAGCGCTACGAGGCCAGCGACGCGCCGCGGCTCGGCAGCGGCGAGCGCGACGCCGACCGCTACCTGCTGCAGCGCGCGCAGCTGCATGCCGACCTGCGCGTCGAGCGCTGGCGCGCGTTCGCGCAGCTCGAGGACGTGCGCGCCTACGGCAAGGACGAGGTCGGACCGGCCGACGCCAACCGCCTCGATCTGCGCCTCGCCTTTCTCGCCTACCGGCAGCCGCTGGCCGGCGGCGTGCTGAACGCGCGCGTCGGCCGCCAGGATTTCGCGTTCGACCTGCAGCGCTTCGTCTCGCTGCGCAACGGCCCCAACGTGCGCCAGTCCTTCGACGCCGCCTGGCTCAACTTCGAGCGCGGCCGCTGGCGGCTGATCGGCTTCGTCAGCCGGCCGGTGCAGTACCGCGACGGGCGCGACTTCGACGACCGTTCCAACGGCCATCTCGTGTTCCACACGCTGCGTGCCGAGCGCCAGGTGCTCGGCGACAACGAGCTGTCCGCGTACTACTCGCGCTACGGCCAGGACGATGCGCGCTACGGCGACGCCGCCGGCGACGAGCATCGCGACATCGTCGACCTGCGCTTTGCCGGCACGCTGCCGCAGGCCTCCGACCGTCTCGACTGGGATCTCGAAGCGATGGGCCAGCGCGGCCGCGTCGGCGCCGCCGACGTGCGCGCCTGGGCGCTGGGCGCGCGCGGCGGCTGGCGTTTCGGCGCGCTGCCGTGGACGCCGCGGCTGGGCCTGCAGGGCGAAGCGGCGTCGGGCGACCGCCGCGCCGGCGACGGCCGCCTCGAAACCTTCAATCCGCTGTTCCCGAACGGCAGCTACTTCACGCTCGCCGGCTATACCGGCTACGTGAACCTGCTGCACCTGCGCCCCTCGCTGAGCCTGAGCCCGGCCGCCGGCCTGACGCTGGCCGCGGCCTGGGGATTGCAATGGCGGCAGACGCGCGCCGACGCGGTCTACCTGCAACCGGATCTGCCGGTCGCCGGCACCGCCGGCCGCGGCCATCGCTGGACCGGCAGCTACAGCCAGCTGCGCGCCGACTGGCGCGTCAACGCGCACGCCAGCCTCGCGCTGGAATACGTGCACTACGCGGCCGGCGCGAGCCTGCGCGCCGCCGGCGCGCACGACAGCGACTATCTCGGGCTGGAGCTCGGTCTGGCCTGGTGAGGCGCGCTCAGCCGCGCAGCGGCGCGTCGGCGAGCGCCGCGTCCGAGCGCCGGCGCGACCACTGGAACGCCAGCCACATGCCGGCGCCCATCGCCGCGACGAACACGATCGCGCCCAGGCTGCCGCCGCTGGCCGAGATCAGCGCCGGCCCCGGGCACAGGCCGGACAGGCCCCAGCCGAGCCCGAACAGCGCGGCGCCGCCGACCAGTTGCGGCGTGATCGGCGCGCGCGCCGGCAGTTCGATCGGCGCGTCGCCGAGCAGCGTGCGGCCGCGGCGGCGCGCATAGACGAAGGCCGGCATCGCCGTCAGCAGCGCGGCGCCCATCACGAAGGCCAGCGACGGGTCCCAGGCGCCGGTGACGTCGAGGAAGGCCAGCACCTTGTGCGGGTCGGCCATGCCGGAAATCAGCAGGCCGACGCCGAACAGCAAACCGGACAGCAGCGCGGCGAGCTTCATGCCAGGCCTCCGAAACCGAAGGCGACGACCAGCGCCGCGACGCCCATGAACACCGCGGTCGCGGTCAGGCTGCGCGGCGAGCGGTTGGCGAGTCCGCAGACGCCGTGGCCGCTGGTGCAGCCGGAACCGAGCTGCGTGCCGACGCCGACCAGCAGGCCGGCGAGCAGCAGCTTCGGCCAGGCCGGCGCGGCGAGAAAATCCGGCCGCGACCAGGCGCCGAGCGCGCCGGCCAGCCACGGCGCGGCGAGCAGACCGGCGAGGAACAGCAGCGCGACCGGCGTGGCGCGGCCGGTCAGCAGATTGCCGAACATGCCGCTGATGCCGGCGATGCGCCCGCTGCCGAGCAGCAGCAGGCTGGCGGCGGCGCCGATCAGCGCGCCGCCGAGCAGGGCGTGAAACAAAGATTCCTGGGACATCGGTCCCTCCCGGTGGTGTCGAGCGCGCGTATGGTCGGGGCAGCGCGCTCAGAAATCCAGATTGAGGCGCAGGCCCCAGGTCCGCGGCGGCGCCAGCGAGTCCTGGCGGCCGAAGTCGGTATGGAACTGCGCGAGGTCGTAGCGCTCGTCGCCGAGGTTGTCGCCGAATACCGTGACCAGCAGGCCGTAGCGGCGATACAGGTAGCTGATGCGCGCGTTGACGACGTCGTAGGCATTCTCGAAGGTCTCCGGCGTGTTCTGCGCCAGATAGTAGTAGCCCGAGTTGTAGTACCAGTCGCCGGCGATCTCGAAGCGCCCGCCCGGCACCTCGAAGCCCTGGCTCAGGCTCAGCGTGCCGCTGAACTTCGGCGTGCGCACGATCTGGTTGCCGGAAAAGTCGCCGTTGCCGTAGGCGATGCCGTCCGGCAGCACGTTGCAGCTGGTCGGGCTGTGCGGGTCGCCGCGCACGCAGAAGCCGCGGGCGTTGTCGTAGCTGAGGTACTTGGCATCGAGCCAGCTGGCGTTGCCGCCGATCTGCAGGCCCGGATCGAGTTTCGGCAAGGGCCGCCAGACGGTCTCCAGCTCGAAGCCGCGGATGCGCGCCTTGCCGGCGTTCTCGAGGTTGATCGCCCCGCCCGAGGTGAACGACATGAAGCCGGTCTGCAGATCGCGAATATCGTTCTGGAACACGGCGGCGTTGACGCGCAGCGTACGGTCGAACCACTCGCTCTTCACGCCCAGCTCGTAGGCCGTGACCTTCTCCGGCTTCACGTACTCGGGCTGCACGAAGATGTTGATGATGTTGTACGTGCCGCTCTTGAAACCCTGCTGGAACGAGGCGTACGCCAGCAGATCCGGCAGCGGCCGCAAGTCGAGCGAAACCTTCGGCGAGAAATTGGTGGCGCTGGTTTCTTCGGGCAAGAACGAATAGTGGAGCAGCGCATCGTGCGCGCCGATGTCGACGTCGGACTGCGCGAGGCGCCGCCGCTCGCGCTGCCAGCGGCCGCCGAGCGTGATGTCGAACCAGTCGGTGACGCTCGCCGTGCTCTGCAGGTAGGCCGAGTACGACTCGGTCTCGAGCAGGCCGGTGAAGTAGAACGTCAGCGACTGCGGCAGCCCGAGCCGGTCGATCAAGGTGTTGAGCGGATTGCGGATGATCGGCGGCAGCCGCGACACGAGACCGGGCAGCTGCACGGAATCGAGCAGGCGCAGATAGCCCGGATCGTAGCCGCCCTCGCTGTTCAGGTAGTACAGGCCGCCGACCCATTTCAGCCAGTCCGCACCCCAGCTGTCGGCGTTGGACGTGAACTGGAGCTCGCTGGTCACGAAGCGCTGGTATTCGTCGTCGGCGCCGTAGGTGGCGATCGGCTGGCGCGTGTCGTCGAAGTCGTAGACGTAATCGTAGGCGCGCACCCGGTAGTAGCTGCCGAGCAGCTTGGTGTCGACGCCCGGATGGTTCCAGTTGAGGATCGCGTAGGCGGCGCGCGAATCGGTCGTCAGACTCGGCTCCGAGTTGGCGGTGACGACGTAGTCGCGCGTCTCCGCCGGCAGGGTCGCACCGAGCAGCGCCGACGGCCGCACGTTCGCCGACGCCGTCGTGCTGGTGCCGCGCTGCTGCGCGGCGAAGCCGGCGAGCTGCAGCGACACTTCGTCGCTGAAGTCGATGCCGACCTTCAGGCGCGCGCCCTTGCCGATCTCGGCCGGCAGCTGATCGCCGCTGCCGTTGTCGAGCGTGTAGATGTTGTCGGCATGGTGGTAGTAAGCCGACAGGCTGGCGGCGAGATTCGAGGCCAGCGGCACGTTGGTGTAGACGCGCGTGCGGCTGTCGTCGAAGCGCGGCGCATAGCTGGCCTGGATCGAGGTCTCGGCCTGCGGCCCGGGATTCTTGCTCCAGATCGACACCGCGCCGCCGGTCGAATTGCGGCCGAACAGCGTGCCCTGCGGTCCCTTGAGCACTTCGACGCGCTCGATCGCGCCGAACGACTGCGCCAGGCTGTGCCCGGACGGGAAATAGACGCCGTCGATGTAGGTGGCGACGCTCGGCTCGGCCGACGGAATGAAGATGTCGGTGCCGATGCCGCGCAGGTAGATCAGGTTGTAGCCGCCCAGATCGGTGACGGTCAGACCCGGCACTGCGAGGCTCAGGTCGCGGACGTCCTGGATGCCGCGCGCGTCGAGCTGCTCGGCCGAGAACGCCTGCACCGAGACCGGCACGTCCTGCAGGCGCTCGGCGCGCTTGCGCGCGGTGACGATCACCTCGCCGAGCGCAGCGTCGGCCGGCTCAGCCCCGGCGGGCGGCAGCGGCGGCGGCGCCTCGGCCGGCAGCGCGATCGTTGGCAGCGTTTCGGGCGCGTCGGCCGGCGCCACATCCTGCGCCCAGGCCGATGCCCAGCCCCACGACAGCAACAGCACGACGCCCCGACCACGGACCGATCCCCGAACCATGCGCAACCCCTGATGTCTTGTCGATACCCGCAGCGGCGCGCCGCGCCGCGCGGAAAATGGCGCGGACTGTAAGGAATCGCCCCCCGGCGACGGAAAGAACATCTGGCCCTGTCCTTATTCCAAAACCGGCGGGGCGAAGCGGACGGCGCGCGTGTCGGCGCCGGCGCGGCCGGCTACAATGGCGGCCTTTCGTGCACCGGGAACGGTCGAGACATCATGAATCGCTGGCGTCGCTGAAATGGCAGCAGCACCCCCGCCCCGCGCCTGAGCGCCGGGCCCGCGGCCGGTTCCCGGCCCCGCCGTTTCAAACTGCAAAGAGGCACGACGCCATGATCCTGATGATCGACAACTACGATTCGTTCACCTACAACCTCGTCCAGTATTTCGGCGAACTCGGCGCCGAGGTCGAGGTCCACCGCAACGACCAGATCACGGTCGACGCGGTCGCCGCCAAACACCCCAGCCACATCATCCTGTCGCCGGGACCGTGCACGCCGAACGAGGCCGGCATCTGCCTGGAGCTGATCGAGCGCCTGCAGGGCCGCTTCCCGATCCTCGGCGTCTGCCTCGGCCATCAGTCGATCGGCCAGGCCTTCGGCGGCGTCGTCAAGCGCGCCCGCGAGGTGATGCACGGCAAGACCAGCGCGATCCATCACAACGACCACGGCGTCTTCCACGGCCTGCCGTCGCCGTACCAGGCGACGCGCTACCACTCGCTGGTGGTCGAGCGGGAAACACTGCCGGACTGCTTCGAGATCACCGCCTGGACGCAATACCCGGACGGCACGCAGGACGAGATCATGGGCCTGCGCCACAGGACGCTGCCGATCGAGGGCGTGCAGTTCCATCCGGAATCGATCCTGACCGAGCACGGCCACCAGCTGCTGAAGAACTTCCTGGAGCTTTACCGATGAGCACGCTGAGCCCGCAGCAGGCGCTGCAGCGCACGATCGAACACCGCGAGATCTTCCACGACGAAATGGTCGGCCTGATGCGGCAGATCATGCGCGGCGAAGTCTCGCCGGTGATGACCGCGGCGATCCTCACCGGCCTGCGCGTCAAGAAAGAGACGGTCGGCGAGATCGCCGCCGCCGCGCAGGTCATGCGCGAGTTCGCGCGCAAGGTCGAGACGCCGGCCTACGCGCATTTCATCGACATCGTCGGCACCGGCGGCGACGGCGCGCACAGCTTCAACATCTCGACGGCCTCGATGTTCGTCGCCGCCGCCGCCGGCTGCCGCATCGCCAAGCACGGCAACCGCAGCGTGTCGTCCAAGTCCGGCAGCGCCGACGTGCTCGAAGCGCTCGGCGCGGTGATCGACCTCGCCCCGGAGCAGGTCGCCGCCTGCATCGCCGCATGCGGCATCGGCTTCATGTTCGCGCCCAACCACCACCCGGCGATGAAGGCCGTCGCCCCGGTGCGCAAGGAAATGGGCGTGCGCACGATCTTCAACATCCTCGGCCCGCTGACCAATCCGGCCGGCGCACCGAACATCCTGATGGGTGTGTTCCACGCCGACCTCGTCGGCATCCAGATCCGCGTGCTGCAGCGCCTCGGCGCGCAGAACGCGCTGGTGGTCTGGGGCAAGGACAACATGGACGAGATCACGCTCGGCGGCGCGACGCTGGTCGGCGAACTGCGCGACGGCACGCTGCGCGAGTACGAGATCCATCCGGAAGACTTCGGCTTCGCGATGGCCGGCAGCCAGAACCTGCGCGTCGCCGATGCCGAGGAATCGAAGGCCCGCGTGCTGGAGGCGCTCGACGACCGGCCGGGCATCGCCCGCGACATCGTCACCTTCAACGCCGGCGCGGCGATCTACGCGGCGCGCCGTGCCGATTCGATCGAGGGCGGCATCGCACTCGCCCGTCTGGCGCTCGCCGACGGCTCGGCGCGCGCGCGCCTCGACCAGTTCATCGCCACCACGCAGCGCCTCAAGGCCGCCGCCTGACCGCCCCCTACCCATGGCCGCCCCGCAAACCGCTCCGACGGACATCCTCGGCACGATCCTCGCCCGCAAGCGCGACGAGATCGCACTGCTCAAGCAGCGCTACTCGCGCGCGACGCTCGAAGCGCTGGCGCGCGACGCCGACGCGCCGCGCGGCTTCATCGCCGCGCTGGCCGCCAAGGTCGCGGCCGGCGGCGCCGGCGTGATCGCCGAGGTCAAGCGCGCTTCGCCGAGCAAGGGCCTGATCCGCGAGGACTTCGATCCGGCCTGGATCGCCCGCGAGTACGTCGCCGGCGGCGCCGCCTGCCTGTCGGTGCTGACCGACGAGAAGTTCTTCCAGGGCCACAACGCCTTTCTCGTGCAGGCGCGCGCCGCCTGCGCGCTGCCGGCGATCCGCAAGGATTTCCTGATCGACGAGATGCAGGTGATCGAGGCCCGCGCGATCGGCGCCGACGCCGTGCTGCTGATCGCCGCAGCGCTGGCGCCGGCGCGGCTGAAGGCGCTCTACGAAGAAGCGCGCCGCTGGCGGCTCGACGTGCTGGTCGAGGTCCACGACGGCGCCGAACTCGATGCCGTGCTCGGCGCCGGGCTCGGCGACGGCTGGCTGCTCGGCGTCAACAACCGCAGCCTGCGCACCTTCGAGACCCGCCTGGAAACGACGCTGGACCTGCTGCCGCGCGTACCGGCCGGCGTGCCGGTCGTCACCGAAAGCGGCATCGGAACCAAGGCCGACGTCGCCCGCATGCGCGCGCACGGCGTGCACCACTTCCTGATCGGCGAGTCGCTGATGCGCCAGGCCAGCCCGGCGGCGGCGCTGCGCGCGCTGCTGGCCTGAGCGCGACGCTCACCGTCAGGTGCGCGCCGCTGCGGCGGCGTCTGGCGCGGGTCCGGCCCGCGCGCTTGCGATCGAGGAAGCCCCGCGGCGCGGCGCGCCTCAGGCGGCAGCCGGTTTGTAGACGCCGAGAATCAGAATGCTGCGGCCCTGCGTCGCGACCATGCCGTCCTCTTCGAGCTTCTTCAGCACGCGGCCGGCCATTTCGCGCGAGCAGCCGACCAGCCGCGCCAGCTCCTGGCGGCTGGTGCGGATCAGCGTGCCGCGCGGATTGGCCTGCGCCTCGCGCTTCTTCGACAGGTCGAGCAGGATGCGCGCCATGCGGCCGGCGACATCGAGGAACGCCAGGTCGGCGAGACGCCGCGTGGTGTCGCGCAGGCGGCTGGCGAGCTGGCCGGCGATCTCGAACATGATGTCCGGGTTCTGCCGGTAGAACGTCAGGAAGGCCTGATAGCTCAGCTCGCAGGCCAGGGTCGGCGTGCGCGTGCGGACGATCGCGGTGCGCGCCTGCTGCTCCGGGAACAGGCACAGCTCGCCGAAGAAATCGCCGGGGCCGAGATAGGCCAGCACGATCTCGCGGCCGTTCTCGTCTTCGAGCAGGATGCTGACCGAACCTTCGAGGATCAGGTACAGCGACTGCGGTGAATCACCGGCATGGATGAGCGTGTGCTTGGGCGCGAAGCTGCGCTTGTGCGCCTGCTGCACAAAAGCTTGGACGACCGGCTTGACCAGCATGGACATCGACTCGCTCCCTGAAACGTTTGCCGAATGCTTGATTGCGGCGAAAATAACACAATGTTGCACCGATCAATGTGGAGAAAAGCCCTTGAAAGCACGCGTCAAATGGACCGAGAACGCCGCCTTCGTCGCGGAAAGCGGCAGCGGCCACGCGCTCGTCGTCGACGGCCCGCCTGAAATCGGCGGCCGCAACCTCGGCCCGCGGCCGATGGAACTGGTACTGATGGGCGTCGGCGCCTGCTCGGCGGTCGACGTGACGCTGATCCTCAAGAAATCGCGCCAGGCGGTCGACGACTGCTGGGTCGAACTCGAGGCCGACCGCGCCGAAACCGAGCCGAAGGTATTCACCGCGATCCGCATGCACTTCGTCGTGGTCGGCAAGAACCTCGCCGAAAATCACGTCAAGCGCGCCGTCGAGCTGTCGGCCGAAAAGTACTGCTCGGCGTCGATCATGCTCGGCCGCGGCGGGGTGGCGATCAGCCACAGCTACGAGATCCGCGAGAGCGCCTGAGCGGGTGTCCGGGGCGGCTCCGGCCGGTCATCGGACGGTCGCCGCCGCGTCACGCAACGGTTACCGTTTTGGCGCATAATCCGCCCCCTCAAAAATGGGCCGCGCCGCCGGAACCGCTTCCGGAGGCGCGTTCGGCGTTTGCGCAGTGTGTGGTTACCCGGGAGTACTGAATTGGCCAAGGCCAAGCCGAAACGGACCGACAATCCGAAGCTGAAGCTGCTGGGCTTCAACAACCTGACGAAGTCGCTGTCGTTCAACATCTACGACATCTGCTACGCGCGCACCAAGCAGCATCAGCAGGAATACATCGAGTACATCGATGAGGCCTACAACGCCGAGCGCCTGACCGCGATCCTCACCGAGGTCGCGCGCATCATCGGCGCCAACATCCTCAACGTCGCCCGCCAGGATTACGATCCGCAGGGCGCGTCGGTGACGATGCTGATCTCGGAAGGCCACCTCGACGGCCTGCCGACGCCGGGCAAGAAGAAGGAAAAGGTCGACAAGGATTCGGTCGTCGCCCACCTCGACAAGTCGCACATCACGGTGCACACCTATCCGGAGACGCACCCGGACAACGGCATCTCGACGTTCCGCGCCGACATCGACGTGTCGACCTGCGGCAAGATCTCGCCGCTGAAGGCCCTGAACTATCTGATCAAGTCCTTCGAGTCGGACATCGTGGTGATGGACTACCGCGTGCGCGGCTTCACGCGCAACGTGCGCGGCATGAAGCACTTCATCGACCACTCGGTGGAGTCGATCCAGGACTTCCTGTCGGCGGACATCAAGAACCGCTACCAGATGATCGACGTCAACGTCTATCAGGAATTCATCTTCCACACGAAGATGCGCCTGAAGGAACTCGACCTCGACACCTATCTGTTCGGCGAAGGCGCCTCCGAGCTGCCGCCGCGCGAAGCCAAGAAGATCCGCGAGAACGTCAATCACGAGATCAGCGAAATCTTCTACGGCATGAACATCTCGCGCTAAAAGCGGGCAACACGCCGTCCACGAAAGGGCCGCAGCGATGCGGCCCTTTTTCGTCGCGGCGGCCCGCATGCGGCTGGCGGTGACGCAGCCACGGATCGCTCACTGCCTTGCCTCGCCGGGCGCTTGATCGGGCCTTTTGATTTCGCCTGTCGGCGCCCTGCTTCTGCGGCCCTTTCGTTGCTGTGCCCTCATGTGGCTGGCGATGGCGCAGCGGCGGTTCGTTCTTTGTTCTGCCTCGAGGGGCGCTTGATCGAGCCTTAGATTTCGCGCTGAGGCGCGCCTCACTTTTCTTTGCTTGTGCAAAGAAAAGTAAGCAAAAGAAAGCACACCCCTGGGGCCGCACTTCGCTGCGCGAAGTGCCCTGCGCTGCTCACGTGCTCGGGACCGTCGCCGACGCGGCGTCCCTGCCGCGGCGGCGACTTGGCCGGCCGTCCTGGCCGGCCATTCCCTGCGCGCGCTGCGCTGCTCGGTGCGGCCCAAGGGGACCCGAACGTCAACGGCAACGGCAGAGTGTGGCGGCGAGGAGGCTTTGCTGTTTTCTTTTGGGTCCCCTTTGCGCAGCGCCGAGAAGCGCAGCCGGTCCGGGGCTGTCCGGCGCTGACTGTTTGAGCGGTGCGCAGCACCGCGAGTTTCAGCGCCGGCCGGGCCGGCGAGCATCGCAGGGAACCCCTGCGAAGCAGGGGCGCGTAAGCCAGGGGTGTGTTTCTCTTGCCTACTTCTCTTTGCACAAGCAAAGAGAAGTAGGGCGCGCGTCAGCGCGAAAGCAAAGCCAGCTACAAAAACCGCGCGCGAAATAAGGACAGCCGCCCTGCCCGCCTAGAACAGATCGACCGTCCCCGCCTGCATCGACACCTGCGCCACCGGCTTGTGCGCCGGCGCGCGCCAGTCCGCCTTCCCCGCCGCCTCGTGCGGGTTCGCGCCGCGCTCGCCGTCGAGCTCGGTGCCGATCGCCTCGACGCGCCGGGCATGCTCGTGGGCGACGCTCAGGGCCTGCGTCGAGATGTCCTCGAACTGCAGGCAGCGCACCGCGCGGCCGACCGCTTCGCTGATCTGCGAGCGTGCATCGGCGACCGTGCGCAGGCTCTGCGTCAGACCGTCGTTGACCAGCTCGACCTGCGTCAGCAGCTGGCGCACCTCGTCCTGCGCGCCGTCGCTGAGGCTGCTGTCGCGCGTCGCCATGTCGCCGACCGTGTCACGCACCTTGGCGATCGCCTCCTTGGACACCGACACCAGCTTGCGGATCTGCTCGTTGAAGCTGGTCGAGCGCTCCGACAGCGAGCGGACTTCCTCGGCGACGACCGCGAAACCGCGCCCGGCCTCGCCGGCGCGCGCCGCCTCGATCGCGGCATTGAGCGCCAGCAGATTGGTCTGGTCGGCGATGGTCTTGACGTCGCCGAGCAGCTCGAAGATCGCGTCGAGGTGCTTGACCATGTCGTCGATCTGGCGGACTGTCGCCACGCTCTGCTGGCTGACCGAGGCCAGCGATTCGGCGAGGCCGCGCATCAGTTCGACGGCCGCCTCGGCGAAGCGCCGCACGTCGAGCCCGGCGCCGGCGCTGCCGTTCTGCGCGAGGATGCCGGCGACCGCGTGCTCCTGGATGCGCGCCTGGCGATCCATGTCGGCGAACGCGGCGCCGAGCTGGCGCACCGCGTCGTTGATCAGCCCGCGCACGCGCTCGACTTCCTGGCCGGTCGCCAGCGCCTCCTGCAGCAGGCCGCCGCGCAGCTCGGTGATCGCGCGCGAACGCTGCTCGCTCTGCAGCGCCAGCCGCGCGATCTCGCGTTCCTGGCGCTGTGCGCGCTGCGTCTGCAGCAGCGCCAGCGAACCCCAGGCCAGGGCCGCGACCAGACCGCTGAGCCAGACCGCGACGTCGCCGGGCGCCAGCAGCAGCGTGGCGATGTGCAGGACGGTCAGCACGGCGGGGATCGCCAGCGGCTTCCACGGCAAGGAACGCATCGGGTACTCCTGAAAAAAGATGAGGAAGCTGTGGGCTTTATCGGCAGCGTGCTGCGGCGCTTGAGCGCCGCTCACCCGGCGGCATCGTGGAGCAGCTGAGCGGCGATCGCGTCGAGCGGCAGCAGGCGCTCGGCGGCGCCGAGCTTGTAGGCGGCGCCGGGCATGCCCCAGACCACGCTCGACGCCTCGTCCTGCGCCAGCGTGCGCGCGCCGGCCTCGCGCAGCGCCAGCAGGCCGCGCGCGCCGTCGTCGCCCATGCCGGTCAGCAGCGCGGCGACGACATTGGCGCCGGCATGCCGCGCCAGCGCGTTGAACATGGCGTCGACGCTCGGCCGGTGCCGGTTCTCCGGCGGCGCGTCGGACAGCCGGCAGACATAGCGCGCGCCGTTGCGTTCGATCAGCAGGTGACGGTCGCCGGGCGCGACATAGGCGTGGCCCGGCAGCACCGGTTCGCCGTCGGCGGCCTCGCGCACCGACATCGCGCTGGCGCGGTCGAGGCGCGCCGCGAACGGCGCGCTGAACGCGGCCGGAATGTGCTGGGTGACGACGATCGCCGGCGCGTCGGCCGGCATGCGCTCGAGCACGGCGCGGATCGCCTCGGTGCCGCCGGTCGAGGCGCCGATCGCGATGATGCGCTCGGTGGTGCGAAACGGCCGGCGCAGCGGCGGCTGTACGGTGCGGCCGCCGCCGCGCGGACGCGCGCGGCCGAGGCTGCGCACCTTTTCGCGCAGTTCGTCGGCGTAGGCCGACAGCCCGGCACGCACGTCGAGCTTCGGTTTGGTGACGAAGTCGACGGCGCCGAGTTCCAGCGCCTGCAGCGTCACCTCGGCGCCGGCCTCGGTCAGCGACGACACCATCAGCACCGGCATCGGATGCAGGCGCATGAGGTTGTCGAGGAAGGTCAGGCCGTCCATGCGCGGCATCTCGACGTCGAGCGTCAGCACGTCCGGCCTGAGCTGCTTGATCTTGTCGCGCGCCACGTAAGGATCGCTGGCGCTGCCGAGCACCTCGATCTGCGGGTCGGCCGACAGGATTTCGGTCATCAGGCTGCGCACCAGCGCCGAGTCGTCGACGATCAGGACACGCGTCTTCATCAGAACAGCTCCACCGAGCCCTGGGCCGGTCCGGACGTGAGGCGATGCAGATAGCGGTGCTCGTCGGCCGCGACCGCCGCGCGCTGCGCGGCCGGCAGGCGCTTGATGAACGCGCGGCCGGTCGCCGGGAAGTAGTGGACGCGGCGCGGCACGATGTCGCCGAGATCCTGCGCCAGCACCGCGATGCGCTCGGCCGCCAGGTAGTCGAGCACGAAGCGCGCGTTGCGCTCGCCGACGTTGCCGACCGTCAGGCTCGGCAGCACGGCGCCGCCGCCGAACACCTTGGCCTGCAGGCGCGCGCGCGTCGCGCCGCGCTTGAGCAGTTCGTTGATCAGCACTTCCATCGCATAGCTGCCGTAGCGCGCCGATTCGCCGGCGGCGCCCTCGCCGCCCGGCAGCAGGAAGTGGTTCATGCCGCCGACCCGGGCCAGCGGATCGTGCAGGCAGGCGGCGACGCAGGAACCGAGCAGCGTCACCAGCATGCGGCCGTCACCGGCGACGGCGTAGTCGCCGGGCAGCACCTTCTGCGCCTGCACGCCGAAGCGCGGGTCGTAATAGCCGCCGTCGGTGGCTGCCGCGAGGCCTTTCTTCCGTGCGTTCATGGCCTCAGGCTCGCCGGTAGACCGTGCGTCCACACGGCCGGACCAGCTCGGCGGCGTGGAAGAAGCTCTCCGAATGGCCGGCGAACAGCAGGCCGTCGTCGGCCAGCAGCGGCACCAGATGCGACAGCACGCGGTGCTGGGTCGGACGGTCGAAGTAGATCATCACGTTGCGGCAGAAGATCGCCGTGTAGGGGCCGCGCAGCGGCCAGCGCTCGTCGAGCAGGTTCAGCGGCCGGAAATGCACCAGCGCGCGCAGTTCGTCGACGACCCGGCAATAGCCCTCGCGGCTGCCGACGCCGCGCCGGAAGAAGCGCTGCCGCCGCGCGGCGTCGAGGCGCTCGATCCGTTCGAGCGGATAGACGCCGCGCTCGGCGGTCTGCAGCACCTGGGTGTCGAGGTCGGTGGCGAGAATGCGCACCGGCGGCCGCAGCGTGCCGAACGCCTCGCAGGCACTGATCGCGATCGAGTACGGCTCCTCGCCGGTCGAAGCCGCCGCCGACCACAGCAGCAGCGGCCGCGGTCCGCGCGCCTCGCGCAGCAGCGTCTGCAGAGTCTCGAAATGATGCGGCTCGCGGAAGAACGCCGTGAGGTTGGTGGTCAGCGCGTTGGTGAACGCCTCCCATTCCGGATGCCGCGGCTCGTCGAGCAGCTGCAGATACGCGGCGAACGAATCGAGGCGCAAGGCGCGCAGGCGACGCGACAGGCGGCTGTAGACCATGTCGCGCTTGCTCGGCGCCAGCGCGATGCCGGCGCGCGCGCGAATCATCGCGCAGACGCGTTCGAAGTCGCGAGCCGTGAACGCGAACTCGCGCGCCTCGTCGGCCGCCGTCACCGGTTCGGGCATCGCTAGAACTCGGTCCACTGTCCTTCGGCCGCCTGCGGCTGGCCCTTGCCGCGCGTGCGCGCGTTCCTCGGCTTGGCGGCGGGCGCGCGCGGCGCGGCGCCCGCCGCCGGACGCGCCGGCTCGCTCGCCGCGGCCACGGCCGGCGCGCCGGCCAGCCGGAAGCGCGCCACCGACGACGCCAGACCGCCCGCCTGCTCTTCCAGCGAGCGCGCCGACGCCGACGCCTCTTCCACCAGCGCCGCGTTCTGCTGCGTCACCTCGTCCATCTGCGTGATCGTCTGGTTCACCTGCTCGATCCCCTGGCTCTGCTCCTGCGACGCCGCCGTGATCTCGCCCATGATGTCCGTCACCCGCTTCACGCTGCCGACGATCTCGTCCATCGTCCGCCCCGCCTGTTCCACCAGCTTCGCGCCCGTGCCGACCCGGTCCGTCGAGTCGCTGATCAGCGATTTGATCTCCTTGGCCGCCGACGCGCTGCGCTGCGCCAGACTGCGCACTTCGCTCGCCACCACTGCGAAGCCGCGCCCTTGCTCGCCCGCCCGCGCCGCTTCCACCGCCGCGTTCAGCGCCAGAATGTTGGTCTGGAACGCGATGCCGTCGATCACGCCGATGATGTCGGCGATCTTCTTGCTCGCGTCCGAGATCGACGCCATCGTCGTCACCACTTCCGCCACCACCGCGCCGCCCTTCACCGCCACGTCCGACGCGCCGATCGCCAGCTGGTTCGCCTGCCGCGCGTTCTCCGCGTTCTGCTTCACCGTCGACGTCAGCTCCTCCATCGACGAGGCCGTTTCCTCCAGGCTCGCCGCCTGCTGCTCGGTCCGTGCCGACAGGTCGCTGTTGCCCGCCGCGATCTCCCGCGCCGCCGTGTTGATGGTGTCGCTCGCCGCCTGGATGCCGCCGATGATCTGCGTCAGCTGCGCGATCGTCGTGTTGATGCTCGTCATCACCTCGCCGACCGTGCCCTTGAAGCCGGTGCCGACGGTCTGCGTCAGATCGCCGTCGGCGATCGCGGCGAGCACGCGCGCCGTCTCCTGCAGTCCGGCGTTCGTGGTCTCGAGCAGGCGGTTGGTGTTCTCGGCGAGTTGCAGGAAGAAACCGCTCTTGCCCTCGGCCGGGATGCGCTGCGAGAAATCGCCGTCGGCAGCGGCGGTGACAATCGCGGCGATCTCGTTCTCGATGCCGAGCTCGACCGTGATGTCCTTCCACTCCACGACATAGCCGATGCGCGCGTCGTGCTCGTCGCGGATGACGTTGATCTGCTGCGTGAAGGTGCGCGCGCCGATCGTGATGCGTGCCGCGTGCTGGCGCTCGACGCGCGCCAGCAGGCCGCGCTGGTGCGAGGGATTGCGATGGAACTGGTCGATGTTGCCGCCGACCAGTTCGTCGGCCTTGAACTGCGGGAGCACTTTCTGCAGGTCGGCCTCGGCGTTGCGCAGCGTTGCCAGGATCGCCGGGTTGACGTAGAGGATGTTGAGATCGTTGTCGGCGATCATCACGTTGGTGCTGACCGCGTCGAGGCCCTGCTTGATGCGCGCCAGCTGCGCCGCCTTGACGCGATCGGCCTCGGCGCGTTCGCGCAGCAGCTGCTGCATGTCCTTCAGCGAGCGCAGCAGCTGGCCGGTCTCGTCGCCGCCGCCGTCGCGGATCTCCAGATCCAGACGGCCGTGCGCGACGCCGTCGGCGATCTCCACTGCGCGCCGCAGTGGCCGCACGATGCCGCGCGTGATCCACCACGCGCAGCCGCACCCGACCAGCAGCGCGATTGCGGCGAGCATCAGTTCGAGGCCGGCCGCCTGCGTGCCACGCCGCTCGACCTGCGCAGCGGTGGCGTCGAGCCGGACCTGCTGCGCGTCGAGCAGCTGGCGCACGCTTTCGCTGTAGCGCTCGGCATACGGCACGACTGTCGAGAAGAAATAGGTGTCGAGCTCGCCCGGCTTGGCGCCCATCAGCGCCTCGACGAACTCGTCGCGCTGGTCGATCCAGGCCTTGCGCCTGTCCTTCAGCGATGCCAGCAGCGCCTGATCCTGCTCGGACTGCAGCAGCGGCTCGATGGTCGACAGCAGTTCCTGATTGTGCTGCTTGATGCCGTCGATCTCGGCCGACAGGCGTTTCACCTCGTCCTTGTCGCGGACCACGAGCAGCATGTTGGCGACCCGGCGCTGCTGATCGAGATTGCCTTCGAGCAGTTCGTGGGCGACGCGCATGGTGACAACGTCATCGTCGAGCATCGAGCGCGTGCTGTCGCCGACCACGCGCTGGAAATAGATCGCGGCGCCGACCGCGACGACCAGCAGCGACAGCACTGCACCGAAGCCGAGCGCCAGGCGCTGGCCGACCTTGAGCCGGAATCGCAACATCACAGATCTCCGCGGCAGCCTCGCAGTCATCCGTGACCGGACTGCACGTTCTTGGGGGGAATGGAATCGTGGATCAGGCAGCCTGCGCGACGGCCTCATTGAGCACACCGATGTCGGCGGCGCTGAGCAGCTTCTCGATGTCGAGCAGGATGATCATGCGCTGGTCGCGCGTGCCGAGGCCGGTGATGAAGCGCGTGTCGATCGCGCCGCCGAACTCCGGAGCCGGCCGCACGTCGCCGGCGTCGAGCGCGACGACGTCGGAGACGCCGTCGACGACCATGCCGACGATGCGCTGGCCGACATTGAGGATCACCATCACGGTGAAGGCGTCGTAGCGCGCGTCGTCGAGCCGCAGCTTCAGGCGCAGGTCGATCACCGGCACGATGGTGCCGCGCAGGTTGATGACGCCTTTCATGAAGTCCGGCGCGCCGGGCATGCGCGTGACGGTGTCGTAGCCGCGGATTTCCTGGACTTTGAGAATGTCGACGCCGTACTCCTCGCCGCCGAGCGTGAAGGTCAGGAACTCGGCGGCCGGCGCGGCGATGGCGGACGCGGCGGACGATGCGGATGGCGGGGCTTGCATCGGACAACTCCTCTCAGGCGGCGGCGGCGCGGGTCGCCAGGCGCACGATCTCGCCGACATCGGCGATCAGCGCGACCCGGCCGTCGCCGAGGATGGTCGCGCCCGAGATGCCGGGCACGCGCTTGTAGTGGGTTTCGAGACTCTTGATGACGACCTGCTGCTGGCCGAGCAGGGCGTCGACCTGCAGCGCCAGCTTGCGGCCCTCGGCCTCGACGATGACGAGGATCGCCTCGTGCGCGGCGCGCGGCGCGGCCGGCAGCGCGAACCATTCGTGCAGCGCGACCAGCGGCAGGTACTCGTCGCGCACGCGCGCGACCTGGCCCTGCGTGGCGACGCGCTTGATCTGCTCCGGCTGCGGCTGCAGCGACTCGACGATCGCCGACAGCGGCAGGATGAAAGTCTCCTCGCCGACCGCGACCGACATGCCGTCGACGATCGCCAGCGTCAGCGGCAGGCGGATCGTCACCGTCGTGCCCTGGCCCGGATGCGAGGCCAGCTCGACGCGCCCGCCGAGCGATTCGATGTTGCGCTTGACGACGTCCATGCCGACGCCGCGGCCAGACACGTCGGTGACCTGCTCGGCGGTCGAGAAGCCGGGCGCGAAGATCAGCTGCCAGACCTCGGCGTCGCTCATCGCCGCATCGCAGGCGATGCCGCGCTCGGCGGCCTTGGCGAGGATGCGCGCGCGGTCGAGGCCGCGACCATCGTCGGCGACTTCGATGACGATGTGGCCGCCCTGGTGCGCGGCGCGCAGCGTCAACGTGCCGGCGGCGTCCTTGCCGGCGGCGACGCGCGCCGCGGCGGTCTCGATGCCGTGGTCGAGGCTGTTGCGGACCAGATGCGTGAGCGGATCGGCGATCTTCTCGATCATGCTCTTGTCGAGTTCGGTGCTCTCGCCGCTGCTCTGCAGGCGCACCTGCTTGCCGAGCCGCGCGGCGAGATCGTGGACCACGCGCGGAAAGCGCGAGAACACGGCCTCGACCGGCAGCATGCGCGTCGACATCACCGCCTCCTGCAGCAACCGCGTGTTGCGGTCGAGCTGCGCGAGCCCTTGCTGCAGGACTTCGCTGGTCGCCGGGTCGAGGCGGTCGGCGAGCTGCTGCAGCATCGCCTGGGTAATGACCAGCTCGCCGACGAGGTCGATCATCGCGTCGATCTTGGCGGTGGCGATGCGGATCGACGCGCCGTCGCCGCGCGGTTCGCTGCGCGCCGCGCCGTCGGCGGGCGCGCGCGGCGGCGGCACCGCGGCCGCGAGCGGCGCCGGCGCGGCAACGCCGGTCGCAGCGGCAGCGCCGTCAGTCAGCGGCTCGATGCGCAGCTCGCACTCGTCCTCGACCCAGGCGAACTGCTCGGCGACCGCGGCGCGATCCACGGCGCCGCGCAGCTCGATGTCCCAGGCCAGGTAGCAGGTCTCCGGCGCCAGCGCCGCGAACGCCGGCAGCGCCGCGTCGCGCACGCTGATGCGGGCGTCGCCGAGCGTGGTCAGTTCGCGCAGGATGCGCAGCGGATCGTTGCCGCTGGCGAACAGGTCCGGATGCGGCGCGAAATGGATCGCCCAGCCCGCCGCCGGCGCCGCGGTGGCCGCCGCGGCGTTGCCGGTTGCGGTCGGCGCCGCGCCCTGCAGGCACTGCGTCAGCTCGGCATGGATGGCGTCGGCGACCGTGCGCTCGGCGACGCGCTCGTCCTGCGCCGCCTGCAGCAGGCCGCGCAACGCGTCGCTCGCGCGCAACAGCAGGTCGACGTCGGCGGCGCAGATCGCGCGGCGACCGGCGCGCATCTCGTCGAGCAGCGTCTCGAGCACGTGCGTGTACTCGCTGATCGCGGCGAAGCCGAAAGTGCCGGCGCCGCCCTTGATCGAGTGCGCGGCGCGGAAGATGCCGTTCAGCGTCTCGGCGTCGGGCTGCGCCGGATCGAGACGCAGCAGCGCCGCCTCCATCGCGTCGAGGCCCTCGAAGCTTTCCTCGAAGAACGCGCGGTGGAAGCGCTTGAGATCGATGCCGGCCATGGTTAGGGCCCGTTAGCCCAGCACGCGCTGCACGGTGGCGACGAGCTGCTCCGGATTGAACGGCTTGACCAGCCAGCCGGTCGCGCCGGCCGCCTTGCCTTCCTGCTTCTTCTCGGGGCCCGACTCGGTCGTCAGCATCAGCAGCGGCGTGAACTTGTAGGTTGGCAGCTGGCGCAGCTGGCGCACCAGGCCGATGCCGTCGAGGCGCGGCATGTTGACGTCGCAGAGCACCAGCCGGAACGGCTCGCGCTGCGCCATCTCGTAGGCCTCCTGGCCATCGGCCGCCTCGGCGACGTCGAAGCCGGCGTCGCGCAGCGTGTAGGCGACCATCTGCCGCATCGAGGCGGAATCGTCGACCGCGAGGATGCGCGCGCTCACGGCCGCACCTCGGCGAGGCACAGGCCGGCGTCGAGGCCGAGCAGGCGCGCCGCGTCGCGCAGCGTCGCGCTCGGCTCGCGCCAGACGGTCGCCAGACCGGCGCGCGCGCGGTCGCGGCAGAACGCCGCGCACAGCTGCAGGCCAGCGGTATGCACGCGCGTCACCGCGCCGCCGTCGAGCGTCAGCGGCGCGGCGTCGGCGACACGCGGCGCCAGCTGCGCGTGCAGCGCGGCGAGCTGTTCGATGCCGAGATCGGCGGGCAGTTCGAGCGTCGCGGCCGTCGCGTCGCTCGCGGTGCGGATCGGATCAGTGGACATGCGTTTCCTTGGTCAACAGCCGGCGGGGGCCACGTTGCCGATAGCGGCGGCGCGGACCCGTTCTTGAGGACGCGGACTCAGAACTCGGTCCACTGGTCCTCGGTCGCCGTCGCGGCGGCCGGGCGGCTGCCGTTGAAGCCGGGGCGGCGCGGCGCCGGCCTGGCGGGCGCGCGCGGCGCCGGACGCGCCGGCTCGCTCGCCGTGGCCAGGGCCGGCGCACCGGCCAGCCGGAAGCGCGCTACCGACGACGCCAGACCGCCCGCCTGCTCTTCCAGCGAGCGCGCCGACGCCGATGCCTCTTCCACCAGCGCCGCGTTCTGCTGCGTCACCTCGTCCATCTGCGTGATCGTCTGGTTCACCTGCTCGATCCCCTGGCTCTGCTCCTGCGACGCCGCCGTGATCTCGCCCATGATGTCCGTCACCCGCTTCACGCTGCCGACGATCTCGTCCATCGTCCGCCCCGCCTGTTCCACCAGCTTGGCGCCCGTGCCGACCCGGTCCGTCGAGTCGCTGATCAGCGATTTGATCTCCTTGGCCGCCGACGCGCTGCGCTGCGCCAGGCTGCGCACTTCGCTCGCCACCACCGCGAAGCCGCGCCCCTGCTCGCCCGCCCGCGCCGCTTCCACCGCCGCGTTCAGCGCCAGAATGTTGGTCTGGAACGCGATGCCGTCGATCACGCCGATGATGTCGGCGATCTTCTTGCTCGCGTCCGAGATCGACGCCATCGTCGTCACCACTTCCGCCACCACCGCGCCGCCCTTCACCGCCACGTCCGACGCGCCGATCGCCAGCTGGTTCGCCTGCCGCGCGTTCTCCGCGTTCTGCTTCACCGTCGACGTCAGCTCTTCCATCGACGAGGCCGTTTCCTCCAGGCTCGCCGCCTGCTGCTCGGTCCGCGCCGACAGGTCGCTGTTGCCCGCCGCAATCTCCCGCGCCGCCGTGTTGATCGTGTCGCTCGCCGCCTGGATCTGACGGATGATCTGCGTCAGCTGCCCGACGGTGGTGTTGGCGTCGTCCTTGAGCTTGCCAAACGTGCCCTTGAAATCGGCGTCGATCTGCTGCGTGAGATCGCCGCGCGCCAGCGCGCCGAACACGCGGCCGACCTCGGTCAGGCCAGCCTCGCTGGTTTCGAGCAGCTGGTTGATGTTCTCGGCGAGCTGGCGGAAGAAGCCATCCTTGCCGTCGAGCGCGACACGCCGCGAGAAGTCGCCGTCGGCGGCGGCCTTGACGATGCCGCCGACCTCGGCCTCGACCGCGACTTCGGCACTGCGGTCGAGCCATTCGACGACCGTGCCGAGACGCTGGCCCTGCTCGTTGACGATCGGGTTGACGGTCAGCGAGAAGCTGCGGCCGCCGACCTTGATCTGCGCGCGATGCGTGTCGCGCAGGCTTTCCAGCACGCGCTTCTGATGCTCCGGCGCCTTGTGGAACTGATCGATCGAGCCGCCGAGCAGCTTGCGCACGTCGAAGCTCGGCAGATCGCGGCGCAGATCGGCCTCGGCGCGCGTCAGCATCTGCACGATCGATTTATTGACGTACATGATCTCGCGGTCGTTGTTGGCGATCATGACGTTGGTGGTGACGTTGTCGAGCGCGTTCTTGATGCGCAGGTTCTCGTCGGCGAGCCGCTTCTCGGCGTCGGCGCGCTCCTGCTCGCGCGCCTGCGCGGCGAGCTCGGCGGTCATGTCCTTCCACTCGACGACGTAGCCGACGCGCGCGCCGTCGCTGTCGATCGGGTTGACGATCAGCGAGAACGCGCGGCCGCCGACGGCGATGCGCGCCTTGTGCGTCTGCGTCATGCGCGCCAGCAGGCCGCGCTGGAACGCCGGGTTCTTGTGGAAGATGTCGATGTTGGCGCCGACCACGGCGGCGGCGTTGAAGCTCGGCACGTCCTTGCGGATGTCGGCCTCGGCGGCCGCCAGCATGATGCGGATCGACTGGTTGACGTAGACGACGTTGAGATCCGCGTCGGCGACCATGACGTTGGTCTCGGCGACGTCGAGGCCCTGCTGGATGCGCGCCGTCGCCACCGCCGCCTCGCGCTCGCGCGCCTGCGTCGCCGCGACGTCGTCGAGCAGGGCGTTGATCGCTTCGCACAGCGCGCTCTCGGCGCCGCCCGCGGTGCCGCTGGCGACGCGGCGCGACAGGTCGCCGGCGCGCGCCGCCGACAGCACGCCCTGCGTCTGCTCGACCAGCGCCTGCAGGCGCGCGCGTTCGTCGCTGCGCTGCCGGCGCAGCGCGGCGAGCATGGCGCCGAGCGTCTCGCCGAGCGCGCCGGCGTCGCCGACGGCGACCTCGAGCTCGCCGCGTGCGACGGCGGCGGCGACCGCCGCGGCGCGCTGCGCCGGCCGCAGCGCCGCGCGCAGCAGCGCCGCGCCGGCGAGCGCGCCGAGCGCCACGGCGAGCGCGCCGAGCAGCAGCAGCGGCGCGCCGAGCGGCAGGCCGCCCGGCAGGGCGGCGGCGGCGATGCCGGCCAGCGGCAGCACGCCGCCGAGCACGGCACCGCGCAGCGTCGGTTGAACGGAATCGAAGGACATCGGCAACTCCTCGTATGGGTACGGCGACTCGGATCGGGCGGCCGGCGCATCTGCGCGCCGGCACGCGGGGCACCGCGAAAAGGGGTTCGAGGCGGCCGCCGCCGGCGCCACCGCGGCGCCCGGCATCGCCCCCCGACGACTCGCGGCCGCCTCGAATCCCACCCTCTTCAGCGGCGCGGGCGGGGCTTTCCTGTGGCCTCGGGGGATGAGCGGCCGCGCGGCGGCAGCCGAACGGTCAGCGCCGCGTCAGCGGGCGCCGATCCTGAAGGCGCCGAGCAGGGCGTCGACGTCGAGCAGCGTCAGCAGCCCGTGCTCGCCGGCGACGACGCCGACGAAGCGGAACGGATCGCCGTCGCGGTGCAGGTCCGGCAGCGGCTTGATGGCGTCGGCGGCGATCTTCGAGACCTGGCCGATGCGATCGACCAGCAGGCCGAAGGTCTCGCCGTCGTGGACGACGACGACGATGCGCGCATCGGCGCTCGGCGCCGGCGCCGGCAGCCGCAGATAGCGGCGCAGGTCGATCACGGTGACGACCTGGCCACGCAGGTTCATCACGCCCGGCACCACGTCCGGCGCGCCGGGCACCGGCTCGATCGGCGCCAGGCGCAGCACTTCGTGCACCTGCGTGATCGGCAGGCCGTAGTCCTGCGCGCCGAGCCCGAAGCAGACCCAGCGCGCGACCGCGTCCTCGCGCTTCGCCGCTTCGCTCACGAGGCCTGCCCCGCCGGCGCCGGCGTCGGTGCCACCGCTCCGGACACCGCCGACGCGGCCGACGCGGCCGGCACCGGTGCGGTTTCGGCCGCCGGTCCGGCGGCCGGAGTTGCCGCCGCCGGCGGCGGCAGCGCATCGGCCGGCACGCCGCCGTCGTCGGCCGCCATCACCACGACCACGACACGGCGGTTGCGGTTGCGGCCTTCGGCGCTGTCGTTGCCGGCGACCGGCCGGTATTCGCCGAAGCCGGCGACGCTCATCCGCGCCGGCGCCACGCCGGCCTGCATGAACAGGTGCACGACGCTGGCCGCGCGGGCCGCCGACAGCTCCCAGTTCGACGGGAACACGCTGGTCGCGATCGGCCGGTCGTCGGTGTAGCCCTCGATGCGCAGCGGATTCGGGAACGGCGCGAGAATGCCGGCGAGCTGGTCGAGGATCGGCACCGCCTCCGGCGCGATCTGGGCGACGCCGCTGGCGAACAGGATGTCGGTGCGGATCTCGATCTCCAGCCAGTGCTCGTTGCGGCGCACCGTCACCAGCTGTTCGCGGATCAGATCCTGCATCGCCCGCTGCACGGCTTCGGACATGCGCTGGAGCGCTTCCGGCGGCCCGCCGGCGGCTTCGCGCCCGCCACCGGCATCCGGCACCGGGCGGCCGCCGACGCGCGTGCCGGCGCGGCCGTTCTGCAGGCGCGACGGCTCGGTCTCGAAGCCGCGCATGCTCGGCGAGGTGAACATGGCGTCGGCCTGCGTGCCCTTCTCCGGCTTGTCGCCGAGCTGGATCGGGCGCACCGATTTCGGCGGTCCGCCGAAGGCCTGCGACAGCGAGTCGGCGAGCACGCGATAGCGCCCTTCGTTGACCGAGGAGACCGCGTACATCACCACGAAGAAGGCCAGCAGCAGCGTCAGCAGGTCGCCGTAGGGAATCGCCCAGGCTTCGTGATTGACGTGGTCTTCGTGCGCCTTGCGCCTGGCCATCAGTGAAAGTACCCGCGCAGCTTGCTTTCGATGTTGCGCGGATTCTCGCCCTGCGAGATCGAGATCAGGCCCTCGATCAGCATCTCGCGCACGCGCGTCTGGTCGGCGACCACGGCCTTGAGCTTGGCCGCCATCGGCAGGAAGAAGAGATTGGCGCTGCCGATGCCGTAGATCGTGGCGACGAACGCGGCGGCGATGCCGTGGCCGAGCTTGCTCGGATCGGCGAGATTCTTGAGCACCGCCATCAGGCCCATCACCGCGCCGATGATGCCGAGCGTCGGCGCGTAGATGCCCATGCCCTCGAAGACCTTGGCGCCCTGCAGATCGAGGTGCTCGCGCGTCTGCACCTCGACTTCGAGGATGCTGCGGATGGCGTCCGGCTCGGCGCCGTCGACCAGCATCTGCAGCCCCTTCTTGACGAACGGATCGCTCTCCGCCTCGACCTCGCCTTCGAGCGCCAGCAGGCCCTGCTTGCGGGCCACGCCGCTCCAGCCGACGATGCGCTCGATCAGCGCCTGGGTGTCGTGGCGCGGCGGCATCAGCACCATCTTCGCCATCTTCATGCCGTGCATGAACACGCTCATCGGCGTGTGCAGGAAGATCGACGCCAGCGTGCCGAGGATGACGATCGTGAACGCCGCCGGCGACAGCAGCGCCTCGACGCCGGCGCCCTTGAGGATCGAGCCGCCGATCACCGCGACCAGCGCCAGCGCGATGCCGGCCAGCGAGAGCTTATCCATGCGCCGCGCCCTCCACGGTCTGCGCGCGCGCCGCGGCGACCAGGCCGGTGGCATCGACGATCAGCGCGATGCCGCCGTCCGGCATCACCGTGGCGCCGGCGACGCCGGCCAGGCCGCGCAGGCTGGCGCCGAGCGGCTTGACGACGATCTCCTCGCGGCCGAGCACTTCGCGCACGACGAAGCCGTAGCGCTCGTCGCCGTCCTGCATCACCACCACGTGACGCGGTCCCGGCAGCGGCGCGAGACCCAGCCAGCGGTCGAGATGGACCAGGCGCAGCGGCTCGCCGCGTACGCGCAGCACATCCCAGCCGGCGTCGCGCGCCAGCTGCGATTCGTCGAGCAGCAGCACGTCGCTGACCGGCGCCAGCGGCAGCGCCAGGCGGCGGCCGTCGCAACGCACGATCAGCACCGCCAGCACCGCCAGCGTCAGCGGCACGCGGATGCGCAGCGTGGTGCCGCCGCCGACCACCGAATCGAGCTCGACGCTGCCGTTGAGGCGCTTGATGCGCGACATCACCACGTCCATGCCGACGCCGCGTCCGGACAGGTCCGAGACCTGCTCCTTGGTGCTGAAGCCCGGCAGGAAGATCAGCTGCAGGCAGTCGGCCGGCGACAGCATCGCCGCCGTGTCGGCGTCGATCAGGCCCTTCTCGACCGCCTTGTCGCGCACGCGCGCGGCGTCGATGCCGGCGCCGTCGTCGCGGATCTCGATGCGGATGTGGTCGCCGGTCTGGCTGGCGCGCAGCCACAGCCGTCCGACCTGCAGCTTGCCGGCCGCCAGGCGCCGGTCCGGCGTCTCCAGGCCGTGATCGACGCTGTTGCGCACCATGTGCACGAGCGGATCGGCGAGCGCGTCGACGAGGTTCTTGTCGAGCTCGGTGTCCTCGCCTTCGAGCACCACCTCGACCTGCTTGCCGAGCTGGCGGGCGATGTCGCGCGCCAGCTTCGGAAAGCGCGAAAAGACCTTGCCGATCGGCTGCATGCGCACCTGCGCGACGGTGTTCTGCAGGCTGCGCGTGATGAAGTCGAGCTCGCCGACCGCGCGCGCCGCGGGCTCTTCGAGCAGCGGCTTGACCGCCTTGAGCCGGTTGCGAACCAGCACCAGCTCGCCGATCAGGTTCATCAGCTGATCGAGCTTGTGCGTCTCGACGCGGATCGTCTCGGCCTCGGCGCGCACCATGACCGGCGCCGGCGCGGCGGCCGGCGCAGCAGACGGCATCGCGGGCGGCGGCGCGATACGCGGCGCGGTCGGCGCGGACGGCAGCGGCGGTGCGCCGGCCTTGCCCTGCAGCTGGTCGAGCAGCGCTTCGAATTCGTCGTCGCTGATGGTGTCGGCGGCGGACACCGCCGGCACGGTCGCGGCCACGGCGGCCGGAACGGCCGGCGCCTGCCCGTCGAGCAGGCCGTGCAGCGTCATCAGCAGCTCCGGCGCCGCTGCCGACGGCGCCGCGCCGGCCTGCAGCTCCGCCATCATCTGCTGGACCGCGTCGACCGCCTGCAACACCGCATCCATGACGGCGGCGTCGAGCACGCGGCGGCGGCCGCGCACCGCATTGAGCACATCCTCGGCGGCGTGGCAGACGTCGACCAGCGGCGCCAGCATCAGGAAGCCGGCGCCGCCCTTGATCGTGTGGAAAGCGCGGAACACCGCGTTGAGCAGCTCGGCGTCCTGCGGCTCGCGTTCCAGCGCGATCAGCTGCGTGGCCAGCTGCTCGATGAGCTCGCCGGCCTCGGCGAGAAAATCGGCACGGATGTCGTCGTCGCTGCTCATGCGCTCACGTTGCCCTTGCGCGGCGATCGCGCGCGGCCGTGGACTGTCGGGTCAGACGCCGAGGCTGGCGAGCAGCGCGTCGGCGTCCTGCTGGCTGGTTGTCTCCTGCCCCGGCAATGCGGGACCGGCCAACGCCGCCTTCGTTTCGGGTATCGGCATCGGCGCCGGGGTCTTGAGGGCGCCGGCGTGCGCGCCGAGCAGTTCGAGCAGCGCCGCCTCGACATCCTCGACCAGGGTGATGATGCGCTTGATGATCTGGCCGGTGAGGTCTTGGTATTCCTGCGCGGTCGCCAGCTCGCTGAGCTTGCCGCGCAGCGCCTGCGCGTCGGCCTGCAGCGCCGCGGCGAGCGGCGCGGTGCCCTGATCCTGCAGCGCCGCGGCGCCTTGCGCGATATGCGCGGCGATGCCGCGCATCTGGTCGACCAGATCGAGCGTGCGGTGCGCCGCCGCCTCGGTCATGTGCACGACGTGATGCAGGCGCGAGCGCGCGTCGGGAATCGCGTCGCCGGCCAGCCGCGACAGGCGCTCGTCGAGGCGCAGCTCGACGACCGCCGTATGCAGACGCCGCGTCAGCTCGGCGACCTGCCGGTAGAAGGCGTGATCCTGCATCTGCAGCAGCTCGGCCAGCGCCGGCGGCGCGTCGATGCTGCCGCCGCTTTCGAGCCGTTCGAGCCAGGCGCGCAGGGCGCCGATCAGCAGCTCGCGATCTTCGCTGGGCGCGCTCATGGCCTCAGGCCGTCTCGCCGATGCGCTGGAAGATCTTGTCGATCTTCTCCTTGAGCGTGACCGCGTTGAACGGCTTGATGATGTAGCCGTTCACGCCGGCCTGTGCGGCCTCGATGATCTGGTCGCGCTGCGCCTCGGCAGTCACCATCAGCACCGGCGTCTTGCCGATGCGCGCGTCGGCGCGGATCGCACGCAGCAGCTCGATGCCGGTCATGCCCGGCATGTTCCAGTCGGTGACGACGAAGTCGAAGCTGCCGGCCTGCAGCAGCGGCCAGGCGGTCTTGCCGTCGTCGGCTTCGGTGATCTGGCTGTAGCCGAGATCGCCGAGCAGGTTGCGCACGATGCGGCGCATCGTCGAGAAGTCGTCGACGACGAGGATCTTCATGTTCTTGTCCATCGGTCCCTTTCCGTGTTGGGGGAAACGGCGGCGCGCCGCGGACGCCGTTTTGCTAGATAGCGGCCGCCTCACGCCATAACTTGAGCCGCGCGCGCAGACGCAGCAGCGCCTGGCCGTGGATCTGGCAGACGCGGCTCTCGCTGACTTTCAGCACCGCGCCGATCTCGCGCAGGTTCAGCTCGCGCTCGTAGTACAGCGACAGCACCAGACGCTCGCGTTCCGGCAGCTCGGCGATCGCCCGCGCCAGCTCGCGCTGGAACTCGGCGTGCTGCAGGTGCTGCAGCGGCCCGTCGCCCGGATCGTGCGCATCGAGCGTCTCGTCGCCGTCCTCGCCGCCGTCATCGAGGCTCAGCACCTGGCAACGGGCGGCGTCGTGGACGATCGCGTGGTATTCGGCCAGGCCGATCTTCAGATGCTCGGCGATCTCCTGATCGCGCGCCTCGCGGCCGCGCGCCTGCTCGATCTCGCGGATCGCCTCGGCGACCTCGCGGTCGCGGCGGTGCACCGAGCGCGGCGCCCAGTCGGTCTGGCGCAGCTCGTCGAGCATCGCGCCGCGGATGCGGATGCCGGCGTAGGTCTCGAACGAGGCGCCGCGCGTGCCGTTGTAATGGCGCGCCGCCTCGATCAGGCCGATGACGCCGGCCTGGATCAGATCGTCGACGTCGACACTCGACGGCAGCCGCGCCGCCAAGTGGTGGGCGATGCGCTTGACCAGATCGGCGTGCTGGCGCACCAGCTCGCCCTCGTCCATCGGCGCCGGCCGTGCCGGCATCGCTGCGCCGCTCATGCGCTCACTCCCGCCGGCGCGTTGCCGGAGCCGATCAGGCGTTCGACGAAGAACTCGAGATTGCCGCGCGCGCCGAGCGGCGGTCCCCAGCTCGCGGCGACGCGCGCCAGCTCGCGCAGCGCCACCGCGCTCGGTGCGGCCGGATAGGCCGAGACCACTGCGCACTGGCGGCGCACCGCACGCTTGAGCCAGTCGTCGTGCGGCACGAAGCCCATCGAGCTCAGCGTGATGTCGAGGAAACGCTCGGACACGCGGCGCAGGTTCTCGAAGATCTCGCGCGCCTCGCGCGGCGAGTGCACCTGGTTGGCGAGCACGTGGACGCGGTAGATGCCGTGATCGCGGCTCAGGACCTTGATCAGCGCGTAGGCGTCGGTCAGCGATTGCGGGTCGCTGGTGACGACGACGATCACCTGCTGCGAGGCCTGCGAGAAGGTGATGACGCTGTCGGCGATGCCGGCCGCGGTATCGACGATCAGCGTGTCGAGCGGCCGGTGCAGGTCCGAGAACGCGCGCACCAGGCCGGCGTGCTCGGCACCGGACAGCTCGGCCATGTTGCGCTTGCCGCTCGACGCCGGCACCACCATGACGCCGGCCGGGCCCTCGATCAGCGTGTCGTCGAGCGAGCACTGCCCGGCGATCACGTGCGAGAGGTTGTACGAGGGCTGCAGACCGAGCATGACGTCGACGTTGGCGAGGCCGAGGTCGCCGTCGAGCAGCATCACGCGCTTGCCGTCGAGCGCCATGCCGACCGCCAAGTTGACCGATACCGAGGTCTTGCCGACGCCGCCCTTGCCGCTGGTGACGGCGATGACCTGTACCGGCTTGGGCGTGCGCAGGCGGCGCAGGCCGGCGGCCTGACCCGTGATTTCACTGTGCGGCATGGACGGCTCCGAACTGCAGGGCCAGCGTCGCGTCGTCGACGCGGGCCGGCGTGGTCCGCGCGAGCTGCATCGCACGCAGCACGAGGGCGTTGGCGCGTGCCAGCTCGAGGTCTTCGGGCACACGCTGGCCGTCGCAGCAGTAGGCGATCGGCAGATGGTGGCGCACCGTCGCCGACAGCACGCCGCCGATGCGCAGCGTTTCGTCGAGCTTGGTCAGCACGCAGGCGTTCGGCGCGGCCGGCGCATAGCGGCGGATCACGGCGTCGAGATCGGCGGCCTGCGTGGTCGCCGACAGCACCAGCCAGTTCTGCACGCCGTGGCCCTTGACCGCGAGCTGGGCCTGCAGCTGCGCGTCGCGCGGACCGACGCCGGCGGTATCGATCAGCACCAGCTTGCGGTCCGACAGCCGCGCCAGCACCGCACGCAGCTCGTCGGGACCGGCCGCGGTCTGCACCGGCACGCCGAGCAGGCGGCCGTAGGTGAACAGCTGCTCCTGGGCGCCGACGCGGAAGTGGTCGGTCGTCACCAGCGCCAGGTCACGCGTGCCGTGGCGCTCGGCGTAGCGCGCCGCGAGCTTGGCGAGGGTCGTGGTCTTGCCGGCGCCGGTCGGCCCGACCAGGGCGATGACGCCGCCGTCGAGCAGCACGTCGTGGCGGACCACCGGCAGGCGCCGGGTCAGCAGGCCGAGCGGCAGGAAGCGCGCGCGCTCGTCGTCGCTGGCCTCCGGCAGCTCGGCGGCGATCTCGCGCGCCAGCGTCGGCTCGACGCCGAGCTGGATCATCGTCTGCAGCGCGCGCAGGCGCTGCGGATGCTCGCGCAGCTCGCGCCAGGCCATGCCGGCCATCTGCGATTCGAGCAGCTTGCGCATGCCGCCGAGTTCGCGGCGCAGCTGCTGCAGTTCCGGCGACGGCGGCGGCGCCGGAGCCGGCAGCGGGTCGTGACCGCCGCCCGCCGGCGGCGACGGTGCGGGTGCCGGTGACGACGGCGGCTCCGGCGGCGGCGCCGCGCGGCGCACGGCCTGCTGCATCAGCGCGGCGTCGTAGTCGGTGGCGGCGACGACTTCGATGCCGTCGCCGGCGCGGTGATTCGACAGGATCACCGCCTCCGGGCCCAGCTCCTCGCGGACGAGGCGGATCGCCTCGCGCATGTTCTTCGCCAGGAATCTCTTGATTTTCATGCGAGCTCTTCTTCGCGACCTCAGGCGATGGCGCCGACCATGCGGATGCGCTTGTTGTCGGGAACTTCGTCGAACGACAGCACGTGCAATCCGGGTACGGTCTGGCGGGTGAATCGGGCGAGCAGCGGTCGCAGGCCGGCGGGCACCAGCAGCACGGCCGGCTGCCCGGCCTCTTCCTGCTTGCGTGTGCTTTCAGCCAGCGAGCGGTGCATGCGTTCGGCCAGCCCCGGCTCGATCGCCGCACCGCCGCTCTTGAGCGAGTCCTGCAGGACCTGTTCCAGCGGCGCGCCCAGCGTCAGCACCGGCAGCTCCGGCGCCATGCCGTTGATTTCCTGAACGATCTGCCGCCCGAGCGCGACGCGCACATGGCCGGCGAGCGCGACGGGATCCTGACTGCGCGCGGCGCCCTCCGCCAAAGCCTCGGCGATCACGCGCAGATGGCGGATCGGCACGCGCTCGACCAGCAGCGCCTGCAGCACGCGCGTGAACACGGTCAGCGGCAAGAGCTTCGGCACCAGATCCTCGGCGAGCTTCGGCGCCTGCTTGGCGAGCTGCGCGAGCAGCGCCTGCGCCTCGTCGTGGCCGAACAGCTCGTGCGCGTGGTTCTGGATCACCTGCGACAGATGCGTGGCGACCACCGTCGAGCAGTCGACGACGCTGTAGCCGAGCGTCTGCGCGTGCTCGCGCGCACCGCGCTCGATCCACACCGCCGGCATGCCGAACGACGGATCGGTGGTCTGGATGCCGTCGAGCGTGCCGAACACGCGGCCGGGGTTCAGCGCCAGATCGCGGTCCGGATAGACCTGGCTTTCAGCGACCGGCACGCCGTGCACCAGCAGGCGGTAGCTCGACGGCTGCAGTTCGAGGTTGTCGCGGATGTGCACCGGCGGGATCAGAAAGCCGATGTCCTGCGTGAGTTTCTTGCGCACGCCCTTGATGCGCGCCATCAGCTCGCCGCCCTGGCGCGCGTCGACCATCGGGATCAGGCGATAGCCGACTTCAAGGCCGATCGCGTCGGTGCGGCCGACGTCGTCCCAGCCGAGTTCGGCCGGCGCGCTCGGCGCGGCCGGCGGCGGCGGCGCGGCAGCGGCGCTGCGCTGCCGCTTGGCGAGCAGATACGCAAGCCCGCCGCAGCCGGCGGCGAGCAGCAGGAAAACGAGGTTCGGCATGCCCGGCACGAAGCCGATCAGCGCCAGCACCAGCGCCGCGATCGCCAGCACGCGCGGCTGGCCGAAGACCTGGCCGACGACCTGCTGCGACATGTCCTGCGACTTCGACATGCGCGTCACCAGCACGGCGACCGCGGTCGACAGCAGCAGCGACGGCACCTGCGCGACCAGACCGTCGCCGATCGCCAGCAGCGTGTAGTTCTTCAGCGCGTCGGCCAGACCGAGGCCGTGCTGCATGGTGCCGATCAGCAGGCCGCCGATGACGTTGATGACCAGGATCAGGATGCCGGCCAGCGCGTCGCCGCGAATGAACTTGCTGGCGCCGTCCATCGAACCGTAGAAGTCGGCCTCCTCGCGCACCTCGTTGCGGCGCTCGCGCGCTTCCTCGCGCGTCATCAGACCGGCGTTGAGATCGGCGTCGATCGCCATCTGCTTGCCGGGCAAGGAATCCAGGATGAAGCGCGCCGAAACTTCCGAGACGCGCTCGGCACCCTTGGTGACGACCATGAAGTTGACGATCGTCAGGATGATGAAGACGACGAAGCCGACCGCGTAGTTGCCGCCGACCACGAAGTTGCCGAAGGCCTCGATGACGCGGCCGGCGGCGTGCGTGCCCTCGTGGCCGTGCAGCAGCACGACGCGCGTCGAAGCGACGTTCAGCGCCAGACGCAGCAGGGTGACGAACAGCAGCACGGTCGGGAACGCCGAGAAGTCCATCGGCCGCAGCACATAGACGACGCCGAGCAGCACGACGATGGCGATCGCGATGTTCAGCGTGAACATCAGATCGAGCACCGGCGTCGCCAGCGGCACGACCATCATCGCCAGCACCATCAGCAGCAGGATCGGTGCGGCGAGGCCCTTGCGTTCGAGGCCACGCAGGTTCTGCAGGAAGGCGCTGAGGTTCATCGTGTACGGGCGGTTTTATTCGTCGGGCTGCCCGTCCGGCACCTCGCCGAGGTCGGGCTGCGACGGCGGTGCAGGCCGTGTGCCAGGCGTGGCGCCGTGGCCGGCCGCGTACTGGCGCAGCTGATAAACGTAGGTGAGCACCTGCGCGACGGCGGCGTAGAGGCCGACCGGGATCTCCGCGTCGAGCGCCGCGCTGCGGTACAGCGCGCGCGCCAGCGGCGGCGCCTCGACGATGGCGACTTTCGCGTTGCGCGCCGCCTCGCGGATCGCCAGCGCCACCTCGTCGATGCCCTTGGCGACGACGCGCGGCGCGCGCATCTTCGGCGCGTCGTACTTGAGCGCCACCGCGTAGTGCGTCGGGTTGACGACGACCACGTCGGCACCGGGCACCGCGGCGATCATGCGGCGCCGCGAGCGCTCGGCTTGCAGGCGGCGGATGCGCCCTTTCACTTCCGGACTGCCTTCGGCCTGCTTGAACTCGTCGCGCACTTCCTGGCGCGTCATGCGCAGGCGCTTGAGCGACGCGAACCATTGATACGGCGCGTCGATCGCGGCGATCACCAGCAGACCGCCGGCCAGCCACAGCAGCGCATCGAGCGCGAGCGCGAGGCCGTCGCCGATGCCGGCGGCGGTATCCATGCGCACCAGCGCCAGAAAGCCGTCGCGGTGCCGCCACAGGAAAGTCGCGGCCAGCGCGCCGAGCAGCGCCGACTTGATGACGCCCTTGCCGAGCTCGACCAGCGCCTGCGACGAGAACACGCGGCCGAGGCCGGTGATCGGGTTGATCTTGCCGGCGTCGAAACGCAGCGCCTTGACCGAGAAGTTCCAGCCGCCGAGCAGCAGCGGCCCGACGATCGCGGCGACCAGGCCGGCGACCAGCAGCGGCAGCACGATCAGGAAGCCCTGCGCGAACAGGGTACCGGCCCAGGCCAGCAGGCGCTGCGGATCGTCGAGCAGCGCCGCATCCGGCTGCAGCGCGCGCTTGAGCCAGCTCGCGCTGCGTGCGGCGATGCCCGGTCCCGCCGCCATCAGCAGCAGCACGCCGGTGCCGACGACGACCGCCGACGCCAGCTCGCGGGAGCGCGGCAACTCGCCGCGTTCGCGGGCTTCGCGCAGGCGTTTGGGTGTGGGGCGTTCGGTGCGCTGCGGATCGCTCATGGCCACCGCCGCCCGGACAAACCTCCGGCGACGCAGGCGCTTGAACCAACCGCGGGTTCATTCGCTCGTTCTGCTACGCGGGGTGCTGGATTCCACCTTGGATTTCGCGCTGACGCGCGCCCTACTTCTCTTTGCTTGTGCAAAGAGAAGTAGGCAAGAGAAACACACCCCTGGCTTACGCGCCCCTGCTTCGCAGGGGTTCCCTGCGATGCTCGCCGGCCCGGCCGGCGCTGAAACTCGCGGTGCTGCGCACCGCTCAAACAGTCAGCGCCGGACAGCCCCGGACCGGCTGCGCTTCTCGGCGCTGCGCAAAGGGGACCCAAAAGAAAACAGCAAAGCGTGCTTGGCGCGAGACTCTGCTGTTGCCTTTGATGTTCGGGTCCCCTTGGGCCGCACCGAGCAGCGCAGCGCGCGCAGGGAATGGCCGGCCAGGATGGCCGGCCAAGTCGTCGTCGCGGCAGGGATGCCGCGTCGGCGACGGTCCCGAGCACGTGAGCAGCACAGGGCACTTCGCGCAGCGAAGTGCGGCCCCAGGGGTGTGCTTTCTTTTGCTTACTTTTCTTTGCACAAGTAAAGAAAAGTGAGGCGCGCGTCAGCGCGAAATCAAAAGCCCGATCAGGGACCCCACGCAGCAACATGAGAGCAGCAGCCCTCACTGCAGCCATCCCGCCAACGCCATCCAGCCACCGTCGAACAAGACCTCGATATGTTCGAGCATCGCCGGCATCGCCAGATACAGCAGCACCAGACAGCCGATCAGGCTCAGCGGAAAGCCGACCGCGAACAGGTTCAGCGCCGGCGCCGAGCGGCTGATGACACCGAGCGCGAGATTCACCGTCAGCAGCGCGATCAGCAGCGGCAGCGCCAGCGCCAGACCGCCGGCGAACAGCTGGCCCGAGAAGCGCAGCACGCTGCCGACCTGCGCGATGCCGACGCCATCGTCGGCGACCGGCATCAGGCTGAACGAGCGCGCCAGCCAGCCGACCAGCTGCAGATGGCCGCCGAGCGCGAGGAACAGCAGCGTCGCCGAGATCGTCAGGAACTGGCCGATCACCGGCGTCGACACGCCGCGCAGCGGATCGGCGAGCGTCGCGAAGCTCAGGCTCGCGCTCGCCGAGATCAGCTCGCCGGCCAGCGTCACCGCCTCGAACACCAGCTGCAGCGTGAAGCCGATCAGCAGGCCGATCGCCAGCTGCTGCAGCAGGATCGCCCACCAGTCGGCGCCGAACAGTCCCACCGGCGCCGCGGCCGGCAGCTGCGGCGCGATCAGCAGCGTCAGCAACAGCGCCAGCAGCATGCGGATGCGTGCGCTGACGCGCGCCGAGCCGAGCACCGGCGCGATCAGCAGCGCCGAGCTGATGCGCGCCAGCGGCCACGCGAACTGCTGCAGCCAGGCGATCAGTTGCGCGTCGGTGAAGCGCATGCGCTCACGCCCGGGACGCGGCGGCCGTCGTCGCGGGGCGCGCGGCGACGAAGCAAGCCGGCGGCAGCGCCCGATCGGACAGCGCAATGGACAGCGCAACGGACGGCTGCGCGGCGCTCGCCATGACGGGCTTCGCCATCAGTTCAGCAGCCCCGGAATCGACTCGATCAGCTGGCGCGTGTACTCGACCAGCGTGTGCAGCATCCACGGTCCGGCGACGATCAGCACCGCGGCGAGCGCGATCAGCTTGGGAATGAAGCTCAGCGTCATCTCGTTGATCTGCGTCGCCGCCTGCACGATGCCGACCAGCACGCCGACGGCGAGCGCCGCCAGCAGCAACGGCGCCGCCAGCAGCAGCGTCAGCCACAGCGCGTCGCGTGCCAGCGTGAGAACGGTCTCGGGCGTCATCGCGCGTCAGCCGGCGGCGTGGAACGAGGCGGCGAGCATGCCCATCACCAGCGACCAGCCGTCGACCAGCACGAACAGCATCAGCTTGAACGGCAGCGATACCAGCATCGGCGACAGCATCATCATGCCCATGCTCATCAGCACGCTCGACACCACGAGGTCGATGACGACGAACGGAATGAACAGCAGAAAGCCGATCTGGAAGGCCGTCGTCAGCTCCGAGGTGACGAACGCGGCGGCCAGCACCGTGAACGGGATATCGTCCGGCGTCGCGTAGGCCTCGTGTCCGGCGATCCGGGTGAACGTCATCAGATCGGCATCGCGCACCTGCGCGAGCATGAAGCCACGCAGCGGCCTGGCGCCGGCGGCCAGCGCCGGCTCGAACGCGAGCTGGCCGTCCATGTACGGCCGCGCGCCGTCCTCGTAGACCTTCTGCAGCACCGGCGCCATCACGAAGAAGCTCAGCAGCAGCGCCAGGCCGACGAGGATCTGATTGCTCGGCGTCTGGTTGGTGCCGAGCGCCTGGCGCAGCAGGCCGAGCACGACGATGACGCGCGTGAACGCCGTCATGCACAGCAGCAGCGCCGGCAGCAGCGTCAGCAGCGTCATCAGCAGCAGCACTTCGACGTTGACGCTGTACTGCGTCGCGCCGCCGCCGATCGGCGTCGCCGTCACGCCGGGCAGGCCGGCGGCGGCGGCCGCGCCGGACCCGCCGGCGCACAGCAGCGCGAGCAGGGTCAGGCCGGCGCGCACGCGCCCGTTCGGGGTCCGGCTCATGGTGCGCTCCGCGGGCCGAGCAGTTCGCGCAGGCGCGTCGCGAACGCGCCTTCGGCCGGCATCGCCGCACCGGCGTCCGGCGCGACGTCGGGCGCGACGTCGGGCGCGGCGTCGAAGCGATGCAGCAGGCTGACACCGCCCGGCGCGACGCCGATCAGGAAGTGCGCCTCGCCGGCGCGCAGCACGACGACGCGCTCCTTGCCGCCGAGCGAGGCGCCGCCGAGCACCTGCAGCAGGCCGCCGCGCGCACCGCGCCACTGCTGCAGGCGCCGCGCCGCCCAGCCGAGCGCGACGATCAGCAGCAGCACCACGACCAGACTGCCGAACGCGCCGGCGACGCTCGCCGGGCCCGGCGCGTGCGGCACGCCCGGGGCGGCCGCGACCGCGGGCGCGACGGCCCCGGCCGGCGCGGCGCTGAGGGTCTCGCTCACTTGAGCTTGCGAATGCGTTCGGCCGGGCTGACCACGTCGGTCAGGCGGATGCCGAACTTCTCGTTGACGACGACGACCTCGCCGTGCGCGATCAGCGTGCCGTTGGCGTAGACGTCGAGCGGTTCGCCGGCGGCACGCTCCAGCTCGACGACCGAGCCCTGGTTGAGCTGCAGCAGATTGCGGATCGGCACGCGCGCGCGGCCGACTTCCATCGACAGCGTCACCGGCACGTCGAGAATGACATCGAGATTGACGTCGCCGCCGCCGCTCGGCAGCGGGCGGTCCTCCAGCGTCTGGAAGGTGGCGCGCGCCGCTTCCGGCGCCTTGGTGGTGCTCACGGATGATTCTCCACGGTGAAGACAGTCAGCGGGGGGCGTGCCGCGCCGGACGACGGCGTGCGCGCGGGCAGGATCGGACGACGGCAGGGCCGCGCGCTCATACGGCCTCGCGCAGGCTGGCCGGCATGCTGGCGCGGCGGATCACTTCCTGGACGCGGACGGCGTTGCGGCCGTTGGCGACGCCGAAGCTGCCGCGGAACAGCGGCACGTCCTCGACGCACAGCTCCAGCGTGCGCGGCAACGTCACCGGAATCACGTCGCCGGCCTTGAGCTGGGTCAGCTGGCGCAGGCTCATCGTCGCGCGCAGCAGCTCGCAGCTGGTCTCGACCTCCAGATCGCGGACCTGCTCGCGCAGCGCCAGCGGCCAGCGCTCGTCCTTGTCGCCGCGGTCGGACTGGATGCCGGCGTCGAGCAGATCGCGGATCGGCTCGAGCATCGAGTACGGAAACGTCAGGTGCAGATGACCGCCGCCGCCTTCCAGCTCGATCTTGAACTTGCAGACGACGACGATTTCGCCGGGCGAGACGATGTTGGCGAAATGCGGATTGACCTCGGAGTTCAGGTACTCGAAGTCGAGACCGAGCACCGGGCTCCAGGCTTCCTGCTGATCGGCGAACACCTGGCGCAGCAGCAGCTGGATCACGCGCATCTCGGTCGGCGTGAACTCGCGGCCCTCGATCTTGGTCGGCAGACGGCCGTCGCCGCCGAAGAAGTTGTCGACCACGGTGAACACCAGACGCGGTTCGAAGATGCACAGCGCCGTGCCGCGCAGCGGCTTGACGCGGATCAGGTTGAGGCTGGTCGGCACGAACAGCGAGTGCGTGTACTCGGAGAACTTCACCGTCTCGATGCCGACCACCGTCAGCTCCGGCGTGCGGCGCAGCATGTTGAACAGCGAAATGCGGAACAGGCGCGCGAAGCGCTCGTTGACCATTTCCAGCGTCGGCATGCGGCCGCGCACGATGCGTTCCTGCGAGGTGAAGTCGAAGGGACGCGCCTCGCCCGGCGCCGCCGGTGCCGGCGTGGTATCGACCTTGCCGGAGTCGACGCCGTGCAGCAGCGCGTCGATCTCGTCCTGCGAGAGAAGATCGTTGCTCATTGCGTGACGAAGCTCGTGAAGTAGACCGCCTCGACCAGCGGCTTGCCGGTTTCCTCGCTGAGGATCTTCTGGATCTCGGCGAGCACCGTGGCCTGCAGCTTCTCCTTGCCGGCGCGCGTGGCGATGTCCTGCTGCTGCTGTTGCGAGAACAGCAGCAGCAGGGTGTTGCGGATGCGCGGCTCGTGCAGCTTGATGAGGTCAACGGCATGCGCGTCGCGCGTCATCAGCTGCACCTGTACCTGCAGGAAGCGGGTGTCGTCGCTCTCCAGATTGACGACGAAGGCCGGATCGAGCGGTACGTAGTTCGGCGGCTCCTTCTTGGCCGCCGCGGCGGCGGCCTCGCCGCCTTCGGCCTCGGCCTGCGCGGCCGCGTCCCGCGCCGCCAGCTCGTGGCGCGTCAGCATGAAGCTGATGCCGGCGCTCGCGCCGGTCGACAGCACGACGGCGATCAGGATCGCCGGCAGCGGCGATGCGCTTTTCTTCGGGGATGCAGCGGACTTCGTTTCGTCGGTGGCGGCGCTGGCCATCTCGGGTCCTGGAACGGCGTTGCGATGCCGACGCCGAGCAAGACGTGTTCCAGACCCGGCGCCTTCGCCGCGAACGGTCGCCGCGCGGCGCCGGATGGCGACGAGCGCCGCTGCCGCGCTGGTTTCCCGTCATCGCGCCGGTCTGCGGCGCGATCGGCCAGGTCCGCAAACCGACACAGCGCGCCGGAAATCCGGCAGCGGCGCGCGCATGCGGCGCGACGGATTTCAGGCGTAGGCGTCGACCAGTTCGAGACGACCGACGCGGCGCACGCGCGTGGCCGTCGCACCCGCCTCGTGCGGCGCGTCGAAGGCGGCCTCGCCGCCGCGTTGCGGCGCGACGCGCGCGTCGACCTGCGCGCGCAGCAGCTGCAGGCCCTGCACGCTGAGCAGCTCGCGCAGCTGCGGCAGCGCGTTCTGCAGCAGCGCGCGCGTCGCCGGCTGCGCCGCGGTGAAGGCGATCTGCGCCTCGTCGCCGCGGATCTGCACGCGCACCGTGAGGCTGCCGAGATCGAGCGGATGCAGCTCGATGCGCGCCTCGCCCAGACCGCTGTCGGTGATCCAGACGATGCGCTCGCCGAGCGCGTCGGTGAACTCGGGGTGATCGGGCGGCAGCGTCATCGGCGGCGGACCAGCCGCTGTCGATGACGCGTCGGCCAGCTGCGGCGCGCCGGCGAGCGCGCCCGGCAAGGCGGTCGCAAGGCCGCCGAACGGCGCGGGATCGGGCGCCGCCACCGCGGCCGGCGGCGCGTCGGAATCCGGCGCGTCGCCGCCGTCGTCCGCCGGCGCGGCAAGGGCAAACAGCGGCGGCGGCGCGCCGTCGGGCCGCGCCGGATTCAGATCCGCGCCGGACGGCAGCACTGCGGCGGCAGCCGGCTTCGGCGCCGCGGTCGCCGTCGCGGCAGCGGTCGCCGCCGATGCCGGCGCGGCGGGCATGGCGCCGCCGCGCACGGCCTCGTCCGTCGCCACCGCCGGCGCCGCGAGCGCCGCGCCGGTCGCGAGTCCGAGGCTTTGCCGCAGCAGCGCGAGCCAGTCGCCGGGTCCGGCGGCAGGGGCCGCAGCCGCATCCGCAGCCGCAGCCGGAGCGGCCGCGGACGCGTCATCCGCGGCACGGGCCGGGTCCGCGCCGTCCGCCGCTGCCGCAGCGTCGGCGTCGGCGTCGGCTTTGACTTCGGGTGGCGTGACGCAGGGCGCGGCGGATGACCTGGCCGGTGGCGGCGCGGCCGCTGCCGTCGCGCGTGGCGTGGACGACGGGGACGACGTCGCCGGTGCGGCCTCGCCGAGCAGCGCCGCGAAGGTATCGCGCGTGGCTGCCGCAGCGCGATCCGCCGCCGGCGGGCCCTCGCCGCGGGCCGCAACGGCCGGCGCGGCGGCAGCCGGCGACGCCGTCGCGGGCGCTGCGTTCAATCGGCCTCCGCGCGCCGCGTGCGCCAATGGTTCTGCGTCGCCAGCTCGTCGTGGTGGCGCTGCTCACGGCGCGCTTCCTCGCGCTGCTCGCGGGCGACGTAGCAGGCGGTCAGCTCGGCGACGGTGCGCGTCTCGCGCTGCTGCAGCAGCCATTGCGCGCGGCCCTGATCGACGCCGCGCTGGGCCTGCTCGACCAGCTGGCGCTGGAAGCGCTCGGCTTCGCGCAGGCGTTCGAGGAAAGCCTGGCGGTTGCGCAGCAGCTGCGGCGTCGCCGCGGCCGGCTGACGTTCGTATTCCTCACGGTAGCGCGCCAGCTCGGCGAGGCGCTGTTCGCGCTCGGCCTTCAGGCGCTGCGCGTCGAGCAGGCGGCGCGCCGCCTCGCTCTCGCGCGTATCGGCGAGCTGCTGCAGCGGCTGCAGGCGCGCGGACGGAAAATGACTGGCCACGGCGTTCTTCTCCTCGGCTAGGCGAGCAGTTCCTCGAGCCGGCGGCGGCTGTCGTCGAAGGCGGCCGCCTCGTGCACGGACTGCTTCAGGAAATCCTCGATGCGCGGCCAGCGTTCGAGCGCCGCGTCGACTTTCGGATCGGCGCCGCGCTGGTAGGCGCCGATGTTGATGAGATCGCGGTTGCGCTGGTACGCCGAGAACAGCGTGCGCAGCGCGCGCGCCTTCTGCATCTGCGCGTCGCCGACGACGTCGTGCATGACGCGCGAGATCGAGGCTTCGATGTCGATCGCCGGATACAGGCCGGCATCGGCGATCGCGCGCGACAGCACGATGTGGCCGTCGAGGATGCCGCGCGCGGCGTCGGCGATCGGGTCCTGCAGATCGTCGCCCTCGGTCAGCACCGTATAGAACGCGGTGATCGAGCCCTGCCCTTCGCGGCCGTTGCCGGCGCGCTCGACCAGCGCTGGCAGGCGCGCGAACACCGACGGCGGATAGCCGCGCGTGGTCGGCGGCTCGCCGACCGCCAGGCCGATCTCGCGCGCCGCCTGCGCGAAGCGCGTCAAAGAATCCATCAGCAGCAGCACGTGGCGGCCGCGGTCGCGGAAGTGCTCGGCGATCGCCGTCGCCGTATAGGCCGCGCGCAGGCGCAGCAGCGGCGAGCGGTCGGCCGGCGTGGCGACGACCACCGCGCGGCGCAGGCCTTCGGCGCCGAGGCTCTTGTCGAGGAATTCGCGCACTTCGCGGCCGCGCTCGCCGATCAGGCCGACGACGACCACATCCGCCTGCGTGAAGCGCGTCATCATGCCGAGCAGCGTCGACTTGCCGACGCCTGTGCCGGCGAACAGGCCGAGACGCTGGCCGCGCCCGACCGTCAGCAGCGCGTTGATCGCGCGCACGCCGACGTCGAGCGGCGTCGTCACCGGCGCGCGCGCCAGCGGATTGATGCTCGGCGCGTCGAGCCGCGCATGGCCGTCGGCCTGCAGGCGGCCGCCACCGTCGATCGGCGCGCCCTCGGCGTCGAGCACGCGGCCGAGCAGGCCGTCGCCGGCGACGATGCCGGCGCCGCCGGACAGCGGATGCACGCGCGCCTGCGGCGTCAGGCCGCGCATGTCGGCGGTCGGCATCAGGAAGGTGCGCTCGCCGGCGAAGCCGACGACTTCGGCTTCGAGGCCGTGGCCGTCGGCGGTGTCGACGCGCACGCGCGCGCCGATCGGCAGTCGGCAGCCGACCGCCTCCAGGGTCAGGCCGACGACACGCTGCAGGCGGCCTTCCGGACGCAGCGTGGCGAGATCGGCGACGGCGCCGTGCTGGCGCCGCAGGCCAGCGCCGAGGCGCTGCGCCGCGGCACGGCGCCACTCGCCGGTCGCCGCGCTCACGACGCCGCTCCGGCCAGCGCCGCGGCGGCCAGCGCCAGACGCGTGTCGAGGCGCGCGTCGAGATAGCTCGACTCGGTCTGCACGCGGCAGTCGCCGCGCTGCAGCTGCGCATCGTCGAGCACGCGGAACTGCTGCGCTTCCGGCGGCGGCTGCAGCTGTTCGCGCAGCAGCACGGCGTCGTCCGGATGCGCATACAGGCGGATGTCGCGCAGATCCGGCGGCAGCGCCGCCAGCGCCGTGCGCGCCAGCGTCACCACGTGCTGCGGCTCGCACTGCAGGCTCTCGTCGACGAGCTTGCGCGCCAGCGCGCAGGCCAGATCGACGAGCGCGCGCTCGACGTCCTCGTCGAGCTGCGCGAGCGGCCGCGCGATCTGCTCGATCAGCGCGCGCAGCCGCGCCGCCTCGCGGCGCATGTCCTCGCGGCCGGCCTGCACGCCGTCCTCGTAGCCGCGGCGCTTGCCTTCCTCGTAGGCCGCGGCCTCGATGTCCTCGATCGCCTGCGCGGTCGGCGGCGCGGCGTCGGCCGGCGCGTCGAACACCGGCAGCGACCAGCGCGTCAGACGGGCGTCTGGATCGGCGATGAACGCGCCACCCGCTTGCGGCTCGCTCATCATCGGCGCGCTCCGCCGGCCGCGGCGCGCATCAGACGAAGGCCTCGCCGTTGCCGAGCACGATCGCGCCGCTCTCGGCGAGGCGGCGCGCGACGGCGAGGATGTCCTTTTGCGCGCCCTCGACGTCGGCGAGCTTGGCCGGACCCTTGGCTTCCATGTCCTCGACCAGCATCTCGGCGGCGCGCTTCGACATGTTCTTGAGGATCTTGTCGCGCACGCGCGGGTCGGCGCCCTTCAGCGCCAGGCCCAGCGTCTCGGTCGAGATCTCGCGCAGCAGCGTCTGCACGCTGCGGTCGTCGACCGCGGCGAGGTCGTCGAACACGAACATCAGATCCTGGATGCGCTGGCTCAGGTCGGCGTCGACCTCGCCGATCTTGGCGACGATCGCCTGCTCGGCGGCCGAATCCATCAGGTTGAGGATGGTGGCCGCGACCTTGACGCCGCCGACGCTCGACGACTTCAGGTTGCTGCCGCCGGAGAACTGCTTCTCCATGATCTCGTCGAGTTCGCGCAAGGCCTGCGGCTGGATGCCGTCGAGCCGGGCGATGCGCATCAGCACGTCGCCGCGCATGCGCTCGGGCAGCAGCTGCACGATCTCGGCGGCCTGGTCCGGATCGAGATAGGCGAGCACGATCGCGACGATCTGCGGATGTTCGTTGCGCACCAGATCGGCGACCGCGCGCGTCTCCATCCACTTCAGCGCTTCCAGGCCCTTGCTGTTGCGGCCGAGCAGGATGCGGTCGATCAGGCCCGAGGCCTTGTCCTGGCCGAGGGCGTTGACCAGCACGCGGCGCACGTAGTCGTCGGCACCGACGCCCAGCGAAGTCTGGTCGTCGAGCTCGCTGACGAAGCGCTGCATCACGTCGGTGGCGCGGTCGCGCGTGACGCTGGTCAGCGACGCCATCGCCGCGCCAACCTTCTGCACGTCCTTGGCGCTCATGTGCTTGAGTACCTCGGCGGCCTCGGCCTCACCGAGCGACATCAGCAGGATCGCGGCGCGTTCGACGCCGGACACGGCGGCCTCGCTCATCGGCGGCACTCCGGCGGGCGTGACGGGTGCGGTTTCATGCGCCCTCCTGGCCGATCCAGCTCTTGACGACCTGGGCGACGCGCTTCGGATCTTCGGCGACCGCCTTGCGGGCGAGCTGCAGGCGCTGCTCGTACGGCGACGGCGGCGGCGGCTCGCTGCTCAGCGTCACGCGATCGTCGACCAGCGGCGCCGCCGCCGGCGTATCCTCGACCGTGCCTTCGAGCGCCGGCGCGCGCGTCGAGGCGCCGAGCAGCTGGCGCAGCGCCGGACGCAGGATGAAGACGATCAGCGCCAGCACCAGCAGCACGCCGCCGGCCTGACGCGCGATCGACAGCACCTGCGGCTGCTCCCAGACCGGCAGCGCCTCCGGCACCAGCGTCTCGCCGGCGACGAACGCGGAGTTCTGCACCGATACCGAGTCGCCGCGCGCGGCGTCGAAGCCGACCGCCTCCTTGACCAGCGATTCGACCTTGGCGAGTTCCTCCGCGCTCAGCGGCTTGAGTACGGTCTTCTGCTCCTTGCCCTCGCCTTCGAGGCGCGGCACATGATCGACCAGCACCGCGATCGACAAGCGCTTGAGACGGCCGACCGACTGCCGCGTATGGCTGACGGTGCGGTCGAGTTCGTAGTTGCGCGTCGCCTGACGGCTCTGCGACTGCACGTCGCCGTCGGCGCCGGCCGCGGCGCCGCCGGCAAGCTGATTCAGCGGCGGATTCGCGGTCTGCGGCGGCGGCTGGTTGCTGGTCGCGCCGGGCACGCCGGCCGGCGTCTTGGCGGCGCCGCGCTGGATGTCCTCGGCAGTCTGCTCGCTGCGCAGCTTGGCCGGATCGGCGCCGTACTGTTCGCGCGCCTCCTCGGTTTCGGCGAAGTCGAGATCGGCAGCGACCTGGGCGTTGACGCGGCCGGCACCGACCATCGGCGTCAGCAGCTGCTCGATGCGCCGCTGGTAGTCCGACTCGACGCGCCGCGTGTAATCGAACTGCTCGGCGGTCTTGGCCAGCGCGCTGTCGGCGTCGTTGGTCAGCAGATGCCCGAACTGATCGATCACCGTCACCGCCGCCGGCAGCAGGCCCGGCACGCTGGCGGCGACGAGGTGCACGATCGAAGCGACCTGATCGCCTTCGAGCTGGCGGCCCGAGTACAGCTCGATGAACACCGAGGCGCTCGGCGCGTCGCTCTTGCGCGCGAACGCCGAGGGCTTGGGGATCGCCAGGTGCACGCGCGCGGCGCGCACCGGCTGCAGATTGCCGATCGTGCGCGCCAGCTCGGTTTCGAGCGCGTGCTGGTAGCGCGCGTTCTCGATGAACTGGCTGGTGCCGAAGCCCTGCTCCTGCTGGATCAGCTCGAAACCCTGACTGCTGCCGCGCGGCAGGCCCTGCGCAGCGAGCTTGAGGCGCGCGTCGTAGAGCTGCGCCTGCGGCACGGTGACGGTGCCGGCTTCCAGCTTCATCGGAATGTCGGCGGCGTGCAGCGCGTCGGCCAGTTCCGCCGCATCCTTGTCGGACAGGCCGGCGTAGACCGGCACGTAGCCCGGCTTCTGCGACCAGGACCAGATCGCCAGGCCGATCGCGACGGCGATGGCGATGCCGGCCAGCACCGCGAGCTGGCGCAGGGCCGGAATGTCCTTGAGCTGGCGGGCGGCCGGCAGCGAAAGCGTAGCCATGGCGGGCGGCCCCTTACAGCGGCATGTTCATGATGTCCTGGTACGCCGCCACCAGGCGGTTGCGTACCTCGGTCATCGCCTTGAACTGCACCTGCGCCTTGGCGCTGGCGAGCATCACCGACGACAGCTCGGTGTCGCGGTCACCGAGCGCAAACGACTGCTGCAGCTGCGCCGCGCTGTTCTGCGACTGGTTGACCTCGCCGATCGCGGTCTTCAGCAGCGTCGCGAAGCCGCCGCCGTCCTGCGCCGCCGGCGCCACGGCGGCGGCGCGTGCCGGCGCCGCGCCGGCCTGGGCCTGCAGCGTGCGGATCTGCGCGAGCACGCGACTGACGTCCATCTCGTTCATCGTGCGAAAGTTGGTGACGGTTCGCGGCCATCGAGGCAACTTCCGTTCCCGCCCGGATGCGTCAAAGGCCCGACGCGCGTGCGCGGCCCCGACCGCCCTTCGCCGCTCTTCGGCCGGCCGCGACGGAATCGTGGCGCGGCATCGGCCGCAGCCACTGCCGGCATCACGGCGACGGTCCGCGGCCGGCAGCAGGGCCGGCACGGCGGCGCGCCAAGGCAGCGCCGGTCCGCCAAGGAAGGCCTGAAAGATTCCGCCATCGCGAGGCCACGCCGCGGCCGCGGCGATCCAGAGCATCCCTTGCGTCGTGCGCCGCTGGCTTCGTCGCCGACGGCGCCTCGCCATGACGAGGTATGCGCTTTTTTTCAGAAGCTCCGGCGACGCTCAGGACTGCGCCGGCGCCAGCCGCGGCAGCGTCGAGGTCACGCGACGATCGTGCGACGGCACGATGAGCAGACGCGGATTGGCCTGCTGCAGGCGATGCAGGTCGACGAGGTTATGGCGCACGCCGGCCGCGTCGGCGTCGACCATCAGCCGCGACAGCCACGGCTTCTCGGCGGGAATGTCGACGCCCTCGCGCTGCCAGGCCTGATCGCCGATCAGCGCGTAGTCGTGCTCGGCGCCGCGGATGAAGGCGACGACGGCGCCGGGCGTATGCCCGCCGGCCGGCACGATGACGACGCTGCCGTCGCCGAACACGTCATGGCTCGCCGCGAAGCCGGCGTACGGCGGCCCCTCGAAGTCGTACAGACGGTAGTTCAGCGCGCCGAAGCTGCGCAGCAGCGCGGTGGCCTCGCCGCCGTGCGCGATGAAGTCGCGCTCGACGCGCGGCACGTACACCGGCACGCCGGGCAGATCCTGCAGCGCACCGACGTGGTCCCAGTGCGTGTGCGTCAGAAACACGCCCGCCAGCCGCTCCGGCGGCAGGCCGGCGGCCTTCAGCTGGACATCGAGCGGCGTCGCCGGATGCACCGTCGACAGCACGCGCATCAGCCACGGCACGCTCTGCAGATGCTCGCGCAGATGGCGGCCGAAGCCGGCCTCGAACAGCAGCGTGCCTTGCGGATGGCGGACGACGAAGACGTCCATGCCGAACTGGCGCGGCTCGAACCCGCCGCCGCGGTAGGCGAACAGCGCATTCGAATCGAGCGCGCCGGTCTCGGCGACCGCGATCGTCGCGCGCACCGCCGGCGGCGGCGGCAACTGCGCACCCGGCACCGCGGACACCGGCAGCGTCTGCGGCGTGAAAGTCCAGGCAAACGCCAGCATGGCGGCGAGCAGCACGACGGCCGCGGCCCCCGACAGCTTCTTCATGATGTCCTCCTTCTGTGTTCTCGTGGCAATGGGCGTGTCCATCCCGCGCGGCACCGGAGAAGTTCGGGCGCGGCGATTGGTCAGGCCGAGGCGCCGACGCTAAGCTTGAAGTCAGCTTGAAGGTCAACAGGCGCGCGAAGTCCATGAAGATCGGTGAACTTGCCCGGCACAGCGGCCTCGCCGCTTCGCGGATCCGCTTCTACGAGGCCAGCGGACTGCTCGATTTCGCGCGCCGCGGCGCGAACGGCTATCGCCAGTATCCGCCCGAGGCGCTGCAGGTGCTGGAGATCATCACCAGCGCGCAGAGCTGCGGCTTCACGCTCGACGAGATTCGCGCGCTGCTGCCGCAGTCGTCGGGGACCCGGCAATGGCAGCAGGACGAGCTGCTCGCCAGCCTCAGGCGCAAGGTCGGCGAGATCGAGCGCCTGCAGCACCGGCTGGCCGGCAATCGCCAGCGGCTGCTGGCGATCATCGGCGGCATCGAGGCCAAGCCCGCCGGCGTCAGCGGCACGACGAACCTCGAGCGGGTGCTACAGCAGGTGCGCGGCACCGAAGCGGTCGACGACAGCGTGCCCGTGCCGGCGCGCTAGGGGCTTCCGGTAGCACCAGTAGCGCTAACAGAAGCCCTGACTGGCGCCTTCAGCGAGGCGCGCCGGCAGCCGGCGTGCGCTAGGAAGCCAGCTCGATGTCGTTGCCGGCTTCGCGCGTGAGGCCGTACTTGCGCAGCTTCTCGACCAGCGTCGTGCGTCGCGTGTTGAGCAGCTTCGCCGCGTGCGCGACCACGCCGCCGGCCTGCGCCAGCGCCTGGCGGATCAGCGACAGCTCGATCGCCTCGATGTGGTCCTTGAGATTCATGCCTTCGGCCGGCAGATCGCCGAGCGACAGCGCCGACGATACGAGCGAAGCTTCCGGCGGCGGCAGCATCGCCGCGATCGAGGTCGTGCCGTAGTAGTGCTCGCCGGCGCTGTCCGCCATCGCGGCCGTGGCCGGCGCGGCGAGCGGCGCGTCGAGGCAGTAGCGCTTCGGCAGGCTGGCGGCGTCGACCAGCGCGCGCGGATGCAGCACCGCCAGACGCTCGATCAGGTTCGACAGCTCGCGCACATTGCCCGGCCAGTGGTAGCTGCGCAGCGCATGCACCGCGTCCGGCGCCAGCCGTACCGAGCCGTGGCCGCCTCGTTCGAGCGTCTGGATCAGATCCTCGATCAGCAGCGGCAGGTCTTCGGTGCGCTCGCGCAGCGGCGGCGTCTCGATCGGGAACACGTTGAGGCGGTAGAACAGATCCTCGCGGAACGCGCCCTTGACGATGGCATCCTCGAGGTTGCGATGCGTGGCGGCGATGATGCGCACGTCGCAGTGCGAGCTGCGGTTGGCGCCGACACGCTCGAAGGTGCGCTCCTGCAGCACGCGCAGGATCTTGACCTGCATCGGCAGCGGCATGTCGCCGATCTCGTCGAGGAACAGCGTGCCGCCGTCGGCCATTTCGAAGCGGCCGCGGCGCGCGGTGATAGCGCCGGTGAAGGCGCCCTTTTCGTGGCCGAACAGCTCGCTCTCGAGCAGCTCCGACGGAATCGCGCCGCAGTTGACGGCGACGAACGGCTGGTCGCGGCGCACCGAGCGATCGTGGATCGCGCGCGCGACGACTTCCTTGCCGGTGCCCGACTCGCCGGTGATCAGCACCGTGGTGTCGAAGGCGGCGACCTGCTCGATCAGCTTGCGCACGCGGCGGATCGCCGTCGAGTTACCGCTCGGGCCGTTCAGACGCTTGGCGCCGATCTCCTGCTCCATCTGCAGCAGGCCGGCCCGCTTGAGATGCTCGGTGAGCTGCGCATAGCGCACCGGCACATCGAGCGGCAGGCAGGCACTGGCGTCGAGCCCGTAGCGGTTGAGCAGCGCCTCGTGCTGCGGCTGCAGCACGATCAGCGGCGGATGGCGGCGATCACGGCGCAGCCAGGCGACGAAGGCGTCGAGACTGTCCTGCGGACTGTCGCCGACGATGACCGCCAGCCAGTCCTGCGGCTTCTGCGCGGCCAGCGTCAGCTCGCCGGCGTCGGCGACCACGCTGGCGCGATAGTCGATGAATTCGAGGACCGCGCGCAGAACCTCGGCACGCGCGGCGTCCGCTTCGATGACCAGCACGCGAGACTCAGACATCACCCCTCTCCCGCAACAGACGACGTACCAGCTGGATGACGTCGTTTTCGTAGTTGCGCTTGTTGATGAACCCTTCGGCGCCCACCTGGGCGACGAATTCCCGATGCGCGGCGTCGTCGTAATGCGAGGCGATGACGATGACCGGCGGTGCGTCCTGCGCCTTGATCAGGCGCGTCGCCTGCAGCCCGCCCATGCGCGGCATCGCCAGATCCATGATGATCAGCTCGGGCTGCAGTTCTTCGGCGGCGCGCACGGCTTCCTCGCCGTCGTAGGCCTCGCCGACCACCTCGATCTCGGCGAAGCCGGCGAGCAGATGCCGCGCCAGGATCAGGAACGGCCGATTGTCGTCGACCAGCAGCGTCCGCACTTTCGTCACCGCCCCGCCCCCCGAGACTCGCGTCCCCGTTGTTCGATCAGCCCGCCAGCGGCAAACGCCGTGCCACGTTCTGCGCGCCGCGCCCTTTGACCGGCGGGATGCGCATCGCCTCGCGGTACTTGGCCACGGTCCGGCGCGCCACTTCGATTCCCTGTCGCGCGAGCAGCGCGGCGATCTCGCCGTCGCTCAGCGGCGCCTGGCGGTTCTCGGCATTGACGATCTTGCGAATCAAGGCCTTGACCGCCGTGCCCGAGCTTTCCTGCCCGCGTCCCGCGATCTGTGACGGGAAGAATGCCTTCAATTCATAGACGCCCCACGGCGTCGCCACCCATTTGTTGCTGCTGACCCGACAGACGGTCGATTCGTGCATGCCGATGCTGTCGGCGATCTCGCGCAGCGTCAACGGCGCCATGCCCTCCTCACCGCGTTCGAGGAAGCCCTGCTGGCGCTCGAAGATCGCGCGGCCGGCGCGCAGCAGCGTGTCGTGGCGCATTTCCAGGCCGCGCACCAGCCAGCGCGCCTCCTGCAGCTGCTCGCGCAGCGCGCGATGCGCGACGGCGCCGAGCATGCGCTCGTAGGCGGCGTTGACGCGCACGCGCGGCAGGCGCTCGGCATTGAGCTCGACGCGCCAGTTGCCCGAGGTGCCGGTGACGATCAGATCCGGCAGTGCGGCCTCGGCCGGCGCGGCCAGCGCGCTGGCCGGCTTCGGATTGAGGCTCAGGATCAGGTCGAGCGCGTCGTGCAGCGCGGCGTGGTCGGCGTCGAACGCGGCGGCCAGCGCGGCGTAGTCCTGCGCGGCGAGCCGTTCGAGGCCGGTGTCGACGATGCGGCGCGCCAGCGTCAGGCCCGGCGTCGCTGCCGGCTGCGCGTCGAGCTGCAGCGTCAGGCATTCGCGCAGGTCGCGCGCGGCGAAGCCGCTCGGCTCGACATGGCGCTGCACCAGCTGCAGCGCCGCCGCCATCTCGGCGTCGCCGGCGAGCGGTTCGACGCCGCATTCGCGGGCGATGCCGTCGAGCGGCTGTTCGAGATAGCCGTTGTCGTCGACGGCGTCGACGATCGCAGCGCAGAGCGCGGCCTGGCGGCGGTCGGCGACGACCAGACGCAGCTGTTCGAGCGCGGCAAGGCGCGCATCGGTCTGCGGCGCCGCGGCAACGCGCGCTTCCCAGCGTTCGCCGTCCTCGTCGACCGGCTCGCCGCCGCTCCACGATTCGCGCACCGACCAGTCGAAATCGGCCTCGACGCGGCCGGTCGCGGCGGCGTCGCAGCCGCTGACCTCGACGTCCTGGCGCTCATCCTCGGCCGGCGCCGGCTCGGCGTATGCGGGTTCGTCGTCCTCGCCTTCGAGCATCACGTTCTGCGCCAGCGCCTGCCGCAGTTCCTGCTCGAGCTCCAGCGTCGACAGCTGCAGCAGGCGGATCGACTGCAGCAGCTGCGGCGTCATCGCGATCTGCTGGCCCATGCGGGCCTGCACATTCATCTTCGTCATCGGCATGTCCCCTGTTCGCGACCCTGAACGAATCGGCTGACACACTGTTACGAATTCAGCGATATCTCCAAAGAAAATTATTCCCCACCGCAGGTCGGGGTTGCCCCGACCTGCGACGAGATTCCGCCATCACACCAGCATGTGATCGAGGCCGCTGCGGATCGCATGGCGCATCAGCGCGTTGGTGCCGTAGAGGCCCAGCGCCTGCATCAGACGCGCGCGATGCGTCTCGACGGTCTTGATGCTGATGCCCATCAGCGCGGCGATTTCCTTCGTCGACTTGCCGCGGCCGATCAGCTGCAGCACCTGCCGCTGGCGCGGCGTCAGCACCGCCGCGTCTTCGAGGCGCTGGTCGGCGCGACGCTCGATCGCCTTGTGCGAGATCGCCGGACTCAGATAGATCTGATGGCGCTCGACGGCGCGCAGCGCCAGGCTCAGCTCCATCGGCTCGGCATCCTTGGCGATGAAGCCGGCGGCGCCGCTGCGCAGCGCGACGCGCACGTGATGCCCATCCGTCGGCGACGAAAGGATGATGACCGCGACCTCCGGGTAATGGCGGCGGATCTGCGCCAGTGCCTCGAGCCCGGAAATCTGCGGCAGGTTGAGCTCGGTCAGGACCACTTCGGGCCGCAGGCGGCCCGTCAGTTCGAGCAGCTGGGACCCGTCGGCGGCTTCACCGACGATCTCGGCGTGGGCATGTTCTTCCAGCAACCGGCGCAGGCCGGCGCGGACCAGGTTCTGCGGCTCCGCCAGTACCACTCGCATCGGCAGGCTCCGTTCCTCATTGAATAGGGTGTAACACTGAGGTAACGGATTTTATGTGCGCGTTTCGCCGTCTCCGCGCTGAACTGGCGAACGTGCACCAGCGACAGACCGACGGTGCCGGGTGAACACGTGGCGCTCCACGGCGGCGGCCAGCGCCTCCGGCCACGGCGCGAACTGCAGCAGCACGTCGCCCTCCTCATGCGCGAGGACCCGGCCGCGCCATTGCAGCGGCGCCGGCAGCGAAGGATGCAGGTAGAGACGGACGTCGACGCAGGCGCCGGGCTGCGGCGCGTCGGCATCGAGCGGCCAGGCCAGACCTTCGGCGCCGACGCACACGGGGCGCGGCGCCGGCAGCGGCTGCGCCGCGCGCAACAGCGCGCCGAGCAGCTCGATCATCAGGTCGAACTTGTGATGCAGGCGCTCGAATTCCTGGGCGCCCGGCGTCTCCGGCTCGATGCGCGTGCGCTCGTCGAGCGTGGCCAGCGCCGTCAGCATGCGTTGGTTCTGCACGGCCCAGTCGGCCGGTAATCCGTCCGTTTCGGCCGTCTGCCAGGTCAGCGGCAGCCGGTCGCGATAGCTGAGGCCGGGCAATGGCACGTCAGCGCTCGCCGATCGCGTCCCAGGCTTCGCGCAGCGGCCGCAGCAGGCCGATCACCTCGTCGACCGCGGCGACGTCGTTGCTGGCGTTGGCGTGCACCAGACGGCGCAGCATGTAGTCGTACAGCGCATCGAGGTTGCGGGCGACAGCGCCGCCGGCCTGATGGTCGAGGCAGGCGCGCAGATGCTCGACGATCGCCAGCGCGCCGGACATCGTGCGCAGCTTGATCGCGAGCTCGCCGCGCGCCATCGCGCCGCGGCCCGTCGCCAGGCGCGCCAGCGCGCCGTCGAACAGCATCGCCGTCAGGCGATGCGGCGACAGCTCGGCGCTGACGGTGCTGGTCGAGGCATCCTGGTACTGGCGGACGGCGGCATACGACACGGCGGCTTCCTCGCTGGCGGGGTGCATCGCACCCGATGCTGCGGGTATCGGCGCGACCGGCGGCTTCTTGAATGGGCGAGGCGCTGGCATCCGCCCGCGGCGCGCTGCGGGCGGCGCGATGCGGGACCTGACTATAATCGGGCGATCGATATCAGACCCATGCGATATTCTCGCCAATCGATACATAAAACGTATATGAGCACTTCCCGCTCCGTGCTGGCGCTGGTCAACCGCCTACGCTTCAAGCATCTGTCGCTGCTCGTTGCGCTCGACGAAACGGGCAACCTTCATCAGGCCGCCGCCGAGATCAACGTCGCGCAGCCGAGCGCGAGCCGCATGCTGGCCAACATCGAGGAAGCTTTCGGCTTCCTGCTGTTCGAGCGCCGCGCTCGCGGCCTGCATCCGACGCCGCTCGGTCAGGTGACGCTGGCCTATGCGCGCCGTACCCTCACCGATCTGCAGCGCTTCGCCGAAGGACTGGAGGTGAAGCGCCGGGGCGGCCACGGCCAGCTGACGGTCGGCGCGATCATGGGCGCGGCGCCGGATCTGCTGGCGATGGCCGTCGCCGACCTGAAGGCCGAGCGGCCGCTGCTGAACGTGCGCATTCTCGGCGAAACCAGCGACCAGATCGTCGAACTGCTGCAGCGCGGGCAGATCGACTTCGCGTTGGGCCGCTTCACGCATCCGCTGCAGCACAACGAATTCGACTTCGAACCGCTCGCCAACGAATCGATGCGGCTGATCGTCCGCGCAGGCCATCCGCTCGGCAGCCGGCACAGCCTGCGCCTCGCCGAGCTGATCGAGCTGCCGTGGGTCCTGCAGCCGCTGACGAGCCCGGCGCGCCGCCTGTTCGAAGAGGAACTGGCGCACGCGCGCCTGGCCTCGCCGGGCAACGTCGTCGAATGCGGCTCGATCTTCGCGACGCTGCAACTGGTGCAGAACAGCGACGCGATCGCGATGCTGCCGGAGCCGGTGGTGCGCGACCATCTGCGCGCCAAGCTGCTGGTGATGCTGCCGATCGAGATCGGCCGCAACCTCGAAGGCTTCGGGATTCTGACGCGCAAGCACGAGACCCTCGCCGAACCGGCGGAGCGCTTCGCGGCGCTGCTGCGCCAGTACTCGCAGACGCCGCGCGTCGCCGGCGGCGCGGCCACGGAAGCCTGACGCGAGTCCCCTGCGGCGGCGCGCCACCGTCGGCATTCCTGCGATCGATCGAAACGGCGCGACCGAGCCTCGTCGCGGCGCCCATGCGCGCGCATGCATCGTGTTTTGCTATCGACCGGAGCTTTTTTTCAATTGGATCGTCATCGATCGCTCGGCGATCATGCATCGTCACATCCGAATCACAAGCGGCACCGGAGGAATCGCATGAAGCTCGCACGCTACGGCCGGCCCGGACAGGAACGGCCCGCCCTGGTCGACGCGCAGGGACAGTTGCGGGACCTGTCGGCGCACGTGCCCGACATCGCCGGCGCGGCTCTGTTGCCCGACACGCTGGCGCGCCTGCGTGCGCTGGATCCGGCCAGCCTGCCGGCCGTGACCGGCACGCCGCGCTACGGCGCCTGCGTCGGCGGCGTCGGCAAGATCGTCTGCATCGGCCTCAACTACAGCGACCACGCCGCCGAATCGAACATGGCGATACCGACCGAACCGGTGCTGTTCATGAAACCGTCGAGCGCGATCGTCGGCCCGCACGACGACGTCGAGATTCCGCCGGGCGCCGAGAAGACCGACTGGGAAGTCGAGCTCGGCGTCGTCATCGGCAAGACCGCGAAGTACGTGCCGCCCGGGCTGGCCCTCGAGCACGTCGCCGGCTACTGCGTCGTCAACGACGTGTCCGAGCGCGCCTACCAGCTCGAGCGCGGCGGCCAGTGGGACAAGGGCAAGGGCTGCGATACGTTCGCGCCGCTCGGCCCCTGGCTCGTCACCCGCGACGAGATCGACGACGTGCAGAATCTCGACATGTTCCTCGAGGTCGACGGCCGCCGCTACCAGAGCGGCAACACGCGGACGATGATCTTCGACGTCGCCTATCTGGTCGCGTACGTCAGCCAGTTCATGAGCCTGCAGCCGGGCGACGTCATCTCGACCGGCACCCCGCCCGGGGTCGGTTTCGGCCAGCGCCCGCCGGTCTACCTCCGCGCCGGGCAGACGATGCGCCTCGGCATCGAAGGCCTCGGCGTCCAGCAGCAGCGCACCGTGCAGGCGCGACCGTGAACCGCATCGATCTCGAAGGCCGCGTCGCCGTCATCACTGGTGGCGCGCGCGGCATCGGCTACGCCACCGCCGAGCGCATGCTCGCTTCCGGCGCTGCGGTCTCGCTGTGGGACATCGACGCCGAGCGCCTGCAGCAGGCGCAGACGGCGCTCGCGCAGCCGCAGCGCGTCGCGATCCGGACCGTCGAGCTGACCGACGAACACGCCGTGGATGCCGCGGCGCAGGCGACGCGCGAGCGCTTCGGCAAGATCGATATCCTCGTCAACAACGCCGGCATCACCGGCGGCAACGGTCCGACCTGGGAACTCGATCCGGCCGTCTGGCGCCGCGTACTCGACGTCAACCTGATGGGCCCGGTGCTGACCGTGCGCGCGATCGTGCCGTCGATGCTGGCGAACGGCTACGGACGGATCGTCAACATCGCCTCGGTCGCCGGCAAGGAAGGCAATCCGAACGCATCCCATTACAGCGCGTCGAAGGCCGGCCTGATCGGCCTGACCAAGTCGCTCGGCAAGGAGCTGGCGACGAAGAACATTCTCGTCAACTGCATCACGCCGGCGACCGCCAACACCGAGATCCTCACGCAGATGAAGCCCGAGCACATCGAGTACATGCGCTCGCGCATCCCGATGGGCCGCCTCGGCGAGCCGCAGGAGACCGCGGCGATGATCTGCTGGCTGTCGAGCGAGGACTGCTCCTTCACGACGGCGAGCACCTTCGACATCTCTGGCGGCCGGACGACGTACTGACGCCCCCGCCATCGGAATCACTCTCGCAAGTTCAGGAAGCTCCTCGATGCGTTTGACGACCATCAAGCAGGTGCGCGCCTACGTCGTCCGCGGCGGCGGCGCCGACTACCACGACCAGGGCGACGGGCACTGGATCGACGACCATATCGCCACGCCGATGGCGCGCTATCCGGAGTATCGCCAGAGCCGGCAGAGCTTTGGCATCAACGTGCTCGGCACGCTGGTAGTGGAGATCGAGGCCAGCGACGGCACGGTCGGTTTCGCCGTGACGACCGGCGGCGAGCCGGCCGCCTACATCGTCGAGAAGCATCTGGCGCGCTTCGTCGAGGGCGCGCGCGTCGCCGAGATCGAGAAGATCTGGGATCAGATGTACTTCTCGACGCAGTACTACGGACGCAAGGGGCTCGTCGTCAATGCGATCTCCGGCGTCGATCTTGCGCTGTGGGACCTGCTCGGCAAGCTGCGCGGCGAACCGGTGCACCAGCTGCTCGGCGGCGCGGTGCGCCCGGAACTGCAGTTCTACGCGACCGGTGCCCGTCCCGACCTCGCCAGGAAGCTGGGCTTCATCGGCGGCAAGATGCCCCTGCATCATGGTCCGGCCGAGGGCGAGGAAGGCCTGAAGAAGAACATCGCCGAGCTCGCCGAGATGCGCGCCCGTGTCGGTGAGGATTTCTGGCTGATGTACGACTGCTGGATGAGCCTGGATCTCAACTACGCGATCAGGCTCGCGCAGCACGCCCACGCGCACGGCCTGAAGTGGATCGAGGAGGCGCTGTCGCCCGACGACTATTGGGGCTACGCCGAGCTCAAGCGTCAGGCGCCGCGCGGCATGCTGGTGACGACCGGCGAACACGAGGCGACGCGCTGGGGCTTTCGCATGCTGCTCGAGATGGGCTGCTGCGACATCATCCAGCCGGACGTCGGCTGGTGCGGCGGCCTGACCGAGCTGATCAAGATCTCGGCACTCGCCGACGCACGCGGAGCGCTGGTGATTCCGCATGGCTCGTCGGTCTACAGCTATCATTTTGTCATCACGCGCCACAACTCGCCGTTCGCCGAGTTTCTGATGATGGCGCCGAAGGCCGATGAAGTCGTGCCGATGTTCCATCCGCTGCTGCTCGACGAGCCGGTCCCGGTGAACGGACGGCTGAGCCTCGCCGCACTCGACAAGCCGGGTTTCGGCGTGCGCCTGAATCCGGCCTGCACCTTGCACCGGCCGTACCCGCGCTGAGCGCGCGCACGGCGCAGACCTGACCCCGCGGCACGCAGATCAGACGGGGACCACGGAGGAGATGCTGGTGAAACTGCTCGAGAACAAATCGGTCGTCGTGACCGGCGGATCACGCGGCATCGGCCGCGCGATCGCCGTCGAAGCGGCGCGCCATGGCGCCGACGTCGCCCTCAACTACTACCGCGACAACGACGCCGGCTACGGCCGGAAATCGGCGGTCGACAGCGTCGTTGACGAAATCGAGGCCCTCGGCCGTCGCGTCGTCGTGCTCGAAGGCGACGTCGCCGATCCGGCCACCGGCGCACAGCTGGTCGCGGCGGCGGTACAGGCCTTCGGCAAGATCGACGTGCTCGCCGCCAACGCCGGCATCTGTCCGTTCCATGCCTTCCTCGACATTCCGCTCGAAACGTTGCGGCGCACGATGGAGGTCAATCTGCACGGCGCGTTCTACGTCACGCAGGCGGTCGCGCGGCAGATGAAGGAACAGGGCCACGGCGGGGCGATCGTCGCGACCAGCTCGATCAGCGCGCTGGTCGGTGGCGGCATGCAGGCGCATTACACGCCGACCAAGGCCGGCCTCCACTCGCTGATGCAGTCCTGCGCGATCGCGCTCGGCCCATACGGCATCCGCTGCAACTCGGTGCTGCCCGGAACGATCGCGACCGACCTCAACGCCGATGATCTTTCGTCGCCAGAGAAGCTCGCGTACATGAAGGGACGCATTCCGCTCGGCCGACTCGGCCAGCCGGTCGACATCGCCAACGTCGTCGTCTTCCTCGCCTCCGAGATGGCGGCCTACGTCAACGGCGCCGCGCTGCTGGTCGACGGCGGTCTGTTCGTCAATCTGCAGTGAGTGCCGCGATGGAACGCATCCGCGCCCTGCGCATGCCGCCCGAACAGGCCGCGGCTGACGCATATCCCCGGCGCCGTGACAGCGGGACGCGCTTCGTGCCGCTGCACCTGCATCCCGGTCCTCGGCCGGCGAAGCGGTCATCGCGGCCGATGGCCCGTCTGCACTGAGCCGCCGCCCGGAGCCGTCGTGAAAATCGTCGATCCGCACGTCCATCTCTGGGATCTCGAGATCGTGCCGCTGCCGTGGCTGATGCCGGCCGGCGAGGCCTACTCCGGTGACAACCGCAAGCTGCCGCGTCGCTATACCGACCGCGAACTGCTGGCCGGCGCCGGCGACATCGAAGTCCTCAAGATCGTCAACGTCGAAGCCAATCCTAGCGACGCACTGGCGGAGACGCGCTGGCTGCAGTCGCTGGCCGCGCGCGACGGCTATCCGCAGGGCATCGTCGCAATGCTCGATCTGTCGCGGGACGACGCCGCCACGCAGCTTGCCGCACTCGCCGAAACGCCGAACCTGCGCGGCATCCGCCAGATTCTCAACGTACACGCCGACCCGCGCTACGACTACGTCGGCCGCCACTACCTGAACGAGCCGCAGTGGCGCGCCAACCTGCGCCTGCTGGCGCGATACGGATTGTCGTTCGACCTGCAGATCTATCCGTCACAGGCCACGCTCGCCGCCGACGTCGCCGCCGGCCACCCCGACACGCTGTTCATCCTCGACCACGCCGGCATGTGCGTCGACCGCGACCGGGCTGGCCAGCGCGAATGGCGCGAAGGACTGCGCCGGCTCGCCGCACGCGAAAACGTGGTCGCCAAGATCAGCGGCCTGGCGATGTTCGACCATCGCTGGACCTCCGCAAGCCTCCGTCCGTACGTGCTCGAAACGATCGAAGCCTTCGGCGCGTCGCGCTGTCTGTTCGCTTCGAACTTTCCGATCGACGGCCTGCATTCGAGCTACGGCGCGCTGTGGCACGCCTATGCCGAGATCGTCGCCGGCGCTTCGGCCAGCGAACGCGCGGCGCTGTTCGTCGGCAACGCCGAACGCTGTTACCGGATCTAGGGAGCGGTCCGCCGCCGGCGCTCCGGCGGCGACCGCCCCTCACGCATCATCCGAGGCGCGCGACCACGTATCGCACGCCCGCATCGTCAGCTGAGAGGAGCGACTCGTGGAAGTTCTGCTGGGCGTGTTCTATCACTTCGTCGGCGGTTTTGCGTCCGGCAGCTTCTACCTGCCGTACAAGAAGGTGCGCGGCTGGGCCTGGGAGAGCTACTGGATCGTCGGCGGTCTCTGCTCGTGGCTGATCGTGCCCTGGCTCGCGGCCTGGCTGACGATCGACGGCTTCGCCGCGATCATCGCCGCGACGCCCGCCGCGACGCTGTTCTGGACCTATCTGCTCGGCGTGCTCTGGGGCATCGGCGGCCTGACCTTCGGTCTGACGATGCGCTACCTCGGCCTGTCGCTCGGCATGTCGGTCGTGCTCGGCCTGTGCTCGGCGTTCGGGGCGCTGATCCCGCCGATCTTCCGCGATCTCGCCGGCGTCGATGGCGAGACCTTCACGCACATGCTGCATACGGCCGGCGGCCGCTGGGTGCTCGCCGGCGTGGTCGTCTGCCTGGCCGGCATCGCGATCTGCGGCAAGGCCGGGATGATGAAGGAAAACTCGCAGCCCGAAGCCGACAAGAAAGCCAGCATCGGCGAGTTCAATCTCACGCTCGGCCTCGCCGTTGCGATCATCTCCGGCGTGCTGTCGGCATGCTTCAACTTCGGCATCGAAGCCGGCCAGGCGATGGCCCGCGCCGCGGTCGCCGGCGGCGCCAATCCGCTGTTCCAGAACAATGTCGTCTTCGTCGTGCTGCTGTGGGGCGGGCTGACGAGCAATCTCATCTGGTGCGTGCTGCTGAACCTGCGCAATCGCAGCTGGCATGACTACGCGCGGCGCGGCGTGCCGCTCGCCGCCAATTACACGTTCTCGGCGCTGGCCGGAACGATCTGGTTCTTGCAGTTTTTCTTCTACGGCATGGGCGCCAGCAAGCTGAGCAACGGCGCCAGCTCGTGGATCCTGCACATGGCGTTCATCATCGTCATCGCCAACGCCTGGGGCTTATTGCTGCGGGAATGGAAGGGCAGCAGCCGCGCCACGCTGGCGACCGTGCTGCTCGGCATCGCCGTGATCCTTCTGTCGGTGCTGATCGTCGGTTACGGCAACGCGCTGCAGGCCGCGCCGGCACGCTGAGCGGCCGCGCCGCCGCTTTCAGCGGCGCAACACCTGCTCAGGCACCGAGCGCCGCGGCCTGGCGTGCGAGCGCGGTGATCGCCGGCCAGTCGCCGGCCTCGACCCGCGCCTTCGGCGCCAGCCACGAGCCGCCGATGCAATCGACGTTCGGCAGTGCCAGGAAGTCGCGCGCGTTCGCGGCGCTGATGCCGCCGGTCGGGCAGAAGCGCAGCTGCGGGAACGGCCCGGCGAGAGCCTTCAGCATCTCGACGCCGCCGGCCGGCACGGCCGGGAAGAACTTCACCGCCGAAAAACCCTCGCCGAGCGCGGCGACGATATCCGACGGCGTCATCACGCCCGGCAGGAACGGCAGGCCACCAGCGCGGACCGCGCGCAGCAGCGACGGCGTCGCGCCGGGGCTGACGCCGAAGCGCGCACCGGCCGCCTGCGCGTCGGCGAGGTCCTGCTCGTTGAGGATCGTGCCGGCGCCGACGATGGCTTCCGGGACCGCCGCGGCGATCTCGCGAATCGCCGCCAGCGCGACCGGCGTGCGCAGCGTCACCTCCAGCACGCGCACGCCGCCGTCGACCAGCGCGCGCGCCAGCGGCACCGCCGATTCCAGCCGGTCGATCACGATCACCGGCATCACCGGCCCCGCGTTCATCACTTCGGCGATCGTCGCCTGCTTGTTCATCTGTCTTTCCTTGAAGGAAGCGGCGCGCTAGAACGGCGCGCCCATGGCGGTGTTGAAGGAGATCGCGCCCTGTTCGGCGCCAGCGGCCTGCGCGCGCGCGTTGGCGAACAGTTCGCGGCCGAGGCCCCAGCCGTTGGTTTCGAGCGAGGGGTGCTCGACGGCGCGCGCGGCCAGCTCGGCGGCCCCGACCTTCACCTCGAGCACGCCGGTCTCGGCGTCGAGGCGGATCAGATCGCCGCTGCGCACGCGCGCCAGCGGCCCGCCGGCGAGGCATTCGGGCGTCACATGGATCGCCGCCGGCACCTTGCCGGACGCGCCGGACATGCGGCCGTCGGTGACGAGCGCAACGTGAAAGCCCTCGTCCTGCAGGCTGCCGAGCGCCGGCGTCAGCTTGTGCAGTTCCGGCATGCCGTTGGCGCGCGGGCCCTGGTAGCGGATCACGGCGACGAAATCGCGATGCAGTTCGCCGCGCTTGAACGCCTCCAGCATCTGGTCCTGGCCGTCGAAGACGATCGCCGGCGCCTCGACGATTCGATGCCCCGGCTTGACCGCCGAGACCTTGATGACTGCGCGACCGAGATTGCCCTGCAGCAGCTTGAGGCCACCGTCGGCGCTGAACGGTTCGGCGACGCCGCGCAGCACCTCGCGATCCAGGCTCGTGCGCGGCGCCGGCCGCCAGACGAGGCGATCGCCGTCGAGGAACGGCTCCTGCGTGTAGCGCGACAAGCCCGGACCGGCGACCGTCTGCACGTCCTCGTGCACGAGGCCGGCCTCGATCAGCTCGCGAACCAGGAAGCCCATGCCGCCGGCGGCGTGGAAGTGGTTCACGTCGGCGTCGCCGTTGGGATAGATGCGCGCCAGCAGCGGGACGATGGCGGACAGCGCGTCGAAGTCGCCCCAGTCGATCAGGATGCCGGCGGCGCGCGCGATCGCGACGAGGTGAATGGTGTGGTTGGTCGAGCCGCCGGTCGCGAGCAGCCCGACGATGCCGTTGACGATCGCGCGCTCGTCGACGATCTCGGCGATCGGTGTGTACTCGGCCTCGCGGCGGCCGTCGCGCAGGCTGCCCTGCGTCGTGATGGCGGCGGCGCGCTGCGCGGCGGCGCGCGTCAACGCGTCGCGCAGCGGCGTGTTTGGATTGACGAAGGCGGCGCCCGGCAGATGCAGGCCCATCAGCTCCATCAGCATCTGGTTGCTGTTGGCGGTGCCGTAGAACGTGCAGGTGCCGGGGCCGTGATACGACTTCATCTCCGATTCGAGCAGGGCCTCGCGGCCGACCTTGCCCTGCGCGTAAAGCTGCCGCGTCTTGGCCTTCTCGGCATTGGCGATGCCGCTGGTCATCGGCCCGGCCGGCACGAACAGCGTCGGCAGGTGGCCGAACTGCAGTGCGCCGATCAACAGCCCGGGCACGATCTTGTCGCAGACGCCGAGGCACAGCGCCGCGTCGAAGACTTTGTGTGAAAGCGCGACCGCGGTCGCCATCGCGATCACGTCGCGCGAGAACAGCGACAGCTCCATGCCGGTCTGGCCCTGCGTCACGCCGTCGCACATCGCCGGCACGCCGCCGGCGAACTGCGCGACCGCGCCGACCTCGCGCACCGCCGCCTTGATCAGCGCCGGGAACCGCTCGTACGGCTGGTGCGCCGACAGCATGTCGTTGTAGGCGGAGACGATCGCCAGATTCGGCCAGGCGTTCGCGCGCAACGCGTCCTTGTCGCCTTCGCCGGCGGCGGCGAACGAATGCGCGAGATTGGTACAGGAAATGCGGCCGCGCGCAGTGCCTTCCCGGCGCGCCGCCTCGACGTGCTGCAAATAGGCCGAGCGGCCCGGCCGGCTGCGGGAACGGATGCGCTCGGTGACTTCGGCGACCAGCGGATGCAGGCTCATGGCGTTTCCTCTTGCGGCGGCGCGGGGCCGCGCAGTTCATGCCCGGATTTGTATGAATACTACAAGACTCGCCGGGCGCGGGCCAGCCGCAGAACACCGCGTCGCAGCAGATTTCCTTGTGAATTTGCGATGACGGACCCGTGACCCGGGCGTGAAAGCCGCCGGCCGGAACTTCTCGCCGGCCGGCCGTTTATGTAGTATTCATACAAATCACGATCACCCCGGCCGCCCGGCGCGGCCTCGAGACGGAGCCGCCTCCCGCAGGCGCGACAGCGATGGCAGCACTCGGCGCATTCGATTTCATCCTTTTCGGCGGCAGCGGCGACCTGGCGATGCGCAAGCTGCTGCCGGCGCTCTATTACCGGCATCGCGACAGCGACAGCACCGAAGGCTGGTGCGTGCTCGGCATCGGCCGCCAGGCGATGACGCGCGAGGCCTACGTCGCGCTCGCGCTCGAACACTGTCGCCGGCATGTCGCCGCCAAGGACTTCAGCGACGAAGCCTGGGCCGCGTTCGCGACCTGCCTCGACTACGTGCGCCTCGATGCGCAGCAGCCGGGCGACTACGCGGCGCTCGCCGAGCGGCTCAAGGGCTGCGAGCAGCGCACCCGCGTGTTCTATCTGGCGACCGCGCCAAGTCTGTTCGCCGGCATCTCGGCGAATCTCGGTGCCGCGGCACTGGTGACGCCGCTGAGTCGCGTCGTGCTCGAGAAGCCGCTCGGCCGCGACCTCGCCTCGGCGCGCGCGATCAACGACGACGTCGGCCGCGTGTTCGCCGAACAGCAGATCTTCCGCATCGACCATTACCTCGGCAAGGAAACGGTCCAGAACCTGATCGCGCTGCGCTTCGGCAACGTGCTGTTCGAACCCCTGTGGAACCGCAGTTGGGTCCGCGACGTGCAGATCACGATCGCCGAGACGGTCGGCGTCGAAGGCCGCGGCGAGTTCTACGACTCGACCGGCGCGCTGCGCGACATGGTGCAGAACCACCTGCTGCAGCTGCTCTGCATCGTCGCGATGGAACCGCCGGCGAGCATCGATGCCGACATGGTGCGCGACGAAAAGCTCAAGGTGCTGCGCGCGCTGCGTCCGTTCGGCGTCGAGGAAGTGGCGAGCCGCACCGTGCGCGGCCAGTATCGCGCCGGCGCGATCGGCAACAAGCCGGTGCCCGGCTATCTGGAGGAAGACGGCATCCCGGCGTCGAGCCGCACCGAAACCTTCGTCGCGATCAAGGCCGAGCTCAACAACTGGCGCTGGGCCGGCGTGCCGTTCTATCTGCGCACCGGCAAGCGCATGCAGCAGCGCCTCGCCGAGATCGTCATCACCTTCCGCGGCGTGCCGCACCCGATCCTGCGTGCCACCTGCGGCGAGCCGGTCAACCGCCTGGTCATCAGCCTGCAGCCGAACGAGGGCCTGCGCCTCGACCTGATGGCGAAGATTCCCGGCCAGAGCATGGACATCCAGCCGATCTTCCTCGACGTCGCGCTCGCCGAGACCTATCGCACGCGGCAATGGGACGCGTACGAACGTCTGATCGTCGACGTCATCGAGGGCCGGCTGACGCTGTTCATGCGCCGCGACGAACAGGACGCGGCCTGGCAGTGGGTCGAGCCGATCATGAACGCCTGGGAGCGCAGCGGCCAGCCGCCGCGCTCGTATCCGGCCGGCACCTGGGGGCCGACCGCCGCGAGCGCGCTGATCGCGCGCGACGGCCTGGCCTGGCACGAGGAGAGCTGAAGCCGTGCCGGAACCGCAAGCGCTCGCCCTGCCCGCCACGGTCGTCCAGCACCTGCTGCCCGACGCCGACGCCGCGGCACGGGCGCTCGCCGGCTTCGTCGCCGACGCGCTGCGCGACGCGCTCGCCGCCCGCCAGTCGGCGCAGCTGCTGGTCTCCGGCGGCCGCAGTCCGCTGCCGTTCTTCGCCGCGCTGTCGCGGCAGCCGCTCGACTGGGCGCGCGTGCGCGTCGGCCTCGTCGACGAGCGCTGCGTCGCCGCCGACAGCGAAGACAGCAATGCCCGCGCGGTGCGTGCGCATCTGCTGCAGAACCTGGCGGCGTGCGCCGACTTCCAGCCGCTGTATGCGGCGCCGCTCGATGCGCAGGCCGCGGCCGACGCAGCCGACGCGCGCGTCGCGCAGTGGCCGCGACCGTTCGATGTCGTCGTGCTCGGCATGGGCGACGACGGCCATACCGCCTCGCTGTTCCCGCAGGCGCGCGGCACCGCAGCCGGCCTCGATCCGCAGACGCAGCGCAGCGTGGTCGCGACCTACCCGACGACCGCCGCGCACGCGCGCCTGACGCTGACGCGACGCGCGCTGCTCGGCACGCGCTGCCTGATCCTCGCGATCCAGGGCGAGCGCAAGCGCGCCGTGCTCGAAGCCGCGGCGCTGGGCGCCGAGACGGCGGCGCCGATCGCCGCGTTCGTGCACCAGCCGGTGCCGCCGCTGCAGCTGTTCTACAACCCATGAAGACACCGCCCCGCTTCAGCGCCGCCGTCGGCGAGCACCTGCAGAGCTCGCTGCTCGCCCGCATCGCGGCGACCCGCGAAACGCTGCGCAAGTCCGAACGCGCGGTCGCCGCATTCGTGCTCGCGCAGCCCGGCGAGGTGCTGCATCTGTCGATCGCCGAGCTCGCGCATCGCGCCGGCGTCAGCCAGCCGACGGTCGCGCGCTTCGCCGCCGCGCTCGGCTTCTCCGGCTACCGCGAGTTCAAGCTGCGTCTCGCGCAGAGCCTCGCCTCGGGCGTGCCCTTCGTGCATCAGGACGTCGGCCCGGACGACAGCCTGGAGCTGGTCGCACCGAAGGTCTTCGATCGCACGATCGGCGCCCTGCTCGACGTCCGCAATCATCTCGACGGCGGCGAACTGGCGCGTGCCGTCAAGCTGCTCGCCAAGGCACGGCGTCTCGATTTCTACGGCATCGGCAACTCCGGCATCGTCGCGCTCGACGGCCAGCACAAGTTCTTCCGCTACGGCACGCCCTGCGTCGCGTACATCGACACGCACACGATGCTGATGGCGGCGACCGTGCTCGGCCGCGGCGACGTGGTCGTGGCGATCTCGGCGACCGGCCGCACCACCGACATGCTGGCCGCCGTCGAGATCGCACGCGAATCGGGCGCCGGCGTCATCGCCATCACCGCCAGCGGCTCGCCGCTCGCGCAACTGGCGACCGTCACGCTCGCCGCCGACGTCGCCGAGGACCCCGACGTCTACACGCCGATGATCTCGCGCATCGCCCATCTGGCGATCCTCGACGTGCTCGCGGTCGGCACCGCACTCGCACTCGGCCCGGCGCTGCTCAAGCGTCTCGAACGCGGCAAGCAGACGCTGCGCGACAAGCGCGTGCACCGCCCGGAAGGCGAATAACCCGCCGTGCGCCGGGGCGCACGGCTTGCGGCAGCGGCGCCGCGCACCGAGAATCGACCGCTCCGAACACAAGAACCAGCGGACCGCCGGCCCGGCGCGTGCGCAGCGGAGGATTTTCTCGTGATGCGTATTGCTTCCGGCCTGACGGCCGGCGCGCTGGCGCTGGCCTGCAGCCTCGACGCGACCGCCGCCCCCGAAGCCGGCGACGTCGAAACCGTGGTCGTCACCGCGACGCGCGCGCCGCTGGCCGCCTTCGACGTGCCGGCCTCGATCGACGTCATCGACGGCCGCCGTTTCCGCGACGACACGCTCGCGGTCAATCTGTCGGAAGGACTCGCCGACATTCCCGGCCTGCTCGCGCGCGATCGCCAGAACTACGCGCAGGACACGCAGCTGTCGATCCGCGGTTTCGGAACGCGCTCGGCGTTCGGCATCCGCGGCGTGCGGCTCTATGTCGACGGCATTCCGGCGACGCAGCCGGACGGCCAGGGCCAGATCTCGCACTTCAACCTCGCCAGCGCCGGCCGCGTCGAGGTGCTGCGCGGCCCGTTCTCGGCGCTGTACGGCAACTCATCCGGCGGCGTCATCCAGCTGTTCACCGCCGACGGCGGCACGCCGACCGTCTACGGCGGCTTCGCCGGCGGCAGCTTCGACAGCTATCGCGAAAGCCTCGGCGCCAACGGCACGTTCGGCGCCGCCGACTACAACCTCGCGTTCTCGAACTTCGAAACCGAAGGCTTTCGCGACCACAGCGCCGCCGAGCGCCGCTCGTTCAACGGCAAGCTGAATCTGCACGCCAGCGAACGCGACCGCGTCACGCTCGTGCTCAATGCCTTCGCTTCGCCCGAAGCGCTCGATCCGCTCGGCCTGACGCGCGCCCAGTTCGAGCAGAACCCGGCGCAGGCGGCGCCGCAGGCGCTGCAGTACGACACGCGCAAGCACGTCGACCAGACGCAGGGCGGCACGATCTGGGAACACCGTTTCAGCGACGCGCAGAGCCTGGAGCTAATGGCCTACGCCGGCGGCCGCGGCGTCGAGCAGTTCCTGGCGATCCCGGCCGCGACGCAGACGAACAACGCCGGACACGCCGGCGGCGTGGTCGATCTGTCGACCGACTACGGCGGCGCCGAGGCCCGCTGGCGCTGGCGCGGCGGCAGCCCCGAACGGCCGTGGACGCTGGTCGCCGGCCTCGCCTGGGACGATCTGCGCCAGCATCGCCAGGGTTACGAGAACTTCGTCGGCAGCGAGCTCGGCGTGAAAGGCCGCCTGCGCCGCAACGAGATCAACACGGTCTGGAACTTCGATCAATACCTGCAGGCGAACTGGCGCTTCGCCGAACGCTGGGACGTCAGCGCCGGCCTGCGCAACAGCCGCGTCGCCTTCAAGTCCGAAGACCGCTACATCGCCAGCGGCAATCCGGACGACAGCGGCAGCAAGGACTATGCGGCGGTCACGCCGGTCGCCGGACTGCTGTTCCGTGCCAGCGAGCGCGTGCATCTGTACGGCTCGTACGGCCGCGGCTTCGAGACGCCGACCTTCGCCGAGCTCGCCTACCGTCCGATCGAGCAGGCGACGACGCCCGCCGAGGCCGGACTCAACTTCGCGCTCAAGCCCGCGCGCAGCGACAACGCCGAACTCGGCGCCAAGTTCAAGCTCGGCGCGCAAACGCAGGCGCAGCTTGCGGTGTTCGACACCGAAACGAAGGACGAGCTGGTCGTGCTCAGCAACAGCGGCGGCCGCACCGCCTACGGCAACGCCGGCCGCACGCGACGCCAGGGCGCCGAGGCGCAACTGTCGAGCCGCTTCGCCGGGCGCTGGCGCTTGGACCTCGCCTACACGCTGCTGAACGCGCGCGTGCGCGAGGACTACCAGGCCTGCTCCGGCACACCGTGCACCGCGCTCAACACGACCATCCCGGCCGGCGCGCGCATTCCCGGCATTCCGGAATCGAATCTCTACGCGCGCCTCGGCTGGGGCGGCGAGCGCGGCTGGCACGCCGGCCTCGACGCGCGCTACCTGAGCCGCGTCGCCGTCGACGACCGCAACAGCGAATCCGCGCCCTCGTACGCAATCGTCGGACTCGACGGCGGCTACGTCTTCGATCTGCCGGCGCTGCGCCTGCGTACCTTCGTCCAGCTCGACAACCTGTTCGACCGCGACTACGTCGGCTCGGTGATCGTCAACGACGGCAACGGCCGCTACTACGAACCGGGGCCGGGTTTTGCGGTGCTCGCGGGCTTCGGTATCAGCTGGAAGGAATAGGGCGCCGCGGCATTCGCGCCGGCGCGGCGGTTCACCGCCCGCGGGGGCACTCGCGACCGAAGTCGGCACGCACCGGGCGATCCGACCCGCAGATCAATCGACCGCCGTCACGCCGCGGGCACGGCGGCGGCGAACCGCGACGTGCCGCCCGGGCGCCTCGGCTCCGCAGCGGCCTCCGGGCGATATCGACGCGCAGCCGTCATCGGCAATGACGCCGCGGCCATCCGGAAACTGCCGGCGCCCGGTTTCTCACCATCCGAACATCAGCGATTGATGCGCCGACACGCCGGCCATCGTGCCGTCACCGACGGCGAGCGCAATGCTGCCCGCCATGCGCGCCGCGTCACCGCAAGCGAGCACGCCCCGCACCGTCGTCCTCTTCGTCGCGTCGGTGCGAATCGTCCTCCCCAGAGGACCTTCGTCGAAGTCGCAGCCGAGCCATTCGGCCAACGCGCTGGCCATGCGCAGGCGGCTCGCCACGAACAGGCCGTCAAGCACGCATCGGCTTCCGTCGGCGAGCACGACCGTCGCCACCTCGCTCACGCACGCGATGCCGCGCCCCTCGAGGCTCACACCGCGTGCCGTCAGCGCCGCGCGCTGCGCATCGTCCGGCTCGAAGCTGCCGTTGACGAAGAACGTCACCCGTCCCCAGTCCGGCAGCATCAGTGCGTGATGCATCGACAGCGCGCCGACGGCGATCACCCCGATTCGCCCTTCGTGCAGTTCATAGCCGTGGCAGTACGGGCAGTGGAATACCGAGCGCCCCCAGCGTTCGGCCAGGCCGTCCACCGCCGGCAGTTCGTCACGCACACCGGTCGCCAGGATGAGCCGCGCGCCGCTCGCGCGAAATCCATCGCCGCACGACACGATGAAGCCTTCACTGTCGCGAAGCGCATCCTGTACTTCGCCGTCATGCCAATGCACATTCGGATAAGCAAGCAGCTGCGCCCGGCCATCCGCCACGATATCGCCCGGCGCGCGTCCGTCCTGTCCGAGGAAGCCGTGCGAAGTCGGTGCAAATCGATTGCGCCGGATACCGCCATCGATCACCAGTACGCGCCGGCGGGCACGTGCCAACTGCAGCGCCGCCGAGAGTCCGGCGTAGCTGCCCCCGACGACGATCACCTCGTATGCCGGCTCAATGGCCATGCGCGATCCTCCGTTGCGGACGCTGTCGGCAGCGCCGGCTGAAGTCGGCCGCCAGATCGGCGAGCGTGACGTGCGCCAGCCGCCCGATCAGCAGGGCCTCGGCCTCGCGGAACGCGTCGTCCAGCGCTTCGTTGACGGCCTGCTCGACCAGACACTGCGGCTCTTCGAGCCGATGGCCGAGCGCGAAAACCGGCGGGCAACCGACGGCGTCGTAGATATCGCGCAACGTCACGGTCTGCCAGTTCGCGCAAAGCATCCAGCCGCCGCCATGGCCTTTGGTCGCGCGCACATAGCCGAGCTCGCGCAAGCCGGACATCGTGCGCCGGACGACCACCGGATGGGTCTGCAGAAAAGTGGCGAGCTCTTCGGATGTCATCGACCGATCGCTGTGCGCCATGTGCAGAAGCACGTGCAGGATCGACGAAAGTCGGCTGTCCTTTTTCATGTAACAAATATTGTTACTTAAGATCGCGGAAGTAAAGTGCCGCCGCGCCCGCGCCGGCGCACGGAAGCATCTACCCCGCGTTTATTTGCGCTTCATCGCTTCCAGCAGCGCGGCGCCAAGCGAACCCTGCTGCGGCTTGGCGGCCGCCTGCGGCGGACGGCTGTTGCCGCCGCGCGCATTGCGCCCATCGTTCTGACCACGGTCGCGGCCGCGCGGCGCGTCGCCGCGCGGACCGGGCTGACGCGCAGCGCTGCCGTCATCTTTCTTCATCGACAGCGCGATGCGCTTGCGTTTGGCGTCGACGTCGACGACGCGCACCTTGACGACGTCGCCGGCCTTCACTACCTCGTGCGGGTCCTTGACGAAGCGGTCGGCGAGCTGCGAAACGTGCACGAGCCCGTCCTGGTGCACGCCGATGTCGACGAAGGCACCGAACGCGGCGACGTTGGTCACCGTGCCTTCGAGCACCATGCCCGGCTTGAGGTCGGCGATCTCGTGCACGTCGTCGAGGAAGCTCGCGGTCTTGAAGCCGGGACGCGGATCGCGACCGGGCTTCTCCAGCTCGCCGATGATGTCGCGCACCGTCGGCAGGCCGAACTTGTCGTCGGCGAACACGCGCGGGTCCAGCGCCTTGAGCGCCTTACTGTCGCCCATCAGCGTACGCACGTCGCGACCGCAGGCGGCGACGATCCGCGCGGCGACTTCGTAGGCCTCCGGGTGCACGGCCGAGGCATCGAGCGGCTCGTCGCCGTCGCGGATGCGCAGGAAGCCGGCGCACTGTTCGAAGGTCTTCGGCCCGAGCCGGGCGACCTCGAGCAGGGCCTTGCGCGTCCGGAACGGCCCGACCTGGTTGCGATGCTGGACGACCGCCTCGGCGAGCGAAGCGCCCAGACCGGAGACGCGCGCGAGCAATGAAGCCGATGCGGTATTGAGATCGACGCCGACCGCGTTGACCGCATCCTCGACGACGGCATCGAGCGCCTTGGCGAGCCGATGCTGGTCGACATCGTGCTGGTACTGGCCGACGCCGATCGACTTGGGCTCGATCTTCACCAGCTCGGCGAGCGGATCCTGCAGGCGGCGCGCGATCGACACCGCGCCACGCAGCGAGACATCGAGATCGGGGAACTCGGCCGCCGCGGTCGCCGACGCGGAGTAGACCGAGGCGCCGGCCTCGCTGACGACGATCTTGATCGGCTTTGGCGCCGGCAGCGCCGCGAGCAGTTCGGACACCAGCTTGTCGGTCTCGCGCGAGGCGGTACCGTTGCCGATCGCGATCAGCTCGACCTGGTGTCGGGCGATCAGCTTCGCCAACTCGGCCTGTGCGCCGCGCACATCGTTGCGCGGCTGGAACGGATAGACCGTGGCCGTCTCGACGAGCTTGCCGGTGCCGTCGACGACGGCGACCTTGACGCCGGTGCGAATGCCGGGATCGAGGCCCATCGTCGACCGCGAACCGGCCGGCGCCGCCAGCAGCAGATCCTTGAGGTTGCGCGCGAACACGCGAATCGCCTCCTCCTCGGCGCGCTCGCGCATGTCCATCATCAGATCGAGCGACAGCGAGAACTGCAGCTTCACACGCCAGGTCCAGCGCGCGACCTCCAGCAGCCAGGCGTCCGCGGCAACGCCCTGCAGCGGAATGCCAAAGGCTTCGGCGACCATCTTCTCGGCCGGCTTGACCGGCGACGCGTCGTCGGCGTCGATCTCGATCTCCAGCATCAGCACTTCCTCGTTGCGGCCGCGCAGCATCGCCAGCGCGCGATGGCTCGGCACGCTGGCCCAGCGCTCGCGATGATCGAAGTAGTCGGAGAACTTGGCGCCGGCCTCCTGCTTGCCGTCGACGACCCGCGCGCGCAGCTGCGCATGGTCCTTCAGGTACTGACGCAGCCGCCCGAGCAGTTCGGCGTTCTCGGCGAAGCGCTCCATCAGGATGTCGCGCGCGCCGTCGAGGGCGCTCTTCACGTCCGGCACCTGCTCGCCGAGATAGGCGGCGGCGGCCTGCTCGGGGACCAGCGCACGATCGTCGAACAGCGCGTCGGCCAGCGGCCCGAGCCCCTTCTCGCGCGCGATCTCGGCGCGCGTGCGGCGCTTGGGCTTGTACGGCAGATAGAGATCTTCGAGCTCGGCCTTGGTTTCGATCGCGGCGATCTTGCCCTCCAGCTCCTCGCTCAACTTGCCCTGCGCGCGAATCGATTCCAGCACCGTCTGCCGCCGCGCCTCCAGCTCGCGCAGATAGGCCAGCCGCTCCTCGAGCAGGCGCAGCTGCGTATCGTCGAGGCCGCCGGTCGCTTCCTTGCGGTAGCGGGCGATGAACGGCACGGTCGCGCCCTCGTCGAGCAGTTCGACGGCGGCGGCGACCTGGCGCGGCTGGGCGGCGATCTCGCCGGCGATCTTCAGGGCAATGCGGTCTTGGATGGACATGAAGGGCATTCGTGGCGGCGCGGGGGCGGGACGCACGTGGCGGCCGGCAGCGGCACCGGGGCGGGAAAAGGTTTCGATGGGCCGCGTCGCGGCGGCAGGCGTCGGTCACTGATGGTGGACGGGGCCTCGTCGCCCGCGTCCGCCGGGATTCCTCGATCGGCGGTCGTTCGTTCTTTTGTGGACGCGGGGCCGCGTCGCCGCCGGATTCTACCCACCGGGCGCCGGGCGGCTCAAACGCCGGGCCGATCGCATCGGTCCGCCAGCGGACACGCCGGCTTGCAGTGCCGCGCCGCGGTGCGATGATGGCAGCCCGGAGAACGACGCGTGCCATGACGACGACGCTGCAGATCCCGATCTTCCCGCTGGGCACCGTGCTCTATCCGGATGGCCGCCTGCCGCTGCGCATCTTCGAGCCGCGCTACGTCGACATGACCAAGGCCTGCCTGCGCGACGATGCGCCGTTCGGCGTCGCGCTGATCCGCGCCGGCTTCGAGGTCGGCCGTCCGGCGATCCCCTGCGAAATCGGCTGCACGGCACGCATCGCCGAATGGCAGGTGCCCTCGCCCGGCCTGTTCACGATCGTCGCCCAGGGCGTCTCGCCGTTCCGCATCGTCGACCGGCGCACGCAGCAGGACGGATTGATCGTCGCCGACGTCGAACTGCGCGATCCGCCCGCGCCGACGCCGCTGCCGAAAGCGCAGGCGCCCCTCGGCTCGCTGCTGCTGAAGCTGATCGAGGATCTCGGCGCCGAACGCTTCCCGCAGCCGCAGCGCCTCGACGATGCCGACTGGGTCGCCTACCGCCTCGCCGAGGTGCTGCCGATCGTGCCGGAACGCCAGCAGGCACTGCTGGAACTGCCGGATCCGTTGCAGCGGCTCGCCGCCGTCGAGCGCGCCCTGCAGGAACTGCGCGACACCTAGCGGCGGCGGCCCGCATCGCGGCCATGCGAATCGGCGAGGCCCGCCGCGGTTCGCTCGGACCACAAAAAAAGCCGCTGACGAGCAGCGGCTTTTTCATTCGAGTGGTGGAGCGGAAGGGGATCGAACCCTCGACCTTCGCATTGCGAACGCTTTCCACGTCTTACCAGAACATAATCGTTCAGCCTCACTCCGACAATAAAACAAAGACTTAGGAGTGATTGCTACGTCCCTATGGTACCGCCCATCCCGTGTTTGAGCAACGATCCTGCAACCAAAATTGCAACCATTCGGGATGCGCAGGACAACCGGGAGCGCCGGTAATTTCAGGGCGGCCAGGAAGAGAAAGTCGTTATCTCACAGTGAGCCGCAAGTCCCGGAACAATCGAGTTGTATAGCAACGGGAGCTATGGCAGATTGAGGGCGTCGCGGCTCAGTGAGCAGCGGCACAGGACAGTGAAAGACAACGCCTCTTCCCGCACGTCGGGGATCACTGTCAGGTGCCTATATGCAGTCGCCGCCAACTCCCACATCTCTTGCTCTTCTTGCCGAAATCGCGGCGGGGCGAGCGTTCGTCCCCGTCGGGGCAGTCGCCCATCTCGTGGGACTCGCACCACAGACGATTAGAAATCGCGCGCATCCGCGCTCCCCCGCACCGCTTGCGTTCGCAGTAGTGAAGATGGGCGGCAACCGCGGACGGCTCCAGGTTCATGTCGATAGCCTGCGCCGCTATCTGGTCGAGATCGAAGAACGCGTTCAACTTTCTCTCAATCAGCAGCCAGCCGATCCGGTCGAACCGGGAAACCAGCCGCGCGCCGAAGAGAAACCGCACGCAGGCCGGTCAAAAGAACGGATAGCACATGCTTTCGCCAAAGGGCGAAAAGCTGTGGCCAAGTAAGCAGATTGGGCACGCCATGACGCTTCGCTCACTGCAGTGGCCAGATTGGGATGAATCACCGCCACCCCTCGACTACGTGCTGCCAGGCCTGCTGGCTGGAACAGTCGGGGCTCTTGTTTCTCCGGGTGGCATGGGCAAGTCGATGCTGATCCTGCAGCTGTTGCTGTTGGTCGCCAGCGCGAACGATTTGATTGGGCTCGGCGGCGAATGGGGTACGGGACCGGTCACATATATGCCGGCGGAAGACCCGGACATCGCGATTCAACATCGACTGCACGCACTCAAGTCGCATCTGACTGCGGAGCAGTACGAAATGGCCCGCGAACGGATTTCGATTCATCCGCTTGTTGGGACGATGCCCGACCTGAATGATGACCACTGGCGCAGCGAGATTCGCAAGGTTGCTGATGGCCGTCGCCTGTTGGTGATCGACACGCTGCGGCGATTCCACCGTGCCGATGAAAATCACTCAGGGGAGATGGCGGAAGTTGTTGCCAGACTTGAAGCCATCGCAGCCGAGTCCGGCTGCACGATCATCTTTCTGCATCACGCTGCCAAGGCCGCAGCCCTGAACGGACATGGCGATCAGCAGCAGGCCAGCCGCGGTGCGTCAGTTTTGACCGATAACATCCGATGGCAGGCCTATCTGATCGGAATGACCGCAGAGACTGCAAAGGAACTCGACGTTGATCCTGAGCAACGCGGGCACTTCGTAAAGTTCGGGCTTTCGAAAGTGAACTATGGCGCGCCAACCGCTGAAAAATGGCTGCGCCGGCATCCGGGCGGGGTCTTACTACCTGATCCAAACCTGCAGCTGAAAGCAAGCTCAGGAAAACGACGGGTTAAGCATCACAGCGGCAGAGAGCCGTCCGCCCTCGACATTGCCATGCGATCGGAAAAGTATCGCACCGCATCACGAGGCACTTGATGGCAGCGCTGCGCGAACGGAATCCGACGACCACGGCAGTGCCGGCCAGAGTGCGGATGTTCCAAGCCACCATCCGGCCTCAGCGTCTCAACAAAGCCACCATCGAAACTGAGCATGGCCGCCTGATCGTTTCCGGCCGATTGGGACAACGACATGCCGACCTCTATGAAGGCATCTTGCGGCATGCAAAGCCGCATAGGAATCCCCAAACGAAGGAGATCGAAGCTCACGTCATTGATGTCGATGCGTCGCAGCTGCGGCGGGTACTTTCGGATCGCTACAGCCATCAGCAGATGTGGCAATTGGCAACAGAATTACGAGAAGCTGTCGTGGAGATTTACACTCCAAGAGTTCAAGCGCTTGGAGGCATCATCAACGATATCGCAAGGTACCGCGTTGATGGGGAAATCCTGACCGGCGCTCTCGCCGGTGAATGCCGAGTTCGGTGGACGATTCAGCTGGGGCGAGTCGTTCAAGAATTCCTCGACAAGGACATCCGGCGGTACTACGACCCCGGCCTTGTGGCGCGGCTCTCAACAGGGATTGGACAAGCGGTTGCACGATGGCTGCTCACCCATCATCGGCAACGGCAACCAACCGGAGGTTGGTACATCGATACTGTGATTGAAGCTGTCTGCGGCGCCCAGGCTGATGCAACGTTGAGAAAACGTCGCTATGAATTGCGCCGGGACGCCGATGGTCTCGCGCGACTTGGCATCTCGCTCCTCTCGGATCGAATCAACTTAGTGGATTTCAGTCCCGGAGACTAAGGGCCATATGATTCACGGCACGGCGTTCCGTTGACGCCCGACCTCATTCCATATCCGCCCGGACTGTTCTGTACCCGCCCGGATGCGTGCCGCAGCCGCCCGGCGCTTCAGAACATCTAGAGCAGTCCTACAGACTGCTCTAGCAGCAGGGGCTACCGCATCGCGGATGCCCCTGCCAGTCCAACAAAACCGTGGGGCTTTGCCCCACACCCCACACTCGCCGCCGTGAGGCTCGGGAGCTGGGCCATTTGCCCAGCTCCCGAGGCGAGGCTATTTTGACCGTCTCGGAGATCAACGACCGCCCGACGGCTCGCCAAAAAACGGCGAACCGACGGATCGATCATTGACCTCCGTTCCGGCCGATACTCATGAGCACGAAGGCCAATCGATTCGAGCGAATCGATTTTATTGACAGGCGTGTCGTGCGCGCCAAAAATCGATCAGAGGTGATCGATTTTATGCGCGTTCCCATTACCAATACACAAGATCTGGGTCTGCTGATCCGCGCCGCGCGGAAAGCGGGAAAAATCCGCATGGACGACTTGCCGACGGCGGGTCCCGTGTTCGTGCGCCATGTCGAACGCGGCAAGGAAACAGCACAGATCGGCCACGTCCTTCGCCTGCTCGATGAACTAGGGATTCGGCTGGCTGCAGACGTACCCGATAACGTAGAAGCCGTATTGAACCGCCTGCGGCAGGAAGATGCCAAGTCGGGTACAGCTTCCGTGCGCGAGAACAAGCGCTGATGGCGCGCGCCCTCGAAGTTTTCGCGGGCGGCCATAGGGTCGGCCAGCTACGCGAACAGGATGACATCTGGGAGTTTGAGTACGCCCCGGAATGGCAAGCCAGCGGCGAGGCGTTCGATCTATCGCCCGCGCTTTCGCGGCGAAGCTTGCTTCATCGCGACGGGTCCAGCCAGCGGCCGGTGCAGTGGTATTTCGACAACCTGCTTCCGGAAGAAGGGCTGCGCACGCTGCTGTCGAATGACGCAGGTGTTCCAGAGGCCGATGCATTTGGCTTGCTCGCCCACTTCGGCCGTGAATCGGCGGGCTCGCTGACCCTGCCGCCCCAGGGTGGTGCGTATTGCCAGCGGGTTGCGCAGCCAATGCCAAGCTAACTGCACCCCATTGCCATAGAAGCTGCGCAGCTTCTAGCAGCTGCTTGCGCGGTTGAACCCACAACGCACTCAAGCGCTCTTTTCAGTTCGCACAGCGCGTTCGCCCAACGTGACTTTTCGAGGTGGACCGCGTAGGTGACGCGGCTGACAGCTCTCGGAGTACGCCACAGTCTTTGGTTGTAGTCGGCGTATCGCAGCGGGCTCGAATTGCCTTTAGCTCCGATTGCAGTCGGCGCAACACTCGCATGCGGTCTGCGACATGTTCGATGTGCGCATCCAGAAGGGCATTGACCTCTTCGCAACCGTGTTCGGGATCGTCCCGCAACTTCAGCAGGTGGCGGATTTCCTGAAGCGTCATGTCCAGCGCTCGGCAATGCAGGATGAATTCAAGCCGCTCCCGATCCTGCGGCGTGTAGAGTCGATAGTTGCCGCCAGTGCGGGCTGGCTTTTGCAGCAGTTGCTCACGCTCGTAATACCGGACGGTCTCCACGGGGACTTCCAGTGCCTGAGCCAGTTCGCCGATTTTCAGAGTGGTCATGAGGGGTTCCCAGTAGCGCTTGACCCTGAAGTTACTACAGGGTGTTTAATCCGCGCACGCCCAGCCCTTATGGGTACGAGTTCATACTGATCTGATAGCCTTGCCGACATGATCCGTGATCCCCGCCTCCAATCGTGGCTGCTGACGCTTCTCTGCGTCCTGCTGCTGCTGCGTGTGGAAGGGGCTCATCTGCACCTGTGCTTTGACGGCAATGAGCCGCCCGCCAGCATCCATCTGCTGGACATCGGCATCCATCACGGCAGTGAACCGGGTGTGTCAGCCCCGCATCAGGATCAGGACGTTTCCCTGTCGGATGAAGCGCTATTCAAGGCGAGTCAGCCCGGCTTCGATTTTCCGCCTGTACTGCTCGCCGCACTCCTGCTCTGGGCATTGCTGCGGACGCCAATTCGCCTCACTCCGCCCTCCTCGACGCCGGTTGCTCCGTCCGCGTCGCGCGTTCTGCTGCCGCCGCTGCGCGGCCCGCCGCCTCTTACCTCCCGCTGATTCCCTAAGCGTTCGCCGTCGCACTGCTGCTGGTGCGCGGCTCCATTCAGGCGCCGCCATTCCAAGCGCGGTGCCGACGGGAGGTTTCCATGAGGCTTTACCCCGCACGCGCATTGCGCGCGTGTTCGATGCTTTTGCTGTTCACGATGTTCTCCGCTCAGGCGGCAGAGCCTACGCAGGCGCTCACCTTGCGTCAGGCGATCGATGCCGCGCTGGCCGGCAATCCCGAGTTGCAGACCTTTTCGTTTGCGTTCAAGGCGCAGGATGCACGCAGCCAACAGGCTGGGCTGCGTCCCGCGCCGGAAGTTTCTCTTGGTGCCGAAAACATCTTCGGTTCGGGAGAGACGAAAGGCACCGATGCTGCCGAATACACTTTCGCGCTGTCTCAGGTCATTGAGCTAGGCGGTAAGCGCGATGCGCGCTTGGGCGCGGCGCAGGCCGGGCGCGGTTCGCTGGATATCGAGCGCCAAGCGCGCCAGCTCGACGTTCTGGCCGAGGTCACGCGCCGGTTCATCGCTGTGGCGGCCGGGCAGGAACAGCTGCGGCTTGCCCGTAGCGCCGTCGAACTGGCGCAGAAAACGGTCGAGGGATCGGAAATGCGCGTCAAGGCGGCCAAGTCGCCGCATGCCGAATTCGACCGCGCGCGCATTGCGCTTGATCGAACGCGTCTCGACGAACGACGTGCCGTCGCCGAACTCGACAGCGCACGCAAGCAGCTCTCCGCGACATGGGGTGACTCACAGCCGATGATCGCCGGTCGCGTCATCGGCGACGTCCAGGCGAACCTATTTACGCTGCCAGACCCCGGCGAGTTCTCCACGCTCGTCGCGCGCCTGTCGTCGAATCCCGATCTGCTGCGGTTTGCCTCCGAGGCCCGCTTACGTGACGCCGAGCTTCGGCTTGCCGTGAGCCAGCGCCGGCCCGATGTCACGTTTGGCGCCGGCATCCGGCGTCTGGAAGCCACGAAGGATGAGGCCTTCGTCGCCTCGCTGTCGGTTCCACTGTTCAGCGGCCGTCGCGCAGAAAGCTTCGTGGCCGAGGCCAAAGCCAATCGCGAGCTGGTCGATGCCGAACGCCGCGTTGCGCAGGTAAAGGCGGAAGCGACGCTCTATGAGCTGCATCGCCAACTCGTCCGCACCGTCGCCGAGGCCGAGACGCTGTCTCGCGACATCGTGCCGCGAACCGAGGAAGCGCTGAAGGAAACCGAATATGCCTACCAGCGTGGGCGCTACAGCTACCTCGAACTGGTCGATGCGCAACGTGAGTTCCTTGCCCTGCAGGGCACCCTCATCGAAACCGCGGCTGATGCCCACGTGCTGCGTGCCGAAATCGAGAGGCTGACGAACGCTCCACTTATTGGCACGAACCCCTAATCGAGATTCCGAACCATGAACACCCACCTGTTTGCTGCAACGATGTTGTTGTTGACGCTCACCGCCTGTGGCCGATCCGAGCCGCAGGCCGCCGATGCGCCCGCTAAGTCTCCAGAAGCCGGTCAAGTCGAGAGCCAAGAGGCCGCCGGTCACGGTGAAGAAGGCCACGGGGATGAACACGGCGGACTGAAACTGACGGCGGAGCAAATCGCGACCGCCGGCATCGAATTGGCCGAAGCCCAGCCTGCGTCCATTCGCGAGACGCTGCCGCTGTACGGCGTGATCGCACCGAACGCCGAGCGCGTCCGCGAGGTCGCCGCGCGTTATCCCGGTGTGATCCGCAGCGTCGACAAGAAGGTCGGCGACACCGTGCGACAGGGCGAAGCCCTCGCCACGGTAGAAAGCAATGAGAGCCTGCAGACGTACGCGGTTGTTGCGCCGCTCGCAGGCGTCGTCACCACGCGGAATGCCAATCCCGGCGAGCAGACCGGCGACAAGCTGCTGTTTACCGTGGCCGATCTGTCGACCGTCTGGATCGAGCTGTCGCTGTTCCCGCGCGACGTGGCCAAGGTGCACGTTGGCCAACAAGTGAAGGTCCATAGCAACGATACGGGCATGTCCACCGACGGCAAAGTCGTCTATGTCGCACCGTTCGGCAGCAGCAGCAATCAGACGCTGACCGCACGCGTGCTGCTCGACAATGCGGATCGTCGCTGGGCCCCGGGCCTGTATGTAACGGCCGAGGTCACCTTGGCCGAAACGCAGGTGCCGCTGGCCGTACGCAACACAGCGTTGCAAACCCTCGAAGACCGCAGCGTCGTCTTTGTCAGCGAGGGCGAGGGTTTTGAGGCGCGCCCAGTACAGCTCGGCCGTAACGATAGCGAGTACACCGAACTCGTCGGTGGTCTTCGTGCCGGCGAACGCTATGCGGCACGCAACAGCTTCATTCTCAAGGCCGAACTCGGTAAGGGCGAGGCCGCACATGAAGACTAAAGCGCCCTCACATCCGGAGCACTCCCATGATTGACGCACTCCTGCGTTTTTCTATCGCGCGCCGCTGGGTCGTGATGTTTCTTGTTGTCGGCATCGTCGCGGCCGGCATCTGGAGCTACCAGCGGCTACCCATCGACGCCGTACCGGACATCACCAATGTTCAGGTGCAAATCAATACTCAAGCCGAGGGCTATTCACCGCTCGAAGTCGAGCAACGCATTACCTATCTCGTCGAGACAGCTATCGCGGGTCTACCGCATCTCGAATACACGCGCTCGATGTCCCGGTACGGCCTGTCTCAGGTGACGGTCGTCTTTGACGATGACACCGACATCTACTTCGCTCGCAATCTCGTCAACGAGCGACTGCAGCAGGCCAAGAGCCAGATGCCTTCGGGAATCGAGCCGCAGATGGGGCCGATTGCTACGGGTCTGGGCGAGATCTTCCTCTACACGGTCCACGCCGATGAAAAGGCGCGACAGGCAAACGGACAGCCTTGGGATGCCACCGCCCTGCGTACGTTGCAGGACTGGGTGATCCGGCCACAGCTTCGACAAGTGCCGGGCGTGACCGAGGTCAACACCATCGGCGGCTTCGAGAAGCAGTTCCATGTGACGCCCGATCCGGCGCGCTTGCTGGCTTACGGCTTGTCATTCGACGATGTGGTGCAGGCGCTTGAAAAGAACAACGCCAATATTGGCGCCGGCTACATCGAGAAGAACGGCGAGCAGTATCTGATCCGTGCTCCGGGGCAGGTCGCCGACATTCCAGCGATTGAGCGCATCATCGTCGCGCACCGCAGTGGCGTCCCGATTACCGTACGCGACGTCGCAGAGGTCGGCTTCGGCAAACAGTTGCGCACCGGCGCCGCCACGCGCGACGGCGAGGAGGCCGTGCTCGGTACGGCTGTCATGCTGATCGGCGAGAACAGCCGCACGGTATCGAGCGCGGTATCGGCCAAGCTCGCAGAGATCGACAAGACCTTACCGGAAGGTGTGACCGCCGAGCCGGTCTACGACCGCACCGTGCTGGTCGACAAGACCATCGCCACCGTACAGAAGAACCTGCTCGAAGGTGCGGTTCTGGTCGTTGTCGTGTTGCTGCTGATGCTCGGAAACGTCCGCGCCGCACTGCTGACCGCGATGGTCATTCCGTTGTCCATGTTGATGCTGATGACCAGCATGGTGGAGACGAAGGTCAGTGCCAACCTCATGAGTTTAGGTGCGCTCGACTTCGGCCTGATCGTCGATGGCGCAGTCATCATCGTTGAGAACTGCATCCTGCGCCTTGCCGAACGCCAGCATCGCGAGAAGCGTCTGTTGACGCTGGACGAGCGCCTGCATGCCGTCTTCACCGCGACACGCGAAGTGTTCACGCCAAGTCTGGTCAGCGTGCTCGTGGTCATCCTCGTCAATCTGCCGCTGCTCGCGCTGACGGGCGTCGAGGGCAAGATGTTCCGCCCGATGGCGCTCGCCGTGATCATGGCGCTGCTCGCGGCGCTCGCGCTGTCGCTGACCTTTGTTCCGGCCGCCGTCGCGCTGTTGTTGCGCGGGCACATCGAAGAGAAGGAAAACCTCATCGTCCGCACCGCAAAACGCGTCTATGCGCCGGTGCTGGAAACGGCGCTGCGGCTGCGCGTGGCCTTCCTCGCTGGTGCCGTCATGCTGGTGCTGCTCTGCGGCGTACTGGCGTCGCGCATGGGCTCTGAGTTCATTCCGAGCCTCGACGAGGGCGACATCGCGGTACAGGCCCTGCGTATTCCCGGCACAAGCCTATCGCAGTCGCTGGAAATGCAGTTCCAGATCGAGCACGCGATCAAGGCCATGCCGGAGGTGAAGACGTACTTCGCACGCGTCGGCACCGCAGAGGTAGCCACAGACCCGATGCCGCCGAATATCTCCGACGGCTACGTGATGCTCAAGGAGCGTAAGGACTGGCCAGACCCGAAGAAGACCAAGGCCCAGTTGGCCAAGGAAATCGAGGAGCGCCTGGAGAGCATTCCCGGCAATGCCTACGAAATCAGTCAGCCCATCCAGCTGCGCTTCAATGAGCTGATTTCCGGCGTGCGTTCGGACCTTGGCATCAAGGTGTACGGCGACGACCTCGACCAGCTACTGAAAGCCGGCAATGCGATTGCCAAGGTGCTCAACACCGTGCCCGGCGCGGAAGGCGTCAAGGTCGAACAGGTCGCCGGTCTGCCGGTGCTCTCGGTGGACGCCAATCGCGCCGCGCTGTACCGCTACGGACTCAACGTCGCCGACGTGCAGGACACGCTCGCCGCCGCGACGGGGGGCGAGGAAGCGGGACAGCTCTTCGAAGGCGATCAGCGCTTCTCACTGGTCGTGCGCCTGCCCGAGCATCTTCGCAGCGATCTGCGCGCGCTGGAGCGGTTGCCGGTACGGCTGCCGGAGGGCGGTTACGTGCCGCTCGGTGAAGTCGCCACGCTGAACCTCGCACCGGGACCGAACCAGATCAGTCGCGAGAACGGCAAGCGCCGGTTGGTCGTGTCCGCAAACGTACGTGGCCGCGATCTCGGCGGTTTCGTCACCGAGGTGCGTGAGAAGGTTGCGCAGCAGGTCAAGCTGCCCTCCGGCTACTGGCTCGACTACGGCGGCACATTCGAACAGTTGCAGTCCGCTACGCAGCGTCTGTCGCTACTGGTGCCGTTGACGTTAGTGATGATCTTCGCCTTGCTGATGATGACCTTCGGCTCCGCCAAGGACGCCACCCTCGTCTTCAGTGGCGTGCCCTTGGCCCTGACCGGTGGCGTGATTGCCTTGTGGTTGCGCGGCATTCCGCTGTCGATCACCGCGGGCGTCGGATTCATCACGTTGTCTGGCGTCGCAGTCCTGACCGGTGTCGTCATGGTCTCGGCCTTCCGCGACCGGCTTGCCAAGGGCGATACCGTGGATGAGGCGATTCGCGAAGGCGCGATGCTGCGTCTGCGGCCGATCTTGATGGTCGCGCTCGTAGCGGCGCTCGGGTTCCTGCCGATGGCGCTCAACACCGGCACCGGTGCCGAAGTGCAGCGCCCGCTGGCGACAGTCGTCATTGGCGGCATTCTTTCGTCGACGTTGCTAACGCTGCTGATCCTGCCGGGGCTCTATCGCATGGCGTACCGGCCGAAGCGCGCTGCGGTGACTGCCGAAGAACTGCCCGCATAGGCCCTCTCAAATTACGGCGGCGCTTGGCGCCGCCGCCTTCTTTCAAGGAGGTTTCACCATGAAACTGGTCAAGGCATTTATCCACCACGTCCGCGCTGCAGACGTGGTTCAAGCGCTGGCGGATGCCGGCTACCGCAACCTGACGCTGCAGGATGTCAGGGGCATGCTCAAACCCATCACCGAAAACGAACGGGACTACACCGCAGACGCCGGAGGCTTGGTGATTTCCGAGGTGCGGCTCTCGTTGGTCGTCGAGGATGAGGAAGTAGACGCGGTGACGTCGATCATCCGGACGGTCGGTCGCGTTGGCCATCATGCGCACGTCTGTGGATACATCTACGTCAGCCCGGTCGAGCAGGCATTGCCGATCGGCGGGCCGTCAGACCTCGCGCCTTAGCTGCTGCCGTCTTCCTTCGCGCGTTGCTTGCTACGAGCGTCTTCTCGTTATTCACGGTTTCTGGTCGGAATATTCAATGGACCATTCAACTGATACGTGCAAGAACTGCACGACCGAATCTTCGCAAGAAGTTGTGCCGGGCAACGCAACGGTGTTTCGCATCCCGACCATGGACTGCGCCTCGGAGGAGGCTGAGATACGGCGCGCACTTGAGTCGATTTCGGGCATTCAAGCGCTGCGGTTTCAACTTGGCACCCGCACGCTGGCCATGACGGCGCCTGAATCGGTTATCGCCGAAGCGCTGGCGGCGATCCGGCGCGCAGGTTTTGAACCGCAGCCTGTCGCGCCGCCGGGAAGCAGCACTGATTCCGGTCGCGATTCTCGCGATGCAGAAGCGGCGCCTGGCGGGCTCCCACGCCTCGTCGTCGCCTTGCTGCTCGCCACCGTGGCAGAGGGCCTTGCCTTCTTCCTGGGTGGCGACAGCGTGGTGGGAAAAGGGGTCGAGATGGCATTGGCTGCCGCAGCGATCTGGCTCGCCGGTCTGGACACCTACAAGAAAGGATTCAGCTCGCTGCTTCGAGGGCGCCTGAACATCAACGCATTGATGAGCGTCGCCGTGACCGGCGCCTTCGCGATTGGTCAGTGGCCGGAGGCGGCAATGGTGATGGCGCTCTACGCCATCGCTGAGTTAATCGAGGCTCGCTCGCTCGATCGCGCTCGCAACGCTATCCAAAGCCTGATGGCGCTGGCGCCCGAGCAGGCCGAGATACGCCAGCCGGACGGTAGCTGGAAAGCCGTACCGGCGGCCGAAGTCCCTCTTGATGCCATCGTCCGCATCCGACCCGGTGAGCGCGTTGCGCTTGATGGCGTGGTCACCGCCGGCATGAGCGCGATCGATCAGGCACCAGTGACCGGCGAAAGCATTCCCGTCGACAAGACCATCGGTGATGCCGTCTTCGCTGGCACGATTAACCAGACCGCCGAACTCGAATTCCGCGTGACGGCCGCAGCCAGCAACACGACGCTGGCACGCATCATCCACGCTGTCGAGCAGGCGCAAGGCTCACGTGCGCCAACGCAACGCTTCGTCGATCGCTTCGCCGCGATCTACACCCCAGCCGTATTCGTCTTGGCGCTCGCCGTTGCACTGGCCATGCCCTTCCTGATGGGCTGGAGCTGGATGCAGGCGCTCTACAAGGCGCTGGTGCTGCTGGTCATTGCGTGTCCCTGCGCGTTAGTGATTTCCACGCCGGTCACGGTCGTCAGCGCACTGGCGCGCGCGGCACGCAGCGGCATTCTGATCAAGGGCGGCACCTATCTGGAGGAAGCACGCAAGCTCAAGGCGATTGCACTCGATAAAACCGGCACCATTACCGAGGGCAAGCCGAAGCTGGTGGAGTTTGCAGGCTTCAGCAAGGCGGATGAGGCATCACGCCTGATGCTGGCGGCGAGCTTGGCCGCACGTTCCGATCATCCGGTATCGAAGGCAATCGCCGAAGGGCTCCAGATGAAGCCGGGTTCCGTACGTGATTTCACCGCGCTTGCCGGACGTGGCGTACAGGGCAACATAGACGGGGCAAGCTACGTTCTCGGCAATCATCGCTTGATCGAAGAACGCGGACTCTGCAGTCCGGAACTCGAAGCGCAGCTTGAAGCACACGAGAACCAAGGACGCACGGTTACGTTGCTGGCATCGGAGTCTCAAGTGCTCGCGCTTTTCGCCGTTGCCGATACGATCAAGGAAAGTTCACGCGCGGCCATCTCTGAGCTAAAAGAGCTGGGCATCACGCCGGTGATGCTGACCGGTGACAATCCGGCAACGGCGCGCACGATTGCAGAAGCCGCCGGCATCGCCGATGCGCGTGGGAATCTGCTCCCCGAAGATAAGCTCAGCGCTATCGAAGCGCTCCAACAACGCTACGGCGCAACGGCCATGACCGGCGACGGGATCAACGACGCTCCAGCCTTGGCCAAGGCCGATATCGGCATCGCGATGGGCGCCGCCGGCACCGATACGGCGATGGAAGCTGCCGACGTCGTCATCATGAACGACGATCTGCGGCGCATCCCGGAGGCGGTTCGTCTTTCGCGCAAAACCCATTCCGTGCTCTGGCAGAACATCAGCCTCGCACTGGGCATCAAGACGGTATTTCTGCTGATGGCGATTTTCGGCAGCGCGACGATGTGGATGGCGGTGTTTGCCGACATGGGTGCGAGCCTGCTGGTAGTCGCCAATGGGCTGCGCCTGCTTCGCCAAGAGCGTTCCTGATGGGCAACATTGCGTTCAAGCCGAAGCAATCGTGAGCCGACGTTCCGATCGACGTGCGTCAAAGCCTCGCCGGGATCAGCAGGCCGAGCACAATCGTACTCAACGGCAATTGGTCCTCCGGCTGAAGCTGATCTGTGCATTCGCATTGATGACCGCCATGATCGCCGGTGTTGCATTGCAATGGGATCGAATTTTCCCAGTGCCGGCAGAACGCCAGATCGCCGTCTACCGGACCCACGACTGTGCCTGCGTTGGCCGGTGGATTCGGCAATTAGAGGAAGCCGGCTTTGTCGTCGAGCAATTCGAACCGGAGACGCTGCATCCGATACGCCGGTCCCTGCATACCCCGGAGCAGTTCACTGGATGCCATGTCGGAAAGTATTTGGCCTATTTCATAGAGGGCCATGTTTCCGCAAGCATGTTGCAGCGTCTAGCCTCTCAAAGGCCGGCAGCGGTAGGTGTCGCCCTCGAAGCCGACGTCACCCGCCATGCCTCCGGTTCTCAGGACGAGGAAAACTCCGCAGTGCTGCTGCTCCGGGACAGCGGAGATTCAAGACGTTGGTGAGCGCTGAAGATGCGCGGTCTTTTGTCCACTCAAAGACTGCACACACGCTCACCGATGTGTCCGCGCTGACATTGCTCGATCGGCCGTCATGCGAGTTTTTTGCGGCCTGCGTTACGGTTGTATAGAAAGCCAGCGCCAAGGATGGCAAGGCAGGCAGCCTGCGCCAATACGCCTTGCAGCGTCGGATACACGCCCAGAAGCTCCAGCCGCGGCAGGTTCAGTAACCGCGATGACAATATATTGGCTTCCTGCAGCGCCGCGATGCCCTTACCGGTCAACACGACGGCCAGGACTGCCATCAGAACAGCGCTGATGGAGAAGAACAGACCGATCGGCAAGCGCTTGGAGGCGCGCAGTAGCAACCAAGTAAACGCGGCAAGCGCCAGAACTGCGGCACCGGCGCCAGACAGCACCGCTTGATGATTGCCCTGCGTCCAAAGTGCGACATAGAACAGAATGGTCTCGAAGACCTCCCGGTAAACCACCACGAAAGCCAGTGTGAACAAAACCCAGCCGGAGCGACGAGATAGCGCCGCACTGACCTTTTCCTTGATGTACTGCTGCCAAGCGCCGGCTTGGCTCTTGCCATGCATCCAGATACCGACAAACAGCAGCACCGTAGCGGCGAATAATGCGGCCGTGCCCTCGGTCAGTTCTCGACTGGCACCACTGATGGCAACAAGATAAGTCGCAACTGCCCAAGTGGCCACGCCGCCAGCCAGTGCGACCAGCGTGCCGGCGTGGACATACGGCAGCGCTTCCGTGCGCTGGGCTTTGCGCAGGAACGCGATCATAGCTACAACGATCAGCAGGGCCTCCAGCCCCTCACGCAGGAGGATGGTGAACGCACCGGCGAACGACGAGGCAGCACCCGATTGCGTCCCCAAGGCAGTTTCAGCTGCGTCCAGAGACCGCTGCAGCGTCTCGATCTGGATCGCCATGTCATCGGCGCTGACACCCGCGCCAATTTTTGATCGCAAGGCTGTCATTTCACCTTCGATCTTCCGTAGCAAGCCAGCGTCACGCGCGGAGAGCTGCGGCTCGACCGGCTCGAAACCATCGAGATAGGCCGACACGGCCAAGCGCGAGGCCTCCGCAGTGTCACCCTCGCGGTAGGCAAGCAAAGATGCAGCCAAGCGCTCGTGTGCCAGCCGCAGCACCCCACTATCGGAGAGCACGACTGCTTCCGGATGCCGACGCAGATAGGCTGTCAACGCACCAGCGCGCTCGGCCCCAATCGTGCTGGCCAGCGCAGCTGGCGTCAGCGTCGTCAGGGCGTCCATGTCAGGGAGCAGTCTCCGTAGTGCGGCATCGCCGTTCCAGAGCGCCTTGCCTGCGTCTGTCGCCGGATAGGCGAACTGACCAGCGGTGAACACCAGCGCCCAGCGATCGGCATCTGTGAGCTGCGCGAAGCTGGGCATGGCCGTTCCGTCCAGCCCCTGCGTGACGACCTGATAGAGGGCAAAAAGGCTGCGCTCGCGAGCGCGGGTGGCGTCGCTGAAAGCCACCGGTCTGGGTTCGAGCTGCGTGGCCAGAGGACCATCGCCGTGGCCGCTGGCACCATGGCAGCCGGCGCAGTGCTCGGCATACAGCTGCCGCCCGAGAGCCAGATCTGGCGGCTGTTTCGGTGACAACGAGATCGGATATGCCGCCAACAGCTGCCCGGCCAGATCGCGTGCCAGCGTGGCAACCCGGTCGGCATCGTCACGCTTAGCGATAGCGTTCCGGAGCTGCGTGGCGCCTGACAGCAGCGCATTGCGACCAGCGCCGGCCGGCAGGGCTTCAATGTTGCGTTGAATCGTCGCCGCGAAGTCCGTCATCTCGGCGTACTCCTCGGCACGCGTCACAACACCAGCAGCGACAGCGCCGCGGTAGTCCACGGACACGTAATCAAGCAAGCGCCAGGTCGTCTTCACATCGACATCATCAGCCGCTGCTGCGGCCAGTGGCCACAGCAGCGCGAGCACTACATAGCGAAGCATCAAGGTCACGGAGAGTCCTTACGGGGAACGGCTGACGTCGTTGGCTGCACGCGCTTCTTCAAGTAATTCATTGCCGTCACGCGGTAATGCGATCCGTGAGGCTCCAGACTGCATCGGAGCAACAAGTAAACGCGGTGACATGCCGGGCTTGATCTGATTGAACACCCTATAGCGACTTCAAGGTCAAGTGCTTCCGGTCGACGGCTATGCTCCCGCTGCGCGATGACCGGCATGTTCGAAGCACGCGGTAGGGCGGTCATGGTGCAGCTCGAAACATGCGGCGGTGAATCAATAGGTAAGCCGCCGGAATCACGAACATCGACAGTAGCGGCGCCGTAATCATGCCGCCAACCATGGGCGCAGCGATCCGCTGCATGACCTCGCTGCCAGTGCCGGCGCCGATGAACAAGGGCACGAGGCCAGCGATGATGACGGCAACCGTCATCGCCTTCGGACGTACGCGCAACACGGCACCTTCGACCAGCGCTTCGCGAAGATCGGCCTCTGACTGCATATGCCCTTTTTCACGACGCTCGCGGATGGCGTTATCGAGATAGATCAGCATCACCACGCCGAACTCCGCCGCCACGCCAGACAAGGCAATGAAGCCGACGCCAGAGGCCACCGACAAGTGATGGCCCAGCACATAGATCAGCCAAAATCCGCCGATCAGTGCGAACGGCAGGGTCGTCATAATCAGCGCTGCGGAACGGATGCTGCGGAACGTGAGATACAGCAGCAGGAAAATGATGGCGAGCGTGAACGGCACGACGATCTTCAATCGCTGGGTCGCACGCTCCAGATATTCGAACTGTCCCGACCACGAGACCGAATAGCCCGGCGGCAGCTTCACTTGCGCAGCGACCGCCTGCTTGGCATCAGCCACGTAGCCACCCAGGTCGCGACCGCGGATATCGACGTAAATCCAGCCGTTGGGGCGCGCGTTCTCCGATTTGATCATTGGCGGCCCGTCGGTGATCGCAATGCTGGCAATGCTGCCGAGCGTCAGGGTTTCGCCACGTGCCGTCACGATCGGTAGATCACGCAGCTTCTGCAGCGAATCACGCAGTTCGCGGGGATAGCGCAGATTGATCGGAAAACGCTGCAGGCCCTCGACAGTCTCACCGATGTTCTCACCGCCGATCGCAAGACTGACGACGCGCTGGACCTCGGCAATGCTCAGGCCGTGACGTGCGGCAGCGATGCGATCGGGTACGACTTCAATGTAGCGCCCGCCCGAAACGCGCTCTGAGAAGGCCGACACTGTGCCTGGAACCCGTTTGACGACCGCTTCGATCTCGTTGCCGATGCGCTGGATCACATTCAGGTCCGGCCCCGCGATCTTGATGCCGACCGGAGACTTGATGCCGGTTGCGAGCATGTCGATGCGATTGCGGATTGGCTGTACCCAAACGTTGCCCATGCCCGGAATCTTCAGTGCGGCATCCATGTCGGCGATCAGCCGCTCGGTGGTCATGCCATCGCGCCACTGCGACTTCGGCTTCAGGCGCACGGTGGTTTCGACCATCTCCAGCGGAGCCGGATCGGTCGCAGACTCGGCGCGACCGATCTTGCCGAACACACGCTCGACTTCAGGAAATGTCTTGAGGATACGATCGGTCTGCTGCAGCACTTCCGCCGCTTTTCCGACCGCGAGGCCCGGCAGGGCGGTCGGCATGTACAGCAGATCGCCCTCGTCGAGCGGCGGCATGAATTCGCTGCCGAGGCGCATCGCCGGCCACGCGGTCGCCAGTGCCATAGCAACGGCCAGCGCCAAGGTCGCCTTAGGAAAGGTCAGAACCTTGTCGATCAGCGGACGATAGAGCGCGATCAGCATGCGGTTCAGCGGATTTACCGTCTCATCGACGATCCGCCCGCGAATGAACGCCACCATCAGCACCGGAATCAGAGTCACAGACAGACCCGCCGCCGCGGCCATGGCGTAGGTCTTGGTATAGGCCAGCGGCGCGAACAATCGCCCTTCCTGTGCCTCCAGCGTGAACACCGGCACGAAGCTCAGCGTGATGATCAGTAACGAGAAGAAAAGCGCCGGCCCGACCTCCGCTGCAGCCTCGGCCATCAGCCGTAGTCGCGTAGTGCCTTTCGGATCAGAACCAGCATTCGTATGTCGGTACGCTTCGAGCTTCTTGTGCGCATTCTCGATCATCACGACAGCGGCATCGACCATCGCGCCGATCGCGATCGCGATGCCGCCGAGCGACATGATGTTGGCGTTGATGCCCTGCGTGTGCATGACGATGAAGGCTGACAGGATGCCGATCGGCAGCGTGATGATCGCCACCAGCGCCGAACGCAGATGCCAGAGGAACAGTGCGCAGACGACTGCGACGACCAAAAACTCTTCGAGCAACTTATGCGAGAGGTTGTCGACGGCTCGATCGATCAGCGCCGAACGGTCATAGGTCTCGACGATCTCGACACCTTCCGGCAGGCTGGCCTTGAGAATGGCGAGCTTCGTTTTCACCGCATCGATGGTCGAACGCGCGTTGGCGCCCGAGCGCAGCACGATGACCCCGCCGACCACTTCGCCTTCACCATCCAGTTCGGCAATCCCTCGTCGGGTCTCCGGACCGATCTGCACCGTGGCGACATCGCGCAGCAGGATCGGTGTGCCGTTGTCGCCGAGACCAACCGGAATCACGCGAAAATCGTCGAGCGATTTCAGGTAGCCGCGGGCGCGCACCATGTACTCCGCTTCTGCGAGTTCCAGCACGGAGCCGCCCGCTTCACCATTCGCTGCCTGTACGGCAGCCATGACTGTATCGAGACTCAGGCGATAGGCGCGCAGCCGATCTGGGTCGAGCACGATCTGGTACTGTCGATTGAAGCCGCCGACCGTCGCCACCTCGGCGACGTTCTCGACGGTCTTCAACTCGTACTTGAGAAACCAGTCTTGTAGCGCACGCAGCTGCGCGATATCCGTCTTCCCTGTTCGATCGACAAGCGCGTATTCATAAATCCAGCCGACCCCGGTCGCGTCTGGTCCCAGCGCCGATCGCGCCGGCGCCGGCAGTCGGCCCTGCACCTGAGACAGGTATTCCAGAACGCGCGAGCGAGCCCAGTACAGATCGACGTTGTCGTCGAAGAGCACATAGACGAACGATTCACCGAACAGCGAGTAGCCGCGCACCGTCTTCGCGTGGGGCACGGACAGCAGCGTCGTGGTGAGCGGATACGTCACTTGATCCTCGACGACTTGCGGCGCCTGCCCCGGATAGACAGTGCGCACGATGACCTGCGTATCCGAAAGGTCCGGCAATGCATCGAGCGGCGTGCGACTGAGTGAATACAGACCAGCCGCCGTCAGCAGGACAGCACCGAGCAGCACGAGAAAGCGGTTATGGACGGACCAGTGAATGAGTCGTGCGATCACGGTGCAGGCTCCACATTCGCTGTCGAACTGGCACCCATGCGGTTGTAGGCACCGAGCAAGCTGGCTTCCGAGTCAATCAGGAACTGGCCGGAAACCACGACATGATCACCATCAGCGAGTCCCGCGAGCACTTCGATCTGGTTGCCGCGCTCGGCGCCCAACTGCACTGCGACGGGCCGATAACGCCCAGCATCCTCGGCAAGGAGGACTACATTGCGAGTGCCGGTGCGAATGACTGCTTCGCTGGGGACAAGCAACACATCGCTCCGACCTGAACCCGCGACACTCACATCGGCATACATGCCGGGTTTGAGCGCACCATCAGCGTTGTCGAAGCCCAGTCGCGCACGCAGCGTGCGTGTCGAGACATCGAGTGTTGGATAGATGTAGTCGACCGTTCCCGAGAAGTGGCGATCCGGAAGGCCGCGCAGACGGGCTTCGACACGGCTGCCAAGCTTGATCGCTGCAGCTTGCGTCTCGGGAATCTGTACAACGATCCAGACGCGCGACAGATCAGCGAGTTTCATCAGCGGTGTACCGGGCGCGAGTTGCGCGCCTTCACGCACCATCAGTTCAGTGACGACGCCGGCGCTCGGGGCGATGATGGCAACGCGCTGCGACGTGTTGCCGCTTCCCGAGCCCGGAACGCCTAGTAGCTTAAGACGGGTCATCGCACCATCAATTAGCGCGGTGTCTCCGCTTTGACGCGCCAGCTGCAGCTCCTTCTGCGCAGTCAGAATCTCCGGCGCATAGAGTGCTGCAAGTCGCTGACCGCGATGCACCGTTTCCCCGACAGCACGCACATCGAGCGCCTCGACCCAGCCGGCCGCGCGTGCTTCGACGGCAACGATCCGCGTCTCGTCGATCTCGACACTGCCTACTGCGCTAAAGCCTTGTCCGGTTGCGTTGCGCGTCACGGTGGCGGTGCGCATGCCGAGGTTCTGCGCCATGCGCGGGTCGATCGAAACCACGACGCCGGTACTGCGCTCTGGTGAAGCGTCTGCGTACTTCGGGATCAAGTCCATGTTCATCGGTGATTTGCCCGGACCCTTGAAGTGCTGATCCGGCATCATCGGGTCGTACCAGTACAGGATGCGACGCTCCTGTGAAGCGGGCGCTGCCGGCGCATCCACGCGCTCGACCAGCTTCATGCCGCAGATAGGACAATTGCCGGGCTTGTCCTGACGGACCTGCGGATGCATCGGGCAGGTGTAATATGGCTTGCCCTGCGCATCGGTCATCCGGACAAGCGCATGCGGCTGGGCATGACCATCGCTCGACGGCTTCATCGAGGTATCCGGTGCAGAGCCGGTCATGCGATGCTGGGTCATCCAGGCGCCGGCTCCGGCGCTGAACAGCGCGACGGCTGTGATCACGAGAATGTTCTTCACGGTGAGTCTCCGGCGAAATACTGCAAGGCCACCCGATAGCGAGCGGCCGCGGTCATGAGTTCGAGGCGTTTCATCCCGTTGTCCAAGGCCATGCGTCGCGCATCGATGACCGCAGCGAGCGTGCCTTGACCAACCTGCCAGGAGGCCAAAGCCGCATTGATGCGCTGCTGGCTCTGCGGCAGAATTTCACGATCGAACTGCTCGATACGTGTCTGCAGGCGCTGCCAGCCAAGCCAGTTGAGCCGCAAGTCAGCCTCCTCCTGTCGGAACATGTCCTCACGCGACTGCTCGGCTTGGGTTTGTTCCGCAAGCTTGGCTCCGAGATTTCGGTCCTGCCGATTGCTCGTGAACACCGGCAGATCGATCGCAACATTGACGCTGACGTAATCGGAGAAGTCCGGCCGGTAGCCGTAGGCAAGGCCCGCACGCCAGTCCGGCTTATAAGCCTGCCGGGCCAGTGCCACCTCATCCTCGGCGATCGCCAGACGCTTCGCTTCTGTGTTGAGGTGCGGATGCGTGCGCAGCCGCGCCACGGCATCCGGCAATGCCGGTGGCGGCGCCCATGCCGGAAGATCATCAGATAATGGCCGCTGCGCAGCGGCGGCACCGATCCACCGCGACAGTTTGCTGCGCGCAAGCTGACTCTCGTCTTCCAGCGCGGCAAGCTCGTCGTGCAACAGACCGGCTGTTATCCGAGCCGACAACACGTCGGTTTGTGTAGCGCGCGACGTGGTGTAGGCGATCTCGGTGGCTTTGGCCTGCAACTCGGCTTCACGCAACGAAGCGCGGGTCAGTTCCAGTGCGCGTTCCTGCCGCCACACGTCAATCCACGCCAGCGCCGCATCGCGTTCGACAGCAAGGCGGCTTCCATACAGCATTTGCTCAGCCAGCTCGGCTTCATGCTCGCCGCGCTCACCCTGCAAGCGCCGCTTGCTGGCCAGCGGAAACTCTTGTTCGATGCCGACGTTGATCATTGTGAAGTCGTCGCGCCGCAGCGAGTAGCGATCAGGTCCGTCGATCGGCCAGGACGACACTCCGCCGGTTAGCTTCGGATCGGGAAGCTGTGCAGCGGCGACGGCTGCGTCGCGCGCGGCTTTTATCGCTGCAACCTGCGCTTCGAGCATCGGTTGTTGAGTGATGGCCAGCATCTGCGCCGCAGGCAAATCCAGCACGAGGGCGGAATCGTCTGCATACGCGGTGCTCACGATGGTCAGTAGGGAAGCGAACCAGAATCGCCTCGGATGTGAGTCCAACATGTGTCTCTCCCTGCGGTGCGCGGCGCGGCAAATGCCGCGCCGCGCAAGCCTTGCGTTAGCGGTAGACCGGTACGTTGCCACGCGGTCCGACCCAATGGTCGATGACATGGCTCGGCTTCGGGCAAGCCCCCTCATTGCCGACGACGACACCGCCACCACGTGGACCGAACCAAGCCGGTTTCACGATGGGCCCACAGGTTTTTTCAGAACTCGCCGGAACGCTGGCGAGCGGATGCCACAGTGGATCGCTGGGGCGTGCCTGGGCTTGAAAGGACAGTGCACTGGAGACAAGCAAGAGCGTGCCGGCAAAGGCACGCGACAGACGGAAGCTGGACATGGGACACCTCGTATTTCGACGGGAGTAGATGCGCTGGCGAAGTGCCAGACGAACCACAGGCGGGGCATGGCGCCCCGATCGAAACGCGGGTTTTAAAGTCTCAGTCTCTGCGTACGCAGATAGAGATCGGTTCCATAGCGCGCAGAGCCTCGCTGCGCCTCCCGGAATTCAGCGGGAATAGCCGGTTCGAGTACCAGCGACAGCAACGCCGGCAGTAACGCTGGTGACAGAAGTTGTGGCGTCAGGTCCGGCAGCTTGGACTCGGCCTGCACATGCCCGACCTGATTGCCGGGACCCGGCGAGACATCAATGACGGTCTGGCAACAACCTTTGCCCATTGCGCCCTTATCACAGTCCGCCCGAACTTCGGGTTTCTTGCAGCAGCAATGTCGCATCACTTTCGGTGCGCCGCCCCCCATCGCGCAGGCATACGCCACGCTGACCTGACCGCTCAGGTTCGCGACGATGAACAGCAGCACGAGCAAGTGACGAAGCATTGAGAGGACAGGTAGGGATAAGCGCGACGATCGGTTTAGAAGGCCATCGTTAATGTCAGAACGTTCGATGAATTCCGTACCAAGTAGGCTGCGCCTTCCCATGGGGGGAAAGTCAAGCCATCCCCGATATGCGGCACGCTCGGCCGTTGTCGATACGGGGCATTCACGACAATCCCCGGAGCGGTTTGGCGATCGCCTGAACCGCCTTCAAGCCGCTGCCGAAGCGCGCCATCGCAAGGCGATTCTCGCGCAAAGCGTCGTATGGCAAGAAACGCAGGTCGAGTTCGGAGACTCGGCTGAACGCCGGCCGCGCAAACTGCATGCGCACGGCGTCCTCACGGTTGTCCGGCGCCACGAGGAAGTACGCACCGGCGAGGTGATCGGGCAAGCCCAGCGCAAGATCGAGCATGCGCACGATGCCCGAGTAAATGCTGGTGCTATGCTCGACTTCAAAGGCAGCCGCGACGACATCCTGATCTGGCACCAGCCACAGCACATCGATCAGTCGGATGGTGTCCTCGGCGCCGCAATTGACGATCGGCATCGGCAGGCTGTCGAGACAACCATCACCAAGCCGGCCGCCTTCGTAGCCGCGACCGCGATCATTGCTGGCGATCCAGACGCGAAAACCGAGCGCACGTCCAAGGTCGCGCAGCCAGCCCTGAATCTGCGTATGCGTCAAATCGGCTTCGCGTGCCTGATTCAGCGCCTTCAGTTCGCGCGCCCCTTCTTCGCGAACGCGTGCGAGATCGGCCTGCCAATGCAGCAGCGCATCATCATCCGCTGAGTCCACCGGCAGCGGATAGCGATCGGAGCCAACGTCGAACAGGAAGCCTGCGATCGCTCCGAGATCGTTCGACAGCTGCGTTCGATAGGCGGCGTTGAGTTCGAGCATGCCCTGCCTCATCGCAAGGTATTCGTCCCAACGACCCAGCTTCACTTTCGCGCCGGTAACACGGTTGTAGCCGCGCACGATCGCCGTATTGAATGGCGGCACCAGCGTCGGATGCAGGAAATAGAGCAGGTTTGCCGCTGCCGGCCCAAGCCCTTTGATCTTGGCCTCATCGAGCTGGCGAATCGCGCTGAGCACCGCGGCTTCGTGATGGCAACACGCACAGGCGTCGAGAAAGCGACCGAATATCTGCTGGTTGGCGCGATCCTCATAGATGTCGGGGATGCGCAGTTTCGGCTTCCACAGAAATGCATGGTCCGCGCCTTTGAAAATCTGCCGCTGCTCCGCAATCGATCCGACGACTGTTTCGAGCGTTGAGCCCTTGTAGACATTGCCGAAGCGATCGGCTTCGATCTCTTCGACGACGGTTTCGACGCCACGACGGATCGAGCGAAAATTCTTGAGCCGTTCTTCCCACAGGAACCAGCCCAAGTAGGTGCCACCAGGATCGCGGCGCCACTGTTCAAGGAGCGGCTGCATCCAGGATGCGTGACGAAGTGCGTTCACGGCTTCGTTGGTACCGCCGGTCGACCGCCATGCTCGGCAAACGTCTTGGTCGTTCCATCGGCATTGAAGAGAACGGTTTCGTACGGCTCTTGCTGGCCATCGACCTCCATGCCCGGCGAACCGATCGGCATGCCCGGCGCCGAGAGCCCTTGCGTTTTGGGTTTCTCGACGAGCAGCTTGCGGATGTCTTCTGCCGGCACATGACCTTCGATGACATAGCCGTTGACCAAACCGGTGTGGCAGGAGGCGACGGCCTCGGGCACTCCGAGCTTGGCCTTGAGCGGATTCATCGCCGGCTCTTCGTGAACCGTCACCTTGAAGCCTTCGCGCTGCAGATACTCAACCCACTTCTTGCAGCAGCTGCAGGTCGGGCTTTTCCAGACTTCGATGCTGTATTGAGGCCCTGCCGGCGTCTGTCGCCCGCAGGCGGCAAGCAGCACCGCGAGTGCGAGAACCAGATTGAATCGCCATTCAGTGCGCATGGGTGTTCTCCGCTTGCGGGGTCGTTTCGGCCGCTTCGTGATCGTCATGTCCGGGATCGGACGGTGAGCGCGCCGTCAGAATCTGGTACTGCACCTCGTTGAGCGTCGGCAGCTTTTGGAGGAACGCAACCATCGCCCAGATGCGGGCGTCGTCATGAGTCTTGCCGAACGCTGCCATGCCGCTAGCTTTGATGCCGTGCTTGATGATCCAGAACTGGCGTGCCGCACCGGCCGCCGTATCGTCGGCGTCGCCGTGCGCATGGCCGTGACCTTCAGCGTTGAGTGCCAGATTCGGCGGCTGCGGGTACAGGCCGAGCGTGAACTCTGACTCGGTCTGGCCCGGCCTCAGGTGACAACCCGTGCACATGTCGTTGTAGTCAGCACCGCCCGCGAGCAGCATCTGCGGCTCATCAAGTGGCGGCACCTTGATGTCGCGTATCGCGCGCGCGATTGAGCGCTCCCGTAAGGTCTCCAATGCCCAGTACGTCAAACGGTTGTGCGGTACGTCGGCGCCCATCGGATACCAGCCCGAGTAGAGAACGCCGAGCGCACTCAGGCCTCCGAGCACCCCAAGGACGACGATCGCTTTCAGTGTCTTCATGAAACGGCTCCCTTATCCACCGTGCTTGGAATGATCCATCGCCGGCATCTCCGGCTGCATCACCGGTGCCGGCGAAGTGCTCCCATAGGGATGACGGCGTGGCGGACTGCCGAAGTCCGGATCGGCACTGACGCGACGTGCCACGGTTCCCTTCGGAAACTGATACCAGCCCGGGTCGCGGTAATCCCCGGCGGCGAGATCGTTGCGAACCTTCACGACGGTGAACATGCCGCCCATCTCGATCGGTCCGAACTGTCCATCACCGGCCATCATCGGCAGCGTATTGACCGGACCCGGCACGCCCATCTTCAGATGCTCACCGTGTTCGGACATGCCGTAGCGCCCCATCGCCATGTAACCGGGCAGATGCTTGCGGATATCGTCCTGAACGCCGCTCTGATCGACGCCGGCCGGATTGGGGATGCCGTGACCCATCGCGTTCATCGTGTGATGGGCCATGTGACAGTGCAGAGCCCAGTCGCCGGGTTCGGTGGCCTCGAACTCGAAGTCACGCATCTGGCCGACGCCGACGATTTCGGTGACCTCGCGTCGCCACTGCGCGCGTGGCCAGCGGCCGCCATCCGATCCGGTCACCCAGAATGGATTGCTGTGCAGGTGGATCGGGTGATTCCACATCGACAGATTACCGATGCGGATGCGGATGCGTTCACCGGTGCGCGCGACGAGGTGATCGATCGCCGGAAACACCTTGCTGTTGAACGTCCACAGATCGAAGTCCTGCATAACACTGGGGTCCGGCCGATACGTGCCCGGATGCAACGCCCAGTTATGCAGCAGGAAGGCATAGTCGCGATCGATCGGCACATCCTCGACTTCACGCGGATGGATGATGAACAAGCCCATCATCCCAAACGCCATCTGCGTCATCTCGTCGGCATGCGGGTGATACATGTGCGTGCCGTGCTGCTTGAGCGTGAACTCGTAGACGTAGGTTTCGCCGGGTTTGATGTGCGGCTGGTTGAGTCCGCCGACGCCGTCATAGCCGTTGGGCAGATCGATGCCGTGCCAATGGACTGTCGTGTATTCGCCGAGGCGATTGGTGACGAAGATGCGGACGCGATCGCCGTCGACAGCCTCGATCGTCGGTCCCGGCGTCGTGCCGTTGTAACCCCAGCACTTCGCGCGACAGCCCGGCGCGAACTCGTGCTCGATCTCCTCGGCAACCAGATGAAATTCCTTGACGCCGCCGTTGAGCTTGTACGGCAGCGTCCATCCGTTGAGCGTACGCACTGGCAGATAGCCCTGCGGGTGTCGCTGCAACGCCTTGGGGGGCACCAATCCCGCTGCGGGCGGCATCGGTTTTTTCATGTCGCCCATGTCCATGCCAGACATGTCGTGGCCTTCATGCTGGGCACGCGCGCCGGAGGAGACGCCGGCCAGAAGGCCGGCGCCGCCCATCGCGAGCGCTTGCAGCAGATCGCGTCTTGAGGTCATCAGTGGTCCCCGTGTGCATCCGGCTTGGCCGGCATCTTCATGGACTTCATGTCCATCTTCGAATGGTCCATGCCCTGCATGTCGTCATGGTTCATACCGCCGCACTTCGCCATCATCGCCTTCATGACCGGATCGTTCATGTCCATCTTCGAGCTATCCATATTGTTCATAGCGGCGCAGTCCGGCGCAGCGTTCTTGGCGGCAGCTTCCTTGGCGTGTTCGGCCGGATCGTGTGCGCTGGCGAGTTGCGCAAACGCGCCGAGGGCAACGATCGAAACGAGGCGAAGGGTCTTGTTCATCGGGGTACTCCGGTTGATGCGGCAACGGTCGCCGCGGTTGTGAAATTCAGTGCTCATGGGAGGGCTCCTTTGCAGGGGGCGATGTGTCAGGGGCCAGGGGCATCGCTGCGTGACCCGCATGCGGATCGGCAGAGGGCGTTTCACCACACTTCTGCGTCAAGGCCCGATTAACAGTGTCGTCCGGGTGTACGGTGGCTTGCTTGCAAGCTTCGGGTGGCTCACCGCCCGGGGCGACATCGGGCATCGCGTGGTGCATGCCGGGCATCGAATGCCCTGCGTGTGGATCGGCCGCGGGCGCTGATGAAGGCATCTTGTGCTGCGAGTGATCCATGCCCTCCATCGGCATCGCACCGTGATCCATGCCTTCCATGCCTTCCATGCCTTCCATGCCTTCCATGCCTTCCATGCCTTCCATGCCTTCCATGCCGGACGAGGGTGGCGTCATGTTTGGCATCGCATGTCCTGCATGCGGATCGCTGGATGGCTTCGGACTGCCTCCGTGTTGCGCGTGATCCATGCCGCTCATTGAGTGCATGCTGTGATCCATGCCACTGCGCTTCGGCGCCACAATCTGGCTCGCATCGATCGTCGCTTCCGCCGCCTGCTCGCTGCTCGGCAGGCGTCGACCGACCGCGCGCGCCAGTGCGCTGCGGCTGGCCCAGTAGCTGCGGACCGCATCGATGTAGCCGGCGTAAGCCTCATACTCCTGCTGCTTGGCCGCGAGCACTTCGAAGACGCCGATCAGCATGTAGTTCTGCTCTTCCTGCATGCGGGCGGCGACAGCTTCACGCTGCGGAACCAGCACATCGCGATACTCCTGCGCGAGCTGCCGCAGCGCCTGCACCTTGGCTGCCTCGCGTGCCACGTCGTTCGACACGTCGAGCACGCGACCGTCAAGTTCCGCCTCGGCTTGGTCGAGTGCGGCCTGCGCAGCGGCCACGCGGCCGCCGCCCCAGTTGAACAGCGGCAGTTCCAGCGAGAGGGTCGGACCGACATCGAGGGCGCCGTCGAAGTCACGCTCGCGTTCGACACCGATTTCGACGCTGTTGATGAAGCGCGTGTGGCGCGTCAGTCCGAAGCGCGACGCAATCGCCTGCGACCGACGCCGTAGCGCCGCGACATCGAGGCGGCTGTCGAGCGCCAGACGCTGCAGGGCTTGCACGTCGTCCTCTTGGGGCAATGGCTCGGCGAGACGGGCATCGAGCGTCCAGCTCGATTGCGCTGCCGGCAGACCCATCAGGCGATTCAGCGTGCTGTGCGCCTCGACAGCGGCGGCCCGCGCAGATAGTGAAGCCAATACCGCTTGGCTGGCCGATGCGCGCTCCATCGCCAGTTCGCGCGCGTTGATGTTGCCGGCGTCGAAGTAACGTTTTGCGAGATCGGCCGAGGCCCGCTGGGCTTTGGCCGCGGCCTCGCGCATTTGCGCGAGCTGTTCGGCGCCCACTGCTTCGTACCACGCCGTCTCGACCTCGGCCGCGAGATCGAGCGTAGCGGCGCTAACATCGAGCTTCGTCGCCTCGAACTGGTCGCGGGCGAAGCGGCTGTTCGCAGGAAGGAACAGCAGATTGACGAAGTTGAAGGCGATACCGAGCGTCAGCTGCGGCACGTTCGCGCCCGCGCTCGAATCGCCGGCCAGTCGCGTCAGCGAGAACGTCGGATTGGCCAACCGCCCGGCGTCATACAGATCAGCGGCTGCGAATCCGAGAGCCGCGGTCTGTTTGCGCAGGTTAGGGTTGTTGATCAGTGCCAATTGCACTGCTGTGTCCGCCGTCAGCGGAGCGCTCAGTGCCTGTGAAGTGAAGCTGTTGGCGTCGGCGATGTGAGGGGGGGCACGGCCGTGCTCCGCGGTGAGGCGAAGAACATCGCCACGTCCACCATCAGCAGGTACGCTCGCACAGCCTGCTATCCCCAGAAAAATCAGGGATACAGGAAACAGAAAATGTCGGGGAACCACGAGGAATCTCCCAGAAAGCCCTGAAAAATGCCGCGCAACGCAGATCGCGCCGGCGACAGCGGACAGTCGCGCGCAGGCAGAACCTGCGCCGCGACCGCGGCTTTATTTCAGGACTTACTGGGGGGACGAATCAGATCGAGGCCATGCGCCGCGAGCGGGCGCACTGGAACCTCGGCAACAGCATAAGAATCGGTGAAGCGATCGAAGGCACGGGTGAACGTCATCGGTGCGATAGCGGCAACCGTACCCACACAGCCCGGCATCACGCAGTGGCCGCCGCACTGACAGCTCGACGCGGTTGGCGCCTGAGCCTTCGTGGCGGCCGACTTCTCCATATGGCATTTCTGCCCGTGCATGCCGTGCATCGCGTGCATCTCATGCGGGCCTACGTCACTGAGTGCCATCACCTGCGCTGCCGTCTTCGCCTTGCCAGAGAGCACACCGTGCATGCCCATAGCCTGCGCAACGGGCTGGAACCCGATGCACCAGATCAGCAGCAACGCGATATGGGCGGAAAAACGACGCATGACGAGCATTAGACTCTGGAGATGGCGGAAGTTCAATGACCTTTCGCGCAGCAGCTACCGCCAGCGCCTGAAAGGTCTTCGAGAATCGGGCAGTCCGGTCGATCATCGCCGTGGCAACGTGTCGCCAGTCCCTGCAATGTGTCGCGCATGGCCTGCATTTCGGCAATCCGCTGTTCCAGTTCGGCGACATGCTGCAGTGCAAGCTTCTTGACCTGTGCGCTGCTGCGACGACGCTCCTGCCATAGCCCAAGCAGGGCCTCGATCTGCTTCATCGAGAACCCGAGCGTCCGTGCCCGCTTGATGAAGCGCAGCGTGTGGATGTCGTTGTCGCTATAGATGCGATAGTTCGAGAACGTGCGGTCTGCCACCGGCATCAGTCCGATCGACTCATAGTGTCGGATCATCTTTGCGGATACACCGGTCGCTTCGGCGGCCTGCCCGATGTTGAAGTAACCCGCATGGCGCGCATCAGCCAGTTCCAGCGTCGGGCGCGAGCGTCGCTTCGTTGTCGATGCCATTGTGAACTCCGTTTGATCAAGAATTGCTGACGCGGCGCGGCGTCCAGCGCATCAGCAACAAGGCATTGGCAAGCACGCTGACGCTACTCAGTGCCATAGCCGCGCCGGCAACAACCGGCGACAGCAGCCCGAAGGCGGCGAGCGGAATGCCTGCCGCGTTGTATACGAAAGCCCAGAACAGATTCTGGCGAATTTTGTGATACGTCCTCCGAGAGATGTCGAGGGCGTCGGCAACCAGTGCCGGATCACCCCGCATCAGGGTGATGCCAGCAGCCTGCATCGCAACATCGGTGCCGGTCGACATCGCAATGCCCACGTCGGCCGCGGCCAGTGCCGGTGCATCGTTGATGCCATCGCCAACCATTGCCACGACTCTGCCTTCGCTGCGCAGAGTCGATACGACGTCCACCTTGTCGGCAGGCAACACTTCGGCGCGAACCTGCTCGATGCCGAGTTCCTGCGCCACGGTACGGGCCGCGGCTTCGAGGTCGCCGGTGATCATCACCGTCGTGATGTGCTGATCACGAAGTCGCGCGATTGCGGTACTTGCACTGGGTTTCGGTGCATCACTGAACGCGAGCAGGCCGATCAGGTGAGGCGATGATCCTGCTTCCGCCAACCACGATAGCGTGCGTCCTTCTCTCTCAAGCTCAGCGCGTGGACCGTCGAGCCTCTGCATATCCACACCATGCTCCTGCATGAGGCGCGTGCTGCCGAGTTCGTACAACCGACCATCGACGGCTGCCGCAATACCGCGTCCCGGCAGTACCCGAACATCAGTCGCCACCACGGAGGTGATCGAGGCTTGCTGCGCGGAAGACAGCGCCGCACGCGCAAGTGGATGCTCGCTGTTCGACTGAATCGCTGCGACCAGTTTCAGGACATCCGACTCCGCACCCGCCAGCGGGTGGATCGACACCAGTTGCGGATGTCCCGCAGTCAGCGTGCCCGTCTTGTCGAACGCAACCGTATCGACGCGGTGTGCGATTTCCAGCGCTTCGGCATCTTTGATCAGGATGCCGTGCTTGGCGGCGATACCGGTACCCGCCATGATCGCTGCTGGTGTGGCCAAGCCCAAGGCACATGGGCAAGCAATCACGAGTACGGCGACGGCATTGAGCACCGCGGTGCTCCAGTCACCAGTGAAGAATCCCCAGCCGAGCAGCGTCAGCACTGCAATGCCCAAGACGACCGGAATGAACACCGCAGTGACGCGGTCGACAAGGCGCTGGATCGGCGCCTTCTTTCCCTGCGCGGTTTCGACCAGGCGGATGATCCGGGCCAGCGTGCTTTCGGCGCCAACGGCAAGCGTACGCAGTAGCAGCACCCCTTCGCCGTTGACCGCGCCGCCGGTGACCTGTGCGCCGACTTCCTTGGTGACGGGAAGGCTCTCGCCAGTAATCAGCGATTCGTCGACATGGCTGACTCCTTCGACGACCTCACCATCGACCGCAATCCGCTCGCCGGGGCGTACGACCACAAAGTCACCAACCCGGACCATTGCTGCCGGCACATCGCATTCGATGCCATCACGACGGACACGCGCGACTTCGGGGCGTAAGGACTGAAGCGCGCGAATCGCAGCCGTGGTTTGGCGTTTGGCGCGGTTCTCTAGCCATTTACCGAGGAGCACCAGCGTGATGACGACGGCCGAGGCCTCAAAGTACAGATGCGGCATGCCACTGCTATCGCGCAGAAGCGTGACGACAGACAAGCCGTATGCGGCCGAAGTACCGATGGCCACTAGCAGATCCATGCTGCCCGTCTTGGCGAGCAGGGACTTCCAGCCGGCGCGATAGAATCGCGCGCCGAGCCAGAACTGAACCGGCGTGGCCAGAACCCATTGCGGCCATCCGGGCAGCATGAGGTGTTCGTTGATCAGACTGCCGAGCATCGGCAGCGCCAGCGGTGCCGACAGCAGCGCAGCCAGCGCGACCGGCCACCACTCGGGCAGGCTTCTTGATGCCGTTGTTGCAGGCATCGGGGCACCACGCTTGTAGCCGGCCTTTTCGATGGCGGCGGCCAGCGGTGCGTCGCTGACGCCCTCTTGGTGCAGGATCGTGGCACGCTCGGTCGCCAAATTGACCTGCGCTTCGATGACGCCGGGCACGGCATTCAACGCCTTTTCGACCCGACGGACGCAGGATGCGCAGGTCATGCCTTCGATCAGAAGATCAGTGGTCGTTAGCGGCGAAGGGCTGTCCATGACGGCTCTCGGTGTTGCAGAGGTTGCAGCCTGATGGTTCCCCCCATGGGAAGGTCAAGAATCGACGCTCATTGCCTTGGCAGCTTGACCTTTCCACGATGGTAGGGCCCAAGCTTATTTCACGATCCAGCTGACCACAGGAGCATCACGATGTATGAGTTCGAAGTGAAGGACATGAACTGCAATCATTGCGTGCAGTCCGTCACGCGCGCCATCCAAAGTCAGGACCCGGGCGCAAAGGTGTCGATCGATTTGGCGACCAAGCGGGTCAAAGTTGAATCGCAGGCTGACGAAACTGCGATCAGACGGGCGCTGGCGGACGCTGACTATCCCGCAACGTGAACTGGGCCACGAAAAAGGTTCAGTGAACTTCCCCATAGGGAATCGCGATTTGCGCCGGCAGCGCTTCATCCAAGCGCTGCAGAGGGTCCTTCGCGAACGTCGCGCTCATGACGGCAAAGCGCCATTGGAGCGAGCGTATGCGGGCAATTCTTTGCGCGGGTAATCCTCAACGGGATCAAACTTTGTTGCCCCGGCGCATCCGCAGACTTTTCCAAAGCCTTTAAGAAGACCGTCTTTCCTGCCTCGTTCATTCCGACAAGCACGGTCTGCTGCTCGTCGAGCGTAATAGACTGTTCCGCATTAATTGAGCGGAACGGATAGCAACAGGCTTATCAGGCAGGACCAAACTTCGTTTTCTTGAACAACTACCGCTGCACAAGCCATGGCTTGACATAGAGCCAGTAAATTACAACGCATGATAAGAGCAGCACGATCAACGCTATGAACGGCTTGACCGTCTGTAAGGGTTCGGTCCAGAAGCTCGGCCACAGCGAGAGCAACAGCGTGACGAACAGAAGACCGAAAAAGGCGAGCTGCACGCCGCCCACAATGCGACCCAACGGTTTGCGGTCAGCAGTACCCCGAAAATTGTTTTGCGCAATTGCCGGTGTAATGGAAGAGCCAAATCTCTGCATCGGTCAGGTCGTACTTCGTCAAATATTTGTCGAGGCGCCGCTTACCGCCGACAGCCGCACCTAACGCGACCGCTTCGGCCCACTTTCCAGTGTCTGCAGGATGAGAGGCTGAGCGTCGCGCAGCGGCATCAGCAATACGTGGGCGGGTACCCCTATGGCTTTTGCGAGCGCTGCCACCGAATCGACAGTCGCGGCGGCCTCCGCTCGTTCGAGTGCGCCAATCCCGGTCCGATGCAGCCCAGCCAGCTCCGCCAACTGTTCTTGGCTCCAGCGGCGCATAGCCCGGGCATAGCGGACGTTCTCAGCCACAACCTCACGAATTTTGGAGTCGCTGCTCTTTTTTGGCATGCGGGAAGCGTCCCGCATGCAAAACCATCCTATCCACATATATAACAGTTCATTTAGAATAGTTTACTATTCATTATGCGGATTGGCGTCATTTCCGACCCCTCTTTCGCACTCGTGTGAACCGGCTTTGTCTCGTCTCGATTGGGGGTGCCCATTGCGTCTGTACTGCGCCGCTTCTCTTCTTCTCTCGATCTTGCTTGCTGCATGCGGTGCAGGTGCCCCGGTCAAAGCGCCGGTCCCGGTTCAGGCTGCGCTGCCGACGCCACCAGACGAGAACTATCACCATCTGAACTTTGACCAGAAACTCGACTACCTCGCGGCGCTGCTGCAGTTTCGCGCGGGCGCGAGCTTGCGCGCGGATCAGGCATCGGCGGATCAGGAGATGAGACGCGTATTGAGCGCGATGTCCCTCGATGAGCGGGGGTACACGGCCGCGGGCGTCTACTTGCTGTTGCTACGCGGTCCGGGACGGCCGCCGTCGAACGTCGAGCGCACGCCGTGGGAAAAGGACCTGCTGGCAGTGGCACAGAATGACCCGGTGCTGACAGGTGCCATCGCGCGGCGGAACTTCGTGCCGTTCCCCTTGTTCCAGTGGAACACCGACAGCATCAATTCATTCCAGGACAGCCTGAAGCAATCTCTGATCTTCGATGCCACGCATGGCAATGCCCAAGCCTGCTCGGCTTTGGCCAATCTCGATTACAAAACACTTTCAGACCAAGCGTTCAAGCGTGAGACATGCGCTGGTGTGCCCGGCGCTCCGCCGATATATCGCGTCGAAGCCCAAGCATGGGCTCAAGCGCGGCAAAGGACGGCCCAGATCGATCAGGCGGAACGGGCCGATGCACTCAAGCTGGCGCAGTACTGCGCGTCTGTCGGCGTTCCCGTCACTTCATTCAACAATATCGATCGCGGGCGCTCTCAGGAGCGCGCACTCACGGCCGATCAGTTGCCGGATCGTAATCTGCTCAGAACGAATCCAATCCAATTTTCAGAAGATGTGGCAGATAACCTATCCAGAAGCGCAGAGCTTCAGAAGCTCTGGACCGGCAGCATGATCACGCCCATCCTGACGCCAAGAACGTTCAAATCGATGGCCCGTCCGATGTGCGGCGGCTGAGCGTTAAATCAACCGGTCACACGAAGATCGAGGAAGCTCGCGAACTCCATCATTGGGCGATCCAGCCAGAAAACCTGCTTGCGGATGATGTCGGCGCGGACCAGAACAATGAGCTGAACGCGGCGTTCGAATTCGACAACGGCGGCGCGCAGCGCGCCGTAGATGTTGTCGGCCTTGTCGGGCACCGCTTCGAGGTGGTCGATCGGGCCGACGATCAGGACGAAGTCGTCGTCCGAGTACCCGACGACGGCATTGAATAGGCGCTTGAAGGCAAGTGCCGGATGATCGGTCGTTGGCCGGACAGGTGGCTCACCATCGACCACCGCGAACAATGCAGTTCCGATTTTCCACAGTACATCTTCAGCATCCACGCCACTGAGATCGGCGGCTACCACTGTCATGCCCGCGGGCTCGGCTGTGGTCCGGATGCGATCAATGATCGGCGCTACAGGATGTAGTCCAATCTGCAGCGCGACATGAGGGCGCGGCAGCTCGCGGAAGTCCAGAATCTGATCGCCCAGGCCGTCTAGCGTGGTAAGGCGCGTACTCAGCAGGGTCATACCATGCCTCCTGATCAGGGTTCCCAGGGCTTGAACGGACTGTCGTCTATGCCGCGATGCGTATCGTCCGCGTTCCGGCCGAATGCGTCATCGTCACGATGCCAGTGACTCAGATCGTCCTGCTCGAATCCGGTTCCGTAGAAGTGTCCGCCGGCATCGATGCCCCCGATACCGCCGAGCATCAGCAGGCCGGTGGCAGGATTGATCACCGGTGCTTCGTCTGACCACCGTTCGGACTCGGCGCGGGGTGTTCCGTATGCGGGGTCGTATACGTCAACCTTCCACTCCCTGCGCAGTCGATCGACATCGCGATAGTCCAGTCTGAGGAAATGATCCTTCTGTACAGTGTAGAGACGTTGATGTCGCCGGCGCTCGGTGTACCGACCGCGGCCATATCGGCGCTCGAATTCGATGTCGGACAGCCGAATCCATCGGATCGCATCGATCACGCCGACATAGAGCGAGATGCCGAAGAGCCCGAGGCCGACATAAAGAAATCCGCGGCGGAATCGTCCCAGGTAAAACCACTGAAGGCCAAGCACGCCAAAGAACAGAGCCAAGCCCATCGCGATCCAGCGCCGGCTCACTGCAATGTCTCCGGCGACGTGACCGATGTGGCGAGAACGCGGCATCGGCACAAACTAAAGAAGAGAGAGTTGGCCATAGCGAGCCGCCTCCGCCGCCGTCAGCCGGACAGGTGAAAAGCTCCGAAACCGCTGTACGATGGCTGGGCGGTAAACGACGATCACGATCGGGCGCCGAAACAGGCGAACAGCCAATCGCAGTGCGGATACAAGAATCTGAAATAGCTTCATGAGGCCTCCGGATGGCTCTCGCGCGGAAGGTGGCGCGAGATGTCAACGGCGGCCGGGAGGCCCGTGGGAGGCTGGGGTCAAGTATCGACGCGGAGCGCGCCGCTATTGGCGGCGCCGTCGGCTCGTGGCGTAGCCGCGAGGCGTCGGACGGCACTTGATGCCAGCCAGCGTTCGTGTGGAACGCGCGAATGAGCGTGCCCGCGCTCCCTACACTTTGCCGTATGACACGAGAGCTGTGCCAGCGGCAGCGCGACTATAGAAGCGGGTTTGATGTGGCTTGCGCCTTTGACAGTAAGCGGCGTGCGTGCAGCGCATGATGGCGAGCGATCAGGATCGTGTATCCGTTGAGCCAGGCCACCAGCATCACGATGTACAGAACCGGAACTAGATCTGGAAACGCAGCCAGAAACTCGGAGCCTGACAGCAGCACCGGCCCTGCAAGACAGGTCACGATGCTCGCCAGTGCCAGCGGGTTCGCGGCCTTCTCGTATTTCTCAAGACACTTGATGGCACGCTCGACCTCCTGTGCCGATGGCGTGTGCTGACTGTCGTTCATGGCATCCCCCTTTGCTCCGAAGACCAAGCGTGATTGCGTCATGCTCAGATTCGCAGCCGTGGGAATAGTTGCCATTGAAGCGAGCGCAAGCCCCTGCCCGGAAGCCCAGGCAGGGGCTGCTCGTCGCCATCAAGCAGGCTGTGTACCGAAATACCAGCCTTCAAGATCGGGGCAACCCGACTCGTCGCGAAAGTCATCCACCCACTGCTTCAGGCGCTTCTTGTACGGGACCTCCCAGTGGGTGAAATGCGCGGCCCACTCCAGAAAATTCTTGGCTTCGCGGTCCGTGCGGAAGGTCACTGAATAGCGCGTCTTCTTGTACGTGAAGTGCGCGCGATATGACACGGCGCCGTTGCGGCGCTTCACTTCGCGGAAGCCGCCGACAGGCTTCTCTTCGCCCGGATCGAAGGCATACGGATTGGGGAAATCGGCGTTGAACTGGTTCATTGGGTGTCTCCAGATTTCGCGTGAATAGGATGGAGCGTCGGCTAAGCCGACGCTCCGTTGTCGCGCAACAGGTTCTCGGCACGGGCCACCTGCATAACCAACGAATCGACGAGTCCAGCGCTCACATCAAATTCGTAACCGTACTGGGCCGCGAGCTTTTCGAGCTTGAGCATGCGGTCATGCAGAGCCTGATCGACCTGCAGCGTGACCTTGTACGGCACCAGAACCACCTTCTTCTTCAGAAGAGCCATTGGATATCTCCATAAACATCGATTGAGTGAATTGCATTCGGGGTTCAGCTCCGGCCAGAAGTGCCCTCGACGCTGCCATCGCTCGGGCCTTGTCGTCGGCGTCTTGCTGCCGGAGTTGTTCCACCAGCGAGAACAGTGTTCCGTCGCGGTACACGGTGACCCGGGGCATGTACGGCAGCATGGCTGGCAGCGGCGAGACATACGCCGCGGACTTGTGCTGCTTGCGGAATGCGGCCTCGGCCAGCGCGGCGAGTTGGGCGATGTCGTCGCGGACGCCGGAGAACATCGGGCTGCGCAACAGCGGCTCGATCTCCTTGCGTAGCGCGGTGTTGCCGATTCTCGCGGCCTGCTCCAGTCGAAGCTGCCATTGGCGATAGGTTTCGACGGTCAGGCGCCAAGTCCAGACACGCTTCTGGCTCTTCTTCTTGCGCGGATCGCGGACCGGCTGGTGTTGCACGAGGCGGTAATGGCCCAGCCAGGTCAGCGGGATGCGATGGCCATCCTTCATCTTCTCTCGCTGGTGGATCAGGTCAGCGAACGGCTGATCGGTGAGCAGTTCGCCGGTCAGTGGATCGACGGCATGCCGCCCGCGCGTGGCCACGAGAAACCACTGGATGTAGCCGGTTTTTGATCCATCCGGAAACATCACGAGATAGGCATTGGCGCGACCCTTGGCCTGAGCGACGGCCCGCTGGCCGGGGCTCAGGTCGATCGGATACAACGCCCTCATCTTGGCCAGAAACCCGGCGGCCTTCTCATAGTGAACGGAGCCGGTATTCCAATAGTGATAGCCGGTGGCAGCCAGGGTCTGCAGATACGACATGGCGGCAGCGCGGTGCTGCGGGATCAGAAAATCGGCATCGGTGGCGATCGCTTTCATCGCGGTCTAACTCCTTGATTGCGTGAATTCGCTTCTCTGTTCCAGCGACGAACTAATAGAAGCTCCTATTCACCACAGTGTTCGGAGGCGGTACGCCGACCCAGCCGATGCTGGGTCGGCGTACCGCCTTGCGACTGCGGATGGCATCCAAGGAGGGCGAGAAATAGCGGCCCGTACAGTGTGTGGTTCGCGATTGCCGATTCGGCAGGCCTCGCCGGAGAGGCGATGTACCGGCGCCGAACACTGTCTGGTTAGCGCCGAGGTGTTGGCGCACCCCGATGCTTCCGGAATCCGGAGGTATCACAGGGTGACAACGCCGACGCAGCCCGAACTTCAAGGGAAATCGACGTCCACACACTGTACAGACGCTGATTTCCAGCCCATCCGGCATGGAGGCATCGGGGTGCGCCAACACCACGTCGTCGAGCAGGACCCCACGCCAATGGGGAAGTCGTTAGCGCGCAGTGCCGGGAAACTCGCTTGCTGCGTGCATTGAGGGGGTGTGGCGGAGTAATCCCGACGGTTCGTCGGAGTAGTCCCGCTCATCTATCTCAACGTTCTGAGAAGAACGAAGTTGTGCGGGTAGGACACTGCCCCTCGTAGGAAATGGCGAGTGTGGCGGGCGTAGGCAAAGCGGGTGTAACTCCCGCCCCGGTTGCGCTACCCCGAAAGGGATGCGCGGTCGGTGCCCGGTTCCAGAAGCCTTTGCATCGGAAACGATGCAGCGTGGCCATGCCGTAAGGCAGAGACGACGCGGACTCGGACGTGGACCTCGATGTTGAGGTCTGCGAGCCGTAACGGGTGGAGCGGATGGTGATAGGGCGAAGAGGTATTGATCCTCAACGTCTTCCGGGTAGATCAAGTGCTGCTAGTCCCCGCAGGGGGATGCGAATCTGCAGTGAAGGAATTGTGGTGATGGAAGTAGTCGAGTCAGCTTCGGAGCTTCGTACCGACGAAAGGCCCGCAAGGGCTGAGCGCGATGGCGCAAACCACGACCGAGCAGACAGCGTACTGATCAGAGAGAACAGAGCCCACGTCTAACTACCGAAACCCCGACCCCGATGCGCTGGAAGGCACCAGCGCGTTGTACCGGGTGGGGAGATGGGTGCCGAAGCGCGGCCGAATGGCCGAGCTGTTGTCCCGAAAGGACGACAGCCCCCGAAAGGGCAACGCAGGTGGCACAGGCGACGAAACGCTCGGGGAAGTGACCCCACTGCGCGCAAGCGCAGGGAGGCTGACGCCTCCGACGACGTGTACCCCGTGTAAACGGGTCAGCGGTACAGGCGACGGCCTTGGCGGGCTGTCGCTAGCTCCATGCCTTGACGGGCGGACGAGCGACATTGGAAAGGTGCTGCAACGATTGTTCGGCTTGACGGCCGAATGATCGAAGGTCAGTGAATGCAATTATCAGGACAGTGAAGGAGCTGTTGTTGTTCTCGAAAACCCCTCCCGCTCGTGCTTCGGCATGGGCGGGAGGGGGTTTTCTGCATCCATCGCTTCGGACACGCCGAAGGATTTTGGACTGCTCGCGGGCACGAACTTGATCAAGGCTCGCGATCCACAAAGTACGACGGCACAGTCACGCACAGAGCACGGTTCATCGAAATTCGACATTTAGGAACCAGACCATTGTCTGCCTAGCGCGTTTCTTAGAAAAACCAGCGCGCACGCCTGTCAACGAGTCGCTACAGACTCACCCCTCGTTTGACGCGCCCCGAATTAGAAAAGTCCGAGGATTTTGTCGGAATTTACGGGGTTTTTAATCAACTTCCTGACCCCCTCCCTTTCGACTCTTTTAACCAAAAACAAGCTTGACCGCGATGGTTAGATGGATATTGATACCCATGGACCTCGACTTTTCATCGCCACTCTTGAGTGAAAAATCGAATCCCTTACCGATCTATTTCTCAAGGATGATGTCCATGGAAATCGCAACACTCGCATCAAGTATTCGCTCCACTCTGGCTTTGCGCATGGCGCAAGACAGCTTTCCTTACGCTCCACCACTAATGGCGCCGATGATGATGCGTGACGGAGCACTCGCACTGATTCCTGTGAAGAGCTTTTCTTGCTACGACGATGCGATGCCTATTGGGCTGGCGCACGAAATTCCGCGAATCGTGGTGCAATTGCTTGGCTCGCGATCGCAGCGCTGCTCACTCGCACTCAGTTTTCCACTCGACTACCCGGTGGGTGCGTTCTTTGATGCTGAAGATGGCTGGCTCAACCTCAGTGAAGAACAGGTCGATGTCGCAACGTCGATGCTTCAAGATCGTGTCTATGATCAGGTCAAGCAGTTTTTTGTGGATGCCGACTGGTCTGCTCGAAAAATGGAGGCCACTCGTGAGGAACTCGCCGATATCGGTGGCATCCTCTTTGAGGCGCTCATTGATCAGGAGCCAGCTGCCGAGCGCGAGTTGTACTCACTTCTTCGCGAGCAGATCGTCTGGGCCAGGGACAATGCAGCCGAGACTGCTGAAAACGAAACGGCTATTGGGATCGACGAGAACTGATTGATCGCCGCCGGCGCCCCTTAGCGGCGCCTCCTTGATGGCAAAGAAAAACTGAAAGCGATACAGCCCACCTCAAGATCGGCTGTATCGCTTTTCAACGTTAGTGCAATCAATCGTGATCAATGCAATCGCTGGCAGCGTCATACACCGCCAGCCAGATAGCTCATTAGCTGACGACCGTCTGCATTTCTTTGCCCAGCAGCGCGTCCAGACCTTTCTTCGCCATTGCGCCAAACATCTTTGCCGCTTTGGGAGAGGTGACCCGGGTATATCTCTGAATCGACCGAGCGTCGCGGTGGCCGGTGAACTTCCCCACCACCGCCTGCGGCACACCGCCTTCAAGTAGTGCTGTCGTGAAGGCAGCACGGAGGATATGAGGTGAGAAGGTGCCGATTGAGCGGGCATGCCATTGGCATTTCTCCATCGCGGCCTTCAGTTCATCAGCAGTGAAGTCGAAAAGGGATTTCTGATCAGGCCGCGTCAGTATCCGCACCAGTTCAAGTGCCTCGTACGAAACTCGCCTTCTACGAAGCGTGGTGCCCCTCGGATTGTCGAACTTGATGACGCAGGCACCCCAATCCGTCGCGTCGGCACGCAGCGTCAGGAGTTCCTCGATGTTCTTCAGCCGGGGCAGAAGCAGGAACAGCTGGATCGCCCCAGCGAATCGCCCGCCGTCGAGCCTGCGCGCCGCGATCATGATGGAAGTGCGTCGCGACAAAATGGCGTTGACCTTGGTCACCCGATCGGGAAGAAACTTGAAGTACCTCCCGTCTTCGCCCACTTTCAGTCGGCGAAGCAACGCCATCGCCGGAGGTGCGAGGGCTCGCGTCTCAGCCCCGGTCTTGGTGATAGGAAAAGCGATCGTGCAGTCTTCCCAATTGACCCATGACTCTTGAAGTAAGAAGGCTTCGGTACGGCGCATCCCAGAGAACAGTAGAAAGCGATAGGTGTCCGCGAAGCATCCGCCCTGAAAGAGCGCCAGCTGTCGCTCGAACTCCTCGAACTCGCCCTCACGTAGGTTGCGCTCGCGTGGGTCCGCGCCCTTGGGACGCTTAGAGGGGGAGATGAACCGGCACGGATTCTGGAACCTGTGAAGGCCCAAGTCAGTGGCGGCGAAGTTCAGGACGGCGGCGAACGTATCCAGACTCCGCCTGATCGAGGATTCCTTGTAGCGCCCACCGCCCGGCTTCTCCATCTTTCGGAATTGGTCCAGCCAGGTTTCGACATGGCTGGCATCAATCGCCACGACACGCATTTCGCCCAGGAATGATTCAGAAAGGCGTCCGAGCGCTGCCAATTCGGAAACACCGCAGGCAACCGTCTTGCCGCGATGCGCGGCAACCTGCTCCGCATATCGCGGCAGGATGTCGTTCAACGTCGCAGTGCGGGCACGGCTTTCCAGCACCTTGCTGCCGTTCGCGATCTGCTCCAGGCGCGAGTTATGCCATCGCTCAGCCTGCTTGAGGCTGTCGAAGGTTTGGGACTCGGTGGGCTGGCCTACAACTCGGATAACGGCGGTGTAACGCGCGCCGCTTTTGCGCTTTCGCTTGTGAATCGCCACATGGCCTCCAACGTCCGGCCATGCCGGACAGTGTCCTTGCAACCAAAATTGCAACCACTGTCCTAAATCGTTGTTTTTTCCTTTGTGGGAACCCCTTCAAGCCGCCCCTCTGCTGAGGTTATATGAGCTTGAAGTGGTGGAGACGAAGGGGTTCGAACCCTCGACCTCCGCATTGCGAACGCGGCGCTCTCCCAGCTGAGCTACGTCCCCACAAACAACAACTTACATCACTTCTGATGGTGTACTGCTGCCGTCAGAAGGTGCCACTACATCTTACGTCTATCTTGCTGGACTCGCGAGACCGAACAATCAGTCTGATTCGGGGGGTGAAAAGTTCGCACTTTTCGTTGCGAACGCGACGCTCTCCCAGCTGAGCTACCGCCCCACACGAGGACGCGTATTCTACTGATCGCGGCCCAAAACACCAGTGTCCGGATGAAATTTCCGCCGCCGCGCCTTCAGGCGCCGTGGATCGTCACCACGATCCGCCGGCGCAGCGGATACCGGCGGTGCTCCCAGAGGTAGAGACCCTGCCAGGTCCCGAGCAGCAGGCGGCCGGCGCCGATCGGCACGGTCAGCTCGACGCCGGCGATCAGGCTGCGGATATGCGCCGGCATGTCGTCGGGCCCCTCGTCGTCGTGGCGGTAGCGGCGCTCGCCGTCCGGCGCCAGCATCTGCGCCCAGGACTCAAGATCGGCACGGACGTCCGGCGCGGCGTTCTCGGTCAGGCACAGCGAGGCCGAGGTGTGCTGCAGGAACAGATGGCACAGACCGGTGCGCACGCCGCTGGCGGCGACCACGCGCTGCACCGCATCGCTCACGTCGGTAAAACCGCGCCCGCGCCCTTCGATTTCGAGTACTTGCTGGTGCATGATCCGTTCGCCGCTCCTCGCATCGGTTTGCGCAGCGTCCGCCGCCGGGGCCGCGCCGATCGGCTCAAGGCTTTGATTTTCAAAGGCGCCCTGCTACCCCTTTTCGGCGCAAAAAAAGCCTGATAAAAACGCGCGCCAAGTGATTCATTATTCCTCAGGCTCAGTGCCGAGACAGGTATGCCGCGCAAGCCGAAGAAGCAAGCTGCACAGAGCGACGCCAGCAAGAGCTATGACGAGTTCGTCGACGAAAGCGAGACGCTTGAGGACGAGGCGCTCCCTGCCGATGCGCCGACGGCCGCTTCGCCGCTCAAGTCGCGCGACTGGCGCGACGTCGAGAAACTGCAGGAAGAGCGCCGCCTGCGCCGCCTGATCGCCGACGAAATCGACTTCGACATCGACGACAGGCCACGGCGGCGCTGAAGCGCCGGCCGCCTCAGTCCGCCGGATGCGGCCGCAGCTCGTCGCGCAGGATCGCGAACGCGCTGTCGACGTCGTCGCAATAGCGGAACAGATCGAGATCGTCCGGGGAGATCAGGCCGCGCTCGGCGAGACTGCCGAAGTCGATCAAGCCCTCCCAGAACGCCCGCCCGTAGAGAATGATCGGCAGCCGCGAGACCTTGCCGGTCTGCGTCAGCGTCAGCAGTTCGAAGAGTTCGTCGAGCGTGCCGAAGCCGCCCGGGAAGAACACCGCCCCGCGCGCCAGCTTCACCAGCCAGAACTTGCGCATGAAGAAGTAGTGGAACTGGAACGCGCGCTCCACGTCCACGTACGGATTCAGATGCTGCTCGAACGGCAGCGAGATGTTGAGGCCGACGTTGAGGTGCGCGTCGACACGGGCGCCGCCGGTATGCGCGGCCTCCATGACGCCGGGGCCGCCGCCGGTGCAGATGTAGAAGCGCTCCTGCAGCGTGTGCTGGGCCATCGTCCAGGCGGCGAGGCGCTCGGCCAGGCGGGCCACTTCCATGTACCAGTCGCGACCGTCGGGGCCGACGCCGGGCTTCAGGCGCGCCGAGCCGAAGAAGGCGACGGTGTTGTGCACGCCGGTCTTGCGAAAGCGCAGGTCCGGCTCGAGGTACTCGCAGAGGATGCGCACGCCGCGCGCTTCCTCGCTCATCAGGAATTCGTTGTTCTTGTAGGCTTTCAGCGGGCGCACGGGCTCTCCTCGGCGCAGGACGGCGGGGACGCGGGAGATTCGCTCAGACGACGGAGGTCGTCGACTGGACCCAGCTCAGCGCCAGCAGCGGCTCGCGCTCGAACGGCAGCACCGCAATGCGGGCGATCGCGGCCTGCAGCTCCGGCGCCGGATCGATGGCGGCGATGCGCCCTGCCGCCAGCTCCGAGGCGAACACGCTGCTGCGCAGGTTCAGGAAGCGCTCTTCCATGTAGTGCCCGAGCAGCACGCTCTGCTGCGTCGGGTAATAGGCGCGCACGCGCACCCAGTGCTTGGTCTGCGCGGCCGCGTCCAGCAGCGTGAACCAGCCGCCCGGCACCAGCACGATCGACAGCAGGCCCTGCAGCTCCTGCTCCGGCGTCAGACCCGCGCCCGCCTCCTCGACCGCGAACTCGGCGCTGCCGGCTTCGAGCTCGGCCAGGGCGCCTTCCACATTGCGATCGAGGTAGGCCTGCATCAGGCCGGCGATCAGTTCTTCGAGCTTTTCCTTGGCGAAGCCGACATCGGCGAGGCGATGGGTCACGGCCGCGACCAGCTCGGCTTCTTCCTCGACGCGCGCTTCCGGCGGCCGGGCGTCCGGCCGCAGGCTGTGGAGGACGCGATCGACGAGATCCATCGTCGTCACCCAGGCGGCGCCTTCGACGCCGTCGCGGATGTAGTCGACGCACAGACGCGGCGCGAAGCCGGACAGCATCAGACGCATCGCGCCGGTCGGCAGCACGCGCTCGCCGACGCGCATCTTCAGCTCGTGCGCGACGATGCGGCGCACGCGCTCGATCTGCTGGCGGTTGCGGCTCTGCTGGGTTTCGTCCTGCTGGCGCAGGAAGCGGTCGGCGGTCGGCTCGTCGACGGCGCGCGACGGCTGGCTGCGTAGCCGCGCCGGATCGAGCTGGAAGCTGCGCGCGATCTCGTCGACCAGCCCCTGCAGTTCGCCGACGATCTGCTCGGGCACCGCGGCACCGCCGGCGCCGACCTGCAGCGCCAGCTCGTAGAGATCGTTGGTGGCACGCCGCGCCGGGTGCGTCGGACTGGAAAAGAACTGCGGATCGGCGAGCGCCGCCTTCATCACCGGCAGCTGCAGTCGCGCGAGCAGCGGCTTCATCGCCTCCGGCAGGCGCGGATCGTTGTAGTAGCCGTCGAACATGCGCGCCACCAGACCGATGTTCTGCGGCGGCAGCCAGGCCGGCGTCTGCGGCTGCTGGCCGCTCGCGTAGCTTTGCAGGATATGGCTGATGTCATGCGCCAGCCAGGCGTCGCTGTAGCTTTGCGCGGCGCCGCCGGCGCCGGCGTAGGCGGCCGGACCATAGGCCGGCCAGCTCGCCGGATAGCCGGCTGCCATCGCGCCCGGCAGGGCCGGCGGCACGGCGCCGGGGGACGGCGCCCCGAAAGCACCGCCGCCATAGGCGGGCATGCCCGGCGTGGACACGCCCATGAACTGCGAGAAGCGCTGGGCGTCGACGCCCGAAGCCCAGCCCGGCGGCGCGGCGCCGGCCTCGGCCATGCTCCCGCCAAACGCCGGGGCGGCGCCCGGGCCGAGCGGCGGCGGCCCCGGACGCACGCGGCGCAGATCGGGCGTCGCGCCTTCCTTGGGCTCGACCCCGTGCCCCGCCAGCAACTGATTGGCGTGCATGAACACTTCGGACAGGCGGCCGACGACGACGCGGTCGAACAGCTTGTAGATGACCAGCTTGATCGGAAAATCGACCTGCAGGTTCTGCACCGAGCTCTGGAAGGCGCGGATGATCCGGGCCGGCGACATCGCATCGGAGGCGAGCGCGCCGCCGGTCATGTCGGCAAGCCGCGCCATGCGCCGCTGCAGTTCGACCAGCTCGTGCGCATGCAGCGAGGTGGCTTTGCTCTCCATGTTGGAGACGGCGATGCGCTCTTCGAGCTGATCGCCGTCCTGCAGCGACCACTGCGACATGTCGTCGAGATCGGCGCCCGCCTTCAGATCTTCGGCTTCGACGCCGATGCGCGACAGCGCATCCTGCAACGACTGCCGGAAAGCCTTGATGATCTGCGCGCGCTGCACGCGCACGATGCGCATGGTGTCCAGGTACAGGCGCTGCTCGTCGCTGGAACGCGCCTTCTCGGCCGAGTCGAAGAGGATGTCGTCGGCCTTCTCGAACATCGCCTGCAGCTGCTCGCCGAGCACCGAGACGGCCATGTCGTGCAGGGCCGAAACGATCGGGTTGCCGGGTGTGGCGGCAGCGGCCGCGTCCGGCGAACGCGCATTGGCGAAACTCGTGGCGCTCATCAGGCTGGATCGGATACGAGGGTCGGCTCGGGCAGCGCCGGCAAAATTGCCGCGCTGCGAACTGCGTCACAGTGTAGCGTGGGGCATCCCGGCGCGCAGGGTTCCAGCGCCTGTTTTTTGACGCCAGGCCCGCCGCGCATCGGCCGGCTAATGCCGTTCACGCCGTCTGCCGGCATGGGCCAGCAGGAACTCCATCTGGTCGGCCAGGATCCGCCGGTTCGACAGGATCAGATACTCGGCGAGGTTCGGGGTGTACGGCACCGCGAGCAGGCGCATGCTGGCCTCCTCGGGCGTGCGGTCGTCCTTGCGCTGGTTGCATTGCCGGCAGGCCGTCACGCAGTTCTCCCAGGCCGAAGCGCCACCGCGCGAGGCCGGCACCACGTGGTCGCGCGTCAGCAGGTGCGCCGGAAACTGCCGGCCGCAATACAGACAGAGATTGTGGTCGCGCTGGAACAGCGTGCGGTTGGTCAGCAGCGGCACACCACGCGCATGGCACTTGGAACGGTCGGCGACGGCAATGATCGAGCCGATCTCGACCTGCGAGCGCAGGCCCGTCAGCGCGCTGACCCCGCCCCGGATCAGGAAGCGCTCGGCCCCCGCCTCCCAGCGCACGCGGTCGCGGGCATAGAGGGTGACGGCCGTATGCCAATGTATCCAGGAAACCGGTTGGCCACCGGAATCCACCTTGAGGATGGCCGGAATGTTTTCCATCGGGTCCGTATGCGAGTCTTGGCGCATCGACGCCATTGAACCGCGGGAAGATGACAACATCGGGACCATATATCGCCGAAGCGGCTTCGCGCAAGCCTTTTTGGTCAGGGACTTAGCCTGGATTCCTGAGCTAGCCTTGCAGACGGCGGCACCTCGGCCGCGGCCGTTGCCGGCGCGCTTGAAACGGGGGACGCCGACCGCACTTGGAAAGCAACGCAACTCACGTACCACATTGGCCAAGGACACCCACCGATGCGCATGGAAAAACTGACGAGCCGCTTCCAGCAGGCGCTGGCTGACGCCCAGTCGCTCGCCGTCGGCCGCGACAACCCGGCGATCGAGCCGCCGCACCTGATGAGCGCGCTGCTCGATCAGGACGGCGGCTCGACGCTGCCGCTGCTGCAGAACGCCGGCGTCAACGTCGACCTGCTGCGCAGCAAGCTGGCGCAGGCGATCGACCGCGTGCCGCGCCTCGGCGAAGCCACCGGCGAGGTCAACGTCTCGCCCGATCTCGCCAAGCTGCTGAACCTCACCGACAAGCTCGCGCAGCAACGCAAGGACCAGTTCATCTCGACCGAGCTGTTCGTGCTTGCCGCGAGCGAGGACAAGGGCGCGGTCGGCGAAGCGCTGCGCGCCGCCGGCGCACGCAAGGAGCTGCTCGACAAGGCGATCGAAGCCGTACGCGGCGGCGCCAAGGTCGATTCAGCAAACGCTGAGGACAACCGCCAGTCACTCGAGAAGTACACGATCGACCTCACCGCCCGCGCGCAGAGCGGCAAGCTCGACCCGGTGATCGGCCGCGACGAGGAAATCCGCCGCGTGATCCAGGTGCTGAGCCGCCGCACCAAGAACAACCCGGCGCTGATCGGCGAGCCGGGCGTCGGCAAGACCGCGATCGTCGAGGGCCTCGCGCAGCGCATCGTCGACGGCGAAGTGCCCGAGTCGCTGAAGGGCAAGCGCGTGCTGTCGCTCGATCTCGGCTCGCTGATCGCCGGCGCCAAGTTCCGCGGCGAATTCGAGGAGCGCCTGAAAGCGGTGCTGACCGATCTCGCCAAGCAGGAAGGCAAGGTGATCCTGTTCATCGACGAGATCCACACGCTGGTCGGCGCCGGCAAGGCCGAAGGCGCGATGGACGCCGGCAACATGCTCAAGCCGGCGCTGGCGCGCGGCGAGCTGCACTGCGTCGGCGCGACCACGCTCGACGAATACCGCAAGTACATCGAGAAGGACGCGGCGCTGGAGCGCCGCTTCCAGAAGGTGCTGGTCGGCGAACCGAGCGTCGAGGACACGATCGCCATCCTGCGCGGCCTGAAGGAGCGCTACGAAGTCCACCACGGCGTCGACATCACCGACGGCGCGCTGATCGCGGCGGCCAAGCTGAGCCACCGCTACATCACCGACCGCAACCTGCCCGACAAGGCGATCGACCTCGTCGACGAGGCGGCGTCGCGCATCTCGATCGAGATCGACTCCAAGCCCGAGGCGCTCGACCGCCTGCACCGGCGCCTGATCCAGCTCAAGATCGAGCGCGAAGCGCTGAAGAAGGAAGAGGACGAAGGCGCCAGAAAGTCGCTCGCCGCGCTGGAAGACGAAATCGCCAAGCTCGAGAAGGAATATGCCGATCTCGAGGAAAAGTGGAAGGCCGAGAAGGCGTCGGTGACCGGCAGCGCCGGCCTCAAGGAAGAACTCGACCGCGTGCGCGTCGAGCTCGACGCGGCGCGCCGCGCCGGCGACCTCGCGCGCATGGCCGAGCTGCAGTACGGCAAGATCCCCGAACTGGAGAAGAAGCTCGCGCAGAATCCGACCAGCAGCGCCACGCCGCAGAAGTTCGAACTGCTGCGCACCAGCGTCGGCGAGGACGAGATCGCCGAAGTCGTCGCGCGCTGGACCGGCATCCCGGTTTCCAAGCTGCTCGAAGGCGAGCGCGAGAAGCTGCTGCGCATGGAAGAGGCGCTGCACCAGCGCGTGATTTCGCAGGACGAGGCGATCTCCGCCGTGTCCAACGCGATCCGCCGTTCGCGCGCCGGCCTGTCGGACCCGAACCGGCCGATCGGCTCGTTCTTGTTCCTCGGCCCGACCGGCGTCGGCAAGACCGAGCTGTGCAAGGCACTGGCCTCGTTCCTGTTCGATACCGAGGAAGCGATGGTGCGCATCGACATGAGCGAGTTCATGGAGCGCCACTCCGTGAGCCGCCTGATCGGCGCGCCGCCGGGCTATGTCGGCTATGACGAAGGCGGCTACCTGACCGAAGCCGTGCGCCGCCGGCCGTACTCGGTCGTGCTGATGGACGAGGTCGAGAAAGCGCATCCGGAGGTGTTCAACATCCTGCTGCAGGTGCTCGACGACGGCCGCCTGACCGACGGCCAGGGCCGCACGGTCGACTTCCGCAACACCGTCATCGTCATGACCTCCAACCTCGGCAGCTCGCTGATCCAGGAGATGATGAGCAAGGACGCGGGAACGCCGTCGGACTACGCCGCGATCAAGGAAGCGGTGATGGGTGTGGTCGGCCAGCACTTCCGGCCCGAGTTCATCAACCGCATCGACGAGGCCGTGGTGTTCCACCCGCTCGGCTCGACGCAGATCCGTTCGATCGCGCGCATCCAGACGCAGAGCGTGATGCGGCGCCTGACCGAACGCGGCATCGCGCTGGACTTCAGCGATGCAGCGCTCGACAAGCTGGCCGAAGCCGGCTTCGATCCGATCTACGGCGCGCGTCCGCTGAAGCGCGCGATCCAGAGCCTGGTCGAAAACCCGCTCGCGCGCCTGATCCTCGACGGCCATTTCGCCAGCGGCGACACCGTGCGCGTCGACGTGCGTGACGGCCAGCTGCAGTTCGACAAGCGCTGAACGCAGCAGCGGGCTGGCCCTCGCGCCAGCCCGCTGCGGCATCGCCGCCCAGGAGCGGCGCGCAGCCGAGCGGTAAAATCGGCCGACAAGAACAACGAAGAAGGGGAAATCCATGGCCGGTTTGCATCGCCGGACCCGGGGCGTCGTCGGTCTGGGGCTGCTGCTCGCCGGCGGTGCGGCCGCGCTGGGCGCCACCACCGCGCATGCCGATGACGGCGCACTGCCGGAAACGCTGCCGGAAATCATCGTCACCGCGCAGAAGTTCGCGCAGTCGGTCGAACAGGTGCCGGCCTCGGTCGGCACGATCGACGGCGAGCTGATCCAGCAAAGCGGCGCGACCAGCTTCCAGGACCTGCAGAGCTACGTCGGCAACGTCACCCTGTCGATCTCGCCGACCGGCGGCGACTTCTTCATCCGCGGTTTCGGCACGCTGTCGACCAACGCCGGCTTCGAGCCTTCGGTCGGCACCGTGGTCGACGGCGTGTTCTACGGCCGCTCGAACTTCCTGTCGGTGTTCTTCAGCGACGTGCAGCGCATGGAAGTGCTGCGCGGCCCGCAGGGCACGCTGTTCGGCAAGAACAGCACCGCCGGCGTCTTCAATCTCGTCACGCGCGCGCCGGCCGACCGCTTCGGCATCGGCGGCGAGCTGTTCGCCGACGACGGCGGCAGCCACGCCGTGCGGCCGATGCTCAACGTCGCGCTCGGCGACGGCTGGTCGGCGCGTCTGGTCGGCAACTTCCAGCGCGACGACGGTGCGCTGACGAACACCGATCTCGACCGCCCCGAGGTCAACGTCGACCAGGACACCCTGCGCCTGCGCCTGCGTTACGACGGCGGTCCGCTGCGCATCGACGCCGGCGGCTTCTATTCCGAGCAGAGCCTCAACGCCAACAATTTCCAGCTGACGCACGTGTCTGCGCCGATGCGCGTGCTGATGCAGCACTACGACCCCGACTTCGAGGACCGGCTCGACTTCCACAATTCGGCGAACGTACCCTCGCGCGGCGACACCGAGTTCGCCGGCGCCAACCTGAGCGTCGACTACCGGCTCGACGGCCTCTGGGACATCAGCAGCCTGACGCTGAGTTCGGTCAGCGCCTGGGGTCGCGAGGTCCTGAAAGCGCGCGACATCGACGGCGATTTCTCGCCGGTGCCGGTGATCCGCGACACGCTCAGCGCGCCGGCGCCGTTCAACCAGTACAGCCAGGAGATCCGCCTCGCCGGTCACGACGACAGCATCGCCGGCTTCGGCAACGGCATCGACTTCGTGCTCGGCGCCTACTACTACGACGCCACCTTCGACGCCAACGACCTGTTCCAGCTCGAAGACCTCGGCGCCGCCCTCGCCTACCTGACGGCGGCGCAGGCCGGCAATCCGAACGGCAACGCGCTGCTGCGACTCGGCGGCGTGCCGCTGACGCGGCTGGCGATTCCGGTCGGCCGCCTCGCCGATCTGCTCGAACCGGCGCTGCGTCCGCTGATCGGCGCGCGCCAGGCGGCGACCGTGACGCTGGACCAGCGCACCAGCACGGCGGCACTGTTCGGGCAGATGGAGTATTTCGTCATCGACCACTGGGCGGTGATCCTCGGCGGCCGCATCGGCCGCGAGCACAAGGACGGCCACTTCACGAGCACCGCCGAAGGCGCGCTGATTCCGCTGGTCGCGGACCAGCAGGACCACGACAGCCGACGCAACCGCAGCGAGAACGAGTTCTCGCCCAAGGCCGGCCTCAAGTGGCAACCGCAGCCCGACACCAACGTCTACCTGAGCTGGACGCGCGGCTACAAGAGCGGCGGCTTCAACGCCCTGCCGCTCAACGACAGGAATCTCGAATTCGAACCGGAACGCGCGACCAGCGTCGAACTCGGCACCAAGGCGCGGCTGCTGCAGGGTTCGATGCGCATCAGCGCCGCCCTGTTCAACACCGACTTCGACAACCTGCAGGTCTCGACCTTCAGCAGCGGCAGCGGCGCCGCCGCGCCGGTGTTCCTCAATGCCGCCAGCGCCCGCTCGCGCGGCGGCGAGGTCGAGCTGCACTGGCTGACGCCGCTGCCCGGCGTCGCCTTCTACGGCTCGGCCGGCTACGCCGATGCCATCTATACGCACTACCCGGACGCGCCGGCGCCGGCAACGTCGAGCCAGACCACCCAGGATCTGAGCGGCAGGACGCTGTCGAACGCGCCGAAGTGGACGGCGGCGGCGATCCCCTCGTTCACCACGCTGGGCCCCGGCGGCACGCTGATGACGGTCGCGCTCGACGTGCTCTACCGCGGCCAGCGCTACGTCGATGTCGACCTTGCCCCGGTCAAGCTGCAAGCCGCCACGACCGAGATCAATGCGCGCGTCGTGCTCGGCGCGCAGGATGGCGCCTGGACGCTGAGTCTCGCGGCCCGCAATCTCACGCAGGAGAAGTGGGTCGATCAGGTTCTGGACGAGCCCTTGGCCCCCGGCAACTACGCGGCGGCGCGCGCCGACCGCGGTCGCGTGCTGTCGGCCAATCTGATCGTCGACTTGTGAGCGGGCCGCCAGACCCATCGCGCCGGACCGATGCCGGCGTGATATGATAACGATTCTTATCTACGCCTGATTCCGGGTTTCGTCGCGATGCGCCTTTCCGAGCTTCCGCAGAACGTTGCCGCCACGGTCGCCGCGGTCGAAGACGCCGGCCCCGCCGATCCGATCGCGCGCCGCCTGCGCGACCTCGGTTTCGTCGACGGCGAGCCGGTGCGCATCGTCGCGCACGGCCCGGTGCAGCACGATCCGCTGCTCGTGCAGATTGGCTATACGCGCTTCGCGCTGCGCCGCGCCGAAGCGGCGCGCATCCGCGTCGTGCGGGAGGCAGCATGAACCAGCCAGGCTTTCCGCACGCGCTGCGCACCTGGGGCAAAGCCTGCAGCCCGGACCGGGGCCCACGTCCTTCGGACCCCCCGATCGGCGGCCATACATACCGGGCGCTTCGCGCCGCGCCGCGCGTCGTGCGGGAGGCAGCATGAACCAGCCAGGCTTTCCGCACGCGCTGCGCATCTGGGGCAAAGCCTGCAGCCTGGACCGGGGCCCGTGCCTTCGGAACCCCCGATCGGCGGCCATACATACCGGGCGCTTCGCGCTGCGCCGCGCCGAAGCGGCGCGCAGCAGCGCCGTGCAGGAGGCGGCATGAGCGCCACCGCGATGCTGCGCGTCGCCCTGGTCGGCAATCCGAACTGCGGCAAGACGGCGCTGTTCAATCAGCTGACCGGCAGCCGCCAGAAGGTCGCCAACTACGCCGGCGCCACCGTCGAGCGCAAGGAAGGCCGCGTGCTGGCGCCGTCCGGCCGCGTGCTGCAACTGCTCGATCTGCCGGGCGCCTACAGCTTCGACGCGACCAGCCCCGACGAGGCGATCACGCGCGACGTCTGCTACGGCCGCTATCCGGGCGAAGCGGCGCCGGACCTGATCGTCTGCGTCGCCGACGCCACCAATCTGCGCCTGCATCTGCGCTTCGTACTCGAAGTGCAGCGCCTCGGCCGGCCGATGGTGCTGGCGCTGAACATGATGGACGCCGCGGCCCGACGCGGCATCCGCATCGACATCGGTGAACTCGAACGACGCCTCGGCGTTCCGGTCATCGAGACCGTCGCCGTGCACCGCGGCGGCACTGCTCGGCTGGTCGAGGCGCTCGACCGTCAGGCCCTGCCGGCGCCGCCGGCGGCGCTGCCGCAAGGCGCCGATCTGCACGCCGCGGTGCGCACGCTGCTCGCCGCGACGGTGACGATGCCGACCCGCACCGGCCGCATCGACGATGCGCTCGACCGCGTCGCGCTGCACCCGGTCTGGGGTCTGACGATCCTGGCGGTGATGATGTTCATGATCTTCCAGGCGGTGTTCTCGTGGGCCGCGCCGCTGCAGGACGGCATCGAGCTCGGCGTCGCCACGCTCGGCGAGTGGAGCACCACGCAGCTGCCCGACGGCGTGCTCAAGAGCCTGCTGGTCGACGGCGTGTTCGCCGGCGTCGGCAGCGTGCTGGTGTTCCTGCCGCAGATCCTGTTCCTGTTTCTGTTCATCCTCATCCTCGAGGAGTCCGGCTATCTGCCGCGCGCCGCGTTCCTGCTCGACCGCATGATGTTCAAGGCCGGTCTCACCGGCCGCGCGTTCATTCCGCTGCTGTCGAGCTTCGCCTGCGCGATTCCCGGCATCATGGCGACGCGCAGCATCCAGGATCCGCGCGACCGCCTGACGACCATCCTCGTCGCGCCGCTGATGACCTGCTCGGCGCGCCTGCCGGTCTACACGCTGCTGATCGCCGCGTTCATTCCCGAACGCAGCGTCGCCGGCGTGTTCAACCTGCAGGGCATCGTGCTGTTCACGCTGTACTTCGCCGGCGTCGCCTCGGCGCTGATCGTGGCGACGGTCATCAAGCGCTTCCGCGGCGACAAGAGCGAGCACGCGCTGCTGATGGAGCTGCCCTCGTACCGCCTGCCGCACGTGCGCGACATCGCGATCGGCCTCAAGGAACGCGCGGTGATCTTCCTGAAGCGCGTCGGCGGCATCATCCTGACGCTGGTCGTGCTGCTGTGGGTGCTGGCCAGCTTCCCGGCGCCGCCGCCGGACGCGACGCTGCCGGCGATCGACTACAGCCTGGCCGGCAAGATCGGCCATTTCATGCAGCCGCTGTTCGCGCCGATCGGCTTCAACTGGCAGATCTGCATCGCGCTGATCCCCGGTCTGGCGGCGCGCGAAGTCGCCGTCTCCGCGCTCGGCACCGTCTACGCGATGTCCGGCTCGGACGACACCGTCGCCACCCAGCTCGGCCCGCTGATCGCCCAGCAGTGGCCGCTGGCGACGGCGCTGTCGCTGCTCGCCTGGTACGTGTTCGCGCCGCAGTGCCTGTCGACGCTGGCGGTCATCCGCCGCGAGACCAACTCGTGGAAGATGGTCGCGATCGCCACCGGCTACCTGTTCGCGCTCGCGTACGCCGCCTCGTTCGTCACGTTCCAGATCGCGAGCGCCCTGTCATGAACGCCTACCACGTCTTCGAGATCCTGGTCGTCGGCAGCGTCGTCGGCTACGCCGCCTGGAACCTAGCGTCGCGCTTCGTGCCGAAGCTGCGCCGCGGCGGCGCCAAGGGGCCGGGCTGCGACGGCTGCAGCGGCGGCAGCTGCTGCGACGCGTCGACGCCGAAGAAGGCCGAGCAGCCGATCCGCTTCCACCGCTGAGGCGGCCACCGGCAGCGCAGCGCCGCGCGAAACGGTTCGCGGCGAACTGGGGAACCTCTGAAAAGCGCATGCCTCGTCATGGCCAGGCGCCGTAGGCGACGAAGCCATCCCGCGGCGCACGACGCAACTGGCGTCTCTGGATCGCCGCCGCCGCAGCGCGGCCTCGCGGTGACGGGTTTTTCAGTGCCCCTCGCCCGCCGGCAGACGACCGAGCGGCCCCGGCCAGTTCGCCGCCATCCACGCCGCCGTCGCATAAACGGCGACGTTCTGGCGCAGGCCGGCGCGATCGAGATGATCGAGCGTGTCGGTCGCCGCGTGATGGACGTCGAAGTAGCGCGAGGTGTCCTGCAGCGGCGCCAGCGCCGGCACGCCGGCGCGCACCAGCGGCCCGATGTCGGTGCCGCCGCCGTCGTCGCGCGGACCGTCCGCCACGCCGAGCGGCGCGAGCGCGGCGAGCAGCGCGCTGCGGAACGGCTCGGCCTGCTCCGGCAGCTTGCTGCCGACGCGCCAGACCGGCGCCGAACCGACGTCCGATTCCATCGCCAGCACATGCCGATCCAGCTCGGCAGCGTGCGCCTCGGCATAGGCGCGACCGCCGGAAACGCCGAACTCCTCGTTGGCGTACAGCACGATGCGGATCGTGCGCAGCGGCTTCTTGCCGTACTTCATGATCGCCCGCGCCGCACCGGTGACGATCGCCACGCCGGCCGCGTCGTCGTCGGCACCCGGCGTGATGTCCCAGGAATCGAGATGCGCGCCGAGCAGCACGACCTCGTCGGTCTTGCCCGGGACCTCGGCGACGACCTGCGAGCTGTAGACGGCGCCGAGTTCGCGCGTGAACAGCTTGATACGCACGGTCGCGCCACCGGCGCGCACCACTGCCGACAGGCGGTCGGCCGCCTGCGGCGACAGCGCCAGCGCCGGAATCTTCGGCGCGTCGCCGTACTGCGTCGCACCGGTATGCGGCGCATCGTCGCCGGCGGTGCTGAGCGAGCGGATCAGGATCGCCGCGGCGCCGCGGCGCCCGGCCTCGGCCGGCCCGAAGGCGCGCACCGGATAGCCCTGCCCGTAACCGGAGCCGTCGCGCGTGCGCGGCATGCGGTAGTCGATGAAGACGACGCGCCCGCGCACCTGCGCGACCGTCAGCTGCTGGAGCTGTTCGAGCGACTCGACACGCACGACGTCGGCCTCGATGCCGTAGTTGTCGGTGCCGACGCTGCCGCCGAGCGCGACCGCGTTCAGCGGCAGGCTGTCGACGCCGGAGGTCACCAGCTCGACGCTGGTGGCGCCGCGCACCCAGCGCGGCAGGATCACCGGCTCGGCGTGCACGTTCTTGAGGCCGGCGGCGTCGAGCTTCTGCAGCGCCCAGACCACGGCGTGTTCATAGCCGTCCGAGCCGGCAAAGCGCGGACCGACCTCGTTGACGAGCGTGCTCGCCAGGTATTCCGGATAAGGGTCCTGCGCGATCTTGTCTTGCAGCCGCGTCACGACCGCATCGGCGGCGAACGACGGCAGCGACAAGACCCACAGCGCCGGCAGCGCCAGCGCGCGTAGCAGCTTCATGCTCGAAAACTCCTGCGCCGCGCCGTGGACGAAGTCCCGGCGCCGGCGGATGCACGTGAGATAATGGATATGCCGCGCGCTGCGCGGCGCCCGTCACTATATCCCCGCGCCGCCGAAGCGTCGTGGGTGGTTTTTCCATGGATCCGATGAATTCCGGCACCTCTCCCGCGCCCGCTCTTTCGGCCCTCCGGCCGCCCCCGCCCGAGGCCGGCGCCGTTTCGTGGACCGGCCTGCGCGGCCCGGTCGGCGCGCTCGCCGTGGCCCAGCTGGCGCGCCTGCAGCCGCGTCTCGTCGTCGCCCTCGCCGCCAGCGAGCAGCAGGCCTATCGCCTCGAGGACGAACTGCGCTTCTTCCTCGGCGACCTGCCGCTGGTGCATCTGCCGGACAGCGAGGTGCTGCCGTACGAACAGTTCTCGCCGCATCAGGAAATCCTCTCGCAACGTCTCGCCGCCCTGCACCGCCTGCCGCAGATGCGCCGCGGCGTGCTGCTGACGACGGCCGACGAGCTGATGCGCCGGCTGCCGCCGCGCGGCTGGCTGGCCGGACGCGCGTTCGACATCAAGGTCGGCGACCGTCTCGATCCGCAGGCCTTCCGCGCCCAGCTCGTCGCCGCCGGCTACCAGTCGGTGTCGGAGGTGCAGGCGCAGGGCGAGTTCGCCGTGCGCGGCGCGCTGCTCGACCTGTTCCCGATGGGCGCCGCCGAGGCCTATCGCATCGATCTGTTCGACGACGAGATTGAAACGATCCGCACCTTCGATCCGGAAACGCAGCGCAGCGAGGACAAGGTCGACGCGATCCGCCTGCTGCCGGCGCGCGAATTCCCGACCGACAAGGAAGGCATCGAGACCTTCCGCCGCCGCTACCGCGAATATTTCCCGGGTGATCCCTCGCGCTCGCGCATCTACGCCGAGGTCAGCAAGGGCCTGCTGCCGGGCGGCATCGAATCGTGGCAGCCGCTGTTCTTCGCCGACGGCACCGCGCTGCTGAGCGATTACCTGCCGGACGACGCCATCGTCGTCGCGCTCGACGCGATCGAGCCGGCGCTCGACGAGGACTGGAAGCAGATCCGCGAGCGTTTCGAGCGCTACAGCGGCGATCTCGAACGGCCGCTGATGCAGCCCGACGATCTGTTCGCGGCGCCCGCCACGGTGATGAAGGCGCTCGGCCGCCACCCGCGCGCGACCGTCGGCGGCACGCTGGAGCCGCGCCTGGGCTTTTCGGTCGGCGAGCCGCGCAGCGGCGCCGAGGCGGTGCGCGCCCAGCTCGCGGGACTCGACGCCGACGAGAAGGTGCTGTTCGTCGCCGAATCGCCGGGGCGCCGCGAGGCGGTGCTCGGCTTTCTCAAGCCGCTCGGCATCCAGCCACGCGAACATCGCGGCTGGCAGGATTTCCTCGCCGACGGCAAGCGCTACGGCATCACGCTCGGGCCGCTGCAGGAGGGCTTCCGCCTCGACGCCGACCGCCTGACGGTGATCTCCGAGGCGCAGATCTTCGGCCTGCACGCGCCGGCCGGCGAGACGCGGCGCCGCACCCGGCACCGCGTGCGCGATCCGGAAACCGTGCTGCGCGATCTCTCCGAGCTGTCGCTGGGCTCGCCGGTCGTGCACGTGCAGCACGGCGTCGGCCGCTACGTCGGCCTGCAGAAGCTCGACGCCGGCGGCATCGAGACCGAGTACCTGGTGCTCGAATACGCCGGCGGCGACAAGCTCTACGTGCCGGTCACCTCGCTGAACCTGATCCACCGCTACAGCGGCACCGAGCCGGAGCATGCGCCCTTGCACGGCCTCGGCTCCGACCGCTGGGCCAAGGCGCAGGCGCGGGCCCGCGAGAAGGCGCACGACGTCGCCGCCGAACTGCTGCAGATCCAGGCCCGGCGCGCCGCCAAGCCCGGCCTTGAACTCGAATTCGACGAGGCCGACTACGCACGTTTCTGCGAGGGCTTTCCGTTCGCGCCGACGCCGGACCAGCAGAAGGCGATCGACGCCGTGCTCGCCGACATGCGCTCGGCCAAGACCATGGACCGCGTGGTCTGCGGCGATGTCGGCTTCGGCAAGACCGAAGTCGCGCTGCGCGCCGCCTTCGTCGCCGCGCGCGGCGGCCGCCAGGTCTGCATGCTGGCGCCGACCACGCTGCTGGTCGAGCAGCACGCCAAGAACTTCGCCGACCGCTTCGCCGGCTTCCCGATCCGCGTCGCCAGCCTCTCGCGCCTGCGCTCGACCAAGGAGCAGAACCAGACGCTGAAGGAACTCGCCGACGGCAAGCTCGACGTCGTCATCGGCACGCATCGCCTGCTGCAGGACGACATCACGTTCAAGGACCTGGGCCTGGTGATCGTCGACGAGGAACACCGCTTCGGCGTCCGCCACAAGGAAAAGCTCAAGAACCTGCGCGCCGAAGTGGACCTGCTGACGCTCACCGCGACACCGATCCCGCGCACGCTGAACATGAGCCTCGCCGGCCTGCGCGATCTGTCGATCATCGCCACGCCGCCGCCGTCGCGCGTCGCGATCAAGACCTTCGTTTCGGAGTGGAGCAACCCGCTGGTCTACGAGGCCTGCCTGCGCGAGCTCAAGCGCGGCGGCCAGATCTACTTCCTGCACAACGAAGTCAAGGACATCGAGAACTTCGCGCGCAAGATCCAGGAGCTGGTGCCCGAAGGCCGCGTGCGCTACGCGCACGGCCAGATGCGCGAGCGCGAACTCGAACAGGTGATGCTCGATTTCTACCACCAGCGCTTCAACATCCTGGTCTGCACGACGATCATCGAATCCGGCATTGACGTGCCGAGCGCCAACACCATCCTCATCGACCGCGCCGACGCGCTCGGCCTCGCGCAGCTGCACCAGCTGCGCGGCCGCGTCGGCCGCTCGCATCACCGCGGCTACGCCTACTTCCTCGTGCCCTCGCGGCGCGCGCTCCATCCGGACGCCGAGAAGCGCCTGGAGGCGATCGAGACGCTCGGCGACCTCGGCTCCGGCTTCGCGCTGGCCACGCACGATCTCGAGATCCGCGGCGCCGGCGAACTGCTCGGCGAAGACCAGTCCGGGCAGATCGAGGAAGTCGGCTTCACGATGTACGCCGAGCTGCTCGAACGCGCGGTCCGCGCGATCAAGGCCGGCAAGCTCGACGACGCGCCGTTCGGCAGCGCCGTCTGCGAGATCGACCTCGGCGTCGCCAGCCTGATTCCGGACGACTACATCCCCGACGTGCACGCGCGTCTGACGCTGTACAAGCGCATCGCCGAAGCCGCCGACGACACGGCGCTGCGCGAGCTGAAAGTCGAGATGATCGACCGCTTCGGCCTGCTGCCGACGCCGGCCGAGCGCCTGTTCGACGCGGCCGACCTGCGCATCACCGCGCAGGCGCTGGGGATCGCCCGCGTCCGCGCCGGCGCGCGCTCGATCACGCTGGACTTCGGCGAGCAGCCGCAGCTGGAACCGATCCGCCTGATCAAGCTGATCCAGACCCAGCCCAAGGTCTACAAGCTCGAAGGCCAGAAGCGCCTGCACGGCTACGGCAATTTCGAGGCCGCCGAAACCCGCATCCCGGCCGCGCGCCAGCTGCTGGCGACGCTGCGCGGCTGAAGCGTCGGCTCCCGTCCGCAGCGCCGCCGGCATGGCTTACACTGCACCGATCCGCGCGCGGCCCGGCCGCACGCAGATCGCTATTCCAACCTGAACCAAGACCCGATGGCTGCCACGTTCCGCCGCCGACATTCCTTCACGGCCCTGCTGTTCGGACTGCTGGTCGCACTGCCGGTCCATGCCGAGACCTATCGCATGGACCTCATCGTCTTTCTCGACCGCTACGCGCCGACCGAGGCCGGGCGGCCGCCGCAGTTGCCGAACCTCGCCGGCGCGACGCTGCCGGACAATCCGGCGGCGCTGCAGGCGTCCGGCATCACGCTGCTGCCGGACAGCGCCTTCGCACTGCAGGACGAATGGCAGCGGCTGCGCAATTCGAAGCGCTTCCAGCCGCTGGTGCGGCTGGCCTGGACGCAGAAGGACCCGCCGGAAGCCAACGGCCCGGCGATCCGCGTGCGCTGGGGCGAGCCCGGCACCGGCGATCTCGCCCCGCTCGACGGCCGCGTGATGCTGCTGATCGTCAACCGCTACCTGACGCTCGACGCCGATCTGCAGTACACGAGCGGCAGCAGCAGCTGGACACTCGACACGCGCCGCCGCATGCGGCGCGACGAGCTGCACCATCTCGACAGCGCGCGGCTCGGCGTCCTCGCGCGCGTGACCAAGGCCGAGGGCAACTGACGATGACGCGCGTGCGCACCCTGCCGACGCTGGCGGCACTGCTGCCGGCCCTGCTGCTCGCCGGCTGCCAGTCCTGGCAGGGCAGCGAAACCGCCGAAGCCGAGGCGCCGCCGCCGCCCGCACCGGCGCCGGCCTGCGACGCTTCGCTGAAACTGCAGCCGCCGGTGCTGCGCCTGCCGCGCACCGACGCGCCCAAGCGCGTGCCGGCCGACAAGAACGCGCCCTCGGTCGACATCTCGCAGATCCATACCGTCAATCGCCCGCTGCAGGACATCGGCGTCTGGAGCGAAGCCGCCGGCGGCTGGTCGGTGCTGACGCTGCAGCTTGGCTCGGAACGGGCGCGCTCGCTCGCCGTGCGCCTGCACGACGTGCATCTGCCGAAGGGCAGCGCGCTGTGGCTGTGCTCGGTCGACGGCAAGCTGCGCCAGGGTCCGTATACGGACGCGCCGGACGGCGAACTGTGGACCACGGCACTGAGCGGCGCACAGGCCCGCATCGAGGTCTGGGCGCCAACCGCGAGCCACGGCGCGTTCAGCGCGCTGCTCACCGACGTCTACGGCAGCTACCGCTAGGCCGACGCTCCGAAGCCGACCGAGAAGTCGTGCCCCCACTGGCTGACGGCCTCGGCCTCGAACACGCTGTGCCGCTCCCAGTCGATCAGCGCGCCGCCGTAGCCGATCTCCAGCGCGAAGTCCGACGGCGTCGCGACATAAAACGAAATCACCTGATCGTTGACGTGGCGACCGAGCGTCGCCATCAGCCTGGCGCCGTGCCTGAGCATGCGGTCGTAGGCGCGCCCCACTTCATCCATGCTCGTCAGTTCGAGCATCAGATGCACGCAGCCGCTCGGCACCTCGCCCTCGTATAGCGCCAGGCTGTGATGGCGCGCGTTGGCGCAGTGCGTGAAGTAGATGCGCTTGAGCGGTTCCTGCGGGTCCTGCGTGTAGCGATGGCGATAGAAGTCGGCCAGACCGAAGCCGAGCACGTCGCGGTAGAAGGTCCAGCAGGCATCGAAGTTCGGCGCCGGCAGCACCGTGTGGCCGACGCCGAGGCTGCCGGTCACGAACGCCGGAACGCCGGCCGGCGAGACGAAGCGCCCGAAATCCGCGGCATGCCCCCAGAACAGTTCGTGGCAATTGCCCGCCGGATCCTGCAGCAGCAGCAGCGCCTGCACGCCGCGCTGCGCGCACAGCTGCGCAGCGCCGTACGCGAACGGCACGCCCTTTTCCTCCAGGACGCGCGCGGCGGCGGTGAAGGCGGCCTCGTCGGCGAGCTGCCAGCCACTCGCGACGTAGTGGTTCCGCTCGCCACGGACGATCAGCAGGCGATAGCGTCGCTCGTCGAGCTTCAGATACAGGCCGCCGTCGGGCGCGTCGCGCGCACACAGGCCGACCACATCCTCGGCGAAGCGCCGCCAGCTTTCGATGTCGGTGCTCGCGGCCACCACGTAGGCCAGTTGTTCGATCCTGATCATGGGCTTCGGCTTTCAGATGAAGAAGTCGGTGTTCTCGCGCCCCAGCAGCACGCCGCCGTAGTTGCGTTCGAAGGTGTCGGGGTTGTTGGCGTAATGCGAGCGCCCGGCATGAATGTCGAGGAAGTGCCGCACCAGCGGGCTGTCGTTGAACAGGCCGCGGGCGCCGGACGCCATGAACAAGCGATAGACCAGCTGCGCGCAGCGCTCGGACACCATCGCCGCCTGGCAGCGGTAGTGCAGCCGCGTCTCGATGTCGAGCGCTTGCTGACGGCGGATGCGTGCCTGCATCTCGGCGAAGTTGCGGCGCAGGACCAGTTTCATTTCGTCGATCGCGACCGCCGTCTCGGCGACGGCGGTCTGCACCACGGCCTGCTCCGCGGTGCGCGTGCCCATGTCGCCGACGCGCGTCCGGGCGAATTCGCGAAAGCTCTGCAGCGCGCCTTCGAGCGCGCCGATCGACGAGCTCGACACGGCGCGCACGAAGATCTGCCCGAACGGCAGCCGGAACAGCGGCGCGTCATTGACGGCCAGGCCCGGGCTGGTGCCGGCGAAGCCGTCCGCGGACTTGTGCGTGCGGTACTCCGGCACGAAGGCATCGTGCACCACCACGTCGTGGCTGCCGGTGCCGCGCAGGCCCATGGTGTCCCAGGTGTCGAGCACCTCGAAATCGCCGCGCGGCACGAGGAAGGCGCGGTACTCCGGCGCCCCGCCCGTGGCCGACGGCACCAGCCCGCCGAGCAGCGCCCACTGGCAGTGATCGACACCGCTGGAATAGCCCCAGCGGCCGCTGAAGCGAAAGCCGCCGGGCACGCGCTGCACCTCGCCCTTGGGCATGTAGCTCGACGAGATCAGCACCGAGCGGTCGTCACGCCACACGTCCTGGCTGGCGCGATCGTCGAACAGCGCCATCTGCCAGTTGTGCACAGCGATCACACCGTAGATCCAGGCCGTCGACATGCACGCCTGCGCCAGCGTCATCTGCACGTCGTAGAACACTTCGGGATCCATCTCGTAGCCGCCGTAGCGGCGCGCCTGCAGCACGCGGAACAGGCCGGCCGCCTGCATCTTGCGCACGATCTCTTCGGGAACGCGACGCTGCTGCGCGGTCTGGCGCGCGCAGGCGTCGAGCTCGGGCAAGAGATCGCGGGCGCGCTGCACGAGTTCGGCGGCGCTGATGTGTTCGATGGGTTCCTCGAAACGGCTTGCGGCTTGGTTCATCACGGTGAGTCTCCGGTCGGCGGGCGGCCTACTTATCGCCGCAGGGCGAAGACGCCAATTCACCCGAACTGACTAGCCGTCATTCGCACCGCCATGCACGTGATCGCGCCGCATCGCAGCTAAGCGCGCTTGGCGTCGAGGTTTTTTGCGTGTGCGTCGACATCTCGCGCGCGCTATCACGAGCCTGCCGTGCGTTTCATTGATCCAGGTCAGGCTCAAACAGGCCCCAAAACGCCGCTTCTCCTGCGAACAGATGAAGCTCGACCTCAAGCCGTGACACGACATTGCGCTGCACGCATCACCCGGAGTCGAACACATGGCCACTGCAATCCACACGGCGAGTTCAGCGCCGCTCCACACCATCGAAACCAAGCCCATGCCGGAGCGCTACGCGCGCGGCTGGCACTGCCTCGGACGCGCCAGCGAATTCCGCGACGGCAAGCCGCACGGCGTCAGCGCCTTCGGCACGCGTCTGGTCGTGTTCGCCGGCGACGACGGCGAACTGCGCGCGCTCAACGCCTGGTGCCCGCACATGGGCGCCGATCTGTCGATCGGTCGCATCGAAGGCGATACCGTGGTCTGCCGCTTCCACGGCTGGGGCTACGCCGGCGACGGCGCCTGCACGCACATTCCGTACAGCAAGACCATTCCGCCGAAAGCGCGCGTGCGCAGCTGGCCGACCCGGGAAGTCAACCGACTGCTGTTCGTCTGGAACGACCCGGAGCAAGAACCGCCGCCGCCGGAAGCCGACATTCCGCAGCTGCCGCAGGTCGGCGCCGCCGACTGGTCGGACTGGGCGATGTCGCGCTGGGTGATCGACAACAACTGCCGCGAGCTGGTCGACAACCTCGCCGACCTCGGCCATTTCGGTCCCGTGCACGGCTCGTCGGACGTCAAGTACTTCGCCAACATCTTCGAAGGCGGCAAGGCCACGCAGGTGATGGTCGGCATCAACGAGCGCCTCGGCGGCACGCGCAATCACCTGACCACCGTCGCCACTTACTTCGGGCCGGCCGTGCTGATCTGCGGCATGCGCGGCGAAGCCGAGGGCCTGCCGGTCGAATCGATCCTGCTGGTCACGCATGTGCCGATCGACCAGCAGCATTTCGAACTCGATTTCGGCGTCATGGTGCGCAGGCAACCGGCGCTCAGCGAAGAGCAGAACCGCGCGCTCGCCGAGCGGTACGTCGAGCTGACCATCCAGGCCTTCACCGAGGATGTCGCGGTCTGGCACAACAAGATCCGCGTCGACAATCCGCTGCTGTGCGCCGGCGATGGTCCGCTGCTGCAGCTGCGCGAATGGTACGAGCAGTTCTACACCGACCGGCGCCAGGTGCCGGCCAGGCTCGCACAGCGCCGCACGGTCGAGATCGACCTCGGTCTCGCAGACCCGCCGCCCGCCCTGCAGCACGTCTTCGGCCTGTAACCCGGCTCTCTTTCCCGTCTCAGCGTCGCCCCCGCTTCACCGGAGAAACACAGATGAACAGCACCACCGAATCCCAGGACCGTCTCGTTTCGGTCGACTCGCACGTCCACTTCACCGACGCGTGGGTGAAAGCCCGCCTGCGCAAGGACCTGCAGTTGTTATGGGACGAAGCCAACCGCAAGGCCGAGGAATACGCCGCCAAGGTGTTGCGCGGCGGTCAGAAGAATCTCGAACTGGAAGACTTCGTCGATCCGGATGCGGCCAAGGATCCCGGCCATTTCGAACCGGCGGCCAAGCTGGCGGCGATGGATCGCGACGGCGTCTACGCCGAAGTGATCTTCCCCGAACTGGCCGGCGCCAAGATCGTCAACCCGAGCCTGATGGGCCAAGACTGGAAGGAAGTTTTCCAGGGCTACAACAACGCCATGGCGGACTTCTCGTCGTATGACCCGGTGCGTCTGCTCACGGCCTATCAGCTGCCCCTGTACGACATCGACTTCGCGGTCCGGGAGGTCGAGCGTCTGGCGCGCGACAAGAAGGCGCGCTGTGTGCAGATCACGCCATTCCCCGCCGACTACGGCCTGCCGGACGTCTACGACGCCCGCTACATCCCGCTATGGAAGACCATCGAGGAAGCCGGGCTCACGGTGCTGAATCACCTCGATCTCAAGGCCGATCTGTGGAACGTGTTCCGCCGCGACCCGACGCCGCAGAAAGGCATCTTCACCGGTCTGGCCTGGACGCCGATGGCGGAAAGCATCTGCATGTGGATCCTCACCGGCACGCTGGAGAAGTATCCGAAGATGAAGGTGCTGTTCGTCGAGCCGGGCCTGGGCTGGCTGCCCTGGTTCTTCGAAACCCTGCTCGACGGGCGCATGAACCTGCACTACGAATTCCCGGGCGTGAAGCGCATGCCCAGCGACACCTTCCGCGCGCAATGCGGCGCCACCTTCATGTACGAGCCGTCCGGCCTGAAGGCGGCGTACGAGTACTTCGGCGCCGACTGCCTGTACTGGTCGACGGACTTTCCGCATCCGGCCACCTGCTGGCCGAATTCGCGCGAACAGGTGGTCCGCCAGTTCAAGGAAGCCGGCATCCCCGACGCCGACCGCCGCAAGATCACCTCGGAAAACGGCCTGCGCGCCTTCAGCCTCCAGTAGCCGCGTCTGCGCAGCGGAGATCTGCCCATGAATACCTCGACCCAGAGCGGCCGCGCCGAAATCGACGGCCGCATCTTCAATCCCTTCTCGCGCGACTTCATTCGCAACCCGGACCCGGTCTGGCAGATGCTGCTGCGCGATCACCCGATCGCCTGGCACAAGGATCTGCAGATGTGGTTCGTCAACTCGCATGCGCTGTGCGAGCGGATGCTCAAGGACAATCGCTTCACGCCGAACTATCGCGTCTGGGAGCACGCGCCGGCGCCGAAGCCGGATACCGAGAAGAACGACTTCGACCTGATGACCGACCACTCGCTGTTCATGGTCACGCCCGCCGAACACCTGCGCCTGCGCAAGCTGACGCTACCCGCCTTCGGCCGGCCGGTCATGCACAAGATCGACGCCACGATCCGCAGCCTGATCGTCGAGGCCTTCGATGCGATCGGCAGCGCCGAGGCCTTCGACGTCTACACCTGCCTTTCGACGAAGCTGCCGACCCGCGCCGTCGCACGCATGGTCGGCGTGCCGGAAAAGGACGACGCGATCTTCCACAAATTCTCGAACAGCTGCGTCCTGGCCACCCGCATCAATCTGCCGCCCCGGCAGCGCGATCAGGCGATCCAGGACAGTCTCGAAGGCTTCGCCTACTTCAAGCAGGAGATCGCGCGGCGCCGCGCCCTGCCGCACCCGGGCGAGGACTTCCTGGGCAGCCTGATCAGCGCCAAGGACGGCGACGATTCGCTGTCGGACTGGGACATCATCGCCGTGATATCGGCCCTGATCACCGCCGGCTCCGACACCGCCACGGACCTCTATTCGTACCTGATCTATGCGCTGCTGCGGCATCCCGATCAGTACGAGCTGCTCAAGAAGAAGCCGGAGCTGATGGAGAACGCCATCCTCGAAATGCTGCGCTGGAGCGCGTTCGGCAAGCTGCCGTTCTTCCGCTTCGCCGCCGAGGACATCGAGTTCGACGGGCAGCCGATCCGCAAGGGACAGGCGATCTGCGTCAATCTGACCGCCGCCTGGCACGACCCTGCGAAGTGGGTGCAGCCGAACGAAGTGCAGATCACGCGCAATCTCGACGGGCATCTGATCTTCGGCGCCGGCGCGCACTTCTGCATCGGCACCTATCTGGCCCGCACGCAGGCCGCCATCACCCTGCAGGAATTCATGCGCCGCTTCCCGAACGCGACGCTGAGCAACGGCGATGGGGACGTCGAGTACGACTACCAGCACCACAACGCCCGCCGCATCGTCCGCCTGAACGTGCAGACCGGTCTGCAAGCCCTGCGCAAGGCTTCCTGACCGGCCGGACCCCGCGCCGCAACGCAAAAGGCGGGCGCCAGGGCCCGCCTTTCTTTGCGTCACCGCGCCATCCGGCCCGCAGCGCCGGTTTCGCGGCCCTCAGGCCAGCGCCGGCAAGAGCTGCCCGAGCACGGCGCGCACCCTGACCATGCCGGCTTCGATCGACTGCGCGATCTCGGCGTGGATGTCGCCGACGCCCTGCACGCCGGCACCCCAGTTCACCGACACCGCGAGGCAGGCGTAGTCGAGTCCCAGCTCGCGGGCCAGCGCGGCCTCCGGCATGCCGGTCATACCGACCATGTCGCAACCGTCGCGCGCGCAGCGGCGGATCTCGGCAACCGTTTCGAGCCGCGGCCCCTGCGTCACCGCCAGCACGCCTTCGCCGGCGAGCGGCGTCGCCGCGCGCGCGGCGGCCTCGATCAGCGCGCGGCGCAACGCCGGCGCGTAGGGCTCGGCGAACTCGGCATGCTGCAGCGTCGATCCCGGACGGCCGTCCGAATAGCTGTGCTCGCGGCCCCAGGTGTAGTCGACGAGATCCGCCGGCACCGCGATCTCGCCCGGCTTGAACCACGGCGCGATGCCGCCGACCGCGGCGATCGCGATCACCGACTTCACGCCGGCCTGATGCAGCGCCCACAGATTGGCGCGGTAGTTGATCGCGTGCGGCGGGATCTTGTGGCCCTCGCCGTGGCGCGCGAGGAAGATCGCGCGCGTGCCGTAGACGCGCCCTTCGAGCAGCGGCGCGCTGGCCGGCCCGTACGGCGTGTCGACCACGAGGCGGCGCTCGATGTCCAGGCCCGGCCACTGGTTCATGCCGGTGCCGCCGATCACTGCGATGTTCGTGCTCATCAATCCGATTCCTGCCGGCCGGGTCAAGGCCGGGCCGCGTCTCACATGCCCTTGACGGCGTAGATCGCCGGCAGCTGGCGCCAGTATTCCTTGTAGTCCATGCCGCAGCCGAACACGTAGCGGTCGCCGACTTCGAGGCCGATGTACTCGGCCTGCGCGCCCGGCGCGCAGCGGTCGTGACGCTTGCGCAGCAGCACGGCGATCGCCAGCGAAGCCGGCTCGAACTGCGTCAGCGCGGCGCGGATCGCCGCCAGCGTGTGGCCTTCGTCCAGAATGTCGTCGATCACCAGCACGTGACGGCCGCTCAGCTTCTCGGGCTTGGGCTGCACTTTCCAGACCAGGCCGCCGCCGGTCGTCGCGCCGCGGTAGCGGCTGGCGTGGAAGTAATCCATCTCGAACGGGAAGTTCAGGCGGCGCGTGATCTCCGCCATCGCGTACAGGCCGCCGTTCATCACGCAGTGGATGACCGGGTTGAGCTTTTCGTAGCGCGCCGTGATCTGCGCGGCGAGTTCGTCGTAGGCCTTGTCGACGGCGCCGGCGTCATGCAGCACGTCGGCCTCGTCGAGCACGGTCAGTGCTTCCTGATAGAGATCGGTCATGGGGTTCCCCGGCCGTGGCGGCCATAGAGCTTCTTGAGTCGCGCCGACGCGGCGCGGTCCGGTGACACATCCTGGGCCAGCGCGTCGATCAGCCGGATCGCCGCGGCGCGATCGTTGCAGACCGGCAGCATATCGTTGCCGACCTCGAGCGCCAGGCGCGCGCGCGCCTCCATGTCGCCGACGACGGCGGCGCCGCCCATCGACAGGTCGTCGCAGAAGATCGCGCCGCGAAAGCCGAGTTCCTGGCGCAGGATGTCGTGCACCCAGCGCTTCGACAGCGAGGCCGGCTGCGTATCGACGCTGGTGTAGCGCACGTGCGCCATCATCAGCGATTCGATGCCGTCGCCGATCAGGGCTTTGAACGGCATCAGCTCGGTCGCGCGGATCTCCTCCTCGCGGCGGCGGTCGACCGGCAGTTCGTGATGCGAGTCGGCGGTGACGGCGCCGTGCCCCGGAAAATGCTTGCCGGTGGCGGCGAGCCCCTCGGCGTTGAGGCCGGCGCGGAACGCGCGCGCCAGCTCGACGATCACCTCGCTGCGATCGCCGAACGCGCGGTCGCCGATGATCTGGCTGAGGCCGTGGTCGATATCGAGCACCGGCGCGAAGCACAGGTCGATGCCATAGGCGGACAGCTCGCGGCCGATCGTCTCGCCCTGCAGGCGCGCCTCGGCCAGCGCCCGCACCGGCTTCTCGGCGTAGAGCTGGCCGAGCGTGCGCATCGCCGGGATGCGCGTGAAGCCGACGCGGAAGCGCTGCACGCGGCCGCCCTCGTGGTCGACGGCCAGCAGCAGGCGCTGGCGCGGCAGCGCGAGCAGATCGTCGCACAGTTTCTTCAGCTGCTCCGGATCGCGGTAGTTGCGGGTGAACAGGATCACGCCGCCGACCAGCGGGTGGCAGAGCAGTTCGCGATCCTCGGCCGTCAGCTCGAGGCCGCCGACGTCGATCATCAGCGGGCCGAGCAGCCGGCTGCGCGTCCGCGACACCGCGCGGCTGGGAGTGTTATTCGTGGAGCTCAACTTCGGTACCTGCAGGAACAAGATCGAACAATTCGATGACGTCTTCGTTGCGCATGCGCACGCAGCCGTGCGAGGCCGGCTGGCCGAGGCGCTCGACGTCCGGTGTGCCGTGCACATAGATGTAGCGGCGGAAGGTGTCGACGCAGCCGAGGCGGTTGCGGCCGCGCTCGCAGCCGGACAGCCAGAGGATGCGCGACAGGATCCAGTCGCGGCCGGGATGGTGCGCATGCAGCGCCGGCGACCAGACTTCCCGCGTCCAGCGCCGCGCGCGCAATACCGCGCCGCTCGGCAGGCCGGCGCCGATCCGGGCGCGCACGATATGGCGGCCGCGCGGCGTGCAGCCGGAGCCCTGGATCTCGCCGGCGCCGTTGGCGCCGGTCGAGACCGGATACTCGCGCAGCAGCACGGCGCCGTCGTAGAGACGCAGACGCTGCGCGCCGATGTCGACGTCGATCCTCACGCGCGCTCGGCCGCCGGCCAGCTGGCGTACGGATGCAGCGCCAGGTAGTGGTTGTAGTAGCGGCGATCGTCGGTCAGCTCCCGGCCGAGCCAGGCGGGACGCGCGAACGGCGCGTCCACCGCCGGCAGCTCGATCTCGGCGACGACCAGACCGGCGTTGTCGCCGACGAACTCGTCGATCTCCCACACCGTGCCCGCCGGCGCGCCCGATGCCGGCACGTAATGGCGGGTCTTCTCGACGCGGCCGACGCACAGCGTGGCGAGGATCTCGCGGCACTCGTCGGGCGGAATGTCGTATTCGTACTCGGCGCGCGCACTGCCGACGACCGCCGCCTTGATGTTGAGCTTGGCGTCGTCGCCTTCAAGGCGCACGCGCACCGAAGCCTGGCCTTCGCGCGTCAGATAGCCCTGGCGCATGTCCAGCGAGCGCGTCACCGCGGCCCGCCAGGCATCGCCGACGACGAGGAATTTACGTTCGATTTCGAGCGGCATCAGTTCAGTACTCCGACCATGATGGCTTGGGTAAAACTTTCGTTTCGCGCTATCGCGCGCCTCACTTTTCTTTGCTTGTGCAAAGAAAAGTAAGCAAAAGAAAGCACACCCCTGGGGCCGCACTTCGCTGCGCGAAGTGCCCTGTGCTGCTCACGTGCTCGGGACCGTCGCCGACGCGGCATCCCTGCCGCGGCGGCGACTTGGCCGGCCGTCCTGGCCGGCCATTCCCTGCGCGCGCTGCGCTGCTCGGTGCGGCCCAAGGGGACCCGAACGTCAACGGCAACGGCAGAGTGTGGCGGCGAGGAGGCTTTGCTGTTTTCTTTTGGGTCCCCTTTGCGCAGCGCCGAGAAGCGCAGACGGTCCGGGGTTGTCCGGCGCTGACTGTTTGAGCGGTGCGCAGCACCGCGAGTTTCAGCGCCGGCCGGACCGGCGAGCATCGCAGGGTGAGCCGGGGGTTTGCGGATGTCCGGTGGACATCCGCCCCGGCGAACGCCCGAGCTACTGCGAGGGCCGGCGCGTAAGCCAGGGGTGTGTTTCTCTTGCCTACTTCTCTTTGCACAAGCAAAGAGAAGTAGGGCGCGCGTCAGCGCGAAACCAAAAGCCCGATCAAGCAACGCGTCAGAAGAACGAGCATCTGCGGCGCCAGACGCGAGCCGCGACCACGCCCCGCGCCGCCGCAGCTGGCGGGTCGGGAAACCGGCACGGCCGTTCATCCGAGCCATCAAGCGCCTTTGCGTGCCGGCGCCAGCTCGAACACCGCCATGCTCTCCACATGGCTCGTGTGCGGAAACATGTCCATCACCCCGGCGCGCAGCAGCCGGTAGCCGAACTCGTGCACCAGCGTGCCGGCATCGCGCGCCAGCGTGCCCGGATGGCAGGACACGTAGACGATGCGCTGCGGCTTGCGCCTGGCGACGATCGGCAGGATCTCCTTGGCGCCGGCGCGCGGCGGATCGAGCAGCACCTTGTCGAACGCCGGCTGCAGCCAGGATTCGTCGCCGCTCGCGGTGAACAGATCGGCCTTCTCGAAGCGGATGTCGAGGCCGTTGCGCTGCGCGTTGTCGCGGGCGCGCTGCACCAGTCCCGCCTCGCCCTCGACGGCCAGCACCTGCGCGCCGCGCCGCGCCAGCGGCAGCGAGAAATTGCCGAGGCCGCAGAACAGTTCGAGCACGCGCTCGCCCGGCGCCAGCTCCAGCCAGTCCAGCGCCTGATTGACGGTCTGCTGGCTGATGTGGCCGTTGACCTGAATGAAATCGGTCGGCTCGAAGCGCAGCGACAGCGCCGAGCCGTCCGGCGAATACTGCAGCGTCCGCGCCGCGTCGAGCGGCCGGATGCTGTCCGGACCGCCGGTCTGCAGGTAGAGGTCGAAGCCTTCGCGCGCGGCAAACGCGCGCAGCTGCTCGCGATCGGCCTCGCTCGGCGGCTGCAGCACGCGCAGCACCAGCGCCACGACGTCGGCGGCGCAGGCAACCTCGATCTGCGGCAGCCGCTGGCGGATCGACAGCGTGCCGATCAGCGCGCCCAGCTCGCGCAGCTTCAAGCCGACGCGCGGGTCGATCACCTGGCAGGCGTCGAGCGCGGCGAGAAAGCTCGACTCGCGCTCGCGGAAGCCGACCAGCACGCCGCCCTTCTTCGGCACGTCCTTGACGCCGAGCCGCGCGCGGCGGCGGTAACCCCAGACCGGCCCGACGATCGGCGCCGCGACTTCGCCCGGAACGACCTTGCCGCTGCGCTCCAGCTGGTCGAGCAGCTGTTTCTGCTTGAAGGCGATCTGCTGCGCGGGCGCGAGGTGCTGCATCGAGCAGCCGCCGCAGACGCCGAAGTGCGCGCAGCCGGGCGTCACGCGGTGCGGCGACGGCGTCTCGACGGCGACGCACTGGCCCTCGGCGATGTCCTTGGCGACGCGCAGGTAGCGGAAGCGCACGCGCTCGCCGGGCAGCGCGTCGGCGATGAAGGTGGCCTTGCCGTCGACGCGCGCGAAGCCACGGCCTTCGTGGTCGAGATCGATGATGTCGGCGGTGAACTCGCCCGCCGGCGGTAGTTTCTTCTTGCGCACGGGATTGATGATCAGGCGCTGAGCCAGCCGTCGGAGAATTCGGACCAGTGCGCGGCGTCGCTGGCCTCCAGGAACTCGCGCACGCGCGCTTCCTCGCGCTCGTGCTGCTCGTGCGTCAGGCGCCCGCGCATCAGCTCGAAGCGCAGGTAGACGAGCCAGGTATTGAGCACGTCGGTCTCGCAATAGGCGCGGATGCCGGCCAGATCGCCGGCGCGGTAGGCGTCGAAGACCTTGGAGCCGTCCATGCCGAGCTTGCCCGGGAAGCCGAGCAGCAGCGCGATCTCGTTGAGCGGTGCGTTCTGGCGGCCGGTGTAGAGCGCCAGCACGTCCATCAGATCGGTGTGGCGGAACTGGTAGCGGCCGAGGTAGTTGTCCCACTTCGCCTCGCGGTCGAAGTGCCCGGTGTCCCAGTAGCGCGGCGCCGTGCAGCCATGCACCAGCGCGCGGTAGTGCAGCACCGGCAGGTCGAAGCCGCCGCCGTTCCACGAAACGAGGATCGGCCGGTACTTTTCGATGCCATCGAAGAAGCGCTGGATCAGCTCACCCTCTTCGGCGGTCTCGTCGCCGATCGACCAGCACTTGAAGCCGTCCTGATGGCGCAGCGCGACCGAGATCGCGACCACGCGCTGCAGGTGCCCGGGCATGAAGTCGCTGCCCTTCTCGGCGCGACGCAGGCTCTGCATCGCCGCCCAGACCTCGGCGTCGCCCATGCTGTCGAGGCCGAGGATGCGGCGACCGCCGTCGAGGTCCGGGATGGTCTCGATATCGAAGACCAGTACCGGCTCGGCGAATGGCGCACGCCCGCTCACGACGGAAACACGCCGGTCGAGATGTAGCGGTCGCCGCGATCGCAGACGATGCTGATGATCGTCGCGTTCTCGACTTCGCGGCACAGCTGCAGCGCCGCCCACAGCGCGCCGCCGGACGACGGCCCGCAGAACAGACCCTCGCGGGTGCCGGCCAGACGCATGGTGTCCTCGGCATCCTGCGCCGAGACCTCGATGACGCGATCGACCCGCGAACGGTCGAAGATCGCCGGCAGATAGGCTTCCGGCCACTTGCGGATGCCGGGAATCGACGATTCGCCGTCCGGCTGCACGCCGATCACCTGCACGCCGGGGTTCTGCTCCTTGAGGTAGCGCGAGCAGCCCATGATCGTGCCGGTCGTGCCCATGCTCGACACGAAGTGGGTAATGCGGCCCTGCGTCGCCTTCCAGATCTCCGGCGCGGTGCCCTCGTAGTGGGCGCGCGGGTTGTCCGGATTGGCGAACTGGTCGAGGACCTTGCCGCGCCCTTCGGCCTGCATCTTCAGCGCGAGGTCGCGCGCGCCTTCCATGCCTTCGGCCTTGCTGACCAGGATCAGCTCGGCGCCGAAGGCCTTCATCACCGCGCGGCGCTCGACCGACAGGTGCTCGGGCATGATCAGCACCATCTTGTAGCCCTTGACGGTCGCCGCCATCGCCAGGGCGATGCCGGTATTGCCGCTGGTCGCCTCGATCAGCACGTCGCCCGGACGGATCTCGCCGCGCTCCTCGGCGCGCCGGATCATCGAATAGGCGGGCCGGTCCTTGACCGAACCGGCCGGATTATTGCCCTCCAGCTTGACGAGCAGGGTGTTGTTGCCGACGCCGGGCAGGCGCTTGAGCTGGGCAAGCGGCGTATTGCCGATAAAATCGGCCAGGGTTGCATAGGTCATGCGACGAATTTTACGCGAGTTGCACGAGGGGACCTAAAGCTTGCGCGAAGCCGAGCGTGGTTACAGCCGTCGTCTGCTGCCGGGCGCCTGGGCGTTCCTGGCCCTGGTCGGCATCGCCTTCACCGTGGCGCTGACGACCTGGAGCGGCCCGATGCAGATCCCGCCGCTGCTGCGCACGATGCTGGCGCTCAGCGTCGCCGTCGCCGGCCTGGCGCTGGCGCTGGCCTTCGCGCGCACCGCGCGGCGCGCGTTCGGCGCGATCGGCCTGACGCTGCGCGCCCTGGCCAGCGGCCGCCTCGAAGTGCGCGCGCCGGACGACCTGCCCGGCCTCGCCCAGGATCTGGCCCGCGACCTCAACCGCGTCGCCCAGCAGTACGCCGAGCTGCGCGCCGGCTTCGACGCGCGCGTCGCCGAACAGACGCTGCGCTTCAAGCGCGAGCGCGACGAATACGCCGAGCAGAACCAGAAACTGCGCAGCGCCGCGGCGCGCGAACAGGACGAGGCGCGCGCCCAGAGCGAGCGTCTGTCCAGCATGTCGCACGAGCTGCGCACGCCGCTGACCGGCATCCTCGGCTACGCCGATCTGCTGCGCCGCACGCCGCTCGACCACGAGCAGCGCGAGCACCTCGACACGCTCGACAAGTCGGCACGCGCGCTGCTGTCGATGATCAACGACCTGCTCGACTGGAGCCGCATCGAGGCCGGCCGCCTCAAGCTCGACGAACTGCGCTTCGACCTCTACGACGTGGTCGAGAGCACCATCGCCCTGCTCGCGCCGCTGGCCTACGAGAAGGAGCTGGAGCTGGTCCGCATCATCTACCACGACGTGCCGCGCGAGCTGCGCGGCGACAGCCAGCGCCTTCGCCAGATCCTCACCAACCTGCTGTCGAACGCCATCAAGTTCACGCCGCGCGGCGCCGTGGTGCTACGCGTGATGGGCGAACGCGAGGAAACCGGCCGCACCTGGCTGCGCTTCGCGGTCTCCGACACCGGCATCGGCATCGCGCCGGACGCGCGCGCGCGCCTGTTCCAGCCGTTCCGCCAGATCGGCGGTACGCAGGTCGGCAGCAGCGGCCTCGGCCTGTCGATCTCGCGCAAGCTCGCCGAGCTGATGGGCGGCGAGATCAGCCTCGACAGCGAGGTCGGCAAAGGCTCGACCTTCAGCGTGCTGCTGCCGTTCAAGCTGATCGCCGCCGCCGAGTCGGCGCCGCATGACGACGAGCCGCTCGGCGAACAGCGCGTCTGGCTCTACGAGCCGCACGCCGCGGCGCGCCTGGCCTGGCTGCACTGGTTCGAGTTCTGGGGCCTGTCGGTCGACAGCTTCGAATCGGCCGACGCGCTGTCCGAGGCCCTGTTCAACACCGCGGTCGAGCGCCGCCCGGCGCTGGTCGTGCTCGGCCTGATGCCGCGCGACATCGAGCAGCCGGCGATCGCCGAGTTGCTGCAGCGCAGCCGCGGCACGACCTCGACCGTCGTGCTCGTCAATTCGGTGTCGCCGCCGGTGCTCGAGCAGATCCGTCAGGCCGGCGCGACGCTGTGTCATCCCAAGTCGGTGACGCGCAAGCGGCTCTACGAAGACATCGCCCGCCTGCTCAGCGACCACGACGGCACCGCCCTGCCGCTGGCCGGCCGCCACGCGCTGATCGCCGACAACAACGCCGCCAACCGCCGCTACCTCGCCGCGCTATGCGCGCATCTGGGCCTGAAGACCTCCGAGGCCGTCGACGGGCGCGACGCCTTCGAACGCTGGCAGGACGAACGCCCGGATATCGCGCTGATCGACGCGCACATGCCCAAGCTCGACGGTCCCGGCTGCGCGCGCGCGATTCGCGATGCCGAGAGCGGATCGGCGGCGCGCTGCCGCATCCTCGCGGTCAGCGCCCATCTCGATCCCGACGAGCGCCAGGCTTTTCTCGATGCCGGCGCCGACGCGGTGCTGATCAAGCCGTTCGACGATTCGCAGCTGCTCGCGGCCCTCGCCCCGAGCTCGCAGCGGCCCAGTCACGCCGCCGCCAAGCTGACCGAGGACCCGGAACTGCTGGCCCTGCTCAAGGAGGAGCTGCCGCTGCAGTTTGCCGAACTCGAGAAGGCTTTCTCGGCCGGCGAACTCGAACGGGCGCGCGAGGCCGCGCACACGCTGCGCGGCACTGCGGCCTTCTACCACCTCGCCCAGCTGCGGCAGACGGCGGCCGCGGTCGAGGAATGGCTGCGCCACGCCGATTCGCTGAAAAAGGGCCCCGCCGCGCGCCGCGAGCTCGACAGCGTGCGCACCGCCGTCGACGACACGCTCGCGGCGATGCGCCGCTCGGCCTGAACGCCGCGGCGCGCGGCAAGCGCGTCAGGCGCGTTCGAGAACCACGTAGGCGCAGACCAGGCCGCCGTCGTCGCTGAGCGAGACATGCGCGGCGCCGACGCCGAGCGCCTTGAGCCGCGCGCGCATCTTGCGGTCGTAGATCAGCGCCGGCCGGCCGTTCGCCTCGCGAATCACGCCGACCTCGCGCCAGCCGATGCCATCGAAGCCGGTGCCGAGCGCCTTGACGAAGGCCTCCTTGGCCGCCCAGCACATCGCCAGCGCGCGCGCGCGGTTGCTGCGCGCGCGCACCTCGCGCAGCTCGCGCGGTGCCAGCAGGCGCAGCAGCAGCTTGCTGCCGTGCTTGTCGAGCAGCTTCTGCATGCGCTCGACGCGCAGCACGTCGACGCCGATGCCGTACACGCCCGGCGCGGACGGCGGCGCCGCTGTCATGCCGTGCGCGCCTCGTGCATCGCGCGGCGCATCTCGGCGACAGCCGCCGGCAGCCCGAGCGTCAGCGCGCGCGCGACGATCGCGTGGCCGATGTTGAGCTCGACGATGTCGGGGATGCGCGCGATCGCGCCGACGTTGTCGACCGTCAGGCCGTGGCCGGCATGCACCTCGAAACCCGCGCGGCGCGCGGCGCGCGCGAACGTGGCGATGCGCTGCAGCTCGGCCGCCTGCGTGCGGCCGCGCGTGTCGGCGTAACGCCCGGTATGGATTTCCAGATGCGGTGCGCCGCTGCGCCGCGCGGCCTTGAGCTGCAGCGGATCGGCGTCGATGAACAGCGCGACCTGGATGCCGGCGCGCGCCAGCCGCGCGCAGGCCTCGCGCACGGCATCGAGCTGGCCGGCGACATCGAGGCCGCCTTCGGTCGTCAGCTCGGCGCGCTTTTCCGGCACCAGACAGACGCAGGCCGGCTTCCAGCGGCAGGCCAGGCGCAGCATGTCCTCGGTCACCGCCATTTCCAGATTGACGACGCGCGCGTCGTGCGCGACCAGCGCGGCGACGTCGCGGTCCTGGATGTGGCGACGATCCTCGCGCAGGTGCAGGGTGATGCTGGCCGCTCCGGCGGCAAGCGCGATCTTCGCCGCCTCGACCGGATCGGGATAGTCGGTGCCGCGTGCCTGGCGGATCGTGGCGACGTGGTCGACGTTGACGCCGAGGCGGATGGCGGGAGGCACGCGGCGCGAGGACATGGCGGATCGGATCTGAAGGCGTGAGGCGGAAATCGGGTTGGCCATTCTAGGGCCAGTTCACGCCGGCGGGGATCGCGGCGGCGCGCCGCGCATCTCGCGCAGCAGCTGTGCCGTCTGCAAGGGTCGCGCTCCGAGATGTACGGCCAGCGCCGCGCGCAGCAGCCGCCGCGCATCGCCGCGCGCCTCGGACGTATCGAGCCGCTCGTCGCGCAGCGCGATCAGACTGGCGCCCGCATAGGCGCTGGCGTCGGTATCGGCCGCCGGCCGCGGCCCCATGTCCGGGTCGTAGTGATAGCGGCGCACAGCGTCCAGATCGTCGGGCAGCAGCAGGCCGTAGCCGATCTCGGCGAGCAGGGTCTTCTCGAAGATCCGCAGCGCGTCCTGGGCATGGCCGGCCTCGCCGGGCAGTTGCTGCAGCGCCAGCACGTAGGCATCGAACAGCGCCGGGTGCGCGTCCTGACGCTGCAGGAGCCGCAGCAGCAGCTCATTGAGATACCAGCCGTAGAACACGCGCTCGCCCTCGACGGCGAGCGGCGGCCCGGCGCTCTCGGCACCGCTCAGCGTCGCCAGCTCGCCGCCGGCGTGCCAGCTCAGCAGCAGCGGCACGAACGGCTGCAGCAGACCGCGCAGCTTGGACCTGGGCCCGCGCGCGCCGCGCGCGACCAGACCGATGCGGCCGTGCTCGCGCGTGAAGGCTTCGAGCAGCAGGCTGCTGTCGCTGTACGGCCGGCGGTTGAGCAAATAGGCCGGCTCCAGCGAGGCGCGCGCGCGCATCAGCCCCTCATCGCCACGCGGCACGCGCCCGTTCGGCGCGGCGGCAGGCCGTCCGGTGGCGCGGCGCGGTGCATCGCCGGATCGCCCTTATTCGCCGGTCAGGCCGAACTGCTTGAGCGCCTTCAGATCGTCGCTCCAGTTCTCGCGCACGCGGCACCACAGCTTGAGAAAGACCTTGCGTCCGAGCAGGCGCTCCAGCTCGCGGCGGGCGCTGGTGCCGACCTGCTTGAGCGTCTCGCCGTCCTCGCCGATGACGATCTTCTTCTGGCCTTCGCGCTCGACCCAGATCACCGCCTCGACGCGGTCGAGACGGCCTTCGCGCTCGTATTGCTCGACGCCGACGGTCAGCGAATACGGCAACTCCTGATGCAGATTGCGCGTCAGCTTCTCACGCACGATCTCGGACACCAGGAAGGCGTCGTCGTAGCCGACGATCTGGTCTTCGGGATACAGCGGCGGGCCATCCGGCAGGCGCTGGAACAGCTCGCCGAGCAGCGCGTCGACGTTGTTGCGCTTGAGCGCCGACAGCGGCACGACGAACGCGAAATCGCGCAAGGCCGAGAGCTTCTGCAGCTCCGGCAGCAGCGCCGCCTTGTCCTCGATCCGGTCGACCTTGTTCACGACCAGCCCGACCGGCGCCTCGACGCCGTCGAGCCGCTTGAGCACCGCCGCGTCCTCGTCGGTCCAGTGCCCGGCCTCGACGACCAGCACGATCAGGTCGACGTCGTGCAGGCTCGCCGCCGCCTGCTCGTTCATCACGCGATTGAGCTTGCGCGTCTCGCGGCGATGCAGGCCCGGCGTGTCGACGAACACGATCTGCCCGGCATCGCGGTTGACGACGCCCTGGATGCGATGCCGCGTCGTCTGCGGCTTGTGCGAAACGATGCTGACCTTGCGGCCGACGAGCGCATTGAGCAGGGAGGACTTCCCCACGTTGGGCCGCCCGACGATGGACACGATGCCGCTATGCAAGACCTGCTCCGTTGAATTCGGGGCGCCGGCGGGCAACGCCGGCGCGATGGGCATGCTCCATGCCCGCGATGCCGCTACTCATGCGCCGATTGTAAGGCCTGCAGCAGCGCGCGCGCGGCGTCCTGCTCGGCAGAGCGGCGGCTGGAACCGTGCGCGGCGGCAACCGTCTCGGCGTCCGACAGGCTCGCGCGCACGTGAAAACGGCGACGGTGCGGGGGGCCGCTTTCCTCGATCACCTCGTAGCGCGGCAGGGGCCGGCCGCGTGCCTGCAGCCACTCCTGCAGCCGCGTCTTGGCGTCCTTGAGGGCATCGGCGTCGGGCAGATCCGCGAGCAGCGCCGCGAACAGACGCTCGCAAACGTCCCTGGCAGCCGCGAAACCGCCGTCGAGATAGACCGCCCCGAGCATGGCCTCGAAGGCGTCGGCGAGGATCGAGTCGCGGCGGAAACCGCCGGACTTCAACTCGCTTTCGCCGAGCGTCAGGGCATCGCTCAGGTCCAGCTCGCGTGCCAGCCGGGCCAGCGTTTCCTCGCGCACGAGGCTGGCGCGCAGGCGCGACAGCGCGCCCTCCTCGGCTTTGGCCTTGGCGCGGAACAGCGCGTCGGCGACGACGAAGTTGACCAGCGCGTCGCCGAGGAATTCGAGGCGCTCGTTGTTGAGATGCCCGACGCTGCGATGCGTCAGCGCCTGCGACAGCAACGCCGCATCGTTGAAGTGGTAGCCGAGCCGGCGCTCGAGCTTCTGAACCGCTGTCGTCAAGACTGTACGTTCGCCAGCGGCACGTCGGCCGCGAAATGGATGACGATGTAGATGTTGTAGAACAGCCGCTCGCGCGCTTCGTAGTCGTAGCTGAGGAAGCGGCCGCGCTCGGAGCGCTTGACCTTGACGTCGGACACCGCCAGATACTGCACGTCGTCAATGTCCCAGTATTTCTGCAAGTCGCTGCGGATCGAAGCCGGATCGGCGTTGGCGTTGTCCGGATCGGCGGCGATCTTGTTGACGGCCGAGGCCACCTTCATCTGGTTCAGGTACATCGGCATGGTCTTGACGGCGACGATCGCCACGAAAGCGATGATGCCCAGCACGAACAGCAGCCCGAACCAGCCCAGACCGCGTTGACGGCGTAGCGAACGCATAGAAAATCCCCTCCCGTTTGCGCGACGCAAGCTTACCGGACGCTGCGGCCGATACGCGAGAAATCGACGCGGGTGTTGTCGCTGTCCCAGGACATCCAGATGAAGAAGGCCTTGCCGACCAGATTGCGCTCCGGCACCGTGCCCCAGCGGCGGCTGTCGTCGGAACCGTCGCGGTTGTCGCCCATCGCGAAATACTCGCCCGGCGGCACGATGAACTCGAAATCGTCGGCCGGGCGCTCCGGGTTGACGAGAATGTCGTGCTCGACCGGGCCCAAGTGTTCCTTCATGCGGTAGACGACGCCCGGCGGCGGCAGGCCCGGCGCGGTGTAGGCGCCGTCCGGATCCAGCGTCGCCGGCTCGCCGTTCACGAACAGCTGCTTGTTGCGGTAGACGATATGGTCGCCCGGCAGGCCGATGATGCGCTTGATGAAGTCCTTGGTCGGATCGACCGGCCAGCGGAACACGACGACGTCGCCGCGCTGCGGTTCGCCGAGTTCGACGAACTTGTGATGGAACACCGGATCGCGCAGTCCGTACGTGAACTTGTTGACGAGGATGAAATCGCCGACCAGCAGCGTCGGGATCATCGAGCCGGACGGAATGCGGAACGGCTCGGCGATGAACGAGCGCAGCATCAGCACGGCGAAGATCACCGGGAAGAACGAGCGGCAGAAGTCGACGAAACTGCTCGGCTGGTCGGCCGCATCGAGTGCCAGCTTGGCACGGCGCCGCGGCCCGAGCCACAGCTTGTCGAGCAGCCAGACGACGCCGGTCACCAGCGTCAGCACCGTCAGGATGACGGCGAAATCCCAATGTATCCCCTGCATGGCCTGTCTTTGAGTCCGTGTCTGTCGTGAATGACTACTTTTTCTTTTCGACGCCCAGCACCGCAAGGAAGGCTTCCTGCGGAATTTCCACCGAGCCGACCTGCTTCATCCGCTTCTTGCCTTCCTTCTGCTTCTCGAGAAGCTTCTTCTTGCGCGAGGTGTCGCCGCCGTAGCACTTGGCGGTGACGTCCTTGCGCAGCGCCTTGACCGTCGAGCGGGCGATGATCTTGGCGCCGATCGCCGCCTGGATGGCGATGTCGAACATCTGGCGGTGGATGACTTCCTGCATGCGCTCGCACAGGTCCCGGCCGCGCGGGTAGGCGCTGTCGCGATGCACGATCGAAGCCAGGGCATCGACCTTGTCGCCGTTGACCAGCACGTCGAGCTTGACCAGATCGGCCGCCTGGAAGCGCACGAACTCGTACTCGAACGAGGCATAGCCGCGCGACACGCTCTTGAGGCGATCGAAGAAGTCGAGCACGACCTCGGCCATCGGCATCTCGACTTCCATCTGCACCTGGCTGCCGAGATAGCGCAGGTTCTTCTGCACGCCGCGCTTTTCCATGCACAGCTGCATGACCGAGCCGACGTAATCCGGCGGCATCAGGATGCGGGCATTGATGATCGGCTCACGCAGCTCCTTGATGAAGCCGGGCTCCGGCAGCTCGGCCGGATTGTCGACCTTGATGACCTCGCCGTCGTTCTTCTCGACCTCGTAGACCACCGACGGCGCGGTCGTGATCAGATTGAGGTCGTACTCGCGCTCCAGACGCTCCTGCACGATTTCCATGTGCAGCATGCCGAGGAAGCCGATGCGAAAGCCAAAGCCCAGCGCCGTCGAGTTCTCAGGCTCGAACTGCAGCGCCGAGTCATTGAGACGCAGTTTCTGCAGCGACTCGCGGAAATCCTCGAAATCGTCGGCATCGACCGGGAACATGCCGGCGAACACGCGCGGCTGCACCTGCCGGTAGCCGGGCAGCGCCTCGGCACAGGGGTTGCTGGCCAGCGTCAGCGTGTCACCGACCGGCGCCCCGAAGATGTCCTTGATGCCGGCGACGATGAAGCCGACCTCGCCACATTCGAGCTGGTCCTTGAACACGCGCTTGGGCGCGTGCACGCCCATCATCGTGATTTCGTAGTCCTTGCCGGTCGACATCACGCGGATCTTCTGGCCCTTCTTGACCGAGCCGTTGAAGATGCGCACCAGCGATACCACGCCCAGATAGTTGTCGAACCAGGAATCGACGATCGAGGCCTGCAGCTTGCCTTCGGGATTACCCTTCGGCGGCGGCAGCTTCTCGACCACGGCCTCGAGCACGTCCGGCACGCCGAGACCGGTCTTGGCCGAGATGCGCAGCGCGTCCGTCGCCGGAATGCCGATGACCTGCTCGATCTCGTCGCAGACGCGCTCGGGCTCGGCGTTCTGCAGGTCGATCTTGTTCAGCACCGGCAGCACCTCGAGATTCTGCTCGAGCGCGGTGTAGCAGTTGGCGACCGACTGCGCCTCGACGCCCTGCGAGGCGTCGACGACCAGCAGCGCGCCCTCGCAGGCGGCCAGCGAGCGGCTGACTTCATAGCTGAAGTCGACGTGTCCCGGCGTGTCGATCAGGTTGAACTGGTAGAGCTCGCCGTCCTTCGCGCGATAGTGCAGCTGCACCGCCTGCGCCTTGATCGTGATGCCGCGCTCGCGCTCGATCGGGTTGTTGTCGAGCACCTGGGCCTGCATCTCGCGCTGCTCCAGGCCGCCGGTGAGCTGGATGAAGCGGTCGGCGAGCGTCGACTTACCGTGGTCGATGTGCGCGATGATGCAGAAATTGCGAATGTGATCCTGACGCACGGAAGGTCGGAAGTTTAGTTTTTCTGGAAGTCGCGCCGGACAGGCAGCGGCTATTTGCAGGGAAAGTCAGCGAAGATCGCGCAGTATAGCGGTTTGCCGGCCGCTAGCTGCGCAGCGCCCGCTCGAAGGCGGCCGCCTCGAACACGCCCTCGGCGAGCACCCGGCCGTCGGCATCGAGCAGCACCGGAATGCGGTGGCCGTAGCGCATCCGCCACTCGCCGCGCTCGTCGACGCAGGCGTAGTCCAGCGCCGGCAGCGCCGGCCCCAGATGCACGCGCAGCGCGGCCTCGAAGGCCTCGCAAAGATGGCAGTCGGGGCGCGACAGCAGCAGCCACGGCGCCGGCGCGGTGCCCCCCGGCTCCGGGGTCATGAAGCCGGCGCCGCGTCCGGCACGTCGATCATCAGGAACAGCGGCGCGCCGCGGCGCTGCACGAGCGCCTGGACGCTCGATCCCGGCGTCAGGCGGCCGGCGACCACGCGCAGCCGGTCCGGCGTATCGATCTCCTGCCCCGAGATCTGCAGCAGCACGTCGCCGGCGCGAATGCCGGCGCGCGCCGCCGGGCCGTCGCCGACGCTGACGATCAGCACGCCACCGTTGACGACTTGCGCCTTGCTGCGCTCATCGGCGCTCATCGGACGCACGACCAGCCCGAGCGGACCGACCGGCGCCGGCGGCGGCGGCGTGTCGGGCAGGTCCAGCTGATCGCCGTCCGGCCCCAGCGTGCCGACGTCGACCTTCACGGTCAGCGTCTTGCCGTCGCGGCGCAGCTTCAGCGTCGCCACCGTACCCGGATCGGTGATGCCGACCATCGGCGGCAGTGCCGACGAGCTCGGCAGCTCCTGGCCGTTGTAGCTGAGAATGATGTCGCCCTCGCGAATGCCCGAGCGCGCCGCCGGACTTTCGGCGATGACGCGGGCGACCAGCGCCCCTTCGGGCTTGTCCATGCGCGCCTGCTGGGCGAGATCGCGATCGACCTCCTGCACCACGACGCCGAGCCAGCCGCGCGTCACCTTGCCGCTGTCCTTGAGCTGGCGCGCGACCTTGGCGGCGACGTCGATCGGAATCGAGAACGACAGGCCCTGATAGCCGCCGGACTGCGAGTAGATCTGCGAGTTCATGCCGATCACCTCGCCCGCCATGTTGAACAGCGGGCCGCCGGAGTTGCCCGGGTTGATCGCGACGTCGGTCTGGATGAAGGGCACGTACTGCTCGGTGATCAGCGCCCGGCCCTTCGCCGAAACGATGCCGGCGGTCACCGAGTAGTCGAAGCCGAACGGCGAGCCGATCGCCAGTGCCCACTGCCCGGGCCGCAGCCGGGAGGCATCGCCGATCTTCACCGCCGGCAGATCTTCAGCGGCGATCTTCAGCAGCGCGACGTCGGTAGCCTCGTCGCTGCCGACCACCTGCGCGGTGAACTGCCGGCGGTCGAGCAGGCGCACGATCACTTCCTTGGCATCGCGCACGACATGGAAATTGGTCAGCACGTAGCCGTCGCTCCACAGCACGAACCCGGAGCCCAGCGACTGCGGTCCCGGCGGCAGGTCGGCATTGTCATCCGGCGCCGGCGCTTCCTCCGGGTGTTCCTCGATAAAGCGCTTGAACCACTCCGGCGCGTTCTTCAGCGCGTCGGCGTCGCTGTCGGCGCGGGCATCGGCGCGCGCCTGCTCCTGCGGCACGTCGGCCGGCACCGTGCTGATGTTGACGACCGACGGCGAGACGCGCTCGACGAGGTCGGCGAAATCGGGATAGCCACCGGCGGGCGGCTGCCCGGCGTCGCGCTGACAAGCAGCGACGGCCATGACAGCCAGAGCGAGGGACAGCCGCAGGACGGCGGCGAGCTTCATGCATGGACTCCGGCGCACGGCGGGAGCCCGCACGCAATAAGCTCGAATTTCAAAGGATTCGGCGCGGAATTTCAAACCGCGCCGGGACGCGGGCGGCTCAGCGCGGCGCCGGCGTCGCGGCCGGCGGCACGGCACCGTCCAGCGCCGGCACGGGTGCCGACGGCGCCGGCTGCACGCTTTCGCCGATCAGGCGCACGGCTTCCGACGGGGCTTCGCCGACCACGGTGATGTGCACCTGGCCGACGACCCGGCCGTAGGCGTGCATGGCGCCGATCTGCGAGGCGCCCTGGAAGGCCTGCGCCGGCACCTTGCGGCGCGCGCTGAAGACCGAGATCGCCGACAGCCCGTCGGACAGCAGCAGATGCTCGACGATGCCCTGTCCGTCGGCGGTCGGCCGCACGTCGCGCATCGTCACGTGATAGCCCGGCGGCAGGTTCGCGAACTGCATGTCCGCGGTACTGTCGGCGGCGTCGAACGGCCTGGGATCCTCGACGACGCGCGTGATCTTCTGGAACTGCTGCGGATCGAGCTCGGTCTGCAGCGCGCTGTCCGGGATCGACTTCGGGAACTCGATCTCGGTGAACATCAGCTGTTCCATCACGCGGTTGTCGCGGCCGATCAGGTTGACCTTGACCGGCACCGCGGTGCTGGCGTCGGCCCAGATCTCGTAGCCGTAGCGGAACTGGTCGCGCGGCGCGATGGTGATGCCGCGGCAGCTGCGGCCGGCGATGCGCGCCGTACCGACGTCCTGGAACTCATAGTAGCGGGCGATCTGCGCCACGCGCTCCGGCGTCAGGCCCGGGAACAGGCCCTTGGGCGTCGGCAGTTCGAGCGTGACCTTGCGGTCCTTCGGCAGCAGGCAGATCACCTGATTGCCCTGCTTGAGGATCTCGCGCGGCGCGCCGGTCAGCGTCTGCACGCGCTCGACTTCGTCGCCGTTCTTGTAGCGGTGCACGACGCGCATCGTCTCGAGACGGTTCTGCGTCTGATAGACGATCACGCCCTGGTAGTTGGCCGTGCGCGCCGCCTCGCTCATCTTGGCAAGCCAGTCCGACGGATCGGCCGCGGCAGCGGCGAGGCTCCAGCCGGCGGCGGCGAGCCCCAGTACAGCGAGTGACCGCATCAGGGCGTCCCGCCGGCCGTCAGCGCCACCGGCTGCACGAAGGAGTCGTCCGCGGCGCGGGCCGCGAAGCGGGCATACGAAAGGGCGCCGCCCACGCCGCGATCGGCCAGCGTGTTGCTGTGCTCGATCATGTAGTTGCGCAGGTCCTCGTCGACCACTGCGTTGTCGGTCGGAGCGCCGTAGGCGACCGGCTGCAATCCGGAAGCCGGCGCCGCCGCGACGACATCATTGGCGGCCGGCGCGCCGGCCGTCTGCACGGCGCCGAAGTTGAGCCCCAGCGTGACGGCGACGGCGGCGACCGAAGCCGCGGCGGCGAGTCCGGCGACCGGACGCCAGGCCAGACGCGGGCGGCGCCGCGCCAGCTCGACGACCTTGGCGTGCCCGGCGTCGGGCGCCTCGTCGAGGCGCGCCATCACGGCGGCACAGATATCGACCCGGCGGATCGGCACGCCGGCGCGCGCGTGCCGCGCGACCTGCTGCCGGCTCCACAGCGCCTTCAGCTCGGGCGAGCGGTCGAGCGCGTCGAGCAGCGCATCCAATTCCTGGTCGGAACACTCACCATCGAGCAATGCGGACAGCGATTCTTGCGACATTCCGATGCACCTGGCCCTGAAGACCTGGAGGGGCTGAATATACCCTTAACCTCAAATTCCCGGGAAAGTTCCCCGGCGGAAGACAGACGGTATGTCCGGCTCCCGAAATCAGTCGAGCAAAGGCTTTAACACCGCGTCGATCGCCTCGCGGGCGCGGAAGATCCGCGAACGCACGGTACCGATCGGGCAGTCCATGATCTCGGCGATCTCCTCGTACGACAGGCCTTCGAGTTCGCGCAGCGTGATCGCCTTGCGCAAATCCGGCGGCAGCTTGGCGATCGTCGCCGCCACCGCGTTGCGGATCTCATCGGTCAGCAGCGCGGCTTCCGGCGTCTCGACATCGCTTAGATGCTCGGTATGGCCATACAGTTCCGCGTCGGCGATGTCGATGTCCTGATCGGCCGGCCGACGGCCACGCGAGACGATGTAGTTTTTCGCCGTGTTGATGCCAATGCGGTACAGCCAGGTGTAGAACGCCGACTGGCCGCGGAAGCCGTTGAGGGCCCGGTAGGCGCGAATGAAGGTTTCCTGGGCGACGTCCGGCGCGTCCGCCTCGCCGACCAGGCGGCTGACCAGCTGCACGATCTTGTGCTGGTACTTGCGCACGAGCAGCTCGAACGCCCGCGCGTCGCCCGCCTGGGCGCGTACCACCAGCTGTTCGTCCGTACTGGTCTCGCTCATGCTCTCCGCGGTCTCGCACCCAGCGAAACCGGCTACACTCCCGCGTCACGTCAGAATAACGATTCGAGCCATGTCACCGCACGGCCTTTGCGGCCGCAGCGCCCGGCTTTCGGACCGGATGGCGCAAAAAAGTCCGTCATTGTACCCCTCTCTTCCCCCGAACGGTCCATGAACAAAGCAGAAGTCCTGGTGATCGGCAGCGGCGCGGCCGGGCTGAGCTGTGCCCTGCGCCTCGCCAAGGCCGGCCACCGCGTGGTCGTCGTCTCCAAGACCAGCCTGCAGTCCGGCAGCACGCTATGGGCGCAGGGCGGCATCTCGGCGGTGCTCGACGCCGAGGATTCGACCGAGAACCATGTCCGCGACACGCTGGTCGCCGGCGCCGGACTCTGCAAGGAAGACGCGGTGCGCTTCACCGTCGAAGGCGGCCCCGGCGGCATCGCCTGGCTGTTGGAGCAGGGCGTCGCCTTCACCGAGGAAGACGGCGAGGAGCGCGGCAAGCGCCTGCACCTGACACGCGAGGGCGGCCACAGCCATCGCCGCGTCGTGCACGCCGCCGATGCCACCGGACGCGCCGTCGAGACCACGCTGGCCACCGTCGCCGCTGCCCATCCCAATATCCGCATCCGCGAGTTCTGCAGCGCGGTCGACCTGATCGTCGACCGCAGCGCGCGACGCGTGCTCGGCGCCTATCTCTATGACGTCCCCAATGGCCGCGTGATCGCCGTCGGCGCCAAGGCCGTGGTGCTGGCGACCGGTGGCGCCAATCAGGTCTACCTCTATTCGAGCAACCCGCACGGCGCGTCGGGCGACGGCATCGCCATGGCCTGGCGCGCCGGCTGCCGCATCGCGAACATGGAATTCATGCAATTCCACCCGACCACGCTGTTCCATCGCGACGCGCGCAATTTCCTGATCTCCGAGGCGTTGCGCGGCGAAGGCGCGTTGCTGCGCCTGGTCAACCCGGACGGCTCGGCCGGCGAACGCTTCATGCCGCGCTTCGATCCGCGCGCCGAACTGGCGCCGCGCGACATCGTCGCGCGCGCGATCGACCACGAGATGAAGCGGCTCGGCCTGCGCCACGTCTACCTCGACATCACGCACAAGCCGGCGAGCTTCATCCTGCACCACTTCCCGAGCATCCACGCGCATTGCCTGTCGCTCGGCATCGACATCTGCAAGCAGCCGATCCCGGTCGTGCCTTCGGCGCACTTCACCTGTGGCGGCGTGCTGACCGATCTATCGGCCCGCACCGACATCGACGGCCTCTATGCGGTCGGCGAAGTCGCCTGCACCGGCCTGCACGGCGCCAACCGTCTGGCCTCGAACTCGCTGCTCGAATGCCTGGTGTTCGGCAAGGCCGCCGCCGACGACCTGATCGCCACACTGCCGCAGCGCGAGATGCCGCAGAACCTGCGGCCCTGGGACGAAAGCCGCGTCACCGACTCCGACGAGGACGTCGTCGTCAGCCACAACTGGCTGGAACTGCGCACCTTCATGTGGGACTACGTCGGCATCGTGCGCACGACCAAGCGCCTGCAGCGCGCGCAGCACCGCGTCGAGATGCTGACGCGTGAAATCCAGGAGTACTACGGCAACTACCGCGTCAGCGCCGATCTGATCGAGCTGCGCAACCTGGTCACCTGCGCCGACCTGATCGTGCGCTCGGCGCTCGCGCGCAAGGAATCGCGCGGTCTGCACTACACGCTGGACTACCCGCAGACGCTCACCGAGGCCAAACCGACGATCCTGCCGGGCCGCGGCACCGGCGCCTGAGACCTCAGGCGCCGACCTTCAGCCGCGCGCGCAGCCGCCGCAGCGGCTCGGCGTCGGCTTCGCCGCCGGCGATGACGCGAACGCTGCGCCGCCCCTGCGGATCGCGGAAGTTCAGCACCAGCAACCAGGGATGCACGAGGCTGTCGGGCTGCAACTCGGCGCGCAGCTCGCGCTCGCCGCGGAACAGGCTCCAGGCGCCGTCGGCGTGCCAGACCAGGCGTGTGATCGCACGCGGCCCGAAGCCGAGCGCCGGGTGGTGGCGCAGCCAGAACCACGAGACGCCGAACGCGGCGACCAGCACCACCAGCGGCCAGCCCGGACGCATCGCCAGCGGCAGCAGGGCCAGCGCGGCGACGTGCACGGCGAAGATCGCGCGCAGCGCCCCGAGCGAGGGGCGCAGGCGCAGGTCAACGGTAGACGCGAAGCTGTTCGATGATGCCGACATATTCGGGCGGCGGATCCTCGTAGCCCATCGCCCAGGCCCAGATGTCCGGATCCTCGACGAGCGTGATCAGACGCAGGAAAGCGGCCTTCTCGTCGGCCGGCGCCTCGGGCCAGCGGTGCGCGTAGTAGCGCTCCATCAGCACGTCGAGTTCCTTCATGCCACGGCGCAGCAGCCAGCGCAGGCGGCCTTCGTTCGCGCTCATGCCGAACCCCCGCAAACGACAAGGGCGGCAAAGCCGCCCCTGTGCGTGACGACGACTGCGATCAAACCTTGCGCTCCACGAGCATCTTCTTGGTCTCGGCGATCGCCTTGGCGGGATTGAGTCCCTTCGGGCAGGTGCGCGAGCAGTTCATGATCGTGTGGCAGCGGTACAGCTTGAACGGATCCTCGAGCGCATCGAGGCGCTCGCCGGTGGCCTCGTCGCGCGAGTCGACGAGCCAGCGGTAGGCCTGCAGCAGGATCGCCGGACCGAGGTAGCGGTCGCCGTTCCACCAGTAGCTCGGGCACGAGGTCGAGCAGCAGGCGCAGAGGATGCACTCGTAGAGGCCGTCGAGCTTGGCACGGTCCTCTTCCGACTGCAGACGCTCGCGCGTCGGCGCCGGCGTGTCGGTCTTCAGCCACGGCTCGATCGAGGCGAGCTGGGCGTAGAAGTGCGTGAGATCCGGCACCAGATCCTTGACCACCGGCATGTGCGGCAGCGGGTAGATCTTGGCGTCGCCCTTGATCTCGTCGCAAGGCTTGATGCAGGCGAGCGTGTTGGTGCCGTCGATGTTCATCGCGCACGAGCCGCAGATGCCTTCGCGGCACGAACGGCGGAACGTGAGCGTGGCGTCGACCTCGTTCTTGATCTTGATCAGCGCGTCGAGAACCATCGGACCGCAGCTACCCATGTCGACTTCATAGGTGTCGACGCGCGGGTTCGCGTTGGTTTCCGGATCGTAACGGTAGATCTTGAAGGTCTTGACCTTCTTGGCGCCGGCCGGCGCCTTGAAGGTCTTGCCGGCGGACTTGTCGATCTTCGAGTTCTGCGGGAGCGAAAACTGAGCCATGGCTGGTTCTTCCTGGCTAAAGGATCAGTACTTGCGGGCAACGGGCGGAATGTGTTCCACCTCGCTGTCCAGCGGTTGCAGGTGAACCGGACGGAAGTCGATGTTCACCTCGGTGTCGCCGGTGCGCCAGGCGAGCGTGTGCTTCATCCACTCCTGGTCGTTGCGATCCTTGATGTCGTCGCGGGCGTGGGCGCCGCGCGATTCCTTGCGGTTCTCGGCGCCGACGATCGTCAGCAGCGCCTGGCCGAGCAGATTGTCGAGCTCCAGCGTTTCGACCAGATCCGAGTTCCAGACCATGCCGCGGTCGGAAACCCTGACGTCCTCGCGGTAATTGTTGATGACTTCCTTGAGCTTGACGACGCCTTCCTGCATCGTCGGGCCGTCGCGGAACACCGCGCAGTGCTTCTGCATGGTCTTCTGCATGTCGAGGCGGATCTTCGCCGTCGGCGTGCCGCCCTTGGCGTTGCGGAAGCCGTCGAGACGCGCGAGCGCGCGCTCTTCCGAGGCGCCCGAGATCTTCTTGTGCGGAGTGTCCGGCTTGACCAGCTCGGCGGCGCGGATCGCCGCGGCGCGGCCGAACACGACGAGGTCGAGCAGAGAGTTCGAGCCGAGACGGTTGGCGCCGTGCACCGACACGCAGGCCGCTTCGCCGACCGCCATCAGGCCCGGCACGACGCTGTCCGGATTGCCGTCGCGCTTGGTGACGACTTCGCCGGTCCACAGCGTCGGGATGCCGCCCATGTTGTAGTGCACGGTCGGCACCACCGGGATCGGCTCCTTGGTGACGTCGACGCCGGCGAAGATCTTCGCCGACTCCGAGATGCCCGGCAGACGCTGATGCAGCACTTCCGGACCCAGGTGCTCAAGGTGCAGATGGATGTGGTCGGCTTCCTCGCCGACGCCGCGGCCTTCGCGGATTTCGGTCGCCATCGCGCGCGACACCATGTCGCGCGGCGCCAGATCCTTGACGCTCGGCGCGTAGCGCTCCATGAAGCGCTCGCCCGACTTGTTGGTGAGGTAACCGCCCTCGCCGCGCGCGCCTTCGGTGATCAGGCAGCCCGAGCCGTAGATGCCGGTCGGGTGGAACTGCACGAATTCGAGATCCTGCAGCGGCAGGCCGGCGCGCAGCACCATGCCGCCGCCGTCGCCCGTGCAGGTGTGCGCCGAGGTCGCCGAGAAGTAGGCGCGGCCGTAGCCGCCGGTGGCGAGGATGACGAGGTGCGCGCGGAAGCGGTGCAGCTGGCCGGTGGCCATGTCCCAGGCGAGCACGCCCTTGATCGAGCCGTCGTCGTCGGTCAGCAGGTCGAGCGCGAAGTACTCGATGTAGAACTGCGCCTTGCACTTCAGCGACTGCTGGTAAAGCGTGTGTAGCATGGCGTGGCCGGTGCGGTCGGCGGCGGCGCAGGTGCGCTGCGCCGGCGGGCCCTTGCCGAACTCGGTGGTCATGCCGCCGAACGGACGCTGGTAGATCTTGCCTTCCGGCGTACGCGAGAACGGCACGCCGTAGTGTTCGAGCTCGATGATCGCGGGGATCGCCTCGCGCGTCATGTACTGGATGGCGTCCTGGTCGCCGAGCCAGTCGGAGCCCTTCACCGTGTCGTAGAAGTGCCAGCGCCAGTCGTCGCGGCCCATGTTGCCGAGCGCGGCGGAAATGCCGCCCTGCGCGGCGACGGTGTGCGAGCGCGTCGGAAACAGCTTGGTGATGTTGGCCGTCTTCAGGCCGGCCTCGGCGAGGCCCAGCGTCGCGCGCAGGCCGGCGCCGCCGGCACCGACGACGATCGCGTCGTATTCGTGATGGACGATTTCGTAAGCAGACATTGCGTGATCCCGATGCGTTAACCGAGCGCGACCTTGAGCACGGCAAAGATGCCGGCGGCCGCGACGATCGCGTGGAGGAATTTGGAGGCGAGCAGCAGCGTCAGACGCGCCGGGCCGGTGGAGTAATCGAGGATCACTTCCTCGACGCCGAGCACCGAGTGATACAGCGCGGTGGCGAGGAACAGCACCAGCGCCACGGCGACCGACGGCGCCGACACCCAGTGCTGCACGGCATAGAAATCGGCCGGGCCGCTGGCGAGGCAGGCGACCGAGAACACGAACCACAGCGACAGCGGGATCAGGGCCAGCGCGGAAACGCGCAGGACCCAGAAGTGATGGACGCCGTCCTTCGCCGCGCCGAGGCCGCGGGCGCGCGAAAGCGGAGAGCGCAGATCCTTGGAAGTCTTGGCCATGACAGTCCTCAGCCGAGATATGCAACCGCCCAGGCGGCCGCGGTCAGAACGATGGAAACGACGACGACCGCATAGCCGGAGCGTTCGGCGGTCTTCAGATCGAAGCCCATGCCGACGTCCCAGAACAGATGGCGGATGCCGTTGCACAGGTGGTACATCAGCGCCCAGGTCCAGGCGAACAGCAGGACCTGGCCGTACCAGGCCTTGATGTGCGGGGCGACGGCCTCGTAGGTGGCCGGGCCGGCAGCCAGCGCGATCAGCCACAGCGCGACAAGCGCCGTGCCCAGCGCCAGGCCGACACCGGTGATGCGGTGGCCGAAGCTCAGCAGCGAGGTCCACTGGAAGCGGTAGTACTGCCCCAGCATGAACGGCGACAAGGGGCGACTTTGCGCGGGTGTTTTCGTAGTCATTCCGGCTCCCATGGGGACGTGATTAGCGACGGATTCAACAGCGGTGTGCGACGAGGCTCAGAAGTCGATGCAGCGCCCGTTTTTTTCCCAGTCGCCGTATCGGGTCGGCTCGGGCCCGTCGCGGCGTCCGCCGATCTCGCGGACCTGGCCCGGAGCCGGCGGCGCTGCCGGACTCCTGTCCGGCGCTGCCTCGGCCGGCGTTTGCTGCCGCAACAGATCCGCCAGCGCGATCGGTTCCGCGCTGGCGGCGGAAGCGGGCTGGGAATCGTCGGGCATGGAGGACATCAGGCGGTCAAATGCGTTATGTGCATCCGAAGATGCGAGCGATGCATCCATAATAGTGTGACAAATTTCCGCCCGATCCCGCAACGAAGCGCCCGCCCCGCCCCGGCCGGCCGAGCGCCCGGACCCGCCGCAGACTCATGAACCTGCTGATCACCGACACCCGCGAACTCGCCTGGCTGCGCGTCTCCGGCGCCGACGCCGAGACCTTCCTGCAGGGCCAGCTCAGCAACGACGTGCGCCGGCTGAGCGCCGAACACGCCCAGCTGTCGAGCTACAACAGCGCCAAGGGCCGCATGCTGGCGGTGCTGCATCTCGTGCGCGACGGCGACGACATCCTCATCGAACTGCCGCGCGCGATCGCCGACGCGACGCTGGCGCGCCTGAAGATGTTCGTGCTGCGCGCCAAGGTCACGATCGCGCCGGCCGACGATCTCGACGCGCTGGCGCTGATCGGCGACGACGCGCCGGCGATGATGCCGTTCTTCAAGCTGCCAGTGCCCGCGGCGCCGCTGCAGTGCCTGCGCGACGAGGCGCGCGGCCTGACCGTCGTGCGCCGCCTCGGCCGGCTGACGCGCTTTACGGTGCTCGGCCCGCGCGCGGCGATCGCCGCGCTGCGCGCACAGATCCCGGAGGCGATGCACGAACCGGAAGGCCTGCTCTGGCGGCGCGCCGACATCGAGTGCGGCATCCCCGTCGTGCTGCCGGAGACGCGCGATCATTTCGTCGCGCAAATGGCCAACCTCGACCTGCTCGGCGGCATCAGCTTCGACAAGGGCTGCTACACCGGCCAGGAAATCGTCGCCCGCCTGCACTACCTCGGCCAGCTCAAACGGCGCCTGTTCACGGCGCGGATCGACGGCCCGGCGCCGGCGCCGGGCACGGCCGTGCACGCCGAAGGCGAGACGCAAGCGGTCGGCGAGATCGTCGACGCGGTGCCGGCCGGCGACGGCGCCGTCGCCAGCCTCGTGCTGCAGCTCGGCGCGCTCGATGCAGCGCTGCGCGTCGGCGAGCCCGGCACTTCGTTGACGCTCACCAGCGCAGCGCCGCCCGCGTAAGCCGGCCGCCGCCGCCCGCCGCAAGCGCCGATCGGCCGGTCGCAGCCGCGCATGGCGCACATCACAAATCGAAACATCCCGGCCACGGCGGCGCGCTACAGTAGCGCCCATTCCAAGATCGCGGAGGAGACACGCGATGCGCCTGATGATCCTTGCCCTGCTGTCACTGCTCCTGCCGGCTGCCGCGTGGGCCTATACGCCGGACGTCAGCGACCTGTCGGCCGTGCCGCGCGTGCAGCTCGACGCCAGCACCCTGAAGGCGGCGGTCGCGCAGGCCAAGGGCCAGCCGCTGAAGTTCGCGGTCGGCAGCGCCCTGTCGGCGACGACCGCGACCGGCGCCTGGGACGAGCCGGAAAGCGGCATCGCGCGCTGGCGCCTGCGCATCGCTTCCAGCGGAGCCAAATCGCTGAGCCTGCAGCTCGAAGACCTCAGGCTGCCGGCCGACGCCGCGCTGTACTTCTACACCGCCGGCGGCGACGACGTGCAGGGCCCGTATCGCGCCACCGACGGTAGCCGTCTCGTCACGCCGATCGCCCGCAGCGACGAGGCCGTGCTTGAAGTGCGCATGCCGAGCGGCGAGAAATCGGCATTCGGCCTGCGCGTCGCGCGCGCCTTCCACGCCTATCGCGAACTCAGCGCCAAGAGCTTTGCGAGCACCAATGGCACGTCCGGCGCCTGCGAGAAGGACGTCGCCTGCTCCACCGGCGACAATTACCGCGATCAGATCCGCTCGACCGTGCTGCTGACCATCGTCAGCGGCGGCGACACCTACCTGTGCTCCGGCTCGCTCATCAACAACGCCGCGCGCGACGACCGCGCGCTGGTGCTGACGGCGCATCACTGCGAGATCACCGCCGCCAACGTCACGCAGTCGATCGCCTACTTCAACGTCGAGCGCGCAAACTGCAACGGCCTGCTCTACGGCTCGGTCACCCAGAACATCCACGGCAAGACGCTGCTCGCCGACGCTGGCGGCTCGACCGTCACCGATTACAGCCTGTTCGAGCTGAACAGCGTGCCGCCGACCAGCTACGACGTGTACTACGCCGGCTGGGAAGTCAGCGGCACGGCCCCGACTTCCGGTGCGGTGATCCACCACCCGTCCGGCGACGACAAGAAGATCAGCCTCTACACGCAGGCCGCGACCGCGCAGAGCAATATCTGCATCGGCACCGCCAGCAACTGCAGCGACGGCTTTCGCGTCGACAGCTGGGAGGTCTACTGGGCGACCGGCACGACCGAGGGCGGTTCGTCCGGCTCCGGTCTGCTGAACCAGAACAAGCGCATCGTCGGCACCTTGTCCGGCGGCGCCGGCGCCTGCTCGGGCACCGCGAACAACGGCGATCCGGATTACTTCGCGCGTCTCGACAGAGCCTGGACCGCGACCAGCACCACCGGCACCACGCTCAAGACCGTGCTCGCCGCCAGCAGCGGCTGTACAAGCCTCGACGGCAAGAATCCGGGCACGGCGAGCGCCATCGACTGCAACGGCACGACGACCGGCGGCTCGACGACGGGCGGCACCACCGGCTCGGACAGCGGTGGTGGCGGTGGCGGCGGTGCGCTCGGCCTGCTGCTCACGCCGCTGGCATTCGCCGCGTTGTGGCGTCGGCGCCCACGCTGATGCCGGCACGCGCCGCGATCGAACGCCCTACTTCACGCCGTGCATGCCGCGCCTGAGCAGCGGCACGAGCGCGAGCACGACGAAGCCGGCGCCGATACCGATCTGCGCCGACCACACGAATAGCGCGTCGTATTTGGCGAGCGCGGCGGCGACGACGAGCGTGCCGTCTTCCGGCAATTCGATCGCCGACAGCTTGCCGAGCGCGGCGGCCAGCACTTCCGAATAGGCGGTGCCGAGCCACCACGCGCCCATCATCACGCCGACCACGCTGGCGACCGACAGCTCCGTCACCGCGGCGAGCCCGATCGGCGACAGCAGCATCTCGCCGAGCTCCAGCACGAAGTACGCGAACACGAAGCACCACAGCGCCGTCAGGCCGTTGGCCTGCGGATGCCGCGCGCTCCAGACCAGCACGACGAACGACAGTCCGGCCAGCATCAGGCCCAGCGCCGATTTCGCCGGCTTGCCCGGATTGAGGCCGCGCCGGTCGAGCCAGGGCCATAGCCACGCGAGCAGCGGCGCCAACGCGAGGATGAACAGCGAGCCGAGCGAGGTCAGCTGCTCGGCGCTCCACTCGTAACGCCAGCCGAGCAGCACGGTCTCGCGATTCATCACGCGGTCCGAGAACAGCACCCAGGATCCGTAGGTCTGCTCGTACAGCGTGAAGAACACCAGGCAGCAGCCGATCAGCAGCAGCAGCACGAGCATCTGCTGGCGCTGCACGCGGTTGCAGCGCACGACGAGAAACCAGGCGATCCAGGCCAGCAGCGTGAGTGCGATCGCGTGCATGCCCCACAGCACCGCGCTCATCGCCGGCAGGCCCGGCACGGCAAGCATCAGTGAATGGCGCTGGATCAGCTGCCAGCCGGCGACGACGCCGGCGAGCGTCGCCAGATAGATCCACCCTTCGCGCGACACGCCGGCCGCCAGGCGCTCGCGCAGCCGCGCCGGCTGCGGCGGTTCGGCACGGCCGAGCAGATAGCGCTGGCCGAGCGTGAAGCTGGCGAGACCGAACAGCATGCCGATGCCGGCGGCGCCGAAGCCGTAACCCCAGCCGTAGCGATCGGCGAGCCAGCCGCAGAGCAGGCCTGAGAACAGGCCGCCGACGTTGATGCCGGCGTAGTAGATCGAGAAGCCCGCTTCGCGACGCGGGTCCTGCTCGTCGTAGAGCCGGCCGACCAGCGTCGAGACGTTGGCCTTGAGAAAGCCGACGCCGACGATGATCAGCGCCAACGCGAAATAGAAAACCTGCAGCGCCGCCTCGTCGCGCACGATCGCGCCGTCGACGACGCGCGCCGGATGGCCTTCGACCGCCATCGCGAAATGGCCGAGGCACAGCAGCACACCGCCGAGCAGGATGCTCTTGCGCATGCCGAGCCAGCGGTCGGCGACCATGCCGCCGAAGACCGGCGCCGCATAGACGAGCCCGCCGTAGGCGCCGATCAGGTTGTAGCCGTGGTCGTCGCTGAAGCGGTGGTATTTGATGAAGTAGAGCAGCAGCAGCGCCTTCATGCCGTAGAACGAAAAGCGCTCCCACATCTCGGTGAGAAAGCAGACGTAGAGGCCTTTCGGATGGCCGAGGAAATCACCGTCGGCAACGGAGCGGGCGCTGCGGGTCATGTCGGCATCGTGCGGGTCGGCATCGCCGCAGTGTAGTCAGCGGCCCGACCGTCGCGCGAGCGCGAGGCGCGATCGCGGTCCCGCCGCTGGGGTGATTCCCTCAGTGCGACGGCAGCGCGAGCGTTTACCATCGCAGCTTGTTTCAGGCGGCGCCGGCTGCGCGGGCGCCGCCCTACCTGGAGATTTCATGACCCGATTGCTCGCCGGCGCGCTGCTCGCCACGATGTCGCTTTCCGCCCTCAGCGCCACCCCCATGTCCGACAAATCCAAAGGTCAGCCGATCACGGCGCGCGACCTCGTCATGCTCGACCGCGTCTCCGATCCGCGCCTGTCGCCGGACGGCAAGCAGCTGCTCTACGCACTGCGCACGACCGACTACGACGCCAACAAGGGCATCACGCAGATCTGGCTGCAGGATCTCGGCACGCGGCAGTCGCGGCCGCTGACGTCGGGCAAGGGCTCCAACGTCGGCGCACGCTGGTCGGCCGACGGACAGTCGGTGTACTTCCTGTCGGCGCGCGGCGGCAGCCAGCAGATCTGGCGCCTGCCGATGGCCGGCGGCGAAGCGCTGCCGGTCAGCGAGCTGCCGCTCGACGTCGGCAGCTTCGTGCTGTCGCCGGACGGCCGGCGCGTCGTGTTCTCGGTCGAGGTCTTCACCGACTGCAAGGGCGACCTCGCCTGCAGCAAGAAGAAGTTCGACGAACTCGCCGCGCGCAAGAGCACCGGCACCACCTACGACCGCCTGTTCATCCGGCACTGGGACACCTGGTCCAACGGCAGCCGCTCGCAGCTGTTCAGCGCCGCGCTCGGCGCCGACGGCAAGCTCGGCGCGCCGGTGCTGCTGAGCCAGGACATCGACGGCGACGTGCCGAGCAAGCCGTTCGGCGACGACACCGAATACACGATCTCGCCGGACGGCAAGACCGTGGTCTTCGCCGCGCGCATCGCAGGCAAGACCGAAGCCTGGAGCACCAATCTCGATCTGTGGCAGGTGCCGGCCGACGGTTCCGCCAAGCCGCGCAACCTGACCGCCGCCAACGAAGCGACCGACACCGTGCCGGTGTTCTCGCCGGACGGCCGCAGCCTCGCCTACCTGGCGATGAAGCGCCCAACCTTCGAGGCCGACCGCTACGGCATCATGCTGCGCGATCTGGCGACCGGTGCGGTGCGCGAAGTCGCGCCAGGCTGGGACCGCTCCGCCAGCGGCATTGTCTTCTCGGCCGACGGCAAGACGATCTACACGCACGCCGACGATCTCGGCCAGCACCGCATTTTCGCGATCGACGTCGCCAGCGGCGCGGCGCAGGCGCTGACCGGCGACGGCCACGTCGGCGGCTTCGACCTCGCCGGCCGCACGCTGGTCTACGCGCTCGACAACCTCAACGCGCCGGCCGACTTCTATCTCGCCGACCTCGCCGCGCCGGCCCAGGCGACGCGCCTCACGCAGGTCAACGCCGAGCGCCTGAAGAACGTCCGCTTCGGCGCCTTCGAGCAGTTCAAATTCGCCGGCTGGAACGACGAACCCGTCTACGGCTACGTGATGAAGCCGTGGAACTACGTCAAGGGCAGGAAGTATCCGGTCACCTTCATCGTCCACGGCGGCCCGCAGGGCAGCATGGGCAACGACTGGCACTACCGCTGGAACCCGGCCATCTACGCCGGCATGGGCTATGCGGTGGTGTTCATCGACTTCCACGGCTCGACCGGCTACGGCCAGGCCTTCACCGATTCGATCTCGAAGGACTGGGGCGGCAAGCCGCTCGAAGACCTCCAGAAGGGCTGGGCGCACGCGCTCAAGCACTACGACTTTCTCGACGGCGACAAGGCCGCGGCGCTCGGCGCCAGCTACGGCGGCTTCATGATGAACTGGATCGCCGGCAACTGGCCGGATGCGTTCAAGGCCATCGTCAACCACGACGGCGTGTTCGACGCGCGCATGATGTACTACGCCACCGAGGAACTGTGGTTCGACGAGTGGGAGCACGGCAAGCCGCAGTACGAAGATCCGCAGGCCTACGAGCGCTTCAATCCGGCGAACTACGTGAAGAACTGGAAGACGCCGATGCTCGTCATCCACAGCGAGAAGGACTTCCGCATCCCGGTCGAACAGGGCATCGCCGCGTTCACCGCGCTGCAGCGCCGCGGCGTGCCATCCGAGCTGCTGGTGTTCCCGGACGAGAACCACTGGGTGCTCAAGCCGCACAACAGCGTGCAGTGGCACGACACCGTGCAGGCCTGGCTGAAACGCTGGATCGGCGGCGGCGAATGAGCCGCCGCGCGCGATCCCGCTTCGACGTTCCCGGCTTGAATCCACGGAGCAAAACGATGATGAAACAACTGCTGATCGGCATCGCCGCCGCCGCGCTCGCGGCCTGCGCGACGCCGCCATCCGGGGTCGCGCCTGCGCCGGCAGCGGCACCGGCGCCCGCGCCGATCGACCCGGTCGCACAGGCCGGCCAGGCGATCACCGGCGATCTGATCCTCGACCACATCAAGGTGCTGGCCTCGGACGCGTTCGAGGGCCGCCTGCCGGGCACCGTCGGCGAGGACAAGACCGTCGCCTACCTCACGGCGCAGTTCAAGACGCTGGGCCTCGCGCCGGGCAATCCGGATGGCAGCTATGTGCAAAACGTGCCGATGGTCGGCATCAGCGGCACGCCGACGATGCAGCTGAAGGTCGGCGGCAAGTCGATCAAACTCGAACCCAAGCACGACTTCGTCGCCGCCACGCAGCGCTTCGTCCCAGAAGTGAAGGTGAAGGACTCCGATATCGTGTTCGTCGGCTACGGCGTGCAGGCGCCGGAGTACGGCTGGGACGACTACAAAGGCCTCGACGTGCATGGCAAGACCCTCGTCATGCTGATCAACGATCCGGCGGTGCCGGACCCGAACGATCCGTCCAAGCTCGATGCCCGCTACTTCAAGGGCCCGGCGATGACGTACTACGGGCGCTGGACCTACAAGTACGAGATCGCCTCCACGCTCGGCGCGGCGGCGGCGATCATCGTCCACGAGACGATTCCGGCCGCGTATCCGTGGGAAGTGGTCGAGCACAGCTGGGGCGGCGAGCAGTTCAGCCTCGCCGCCGCCGACAAGAACATGAGCCGCGTGCCGGTGCAGTCGTGGATCACGCTCGACAAGGCGCATGAGCTCTTCAGCGCCGCCGGCTACGATTTCGACACGCTGAAAAAGGCGGCACTGTCGCGCGACTTCAAGCCGGTCGCGCTGAAGGCCAAGGCCGGCTTCACGATCCGCAACAAGGTGCGTGAAGTGCAGTCGCACAATGTCGTCGCCGTGCTGCCCGGCAACGATCCGCAGCTGAAGAACGAATACATCGTCTACACCGCGCACTGGGATCACCTCGGCCGCGACGACTCGCTGCCCGATCCGATCTTCAACGGCGCCGCCGACAACGCCTCCGGCACCGCCGGCCTGCTGGCGATCGCCAAGGGCTACGCGGCGTTGCCGCAGGCGCCGAAGCGCTCCGTACTGTTCGCCGCCGTCACCGCCGAGGAACAGGGCCTGCTCGGCGCGCAGTACTACGCGGCGCACCCGCTCTATCCGCTGACGCGAACGCTGGCCGACTTCAACATGGACGTGCTCAACACGCTCGGCCCGACGAAGGACATCCAGATCATCGGCACCGGCCAGAACACGCTCGAGGACAGCTTCACGGCGATCGCGGCGAAGCACGGCCGCGTCGTGGTGCCGGACACCGACACGCCGAAGGGCTTCTATTACCGCTCCGACCAGTTCGAGTTCGCCAAGCGCGGCGTGCCAGCGCTGTATCCGAAGGCGGGCGAACAGGTGATCGGCAAGCCGGACGGCTACGGCGCCGCCAAACGCGCGGAGTACACGGCCAACGACTATCACAAGCCGTCCGACGAAGTGAAACCGGACTGGGACCTGTCCGGCGGCGCCGCCGACGCGCGTCTGCTGTTCGAAACCGGCTACGCCGTCGCCAACGGCACGATCTGGCCGACGTGGAAGGACGGCTCGGAGTTCAAGGCGATCCGCGAGGCGCAGCTGAAAGCCGCGCCGTAGATCGCCCTCGCCGCTCTACATGACGCCTCGCGCGAACCTGGTTCCGCGGGGCGTCTTTATTTTCGTGAACCGCGAAGCCAAGGAGCACTGCGTCACAAACTCACCGCCAGCTGTACAGTCAGTGCAAAGTTCCGTGGCGTAGATTCAACCCCGAGAACAGGGGGTTCAATCATGCTCAAGACACTCGCCGCCCGCACCATGGGCCGTCTCCTTACGTCCCTTTTGCTGTTCATGGCAGCTACCGCATGGGCTCCCTCCGTGTCGGCCCTCTGCCCCGGCTGCGACCCTGAGGACGGCGGCGGCGGAAGCAGTGGTGGAGGCTCCACAACATCCGATGACGGCGTTGGTCCGGAGTCGCTCTACGAGCAGAGAATGAAGGCCGGAGGAACGCTCCAGCCATTGAGCGACACTCCCTTCGGCGAGCAGATAGATCTCTACTCGGGGGGAATTACATTCGAGCAAACTGACGTTTCGTTACCCGGCGTCGGCCCGGCTGTCGCCGTTACGCGTTCGTTCTCGCCTGGGCGATGGTTGGATAGAAGCGTTACTATTTGGCGAAAACGCAATGGCGAATTCGGCGACTGGGTTCTGGAGCTTCCCCGCATCACGACCACGATGGGAAGCGCCGCGTGGAACCCTGGCGCTCGATGCTCACAAATGGCCATGCCGGACAGCTCGGCATACATACAGAATTGGTACGGTGGGGGGCCATTAGAGTTTTCCACCGAATGGTGGTGGAACGGCTATAACCTCATTGTTCCTGGGCAGGGCGCACAGCAGTTGCTGAAGCGCACCGCCTCGAACACGCTCGCTCCCACAGGCCTAGGTGCTGGTCTTCCGACCAGCTTTCCGCTCGTCACCAAACAGCACTGGATGATCGCTTGCCTGCCTTCCACTTCCAATGGGCAGCCGGGCGAGGGCTTCTTGGTCGTTGATCCCAGCGGAACGAAATACTGGATGGACCGGCTAGTGTTCAAGGGGAAGCCAAGCATCAGGTATGCGCGAATGACGGCTACCGCCTCCAGACCCGGCTATACCTGGAGCCTTCCGCAGTATGAAGCCTCGATGCTTCCGAGCCGCATCGAAGACCGCTTCGGAAACTATGTCACTTACTCCTATAACGGCGCCAAGCTGACCGCGATTAGCTCCAGCGACGGACGCGCACTCAGCATCGAGTGGCGCTCCGATGCTGACCTTATCGCCAAGATCACCGCCCAGCCTTCAAGCGGCGCCCCGCGGGCATGGACATACCAGTATCAGAATCCCACCCAGAGTGCCGCCCCGGTACGGCTAAGTTCCTTGACCCAGCCGGACTCGCGCCTGTGGATCTTCAATCTTGAAACGGTCGCTTCGTCTTCTCCCGGAGATCGCAACGACCTTCCTTTCCCGGCATGCAAAGACGCGGGAGACAGCTACTTTGGTAGCGGCACCGTCACTATCACGCATCCATCTGGGGTCGTCGGCACGTTCCAGATTTCATCCCAGACACACGGCAAATCGTACGTACCGTTGCGTTGCGTCAGCGTGATGCCGGCAGCAGGGGGGTCGTGGGCACTCTCTCCTGCCGCTTCCAGAACACCGACACTGCTTTCGCGTTCTCTGGCGGGTCCATCGCTACCCGCGCAAACCTGGACTTATCAGTACTCCGCGCCCAACGCGAGTTTTGCGGTGGATTGCTCGACAACAACGTGCCCGACGGAGATCTGGACGAAAGTCACCGAACCCGATTCCAGCTCGACCACCTACACCTTCAGCAACCGCTGGGGCATCACAGAGGGACAGCTTCTCAGCTCTGCCGTCTCGGCCGCTAACGCAACGACGGTGCGGAGCGCGAATCAGCTATACAACAGTCCGAGCGCGGGCCCCTACCCTGCGCAGATCGGCACGTTGTTCACGACAACCCTCAATACCGATCTGCTCACTAAGCTCGCGCCGCTGAATCAACGCGCCGTCCAACAAGACGGCGACACGTACACGTGGCAAGCACTGGCGTTCGACCGCTACGGCAACGCCGTGCAGACCAAGCGCTTCAACAGCATCCCCGGCCAGACGCCGATCCAGGAGCAGGTCACGCTCGCCAATGACGACGCCTACAACCAGGCGAAATGGGTACTGGGCCAAGTCAAACGGAAGGTCAATCAGACACTGGGACAGACGGTCTATTCGACGACCTACAACGCCAACGGCCTGCCTCAGGACCGCTATGCCTTCGGCCTGAAGGTCATGAGCTACACCTGGGATGCGCAGGGACGGCTTTCCACGTTCAAGGATGGGCTGAACCGCACGACGACACTCAGCAACTACCGGTTCGACATCCCGCGTCTCGTCACCTTTGCCGATAACAGTACGAGGATCGCTGTCGTTTCAGACTTCGGCGAAGTCACGAGCCTGACCAACGAGAACGGAGCGACGACGAGCTACCAATACGACAGCATGGGCTTGCTGCTGCGTACCGATTATCCGAGCAGCGATACCGTTGCCTGGGCGCCGACCATCACGACATATACCGTCCTTGCGGCATCCGAACTCGGCATGCCGGTCGGAACCTGGCGTGCGCGCACGACGACGGGCCGCTCGCAGGCCAGCACCTACTACGACGCTCGCTGGCGTCCCGTCCTCGTCGAAGAGAAGGACACGACGACGGGCAAGGTGGTCTACAAGAGAACGGCCTACGACCATGAAAGCCATCACCTATTCGATTCCTATCCGTCCGACACCTACACCGCAACGTCCGGCACCAACAGCATCTACGACGCACTCGGACGCCTGACCCTGCGACAGACGACGGACGGTGTCACCCTGAGCCAGACGGCGTATCTGACGGGGGCCAAGGTGCAGACGACCGATGCGGACGGCAAGATCACGACCGTAGGCCACCAGGTCTTCGACAGCCCCGCCTACGGCCGTCCGATTCGCATTGAAGCGCCGGAGAACCAGCTCACCGTCATTGAGCGCGATCTCTACGGCAAGATCATCGGCGTGACGCAATCCGGCATATGGAGCGGCGGCAACGTCAGTGCCACGCAAACGTGGACCTACGACGCCTATCAGCGCCTCTGCCGCAAGACCGAGCCGGAAACCGGCAGCGTGATCCTGGGGTACGACGCGGCGAGCCAGCTGAAATGGCAGCTCAAAGGGCAAAGCGGCACGGGTTGCGTGACGGCGCAGCCTGCGGGCGCCACGCTCTTCGGCTACGACACGCGCGGTCGCAAGACGCTGGACGACGAGCCAGGCACTGCGGACGACGTGAGCTTCGGCTACGACGCGGCCGGCAATCCCACCAGCGTCACGAACCCGACGGCGACGTGGACATATGGCTACAACAAGCGCGGCCTCATCGAGACCGAGCAGGCGGTCATCGATGGCAAGACCTTCGTCCTGAACCCGACGTACGACAGCCTCGCTCATGTCCAGAGCCTGACAACGCCGGCCCGGACCATCGCTTACGCTCCGGACGCGTGGGGGAGGCCAACACAGGTTGGCACCTGGGCGACCGGCGTTCAGTACTACGCCAACGGCCTGCCGAAGAACTACACCCTCGGCAACGGCCTGACTTACCTGCAAACGCTCAACAACCGCCAGTGGCCCCAGGTCCAGACCACGCTGGATGGCGGAACCGTCGTGCAGCGCTACCAGTACAGCTACAGCGACGGCGGCGATCTGCTGAGCATCGATGACGACGATGAAGCCGACAACACCACGCTGGCCTATGACAACCTGCACCGCCTAAAATCCGCGACAGGCCTGTGGGGCACGTATGGCTACGTCTACGATCCGCTGAACAACATTCAAGCGAGAACGGGCCCGAATGCGCTGACATACAGCTACAACGCCTCGAACAACCGCCTGAGCAGCGTCAGCGGATCGCAAAGCCGCAGCTACAGCTACAACGCCAAGGGCGAGGTCACAGGCGACGGCACCAAGAGCTTCACGCTCAACGCCGATGGCCAGATCACGAGCATCACCGGCATCGCCAGCTACGGCTACGACGGCAACGGCAAGCGGATCAAGACTTCCAAGAGCGGCGCAGTCGAATACGTCCTGTACGACCTCTCCGGAGGGTTGGTTTACAGCGAGCAAGGCACGACGAAGACCGACTATCTGCGCTTAGGCAATTCCGTCATCGCCGAACTGAAGCTCAACGGCAGCACGACGACAGCGACGTACCTGCATCCGGACTTGCTCGGCTCGCCCAGAAAGGCGACCAGCGCAAGCGGCGATATCGTGTGGGAGGAGCATTACGACCCGTACGGGCAGAAGCTCAACGGCGTCGGCGAAAAAATCGGCTACACCGGCCACGCTTTCGACGCCGAATCAGGCCTCACGTATATGCAGGCGCGGTTCTACGATCCGGCAGTGGGGCGGTTCCTGTCGGACGATCCGGTCGGATTCACCGAGGCCAGTGCGTTTTCATTCAGTCGATACTTATACGGAAATGCCAATCCGTATCGGTATGCTGATCCCAACGGAAAGTTCGTGGTTGCGATTGTCCCATTTTTGCCGAGTATCGTAGAGGGTGCATTAATAATCGGAACCGGAATTACTGCCTGGGTTATGAACGAGGGCACTAAGGAAAATTCGCCAAGTATCCCTACAGCGCCGAATAATAATAAACCTGATTATCCTGGCAATCCCGACGATTGGACTCCACCAGACGGATGGACAGAGACCGACGCAGGCCAAAAGACTGGTGGTAAACATCGGCAATGGAAGGACGGGGATGGGAAAATCCGCAGGCGGTGGGACCGTGAAGGGCGGGAAGGTGGCAAGGAGCGAGGGCCGCACTGGCATGATACGGACGACGAAACCAGAGGAAAGAAACACATTGAGCCAGATGGAAGTGCGCCAGAGAGCGGCGGGAACGCTGGCGGCGGACCAAAAATGGAAGCCACCAGCAACAATGGATCCAAGGGCTTTGAAGGCTTCTTTGAAGTTGGCGGCCGCCTCGATTCAATGAAATTATCTAAAGAATTAGGGTCGCAATAAGGATTAATTAATGATTGTTAGACATGAAAAATTTAACAGCGGTTGGATTGGGCTGGCCGTTGAACTTACTGCCTCCGATATAGAGAGAATGATAAAAAAACTCTCCGATCTGAAAGATGGCCGTCTTCAACATTTTCATTGGAGAACGGACGATTTTTCTAAGAATGAAGGAGTAGCTGATGTCGAATTTTCACTGGGAACGCATGCAGGCCACGGTAATATGGAAATTGAATAGCCCAACAAGTAGAGCAGGTACAAATCCGCCTATACGCTAGCTATAGCTACCATGCCAAGGGCGAGATTACCGACGACGGGACGAAAAACTTCACGCTCAACGCCAAGGGCCAGATCAGCAGCATCACCGGCATTGCCAGCTACGGCTACGACGGCAACGGCGAGCGGATCAAGACCGTCAGGGGCAGTAACACCGAATACGCCCTCTACGACCAAGCCGGCGATCTGGTCTGCACGGAAGCGGGCGCGACGAAGACCGATTTCCGCTCTCTCAGCTCTCAGTTTGTCCAGATCAAGGCTCGCGCTTCCGACGTTCGTATCGGGGAGCGAGTGTGAAGTGCACGAACTTATCGCGACATAGCGGCGATATATCTATTCAGTAACTTCGTGCCGCTTTTCGCGGCCAATCGCTGGAGAACTTTATGCGTGCCATGAGCGGCCTCGCGTGCTTCATTGTCGCTTCTGTTGCGATACTGCCGCCGACGTCCCCCGTAGCTGAGTAGCGGATCGGTTTGGAATCCAATCCCTTTCATCAATGAGATTGGACGTGAAGAAGCGGTTCAGCGAAGAGCAGATCATCGGTTTTTTGAAGGAAGCGGACGCCGCCACTATTACCCTATAGAAAGGATATATGAGCCGCACGCTACTGTCTGTTTTTCTGCTCATAAACTCTTGCGCTTCCTTCGCGGAAGATGCGCGTTACTTCGACGGCGATTACAGGAAGCTGCTGATTCAGAAAACCGCCGTCGACCTGATGATGCTCAATCGAATTCGGAGCGGAATCGCGGAAGGAGGAGAAACGCTTGATCTTGTCGATGCGATGATGCAGACGCAGATCACCTATCTGATCATCGAGACCGATACCTGGCTCAATCACCCGGAACTGAACCGGGAGGTGACTGCTGCAGTGAAAGGCTCCGCGCGGGAATGGCAAAGAAGCGCTCCATCCAAGTATTTGGACAAGGGCTCCATGGACTTTACTGAATCCATATGTAAATGCTCTTTACCCAAGCGCGAGTAGCCACTGTCAGGCATCCCTGCGAACAGATAAAGCGCATAGACTTCCACAATCTCACGCCGCCGCCGACTGCCCGCCGTCGAACAGCGACACGTAGCCGTCCATCTTCATCACGTCGACGTCCGGACTGACGTCGAGCTTGCGGTAGGCCGGCACGCCGGCGCGGTCGATCAGCGCGTAGGGTTTCTCGCGGCCGGCGGCGCTCTGCAGCAGGGCGACGCGGACCACGTCGGCGAGCGTCGGCGCGCCATCGTGGTCGTCGCGGAAGTCGCGCCAGCGCTCGGGCACGTCGATCAGTTCGGGTGGAAAGTGCCAGGCTTGCAGCACCAGCCGGCCGATGCGCGGCGACAGCACATCGAGCACTTCGTCGAGCTCGCGCTCGTTGTCGATCGAAGCCTGGTTCATCTCGGCGAGACGCAGGATCGGCAGCGTGCCGATGTCGTGCACCAGGCCGGCGAGCATCGCCATTTCCGGATTCAGCAGCGTGCAGTGCGCGGCGAGCACCTGGGCGGCGGCGGCGACGTCGACGCTCTGCCGCCAGGTCCGGCGCAGACGCGCCTCCAGCCACGGCGCGCCGCGCGCGAACATCTGCTCGATCGCCAGACCGGACACCAGCAGGCGGGTGTAGTCGAAGCCGAGCCGCGTCACCGCCTGGCGGACGTTGTCGACGCGGTGGCCGCCGCGCTGTGCAGCGCTGTTGGCGACGCGGATCAGGCGCACCGCCAGGGCCGGGTCCTTCTGCAGCTCGGCGGCCAGCGTCGCCGCCGAGACGTCCTCGCGCTGCACCAGCTGGCGCACGTGCAGGACGATCTCCGGCAAGGTCGGCAGCACGAGCCGGTCGCGGGTCAGGGCGTCGACGACGATGCGGTGGAAGCGTTCTTGCAGGGCCATGCGTCAGTACCGGGATTGCCTCTCCGCTAGCGGCCGCGCGGCGCAGAACTTGAGCCCCCTCCTTCTCCTCTGCGCCCGGCACGGCCTGCATCACTCCGCCATCGCCAGGCCAAGCTGAACGCCGTGGCGCACCGACGCAACGAACGTCCACGGAAGGCTTTGAACTACGAAATGCCAACTGAGCGATATCGACAATCCGTTGCGTCGGTCGGTTGAATCCGCATCCCCATTCCGTCATGGCGAGGAGCCGCAGGCGACGAAGCCATCCAGCAGCGCCCTGAGCAAGCGGCGTCTCTGGGTCGCCGCGGCCGCTGCGCGGCCTCGCGATGACGGATTTACTCAGAAGTTCCCTAGTAGTCGAGCCACTCCAGCGGTGCCACCAGCGGCTCGCCGCGGATGCGCTGCAGCGTTTCGGTGATGACCTCGAGGTTGGCGTCGAAAGAGCCGTGCGTGGCCGGGATGCGGTCGCCGCGCCGCGTCGTCAGCACGGTCGGATCGCGCCAGGTCGCGCCCTGCCCGGCCGGCCAGCGCGCCTGCCAGGCCTGCATCGACGCCAGCTCGGTCTCGGCCCAGTGGTCGGTGCTGCGCGCGTAGCGCGAATCGAGCGCGCGCTCCATGCCGAGCAGCGGCATCTTGCGCTGGTCGTCGAGCGCCCGCGAGACGAGGTACAGCAACGACTTGCCGTAGGCCTGCAGTGTCGGCGACGGCAACGCGTCGGCCTTCTCGTTCGGGTCCGAAAGGTGATGCAGGAACAGGCGTTCGAGCGGCAGCAGGCCGCTGTCGGCGGCCGGCAGGTAATGATCGACGGCGAAGCGCACCGAGCAGGCCGCGGCGTAAAGGCTGCAGCTCTGCACCGTCAGGCCGGCACCGGCCGCGCCCAGCTCGTTGAGCCGTGACAGCAGGTGACCGAGCAGGATTGAGCCGGCCGAATGGCCGATCAGATGCAGGCGCAGCGGCCGGCCGGCCTTGGCAGCACGCTGCGACAGGCGCAGCAGGTTCTGCGCGAGCAGGTCGAGGCCGCGCCCCGGCTGCGCGCCGAGCGCGGCGTTCTCGCGCATCTCGCTCCAGACGCCGCGGCCGAACAGGCGCGCGAGCACTTCGACGGCGCGGTCGCGCACGTCGCCGAGCACTTCGAGCGCGCCGGCAGCGCGTTCCGGCGCTTCGCCGCCGAGCGCCTTGCGCGCCCAGTCCTGAACGATGTCGGCCAGCGTCTCGCCGGGGCCGGTGCGCCAGGTCAGGAACAGCGGATAGATGCCGTTGGCAGCGAACACCGGCGCCAGCATGCGGATGCGGCGGATCGAGTCGTCCTCGCTGTTGAGGCCGCCGTGCGCGTAGATCGCCAGCACCGGCGCCCGCGTGCGGTCGGCGCCGAACTGCCGCCACGGCGAGTCGTAGGCGATCTCGCGGACGTAGTCCTGGGCGCCGGCGTCGACGCCGTGCGTGAAGTCGCGGACCATGATCTGGCCGTTGTTGCCGCTGACCAGCGTGTGCGCGTAGGCGCGTGCCGTGCTCCACGGCTCGTACGGCGCGTAATCATAGGGATGGTCGACCGGCCACGGATCGTCCGGCGGATTGTTCGCGGCGCGCGTCGCCGGGTCGAGCGCGCCGAGCGCCTGGCCACCCGGCACCGGCCAGCGCGCGCCGGCCAGCCGCGCGTCCGACGGCAGCACCGGCACGCCGAGTGCGACCGCCCAGGCATCGGTCGCGTGCGCGATCCAGTCCTCATACGGCAGCAGGCCGAAGCCGCCGGCGCCCCAGATGCGGCCCCAGGAGTTCTGCACGACGAAGCCGCGCTCGTTGTAACCGACCAGCGCGAAGGCGTGGCCGCCGAGTTTGTTCGGCTGCTTCGGCGGCGCGATCACGGGCAGATCGCGATGCCGGCGCGGCGCCGCCCGCGGCCGCGCGCTGACCAGCGTCTCCCAGCCGTCATGCACCTGCGCCGAGACGTAGACGGCGCCGATCTCGGCGATCGCCGCCTGCAGATCGACGACCGAGGCGCGCTCGACTCGGTAATAGACGCCGAGCGTGCGCGAAGCGGCGTCGGTCTCCCAGCCGTCGAGCGGCGGCACGAACAACGGTTTGCCCTCGGCGTCGAAGCGGTACGGCCAGCGCGCCTCGCTGCAGATGCCGTGCTTGTGCCAGCCCTTCAGCGCGCCGCGGCAACTGGAGCCTTCGTAGCGCTCGCCAGGCCACTCGTCGTAGCGGCGCGCCAGCTCGTAGAACATGCGCGGACTGACCGGCGCAAAGCGCGCGCGCAGCCCGGCGCCGACGTGGCGGCGCCACAGCAGGTAATTGGCGACGCAGGCCAGGCCGAAGCCGGTGCAGGCGCCGTCGCGGCCTTGGTCGAGCACGAGGCCGGCGCGCACGTAGGCGGGCAACAGCCTGGCGACCATCGCATCGTCCGGAAAGCGCGGCGGCAGCGATTGCAGCGGCGGGCGGTACGGCAGGTCGCGGAAATCGAGTCGGTCCGGACGCGCATCGAACAGCCGCGTGTTCAACGCGGTCGGCGCGCGCTCCGCCTGCCGGGCCTGCACCGCGCGGGCGTGGCGCCCGTCGACCGGCTGGCGTGAACCCTTCTTCCCCGTCGCGGCTTTGGCCATCGTCGTTCTCCCGTTAGCGCGGCGAGCATGCTACGGCAGGCCGCGGCACGGTGTGACGGCGCGCTCAGGCGCACCATCGTGCCGCGCAGTCAGCGCTCGCGGCGCAGCGGCGCGCGCAGGCGCAGGGCTTCGTAGCGGGTCGCCGCCGCTTCGTCGCGCGCCCGGCGCAGCAGGTTCAGGGTCCCGGCGTCGAGCCGCGCGCCATCGCGGGCGAGCGAGCGTTCGAAGAGGCGCACATAGTGCTCGCGCGGCGCGACGTCGACGCGCAATTCGACGACGCTGCCGTCCGCGGCGACATCGAGCGGTGCGTCGAACTGCAGCGCCGCGCCGGGCGGCAGTCGCGTGTCGTAGATCTCGCGATCGAGATCGAGGCCGACGCGCCAGCCGATGACGCGCTGCGCCAGCGTGCGGATCTCCCGCCCGTCCGCATCGACCAGCATCAGCGTCGCAGTGACCTCCGGGACCATGTAGGTCGGAAAGAAGTGGCCGGCCCCGACATTGCGCAGGCTGGCCTGCGCGCGCCAGCGACCGTCCGCGCCCGGCTCCAGTTCGAGCCGCACGTCGAGCGCCTTGAGCACCATGTCCTTGCTGTGGATGCCCTGCCACTGGTGCCGGCGATCCGGCATGTGGCAGCTCTGGCAGGACTGCCCCTCGGCGGCGTAGCGGCTCGCCTGCCACTGCGCGTAGGTGTCCTCGTGCAGCTTGCCGGCGGTGGCCGGGCCGTCCGGCGGAAACTGATGGCAGGCCGCGCAGAAGCGGCTGTCCTCGAACGCGGCGGCGGCGACGAAGCCGCCGTGCGGCGCGCCTTGCGCGGCACCGCCCGACCGCGGCGGCGGCCCGTAGCGCTGGTGCGCGCGCACGTGGCAGGCCGCGCAGACCAGTCCGTCGTGCGCGAGCGTCTCGGGCACATGGTCCGGCGCTGACGACGACGGCCGCTGCGGCCAGGCGAAGGCCTGCGCGACGAGCGCCTTCTGCTCGGCGAGCGGCGCGTGGCAGTCCATGCAGCGGTTGGCCTGCGCCTGCGTCATCAGATGGAACTGCCACTCGATGCCCGGCCCCATCGCGCGGCTGTGCAGGCTGCGTCGCCAGTCCTCGTGCTGCTGCACATGGCAGCTGCCGCAGGCCGCGGGATCGAGCGAGCGCTCGAGCGCCGAGTACGCGGCCGGCGGATCGCCCTGCGCCGGCAGCGGGCGCTGCCAGTGCTGCGCGAGGAACGCCGACGTCGCGTCGGTGTCGCGTCCGAACCCGTACCACGCCGCCACGGCGACCGCCGCCGCGGCGAGCCCCGCGGCCGCGATCCGCAGCGGCAGTCGTTGACGCACGCGGCCGCGCGCGCTCAGGCCTTGGTGATCGTCCAGGTGAAGGTCCCGCCCTGCTTGTCGCGTCCGACCAGTTCGTGCCCTTCGGTTTCGCACATGAAGAGGATCGATTCGCCGGACGACGGATTGTCGAAACGCACCGTCAGCCGCTCGCCGCTGGCGAGGTCCTGCAGCGCCTTGTCGGTGTAGACCTGGACGTGCGGGCAACCGTATCCGGTGATGTCGAGCAGATAGGCGCCGTCGCCGACGCGTTCGAGTTTGTAGGCCATGCCGATGACTCCGATGTTCAGGCCGGACCGGCGGCGGCGAGCCGGCGGTCGATCCACCACTTGAATGCGCGCACGCCGCCGTAGCCGCCCGCCACCAGGCCGGCGAAGAAGATCCAGCCGCTCGGATCGCCGTTGGTGACGGTCGCGAAGAACGCGCCGATGTTGCAGCCCATGCCGATGCGCGAGCCGAGCCCCATCAGCGCGCCGCCAACGAGCGCGAACGCAGCGGTCTCGGCGCTCGGCAGCTTCCACTTGAACTCGCCGTTCAGATTGGCGATCACGGCGGCGCCGGCGATGATGCCGATCGACATCAGTCCCGGCGCGTTGAGCCAAGGCGCGGGCACGCCGTTGTCGAGGCCGAAGAACAGATTGTCGCGCATCGACAGGCCCAGCTTGTCGAGCGCCCAGCCGGCCCACTGCGCTTCCTGCGTGGTGATGTACCAGTAGCCCGGATCGAACACCGTGTCCTGCAGTGACAGGCCTTCGCTGTGGCCCATCTGCGCCAGCATCTCGCCGAAATTGAAGATGCCGTAGTGGTCGCGCAGCGCGCTGGTGATCCACATCTGCAGCCCCGCCAGCGCGCCCAGGCCGAGGCCGACCAGCGCCGTGCGCTTGGAGGCCGTCAGCATCGCCCAGATACCGCGCAGATGGTCGCCGATCCGCGCCTGCGCGAGCTTGGCGCGGCGCAGGTATCCCTTACGCCAGGCCGTCGCGTAGAGCAGCACCAGCAGCGCCGCCGCCGGCAGCAGCGCCGTCAGCAGCGCATTGGCGACGGCGCCGGCCACCGCGCCCTGCACGCCGAGCGCCTGCGCGACGGTTTCCGCCGGCAACGTCCAGAGATAGCCGGCGGTGAACTGGTCGAACCAGCCGTCGGTGATGCCGAGCGCGGCCGGCATGTCCTGCGCGGCGGCAGCTTCGGCCCAGGCCTTCGGCACCCCGCGGTTGCTCCAGCTGCCGGCACTGACGAACAGCGCCTGCGACACCGAGATCGCCAGCAGCACCAGCATCGACGCCACGTTGCCCTCGCCGCTCTTGTACAGCGAACTCGACGCGCAACCGCCGGTGAAGATCATGCCGAAGCCGAAGATCGCGCCGCCGATCAGCACGTGCCAGCCGAGCGGATGCGGCGCGAAGGTGTTGACGCCGACCACGTGCACGATCGCGGCGATCAATGCGTACAGCACGATCGCGACGATCACGCCGACCGCCATGCGCGGCACGCGCACCATGAAGAGGTCGCGCACCGCGGACGCCATGCAGAAGCGGCCGTACTGCAGCAGCAGTCCGTAGGCGACGCCGAACCAGGCGTAGACCAGCAGGTAGACGTAGCGCGTGTCCAGCGCCAGATAGACGCCGGAGACCAGCGCGACGGCGAGGACGATGCCCGCGGCGCTGAGCAGGCCCGCGCGCCCGCCGGCCGGCGACCACGCGCCGGATTCGCTGAAGACAGCCATATCGCGTCGGCTCCTCAGAGGATCAGCTGGAAGCCGAGCGTCAGCTGCCAGTTGTCCTGCGCGGCCTGGCTCGATGGATCGGCGCGGTGGTAATCGACGTCGTCGTACTCCAGCGTCAGCTTCAGCTGCTGGCCGTCGAGGTAGTAGTTGAGGCCGCCGCCGTTGAGCTGATTGTCGAGGTAGCCGCTGTTCAGGTTGTAGTCCGAGCGGTCGTGGCGGGCGAAGATCTGCAGGCGGCCGATGCCGATTTTCTGCGGGAACAGATAGCCGCCCTTCACGTAGGAAGCGTGCAGCTCGGTGTTGCTCGGCAGATTCGCGTCCGGCGCCTGGTTGATGGCATCGCCGACGCCGTAGTGCAGATAGGCGCTCGACAGCGTCACCGTGCCGAAGTCGAACGGATACTCGAAGAAGCCGTCGACGGTCCACGCCTTGTAGTCCTTGGCGTCGCTGCGCGCCGCGTAGTTCGCGTAGGCCACGTCCGGCTGGTAGTCGTAGGCGGCGCCGATCGTGAGAATCTTGCGCGTGCCCAGATACGTGCCGCGATAGCCGTAGTCGAACTCGGGGTCCAGGGCGCTCCAGTGAACGCGCGCCGTGACGCGCGGCGATTTCTTGGCAACCTCGTCGCCTTCGCGGCCGTCGGCCACCATCACGCGGTACTGCAGCACCGCGTCGGCCAGATTGCCCCAGATCGCGATGCCGTCGTCGCGCGTGCCGCCGAAGGGCGTGTACGACATCAGCGAGCGATCGAGCGTCAGCGGTTCCAGGCAGCCTTCCAGGTTCTCGCGCGAGAACGTGTTCTTGAAGCGCCCGAGGATAAAGCGCGCGCCGTCGGCGTAGTCGATCGTCACATAGGCGTCGCGGTAGTAGACCGACTTGTCATTGTCGCCGTCCTTGCCTTCGTTGCCGGCTTCGAGCTGCGCGTAGAAGCCGATGAGGTCGTTGTACTGGCCGCTGAACGTCAGGCGGTTGCGGCGCAGGAAGAAGTCGGTGCTGCTGCCGCCGTCGGTGGCCGACGTGTAGCTGCTCGCCTGCGCCCAGGCCTGCAGCGAATAGTCGATCGTCAGATAGCGCTGGTCGTCGACGTTGATCGTCACGCCGGCCTGCGCCGTGCCGGCCCAGGCCATGGCGCCCAGCACGCAAGCCTTGACCGCCCACTGCGGCAGCGGGACGGCCTTCGATGGCGGCTTCGGGGTACTCGGGATGTTCACGACTGCGGGCCTCCGTTCAGGACCTGCTGATAACGACGGGTAAAGGACTCGACCTGCGCCGGGTTGTGGCAGGTCGCGCAGGTTTTCTCGGGCGCGGCGAGCGGCCGGGCGACCAGCTTCTCGTGCGCGATTTCCTGCTTGAGGATGCGCGGATTGCCCTGATGGCAGCCGGCGCAGGAGTAGTTCACCGCCTGGTGGTCGACGTGCCAGGGATGCAGCTTGGCGTCGAGCGACGGCGACGGCGCGCGCTTGCCGTTGTGGCACTTGAAGCAGCTGGACGCGCCGAGTCCGCAGGCATTGGCGGGCGCGACCGGCGACAGCGCCGCGAGGTCTTCGCCCCAGGCCTGCAGCGCTTCGTCGCCCCAGGCGGCGGCCGGCGCTGCCGCGCGCGGCGGCTCGCCCGCGGTCGAGAAGATCCAGCCGCCGGCACCGACCAGCAGCAGCAGCAACCACAACAGCAGGCCGCGCCCGAGCCAGGCGCCGGCACGGCGGCCGAGACCACGAAGCTTGTTCATGGCGTCTCTCCGCGGGCCGCACCGTGCGTGGGTTCAGCGCTATCCGCCGCGGCTGCGGTGGACGCTTGAAGCGGCGATTGCGCGGCGCTGATGTCGGCCTCGCTCAGGCCGCCGCTGCACATGCAGACCGGGCCCTGGCGGTACTTGAGCCGCGACGAGGGCGGCGGCGGCTGCGAACCGAAGCTGACGGTGTACTGCTTGACGGCGGCCGGCGCACGGGCGGCCGCTCGCGGCTCGTCGGCATGCGCGGCGGACAGGCCGGCGAGGAACAGGCAGAGCGCTGCCGCGGCGCGACTGGCATGGCGCATCGGATTCTCCATGAGAGAGCGAAAGAAGGGGCGCGGCATACGCCGCGCCCATCGGCACGGAACGGCTAGCCGCCGCAGGGATTCGGCGGCGCCGTGGTGCCGCCGGTGGTGCTGCCGCCGGTGGTCGTCCCGCCGGTGGTGCCGCCGTCGTCGACCGGATCGTTGGCGCGTGCGTAGGCCTTGTCGGCGAGGATGGCCTCGTCCGCATGCTCGGCGCTGGCATCGACCACGTAAGGCGTCGCGCTGGCGTCGTTGCGCGGCGCGATCTGCGCCTGCACACCGGGCTTGAAGAACGACAGCACGTCGGTCCGCCACACCGACTTGGCCGGCAGGATGAAGTTGCCGTTCTTGTCGGCGATGTACGACAGCGAGTTCCACTCGATCATCGAGCCGTCGTAGAGGCGCGTCGGATGGCCGAGGATCACGGCGCTAGCGACGGTCGTGATCGCCGCGCGCACCGCCGTCTCGCAGTAGGTGTAGACCACGTCCCCCGGCTGGTAGGCGTTGCCGGAACCGACCGGCTGCAGCGTGCCGTCGCGGAAGCCTTTGCCCGCCGCGTCGACCTCGCCGTCGAGGTAGGCCTTGATCTCCGCCTTGGACTTGTAGCGTCCGTCCGCGCCGCCGTTCACCAGCACGTTGGTGTACTGCAGCTGCAGCGCGCCGCGCGGATGGCCCTGCCGCGAGCCGCCGTTCTGGAAGCTGCTGGTGTAGTTGTAGCCCTCGGGCGGCGCGCCGCTCTCCAGCAGCTCGCCGGCGCTGAACTGATCCAGGCTGCGCGCATCCCACAGGAAGATGCCGTCCGTGCTGCGGTTGCCATCCTCCAGCGGCAGGACGTTGATGACGTCCTCGAGCGTGGCCTGCAGCGCCGTGTTGTCTTCCTTGAGGTCGCGCACGCTGCCGGCGTACTTGTTCGTCACCGGGCTCGCATCCGTCGAGAAATCAGCGGCGCTCCAGCCGCCTTCACTCGAAGCCAGATACTGATTGCCGCCGTTGAGGACGGCGAGATGATCCGCGGCGACGCCCCAGTAGCGCAGCGTGTACCAGCAGCGACCCTGGATCATCGCGTTGGACGCGCTGCCCGTACCCGGCGCGCAGACGATGAGATCCTCGCTGGGATTGACGCCGTAGCGGCGCAGCAGCGCATCGATCTGCGCCCCGGAGAGCACCATGCCGGGCGTCTTGATCACGCCGTTCGAGCGTTCTTCCTGCCAGGCGTTCTCCTGGTAGGAGAAGACCGTTTCGTGGTCGGCCTTGATGAACTCGGCGCCGGCCGGGCCCTTGCCGATCTGGAAGATCACCAGATTGCCCTTGATGCCGGCCGGGCGCTCCTGCAGCCAGTTGTCCTTCCAGCGCTTCAGGGTCTTGCCAGTGATGAGACCGCTGCGGTTGTCGTCGTAGTCGTCCGCCGACTCCTGCGCGATCTGCGCCGGCGTGTTGACGATCCGGCTCGCCGCCGGCGTCGTCTCGGCGCCGGAGCGGTCCTCTCCGCCGCAGGCCGCGAGCATCGCGATCCCCATGCTGGCGGCAACAAGCCGCCCTGCCCCGCCGTCGCGGCGCCAGCTTCTCGACATCGTCTGTTCCTCGTGTTTTCCGGGAGCCGTCGCGCCTGCCGGATGACAGACGCCTCGGGACGGCTCGTAGCGGCCGCGAGATTAGGAGCTCGCCACCGCACGAGGAAGGAATTCGTGAAGCTATGGTTATGCCGCGAACGCGGCGCATCACCGCAACGCGCGATGCAGAGGCCGAGACGAACCGGCGCTTCAGGCTCGCGTCAGCGGCGCGCCTTGTCGATCAGGCTGGTTGTCGAATAGCCGTCGTGGAACGGCAGTACCAGCACGCGGCCGCCGTTGGCGGTGACGGCGTCATAGCCGGCGATCTGCTCGGGCCGGTAGTCGCCGCCTTTCACCAGCAGATCGGGCAGCACGCGGCCGATCAGGCGCGCCGGCGTGTCCTCGGCGAACGGCACGACCAGATCGACACAGCGCAGCGCCGCGAGCAGCGCCATGCGGTCGGCGGTCGCGTTCAGCGGCCGCGTCGGGCCTTTGAGACGGCGCACCGAGTCGTCGTCGTTGACGGCGACGATCAGCAGATCGCCGAGTCGGCGCGCGTCTTCCAGATAGCGCGCGTGGCCGACGTGCATGACATCGAACACACCGTTGGTCATGACGATGCGCTTGCCGGCGGCGCGCGCGCGCGCCACGGCCTGCAGCAGCGCGGCCTCGTCGACCACGCCGCCGTCGACGTCGCGGCGGCCGCTCAGCGCGGCGCGGAGTTCATCGCGCGACACCGTCGCCGTGCCGAGCTTGCCGACGACGATGCCGGCTGCGGTGTTGGCGAGCCGGCATGCGGTCGCCAGCGTGCTGCCGGCGGCGAGCGCGGCGGCGAGCGTGGCGATCACCGTATCGCCGGCGCCGGTGACGTCGAAGACTTCGCGCGCCTCGGTCGGGATGTGCAGCGCCGGCTGGCCCGGCTCGACCAGCGTCATGCCGTGCTCGCTGCGCGTGATCAGCAGCGCGTCGAGCCGCAGTTCCGCGCGCAGCTGCTCCGCTTTCGCCACCAGCTCGGCCTCGTCGCGGCAGCGACCGGCGACGGCCTCGAACTCGGCGAGGTTCGGCGTCAGCAGCGTGGCGCCGCGGTAACGCTGCCAGTCGCTGCCCTTCGGGTCGACGAGCACCGCCTTGCCCTGCGCGCGCGCCGCCTGCACCAGCGCCGCGACGTCGCGCAGCGTGCCCTTGCCGTAGTCGGACAGCACCACGACGCGGCACGCATCGAGCGCGTCGGCATAGCGCGCCGCCAGCTCGGCGTCGTCGAAGGCGCCGACCGCTTCGAGCGCTTCCTCGAAGTCGAGGCGGATCAGCTGCTGGTTGCGCGACAGCACACGCAGCTTGGTAATGGTCGGCGCCTGGCCGGTGCTCACGAACTGCGCACGCACGCCGCGCGCCGCCGTCTCGTCGGCGAGCAGGCGCGCGGCCTCGTCCTGGCCGACGACGCCGAGCAGGCTCGCCTGCGCGCCGAGGCTGGCGATGTTGAGCGCGACGTTGGCGGCGCCGCCCGGCCGCGTCTCGTCGCGGCGAATGCGCACGATCGGCACCGGCGCCTCCGGCGAGATGCGCGAGGTCGGCCCGATCCAGTAGCGGTCGAGCATCACGTCGCCGGCGACCAGCACGCGGGCTGCCGCGAAATCGGGCAGCAGCGCGCTCATCGCGCGACCCGGCCGGCGGCCATGGCGAACAGGAGAATCGGGGCCGCCGGCAGGTCGGACATGCGGTCTTTCAGGGGCTCAGAGGTGCGCCAGCCATTCCGGATAGTGGCGGCTCTGGCCGTTGACCAGCGCCAGGTACGCCGCCTGCAGCTTGGCGGTGATCGGGCCGCGGCGGCCCTCGCCGATCGGACGGTTGTCGACTTCGCGGATCGGCGTGACTTCGGCGGCGGTGCCGGTGAAGAAGGCTTCGTCGCTGATGTAGACCTCGTCGCGCGTGATGCGGCGCTCGACGACCTTGTAGTCGAGGTCGCGCGCGAGCTGGATCACCGTGCGGCGCGTGATGCCGTCGAGCGCGCTGGTGACGTCCGGCGTGCTGATGACGCCGTTGCCGACGACGAAGATGTTCTCGGCGCTGCCTTCGGCGACAAAGCCGTCGGTGTCGAGCATCAGCGCCTCGTCGTAGCCGTCGCGCAGCACTTCGTTGAGCGCCATCGACGAGGTCAGATAGTTGGCGCTGGCCTTGGCGCGGCACAGCGAGGCGTTGACGTGCTGGCGCTGGAACGAGCTGGTCTTGATGCGGATGCCGCGCTCCATGTTGTCGGCACCGAGATACGCGCCCCAGGTCCAGGCGGCGATGATCACGTGGGTGTTGAGGCCGGTGGCGCGCAGGCCCATGCCTTCCGAACCGTAGAACACCATCGGCCGGATGTAGGCGGATTCGAGCTTGTTGGCGCGCAGCACTTCCTTCTGCGCGGCGTTGAGCTGGTCCTGCGTCCACGGCATCTTCATGCCGAGGATCTTGGCGGAGTTGAACAGGCGCTTGGTGTGATCTTCGAGGCGGAAGATCGCCGTGCCCTTCGGCGTCTTGTACGCGCGCACACCCTCGAAGCAACCCACGCCGTAATGCAGCGAGTAGGTCAGCACGTGGGTCTGGCATTCGCGCCAGGGCTTGAGTTCGCCGTCGTACCAGATATAGCCGTCGCGGTCGGCAAAAGAAGTCATCGGTAATCCTGCCTTTGGGGGGCGCATGGGTGACGAAGGCGCGCATTATAGGCCCAGCGCCGGACGTGTCAGAGCCGCTTGCACACGTCGCCGTCACGCCGCAGCATGCGCGCTCGACTTCGTCCGCCAGCCGCTGTGTCCGACCCCCTCATCGCCCCGCCCGCGCCCGCCACGGCCGATGCGCCGCGCATCCTGATCGTGCGGCTGTCCGCGCTCGGCGACATCGTCTTCGCCAGCAGCATGCTCGACGCCCTGCGCCGCCGCTGGCCGCGCGCGCACATCGCCTGGCTGGCGCAGCCGGGCTTCGCCGCCATCCTCGGCGACGATCCGCGCATCGACGAGCTGATCCGCGTGCCGGCCGAGACGTTCAAGTCGCCGGCGGCGCTGTGGCGTCTGCGCCGCGAGCTGCGCGCGCGCCGCTACGACTGGGTGTTCGAGGTCCAGGGGCTCGCCAAATCGCGCCTGCTCGCCTGGCTCGCCGGCGGCTGGCGCGCCGGTTTCGCATCGAAGGAACCCGGCGCGTTCCTGATGCAGCGCCTGCTGCCGAAAGGCGGCGACATCGCCGACATCGCTTCGGAGTACCGCTACTTCGCCGCGGCGCTCAGCGGCGAACGCGCCGGCCCGCCGCGGCTGCCGGTGTCCGAGGCCGCCCGCGCCGCGATCGACGCGCAGCGCGCCGCGCTCGGCCTGCCGGCCGGCTTCGTCGCGCTGTGCCCGTTCACGACACGGCCGCAGAAGCACTGGATCGAATCGTACTGGCCGCAGCTCGCGCAGCGGCTGCACGAAGCCGGCCTCGGTCCCTGCGTGCTGTTCGGCGGGCCCGGCGACGTCGAGGCCGCCGCACGCATCGCGGCGGCGACGACGGCGCCGCTGGTGAACCTCGTCGGCAAGACCAAGCTCGGCGAGCTGCCGGCCTGGCTCGCGCAGGCGCGGCTGGTGGTCGGCGTCGACACCGGGCTCACGCATATCGGCATCGCCGTGCGCACGCCGACGATCGCACTGTTCGGCTCGACCTGCCCGTACCGGCAGGGCGCCGAATCGCCGCTGGCGGTCATGTATGACGCGCTGCCCTGCGCGCCCTGCCGCCGTCACCCGAGCTGCGACGGCCGCTACGATTGCATGCGCGGGCTGACGCCGGCGCGCGTGGCCGCCACCGCCCGCCAGCTGCTGAATCTGCCACCCTCAACCGAAGCCGCCACTCCGGAGCCCGCATGAGCTACCTGCTGCTGATCGTCGAACCGCTCGGCCAGCGCGCCGAGCGCACGCCTGCCGAAGGCGAGGCCGCCTACGCCAGCATGCTGCGCTACACCGAAGAGCTGCGCGAACGCGGCGTGCTGATCGCCAGCCAGTCGCTGCTCACCGCGCGCACGCGCCTGCAGGTCCGCGACGGCCGCACGACGGTGCTCGACGGCCCGTACACCGAGGCCAAGGAAATGATCGGCGGCTTCTTCTACCTGAGCTGCGACAGTCTCGACGACGCTTTGGCGCTTTCTGCCAAGTGCCCGGCCGCGCAATGGGCGACCATCGAAGTGCGCGAGGTCGGTCCCTGCTGCGCGGACTAGAAGGGCCGGCCCGCGCCGGTCCCGATTCTTGCTTGCGAATCGACACCGGACGTTCCGGCCGTCGCCTGGCGGCACCCTTTTGCATGGAGATTTGCTGTGGATGCCATCATCGGCGCAATCAATGACCTCGTCTGGAGCCGCGCGCTGATCGTGCTGTGCCTCGGCGCGGGCCTGTACTTCTCGATCCGCACCCGCTTCATGCAGGTGCGCGCGCTGCCCGAAATGCTGCGCCTGACGATCAGGGGCCAGAAGTCCGAGGCCGGCGTGTCGTCGTTCCAGGCACTGGCGATGTCGCTGTCGGGCCGCATCGGCATCGGCAACATCGCCGGTGTCGCCACCGCCATCGCCGTCGGCGGTCCCGGCTCGATCTTCTGGATGTGGGTGATGGGCTTCCTCGGCGCGTCGACCTCGTACATCGAATCGACGCTGGCGCAGATCTACAAGGTCAAGGACGCCGACGGCCGCTACCGCGGCGGCCCGGCCTACTACATCGAGAAGGCGATGGGGCTGAAGTGGTACGCGATGACCTTCGCGATCGCCACCATCATCGCCGCCGGCTTCCTGATGCCGGGCGTGCAGGCCAACGCCATCGCCGACAGCGCCGCCAACGTCTGCGCCGGCAGCTCGCTGTGCGGCGCGATGGACGGCCAGTGGTTCGGCCTGCCGGCGCGCGACGCGTTCAAGCTCGGCGTCGGCATCCTGGTCGCCATCATGCTCGCCGCCATCATCTTCGGCGGCGTCAAGCGCATCGCCAACTTCGCCGAAGTGGTCGTGCCGTTCATGGCCGGCGGCTTCATCCTGATGGCGCTGACGGTCATGGTGCTCAACGTCGAGCGCGTACCGGAGATGTTCTCGATCATCTTCCGGAGCGCGTTCGGCGCGCACGCCGCGTTCGGCGCGATGTTCGGCCTGGCGGTGGAATGGGGCGTCAAGCGCGGCATCTACGCCAACGAAGCCGGCCAGGGCACCGGTCCGCACGCGGCGGCGGCGGCGGAGGTTTCGCATCCGGCCAAGCAGGGCTACGTGCAGGCCTTCGCGATCTACTTCGACACCATGCTGGTCTGCACCTCGACCGCGTTCCTGATCCTGGCGACCGGCAAGTACAACGTCCACGCCCCGGGCGGCGGCGCGGCGCTGTACGAAGGCGTGCCGGGCGTCGAGGAAGGCCCGGGCTTCGCGCAGGCGGCGGTCGAATCGGTGCTGCCCGGCTGGGGCTCGGGCTTCGTCGCGATGGCGCTGTTCTTCTTCGCCTTCACGACCATCATGGCCTACTACTACATGGCCGAGACCAATCTCTCCTATCTCAACGGCGACCGCCACCGCCCGCTGCCGGTGCTGCTGCTGCGCCTGGGCATCGTCGCGATGGTGATCTTCGGCGCCTTCCGCAACGCGCAGCACGCCTGGGCGCTCGGCGACATCGGCGTCGGCCTGATGGCCTGGCTCAACATCATCGCCATCCTCATCCTGCAGAAGCCGGCGCTGATCGCGCTGAAGGATTACGAAGCGCAGAAGAAGGCCGGCAAAGACCCGGTGTTCGACGCCGAGGCCGCCGGCCTGCGCAACACCAGCCTGTGGAAGCGGGACAAGACGTAAAGCGGAGGACCCTCTCCGCTGGCATGGCGTGAGCGGCAGCATCGCGTTTTGCGACGACAACGGAACCGGCATTCCGAACCTGCTGCGACGGAATATACTTCAGGCCCGTCAAGCAGATAAACCGGAACAGGAACCGGCAATGCCGGCTGCGACGCGCCTGTCGTTCTACCTGCTGGAGAGCCCGGACATCCGGGAGCGGGAGACTGTGCTCGCCCGCCAGAGCGGCGAACTGGCCGGCCGCCTGCCGCCCGCCACGCGCGCCGCGCTCGCCCGGTGCCTCGAAGGCATCAACAGCTATTACTCCAACCTGATCGAAGGCCAGGGCACGCGGCCGATCGAAGCCGAGCGCGCGCTGCAGCGCAGCCTCGCCGAACGCAAGCCCGGCAAGGCGGACGATCTGGCCGCGCTCGCCGTCGCCCACATCCGGACCGAGCGCTGGATGCGCCAGCGCCTCAAGGACGAGCCGGCGCTGGACGTAGCCAGCCGGGACTTCATCTGCGCGCTGCACCGGCACTTCGTCGGACAGCTGCCCGACTCGCTGCGCGTCGTCACCGGACACGACGGCGAAACGGCCGTGAACGTGCCCGGCGCATTGCGCACGCGCCACGTGGACGTCGGCGCGCATCGGGCGCCGGCGCCCGAGGACGTACCGGACCTGCTCGCCGCCTTTGCGGAAGGCTGGAGGCACCTGCCGAAAACGCCCGCGCACCTGCTGCTGGCGCATCACCGCTTCGCCTGGATCCACCCGTTCCTGGACGGCAACGGCCGCGTCGCGCGCCTGCTGAGCACGGCCATGCTGGCGCGCTACGGCTTCGAGGCCGACGGCCTGTGGTCGCTGTCGCGCGGCCTCGCCAAACGTCGCGATCGCTACTACGAACACCTCGCCCTCGCCGACTCGGAGCGGCAGGGCGATTTCGACGGGCGCGGCGCGCTGTCGCTGAAGGGCGCAACGCAGTTCGCGAACTTCATGCTCGATACCTGCGAGGACCAGATCGCCTTCATGGCGGCACGCCTGCAGATCGAACACGTCAAGGATCGCGTCGCGCGCTTCTGCGCCGAACGCAAGCTGGTGCTGGGCCGCGACGAGCGCGCCGCGCCGCTGCTGATCGAGGCCATGTTCATGGGCCGGCTGGAACGCGGCGCGGCGCGGCGCCGCGCCTGCTCGGCCTCGGCGAGCGCGCCGCGCGCGCCGTGGTGTCGGAATGCGTCGAGGATGGCTTGCTCACCGCGCCCAGTCATCGCGGCGATCTCACGCCGGTGTTTCCGGTCTACGCCGCCGCGTATCTGTTCCCGCACCTGTTCGAGATCGACGATCCGCAGGCGGCGATGCGGGAAACGCTGCTCGTCGCATAACCCGGCCACCTCACCCGCGCGCGCCCGGTCGCCGGGCACATCGCCGCACGCATGAGCCGGGCGACTCTGGCAGCGTCGGCCTCATCCGGCACGCTTCACTGCCGCAAGCGAGGTGGCAATGCAGCCGCCGACCGTTCCGCTTCCGCGACGCGACTTCAGACCAGCGCGCGGCCGGCGAGCCGTTCCAGTACGCGCAGCGGCGAGCGCTCCGGATAGCGCTGCGCGGCGACCGGCACGTAGTAGGTCTGTTCCAGCATGAAGCGGCCGGACAGCACGGCATGCGAGGCCTGGTCGGAATAGACGATCCAGGTTTCGCCGGGCTGGAACTCGGCGGCGGTCTTGGCGACTTCGCGCTGGTAGTCGAGATCGGCCTTCATGGCATCGTGCAGCGCCAGCATGTAGTGATCGTAGGCGCTGCGCTTCGACTTGGTGATCTTCGCCAGCGCCATCAGCCGCGCCTTCAGCGGGCTGTCGGGCGGCAGGCGCGGGAAGAAGCGCGCGGCGACGTCGGCGAACGGCTCGCCGACGTTCCAGCGACGCGGCTCGCCGTGCGGATTGATGTTGTTGAAGAAGCGCAGCAGGCGGCGGCCGTGCACCGGCGTGGCCGGAAAGGCGTCGACGTGCAGGCGCGTGTCGTCGTGGCGCCAGGACTTCGGCACGCGGCCGGCGATCTCGGCCGGGCGGTAGCTGGCGCGCCCGTCGCGCATCTGGCCGGCGTACGGCGCGAACAGCTGCAGCGCCAGCGCCCGGGTCGAGGCGTGATAGCGGCCGAGCATGCCGCGCAGCAGCGCTTCGAGCCCGGCGTCGCCGTCGGCGCCTTTCACCGAATCGTCGGCCGGGTTGTAGCTGATGTTCTTGCGCGCGCCGCTGAGCAGGCGGTCGGACAACAGGACCTGCTCGTCCGCGCTCAGGACGAACGGCAGCGGCAGGCGCAGCACGCAACCGGCCTCCAGCGCGTCGAGCGCGTGCGCCGCCAGCTCGGGCGCCACCGGCGCGTACCAGTCGCGGATCGCCAGCGTTTCGATCGGGTTCATCGTCGGGTCCGGGACCAAAGAGGCGCCCAGTATAATGGCCGGCATTCCCCGGCCCGCGGTTCAAAATGTCCAAGCTCAAGGTGATGCACGTCGAAGCCGGCGAGAACTTCTACGGCGGCGCGCGCCAGGTCGCCTTCCTCGTCGAGGGACTTGCGAAACGCGGTGTCGACAACGTCGTCGTCTGCCCGCGCGGCTCGCTGACGGCGCGGCGCATCGCCGAGCTGCCGGTGGCGCTGCGCGAGATTCCGATGCACGGCGATCTCGATCTGCTGCTGACGCCGCGCCTGCTCGGCCTGCTGCGCGCCGAGAAGCCCGACCTGCTGCACCTGCACAGCCGCCGCGGCCCGGAAATCCTCGGCGCGATCGCCGGCCGCCTGCACGGCCTGCCGATCGTCTATTCGCGCCGCAACGACCACTACGAATCGCCGCGCGTCACGCGTTTCAAGTACCGCCTCTACGACCGCGTCGTCGCCATCTCGGCGGCGATCGGCCAGGTGCTGCAGGACAGCGGCGTGCCGGCCGGCAAGATCCGCGTCGTGCGCAGCGCCTTCACGCCGGACCCGGTGGCGCCGCTGTCGCGCGACGCGCTGCGCGACGCCTTCGGCCTGCCGCACGACGCGTTCGTGATCGCGATCGTCGCGCAGCTGATCCGCCGCAAGGGCCACGCCGTGCTGCTCGAAGCGATGCCGCGGCTGCTGCAGGCGATCCCGAACCTGCACGTGCTGTTCTTCGGCAAGGGCGGCCTGCAGCAGGAGCTCGAACAGCAGATCGCCGGCGCCGGCCTCGGCGAGCGCGTCACGCTCGCCGGCTACCGCGAGGATCTGCCGGCGCTGCTCGAAGGCCTCGACCTCATCATTCATCCGGCGTTCGCCGAAGGCCTTGGCGTGTCGCTGCTGCAGGCCTCGGCGAACGGCGTGGCGATCGTCGCCTCGCGCGCCGGCGGCATTCCGGAGGCGGTACGCGACGGCGTCAACGGCCTGCTGGTACCGCCGCACGACGTGCAGGCGCTCGGCGACGCGATCGTCGCGCTCGCCGGCGACGATGCGCGCCGCCACGCGCTCGGCGCCGCCGGCCGCCGGCTGATCGCCGAGGAGTTCTCGGTCGACGTCATGGTCGACGGCAACCTCGCCGTCTACCGCGAGCTGCTGCCGGACGCTCGCGCATGAGCGGCATCAGCATCTTCATGTACCACCAGGTCGGCCGCTTCGCGCCGATGCGCGACCACCGCGCCAACTACTGCGACGTCGACCGCTTCCGCGCCCAGCTGCGCTATCTGAAGCTGATCGGCGCCAGCGTGCTGTCGATGAGCGACGCGCTCGCCGCACTGCAGGGCCGCCGGCCGCTGCCGCCGCGCGCCGTGGTGCTGAGCTTCGACGACGGCTGCGAGAACTTCCACGAGTACGCGCTGCCGGTGCTCGAAGAGTTCGGCTATCCGGCGATCGCCTACGTCATCGCCGGCATGACCGGCGGCAAGGCCGAATGGCTCGCCGCCGCCGGCCATCCGACGCCGCCGCTGATGGACTGGTCGCGCCTCCGCGAGATCGCCGCGCGCGGCGTCGAGATCGGCAGCCACGCCTACCGCCACGTGCGCCTCGCCGGCCTCGATGCCGCGACGCTCGCGCATGAAGTGACGGACAGCAAGCGCCGTATCGAGGACGAGCTCGGTCAGGCCGTGACGCACTTCTGCTATCCGTACGGCTCGCACGATCTGGCGACGATGGAAGCCGCCGCCGCCGCCGGCTACCAGTCGGCCGTCACCTGCCAGCGCGGCGCGGCGACGTCCGCCTTCGATCCGCTGGCGCTGCCGCGCAAGGGCATTTCCTACGGCGACAACGCCCTCGGCTTCGCCTGGAAGCTGCACACCAAGGACCGCCCGAAGGGCCGCGCGCTGCACCGCGGCGCCTGAATCCGGCCGCCCCCGGCGGGCGGGCCGTTTTCACTTTCCGTCAACGTGAGGCACCACAGAGTGCGCGCCAGATCGCGCCCCGCTCCGGGCGCGCGCCGTCGCGGAGGGTGCCGGCATGCGCATCATCATGGTCGAACACAGCCACCTGCTCGGTGGCGTCGAGCGCCATGTCCTCGACCTCATGCTGGCGCTGCGCGCGAATGGCCACGCCGTCTGCTACGCCGGCCCGCTCGACGGCTGGCTCGGCGAGCAATGCCAGCGTCACGACCTGAGCACGCTGGCGTTGCCGATGCGCGGCATGTTCGACGTGCTGTCGGCCCTGCGGCTGGCGCGCTTCGCGCGGCGCTGGCAGGCCGACCTGCTGCACGGCCACACGCAGCGCGGCACGCGCTACGCGACCTGGGCCGGCCACTGGGCCGGCATTCCGGCGCTGGCGACCGCACATTCCACGCACGCGTACCGCCGCTTCGAGCGCGCGGCGCGAACGATCTGTGTGTCCGACGCGGTACGCGCGTCGCTGCTGGCGAACGGCCTGCCGGCCGCGCGGCTAACGCGCATCCATTCCGGCATCGCCGATCCGGCGCCGCTGGCGCCGCCGCGCCGCCGCGCCGCGACGCGCGCCGCATGCTCGGCTTCGGCGACGACACGCTGGTGCTCGGCATGATCGCGCGCTTCGTGCGCGCCAAGGGGCATGAAGTCGCGATCGAGGCGCTGGCGCGGCTGCAGCGCGCGGACGCCGTGCTGCTGCTGGCCGGCGCCGACGACAACGATTACGCCGACGCCATGCGCCGGCTCGCGGCGGAGCGCGGCGTCGCCGGCCAGATCCGCTTCCTCGGCGAGCGCAGCGACGTGCCGCGCCTCCTCGCCGCCTGCGATCTGGTGCTGGCACCCTCGCACCGCGAGGCGCTGTCGCTGTCGCTGCTCGAAGCCGCGGCGATGGGCGTGCCGGCCGTCGCCAGCCGCGTCGGCGGCATTCCGGAAGCGGTCGAGGACGGCGTCACCGGCCTGCTCGTGCCGGACCGCGACCCGGCCGCGTTCGCCGCCGCGATCGCCCGCCTCGCCGACGATCCGGCCGCGCGCCGGCAGATGGGCGCCGCCGCGCGGCAGCGCTTCCTGCTGCGCTTCGCGCGCGAGCGCATGCGCGAAGCGGTCGAGTCCGTGTACCGCGAAGTGCTCGACGCGCACGCGCCGCGCCGGCTCGGCGCCGGCGCGCCGCTGGCGACCTACTCCAGCAGCCCCATCAGCCGCAGATAGCGCTGCGCGCTGGTCGTCGCACGGTATTCGTCGACGGCCTGCTGCAGCGTGGGCGCCGGCAGCGGCGCGCGCAGCGTCGCCGCCATCGCCGCCGCCAGCCCCTCGTCGTCGCCGATCCTGACCAGCGCGCCGTAGCGGCCGCGGTCGAGGATCTCGATCGGTCCGCTCGGGCAATCGGTCGACACGCTCGGAATGCCGAGCGCCAGCGCCTCGGTCAGCGCGTTCGGCGAACCCTCCCAGGCCGACGACAGCACGAACAGATCGGCGCGCGACAGCCAGGCATACGGGTTCTTCTGGAAGCCGGCGAGCAGCAGGCGCTCGGCGACGCCGAGTTCGGCGGCGAGCTGCGTGAGCGCCTCGCGATCCTTGCCTTCGCCGAGCAGGATCAGCCGGCTCGGCTGCTGCGCCTGCAGCCGCGCGAACGCGCGCAACAGCGTCGGGAAATCCTTCTGCCGCGTCAGACGGCCCATGCCGATCACCACCGGCAGCGTCTTGTCGGCGAGCCAGGCGTGCGGCACCGGCTCGGCCGCCTGCGCGGCGAGCCGCGCGGTGATGACCGGATTGCGGATCACGTGCACGCGCGATTCCGGCAGGCCGGTGACGCGCACGGTGTCGTCCTTGACGCCCTGCGAGACGGCGACGACACCGGCGGCGTGCGGATAGATGCGGCGCATCGGGAACACGCGCAGCCAGCGGCTGAACGCGTCCTTGCGCTCGAGCGCGGCCGACAGATTGGTGCCGAGGCGGATCCACACCGGCACGTCGCTGCCGCTGCGGCGCTTGGCCTTCAGCGCGGCGCGTCCGGCGCGGTCCTTGGCGACCAGCAGCGCGTCCGGCCGCACCTCGCGCAGATAGCGCGCGATCTCCGGCACCGCGGTCCACGCGTGCCGCGCCTGGAGCTGGATCAGGTTCACCGTTGGCGGCACGCGCGAAGCGTGCCCGCCGGCCGACTTGATCGCCAGCAGGTCGACCTGCACGGTGTTGGCGAACTCGGCGCAGAGGTTGGTGACCATGCGCTCGACGCCGCCGTCGCCGGAGAAGGAAATCAGTACACCCAGGCGCTTCATCGAAGCTCCACGTCAGAGGCGCGCGGCGGCAGGCCGAACGCGCGCAGGTAATCGTCCGTCGCCGCCTCGATCTCGTAGCGGCGCGCGGCCGCCTGCAGCGTCTCGCGCGGCAGCGGCGCGTCGAGCAGCTGCGCCAGCGCGTCGGCCAGCGCCGCGTCGTCGTCGACGGCGACCAGCGGTCCGCAGCGGCCGTCGGCCAGGATCTCGCGCGGGCCGCTCGGGCAGTCGGTCGCCGCCGACGGCGTGCCGCAGGCGAGCGCCTCGATCAGCACGAAGCCGAGCCCTTCCCAGCGCGAGGCCATCGCGAACGCATCGGCGTGCGCCATGAACGCGTAGGCGTCGCGGCGGAACCCGGGGAAGTCGACGTCGGCACCGACGCCGAGCGCGGCGGCGAGCGCCTGGAACTGCTCGCGCTGGCCGTCCTTGCCCTTGCCGACGATCACCAGTCGCGCCGCGCGCTGCGCGCGCAGCCGCGCGAAGGCGCGGATCAGCGTGTCGCAGCCCTTGCGATGCGACAGCTCGCCGACGGCGACGATCACCGGCACGGTCTTGCCGGCGCCGAACCATGGATGCTCGGGCGCCGCCGGCTTGCCGTCGAACAGGCTCGCCGGCACGACCGGGCTGGCCGCCGCGCGGATGCGCGCACGCGGCAGGCCGGTGTATGCGCTCATGTCGTCGGCGACGGCATCGCAGGTGACGATCACCTGATCGGCGTGCCGGTAGAGGCGGCCCATCGACCAGCGCTGCAGGCGGCGCTCGAACGCGCCGCGGTGCTGCAGATCGATCGAGATCGTCGTGCCCGAGCTGAGCACCAGCCGGGTACCGTGCGCGCGCGCCAGCCAACGTGCGGCGAGCGCAGTGCGGTTGACGCGATCCTTGTCGGCGAGCAGCACGCCCGGCCGTTCGCGGTGCAGGTAGCGCACCAGCGCCGGCAGCGCCGCGTAGGTGGTGCGCGCGCCGGTGTCGATGACGCGCACGTTCTCGGGGATCTCGGCCAGGTTCGGCCCGTGCTTGCGCACCTTCAGCAGGTCGATCGCGTAGCCGCGCGCGGCGAGCGCCGGAATCAGGTGCTGCATCGCGCGATCGACGCCGCTGTGCCCCGAGGTCGACAGGAAGATCGCGATGCGCCGGCGGTCGACGGCGGTCCCGACCGCCTGTCGTCCGGCCCAGTAGGTGAGAAACGATTGCCCGGCATCGAGCCAGGCGTCGGCGTTACTGAACATTTGGCGTTGTCGTTGCGTCCAATCAGAGCGGCGCGGACGCCGGCAGGCCCATCGCGGCCAGATAGGCATCGGTCGCGCTTTCGATTTCGTAGCGCCGCGCGGCCGCGACGTTGCGCGCCACGTCCTTGGGTTCGTCGAGGATGCGGCGCAAGGCCGCGGCGATCGCGACGTCGTCGCCGACCGGCAGCAAGGCCCCGATCTCGCCGTCGCGCAGCAGCTCGCGGGCGCCGCCGGCGCCGTCGGTCGACACGACCGGCGTGCCGCTCGCCAGCGCCTCGATCAGCACGACCGGCATGCCTTCCCACTTCGAAGTCAGGGCAAACCCGGCCGCATGCGTCATGAAGTTGAAGACGTCGTCGCGAAAACCCGGGAAATCGACATCGTCGGCGACGCCAAGTTCCGCGGCCAGCGCTTGCAGTGCCTCGCGCTGCCCGCCGCGGCCGAGGATCACCAGCCGGCACGCGCGTTCGCGGCGCAGGTGCGCGAACGCGCGGATCAGCGTCGCGAAGTCCTTGCGCCCGGACAGCTCGCCGACCCCGAGGATCACCGGCGGCTGGCCGGCCGCGAACCACGGATGCTCAGGCGGCGGGCTGCGCCGCTCGAACAGCGACGCCGGCACGATCGGGCTCGGCACCGTGCGGATCAAGGCCGGCGGCAGGCCGGCATAGGCCGCCAGATCGCGTCCGGCGGCGTCGCTCGGCACCACCACGGCGTGCGCGCCGCGGTAGCAGAAGCGCATCGAGTTGCGCTGCGTCCAGCGCTCGAACGGGCCGCGGTTGGCGAGATCGACCGAGATCGTCGTGCCCGAGCGCAGCACCAGACGCGTGTCGGCGCCGGCCAGCGCGCGTGCGAACACGGCGGCGCGATTGACCTTGTCCTTGTCCGACAGCATCACCAGCGGTCGTTCGCGGCGCAGATAACGGACCAGCGGCGGCAGCGCCGACCAGACGTGCGCGGCGCCGAGATCGACGACGCGCACGCCGGGCGCCTCGCCGAGTTCCGGCCCGTGGCGGCGCACCTTGAGCTGGTCGACGGCGTAGCCGCGCCGCGCGACCGCCGGGATCAGGTTGCGCATCAGGCGGTCGACGCCGCTGTGCCCCGAAGTCGCCAGGAAGAACGCGACGCGCGGCGCCGACGTCGTCACAGCCATTGCAGCGGATCCTGCTCGCTGCCGGGCACGGCGCCCGAGTTCTCGATGAAGAGCCGGTACCAGATCGCGAACTGCATCAGGCTCCACAGCTCGCGCGTGACGTCGCCGCGCGCGCGCTGGCGATCGAGCAGCGCCTGCACCGCCGCCGGCTCGCACCAGGCTTCGATCGCCGCCGATTTCGGCAGACGCCGGCCGAGCGCGTCGAGAAAGCCGGCGTCGCGCATCCAGGTGCCGACCGGCACGTGGAAACCGCGCTTGTGCCGCCACAGGTGATCCTTGGGCAGAAAGCCCTCGGCCCAGCGCTTGATGAAGACCTTGCCGGCCTTGCTCGACACCTTGAGCCGGTCCGGCAGCGTCAGGCCGAACTCGACGACGCGATGGTCGAGGAACGGCACGCGGCCCTCGATGCTGTAGGCCATCAGCATGCGGTCGGCCTTGACCAGCAGGTCGTCGGGCAGATTGGTCTGCAGGTCGGCGTACTGACGGCGCTGCAGATCGGTCCAGGCCTGCGGCGTCTCGCGCCAGGCGGCGATCACCGGCGCGCGGTAGCGCGCCAGCGCCGGCTGCAGCGCCGGCTTGAACAGCCGGCGCACCCATTGCTGATCGAGTTCGGCGCGCACGCGGAACCCGCCGCTGCCCGGATAGCGCAGCTGCTTGAACCAGCGCTCGAAAGGATCGGGCCGGTAGCGGCCGTAGCCGGCGAAAGCCTCGTCGCCGCCCTCGCCGCTGAACACGACCTTCAGCTCGCGGCCGGCGGCTTCGGCGAGCGCCAGCGTCGGCAGGCAGGCGTAGTCGCGCATCAGGTCGTCGGCCGCCCACACCGCGCGCGGCAGGCGGTGGAACACGGCGCGGCTGTCGAGGCGGATCGCGCGATGCTCGCTGCCGAACTGCGCGGCGATGCGGCCGGCGTCGTCGAGCTCGTCGCTGCCGCCGTCCTGCCAGCCGATCGAATAGGTCTTGATCGGCTGCGAGTGCAGGCGCTTGAGCTGCGCCAGCAGCACCGCCGAATCGACGCCGCCGGACAGGAACACGCCGTACGGCACGTCGGAGCGCATGTGCTCGCGCATCACCTGCTCGAACAGCGGCTGCCACTCGGCGACCGCGTCCTCGTAGCTGCGCTCGCGCGGCGCGCCGACGTCACGCGCCGACCAGTAGCGGTGCGTCTCGGTCCTGAGGTCGGCGCTGATGCGCAGCGCCGTGCCCGGCAGCACGCGGCGCACGCCGCGGATCACCGTGTCGGCGCCGGTCGAGAACTGATTCTGGAAGAACTGCGCGAGCGGCTCCGGCGCGATCTCGCGCTGCGGCAACAGCGGCAGCAGGGCCTTCAGCTCGCTGGCGTAGAGCACGCGGTCGCCGAGTTCGGCGACGTACAGCGGCTTGATGCCGAGGCGGTCGCGCACCAGCCACAGCTCGCGCTGCGCGTGGTCGTACAGCGCATAGGCGTACATGCCGTGCAGGCGCTTGAAGCTCGACGGCCCCCACTGCGCGAAGCCGTGCAGCGCGACCTCGCTGTCCGAGCCGGTCAGGAAACGGTGGCCCAGCGCCTCCAGCTCGCGGCGCAGCTCGATGAAGTTGTAGATCTCGCCGTTGCAGACCAGCGCGTAGCGGCGCGCGGCATCGAACAGCGGCTGGTGGCCGCCGGCCAGATCGATGATCGCCAGACGCTGATGGGCGATGCCGAAGCTGCCCGAGACGTAGGTGCCGGCGTCCTCGGGGCCGCGGTGTTCCAGGCACGAGGCCATGCGCAGCAGCTCGGCCTCGGCGACCGGGCCGTCGCGGCGCACCATGCCGGCGATGCCGCACATGGCTCAGCGCCGGGCCGGCAGCGCCGGCGGCGGTTCGATGGGGCGACGGTCGGGGTTGCGCACGGCGATCGGGCTCATGCCGCGATTATTGCACGCGCTCCGTCGGCGCAAGACGACCGTCCCGTTTCAGGACTCCGGATCGAAGCGGTAGCCGAGCACGTCGATGTCGCGCGCGAAATAGCGGCCGACCAGCGCGGCGAGATCGTCGCTGTAGTAGCGGCGGTAGTCCTTGCTGCGATCGGTCGCCTGACGCTTGTGCGGCAGCTGCGGTGTCGGCACGCCGATGCGCTTGCAGATCACGTCGAAGTCGTCCTGCAGGCGCTCGTAGCGGCCGAGGTAGTCGGTCAGCACCTTGCCGTGCAGGTCGATCAGATAGTCGGTCTGCACCGTGATCGCGGTGTCGAGGTGGTACTGGTACGGGCGCTGCGGATCGAGCTTCCAGCGCGTGAAGTCCTCGAACGACTCGTGCCCCTCCAGCAGATGCGGACGCTCGCGCTTGAGATGGTGATAGGAGCTGACCTGCAGATCCCAGGGATTGCGCACGAACGCGAACTTGAACAGCCCGTCGAAGAACTCGTGCGGCAGCATTTCCTGCGCGGCGATGATCTTGGCGTGGCGCGGCAGCTTGGCGGCGATGCGATGGCCGGTCAGGTGCGAAAGCCGCGAGCAGATGAACTGGGCGATGTAGTACGGGTCCTTCCACTGCAGCGACTTGAGCGCGGCGCGCACGCTGGTGCCGCCGGTCTTGGCGATATGGACGTAGAGGAAGTTGTAACGGTTCGAAAGGATCATGGGGTGACGTCCTGCGCGGACGCGAGCAGTTCGCGAATGCGGCCGGCGGTGGCCGCGAAGCTGGAAGCGCCGAAATCCTGGTAACTCGCGTGCACCAGGAAGCGGCCGTGAATGTAGCGCAGGAAGCGCCGCCGGCGCGCGGCATCGATCTCGCCGCGCAGCGCGCGCGCCAGCGCCGGCGCCAGCGCGTCGGCCTGCGACACGCATTCGACCAGGCCCGGCGCCGTGTAGAAATTGCGGCCGAGCGCGACCACCGGCTTGCCGCAGGCGATGGCCTCGAAGCCGACCGTGGAATTCACGGTGACGACGGCGGCGCAGCCGCGCAGCAGTTCGATCGTCGGCTGTGCCAGCGTGAACAGCACGTCCGGGTAGCGCGCCGGCAGCTCGCGGTAGGCCTTCAGCACGTGGCGCCGCTCGGCCGGATGCAGCTTGACGACCAGCCGCACGTCCGGCGCCGTCGCGCGCAGCGCCGCGTGCACGAGTTCCAGCAGCTTGCTCATGTCGGCGCCGACGACCGGCGAGTGCAGCAGCAACTGCGAGTCGCCGGCGACCTGAAACGGCAGGAACACGTAGCGCGCCGGCAGCTTGTCGAGCCGCGCATGAAAGCCGTGCGCTTCGAGATTCACCGCCGGCCGCCAGTAGGCGAACTCGCCGAGGCGCGCCAGCTCGCGGCCGAGGCGGGCCCAGGCCGAGGGCCTGAGGCGGCGCGCCGGCGGCCGGCTCGGCGGCCGCCGGCCGGCGACGTAATCGGCGAGCGCGGCATCGAGCGCCGCCTCGGCGGCCGGATCGTCGGGGCCGTCGTCGCGCCCTTCGGCGACGATGCGCGTCGCCGAGGCGTACCAGTTGACGCCTTCGCGGTCGATCTGCAGCGTGCCCGGCAGATAGCCGTTCTCGCCGAACAGCACCGGCAGGCCGCGCCGGCGCGCCTCGGCGGCGGCGACCGAGGCGACGAGGCCGGAACCGTTCCAGACGAACAGCGCGTCGATGCGCTCGGCGTCGAAGAACGCGGTGAGCGCCGCCTGCACCGCGGCGACGCGACGCACCAGCCGGCCGGGGTCACGCGCCAACTGCCGGGCCTTGCCGCCGGCCTCGGCGAGCAGCGCCGGATCGGCCCGCTCCGGCAGCGTCAGGCGCGCCCGCGCCGGCGCCACGGCGAGGCCGGCTTGGCGCAGCACGCTGCGCACGACCGGACGCGTCGAGAAATGCACGCAGCGCCAGTCCGGGCGCAGCTGCGCCGGCAGCTCGGCGAAGTACGGCGCGGCGCGGATGCCGAGCTCGATGAAGGCCAGCGTGCGCGGCGCCGGCCCGCCGGCGGAGGCGGCACGCGCGGACGGAGCGGCGGACGGACGGTCGGTCGGCATCGGTCGGATGGAGTGATGGGAGCCGGGGCTGGCGCGCCGCGGATGGGCGGCGACGCGATGATCGCACGCGCCCCGGGCGGCGCTCCAGCTTCAGCGCCGGCGCGGGCGCAGCGCGTCGAGCGCGAGATGCCGCGCGTAGCGGCGCAGCTCCGGCGCGTCGAGCAGGTCGCGCGCGGCCAGACCGGCACGCAGCTGACCGACGTGAGCGAGCAGGCGCGGCAGCGCGGCGGCGCGCGCCGACTGCTTCGGAAAGGCCAGCGCCGCCAGATCGGCGGGCGACGGCTCGACGCCGCAGTCGCGCCACAGCCGCGCCATCGCGTGCAGATGATGGCCGCGCATGGCGTCCGGCAGCCGCGCGATCGACTGCGCGGGATGGCGCCGGTAGCGCACCAGCACCTCGGGCAGCATGTCGATGCGCGCCACCAGCGCCGTCCGCGTCAGCAGTTCGTAATCCTCGGCGCAGGCGTAGCGCTCGTCGTAGCGCAGGCCGAGCGTCCGCAAGGCCGCGACGCGCAGCATCACGCTGCTGTGCAGCACCGGATTGCGGAACGCCAGTCGCGTCGCCAGCCGCCGCCGGTCGAGCCGCTCGGCGCGCCGGTTCAGCACCTGTGCCGGAGATTCCGAGGCAAACACTTCGTAGCCGCTCGCGCACAGCGCGCAGTCCGGATGCCGTTCGAGGAACGCCACCTGCGTGGCGAGGCGCTCCGGCAGCGCGAGGTCGTCGGCGTCGAGGATCGCCAGATAGCGGCAGCGGGCGCCGTCGAGAATGCGGTTGCGGCTCGCCGGGATGCCGCGCGGCGGCTGACGGAGCACCCGCAGCCGCGGCCAGTCGGCGGCGCAGCGCTCGGCGAGCGCCGCCGTGGCGTCCGTCGAGCCGTCGTCGAGCAGCACGACGTTGAAATCGTCGAATCGCTGCGCACGCAGCGACGCCAGCGTCGGTTCGAGATGGGCGGCGGCATCGCGGGCGATGATCGCGACGGTGACCAGCGCCTCGGGGAAACGCTCGGCCGGCGCATCGGACTCTGCGGGATCGTGGCGCAACGTGATCGGCGTGCCGGAGGAGCGGGGACGCGCATGATAGCGTGCGGCACGCCGCGGCCGTCGCGGCGCCGTCTCCATCTCTGTCGCCGTCTCTCCATCGCTCGCCATGCCCGCTTTCGTGATCTCGCTGCACGCCGCCGAACCGCTCTGCACCCGGCTGCATCACCAGCTCGGCGAAGCGCCGACCGTCCTCGGCATCGACGGTCGGCAGTTGCCGGCGTCCCGCTACTTCGAGCTCAACCGCGCGCGCCTTCGCCGCCGCCAGCGCCCGTTGACGCCAGGAGAAACGGGCTGCGCGCTCTCGCATCTGGAGGCCTGGCGCCGCCTGCTCGCCTCCGGCGCCGACGCCGCGCTGATCTTCGAGCACGACGTACAGCCGGGCGCGGCGCTGGCGCGCCTCGACACGCAAGGCTTCGCGGCGCATTTCGACGTCGTCGTGCTCGGCTGCCAGCAGGGGCTCGAAGGCGAACAACTCCTGTACGGACGCCGCCTGCCGGCGCCGGCCGGCTCGGCGGAACCGCCGCTGTTCGCGGTGCCGAGGCGCTTCACCCGCTATCTGTTCCGCAGCACCGCCTACTGGCTGCGCCGCGACGCCGCAGCCCGCCTCGTCGAAGCGCAGGAGCGCTACCTGCGCCCGGCCGACAGCTGGGGCCACTGGAGCGGCGAGCTGGGCCTGCACCTCGGTTTCGTCGATGCTTGCGCGCACCCGCTCGATCTCCGCGACAGCCTGCTCGAAGGCGAGCGTCAGGCGATCGGCTACTCCCTGCCGCGCCCGTCGTGGAAGCAGTGGCGCGCGCGTCTGCACGACCGCTACGCGCGCTGGCGCGGCGGCCTGGAGCGCTGCTGCGCCGAGCCCGCGCTGTCAGGTCAGTGACCAGACGCCACCGGCGCGGGCGCCCTAGCCTTCAGCGTGCAGCCAGTTGGCGGCGCCACACTGCGCGCACGGCGGCCGCCGCCATGCCGGCCGCGGGCAAGCCCGCTCGCCTGCGGCGATGCACCGCCCCCCGCGACGGCCGCCGCGATTTCACGTTCCGGAATGATCCAGAGCCATGAGCCCCTCCGCCCCCGGCAACGGCGCCGAAAGCCCGGCCCCCGCCATCACCCCGCCGCCGCTGCGCGTGGCGCTGCTCAGCAATCTGCTGCACCGACCGTGCACCGGGGTCGGCGGCGTCGAGCGCTGGGGCGTCGAGCTCGCCAACGGCCTGCGCGCACGCGGCGCCGAGGTCTGGATCCTGGCCAACGCCCCGCTCGGCAGCCGGCCGTGGGACGAGCGTCTGGATCCGCGCGTGCGCGTGCAAACGGTCGGCGGCTCGCGCGGCATGGCCATCCTCAATACCTGGCGCTGGGCGCTGCACCATCCGGACACGGTGCTGGTCTCGGCCTCGCCGCGCTACAACCTGATCGCCAGCGACGTGCGCCGCCTGCCGGGCCTGCGCCTGCACTCGGTGCTGACCGCGCACGAGCACCTCACGCACGCGACCGCCCAGCAGTCCCCGGCGCGCCAGCGCCGCCGCCGGCGCGAGCTGCGGCCGCGCTACGCGGCCGCCGACGCGGTGGTCGCGGTCAGCGCTGCGATCGGCGCCGACCTGGTCGAACACTGGGGCGTGCCGCGCCCGCGCCTGCACCTGATCTACAACCCGCTGTCGCCGATGCCGGCGCTCGGCGCCCCGCCGCATCCGTGGCTGCGCGAACGGACCACGCCGGTGGTGCTGGCCGCCGGCCGGCTGACCGATGCCAAGGGCTTCGACACCTTGCTCGCCGCCTTCGCGCGCCTGCGCGAGGTCTCGCCGGCACGCCTGCTGCTGTGCGGCGAAGGTCCGCTGCAGGGCGCGCTCGAAGCGCGCATCGCGCAGCTGGGGCTCGGCGAGCGCGTGCAGCTGCCCGGCCACGTCGCGCCGCTGCACGACTACCTCGGCCACGCCGATCTGTTCGTGCTGTCGTCGCGCTACGAAGGCCTGCCCTACGTGCTGCTCGAAGCGCTGCAGGCCGGCTGCCCGGTGGTCAGCACCGATTGCCCGAGCGGTCCCGCCGAGATTCTCGAGCAGGGGCGCTACGGCGAGCTGGTGCCGGTCGACGATGCGGACGCGCTGGCCACCGCGATCGGCGCGGCGCTCGGCAGCGGCCGTGCGGCGGTGCAGGCGCGCCTGCAGCAGCGGGCTGCGGCGTTCTCCGCGGAGCGCGCGGTATCCGCCTACGAGTCGCTGTTCCGCAGCCTCCTCGCACCCCGGCCCGGCAGCGCCGCGGCCGCGCCGACGCGGCTGTCGGCGCATTAGGGCCGGTTGACGCCGTTCAGCCGCCGGCCGCGGCCGACGACGGCAGGCGCACGGCGGCGGCCGGGAGCGGCGTCCGGGCGCGGGCGCTGCGCCACCAGTGGCGCCAGATCGAGACGCGGTGTTCGAGCTTCTTCAGCGGCCCCAGCGGCGCCTGGCGCAGCAGCGCGAGATAGAGATCGCGCTCGGCGGCGGTCGGCTGCGGCCGCGACTTGAACTCGCCCTTGACCCGCGTCAGCCAGCTGGCGTCGATCTCCAGGCGGCGGCGCAGATGGGCGATCAGGCGCCGGATCCGGTAGTTCTCGCGCAGGCCGCGCGCGTAGTTCGCTTCGCGCTCGACGCTGTCGTTGTCGCCGTGAAACCGGTAATGCACGCTCGGATGGTCGAGGAACAGCGCACGCGCCGCGCACAGCGCGGCGTTGCAGACCAGCACGGTGTCGGCGCCCATGCGCCAGTCGGCGGCGATTTCCGGGGCGATGTCGAGCGCGCGGCGGGCCCAGACCCGGCGCATCGAGATGCCGGACGTCGGCACGCCGATCCAGCGGTACCCGAAGGCGACCGCCAGCACCGACAGCCCCACATCGTGGTCGCGTCCCTGCGGCAGCCAGTAGGCGAAGCGCGCCTTCCACGAGCCGCTGCGCCGGCCGCAGTAGGCGAGATCGGCGTAGACCACGTCGTAGCGCGCCGGCAGCGCATAGGCCCGGCGCAGCCGTTCGAGGTGGTCGGGCGCCCAGTAGTCGTCGGCGTCGAGGAAGCAGACCACGTCGCCGCGCGCGACGTCGACCGCGGCGCGCATCGCCGCGTACTGCCCGGCGTTCTCATGCAGAAAGATCAGGCGCACGCGCGGATCGTGGCCGTAGGTCTGCTCGAGCCAGTGCGGCGCGCCGTCGGTCGAGGCATCGTCGACGACGATGACCTCGAGCGGCGCGTGCGTCTGCGCCAGCGCCGAGGCGATCGCCTCGGGCAGGAAGCGCCCATAGTTGTAATGGTTGATCGCGACCGAGAACCGCAAGCCGTCCACGACGAGCCTCCTTCAGGAAGGCGCCGTCTCCAGGATGCGGCGCCACAGCGCGGCGACGGCCTGACGCTCCGCCACGAAGCGCGAGGCCTCGACCAGCGAGCCCTGCGCCTGCAGCGACTGCGCATGCATCCACGCGCGCAGGCTGCGATAGGCGGCGATCAGCGCGTCGCGGTCGGCGTCGTCGAGGCTGCCGGCCCGCGCCAGCGCTTCGAGCTGGCGCCAGTTGTCGCTCCACTCGACGATCGCCGCATCACGATGCGCGTCGCGCAGCACCAGATACTGGGCGATGAACTCGATGTCGATCAGCCCGCCCTCGCCCTGCTTGACGTCCCAGCGGCCGCTGCCCGATTTGTCGAGGTTGGCACGCATCTTCGCGCGCATGTCGACAATGTCGTGACAGAGCGTCGCGGCGTCGCGCGTGCGCATCAGCACTTCGCGGCGCACGGCGGCGAAGCCGGCGGCGATCGCCGTCGTGCCGGCGACGCAGCGCGCGCGCGTCAGCGCCTGGTGCTCCCAGGTCCACGCCGACTCGCGCTGATAGGCCGCGAAGCTGGCAAGACTGGTGACGAGCAAACCCGATTTGCCGTTCGGGCGCAGTTCCATGTCGATTTCATAGGCGCGGCCGGCCGGCGTCTGCGTCGCCAGCCAGTTGATCAGGCGCTGCGCGAGGCGCGCGTAGAACACGCCGTTGTTGATCGCGCGGGCGCCGCCGACGGTATCGCCCTCGAGCTGGTCGCAGTCGTGCAGAAAGACGAGATCGAGATCCGAGCCGTAGCCGAGCTCGATGCCGCCGAACTTGCCGTAGCCGATCACCGCGAAGCCGGCCGCCATGCCGTCGGCGCGGTGCGGCGCGCCGTATTGCTCGCGCATCTCCAGCCAGGCGCGCTGCAGCGCCTCGTCGACCAGCGCCTCGGCGAGCCAGGTCAGGCGGTCGCTGACCTGCACCAGCGGTAGCTGCCCGGCGAGGTCGGCGGCGGCAATGCGCAGCGTCATCTCCTTCTGGTAGCGGCGCAGCAGGTCCATGCCGGCCTCGGTATCGGTCGGCGCCAGCTCGGCGGTGCGGCGCGCCAGCTCGCGGCGCAGCTCGTCGCGATCGGGCGGCGCGTACAGCGTGCGCGGATCGAGCAGCGCATCGAGCAGCACCGGCGATTGCGCGATGAACGCGGTCAGCCACGGGCTGGCCGCGCACAGGCGCACGAGCTGCGCGCGCGCCACTGCGTTGTCATGCAGCAGCGCGATGTAGGTCGAGCGCCCGGCCAGCGCCTGCACGACGCCGAGCGTGCGGCACAGCGCCGACTCCGGTTGCGCCTGCTCGCGTGCCGCCGGCAGCAGCGCGCCGAGCAGTACCAGCAGCTTCTGTTGCGCGCCTTCGGACATCGCCCGCACCAGACGTACACCGCGCAACTCTTCGAATGCTTCGAGTACACGGCGGGGCTCGCGCCCGAAGCCGGCGCCGCCGAGTGCATCGAGCGCCGCGTCGCCGTCGACGAGGCCGAACCACAAGGCACGCACCAGCTGCGCGTCCGGGCCGTCGGCTTCGCCGCTGCGCTCGGCGAAGATGCGGTCGAACTGCCGCTGCACGAAGCCGCGCACCGTGCCGAGGTGCGCCTCGAGCGCCGCCCAGTCGGTGACATCGAGCGCCGCACACAGCGCGTCGCGCGCCTCGTCCTGCCGCGGCAGCGCGTGCGTCTGCTGATCGGCGTACATCTGGATCGCGTTTTCGAGGCGGCGCAGGAAGACGTAAGCCTCGTCCAGCTCGGCAGCGACCAGCGCGTCGAGATGGCCGGCTTCGCCGAGGTAGCGCAGCACCGGCCGCAACCGCGTGTCGCGCAGCGCGCCCTCGGCGCCGCCGCGCACCAGCTGGAACGACTGCACGATGAACTCGAGCTCGCGAATGCCGCCGTTGCCGAGCTTGACGTTGTCCTCCTGGCCGCGCCGCGCGACGTCGTCGGCGATCAGGCGCTTGAGCTCGCGCAGGCTGCCGATCGCGTTGTAGTCGAGATAGCGCCGGTAGACGAACGGCCGCAGCGCCTGCAGCAGGCTGCGGCCGGCTTCGATGTCGCCGGCGACCGGCCGCGCCTTGATCAGCGCATAGCGCTCCCACTCGCGGCCGTGCACCTGGTAGTACTCCTCCAATGCGGCGAACGAGGCCGACAGCGCACCGGCCGAGCCGAACGGCCGCAGCATCAGGTCGACGCGGAACACGAAACCGTCCTCGGTGACCGCGGCGAGCAGCTTCTGCACGTCCTGCGCGAGCTTGGCGAAATACTCGTCGCTGCTCAGCGCGCGCGCGCCGTCGGTCTCGCCGGCGGCGCGGTGGCAGAAGATCAGGTCGACGTCCGACGAGAAGTTCAGCTCGCGGCCGCCGAGCTTGCCCATGCCGAGCACGGTCGGGCGGATCGGCGCCCCCTGCGCGTCGCGCGGCGTGCCGTGGCGCGCCTGCAGGCGCCGTTCGCCGGCGCCGAGCGCAGCCTCGATGCAGGCCTCGGCGAGGCCGGAGAGATCGGCCAGCGTCTCGTCGAGCGGCGCCAGACCGGCGATGTCGCGAAACGCGATGCGCGCCATCTCCGCACGGCGATAGCGGCGCAGCGCGCGCATCAGCGCGGCGTCTTCATCCAGCGTGACCAGCGCCGCAAGCGCGTCGGCATAGGCGCCGGGCGCCAGCGTCGTGGCCCAGGCGGCGAACGACTCGCCCTCGTCGAGCAGGCGCGTACAGGCCTCGCGCACGAAGCGGCTGGCGGCAAACACGCGCGGCGCGTCGACCGCGAGCGCCGGTGCGCGCGCGGTGAAGCGATTCAGCAGATCGGCATCGGACATGGTCGTGACGAATGCACCGGCGTCGCTGCCGCGGCAGCGACGCGCGGCGGACGGCAACGGGAATGGGCGGCGCGCTTCACGCGGCGGCGTGAACCGGCGGCCGGCGCTGCGCCCAGGGCTGCGCCTGCTCGAGCTGCGCGGCGAGACGGATCAGCAGGCCCTCGCCGCCGGGCGCGGCGCCGAACTGCACGCCGAGCGGCAGGCCGTCGGCCGTCCAGTGCAGCGGCACCGACATCGCCGGCGTACCGGTGAGGTTGGCGAGCTGCGTGAACGGCACCCATTTCAGGTTCTCCTGCACCATCTGCTCGACGATGCTGGTCTTCAGCACCAGGCCTTCGAGATGCAGCGCCATCAGCACGCGCAGCACCGCCTGCTGCCAGCCCGGCGTGCGGATCTCGCCGACGCGCGCCGGCGGCATCGCCAGCGTCGGCGTCAGGAACAGGTCGTAGCGCTGGTGGAACTCGCCGAGGCGGCGCGCGTAGTCGTTCCAGCGCAGGTAGCCCTCGACGTAAGTGTTGGCGCGCGTCGCGCGACCGAACGCCGCCATTGCGTGCGTGTCGAGTTCGAAGCCGTCGTTGCCGCTGCCGGTGCGGCGCTTGACCTCGTCCATGGTCGCCGCGCAGGTCGCGAACCACATGGTGATGAAGTCCTTGCCGAGCTGCATGCCGTCGATCTCGGGCTCGGCCTCCTCGACGTGGTGGCCGAGCGATTCGAGCAGCCGCGCGGTGTTGCGCACCGCCTGCATGGCCTCGGCGTCGACTGCTGTGCCGATCGGCGAGCGCGTCGAGAACGCGATCGTCAGGCGTCCCGAATCGCGGCCGACCTCGTCGAGATACGGCCGCTCCGGCGGCGCGATGTGGAACAGCGAACCGACCTCGGGGCCGTGCGTGGCATCGAGCATCGCCGCGCTGTCGCGCACGCTGCGCGTCAGCACATGGTCGATCACCGCGCCGTGCATGCGCTCCATGAAATGCGGACCCTGCGGCGTGCGGCCGCGGCCCGGCTTGAGGCCGAACAGGCCGCAGTGGCCGGCCGGGATGCGGATCGAGCCGCCGCCGTCGTTGGCGCCGGCGATCGGCACGATGCCGGCCGCGACCGCCGCCGCCGAGCCGCCGCTCGAACCGCCCGGCGTGTGCGCCGGATTCCACGGGTTGCGGCACGGCCCCCAGGCTTCCGACTCGGTGATGCCCTTGGCGCCGAACTCCGGCACGTTGGTGCGGCCGAACACGACAACGCCGGCGCGCAGCCAGCGCTCGACCATCTCGGCGTGCTCGGCCGGCGCAAGGCGCGCGTTCTTCAGCGCGCGGCAGCCGTACGAGGCCGGCACGCCGGCGTATTCCTGGAAGATGTCCTTGGCCAGGAACGGCAGGCCGGCGAACGGTCCGCTCAGCGCCGTGGCGGCGCGCGTGCGCGCGATCTCGTGCATCGGCATCACCACCGCGTTGAGCTGCGGCTGCAGCCGCTCGGCGGCGGCGATCGCGGTCTCCAGCAGTTCGAGCGGCGTCACCTCGCGGCGCAGCACGAGCTCGGCCAGGCCCAGTCCGTCGTAGCGGGCGTAGTCGGCGGCGGAAATCATGGTTCTCCTCCCCTAAGGTTCGTCTTGCGACATAGAGTAACGGCTCGCCCGTGCGCACAGCGGAGATTCGATGATGCCGAGCCCGACGACCGATCCTGCGGCGGACTTCGTCGCCGCGACGCCCGCGCCGGCCTGGGCGCGCACGCTGCGCCGCTTCAACGACTGGTGGCTGGTCGATATCGGCGGCGGCCCGCGCGTGCTCAAGTTCGCCTGGATCATCAACGCCCAGAAAGCCGGCACCTTCTTCTTCCTCGGCGCGCTGATGGCGTTCTATGCCGGACGCACGCCGGCGGCGACCTCGACCGCGGCGTGGATCTATCTCGCGCTGCACGGCAGCTACGGACTGGTCTGGCTGATCAAGGATCTCGCCTTCCCCGATCCGAACTGGCAGAAGCGCGTGACCTGGGGCGCTGCGGCGACCGGCGCCTTCGGCCTGGCGATGTACTGGAGCTTCGGCTGGCTGCTGATCTCCGGCACCGCGCAGCCGCGCTATCCGCTGCCGGACGGCGCCTGGTACTGCCTGTGCATCAGCCTGTGCCTGCTCGGCAGCGTCATCATGATCGCCGCCGACGCGCAGAAGTACTACACGCTGCGCCTGCGCCGCGGCCTCATCACCGACGGCCTGCACCGCTACGTGCGCCACCCGAACTATCTCGGCGAGATGATGCTGTACGCCGGCTTCGCGCTGCTGGTCGGCCACTGGCTGCCGTGGCTGTGGCTCGCCTACGTCTGGAGCACGCTGTTCGCGACCAACATGGCGATGAAGGAAGCGAGCCTGTCGCGCTACCCCGGCTGGGCCGCCTACCGGCGCCGCAGCTGGTGGCTGATCCCCGGCCTGATCTGAGCCGCGCGCGTCAGCGCCGCCCGGAGGGGCGCCGCGAGTCACGCGACAGCGGCGCAGCCGCGGTTCGCCAGACGAGTCGGCGCGTACGACCTCCCGCCACCGCCGGTTTTCAGGAGCGGAAGATGAAGTAGACGGCATCGCATATGCGTCAGCGTGGCCCGGAGGTGCGCCGCGAGTCACACGACAGCGGCGCAGCCGCGGTTCGCCAGACGAGTCGGCGCGTACGACCTCCCGCCACCGCCGGCTTTCAGGAGCGGAAGATGAAGTAGACGGCACCGCACATGCGTCAGCGCGGCCCGGAGGTGCGCCGCGAGTCACGCGACAGCGGCGCAGCCGCGGTTCGCCAGACGAGTCGGCGCGGACGACCTCCCGCCACCGCCGGCTTTCAGGAGCGGAAGATGAAGTAGACGGCGCCGCACATGCAGAGCGCTGCCCAGAGGTAGTCCAGCTTGATCGGCTGCTTCATGTAGAGCACCGCGAACGGCACGAACACGGTCAGCGTGATGACCTCCTGCATGATCTTCAGCTGCGGCAGCGACAGCGTCGTGTAGCCGATCCGGTTGGCCGGCACCTGAATCAGGTACTCGAACAGCGCGATGGCCCACGAGATCAGCGCCGCGACGTACCAGGCCTTGTCGCGCAGGTCCTTGAGGTGCGCGTACCAGGCGATGGTCATGAAGACGTTCGACAGCACCAGCAGTCCGGCCGCCTGCGCGGCCACGGCATAGTTGATCGGCATGGAAGGTTTTCCGGGAACGACGCGCGAGTCTGCGGCGGCGGCCCGCACCGGCGCAACGCGCGCTACTGTCCGCCACGAAAAAAGCCGGCGGGAATCCGCCGGCCTTTCTTCGTGGCGAGCCTCGCGTCAGAGCGGCAGGATCGACGCCTCGCGCGTGTAGTGCACGTAGCCGAGGCTGGCGCCGGCGCGCAGACCGACGCCGGTGCGGATCGGCGCGAGCACGATGTCGCCGCTCTTCTGGTAATTGACGCCGACGCCGGCGACGACGTAAAGGCTGCCGTCGACGGCCGGGAAACGCTGGAACAGCTGGCTCGACGAGCGCAGGTTGTAGACCAGCGTGAAGACCTTGGAGGCATTGCCGCCGAAGTCCCAGCCGATCGAAGGGCCCTGCCAGTAGACCTTCTGGCTGTCGCCGCCCTTGAACTGCAGCGTGCCCTTGCCGTAACGCAGACCGACGATCGCGGCGCCGCCACCTTCGTTGCCGTAGATGTAGGCGTTCGGCCGGCCGTAGTCTGAGAACGTGCGCTCGATCGCCTTGGCGAGGCCCTCGCTGGTCGAGCCGAAGAACTTCGACGCCGCCTGCGTGACCTCATCGGCACTGTAAGTCTGCGACTCGGACGACTGCGCCGGCGGCGCGCCCTCGGTCGACTGCGGCGCCTGGATGTCGCCGGGCCGGGTGTCCTGACCGATCGCCGCCTGCGTCGACAGCAGGCCCGCGGCGAGCGCGAGGCTGCCAGCGATGCCGGTGAGCCAAGGCTTGCGCGTGATGTTCATGATCTGCTGCTCCTGATGGTACCGATAATGTGCACTAGGCCACGGATGCTCTGAATCGTGACTGAACTCTTGGCCGGCGCCGTGCGATGCCGCACCGTCAACCGCCGGCAGCGATGCGCGCGCGCACGAAGTCGGCATGCGGCACGAACAGCAAATCGGCGAGCTGGCGGATCAGCGCTTCCTCGCGCGGCTCGACACGGCCATCGGCGAGCGCGACGCGCCACAGCCAGCCCAGCAGCTGGCGCTTGCCGTCGACGTCGAGCTCGGCATTCAGCGTGCTGACGAAGTCGTGCAGCGAAACCGCCGTGCCGGCGCTGTCGAGCGCGCGCTGGATCAGCGCGTCGGTCTGCGCGGCGTCGAGGCCGAGGCTGTCCGCGAGCTGCGTGCGGATCAGCGCCAGTTCCTCCGGGCTGCGCTCGAAGTCGGCGCGCGCCGTCTCCAGCAGCAGCACCGCCATCGCCAGGCTGCGGTCGGGAACCGTCTTCGGGGGCGGCGAGAACGCCGCGGTCAGTTTGTGCAGCAGGCTCATCGTCGGGGCGAGGAATCAGAACGACAGACCGAGTCGCAGGTTATAGACATCGTTGCTGCCGAAGCGTTCATATTCCGGCGTGAGGTCGAAGAAGAACATGGCGATGCGCACACCGGCGAAGAAGCGGCCGGCGTCGACGCTTTCGTCGTGCAGGTCGTAGCTCTGCTTGATGCCGTCGGCCGCCTTGGTGCGCGACGACACGTAGCCGCCGCCGACATACGGGGTCAGGAACGCGAAGCCCTTCGACAGCACCGCATCGACGCCCCAGGCGCTGTAGTCGAAATCGTCGATGTTGTTGGTCGAGGTGTAGTTGGCGCCGATCGCCAGCGCCGGCATCGCCACGCCGCCGTCGAACACCGCGTAACGCACCTGCGCGCCGTAGGCCGCGGCGCCGCCGGAGCTCGGAATGCCGGTATAGAAGAAGCCGACGTCGAAGCCGAGCGGCAGGCCCGCGGTGACGACGCCGCCGGCCATGCCGATCTCGCTGATGTCGCGGCCGGTCAGCGTGCGCCAGGCGTCCTCGTTCCGGACCGGCGCATAGCTGCCGATCGCGGCGACGCTGAAGCCGAGCACGCCGGCCGGCTCGGCCGGGCCGAGGATCTTGTAGTTGACGACGGCGGTGACGTCCTTGGCGACGTCGCGGAACGCCTCGGCGCAGCTCATGCCGGCGGCCGGCGTGCAGTCGATGCGGAAATCGTCGGCCCAGGCCAGCGGCGCGGCGGACGACAGGGCGAGAACGGCAATGAGGCGGCGCATGATGGAACTCCCTTGGATCTCTCAGGTGGTACCGGCGCGCGTCGAGCATAACAGCAGCGCGCGGCCATGAATTTCTAGTCGGCGAAATGCTCGCGGATGAACGGCAGCACGACCTCGTTCAGATCGGCGAGGCGGTTGTGGAAGAAGTGGCCGACGCCGTCCATCGTCACCAGCTGCGGCGGCGGATCATAGGCTTCGAGGATCTGGCGCGTCGCCTCGTAGTCGACGACCTCGTCGTCGCGCCCGTGCACGACCAGCCACGGACAGCGCGGCCGCGGCGGCGGCGGCGCATCGGCGAAATACTTGGCGAACGGCGGCGCGATGCTGATCTGCGCGGCCGGCTGCAGCCGCGCGGCCGCCGCGGTGCTGACCCAGGCCCCGAACGAAAAGCCGGCCAGCAGCAGACGGCCTTGCGGCAGGCGCTCGCCGAGCCACTGCGCGAGCAAGACGGTGTCGTCGGTCTCGCCGCGGCCCTCGTCGTGCACGCCCTGGCTGCGTCCGACGCCGCGGAAATTGAAGCGCAGCGCGTAGAGTCCGGCGTTCTGCGCGCACGAGGCGAGCGCGTAGGTCACCTTGTTGCTCATCGCGCCGCCGTACAGCGGATGCGGATGGCAGACGACGGCGTAGCCGGGCTGCGCCGAGGCCACGCGCGGGCCCGAGATCATCGCCTCGATCAGGCCGGCCGGGCCGGGAATCAGCACGGTCTTGTTGTCGCCGGCGGCGGGGAGATCGGGGTGCATGCGCGTCGCAGGTTCGGTCGGGGGGCGCCATTTTGCCTCAATGCACGTTTTCGCTTGCCAAGGCTCCCGGCGACCGGTCAGCATCGGCGCCCATGAACGCTCCGCCCGCCGATCTGACGTCGCGCTATCCCCGCCTCGCCGAGATGATCGGCATCGACCTGCGCACGCTGGCGCTGTTCCGCGTCGTGCTCGGTCTGGTCCTGCTGTGGTGCGTGCTCAGCTCGTTCCGCGACCTGACGGCGTTCTGGACCGACGCCGGCGTGATGCCGCGCGCCTGGCTGATCGAAACCGACAGCCTCTGGCGGCTGTCGCTGTACCTGGCCAACGGTCAGGCCTGGTTCGCCGGCCTGCTGCTGCTGATCCAGGCGGCCTGCGCGCTGCTGTTCGCGCTCGGCTGGCGCACGCGCGTCGCCGGCATCCTGTCGTTCGTGCTGTGGGCCTCGTTCATCAACCGCAATCCGGTGGTGCTGATCGGCGGCGACCTGCTGCTGTGCTGCCTGCTGTTCTGGTCGATGTTCCTGCCGCTGGCGGCGCGCTACTCGGTCGACGCGGCGCTGTCGACCAATCCGCCGCCGGCGCAGAACCTGCACGTGTCCTGGGCCTCGCTCGGCCTGCTGATGCAGGTGATGTCGGTCTATTTCTTCAGCGCGATCCTCAAGTCCGGCCGCGAGTGGTGGCCGGACTTCACGGCCGTCTACTACGCGCTGATGCTCGACCGCCACGCGCTGCCGCTCGGTCACTGGCTGCTGAACTTCCCCGGCCTGATGAAGTTGCTGTCGGTCTACGTCTACTTCCTCGAACTGCTCGGCCCGATCCTGATCTTCACGCCGTATTTCCTGCGGCCGGTGCGCTTCGCGCTGATGCTGGCGTTCATGACGATGCACGTCGGCTTCCTGCTGTGCCTGCAGATCGGCCACTTTCCGTTCGTCAGCCTCGCCTCGCTGACGACGTTCACCGGCGGCTGGGTGTGGGACGCGCTGGCGCGCCGCCGCGCCGCACGCGAGAACGGCGGCGCGCTGCGCATCTACTACGACCGCGACTGCGGCTTCTGCCTGAAGTCGGTGCTGCTGATGCGCCAGCTCCTGCTGCTGCCGGACGCGCAGATCGCACCGGCACAGGACACGCCGCGCGCACGCACGCTGCTCGAAGCGAACCACTCCTGGGTCGTCATCGACCGCGACGAGCAGGCCTACCTGAAATGGCCGGCATTCACCGCACTGCTGCACCGCTCGCCGCTGTTCGGCTGGCTGTGGCCGCTGCTGCGCCGGCCGGCGCTGGTCGCGCCGGGCAACGCCGTCTACCACTTCGTCGCCCGCCATCGCGGCGCGTTCGGCCGCGTCAGCGCCGTGCTGCTGCCGCAGCGGCCGACCGCGTTCGAGGTCGGCGCGGTCTGGTACCGCGTCGCCGGGGCCTTCGTCGCGCTGGTGCTGATCTGGAACCTGCACACGATCCATGTGCTGCCCGGCGCCAGCTACCGCGCGATGGTGCCGCTGTTCCGCGTGCTGCGCATCGACCAGCTCTGGAACATGTTCGCGCCGTTCCCGCTCAAGGACGACGGCTGGTGGGTGTTCCCGGCGCGCCTCGCCGACGGCACCGAGCTCGACCTGCTGCATCCGCAGCGCGGCGCGCCGGACTACGACAAGCCGGACAACTACGCGCTCGACCAGGAAAACATCCGCTGGCTGACCTATCGCGGCCGGCTCTGGGACCGCGCCTACGCCAGCCATCGGCTGTGGTACGCGAAGTATCTCTGCCGGCAGTGGAACGATCGTCTCGGCGCCACGCCCGAGGATCGCGGCCGGCGCCTGATGACCTTCAAGATGGTCTACATGCTCGAGCGCACGCCGCCGCCGGGCCAGGCCGCGAACGTCGAGCAGCAGGTGGTCTGGCGCCACGAGTGCTATCCGGACGAAACCAAGGGCCAGATTCCGTGAGCGCGGTCGCCGCCGGCGCCGGTCTCGACCTCGTCGACATCGGCGCGAACCTCGCGCACGACAGCTTCCACGCCGACTTCGATGCGATGCTCGAACGCGCGCGCGCGGCCGGCGTCACCCAGATCGTCGTCACCGGCAGTTCGCTGGCCAGCGCCGAGCAGGCGCTGCTGCTGGCCCAGCAGCGTCCGGGCCGGCTGTACGCGACCGCCGGCCTGCATCCGCACCACGCCGCCGAATGGAGCGACGCGCTCGGCGCGCGCCTGCGCGCGCTGGCGGCGGCGCCGGAACTGGTCTCGATGGGCGAATGCGGGCTCGATTACTTCCGCAACTTCGCGACGCACGATGAGCAGCGGCACGCCTTCGCCGCACAGCTGGCGCTGGCGATCGAGCTGCGCAAGCCGCTGTTCCTGCACCAGCGCGACGCGCACGCCGATTTTCTGGCCATGCTCAAGGAACATCGTGCCGAGCTCAGCGACGTCGTCGTGCACTGCTTCACCGACACGCGCGAAGCGCTGAACGACTACCTCGCGCTCGACTGCCACATCGGCATCACCGGCTGGATCTGCGACGAGCGCCGCGGCGCGCACCTGCTCGAAGCGGTGCGCGACATCCCGGACGCGCGCCTGCTGATCGAGACCGACGCGCCCTACCTCTTGCCGCGCAACGCGCCGAAGCATCTGACGCGCGACCTGCACCGGCGCAACGAGCCGGCCTTCCTGCCGTGGGTGCTCGAAGCGGTGGCGCGCGCCCGCGCTCAGGCGCCCGGCGAAGTCGCGCGGCTCAGCGCGGCGAATGCGCGCCGCTTCTTCGGGCTGTCGGGACCGCCCTGACCGCGCCGGCGCTGGCGCTGGCGCGCCCCTGACGCAAAAGGGCCGCCTCGCGGCGGCCCTTCAAGATGCATCGGCCCGGCTCAGCCCTTCTTCGGCTGGGCGACCAGACGCAGATACGGCTTCAGCGCCTTCCAGCCCTGCGGGAACAGCTTCCTGGCGTCCTCGTCCTTGAGCGCCGGCACGATGATGACGTCCTCGCCCGGCTTCCAGTTGACCGGCGTGGCGACCTTGTACTGATCGGTCAGCTGCAGCGAGTCGATGACGCGCAGGATTTCGTCGAAGTTGCGGCCGGTCGACGCCGGGTAGGTGATGATCAGGCGGATCTTCTTGTTCGGGTCGATGATGAACACGCTGCGCACGGTGAAGCTGTCGCTGGCGTTCGGATGGATCATGTCGTAGAGATCGGCGACCTTGCGGTCGGCGTCGGCGATCAGCGGGAAGTTCAGCGCCGCGCCCTGCGTCTCCTCGATGTCCTTGCTCCAGCCGTAGTGGTCCTCGAGCTTGTCGACCGACAGGCCGATCGCCTTGACGTGGCGCTTGTCGAACTCCGGCTTGAGCTTGGCGGTATAGCCGAGCTCGGTCGTGCAGACCGGCGTGTAGTTCTTCGGGTGCGAGAACAGCACGCCCCAGGAATTGCCGAGCCACTCGTGGAAGCGGATGCGGCCTTCGGTGGTCTCGGCTTCGAAATCGGGTGCGATGTCGCCCAGTCTCAAGGTCATGTCGGGTCTCCGTCCGGCGGTGAGGAAGGCCCGTATTAAGAACCCCGCCCCTGACGACTTCAAGGCATAAGCCAAGACCGCTTGGCGATAAGGCGCGCGCCCTGCCCGCGCGCCGTCCGCAGGCGCGCGGGCGCGGACGGCAGCGCCGTTCAGCGCACGACCGGCAGCAGCAGGCGGCTGGCCTGCGCGGCGCCGCGATGGACGCTCTGGGTCGCCGCCCGGTAATCGGCGGGCCGCGCTTCGAAGAGGTTGTCGACCCAGGTTTGCGGATTGCGGTCGTAGAGCGGGAACAGGCTGGACTGCACCTGCACGCCGATGCGATGCCCCGGCAGGAACACGTGATCGACGTTCGGCAGCTCGAAGCGGTAGGTCTCGACCTTGCCCGGCGTCAGCGCCCGCGGCGCGTCGAAGCCGTGCACGTAGCGGCCGCGGAAGATCTCGATGCCGACCGGCAGCTCGAAGCCGGCCAGGCTCGGCTTGGAACCTTCCTTGGCCGGTTCCGGCGAGTCGTCCGGGTAGATGTCGATCAGCTTGACGACCCAGTCGCTGTCGCGGCCCGAGGTCGCCGCGTACAGCTCGACGCCCGGCGCGCCCATGATGTGCAGCGGCGCGTCGAGCGGCGCGCTTTCGTAGACCAGCACGTCCGGGCGGTCCGAGACGAAGCGCTGGTCGTGCACCAGCCACGGCTTCCACTGGAACGGATCGCCCATGTGGATCGGCCGCGGCAGGAACGGCACGGGCTTGGCCGGATCGGACACGTAGTCGTCGTGGCCGGCCTGCGCGGGCTTGTCGAAGCTGAGACCGAAGCCGGCGCTCAGATACAGCGGCGTCGGCGTGCCCATCGGCCAGCGCGGCGATTCGTTCCAGCGATCGGCGCCGGTCGCGTAGCTCAGCGCCGCCGGCGTGCGCGGGTCCGCACCGTCCTTGAGGTAGTGGTCGAAGAACGGCTTGAGATAGCGCGTGCGGAACTCGGCGGCGGTGTCGCCGCGGAAGGTCAGCGCACCGAGCTCGTAGCCGTAGTGATTGACGCCGGAGTGGCGCCACGGGCCGATGACCAGCGAGACCGGCGCCCGGCGCTGTTGCGAATTCGCGAGCGCCCGGTAGACGGCCGGCGCGCCGTACGAATCCTCCTGGTCCCACTGGCCGACGATCAGCATCGTCGGCACCGTCAGCGGCCGCTGCGCCATCAGCGCGTCGACCGCCTGCAGCGACCAGAACGGCGTGTACGCCGGGTTCTGCATCAGCTTCTGCACGAACGGAATCGCGTCGAGCCCCCATTGCCGCGCGAAGTCGCCGGCCGAACCGGCCTTGAGATAGAGCGTGTAGTCGTCGCCGGCACCGTGCGGAATCTCGCTGCCGCTGCCCTTGTCCTGGCTCATCTCCAGCGCGTAGTCGAAGCTGCTGACGCGAAACGCACCGTTGTGGAACCAGTCGTCGCCGCGCCAGCCGTCGACCATCGGGCTCTGCGGCGCGGCGGCCTTGAGCGCCGGATGCGGATCGATCTCGGCCATCAGCGCCGTGAAGCCGAGATAGCTCGAACCGATGATGCCGACCTTGCCGTTGCTCTCGGCGACGTTCTTCACCAGCCAGTCGATGGTGTCGTAGGCGTCGGTCGACTCGTCGATGCCGCTGTCGTTGAGCGGCCCGGTGAGCGGGCGGTTCATGATCCACTCGCCTTCCGAGTGGTGCAGGCCGCGGATGTCCTGGTAGACGCGGATGTAGCCGTCGTCGACGAACGGCGCGTCCATCGCCGGCAGCACCTCGGTGAGCTTCTGGCTGGCGACGCGCTCGGTCGACTTCTTGGCGTCGTACGGCGTGCGCGACAGCAGGATCGGCGCGTTCTTCACGCCCTTGCGCATGAAAATCACGGTGTACAGCTTCACGCCGTCGCGCATCGGCACCATCTCGACGCGCTTGATGAAGTCGGCCGACGGGCGCAGTTCGTCGTAGGCCGTCACGACGTCCGGCGTCATCGGCGTGACGCGCGCCGGCGCGGCGCCGACGGCGGCAGGGGCGGCAAACGCGAGAGCGGCAGACAGCAGCAGTCCGGCAGACAGCGACGCAGCAGTTTTCATCAATCGGTCCGGTGGTCGGATATCAGGATTCCCGCGCGGCACCTTCGCACTGCCGGCGGGTGCGCCCCCGGGCGCCCGGCCGCGGAGCATAGACATGCTGCCGACGCCGCGGCAACGCGTCAGCGCCTGCGGCGGCGGCGACCGAACACCACGGCGCCGGGCGCTGCGGCTGCGCGCGGCAGCGGCCGGCAGCGCGCCGGCGCGCTCAGCCTCGCGCGGCGTCGAGCAGCACGGCCGCCGGCGCCGTGCGGCGCAGGAAGCGCAGCGCCAGACCGATCGCCGCGACCGTCAGGCCGACGATGAAGCCGCACCACACCCCGGCCGGCCCGAGCTCCGTGCGCAGCGCCAGCCAGGCCGCGAGCGGCAGGCCGACGATCCAGTACGCGGTGATGGTGATCAGCATCGGCAGGCGCGTGTCCTTGATGCCGCGCAGCGCGCCGTTCGCCGTCGCCTGGATGCAGTCGACGATCTGGAAGATCGCCGCGTAGACGAGGAAGCCCAGCGCCAGCTTCGCGACCGGGGCGACGTTGGTGTAGAGCGCGACGATGGGGCCGGGCAGCAGCAGCATCAGGCTCGCCGAGAACACGGCGAAGCCGATGCCGATCGCCATGCCGACGCGGCCGCGCAGCGCGACCGCGTCGGCGTCGCCGGCACCGGCGGCGAGGCCGACGCGCACCGTCGCGGCCATGCCGACCGACAGCGGGATCATGAACATCACCGAGGTGAAGTTGATCGCGATCTGGTGCGCCGCCATGGTCTCGGAGCCGAAGCGCGCGACGATCAGCGCGCCGATCTGGAACAGGCTCGACTCGGCGAACAGGATCGCGGCGATCGGCAGGCCGAGCTGCAGCACCTGGCGCGTCGCGTCGCGCCACGGCCATGCGCCCGGACCGAGGATGTGCAGCGCCCGCAGCACCGGCGTGCGCCAGTACTGCGCGGCGTAGACGAAGACCATCGAGACGTCGGCCAGCGCCAGCGCGTAGCCGGCGCCGGCCGGGCCGAGCGCCGGCAGGCCGAGGCGGCCGTACATCAGCCCGTAGCCGAGTGTGCCGTTGACGACGAAGCCGACCAGCCCCGACACCAGCGACAGCCGCGTCAGGCCGTGCGCGTCGGCGGCATTGCGCTGGACGAAGTTGATGCAGGCCGGCACCGGCGCCAGCGCGATCGCGCGCAGATAGCCGTCGGCGTAGGCGCGCGTGTCGGACGCCAGGCCGAGGAGGTCGAGCACCGGCTCGCGCACCAGCAGCAGCAGCGCCGTCCACAGCAGGCCCATGACGATCGCCAGCAGCAGCGCGCCGCGCACGAAGCGGCCGATCTCGAGCGGATCGCGGCGCGCGCCGATCTTCTGCGCGACGATCGGCGAGACCGCCATGAACAGGCCGGAGAAGAACACGAACATCAGGAAAAAGACGTTCGCGCCGACGGCCACCGCCGCCAGCGGCGCAGCGCCGAGGCGCCCGGCGAGAATGGTGTCGACCGCGCCCATGCTGACGAAGGACAGCTGGGCGACGACGATCGGCCAGGCGAGCTTGAAGTATTCGCGCGCCTCGGCGCGAAATACGTTTCGATCGAGAGTGTGCATATCGGCAACCGCGAGAGGTGATCTCCCGCCGTCGGCGGGAACGAAAAGCCGCCGGATCCGGCGGGGCGCGTAGTCTGGGCATTTTCGCGCGGCGATGCCAGAGTACGAACGACGCAGCCGTCGCTGCGGGCGCGTCCGCCCGCCACGCCCGCGCCGATCCACTCCGCTCCGCCCCCGGTCCCTCCATGTTCAAGCTGCCGACGACCGCGACCGCACCGTTCTGTCCGTCCGAGGTGCGCGGCAGCATCGCGATCCGGCCCGGCCTGCCGGCGTGGAAGAAGCTGCTGGCGTTCTGCGGCCCCGGCCTGCTGGTCTCGGTCTGCTACATGGACCCCGGCAACTGGGCGACCGACATCGAGGCCGGCGCCAAGTACGGCCATGCGCTGCTGTTCGTGGTCGCCGCCGCCAGCCTCGCGGCGATGTTGCTGCAGACGCTGGCGATGAAACTCGGCGTCGCCACCGGCTACGATCTCGCGCGCCTGTCGCGCGAGCATTACGGCCGCCGCGCCAATACCGCGCTGTGGCTGCTCGCCGAGCTGGCGATCGTCGCCTGCGATCTCGCCGAGGTGCTCGGCAGCGCGCTCGCGCTGCATCTGCTGTTCGGCGTCAGCGTGCTGACCGGCGTGGTGCTGACGGCGGCGAGCACGCTGGTCGTCATCGGGCTCAAGGGCAAGGGCTTCCGCCGGCTCGAAGCGATCGTGCTGGCGCTGGTGGCGACGATCGCGTCGTGCTTTCTCGTCGAACTGCTGCTGGCCGGCCCCGAATGGAGCGCGGTGCGCGAGGGCCTGATGCCGCATGCCGGACTGGCGACCGACCGCGAGGCGGTGTACCTGGCGATCGGCATCGTCGGCGCCACGGTGATGCCGCACAACCTCTACCTGCACTCGTCGATCGTGCAGACACGACGGCTCGGCGAAGGCGAGGCGGCGCGGCGCGAGGCGATCCGCTTCCTGCGCGTCGATACCGTCGTGTCGCTGGCACTGGCGATGCTCGTCAACGGCGCGATCCTGGTGCTGGCGGCGACCGCGTTCCACGGCACCGGCTATGCCGACGTCGCCAGCATCGAGGACGCCTACCGTCTGCTCGAACCGGTGGTCGGCACCGCCGCGGCCGCGCTGCTGTTCGGCATCGCCCTGCTCGCCGCCGGCCAGAGCTCGACCTTCACCGGCACGATCGCCGGCCAGATCATCATGGAAGGCTTTCTCGATCTGAAGATTCCGTGCTGGCGGCGGCACCTGATCACGCGCGCGCTGGCGCTGGTGCCGGCCTTCATCGGCGTCGCCGTGCTCGGCGAGCACGCGGTCGGCACGCTGCTGGTGCTGAGTCAGGTCGTGCTGAGCCTGCAGCTGCCGTTCGCGCTGTACCCGCTGCTCCGCTTCACCGGCCGGCGCGACATCATGGGCAGCTTCGCCAATGGTCCGCTGACGCGCATCGCCGGCTGGAGCCTGTTCGTCGCAATCAGTGCGGCCAATCTGTGGCTGCTCGCGCAATTCCTGTAGCCGTCGCGGAATCGGTAAGCTTGCGCCGATGAATCCTTCCGCCGCCACCGGGCCGCAGCCGGCCACCGCGCCGGCCGCCGCGCTCGCGATCACCCTGGTCAGCTGTCCGCCGGACGCCGCCGAGCGCATCGCCCGGCACCTGGTCGACGCGCGTCTGGCGGCCTGCGTCAGCGTGCTGCCGCAGCTGCGCTCGATCTACCGCTGGCAGGGCGCCGTCGAGCAGGCGGACGAAGCGCTGCTGCTGATCAAGCACCCGGCCGCGGGCTTCGAAGCGCTGCGCGCGGCGATCCTGCGCGAGCATCGGTACGAACTTCCGGAAATCGTCGCGGTCCCTGTCGGGGCCGTTCACCCGCCCTATCTCGACTGGATTCTCGCCTCGTGCGCCTGATGCCTGCCCGCGGCTTCGCCGCCCTCGCCCTGCTCGCCTGCACCAGTGCCGGCGCCGCGCCGGGCAATGCCCTCGAGCGCCGCGCCAGCGTCGACGACTTGCTGCCGGCGGCGCAGGCCTTCGACCTGATGCCGATCGAGCGGCGCGGCGCGCAGCTGCATCTGAGCTGGAACATCGCGCCGGGCTACTACCTGTACCGCCAGCGTATCCGCGTCGAGCTGCTCGGTCCGACCGCGGCCGGCCTGCGGCCGATCCGCCTGCCGCAGGGCATCGACCACGTCGACGAGCATTTCGGCGCCGTGCAGATCTACCGCGGCCTGCTCGAAGCCGAGGTGCCGCTGAACCTGCCGGCGGCCGCGGCGCAGCAACCGCTGCGACTGCGCGTCAGCTTCCAGGGCTGCGCCGACGCCGGCGTCTGCTATCCACCGCAAACCCTCACGCAAACGCTGAATCCCTGACATGCGCAAGCCTGCCGTCTTCATCGCCCTCGCCCTGCTCGGCGCCGCCGCCGGCGCGCTGTCGTACCGGCACTTCGCGCAGCCGAAGGTCGAGCGCGCGACGACCATCGCCCCGGCGCTGAGCTTCTCGACGCTCGACGGCAAGACGCTGGCGCTGTCGTCGCTGCGCGGACGCTGGGTGCTGATCAACTTCTGGGCCTCGTGGTGCGCACCGTGCATGGACGAGCTGCCGCATCTGGTCGCCGCGCAGAGCAACTACGGCTCGCTGGGCCTGCAGATCATCGGTCCGGCGCTCGACGAACCGGCCGCGGTGCAGCCGCTGCTGCGCCGCTTCCAGATCAACTACCCGGTCGCCGCCAACTTCAGCGCCGGCGACGCCGCGATGCGCGAGTTCGGCAACGATCGCGGCGCGCTGCCGTTCTCGGTGCTGATCGATCCGGACGGCTTCGTCGCCGAACGCGTGCTCGGCGGCATGAGCGCCGAACAGCTGGAGCAGCTGCTGCGGCGGCATCTCGGCCGCTCCTGATCCAGGACCGCCAAACGCACCGAAATGCCGCGATCTTGTAGGTAACTGCCTGTAAATCCGATTTCGCGCTTGTTTTCGGCGACAGGGCTGCGGCAGAATCGGGCCATACCAAGAACGCGAGCACTCTGCTTGAGCCACCTGCTGCTGATCAACGGGCCCAACCTGAACCTGCTGGGCACCCGTGAGCCGGGCGTGTACGGGCACCAGACCCTGGCCGACATCGAGCGAGAGCTGGGCGCCGAGGCCGCGCGGCTCGGCCACCAGCTGTCGAGCTTCCAGAGCAATCATGAAGGCGCGCTGGTCGACCGCGTCCAGCAGGCCCGTGCCGACGGCATCGCCTTCATCCTGATCAACCCGGGCGCGTACACGCATACCAGCGTGGCGCTGCGCGACGCGCTGCTGGCCGTCGCCATCCCGTTCATCGAAGTGCATCTGTCGAACGTCCACGCCCGCGAGCCGTTCCGCAAGCACTCGTATCTGTCCGACATCGCTTCGGGCGTCATCGCCGGCTGTGGCGCGCTGGGCTACCGGCTCGCGCTGCAGGCGGCGCACGCACGCCTTTCGCCAAACTGACAAGCGCATCCCTGAGGAGGGAGCAATGGATTTACGCAAGATCAAGACGCTGATCGATCTCGTCGAGCAGTCCGGCATCTCGGAGCTGGAAGTGCGCGAGGGTGAGGAATCAGTGCGCATCAGCCGCCAGATGGCGGCGCCGATGCAGCCGGTCTATGCCGCGCCGATTCCGGCCCCGGCGGCCGTGGCCGCACCGGCCGCCCCTGCGGCGGCGATCCCGGCCAAGGCCGACAACCGTCACATCGTCAAGGCGCCGATGGTCGGCACCTTCTACCGCGCGCCGTCGCCGGGCGCCAAGCCGTTCGTCGAAGTCGGCCAGACCGTCAAGGCCGGCCAGGTGCTGTGCATCATCGAGGCGATGAAGATGCTCAACCAGATCGAGGCCGACAAGGCCGGCGTCGTCGTCGAGGTCCTCGCCGAGAACGAAAAGCCGGTCGAGTTCGACCAGCCGCTGTTCGCCATCGAGTAAGGCCATGGCGCATCCGACCATGAGCCTCGCCCGTGCGCTTGCCGGGGTTGCCCGGCGATGAAAGAGATCAAGAAAATCCTCATCGCCAACCGCGGTGAGATCGCCCTGCGCATCCTGCGCTGCTGTCGCGAGCTGGGCATCAAGACGGTCGCCGTCTATTCGACCGCCGACCGCGAGCAGAAGCATGTCGCGCTCGCCGACGAGGCCGTCTGCATCGGCCCGCCGCAGGCGGCGCGCTCCTACCTGAACATGGCGGCGATCATCTCCGCCGCCGAAGTGACCCAGGCCGACGCCATCCATCCGGGCTACGGCTTCCTGTCCGAGAACGCCGACTTCGCCGAGTCGGTCGAGAAATCCGGCTTCATCTTCATCGGCCCGCGCGCGGAGACGATCCGCCTGATGGGCAGCAAGACCAACGCCAAGGCCGAGATGATCGCCGCCGGCGTGCCCTGCGTGCCGGGCAGCAACGGCGTGCTGCCGGACGACGACGACGAGTGCATCCGCATCGCCGCCGAAGTCGGCTATCCGGTGCTGATCAAGGCTGCTTCCGGCGGCGGCGGCCGCGGCATGCACGTGGTGCGCGCGGAAGGCGATCTGATCCAGAAGATCCAGCTCGCGCGCACCGAGGCGCAGGCCGCGTTCAAGGACGGCTCCGTGTTCATGGAGAAGTACCTGGAGACGCCACGCCACATCGAGTTCCAGGTGCTGTCCGACGGCCAGGGCAACGCGATCCACCTCGGCGAGCGCGACTGCTCGATGCAGCGCCGCAACCAGAAGGTCGTCGAGGAATCGCCGGCGCCGGGCATCACCGAGGCGCAGCGCGAGGAGATCGGCACGCTCTGCGTCGAAGCGTGCAAGCGCATCGGCTACCGCGGCGCCGGCACCTTCGAGTTCCTCTACGAGGACGGCCGCTTCTACTTCATCGAGATGAACACCCGCATCCAGGTCGAGCACCCGGTGACGGAGATGGTGACCGGCGTCGATCTGATCAAGGAAATGATCCGCATCGCCGACGGCAAGCCGCTGAAGAAGAAGCAGGGCAACATCCGCTTCCGCGGCCACGCGATCGAGTGCCGCATCAACGCCGAGAACGCGCGCACCTTCGTGCCCTCGCCCGGCGAGATCAAGAAGTACCACGCGCCGGGCGGCCCGGGCATCCGTCTCGACTCGCACTGCTACGCCGGCTACAAGGTGCCGCCGCACTACGACTCGATGATCGGCAAGCTGATCGCCTATGGCTCCGACCGCAAGAGCGCGATCGCGCGCATGCGCCAGGCGCTGGCGGAAATGGTGATCGAGGGCATCCAGACCAACATCCCGCTGCAGCGCCGCATCATGGCGGACCCGGTGTTCAAGGAAGGCACGCACCACATCCACTACCTCGAGAAGATGCTCGAGCAGTGGGCGACGGAGGAGTGAGCCAAGCGGGAAGGCCTTGAAGGGCACGCTCGTTTTGCGAACGCCCGGCCATGGATGGCCGGGCCAGCGGTCGATCGGGAAGTGCGGCCTCGCCAGGGACGGCACTGATAAAGTCGGATCAATAGACCCGCGGCATCTCGCGAACGCCCGGCCAGTGTCGGCCCTGGGCGAGGGACGACTCAAGGTCATGCCGAGTCGAGCAAGGACGGCCGGACCGGCGCTCGATCCGGATAGGCCGTCGCACCAAGGACGGCCGCGCTGAACCAGGAAAAAGCCCCGGCCCGCCGGGGCTTTTTCGCATCCGCAACGCAGGATCAAATGCCCGCGCCATGTGGCGGTGCAGCAATAGCCAGCCCGAGCCCCCCTCACTAAGCTCGCCGCCATTTCCGGTTTTCCATTGCATTGCAGGAGAGACAGATGAAGCCCTACGGCCGCAAGGTGGCGATCCTCGGCGGATCGCGCATTCCGTTCGCCCGTTCGAACACGGCGTACGCGACGAAGTCGAACCAGGACATGCTGACGGCCGCCTTCAAGGGCGTCGTCGACAAGTTCCAGCTGCATGGCGAAGCGCTCGGCGAAGTCGCCGCCGGCGCGGTGCTGAAGCACTCGCGCGACTTCAACCTGTGCCGCGAGTCGGTGCTGTCGTCGGGCCTGGCGGCCGAAACGCCGGCCTATGACCTGCAGATGGCCTGCGGCACCGGCCTGCAGGCGGCGATCAACATCGCCAACAAGATCGCGCTCGGCCAGATCGAGTCCGGCATGGCCGGCGGCACCGACACGACCTCGGACGCGCCGATCGCGGTCGGCGAGAAGCTGCGCAAGATCCTGCTCGAACTCAACCGCGCCAAGACCGCCGGCCAGCGCCTCGCGGCGCTCGCCAAGTTCCGCCCGGCGATGCTGGCACCGCAGATCCCGACCAACGGCGAGCCGCGCACCAAGATGAGCATGGGCCAGCACACCGAGCTCATGGTCAAGGAGTGGAAGATCCCGCGCGAAGCGCAGGACCAGCTCGCCTACGAGTCGCACAAGAAGGCCGCCGCCGCCTGGGACGCCGGCTTCTTCGACGATCTCATCGTGCCGTTCGCGGGCCTGTCTCGTGACAACAATCTGCGCGCGGACATCACCCTGGAAAAGCTGGCGTCGCTGTCGCCGGCCTTCGACCGCAAGTCGGGCCAGGGCACGCTGACCGCCGGCAACTCGACGCCGCTGACCGACGGCGCCTCGGCGGTGCTGCTGGCGTCGGAGGACTGGGCCAAGGCGCACGGCTACAAGCCGCTCGCCTACATCACGCACGCCGAGACCGCCGCCGTCGACTTCGCCGGCAGCAAGCACGAGGGCCTGCTGATGGCGCCGGCCTACGCTGTCGCGCGCATGCTCGACCGCGCCGGCCTGAAGCTGCAGGACTTCGATTTCTACGAAATCCACGAAGCCTTCGCCGGCCAGGTGCTGTGCACGCTGAAGGCCTGGGAAGACCCGAAGTTCTGCCGCGAGAAGCTCGGCCTCGACGCGCCGCTCGGCTCGATCGACCGTGCCAAGATGAACATCAAGGGCGGCAGCCTCGCCGCCGGCCATCCGTTCGCCGCGACCGGCGGCCGCATCCTCGCCTCGCTGGCGAAGATCATCGACGAGAACAACGGCGGCCGCGGCCTGATCTCGATCTGCGCGGCCGGCGGCCTCGGCGTCACCGCGATCGTCGAGCGCGCCTGAGTTCAGGAAGGTCCTGAGCGGCCGGGCTTCGCCCCTGCCGGCAGCGCCCTTCCCGGATCGCAGATGGCAAGAAAAGCCCGGTTCGCCGGGCTTTTCGTTTCTGGTGGTCTTTCCGCTCGGGCGCGGAGCAGGCTTTGTGCATAATCGACCGATCATCATCGGGAGCCTTGCTTCATGAGCCTGCTGCGCACCAAAGCCATCGATCCGAACGCCCATACCGGGTTGCGTCGCTGCCTGACGGCCTGGGATCTGACCCTGCTCGGCATCGGCTGCGTGATCGGCACCGGCATCTTCGTGCTGACCGGCGTCGCCGCCGCCGAGCACGCCGGCCCGGCGATCGTGCTGTCGTTCGTGATCTCGGGACTGGCCTGCGCGTTCTCGGCCCTGTGCTACGCCGAGCTGTCGAGCGCGATCGGCGGCAGCGGCAGCGCCTACGGCTATGCCTACGCCGGCATCGGCGAGTTCCCGGCCTGGATCATCGGCTGGCTGCTGCTGCTGGAGTACACGGTCGCCACCGCCACCGTGTCGATCGGCTGGTCGGGCTACTTCGCCAAGATCCTGTCCGGCTTCTTCGGTTTCGAACTGCCGGCGGCGTGGACGTCGTCGCCGTCCGAAGGCGGTATCTGCAACGTGCCGGCGATGGCGATCGTGCTGGTGCTCGCCTTGCTGCTGTCCTGGGGCGTGAAGGAATCCGCGCGCTTCAACGGCGTGATGGTGATCGTCAAGCTGGCGACGATCCTGATCTTCATCGCGATCGCCGCGCCGCACATCAATCCGGACAACTGGTCGCCGTTCATTCCCGAGCGCGTCGTCGACGCCAACGGCCAGTCGCATTACGGCGTGATGGGCATCGCCACCGCCGCGGCGCTGATCTTCTTTGCGTACATCGGCTTCGACGCCGTCTCGACCGCCGGCGAAGAAGCGATCAATCCGCAGCGCGACCTGCCGATCGGCATCCTGGCGTCGCTGGCGGTCTGCACGCTGCTCTACATCGTCGTGTCCGGCATCCTGACCGGCGTCGTACCGTACCAGCAGATCGACCTCAAGGCCCCGATCGCCGCGGCGATGGGCAGCCTCGGCATCAGCTGGGCGCAGGGCCTGGTCGCGACCGGCGCGATCTTCGGCATCACCACCGTCATGCTGGTGCTGTACTACGGCCTGACCCGCATCGTGCTGGCGATGAGCCGCGACGGCCTGCTGCCGTCGGCGATGGCCACGCTGCATCCGCGCACGCAGACACCGGTCAAGCTGATCTTCAGCAGCGGCATCGTCATCGCGCTGATCGCCGGCCTGTCGCCGATCGGCAAGGTCGCCGAGCTCGTCAACCTCGGCACGCTGGGCGCGTTCTTCCTGGTCTGCCTCAGCGTCATCGTCCTGCGCCGCACGCGCCCGGACATGCCCCGCCCGTTCCGGGTGCCGGCCGTGCCGCTGGTGCCGATCCTCGGCATGGGCTTCTGCGGCTGGCTGATGCTGAGCCTGCCCGGTCTGACCTGGGTGGCCTTCTCGATCTGGATGGCCCTCGGCCTGGCGCTCTACTTCGCGTACTCGCGCCGGCACAGCGCGCTCGCGCCGAAAGCCACCTGATCCTCCGCGCCGCTCTTCAACGCGGGCGGTCGGCCCGCGTATGATCGCGGCGATGCCGAACCCGCCTTCCACTCCGAACGTCGACGCGCACGCCCGCGCGCTGCGCAGCGGCGTGCTGCTCGTCAACCTCGGCACGCCGGACGCACCCGAGGCCCCGGCGATCCGCCGCTACCTCGCCGAGTTCCTCAGCGACCGTCGCGTCGTCGAACTGCCGCGCCCCTTGTGGTGGCTGATCCTGCATGGCTTCATCCTGCCGTTCCGGCCGGCGCGCCTCGCGCATGCGTACCGCAGCATCTGGACGCCCGACGGTTCGCCACTGCTGGCGATCAGCCGCGCGCAGCAGGTCGGCCTGCAAGCGCGCCTCGGCGCCGACATTCCCGTCGCGCTCGGCATGCGCTACGGCACGCCGTCGATCGCCAGCGCGATCGATCAGCTGCTGGAGGCCGGCGCCCGCCGCATCGTCGTGCTGCCGCTGTACCCGCAGTATTCGGCGACGACCACGGCCTCGGTCTTCGACGCCGTGCTCGCGCACGTGCAGCCGATGCGCTGGTGGCCGGAGCTGCGTCTGGTCAACGGCTATCACGACCTGCCCGACTACATCGACGCGCTCGCCGACTCGGTGCGCGCGCACTGGCAGCTGCACGGCCGCGGCGAGCACCTGCTGATGTCGTTTCACTCGATCCCGCTGCAATACCTGACGGCCGGCGATCCGTACTACTGCTTCTGCCAGAAGACCGCGCGCCTGCTGGCGGCGGCGCTGCAGCTGGCCCCGGAGCAATGGAGCCTCAGCTTCCAGTCCCGAATCGGCCGCGCCCAGTGGCTGTCGCCGTACACCGACCAGACCGTCGAGCGCCTCGCCCGCAGCGGCGTACGCACGCTCGACGCGATCTGCCCCGGCTTCTCCGCCGACTGCCTGGAGACGCTCGAGGAGGTCGCGCTGCGCTACGCGGAGCAATTCCGTGCCGCGGGCGGCGAGGCCCTGCGCTACATCCCGGCGCTGAACGCCGGCGAACGGCACCTCGACGTGCTCACCGAACTCGCCCGGCAGCATCTGGCCGGCTGGCCCGACGTCAGCCGCCCGGACCCGGCCGCGGCCGCCCCCGAGCGCATCGCGCGCCTGCAGCGCGGCTTCTGACTTCACCCGCCGGCGCGACGGGACTGCCACTGCCCACAGGCCGTGCCGCCGGAAACTCCTCCGGGGCGGCAGGGCCTCGCGCCAGCGCGGCACCACCAGGCATACGGCGCGACGGCCGCCCTTTACAGCCCGCCCCGCCAGGCTCCTCCGCGGCAATGGAGCAGATACGAAAAAACCCCGCTGCCTTGCGGCAGCGGGGTTTCTGAAGCGTACTTCCGTGCCGACTTACTCGCCGCGGGTGCGGGTTTCGGCGCGACGGTTCTGCGCGCGACCTTCAGCCGTGTCGTTCGTCGCCACCGGCTTCGATTCGCCGTAGGCATACGTGTTCAGACGGCCCGGCTCGACGCCCTTGCGCAGCAGGTACTGCTTGACGGCGTTGGCGCGGCGCTCCGACAGACCCTGGTTGTAGCCTTCGGTACCGATCGAGTCGGTATGGCCGGAGACGTCGACCTTCAGGGCCGGATACTTCTCGGACACCTGATTGATGACGTTCGCGGCATCGTCGAGCATTTCCTTCGAGTAATCCGACAGGTCGGATTTATCGAATTCGAAGTGCACGTCCTCGAAGCGCAGGTCGGCGCCGGAACCGATGATCTTGAAGCGACCGGAACCGAGCGTCGTCGGGCAGCCCTTGTCGTCGACCGCGACGCCGGGCGGCGTGCCCGGGCACTGGTCCAGACCGTCCGGCACGCCGTCGCCGTCCGAATCGATCGGGCAGCCCTTGGCGTCGACCTTCACGCCCTTCGGCGTGCCCGGGCAGAGATCGGCGTCATCCGGCACGCCGTCGCCATCCGAATCCTTGACCTCGACCACCGGCTTGACCGGCTTGTCGCCGAGCGCGGCGACCAGACCGATCCTGACGACCGGCTCGCCGAACGCGCTGACGCCCGGGATGTCGCCGGCATCGAGCCAGCGGTAGCGGACGTCGGCCCGCAGGCCGAGGTGATCGCCGAAATACTTGAAGAAGCCGACGCCGGCGTCGACGAACGGATCGGTCGACTTGTCACCGGTGGTCTTCAGCTCGGAACGCATCGCGCCGACGCCGACGCCGACATACGGCGAGAACTTCGGGTCGCGCGAGTAGAAGAACATGCCATCGAGCTTGGCCCCGTACTGGCGCCAGTTGTTCGGGTTGGCCGCGCCATCCTTGTCGAACTGGTCCCAGGACCCGCTGAACTCCCAGCCCCAGTACTGGTTGATGGCCTTGCCCGCGCCGATGTACCAGCCGTTGCCGTTGTCGGAGTTGCGGTCGCCGTCCTCGAACGTATAGGTGTATCCGCCACTGATGTACGGCCGCATTTCCTGCTCGGCATCCTGCGCCAGTACCGGCATGGCGAAAGCGGCAAGCAGTAACGCAAGTCCGGCACGGTGCATTTTTTTCATTGCCGAATCTCCCAACCTCTTGTTTATCCAGAACAGCCCGAAAGCGTGTGCAGCTTATGCATTATACGCAAGCCATTTTGCACTGCAGCGTAAATTTCGAAGCTTGCGAACCCCGTGGCACTTGCGCACCCTTCGCCTCTGCAGCGATTCTGCCGCGTAAACTAGAAGTTTTCCAGCGAGTTGGAAGCACCGAACCCCGCATGAGCGAATTCCTGACGGCCTATGGCCTGTTCCTCGCCAAGACCGTGACCTGGGTCGCGGCCGTGGCGATCGTCGTCCTCTTGCTGGCGGTCCTGATCCGCGCCGCGCGCGGCGGGTCGGCCGGCGGCGAGCGCCTGGAGGTGCGCAACCTCAATGAGCGCTACGAGGATCTGGCCGATATGATCCGCGACCAGACGCTCAGTGAAGCGGAGCACAAGCAGCTGCTCAAGGACCGCAAGCGCAGCGAGCGCGAACGCCGCAAGGCGGCCCGCAGCCACGCCGACGACGGCAAGCCGCGCGTCTACGCGCTGCAGTTCCGCGGCGATCTGCAGGCCTCCGCGGTCGAATCGCTGCGCGAGGAAATCAGCGCCGTCCTGCAGGTCGCCCGTCCCGGCCGCGACGAGGTGCTGCTCCGCCTCGACAGCGAGGGCGGCATGGTGCACGGCTACGGCCTGGCCGCCTCGCAGCTCGCGCGCCTGCGCAGCGCCGGCATCCACCTGACGGTCGCCGTCGACAAGGTGGCGGCGAGCGGCGGCTACCTGATGGCCTGCGTCGCCGACCGCATCCTCGCCGCGCCGTTCGCGATCGTCGGCTCGATCGGCGTGGTCGCCCAGCTGCCGAACTTCAACCGCCTGCTCAAGCGCCTCGACGTCGACTACGAGCTGCACACGGCCGGCGACTTCAAGCGCACGCTGACGCTGTTCGGCGAGAACACCGAGGCCGGCCGCGAGAAGTTCCAGGCCGAGATCGAGGAAACGCACACCCTGTTCAAGCGCTTCGTCGGCGAGTACCGGCCCAAGCTCGATATCGCGCGCGTCGCGACCGGCGAGCACTGGTTCGGCAGCCAGGCGCTCGAACTGCAACTCGTCGACCAGTTGCAGACCAGCGACGATTACCTGCTCGCGCGCACCCGCGACGCCGAGCTCTACGGCCTGCGCTTCCGGCGCCGGCAACCGCTCGCGCAGCGCCTGTCGGACGGGCTCGTCAAGCTTGGCCTCGGCCTGCGGCGCAGCGTCGAGGAGACGGCGCTGTCGCAGCGCTACCCATAAGCCATCCACGGCACGATTCGGAGAAACTGCATGAAACTGTCCAGCCGCAGCCTGTCCGCCAGCGGTCGCATCCCCGGTCGCTGTGCCTTCGCCGAGAAGGCGCCGTTCGGCCACGTCCGCCTCGCGCAGAATCGCAATCCGCAGCTGCGCTGGAGCGGCGCGCCGGCCGGCACGCAGAGCTTCGCCGTGACCGTCATCGACGCCGACGCGCCGACGCGTCCGGACGACGTCAACCGTGACGGCCGCGTGGTGCCGGCGGCACTGCCGCGCGCCGAGTTCGTGCACTGGCTGCTCGTCGACCTGTCGCCCGAGACTACCGAGATCGCCGAAGGCGCCTGCAGCCAGGGCGTCGCCGCGCACGGCAAGGCGCAGCCGGCCGGGCCGGAAGGTTCGGTACAGGGGCTCAACGACTACACCGGCTGGTTCCAGGGCGACGCGGCGATGGAAGGCCATTACCTCGGCTACGATGGCCCCTGCCCGCCGTGGAACGACGCACGCGTGCACCGGTACACCTTCGAGGTGCTGGCCCTCGATGTGCCGTCACTCGGACTGGCGCCGGGCTTCAGCCTCGCCGATCTGCGCCGCGCGGCGGACGGACACGTGCTGGCGCGCGCCGCGATCGTCGGCCGCTACAGCCTGAACCCGGCGCTGCGCCTGCCCTGAGCCCGCCGGCACGACACCGGAAACTATTGAACGACGCGGCGGTCTTACCGCCGCTGCCTATCCGCAGCCTGATCCGAGACTTTCTTCGATGTCAAAAGAATTCGCCGTCAAGCTCATCGCTCCGCTCGCGGTTTCGGCGTCCATCCTCGGCGCCGCCCTGATGATGTCCTCGGCGCCGCGTTCGGCGCACGCCGATATCCCGGTTCCCGTTCAGCCGCAGCAGCAGTTGCCCGTCCAGGGCGGCGTGCCTTCGCTGGCGCCGATGCTCAAGCCGGTGATGCCCGCCGTCGTCAATATTTCCGTGACCGGCGAGGTCGAAGTCCGCAATCCGCTGATGGACGATCCGTTCTTCCGCCGCTTCTTCGACGTGCCGGACCAGCCGCAGGAACGCGAGTTCCAGTCGGTCGGCTCGGGCGTCATCGTCGATGCCGCCAAGGGCTACGTCATCACCAACAACCACGTCGTCAAGGACGCCAAGGAAATCAAGGTCCGCCTCAACGACGATCGTGAGTTCGAAGCCAAGCTGATCGGCCGCGACGACGGCACCGACGTCGCCGTGCTGCAGATCAAGGCCGACCAGCTCACGGCGCTGCCGCTCGGCAACTCCGACGGCCTGCAGGTCGGCGACTTCGTCGTCGCCATCGGCTCGCCGTACAACCTGCGGCAGACCGTCACCAGCGGCATCGTCTCGGCGCTCGGCCGCACCGGCATCAGCGACGGCCTCGGCGATTTCATCCAGACCGACGCTTCGATCAACCCGGGCAATTCCGGCGGCGCGCTCGTCAATCTCAAGGGCGAGCTGGTCGGCGTGCCGTCGATGATCTACTCGCAGTCCGGCGGCAATGTCGGCATCGGCTTCGCGATTCCGGTCAACCTCGTCAAGAACATCATGACGCAGCTGATCGACCACGGTTCGGTGGAGCGCGGCCGCATCGGTGTGGTCGGCGGCCAGGAAGTCACGCCGGAGCTCGCCAAGGCCCTGAACCTGCCGAGCAGCCGCGGCGCCCTGATCGGCCGCGTCGTGCCCGACTCGCCGGCCGCCAAGGCCGGTCTGAAGGCCGGCGACCTGATCGTCGCCGCCAACGGCAAGGACATCACCGACTTCCCGCAGCTGCGCAGCATCGTCGGCCTGATGCGAGTCGGCGACAAGGTCGACTTCAAGCTCTACCGCGACGGCAAGCTCAAGAACGTCACCGTCACGATCGGCAAGGACACGCAGCAGACGGTCGCCGTCACCAAGGACGTCTCGCCGCGCCTCGCCGGCGCCACGTTCGCGGTGGTCGACGACAGCATGCGTGACGACGACATCGACAGCGGCATCGTCGTGAAGTCGGTGCAGCAGGGCTCGCCGGCGGCGAAGGCCGGTCTGCGCCCGAACGACGTCATCATCGCCGTCAACCGCCAGCCGGTGACGACGATGGAAGACTTCAACAAGCTGATCGCCGGCAAGGGCCAGCTGCTGCTGCAGCTGCGCCGCGGTCCGGGCGCGCTGTTCCTGCTTCTGCAGTAAGCGACACGCCCGCCGTTGCGGGCCGGCGGCGGCTCCAGTAGACGATATACTGGGCCGCCGCCTTTTTTGTCCGCCGCAATGATTGAATCCGAACTCCAGCAGCTCGAGGATCGCGTGCAGCGCCTGATGGCCGCCTACCGCGAAGCCCGTCTCGAGCAGAAGCGCGCCCTGCAGGAGCGCGACCGCCTGCTGGCGCTGAACGCCGAATTGCGCCGTCGCATCGAAGGCATCGTCGAGCGCGTGCGCTCGCTCGAATCGGAGCAGGAACCATGACCGCCGACAAGGACGCCGCCGAGCCGCTCAGCATCACCGTGCGCATCATGGGCAAGGAGTACGCCGTCGCCTGCCCGCCCGACGAGCACGAGGCGCTGATCAAGTCCGCCGACTATCTCAATGAGCGCATGACCAGCATCCGCAAGCGCGGCAAGGCGCTCGGCGCCGAGCGCATCGCGGTGATGGCGGCGCTCAACATCGCGCGCGAGCTGCTCGAGCTCAAGGGCGTCGAGGGCGTCGCGCAGGCCGACCCGCAGACCGTGCAGCGGCTGCGCCAGCTCGCGCTCGACATCGACTCGACGATGTCGCTCGAATGACGAGCGGTCGAGCCGCACGAAGCACCCGTGATATCCTGTGCTCGTGTCTCCTGCGGTGTTCGCGAATCGGTTTGGTACCCTTGAGCCTATTTGCAAAACCCCGGGAACCCTAACCACGCCGGGCGTGCAGGCCCACCACGCAGTGGGAAGCCCGATGGCATGGCGAGGTGCCCACTTGAGACTACGTCTCAAGGTCGAAGACCGATGACGGCACAGGCGGGAGACACCTATACACGCAAGCAGGCGCTGCGCCGCGAACTCCGCGCGCGGCGCCTTCGTGTTTGCGGCGCCGGCCGTCGCCGCGCGTCGCGGCAGGCGGCACGCCACGCGCTGGCGCTGCTGCGCGCGCTGCGCGCACGCCGCGTCTGCGTCTACCTCGACTACGGCAGCGAACTGCCGACCGGCACGCTGATCGCCGTGCTGCGCCGCGCCGGCGTGCGCGTGGCCGTGCCGCGCGTCCTCGGACCGAGCGTGATGCGCTTCGAGTGGCTGCGTCACGATGCGGCGCTGCGCCGCAACCGCTACGGCATCGCCGAGCCGGCGCGCCACGGCGCCCGCGTGCGACGCGCTGAACTCGACGCCGTCATCCTGCCGCTGCTCGGCTTCGATGCGTGCGGCACCCGGCTCGGCACCGGCGGTGGCTATTACGACCGCTGGCTCGCGCGCCCGCGCATCGGGCGGCGGCCGCGCTATCTCGGCTACGCTTACGCGATCCAGCAAGTCGACCGTCTCCCGCGCGAGCCGTGGGACGTACCGCTCGACGCCGTGATTACCGAACAGGGAGTGAAATGGCCTACTGGCTGATGAAGTCCGAGCCCGACGTCTTCTCGATCGACGATCTCGCGGCCCGCCCGAAACAGACCGAACCGTGGAACGGCGTGCGCAACTATCAGGTGCGCAACATGTTCCGCGACCAGTTCGAGATCGGCGACGAGGCGTTCTTCTATCACTCCAACGCCAAGGTGCCCGGCATCTACGGCGTGATGAAGGTCGTCTCCAGGGCCTATCCCGACCCCACGCAGTTCGATCCGAAGTCCGAGTACTACGATCCGAAGGCGACGCCCGAAGCGCCGCGCTGGCTGCTGGTCGACGTCAAGTTCGTGCGCAAGCTGGCTGCGCCGGTGACGCTGGCGACGCTGCGCGCACACGAGCCGAAACTCAAAGGTCTCGCCTTGCTGGCGCCCGGCACGCGCCTGTCGGTGGTGCCGGTGCGCCCGGAGCACTGGCGCTACATCCTCAGCCTCGAAGATCGCTGAGCGCGACCCGCCGGCCGGGCGGATCGCTGCCCGCGTCCGGCGGTGACCGGCACAGGCCGGCGACGGCTCAGTCGGTGCCGAGGAAGAGCTTGTACGCCGGATTGCCGGTTTCGTCGGCGTATTCGTAGCCGAGCGCGTCGAACACGCGCCGGCACTCGGCCCATTCCTTCTTCGGCACCTGCAGGCCGCACAGCACGCGGCCGTAGGCGGCGCCGTGGTTGCGGTAGTGGAACAGCGTGATGTTCCAGCGTGCGCCGATCGCCTGCAGGAAATCGGCGAGCGCGCCCGGGCGTTCCGGAAATTCGAAGCGGAACAGGCGCTCGTGGGCGAGACCCGGGGCGCGGCCGCCGACCATGAAGCGCACGTGGTCCTTGGCCATTTCGTCGCCGCGCAGGTTGAGCACCGGATAGCCCTGCTCGCGCAGGCCGGCAACCAGCGTGTCGAGCTCCTCGCTGCCGCCGGCCAGCTTGAGGCCGACGAACACGTGCGCGGCACTGCCCTGCGCGTAGCGGTAGTTGAACTCGGTCACCGGGCGGCGGCCGATGTGGCGGATGAACTGCCGATAGGCGCCCGGACGTTCCGGCAGCGTCACCGCCAGCAGTGCCTCGGCGTCGTCGCCGAGCTCGGCGCGTTCGGCGATGTGGCGCAGACGGTCGAAGTTGACGTTGGCGCCGGAAATGATCGCGGCCAGCGTCCGGCCGCGCACGCCGCGCTCGTTGACCCAGCGCTTGAGGCCGGCGACCGCGAGCGCGCCGGACGGCTCGGGCAGCGCACGCTTGTCGTAGAAGATGTCGCGAGTCGCGGCGCAGATCTCGTCGACGCTGACCAGCACCGTGTCGTCGACCAGATGCCGGGCGACGCGGAAGGTCTCCTCGCCGATCTGCCGCACGGCGACGCCGTCGGCGAACAGTCCGACCTGCGGCAGCACCACACGACGGCCGGCCTTCATCGCCGAGGCGAAGCAGGTCGAGTCGTCGGGCTCGACGGCGATTATCTGGATGCGCGGATTGGCCGACTTGATGGCGGCGGCGACGCCGGCGATCAGGCCGCCGCCGCCGACCGGCACGAACACCGCGTCGAGATTGCCGCACTGCTGCAGCAGCTCGCGGCCGATCGTGCCCTGGCCGGCGATGACGTCCGGATCGTCGTAGGGATGGATCATGGTCCAGCCCTTCTCGACCACCAGCTGCTCGGCATGCGCACGCGCGTCGTCGAAGCCGTCGCCGTGCAGGATCGCCTTGCCGCCGAGCTCGCGCACCGATTCGACTTTCAGCGCCGGCGTCGTGCGCGGCATGACGATATGCGCCGGAATGCCGAGCTTGCGCGCCGCCAGCGCGACGCCCTGCGCGTGGTTGCCGGCGGAAGCGGTGACCACGCCGCGGGCCCGCTGCTCGGGCGCCAGCCGCACGATCTTGTTGTAGGCGCCGCGCAGCTTGAACGAGTAGACCGACTGCTGGTCCTCGCGCTTGAACAGGACGCGGTTGCCGAGCCGTTGCGACAGCTTGCCCGCGTCCTCCAGCGCCGAGACCACGGCGACGTCGTAGACGCGCGCACTTTCGATGCGCGCACGGTATTGCTCGAGCAGCTTGCGGGTATCCGCACTGCCAGCAGGGCGTTTTGGGGAGCTCACGTCACATCGTGTCGGGGGGCGGTATCGCCTATGATACCGCGCACTCTGCCCCGGGCAGGTCCGAACCGGATCGCAACAGGATTTCAATGTCAGCGCAAATCGCCTTCATCGGTGGCGGCAACATGGCGGCCAGCCTGATCGGCGGCCTGCTCAAGGCCGGCCATCCGCCGGCGCGACTGGCGGTCGCCGAGCCGCTCGCCGAGCGCGCACGCTGGCTGAAGGACAGCTACGGCATTCGCGTCGCCAGCGCCGCCGGCGAGATCGCGCCGAGCGCGGATGTCGTGGTGCTGGCCGTCAAGCCGCAGCAGATGCGCGAGGCGCTCGCTGGACTGCGCCTGCAGGCCGGCTGCGTGGTCGTGTCGATCGCCGCCGGCATCCAGCTCGCATCGCTGGCGCGCTGGCTCGGCGACGAGGTGCATCTGATCCGCACGATGCCGAACACGCCGGCGCTGCTCGGCGCCGGCATTTCCGGCCTCTACGCACCGCCGTCGGTGCCGCCGCAGGCGCGCCAGCTCGCCGAGTACGTGCTCGGCGCCGCCGGCACCTGCGTGTGGATCGCCTCGGAAGACCTGATCGACGCCGTCACCGCGGTGTCCGGTTCCGGGCCGGCGTATTTCTTCCTGCTGACCGAGGTGATGCGCGAGGCCGGCGTCAGACTCGGACTCGACGCCGACGTCGCCGCCCGGCTGGCGCTGCAGACCTTCATCGGTACCGCCAAGATGGCCGAGGATGGTGCCGCCCGCGGCATCGACGTCGCGCAGCTGCGCGCCAACGTCACCTCGAAGGGCGGCACCACCGAAGCCGCCGTCCGTCATCTTGAAAACGCCGGCCTGCGCGCCATCTTCGCCGACGCGCTGCAGGCGGCCGCCGAACGCGGCCGCGAACTCGGCGCATTGCTCGCCAAGGAGTCCTGATGGGCGCCAACGCCGCCAACGCCTTGCTGTTCCTCGTCACCACGCTGTTCGATCTGGCGCTGTGGATCTATCTGCTGCGCGTGCTGCTGCAGTGGTCGCGCGCGGACTTCTACAACCCGATCTCGCAGGCGATCTGGAAGGCGACGCGCTATCCGAACGACTGGCTGCGCCCGTACCTGCCAACGGTACGCAACATCAATCTCGCCGCCGCCCTCACGCTGGCCGTGCTGGCCGTCGTCTATATCTACGTCGTCATCGGCGTGCTCGGCTTCTCGCTCGGCCCGGCCTCGGTGCTGTGGTACGCGGCGCTCAAGCTGGTGGTGCTGACCGTCAATCTCTATACCTTCACGATCTTCGTGCAGGCGATCCTGTCCTGGCTCGGCCCCGGCGTGAACAATCCGGCCAGCAACATCCTGTGGAGCCTCAACGAGCCGCTGCTGCGGCCGATGCGCCGCTTCCTGCCGCCGATGTCCGGGCTCGATCTCTCGCCGCTGGTCGTCATCCTCCTGCTGCAGGTGCTGAACCGCCTGCTGCCGCTGCCGGGCGCGTTCCGCTAGTGCCTGCCCTGAAGGCATCCAGCCGTCGATGAACGAAGCCGCTGTCGATTTCACCGCGCCCGGCTCGGTCGGCGTCGTCACGCCGCAGCGCGTGCTGATCGACGCGCCGCTGCCGCTCGATTGCGGGCGCACGCTGCCGCGCCATGAGCTGATGGTCGAGACCTACGGCACGCTCAACGCCCAGCGCAGCAACGCGGTGCTGATCTGCCACGCGCTGTCCGGCGACCATCACGCCGCCGGCCTGCACCACGTCGACGACCGCAAGGCCGGCTGGTGGGACAACTGCATCGGCCCCGGCAAGCCGATCGACACGCGGCGCTACTACGTCGTCGCGCTGAACAATCTCGGCGGCTGCAAGGGCTCGACCGGGCCCAGCTCGATCAACCCGGACACCGGCGCGCCGTACGGTCCGGACTTCCCGTTGCTGACCGTGCGCGACTGGGTGCGCTCGCAGGCGCTGCTTGCCGATGTGCTCGGCATCGGGCGCTGGGCGGCGGTGGTCGGCGGCTCGCTCGGCGGCATGCAGGTCATGCAGTGGGCGATCGACCTGCCGGAGCGTGTCGCCAACGCCCTCGTCATCGCCTCGGCGCCGCAGCTGTCGGCGCAGAACATCGCCTTCAACGAGATCGCGCGCCAGGCGATCCTCTCCGATCCCGACTTCCACGGCGGCCGTTTCTACGAGCACGGCGTGGTGCCGTCGCGCGGCCTGATGCTGGCGCGCATGATCGGCCACATCACTTATCTGTCCGACGCGGCGATGCGCGCCAAGTTCGGCAACGACCTGCGCGAGCCGACGCCGAGCTTCAATTTCGACGTCGAGTTCGAAGTCGAGAGCTACCTGCGTTATCAGGGCCAGGCGTTCGTCGATCGCTTCGACGCCAACACCTACCTGCTGATGACCAAGGCGCTCGACTACTTCGATCCGGCCCGCGACTACGGCGACCGTCTCGACGCCGCGTTCCGGCATGCGCAGGCGCGCTTCCTGGTCATCGCCTTTTCGAGCGACTGGCGCTTCTCGCCGGCGCGCTCGCGCGAGATCGTCAAGGCGCTGGTCGACGCCGACCGCGACGTTTCCTACGCGCTGATCGAGTCGCAGCTCGGTCACGACGACTTCCTGATGCCGATCCCGCAGTATCACGACGTGCTGCGCGGCTATCTGGCCCGCGTCGCCGATGAACTGGAGGCGCGCGCGTGAACCTGCGCCCCGACCTCGAACCGATCATCGACTGGATCCGGCCCGGCTCGCGCATCCTCGATCTGGGCTGCGGCGACGGCGTGCTGCTGCGACATCTGGCCAGAACGCGGCAGGTACGCGGCTACGGCCTGGAGATCGATCCGCGCAACGTCTCGCGCTGCGTCGCGGCCGGCATCAACGTGATCCAGGCCGACATCGACGAAGGCCTGCGCGACTTCGAGTCCGCGTCGTTCGACCACGTGGTGATGACGCAGGCGCTGCAGGCGCTGCAGCGGCCGGACGAAGCGATCGCCGAAATCCTGCGCGTCGGCAAGACCGGCATCGTCACGTTCCCGAACTTCGGCCATTGGCGCGTGCGCCTGGCGCTGGCGCGCGGCCGCATGCCGGTGACGCCGATGCTGCCGTCGCGCTGGTACGACACGCCGAACATCCATTTCTGCACCGTCGACGACTTCGAGGCGCTGTGCGCCGAGCGCGGCTGGAAGATCCTCGCCCGCCGCCTGCTCGACCACACGCACCATGAAGGGCTTGCGCACCGCCTGGCGCCGAACCTGTTCACCGAGGTCGCGATGTACCTGCTCGAAGCGCCGCGCGTGACCGGTTTCGCGACCTGATCGCGCACGCCGCGCGCAAGCCCGGCTTCAGGCCGCGCGCGTCTCGGCCCGGATCTCGCCGATCAGGCGATCCTTGTCGCTCCACAGTGCCGCGATCCAGGTGTGGAAGCGCGCACGGAATTCCGGATCGTTCTCGTAGCTGCCGAGGAACAGTTCGCGCGGCACCTCGAGCTGGCGGATGTCGACGACGACGCGTCCCATGCGTCCGCAGAGGAAGTCCCAGAAACCCTTGGCGCCGTCCTGGTAGACGATCGTCACGTCGAGCAGCGAGTGCAGCTGCTCGCCGAGCGCCGACAGCGTGAACGCGAAGCCGCCGGATTTCGGCTTCAGCAGATAGCGGTACGGCGACTGCTGCTTGGCATGCTTGGCCGGCGTGAAGCGCGTGCCTTCGAGAAAATTCAGGATCAGCGCCGGCTGATGACGGAACGCTTCGCAGGCGCGCCGCGTGGTCTCGATGTCCTGGCCCTTGAGCGCCGGGTTGCGGGCGATCTGTTCCTTGGTGTGGCGCTTCATGAACGGGTAATCGAGCCCCCACCAGGCCAGACCGAGGATCGGCACCCAGATCAGTTCCTGCTTGAGGAAGAACTTGAAGAACGGCGCGCGCCGGCCGAAGGCCTTCACCAGCACCAGGATGTCATTCCAGGTCTGGTGGTTGGCGCAGACCAGGTACTGACGGCGCGGATCCACCTCCGCGTGCATGCGCACGTCCCAGTGCACGCGCATCACCGTGTCGGTCATCAGCACGTTGACGAAGGCCCAGCGCTGCGCGCTCCAGGCCACGCCGCGCGACACCGCGTCGCGCAGAGGCCCCTTCGGCGTCAGCAGCTTGAGCAGAATCAGCAGATAGACCGGCACGGCCCAGAACAGGGTGTTGAGGATCAGCAGCAGGGCACTAATCGCGCCGATGAGGGGCGCCGGCAGCCAGGAGAGCATGGTGGGTGTCGTCTTTGTCGTTATCAGGACAGATTAACCGCCTGAACCGCTTCGCAAAAGCCGGTCAGCCGGCGCGCGGATGAGCCGACCAGTGGATATGCACGATCAGCCAGCGTCCGCCGCGGCGCTGCAGCACCATGGTCTCGGTATTGTCGATGTCGACACTCTGGCCACCGAAGCGGCCGGTCGTGCGCGCCTGCGTGATGACCCAGGCCAGATCACCGCTCGCGTAGGCCTCGCGGTGTACCACCTCGTAGCGCGTCGACGCGGCGAACAGCAGATCGCTGTCGAGGTGCCCGTCGGCGTACGCATCGCGCGAGCTCTCGGTGTAGCCCTGCTCGAAGATCGCGACGTCCGGTGCCAGCAGCTGCAGCACGCGCTCGCGATAGTTCTCGGCGACGCTGGCGTGGAAATCGTCGACGACCGCCGCCGCCTGCGCGGCCGCGTCGGCGTGCGGCGCAGGCGGTGCCGGTGCCGGTGCAGGCGCCGGCGGCACGACCGCGGCCGACGGCGTCGCGCCCTGCGCATCCGGCGCTGCCGGCTCGGCCGCCGGCGTCTGCTCCGGCCCGGCCGGCGACTCGCCCGCCGCCTCGTTCCCGGCGGGAGACGGTGCGGCGGGTGCTTCGGCGGGTGCTTCGGCGGGTGCTTCGGCGGGTGCTTCGGCGGGTGCTTCGGCGGGTGCTTCGGCGGGTGCTTCGGCGGGTGCT
>NZ_AUFV01000001.1 GCF_000426685.1 Solimonas flava DSM 18980 | reverse complement strand
GCCCGGCTGTGGGCGATGCTGAAGACAGCTCGCTGACGGAACGACGGCAAGGGCCGGCAGGTCCGGCCGCGACAGGAAACACGCGACAGAAAACAAAGGGCCGCCGCAGGGCGGCCTTTTTGCGTCCGCAGGCCCGATGGCTCCGGCGCGAACGGCGACACTCGCAGGCAAGCCAGCGCCGGCGCGATGCGGCGCTCGTTGATCGTGCCGCGTCCGGCCGGCTTGTACGGGCCGGAAAATGCAACGCCGAAAACGAAAGCCCCCGCAGAGCGGGGGCTTTCTTTCAGCAGCTTTGCAGCAGACCGCGGCGTCGCGCTTAGGCGAGAGCCTTGATCTTGGCGGCGAGGCGCGACTTGTGGCGCGCGGCCTTGTTCTTGTGGATCTGGCCCTTCGTCGCGTAACGGTCGACGACCGGAACCATTTCCGCGTACGCGGTTTCGGCGGCCTTCTTGTCCTTGGCTTCGACAGCCTTGACGACTTTCTTGATGAAGGTGCGGATCATCGAGCGCTGCGCGACGTTGTGCGCACGACGCTTCTCGGACTGGCGGGCGCGCTTCTTCGCGCTGGCAATGTTGGCCAAGGTGAAACTCCTGAAAACTCGAAACCGAAAAACTCGGGGTCTATTCGAAAGGTCGCGGAGTATGGGCAGCGAACCTTTCTTTGTCAACCGGATCGGGCTGGCGAAACGGCTGAAATAATGAGGAAAAACCGGCCCCTGTCGCGAGTGGCCGGACACCCGGCCGCAACTGCCGCCGGCGACCGTGCCGGACGTCGCCGCGGGGCGGGGTGGCCGACGGAAGAATTGCCGTGCGGCGCCGGCTCGAACAGCCGCAAAACGGCCGCTTGCCGCTACACTGCGCGCCCTATGTCGAAATCCCTGTTCCGCGCCTCCGGTGTCGTCGGACTGATGACGCTGCTGTCGCGTCTGCTCGGCTTCGTCCGCGAGATCATGCTCGCCGCCAAGTTCGGCGCCGGCGGCGGCATGGACGCCTTCCTCGTCGCGTTGATGATTCCGAACTTCGGCCGCCGCATGTTCGCCGAAGGCGCATTCTCGCAGGCTTTCGTGCCGGTGTTCACCGAAACCAAGACGACGCGGTCGCACGAAGAGGCGCGCGATCTGGTCGCGGTGACGATGGGCACGCTCGGCGGCGTGCTGTCGGTCATCACGATCATCGGCTGCGCGGCGGCGCCGCTGCTGGTGTGGGCGTTCGCGTCCGGCTTTCACGACGATCCGGCGAAGGCCGAGCTGTCGGCCGGTCTGCTGCGCTGGACCTTCCCGTACCTGATGTTCATCTCGCTGACCTCGATGGCCGGCGGTGTGCTCAATGCATACGGCAACTTCGCGATCCCGGCCTTTACGCCGGTGATCCTGAACCTGTGCCTGATCGCCTCGGCGTTCATCGACTCCGGCTCGGTGCAGGCGCTGGCCTGGGCGGTGTTCGCGGCCGGCATCCTGCAGTTCCTGTTTCAGCTGCCGGCGCTGTGGAAGCTGCGGCTGCTGCCGCGGCCGCGCTGGGGCTGGCGCGATCTGCGCGTGCGCCGCATCGTCGGCCTGATGATTCCGGTGATGATCGGCTCCTCGGTCGCGCAGATCAGTCTGCTGCTGAACTCGAATCTGTCGACGCATCTCGGCGACGGTCCGGTGAGCTGGCTGTACTACGCCAACCGCCTGATGGAGTTTCCGCTCGGCATCTTCAGCATCGCGATCGGCACCGCGATCCTGCCGACGCTGTCGGCGCAGCACGCGACCCGCTCCGCCGGGCAGTTCGCGGCGACGCTGGACTGGAGCCTGCGGCTGATGCTGGTGATCGGCCTGCCGGCCGCGGTCGGCATGGTGCTGCTGGCCGGTCCGCTGGTCGCGACCGTTTACGGCCACGGCCGCTTCGCGGCCGACGACGTGGCGATGACGACCTACGCGCTGTGGGCCTACGGGCTCGGCTTCATCGGCTTTTCGCTGATCAAGGTGCTGACGCCCGGCTTCTACGCCCGCCAGGAGACGCGCCTGCCGGTGCGCTTCGCGATCATCGGCCTGTGCGTCGGCATGGCGGTGAGCCTGCTGCTGTTCGCGCTGGCCCGCCATTACCACTTCGCGGCCGCGCATGTCGGCCTCGCGGCCTCGACCTCGATCACCGCCTGGGTCAACGCCCTGCTGCTGTTCCACCGTTTGCGCCGCGACGGCATCTACACGGCCGGCGCCGGCTGGGGCCTGTTCGCGCTGCGTCTGCTGCTGGCCTGTGCGGCGCTCGCCGCGGTCGTGTTGTGGATGGCCGGTCCGCTCGACTGGTGGACGGCGGCGCGCGCGCGCGACAAGGCCTTGCAGACGGCGCTCATCGTCGCGGCAGCGATCGTGGTCTATTTCGGCGTGCTCGCGGCGAGCGGGCTGCGCCTGCGCCATTTCCGGCGGAGCCTGGCCTGATGCGCCTCGTTCACGGCCTGCACAACCTGCCGCGCGACTGGCGCGGTTGCGCGCTGACGATCGGCAACTTCGACGGCTTTCATCTCGGCCATCGCGCGCTGGTCGCGCGCACCGCGGAGCGGGCAAGGGCGCTCGGCCTGCCGCTGACGGTGCTGACCTTCGAGCCGACGCCGCGCGAATACTTCACGCCGGAGCGCGCGCCCGGCCGTATCAGCAATCTGCGCAGCAAGCTCTGCGATCTGCAGGAAGCCGGCGTCGACGTCGTCGTCGTGCAGCGCTTCGGCCGTCCGTTCTGCGGGCTCAGCGGCCTGGAATTCGTCGAGCGGGTGATCCGCGAGCAGCTGCGCGCGCGCGCCGTGGTCGTCGGCGACGACTTCAATTTCGGCGCTTCGCGCTCCGGCGACATGGCGCTGCTGCGTGCGCAGGGCGATCTGCACGGTTTCAGCGCCGAGAGCGTCGGCAGCGTTTGCGTCGACGGTCTGCGCTGCAGCTCGACGGCGGTGCGCGAGGCGCTCGCCGAACCGGACCTGGGCCGGGCCGCGGCGCTGCTCGGCCGGCCGTACCGGCTGATCGGCCATGTGCGCCACGGCCTCAAGCTCGGCCGCGAGCTGGGCATGCCGACCGCGAACATCTACCTGTTCCGGCCGCCGGCGCTGCGTCTGGGCATTTATGCGGTGAGCGCCCGTATCGGCGGCGGCGCACGCGCGTGGCACGGCGTCGCCGCGCTCGGCGTGCGGCCGACGCTGGGCCTCACGCACTGCCTGCTCGAAACGCATTTGTTCGAGCCGCCGGGCGATATCTACGGGCAGCGGCTCGAGGTCGAGTTCCGCCACTTCCTGCGTCCCGAACTGCGCTTCGATTCGCTCGACGCGCTGAAGCTGCAGATGCACCAGGACAAGCTCGATGCGATGGCCTTTTTGGGGTTCGCATCCGATAATTGAACGCTGATCGAATACCGATTCTCCGATTCTTCCCACGCGCCCGGTGCTTTCGCGCCGGCGCCGCCGCCGCGCTCCGCGCCACCGACCGTGACTGATTCGCACGACTACAAAGCCACCATCAATCTGCCGGAAACCGCGTTTCCGATGCAGGCCAATCTCGCCAAGCGCGAGCCGGAGATGCTCGAGCGCTGGGTGTCGCAGGACATTTACGGGCAGATCCAGAAGGCGACCGCCGGCCGTCCGAAGTTCTGGTTCGTCGACGGCCCGCCGTATGCCAATGGCGATATCCATCTCGGCCATGCCGTCAACAAGACGCTCAAGGACATGATCGTCAAGGCCGCGCGCCTCGACGGTTACGATGCCGCGTTCGTGCCGGGCTGGGATTGCCACGGCCTGCCGATCGAACTGCAGGTCGAGAAGAAGTTCGGCAAGGTCGGCCCGAAAGACGAAGGCAAGATTGATGCGAAGACCTTCCGCGAGAAGTGCCGCGAGTACGCGAACGAGCAGGTCGCGCGGCAGCGCGAAGGCTTCAAGCGCCTTGGCGTGCTCGCCGATTGGGAGCGCCCGTATCTGACGATGCGGCCGTCCTACGAGGCCGAGCAGCTGCGCGTGCTGGCCCGGATCATCGACAACGGCCACGTCGTGCGCGGCTTCAAGCCGGTGCACTGGTGTCTCGATTGCGGCTCGTCGCTGGCCGAGGCCGAGGTCGAGTACCAGGACAAGACGTCGAGCGCGATCGACGTGAAGTTCGCCGCCGCCGATGCCGCCGATCTCGCCGCGCGCTTCGGCGTCGCCGATGCGACGGGCGCCGCCTTCGTGATCTGGACGACGACGCCGTGGACGCTGCCGGCGAACCAGGCGATCGCCGCCAATGCCGAGCTCGACTACGCGCTGGTCGATTTCGCGAACGCCGGCCGCGTTGTCATCGCCGCCGAGCTGGTCGAGGCGACCGCCAAGCGCTGGGGCGACACCGGCCAGGTGCTGGCGACCGTGAAGGGCGCCGCCCTCGAAGGTGCCAGGGCGCAGCATCCGTTCGCCGGGCGCGTCGTGCCGCTGGTGCTCGGCGAGCACGTCACGCTCGAGGCCGGCACCGGCCTCGTGCACACGGCGCCGGCGCACGGCGTCGAGGACTACGCGGTCGGCCGCCACTACCACCTGCCGGTCGACAATCCGGTCGGCGGCAACGGCGTGTTCATTGCCGGCACGCCGCTGGTCGCGGGCCTGCACGTGCGCAAGGCGGAGGCGCCGATCATCGAGGCGCTGCGCGAGCGCGGCGCGCTCGTGCATCTGGCGACGATCAAGCACAGCTATCCGCATTGCTGGCGCCACAAGACGCCGCTGATCTTCCGCGCCACGCCGCAGTGGTTCATCTCGATGGACAAGGAAGGTCTGCGCCAGGGCGCGCTCGATGCGATCGCCAAGACCGACTGGATCCCGGACTGGGGCGAAAGCCGCATTCACGACATGATCGCCAGCCGTCCCGACTGGTGCATCTCGCGCCAGCGCTACTGGGGCGTGCCGCTGGCGATCTTCATCGACCGCGACACGCAGGAGCTGCATCCGCAGGCGGCGGAACTGCTGCGCAAGATCGCCGACAAGGTCGAGACCGAAGGCCTCGAAGCCTGGTTCGGTTCCACGCCGGCCGACTGGGGCGTCGACGCAGCGAAGTACGAGAAGGGCACCGACACGCTCGACGTCTGGTTCGACTCCGGCGTCGCGCACCAGTGCGTGTTCAAGTCGATGCTTCCGGAAGCGCTCGACGCCGACGGACTGGCGCCGCAGGCCGATATCTATCTCGAAGGCTCGGACCAGCATCGCGGCTGGTTCCATTCGTCGCTGCTGACCTCGGTGGCGATGCGCGGCCGCTCGCCGTACAAGCAGGTGCTGACGCACGGCTTCACCGTCGACGAGCAGGGCCGCAAGATGTCGAAGTCGCTCGGCAACGGCATCGAGCCGCAGGAGATCATGAAGACGCTGGGCGCCGACGTGCTGCGCCTGTGGGTGGCGTCGAGCGATTACTCCGGCGAGATCGTGCTGTCGAAGACGCTGCTGCAGCGCATCGCCGAGGCCTACCGGCGCATTCGCAACACCGCGCGCTACCTGCTCGGCAGCTTCAAGGACTTCGATCCGGCGACCGATCTGGTCGCGCCGGAGGAGCTCGTCGCCGTCGACGCCTGGGCGGTCGCGCAGGCCGCGGCGCTGCAGGCCGAGCTGAAGGACGCCTACGGCCGTCGCGAGTTCCATCTCGTCTATCACAAGCTGCACAACTACTGCGTCAACGATCTCGGCGGTCTGTACCTCGACATCCTCAAGGACCGGCTCTACACGCTGCCGAAGCGCTCGGCGGCGCGGCGCTCGGCGCAGACCGCGCTGCTGCACATCGCCGAGGGCATGGTGCGCTGGATCGCGCCGATCCTGTCGTATACCGCCGACGAGATCTGGCGGATGCTGCCGGGCGATCGCACGGTCACCGTGTTCGCGCAGCCCTGGTACGTGTTCCCCGACGTGCCGGCCGCGACGGTCGACTGGGCGGTGCTGAAGGCCGTGCGCGAACCGGTGAAGAAGGTGCTCGAAGAGCTGCGCGTCGGCGGCAAGATCGGCTCCGGCCTCAATGCCGAAGTCAGTCTGTACGCCGAAGGCGCGCCGGCCGCGGCGCTCGGCGCGGTCGGTGGCGAGCTGCGCTTCTGGTTCATCACTTCCGGCGCGCGCATTGCGCCTGTCTGCGACAAGCCGGACGACGCGGTCGCCGCCGAGCTCGGCGAAGGCCAGACCGTCTACATCGCCGCGCAGGCCTCGCCGCATCCGAAGTGCGAGCGCTGCTGGCACCAGCGTGCCGACGTCGGCATCGACCCCGCGCATCCGACACTGTGTGCGCGCTGCGTCGACAATGTGTTCGGCAGCGGCGAGTCGCGGAGCTTCATCTGATGTTGCGTCGTCTGTCGCTGGCCTACGCGGCCGGTCTGGCCGCGGCGCTGGCCGCCAGCGTTGCGCTGTGGGCGGCCGGGCATTTCGGTCTGCTGGCGAAGCTGCATGTGGCGATCGCGCCGGCGCTCGGCCTGTACTGGCTGTATCCGCGCCTGATCGTCGGCGGGCTCTGGGGCCTTCAACTGCTGCTGCCGGTCACGCAGCAGCCGTTCCTGCGCGGCGTCGTCATCAGCCTGGCACCGACCCTGCTCACGCTGCTGTGGATCTTTCCGTTCCAGACCGGGCAGGGCTGGCTCGGCATCGAGCTGGGCCTGCTGACGCCGCTGGTGATCTGGGCGACGAATCTCGTCTGGGGCTGGACTGCGGTAATCTGGTCGCGCACGACGGGGCTTTGAGCGCTCCGCGCCCTCCACGCATGAACCGAAGCTGACGATGTCCTTTCAGTACAAGAACGTTTACTGGCTGTGGGCGACCGCGCTCGTGATCCTCATCGACCAGATCACCAAGCAGCTGGTCGTGCGGCATCTGAACTGGTTCGACGTGATTCCGGTCGTGCCGCATCTGAATCTGGTGCACATGAAGAACACCGGCGCCGCATTCTCGATGATGTCGGACGCCTCGCCGGTGGTCTTCGTGCTGCTCGGCGTCGCCGTCAGCATCGGCATCCTGATCTGGCTGCGCCGGCATCCGCGCGACCAGCAGCTGGTCGCCGTGGCCCTGTCGCTGATCATGGGCGGCGCGCTCGGCAACGTGATCGATCGCGTCACGCGCGGCCATGTCGTCGACTTCGTCGATTTCTACGTCGGCAGCTGGCACTTCGCGGCGTTCAACGTCGCCGACATGGCGATCAGCTGCGGCGCCGGCCTGCTGATCCTCGACATGCTGCTCGACAGCTTCCGCCGCAAGCCGGCGAAGGCGCCGGGCTGAGGGAGGAACGATGGAGATCCTGCTCGCCAATCCGCGCGGTTTCTGTGCCGGCGTCGATCGCGCGATCGAGATCGTCGAGCGCGCGCTCGAGGTGCTGGGCGCGCCGATCTACGTGCGCCACGAAGTCGTGCATAACCGCTTCGTGGTCGAGAACCTGCGCGCCAAGGGCGCCGTCTTCGTCGAGGAAGTCGACGAGGTGCCGATCGGGGCGACCTGCATCTTCTCCGCGCACGGCGTCTCGCAGGCGGTGCGTGATGCCGCGGCACGACGCGGCCTGACGATCTTCGACGCGACCTGTCCGCTGGTGACCAAGGTCCACATCGAGGTCAAGCGCTACTCGCGCGAGGGCCGCGAGGTCGTTCTGATCGGCCACGCCGGCCATCCGGAAGTCGAGGGCACGATGGGGCAGTTCGACGCCAGCCAGGGCGGCGCGATCCATCTGGTCGAGACGCCCGAGGACGTCGCCGAGCTGCCGATCCGCGAGCCCGAGCGCATCGCCTTCGTGACGCAGACGACGCTGTCGATGGACGATACCGCCAAGGTCATCGACGCGCTGCGCGCGCGCTTTCCGCAGGTGCACGGTCCGCGCAAGGACGACATCTGTTACGCGACGCAGAACCGCCAGGACGCGGTCAAGGATCTGGCGGCGCGCTGCGATGTGCTGCTGGTGGTCGGTTCGCGCAACAGCTCCAACTCCAACCGGCTGCGCGAGCTCGCCGAGAGCCGCGGCACGCCGGCCTATCTGATCGACGGTGCGCAGGACATTCGCGCCGAGTGGCTCGCCGGCAAGGCGCGCGTCGGCGTGACCGCCGGCGCTTCGGCGCCCGAGGTCCTGGTGCGCGAGGTGATCGAGCGCCTCAAAGGTCTCGGCGGCACGCAGGCCCAGGAACTGGCGGGCCGCGAGGAGCACGTCGTGTTCTCGCTGCCGCAGGCGCTGCGCCGCGCTACGCAGGGCACCGCCGCGCCGCCGCGCTGAGCGCGGCGCGCGCCCGAGTTTTACGGTCCCCCGCGAACCCTGATGAACCTGCCCGAGCGGGTCGACGTCGCCATCGCCGGCGGCGGCGTGATCGGCCTGGCCTGCGCCGAAGCGCTGTCGCGGCGCGGTTTCACGGTCGCCGTGTTCGAGCGCGCCGAGTTCGGCCGCGCCGCGTCATGGGCCGGCGGCGGCATGCTGTGTCCGCTGCCGCCCGACCACTGTCCGCCGGCGCTGCGCCCGCTGCTCGACGAGAGCCTCGCCCTGTATCCGGCCTGGTGCGAGCGCCTGCAGCGCGAGTCCGGCATCGATCCCGAGTACTGGGCATGCGGCGCCGACTATTTCCCCGGCGACGGACGCCATCTCGAATATCCGGCGATGGCGCAGGTGCGCAACCCGCGGCTGCTGCGCGCGCTGGCCGAAACGCTGCGACGCCGCGGCGTCGTGCTCGCGGCGCAGACCGAGGTACAGGGCTGGATCGAGTCGGACGGCGTACTGCGCGGTGTGCGCACCGCACGCGGCGACGTCGCCTGCCGCGCGGCGGTGCTGGCGGCCGGCGCCTGGTCGGCGCCGCTCGGCGCGCCGGGCGTCGGCCCGGCCAAGGGCCAGATGCTGCTCGCGGCCGGTGCACCCGGCCAGCTGCTGCGCCTGCGCATCGGCGCCGATGTCTACCTGATCCCGCGTCGCGACGGTCACATCCTGATCGGCAGCACGGTCGAGGATGCCGGCTTCGACACGACGCCGACGCCTGAGGCGCGCGAGCGGCTGCTGATGCGCGCCACGAAACTGTGGCCGCCGCTCGCCGGGCTGCCGATCGTCGGCCACTGGGCCGGCCTGCGGCCGCGCTTCGACGCCGACCTGCCGCTGCTCGGCCCGGCACCGGATCGTCCGGGCCTGTACCTCGCGACCGGTCACTTCCGCATCGGTCTCACGCTCGCACCAGCCAGCGCGGAGCGGGTGGCGGCCCGCATTCTTTGCGATCTGGGCGCCACGGTCGTGTGGCCGAACTGAGAACTGCTCGGCATCCGGCAGCGCCGCTTTCCTCCTAGCATCGGCCGAAACAGGCTTCAGGCGCGTCTGGTCGATCAAGTGGAGATCGTGCTTCGCCACGATCGCGACGAGTGGGGTGCCGATGGAAGATCCGCACCGCGATCACGGTGTTCCCAGTCGCCGTCGGCCGGGACCGGCATGTCGACGGGTGTGCCAGCTCGGTCTGACGATCGCCGAACTGCTGACCGTGGTCGCGGTTTCAGCGGTCCTGCTGGGCCTCGGCGTTCCGGCCTTCAGCCATGCGCTGGTGGTGACCCGGCTCGCTTCGACGACGAATCAACTGCTGCTGGCGGCAGTGACGGCGCGCCAGACCGCGGCGAGCTTGAACGTGCCGGTGACCTTTTGCGCGGGCAATGCCGCGGAAGGCTGTCATGGTCAATGGCCGGCGCTCGAATGGATCGTGTTCATCGATCGTGATCACGACGGTCGCGTCGATCCGGAGGACAGCATACGGCTGAGCGAACGCCTGCCGGACTCGGACGACGTGCTGCTGTCGGGCAACGGCCCTTTCAAGAAAGCCGTCGTTTTTCATCCGAGCGGCGCGGCGCAGACCGTGAACGGGGCGTTCGCGGCGGGGCGTCTGCGGATCTGCACGACCCGGCTCGGTACCGGCAACGCCACCGATCTGGTGCTGATCGGCAGCGGGCGCTTCGAACCCGAGGCGCACGATTTCGCCGGGGAATGTCCGCCGGCGGGTTGATTCCGCCTACCAGCACTCGGCGACGCCCGCCGAACCGCTCGCGCCGCGCGTGCCGGTATGGTCGAGCGTCAGGGTGCCGCAGCGCGTATCGCGGTCCGCCTGGGCGTCGATCGGGACTGCTTTGAGCGTGTAGGCCGCAGCCGCGACCGAGTCGAAGGCGTAGCTGTAGTCCTTGCCGGTGTTCTGATCGGATGCGCAATCGAGCCCGAGTGCCTGCAGCGCGGCACTGTTCATGGCGTTTCCGGCGAGATCCTGGTCGTAGCGCAGGTTGGTCGTGTAGAAGCGCTCCATGAACGTGGCGTAGCTCGACAAGCACACCTCGGCGGCCCGGCGCTTGGTCTTGGTGATCGAATTGATGTACGACGGGTAGGCGATCGCGGCGAGAATGCCGACGATCGCCACCGCGACGACCAGCTCGATCAGTGTGAAGCCGGTCTGGCGGCTGGAGCCGGTCGGTTGGCGATGGCGTTCTGACATGGCCTTCAGGTCCTCGTTCATTGTCGGATCAACTCGCGCCAGGACAGGCGCTGCAGCCCGCCCGGTGTGCCGGCAGTGTTGACCTTGCCGGTCGATGCGTCGTCGAAGCTGATCAGCATGGTATTGCCGACGAAGATCGGATTATTGGGAATCGAGCTGAAGCCGACGCCGGCGACGATGTAAGTCGTGCCTCCTGACGTGATCTTGTCGCTGTCGTTGAACTGGTTGTCGCCATTGATATCGAAGAAGGTCGAGCCCGGCGGCGCGCCGCTGAACGGATTGATCGCCATGATCCAGCCGCGACCGGTCGGATTGCACGGATCCGAGGATTCCGGGATACGCGTCGTGCCGAGCAGCAGATTGCCCTGGAACTGGTTGGGCGTGACCATGCGTTCGCCGTTCGCCGTGCCGGATGGCGGGACCAGATCGATGTACCAGCCGGACTTGCCGGCCATGTCGCCGTCCGATGGGTTGGAGATCGCGCGCGCGGCCAGTGACGACGAAGTCGCTGCCTGCTCGGCGACGATCTCGCGCTGGGTGAGGTAGGTGCGTCCCTGGCTCAGGTGAGGGACGAGTGTGCTCGACTGACCCGCTCCCGCCTGGGCAATGATGCCGTACCAGGTCTGCACGCTGTCGTCGGCGAGATCGGTCTGCGTCAGGTAGCGGCCGGTGCCGAAGAACAGCCACAGATTGCCGGTCGACGGATCCTTGCCGGCGAGCATGCCGCCGGTGATGGATTGCGCGCCGCTGTTGGCGTCCTGGGCCTGGAAGATCGCCGAGCTGGTGTTGGCAGCCAGATCGAAGGCCCAGACATTGCCCAGCAGGTCGCCGGCGTAGGCAGTAGTGCTGATGCCGTTCGTCGCATTTGCCATCCAGACCGCGGGTGCCGCCAGGCCATTGCCGGTCGTCGAGTTCGTCGCATGGACCGTCAACGCGCCGTTGGCGACGGAGAACTGCAGCAGCGCCGCGGTGCCGGTGCTGCTGTTGTAGCCGTTGCCGAGCAGGACCGACCACGCGCCGTCGGCGGTCTGGGCGACGACCGGCTTGCCGATGCTTTGACCAATGTACTGGCTGTTGGCCTGACCGTCGCCCGCCGAGCGCTCCCACAGTAGGGTCGGTGTGGCGGGATCCGTCACGTCGAAGGCATAGACTGCCTTGGCCGTTCCGCGGCCAGTGGTGCCGACGAGGACCGTGTGCCAGGCCGACGAGTAGTAGACGTCGGCAACGGTCAGTTCTCCGTCGTTGAAGAACTGATGCGGAACGCCGTTGCTGCCGTAGCTCGGATTGCTCAGATCCTTGACCCCGTTGAGGATCACGGCGTTGGGCAGGTAGGCGAAGATTTCCGCGCCGTTGGTGGCGTTGAAGGAGTGCAGCAGGCCGTCGTTGGCCGCGACCCACAGGCGGGGGCTGCGGTTCACCTTGCTCGCGGCGAACGTCGAATAGCTGGACGATCCGGTGAAGGTCTTGCCGAAGAACAGATTGGCGTCCGGAGCGCCGACATAGACCGGCTGCGAGCTGATGATGTCGCCGAGTGCCGTGTCACGATTGCGGTAGGTCCCGCCGTTCTTCTGCTCGCGGCTGGCGTCGCCGCGCAGGTAGCCGACGACGGCGTTCTGCACTGCAGAGGTCGATCCGAGCGCGGTTTTCTGCGCGCTCGAGAGATTCGGCGGTGCAGTCGTGTCCGACGACCCGGCCGTGAAGTCGACGAACTGCGAGCCGCTCGTGGCGCTCGGGTTGTAGGTCTTGATCGTACGGCTGGCTGCGGCTGGCAGCTGGTTGGACGCAACCCAGAACGGGGTCGAGGCGATGGCGCCGGTGCTCGGGTTGACGGTGAAGGCCTTGAGGTCACCTTTCCATTTGCCCGTCGAGTAGACGGCCTGGTAGGTGACGGTGCCGGTCTCCAGCTTGGTGCTGTTCGCCGCGAGACTGGCGCCGGAACCGTTGCGCTCGGAGACGCGCTTGAGCGCATCGCTGAGCGCGTTGGAGAAATCTTCCGGGCTGGTTGCCGAATAGAAGCCGCCGTGGCCGTTGACCGCGGCGTGCGCCATGTCGGCGATGTTGTTGATGTTGTCGCCGCTCGGTTGCGGCCAGCTGAAGCCGCTGATCGGGCTGCCGCCGTTCGCCCAGTTGAAGATCTGGCTGACGGTGGTGCCGGCCGGGGCGATGTTCGTCGGCGTGAAGCCAAGGCCGAGCGTGAACGTCGTCATATGCTGCCAGAATGCTTCGTCTTCGGTGCTCGTCGGCACTTCGTTGCTGGTATCCGGGCGCAGATCCGACAACCAGTAATACATGGCGACGTCGGCGAGCGTGTTCGAGTAGGTGTCGGCGTAGGGTTTCAGCGGCAGGCCGGCACTGTTTGTCGCCGTCGCGTCATAGGTGTAGGACTGGCCGTTCGGACCGGTGTTCGTGACGGTCGCTTGCGTCGTCGTGGTGGTCGTGGTGACGGAGCAGGTCGAGCCGCTCAGCGTTCCGCCGTTCGGGCAGCTCCATGTGCCGTTGTTGTAATAGCTGTTGGTGCCGTCCTTCTTGCACTGGCCCTTGCGATTGCCGCTGGTGATCGGCGTGTAGCCGACCGGACAGCTGAGCGTGGCGTTGTAGGTGGACGTCGTCGTGGTGGTGGTCGAGCTGCCCGGCGCGCCGTCGACGTTGGTGGTGTACGGCGAGGACGGCAGTCCGGTGCTGCTTTCGTTCCAGAAACCGTCCGTCGTCAGAATCGTGTAGGACTGCCGGCAGGCGAGTTCGACGGTCGAGCCGTCGGCAGTGGACTGCCACGGCTGCGCGGTCTGGTAGTAGCGGCCGACGGCATTCAGAGCCTGCCGCAGCGGTGTGCCGCCGCTGGCAGTGGCAGCGGCCAGCCAGGTCCAGAACTGGCTCTTCTGCGACGAGCTGCTGGAGCCGCTGCCGAAGGGCTGGACCTGGGCGATGTAGTTGCTGCCGCCGTTGTAGTTGTCCGTGTAGGTGTAACGCGACGTCGGCAGATTCGTGTAGTTGTTGTTGCCGGAATCGCCGCCATCGATCGAGCCGAAGCCATAGCGGATCGTCGGATCGAGGTTGGCGAAGGCGTTCATCAGGCCGCTCTTCGCCATCAGGATGCGCGTGTGGTAGTACGAATACCAGTTCGCGACGTTCTGGCGCGTGGCCTCGCTGTCGTCGCAGACGGAACTCGAAATCTGCGATGAGACCGCGGTACAGGAACCGCTGGTGCCGACGTAGTAGCGCGTATAGGTGCTGCCGCTCTTGACGGTGTAGGTAAACAAGCTCGTTGTCGTGGTCGTCGTCCCCGAGCAGGTCGAGCCGCTGCGGGTTCCTCCGTCCGGGCAACTCCATGTGCCGTTGTATGTCCCGTAATACGAGCCTGTGCATTTACCGGTGGAGAGGTTGGGCGTGCCCCCGTACGGACAGCTGAGCGTCGCCGTATAGCTGAACGGGGTCGAGATAGAGACCGAGGTGGTGTAGTCGACATCGCTCGAACTGCGTCCGGATCGGCTCGTGTCGCTGGAGCCGTCATAAGAGCTCAGGTTCACGGTTCCCTGTGACTGCCTGAACCCGTTCTTCCAGGCGGCCGTGAAGCTCGCGTCCGGATAGCGCGTCGTGCCGTCAGAGGTATAGGGCGGCGTGTAGGTGACGCTGGGGTTGTAGTACAGCCCGTTGACGCTCGAACTGACCAGCGCATCGGCGCTTGTGCTGCTCAGATAGCCGTAGTCGGGCATGACGTCCCAGGCCATCGAGCCCGAATCGTCGAGCATCAGCACGATATTCGGCGGCAGCGACTGCCTGACTGTGAGCGGCGACTGATCGATCGTCACGGCCTCGGCGGCGGGCAGCGCGAATGCCATCACGAGGCCGATGAGCCAAGTGGCTCCGCGACCCGCGTTGCGCCGTATGTACGCTCCTGCGTTCATGCTCCGCTCCCTCATTGCTTGTACATCGCCTGCAGGGTCACAACCGCGCGATCACCGATCTGCGACGGATTGCCGCTGCGCGCGGTGATGCGATAGAAGATCGCCGTCGTTGTCACGCCCTGTGCGCCGTACTGGGCTCCGTTGGCGCTCTGGCCGAAGCCGGTGCTCGAATTCGGGTCCGCATAGGTGCCCATGTTCTCGATTACGAACTGCGGCTGGCCGGTGGTGTTGTTGCCGGCGGTGTAGGAGCTGACGGTCTGGATGCTGCTGGCCGCGAGGTTCGGATCCTCGAACGGATTGGCGCGGCAGGCGTCGCCGCCCTGCCCACAGTTGCGGATGTTGGTGGTGCCGGCAGCCAGCGCCTGCGCCGCCGCGGCGAGGCCGGCTTCCGCGTTCTGGAAGGCGAGCTCCCGATCGTAGAAGTTGGCGGTCATCTTCTGCTGGGTCGTCACCCCGCGGACCGCCGCAAGGCCGATCAGCGTGACCAGGATCAGCAGGATCAGCGCGACTGCCAAGGCGACGCCTCGCTGGCGCGCATGCGCCGAAGCTGCGGGCGCTGCGACTCGCTGCCGGACAGCCTGAATGTCTCGCGGGATCGACGTGACGCGCATGCTCAGTTCGTCCGGTTGCGCAGCGTGACCGACGCGGTCATCTGACGGGTGATCGGCGCGCCGTCTGTTCCTGCGTAGCGATCCGAGCTGCGGAAGCTGAGGGTGACCCGCACGGCGTCGACACTCTGCCAGGCGGCGGCGGCGAGCGCGCCGGCGTCCTGGAACGATGCGGACCCCGGCACGTGATACTGGATCTGCATGTCGGTGACGTTGCGGACCATCTCCTGCGCCGTCGGCGTCGGAATACCCGCGCTGTTGACGAGTGTCATCCGGTAGAGCGAACGGCTGCCTTGCGGGTTGTTGCCGATGAACCAGTCGGCTGCCATCAGTTTGGAGAGCTGTGAATTCACGGCGAACTGGTAGTCGTTGGCGCCCGAGCAGGTCGACGGAAAACCGAGGCCCACAGAACAGTTGCCCGGGGTGCCCGTATCCTCAGCAAGGGTCAGGACCGTCCCGGCGAGGCCTGTAATCTGCGCGATGGCGGCATGATCGGGATCGCAGACCACGACCAGGTCGCCGGCCTCGAGACCGGCATTGGGCTCATGGATCGTCAATTGCGAAGTGCTCAGACTGTGCGCGGCGAGGCTTGCGCCGGATTCGCCGACGCCGATCAGCATCAGCGAGTCGGTGCCGGCGATTCGCTGTGCCGAACCCGTACCGGTTGCGACGGCGACATCGGTGGCGTTGCCGTCGAAGCCGCGAATCGCGTTGACGGCGAAATCAGCGTACCAAGCCGGTGTGGCCGATGTCGGCCCGTTACTGAGGATGTTGGCGACACGGCCGAGGTTTCCGCATCCCGTCAGACCGGCTTGACGGATGTCGCGCGACATCATCTCGAACGCGATGCGCGAGTTTTCCTGGATCTGCCCGAGCGCGAGATTCGAGCGGTATGACTGCTTGTTCGACAGGAACACGGCGGTGGCGCCGCCGATCACGACCAGGCCGAGCACCAGCGCGATCATGAGCTCGATCAGGCTGAAGCCGGATTGCGCGGGCAGGGGCTGCGGGACCGGCGGTAGCGGGGAGCGGGAGGTCATAGCATCGCCTTGGTGACGACGGTCTGTTCGCTGTCGCCGGACGCTCCGACGCGGCTGTCGTCGAACTGGATGGTCACCGTGCAGGTGCCGCCTGCGTCGCAATCGATGGTGCCGGTCGTGGTGGCGGCGCCGCCGAGCGAAGCGCTCAGCTCGCTGCACCAGTTGCTGATCTGCGTCTCGGCCAGGGTTCCGGACGCCGGGCAATTGTCGGCGACGACCGTCGTGTCGTAGGCGCCGGATAGTGCGTTCGCGCGATCGGCACGCATCGCTTCCAGGATCGAATAGCTCGCGACGATCGCCATCGAACGTCCCATTGAACTGTTGTTCTGGGACAGCGCGCGTGTCTGTACCAGGGCGATGCCGAGGAACCCGATCGACAGGATCAGTACGGCAACGAGTACCTCGATCAGGCCGGCGCCGCGCGCGCCGACGCGCCGACCGCACCGGCGCGCGGCGCTACTGGCAGGATGCGGGTTCATCGGCGGGACATCCTTCGCTGGCGCTGGTGTAGGTGCAGCTGCTGACCAGGCTGCCGGTGGTGAGATAGACGCAGCGATGATTGCTGTCGCTCAGCTCGCTGGTATAGATGTCGGCGACCAGGCCGGTGTACGGGCCGCTACCGCCGACCGCTTGCGCAAGACCCTGGCCGGTGAAGCGCAGCGCCGTGACGCCGGCGCCGCTGGCGCTCAAGCTCAGATCGGCGGGAACGTTCGGAGCGGTGTAGATCTTGGTGCGGGTGCCGTCGCTGTTGAGTACGTAGACCGCACCGGCGGAGGTGCCGCAGCTCGCGCCGAGGTCGTCGGCGCCATTGGTGTCGGCCACATTGCTGCAGAACTGGGTCGGCGCATTGCGGCGCACGGCCTCTGCCTGGGCCTGCCGGATGCCCACGACGAAATCGTTGGCCGTCGACGCCAAGCGATTCGTCACGAGGATGAATTTGTAGCTCGGGATGGCAATGCCGAGCAGAACGGCAGCGACCGTGAGCGTCACGAGCAGCTCGATCAAGGTCAGTCCCGATGAATGGCGCCTGGCGTTCACGCCTTCTCTCCCCCAGAGTGCATCGTCAGCCGGCCGCCGCCGATGGCCATGAATGAACACGGATCGGTCGCAGCAGCCTATCCGGCAGGCGTGCGAATGGTGATCCCGGGCCGACAAAAGGCAGGCCCGAGGCGGTCGTCCGAATGCCCACCCCGTCTCCCAATTTCTTTCGTATAAACAACAGGACCAAAGCGATCCATCCCCTTGTTTCGAGGTTAGCACAGCTCGCTTGCGAACCGAGAACGGGGCGCCGCCGATTGGCGCGACGGCCTGCCTGGGAATGAGGCTGGAAATACCGCTCTGCCTGGGGCGGTGGGCGCGAGCGAGCGGGGTCCACATGGCCGACACGCCCGCCGAGCGGCACCGGCCTGCGGACGGGCGGCGGCATGCGCGAGCTGCGCCACCCCGGTTTAATGCACTACGTCAAACGCCCCATACACGGCCGGGCGGTGCTTTCTTAGCCTGTTCCCGGTACTGCACGCATGCGCGGCATGACAAGCCTGGAGAAGCTCAGGGTATGAAACGCGAGTTCACGTTCCGCTCGCTGGCCCTGGCCCTGGCCGCGCCGTTGCTGCTGGCCACCGCTGGTGTGGTGCAGGCCGGCGACACGATCGATGCCGACCCGGTGATCCGCCGGCAGGCCGTCGAGGAAATCCTGCGCACGCTCGACGACGCGGCGGTGGCGGCGCTGCGCGCGCAGCTGTCGCAGGAGACCGATGCCGGCGTGCGCGGCATGGGCAAGACCACGCTGCTGCGCGCGCTGCTGGGTCTGGTGCCGGCGGCCAGCGGCGCGATCGTCTATGACGGCCATGAGCTGCGCGGGCTGCCGGCCGAGGTGCGCGCGCGGCTGCGCATCGGCTATGTGCCGCAGGGGCGCGAGATCTTTTCGCAGCTGAGCGTCGAGGAGAACCTGCGCATCGGCCTTGGTGCGCGCGCCACGCCGGGCCGTGCCGCCGACGTCTTCGAGCGCGTCTACGCGATCTTCCCGGCGCTCAGGCAGATGGGCCGGCGCCGTGGCGGCGAGCTGTCCGGCGGCCAGCAGCAGCTGGCGATCGGCCGCGCGCTGGTGCTCGATCCGCAGCTGCTGATCCTCGACGAGCCCTGCGAGGGCATCCAGCCGAACATCGTCGCCGAGATCGGCGAACTGCTGCTGCGCCTCAACCGCGAACTCGGCCTGACGCTGCTGCTCGTCGAACAGAAGCTGCCGTTCGCGCGCCGGGTCGCCAGTGAGTTCCGCAGTCTCGACAAGGGCCGGCTGGTTGCCGGCGGACCGATCGCCGAACTCGGCGACGATATCGTCCATCGTCACCTGACCGTCTGAGACCGCCGATGCGCGCGCTCCATCCGGGCGTGATCCTGCGCAGGGACTATCTGATCCCGCTCGGCATGAGCGCCAATGCGCTGGCGACCGCGCTGGGCGTGCCGGCGCCGCGCATCAACGACATCGTCCGCGAGCGTTGCGGCATCAGCGCCGAGACGGCGCTGCGCCTTGCGCGTTACTTCGGGACCGCGCCCGAGTACTGGATGAATATTCAGGCGCAGTAGCTGCTGAGCCTGGCCGAGCGCGATGCCGGTCCCCGCATCCGGCGTGACAGCCTGCCGCGGCAGGGCGAACCGGCAGCGTAGGCCGCCCCGTCATTCGTGATTCGCGCCGGCCGGCACGGGCGAGGGCGGGCGCCCGGCAAACTGTGCGCTTCGTTCATGTTCTGTTCGGACGGAGGGGCTACTCTGGCTGCGAGTCACTCCCAAGGGCTCTCTCAACCGCTACCCGCGGCTCGGACACGAGACGCGGGTTTTTCTTTGCCCGGCCAAACAAAAAGACCCCTTCGCCGATGCGCGAAGGGGTCAGGGATTGGTGGAGCTGGCGGGAATTGAACCCGCGTCCGCCAGATCGTAGCCCTCAGATCTACATGCTTAGCCCGGTCTTTGGTTTTCGTCGCAGGCTGCCGGACGGGCACGGAACGCCTGCGCTTATCCCCTTAGGGTTTTAGCAGTTCGGCCAAGGGCGGACGTCACTGCGATCCGATAAGAGTCGACGGCCGCACCAACCGGTATCGGAACCAGAAGGGCAACCGCTCACCGGGATTTAGGCGGCGAGGGCGTAGTTGGAGTCGTTCGCAACTAGCTTGGTTGTCACAGGTTTTACGAGGACATGACACCTCGGCATGCACTTCGGATTCCGTTACCAGCGTCGAAACCGGTCAGCCCCGTGTGCGATCACAGTGTAACAGTGATAGGTCCGCTCTGCGTGAATTCAAGTCCTGTGACACGAACTCGCCCGGGCGCCCGGGCCGAACGGCACTTGATGCAGTCCTTGCCGGCGCTGCCAGCATCGACGCGAGCCGCCACGCCGCGAAGCAGCGCCGGCGAGTCGGCGAAAGGGACTGGCGGGATGGGTTCGCTCGGGCGTCTCAGGCCGAATGGCGCATGATGCGTTCTTTCTGGCGCTGCCAGTATCGACGCGAGCCGCTGCGCCGCGAAGCAGCGCCGGCGAGTCGGCGAAAGGGACTGGCGGGATGGGTTCGCTCGGGCGTCTCAGGCCGAATGGCGCATGATGCGTTCTTTCTGGCGCTGCCAGTCCCGCTCCTTGATATCGGCGCGCTTGTCGTGCTGCTTCTTGCCCTTGGCGAGGCCGACTTCGAGCTTGGCGCGGCCTTTTTCCCAATGCAGGTCCAGCGGAACCAACGTGAAGCCGGCGCGCTCGACCTTGCCGATCAGCGTCGCCAGCTCGCGGGCATGCAGCAAGAGTTTGCGGGTGCGGGTCGCGTCGGCGATCTCGTGCGTCGAGGTTTGCTTGAGCGGGGTGAAATGGGCGCCGATCAGCCAGGCTTCTCCGTTCTTCAGCGTTACATAGGCTTCGGCGATCTGCGCGCGGCCGGCGCGCAGGCTCTTGACCTCCCAGCCCTTGAGGACGAGACCGGCCTCGTAGCGCTCCTCGATGAAGTACTCGTGCCGCGCCCGGCGGTTGACGGCGATCGTACGCTCCGTCGCTGCCTCTTCGTTTTTGCTCATTTGTCAATTATATAGACGCCCCGTCCGGCGGCTAGACTACGCGAATGCACATTCGAGAGAGCAGCTACGGCTACTGGAGTTCGCACCGCGCCTTCCTCTGGGTCGCGGTCGGCGCGATGCTCGGCGTCGGCAACGCGGTGCGCCTGCCGGCGTTGATGGCCGAGTACGGCGGCGTGCTGTTCCTGCTGGTTTATCTTGCCGGCCTGCTGCTGGTCGGCATGCCGCTGCTGATCGCCGAATGGATGCTCGGGCGCTGGATGCGCGACGATCTGGTGGCCGGTTTTGCGCGTCTTGCCGAGACGGCCAAGGCAAGCCGCATCTGGATCGTCGCCGGCGGGCTGGCGCTGCTGACGGCGGGACTGATCCTGTCGTACTACAGCGTCATCGCCGGCTGGAGCCTCGCTTACGCGTTTCGCGCCGCGAGCGGGGCGTTCGGCCAGCTGACGGCCGACGGCGCGAGCCAGGTCTTCCTCAATCTCGCGCAGGACCCCGAGCGCAGCCTGTCGTGGCACACGCTGTTCATCCTGGCCGCCTGCATCGTCGTCTCGCACGGCTTCCGCGAAGGCGTCGAGCGCGCGTCGCGCGGGCTGGTGCCATTCGCGCTGCTGATCGTCGTCGCGATGTGCTGGTACGCGATCGAGCGTGGCGATGCCGCGGCCGCGGTCGAGACGATCTTCGCGCCGCATCCCGAGCGCCTCGGCTGGCGCGGCGTGATGGAGGCGCTGCACCACGCGTTCTTCACGCTGGGGCTCGGCATGGGCGTGATGATGGGCGTCGGCAGCTACCTGCCGGTCGATGCGCCGCTGCGTCGCACGGCGCTGGCGGTGATCGGCATCGACACCCTGTTCAGCCTGCTCGTCGGCTTCGCGGTGATGGCGGTGGTGCTCGGCGCCGGGCTGCAGCCGACGTCCGGGATCACGCTCATGTTCCAGACACTGCCGCGCGCGATCAGCGCCGATCTCGGCGGCTCGCTGTTCGCAGCCGGCCTGTTCCTGATGAGTTTCATCGTGACGATGACGTCGGCGACGGCGATGCTCGAGCCGCTGAGCCGCTACTTCATGGATCGTCAGCGCTGGACGCGCGTGTTCGCGGCCACCTGCGCGGCGTTGCTGGTCTGGACGATCGGGCTCGGCACACTGCTGTCGTTCAGCGTGCTGCAGGACCTGCGCCTGTTCGGCCGCAACTTCTTCGAGTGGGTGCAGTGGCTGACGGCCAGCTGGTTCGCTCCGGTCGACGGACTGTTGATTTGCGTGTTCGTGGTCAGCATGATGCCGCGCGACCTAGTCCGCGGCCTGTGGGGCGAGTCGCGGCCATGGCTGTTCCCGGTCTGGTTCGCGCTGCTGCGTTATCCGGCGCGCATCGGCCTGATTGCGGTCCTGATCTACTCGACCGGCCTGCTCGACTGGCTGGTCTCGCTCTGGAGAGTCTGAAGTTGCGTGTGCTGGAACGCTCGAGCCTGCTCAAGTACGCAGCGCAGGACATGTATGTATTGGTCGGTGACGTCGAGGCTTATCCGCAGTTCCTGCCCGGCTGCGTGTCGGCCAGGGTCGAGCATGCCGAAGGGCAGCAGGTACGGGCCCGGCTCGGGTTTCGTGTGAAGGGCCTCAGTGACAGCTTCGCGACCGAGAACCTGCTCGACGGCGGCCGGCTGATCCATATGCGCCTGCTTGACGGGCCGTTTCGCATGCTGCAGGGCCAATGGAGCTTCCAGCCGCTCAGCGAGGCGGCCTGCAAGGTTTCGCTGCAGCTGCAGCTCGAGTTCGGCAATCGCCTGATGGATGCGACGCTCGGCCCGTGGATCGACCGCGCGGTCGGTTCCGTGATGGACGCGTTCCGCCTGCGCGCCGAAGCGCTGTACGGCAAGGTTTGAACCGCGTGCGCGTCGAGATCGCATACGCGCTGCCGGATCAGCAGGTGCTGCTGGCGCTGGATCTGGCGCCCGGCACGACGGCCGCCGAGGCGCTGAGGCTGTCCGGACTGCCGCAGCGTTTCGCCGACATCGACGATGCCGCGGCGCTTGGCATTTTCGGGCGTCGCGTCGAGGCGACGCAGATACTGCAGGCCGGCGATCGGCTCGAGGTGTACCGGCCGCTACGGGCCGATCCCAAGGAAGCGCGCCGCGAGCGCGTCCGGCGGACGCGCGCACAGCGCGACCGCCGCTGAGGCGCGCGGCTCGCGCTTTTTAGGGCTGCGAGCCCGGCGGCGTGATGACGACCCCGCTCGGCCGGTCGCTGGCCGCGCGCGAAGCGTCGCGGGCATCCTTCTTCTCTTCCTTGAGGATGGTCTGCACGTCCGGATTGTCGATCGCCTTCGACGAGCCGCTCGCTTCGATGCCTTCCATGCGGGCCAGCACGTCGCCGTCGAAGTAAAGGCTGACGACGCGTTCGGTGACCTCGCCGCGCGGGGACTTGTAATAGCCGACGTAGTCCCAGCGGTTCGGGCGGAACGCGCTGGCGGCGACCGGGGTGCCCATCAGGTAGTGGACCTGATCGTGCGTCATGCCGATCTTCAACTGGTCCAGCTGCTTCTGCTCGATGACGTTGCCCTGACGGGTCGGCAGCTTGTAAATGATCGAACAGGCCGACAGCGCGAGGGCTGCCACGGCAAGAAGAAGAAAACGCATCGGGTCGCCGGGTTGCTGCGGGAAGAAGAGCAGGGATAATAGCGGAAACCCCGCCGACCAGCGCCAGAGTCCGCATGGAATCCTCCGACCTCCGCAACGCCGGCCTCAAGGTGACGCTGCCTCGCCTGAAGATTCTCGAGATGCTCGAGAACAGCGACGCTCGCCACCTGTCCGCCGAAGACATCTACCGACGCCTGATCGACCTCAACGAGGATGTCGGCCTGGCCACCGTGTACCGCGTCCTGACGCAGTTCGAGGCTGCCGGCCTCGTGCGGCGGCACAATTTCGAAGGCGGGCATGCGGTGTTCGAGCTTGAGCGCGGTCCGCATCACGACCACATGGTGCGTATCGATACCGGCGAAGTGATCGAGTTCTTCAGCGAAGACATCGAAAAGCTCCAGCAGCAGATCGCCGAGAAGCACGGCTTCGTCGTCGAGGAGCACAGTCTCGTGCTCTACGTGCGGCCGAAGCGCCAGGAGCGCAAGGAATGAGCAGGGCCCGCGCGACAGGCAGGCCCGCCTTGCCTACGGCGCCCTTGCTGTCCGCCCTGGCGTTGGCCGCCGCCGTCGCGTTGCCGGCCCACGCGCGGCAGGAGGACGAGGCCGCCTCCGGCTCGCTCGGCGCGGAACTGAAGGAGGCGGCGCGCGACGTCGGTCATGCCACGCGCGACGCTGCCAAGAGCGTCGGCCACGCCGCCCGCGACGCCGGCAAGGCGGTCGGCCACGCGACGCGCGATACCACCAGGGCCGTCGGCCATGCCTCGCGCGACGCGGCGAAGAGCGCCGGTCACGCCAGCCGCGACGCGGCGCGCGAGGCCGGACACGCGGTGCACGACGGCGTCGAGGACGCCGGTGCGGCGATCAAGGACGCGCACCCGGCCGACTCGCGCTGAGGGGCCGCACCGGGCCGAACGCCTCCGACGTCGCGTTGCGCGACGGCGCGTCCGCGGCGGGCCTCAGCCCGTGCGCGCCGCGCGCTGCAGCAGGTCGCGCGCATGCTCGAGCGCGGCCTGTGAAATCTCGACCCCGCCCTGCATGCGCGCCAGCTCCTGGATCCGGGCGTCGGCCGACAGCGGCGAGACCCGCGTGTAGGTCTGCTGTTTCTGCACTTCCTTGCGGATCGCGAAATGCGCGTGGCCCTGGGCAGCGACCTGGGCCAGATGCGTGACGCTCATGACCTGACGCTGCGCGCCGAGCACCCGCAACTGCTGGCCGACGATCTCGGCGACGCCGCCGCTGATGCCGGCATCCACTTCGTCGAAGATCATCGTTGCCGCGCCGTGCCGGGCGAGCGCCGCGACCTGGATCGCCAGCGACACGCGTGACAGCTCGCCGCCGGACGCGACTTTGGCGAGCGGTCGCGGCGGCTGGCCCGGGTTGGCCGAGAAATCGAAACGCACGCTGTCGGCGCCGCTGGCGCGCGGCGCGGCCTGCGCGTCGGTCTCGACGCCGACCAGGAACTGCGCGTTCGGCATGCCCAGCGTGCGCACGATCGCGGTCACCGCTTCGCCGAAGCGTTTGGCGGCGCGGCGCCGCTCGGCGCCGAGCCTGGCGGCGGCCTCGTCGTAGCGGCGCCGCGCGCCGTTGCGCTCGCGCTCCAGCGCTTCGACGCGGCCGGCGGCGTTGGCGGCTTCGTCGTGCTGGGCGCGCAGCGCCTGCAGATGGGCCGGCAGTTCGGCCGGCTTGAGGCGATGCTTGCGCGCCAGATCGTGGATCGCGCCGAGACGGCTCTCGACTTCGGCCAGGCGCTCGGGATCGAGGTCGAGCTTGTCGAGCACGCGGCGCGCGCTGTCGGCCGCGTCGCGGACCAGCGCGAGCGCCGACTCGGTCGCCTCGCGCGCGGCGCGAAAGCCTTCGTGCAGCGGTTCCAGCCCGGTGAGCAGGACCTGGGCGCTGCCGAGCTGGTCGTAGATGCTGTTCTCGCCGCCGTACAGCAGCTCCTGCACCTGCGCGCCTTCCCCGAGCAGGCGGCCGGCGTGGGCGAGCTGGCGGTGCTCGGCCTCCAGCGTTTCGAGCTCGTCGTCGCCGAGCGCCAGCGCGTCGAGTTCGGTGATCTGGAATTTCAGGAAATCCAGCTGAGCCGGGTCGCGGCTGCCGGCGCTGCGCAGGCGTTCGAGTGCGCGCTCGGCGTCGGCATGGGCGGCGGCGGCGGTGGCGACCGCCTGCAGCGTCGCCGCGCTGCTGCCGTAGTCGTCGAGCGCCTGGCGCTGCACGTCGGCGCGCAGCAAGGTCTGGCTTTCGGACTGGCCGAAGACTTCGATCAGCATCTCGCCGAGCTCGCGCAGCGGGCCGGCGTTGACCGGGTTGCCGTTGACGAAGGCGCGCGTGCGGCCTTTGGCGTAGACGATGCGGCGGATCACCAGCAGCGCCGGGTCGTCGGCATCGGTGAGTTCGTGGTTGGCGAGCCAGCGCCGCGCCGGGCTGTCGGATTCCAGCTCGAAAGTGGCGCTGATCTCCGCTTTTTCCTGGCCGGCGCGGACCAGCGCGGCGTCGGCGCGCAGGCCGATCGCGAGGCCGATCGCGTCGATCAGGATCGACTTGCCGGCGCCGGTCTCGCCGGTCAGCACGGTGAAGCCACCGCCGACATCGAGGTCTACCGCATCAATGATCGCGAGATTGCGGATTGATAAATTTTTCAGCATCTTGACGTGCTTATTTAATGTTGTTTCGCAGTTCGCCGCCGGCGGCTGGGCCGCGTCCCCAATGCAGCTTGTTGCGCAGGATGTTGAAGTACGAATAGTTCTTCGGATGCACGAGCGTGAGGCGGAAATCCGCTTCGCGCACCTCGAACGATTCGCCGGCGCGCAGCGTCTCGGCGGTCTGGCCGTCGCAGGTGTACATCGCCACGGTGTCCGGATCGCCGCGCAGGGTGATCCGGACCGTCTGCCGGCTGCTGACGACGATCGGACGGTCCGACAGCGTGTGCGGGCAGATCGGCACCAGCGTCAGCGCGTCGAGGCCGGGGTGCACGACTGGTCCGCCGCCGGACAGCGCGTACGCGGTCGAGCCGGTCGGGCTGGCGACGATGAAGCCGTCGGCGCGGTGCTGGGAGATGAACTCGCCGTCGAGCCAGGTCTCGAACTCCAGCATGCGGATCGCCGCCTGATTGCGGATGACGACGTCGTTGACGGCCAGCCGCGCCGCGCCGCGCCCCTGATCACGGATCAGCCGCGTCTGCAGCAGCAGCCGCTGTTCGCGCAGGTAGTCGCCGGCGAAGATCGCCGCGAGCGCCTCCTGCATCTCGCCGGGCTGCACGTCGACCATGAAGCCGACGCGCCCCTGATTGATGCCGAGCAGCGGCACGCCGGCCGGGGCGAGGTCGCGCGCCGCCGACAGCAGGGTGCCGTCGCCGCCGACGACGATGACCAGATCGCAGCGCACCAGCTCGTGGCGCGGCAGGCGCTCGACGTCTGCAGGCAGCTCGAGGCCCGGCAGCGTCAGCTCGTCGAGGCGGATACGACGGCCGTGCGCGCGCAGGACCTCGATCAGCTGGCGCAGCGTCGGAATGACCTGCGGGTCGCGCCGCTTGCCGATGACGCCGACGATCTCGAAGGGGTGCATGGAGAAGAACCGGAAATTTGCCGCGGACGTTAGCATGAATGACCCCCGCCGCCATCGGAAATCGTCCTTCAGGCTATTGAAAATGCGCCGGAAAAACCCCATTTTTATGACATGTCAAAAGCCCTAGACGATCGCGCCGCCGAGCTCCTCAAGTTGCTCGTCGAGCGCTACATCCGCGATGGGCAGCCGGTCGGCTCGCGCACCCTGTCGCGAATGGCGGGCCTGGGCCTGTCGTCGGCGACGATTCGCAACGTGATGGCCGACCTCGACGAGCTGGGCTTCGTCGCCTCGCCGCACACCTCGGCCGGGCGCATCCCGACCACACGCGGCTATCGCTATTTCGTCGATGCGCTGCTGTCGCCGGAATCGCTCAGCAGCGGCGAGAAGGAGCTGATCGCCAGCGAGCTGCTGCCGCGCGATCGCTCGCCGGCCGATCTGGTGCAGGCGGCTTCGAACCTGCTGTCCGAGATGTCGCGGATGGCCGGCGTCGTCACCGTGCCGCGGCGCAATCTGGCGGTGCTGCGGCGCATCGAGTTCCTGCCGCTGTCCGGCAATCGCGTGCTGACGATCCTGGTCGTCAACCAGCACGAAGTGCAGAACCGCATCATCTACACGGAGCGTCCGTACGGCGCCGACGAGCTGGAGCGCTACGCCAACCTGCTCAACGAACATTTCGCTGGCCGCGACCTCGTCAGCCTGCGTCAGGCCCTGGTCGAGGAAGCCGCCGACGCGCAGGCGCATGTCAATCTGCTCCTGCGCGAGGCGGCGACCATGGCCGAACAGGCGCTGCGTCCGCAGAGCGGCGGCGATTACATCGTCGCCGGGCGGCCGAACCTGATGGGTTTTCAGGAGCTGGCCGACGTGCAGCGCCTGCGCGGACTGTTCGAGGCCTTCGACACCAAGCGCGATCTGCTCAACCTGTTCGATCAGTGCCTCAACGCCGACCGCGTGCAATTGTTCATCGGCGACGAGTCCGGCTATCGCGTGCTCGACGAATGCAGCGTGGTGACCGCGCCGTACTACGTCGACGGCAAGATCGCCGGTACGCTCGGCGTGATCGGGCCGACGCGCATGGCTTACCACCGCATCATTCCGATCGTGCGCGAGACGGCGCGACTGCTGTCCGCCGGCTTGAAAGGCGAGGGCTGAGGCCGCAGATAACGGCCGGGGCGTTCGGCTTTGCTAGATGCTGGCCGTTCGGCTGGCTATCATGCGCCCCTCTTTCCGCGGCCGGCGCCCTGCGCGCCCGCCTTACTTCCTGACGACCAGACAGACCGAACAGCGATATGACGGATACTCCCGAGCAGGCGGCCGCCGGCGCCGGCGGCCAGAACGAGCTGGAGGCGCTGCGTGCCCGCCTCGATGAGGCCGAGGCCCGTGCCGCCGCCGCCAAGGACGCGCAGCTGCGTGCTGCCGCGGACCTCGAAAACACCCGCCGCCGCCTCGAGCGCGATGCCTCCAACAATCTCAAGTACGCCGCCGAGAAGCTGCTCGGCGAGCTGCTCGCCGTCGCCGACAGTCTTGAACTGGGACTGAGGGCCGCCGAGGTTGCCGAAGGTCCGGCACGGGCGATGGGCGAGGGCATGCAGCTGACCTACCGGCAGCTGATGAGCGTGCTCGAGAAGAACGGCGTCAAGCAGATCGACCCGCAGGGCCAGCCTTTCAACCCGGATTTCCATCAGGCGATGTCGATGGTGCCGAGCGCCGAGGTGCCGGCCAACCACGTGCTGAACGTGATGCAGAAGGGTTACCGCCTGCACGAGCGCCTGCTGCGTCCGGCGATGGTGGTCGTGGCGCGCGCACCTGACTGAAGAAAACGCGAAAAAGCGGAAAAATCGCGCGAAAACCCCTTGAAACCCTGCATCCAGCCTTCAGTTAGGCGGCAGGAACGAAACCAATTTCGGAGTCACCCATGGCAAAAATCATCGGCATCGACCTCGGTACGACCAACAGCTGCGTCGCGATCCTCGAGGGCGGCAACGTCAAGGTCATCGAGAACAGCGAGGGCGAACGCACCACGCCGTCGATCGTCGCCTACACCGACGACGGCCAGACGCTGGTCGGCCGCTCGGCCAAGCGCCAGGCGGTGACCAATCCGTACAACACCCTGTATGCGGTCAAGCGCCTGATCGGCCGTCGCTTCGAGGACGCCGAGGTGCAGAAGGCGATCAAGCATTCGCCGTTCAAGATCGTCAAGGCCGACAACGGCGACGCCTGGGTCGAGGCCAAGGGCAAGAAGCTCGCGCCGCAGCAGGTGTCGGCCGAAGTGCTGCTGAAGATGAAGAAGACCGCCGAGGATTACCTGGGCGAGAAGGTCACCGAAGCGGTCATCACCGTGCCGGCCTACTTCAATGATTCGCAGCGCCAGGCAACCAAGGATGCCGGCCGCATCGCCGGTCTCGAGGTCAAGCGCATCATCAACGAGCCGACCGCGGCGGCTCTGGCCTTCGGCCTCGACAAGGGCGGCAAGAAGGACCAGAAGATCGCCGTGTACGATCTCGGCGGCGGCACCTTCGACATCTCGGTCATCGAGATCGCCGACGTCGAAGGCGAGAAGCAGTTCGAGGTGCTGGCGACCAATGGCGACACCTTCCTCGGCGGTGAGGACTTCGACCAGCGCGTGATCGAGTACATCGCGGCCGAATTCCAGAAGGAGCAGGGCATCGACCTGCACAAGGACCCGCTCGCGCTGCAGCGCCTCAAGGAAGCGGCCGAGAAGGCCAAGATCGAGCTGTCGAGCTCGACGCAGACCGACATCAACCTGCCGTACATCACGGCCGATGCGAGCGGTCCGAAGCATCTCACCATGAAGCTGACGCGCGCCAAGCTGGAGGCGCTGGTCGACGACCTCATCACCAAGTCGATGGAGCCGTGCAAGACCGCGCTGAAGGACGCCGGCCTGAAGCCGTCGGACATCGATGAGGTCATCCTCGTCGGCGGCCAGACGCGCATGCCGAAGGTGCAGGAAGCGGTCAAGGCTTTCTTCGGCAAGGAGCCGCGCAAGGACGTCAACCCGGACGAGGCGGTCGCCGTCGGCGCCGCGGTGCAGGGCGCGGTGCTGACCGGCGAGCGCAAGGACGTGCTGCTGCTCGACGTCACGCCGCTGTCGTTGGGCATCGAAACCCTCGGCGGCAAGATGACGAAGCTGATCGAGAAGAACACCACGATTCCGACCAAGAAGTCGGAGACCTTCACCACCGCCGACGACAATCAGACCGCGGTGACGATCCAGGTCTACCAGGGCGAGCGCGAGATCGCTTCGGCGAACAAGTCGCTCGGCCGCTTCGATCTGACCGGCATCGCGCCGGCGCCGCGCGGCATGCCGCAGGTCGAGGTGATCTTCGACATCGACGCCAACGGCATCCTGCACGTCACTGCCAAGGACAAGGCGACCGGCAAGGAGCAGAGCATCCGCATCACCGCCAATTCGGGTCTGACGGAAGACGAGATCCAGAAGATGGTGAAGGACGCCGAGGCGCATGCCGAGGACGACAAGAAGTTCAACGAGCTGATCTCGGCGCGCAACCAGGCCGACCAGATGATCCATGCGGTCGAGAAGTCGCTGAAGGATCTCGGCGACAAGGTCGAGGCCGACGAGAAGAAGTCGATCGAGGATGCGCTGTCGGCGGCCCGCGAAGCGGTGAAGGGCGACGACAAGGACGCCATCACGGCCAAGACCGAGGCGCTGGCGCAGGCGTCGGCCAAGCTGATGGAGCGCGTCTACGCCGAGCAGGGCGCGGCGGCCGGCGGCGAAGGTGCCGGTGCGGCACCGGGCGGCGCCGGTGGCGCGCAGGCCGAGGGCGATGTCGTCGATGCCGAGTTCACCGAGGTCAAGGACAAGAAGTAAGCGGCACGCAGTACCGCGAGCGCCCGGCGTCGAGCCGGGCGCTCTTCTTTAAGGGGCCTGCTGGGAACCGCGATGGGCAAGGGAAGGCTCGAAGCATTCAGCGACGGCGTGATCGCGATCATCATCACGATCATGGTGCTGGAGCTCAAGGTGCCGCACGCGCCGACGCTGGAGGCACTGCGCGAGCTGTGGCCGACGTTCATCAGCTACGTGCTCAGCTTCGTCTACGTCGGCATCTACTGGAACAATCATCATCACCTGCTGCACGCCTGTCGTTCGATCAATGGCGGCGTGATGTGGGCGAACCTGCATCTGCTGTTCTGGCTGTCGTTGTTCCCGTTCGTGACCGCGTGGATGGGCGAGAATCACTTCGAAAGCCTGCCGACCGCGCTTTACGGCGCCGTGCTGCTGATGGCGGCGCTGGCCTGGTCGGTGCTGCAGTACACCATCGTCCGCCACGACGGCCAGCACTCGGTGCTCAAGGCGGCGATCGGGCGTGACTTCAAGGGCAAGATCGCACTGCTGCTGTATCTGGCCGCGATCGTGCTGTCGTTCTACCAGCGCGTGATCGCCGATCTGATCTACGTGGCCGTGGCATTGATGTGGCTCGTTCCGGACCGCCGGATCGAGTCGAGACTGGAAGCATGAGCAAGCGCGACTACTACGAAGTGCTCATGGTCGAAAAGACCGTGAGCGAGGATGGGCTCAAGAAGGCCTATCGCAAGTTGGCGATGAAGTACCATCCGGACCGCAATCCGGGCGACAAGTCGGCCGAAGAGCAGTTCAAGGAGATCAGCGAGGCTTACGAAATCCTCTCGGACGAGAAGAAGCGCGCGATCTACGATCAGTACGGTCATGAAGGCCTGAGCCGCGGCGGTGGTGGCGGCGGCGCCGGCGGCTTCGCCGATATCTTCGGCGATGTATTCGCCGACATCTTCGGTGGCGGCGGCGGCGGGCGCGGCGGTCCGCGTCGCGGCGCGGACCTGCGCTACATGATGGAGCTGACGCTCGAACAGGCGGTGTTCGGCTCGACCGAGAATATCCGCATTCCGAGCTGGGACGAATGCGAGGCCTGCCACGGCCACGGTACCGCCGACGGCAAGAAGCCGCCGACCTGCACGACCTGCCGGGGCTCCGGTCAGGTGCGCGTGCAGCAGGGCTTCTTCGTGCTGCAGCAGACCTGCCCGAACTGCCGCGGTCGCGGCACCACGGTCACCGATCCGTGCAAGAGCTGCCGTGGCGCCGGCAAGCTGCGCCGCGAGAAAACGCTGGAGGTCAAGATTCCCCCGGGCGTCGATACCGGCGACCGCATCAGGCTGTCCGGCGAGGGCGAGCCCGGCGAAGCCGGCGCGCCGAGTGGCGATCTCTATGTGCAGATCAACGTCAAGCCGCACGAGATCTTCGAGCGCGACGGCAACGATCTGCATTGCTCGATGCCGATCTCGGTCGTCACCGCCGCGCTCGGCGGCACGCTCGAAGTACCGACGCTGGAAGGCAAGATCGAGATCGACGTGCCGGAGGGCTCGCAGAGCGGCAAGCAGTTCCGGCTGCGTGGCCGCGGCGTGCGTTCGGTGCGCACCGCTGGCCCGGGCGATCTTTACTGCACGGTTTTCGTCGAGACGCCGGTGCGTCTCAACAAGCAGCAGAAGGAACTGCTCCGCCAGTTCGGCGAGACGCTCGATAAGGAAGGCGCCAAGCACCATCCGGAAACGTCGAGCTGGCTGGGCAAGGCCAAGAAGTTCTTCGACGACCTGACGACCTGAGCGCCGCCGCCGGCCTGTGCCGGCACGACCCCGCGGCCGCATTCCCCCGGCGCCCGCTGCGTTCGCCGCGTTGCCCGCGCGTGCCGGCGGCGCGGTGCTGCCGCAGGCGATTCAGGCCAGCCGGTTCAGGCCGTTGTGCGCGGCGACGCGGTAGGCCTCGGCCATCGTCGGGTAGTTGAACGTGGTTTCGATGAAATAGCGCAGGTTGTTGAGATCGCGGCTCGCCATCACGGTCTGGCCGATGTGGACGATCTCCGAGGCGCGGTCGCCGAAGCAGTGCACGCCGAGCACCTGCAGCGTCTCGGTGTGGAACAGCAGCTTGAGCATGCCGCTGGTCTCGTGCGTCATCTGCGCGCGGGCCAGGCTTTTGAACTGCGCGTAACCGACCTCGTACGGAATCTTCGCCTCGCGCAGCTGGCGCTCGGTCTGGCCGACCGACGAAATCTCCGGCAGCGTGTAGATGCCGCTCGGGATCAGGTCGAGGCGCTGCGGACCGTCGAGTCCGCCGATCAGGTGCTGCACCGCGAACTGGCCCTGCACGTAGCCGGCGCTGGCCAGCGCCGGCGGGCCGATCACGTCGCCGACCGCGTAGATGTTCGGCACTGACGTCTGGTAATGGGCGTCGACCGCGATCTGGCCGCGCGAGTTGATCTGGATCCCGAGCGCCTCGATGCCGAGACCGTCGGTATTGCCGGTGCGGCCGTTCGCCCACAGCAGCACGTCGGACTTGATCTTGCGGCCGGATTTCAGGTGCAGCAGCACGTCGTGCTCGCGCGCCTCGACGTGGTCGTACTGCTCGTTGTGGCGGATCATGCAGCCCTGCTCGCGCAGGTGGTACGAGAGCGCCTCGGCGATTTCGTCGTCGAGGAAGGACAGCAGGCGGTCCTGGGTATTGACCAGCGTGACCTTGGCGCCGAGGTTGACGAAGATCGACGCGTACTCGCAGCCGATCACGCCGGCGCCGTAGATCGTGATCGAGAACGGGTGGTCCGGATAGCTGAGGATGCTGTCGCTGTCGCGGATGCGCGGATGCGTGAAATCCAGCTCCGGTGGATGGTAGGGCCGCGAGCCGGTGGCGATCACGAAGTGATCGGCGCGCAGCGTCACGGCGGCGCCCTCGCGGTCGACCGATAGGGTATTGGCGTCGACGAAGCGCGCGTCGCCGCGGAACACCGGCACCTTGTTGCGCTCGTAGAAGCGTTCCCGGCTGGCAACCTGGGCGTCGACCACCTGGTCCTTGGCGCGCAGCAGCTGCGGATAGCTGACGCGCAGGTCGGCGGCGACCTCGCGCAGCAGCGGGTCGCGGCGGATCGCGGTCAATCGGGTGACGGCCTGGCGCAAGGCCTTGCTCGGGATCGTGCCCCAGTGCGTGCAGCCGCCGCCGACCTCGCGGTGGCGCTCGACCAGGGCGACGCGCCGATGGTTCTTCGCGGCCATCATCGCCGCGCCTTCGCCGGCAGGGCCGGAACCGATCACCACCACATCGTAAGCGTGCATCTCGCGTCCTGTTCTGGTCGCGGATGCCGGTCCACCCCGAACGTCAGCCGCGATGCAGCGAATTGTAAAGCGCGACGTACTCCTGCGTAACGCGGTGGCCGCGGTCGAGGTAGATCATCGGCTTGTGCTGCTCGTGCGATTCCTTGACGCGTATCGAGGACGACAGCGTCTGTTCGAGCACCGGCTTGCCTTCGGCGCGCAGCTCGTCGATCAGCCGCGTCGGCAGCTTCGAGCGTGCCGAGAACTGGTTGGCGACGATACCCTCGACGCGCAGTTCCTCGTTGTGGTCGGCGCGGATTTCATCGATGTTGTCGAGCAGGGTGTAGAGCGCCTGGCGCGCGAACTCGTCGCAGTCGAACGGGATCAGCACGCTGTCGGCGGCGATCAGCGCCGAGCGCGCGTAGAAGTTCAGCGCCGGCGGCGTGTCGATGAAGACGGCGTCATAGCCTTTGAGCTTGCGTAGCGCGTCGCGCAGCTTGTAGATCTTCTGCTTGGCTTCGAGCTTGAGGGCGAGCTCGTCGAGGCGCGGATCGGCGGCGACGATGTCGAGGTTCTCGAACGGCGTGTTGGTGACGTAGGTCACGAACGGCGCCGGCGCCAGCGAGAACGACAGTGTCGATTCGAAGAAATCGGCGATCGTGCGGTCGACCGTCGCGGCGCGCGCGCCGAGCAGGTATTGCGTGGCGTTGCCCTGGGTATCGAGATCGATGACCAGCGTGCGCAGACCGTGGGCCGCAGCGATCGCGGCGAGATTGCAGACGATCGTGGTCTTGCCGACGCCGCCTTTCTGATTGAAAACCACGCGTTTCATGAAAGCTCCGTTCCCCGCGGACATCCCCGTGCCGGATCTCGCATCGATCGTGCCGGGCGCGACAGTGGCAGAATGCTAGCCCAAGCCCGGGCGTCGCGGACTGGCCGAATCGCCAGCCGCTGCCGCAGCGCCTCCGCCCGGCCATAGCCCCCGCCACGTCCATCACCATGAAATCCGAATTGAACGTCTTCGTGACCGGCGCCTCGTCCGGTTTCGGCGCGGCCATCGCGCGCCGCTTCATCGACGAGGGCCACCGCGTGATCGCCACCGGCCGCCGCACCGAGCGCCTCGCCGAACTGGCCGCCGCGTGCGGCGAACGCCTGCTGCCGCTGACGCTGGACGTGCGCGACCACGCCGCGGTCGAGGCGGCGGTTGCCGGCCTGCCGGCGCCGTTCGCCGCCGTCGACGTGCTGGTCAACAACGCCGGCCTCGCGCTCGGCCTGAAACCGGCCGACCAGGCCGATATGGCCGACTGGGAGCAGATGGTCGACACCAACATCAAGGGCCTGCTCTATGTGACGCGGGCGCTGACGCCGGGCATGGTCGAGCGTGGCCGCGGCCACGTCATCAACCTCGGTTCGGTGGCCGGCGAGTGGCCGTATCCGGGCGGCAACGTCTACGGCGGCACCAAGGCCTTCGTCCGCCAGTTCTCGCTGAACCTGCGCGCCGACCTCGTCGGTCGCGGCGTGCGCGTCAGCAACATCGAGCCGGGCATGGCGGAGACGGAGTTCTCGCTGGTGCGCTATCACGGCGATGCCGAAAAGGCCAAGGCGGTCTATGCCGGCACCCAGCCGCTGACGGCCGAGGACATTGCCGACACCGTCTACTGGATCGCGACACGGCCGGCGCACGTCAATATCAACACGATCTCGCTGATGCCGGAATGCCAGGCGTTCTCGTCGTTCGCGGTGAAGCGGCAATCCTGAGCCCCGCAGCGGCCGACCGGCCTACAGCGGGCCGGGCGAATGCCTGACGGGTAGCGGCGCAGCGCTGCTTATCCTCCTCGCACAAGGCGCCTGGAGGAGAGAACATGCGCTCGATCGCAGCCAAGTGCGGATGCGCCGGCGTGCTGCTGGCGCTGGGCGCCGGCGTCGCCGGTGCGGCGGTGACGCCGGACGAGAACGTCGTCGTGTTCCGCCGCACGATCATCGACCAGGGCGTCAGCCGCAGCATCGTCTACCTGCGCCCGCGCCAGCCCCCGGCGACGGCGCCGCCGGCCTTGTTCCTGCTGCCGTATCGCAACGGCAGCGCCGACGACATGGCCGACCTCACGCGCGCCGGCCGGCTGGCGCGCGACTACGGCGCCTGGGTCATCGTGCCGGAGGCCTTCACCGGCCTGTGGAACTACAAGATGCTGTTCGGGCCGCTGACGACGCCGAACGACCTGCTGTTCCTCGATCGCATCATCGACGCGGCCGTCGCCGACTACGGTCTCGATGCGCACCGCCTCTACATGGGCGGCTATTCCGGCGGGGCGATGATGACGCTGCGCTATGTCTGCGAGCGCCCCGGCCGGATTGCCGCGGCGGCGCTGGTCGGCGGCCAGATGATCCGCACGCTGGCCGACAAGTGCGCGACCGCGCCGGCGCCGGCGCTGGCTTTCGTCAACGGCCGCGAGGACCCGGTCGGCCCCTACGACGGCGACCTGACGCTGATGTCCTCGCCCGAGAGTGCGGCGTTCTGGGCGGGCGCCAACGGCTGTGCGCCGGTGCCGCTGCGCGAGACGCTGCCCGATCTCGTCGACGACGGCACCACGGTCGTCGTCGACCGCTACCGCGGCTGCACGCACGGCGAGGCGGTGCGGCTCTACACCGTCGAGGGCGGCGGCCACACTTGGCCGGGTGCGGTCGACTTCACGCCGTCGCTGGGCGAGACCACGCAGGACTTCGACGCGACGACGACTTTCATGCAGTTCCTGCTGCCGTTCTCGACCGCGGAGGGTACGCCATGACCCGGACCTTGTTCGTGTTCGCCGCGGCGTTCGGCGCGGCGATGGCGCAGGCCGCGGCGCCGCAGGGCGCCGAGTTCCGCGTCAACGGCGCGACGGCCTTCGACCAGCAGCGACCGGCGCTGGCGCGCGCCGGCGACGGCCGCTTCGTCATCGCCTGGGACGGCAGCGAGGCGGGCGGGGTGGCGGGCGACGTCTACGCACGCCGCTACGCCGCCGACGGCGCCGCGCTCGGTGCCGGTTTCGTCGTCAACGACACCACGCGCAACCGCCAGTACGCGCCGCGCGTCGCCGCCGATGCCGACGGCGGCTTCGTCGTTGCCTGGCTCAGCAACGCGCAGCACGGCGTCGGCCTGTCGCTGTACGCGCGCCGCTACGGCGCGGACGGCGTGCCGCTCGGGCCGGAGTTCCGCGTCGACGGGACCGGCCGTGCGACCTCGGCGCAGTTCGACGTGGCGATGGCGCCGAACGGCGCGTTCGTCGTTGTCTGGGTCGACCGCGATGCGATCGTCGGCGCCAGCCTGCAGTCGCGCTACGTCAACGCCCAGCGCTATACGCGCGACGGTCTTGCCGACGGCGCGCCGATCACGATCTACAACAGCGCGCTGTTTCAGGTGCGCGTGCCGAGCGTGGCCAGCGACGCGACCGGCAACTTCGTGGTCGCCTGGTTCGTCGGCGCCAACAGCATCTGGGCGCGGCGCTACGGCGCCGACGGCCGGCCGCGCGGGCCGGGCTTTCGCGTCAGCCGTGCCGGCGGCGGCGATGTCGACCGGCCGCAGGTGGCGATGAACGCCGATGGCCGTTTCGCGATCGCCTGGGAAACCGGTGACGACGGCTTCCAGGACACCGGCGTCTATCTGCGTGCCTACGACGCCGGCGGTAGCGCGCAGATGGAGCCGGTGCGTGTCGACCCGCGCCTGCTGCGTTTTCCCGAGCTGGCCTATGCGGACGGCCGCATCGTCGTCGCCGCGCATGGCGACGCGATCTACGCGCAGTGCTGGAGCGTGGCGGGCCGGCCGCTCGGCGGTGCCTTCCGCGTCGATGCGGCGCCTGGCCCGTACACGACGCTGTTCGCCAGCGTCGGCGCCGATCCGGCCGGGCGCCTGGCCTTCGCCTGGCAGGCCTATGCGCCCGCCACCGGGCGCGACGTCTACGCGCGCCGCTTCGGCGGCTGCTGAGCGCTGCGCCGGATCCGGCCGGCCGGGCACGAACACGAAAAAAGGCGGGAGGCGTCGATGCGCCTCCCGCCTTGCGTCGTGCCATCCGCGCCGGCTTGCGCCGCCATCCGGCGTAACCCGTCGCAGCCTCAGGCTGCCATCTGACGCAGCATGTACTGCAGCACGCCGCCGTTCTCGTAGTACTCCCACTCCTTCGGCGTGTTGATGCGCACCCTGGCCTTGAACTTCACGGTCGAACCGTCGGCCTTGCGGGCGCTGACGCTGACTTCGCGGGCGCCGTTGACGAGGTCGTCGATGTCGTACACCTCGCTGCCGTCCAGCCCCAGGCTCTGGGCGTTCTGGCCGTCGACGAAGTTCAGCGGCAGCACGCCCATGCCGACGAGATTCGAACGGTGGATGCGCTCGAAGCTCTCCGAAAGGACCGCCTTGACGCCGAGCAGGATCGTGCCCTTGGCCGCCCAGTCGCGCGACGAGCCGGTGCCGTATTCCTTGCCGGCGAGCACCACGAGCGGCGTGCCGTCGGCCTGGTACTTCATCGCCACGTCGTAGATCGCCTCGACCTCGCCGGCCTTGCCGTCCTTGCCGATGTAGCGGGAGACGCCGCCCTCGACGCCGGGTGTCATCGCGTTCTTGATGCGCGTATTGGCGAAGGTGCCGCGCATCATGATCTCGTGATTGCCGCGCCGCGAGCCGAAGCTGTTGAAGTCGGCCTTCTTGACGCCGTGCGCTTCCAGATACTTGCCGGCCGGGCCGTCCTTCTTGATGTCGCCGGCCGGCGAGATGTGGTCGGTGGTGATCGAGTCGCCGAGCACGGCGAGCACGCGTGCGCCGCGGATGACGGGAATGCCCGGCGCGGTCTTGGTCATGCCGACGAAGTACGGCGGGTTCTGGATGTACGTCGACTTCGGATCCCAGTGATAGGTCTCCGACTTGTGCACCTGGATCGACTGCCAGCGCTCGTCGCCCTTCAGCACGTTCGCATAGCTCTTTTTGAACAGCTCGCTGGTGACGGCCTTGGCGACGACCTCCTGGATTTCGGCGTTCGACGGCCAGATGTCCTTCAGGTAGAAGTCCTGGCCGTCCTTGCCCTTGCCGATCGGCTCGCGGGTCAGGTCGATGTCGGTGGTGCCGGCGAGCGCGTGCGCGACGACCAGCGGCGGCGAGGCGAGGTAGTTCATGCGCACGTCCTGGTGGACGCGGCCCTCGAAGTTGCGGTTGCCCGACAGCACCGCCGAGACGCTCAAGGTGTTGTCCTGGATGGCCTTGCCGATCGGCTCGTCGAGCGGGCCGGAGTTGCCGATGCAGGTCGTGCAGCCGTAGGCCGAGACGAAGAAGCCGAGCGCTTCGAGATCTTCGAGCAGGCCGGCCTTCTTCAGATACTCGGTGACGGCTAGCGAGCCCGGCGCCAGCGACGTCTTCACCCAGGGCTGCGTGCGCAGGCCGGCGGCGCGCGCCTTGCGCGCGAGCAGGCCGGCGCCGATCAGTACCGACGGATTCGAGGTGTTGGTGCACGAGGTGATCGCGGCGATGACGACCGCACCGTCCTTGAGCTCGAAGGTTTCGCCCTTGTGCGTGACCTTGGCCGGCCCCTTCGACGGACGCAGCTTCTGTTCGCCCTCGAAGGCCTTGCGGAAGTTGGCCTTGACGTCGGACAGCAGCACGCGGTCCTGCGGACGCTTCGGACCGGCCATCGACGGCTTGATGCTGCTGAGGTCGAGATGCAGCACGTCGGTGTACTCCGCTTCGGGCGCATCCGGCGTCCACCACAGGCCCTGCGCCTGCGCGTAGGCCTTGACGACGGCGATGTGCTCCTCGCTGCGGCCGGTCAGGCGCAGATAGTTCAGCGTTTCCTCGTCGATCGGGAAGATGCCGCAGGTCGCGCCGTATTCCGGCGCCATGTTGCCGATCGTGTTGCGGTCGGACGCCGACAGGTTGGCGATCGCCGGGCCGAAGAACTCGACGAACTTCTCGACGACGCCGCGCTTGCGCAGCATCTCGGTGACGGTGAGCACGAGGTCGGTCGCGGTCGCGCCTTCGGCGAGCTTGCCGGTGACGCGCACGCCAATCACTTCCGGAATCAGCATCGACGACGGCTGGCCGAGCATCGCCGCTTCCGCCTCGATGCCGCCGACGCCCCAGCCGAGCACGCCGATGCCGTTGACCATCGTCGTGTGCGAGTCGGTGCCGAAGCACGAGTCGGGGTAGAGCACGCCGTCGCTGTTCTCGAAGACGACGCGCGCGAGATATTCGATGTTGACCTGATGGACGATGCCGGTATCGGGCGGCACCGCCTTGAAGTTCTTGAGCGCTTCCTGGCCCCAGCGCAGGAAGGTGTAGCGCTCCTGGTTGCGCTGGAATTCGACCTTGGCGTTGAGTTCGAGCGCGTCGCGGCTGCCGTAGTAGTCGATCATCACCGAGTGGTCGATGACCAGTTCGACCGGGCACAGCGGATTGACCTTGGCCATGTCGCCGCCGAGGTTCTTCATCGCGTCGCGCATCGCCGCGAGGTCGACCACGCAGGGGACGCCGGTGAAGTCCTGCAGGATCACGCGCGCCGGCGTGAAGTTGATGTCTTTGTTAGGCAGCTGCTTCAGGTCCGCGCCGGCGAGGGCTTCGATGTCGTCCTTCGTGGTATTGACGCCGTCCTCCCAGCGCAGGAGGTTTTCGAGCAGGATCTTGTGCGAGTAGGGGATGCGCGAGAGCTTGTACTTCGGCTCCAGCGCCTTGAGATTGAAATACGTGTAGGTCTTCGACCCGACCGTCAGGCTGGCTTTACTCTTGAAACTGTCCGTCATGGCGCGTTTCTCGGTATGGCTGCCGGGATGCCGCAAAGGCAGCGGTGGCTGGACATGAAGGTCTCGCGAGGCGAGCTTCGGATGCACTGATCGTCGCCATTATCGCGCAGCCTGCGCGGCGGCGGTAAAAAAATGAGCCCGCCGGTTTGCACTGGCGGGCTCATTCAACCGCTTGGGTACTGCATTTCGCACCGGCGTCCCACATCGACGCCGCACGGAGACGGCGTCGATGCGCGACGGGCGGAGCTTTAGGCTACTTCCACCGACTTGGCCGTCTCCGCGTACTCTTCGATCTTGTCGAAGTTCAGGTACTGGTAGATCTTGTCGGCGTTCTTGTCGACGATGCCCATCTCGGCGAGGTACTCCTCGCGCGTCGGCAGCTTGCCCATCTTCGAGGCGATCGCCGCGAGTTCCGCCGAGCCGAGGAACACGTTGGTGTTCTTGCCCAGGCGGTTCGGGAAGTTGCGGGTCGAGGTCGAGATCGCCGTGGCGCCTTCCTTCATCTGCGCCTGGTTGCCCATGCACAGCGAGCAGCCCGGCATTTCGGTGCGCGCACCGGCGGTGCCGAAGGTGTTGTAGACGCCTTCCTGGGTGAGCTTCGCCGCATCCATCTTGGTCGGCGGGGCCACCCACAGGCGCACCGGGATGTCCTTCTTGCCTTCGAGCAGACGGCCGGCGGCGCGGAAGTGGCCGATGTTGGTCATGCACGAGCCGATGAAGGCCTCGTCGATCTTGGTGCCGGCCACTTCGGACAGGAACTTGGCGTCGTCCGGATCGTTCGGGCAGCAGACGATCGGCTCCTTGATGTCGGCGAGGTCGATGTCGATGACGGCCGCGTACTCGGCGTCCTTGTCGGCTTCGAGCAGCTGCGGATTGGCGAGCCAGGCTTCCATCGCCTTGATGCGGCGTTCCAGCGTGCGCGCATCCTTGTAGCCGTCGGCGATCATGTTCTTCATCAGCACGATGTTCGAGTTCATGTACTCGATGATCGGCGCCTGGTTGAGCTTGATCGTGCAACCGGCGGCCGAGCGTTCGGCCGAGGCGTCGGAGAGCTCGAACGCCTGTTCGACCTTGAGGTCCGGCAGACCTTCGATCTCGAGCACGCGGCCCGAGAAGATGTTCTTCTTGCCGGCCTTGGCGACGGTCAGCAGGCCCGCCTTGATCGCGTACAGCGGGATCGCGTGCACGAGGTCGCGCAGCGTCACGCCCGGCTGCATCTCACCCTTGAAGCGGACCAGCACCGATTCCGGCATATCGAGCGGCATCACGCCGGTCGCGGCCGCAAAGGCGACCAGGCCCGAGCCGGCCGGGAACGAGATGCCGATCGGGAAGCGGGTGTGCGAGTCACCGCCGGTACCGACGGTGTCCGGCAGCAGCAGGCGGTTCAGCCAGGAGTGGATGACGCCGTCGCCCGGGCGCAGTGCCACGCCGCCGCGGTTCGAGATGAACGCCGGCAGTTCGCGATGGGTCTTGACGTCGACCGGCTTCGGATAGGCGGCGGTGTGGCAGAAGGACTGCATGACCAGATCGGCGGAGAAGCCGAGGCAGGCGAGGTCCTTGAGTTCGTCGCGCGTCATCGGACCGGTGGTGTCCTGCGAGCCGACCGTGGTCATCTTCGGTTCGCAGTAGGTGCCCGGGCGGATGCCCTGGCCTTCCGGCAGGCCGCAGGCGCGGCCGACCATCTTCTGCGCCAGCGTGTAGCCCTTGCCAGTGTCCTTCGGCGAAGCGGGCAGGCGGAACAGGGTCGAAGCGGGCAGGCCGAGGTACTCGCGGGCCTTGGCGGTCAGCGAGCGGCCGATGATGAGGTTGATGCGGCCGCCGGCGCGCACTTCATCAAGCAGCACCGGGCTCTTGAGTTCGAAGTTGGCGGCAACCGCGCCGTTCTTCTCGATCTTGCCTTCGTACGGGAAGATGTCGAGGACATCGCCCATTTCAAACTTGGAAACGTCGACTTCGATCGGCAGCGAGCCCGAGTCTTCCTGCGTGTTGAAGAAGATCGGCGCGATCTTGCCGCCGAGCGTCACGCCGCCGAAGCGCTTGTTCGGCACGAACGGGATGTCTTCGCCGGTCGCCCAGATCACGCTGTTGGTTGCCGACTTGCGCGACGAGCCGGTGCCGACCACGTCGCCGACGTAGGCAACGACGTTGCCCTTCTTCTTGAGGTCTTCGATGAACTGGATCGGGCCGCGCTTGCCTTCTTCTTCCGGCTTGAAGGCGGCGTCCGGGCGGACCATCTTCAGCATCGCGAGGTAGTGCAGCGGGATGTCCGGGCGGCTCCAGGCATCGGGCGCCGGCGACAGGTCATCGGTATTGGTTTCGCCCGGCACCTTGAACACGGTGACGGTGATCTTCTTGGCAACTTCCGGGCGGCTGGTGAACCACTCGGCGTCGGCCCAGGACTGGATCACAGCCTTGGCGTTGGCATTGCCGGCCTTGGCGAGTTCGGCCACATCGTGGAAGAAGTCGAACATCAGCAGCGTCTTCTTCAGCGCCTCGGCGGCGACGGTGCCGACTTCGGCATCGGTCAGCAGGTCGATCAGGGGCTTGACGTTGTAGCCGCCGACCATCGTGCCGAGCAGCTCGGTGGCCTTGGCGCGCGAGATCAGGCCGACCTTGAGGTCGCCGTGGGCGACGGCGGCGAGGAACGAGGCCTTGACCTTGGCGGCGTCATCGACGCCCGGCGGCACGCGGTGCGTCAGCAGGTCCAGCAGGAAAGCCTCTTCGCCCGCCGGCGGGTTCTTGATCAGCTCGATCAGGTCGGCGGTCTGCTGCGCGGTCAGCGGCAGCGGCGGAATGCCGAGAGCGGCGCGCTCGGCAGCGTGTTGGCGATAGGCTTGCAGCATGGTGTTTGGCGGTCCGGTTTCGAAAGAACGGGGATCTGCGGCCGCGCCATCACCCTGGAATCCGCAACGCTGGGGCTCACGGGGCGCTGCGCGCCGCGACCGCCATTGTAGCATCGGACGCTTTCGCGGAGCGCGGTTTGAAGCGCACGGGCGGCGGCGGATGCGCTGCCGCCACGGCCGTTTCAGCCCGCCGCGCGGCGTTCGAGCAGCGCGCGGACGATGTCGCGGTGCGCCTGGCGATCGAGCCGGTAGCCCCACAGCGCGACCATCGACAGCAGCGCGCCGGCCGCCGGGATCAGTGCGATGCTGCCGCGGATCGCCTGCAGGGCGCCGGCCTGCTGCGCCTGGTTGGCGACGAAGCCGCTGGCGTCGAACAGCTGGCCGAGCAGCAGTGCCGACAGGCCGATCGCGATTTTCTGCGTGAACGAGGCGATGCCGAAGACCTTGGCCTCGTCGCGCCGACCAAAGCGCCATTCGTTGTACTCGACGGTATCGGGCAGCATCGCCCAGAAGCAGACGGCGTGCGAGGTCATGCTGATCGCCACCGCCGTCAGCAGCGCGATCGACAGCGGCAGCGGCAGTGGCGCCGGCAGGGCGAGCGGCAGGGCGAACAGCGCGGTGGCGACGCTGCCGAACAGCCATCCGGCGCGCTTGCTCGTGCGCCGGATGATCCAGACCCAAAGCGGCGCGCTGACGACGCTGACCGCCGTCAGCAGCGGCACCGCGTAAGGAATCAGCGCTTCGGCGCCGAGCACGTACTTGAAGAAATACACCAGCGTGCGCGTGTGCAGCGTCAGGGTCAGCGAGATCACGAACTTGCCGGCGAGCAGGCGCAGCAGCGGCGGGCTGGCGCGGACCACGCGCAGGAAGGCGAGGGCGTCCGGCACGAAGGTGCGGGCGTGCGCCGCGCTGACCGCGGCACGCGGGCGCTCATGGACGGTCGCGAAGCAGGCGACGAAGCTGGCCGTCGCCAATACGCCGATCAGCATCGCCGCCGCGGTGTACGCGCCAGGGCCGGCACCGAACGCCGCCGCCAGGCTCGGCAGCAGGTAGGCGACCGCGGCGCCGCCGAGGAAGGCCAGCTGCATGCGCAGGCCGGTCAGCGCGGTGCGCTCGTCGCTGTCCTCGGTGATCGCGACCGACAGCGAGCTGTACGGAATGGCGACCGCCGTATAGAGCGTGCGCACGACGATGTGCGTGACGAGCGTGTAGGCGACGAGCCAGGGCAGCGGCAGCGCCGGACCGGAGAATGCGAGCGCGAACGCCAGCGCCAGCGGCACCGAACCGTACAGCAGGAAGCTGCGGTAGTTGCCGAGGCGGCCGCGCACGCGGTCGGCGACGACGCCCATCAAGGGATCGCTGACACAGTCCCACAGCGATGCGACGAAGAACGACAGGCCGGCCCAGGCCACCGGAATGCCGAGCACGTCGGTATAGAAGAAGATCAGGAACAGGCCGAGGCCCTGCCAGTACAGGTTGAGGCCGAAGTCGCCGATCGCGAAACCGAGCCGCTCGCGCAGCGGCAAGCGGTGGCGCGCACGGGCGCTGGCGGGCGGCGGCTGCGGCATGGTCTCCCCTGGAACGGTCATCGGCGGACAACGGTCGGCGACGCTGGCGCAGTCTCGCACGCGACGCCGGGCCCTGAAACTTCCGCAGCGCTACCATAGCGGACAGACGTGGCGCGACAGCGCGAAGGGAAGGCGATGAAGCCAGGCGACCGCAAACCGACGATCAACGATGTGGCCCGCCTCGCCGGGGTTTCGATCAAGACCGTTTCACGTGTCATCAACAAGGAGCCGAACGTTCGCGACGAGGTGCGCGAGCGCGTGCTGCGCGCGACGACGCAGCTCGGTTATCGGCCGAACTTCTCGGCGCGCAGTCTCGCCGGGCAGCGCTCGTATCTGGTCGGCTATCTGTTCGGCGATGCCGGCGGCGACTACGCGCACCGCGTCGAAGTCGGCATCCTCGACCGCTGCCGCGCCGCCGGCTATCACCTGCTGGTCGAGCAGATCGACGCCGCGGCGCCCGACGTCGCCGAACGCACCGCGGCGCTGGTCACCCAGCTGCGCCTCGATGGTGTCGTGCTGACGCCGCCGATCACCGACCATGCCGATGTGCTGCGCGTGCTGCGCGAGGCCGGCGTGCCGTACGTGCGCATCGCGCCGGACCGTCACGACGACGTCTCGCCGTTCGTCGAGATCGACGACGAGGCGGCGGCCTACGAGCTGACCACGCATCTGATCGGCCTCGGCCACCGCCGCATCGGTTTCATCAAGGGCGACCCTGGCCATGCCGCGGCGCGCCTGCGCTACGACGGCTTCTGCCGGGCCCTGCGCGAGCACGGCCTCGAACTGCAGCCCGCGTTCATCGGCCAGGGCGATTTCTCTTATGCCTCGGGGCTCGCGGCGGCGCGTGGCCTGCTGCTCGGCGGCCAGCGGCCGAGCGCGGTGTTCGCCGGCAACGACGACATGGCGGCGGCGGCGATCGCCGTTGCGCACGAGGCCGGCCTGCGCGTGCCGGCCGAGCTGTCGGTGGTCGGCTTCGACGATGCACCGATCGCCGGCGTGGTCTGGCCGCCGCTGACGACAGTCCGTCAGCCGATCGCGCAAATGGCCGAAACCGCGACCGAGCTGCTGCTGACGCGGGCCGATCCGAAGCGCGGCGGCGAAGCCGGCGAGACGCCGCCGCGACACCGGCTTGCCTACGAGATCTGTCTGCGCCGTTCGACCGCGCCGCCGGCCTGAACGACGGCACCCCGGCCGGAACCGGGGTGCCGTTGCCGCACGGTGATCCCGTGCCGGGACCCGATGCCGCGGGCTAGAACTCGATGCCGAAGTTGGCGCCGAAGGTCCGCGGCGGCAGGTATTGCGCCTGCCAGACCCCGAAGGCGTTCTGGGCGCTGGTCTTGACGTCGTCGTCCTCGACATTGCGCACGTAGACGTCGACATACCAGGGCTGCTGCGCCGCCGTCGTGTAGCGCAGCGCCAGATCGGTGCGCGTGTAGGCGTCCTGGCGGTCACCCTCGCCGAGATTGAAGACGCTGAGCCAGCTCGCCGTCTCGTAGTGGACTGCGACGCGCGGCGCCAGCACCGCGCCGTTGCCGAGATGGAACTTGTGCTCGTACATCAGCTGCGCGGCAAAGCTCGGCGCGTGCGGCAGCTCGTTGTCGGTGACGTCGAGGCAGCTGCTGACGCCGGCGACGGGATTGCCGTGGCGATCGACGCAGGGGGCGGGCAGCGCGTAGTCGTTACTGCCGGCGATCAGCTCGCCGAGCTGGGTGTGCGTATAGGCCATCGACAGCTGCACGCGATCGTCGCGCGTGATCCGGGCGGCGAGCTCGGATTCGATGCCCCAGACCTTGGCGCCTTCGGCGTTCGAGGTCGCCAGCGAATGGGTGCCGTCGGGGTTGGTGACCGGGGCGCTGAACTGGAAGTCGGTGAAGTCCTCGTAGTAGACGGCGTTGTTCCACGTGAGCTTGCCGCCGAAGAAGGTGTTCTTGATGCCGAGCTCGTAGTTCGTCAGTTCTTCCGGCCCGTACTCGCGGCCGCCGTCCTGCAGGCCGCCGGACTTGTAGCCGGTCGAGACGCTGGCGTAGCCGAGGAAGTCCTTGCTGAAGTCGTAGGACACGCGCGTCAGCCAGGTCAGCTTGTTGCCGCTGTAGTGGCCGTCGTTGTGCTGGTAGGTGGTGAAGCCCGAGCCCGGGGCGCGCGGGTCGGTGCTCGGGTCGATCGGCACTTCGCCGAGCGCCGGCGGATTGTTGGCCGGATCCCAGCCGTTGTTGGTGCCGCCTTCGTTCTTGCGGTCGTCGGCGGTGTAGCGCAGGCCGCCGGTCAGGTGCAGGGCGTCCGTCAGGTTCCAGGTCGCCTGACCGAACACGGCCTTCGAATCGACCGTCTCCTTCGGCTGGATGAACGAGCCCTGCCACGACACCGTGCCCTGCTGGGTGCCATTGAAGATCGGGATGTCGAAGCGGATGCCGTTGTCCTCGGCGGCGTAGTAGAGACCGAGGATCCAGTCGACGGTATGCCGGCCGCGCGACTGCAGCTGCAGTTCGTGGCTCTGGTTCTTGTACGTCGACCAGTTGGTGCGGTCCTCCTGGAAGGTGGCGCCGCTGGCGAAGCTGGTCGGCGCCAGCGCGCCGCCGTCCTGATCGAACGTCGACTGGCCGGAGTAGCGCGAGAAGCCGGCGATGTAGGCGAACTCGAGATAGTCGCTGATCGTGTAGTCGACGCGGCTGCGCAGCGTGGTCACGTCGCGGTCGACGTAGGGCGCGGTGTCGATCAGCGCCGACCAGCGGTCCTGGCCGGCGCGCGGCGTTTGCATCAGGTTCATGTTCGGCGTGCCGCGGTCGACGAAGTACTCATACGACAGCGTCCAGCTCAGCCGGTCGAGCGGCTGCCAGAGCGCGCTGACGCGCAGCGCGCTCTGATTCTGCGCGTTGTACTTGTCGCCGCCCTGCACGAACAGGTTCGGGTTGATCGGTTCGAACGGCTTGGTGCCGCCGCTGGCGGCGTAGGCGGCCTGCTGCTCGGCGAGGCTCGGCAGCTTCGGCGCCTGGTAGTCGACGTAGCCGTCGTGCTGTTCGTGCACGAAGGCCAGGCGCACCGCCAGCGTGTCGGCCAGCGGCAGATTCAGTGCGCCGCGCGCGCCGAAGCGGGCATAGTCGCCGATGCCGCCTTCGAGCGAGGCCGAGGTCTGGCCGAGCACCGGCTTGGCGGTCTGCATGTTGACCGCGCCGACCGTCGAGTTGCGGCCCCACAGCGTGCCCTGCGGCCCGCGCAGCACTTCGATCGCGCCCATGTCGAACAGCAGCGAGGTGGCGCCCTCGGCGCGCGGCGAGTAGATGCCGTCGACGAAGATCGCGACCTCCGGGTCGGCGTACTCGGTCTTGGCGCTGTCGTTGCCGATGCCGCGCATCGTCATCGTGATGACGCCGTGGTCGCCCTGGGTCGTCGCCTGGAAGCTCGGCACGAGATGCACCACGTCCTGCACGGTCTGTACGTGGGCGTCGGCGAGGGCCTGCGCATCGAGTGCGGTGACGGCGACCGGCGTGTCCTGCAGCGAGGTCGCGCGCTTGGTGGCGGTGACGATGACCTCGGCGATCGCGTCGTCGGCGGGCGCGGCCCCGGCCGCCGCCGGCGCCGTGTCCTGCGCACGCGCGGCCTGCGTTCCGGCGAGAAAGGCCAGCGCGGCGGCCTGCGTGGTGAACAGTCCGGTCTTCTTGCGGAACGTGAAATCCCTACGGCCCATCGGTGTCTCCTCTCTCTCGTGGCGTGACGCCTTATGCGTTGAACCGGCCTGCGCGTGGCGAGCCCGATTCTTGTATTGGTGGCGATGCTGCCGCCAAAAGACAGCGCTGTCAATAGACCCGATGGACCGCCTGGCGCCGTGCCGCGCGAGGCGAACCGGGGCTCGCCCCGGCAGCGACCACCGAAAGGCGATGACAGCGTTATCATCGCCACCACAAGCGGTTTCGAACCGCGCACGGAGGAGAACCCGATGCTCAAGAATCTGCTGATCGTCGGCGGCGGTACCGCCGGCTGGCTGACGGCGGCGCTGCTGTCGAAGCTGCTTGCAAGCGGCCGCGGCGGCGTCGCGATCACGCTGGTCGAGTCGCCCGACATCGCGACCGTCGGCGTCGGCGAGGGAACCTTCCCGTCGATCCGCGGCACCCTGGCGACGATCGGCCTGTCCGAGGCCGACTTCCTGCGCGGCAGCCACGGCGCGTTCAAGCAGGGCATCCACTTCGCCGACTGGGTGCGCGCGCCGGGCAGTCCGGGCGTGCCGAGCTACTTCCATCCTTTCAGCCTGCCGAGCCAGCGCGGTGCGCTGGAACTGCTGCCGTACTGGCTGCTCGGCGCCGCCGGCGATGTGCCGTTTGCCGAGGCGGTGACGCTGCAGAAGACGCTGACCGACGCGCGCCGCGCTCCGAAGCGCGTCGCCGACGGCGAGTACGAAGGCGCGATGAACTATGCCTACCACTTCGACGCCGCCTGCTTCGCCCAGGTGCTCGCCGCGCACGCCCGCCGCGACGGCGTCGAACACGTGCCGGCGACCGTCGAGCGCGTCGAGCTCGGCGAGGACGGTCATATCGCGGCGGTGCATACGCGCGAGCGCGGCGCATTGCGCGCCGACCTCTATATCGACTGCACGGGCTTTCGCGCGGCGCTGATCGGCGAGGCGCTCGGCACGCGCTTCCAGGGCATGAACGAGGTGCTGTTCAACGACCGCGCGCTGGCGATGCAGGTGCCGTACGCGCGTCCCGACGCGCCGATCGCCTCGTACACGATCGCCAGCGCGCAGGAATGCGGCTGGATCTGGGACATCGGCCTGCAGCAGCGGCGCGGTATCGGCTATGTCTATTCCAGCCGCTATTGCGACGATGCGCGTGCCGAGGCGGTGCTGCGCCGCTACGTCGGCGCCGCCGGCGATGCGCTGCCGGCCCAGCCGATCCGCCTGCGCGTCGGCTATCGCGAGACGCCGTGGTTCCGCAATTGCGTCGCGGTCGGCCTGGCCGGCGGTTTCGTCGAGCCGCTGGAGTCGTCCGGCATCGGCCTGATCGAGACGGCGGCCTACCTGATCGGCCACCTGTTTCCGCATGGCGGCGAACTGGCGCCGACGGCGCGGCTCTTCAACCGTCTGATGGTCGGGCGTTACCGCCGCATCTTCGACTTCATCAAGTTGCACTACTGCCTGACGCAGCGCCGCGACACGCCGTTCTGGATCGACAACGCCGACCCGCGCAGCGTGCCGGATGCCTTGCAGCAGAAGCTGGCGATGTGGCGCACGCGGCCGCCGCACCGCCTCGATTTCGTCACCGACCTGGAGATGTATCTGCCGGCGAGCTGGCAGTACGTGCTCTACGGCATGGAGTTCCGTACCGATCTTGCCGCGCGCCGCTCAGACTTTCCGCGCTACGACGAAGCGCAGCGCGAATTCCGCATGATCCGCGAGGTCGCCCGTCACGCCCTGAACGATCTGCCGGATCACCGCGCGCTGGTCGAGCGGCTATGCGCCGGCGCAGAGCCGCAGCTGGCGCGCGGCGCGTAAGTCCGCGTCAGCCGGGTTTGCGCGGGCAGGTGTTGATGCCGAAGACGCGATACAGCGGGCAGATGCCGATCGTGCCGGTGATCAGCGGGATCAGGCCGAGCAGGCCATACCAGTGCGCCTTGCCGTCGCCGAACACGAAGAAGGCGAGCAGCGCGACGCCGAGCGCGATGCGCACGATGCGGTCGGTGGAGCCGACGTTATTGCTCATCATGGGACGGATGCTCCGGTGTGGGGTTCAGGCTGTGGCGGCGTCCGGCTGCAGCGCCGGGGCCATTTCCTCGTAGGCGGCGACCGCGTTGGCGGCGTACATCAGCGACGGTCCGCCGCCCATATAGACCGCCATGCCGAGCGCTTCCTCGATCTCGAGGCGGGTCGCGCCGGCCTTCAGCAGTGCCTGCATGTGAAAGCCGATGCAGGCGTCGCAGTGCGCGGCGACGCCCAACGCCAGGGCGATCAGCTCCTTGGTCTTGGTGTCGAGCGCGCCGGGCTTGGTGGCGGCGCGCGCCAGCGCGCTGAAGCCGGCCAGCGGTTCGGCGATATCGGCGCGCAGCCTGGCCAGATTGCGCGAAACCTCACGCGTGATGTCCGTGTACTTGCCCGCGCCGTCGGCCATGCCCGCACTCCTTGATTGATTCAGTGTGCAATAGGGTCCTCGCCCCGGCGTCGGCGGGCATTGATCGGCATCAAGCCTCGCGCCTTATGGGCAGAAGCCGTCGCCCGGATTCGAGTCGAGCTGCAGTTCGGTGAAGCTCAGTGCGAAGCGGCCGGCAGTCGCCAGCTCGAACGGACGCTCGACGCGGGCGAGGTCGGCGCCGGCCGCCGCGAAGCAGGCGAGCTTGATGCGCGCGGTGCGCCAGACGCCCGGCGGGGCCTGCGCGAACAGCGCGGTGGCGTCGAGCGTCGCGCCGCAGCCTTGGCCGCAGCCGAGGTGCAGGCGCACCGGCGCATCCGGCGCGGCGTCGACGCGGTATTCGAGACGCAGCACCATGTCGCCGTTGGCCTGGCGGCGCAGGTCGGTCGGCGGGCCTTCGACGTAGACCGCGGCCTCGCCGTCGCCGCGCCAGCGCAGCGACTTGGCGTCCTCCTGCGCGCCGGCGTCGATCGAGCGCACCTGCAGCCGGCCCTGCGGGGTCGACTGCTGCGAAGCCTGCAGATCGACCGTGCCGCCGGCGTCGCGCGCGCGCAGCTGCCAGGGCGGCGTGCTGCGGCCGCGCGCGTAGTAATTGCCGCGGTTGACGAGCGCCGAGGCGGGCACGCCGGAGGCTTCGCTCAGCATCGGCACGCTCACCGTGTCGGCATCGCGCAGGCCGTAGCCGAACGCGAACAGCGGGTCGTAGCCGGGATCGCCGCGGTTCAGCACCGTCTGCGCGGCGCTGCGCGGCCACGACGATGGCAGCCGGCCGCGGAAGTCGTAGGCGATGCGCCCCTGGCGGTCACGGAACAGCAGATCGGCGATCGCGGCGCCTTCCGAGCCGGGCAGCCAGGCCGCGACGAAAGCCTGTGAGGCATTGATCTCCGGATTGACCCACAGCGGGCGCCCGGACAGGAATACCGAAACGACCGGGATGCCGGCGTCGCGCAGGCGCCGCAGCAGGGCGAGGTCGCGCTTGTCGCCGGCCTGGTATTCGAGCGTGTCGAGATCGCCCTGGAACTCGGCGTACGGCAGCTCGCCGTAGACGACGATGGCGACGTCGGGCCTGGTCGCGTAGCGGCCGTCGGCGCGGTACTCGACCTCGCCGCCGGCCTCGCGCACGGCGGCGCGGATGCCGTCGAGGATCGTCGTCGCATGCGGGAAGTCGGCGCGCGTGTTGCCGGTGCCCTGCCAGGAGAGCGTCCAGCCGCCGGCCTGGCGCGCCACGTCGTCGGCGGCGTCGCCGGCGACCAGCACGCGCTGCTGCGGCCGCAGCGGCAACAGCCGCTCGTTGTTCTTCAGCAGCACCAGCGATTCGCGCGCCGCTTCGCGGGCCAGCGCGCGGTGCGCCGGACTGCCGAGTTCCTCGTCGTGCCCGGCCAGCGGCCGCCGCGACGGTGCGCCCTTGTCGAACAATCCGGCGAGCAGCTTGACGCGCAGGATGCGTCGCACGGCGTCGTCGATGCGCGCCGCCGGAATCTCGCCACGTCGCGCCTGCTCCAGCGTGTTCGTGTACAGGCCGCGCCAGCAGTCGGCCGCCATCGCCATGTCGATGCCGGCGTTGAACGCCGCCGCGCAGCTCTCCTTCGTGCAGCCGGGGATCTGGCTGTGCGCGTTCCAGTCGCTGACGACGATGCCGGCGAAGCCCATGCGCTGCTTGAGGATCGTCGTCAGCAGATCGTGGCTGCCGGCGAGCTTTTCGCCGCGCCAGCTGCTGAACGAGGCCATCACGGTCAGGCTGCCGGCGGCGAGCGCCGGCGGATAGCCGGCGTTGTCGATGCGGATCAGCTCCGCCTCGTCGGCGCGGTTGTCGCCCTGATCGACGCCGCCGGCGGTGCCGCCGTCGCCGAGATAATGCTTGGCCGAGGTGATGGTGCGCGTCGCGTCCATGAATCCGGCGCTGCCGTAGCGGCCCTGCAGGCCTTCGACGATCGCCGCCGCGTAGTCGCGCACCAGGTCCGGATCTTCGGAATAGCTTTCGTAGGCGCGGCCCCAGCGGTCGTCGCGGACCACGGCCAGCGTCGGCGCGAAGCTCCAGTCCAGGCCGATCGCCGCCACTTCGCGCGCCGTCGCGGCGCCGATGCGTCGCACCAGCTCCGGATTGCGCGTCGCGCCGAGGCCGATGTTGTGCGGGAACAGCGTGGCGCCGACCAGATTGTTGTTGCCGTGGATGGCGTCGATGCCGAACATCACCGGCACCGGCGTGTGGCCGGGCCGCGCTTCGGTCGACGCCCGCCAGAATGCGTCGGCGAGCGCGAGCCACTGCGCCGGCGGCGCGCGGTCGTTGCCGCCGGGGCCCGAATTGCCGCCGGCCAGCACCGAGCCGAGCGGATAGGCGCGCAGGTCCTCGGGCGTGATCGTCGAAATGTCGCCCTGGATCATCTGGCCGATCTTTTCATCGAGCGACATGCCGGCCATCAGCGCCGTGATGCGCGCCTCGAGCGCCGGATCGCGGTCGAGCGCCGCGGCGGGATGATCGGGCCACAGCGCCGGATGGACACGGGCGTCATCGGGTGCGGCGACCGCCCTGGCGGCGAGCGGCGGCAACGGCGGGCGGCTGCACGCGGCGGCGAGTGCGGTTGCCGCGAGCAGGGCGGCGAGGGCGCCGCGCCGCGATTCAGCGCGCATGGCCGGCCTCGGCCACGCCCAGCGCTGCCGCCGGTGCGGGCCGGCCCCAGACCTCCTGCATCTGTTCGAGCGTGCGGCCCTTGGTTTCGGGCACGAGCTTCCAGACGAACAGCGCCGCGGCGAGGCTCATCGTGCCGTACAGCCAGTACGCGAAGCCGTGGTGGAAGGCGGCGTTGAGCACCGAATTGCCGTCGAGCACCTTGAAGCTCCACGACACCAGCAGATTGGCGATCCACTGCGCGGCGACCGCCAGCGCCATGGCCTTGCCCTTGATCGCGTTCGGGAAGATTTCGGAGAGCAGAATCCAGACGATCGGCCCCCACGAGAACGCGAAGCCGGCGATGTAGACGATCATCGCCGCGAGCGCCGCCAGGCCGAGATGCTGGCTCGCGAACAGGCTGCCGAGCGCCAGCATCGCTGTGGCCATCAGCAGCGCGCCCCACAGCATCAGCGGCTTGCGGCCCCAGTGGTCGACCTTGAAGGTCGCCACCAGCGTGAAGGCGACGTTGGCGATGCCGACGATCACGGTCTGCCACAGCGCGCTGTCGGTGCTCGCACCCATGTTCTGGAACATCAGCGGCGCGTAATACAGCACGGCATTGATGCCGACCAGCTGCTGGAACACCGACAGCAGCACGCCGACGATCACGACCTTGCGGCCGAATGCGAACAGCGGCTCGCGCGACACCACCAGGCTGGCCTCGATCTCGCGCAGTGTCTGCTGCGGACGCGCTTCGCCGAGCCGGCCGAGGATCGCCAGCGCGGCGTCGTCGCGGCGGCGCATGACCAGCCAGCGCGGCGTGTCCGGGGCCTTGAGCAGCAGCAGCACGAACAGCAGGCTCGGGATCGCCTCGGAAGCGAACATCCAGCGCCAGCCCCAGGCGTGCAGCCAGGCTTCGTCACCGGTGCGCGCGATCGCCCAGTTCACGAAGTAGACGCCGACGATGCCGATCACGATCGCGATCTGGTTCAGTGACACCAGCTTGCCGCGCACGGCGGCCGGGGCGATCTCGGCGATATACAGCGGCGACACCAGCGAGGCGATGCCGACGCCGAGGCCGCCGATGATGCGGTAGACGTTGAACGGCAGCAGCGCGTCGGGGCCGAGTCCACCGATCGGGCCGAGCCCGAGTTCCGGCAGCGCCGAGCCGATCGAACAGAGCAGGAACAGCAGCGCGGCGACGATCAGCGTCGTGCGCCGGCCGAAGCGGTCGGCGAGGGTACCGGCGATTGCGCCGCCGAAGACGCAGCCGAACAGCGCGCTCGCCACCGTCAGGCCCGACAGGGACGAACGCGCCGTTTCCGAAAGGCCGCGCGGATCGATGAAGTTGGCGTCGATCGAGGCGATCGCGCCCGAGATCACCGCCGTGTCGTAGCCGAACAGCAGGCCGCCGAGCGTCGCGATCAGCGTCAGGCTGAGAGTCAAAGGGGGTACGCGCGGCGGCATCGGGTTCTCCTCCGGACCGGTCTTGGCCGGTCGCTGTGTGCGCTTCGGGACGAAGCGGAGCTAAGATCGATGCAAAAGACAACGCTGTCAAGTCCAAGTAAACAGCAGCTTGCAGTGATCTCTCGGAAGCTGGCGCAGCGCCTGTGCGGCGCCCGGGACGCCGCGAGCGCGGCGCGCAGATCAGCCCGCTCGGGTCTAGTGGTCCGCCGCCGTGAGCGGCTGCGCGTGCTCGATCTCGCCGCCGCCGAGGCATTCGTCGCCGTCGTAGAGCACCACGTACTGGCCGGGCACGGCGGCGCGCTGCGCGTCGGCGAAGCGCACGCGCACGCGCACGCGGCCGTCGGGCAGCGACTCGGCGCTGCAGTCCTGCAGTTTCTGACGATGGCGGATGCGCGCCTGCAGCCGGGGTGGCAGCGGCAGCGGCTGGCGAATCCAGTGGAACGGCGCGGCGAGCAGTTCGCGCGTCATCAGCAGCGGATGTGCAGGGTCCTGCGCGGCGATCAGCCGGTTGCGCGCGGCGTCCTTGGCCACCACGTACCATGCCGCCTCGCGCGCGCCGCGCGTGCCGCCGACACCGAGCCCGCGACGCTGTCCGAGCGTGTAGTACATCAGGCCCTGGTGGCGGCCGATCACGCGGCCCTGGTCGTCGACGATCTCGCCGGGATCGGGCTTCAGGTAAGCCGACAGGAACTCGCGGAACTCGCGTTCGCCGATGAAGCAGATGCCGGTCGAATCCTTCTTGCGATGCACCGGCAGCCCGGCGCGCGTGGCGATCGCGCGCACTTCCGGCTTGGCCAGCGCGCCGACCGGGAACAGCACGCGCTCGAACTGCGCGCGCTCGACGGCGGCGAGGAAATAGGTCTGGTCCTTGTTGTCGTCGACCGCGCGCAGCAGGCGCGGGCCGTCGCTGCCGTGTTCGATGCGCGCGTAGTGGCCGGTCGCGACGAAGTCGGCGCCGAGGCGCAGCGCATGCTCGCGAAACGGCGCGAACTTCACTTCGCGGTTGCAGAGCACGTCGGGGTTCGGCGTCTTGCCGGCGGCGTAGTCGGCGAGAAATCTGGCGAACACGCGCTCGCGATACTCGCGCGAGAAGTCGGCGCGGTGCAGCGGGATGCCGAGTTCCTCGCAAACGGCGCGCGCGTCCTGGAAATCGTCGGCGGCGCTGCAGTAACCCTGTTCGTCCTCGGTCCAGTTGACCATGAACAGGCCCGAAACGCGGTAGCCCTGTTCCTTCAGCAGATAGGCGCTGACGGAGGAGTCGACGCCGCCGGACAACCCGACGACGACATGCGGCGCGCTCACGTCGACCTTCAGCGCGCGACGCGCGTCTCGTTCAGATGCGCGATCAGGTCCAGCGGCAGGCGGCGGCCGGCGAGATAGTCGTCGACGCAGCGCAGGACCATCGGGCTGCGGTGCCGCTCACGCGTCGCGACGAGTTCGTCGCGGCTCATCCACAGCGCACGCTCGATGCCGCGGTCGAGCACATGGCCGGGCCGCTCGCGCAGCGCCTCGGCGACGAAGGCCACGCGCAGGAAGCCGTATTCGAGACCTTGCGGATCGTAGTGATAGAGCCCGAGGAAATGCGTCGGCTGCACGTCCCAGCCGGTTTCCTCGAGCGTCTCGCGAATCGCGCCGTCGATCAGCGTCTCGCCGTGCTCCCAGTGGCCGGCCGGCTGGTTCAGCATGCTCGCGCCGTTGATGCGCTCCTCGACCGTCAGGAAGCGGCCGTCGCGTTCGACGACGCAGGCGACGACGACGTGCGGCGTCCAGTCGGCGCTCACGACAGTTTCCCTTGGCGGCGCAGGTGGTAGTAGCCCTGAGGGTCGGGATTGCCGAGCGAGCGCAGCAGGTTCTGGACCAGCGGCGGCGCGTCGGCCTTCGGCCGCAGCTGCAGATGCAGTTCGTACGAGCGGTCGGCCTTGGCGCGGGCGTCGCCGGCGACTTCGAGCGAGCCGGCGAGGGTGTGCACGAGGGCGACCATGTCGCTGCCGTCGCGGCTGATCGTCGCCTCGTAATCGCCGAGCACGATCGGCTCCTTGGCCAGCGTCCAGGCCAGGCCCTGCACGCGCAGCGTGCCGTTGGCGTCGACCGGCCAGTTGTCGAGCAGCTTGAGCGTCGGCAGGTCGAGACTGGCCTGACCGTCGATCGGTGCGAACGGCTGGCCGAATGCGGACAGCAGCGGCTTGAGCCCGGCGCCGATACGCAGGTCGGCGGCGCGCACGCTGTTGTAGCCCTTGCTGATGTGGCCGCTGATCAGCACGCCGCCGCGGCTGTCGAGCTCAGCGCCGAGGCGGCCGAGCAGCAGGTCGCTGAGACGCAGGCGCCAGTGCAGCTGTTCGGCGAGCGGGCGGCCGCTGACCAGTACCACGGCGGCGCTGCCGTCGCGCAGCGTGCCGTCGACGCCGGCCAGCGCGACCTTGTCGCCGAGACCGGGCTTGAGCCAGCCGTACAGCGTCGCCGCCGGCGCCAGCAGGACGAGGCTGACGAGAAAGGTGAGGGCGCCGACCAGCGCGTACAGGGTGCGTCGCTTCATGTCAGCGGCCCAGCGTGAAACGGGCGTTGACGAGTCCCGGCGCCGAGCCCGGCTCGATCTCGGCGCTGTCGACGCCGACGCCGTAGCGGGCCTGCAGCTCGCCGAGCCAGCGCAGCGTGTTGTCGAAAGGCACGTCATCGAACCAGACCTTGACGGCCTTGTCGCCGGCGCCGTCCGGCTGCACGCGGGTCGGCGCCTTGCCGAGCGTGCCGCCGCGGCTGGTCTGGTCGACCACCGACAGCAGCGCGGCGCTGCGGTCGACCGCGCCGGCACGGCGGCCGCTCTGCGCGAGGGCGGCCGCGCTTTCGATGCGTACCGCCAGGGCCCGCGCGCCGTCGAGCGCGGCGGTGCGCTGGCGCTGGGCGTTGACCAGCGGTTCCCAGATGCCGAGGTAGAGCACCATCACGACCAGCACGCCGGTGCCGGCGAGCACGATCAGGCGCTCGCGCGGTTGCAGTTGTTCGAGCGCGGCGCGGGCCCGCGCCTGCCATTGTTCGATCAGGGCGTTCATGAAGCGGAGAGGCGGATACGGATCTGCACGCCTTCGGCGCCGGCGTTGGCCGATTCGACGCCGAGCTGGGCGCCGCGGCTGCCGCCGGAGAACCAGCTCTTCAGGCGTTCGAGCAGTTCGAGGTTGGCGGCGCCGAGCTGCGCGTAGAGCGTGCCGTCGCGAAACTGCAGCGACTGCAGACGCAGGCCCGGCTGCGCGGCCAGCGCCTGCGACAGCACATCGAGCAGCGGAATGAAGCGGCCGCCGCTGGCACCGCCCTGCAGCGCGGCGAGCTGCTGCGTGAGCTGGGCGTCGAGGTCGACGATGCGGGTCTCGTTCGGAAAGATCTGCTGGTAGCGCGCCACGTTGGCGGCTTCCTGCGCGGCGAGCTCGCGCTTGAGGCGATAGGCCTCGATGCCGTGCACCAGCATCGTCAGCACGATCGCGACGCCGGCCAGCGTCGCGGCCGTCTTCCACGGCGCCAGCCAGCGCAGGCGATTGCGCTTGGGCGAGTAGTCGCCCTGCAGGAGGTCGATCGCATCGGCGGCACGCAGCTGTTGCAGCAGCGCTTCGAGCGCGGTCGCGAAGCCGTGGCGCGGCTCGACCGGCCAGCCGAGCGTGCTGACGTCGAAGGCTTCGTCGCGCGGCACCGTCAGGCGCAGGGTCTTCTGCTTGTCCGGATCGGCGAGTTCCAGGCAGAACCCGAGATCCTCGGCGAGGCAGACGAAACCGGCATCGCGCGCGGTGCGCACGATCGCCTGCCCGCCGTCGACCAGCGCGTGAATGTGGGTGTCGTCCGGAACCGCCAGTGCCAGTACGTCGGGCAGCATCAGGTCGGCATGCAGGCCCTGCGTCTGCAGCAGCGCGAGCCAGGCTGCCATGCGCTCGCGCGAGATGATCGCCAGCGGCCAGCGGCCGTCCGCCATGCGGCTGCCGAGCGCGAAGTGCAGGGTGTCGACATCCTCGGCGAACTGCTCTTCGAGAACGTAGGGCGCTGCCTGCAGGACCTTGGCCGGCTGACGCGCCGGCACCTGCACGGTGGCCAGCCGCACGTCCGCCGACGGCACCAGCACGACCACGCGGTGCTGCGCGGCCAGCGGCGCCAGCGTGTCCAGCGGCGCGCGCTGGACCACGAACGAGGCAATCGCGTCGGCGCGGGCGATGCAGTATTCGACCGGTTCGGCAGTGTCGGCCGAACGCAGGCGGATGTAGAGGGTTTCTCGCATTTATTCGGTGAAGGTGCTGCGTCCGTAGACGAGCGGCACGCCGCCGCTTTTCGGCCGATACAGGAAACTATACAGGGCGAGGCGGCCACTGCCTATGTAAGCCTCGGCGCGCAACTCGAAGAACTCGCTGCTCGTGCCGATCAGGCTCTTGTCGACCTTGGCGGTCGAGAAGTTGTATTCGTTGTCGAGGTCCTCCACGCGTTCGGCCGGGCGCGCGCTGCGCCCGGCGATGAACTGCTCGAGCGGGGTCCCGGCGTCCGGGAACAGCGCCAGCAGCAGCTGCGGCGGCGCGGTATTGACGTTGATCGAGGTGCCGTTGCGCGGCAGCGCGGCGACCAGGTCGACGAGCTTGGCGTAGACCTGCGCCGTCATGCCCTTGACCGCGAGCAGCTCGCTGACGCTCTGCATCGGCCGGTTCGGCACGCGTCGCGGCGGGTCGAGGCCGAGATAGTCGGCGTCCTCGCCGCCGTCGGTGCCGGTCGGCTCGCTGTCGGCGTCGATGTAGTCGCGGATCGCGTTGGCCAGCGCCTTGCCCTGGTATTCGTCGCCGCCGGTCGCCTGCTGGTAGAGGCGCACGAAGATCGCGACCTGCTTGTTGTAGGCGTCGCTGGTGCCTTGCACGCCGAGGTTGTTGAGGTTGTAACGGCCCTGCAGGTCGACGATGTTGCCGCGCAGGCCGCCCTCGTCGACCGGCAGCGCCGCCGGCGTCGCCCAGATGTCCTTGAGCGAGTCGTAGCGGTTCAGCTCGGCGTCGCGTTGCAGGATGGTGCGCACCCAGGATTCGACGCCGTCCAGATACCACCAGCCGAGTTCGGATTCCTGCAGGTTCTGCGTGCGGTGGATCGCCAGGTTCGCCGAAGTCAGCACGGCCGCAGCGGCGATCGCCGCGAGCGCGACGACCAGTACGGCCGTGATCAGGGCGATGCCGCGTTGCCGGCGCCTCATTGCGCGTCGCTCCCGCTGCTCGTGCCGCCGCTGTCCGGCGTGGTCGTAGTGGCGTCCGGCGTCGGCACGTTGCCGCTGCCGGTACCGCGCGCCGCCTGCGGGTCGAGGCCGAGCTTGAACAGGAAACGCAGCTCGCCGAGGTCCTTGGTGTTCAGCGTCACCTCGACGCCGAGCGGCGGCGCCACGCCGGCTGCCTGCGCGGTGGTCGTTGCCGTCTCCAGCGTCGGCCAGCGCGTCCGCCACTCGCGCTGCTCGTCGAGGAAGCGCCAGCGCAGATCGGTGACGTCGTGCAGCAGCACGACGTCGACCGGCTTGCTGTCCTGGGCGCGGTCGAGCAGCCGCCAGCTGGAGCGGACCAGTGCGCCGTCTTCGAGCCGGTAGGCGACGCGTTCCAGCGTCGAGCGCGGCTGCAGCAGCGGATTGCGCCAGCCGCCGCGCGTGAATTCGACGGCGGCGTTGTCGGCGCCGAGCAGCGCCGCCTGCAGATCGCCGTAGTTGTCGCGAATCGGCCGGTTGCTGAGCTGCTGGAAATCGTTGCGCAGGCGCATGTAGGCCTTCTGCAGTTCGGCCAGACGCTGCTGCGCGGCTTCGACCGAGGCGCGCGTTTTCAGCACCGCATCGAGGCCGCCGTAGGCGAGCATCGCGAAGATCGCGAAGATCGCGACGACGATGATGATCTCCAGCAGCGTGAAGCCGCGCGCGCGGCGGACGGAGCGCTTCATTTGCGCCCCGCGTCGCCGATGAAGGCGGCCAGGTGCGCGAGCGGCGCCGGCTGGTCGATGTTGCCGGGCTTGCCGTTGTCGGCCGTCACCCGGATGTCGACGCGGCGCAGGTGCGGGTCGGTCGTGGCCTGCACCTGCATTTCCCACTTCCATTCGGCGCCGGCCATTTCGGCTTTGCCGTTGGATTTGCCGGTATCCGGCCAGGCGCGTTGCAGCGCCAGCTCGCTGAGGCGGTTGTGCGCCACCCACAGCGCGACGGTTTTCTCGCGCAGATAGGCGGCGTTGCTGGTGTAGCGCGCCATGCCGGCGATGATCGCACCGAGCGCGATCGCCACCACGGCGACGGCGGCGAGCATCTCGATCAGCGTGAAGCCGCGCGCGCGCGCCCTCATCGGCCGTTCTCCAGGGTCTTCAGGCTGCCGCGGCCGAGGTTGTCGATCTCGACGCGGTACGTGACCGGCACGCCGGGCGCTGAGACATCGATGTTCAGCGCCGTGGCTTCGCCGCTCGACAGGAACATCGCCGCCGGCTTCAGTGCCTTGGTTTGCTCTTCGTCCTTCTTCTTCTGCGCCTCGGTGTCCTCGGCGTCGTCCTTGCCGCTGTCGTCCTGGGCTTTGGCGGCCTCGCGTTCGGCCCCCGCCCGGGCCGCCTTGCCGGCCGCGAGCAGATCGGCGAGCGGGGTCGGCGGCACGACGCGGCCCTCGACGCGCAGGTCGAGGGCGATCGGCGCCTGCACCTGGCGCGGCCGCAGCGGGCCGTCGGTGATCGGCACCCAGCGGCCGGTCATTGCCGAGCTTACGAAGGCATAGCCCTGATCGGTGTAGACAAAGCCGATTTCGACGCCCTGCATCTCGGCGTCCTCGGCGGCCATCGCGAACAGTTGCTGCAGGCGCTGGGCCTCGGTTTCGAGCTTGTCGGCCAGCGCGCGGTTGCTCATCGACAGCGTTGCGAACGTGACCAGGATGCCGACGATGATGACGACGACCAGGATTTCGATCAGCGTGAAGCCGTGCGCGGCGCGGGGCGGCGAAATGCGGAGCCTGGAAGTCGGGATCATGCCCGGCCTTGGAGCCTGTTCGGGGAGCGGGAGTTCAGTATGCGGCGGCGGTGTTGCAGGCTTGCGGTCCGCCGTCGTGGCGCTGCAGGGCCTGCGCCGGGGAGTGTAACCGCTTGCCCCGCCGAATGAGTGCGCCGCCGGCTGGCGACCGGCGGCGCTTGGGTTCGTGGCGGGGCGGGACCGCGTCGTTTCAGTACGCGACGCTGAAGCGGCGCCGGCTGTGCCGCGGTTGCTCGAGCTCGTCGGCGAGGGCGATCGCGTAATCCTCCATCGAGATCCGGCTGTTGCCTTCGGCGTCGACCAGCAGCTGATCGCCGCCGAGGCGGAAGTGGCCGCTGCGCTCGCCGGGCTCGAACAGCGCCGCCGGCGACAGGAACGTCCAGTCGAGCGCCGTTTCGGCGCGCAGCGTGTCGAGGAAGCGGCGGCCGGCGCCGGCCTCGGCCTTGTAGGCGTCCGGGAAACCGGCGGTATCGATCAGTGCCACGCCGGGCGCGACCTCCAGGCTGCCGGCCCCGCCGACGACGAGCAGGCGCGGCACGCCGGCCTGGCGCATGGCGGCCAGTAGCGGCGCGGCCGCGGTCGACTCGAAGCGGCCGGCGCTGATCACTGCATTGTGGCCGGCGATCAGCGGCGCCAGGGCGGCGGCGTCGTTGGCGTCGGCGCAGTGCAGCGTCAGGCCGGGGCGGGCGGTGGCGCCCGCTTGGCGGGAGATGCCGGTGATCTGGTGTCCGCGACGCAGCAGTTCGTCGGCGAGGCGGGAACCGACGCGGCCGCTGATGCCGATGAGGGCGATTTTCATGAGGCTTGCTCCTGGTTGGGGGAAAAGGGCTTTGCGTCCGCGCCCGGCGCAGACCTCTGGCGGTGCGGCGAGGGCGGGTACGGTGGCGATCCGGAGGTAACGGACGAGCGTCACTCTAGTTGCTCGTTTTGAATCAAAAAACCGTGATTCCGGCATTTGTTTGTTGCATGATTCGGTCAAATGGACCGACTCACCGCAACCCGCGTGTTCGTCACCGTCGTCGACCGCGGCAGCCTCAGTGCCGCGGCCGGCGCGCTCGACATGTCCCGGGCGATGGTCTCGCGCTATCTCGCGGAAATGGAGCGCTGGGCGGGCGCGCGCCTCTTGCACCGGAGCACGCGGCGGCTCGGGCTGACCCCGGCCGGCGAGCAGGCGCTGGCCCGTGCGCGACGCATGCTGGAGATGGCCGAGGAGATCGAGGCGGCCGGCGAGGCCGCGCACGAACAGCCGCGCGGCCTGCTGCGCCTGACCTGCAGTACCGGCTTCGGCCAGCAGTACCTGGCGCCGGCCGTCGCCGATTTCATGGCGCGCTACCCGCAGACCGCGGTTGAAGCGCTGATCCTCAATCGCCTCGTCAATCTCGTCGAAGAGCGGATCGATCTGGCGCTGCGCATCACCGCCGAGCCGGACCCGAACCTGATCGCGCGCCGGCTGGCGCCGTGCCGCTCGGTGATCTGTGCCGCGCCGTCCTATCTGCAGGCACGCGGCTTGCCGCGCCGTGCCGAGGATCTGGCCCCGCACAACTGTCTGAGCTATTCGTACTTCGGCAAGAGCCTCTGGGAGTTCGAACGCGACGACGGTGCGTTCGCGGTCCCGGTGTCCGGCACGATCAGCAGCAACGATTCCGAGTTCCTGCTGCAGGCCGCGCTGCACGGCGCCGGCATCGTGATGCAGCCGAGCTTCGCCGTTGCCGGCCTGCTGCGCGAGGGGCGCCTCGTCGCGTTGCTGCCGGAGGAATCGCCGAAGGTGCTATCGCTCTATGCGGTCTACAGCTCGCGCCGGCAGATGTCGGCCGCGCTGCGTGCGATGCTCGATTTTCTCGCACAGCGCTGGGCCGACGCGCCCTGGGATGCCGGCCCGGCGGCCTGAGCGGCGCCGGCGTCGCCCAATAAAAAAGCCCGCGCGAAGCGGGCTTTTCGATAGCTGTGGAAAAACGTGCGGCTCAGCCGCCGAGATCCCAGTTGCCGATATCGGCATCGGTGCCTTCGCCGCCGGGCTTGCCGTCGCGGCCGAGCGAGAAGATGTCGATCTCGCCCTTGGTGCCCGGCGACAGGTACTGGTACGGATTACCCCAGGGGTCCTTCGGCAGCGACTTCACGTAGCCGCCGGTCTTGTAGTTCCGCGGTTCCGGATCGCCGCCCGGCTTGGTGACCAGCGCATCGAGGCCCTGCTGCGTCGACGGGTAGTTGAAGTTGTCGAGCTTGTAGAGGTTGAGCGCCGATTCGAGGGCGCGGATGTCCTGCTTGGCCTTGACGACCCGGGCCTGATCCGGCTTGTCCATGATTTTGGGGACGACCATCGCGGCGAGAATGCCGAGGATGATGACCACGACCATGATTTCGATCAGGGTGAAGCCGCCCTGGGCGGGGCGGCGCGCGCGAAATGATTTCATTGGGAGATAATGTCGGCTACAGAAAGAGAGGCGGTGCGCCTTTCGGCCGATGATAACAAACTCGATTCTTCGCGCCCGTGACGTGTGGGCGTGGCCCCTGCTGCTGGTGCTGGTCATGGTCGTTGCCGAGTTGTTCGGCGACGCCGGTCGTGCTGCGCTGGAGTATGACCGCAGCCTGATCACGCAGGGCCAGTGGTGGCGCCTGCTGAGCGGCAGCATCGTGCATCTGGGCTGGTATCACTTGATGCTCAACGCCATCGGCATCGGCGTGCTCGTACTGCTGTGTCCGCAGCCGCTGTCGCCGTGGATCTGGCTGCGCCGCCTGACGCTGATCGCGCTCGGCATGAGCCTGTGCCTGTACGCCTTCGTGCCGAAGCTGCAGACCTACGTCGGCATGTCCGGCGTGATCCACGGCCTGTTCGTGCTCGGCCTCGTGCCGCAGCTGCTGCGTCGCGACTGGATCGCGGCGGCCTGCCTGGCTTACCTGATCGGCAAGCTCGGCTACGAGATCGTCACCGGCGCCCCCGTTTCGGACGAGGCCGCGATCGGCGGCCATGTCGTCACCGAGTCGCACTTGTACGGCTCGATCATCGCTTTGGTTTACGGCCTTGTGTTTGGCAGCTTCAGCGGGCGGGAAGCCCGTTCCGATCCACCCGAACCACCACCGCAGGACCTTTCATGAGTTACGCCATGCTGTTTCCCGGACAGGGCTCGCAAGCCGTCGGCATGCTGTCCGGCCATACCGACCCCATCATTCGCGCGACCTTCGACGAAGCCGCGCAGGCGCTCGGCTGGGATCTCGCCCGGCTCGTCGCCGAAGGCCCGGAGGCCGAGCTGAACCAGACCGCGCGCACGCAGCCGGCCCTGCTCGCGGCCGGCATCGCCGTCTGGCGCCTGTGGCAGGCCCGGCAACTGCCGGCGCCGGTCGCGCTGGCGGGGCACAGCCTCGGCGAGTACACGGCGCTGGTCGCTGCCGGCAGCCTGGATTTCGGCGATGCGCTGCGCCTCGTCGAACTGCGCGGCCAGCTGATGCAGGCGGCGGTGCCGGCCGGCGTCGGCGGCATGGCGGCGGTGGTCGGGCTCGACGATGCGGCGGTCGAGGCCTTCTGCGCCGAATACGCCGGCGAAGGCGTGCTCGAACCGGCCAATTACAACGCGCCCGGTCAGGTCGTCGTCGCCGGCAACGTGCCGGCGCTCGAATGGCTGGAACGCGAGGGCAAGGCGCACGGGGCACGCATGGTCGTGCGTCTGGCGATGTCAGTGCCCTCGCACTGCTCGCTGATGCGCGAAGCCGCCGACCGGCTCGCCGAGCGCCTCGCGCAGACGCCCGTTAACGCGCCTGCAATCCCGGTCCGCCACAATCTCGACGGGCAGGTGCGCGTGGACGCCGACGGCATTCGCCAGGCGCTGCGCGAGCAGCTGTACCGTCCGGTGCGCTGGGCGACGACGATCGCGCAGCTCAAGGGCGAAGGCGTCGGCACGTTCCTCGAGTGCGGGCCGGGCAAGGTGCTGGTCGGACTGAACAAGCGCATTGCCAAGGACGCCGTGTCGTTTGCGCTGGAAGACGCCGAAGGCGTCGACAAAGCGGCGGCGGCTGTCAAGGCTTGACGGGGAAGGCTGGCGGCCGGCTAAATGCGCGCCGCCAGCCAATCGATATAAAGTGTTGCGGTGCAGCGAAGTGCTCGTTCCCCGCAGCCAACGCAAGTACACACATCCGATGACTGATTCAGTTCGAGCTGCCGGCGCTGATGGTGCGCAGCGTGAGGTAGCCTTGGTGACCGGTGCCAGCCGTGGCATCGGCGCCGCCATTGCCGCGCGGCTCGCCCGCAACGGTGCCAGGGTCTATGGCACCGCGACCAGCGAAGCCGGCGCGGCGAAGATTTCCGAAGCCCTGGCGCCGTATGGCGGCGAGGGCCGCGTGCTCGACGTGCGCGATCCGGCGGCGATCGAAGCGCTGCTCGATGCGATCGGCACGCTCAGCATTCTCGTCAACAACGCCGGCGTCACGCGCGACACGCTGATGCTGCGCATGAAGGACGAGGACTGGGCGCAGGTGCTCGATACCGACCTCACCTCCGTGTTCCGCCTCTCGCGTGCGGTGCTGCGCGGCATGATGAAGGCGCGCTACGGCCGCATCGTCAGCATCGGTTCGGTCGTCGGCAGCATGGGCAATCCGGGCCAGGCCAATTACTGCGCTGCCAAGGCCGGTCTGATCGGTTTCTCGAAGTCGCTGGCGCAGGAGATCGGCTCGCGCGGCATCACCGTGAACGTCGTCGCGCCGGGCTTCATCGACACCGACATGACCAAGGCGCTGAGCGAGGACGTGCGCAAGGGCCTGATGGAACGCGTGCCGGTGCAGCGTCTCGGCGCGCCCGAGGACATCGCCGCCGCAGTGGCCTACCTGGTTTCGCGCGAGGCCGGTTACGTGACCGGCACGACGCTGCACGTCAACGGCGGCCTGTACATGGATTGATTCAGGCGGATTGATTCAGGCGGAGGTTCGCGCGCTGCCGGCGCATACGCCTCCGTATGTTTTCTGATGTGGTATATGGCGGAACAAGGCACTGATTTTGCTTGGTTTCGCTCTTGCTGTGACCCTCGCGGCGTTTGTCTACAATACGCCAGCTTCAAACATCGACAACAGTTGTCTCCAGGAGTAATGCATGAGTACGTTGGAAGAGAAGGTCAAGAAGATCATCGCTGAGCAGCTCTCGGTCAGCGAAGATCAGATCACGCCGGAGGCCTCGTTCGTCGAAGATCTCGGTGCCGACTCTCTGGATACGGTCGAACTCGTGATGGCGCTCGAGGAAGAGTTCGAGATCGATATCCCGGACGAGGAAGCGGAAAAGATCGTCACGTTCCAGGACGTTCTGACCTACATCAAGGCGCACGCGCCGCAGCAGGGCTGATCCGTCTTTGCATCTCCCACAATCAGGTATTGACCGATGAGCCGTAGGCGTGTCGTCGTCACCGGCCTGGGCATCGTCTCGCCAGTAGGCAACGACGTCGCTACGGCCTGGGACAACATCCTCGCGGGGAGATCCGGTATCGGGCCGATTACGTACTACGACGTGTCGGCCTATACCACCAAGTTCGGCGGCATGATCCGCGACTTCGACGCCAGCCAGTGGCTGAGCGTGAAGGACGTCAAGCGCACCGATCCCTTCATTCATTACGGCGTTGCTGCCGCCAAGCAGGCGGTACGCGATGCCGGGCTCGAGATCACCGAGGAGAACCGCGAGCGCATCGGCGTCTGCGTCGGTTCCGGCATCGGCGGTATCGGCACGATCGAGGAGGAATGCCGGGCCCTGCACAAATCCGGTCCGAAGCGCGTGTCGCCGTTCTTCGTGCCGAGTTCGATCATCAACATGATCTCGGGCTACATCTCGATCGATCTCGGCATCACCGGCCCGAACATCGCAACGGTGACGGCCTGTACGACCGCGACCCATGCGATCGGTATCGGCGCGCGTCTGATCCAGGCCGGCGACGCCGACGTCTTCGTGGTCGGCGCCGGTGAAGCGGGTTCGGCGCCGGCGGGCATGGCGGGCTTCTGCCAGGCTCGCGCGCTGTCGACGCGCAATGACGCGCCGGAGCAGGCCAGCCGTCCCTGGGACAAGGACCGTGACGGCTTCGTGCTCGGTGACGGTGCCGGTGTGCTCGTGATCGAGGATCTGGAGCACGCCAGGAAGCGCGGCGCCAAGATCTACGCCGAGCTGATCGGCTTCGGCATGTCGGCCGACGCCTATCACATCACCCTGCCGCCGGAAGACGGCAACGGCGCGCGCCGCTGCATGCAGAACACGCTGCGCGATGCCGGCATCAATCCGGAACAGGTCGACTACATCAACGCGCACGGCACCTCGACGCCGGCGGGCGACGTGGCCGAAACGCAGGCGGTCAAGGCGGCGTTCGGCGATCACGCCTACAAGGTGTCGATCAGCTCGACCAAGTCGATGACCGGTCACCTGCTCGGCGCGGCCGGCGGTATCGAGGCGATCTTCTCGGTGCTGGCGCTGCGCGATCAGGTCGTGCCGCCGACGATCAATCTCGATCATCCGGGCGAAGGCTGCGACCTCGACTACACGCCGCATACCGCGAAGCAGAAGAAGCTGGAGATCGCGATCTCCAATTCCTTCGGCTTTGGCGGCACCAACGGCTGCGTCGCTTTCAAGCGCTTCGCCTGACGCCCGCCGCGATGCGGCGTGCGGAGCTGCATTCCGCCGTGGACCTGCTGGCGCTGCATCGCCAGCAGCCACGGCGTTTTCCTTTCCTGCTGCAAAGCGTCGCCGGGCATCCTCAGTCCGGCCGCTGGGATTTGCTGTTCGCGTTTCCGCAGGATGAGCTCCGGCTCGATGCGTCGGGACTGACGGCAAGTCGGCCGGAATTCGCGCAGGGCGGCGACTTCTTCGCCGCGCTCGATCGCTGGTGCGCGAGCGAGCCGCGCGTCGACGGCGGCGAGCTGCCGTTCTGCGGCGGCTGGTTCCTTTATCTCGGCTACGAAGCCGCGCGCCACGTCGAGCCGACGCTCGCGTTGCCGCCGGCGCCGTTCGATCTGCCGGACGCGCTTGCCGTGCGCTGTCCGGCGGCGATCGTCCGCGATCGCGAGCAGGGCCGTTGCTACGCCGTCGCCGAGGATGCGGCGCAGCTCGCCGAACTCGTCGCTCTCGCCGGGAGCGCCGCGCCGTCGCCGGCGTCTGCCGCGGTGACGCCGGTGGCCATCGACGAGCAGGACCCGGATCGCTATCTCGACGGCGTGGCCCGCGTGCTCGATTACCTGCGGGCCGGCGACGCGTTCCAGGTCAATCTGTCGCGCCGCTGGGACGTGCGCATCGACGCGCGGCTCGATGCCGCCGACGTCTACGCGTGTCTGCGCGAGCGCAATCCGGCGCCGTTCGCGGGCTTGATGCGCTGGGGCGATCTGGCGGTCCTCAGTTCTTCGCCGGAACGCCTGCTGTGCATCGACGCGCAGCTCGCGCAGACGCGCCCGATCGCCGGCACGCGCCGCCGCGGTGCCGACGCCGACGAGGATGCCGAGCTGAAAGCGGTCCTGCGCGAGAACCTCAAGGAGCGGGCTGAACACGTGATGCTGCTCGATCTGGAGCGCAACGATCTCGGCCGCGTCTGTGTGCCGGGCACGGTCGAAGTCGACGAGCTGATGACGCTCGAAAGCTATGCGCACGTGCATCACATCGTCTCCAATGTGCGCGGTCGTCTGCGCGACGGCATCGGGCCCGGCGCGGCTTTGCGCGCGGTGTTCCCGGGCGGCACGATCACCGGCTGTCCGAAGGTGCGCGTCATGCAGGTGATCGCCGAGCTCGAAGGCGAGGGGCGCGGCCCTTACACCGGCGCCTTCGGCTATCTGTCGCGCGACGGACGCTTCGACAGCAACATCCTGATTCGCACGATGGTCTGGCGACGCGGGCAGGTGGCGTTCCGCGCCGGCGCCGGCATCGTCGCCGATTCACAGCCGCAGGCCGAGCTGGCCGAGACCCGGGCCAAGGCCCGCGGCCTGCTGCTGGCGCTCGGGGCGCAGGCATGAAGGCGCTGCTCGACGGTCGCCCTGGCGACGCCGTGGCATTGGACAGCCGCGGTCTGGCTTACGGCGACGGCGTGTTCCGCACGCTGCTGGTCGTCGACGGCGCGGCGCTGCACGTCGACGATCATCTCGCCGCGCTGGCGCGCGACGCGCAGAGGCTCGATCTGCAGATGCCGTCGCCCGCGCTGCTGCTGGCCGACACCCGGATACTCGCCGCCGGTCAGGCGCGCGCAGTCGTGAAATGGCTGCTGGTGCGGCGCAGCGAGGGACGTGGTTATCGGCCGGCGACGCGCGCCGCGACGCGCATCGTGCTGCGCAGTCCGGCTCCGCGTTACGAAGGCGATCCCTGGCGGCAGGGCATCGTCGCCGACTGGTCGACGCTGACGCTGGGCATCCAGCCGGCGCTCGCCGGCGTCAAGCATCTCAACCGGCTCGAGCAGGTGCTCGCCTCGCGCGAGCTGGGCGCGGGCATCGACGAGCGGCTGATGTGCGATCATGACGGCCGCGTCATCGGCGGTACGCGCAGCAATCTGTTCTGGGTGACGGACGGCGTGCTGTGTACGCCGCGCCTCGATCGCTGCGGCATCGCCGGCACGATGCGCGCGCGCCTTTTGCAACTCGCGCGCGGCCTCGGGGTCGACGTCCGCGAGCTCGAGGCTCCGCGCGACGCGCTGCTCGGTGCGCAGGAGGCCTTCGTCAGCAATGCGCTGATCGGGCTCTGGCCGCTGCGTCGCGTCGGTTCGCGCGACTATCCGGCGCCGGGCGTGCTGACGCAGCGGCTGATGCAGCAACTCCGCCACCCGTCCTTGAACTGAACACCGTCGTGATCCGCAGATTTCGTTACGTTCGCCTGCTGTTGTCGTTCGCTGCCGTCGCTGCGCTGGCGATCGCCGGTCTGCTGTTCGACGGCTGGCGCCAGCTGCACGCGCCGCTGCGCATCGACGGCCAGCAGACGATCGAGATCGCGCCCGGCGACACGCTGGCCGCCGTGCTCGCGCGCATGAACGCGCAGCACTGGCTGCCGAGCGCGCGCGCCGCGCTGTACCTGCGCCTGTACGTGCGCTGGCACGCGATCGGGGGGCGGGTGCGCAGCGGCGAATACGCGCTCAACGCGCAGCACGACCTGCTCGCCGCGCTCGACCTGTTCCTGTCGGGGCGCACGATCGTGCACGAGCTGCGCTTCGTCGAAGGCTGGACCTTCGCCCAGGCGCTGCAGGCGATTCGTGCCAATCCGCTGATCCGGCAGACGCTGGCTGACGCCAAGCCCGAAGCGATCATGGCGGCGATCGGCCAGCCCGGCCAGCATCCGGAAGGGCGTTTCTTCCCGGATACCTATCGTTTTCCGAAGGACACCAGCGACCTGACGCTGCTGCGTCAGGCTTACGCCGCGATGCAGAAGGCACTGGCCGACGAATGGGCGCAGCGCGCGCCGGACCTGCCGTACGCGACGCCCGATGACGCGCTGATCATGGCTTCGATCGTCGAGAAGGAAACCGGCGTCGCCGCCGAGCGCGCGCAGATCGCCGGCGTGTTCGTGCGCCGCCTGCGGCTCGGCATGCGCCTGCAGACCGACCCGACCGTGATCTACGGGCTCGGCGAGCGCTTCGACGGCAACATCCGGCTCGTCGATCTGCGCACCGACACGCCTTACAACACCTATACGCGCGCCGGCCTGCCGCCGACGCCGATCAGCCTGCCGGGCCGCGCCGCGCTGCACGCCGCGCTGCATCCGGACGACGGCCAGGCGCTATTCTTCGTGTCCCGGGGCGACGGCACCCACGTGTTCTCGGCCACGCTCGCCGAGCACGATGCCGCCGTGCGCCGCTATCAACTGAAGAAGAAGTAGACCGGTATTTCTGGCATGACGACACGCGGACGGTTCATCACGCTCGAAGGCGGCGAAGGCGCCGGCAAGTCGACGCAGGCGCGTTTCATCCGCGACTGGCTGGTTGAGCGCGGCCGCGAAGTGGTGCTGACCCGCGAACCCGGCGGCTCGCCGCTGGCCGAGGCGATCCGCAGTCTGGTGCTCGGCGACTGGGCCGAAGGCGTCACGCCGCCGACCGAGGTCATGCTGATGTTCGCGGCGCGCGCCGCGCATTGGCACACGACGATCGAGCCGGCGCTTGCGGCCGGTCGCGATGTCGTCTGCGATCGTTTCGTCGATTCCAGCTATGCCTACCAGGGCGCCGGCAAGGGCGTCGACGAGGCGGCGCTGCAGACGCTCGAACGGCTGGCGGTCGGTGGCCACAAGCCCGACCTCACGCTGCTGTTCGACATCGAGCCGGAGCTTGGCCTGCAGCGCACGCGCGAGCGTGGCGAGGAAAACCGCTTCGAGCAGGAGACGCTTGAATTCATGCAGCGCGTGCGCGAGTCGTTCATGGCGCGCGCGCGCGCCGAGCCGGCGCGGTTCGCGGTGATCGACGCCTCGCGAGACGCCGACGCGGTCAGCGCCAGCGTCGCGCAGACGCTGGTCGCGCGCCTCGCGCCGGTCTCCGAGGCGGCCGCATGAGCGCGAGCGCGGCACTGTGGCGACCCTTGCCCTGGCAGCAGGAGCGCTGGCTGGAGCTGACGTCGCTGGTGCTGCAGCAGCGGTTGCCGCACGCGATGCTGCTGTCCGGCGGCGCCGGCATCGGCAAGCGCTGGTTCGCGCGCGCCCTGATCGCGTTCATCCTCTGTGAGCAGCGCAGCGGCTATGCCTGCGGCCACTGCCGCAGCTGCCTGCAGCTCGCCGCCGGCAGCCATCCGAACGCCGCGGTCCTCGGCGTCGACGGTCATCTGGGGCTGGCGCTGACGCCGGACGGCGTTGCCGAGCAGGGTCTGGTGCACTGGCAGCCGGACGCCGAGCGCAAGCGCCGCGACATTTCGATCGAGGGTGCACGCAGCCTGATCGCCAAGCTCGGTCTCGCCAGCCATTACGGCAGTGCCAAGTGCGCGCTGATCGAGCCGGCCGACCTGCTCAACGCCAGCAGCGCCAACGCCTTGCTGAAGACCATCGAGGAGCCGCCGGTCGGCACGCACCTGCTGCTCGTCACCGAGCGGCCGCAGGCCCTGCCGGCGACGCTGCGCAGCCGCTGCCAGCGGGTCCGCTTCGCGTCGCCGGATGCCGACGCCGCGAGGGCCTGGATGGCCGAGCAGGGCGTGCGCGACGAAGACGCGCTGGCGTTCGCGCTCGGTGCGCCGCTGCGGGCGCTGGCGCTGTGCGCGGACGACGGCATCGCCGTGCGCCGCCAGTGGGCCGAGCTGTGGAGCGCGGTTGCCGCCGGCCGGCGCGATCCGCTCGCCGCCGCCGCCGCGGTCGACAAGGACAGCGTTGCCGAGCATCTGAACTGGGCGCAGTTCTGGCTGGCCGGCGAGCTGCGCGGGCTGCTGTCGCGGGCGGCGCGGACCGAACAGCGCGAGGCGCTCGCGCTGATGGTGCAGGACGTCTACGACGCCCAGCGTCGCGCCGCCGGCAACGCCCAGCCGCAGCTGCTGATGGAATCGCTGTTCGTGCGCTGGATGCGGCTCGGCCGTACGGCGCTCGCCCGCGCCGCCTGATCGGCGTCCGCTATCCTTTGCCCATGTCGAGCCGATACAGTTCCGGCCAGATCTTCGGGGACAGACTTTGAGCACACCGCCACGCGCGGGCGGCGCACCGCCCGGCATCCTGACGCTGCATATCAAGGACAAGTCGGCCTTGTACGTCGCCTACATGCCGTTCGTGAAAAACGGCGGCCTGTTCATTCCGACCAACAAGGATTACCGCCTCGGCGATGAGGTCTTCATGCTGCTGACGCTGATGGACAATCCCGAACGTCTGCCGGTCGCCGGCAAGGTTGTGTGGGTGACGCCACGCGGCGCACAGAACAAGCGCGTGCAGGGCATCGGCGTGCAGTTCAGCGCGCAGGACGCCGGCGCCACGCAAAAGAAGATCGAAGGCCTGCTCGCCGGCGCGCTCGGCGCCGACCGGCCGACCCATACGATGTAAGAGGCGCGGGCGTGCCCGATGCGCTTGCGGGCAGGAGGCTCGCTGTCAGCGTGATCCCGGGCTGCTTTGTCGGCGCGCGTCAGCGCTTCTGCGGCACGCCGTCTTCGAGCACGTAGGCGTCGTAGCCTTTCTGCGTCAGCACGAACACGCCGACCGCGCTGCGCCGCGTGGTGTCGCAGCACAGGATCCAGCTCAGCTTCGGGTCGAGCATCGCCAGCTTCAGGCGCAGCATGTACAGCGGCAGGTTGATCGCGCCGGGCAGGTGATGGTCCTGGAACTCGCTCGGCAGGCGCACGTCGAGCCAGCGCGCGCGGCCGCTGTCGACCAGGGCCTGCGCGTCGGCCAGCGGCAGGCGCCGTTCGAGCGGCTGGTTCAGCAGTAGCTCGAAGTCCTCCTTGGCGAGCCGCATCAGGCTGACCGGCGTCAGCGCCGTCACCGAGGCATTGCGGCGGTCGGACGAGATCAGCGCTTCCTCGCCGAAGCAGGCGCCGGGTTCGAGTTCGGCGAGGCGCACCGGCTTCTGGCTGCCCTGCTCGCGGGTGACGATGCAGCGCCCCTCGACGATCACGTAGAAGTAGTCGCCCGGTGAGCCCTGCTTGACGATGACCTCGCCCGGCGCGGCCGAGCGCTTCTGCAGGCGCATGAACATCGCCTGCAGCTTGGCCGGCGGCACGAGCTGGAAGGTGCGCATCTGCAGCAGGCGCGTCATCCAGTCGTCGCCGATGCTGGCGGTATGGTTGGCGACGTCGCCGACAACGAACTGGCCGGTCTGGTCCCAGGTCAGCATCACGTCGAGCAGGCTGGCGTCGACCGCCAGCACGCGGAGGTCGCTCAGCGCGCGGGCCGAGACGGTGCGCGGCGACTGGTGGGCCAGGCGGTGGAAACTGGCCGGCTCGCCGGCGCGGATCCGTGACAGCGGCTGGCCGGCGGCGTTTTCGATCTGCAGCTCGCCGGACAGCAGGTAGAGCGCCTGCGGGGCATCATCGCCGGCCCGGAACAGCAGCTCGCCGGCGCGCCGTTCGAGCACGGCGGTCTTGCGCGCGAGCTCGGCCTGGCTTTCCGGGCGCAGGGCGTTGAGCGGCACGTAGCGCTCGAACAGGCCGGTATCGACGACTTGCGAATTCATGCGGCGTTGCGCCTGGGCTGCCCTGAAACGCGGCGATGCTAGCACGCGTCCGGCGCGGCGCTGCGTGACGCTGCGCAAACGACGCGGCGGTCGGGGCGACCCGTTCGGGTGGTTGCCGTCAAGCTCAGTCGGCGGCGCCGAGCGTTTCGAGGCGCTCGGTCGTCGTCAGCCACTCGTCTTCGGCGGCTGCCAGCTGGCGGCGCAGCTCGGCCTGACGTGCCAGCGCGTCGCGCAGTTCGGCGCTGCGCGCGGCCTCGTAGATCGCGCCATCGGCGAGCTGCGCCTCGATCGGCGTCAGCGCCGCCTGCAGCTTGGCCATCTGCTTGTCGAGGCGGTTGATCGTCTCGCGCAGCGGCTTGCTCTGCGCGCGCAGTTCGGCGGCATCGCGGTGCGGTGCCGCCGGCGCCGCTGCTTCGGCGGCCGGTTTCGGCGCCGCGGTGTTGTCGCGCTGGCGCAGCCAGCGCGCGTAGGCGTCGAGATCGCCCTCGAACGGCTGGGCTTCGCCGCCGGCGACCAGCCAGAAGGTTTCGCAGGTGCTGGTCAGCAGATGGCGGTCGTGCGAGACCACGACCAGCGCGCCGGGGTAGTCGAGCAGGGCCTGCTCGAGCGCGTGGCGCATGTCGAGGTCGAGGTGGTTGGTCGGCTCGTCGAGCAGCAGCAGATTCGGTTTCTGATAGACGACCAGCGCCAGTGCCAGGCGCGCCTTCTCGCCGCCGGAGAACGGTTCGACCTTTTCCATCGCGCGGTCGCCGCGGAAGTTGAAGCTGCCGAGGAAGTTGCGCAGTGCCTGTTCGTTGGCGCGCGGATCGAGGCGCTTCAGGTGCAGCAGCGGCGAAGCCTGCGGATCGAGGCTGTCGGTGGTGTGCTGTGCGAAGTAGCCGACGCGCAGGTTCGGATCGCGCATCGCCTGGCCGGCGAGCGGTGCCAGCTCGCCGGCTAGCGTGCGCACCAGCGTCGACTTGCCGGCGCCGTTGGGGCCGAGCAGGCCGATGCGATCGCCGGGCGCGACCAGCAGCTTGAGACCCGAGAGGATCTTCTTGTCGCCGTAGCCGGCGCTGAGCTTGTCGAAGCGGAGCAGCGGCGAGGGCAGTTTCTCCGGCTCCGGGAAGCTGAACGAGAACTCCGAATCGGCATGCACCGCGGCGACCAGTTCCATGCGTTCCAGCGCCTTGACGCGGCTTTGCGCCTGCGTGGCCTTGCTGGCCTTGGCCTTGAAACGGCGGATGAAGTTCTGCAGGTGCGCGATCTCGCGCTGCTGCTTTTCGTATTGCCCGGCCTGCAGCGTCAGGCGTTCGGCACGTTGGCGCTCGAACTGCGAGTAGTTGCCGGTGTAGAGCGTCGCCTTCAGGTTTTCGAGGTGCAGGGTCTGCGTCGTCACCGCGTCGAGGAACTCGCGGTCGTGCGAGATCAGCAGCAGCGTGCCCGGATACGAGACCAGCCATTCCTGCAGCCAGATCACGGCGTCGAGGTCGAGGTGGTTGGTCGGCTCGTCGAGCAGCAGCAGGTCCGAGCGGCACATCAGCGCGCGCGCCAGGTTCAGGCGCATGCGCCAGCCGCCGGAGAAACTGGCGACCGGCCGCTGCCCGGCCTCGTGCGCGAAGCCGAGGCCGTGCATCAGCGTCGCCGCGCGGGCGCGCGCCGCGTAGCCGCCGATCGCGTTCAGGCGCTCGTGGATCGTGGCAATGCGCTCGACGTCGTGTTCGTTCTCGGCCTTGACGAGGCGTGCTTCGAGCTGGCGCAGCTCGACGTCGCCGTCGAGCACGAATTCGATCGCCAGGTCCGGCAGCGACGGCGTTTCCTGCGCGACCGAGGCGATCGCCAGATCCTTGGGCCGCGACAGGCTGCCGCGGTCGGCATCGAGCTGGCCGGTGATCGCGGCGAACAGCGTCGATTTGCCGGTGCCGTTACGGCCGACGACGCCGACGCGCCAGCCGGGATAGATCGTCAGCGACGCGTCTTCGAGCAGCGTGCGTGCACCGCGCCGCAGGGTCAGGGATTGCAGGGAAATCATGGGCGCGCAGTGTAGCGGCGCGTCCGCGCGCAGTCGCGTCTGCGCCGCCTATTCGGCGAAATCCGGGGCGTGGCGGCGCAGGGCGAGGCCGTTGGCGGCGCTCGGCATGTGCACCAGCGTCTGCAGGCCGCTGCCGTACGGCGCCAGACGCGCGCGGTCGCGGCCCTCGGACTTGGCGCAGTACAGCAGGATGTCGGCGTAGTGCAGCACGTCCTCGGCGCGCGTCTGCTCGTCGGGCACCAGCCAGGCCAGGCCGGCGCTGGCGGTGACGCGCACGCGCAGGCCGCCGGCCGGATCGGCGAACGGCAGCTTGCGGATTTCGTCGAGCAGGCCCTCGATCAGGCCGGGCAGCGCTTCGGCCTTGACGTCGTACCAGACGATCGCCATTTCCTCGCCGCCGTAGCGCGCGCGCAGATCGAGCGGTCGTTTGGCGACCTCGGCGCCGAGCAACGCGCCGATCCGGCGCAGCACGCGGTCGCCGAACAGATGCCCGTAGCGGTCATTGATCGACTTGAAATGATCGAGGTCGAGCAGCGCGACCGCGACCTGGCGCTGTTCGCGCGCCGCCAGCGCCAGCACGCGTTCCAGCGAGCGGTGGAAATCGTGGTGGTTGGCCAGCCCGGTGAGGCCGTCGGTGGCGGCCAGCGTTTCGGCGTAGCGCTTGTTGAGCCAGACCAGACGCGCCAGCAGCTCGTGCGTGTAGGTGCCGGCGACCGCGATCAGCGCCATCGTCGCCAGGCCGAAGGTCTGCAGGCCGGGATTCGAGCCCGGCGCCGCGCCGCGGTATTCGACGGCGATCGCCAGCGCGGTGCCGATCAGCGTGCCGCCGAGGATCGCGGTCCAGCGAAAGCCGCCGAAAAAGGCGACCGCGACCATCACCATGCCGAGCATCTGACTCGGGAAGTCGAAGCCGTGATGCAGCGCCAGGCCGCGCATCGCCAGCGTCCCGGCCCAGATGCTGGCCGCGGCGCAGGCCTGCACGGTGCGCTGCACGCGCGGATCCGGTGCGAAGCTGGCGAGCGCGCCGGCCGCCGCCATCGGCAGCACCAGCAGCCACTGGATCGTCTGCAGCGCCGGCAGCACGTCCTCCGGCACGTTGAACAGGCGCACATTGAACAGCGGCGTGATGCCGTAACCGAGCGCGAGCACGGCGAACAGCAGGGCGCGCGCCGGCGCGTGGCGACGCCGCTGCCAGTTGCGGAATTCCTGTTCGAGATGCGCGGGCCCGAGACGCAGACGATAGAGGCGCGGAGGCCGGCTCTCGCTGCGCAGGCTGGCGAGAAGATCCATGATCCACCCGGGATCGCCGTATGCCGGTCAAGCATGCGGGACAGTTCCGGACCGCGGAAGCGATAATATCCACTATCAAGTTTTGCGCTGCGCTGCCGAGCGGGCCGGCTGGCCCGATCCGTGCTTCGCATAGCGCCGGGTCGGCCGGCATCCGCCGCCGCCCATCACAAGTCGAACCCGAAAGGACCGCAACAGGTGACGACGACGCTGAGCTTCGAAGCCCGCCCCCGTATTCCGGCGGCCCTGGACCGGCTCGAGGAGCTGGCCGGCAATCTCGCCTACGCCTGGGACCGCGACATCCGCCGCGTGTTCTGGCGCCTCGACCAGCGGCTGTGGCTGAGCTGCGAGAACAATCCCAAGCTGGTGCTGCGCCGCATTCCGCAAGCCACGATCGATCATCTGGCCGAGGATCGCGATTTTCTCGAGGACTACCACCACGCGCTGTCCTCGTTCGATTCGTACATGGCCAGCGGGCGGCGGCCGGAGATCGAAAAGCACCTGCATCCCGAGCACGATCTGGTCGCCTATTTCTGCGCCGAGTTCGGTCTGCACGAGAGCCTGCCGATCTATTCCGGCGGCCTCGGCATCCTCGCCGGCGACCACTGCAAGGCGATCAGCGACCTTGGCGTGCCGTTCATCGCCGTCGGCCTGCTCTACCGGCAGGGCTACTTCACGCAGACCATCGACGCGCAGGGCCGCCAGCAGGCCAATGCCCACACCGTCGATTTCGACGAGCTGCCGATCCGGCTCTGCCGCCAGGCCGACGGCGGCGAACTGCGCGTCACCGTCGAGCTCGGCGAGCGCGACGTGCAGCTGCGCATCTGGGAAGCCAAGATCGGCCATGTCTCGCTGATCCTGCTCGACGCCGACGTGCCGGAGAACGGCGAAGCCGACCGGGCGATCACCGACCAGCTCTACGGCGGCGACAGCGACACGCGCATCCAGCAGGAGACCGTGCTCGGTGTCGGCGGCGTGCGCGCGCTGCGCGCGCTCGGCCGGGCGCCGACCGTCTGGCACATCAACGAAGGCCATGCCGCGTTCATGATCCTCGAGCGCATTCGCGAGGGTGTCGCCGCCGGCCTGCCGTTCGATGCAGCCCTGGAAGCGGTCGCCGCGGGCACCGTGTTCACCACGCACACACCGGTGCCGGCCGGCCACGACATCTTCCATCACGCGCAGATGCGCTGGTTCCTCGGCCGCCTGCTCGGCAGCCTCGGCACGGAGGAGGCGACGCTGCTCGCGCTCGGCGCCGACCAGCACGGCGGCGACCGCTTCAACATGACCTCGCTGGCCCTGCGCGGCAGCCGCTTCCACAACGGCGTGTCGAAAATCCACGGCGGCGTCGCCAGCCGCATGGAGGCCTATCTATGGCCGCAGATCCCGCCGGAGGAAAATCCGATCGGGCACGTCACCAACGGCGTGCACCTGCACACCTTCATCGCCCGCGCCTGGACGCGGCTGTTCCACGACAGCTTCCGCGCCTGGCGCAACGGCGTGCTCGATCCGAACTTCTGGCGCTGCATCGACAGCATTCCGTACGACCGCTACGTCGCCGTGCGTCGCCAGCTCAAGCGCGACCTGCTCGGCGACATCGCCGCGCGCGTGCGCCGCCAGCTGCGCCGCAACGGCGTGCCGGAGACCATCGTCGCGCGCGCCACGCGCTACATCGGCGATCCGAACAGCAAGGCGCTGGTGCTCGGCTTCGCGCGCCGCTTCGCGACCTACAAGCGGGCGACGCTGATCCTGCAGGACGAGGAGCGTCTGGCGCGGCTGCTGAACCATCCGCAGCGACCGGCGATCCTGATCTTCGCCGGCAAGGCGCACCCGAAGGACCAGCCCGGCCAGGCGCTGATCCAGAAGCTCTACGAAACGAGCATGAAGCCGCAGTTCATCGGCCGCCTGATCATGGTCGAGGGCTACGACATGCTGCTGGCGCGCAACCTCGTGCAAGGCTGCGACGTCTGGCTCAACAACCCCGAGTATCCGATGGAGGCCAGCGGCACCTCGGGCGAGAAAGCCGGCATCAACGGCGTCGTCAACGTGTCCGTGCTCGACGGCTGGTGGGACGAAGGCTACGTCGCCGAGGGCCAGGACGGCCCGAACGGCTTCGCGATCGAGCCGGTCGATCCGCGCTACTGGTACTCGCTGCTCGGCGACGAGATCGCGCGGCGGCGGCGCGACGAGGAAGAGGCCCGCCAGCTGCTCGACATCCTCGAAGGGCAGGTCGTGCCGCTCTACTACGGCCCCGACAACGAGGCCTATGCGCCGGAGTGGGTGCGCATCAGCAAGAACTCGATGAAGACCCTGATCCCGCGCTTCAATTCGGCGCGCATGGTGATGGACTACGTGCACGGCTTCTACGGCCCGGCGGCGCGGCAGACGGCGCGTTTCACCGCCGCCGGCCACGCCCTGGCGCGCGAGTACGCGGCCTGGAAACAGAAGCTGCACCAGGCCTGGGGCGGTGTGTCGCTGCAGGCGCCGACGCTGCCGCAGGTGGTCGGACAGGGCGCGCCGCTGACGGTCGAGGTCGCGGCCGGGCTCAACGGCCTGGCGCCGACCGACGTGATCGTCGAATGCCTGCTCGGCGTCGAGGTGCACGGCCGCTTTACCGTGCACAAGAGCGCGCTGCTGCATCCGCAGACCGCCGCCGACGGCCAGATCCGCTTCGTCGGCTCGCTCGAACCGCTCGCCGGCCGCCAGTGCCTGCGCGTGCGCATGCGGCCGACGCATCCGGCGATGTCGCACCCCGGCGAACTCGGCGCCGCGGTCTGGGCCTGAACGGCGCCGCCGTGCGCGCCGCGCCGGTCTAGCCGCGCGCTGATCTAGCCGCGCGACGGCCGCTCGGCGGCGAGCAGGTCCAGGCGCCGGTCGGCGCGCGCTTCGGCGAACAGCGTCGCGGTGTCGGCCGGCAGACGCCGGCGCCAGTTTGGATGCTCGACGGTGGTGCCCGGCAGGTTCGGCTGCTCGACGATGCCGGCGATGTCTTCGACCGGCACGACCGCCAGATCCGAAGGCGTGCGCGCGACGAAACGCAGCGCCGCGTCGATCGCATCGTCCGGCTGATCCGGTGCCGGCGGCGTTTCGGTGGCGGCGACGCCGGCGTGGCGGAACGCGGCCCACAGCCTGACCCGTTCGTCCGCGCGCTGCGTGTATTCGTGCGCGCGGTCGCTGTCGGGGGCGAACAGGTTCAGCTGCGCGCGCCAGTCCAGATCGCGGCCGTGCCACCAGCCGGCGACGGTCGGCAGATCGTGCGTGGTGGTGGTCGCCATCGCCTCGCGCGGCCAGCGCGAGGGCTCCACGTACAGGCCGTGGTCGGTTTCGAACCACAGCACGCGCATGCCCATCAGCCCGCAGCCGTACAGCGCGTCGCGGATGCCGTCGGGCACGGTGCCGAGATCCTCGCCGACGATCACCGCGCGATGCCGCTGCGATTCGAGCGCGACCAGGCGCAGCAGATCGTCGAACGGACATTTCAGGTACGCGCCCTCGGTCGCGTGCGCGCCCTGCGGCACCAGCCACAGGCGCATCAGCCCGAGCACGTGGTCGATGCGCAGGCCGCCGACGTGGCGCAGCGCCGCGCGCAGCAGCTCGATGAAGGCGCTGAAGCCGCGCCGGCGCATCGACCGCGGCGAAAACGCGGTCAGGCCCCAGCTCTGGCCGAGCGCGTTGAGCAGATCGGGCGGGGCGCCGACCGACAGGCCGCCCAGCATATCGGCCTGGCGGCTCCAGGCGTGGCTGCCGCCGCTGTCGGTGCCGACCGCCAGATCGCCGATCAGGCCGATCGCCATGCCGGCGTCGCGCGCCGCGCGCTGCGCCTGCGCCAGACCGCGCGCGGCGAGCCACTGCGCGAACAGGTGAAACTGCAGTTCGTCGGCCTGCGCCGCCGCGGCGGCAGCGACGGCGGCGCTGCGCGGATCGCGCAGCCCGGCCGGCCATTCGCGCCAGGACCAGCGGCCTTGCGCGAGCTGCTGCGCGTGCAGCACCTCGAAGCGGGCGTGATCGAGCAGCGCTTCGCCGCCGTCGTCGACGAAGCGCTGGAATTCGAGCCCGAGCGGATCGTCCGGGCGCAGGCGCGCCGCCAGCCGGCCGTGGGCGGCGCGCAGCAGCGCGAGGCGCGCGCGGCCGCTCGCCGGCCAGTCGACCAGCGGCAGCGCTGCGAGCCGCGCCGCCTCCGCATCGAGGCCGAGCTCGCCGAGCAGCGCCTGCGTCGGCGTGCTGCCGAGCAGCAGCGCCGGATCGGCGTGCAGGACGTTGAAGAACAGGCGGCTCGACGGCGCGTACGGGCTGTAGTGATGCACGTCGGCCGAGAACAGCGCGTGCACCGGGCTGACGGCGACGGCATCGGCGCCGCGCGCGCCGGCCCGTTCGGCGAAGTCGGCAAGCGCCGTGAAGTCGCCGATGCCGAGATCGCCGTCGCGGCGCAGGGCGTAGAGCTGGGCCGCGACGCCCCAGGCACGGCGCGCGCCGGCGGCGTCGCTGACGCCCCAGGCGCGCGGCGGCGCGACCGCCAGCGTGCGCTCGCCGTCGTCGAGCGTGAGGCGGTGATAGCCGGGCGGCAGCGTCATCGCCGTGCCGGCGCCGGCGCCGTCGGCCGCGAAGTGCAGTTCGCGCGTGCCGCCGTCCTCGAGCCGCACCGGCAGGCGCCGGCCGGCGAGCTGCGGCGCGGCCAGCGACCAGTGCGCACCGGCGACTGCGGTCAGCAGCGGCGCGCGCAGCGGATCGGCGTCCTCGGCTTCGAGCCGTGCCGCGCTGTCGGCGATCTGCGCCGGCGTCGCGCACGGAATCTCCAGCGCGCCGAGCACGGCACGCAGGGTATCGTCGCTGACGCTGCGCGGCGTGCCGCGATAGTCGGTCCAGCGCAGCGCGATGCCGGCGCGTTCGGCGAGGTGCTGCAGGGCGGCGTCGCTCATGCGGACTCCGGTCGTGGGTCGTCGAGAAAGGCACAGCAGGCGGGCGCGACGAGCGCGCCGCGCGCCAGCTCGGCGGCGGCGCCGGCGCGGCTTTCGAACAGCAGGCGCCCGGCGGGCAGCGTCGCGGGCAGCGCTTCGCCGCCGAGCTGCAGTACCAGTGTCAGCAGGCTGCCGTCGCCGAGCCGCCAGCGCGCCGCGACGGCGCGCGCGCCGGCCGCTTCGGCACCGGCGCTGCGCGCGCCGGACAGGCGCGGCATCAGCTCGCGGCGGCGCAGCGCCAGCAGCACGCGGTAGTAGGCCTGCCATTCGCCGTGCGCGGCGGCGGTGAAATCGGGGCAGGACTGCGCGAAGGTCGGCGGCGCATTGGGATCGGGAATGCGCTCGCGGCGCAGCGGGTCGGCGAAGGCGGCGAAATGCGCGAACTCGGCGCGACGGCCGGCGGCGACTTTCGGCGCCAGCGTCGCGTCGTGGTCGGTGAAGAACAGGAACGGGGTGCGGCAGCCCCATTCCTCGCCCATGAACAGCAGCGGGATCTGCGGACACAGCAGCTGCAGCGCGACGGCCGCGCGCAGCGCTTCGGGCTCGGCGAGCGTGATCAGACGTTCGCCGTGCGCGCGGTTGCCGATCTGATCGTGGTTCTGCAGGAACAGCACGAAGGCGTCCGGCGGCAGCGTCGGCGGGGGGGCGCCGGGCGGCGGCAGGCCGGGGTAGGCGAGTCCTTCGGCGAGGATCTGCGCCAGCAGCGCCGCCGGCCGCACCGCGAAGCGCGCGTAGTAGCCCTCGTGCTCGCCGCTGAGCAGGACATGCAGCGCGTGGTGCGCGTCGTCGTTCCACTGCGCGGTATAGCCGCTGGCGAGCAGCGCGAGGTCGTTGTCGCCGTTCTCCAGCACCAGATGCACGTGGCGCCCCGCTTCGGTCCCGGCGCGGACGCGGGCGGCCAGCTCGACCAGAAAATCGCGTTCCTCGATCGCGTGCACGGCGTCGAGACGCAGGCCGTCGATGCGGTATTCGAGCAGCCAGTACAGCGCATTGCCGATGAAGTAATCGCGTACCGCGCGCTGCCGGAAGTCGATCGCCGCGCCCCACGGCGTGTGGCGGTCGGCGCGAAAGAAGTCCGGCGCATAGGCATGCAGGTAATTGCCGTCCGGGCCGAAGTGGTTGTAGACAACGTCGACGAATACCATCAGGCCGAGGCCGTGCGCGGTGTCGATCAGCGCCTTGAGCTGGTCGGGCGTGCCGTACGAGGCTTCCGGCGCGTACGGCAGCACGCCGTCGTAGCCCCAGTTGCGGGCACCGGGGAATTCGGCGAGCGGCATCAGCTCGATCGCGGTGACGCCGAGCGCGGCCAGCGCTTCGAGCCGCGCGGCGACGCCGCGGTAGCCGCCGCAGCAGCCGACGTGCAGCTCGTAAAGCACCGTCTCGTGCCAGGGACGGCCGCGCCAGCTTTCGTGTTGCCAGCGATAGGCGCGCGGATCGACGACCAGGCTCGGTCCGTGCACGTCGCCGTCCTGCGCGCGTGCCGCCGGATCGGGTACCGCGAGGCCGTCGTCGAGGCGGTAGCGGTAGCGGCTGCCGGGCGGGGCCACGGTTTCCCGCTCGAAGCAGCCGTCGGCGCCGCGCTGCATCGGCTGCGGCGGCGCGTCGTCGAGCGCCAGCGCGACTGCGCGCTGGGCCGGTGCGTAGAAACGGAAGCGCGTCCGCGCGCCGTCGGCGAGCAGTTCGGCACCGAACGGCAGACGGTACGCGTGGCGACTCATGCGGCCTGCGCTTCGTCGTCGCCGTCGTCGTCGCCGACCACGAGCACGCGCGGCTCGTTGGCGGCTGCCGCGGAGCCCGGCGCGAACGCGGCGCGTTCGACGCGCGCCGCGAGCAGCATCAGGCTGTGGCCGGCGACCTCGACGCTGCCGTCGGCGGTGTGCAGCTCGCGCCGCTCGGGCGCGTCGGTATCGAGCAGCAGTCGGTAATCGAGCGTCGGCGGCGGCAGGTCGAAGCGGTAGGCGCTGCCGTCGGCGTTGAACAGGGCGATGACGACGTCGAGCATCTGCTCGTGCTCGGCGCTCGGTCCGGCGCGGCGCAGGCCGAGCAGGCGCGCGTTCGGGTTGTTCCAGTCGTCCTCGTTGAGTTCGATGCCGTCCTCGTCGAACCAGAACACGTCGCGCAGGCCCGGCGCGTACTCGATGCGCGCGTGCTGGAAGTAGAGACCCTGCAGCAGCGGATGCTCGCGGCGCAGCGCCAGCACGCGGGCGACGAAGTCGCGCAGCGCCACGCCGCGCGGCGTCTCGGCACGCGACCAGTCGAGCCAGGCGACCGCGTTGTCCTGGCAGTAGGCGTTGTTGTTGCCGTCCTGCGTCTGCCCGAATTCGTCGCCGGCGAGCAGCATCGGCGTGCCGTGCGAGATCAGCAGCGTCGCCAGCAGCGCGCGCTTGGTGCGCTCGCGCTGCGCGATCACGGCGGCGTCGCTGGTCGGGCCCTCGACACCCCAGTTGGAGCTGTCGTTGTCGTCGCTGCCGTCGCGGTTGTCCTCGGCGTTGGCCTCGTTGTGCTTGGCGTTGTAGCTGACCAGATCCTCGAGCGTGAAGCCGTCGTGCGCGGTGATGAAGTTGACGCTGGCCCACGGTCGCCGGCGGTGATGGTCGAACATTTCCGCCGAGCCCTGCAGGCGCGCGGACAGCGCCGGCCGGCGTCCGGAATCGCCTTTCCAGTAGCGGCGCACGTCGTCGCGGAACTTGCCGTTCCACTCCGCCATGCCGGCCGGATGGTTGCCGATCTGGTAACCGCCGGGGCCGATGTCCCAGGGTTCGGAGATCAGCTTGGTGCGGGCCAGCACCGGGTCCTGCATCAGTGCGTCGAAGAAGCCGGCGCCGGGCGTATAGCCGCTGTCCTCGCGGCCGAGCGTGACGCCGAGGTCGAAGCGGAAGCCGTCGACGTGGAACTCCTGCACCCAGTAGCGCAGCGAATCCATGACCAGACGGATGGTCGCCGGATGGCTGAGGTTGACGGTGTTGCCGCAGCCGGTGTCGTTGATGTAGTGGCGCGGATCGCTCGGCAGCAGGCGGTAATAGGCGGCGTTGTCGAGGCCGCGCAGCGACAGCGTCGGGCCGAACTGGCTGCCTTCGCAGGTGTGGTTGTAGACGACGTCGAGGATCACCTCGATGCCGGCGGCGTGCAGCTGCTTGATCGCCCATTTGACCTGGCCGAGCGTGCCGTCCGACAGGTAGGCGCGGTCCGGAGCGAAGAAGGCGAGCGTGTTGTAGCCCCAGTAGTTGCTGAGCCCGCGCTCGACCAGATAGCGGTCGCGGACGAAGGCGTGGATCGGCAGCAGCTCGACGGCGGTGATGCCGAGGCGTTTGAGATAGTCGATCGTGCGCGGATGGCCGAGCGCGCCGAACGTGCCGCGATCGTGGTCGAAGTAGCCGTCGCGGCGCATGGTGTAGCCGCGCACGTGCAGCTCGTAGATCGCGGTCTGCGCCCAGGGCACGCGCGGCGGATGGTCGTTGCCCCAGTCGAAATGCTCGTCGACGACCACCGCCTTCGGCACATAGGCGGCACTGTCGCGGCGGTCGAACGAAAGATCGCCGCGCGGCGAGCCGACCTTGTAGCCGTACAGCGCGTCATGCCACTTCAGCTCGCCGGCGAGCTGGCGCGCGTAGGGGTCGACCAGCAGCTTGTGCGGGTTGAAGCGCTTGCCGGCGCGCGGCTCGTACGCGCCATAGGCGCGGTAGCCGTAGCGCTGGCCGGGCCGCGCATTCGGCAGGTAGCCGCGCCAGATGCCGTCGACGCACTCGGGCATCGGCAGGCGCAGCTCGTGGCGGCCGGCGGCGTCGAACAGGCACAGCTCGACGAGATCGGCGCTTTCCGAGAACACGGCGAACTGCGTGCCGCGTCCGTCCCAGTGTGCGCCGAGCGGACCGTCGGACTGTTGCGGCGTCGGCGGCAGCAGGCGGTCGGGGAGGTCGAGGGACATCGAACGGTTCCTTGTCGCGGCGGCGGGACGGCCTCAGGCCGGCACCGGCCTGCGGGCATCAGCCAAACGATATTCAGGATTCATGCCGCAGCCAGACGACGGCCAGCGGCGGCAGGTCGAGCGTCAGCGAGAACGGCTGGCCGTGGCGCGGATCGCCGGCGGCCTGCAGCTCGCCGGCGTTGCCGATGTCGCTGCCGCCGTAATGGCGCGAATCGGTGTTGAGGATTTCGCGCCAGCGGCCGGTACGCGGACAGCCGAGGCGGTAGCCGCGGCGCGGCACCGGCGTGAAATTGCAGATCGCGATCACCGGCGCCGCGGCCTCGTCGCCGTAGCGCACGTAGGCGTAGACGCTGTTGGCGCGGTCGTCGCCGACCAGCCAGTGGAAGCCGCGGCCTTCGCCGTCGGCGACATGCAGCGCGGGCTCGGCGGCGTAGAGGTGATTGAGGTCGCCGACCAGGCGCTGCATGCCGGCATGCAGCGGGTCGGTCAGCGAGGTCCAGTCGATTTCGGCGTCGTGGTCCCATTCGCGTTCCTGGGCGAGCTCGCCGCCCATGAACAGCAGCTTCTTGCCCGGGTGCGACCACATGAAACCGAAATAGGCGCGCAGGTTGGCGAAGCGCTGCCAGCGGTCGCCCGGCATCTTGCCGAGCAGCGAGCCCTTGCCGTGCACGACTTCGTCGTGCGACAGCGGCAGCACGAAGTTCTCGGAGAAGGCGTAGATCAGGCCGAAGGTCAGCTCGTCGTGGTGATGGTGACGGTGCACCGGATCGCGGTGGATGTACTGCAGCGTGTCGTGCATCCAGCCCATGTTCCACTTGTACGAAAAGCCGAGGCCGCCGTCGCGCGTCGGCCGCGACACGCCGGGCCAGGCGGTCGATTCCTCGGCGATCATCAGCGCGCCGGGGCAGCGCTCGTGCACGACGTCGTTGAGGTGGCGCAGAAAGTCGACGTTCTCGAGGTTCTCGCGGCCGCCGTAGCGGTTCGGAACCCATTCGCCGGCCTGCCGCGAATAATCGCGGTAGAGCATCGAGGCGACGGCATCCACGCGCAGGCCGTCGACGTGGTAGCGCTCCAGCCAGTGCAGCGCGCTCGACAGCATGAAGCCGTGCACCTCGCGGCGGCCGAGGTTGTAGATCAGCGTGTTCCAGTCCTGGTGAAAACCCTCGCGCGGGTCCTCGTGCTCGTACAGCGCGGTGCCGTCGAAACGGGCGAGGCCGTGCACGTCGGTCGGGAAGTGCGCCGGCACCCAGTCGAGGAGTACGCCGATGCCGGCGCCGTGCGCGCGGTCGACGAAACGCCGGAACGCGTCCGGATCGCCGAACTCGGCCTGCGGCGCGTACAGGCCGAGCGGCTGATAGCCCCAGGAGCCGCCGAACGGATGCGCCATGATCGGCAGCAGCTCGATATGCGTGAAGCCGAGTCCGGCGACGTACGGAATCAGCTGTTCGGCGAGCTCGTCCCAGTCCGGCGGCGGCCGGCCGGCGTCCCAGCGCCGCCGCCACGAGCCGGCGTGAACCTCGTAGATCGACAGCGGCGCGTGCGTCGACTGGCGCTGCGCGCGCTCCGCCATCCAGGTCTGGTCCTGCCAGATATGGCGATCGGCCGCGGCGACCACCGACGCGGTGCCGGGCGCCGCTTCGCTCTGCAGTGCGACCGGGTCCGCTTTGAGCGGCAGCAGGCCCTGCGCGCCGAATACCTCGTACTTGTAGCGCGTGCCCGGCGCCAGACGCGGCACGAACAGTTCCCAGACGCCGGCCGGCTTGCGCAGGCGCATCAGGTGCCGGCGGCCGTCCCAGCTGTTGAAGTCGCCGACCACCGACACCCGTCGCGCGTTCGGCGCCCAGACCGCGAAGCGCACGCCGTCGATGCCGTTGACCGTCATCGCTTGCGCGCCGAGGCAGCGGCCGAGCTCGCGATGGCTGCCTTCGCCGATCAGGTAGAGGTCGAGTTCGCCGAGCAGCAGACCGAAGGCGTAGGGGTCTTCGGTTTCCTGCGTGGCGCCCAGCCAGTGCAGGCGCAGCCGGTAGGCGGTGCCGCCGGCGATGCGCGCGGCGTAGAGACCGGGCATCTGGATCGCCTGCATCGTCGCCAGCAGCGCGCCGTCGCGGCCGATCAGCTCGACGCGCTCGGTGCCAGGTGCGTAGGCGCGCACGATGGTGGTGCCGTTGCTGCCGTCGGCGTGCGGGCCGAGCCAGGCGAACGGGTCGCCGCAATAGCCGCCGCCGAGGGCGGCGAGCGCCGCCTCCGGCAGCAGCAGGCTGCGGTCATCACCGACTTGCGACAGGTCGTTCACGGCGAAGACTCCTTGGCGATGCCGAGCGTGCGGCGATGGAAGTGCTGCAGTGCCGTGGCCCATTCGGCCGGCGTGCCATGCGCGACACGCAGCAACTGTAGCGCCGCGGCCTCGATGCCGAACAGTTCGAGCAGCGCGTCGCGGTCGGCCGGGCCGGTGCCCGGCTGCAAGCTGGCGTAGGCCGCGAGAAAGCCGGCCGTGGCCTGCGTGCGGAAGTGCTCGGCGAGTTCGCGGCGCCGTGCGCCTTCGCCGTTGCCGAGCGTGGCGCGGTCGGCGCCGAGCGCGGCGTCGGCGGCGCGCTGCAGCGAGCCGAGCAGCGCCGCGACGTCGCGCAACGGACTGGTCTTGGCGCGGCGTTCGGCGGCGGGCTGCGCCGCCGAACCTTCGAAGTCGATGAAGTAGAGCTGATCCTGGACGATCAGGATCTGGCCCAGATGCAGATCGCCGTGCGTGCGTGTCAGCGGCGCGCCGACGCCGCGCGCGGCGAGCGCGTCGACGTGCGTCTCGAGCGCGTTGCGCGCTGTATCCGGGATCGCGATGCCGCGCCCGGCGAGCGCCGCGAACGCCGACGCTAGGTGCGTGCGGACCTGCGCCGCCCAGCCGGCGCAGACGGCGGCGTCGGCCGTCGCCGGCGCGAAGGCCGGATCGTCGCTGGGTTGCGCCAGCAGGGCGTGCATCGCCGCCAGCCGTTCGCCGAGCTGGGCGCTGCGTTCGATCAGCTCGGCGAGCACGTCGCCGCGCCGTTCGAAGCCGGCGCCGCTCGGCTGGCCGCCCTGCGTGGCGTCGTGCATCGCACGCCCCAGCAGATCCTGCATCCAGGTCCAGGCATCGCCCTGGTTGTGCACGAAGGCGTGCGCCAGCGCCAGCGTCATCGGCGCGCCGTGCTGCGGTTCGTAGACGACCTCGCCGAGCAGCGGCGGGATGTTCGGGTAGCCGGCGGCGGCGAGGTAGCGGTCCATTTCCGCCTCTGGATGCGTGCCGTCGAGCAGATGGCGCACGACCTTGACGATGACCTTCTCGCCGACGATCAGCGAGCTGTTGGTGCGTTCGGCGGCGATGCGCCGCACCTCGGCATCGGCCGGCAGCTTCAGCGCCGCGCCGTCGGGCGACGCGACGAAGCGCAGGCGGCCGTCGGGCAGTGTCAGCGGCGCATCGCCGAGATGGGCGACGAGCCCGCGCGCATAGGCGTCGAGCGCGTAGGCGTCGGTCAGATAGGCGACGCGCGGGCCGCGCCGCACGCGCGCCAGCGCCAGCTGGAAGGGCAGCGCCGAAACCTGCTCCTCCTCCGGCAGCAGGCCGAGCGGCAGCTGGTAGCGCTCGCCGCCGTCGACTTCGACGCAGGCGAACAGCAGCGGCCGCGCGAATTCGCGCAGCAGCGCGACGTGCGCGAAGCGCGCGTGCGGCAGCGCCGCGCCGTCGCGCGTCGCGAACCAGCGGCGCTTGACGAGATAGCTCGGCAGGATGTCGCGCTCGATGGTCGTGCGCAGCGGCGCGTCGAGCAGTTCGCCGAGGTCGTGGCGCAGCACCAGCGTCTGCAGGTCCGGCAGCGGTTCCGGCGGCGGCGTGTACCAGGCCGGCAGCTGCGTGGCCGGCGCCAGCCAGAACCAGTAGAAGCCGAAAGGCGGCAGGGTCAGCAGATAGGGCAGCTGGCCGATCTGCGGGAAGGCCGAGCCGCCGATCATCTCGACCGGCACGCGGCCGGCGAACGAGGGAAGTTCGAGTTCGACGGCCTGCGCGGTGCGCGAGACGTTGGCGACGCAGAGCACGCTTTGCGCGACGCCGTCGGGCCCGGTGTATTCGCGCAGGTAGGCGAGGATGCGGCGGTTGCGCGGGTAGAGCAGCTTGAGGCTGCCGCGGCCGAACACATGCTGGCGCTTGCGCACCGCCAGCAGGCGCCGCATCCAGTTGAGCAGCGAGTGCGGATCGCGCGACTGCGCCTCGACGTTGACGGCCTCGTAGCCGTACAGCGTGCCCATGTTCGGCGGCAGCACCAGCTGCTCAGGATCGGCTTTCGAGAAGCCGCCGTTGCGGTCGGGCGACCACTGCATCGGCGTGCGCACGCCGTCGCGGTCGCCGAGGTGGATGTTGTCGCCCATGCCGATTTCGTCGCCGTAGTAGATGACCGGCGTGCCGGGCATCGACAGCAGCAGCGAGTTCAGCAGCTCGATGCGGCGGCGGTCGCGTTCGAGCAGCGGCGCGAGGCGGCGACGGATGCCGAGATTGAGGCGCGCGCGCTTGTCGGAAGCGTAGACGTTCCAGAGATAGTCGCGCTCCTTGTCGGTGACCATCTCCAGCGTCAGCTCGTCGTGGTTGCGCAGGAAGATCGCCCACTGGCAGTTCGCCGGAATGTCCGGGGTCTGGCGCAGGATGTCGGTGATCGGGAAGCGGTCTTCCTGCGCGAGCGCCATGTACATGCGCGGCATCAGCGGGAAGTGGAACGCCATGTGGCACTCGTCGCCGACGATCTCGACCTTGCCGTCGTCGGCTGCCCCGCCGGCGCCGGCCGCCTTGTCCGCGGGCTTGCCGCCGAAGTAGTGCTGCGTATCCTCCGGCCACTGGTTGGCCTCGGCCAGCAGCATGCGCCCGGAGAAGCGCGCGTCGAGTTCGGCGCGGATGCGCTTGAGGATCGCGTGCGTCTCCGGCAGGTTCTCGTTGCTGGTGCCTTCACGCTCGATCAGGTACGGCACCGCGTCGAGGCGCAGGCCGTCGACGCCGAGTTCGAGCCAGTGCCGCATCACGCCGAGCACGGCTTTCATCACCTGCGGATTGTCGAAGTTCAGGTCCGGCTGGTGCGCGTAGAAGCGATGCCAGTAGTAGGCGCCGGCGACCGGATCCCAGGTCCAGTTCGACTTCTCGGTGTCGAGGAAGATGATGCGCGTGCCGGCGTAGCGCCGCTCGTCGTCGGACCAGACGTAGAAATTGCGCCACGCCGAGCCGGGCCGCGCCTGGCGCGCGCGCTGGAACCAGGGATGCTGGTCGGAGGTGTGGTTGATGACCAGCTCGGTGATGACGCGCAGGCCGCGCCGATGCGCCTCCTGCACGAAGCGGCGCGCGTCGGCGAGCGTGCCGTAATCCGGATGCACGCCGAGGTAGTCGGCGATGTCGTAGCCGTCGTCGCGGCGCGGCGACGGATAGAACGGCAGCAGCCAGATCGCGTTGACGCCGAGCTCGGCGATGTAATCGAGCTTCTCGATCAGGCCGGCGAAGTCGCCGATGCCGTCGCCGTTGGCGTCGTAGAAGCTCTTGATGTGGACCTGGTAGATGACCGCGTCCTTGTACCAGAGCGGATCATCGGTGAAGCGCGCACCGGCAGTGGCCGATGCGGACGGGCGCGGCGCGCGGGCGGCCATGGTCAGGACCTGCGGCGCGCCGCGTCCGGCCGCCGCCGGGCGGCGGCGTGATACGGACGATGGGGCGCGGTGTGGCGGATCGGCGGCATCGGGCGGGCGCGGACGGATCGGGTGACGGACGCCGCGGCAGTCTCGATCGGCCGGCATGACTGCGGCATGAACGCGGCGCCTTAGTCGAGCAGCATCTCGCGCGTCACCAGCGTGACGCCACCTTCGCTGACGTGGAACAGGCGGGCGTCACGCTCGCGATCCTCGCCGATCACGGTGCCGTCCGGCAGCTCGCAACCTTCGTCGATGATCGCCTTGCGCACGCGGCAGTTGCGGCCGACGCGCACGTCCGGTAGCAGCAGGGTTTCCTCGATATGGCTGCCGCTGTCGATGCGCACGCGCGAGAACAGCACGCTGCGCCGAACCTGGGCGCCGGAGACGATGCAGCCGCCGCTGACCAGCGAGTCGGTCGCGCAGCCGCGCCGCTCCGGATCGTCGAACACGAACTTGGCCGGCGGCACCTGCGGCGTGTGCGTCCAGATCGGCCATTCCTCGTCGTAGAGGTTCAGCTCGGGGGTGACGTCGGTGAGCTCGATATTGGCCTGCCAGTAGGCGTCGACGGTGCCGACGTCGCGCCAGTAACCCTGCCGCGCCGGATCGTAGAGATCGGTGAACTCGTAGGCGTAGACGCCGCCTTCGGCGATCGCCGAAGGCACCACGTCCTTGCCGAAGTCGTGGCTCGATTCGACGATGCTGGCGTCGCGCATCAGCCAGCGCAGCAGGAAGTGGGCGTCGAACACGTAGATGCCCATGCTCGCCAGCGCGCGGTCCGGCTTGCCCGGCATCGGCTGCGGGTCACGCGGTTTCTCGTCGAAACGGCGCACGCGCGTGTTCTCGTCGATCTGCATGACGCCGAAGGCGCTGGCCTCCTGCAGCGGCACTTCCAGGCAGCCGACCGTGATCATCGCGCCGGTGCGGGCGTGGTGGGCCAGCATGCGGCCGTAATCCATCTTGTAGACGTGATCGCCGGCGAGGATCAGCACGTAGGCCGGCTGATGCTCCTTGATGAAATCGAGATTCTGGTAGACGGCATCGGCGGTGCCGGCGTACCAGGAGGCGATCTCGCCGCGCTGCTCGGCCGGCAGCAGTTCGACGAACTCGCCGAGCTGGCCGCGCAGGAAGCTCCAGCCGAGCTGCAGCGGTCGCAGCAGCGAATTGCTCTTGTACTGCGTCAGCACGCCGATGCGGCGGATGCCGCTGTTGATGCAGTTCGACAGCGTGAAGTCGATGATGCGGAACTTGCCGCCGAACGGAACCGCCGGCTTGGCGCGCGCCGAGGTCAGCTGCATCAGGCGGGTGCCGCGTCCGCCGGCCATCACCAGCGCGAGGGTTTCGCGGGTCAGGCGGCTGACGAAGCGTGTTTCGCGGTTACCGGTCATGCGCACTCCCGTATTTTTCTGGATGCATCGAGCCAGACTGCCGGCGCAGCGCCGGGTCGCGGCCCGCCGCCGTGCGGCTGCACCCCGAACTATCGCGCGTCTGCTCACGAAATGAAATTCTGCGCTGCGTTCGAGTCAGTGCGATGGCGGCGTTCTACACTACGCGGATTGCGCGCGACGCCGTAGCCCTAGCACGATCCGAACCAAGCCCATGAATGTCCTGCACGCGGCCTCCGAATGTTTTCCGCTGGTCAAGACCGGCGGGCTCGCCGACGTCATCGGCGCGCTGCCGCCGGCGCTGCGTGCGCTCGGCTGCGATGCGCGCGTCGTGCTGCCCGGCTATCGCGGCCTGCGCGAGCGTCTGGCACCGGTGCGCACGCTCGGCACGCTGAGCGCGCACGGTCGCGAGCTGCAGCTGCTGCGCGGCACGCTCGGCGAGCTGCCGGTCTATCTGGTCGCCGACGCCGGGCTCTACGAGCGCGACGGCGATCCGTACCGCGATGCCGGCGGCGCGGAGTTCGCCGACAACGCCCTGCGTTTTGCCTGCTTTGCGCAGGCGGTCGCCGCGCTCGGCCGCGGGTTCGACGCGGACTACGTGCCGGACGTCGTCAATCTGCACGACTGGCAGGCCGCGCTCGCCGCGCCCTGGCTGCGTTCGGCATCGCCGCGGCCGGCGCTGGTCTACACGATTCACAATCTCGCTTACCAGGGTCAGTTCGAGCGCGCGCAGTACGAGGCGCTGGGGCTGCCCGACGCCTGGTGGACGCCGGACGGCCTGGAGTTCTGGGGGCGCTGGTCGTGCATGAAGGCCGGCATCGTCTACAGCGATGCGATCAGCACCGTCAGCCCGAGCTACGCGCGCGAGATCCAGACGCCCGAATACGGCCATGGCCTCGACGGCGTGCTGCGCTGGCGCGCCGCGGCGCTGCACGGCATCGCCAACGGCATCGACACCGCGGTCTGGGATCCGCGCCGCGATCCGCTGATCGAGCGCCACTACGGGGTCGACGACGTCGCTCCCGGCAAGGCCGCCAACAAGTATCTGCTGCAGACCGAGCTGGGCCTGGCGTCTGGCGACTGGCCGCTGGTGGTGTTCATCGGCCGGCTCGCCGAGCAGAAGGGCGCCGATCTGATCGTCGCCGCGCAGGACGAACTGCTGCAGCTGCCGGCGCAGTACGCGCTGCTGGCCAGCGGCGACGCCGAGCTGCAGCGCCGGCTGCAGGATTTCGCCGCGCGGGCGCCGGCCGGCCGCGTCGCGCTGCGCATCGCCCACGACGAGCGCTTTGCGCACCGTCTCAATGCCGCCGCCGATCTGGTGCTGATGCCGTCGCGCTTCGAGCCCTGCGGTCTCAACCAGATGTACGCGCAGCGCTACGGCGCGATCCCGGTCGTGCGCCGCACCGGCGGCCTGATCGACACCGTGGTCGATGCCGATGCCGCGAGCCTGGCCGACGGCAGCGCCAGCGGCGTGCTGTTCAACGACGCCGACGCCGACGGTCTGCTCTACGGCGTGCGCCGCGCGCTGCAGCTGTACGAGCAGGCCGATACGCGCGCGCGCCTGCGCCGCGCCGGCATGACGCGCGATTTTTCGTGGAGCGCTTCGGCGCAATCCTATCTAGCGCTGTATCGCGGCCTCGCCGCCGCCGGAGACACGACGCGATGAATCCGACCCATGCGATTCGCATCCACGCCCACGGCGGGCCGGAAGTGCTGCAGTGGGACGCGCTCGAACTGGCGGCGCCGGGGCCGGGCGAGGTCCTGATCCGCCACGAGGCGATCGGTCTGAATTACATCGACACCTACCACCGCAGCGGTCTGTATCCGGTGGCGCTGCCGTCCGTGCTCGGCACGGAAGGCGCCGGACGCATCGTTGCGGTCGGCGCCGGCGTGCAGGGCTTCGCGGTCGGCGATCGCGTCGCCTACGGTGGCAGCGGGCCGCTCGGTGCCTACGCCGAGCAGCGGCTGTTGCCGGCGGCCTGTCTGGTGCATCTGCCGGACGACATCGACATGCCGACCGCGGCGGCGATGATGCTGCAGGGCATGACCGCCGAGTACCTGCTGCGCCGCCTGTATCCGGTGCAGCGCGGCCAGACCGTGCTGCTGCACGCCGCGGCCGGCGGCGTCGGCCTGATCGCGACGCAGTGGCTCAAGCACCTCGGCGCGACCGTGATCGGGACTGTCGGCAGCGAGGAAAAGGCGCGGCTGGCGCGCGCGCACGGCTGCGATCACCTCATTCATTACCGCCGCGAGGACGTCGCCGCCCGCGTGCGCGAGCTGACCGGCGGTCACGGCGTGCCGGTGGTCTACGACGGCGTCGGCCGCGACACCTTCGCCGCTTCGCTCGACAGCCTCGCGCCGCGCGGCATGCTGGTCAGCTTCGGCAATGCGTCGGGCGCGGTCGAGCCGGTGTCGCCGGGCCTGCTGGCGAGCAAGGGCTCGCTGTTCCTGACGCGGCCGCGGCTCGCCGATTACATCGCCACGCCGGCGGAGCTGGCCGCGTGTGCGAACGCCCTGTTCGACGTCGTGCGCCGCGGCGCCGTGCGCATCGAGATCGGCCAGACCTACGCGTTGCGCGACGCGGCGCAGGCGCATCGCGATCTCGAGGCACGGCGCACGAGCGGCTCGACGGTGCTGCTGCCGTAGGGCCGGCCGGGCAGGCCCTGCGGCAGCGCCGCGCGTCCGCTTACAGGCCGCCGCAGCCGATCAGGCCGCCGTCGACGGTCAGCGTCGTGCCGGTGACGTAGCTGGCCGCGTCGGAGGCCAGGAACAGCACCGCCGGCGCGATCTCCTGCGGCTGCGCCATGCGGCCGAGCGGAATCATCTGCAGCGCCGGCTTGAGGATCTGCTCGTTCTTGGTCAGCGCCGACGCGAACTTGGTGTCGGTGAGGCCCGGCAGCACGGCGTTGACGCGCACGTTCCAGGACGCGCATTCCTTGGCGAAGGACTGCGTCATGCTGATGACGGCGGCCTTGGTGATCGAGTAGATGCCCTGGTAGAGGCCCGGCTTGACGCCGTTGATGCTGGCGATGTTGACGATCGCGCCGCCGCCGTGCTGCTTCATCTGCCGGGCGGCAAGCGAGGACAGCTCGAAGTAGCCGCGCAGGTTGACCTGTACGGTCTTGTCGACCATCGCCATCGGCGTTTCGGCGACGTGGCCGAAATGCGGGTTGGTGGCGGCGTTGTTGACGAGGATGTCGAGCCGGCCGAGCGCGGCGACGGTTTCGGCGACGAGACGCTGCAGATCCTCGCTGACGCCGGCGTGCGCGGCGATCGCGCTGGCCTTGCCGCCGGCGGCGGCGATCTCGTCGCGGACCTTTTCGAGATCCTCGATCTTGCGCGACGCGAGCACCACGTGCGCGCCCTGTTCGGCGAGCAGGCGGGCGGTGGCGGCGCCGATGCCGCGCGACGCGCCGGTGACGATGGCGACGCGGCCGGCGAGATCGAACAGACGGGTGGACATGCGGGCTTCTCCTCTGCGGATGGGTTCTGCCCGCGATTCTATGAAACCGCCGCCGGCGCCGCGCGGCGCCCCTGCGTCGGCGCCGTTTAGAGCACGGCGAGGGTGCGGAACGACTCGCGCAGCTGGCCGCCGGCCGCCAGCTCGGCGAGCGCGCGATCGACGGCGAGGTAGGCGCCGCTCATCTGCCAGGTGCCGTCGCCGCCTTCGCGCCAGCTGATTCCGGCCAGCGCCGGCGGCGGCGCGTCGAGCCGGCACAGCGCCGAGGCCTGCAGCTCCGCTGCGCCGGCGTCGAGCACGCGCAGGCCGAGCACGTCGTGCAGGCGTGCGATTACCTGCGCCAGCAGCCGGCACTGGCGCGGCGTGCCCTCGAACGGAATCAGGATGCGCGGCGGCCGGCGCACCGCGTCGGCGATGAACGAGCGCATGCTCAGGCCGCGATGCGCGAACACGGCGGCGAGCGCGTGCACGATGCCCGGCTTCTCGGCGACCTCGACGACGTACACCACGTGGCGCAGCGGCAGGCTTTCAGTCATGGCCCCAGTCCTTGAGCTGAGCGGCGATGCGGCCGGCCGCATCGAGCAGGGCGACACGCTCGTCGGCTTCGAGTTCGAGGTCGGTGGTCCGCGACCAGCCGCGCAGGCCGAACATCACCGGCACGCCGAGCACGCCGGGCGGGCCGAACCAGTCGCCGTCGGCGAGCTGCACCTGCGCCGGGATCACGCTCTGGCCGCCGGACAGGATCACCTCGACCAGCTCGGTGGTCACCGAGGCGGTCGACACCGCAGTCTTGGCGCCGGAGATATGCGTGATCAGCGGCAGCAGCACGGCACGCAGCGTCGCCGGCAGGCTTTCGGCGTGGCGGAACGCTTCCGACACGCGCTGTTCGGCGAGCAGCGCGCGCAGCACCTTCTTCTCGGTGGCGAGGCGGCCGGCGAAGCCGGAGGCGGAATGGCCGCCGCGCAGGCGTTCGCGCGTCTGCGCGTTCTCGGCCTCGTCGAAGCCGTAGATCCACAGGCTCGACAGCATCGGCACCAGCGCGTCGCCGTGCTCGCCGAGCGCATAGGCCTGCACGCGCTGCCGGCGCACGCCGAGGTCGGCGGCGATCTCGCGGCGCAGGCGCATCGAATCCTGATAGGCGCCCATGCCGATCACGCGATGCCGGCCGAGGTAGCGCGCGAACACGGCGACGCCCAGCTCGACCGGATTGGTGACGACGACGACGATCTCCTCGCCGTGGCCGCGCTCGGCGAGGCTGCGGGCGTAGGCCTCGAACACCGCGCGATTGCCCTGCGCCAGCTCGCGGCGATCGACGATCTGCTGCGGTGAAGTCGATACCGTGCTGCCGGCGGCAAACAGGATCAGGTCGGCGGCGACGTCCTCGGGCGCCAGGCCGACGTCGATTTCCGGCGTGATTTCGGCGAAGGCGTCGTAGAGATCGGCGCGCAGGCCGTGCAGTGCGCGCTCGCTGCCGCCGCCGCGGCGGCCGATCAGCTGCAGGCGTGCGCGCGGCGTCAGCAGGCGGCGGGCGATGATCTGGACGGCGAGCTGGCGGCCGACATCGCCGTTGGCGCCGATGATGGCGATGTCCACGAGGGCAGGAGAGCGTTCGGAGCGGCCAAAAAGGGCGGCGATTGTACGCTCGCAAAAGCCGCGCCGTGGTCGTCGGCCCCGGCGACCGGCCGGAACCTCAGAAGATCGTGTAGACGATCATGAAGCCGATCACGACCAGTCCGGTCATGCCGGTCAGGAACAGGTAGTCGACGGTCTTCGACAGCAGATGCGCGCGCGCCGGATCGCGCGTGCGCAGCGCCCAGATCGCGAGATAGCAGCAGACCAGGAAGAACAGCGAATCGACCGCCAGCGCGTCGTCGGCGAGCGTCTGGATCTTGCGCGAGTCGGCGATGATCTGCACCACCGACAGCAAGGCGACGCACACGCCGGTCATCGACGCCGAGGTCGACAGCAGGCGTTCGAGCAGTTGCTCGTCGCGGGCGAGGGGCTGCGGGTGTGGAAGGCTCACGGCGGGCTCGGGTGCTGCCGCATCGGCGGCCTGGCTTGGAACGCGGCGGCGGCGAGGAAGTTCGCCGCCGCCTGATCCAAGTCCGCCTGATCCGGGCCCGCCTGATCCGGGCCGCCGGGTTCCGGCGTGCAGTGCCGAGGCTACTGGACCTGGACGCTGCCCTTCAGGCTCTGGCCGAGCGTGCGGTTCTGCGCATCCGCCAGGCCGCCGTCGATAACGAGCTGATAGCGGCCGTTGCGGGCCACCGGGAACAGCAGCATGGTCTTGTTGTTGGAGCTGACTTCCCAGCTGCCGGACACACGCTTGCCGTTGCCGTCGAGCACGCGGATGTGCTGGTTGGCGCTGCCGGCGTCGCCGAAGGCGCCGTTGCCCATCACCACGACCGCGCGCCGGTAGGCGGCGGAGCCGGCGTAGACGATCTGCAGTCCGCTGCTGCTGCCGGACTGCCACCACGGCGAGGCGTTGAGATCGCGCTTGCCGTCGGCGCCGGCCTTTTTCGCGGCCGTTTTCGCCGGCGCCGGGCGCGCCTTGGCGACCGGGCTGGCGGCCGCCGGCGGCTCGGCCGGCGCCGGCGCGGCTTCCGCTGCCGGGGCCGGCTTCGGCTCGGCTTCGGCCGGCGGCGTGGCGGCTGCGACTTCGGTCGCGGGCGCCGGCTCGGCTTCAGGTGCCGGCGCCGCGCTGTCGGCGGCGGCCGTGGCGGCCTCCGCGGCCGGCGCTTCGGCGGCGGGTGCCGCCGCGTCGTCGGTGTTGACCGCCGGGCCGCTGGCGCTCGCCTCGGCCGCGCCGGCCTGCTCGGCGCCCGGCGTCGCGGTCGCGGCGGCCACCTCGGCCGGCGACTGCAGCGTTCCGGAGAACACCGTGTCGGCAGGGATCAGGCCCTCCAGCGTCACTTCAGTCTTGTGATGCGGCAGCAGCAGCTTGAGGACGGCATAAGTGCCGACGCCGATGACGACCGCGAGCGCGGCGATCTTCCAGCCTTTCGTCATGAATGACCCCAACCGAAGTATTTCGTTGAAATTGTAGTGTGTGCGGATGATGCCGCGGCGCCGCCTGCGCGCGCCCTGCAGACGGGGCTTGCAGTCCGGGCACGGTCATCATGCCGTCGGTCTGTCCCGGAAGAATCGGACCGCCACGGGCGGCTCACTATCGTTGCACTCCCGGCGGGCGTCAATGGCGTTTGCGTCGCACCGCAGTGGTGGCGCTGCGCTGTCGGCTGGACCGGGCGCTTGCCATAATCGCAGCCTTCGCATTTTGCCCATTCCTTGACCCTTTCTGCGTCCGGACCCGTCACGATGAACGACCGTTATCTCGAATTCACGCATTCCTCCTTCGGCAAGAGCCTGGCGGCGATGATCGGCCTGCCGACGCCGCCGCGCCTGAAGCGCGCCGACGGTCCGTGGGAGTCGCAGCCGCTCGACGGCAAGGCGGTGCTGGTCGGTTCGAGCCGCGGCGCGACGCTGGTCGGCCCGCTGCTGTCCGCCTTGAGCGGCGCCGGCGCGACGCTGCGCATCGTGCCCGAGCATTCCGGGCTGGCGCCGCTTAAGGAAGCCGCCGCGGCCCTGCGCATCACCGTGCACGGCAATCCGGCCGACGGCGCCGGCGAGCCGCGCAACCACGCGGTGGTGTTCGACGCCTCCGGCCTGTCGTCGCCGGCGCAGCTGCGCGAGCTCTACGATTTCGTGCAGCCGGTGCTGCGCGGCATCGCCGCCAACGGCCGCATCCTGCTGCTGTCGCGCGCGCCCGAGTCGCTGCAGGACGTCGCCGCCAAGACCGCGTCGACGGCGCTGCGCGGCTTCATCCGCTCGCTCGGCAAGGAAGTCGGCAAGAACGGCACGACCGCCAATCTGATCGAGGTGCCGACCGGTGCCGACGAGGCGATCGATCCGGTGCTGCGGTTTTTCCTGACACCGCATTCGGCTTATGTCACCGGCCAGGTCCTGCCGCTGGCAGCGCCGCAGACGCGCGGCGTCGCGCTGCCGGGCAGCCTCGAAGGCAAGATCGCGCTGGTCACCGGCGCCGCGCGCGGCATCGGCGCGTCGATCGCCGAGACGCTGGCGCGCGAAGGTGCCAAGGTCATCGGCATGGATCATCCGTCGGCCGAAGGCGGCCTCGGCGAGACCATGGCCAAGATCGGCGGCGTCGGCCTGGCGCTCGACGTCACCGCGCCGGACGCGGCCACCCGCATCGCGTCCGAGGTCGGCAAGAACTTCGGCGGTCTCGATATCGTCGTCCACAACGCCGGCATCACGCGCGACAAGATGCTGCGCAACATGCCGGCGCACTTCTGGGACATGGTGCTGAACATCAACCTCGGCGCGATCCTGAAGATCAACGAGGGCCTGCTCAAGGAAGGCTTCCGCGACGGCGCGCGCGTGGTCTGCATTTCGTCGATCGGCGGCATCGGCGGCAACGCCGGCCAGACCAACTACGGCGCGACCAAGGCCGGCGTGATCGGTTACGTCGATGCCATGGCCTCGACCTTCGCGCGCCGCGGCGGCGCGATCAACGCGGTGGCGCCGGGCTTCATCGAGACGGCGATGACCGCGGCGATGCCGTTCGGCCCGCGCGAAGTCGGCCGCCGCATCAACTCGCTGTCGCAGGGCGGCCTGCCGCAGGACATCGCCGAGGCGGTGACGTTCTTCGCCTCGCCGGCGGCCAGCGCGGTCAACGGCCGCACGCTGCGCGTCTGCGGCCAGAACTTCTTCGGCCAGTAAGCCGCGTCCGCCGCTAGCATGCCGCTCCGCCGCCGGCGGGGCGGCACGCTGGCGGCGGGGCGGGCGAGGGCCCGAGTCGGTTATGCTTGGCGCCCCGTACCGGTGCATGCCGGGGTGGCGGACCCTCGAAGCCCGTCGCCACCCGCACCGCAGAACCGCGAGAACGCTTTGAAGTCCCCTCAATACGTACTGGAACGGATCGCCGAGTCGAAGCTGCCGACGCCGTTCGCCGAATTCCGGATCACCGTTTTCCGCGCCGCGGACGGCAAGGAGCATGTCGTCATCGCGCTCGGCGAGCTGTCCGGTCCGCCGCCGCTGATCCGCGTCCACTCCGAATGCCTGACTGGCGACGCCCTGTTTTCGCTGCGCTGCGACTGCGGCGCGCAGCTCAAGGCGGCGCTGCAGAAGATCGCCGAGGAAGGCCGCGGCGCCGTGCTTTACCTGCGCCAGGAAGGACGCGGCATCGGGCTGGGTAACAAGATCCGCGCCTATGAGCTGCAGGATCGCGGCGCCGACACAGTCGAGGCCAATCACCAGCTCGGTTTTCCGGCCGACGCCCGCGAGTACGGCCTGGCCGTCGAGCTGCTGCGCCGACTCGACCTGTGCCACATCCGGCTGATGACCAACAACCCGCGCAAGCTCGACGCGCTGCGCCGCGATGGCGTCGAGATCGTCGAGCGCGTGCCGCTGGAAAGCGGCCGCAATCCGTACAACGAGCGCTACCTCGACGCCAAGGCCGCCAAGCTCGGCCATCTGTTCACGCCGCACTGAACCGGCGCGTGGCCGGCCGTGCCGGCCGCCACGGCCGACTGACTGCCGCTCGCCGCGCCGGCCGCAGCTGCGCCGATGCGGCCCGCCACCGATCGGAAGACTGACCCATGTACGCCGCCGCCCGCTCGCTGCTGTTCCGACTCGACGCCGAACGCGCGCACGAACTGACGCTCGAGACGCTGCGCCGTGCGCCGGCGCTGGCGACGCTGCCGTTCGCGCGCGCGCCGGTCGACGATCCGGTCGAACTGCTCGGCCTGCGCTTCGCCAACCGCGTCGGACTCGCCGCCGGCCTCGACAAGAACGGCGAGTGCCTGCGCGCCTGGAGCCGGCTCGGCTTCGGCTTCGTCGAGATCGGCACGGTGACGCCGCGGCCGCAGCCGGGCAATCCGCGACCGCGCATGTTCCGCCTGCCGGAGCATGAGGCGATCATCAACCGGCTCGGCTTCAACAACAAAGGCGTTGACTACCTGCTCGAACGCGTCGCCGAGAGCGATTACCGCGGCGTGCTCGGCATCAACATCGGCAAGAACTTCGACACGCCGATCGAGCGCGCCGCCGACGACTACCTGATCGGCCTGCGCAAGGTCTATCGCGCGGCGGGCTACGTCACCGTCAACATTTCCTCGCCGAACACCAAGAACCTGCGCGAGCTGCAGAGCGAGGACCGGCTGCGCGAGCTGCTGACGCAGCTGAAGGCCGAGGCCGAGCGCCTCGCGCAGACGCACGGCAAGCACACGCCGCTGCTGGTCAAGATCGCCCCGGACGTCGATGACGAACAGCTCGACGCGATCGCCCGCGTCGCCCGCGAATCGGGCATCGCCGGCCTGATCGCGACCAACACCACGATCACGCGGCCGGGGCTCGAAGCCGATCCGCGCGCGCGCGAAGCCGGCGGCCTGTCCGGCGCGCCGCTGCGGCCGCTCGCCGATCGCACGCTCGCGGCGCTGCGCGCGCGCGTCGGGACGGATTTCGCGCTGATCGGCGTCGGCGGCATCACTAGCGCCGAGGGCGCGCGCGCCAAGCGTGCAGCGGGCGCCGATCTCGTGCAGATCTATACCGGTTTCATCTATCGCGGCCCCGCGCTGGTGCACGACTGCGCGCAGGCGCTGCGGGCGGCGTCCCGCTAGCGCCGGCGCGCTCAGGCGCTGTCATCGGAGCGCGGTTGCCGCTGCCGTTGCGAATCCTATAGAGTCGCGCGATCAGCAGGCGGTGACAATCAACAAGCTGAGCAGGACGGAACGCTGCGTGCGTTCTCAATCGCGTCCAACTTTGGGAGTCTGACAATGCGCTTCAAACGGGGATTTGCGGGCGGGGTGTGGGCGGCGCTGGCCATCGGCTGGGCGGGTTCGGCGGCGGCGGTGACGACGGAAGGCCATGACATTCCGTACATCGGCGGCAGCTACGTTTACGAGATTCCGGATTCGGCGCGCGATTCCGACAACGGCCAGGGCTTCCAGCTGCAGTTCGGCTGGCCGCTCAGCGAGTACGGTCACCCGAATCTGTCGGCCGAAGTGACGGTGCACAGCCTCAAGCGCGATCGCGATCTCGACGGCAAGAGCGACTACCAGACCGGCCTGCTGCTCGATCTGGTCTACGACTTCGGCCAGCAGGGCTTCGGCAATTTCGGCGGCGGCTACCAGTTCAAGCCCTTCGTGCTCGGCGGCCTCGGCGTCGTGCAGAACGACGTGCTCGGCGATCGCCACGAGCACTTCGGCCTCAACGTCGGCGGCGGCGTGCTGCTGCCGCTGGGCTGGAAGGGCCTGGCGGCCCGCGTCGAGGCGCGCGCGCTCGGCCAGTTCGATGATCAGAGCACCGACAAGAACTTCCTGCTCGACTACCGCTTCACCGCCGGTCTGCAGCTGCCGCTGTTCTTCCTGTTCAAGGAGCCGGCGCACGATGTTTCGGCGGCGCAGGAATGCGAGCTCGCGGTGGTCGATCCGGTCACCGGCCGCAGCGACTGCGGCGTCGATTCAGATCGCGATGGCGTGCTCGATGGCGCCGACCTCTGCCCCGGCACGGCGGCCGGCACGCCGGTCGACGGCCATGGTTGTCCGGTCACCGGCGAGACGCCGGCGACGCCGGGCGACGAGGACGGCGACGGCGTGCCCGACGAGGTCGACCAGTGCCCGAGCACGCGCCGCGGCCTGAGCGTCGATGCCAGCGGCTGCATGGTCGCGCAGTCGCTGACGATGAGCGGCGTGCAGTTCGACAACAACACGGCGATCCTCACCGACGACGCGCGCAAGCTGCTCGACGAAGTCGCGGCGACGCTGAAGAACCAGGACGGCGTCAACGTGCAGATCGTCGGCAACACCGACAACGTCGGCGATCGCGCCTATAACCTGATGCTGTCGCAGGAGCGCGCCGAGTCGGTGCGCCAGTATCTGATCGCGCGCGGCATCGACGGCAGCCGTCTGGTCGCCACCGGCCACGGTCCGTTCTACCCGATCGCGTCGAACGACACGGCCGAGGGCCGCGCCAAGAACCGCCGCGTCGAGTTCAAGCTGATCGTCGAGTAGGCGCTCGGTACCGGTTCATGCGCGGCCCTCGCGAGACGGCCGCGCATTTTTTTGCGCGGGATGTATTTTCAGTCTGCTGACAGGGCAGGGAAAGCAAATGAACAAGTGGCTATGGACGGCGCTGCTGAGCTGTACGCTCGCGGCCTGCGGCGGATCGAGCGGCGGCGGCGAAGCGGGCGCGCGCAAGGCGCGCTTCATCGCGCTCGGCGACACCGGCGCGCCGGCACCGGACGGCGAGTCGGACAATGTCGCCAAGATCGTCGCCCAGGTCTGCGCGCAGCGCGGCTGCGATTTCGCGACGATGGCCGGCGACAACATCTACGAGACCGGCGCCGGCTCGGCCGACGATCCGATCTTCCAGGCGGCGTTCGAGACGCCGTATCAGGATCTCGACTTCCCGTTCTTCGTCGCGCTCGGCAACCACGACAACTCGCTGGCGATCCCCGGCGGCGGCGGCGCCAACGCGCGCGGCGACGCCCAGGTCGACTACGCGATGTCGGCGCACAACGCGGCGGGCAAGTGGGTGATGCCGGCGCGCTACTACAGCGTGACCTGGCCGCGCGAAGCCAGCACGCCGCTGGCCGAGTTCTTCGTCATCGACTCTTCGCCGATCACGCACTACCTCGACGACCCGAACGCCGAGTGGCGCGGCGACGCGCTGCAGGCCTACATCGCCGAGCAGCAGACCTTCCTGCAGGACGGCATGGCGGCGAGCCGGGCGCGCTGGAAGTTCGCGCTCGCGCATCACCCGTACATTTCCAACGGCGACCACGGCAACGCCGGCGACTACGAGCGCGGCTCGGGCGCCGATATCTGCGTGCTGCAGGGCGTGCTGGTCAGCGGCAGCTGCCGCGGTGCCGACTACAAGGCCTTCCTCGAACAGACGATCTGCGATCAGGCCGACGTCTTTCTCAACGGCCACGACCACAACCTCTACTGGCTCAAGCCGGTCGCCGGCTGCGGCAAGACCCAGCACATCCTGTCCGGGGCCGGCTCGAAAGCACGCTCGACGCTCGACGCGGCGCGCAACGAAGCCTACTTCCAGACCGGCGACCTCTTCGGCTTCTTCTGGATCGAGCTCGACGGCGATACCGCGCGCGTCGCCGTCTACACGGTGAAGGCGGGCGGCGAGCCGGCGCAGGTCGACGCCGCCGGCCGCCCGGCGCCCGCCTACGAGATGAGCTTCCAGCGCCAGGCCAGCTGAGCCGATGGTTCGAGGTCTTGTTCGCGCGGCGACGGCCGCGGCGCTGCTGACGTTCGCGGCCTGCCAGACGCAGCCGCCGCCGACGCCGCTGGTGATCGCCGGCTCGTCGCTGCGCGTGCCGCTGCCGGCCGGCTGGCAGGCGACGCCGGGCATCGGCGCCGATCTCTACCTGCGGCCGACCGAGCACGGCCGGCCGGTGCGCGGCGCGTTCCTGCTGGTGGCCCACGACGAGCCGCGGCACGCCGATCCGAGCCTGGCGTCCTACGTCGACTTCAAGCTCGAACGCGAGGCGCGCGCGAGCCCCGAGCAGACGCTGCTGCGTCGCGAGGGGCTGCGCATGTCCGGGCACGAGGCGGTGCGCGTGCTGCGCCGCATGCGCGGCGTGCAGTCGACGCGCATGGTGTGGACGCAGTACGTGATCGCCGACGGCCGCGGCTGGACGCTGGTCGCCAGCTGCGAGGCACGCGACTATCCGCGGCTCAAAGGCGCGTTCCGGCGCTGGCTCGACGGTGCTACCGTAGCGGACGATGTCCGAAGCTGAGCCACCATCCGGCGACGTGCCGTCGCCGTGCACCCGCATCTGTCGCATCGGTCCGCAGGGCCACTGCGTCGGCTGCGGCCGCGATCTCGACGAGATCATGGCCTGGCCGCGTGCCGACGGCAGCCGCAAGCAGGCGATCCGCGCGCGTGCCGCGGCCCGGCTGCGTGAACATCCCCCGACCCTTTCCGACCCGGAGCCCCAGTGATGATCGAGCGCCCCCGCGCCGAGGATTTTTCGTACTTCTTCGAACTGGCGACGCGCTGGTCCGACTGCGACATGCTCGGCCACGTCAACAACGCGCGCTTCTTCACCTTCGACGAGTCGGCGCGGCTCGATTACTTCGAAGCGCTGGTCGGCGGCGACCGCTTCGTCAACGGCGGCGGTTTCATCCTTGCGCACATCGAGTGCGACTTCCTCGAACAGCTGCACCATCCGGCCACGATCCGTCTCGGCTATCGCGTGCGCCGCATCGGCCGCAGCAGCATGAACACCGAGGGCGCGCTGTTCGTCGGCGAGCGCCTGGTGGCGGTGACGCGCAGCGTGCTGGTCTGGTTCGACTACCGCGACAACAAGACCCGGCCGCTGCCGGAGCACGCGCGCGCCTTCATTCGCGCGCGCGAGCGCGTCGCGCCCGAAGAAGCGCGCTGAGCCGCAAGGTCGCGGCCCCTGCAGGGCCGCGACCAGGCCCTACAGACGCAGCTCGGCGAGCTCGCGCGCCGGCGGCGATTCCTCCCAGAGCTGGTCGAACTGGTGGCGCCGGCGCCGCGCCTCGAGCGGTGCGTGCGCGTACCAGTACGCTTCGAGATCGTCGTGGCGGCGCTTGTGCAGCAGCGCGTATTCGTCGGCGATCGCGTATTCCTCGCCCAGGCCGCGGCGCTCTTCGGCCAGCTCGCGCAGCTGGATGCGGCTCGGCAGCCGCCGTGCGAGCTCGACGAGCCGGTGGCCGCGCTGGGCGGCGGCCTTCGGATGGTTCAGCAGCACGCGCAGCTCGGCGTGGGGCGAGCGCAGCGCGAAACTGCGCAGCAGCTCGACGACCCCCGGATCGCTCCAGACGCGACGGTCGAGTTCCTGGCTGAACACGCGCAGCTGCAGATGCGCGCGCGTGATCAGTTTCAGCGTCGCGCTGGCGTACGCCGCCGTGCCGTGCAGTATCTCCGCGTCCGGAGCGGAGGTCGGGGAGGCGGGCTGCTGGGCGCCGTCGGTCATGGCACGCAGCTTAACGTGCGCATGACGTCAGCGGCGTCGGCGAGCGTGATGCGAAGCCGCTGCCGGCGCACGATCCGACGGCCGGCGGCCTGTGCATGGATGGCAGGTCGCCACGGACGCCGCCGCGCGGCCGGCGGCGACGTCCAGCAGCGGCAGGACCGTGGCCGGTTCAGACGGCCTTGGCCTGCTGCAGGGCGTTGCCCGTGTAGCTGGCCGGCGTCATCTGCAGCAGACGCTGCTTCTCGGCTTCCGGCAGGTCGAGGCCGGAGACGAAGTCGCGGATCGCATCGCGGCCGATCTTCTGGCCGCGCGTCAGGCGCTTGAGCTGCTCGTACGGCTCGGGCAGGCCGTAGCGGCGCATCACGGTCTGGATCGCCTCGCCGAGCACTTCCCAGTTGTGGTCGAGATCCTGGCTCATCTTCCAGGCGTCGGCTTCGAGCTTGCCGATGCCCTTCTGCGCCGACTGGTAGGCGATCATCGCGTGGGCGACGCCGACGCCGAGGTTGCGCAGCACCGTCGAGTCGGTGAGGTCGCGCTGCCAGCGCGAGATCGGCAGCTTCTCGGCGAGGTGCTGCATGATGGCGTTGGCGAGGCCGAGATTGCCTTCGGCGTTCTCGAAGTCGATCGGGTTGACCTTGTGCGGCATCGTCGAGCTGCCGACTTCGCCGGCGACCGTGCGCTGCTTGAAGTAGCCGACCGAGATGTAGCCCCAGACGTCGCGGCAGAAATCGATCAGGATCGTGTTGAAGCGCGTCAGCGCGTGGAAATACTCGGCGATGTAGTCGTGCGGCTCGATCTGCGTGGTCGCCGGGCTCTGGCCGATGCCGAGCGCGGTGATGAAGCGGCCGGTCATCGCCGGCCAGTCGACGTCCGGATAGGCGGCGTAATGCGCGTTCCAGTTGCCGACCGCGCCGTTCATCTTGCCGAGGATCTCGACCTGCGCGAACTGCTCGCGCTGGCGGCGCAGGCGCTGCGCGAACACCGCCATTTCCTTGCCGAGCGTGGTCGGCGAGGCCGGCTGGCCGTGCGTGCGCGACAGCATCGGCTGCTCGGCGTAGGCCTGGGCCAGCGCCGCGATCGAGGTGATCAGCTTGTCGAGCGCCGGCAGCAGCACCTTGTCGCGCGCGTCCTTGAGCATCAGCGCGTGCGAGAGGTTGTTGACGTCCTCGGACGTGCAGGCGAAGTGGATGAATTCCTTGATGCCGGCCAGCTCGGGATGCGAGCTGATCTTTTCCTTCAGGTAGTACTCGACGGCCTTGACGTCGTGGTTGGTCGTGTCCTCGATCGCCTTGACACGCTGCGCTTCATCGAGCGTGAAGTGGGCGGCGATCTTCTCCAGCTTCTCGTGCGCCGACGGCGACAGCGCCGGCACTTCGGGAATGCCGGCGTCGGCGGCGAGCGCTTCGAGCCAGCGGATCTCGGCGATGATGCGGTAGCGCATCAGGCCGTACTCGCTGAAGATCTCGCGCAGCTTGACGGTCTTTTCGGCGTAGCGGCCGTCGATCGGCGAAATGGCGGACAGGGACGTCAGGTTCATGAATGCAAAGGCTCGGCAGGCGGGTCGCGCGGCGGCCGGTCGGCAGGCGCGGCAGCCCCGGTGTAGGCTGGGCGCGCATTTTATCCGAGGCCGGCGCCGCGCAGGGCTTTCCGCACGGCGCGGCGGCGATCTCATTCGCATGGAGCCCTGAACGCATGGCCAAAGCCGCATTCCGCATCGAGCACGACAGCCTCGGCGCGCTCAAGGTGCCCGCCGAGGCGCTGTGGGGCGCGCAGACGCAGCGCGCGGTCGAGAACTTTCCGGTGTCGGGGCTGGCGATGCCGCGCGCCTTCATCCGCGCGCTGGGCCTGATCAAGGCGACCGCGGCGCAGGTCAACGCCGGGCTCGGGCGGCTCGACGCGGCGCGCGCCGAGGCGATCGCCGTCGCCGCGCTCGAGGTCGCCGCCGGCCGTCACGACGCGCAGTTCCCGATCGACGTCTTCCAGACCGGCTCGGGGACCTCGACCAACATGAACGCCAACGAGGTGATCGCCCACCTCGCGGCCCGGCGCCTGCGTCAGAAGGTGCATCCGAACGATCACGTCAATTACGGCCAGAGCTCCAACGACGTGATCCCGACCGCGATCCACGTCGCCAGCGCGCTGCTCGTGCATGACCGGCTCAAGCCGGCGCTGAAGCAGCTGGCGGGCACGATCGAACGCCGCGCGCGCCAGCTCAAGGGCGTCACCAAGACCGGCCGCACGCATCTGATGGACGCGATGCCGGTGCGCTTCGACCAGGAGCTGTCGGGCTGGGCGACGCAGATCCGCCACGGCCTCGAACGGCTCGACGCGGTGCAGCCGCGCCTGCTGCAGCTCGCGCTCGGCGGCACCGCAGTCGGCACCGGCATCAATGCCGATCCGCGCTTCGGCAAGCGCTTCGCGCGCGCGCTCGCCGCGCGCACCGGCCTGCGCTTCGTCGCCGCGGACAATTATTTCGAAGCGCTGTCGGCGCAGGACGCGGCGGTCGAGCTGTCCGGCCAGCTGAAGACCATCGCCTGCTCGCTGATGAAGATCGCCAACGACCTGCGCTGGATGAACTCGGGCCCGCTCGCCGGGCTCGGCGAGATCGAGCTGCCGACGCTGCAGCCGGGTTCGTCGATCATGCCGGGCAAGGTCAATCCGGTGATCCCGGAGGCGACCTGCATGGTCTGCGCGCAGGTCATCGGCAACGATGCGACGATCACCGTCGCCGCGCAGGCCGGCAATTTCCAGCTCAACGTGATGCTGCCGGTGATCGCGCTGAACCTGCTGCAGAGCATCGAGCTCGAAGCCAGCGTCGCGACGCTGCTGGCCGAACGCGCGATCGCCGGCTTCCGCGTACGCCGTGCGCACATCGGCGAGGCGCTGGCGAAGAACCCGATCCTGATCACCGCGCTCAACGCGCGCATCGGCTACGAGAAGGGCGCGGCGATCGCCAAGCAGGCGTACAAGGAAGGCCGGCCGATCCTCGACGTCGCGGCGGAGGCGACCGGCCTGCCGCGGGCCGAGCTGGCGCGGCTGCTGGACCCCGAAAAACTGACGCACGGCGGCGTGGAGGCCTGAAGCGGAAACACCTATGCATATCGAACGAATCGACCATCTGGTCCTCAACGTCCACGATCTGGACGCGACGATCCGCTTCTACCGCGAGGTGCTCGGCATGCGGCCGCTGCACGCCGGCGACGGCCGCCACGCGCTGGCCTTCGGCACGCAGCAGCTCAAGCTCTATCCGGTCGGCGCGCCGGCCACGCCGCACGCCGCGCATCCGACGCGCGGTTCGGCCAATCTGTGCTTCGTCAGCACCACGCCGATCAAGGAGATCGTCAACCAGCTCGAACGCTTCGGCATCGCGATCGAGGCCGGCCCGGTCTCGCGCGCCGGCGCGCTCGGGCCGGTCGAGTCGGTCTATTTCCGCGATCCGGACGGCAACCTGATCGAAGTTTCCAACTATCCGGACTGACCCGGGCGGCGGCGCCACGGCGCCATGCTCGCCATCACGCCGTCGCGGCGCAGCCAGGCGTGCTGCAGCGCGGCAGCCAGATGCAGCAGCACGGTGCCGAACAGCAGCAGCGCGAGCGCCGTGTGCGCCCGCCGCCGCAGCGCGTAGAGCGCGGCGTCGCGCGGCACGATCGGCGGCAGCGTCAGGCCCGGTGCCAGCGTCAGCGGATAGTCGCCGGCCGAGAGCATCGCCCAGCCGACCAGCGGCAGCGCGAACATCAGGCCATACAGCAGGCCGTGCGAAGCGCCGGCGGCGTGGCGCTGCCAGGCCGGCAGCGCGGCCGGCAGCGGCGGCGGCCGATGCCGCAGGCGCACCGCCAGACGCAGCGCGACGAGCACGAGCAGGGCGAGGCCGAGCGGCCGGTGCAGCGCCAGCAGCGTCTGGCGCAGCGGGCTGACGGTCGACGCCATGCCGACGCCGACGAACAGCATCGCCACGATCAGGATCGCCATGCTCCAGTGCAGCAGGCGCGCGTACGGGTGGAACGAAGCGGGGCGGGCATTCATCGGACGGTCTCGCGGAACGACGGGTCGCGCGCCAGCGCGCTGCGCGGCGCCGGCTCGCCGGCGCGGCGGGTGAAGGAACGGGCGTAGGCGGCCGAGCGTGCCGCCAGCAGCGGGTCGTCGGACGCGGCGATGCCGGCCGGCAGGATCAGAGGGTCGAAGGTGAGATCGCGGCACGGTCCGTCGTCTTCGAGCGTCGCGCGCTCGAGCGTCAGCGTGCCGAGCGTCAGCTCACGGCGATCCGCCGGCCACGGCCGGGTCGCGTCGTTGCCGGCATCGCCGGGCCCGGCAAGCGTGACGATCAGCTGCCAGCGCAGCGGACCGGCGCGCAGGCGCGTGGCCAGATCGGCGAACAGGAAATCCGCGTCGCGCTGCGCCAGCGTCGCCTTGTCGAGCTCGGCGAACGGCGCTTCCGGCTGCATGCGCCAGCGCACCGTCCGCGCCGTACCGGCGGCGTCGATGAAGCGAAAGGCGTTGACGCTGTAGTAGGTGCCGTTGGCGAAGCTCGACGGCAGCGGGTGCTCGCGCAGCCAGGCCATGAAAGCCCGCGTTTCGGGATGCGCCGCCAGATAGGCGGCGACGCGCGCCGGATCGGGCTTGCCTGTCGCAGGGGCGGGACGCGTCGCAAGCTGGAAGGCGAGGAAGTCCTGCGGCGTGGCGACCGGGAAGATCGGCACATGATTCATGCCGGTGCGCCACTGGCTGCCGTCGGGCAGCGTGAAACTGAGCGCCATCGAATGGAACACGACGCGGCCATCCGGCGCATCCGGAATGCCGCCGCCGGTCGAGAAGCGTCCGACCACCGGCACGCGCGCGCCGGCGGCGAACAGTGCGGCCTTCGACAGTGCCGCGCCGGCGCCGTTGCCGGCGAACTCGCCGATCACGCAAACGCCCTTGGCGTGCGCGCGGCGAAAGCCGGGATGCAGGCCGTCGTGGCCTTGCAGCGCATCGACGATGCGGCCGGGCGTCAGCCGCGCCGGCGTGAGCCAGCCGGCGCTCGCGGCGAAGGCCAGGGCGAGTGCACCGGCGATCAGGGCGATGGCCGTCAGGCGCAGCGTGCGCTGACCGGCGGACAGGGGTTCGGGGGTCGGCATGCGGGTTTTCCGGAAGGGATACGTCGGTGAGACGCTGCCGCTGCGCCTTTATTCCGTTGTCCCGCGACGGAATAAAACCGGCTGTCGCGCGTCTTACGCGACAATGGCCCGTGTTTTCGGGTCGGCATGCGACGGATCGGCTGCGGGCCATGGGCGATGATCGACGACGATGAATTGCGGGAACTGCTGCCGGCGCTGCGACGTTTCGCGCTCGGCCTGGCGCGCGATGCCGGCGACGCTGACGACCTGGTGCAGGCCTGCCTGGAACGCGCGCTGTCGCGCTGGCGGACGCGACGGCCCGACGGCGAACTGCGCGCCTGGCTGTTCTCGATTCTCTACCGGCAGTTCGTCGATGCGCAGCGCCGCAGCCGGCGCTGGCGGCGCGTGTTCGAGCCCTACGTCGGCGACGAGCCCGGCGCGCTGGCGCCATCGGCCGAGGACACGGTGCTGGCGCAGGATGCGCTCGCCGCGCTCGGCCGCTTGCCGGCCGAGCAGCGCGCGCTGCTGCTGATGGTCGCGGTCGAGGGGCTCGCCTACCAGGAAGCGGCCGACGCGCTCGGCGTGCCGATCGGCACGGTGATGTCGCGTCTGTCACGCGCACGGCAGCGCTATCGCGAGCTGATGGACGGCGGGCCGCTGCGGCCCGCGCTGCGGAGAGTCAAATGAACGACATCGACGACACCGAACTGCAGGCCTATGTCGACGGTCGCCTCGACGCCCGGCGGTGCGCCGATCTCGAGGCGCGCCTCGCTGCGCAGCCGGCGCTGGCGGCGCGCGTCGCCGCCTGGCGCGAAGATGCACGCCAGCTCGGCGAAGCGCTGCGCCGCGCCACGCGGCCGGCTGCGCCGCAGCTCGATCCGGCCGTGATTCGCCGCGGCCTGCGTCGCCGCCGGCAGCGGCTGGCCTTGCTGTGTGCGTCCTGGCTGCTGGCGGTCGGGCTCGGCGTGCTCGGCGGCTGGCAGGGGCGCGGCGCGCTGGCGCGGCCGGCGCCGATGGCCGACGCCGTCGAGGCCTACCGCGTGTTCGCCAGCGATCGTCTGCGGCCGGTCGAACTGCGTGCCGGGCAGGGCGCCGATCTGCAGGCCTGGCTCGCCGGCCGGCTCGGTCGGCCGCTGGCACTGCCGGATCTGGGCACCTACGGTTTCGCGCTGCTCGGCGGCCGCCTGCTGTCGACCTCGGAAGGCGCGGCGGCGCTGGTCTTCTACGAGTCCGCCGACGGCCGCCGCATCAGCTTCTACGTGCGGCCGAGTCGTCGCCAGCCGGAGCCCAGCGTCGGCACGCGCCGCGACGGGCCGCTGACGACGCGCTGGTGGTTCCACGACGGCTACGGCTATGCCGTGGTCGGCGCCGCCGATGACGCGCGCACGCGCGCGATCCAGGACGCGCTCCCGGACACCATCTGAGCCGCGGCGTCCGCCGCGCAGGCGCGGACGACGGGGGACGAACGGTGCCTGGCGGGCGACGAGCGCGACGCAGGCAATTTCGGTTCCAGGCCGAGGCGCCGTCGGTCGGCGGGGCGCAGCGCTTCATCGGTGCCGGCCGGCGCCGTCGTTATGCGGCTCGTACGCTGCGTCCCACGATCGAGTCCAGGGGACGGATATGTTCGGTATCAGCACACGCAAGTCGGGCCCGGCAACGCCGACGCTGGAGCGCCAGCCGCAGCCGTATCTGCGCATCTACGCGTCGGATTTCCATGCCCGCGATCCCGAGCTGGCGCGCAATCTCTCGCTGCTGATCCCGGAAGGGCGTCATCACGAGCTGTGCAGTGCCGCGGAACTCGGCGCGCAGATGGTGCCGCCGGAAGCCGATTTCGTGCTGAGCCTGCTGCTGGCGCCGAGCCTGCTCGACGGTCTCGCCGACGCCGTGCTCGCCGCGCGCGCCGCCGGCCGCAGCACGACGCTGATCGTCGCCGTCACCAACGCGCAGCTGACCGCGCTCGGCGAATGGCTGACGCGGCGCGGCAACGAGAACCGCCTGGCCGGCGTGCGCCTGATGCTGGCGCCGAACGCCGAGAGCGCGGTCCGCCAGCTGCCGCTGCGCCTGATGCCGGTGGTCGAAGACAACCTGATCCGCATGCCGATCTCGACCGAAGTCGAGGGCTCGCCGATGCGCAATTTCTACGTGTTCAGCCCGGAACTGCAGGCGCTGGTCGCCCGCATCCGCGCCTACGCGGCGAACGGCATCCATCGCACCTACCTGCTCGGCGGTCCCGGCAGCGGCAAGACCTCGCTGGCGTTCTACTACTACCTGGTGCGCAATCGCGGCCGCTTCGTGTCCGTGAACCTCGCCGCCGAGAACACCGGCGACAAGGCGGCGGTGAAGTCGCTGCTCTGCGGCCACGTGTCCGGCGCCTTCGCCGGCAGCGGCGCGCGCACCGGCGCGTTCATGCACGCGCGCGACGGCGTCTGCTTCATCGACGAAAGCCACGGCATCACCGGTCCGGTGATGGAAGTGCTGATGGAGGCCTTCGACAACGGCCAGTACCTGCCGTTCGGCGCCAGCGCCAAGCAGCCGCTCGAATGCGCGATCGTGTTCGCGACCAATCGCAGCTGGGAGACGCTGCAGAACTCGGTGAACATCGACGAGTTCACGCGCATCGGCGCCGCCACGCTGTCGGTGCCGGAGCTGCACAAGCGCGAGGAGGACATGATCGCCGTGGTCGCGACCACGCTGGCCAAGCTCTCGGACCGCTGCACGAGCTGGACGCAGCCCAAGGGCGTCAGCGAGGAAGCGTGGCTGCGCATCAAGCAGTGCCGCTGGCACGGCAACATCCGCGCGCTGGTGCGCGTGCTGGAGTTGGCCTTCGTCGACTACGGCATTCGCGGCGGCGACACGCTGATCCAGACTGAGGAGATCGATGCCGGTCTCAAGCTCTGGGAGCCGGCCAACCACCACAGCCATCAGCTCTACGCGGTGGCGTAAGCCGCAGCACGGCGGAGCGTGACCAAGGCCGGCCTGAACAGGCCGGCCTTTTTCGTTCACGGCGTTTGCGGGGCGGGCGGCACCGGCTGCGCGTCGGCGTCGCTCAGGGTGGCGAGGAACGCCAGCACATCGCCGATCTCGGCTGCGTTCCATACCGGCTCGTCGCCCTTGCGCTGCGTCAGCGGCGTATTGATGTGGTCGACGTTGTCCTGCAGCGCCAGCGGCAGGTCGTCGTAGAGCTGCGGGCCGTCCGGATGCGGATACCACTGCGCCGGCCGCGCGTCGCGCTGCACATAGAAGCGCAGCGCCGCCTCGAGCGTGTGAAAGCGGCCGTTGTGGAAGAAGGCGCCGCGCGTCGCGACATTGCGCAGCGACGGCGTCTTGAACAGTCCGCACCAGGACTTCTCGTGGCGCTGGTCGGTGCGTACGGGGCCGCAGAGGCCCAGGTCGTAGTAGGCCGGATCGGCGTTGGCCGGAATTTCCGGATTGCGCGGCACGCCGAGCGCTTCGAAGCTGAAATCGGTCAGCAGCGGATGCGCGCCGTTCGCGCCCATCTGCACGGGATGGCAGGCCGCGCAGTTGCCGCGCTCGCGATCGCGGAACAGCTCGAAGCCGCGCTGTTCCTGCGCGGTGAAGCGCGCCTTGCCGTCGAGCACGGCGTCGAACTTGCTGCTGTACGGCTGAAAGCTCGGATCGTCGAGCTCGAAGCGCTGCAGCGCCTGGCCGAGCGCGGCGAGGGCATCGGCCGGCCGCGTAAAGATGTCGGCGCCGAACACGCTGCGAAACTGATCGGCATACGCGCTGCGCGACAGGCTCTGCACCACGGCTTCGGCGCCGGCATTGGCCATTTCGTTCGCTGCCAGCAGCGGAAACGCCGCCTGCTCCGCCATCGTGTCGAAGCGTCCGTCCCAGGTGAAGCCGCCGACCGGCACGTTGTCGGTGTCGGTGAGACGTTCGCGCGGATTGCCGACGTAGGTCTTGAACCAGATCGGCGTGCGCCGCAGGTAGCGCAGCGACGGCACCGCGCGCGTGCCGTAGCCTTGCAGGTCGGCGCCGCCGCGCTGCACCGCCAGCGCGTTCGGCGGACCGTAGGCGTGTGCGGGATCATGGCAGCTCGCGCAGGACTGGCGCCCGGACGCCGACAGTGACGGATCGAAGAACGCCAGGCGCCCGAGTTCGGCCATCGCCGCCGGGGTTCGGGCGGAGGCGGCAGCGGCCGACGCCGGGGCGGCCGGCTCGCGCCCGCAGGCGGCGAGCCCGAGGCAGAGCGCCGCCGCGGCGCCCGCCAGAACGCGTGTGTACACCGCGGGCTTTACGGCAGCGCGGTGAATACGTCCTTGCCGAACGGCTGCAGGCCGTCCTCGTCGGCGTAGCCCAGGTACTCGCCGGTCTCGAAGATGTCTTCGAGGCTCCTGAGCAGCGAATAGTGGTTGTACGGCGTGTCGCTGACCGTGCCCGGCTTGATCGCCTTCGACAGCAGGATCGCCCCGGTGCGGTCGCCGCCGACGCCGACGTAGTGCAGCTGGTATTCCATCGTCGCGCTGACCGGCAGGTACTGGTCGTCCGGCCGCGTCACGTTCGGGCCGACCTTCTGGCCGCAGCAGGCAGCGCCGGGCAGATTGAGGATGACCGTCGTCTTGCCATTGTGCGTGCCGGTGCCGGCCGGCTGGATGTCGGCGGACTCGTCGAAGTTGATGATGATCAGGCCGTCCTTCTGGTAGGCGGGCGAGGCTTGGATGATCGGGATCCACTTCTGCAGGAATGCGTCGATCGAGGCGAGACCGCCCTTGTCGCCGTTGACGCAGGGCTTGGCGCCGGTGCCGTCGCCGTCGTGGCCGTCGTCGCAGAGATTCGGCGTGATGAAGACGAAGTTCGGCGTCGTGTCGATCGACTTCAGGTCGTTCTCAAGCTGGCTGTCGAGGTTGACGACGTGCGCGTCGCAATACGCCTGATCGTCGATGATCGAGTGGAAGTAGACGAAGGGATTGTGGCGCGTCGCGTACTGGTCGCCTTCCGGCACGTCTGCGGTCGGCGCCTGCGCCGCCTGCGTATTGTCGATCGCGCCGATCTGCGGATGGCCGCAGGTCGCCGCTTCGCGGGTCGGGTCGTTGCCCATGTCGCCCATGTAGCCCTTCCAGCGGTAGCCCTTGTCATCGAGCTGGTTCGGGAATGTCCTGACGCTGGCCGGGTAGACGCAGCCGGCGCCGTCCTTGACCTTCAGGACCTTGGGATTGTCGGTGTCCCAGCCGTCGGCGATGGCGTCGTTGAAGCCCTGGAAGCAGTCGCTCTCGGTGTCCTTCGTCGACGGCTGGCCGCTCATCATCGCGACATAATTGTCGAGACTGACGTGGCCGGTGCCGTAGTACTCGGTCAGCAGCGCGCCCTGGGTCGCCAGGTCGCGCATGTACGGATTCTGCGTGCTGGTGTCGAAGGTGTCGGCGTAGTTCTTGTTTTCCATGACGATGACGAACACGTGCCGGATGTCCTGCTGCGTCTTGATCGGGCTGCCGTGGTCGTCATCGCTGCAGGCGACGAGCACGCCGAACCCGGCGCACAGGCTCAGCGCTGCGCCGGCTGCGACGGCGGCGCCTTTGATTTTCCTGAACATATTGTTTTCTGTCTGGGGAAGGGAGGAGGCCGGCGGGCACGGCGGCACGGCCGCAAAACTACGGCCCCACGATGACGTTTGAATGACCGGAGCGTCAGCAAGACGCTGGCGAGCGGTCATCGACTGCCGTTTTCCGCTAGCATTCGCGCCCGGAAATTCCCGTTATTCGCGCCCAGCGCTTCAGCCCCCGCAAAAGTCCCGAGCCCGTCAATGTCCACGATTCGCCAGGAAGACTTCATCCAGTCGATTGCCGACGCCTTCCAGTACATCAGCTACTACCATCCGCTCGACTACGTGAAGGCGCTCGGCGAAGCCTGGGAGCGTGAGGAGAATCCGGCGGCGAAGGACGCGATCGCGCAGATCCTGACCAACTCGCGGATGAGCGCCGAAGGCCATCGTCCGATCTGCCAGGACACCGGCATCGCCACCGTGTTCCTCAAGGTCGGCATGAACGCGCGCTGGGACGCGACGCTGTCGGTGACCGAGATGGTCAACGAAGGCGTGCGCCGCGCCTACAACGATCCGATCAACAAGCTGCGCGCCTCGGTGCTGGCCGATCCGGCCGGCAAGCGCAGCAACACCCGCGACAACACGCCGGCGGTGATCCACTACGAGATCGTGCCGGGCGACCACGTCGAGGTGATCTGCGCCGCCAAGGGCGGCGGCTCGGAAGCCAAGTCGAAGATGGCGATGCTCAACCCGTCCGACTCGATCGTCGACTGGGTGCTGAAGACGGTGCCGACGATGGGCGCCGGCTGGTGCCCGCCGGGCATTCTCGGCATCGGCATCGGCGGCACGCCGGAGAAGGCGATGCTGCTGGCCAAGGAATCGCTGATGGCGCCGGTCGACATCCACGAGATCAAGAGCCGGGGACCGAAGAACCGGGCCGAGGAACTGCGCCTCGAACTGTACGAGAAGGTCAATAATCTCGGCATCGGCGCGCAGGGCCTCGGCGGCCTGACCACGGTCGTCGACGTCAAGGTGCTCGACTACCCGACGCACGCGGCGAACCTGCCGGTGGCGATGATCCCGAACTGCGCGGCGACGCGTCACGTGCACTTCCATCTCGACGGCTCGGGGCCGGCGCATCTGCCGACGCCGAAGCTCGAGGACTGGCCGAAGGTGACCTGGCAGGCGAACACGCAGACGGCGACGCGCGTCAATCTCGACACGCTGACCCGCGAAGAAGTCGCCAGCTGGAAGCCGGGCCAGACGCTGCTGCTGAACGGCCGCATGCTGACCGGCCGCGACGCCGCGCACAAGCGCATCCAGGACATGCTGGCCCGCGGCGAGAAGCTGCCGGTCGATTTCACCAACCGCGTGATCTATTACGTCGGCCCGGTCGATCCGGTGCGCGATGAAGTCGTCGGCCCGGCCGGCCCGACCACGGCGACGCGCATGGACAAGTTCACCGAAATGATGCTCGGCCAGACCGGCCTGATCGCGATGATCGGCAAGTCCGAGCGCGGTCCGGTCGCGATCGAGTCGATCAAGAAGCACCGGAGCGCGTATCTGATGGCGGTCGGCGGCGCCGCGTATCTGGTCGCCAAGGCGATCAAGGCGGCCAAGGTCGTCGGCTTCGAGGATCTCGGCATGGAAGCGATCTACGAGTTCGAGGTCCAGGACATGCCGGTGACGGTCGCGGTCGACGCGCAGGGCACTTCGGTGCACGAGACCGGCCCCAGGCTCTGGCAGCAGAAGATCGCCGGCAAGATCGGCACGATCCCGGTCGCGCTCGCCTGAGCGCGGCGCCGCCACGGAGCCTGATGATGCGCCTGAACTTCCGCCTGCTGTGCCTGCTCGGCTTCGTGGCCTGCTACGGTGCGCTCGCGTTCGCGATCGTCTATCTGCAGAACACGCTCGGCTACGAGCCGTGCCCGTTCTGCATCTTCCAGCGCGTGGCGATGGCGGTGGTCGGCGCGATCTTCCTGATCGCGGCGATCCATGGTCCCCGCGACTGGGGGCGCCGGGTCTACGCCGGGCTCGCGGCGCTGGCGTCGCTCGTCGGCATCGGCATCGCCTGGCGCCACGTCTGGCTGCAGAGCCTGCCGCCGGATCAGGTGCCGGCCTGCGGGCCGACGCTCGACTATCTGATGGAGATGATGCCGGTCAACGAAGTGGTGATGACCGTGCTGCGCGGCGACGGCAACTGCGCCAAGATCGACGCGCAGTGGCTCGGCATCGCGCTGCCCGGCTGGGTCCTCATCAGCTTCATCGGCCTGACGCTGTATTCCCTGTTGCTGCCCGTTCTGGCAAGGACGCTTGAAAGGAGATAATGCATGAGCTTTGCGACGACCGATCTTTCCGATGCCCATCCCGAGGCGCAGGTCGCCGATCCGGTGTTCGGCGATTTCGGCGGCGTGTCGGCCTTCCATGGCCCCGTCGTCACGCTGAAGGTGTTCGAGGACAACACGATGGTGCGCGCGCTGCTCGAAGAGCGCGGCAACGGTCAGGTGCTGGTGGTCGACGGCGGCGGCTCGGCGCGCTGCGCGCTGGTCGGCGGCAACCTCGGCCAGCTCGGCGTCGACAACGGCTGGGCCGGCATCGTCGTCAACGGCTTCGTCCGTGATTCCGAGGAACTGGCCGAACAGGAAATCGGCATCAAGGCGCTCGGTACCCATCCGCGCAAGTCGGAGAAGGGTCTGCACACCGGCCACCGCAACCGCGTCGTGACCTTCGCCGGCGTGACCTTCAAGCCGGGCCAGTGGCTGTACGCCGATGCCGACGGCATCGTCGTCGCCGACGCGCCGATTCACGAAAAGGCCTGAGCGGTCCGCCGTTCCGGCCACGGCCGGGACGCCAGCGGGAATATTTCGGCCGCGGCCTTCGTGCCGCGGCCGCTTGCTGCCCGTCGCCGTGACGGGCACGCTACGCGACCTTTTTCCGGGAAGTTCCCATGGCGGCGCGCGATCTGACCGGCGGCTCCGTCCGCGGCCACCTGCTGCGGATGAGCGGCTTCATGCTGCTGACGATGCTGGTGCAGACGGCGTACGGCCTGATCGACATCTTCTGGGTCGGCCGCCTCGGCCGTGACGCGGTCGCTGCGGTCGCGCTCGGCAGCAATCTGATGATGGCGCTGATGGCCGTGGCGCAGACGCTGTCGGTCGGTGCCACGGCGCTGGTCGCGCAGGCCGCGGGCCGCAAGGATTTCGACGAGGCGCGGCGTCTGTTCACGCAGTCGCAGCTGCTGTCGGCGCTGCTGGCGCTGGTCTTTCTCGCCGTCGCGCTGGCCCTGTACGGCCCGTACAGCGACCGACTCGCCGGCAGCGCCGAGGCGGCACGCCTGACGCGCGAGTTCCTCGTGCCGTTCATTCCGGCGATGGCGCTGCAGATTCCGATGTTCGTGCTGTCGGCCGCATTGCGCGGCGTCGGCGACGTGCGCACGGCTTCGCTCGCCCAGCTCGGCACGGTGCTGCTCAATATCGTGCTGGCGCCGGTGCTGATCTTCGGCTGGGGCACCGGCCGGCCGCTCGGTGTCGCCGGGGCGGCGCTCGCGACCCTGCTTTCGGTGCTGGCCGGTCTGAGCGGCCTGCTGATTCACGTCCTGCGCCAGAACCGCTTCCTCGATCGCCGCGCAACGGCCTGGCGGCCGCATCCGACGCTCTGGCGGCGCATCGTCCGCATCGGGCTGCCGTCCGGACTCGAGCTCGCGCTGCTGGCGTTCTACTTCGGCTTCATCATGGCCATGCTGCAGCGCTTCGGCGCCGCGCCGCAGGCAGCGTTCGGCATCGGCATGCGCGTGCTGCAGTTCGGCATGATGCCGGCGATGGCGATCAGCTTCGCGACCGCGGCGATCGTCGGCCAGAATTTCGGCGCCGGCCGCCCGGGCCGCGTGCGGCAGGTCTTCGTCGACGCGCTCAAGCTGAATCTGACCGCCGTCGGCCTGTTCTGCGTGGCCTTCCATCTGGCGCCGGATGCGCTGATCCGGCCGTTCTCCCCCGATCCCGAGGTGATTCGCTACGGTGCCGAGTTCCTGCGCTGGATTTCGTGGAACCTGCTGGCGATGGGCGTGGTGATGGCCTGCGGCGGCGTGTTTGCGGGCTTCGGCAACACGCTGCCCTCGCTGTTCGGCACGGTCCTGCGCTTCGGCTTCATCGTCGCGGCCGGCCTGCTGCTGTCGTCGCGCGCCGACTTCGCGCCGGTCTGGCTGTGGGCACTGTCGATCGCCGGGGCGCTGCTGCAGCTCGGGCTCAATCTGTTGCTGCTGCGCGGCCAGCTGCACCGCCAGCTGGCGCCGCTGGAGCGGACCTCGCTGGCCTGAGGACACCACATTCTGTCGGATGCCTGACAGTGCGGCATTTTGCGTTGCGGGCCGCGGAAGCGCATGGCTATAGTCTGCCGCTCCGGCTGAGCCGCCTGCCGTGCAACATGTGCCGGGCGTCGCATTCCGGCGCCGGCGCGCAGCGTGCGGCGATGACATTCTGATTACACTCGCAGCCGATATTTGAGACCAGGGCGCGTAAACCGCGCCCTTGTCGTTTGGGTGCGGGGAATGCGGGCGGGAAGGGGAATGAAACGCGTTCTGTTGGTCTACTACTCGCAGACCGGCCAATTGCGCCGGCTGGCCGAATCGGTGTGCGCGCCGCTGAGCGCGGCCGGCATCGCCGTCGACCGCTGCGCGCTGCAGCCGCGCGAGCCGTATCCGTTTCCGTGGCCGTTCTTCCGCTTCTTCGATCAGTTTCCGGAGGCGGTCCATCTGGATCCGCCGGAGCTGCAGCCGCTGCCGATCGCCGCCGACGCGCGCTACGACCTCGTGATCCTGGCGTACACCGTCTGGTTCCTGTCGCCGGCGCCGCCGGTGACCGCGTTCCTGCGCTCCGAGCAGGGGCGGCGCCTGCTGCGCGATACGCCGGTGGTGACGCTGATCGGCTGCCGCAACATGTGGCTGCTCGCGCAGGAGTGCGTCAAGGACATGCTCGCCGCCGCCGGCGCGCGGCTGTCCGACAACATCGTGCTGACCGACGCCGGTCCCAGCTTCGCGACCTTCATCACCACGCCGCGCTGGATGCTCAGTGGCCGTCGCGACGCGTTCTGGGGGCTGCCGGCGGCGGGCCTCGGCGACGCGCAGATCGCCGGCGCCGCACGCTTCGGCGTCGCGCTCGCCGCCGCGCTGCGCGACGGCCGCCTCGACGGCCGCGCGCCGGTGCTGCGCGGGCTCGGCGCCGTCAATGCCGATGTGCGCCTGCTGCCGAGCGAACGCATCGGCCGGCGCAGCTTCCAGATCTGGGGGCGCCTGATTCGCGCGATCGGCCCGCAAGGCTCCTGGCGACGGCGCCCGGTGCTGCTCGTGTACGCCGCTTTCCTGATCACGATGATCGTCACCGTCGTGCCGGTCACGATGCTGCTGCGTGCCGCGCTGCGGCCGCTGACGGCGCGGCGCCTGCGCGCGCAGAAAGCCTATTTCGAACAACCGTCGGGGTCGGGGACGGAATCGCTGGGGTGTTGAGGTTAATGACCGCTCGTTCTTCGGAAAAGTCCGGCCCGGCCGGAGTCTTCATCACGCGCATCGGCACCGCCCTGCCAAACGCCCCGGTCGACAACGACCGCATGGAGGCGGTGCTCGGTCAGGTTGGCGGCAGGCCGTCGCGAGCCCGCGCGCTGGTGCTGCGCAGCAACGGCATTCAGACGCGGCATTACGTGTTCGATCCGGAATCCGGATGCCAGACGCACAGCAACGCGCAGCTGACCGCCGAGGCGGTCCGCGATCTGGCCGGCGACGGCTTCGAGATCGACGACATCGAGCTGCTGGCCTGCGGCACGAGCACGCCCGATCAGATCGCGCCGAATCATGGCGTGATGGTGCATGGCGAACTCGGCAGCCATCCCTGCGAGGTCGTTGCGACCGCCGGCATCTGCGTCTCCGGCGTGATGTCGCTGAAGTACGCCTACATGTCGGTGCTGGCCGGACTGACGAGCAATGCCGTCGCCACCGGCTCGGAGACGGCTTCAACCTTCATGCGCGCCTGGAACTTCGAGGCGGAGAACGAGGCGCGCGTCGCCGCGCTCGAGAAGAAGCCGGTCATCGCCTTCGAGAAGGACTTCCTGCGCTGGATGCTGTCGGACGGCGCCGGCGCGATGCTGCTGGAAGACCGCGCGCGCACCGACGGACTGTCGCTGCGCATCGACTGGATCGACCAGTGGTCATACGCGCACGAACTGCCGACCTGCATGTACGCCGGTGCCGAGAAGACGGCCGAGGGCCGCCTGATGGGCTGGCGCGAGCTCGGCTCGATGCAGGCCGTCGCCGACCGTTCGCTGCTGTCGCTGAAGCAGGATGTGCGCCTGCTCGAGGACGGCATCCGCATCAGCTCGCGGCGCGCTTTCGAGGCGATGATCGAGCGCCGTGGCCTGCGCGCCGACGAGGTCGACTGGTACGTGCCGCATTATTCGTCGGCGCACTTCGCCGACGTGATGTGGGAAGTGATGCCGGACGACTGGAAGATTCCGCGCTCGCGCTGGTTTACCAACCTGCGCTATCGCGGCAACGTCGGCTCGGCGTCGATGTACCTGCTGCTGGACGACCTGATGCGCTCGCAGACCCTGCAGCCCGGCCAGCGCATTCTCTGCTACGTGCCGGAGAGCGGTCGCTTCTCGATCGCCTTCGTCGCCTTGACGGTGGTCGGTCCGTGAAGCGCGACGAGGTACCGCAGGACGGTCTGCCGTACTACGGTGAGCAGCGCAAGGCGGTCTATGCGCTGGACCGCAACGGTCACTACGAGGCCGTGGCCTCGAGCGGCTGGCAGGTCGAGGCGACCGTCACCGGCGATGCGATCGCCGAGTTCGAGCGGCTCGCGCAGGCAGCGCTGCAACGCGCGCGGCGCGGCGAGTGCTCGCCGCTCGAATACCACATGTACGCCCGCCGCATGGATCTGCCGACGCTGGCGCAGAGCACCGGCTTCTGGCGCTGCGGCGTGCGCCGCGCGCTGCAGCCGCAGGTCTTCGCGCGCCTGCGCGCGCGCCGCCTGCAGGCCTACGCCGACGCGCTCGGCCTGGGCGTCGACGAACTCAAGAAACTGCCGTGAAAGTCGAGAACTTCGAGCATCGCCATGCCGGTCACTGCGAGACCGGCGTGACCAGCAGCCTGCTGCGCCACTACGGCGTCGAACTCAGCGAGCCGATGGCGCTCGGCCTGTCGGCCTCGCTGACCTTCTTCCACTTCCCGTTCGTCAAGGTCGGCGGCTTTCCGATCACCGCCTACCGGATGCCGCCGGGCAGCGTCTACGGCGGCCTGCGCAAGGCGCTCGGCCTGACGATGCGCAAGCAGCGCTTCGGCGATCCCGACGCGGCGATGGCGGCGCTCGACGCCGAGCTCGCCGGCGGCCGTCCGGTCGGCCTGCAGGCCTCGGTCTACTGGCTGCCGTACTTCCCGCCGGAAATGCGCTTCCACTTCAACGCGCACAACCTGATCGTCTACGGCAAGGACGGCGACGACTACCTGATCAGCGATCCGGTGTTCGACCAGCCGCAGCGCTGCGCCGCCGCCGACCTGCGCAAGGCGCGCTACGCGCGCGGCACCTTCGCGCCGAAGGGGCTGCTGTACTTCCCGCAGGCGCTGCCGGCGCAGTTCGATCTGCGCGCGGCGACGCAGCGCGCGATCGGCAAGACCTGGAAGATGATGCTGCACACGCCGGTTCCGTACGTCGGCGTGCGTGCGATCGAAGCCCTTGCGCGGCGCATCGAGACGCTCGCGCGCAAGAACCCGGACCTGCGCTGGCAGCGTCTGTTCGTCGGCAACGTGATCCGCATGCAGGAGGAGATCGGCACCGGCGGCGGCGGCTTCCGTTTCATGTACGCGGCCTTCCTGCAGGAAGCCGGTGAGCGGCTCGACGAGCCGGCGCTGCGCGCTGCCGCACAGCGCATGACGGACTGCGGCGACGCCTGGCGCCGCTTCGCGCTGGCCGGCGCGCATTTCGCGCGCAAGAAGCCGGACGTGACGCCGGCGCGACTCGCCGCGCTGCTGCGCGAGTGCGCCGCCCAGGAGCGCGCCAACTACGAGGCGCTCAAGGCCTGGTCGAAGGCGCGCGCCGCGTAGCTTCCGGCCCCGCGCTTCAGCCTGCGCCCGGCTGCACGTGCAGCAGATACCACAGGCCGTCCTCGCCGCGGCTCAGATGGCACCACGGCGCCGGCGCGCCGCTGTCCAGATAGCGGTACAGCGCCTCGGCGCAGGCGCCCTGGCCGTGCAGGCCGTGGCCGGGCAATCGTTCGAGCGTCGCCGGCAGCGGCGGCGCGTCGCGCTCCAGCCGCGGGTGCAGGGCGAGGCGCGTGCCGCCGGGCAGCGCGCGCAGGCAGGTCTCGATCGCGCCGTAATCGGCCTGCGGCAGCAGCGCCGCGACACGCGCGAGCGGCGCCGCGCAGTCGGCGTCGATGTGGAACCAGTGGCTGCTTTCGTGCAGCGGCGTGTCGGCCGCAAGGCCGAGGCGGTCGCGCTGCTCGTCGAGCGGCCAGACGCCTTCGTCGACGCAGCCGAGCAGCGCGCGGCGGTGGCTGCGATGGCCGATGCCGAGCAGTTCGATGCCGGCTTCGAGGCCGCCGTGGCGGCGCGCGACGGCGAGCTGCGGACCGCCGATGCCGAGTTGCTGGGCAATGTAGAAGCCGGCCATGTTGCCGGAGATGTTCATGAACTCGAACGGCGTCGGCGGCCGCTGCTCGGCGATCGTCGAGCGCAGCGCCTTGACGCAGTCGTTGAGCATCGGCGTCTCGGCCGCCACGTACAGCGCCGCGTCGGTGCCGATGTCGCCGCTGCGCTCGCGGCAGCGCAGCGCGCCGAGCAGGGCCAGCTCGATGAAACGGTTGACGCGGCGCACGCTGACGCCGAGCGCCTGCAGCTGCGCCCGCAAATCGTCCGGCGCGGTACCGAGCGTGCCGACATGGCGTCCGAACCCGGCGATGTTCAGCATGGCGGCAGCTCGCGCAGCAGCAGCGAGCAGTTGTTGCCGCCGAAGCCGAAATAATTGAGCAGGACGATGCCGCCGCGCCAGGGCGCCGGCGCGCGCAGCGGCGCGATGCCGAATTCGTCGTCCTCTTCCTCGAAGCCGGCCGTGGCCGGCACGAAGCCGCGTTCGAGGCAGGCGACGAAGGCGGCGGTCTCGAGCGCGCCGCAGGCGCCGAGCGTGTGTCCGAACACCGGCTTGAGCGAGGTGAAGGGCGGCACCGCGTCGCCGAACACCTGGCGCAGGCCGAGCGCTTCGGCGAGGTCGTTGGCGCGCGTGCCGGTGCCGTGCGCCTTGACCGCGGCGACCTCGCGCGACGCGACGCCGGCGTCGGTCAGGGCGGCGGCGATGGTGTCGGCGATGCGCTGCGGCGACGGATTGGTCGGGTGCGAGACGTCGCAGAGGCTGGCGCCGCCGAGCAGCTGCCAGCGCGCCGTGCCGCGCGTCGCCGACAGGCGCAGCGCCGCAGCGCATTCGCCGAGCACGATGCCGTCGCGGCGCGCGTCGAACGGCCGGCTGCGCGCGCGCGTCGCCAGCATCATGCTGAAGAAGCCCTGCTGTGAAACCTGGTTCTCCTCCTCGACGCCGACCGCGAGCGCCTCGTCGAGTGCCCCGTCGCGCAGCGCAAAGCCGGCGTAGAGCAGGGCGTTGGCGGCGCTCGAGCAGGCCGTGCTCAGGGTGTAGTACGGCCCGCGCAGGCCGAGCGCGCCATGCAGGCGGCGCGCGCTGCGGCTCTGGTCGGGCGAGCGGATCGGAAAATCGTCGCGGCCGGCGGCGCGCGCCTCGACGTAGGCGCGCTCGTGCGCGGCGATGCCGGCCGAGGAACTGCCGAAGTAGAGACCGAGGCGCGGTGTGCCGCGATCGGCGTCACCGAGCGCCCGCGCGGCGAGAGCGGGCGTCGCAGCCTCGACGCCGGCGGCGCGGAAGTACGGCAGCGTGATTTCGCTGCCGAGGCTGCGGAAGCGCACGTCGGCCGGCGTCGGCGCGTCGGCGCGGCAGGCGGCGGCGATCGCGGCGGCGTCATCGCCGGCGGCGCAATGCGCCTGCGCGCCGCGCAGATAGACCGCGCGCGTCATTGCGGCTGCAGGTGGTCGGCGAGCGTGTTGACGTCGGCGAGCAGGCGACGCATCTGCTTGGGGTCCTCGACGCGCAGGCCGAACTCGACTTGCAGCGCCATCGAGATCTGCAGGCCGTCGACCGAGTCGAGTTCCAGCGCCGACTTCGGCCCGAACAGCGGCTGGTCGTCGGGCACCGTCGCCGGATCGACGGCCTTGTCCGTTTCGCGAACGATCAGTTGCTTGAGGCGCAGCTTCAGCGCCGCGTCTTGCGAGCCTTTCATGGGATCAACCAGGGTGGGATTGCACGGTGTGGCGGTAGAGCAGCGCGGCGAGCGCGAGCGTCGCCGCGGCGAAGGCCAGCAGCGCGCCGCCGGCCGGCAGGATGTCGTGCACGCCGCCGCCGGCGACGAGCAGGCGCGAGAAGCCATCGAGGCTCCAGGCCATCGGCGACAGCTGGGTCAGGGTCTGCATCGCCGGCGGCATCACCAGCTTGGGCACCATCACGCCGCCGAGCGCGGCGAGCAGCAGGCTGATCGCGCCGCCGGCGATCGTCGCCTGCAGAGTCGTGCGCACGGTGACCGCGACGCACAGCGCCAGGCCGATCGCGGCGAGGCTGGTCGCGCTGCCGAGCAGCCACAGGCCGAGCGCGCTGTGGCCGGGATCGAGACGGTCGCCGCCGAGCGCCGGCACCAGCCAGATGCCGACGGCCAGCATTACCAGCATTTGCAGCAGATTGACGCAGTAGTACGGCAGCGCCTTGGACAGCAGCAGCGTGCCGGCCGGAACGCCGAGCACGCGCAGGCGCAGCAGGCTGCCCTGGCTGCGCTCGACGACGAAGCTGGTGGCCAGCGGAATCACCGCGAAGAACATCGCGAAGATCAGCCAGCCCGGCACGTTCTGCTGCACGGCGGTCGGCGCCGCCACCGTGCGGCCGGCGCCGTCGCGGAAGGCCTCGGTGATCGGCAGCCGCCGCGGATCGCCGAGGAAGCGTAGCTCGGCGCGGCGCGCTTCGGGGTAGCCGAGCACCTCGCGGAACAGGTAATCGCTCTGCACCTGCAGCAGCGCGCCGCGCACGTTCAGGGCGGCGAGTCCGCGCGTCTGCGGCAGCGTGCTGGCGGCGTAGTCGATCTGCAGCAGGGCCGGTTCGGCCTGGCCGGCGATCAGTTCGGCGGCGAGGTCGGCGCGCGTCGCCAGCAGTTCGGAGAAGCCGGGCAGTACGGTGACGCGCACCGGCGCCTGCGCGTCGAACTCGACGCCGGGCAGTGCCTTCAGCTCGGCGGCGAACTGGCGCGCCAGCGCGCCGCGATCCTGGTCGACGAGCTGCAGGCGCAGACGCGCGCTGGCGGCCGGATCGAAGGCATCGCGCAGTGCCAGCGACAGCAGCAGGATGAACAGCACCGGCACGGCGAACAGCACGGCGAGGCCGTGCCAGTCGCGCGCCAGCAGACGCAGTTCCTTCAGCGACAGGGCGAGCAGGGCGTTCATCGTCAGTCGCGCAGCGTCCGTTCGGTGAGCTGCAGGAAGGCGTCCTCGATGCGCGCGTGCGCGCCGCGCAGCGTGGCGATGTCGCCGTGCATGACGACGCGGCCGCGGTCGAGCAGCAGCGCGGCGTCGCAGATGCGCTCGATCTCCTCCAGGTAATGCGAGCTGTAGAGGACGGTCACGCCGCTGGCGCGCAGCGCGGCGATGCGCTCGAGCAGGAAGTTGCGCGACTGCGGGTCGACGCCGGCGGTCGGCTCGTCGAGCAGCAGCAGGCGCGGCCGGCCGAGCAGGGCGATCGCGAAGTTCAGGCGCCGCTTCAGGCCGCCCGACAGCGTCTCGGCGCGCCTGCGCAGGTGTGCGCCGAGGTCGGCGGTGGCGATCGCCGCCGCGCGGCTGGCGGCATCGGCGCCGGGTGTCAGCTTCGCGAACAGCCGCAGGTTCTCGTCGACGCTCAGCGCCGGATAGAAGGCCAGCTCCTGCGGCGCGAAGCCGAGCAGCGGGCGCAGCGCGTCGATCTGCGCCGGCAGCTCGGCGCCGGCGACCGTCAGCCGTCCGGCGTCCGCGCGCTGGATGCCGGTCAGCAGCGACATCAGCGTGGTCTTGCCGGCGCCGTTCGGGCCGAGCAGGCCGAATACGCTGCCGGCGGCGACGTCGAAGTCGATGCCGGCCAGCGCCGGCTGTTCGGCGCCGCGGTACAGCTTGGTCAGGCCACGGGCGTGGATCACGTTCGAAGGTTCGGCGCTGGGGTCCGGGCGACAGGCCGCCGGCGGCGCTGGCGGCGCGGCGGGCGGCATCGGACAATTCAGTTCGTTTTCGTTCGCCGGTCTGATCACGATGTGCCGACGTCTGCCGTTCATTTTGCCAGTTCTCGCTGCCGCGCTGGCGTGCGGCTCGTCGCAGGCGGGCGAGCCGGCCCCGGGCGCCGACGCGCCGCGCCGCCAGGCCCTGGAGGCGCGGCGTGAGCAGCTGGCCCGCAAGCGCGAGGCGCAGTTCCGCGCCGCCGACCGCGACGGCGACCGCGGCCTGTCGCGCGAGGAACTGGCGGGCTCCGGACTGCCGCGGGTGCTGCTGCAGCGCTTCGACGCGATCGACCGCGACGGCGACGGCCGCCTGAGCCCGGAAGAACTGCAGGCGCTCGATCGCGAGCGTCTCGATTCCGCGACAGTGGGAAATGCAGTGGCCGGCCAGACACCGTGATGCTGATCCGGCGGATATGCAATGCCAAAACCTGATCGCTATAATCCCGGCCCCCAATAGGTCCGCCGCGCTCACCGACGCCGTGACTGAAACCTCCGTCGGGAGTCCGTACAGGGCTTACGGAATCCGTTTCTTTCACCCCGTGAGGAATGTTGCAAATGACGCGCGAAGAGCAGATCAAAGCCCTTGAGCAGGACTGGGCGAACAACCCCCGCTGGAAGACCGTGAAGCGTGCCTACTCGGCCGCCGACGTCGTCCGCCTGCGCGGCTCGCTGCAGATCGACTACACGCTGGCCAAGCGTGGCGCCGAGAAGCTCTGGAAGGCGATCAACGGCGAAGCCAAGAAGGGCTACGTCAACGCCTTCGGCGCGATCACCGCCGGTCAGGCGATGCAGCAGGCCAAGGCCGGCCTCGAGGCCGTGTATCTGTCGGGCTGGCAGGTCGCCGCCGACGGCAACACCTCGGAAACGATGTACCCGGACCAGTCGCTGTACGCGTATGACTCCGTGCCGACGATGGTCCGTCGCATCAACAACACCTTCAAGCGCGCCGACGAGATCCAGTGGGGCAAGGGCGTCGGCCCTGGCGACAAGGACTTCGTCGACTACTTCCTGCCGATCGTGGCGGACGCCGAAGCCGGTTTCGGCGGCGTGCTGAACGCCTTCGAGCTGATGAAGAACATGATCGCCGCCGGTGCCTCGGGCGTGCACTTCGAAGACCAGCTCGCGGCCGTCAAGAAGTGCGGCCACATGGGCGGCAAGGTGCTGGTGCCGACGCAGGAAGCGATCGAGAAGCTGGTCGCCGCGCGCTTCGCGGCCGACGTCATGGGCGTGCCGACGATCGTTCTGGCCCGCACCGACGCCGAAGCGGCCAACCTGCTGACCTCGGACCACGATCCGAACGACAAGCCGTTCCTCACCGGCGAGCGTACGCAGGAAGGCTTCTACCGCGTCAAGAACGGCCTTGAGCAGGCCATCTCGCGCGGCGTCGCCTACGCGCCGTACGCCGACCTGGTGTGGTGCGAAACCGGCACGCCGGACCTCGGCTTCGCGCGCGAATTCGCGCAGGCCGTGCTCGCCAAGAACCCGGGCAAGCTGCTGTCGTACAACTGCTCGCCGTCGTTCAACTGGAAGAAGAACCTCGACGAGAAGACCATCGCCAAGTTCCAGGACGAGCTGTCGGCGCTGGGCTACAAGTTCCAGTTCATCACGCTGGCCGGCATCCACATCAACTGGTACAACACCTTCCAGTTCGCGTACAACTACGCGCGTGGCGAAGGCATGCGGCACTACACCGAGATGGTGCAGGAGCCGGAGTTCAAGGCGCGCGAGCAGGGCTACACCTTCGTGTCGCACCAGCAGGAAGTCGGCGCCGGCTACTTCGACGACGTGACCACCGTCATCCAGGGCGGCTCGTCGAGCGTCAAGGCGCTGACCGGCTCGACGGAAGAAGAGCAGTTTCACTGACGAAGCGGGCGGCGTCGAGGAATCCCACGCCGAACGTGTGAAACCCTGACGCTGTCAGTGTTCGTGCTGAAACCCGGAAAGGGCCGCCTCGTGCGGCCCTTTCTGTTTCCGGCCGACACGAACGATACGAAGCGGAGATTTCGCACGCGGACGGTCGACGGTGCGTCGCGGCGCCGGTGGTAGCATCTGCGCGCCGTCACCGCCGGCGACGCACCCGAGGCCTGTTAGCGCGAATGGCGTCGCTGCGGCCGAGTCCGTTTTGCCGCAGCGCAAGGAACAAGAAGCGACATGCACTGGATGTACACGAGCGACCAGGCCGTTCGCGAAGCGAACGGCCTGCGATGCGGCAAAATCAATTGAGGGGAGCCGGTTCCTTCGAGGCGCCGTCTGGCGAACCGCCGCGCGGCGCGGCAGGCCGCTGCCTGGGTATCGCCCGGGTGCGCGGCCCGCGCCTTTTTCTTGGCCGGGGACCCGGAGCCTGGCGGCTCGCCGGGCGTCACGACAGCGACGCTATCGGCGTCGACAGGCCCTAGGAGGGATACATGCGGCTGCTCAAGTTCCTGGTGCTGGCGACGCTCGCCGCCGTGATCGCCGTCGTCGCGATCGGTCTGGCGCTACCCGATACCGTGCATCTGGAGCGCTCGATCGCCGTGCGTGCCCGCCCCGCGACGGCCTACGTGGCGCTGAACAGTTTCAGGCGCTTCCAGCAATGGTCGCCATGGGCCGGTCTCGATCCGAACACGCAGTACACAGCCGAAGGGCCGCTCTGGGGCGTCGGCGCCAAACTCAGCTGGAGCAGCGAGCACCCGAGTGTCGGTCACGGCAGCCAGGACATCGTCGCCGCGGTGCCGTACCGCGAGATCCGCAGCCGGCTGGTGTTCGGGGGCTTTGGCAGTGACAGCGAGTCGACGCTGACGATCGCGCCGGACGGCGACGGCGCCCGTATCACCTGGAGCTACGACAGCCACCTCAACGGTGACCTGTTCGGCCGCTATCTGGCGCTGAAGCTCGACGACTGGGTCGGCGCCGATTACGAGCAGGGCCTGCAGCGGATCAGGACGATGGTCGACGCACTGCCCGACGTCGGCGCCGATCCGCTGGCGACGATTGCGCTGGTCGAGGTGCCGGCGCAGACGCTGGCGCTGGTTTCGGGCGAGGTTCGGGGTTCGAGCGACGAGGCGGTGCGGGCGGCGCTGGCCGCCGCCTATGCGCGCCTGCGTGCCGCGCTGGCGGCAAAGCAGATCGAGGTCGTCGGTCCGCCGCTGGCGATCACCCGTCGCTTCGATGAAGCGACGCGCGACTGGCGCTTCGACGCGGCGTTGCCGGTCGCCGCCGCGCCGGCCGCGGCGGGCGACGAAATGGTCCGATTCGTGCAGGGCTACGCCGGCCCGGCGCTGCGGCAGCGCGTCGTCGGAGCGTACGACCGGATCGGCCCGGCCTATGCGGCGCTGCAGGCATTCAAGCAGGCCGCCGGGCTCGCCGATCACGGCGATGCCTGGGAGCGCTATCTGAGCGATCCGGCGTCGACGGCGGCCGAACGGCGCCAGATGGAGATCGTCTGGCCGGTGCAGTAGGCCGCCCCTGCGGTCGCGATGCCGGCCCGCGCTGCGGGCCTTCCGTTTTTGCCGCGAGGCTTGTGCGGCATTCAGGTTGAGAGTTGTCCGATTCGTTCTATCATGGATGTCATTCTGGGAGGGGATGATGATTCGAATCATGCTGGTCGACGATCACCGTCTGGTGCGAGCGGGCCTGCGCCGAGTGCTGCAGGAAACCGCCGACATGGAGGTGATCGCCGAGGCGAGCAGCGGGGAGGAGGCCCTCGAGCTGGTGCGCAATCAGGCGCCGGACGTGGTGCTCATGGATATCAACATGCCGGGCATCGGCGGCCTCGAAGCGACCCGGCGCATGATCCAGCGCAATGCCGCGATCAAGGTAATCGTGGTGTCGATGCATCTTGAGGAGCCGTATCCGAGCCGCATGCTGGCGGCCGGCGCCGCCGGCTACATCAGCAAGGACTCGGCGGCCGAGGAAGTGGTCGCCGCGATCCGCCGTGTGCACAGCGGCGGGCACTACGTGGCCGCCGACGTCGCCGGCAACCTCGCCGCCAGCCTGGTCAAGGGGCCGGGCGGGGCGTCGCCGTTCGACCAGCTCTCGCAGCGCGAGACCCAGGTCATGCTGATGGTGACCAAGGGCTATTCGACGCAGGAGATCTCGGATCGCCTGCATTTGTCGCCGAAGACCGTCAGCACCTATCGCTACCGGCTGTTCGAGAAGCTCAACGTCTCCAACGACGTCGAGCTGACGCGCATGGCGATGCGTTATGGCTTGCTCGAGGACAAGGCGGAGCCCTCCGCTTAAACCGGGCGCGGCGCTCCAGTACCATGACGGCGCCCGAGGGCGCCGTTTTCATGTCCAACGATCGTTTCGACCACCGCAGTTTCCTCCAGCAGCTGACGACGCAGCCCGGCGTGTACCGCATGTTCGGCGCCGGCGACGAGCTGCTGTACGTCGGCAAGGCGCGCAACCTCAAGAAGCGCGTCGGCACCTATTTCCTGCGCGCCAGCGGCAATCCGCGCATCGAGTCCATGGTGTCGCAGATCCGCCGCGTCGAGGTCACGGTGACGCGGACCGAGGACGAGGCGCTGCTGCTCGAAGCCAACCTCATCAAGGAGTTCGGGCCGCGGTACAACGTCATGTACCGCGACGACAAGAGCTATCCGTACGTGCGCTTCTCGGCGCATCGCTATCCGCGGATCAGCTATTACCGCGGCGCCAAGACCGGGCACGACCGCTATTTCGGCCCGTTCCCGTCGGCCAGCGCCGTGCGCGAGACGCTCAACACGCTGCAGAAGCTGTTCCAGCTGCGCCCCTGCCGCGACAGCTTCTTCGCGCACCGCGACCGGCCGTGCCTGCAGCACCAGATCAAGCGCTGCTCGGCGCCCTGCGTCGGCCTGATCGGCGAGGCCGATTACGCCGGCGAACTGCACAAGGCCGAGCGCCTGCTCGAAGGCAAGGCCGACGAGCTGGCCGGCGAACTCGCGGTCGGCATGCAGAACGCTGCCGACCGACTCGATTTCGAACTGGCGGCACGCCTGCGCGATCAGATCGCCGCCCTCAAGCGCGTGCGCGAAAGCCGCGTCATCAGCGGCGGCGCCGATGATCTCGATCTGGTCGTCGTCGCCGAGCATGCGTCGTCGAGCTGCGTGGTGGTGATGAGCGTGCGCGATGGCGTCAACCTCGGCCATCGCAGTCATTTCCCGCGCCACGCCGCGCATACGCCGCCGGGGGAACTGCTCGAGAGCTTCATCAGCCAGCACTACCTCGAACAGCCGGCGCCTCCGGAAATCCTCGTCAGCCATGCGGTCGACGAGCAGGAACTGCTCGAAGAAGTGCTCGGGCGGCGGGCCGGACGCAAGGTTTCGATCGGCCAGCCGCAGCGCGGCACCAAGCGTCGCCTGCTGGAGATGGCGCTGAATACCGCTGCGCAGGCGCTGTCGACGCGTCTCGTCGAGGCGGCGAGCATGGATCAGCGTCTGATCGAGCTGCAGCGCGCGCTCGAACTCGACGCGCCGCCGCGTCGCCTGGAGTGCTTCGACATCTCGCACACCATGGGCGAGAAGGCGGTGGCGTCCTGCGTGGTATTCAACGAGGAAGGGCCGCTGAAGAGCGCCTACCGCAAGTTCAACATCGACGGCGTCACGCCCGGCGACGATTACGCGGCGATCAAGCAGGCCGTGCAGCGCCGCTTCGCGCGGCTCAAGAACGGCGAGGGGCAGGCGCCGGACGTGCTGTTCATCGACGGCGGCCAGGGCCAGCTCAATGCCGCGCTCGAAGCGCTCGACGAGCTGGAGATCGGCGATCAGCGCGTGGTGGCGATCGCCAAGGGACCGACCCGGCGGCCGGGCCTGGAGGAACTGCTCCTGCCCGAGCGCGAGCACGGCCTGACGCTGCCGCCGGACTCGCCGGCGCTGCACCTGATCCAGCGCATCCGCGACGAGGCGCATCGCTTCGCGATCACCGGCCATCGCGGCCGTCGCGACAAGGCGCGCGTCAGCTCCGGGCTGGAGGCGATCGAAGGCCTCGGCCCGGCGCGGCGGCGCGCGCTGCTGAAGGCCTTCGGCGGACTCGCCCAGCTCAAGCGCGCGTCGGTCGACGATCTGGCGCGCGTCGACGGCGTGTCGCGCACGCTGGCCGAGCGGGTTTACGCTCACTTCCACTGATCGTTACTATCGCGGCTGACTTGCCTGCCGCGGCGAAGGAAGCAAACGGTGCGTCTCAATCTGCCTCTGGTCCTGACGATGCTGCGCGTCGCCGTGATCCCGGTCGTGCTGGGCCTGTTCTATGTCCCGTGGGCGCACGCCCGGCAGGTCGCCACCGTGCTCTACGCCGCCGCCGCGATCACCGACTGGCTCGACGGCTATCTGGCCCGACGCTGGAAGCAGACCACCAAGTTCGGCGCCTTCCTCGATCCGGTCGCCGACAAGCTGCTGGTCGCCGTCTGCCTGGTGATGCTGCTGCGCGACGCCTACGTGCAGAACAGTCCCGCCGATCTGCTCGGCGTGCTGGTCGCCATCATCATCGGCCGCGAGATCACGATCTCGGCGCTGCGCGAGTGGATGGCGGAGCTCGGCGCGCGCACCAGTGTCGCGGTCAGCTGGGTTGGCAAGTGGAAGACCGCGGTGCAGATGACCGCGATCGGCATGATGATCTGGCAGACGCGCACCTTCGGCATCGCCTGGTACGAGCTCGGCTACTGGCTGCTGTTCGTGGCCGCCGCACTGACGATCTGGAGCATGGTGATCTACCTGCGCGCCGCCTGGCCGATGATGCGGGAGAGCGGCGAATAGCCCTTCGCATCAATTGACGAAAAAATGACCTAATAAAATGCTTGACTTAGGTCGTCCGGTCTCTAAAATACGCGTCCTCGATGCGGGAATAGCTCAGTTGGTAGAGCGCAACCTTGCCAAGGTTGAGGTCGCGAGTTCGAGCCTCGTTTCCCGCTCCAAATCGAATAACCCCGGCGGTGCAGACCACGGGGTTTTTTGTTAGTCGAGTCGCTGGGCCGTTACAATCTCGGCCCTTCACGACCATGGGGCTAGGTGGCAGAGTGGTCATGCAGCGGACTGCAAATCCGCGTACGCCGGTTCAATTCCGACCCTAGCCTCCACTTTAATTCTTTGCCCGAGTGGCGAAATCGGTAGACGCAGGGGACTTAAAATCCCCCGGCCTCGCGGTCATGCCGGTTCGAGTCCGGCCTCGGGCACCAGCTCTGCGCCGCCGACGAATCACCCTGCCGACAACGTCGGCATCCAGATGCCTGCGCGGGCAGGCATATCCCGCAAAACCGGGGCAGGAGAGCCTCCCGCCCTCGGATGACGGCCGGGAGCGCGACACAAGCCCGATGCCTGCGTCGCGGCTTCCTGCCTGAGTGGCCTCAGCTGATGTGCTTGCTGACCAGGGCGGTCATCTCGAACATGCTGACGCTGGACTTGCCGCCGAAGATCTTCTTCAGCTTCTCGTCGGCGTTGATCTGCCGCTTGTTGACCTTGTCCTGCAGGCCGTTCTTCTTGATGTAAGCCCAGAGGTTCTTGGTGATCTGGCCGCGCGGCTGCGGCTTGGCGCCGACGATCTCGGCGAGCATCGGGCTCGGCGTCATCGGCTTCATGAGGGCGGCGCTCGGCTTGCGCTTGGCCTTCTTCACCGCCTTCTTGGCCGGGGCCTTCTTCGCCGCCACCTTCTTCACCACCTTCTTGGCCGGGGCCTTCTTCGCCGCCGCCTTCTTCACGACCTTCTTGGCCGGGGCCTTCTTCGCCGCAGACTTCTTCTTCGCAGTCGCCATCCAACACTCTCCTCGATGAAAACCCGATACGGGCCTGGCTATCGTAGGAGAAGTGCATCTGCAACGCTATTGGAATCGGCGTGTCACGAAGGCTTTGCCGACAGGCGGTGGCAGCGGCCCGAGTTGACAGCCGCAGACGGGCGGGGCAGCGCGTTAAGCTGTGGGCGCGGGTTCTGGTCGCCGAGGCAAGCCCGGCGGCTTGATGCAGATCATGGGCGTAGTGCCGCGCTTCACCTCTACTGCCCCGATACGAAACGTCGCGTCGTGCGCGATCATCAACCGGTAGCACCGTTTTCCGGGCCTCAGCATGTCGAACGACGAACACTCCTCTGCGGCGGAACGCTCCCGGGATATCGCGGCGGCGCGCAGTGCCGGATGGCTGGGCGCGGTGCTCGACGGCATGCCGAACGCGGTGATGCTGGTCAATGCAGATGGTGGTATCGAACTCGCCAACCATCGCGCCGCGCGCCTGTTCGGCTATGACGCGGCCGAGCTTCGCGGCCTGTCGATCGACAGGCTGGTGCCGGAGGACAAGCGTGCCGCGCACGCGACCGACCGCGCGCGCTTCATGCGCAGCCCCGGCACCCGCGAGATGGGCGCCGGTCGCGAACTGTTCGGCGTGCGCAAGGATGGCAGTCGTTTGCCGATCGAGGTCGGGCTCGACGTCCTGCGCTCCGGCAGCGAAGTCATGGTGCTGGCCTCGATTTTCGACGCCAGCGAGCGTCATGCGGAACGGCGGCGGGCCGAGGAAGCGTCGGCGCTGGCGCAGTCGATCATCGACTCGGCGGCGTTCCCGATCATCGCCACCGACATCGACGGCCGCGTCCTCGAATTCAGTCCGTCGGCCGAGCGGGTGCTGCGCCTGCGCAAGGCCGAGCTGCTCGGGCATCGCCTGCCGATCGTCGTGCGCGACCAGCCGGATTCGGCGATCCAGCTCATCGAGCTGGACGAGAACGCCGAGCCGGGCCACGCGCGTGGCCGGCGCGGCGAGATCCCGTTCGGCAACGGCGAGATGCGCGAATACGTCTGGCGCTGCTCCGACGGTACGCGCGTGCCGATCCACCTGGCGATCTCCGGGCTGCGCAATCGCAGCGGCATGCTGTTCGGCTACATCGCCATCCTCTACGACCTCAGCGAGCGCAAGCGCTATGAAGAGCACATGCGCATCATCGCCGAGCAGGACGCGCTGACCGGCCTGCCGAACCGTCTGGTGCTGCATGAACGCCTCGCCGCCGCGATCGGCGCCGTCGAGCGCGAGGGCGGCCAGGTCGGCGTGCTGCTGATCGACCTCGACAACTTCAAGCGCGTCAACGATTCGCTCGGGCATTACATGGGCGACAAGCTGCTCGGCCTGGTGGCGACGCGCCTGCGCAGCTGTGTGCGCATCAACGACATGGTGGCGCGCATGGGCGGCGACGAGTTCGTCGTCGTGCTCGCCGGCATGCGGCGTCCGATCATCGCGCAGCTCGTCGCGCGCAAGATCGTGCGCGAGCTGTGCAAGCCGCTGCAGCTCGACGGGCACACGGTCGAGATTTCACCGAGCATCGGCATCTGCCTGTATCCGGACGACGCGCTCACCGTCGACGATCTGATCAAAAATGCCGACACCGCGATGTACGCGGCCAAGGAGGCCGGGCGCGGACGCTTCATGCCGTTCAGCCACAAGATGGCCGACGCCGCCAGCGAACGCTGGCGCATCGAGCACGCCATGCGGCAGGCGATGGGCCGCAACGAATTCTGCGTCGCCTATCAGCCGCAGGTCGATCTGCGCTCGGGTCGGGTCACCGGCGTCGAAGCGCTGCTGCGCTGGCCGTGCATGAACGGCATTACGACTTCGCCGGCGCATTTCATCCCGGTCGCCGAACAGACCGGCCTGATCGCACCGATCGGTGAATGGGTGCTGCGCACCGCCTGTCGCGAAATCAGCCAGCTCGATCTCGGTCGCGTGCCGGGGCTGCGCCTGAGCATCAACCTCTCGCCGCGCCAGCTGCGCGAGTCGAACATGGTCGAGATCGTCAGCGACGCGCTGGCCGACAACAACTTCGATCCGGAGCGCCTGGAACTCGAAATCACCGAAAGCGCGTTCGTCGACGACGACATCGCGCATGCCATCATGGATCTGCACGAACTCGGCGTGCGCGTGGCGATCGACGATTTCGGCACCGGCTATTCGAGCCTGGCGCAGGTCACCCGCTTTCCGCTCGACCGCTTGAAGATCGATCGCATGTTCGTGCACGAGATGGCGGCCGGCGTGCGGCACGCGGCGGTCACCGCGGCGATCATCGCCATGGGTCGACACATGAGCGTCGACGTCGTCGCGGAAGGGATCGAGACCGAGGAGCAGGCACAGGTGTTGCGCGAGCTGGGCTGCCAGGAAGGTCAGGGCTTTCTGTATTCGCCGGCCGTGCCGCTCGACGAACTGGCCGCGACGATTCACTGCATCGAAGACCGCCGGTAGGTTCCGCTGGCGCTGCGCGCCGACGGTCCGGCAGATTCGCCGCCGGAGAAGGCCGCACAAAAAAAGATGGCCGGCGTCCGCCATCGGTACGCCAGCCAGAGGAGGGCTCGGTTCGATCACGCTACGGCAGGCCCGGATGCTGGATCTCGGAGGCCGTCTTGCGGCCTGGGCGCCGTGGGTGCTCGGTTGGAAAATCTTGTTCTAAAGGTGCGGGCGGCGCATTGACCGATGTCATGGCCGCCCGCGCCGTCCCCCTTAGAAGCGATAGCCGACGCTGACGCCGTAGCCGAACGGATCGATTTCGACCGTGCCGACCGACGTGCCGTCGACCTTGGCCTTGGTGTCGATGTCGAAGTAGCGGGCGTCGACGACGACGCTCCACTGCGGCGTGAAATCGACCTGCAGGCCGACGACCGCGGCGATGCCGAACGAGTCATCGAGCTTGAGCTTGGTGCCGGCCAGCGGACCCTTGGTCTTCTCGTCGAAGAAGGTCGTGTAGTTCAGGCCGGCGCCGATGAACGGATGCCAGGTCTGGTCGAGCTGCGGATACCACACGAGCGACAGCGTCGGCGGCAGGTGGCGCGTGCTGCCGACCTCGGTGCCGTCCTTGAGTTCGATGTCGTGCTTGTACGGTGCCGCCAGCAGCAATTCGGCGGCGAACTGCGGGGCAATGAAGTACGAAACGCTGCCGGTCAGGCCGAGCGCGCCCTTGACGTCCACGGTGTCGTTGTTGTCGCTCTTCGGATCGATGTAATGCGTGCCGACGCGTGCGACCCAGTCACCACTCTCGTACGCCGGCGCCAGCGCCGAGTACGAAAGCACAGCGAGGCCTGCAGCGATCGGGAGGAGGGTCTTTTTCATCGTGATGCTCCGGTGGGTGAATACGGAGCGCAGTGTCGGCGCACGGCGAAAACCCAACATTGACGCGGATCATCGGTGCTGCGGCCAAACCCTGATCCGGATCAAGGCGGACGCATGCCCCGCTTCCCAGAATCGCGCCGCCCCCTTCTCGGTGCACGCCATGGCTTCTCGCGACAATACCGATTTCGATGCCGACCTGATCCGCCGCTACGGCGGTTCGGTGCCGCGCTATACCTCCTATCCGACCGCGCTGCAGTTCGACGAAGGCTTCGGCATCGACGCGCTGCGTGCGGCGATCGAACGCGTACCGCCGGGCTCGGCGCCGTCGATCTACCTGCACGTGCCGTTCTGCACCAGTCCCTGCTTCTATTGCGCGTGCACGCGCGTCATCAATCGCCAGCGCGAAGTGGTCGAGCGCTACGCCGATCGTCTCGCCGACGAAATCCGCCTGTGGGGCGCGCTGTGGGACGGGCAGGGTCGCGGCATACGCCAGCTGCATTTCGGCGGCGGCACGCCGACCGAGTTCGACGAACGCCAGTTCGCGCACCTGATGTCCTCGCTCGAACGCCAGTTCGGCTTCGTCGCGGACGCCGAGCGTGAGTATTCGCTGGAGATCGATCCGCGCACCGTCGACGCCGGTCGCCTGCGCGCGCTCGCCGAGCTCGGCTTCAACCGCGTCAGCTTCGGCGTACAGGATCTCGATCCGGCGGTGCAGCAGGCGATCAATCGCGAGCAGCCGCTGGCGCTGACCGCGGCGGCCGTCGAGGCGGCGCGCGCCGCCGGCATCCGTTCGATCGCGATCGACCTGATCTATGGCCTGCCGCGACAGACGCCGGCTTCGTTCGAGAAGACGCTCGCTCAGGTCGCCGGGCTGCAGCCCGACCGCATTGCGGTCTACGCCTACGCGCACATGCCGCAGATGTTCCCGGCGCAGCGGCAGATCCATCGCGACGAGCTGCCGGACGCGGGCACGCGCCTCGAACTGCTGCGCACGGCGGTCGAGGCGTTCACCGCCGCCGGTTATCGGCGCATCGGCATGGATCACTTCGCGCGGCCGGGCGACGATCTGGCGCAGGCGCTGGAGCAGGGCAGCCTGCATCGCAATTTCCAGGGCTATTCGACGCACGCCGGCGCCGAACTGATCGGCATCGGCATGAGCGCGATCAGCCGCATCGCCGATTGCTATGCGCAGAACGCCAAGCGGCTCGACGACTATCTGCAGTGCGTCGATGCCGGCCAGCTGCCGGTGCGGCGCGGGCTGCGCCTGGATGCCGAGGATCTGCTGCGACGCGATGTGATCGACCGGATCATGTGCGCCGGCGAAGTCGATGGCGCTGCGCTCGGCGCCCGCCACGGCGTCACCTTCTGGAGCCATTTCCACGCTGCGCGCGATGCGCTGCGCGCGCTTGCCGACGACGGTCTGGTCCGAATCGACGGCGAGCGCCTGCTCGTCACGCCGCGCGGCCGTCCGCTGGTCCGCAATATCGCCCGCGTGTTCGATCGTTACGCCCCGGCCATGCCGGCGGCGCGACATTCGGCCGCGATTTGATTCCGGTGCCGGAGCGACTTGACGGCGGTCAATGCCGCAGTCGAGGTCCGCTCCGACACTCCCTGCCGCAAACACCCGCGAGTCCGAGAGCCTTCCGATGAGCACAAGCGATGTCGCCGTACCGCACTACCACGACAGAGTCGTGCGGCAATTCAGCATCATGACCGTGGTCTGGGGCCTGGTCGGCATGACGGTCGGCGTGTTCATCGCCGCCGAACTGCTGTGGCCGGCGCTGAACATGGATGTCCCCTGGCTGACCTACAGCCACCTGCGCCCCCTGCACACCAACGCGGTGATCTTCGCGTTCGGTGGCTCGGGTTTGTTCGCGACCTCGTACTGGGTCGTGCAGCGGACCTGCCGCGCGCCGCTGTTCCTGCCCAAGCTCGCCGCGTTCACGTTCTGGGGCTGGCAGGTGGTGATTCTGGCTGCGGCCATCACGCTGCCGCTGGGCATGACACAGGGCAAGGAATACGCCGAGCTCGAATGGCCGATCGATCTGCTCATCGCGGTCGTCTGGGTCGCGTATGCGGTGGTCTTCTTCGGCACGATCGCCAAGCGCACCGTCAGCCACATCTACGTTGCCAACTGGTTCTACGGCTCGTTCATCATCGCCGTCGCGGTGCTGCATATCGTCAACAGCGCCGCCATTCCGATCTCGCTGACCAAGTCCTACTCGCTCTACGGCGGTGCGGTCGACGCGATGGTGCAGTGGTGGTATGGCCACAACGCGGTCGGATTCTTCCTGACTGCCGGCTTCCTCGGCATGATGTACTACTTCGTGCCGAAGCAGGCCGGCCGGCCGATCTACAGCTACCGGCTCTCGGTCGTGCACTTCTGGGCGCTGATCAGCGTCTACATGTGGGCCGGCCCGCATCACCTGATGTACACGGCGCTGCCGGACTGGGCGCAGTCGCTGGGCATGGTGTTCTCGCTGATCCTGCTGGCGCCGTCCTGGGGCGGCATGATCAACGGCATCATGACGCTGTCGGGCGCCTGGCATAAGCTGCGCGACGATCCGATCCTCAAGTTCCTGATCGTCTCGCTGTCGTTCTACGGCATGTCGACCTTCGAAGGTCCGATGATGTCGATCAAGACGGTCAACGCGCTGTCGCACTACACCGACTGGACGATCGGCCACGTGCACTCCGGTGCGCTCGGCTGGGTCGCGATGATCACTTTCGGTTCGATCTACGCGCTGATTCCCAAGCTCTGGAACAAGCCGGCGATGTACAGCGTGCCGGCCATCAACCTGCATTTCTGGCTGGCGACGATCGGCACCGTGCTCTACATCGTCGCGATGTGGATCGCCGGCGTCATGCAAGGCCTGATGTGGCGCGCCACCGAAGCTGACGGTTCGCTGACCTACAGCTTCATCGAAAGCCTCAAGGCCACCTATCCGTTCTACGCGATGCGCCTGGCCGGCGGCGCGATCTATCTGACCGGCATGTTGGTGATGGTCTGGAATGTCTGGAAGACCATCGGTCCCGCTTCTGAACCCCAGGCCGTTGCGGCGGCGGAGGCCCGCGCATGAACCACGAAAAGATTGAGAAGAGCGTCGGCTGGCTGGCCATACTGACGGCCGTCGCGATCAGCTTCGGCGGCTTCGTCGAGATCGTGCCGCTGATGGCCGAGCAGGCGAAGATGCAGCCGGCGCCGGGCATGAAGACGCGCACGCCGCTCGAAGTCGCGGGCCGCGACGTCTACATTCGCGAAGGCTGCTACAACTGCCACTCGCAGATGGTGCGCTCGCTGGCCGAGGAAGTGCTGCGTTACGGCCCGGCCGGCCAGGCCTCCGAGTCGATCTGGGACCATCCGTTCCAGTGGGGCAGCAAGCGCACCGGCCCGGACCTTTCGCGCGTCGGCGGTCGCTACTCCGACGACTGGCACCGCATCCATCTGCTGAACCCGCGCGACGTCGTGCCGGAGTCGAACATGCCCGGCTACCCGTGGCTCGCCGAGCAGGCGCTCGACGCCGAGGACGTGCAGGCCGAGATGCGCGCGCTGTCGCGCGTCGGCGTGCCGTTCAGCGAGGCTGACATCGCCTCGGCGCCGGAAGCGGTCGCCGGCAAGACCAAGCTCGACGCCCTCATCGCCTTCCTGCAGTCGCTGCGCGCGCCGGTCGCCCCGGCCGCCGCGCCTGCGTCCACCGGAGACGCCTCATGATCAGCGGTCTGGTCACTGCCACGCTATTGCTGGCCTTCCTCGGCATTACCGCCTGGGCTTACTCGGCGCACAACCGCGCCCGTTTCGAAGAGGCGGCGGAACTGCCGCTCAAGGATGACGTGCCGCTCGGCGTCGAATCGAGCCACTGCTGCCGCGGCCGGCAGAACGGAGGTCGGTCATGAGCGGATTCTGGCACTGGGTGGTCATCGGCATCACGGTGGCCATGATGGTCGGCGCGCTGTGGCTGCTGCTCGCCAACGCGCGCGGCAAGCAGGGCTCGGCCGATACCGGCCACGTCTGGGACGACGACCTGCGCGAGTACAACAATCCCTTGCCGCGCTGGTGGCTGAACCTGTTCCTGATCACGGTCATCTTCGGCGCCGCGTACCTGATCTTCTATCCGGGTCTCGGCAACTTCGCCGGCCGGCTCGGCTGGTCCTCGCAGAAGCAGATGCAGGGGGATCTCGACGCCTACCACGCGCAGCGCGACCGGCAGTTCGCCGCGTTCCACGATCTCGACGTGGCGGCGCTGGCCGCTGATCAGAAGGCGGTGGCGCTGGGCCGCGGCGTGTTCCTCAACAACTGTGCCGGCTGCCACGGCGCCGACGCGCACGGTGCGCTGGGCTTCCCGAACCTGTCCGACAAGGACTGGCTGTACGGCGGCACGCCCGAAGCGATCGTGGCGTCGATCACCAACGGCCGCGGCGGCACGATGCCGCCGTTCAACGGTGCAATCGATGCGGCGACGGTCGATGCGCTGGTGCGCTACGTCAGCCATTGGAACGACCCGAAGCTCGATCCGGCGGTGCGCGAGCGTGCCCAGAAGCAGTTCGCGATCACCTGCGCGGCCTGTCACGGTCCCGACGGCCACGGCAACCCTCTGCTCGGCGCGCCGAACCTGACCGACGACATCTGGCTGCACGGCGGCACGCGCGAGCGCATCCGCGAGACGATCCTGTTCGGCCGCCACAGCCAGATGCCGGCGCACGAGAAGATTCTCACGCCGGACGAGATTCGCGTGGTCGCCGCCTACGTCTACAGCCTGTCGCAGACGGACGCCAAGCCGTGAACGACGAGCCCGATCTCCACGCGGAAGACGAGGCACCGGCGATCGTCGCCGGTGCCCGTCGCCGGGCGCTCGGCGGCCGGCGCGAATTCCAGCAGATCAGCGCGGTGCTGTGGGCGTCGTTCCTCGGCGCCAGCGTGTCGCTGATCACGCTGCTGCTGCTGCCGGCCGAGGGCTGGCTGCCGCTGAAGACGCCGGCGCGCGTGGCGATCGGCTTTGCAGTGCTGTGGCTGCTGGCGGTGGTCCCGGCACTGATCGCCGCGGTACTGGCGACGCCGGTCGAGCGGGGGGATCAACGTGGCACACGGTGAGCAGCAGGTGAAGGAACAGCCGGTCCTGATGTACCAGTCGTCGGGCAAGGTCTATCCGCGCGACGTGCGCGGCCTGTTCGCGCGTCTGCGCGTCGCCACGGTGCTGGTGTTGCTCGGCCTGTTCTACGGGCTGCCGTGGGTCCGTATCGGCGAGACGCCGCTGGTGCTGTTCGACCTGCCGGCGCGGCGCTTTCACGTCTTCGGCCTGACCATCGTGCCGCAGGACTTCTACCTGTTGTCGGCGCTGTTGCTGGCGGCGGCGCTGACGCTGTTCTTCTTCACTACACTGGCCGGCCGCCTGTGGTGCGGCTATGCCTGCCCGCAGACGGTGTGGACCGAGGCCTTCCTGTGGATCGAGCGCGCGATCGAGGGCGACCGCCATGCGCGCATGAAGCTCGACCGCGGGCCGTGGCATGCGCAGAAGATTCTGCGCAAGGGGGCCAAGCATCTGGCCTGGGCGCTGTTCGGGCTCTACACCGGCCTGAGCTTCGTCGCGTATTTCGTGCCCGCACGCGAGCTGTTCGCCGATGCCGCGCATTTCACGCTCGGCGGCTGGTCGCTGTTCTGGGTGCTGTTCTACGGCTTTGCGACCTGGGGCAACGCCGGCTTCCTGCGCGAGCAGGTCTGCAAGTACATGTGCCCGTACGCCCGCTTCCAGAGCGCGATGTTCGATCGCGACACGCTGATCATCGCCTACGATGAGAAACGCGGCGAGCCGCGCAAGGGCATCTTCAAGAAGCTGATGCAGCAGCGCGCGCCGACCGCGGCCGCGGTGCTCGCCGGCGAGCGTTCCGAGAACGAGGTGGAGCTCGCGCCGCTCAAGCAGGGCGATTGCATCGACTGCTCGATGTGCGTGCAGGCCTGTCCGGTCGGCATCGATATCCGCAACGGCCTGCAGTACGAGTGCATCGCCTGCGCGGCCTGCATCGACGCCTGCAACGAGGTCATGGATCAGGTCGGCAAGCCGCGCAACCTGATCCGCTACAGCAGTGCCCGCCACGATACCGGCGGCGGCTTCCATATCTTCCGCGGCCGCATGATCGGGTACGGACTGGTCTGGATGGCGGTGCTGGCGGCGACCGCCTGGCTGATCTTCACACGCAGCCCGTTCGATCTCGACGTCGTGCGCGATCGCAAGCAGCTGTACCGCGAGCTGGTCGACGGCCGCATCGAGAACGTCTACGCGGTGAAGATCTCGAACAAGGACACGCATACGCGCCACTACAGCGTGCTGGCGCGTTTCGACGACGGCGGCGACGTCGAGCTGGAGCCTGACAGCCTGAGCGCCGCGCCGGGCGAGCACGTCTCGGCGACGGTCACGGCGCGGGCGCACGGCGCGCACCCGACGGTCGCCAAGCTGCATTTCGTCGTCACCGCCGACGACGCCAAGCAGTCGCGGCGCGAACGCGTCGCCACCTTCCTCTCCGACGGCCGCGATCACGACGAGGACGCCGAGGAACACGAGGGCGGGGAATCCCGTCACCACTGAAATGAAAAGAGGTATCGCGATGGACACGCCCAACGCCGTCACCACGCCGCGCCGCGGCTCGCACTACGGTCTCGAATTCGCGTTGCTGTTCCTGCTGCCGGCGGCGGTGCTGATCGCCGGGGCGGTGACGATGACGCTGGCTTTCGAGGGCGGCTTCACGCCGCTGCCCGAAACGCACGGGCCGATCGTCAATCCGCGCTGAACGACGACCGCAACCCGAAGTCACCGGAATCTTCCGCATGAGCGCGAGCGCCCTGCAGTGGCAGGTTTATGACCGTCCCGAGATGCGCGACAGCATCAGCGCACCGGCCGGCGCCGGTCAGCGCGAGGTGCTGCTCGGCCTGGACGGCATGCATTGCGGCGCCTGCGTCGCGCGCGTCGAGCGTCTGCTCGCGCCGCATGCCAGCCAGGTGCAGGTCAATCTGGCCGGGCGCACGGTGCAGTTCCGCTTCGCGCCGGAGATCGAGCCGCTGTCGTCGATCCTGGCGCTGCTTGACGGCGAGGGCTATACGCCGCGCGTCCTGGCCCAGGACGTACGGATCAACGGCGACCGCCGCGGTGCGCGCGAGCAGCTGGCCCGCATCGGCGTCGCCGTGCTGTGCTCGATGCAGGTGATGATGCTGGCCTGGCCGACCTACGGCAGCGATGCGGCCGGCATCGATCCGTCGGTGCTGCAATTGCTGCGCTGGACGCAGTGGCTGTTCGCGACGCCGTGCGTGATTTACGGCGGCTGGCCGTTCCTGGCCGGCGCGGCGCGGGCCTTGCGCGCACGCCGCGTCGACATGGATGTGCCGATCGCGGTGTCGATCGTCGTCGCTTACCTGGTTTCGGCCTGGCGCGTGCTGGCGGGCAGTGGCGAGCTGTACTTCGACTCGGCGACGATGTTCGTGATGCTGCTGTCCGGCGCCCGCTTTCTCGAAGGCCGCTCCCGCGCCAGGGCGGCCGGCCACCTGCGCCGGCTGGTCGGCATGCGCAAGCTGACGGCGACGCGGGTCGGCGAGAGCGGCGAGCAGACCGTGCCGCTGGCGCAGGTCGTGCTCGGCGATGTGCTCAAGGTTGCGCCCGGGGAGGCGGTGCCGGTCGACGGCGCGCTGCTCGATCTGGCGGCCGAGCTCGACGAGGCCCTGCTCAGCGGCGAGGCCAAGCCGGTTCTGCACCGCCGCAACGAACGCCTGCTCGCCGGCAGCGTCAATGTCGGCGCCGCGCCGCTGCGTCTGCGGGCCGAGGCGCTCGGCAGCCAGACCTGGCTGGCGCAGATCACCGCGGTGCTGCAGCGTGCCGAGCGCGAGCGTCCGCCGTTCCAGCAGGTGCTCGACCGTTTCGCCGGCGTATTCTCGCTGCTGATTCTGATGCTCGCCGCCGGCACCGCCTGGGCCTGGTGGTCGCACGACCATGAGCATGCGCTGTCGGCAGCGCTGGCGGTGCTGGTGGCGAGCTGTCCGTGCGCGCTGTCGCTGGCCGGCCCGCTGGCCTTCGCCGCCGGCAGCGGCCAGCTGGCGCGGCGCGGCGTGCTGGTCGCGCGGCCGCGCAGCCTCGGCCGCCTCGCCGATGTCGATACCGTGGTGTTCGACAAGACCGGTACGCTGACGCGTTCGCAGCCGGTCGTCGAACACGTCGAAGTGCTCGGTACGGAAACCGCCGAGCGCTGCTTGGCGATCGCCGCGGCGCTGGAGCGCGAGCTGACCCATCCGCTCGCGCAGGCGTTCCGCCGCTACGAGCAGAATCTGCCGGCACGCGAAGTGCGCAGCGCGCCGGGCCGCGGCGTCGCCGGTCTGGTCGAGGGCCGCCGCTACTGGATCGGCGCCGCCGACGGCCTGTCGGCCGGCGCCGGCGAGGCGGCGGCGACACTGCTGGCGCTGCGCGACGAGCAGCAGACGCTGGCGCGCTTCGCGCTGCAGGCGCCGCCGCGCCCGGAAGCCGCCGCCGCGGTCGCCGCGCTGCGCCGGCAAGGCATCGACGTGCGCCTGCTGACCGGCGACGCCGAGGCGCCGGCGCAGGCCCTGGCGCGTCTCGTCGGCATCACCGAAGTCCACGCCCGCATGCGCCCCGAGGACAAGCTGGAGCATGTCCGCCAGCTGCAGGCGCAGGGCCGGGTGGTGATGGCCGTCGGTGACGGCATCAACGACGCGCCGCTGCTGGCCGGCGCCGACGTCGCCTGCGCGATGCCGCAGGGGGCCGCGCTCGCCCAGGCGCGCGCCGATCTGCTGCTGGTCGACGAATCGCTGCGGGCGCTGGCCGGGGCGCCGACGCTGGCGCGCGACATCCGCCGCCGCGTGCAGCAGAACATCGGCTGGGCGCTGCTCTACAACGTCGCGGTGCTGCCGCTGGCGATGGCCGGAGCGCTGGCGCCGTGGATGGCGGCGCTCGGCATGTCGGCGTCGTCGCTGATCGTGGTGCTGAACGCGCTGCGTCTGCCGCGGCGCGGGGAGACGAACTGATGCAAATCCTGTTCCTGCTGATCCCGCTCGGGGTCGTGCTGATGGCGGCCGCCGGCGGCCTGCTGGTCTGGGCGATCCGCAGCGGCCAGTACGAGGATCTCGACAGCGTCGCCGAGAGGATGCCGGACGACGAACCGCGCTGACGCAGATCAAGGCGAAAGGGGGGTGTTCGCGACGATACTCCGCACAAACGGAGTTTTCGATGACCAACAGGACCATGCCCCCCGAGGTACGTGCCGGACTGCAGCGCCGCCGCGAGCAGTACGCCGAGCAGCTGAAGCGGCTTGAGAACGACCAGCAGCGCGTCGCCGCGCCGCTGTCGGCGGATTTTGCCGAGCAAGCGGCCGAAACCGAGAACGACGAGGTGGTCGACGCGCTGGCGCATCGCACGCGCACCGCGATCCGCCAGATCGATCATGCCCTGAGCCGCGCCGACGCCGGCCTGTGGGACGAATGCGAGCGCTGCGGCCAGCCGATCGGTGCCGCACGACACAGCAAGTTGCCGGAGGCGACACGCTGCAGCGCCTGCGCGGACGAGCGCTGAAATGTTCGAATTGGCCGTTCCGGCCATGTTCGTTGCCGGGCTCGCCACGTCTCCGCACTGCAGCCTGATGTGCGGCGCGGTCCAGCAACTGCACCTGCCGCGCGATGGACGCCGTCCGTTGCTGCTTGAGCTGTTGCCGCTGCATGCCGGCCGCATCGTCGGCTACGCGCTGCTCGGCGCCGCCGCCGGCGCCGGCGGTGCGCTGCTGACGCGGCTGTTGCCGCCGACCGGCCTGGGTCTGAGCCTGCAACTGATTGCGGCGGTCGCGCTGGTCGCCCTCGGCTGGCGCCAGCTCAGGCGGCGGGTCCCGGCCTGCTGCGTGCCGCGCACCGACGCCGGCCCCTGGCGCCGCTTCGGCCGCGGGCTGCTGTGGGCGCTGATGCCCTGTGCGACCTTGTACTTCGCGTTGTCCGCCGTCGCCTTCAGCGGCTCGTCCTGGCTCGGTGCGGCATTGCTCGCCGCGTTCGCGGCCGGCAGCAGCCCCTTGCTCGCCGCCAGCGGCTGGGCCTTCGCCGGGATGGGGCGCCTGCAGCAGGCGCCGCGCCTCGCCGGTGGCCTGATGATCCTGGTCGGCGTGACCGGCTTCGCCGCCTCCGCCGCGATGCCGGCTTTCCACGGCGGGCTGTGGTGTCTGCCGTGAGCGATTTCATTCACGGCCTCGTGCGCTGTCCCCAGTGCGGGTGTGCGGACCCGGGGCGCAACGGCGGCACCTGCGCGAATTGCGGCGAATTGCTGCCGCCGGCCGTGCAGGCGCTGAGCGCCGAAGACTTCGACCTGCGCCTCGGCGAAGCGGAAAGGCCGACGGTCGTGCATTTCTGGGCGCCCTGGTGCGGCCCGTGCTCGGTGATGGGGCCGATCTTCGCCGACGCTGCGTCCTATCGCCGCGATCTGGGTTTTGCGACCTGCAACGTCGACGAGGAGGAGGCGATCGCGGCGCGCGAGGACATCGCCAACCTGCCGACGCTGGTCTATTACGCGGGCGGCCGCGAAGTCGGGCGCATCAGCGGCACGATGCGGCTCGAAGCGCTGCTCGACTGGCTCGACCGCCAAGCGGCGGTCGCCAGAAGAGGGGTTTGAACCCCCGTTTTTCATTTCCTGGCTGCCGGCGATCCGGCGGATGAGTAAGATGGCTGCCTACCGCCTGTTCACCGTGCCCCCGCCCATGGCCAACCAGCCGCCGATCGCCGACGATCCGCTGCGTGCCCTGCTTGATGCCGCCGTCGACGCGATCATGCTGATCGACGCCGCCGGCCACATCATCGCCTTCAACCGCTCCGCCGAGATGCTGTTCGGCTACGCCGCGGCCGAGGTGCACGGACGCAATGTCAGCATGCTGATGCCGCAGCCGTATCGCGGCGAGCATGACGCCTACATCGATCGCTACGCGCACACCGGCGAGCGCCGCATCATCGGCATCGGCCGCGAGGTCGTCGCGTTGCGCAAGGACGGCACTACGTTCCCGATCGATCTATCGGTCGGCGAGTTCGTCACCGGCGGCGTGCGCGGCTACGTCGGCATCCTGCGCGACATCACCGAGCGCAAGCACCAGGAGGCGATGCTGCGCCAGACCGGCGAGGAATTGCGCCTGATCTTCGATTACGCGCCGACGGCGATGATGACCACCGATCTCGCCGGTCACGTCCTGCGCGCGAACCGGGCCTGCGCCGAGCTGTTCGGCGCCTCGGTCGAGGCGCTGATCGGCATGCGGCACTCGGATTTCGTCCATCCGGAGGACCGGCCGCGCCTGCTCGACGCCTTCGAGCGCCTGCAGAACGGCGAGGGCGAGTTCCGCCAGGAGTTCCGCTACCGTCGCCACGACGGTTCGGAGCTGCAGGCGCTGCACTACAGCGCGGCCGTGGCCGGCGAGGACGGCACGCCGGAACTGATCATCAGCGAGATCGTCGACCGCAGCGCCGTGCTCGCCGCCAACCGCGAAGCCGAAGCGCTGCGCGTGCGCCTGATGCACGCCAGCCGCGTCGGCCAGCTCGGCGAGATGGTCAGCGGCATCGCCCACGAGGTGAACCAGCCGCTGACCGCGATCGCCAACTACGCGAGCGCCTGCCGCCGCCTGCTGCAATCCGGGCAGGCGACGCCGGAAGATCTGTTCGAGCCGCTCGAGAAGATCGCGGCCCAGGCCGAGCGTGCCGGCCAGGTGATCCGCGGCCTGCGTGCGCTGACGCGACGCCAGGAGGAACAGCGCGAGCGGCTCGACGTCAACCAGCTCGTGCACGGCGTGCTGCCGCTGGTCGAGTTCGACACCCGTCAGGCCGGCGTGCGCCTGCGCGCGCATCTGGATCCTGATGTTCCGGACGTGCACGGCGACGCCGTGCAGATCCAGCAGGTGCTGCTCAATCTGGTCCGCAACGCGCTCGAGGCGATGGGCGGCGTCCGCACCAGCGACCGCATCGACATCGTCACCGCGGCGCTGGCTGGCATGTTCGTCGAGATTCGCGTCGTCGACGGCGGGCCCGGCATCAGCGCCGAGGCGGCTGCCCACCTGTTCGAGCCGTTCTATACGACCAAGCCGCAGGGCATGGGGCTCGGCCTGTCGATCTGCCAGTCGATCGCGCGCGCGCACGGCGGCGAGCTAAGCTACTACGTCAACGAGAACGCGGGCGCGACCTTCGTGCTGCGCCTGCCGATCGCCGACTGAACACCACGGGAGGGAAGCATGAGCGAGGCGCTGGTCTACATCGTCGACGACGAGGAAGCGGTCTGCGACAGCGTAGTCCTGCTCCTCAAAAGCGTGCGTCTGCCGAGCCGCGGCTTCAACGACCCGGCCCGGTTCCTCGCCGAATGGCAATCCTCGTGGCGCGGCTGCCTGCTGCTCGACGTGCGCATGCCGCGCATGAGCGGGCTCGATGTGCAGCGCCTGCTCAAGGAGCGCGGCAGCCGCCTGCCGGTCATTTTCATGACCGGCCATGGCGATGTGCCGATGGCGGTCGAGGCGATGCGCGCCGGCGCCTTCGATTTCCTGCAGAAACCTTTTCACGACGAGGATCTGCTGACCCGCGTGCGCCGTGCGCTCGACAATGACGAGAAGCAGGCGGTCTCCAACCAGCAGCGCTCCGAGATCGAGACCCGCTACGCGACGCTGACGCCGCGCGAACGCGAAATCGCCCAGCGTCTCGTCGATGGCCACGCCAACAAGGTCATCGCCCTCGAACTCGGTGTTTCCGAGCGGACCGTCGAACTGCATCGCGCCCACATCATGCAGAAGATGGACGCACGGGCGCTCGGGCCGCTGGTGCAGATGCTGCTGAACCTGCGCAGTCCGGCCTGAGAGCGCCCGGGCCCGGCCGCCTCAGGCGGCGCGGGCCAGGGTCGGCCGCGCGCGGGCAACCGGCGCGGCCGCGGAGGATTGCTCGCCGGCCTGCTGCTGCAGCGCCTCGGTATCGAGCACCTGCACGCTGTTGCCGTCGCAGGCGATCACGCCATCGAGCTGCAGGCGCGTGAACATGCGCGACACGGTTTCGGTCGCCAGCCCGAGGAAGCGGCCGAGGTCGACGCGGGTCATCGGCAGCGTGAAGCGGTCGATCTGCGCGCCGAACAGGCGGCGGCGGCGCTGCAGCTGCGCGAGCAGGAAGCTGGCGATGCGCGACTGCGCCGAGCGGCGCTCGTTCTGCAGACGCTCGTGCAGACGTTCGAATTCCTGGCCGAGGTCGTTGAACAGGCGCTCCGCGACGGCCGAGGACAGATGCACTTCGCTCTGCAGCACGTCGAGCGGCATGCGGCAGACGCGGGTCGGGCACAGCGCGACGGCTTCGGTGCCGCGCTGCATCTGGCCGAAATCATCGAGGCCGAGGGTGTCGCCCGGCAGGCGGAAAGCGACGATTTCCTCCTCGCCCTGCACCGAGTTGCGGCGCGACTTCAAGGCCCCGGACTGCACCACATAGATGGCGTTGGCCGGATCGCCGACGCGGTGCAGGCTCTGCCCGCGCTGCAGCGTGACGACCGTCACGCAGGTCGACGATGCCGCTTCCTGGACCACGGCGCCGAGGCAGGCGCCCTGGCGCATGCAGCTGCGGCACGGTTCGGAGACTTCGGTGTTGCACTGGCTCTGCGTCGACATGGTGTGTACCCCCGCTTGAACGTGGAGGTACTGTAAGGAAGCGCACCAAGGCCGCCCATTCGGATTTCCGCGTAGTCGGCCTGCGGAAACTACGTAGTCGATTGCGGATCAGACCAGAAACAGGGCCAGGCCGCCGGCCAGATTGCTCAACATCAGGGGCGCGGCGACCTGTCGCCACGCCGGCCGGCCGCCGAGCACGCCGGCCATCGTCGCCTTGACGACGTTGTTGACCAGCATCGCCAGCACCATGCCGGTCGTGGCGATGCGGCCGTCGCTGCCGGCCGCGACCAGCCGCGCCAGCGTCAGCGTGACCGCGTCGACATCGGCGAGGCCGCCGACCGCGGCGGCGTAGAGCGGGCCTGGCGCGCCGAAATGCCGGCGCGCCAGCTCGACGGCGATCATCACGATCACCAGCAGCACCGCAAAGCGCGCCGCGCTCCACAGGCTCATCGGATTGCGCAGCGGCAGCCGGGATTCGGCGACCGCACCGGCCGGCGGCAGACGCAGCAGGATGAACGGCAGCAGGACCAGCGTCATCAGCAGTGCCGGCCCGATCAGGTGCGGCGCCAGCACCGGAGCGATCAGCGAGCCGAGCACCAGCACGCGCATCGGCATCACGCCGCAGGCGGCGAGCATCGCGCCGCTCGCCGCGCGCTGCGAGGCAGCGCCCTCGCGCAGCAGCGGGGCCCAGTTGACGATGACCGCGGTCGACGACACCAGGCCGCCGGCGGCGCCGCTCATCAGCGCCCCGAGGCGCCAGCCGAACAGGCGCACCGCGACGTAGCCGGCGAACGACAGCAGCGCCAGCAGCAGCACCAGACTGGCGAACTCGTACGGGCTGACGAGCCGCCAGGGATCGAGCGCGTGCTTGGGCAGCAAGGGCATGATGACCACGGCGAGCAGCAGCAGCTGCAGTGCGGCCAGCAGCTCGGTGGCCTGCAGGCGCTGCAGCAGCTGGTGGATCGGCTGCTTGAGGCCGAGCAGCGCGGTCGTCAGCACCGCCGCGCCGCCGGCGATCGCTGGCTCGCCGTGCACGGCGAGGGCGCCGAGTCCGTACGTCAGCAGCGCGGCAATCAGCGTGGTGATGCCGTGGTCGCGGCGCTCCGGATAGCCGTGCTGGGCGAAGGCCAGGACCCCGGCCAGACCGAGCAGGCCGGCGCCGAGCACGAACGGCGCGCCGTCGCCGAACGCGGCGCAGACGCCGCCGAACAGGCCGATCAGGGAGAAGGTGCGGATGCCGGCGATGCGCTGACCGTCGCCGGCGTCGCGCTCATGCCAGCCGCGCTCGATTCCGATCAGAAGGCCGATCAGCAGCGACACGCCGATCGAAGTGGCATCGCTCACCGGCGGGCAGGCCCCGCACTCGTACTGGCATCCATGCGCGCTCCATCAGGCCTTGGCGCGGCGGGCGCGGGGCCGGGTCGTGGTTCGGTTCGTGCGCGTTGCCGGCGCCGCGTCATGGAGCAGCGCTTCGAGCTCTTCGACAAAGGCGTCGAGCAAGGCGCGCGGCGATCGTAGCACGGCGACGTCCGAGGAGATGCCCAGCGTGCTGCGCCCGGCGTAGCTGAGCAGGCTGACGCCGATGCCGATGCCGCCGCTCTGCGGCGGCCAGAACACGATGTTGGCGATGCGCGCGCCGGCGAAGTGCAGGCTTTGCTCCGGCCCCGGCAGATTGGAGACCACGGCACAGGCTTTGCGCGCGATCAGGCCGACCAGATTGCGCTCGATGCGGCCCGGCAGCTCGCCGGCGACCGCCAGGCCGATGAAGACGGCGTGCGCCTCGCGCGAGTTCTTGAGGCGGCGCGTGCGCTCGACGACGACGGCGAGGCGCTTGTGCGGGTTGCTGATGCCGACCGGCAGGTCGAGCAGGCCAAGGCCGAAGCGATTGCTGAGCATCGCGTCCGAGCACTTGCGCAGGTTGATCGGGATGGCGATGCGCAGTTCCTGCTCGGGCGCGATGTCTTCGCGGCATTCGGCATGCAGATAGTGCGCGAAGGCGCCGGCCAGCGCCGTCAGCATCAGATCGTTGTGCGTGCAGCCGAGCGCGTGCGCGGCCCGCTTGATCGCCGCGGTGGTCGGCAGTTCGTGGCTCCAGGCCACCGCGCGGTGGCCGGACAGCGGTGCGCTGAACTGATGCGGACGTTCGCCGCCGCGCGCCAGCAGCGCCAGCAGCGTGGCGGCGTCGCGGCCGAGCGAAACGGTCTGCGACAGCAGGCCGAGCGGGTCCTCGCCGCTGCGCGCGAGAAAGCCGCGCAGGCGCAGCAGCGAGGCGTCGACGTCCTGCAGGCGCTCGATCAGCGGCGCCAGCGGGCCGCGTCGCGGCAGGGCCGGCAGCGGCGGTGGCGGCGCCTCGACGTCGTCATGCAGGCCCAGCAGCAGCTGGATGAAGCCGACGCCGTCGCCCATCGCGTGATGGGCGCGGAACAGCACGGTGACACGATGCTCGCCGACCGGGAACAGGGTGACGTGCCACAGCGGGCGCTCGCGGTCGAGTCCGCGGCGCATTTCGTCGGCGACCGCCGCCGGCAGCTCGTGCTCGGTGACATGGCGGATGCCGATGTGTTGCGCCGGCTCGAAGTCGCGCGCACGGCGCCACGCCGAGGGACGGCGCGAGTCGTCGATCTGCTGGGCGAAGCGCGGATGGCGCATCAGCCGGGCGAGGATTTCGCGCTGCAGGACTTCGAGGTCGCTGACGCCTTCGAGGTCGAGCACCGCCGAGATGACCATCGGACTCTTGTCCATGTCCATCTCGAGCCAGGCGCGGTCGACCGAGGGCATCGCCTCGGACGGCCACAGCTCGCTTACGGGATTGATTTCATCAACTGGCATGGCGGAGTTCCTTGCCCGAGGGCTGCACTTCGGTCGAAGCGATATTGCTCTTGACCGCAAGGAAGCTCGACGGGTTCACCGAAATCGAGTCGATATCGGCCTGGACCAGGAACTGCGCGAACGCCGGATGCGCGCTCGGCGCCTCGCCGCAGATGCCGACGCTGGCGCCGGCGCGGTGGGCGCGCTCGATCACGGTCTCGATCAGCGCGCGCACCGCCGGATCGCTTTCGTCGAACAGGTCCGCCAGTTCCGCCGAGTCGCGGTCGACGCCGAGCGTCAGCTGCGTGAGGTCGTTGCTGCCGATCGAGAAGCCGTCGAAGCGCCGCGCGAACTTCTCGGCGAGGATTACGTTCGACGGAATTTCGCACATCACGTAGATCTTCAGGCCGAACTCGCCGCGGCGCAGGCCGTTTTCGGCGAGCACCTCGAGCACGCGATCGGCCTCGCCGAGCGTGCGGCAGAACGGCACCATGATGATGACATTGTCGAAACCCATGGTTTCGCGCAGGCGCTTGATCGCGCGGCATTCCAGCGCGAAGCCGTCGCGATAGCGCGGCGAGTAGTAGCGCGAGGCGCCGCGGAAGCCGAGCATCGGGTTTTCCTCGTGCGGCTCGAAGTCGGCGCCGCCGATCAGATCGGCGTACTCGTTGGTCTTGAAGTCGGACAGGCGGATCACGCAGGGCTTCGGATGCACCACGGCCGCCAGGCGCGCGAGGCCGGTCGCCAGGCGCTCGACGAAGTACTCGGCCTTGTCGCTATAGCCGGCGGTCAGGCGCTCGATCTGCGCGCGCGCCTCCGGATCGCTGATGCGTTCCGGATGGAGCAGGGCCATCGGATGGATCTTGATTGCGTTGCTGATGACGAATTCCATGCGCGCCAGGCCGACGCCGTCGGCCGGCAGCCGCCACCAGCGGAACGCGGCGTCCGGGTTGGCGAGATTCAGCATCAGGCGCGTGTGCGTCGCCGGCAGGTTGCGCAGCGAGTGCTCCTCGACGATGACTTCGGCCTTGCCGTCGTAGACGTGGCCGACTTCGCCTTCGGAGCAGGCGACGGTGACCATCTGGCCGTCGCGCAGCACCTGCGTCGCCTTGCCGGTGCCGATCAGCGCCGGCACGCCGAGTTCGCGGCTGACGATCGCCGCGTGCGAGGTGCGGCCGCCGTGGTCGGTGACGATCGCCGCCGCCTTGCGCATGATCGGCACCCAGTCCGGGTCGGTGTTTTCGGCGACCAGCACGGCGCCGTCCGGGAACTTCTCGACCTCGTGCGGGTTGCTGACGCGCACCGCCGCGCCGCAGACCGCCGCTTCGCCGATCGCCAGCCCTTCGAGCAGGCGCTTGCCGGGCGCCTGCAGGCGGTAGGACTTCATCGTCAGGGCGTCGCGCTGCGTGTGCACCGTTTCCGGGCGCGCCTGGACGATGAACAGCTCGCCGGTTTCGCCGTCGCGCGCCCATTCGATATCCATCGGCACGCCGTAGTGTTTTTCGATCGCGCAGCCCCAGCGGGCGAGCTGCTGGATCGCCTCGTCGTCGAGCACGCGCGCCTGGCGCTCCTCGGCACTGGTCGCCACGCTGTGCGTGCCGCCGCCGGCATCGGCGCTGAAGATCATCTTCACTTCCTTCTCGCCGCGCTTGCGCTCGATGATCGGCACGTAGCGCGCATCGCCGAGCAGCGGCTTGAAGACCATGTATTCGTCCGGGTCGACGAGGCCCTGCACGACGGTCTCGCCGAGACCCCAGGCGGCATTGATCAGCACGACCTTGTCGAAGCCGCTCTCGGTATCGAGCGTGAACATCACGCCGGAGCTGCCGAGATCGGAACGCACCATCTGCTGCACGCCGATCGACAGCGCGATCTTGGCGGAGTCGAAGCCGCGTTCGTGGCGGTAGGCGATCGCGCGGTCGGTGAACAGCGAGGCGTAGCAGCGACGGCAGGCATCGAGCAGCGCGCCGGTGCCGGTGACGTTGAGAAAGGTCTCCTGCTGTCCGGCGAAGCTGGCATTCGGCAGATCCTCGGCGGTCGCGCTCGAACGCACGGCGACGGCCGCGCTGTCCTTGCCGCTGCGTGCGCAGAGCACCATGTAGGCCTCGCGGATCGCCAGTTCGATCTCGGCCGGCCAGTGCGCTTCGAGAAAGGCGTTGCGGATGCGGGTGCCGGCGGCGGCCAGCGTCACGCGCCCGGCATGCCAGTCGCCGAGTGCGGCGTCGATCGTGCGGTCGAGCTGATTGTCGGCGACGAAGCGCCGGTAGGCGTCGGCAGTCGTCGCGAAGCCGGCCGGCACGCGGATGCCGGCGTCGCCGAGCGTGCGGATCAGCTCGCCGAGCGAGGCATTCTTGCCGCCGACCGAAGCGACGCCGCCGGCATTCTCGAACGAAACGGCATAGGGGGACGAATTTTGCATGACGACCTCGCGACGGTGCCGTCGGCGGCGAGGGCCGGACGGTGCTGGGGGGGAAGACATGACGGCCGTGCCGCCATGGTCCGGGCCAGCTTCCGCCCGCAGGGCCAGGGCGGCATTGACGATCGTCAATCGGCCACGGCCTCAGGCCGGCTCGCCGCCGATCAGCGCCAGCAGTTCGTGCGTGCGTTCACACATCAGCGCGGCGTCGCCGCGCGACTCGACGTTGAGGCGCAGCACCGGCTCGGTGTTCGAGCCGCGCAGGTTGAAGCGCCAGTCGGCGAACGCGACCGACACGCCGTCGACGTGCTCGACGCTGCTCGCGTCCGGCGCATAGCGCGCCTCGATCGCGGCCAGCGTCGCGCCGATGTCGGCGACCTTGCGGTTGATCTCGCCGCTGGCCGGGAACATCTTCATGCGCTCGCCGACCAGCTGCGACAGCGGCAGCCCGGTCTGGCTGACGAGCTGGGCGACCAGCAGCCACGGGATCGTGCCGTTGTCGCAGTAGGCGAAGTCGCGGAAGTAGTGGTGCGCGCTCATCTCGCCGCCGTAGACGGCGTTCTCGGCGCGCATGCGTTCCTTGATGAACGCATGGCCGGTCTTGCTCTGCACCGGCACGCCGCCGGCGCCGCGGACGATGTCGATCGTGTTCCAGGTCAGACGCGGGTCGTGGATGATCTTCGCGCCGGGATGCCGGCGCAGCATCGCCGCGGCGAGCAGACCGACGATGTAATAGCCCTCGATGAACGTGCCGTGCTCGTCGAACAGGAAGCAGCGGTCGAAGTCGCCGTCCCAGGCGACGCCGAAATCGGCGCCGGTCGCACGCACGAAGTCGGCGGTCGCGGTGCGGTTCTGCGGCAGCAGCGGGTTGGGAATGCCGTGCGGAAAATCGCCGTCGGGCTCGGCGTACAGGCGCTCGATCGCGAACGGCAGCTGCGGCGCCAGCGCGTCGACCACGAGTCCGGCACCGCCGTTGCCGGGATTCACGGCGATCTTCAGCGGCTTGAGGGTGTCGCGCTGCAGGTAGCCGAGCAGATGGGCGACGTAGGCCGCGCGGAACGAATGCCGTTCGCTGCGCGGCCGCCCGTACGGGGTGGCGCGCGAGCGGCGCACTTCGGCTTCCAGCTCGCGCAGGCCCGAGTCGCCGGAGATCGGCCGGGCGCCGCCACGCACCAGCTTGAGTCCGTTGTACTCGATCGGATTGTGCGAGGCGGTGACCATGATGCCGCCGTCGACGCCGGGCTGGAACGCCGCGAAGTAGACCTCCTCGGTGCCGCACAGGCCGAGGTCGAGCACGTGCGCGCCGCCGTGCTCGAGCCCGAGCGCCAGCGCATCCTGCAGCATCGGACTGGAATGCCGCACGTCGCGGCCGAGCGCCACGGTCCGCGGCGTGAAACGCCGCGCGTAGGCGAGCCCGAGGCGGTAGGCGAGCGTGGCGTCGAGCTCGTCCGGCACGCGGCCGCGGATGTCATAGGCCTTGAAGCAGGCCAGCGCCGCGTCGGCCGTCGCCGGCGCGCCGGCCGGTGATGCCGGGACGATGGCCACGCTCTCAGGCTCCATGCGGCGGCGCCGCCGCCGGCTCGACGCGGCCGTAGCTGTCGCTGAGCCGCACGATGTCGTCCTCGCCCAGATAGCAGCCGGTCTGCACCTCGATCAGTTCGAGCGGCACCTTGCCGGGATTCTCGAGACGGTGCGTGTTGCCGAGCGGGATGTAGGTCGACTGGTCCTCGGAGACGATGAAGCTCTTGTCGCCGCAGCTGACGCGCGCCGTGCCCTTGACGACGACCCAGTGCTCGGCGCGATGGAAATGCATCTGCAGCGACAGCTGCGCGCCCGGTTTGACGACGATGCGCTTGACCTGGAAGCGCTCGCCGCCGGCGATCGTTTCGTAGTGGCCCCAGGGCCGGTAGACGCGCCGGTGCTGCTCGGCTTCGACGCGCCGGCGCTGCTTGAGCGACTGCACGATTTTCTTGACGTCCTGGCTGCGGTTCTTCGCCATCACCAGCACCGCGTCGCCGGTTTCGACGACGACGTGATCGTCGACGCCGACCAGCGCGACGAGCCGGCCGCTCGAATGCACGAGATTGCGGTGCGCGTCTTCCAGCAACACATCGCCCTGCGCGTGATTGTCGCTTTCATCGCTGGCCGGCAGGCGCTCGAGGAAGCTCCACGAGCCGACGTCGTCCCAGCCGGCATCGAGCGGCACCAGCGCCAGGCGATCGGTCTTTTCCATCACCGCGTAGTCGATCGATTCGTTGCGGCAGGCGCGCCACGGCTCGGGGTCGAGGCTGATCGCGCCGGCCTCGCGGTGCGCGCGCTCCAGCGCCTCGCGGGCGCGCAGATGGGTTTCCGGCTCGAAGCGGCGCAGCTCGGACAGGAAGCGCCCGGCGCGGAACAGGAACAGGCCGCCGTTCCAGTAATGGTCGCCCTGTTCGACGAACTGCCGGGCGCGTTCGAGCGACGGTTTCTCGACGAAGCCGTCGACCGCATACGCGCCGCCGGCACCGGGGACCGCGCCGTCGCGCACCCTGACGTAGCCGTAGCCGGTTTCCGGCCGTGTCGGCTTGATGCCGAAGGTGACGATATGGCCCTGCTCGGCGGCTTCGGCGGCGGCCGCCGCCGCCGCCACGAAGGCGGGCGTATCGGCGATCGCGTGGTCGGCGGCCATCACGAACACCAGCGCCTCCGGGCCGAAGGCCTCGGCGACGAAATGCACGGCGGCGGCGACCGCCGGCGCGGTATTGCGCGCTTCGGGTTCCAGCAGCAATACGGCGTCGTCGATCTGTATCTCGCGCAGCTGCTCGGCAAGCATGAAGCGCTGCGCGGCGGCGCCGACGACCACCGGCCCGAGCACGTGGCCGACCTGCGTCGTGCGCCGCACGGTGTCCTGGAACAGACTGTGCTCGCCGAGCAGCGATAGGAACTGTTTCGGATGCTGCTCGCGCGACAGCGGCCACAGGCGCGTGCCGCTGCCGCCGCAGAGGACGACCGGCACGATCGCCTTGGTGCGCGTCGAGCGGCTCAGTCTTGGCGGATTTTTCATGAGCGGTCTGTCTGCAAGCGGGCCGCGGATCCGGCCGATGCCAGCATCGACGAAGGGCAAGGCACCGACTGTTCGATACCACACCGATGGCGTGGCCGCGCCGGACGCTCAGCGCTGCCAGGCGATCAGGCCGACTTCCGAGGGCAGCAGATCCTGGCCATGCTGGGCGACGGCGCGCGGCGTGTAGTGCGCCGCCGGCCGCGGGCCCGGCAGCGCGGCTTCGTAGAAATAGCCGTTGTGCGCGCCGACCACGGCCTCGCCGCGGCTCATGACGATGTGCTCGGGTGCATGCGCGCCGTCGGCGTCGGCATAGAGCTCGACGCGCACGTCGCCGGCCGGCACGTCGCCGAGATAGACGGCGACGCGCATCCGCCGCGCCGCACCGTCGCCGAGGGCCTGCGGCGCGCCGAAATGGATCTGCGGCCAGAGCCGGGCGAGCTGCTCATGCCAGACGCGCAACGCATGCGCGGCGCCGGCGCCGTCGGCGCCGCGGCGGCGGGCGAGGTCGGCGCCCGGCCGGTAATAGTCCTCGACATACTCCAGCAGCATGCGGTTGCTGCTGTAGCGCGGCGTCAGCTGCGACATGCTGTGCCGCATGCGCCGTACCCAGTCGCGCGGCAGGCCGCTGGCGTCGCGCGTGTAGAAGGCCGGGACCACGTCCTCCTCGAGCACGGCGTACAGCTGCGCGGCATCGCCGGCGTCGTCGCGGGTTTCGACACTGTCGCCGATCACCCAGCCGACGTCCTCGGCATAGGCTTCGTCCCACCAGCCGTCGAGCGTCGACAGATTGAGGCCGCCGTTGGCGAGCACCTTCATGCCGCTGGTGCCGCAGGCCTCGCGGCCGCGCACCGGCGTGTTGAGCCAGAGATCGACGCCCTGCACGAGATCCTGGGCGAGGCCGATGTCGTAGTTTTCGAGAAAGACCACGTGGCCGCGCACCGCCGGCTCGTTGGCGAAGTCGACCCAGCGCCGGATCATGTCCTTGGCTTCGAGATCGTTCGGGTGCGCCAGGCCGGCGAGCAGCAGCTGCACCGGCCGCTGCGGATCGAGCAGCAGGCGGCGCAGGCGTTCGCCGTCGCCGAGCAGCAGATCCGGGCGCTTGTAGCCGGTGAAACGGCGCGCGAAACCGATCGTCAGCACGTTGGCGTCGAGCACCAGGGCGGCCGCGTCGATCTGCTCCGGCGTCGCGCCGCGCTGCGTCAGCTGCGCGGCCAGCCGCGTGCGCACGCGCTCGACCAGTTCGCTGCGGCGTTGCGCCGCCAGCGACCACAGGCTGGCGTCGTCGACCGCGGCGACCGCGTCGGGCAGCGCCTCGATCCCGGCGCACCAGCGCTCCTTGCCGCAGGTCCGCGTCCACATCTCGTCGGCCCAGCGCGAATCCCAGGTCGGTACGTGCACGCCGTTGGTGACGTGCCCGACCGGCACCTCGTCGATCGGCCAGCGCGGATACAGCTCGGCGAACAGGCGGCGGCTGACGCGGCCGTGCAGGCGGCTGACGCCGTTGACGCTGCCGCAGCCGCGCAGCGCCAGACAGGCCGGCTCGAAGCGTGCGTCCGGATCGCCGGCATGACGCTGGCCGAGCGCCAGCAAGGTCTCGACCGACTCACCGAACTGCTGTTCGACCAGGATCGAGTACTGGCGCAGCAGCGACGGATCAAAGGCGTCGAAGGCGGCGCTGACCGAGGTGTGCGTGGTGAACAGATTGGCCGGCCGTGTGGCCCACAGCGCGTCGATGAAGGCGGTACCGTTGCGCCGCATGAAGCGGCGCGCGCGTTCCAGCACCGCGAACGCGGCGTGGCCCTCGTTGATATGGCAGAAGTCGATCGGCAGGCCGAGCGTCTCGACCAGCGACCAGCCGCAGATGCCGAGCACCAGCTGCTGCAGCAGGCGCGTCTCGGCGCCGTCGCCGTACAGGCGCGAGGTGATGCCGCGATCGGTGTCGCTGTTGGCCGGGTCGTTGCTGTCGAGCAGGTACAGACGCACGCGTCCGACGCGCGCTTCCCAGACGCGCACATGCAGCGTCCGGCCGGGCAGCGGCAGGCGCAGGGTCAGCGGCGCGCCGTCGATGCCGTGCGTGCGCTGCACCGGCAGGCTGGCCGGGTCGTTGTACGGATACGTCTCGCGCTGCCGGTGCTCGCGGTCGATCGACTGGCGCAGATAGCCCTGCGCGTAGAGCAGGCCGATGCCGACCGCCGGCACGCCGAGGTCGCTGGCGGCCTTCAGATAATCGCCGGCGAGGATGCCGAGGCCGCCGGCGTAGATCGGCAGTGATTCGCTGAGGCCGAACTCCATGCTGAAGAAGGCGATGCCCTTCAGGTGCTCGGCGTCGGCGCGGCGCGCGAAAGCGCCCGGCGATTCGAGATATTGCTGGTGTTCGGCGACGACCTCGGCGAGCGTCGCCAGAAAGCCGGCGTCCGCCGCCAGCGTCGCGGCGCGCTCCGGGCTCAGATTTTCCAGCACCGTCCACGGGCTTTGCGTGCGGCGCCACAGCTCGGCGTCGACCATCGCCCACATCGCATCGCCGGCGTGGTTCCAGGTCCAGCGCAGGTCGCGGGCGAGCGCATCGAGCGCCGACAGCGGGGCGGGCAGATCGATCATGGCGTGCAGCATAGCGGTCCGGCGCCGCGCCTTGCCTTGATGACCGTCAAGGCCGCGGTATAGCCTGCGACGCCGTCCCGTTCCGCCTGCCCGGTTTGCCTACGATCCGCATGACACCCGATATCTTCAGCGCCGCCGTCTCGCCCGAACACTGGCTCGCGGTGCTGGCGACGGTCGGTCTGGTGCTGGCCGCGGTTGGCATGCATTACGAAGGCCTGGCGCGGCTCAACGCGTGGATGCCGCATCTGCGTCTGGCCGGGCGCTCGCGCGTGCTGCTGCTGATTTTCTGCATCATCGGCCTGCACATCGCCGAGATCTGGCTGTTCGGCATCGCCATCCACGGACTCACGTACTTCCCGGCACTCGGCACGATCGGCGGCGCCGAGCCGGTGCGCCTGCTCGATGCGGTCTACCTGTCGACGACGACCTACACCACGGTCGGCTACGGCGATCTCGCACCGCGCGGGCCGCTGCGCCTGGTCCTCGGCAGCGAGGCGCTGACAGGTTTCGTGCTGCTGACCTGGTCGGCCTCGTACACCTATCTCGAAATGCAGCGCTACTGGCGCCCCTGAGCGCGGCGCGGCGTCCGGCGTGTCAGGCGCCGGCGTCCGGCCGCGACGGCATCCAGTGAATGTCCGGCGCGCGGCGCGGCATCGTCGCGCGCTGTTCGCCGTATGGATGACCGACGATGATCGGCAGCACCGGGCGGTAGTCGGCCGGGATGCCGAGCAACTGCTTGCTGTCCGGCTGTTCGAGCCAGTCACGCGCCAGACCGATGCAGCAGCTGCCGAGCTTCTGCACGCAGGCGGCGAGCATCAGGTTCTGCGCCGCCATGCCGCATTCCTCGGCGATCCATTCGCCGTCCTCGGTCGCGCAAATCACGATCAGCGCCGGCGCGCCGTAGAACACGTCGAAGCTTTCGTCGAGCAGTTCGGGCATCAGGCGCAGCAGCTGCGAATCGGCGCCGGCGGTCTCGACCAGATGGCGGCGCACCTGCGCGGCGATATGGCGCAGCAGCGCGGCATCGGTGCTCGCCGCAAACGACCAGGGCTGCGCATTGAAAGCGCTCGGCGCCTGCACGGCGTCGCCGATCAGGTTCTCGACCAGCTCCCGCGTCACTTCCTGGTCGGTGTAGCGGCGGACTGCGCGCCGGTGATAAATCGCCTTCATGACATCCATGCGGATTCTGCCGTTCTCGTGGAGCGGCTAGCTTTTCACGGGCGCCGGCGCCGGCCATTGATCCAGGTCATGCGAGGGCGGCGGCATGCCGGGCGGCTCGTAGAGCACGCGCTTCAGGCGCTCGGAGACCAGCGCGAACGACAGCGAGATCGCCACCATCGTCGCCAGCAGCGCCAGCGGCAGCGGCTCGAAGCCGAAGCCGCGCGCGATCAGCGGCACGTACGGCAGACCGATGCCGAGTGCCGCGATCGCGACCGAGCCCCACAGCAGCGCCGGCGCCGGCCGGCTGCGATAGAACGGCGCGCGCGTGCGCAGCACGAAGATGATCAGCAGCTCGGTCAGCAGCGACTCGATGAACCAGGCGGTGCGGAACTGTTCCGGATCGCCGTGCGCGATGCCGAGCAGCACCGCGAAGGTCAGCAGGTCGAACAGGGTGCTGAGCACGCCGAGGCGCACCATCACGCGCTTGACCAGGCGCAGATCCCAGCGGTGCGGCGTGCGCTGCCAGCTGTCGTCGACGCGGTCGCCGGCCAGGCCCATCGCCGGAATGTCGGACAGGAAATTGTTGAGCAGGATCTGCTTGGCGAGCAGCGGCAGGAACGGCAGGAAGGTCGTCGCCACCGCCATGCTGAGCATGTTGCCGAAGTTGGCGCTGGTCGTGACGAAGATGTACTTGAGGGTGTTGGCAAAGGTGCGACGGCCTTCCTCGATGCCTTCGCAGACGACATCGAGACCGTGTTCGAGCATCACGAAGTCGGCCGCTTCGCGGGCGACGTCGGCGGCGGTATCGACCGAGATGCCGACGTCGGCGGCGTACAGCGCCGGAGCGTCGTTGATGCCGTCGCCGAGGAAGCCGACGACATGGCCGCTGCGCTGCAGGGCGCGGATGATGCGTTCCTTCTGGCCGGGATCGACCTCGGCGAACACGCTGGTGCGCGGCGCGAGTTGCCAAAGTGCCTCGTCGCGCGTCTGGCTCAGCTCGGCGCCGCTGATGACGCGCTCGGGATCAAGCCCGACCGCCTGCGCGACGTGGCGCGCCACGGCGAGACTGTCGCCGGTGATCAGCTTGGCCGCCACGCCGAGGCCGGCGAGCCGGCGCAGCGTCGCGTCGATGCCGGGCTCCGGCGGATCGAACAGCAGCAGAAAACCGCACAGCGCCAGCGCGTTCTCGTCCTCGCGCCCGTAACGCGCCTGCTCGGGCAGGGTGCGCTGCGCCACCGCGAGCACGCGAAAGCCCTGCGCGCCCCAGGCCTCGAAGCGCTGCTGCAGCGCCTCGCGCCGTGCCGCGTCGAGTTCGACGGTGCCGGTCCCGAGTTCGAGCTGCGTACAGGCTGCGAGCACGCCGGGCACGGCGCCCTTGGTGATCATCAGCGGCGCCTCGCCGGGTCGTTCGCGGATCACCACGCTGAGGCGTTTGCGCACGAAATCGTACGGAATCTCGTCGAGCTTGAGCGCCTCGCCGGGCGCCGGCGCGCCGGCCAGCAGCGCTTCGTCGATCGGGTTGCGCAGGCCGGCCTGCAGCGCCGCGTTGAGGCGCGCCAGCTGCAGCACGCGTTCGTCGTCGCGGCCCTCGGCGTCGACTGCGGCGTCGATCATCACCACGCCGCGCGTCAGCGTGCCGGTCTTGTCGACGCAGAGCACGTCCATGGCGCCGAGGTTCTCGATCGCGTTCGGGTGGCGGACGATGACGCCGCGCGTCGCCATGCGCCGCGCGCCATGCGCGAGCGTGATGGCGACGATCGCCGGCAGCAGTTCCGGCGACAGGCCGACCGCGAGTGCGATCGCGAACAGCAGCGAGTCGAAGCTCGGCCGGTGGTGCAGGGCGTTGATCGCCAGCACCGCCAGCAGCAGCAGGATCATCACGCGGATCAGCAGCTGGCCGAAATGGCGCAGGCCGCGCTCGAATTCCGTCTCGGGCGCGCGCAGCTGCAAGGTGTGGGCGATACGGCCGAACTCGGTTTCGGCGCCGGTGGCGACGATCAAGGCGCGGCCGACGCCGCTGCGGACCGAGGTGCCGGCGAACACGCAGTTGCGGCGCGACGGCAGCGCGCTGATCGCCGGCACCGGCGCCAGCGCTTTCTCGGCGGCGAAGGTCTCGCCGGTCAGCGCCGCCTCGCCGACGAACAGGTCCTGGCATTCGAGCAGCACGCCGTCGCCCGGCACCAGGCTGCCGGCCGACAGCAGGACCACGTCGCCGGGCACCACGGTGTCGGCCGGGATCTCGCGGCAGGCGCCGTCGCGCAGCACCGAGGCGCGTACGGCGACGCGGCTCTGCAGGCGGGCGACGGCGCGCGAGGCCTTGTGCTCGTCGAGCGCGCCGATCAGGCTGCTGAGCAGCGCGATCGCCATCACGATCGCGGCGTTGAGCCAGTCGGCGCCGAGCAGCGCGGCGGCGGCGCCGAGCACCAGGATCAGCTGCAGCGGGCTGCGGAACTGCGCGGCGAAGGTGGCGGGAAAACTGCGCAACTGGGCGACGCGCTGCGGCGGACGTTCACGCAGGCGGCGCTGCGCCTCGTCGGCGGACAATCCGTGCGGACCGCTGCCGAGGCGGGCCTGCAGGGCGGCGGAATCGAAGCTCCAGTAGGGGCCGACGCGCGCTTCGACCGGCGGCGCGGATGCCGGGGACGGGGCGTAGCGCGACCGCCAGCGCAGCCATGAGGTCACGGTGGCGGGGCTGGGTTCAGGCGGTGGCCATCGCGCAGTCGTCGCAGAGCGTCAGCTGCGGCGTCTGTGTCAGGCGCGCCGCCGGCAGCGGCTGGCCGCAGTCCTCGCAGCAGTCGCCGCAGCCGCGGTTCAGCAGATGTAGCGCGTGCTCGACCTGACGCAGCTTGGCGTCGGTCGCGGCGGCGATGCGCGCGAACTGCGGATCGGTCGGCGTCGCGCCGTTCTGCCGCATGCGCTGCAGGCGCCGGCGCAGCAGCGCCGCCAGATATTCGAGTTGCAGGTGGCGGTCATTGCGCTCGGCAGGGTTCATGGCAGCCTCCTCGGGGCTTCAGGCCTGGGGTTCGACGACGAGACGGTTTTCCACGCGCAGCACGCCGGGCGCCGCGCGCACGGCCGCCTCGGCGTCGAGGCGTTCCTGCTGCGAGCGCACGCGTCCTTCGAGGACGACCGTGCCGTCGCCATCGGCGTAGACCCGCATCTGGCGGCGCTCGACCGGCACGCCGACGGTGGCCTCGGCCAGCATGTCGCGCCAGTCGCGCAGGCGGATGCGGTTGCAGACGTCGCGCACGCCGTGCAGCCGGCGGATATCGTGCTCGGCCTGGCGGCGCTCGTATTCGCTGTCGACGGCGCCGTCGAGTTCGACGACGCCGCGGCTGACGGTGACCTGCACAAAGCCCGGCGGCAGGCCGAGATCCCAGGACAGGATGCGCACCGCGCGATCGGCGATCTCGTCGTCGGCGGTCTTGGCGACGTCGGCGGCGCGAATCTCGAGATGCTCGGCGACTGCGCGGATGCCGGGCACCTTGCGCGCGAGTTGTTCGGCCAGGCCGCGCTGTGCGGCGCTGCTGACGTGGCCGCTGAGGGTGACGACGCCCTGCCGCACGGCGACGCCGATGTGGGCGACGTCGAGCGCTGCTTCCTGCGCCAGGGCCGTCGTGACCCGGCGCTGCAAATCCTGATCGAGCGGGTGCATGACGAAAATTCGGGAACCAGGCCAGCGTGAATCGTCGCGCCGCCGCGCCCCGGTGGCATTGATGCGCGTCATGGTCGGCGGGGTGAGGGCCCTTGCCCGGACGCGGCCAAGGTTCGTTGGCAGACCTTACGGTTCGTCGGCGTCGCCGTCCTCGACCAGTTCCCAGCGCGGATGGCTGCCGTGGCCGATCCATTCGCACTGCAGCACCGCATCGTTGTTGCAGTGCGCGCAGTGGACGCCGGCGCCGTCGCGCCAGTCGGCTTCCTGGATGTGCACCTCGGTGCCGCAGTACGGGCAGGGCAGGATCAGCAGCTTGCTGGCGGGCGGCGTATCCATGACGCGTCTCTTCCTCTGACGGCCCGGGTCCGGGCGATAGGCCGGCAGCATGGCGTGCCGCGCCGAACGCGGCCTTGACCGGCGTCAGCGTCGGCTCGGCATAACCCCCAGGCATGGATGCCGCGCCGCTATTCATTGGCCGGCGCCGCGCCGGGCCCCCTATGCTCGGCTGCGACGAGGGTCGTGCCGGGCGGCGGTGCGCATCGCCGATCCGGCGCGCTTTGACCAGTGTGCGTACGCCCCATCGTCATACCAATTACGAATTCGTAATATCGAATAACAGCCCTGCCGTCCGTTTCAGGAGCCGACGATGAACCGCAAGCGCCCGTTTCCTTCACGCCCGACCGCCGTGGCACTGGCGCTGGCGGCGGCGGGGGCGGGCAGCGTTGTTCCGGCCCGGGCCGAGACGGCTGCCGCCGACGCGCCGCCGGCCGAGATCACGGTCTGGGGCCGCGCCTTCGATCTCGTCGGCACGGCGCAGTCCGGCTCGCAGGGCGTGGTCGGCTACGCCGACTTCCAGGACCGTCCGATCTCGCGCGCCGGCGAACTGCTCGAAGTGATTCCCGGCATGATCGCGACCCAGCACTCCGGCGAGGGCAAGGCCAACCAGTACTTCCTGCGCGGCTTCAATCTCGACCACGGCACCGACTTCGCGAGCTTCATCGACGGCGTGCCGGCCAACCTGCGCACGCACGGCCACGGCCAGGGCTACACCGATCTCAATTTCCTGATTCCAGAACTGGTCGAGAAGGTCGAGTACCGCAAGGGTCCGTACTTTGCCGACGCCGGCGACTTCAGCGCGGCCGGCACCGCGCGCTTCAGAACTTACGACGCGCTGCCGCGCAGCTTCGCCGAGGCCACGGTCGGCGAGTACGGCCACTACCGCGGTCTGGCCGCCGGCAGTCTCGCGCTCGGCGGCGGCACGCTGCTGGCCGGTGCCGAGGCGGCGCGCGTCGATGGTCCCTGGGTGCTCGACGAGCATCTGCGCAAGTACAACGGCCTGCTCAAGTACAGCCGCCAAGACGGCGAGCGCTACTGGAACCTCGCACTCAGCGCCTACGACAACCAGTGGGATTCGACCGATCAGGTGCCGCTGCGCGCGCTGCGCTCGGGACTGATCCCGCGCTACGGCTATATCGATCCGTCTCTCGGCGGCGAGACCTCGCGTCTGGCGCTGTCGAGCCAGATGCAGTTCGGCGACACCGCGCTCAACCTCTACGCGCTGCACTACGAGCTGAGCCTGGTCTCCAACTTCACGTATTACCTCGAGGATCCGGTCAACGGCGACGAGTTCGAGCAGAAGGACGAGCGCTCGATCTTCGGCGGCGCGCTGGCGCAGGGCTGGGATCTGGACCTCGCCGGCCGGCCGGCGCGGCTGCGCGCCGGCGGCGAGCTGCGCTACGACGATATCGGCAAGGTCGGTCTCTACCAGACCGTTGCCGGACGGCGCATCGACACGGTGCGCGAGGATTCCGTCGACGAACTCAGCGTCGGCGCCTACGCCGAGCTCGAGACGCACCTGACGCCGAGCGTGCGCGCCGTCGTCGGCCTGCGCGGCGACGTCTACGACTACGACGTCGACGCGCGCACGCAGCCGCTCAACAGCGGCAGCGGCACGGACGCGATGATCTCGCCGAAGCTGGCGCTGGCCTGGCGCACCGGCGCGCACACCGAGCTGTACGCCAACTACGGCGAGGGCTTCCATTCCAACGACGTGCGCGGCGCGTCGATCCGCGTCGATCCGCGCGATCCGGCGTCCGCCGCCGAGCGCGTCGACGTGCTGGTGCGCGCGCGCGGCGCCGAGCTTGGTTTGCGCTACGGCGCCGGCCCGCTGAACCTGAGCCTGGTCGGCTTCTGGCTCGACCTGGGTTCGGAGCTGGTCTACTCGGGCGACGGCGGTACCACCGAACCGAATGCGGCCTCGCGCCGCTACGGCACCGAGTTCGCCGGCTTCTGGCAGCCGCTGGCCTGGCTGACGCTGGACCTGTCGGCGGCCTATACCGACGCGCGCTTCCGCGATGTGCCCAAGGCCGAGGATGAGGTGCCGAACGCGGTCAAGACCGTGCTCGGCGCCGGTGCGGTCGTCGACTTCGGCTACGGCTTCAAAGGTACCGCGCGGCTGCGCTATCTCGGTCGGGCGCCGCTGATCGAAGACGGTTCGGTCGAGTCCGATCCGACCACCATCGTCAACCTCGGCGCGTACTACGAGCGCAGCGTCTGGCGCGTCGCGCTCGACCTCTACAACGCGCTCGACGCCAGGGACGCCGACATCACCTACTACTACGCTTCGCGCCTGCCGGGCGAGAGCGAGGGCGTCGACGATATCCACCTGCATCCGGTCGAGCCGCGCCAGCTGCGCGCCTCGCTGCGGATGTACTTCTAGCGCCTGTTAACAGGCCCTAGGCGCGACGCCGATGCATGCAGGCGAGTCCGGACCGCCGCGGCGACGCTGGACGCGCGGCGAGCGCCGCGAACTCGCCGCGTACTACGGCGTGATCGCGCTGCTGCACGGGCTCGGCTGGGGTCTGTATCTGGCCTATGCGGCGCGCTATCCGGCGCTGGTCGGCCTCGGCTTCGCGGCCTACGCGATCGGCCTGCGCCACGGTTTTGGCGCCGATCACATCGCCGCCGTCGACGATACCGTGCGCTATCTGCTGCAACGCGGCCGCAGTCCGCTCGGCGTCGGTTTTTATTTCTCGCTGGGGCATTCGAGCGTGGTGTTCCTGCTGGCACTGGCCGTGGCGTTCGCCGCCGGCCTGGTCCGCACGCGGCTGCCGGACTGGGAGCACGCCGGCCATCTGATCGGCGCCGGCATCTCCGGCGCCTTCCTGTGGCTGATCGGCGTGCTCAACCTGCTGGTGCTGCTCGAACTGCTCGATGTCTGGCGGCACGCGCGCCGCGGCCGGCATCGCCACGATCATCTCGAGCGTGTGCTGGCGCGCCGCGGCTTCGTCGGCCGGCTGCTCGGCGGCGGCCTGCGCGGCGGCGTCGATCGCAGCTGGCAGATGTATCCGCTCGGCTTGCTGTTCGGGCTCGGGCTCGACACCGCGGCCGAGATCGCGCTGCTGGCGATGACGGCCGGCGCCATCGCCGGCGAGCTGCCGGCGCCGGCGGTACTGGCGCTGCCGCTGCTGTTCGCGGCCGGCATGACGGCGGTCGACACGAGCGACGGCGTGCTGATGTGCCGCGCCTACCACTGGGCGCTCGTCCATCCGCTGCGCCGCATCTACTACAACCTGACCACGACCGCGCTGTCGATCGCCGCCGCGCTGCTGATCGGCAGCATCGAGCTGCTGCAGGTCGCCGTCGAACTGCTGTCGCTGCGCGGCGCGTGGGCCGGCTTCGTCGCCGGCATCGATTTCGGCCGGCTCGGCTACGCGATCGCCGGCCTGTTCCTGCTCGGCTGGGGCCTGTCGGCGGCGCTATGGAAGCAGACCGGCGCGATGCAGGCCGCCGCCGGCGCCGCCTGCGAGCCGCTGCGCTGAAGCGCACGCGATGCGGCCCGGCGTGGCTACAATGCGCCACGACGATCGTCGCCGCCGCCAGCGCGCCGCGACGACCGGCCACCGCCCGAGCCCCGCCATGGAACGCTTCACGATCTCCCTCGAAACCAAGCTCGCCGATGCCTTCGACGAACTGATGGCGCGGCGCGGCTACCGCAACCGCTCGGAAGCGGTCCGCGACCTGCTGCGCCAGGAGCTCGAACGTTCGCGGCTCGAGGAGGATGCCGGCGCCTACTGCGTCGCCACGCTCAGCTATCTCTACAACCATCACGAGCGCGAGCTGTCGAAGCGCGTCGTGCGCCTGCAGCACGAGCACCACGACATCGTCGTGTCGACGATGCATGCGCACCTCGACCACGATCACTGCGTCGAATGCGCGATCCTGCGCGGGCCGACCGCCGCCGTGCGCCGCTTCGCCGAGCAGCTCATCGCCGAACCCGGCATCCGTCACGGCAACTTCAAGCTCGTCACCGTCGAGCGCCAGTCGCCGGGCGGCCATGCGCACGCGCACGGCGCCGGCGACAGCCACACGCATTACCTGCCGAGCAGCTAGTGGCGCAGCACGCCCCGGCCCGCGCGGCCGCCCCCGAGAAGCGATGACCGCATGAACAAGGCTCCCGTCACCTACACGCTGCTGATCGTCAACATTCTCGTCTTCGGCCTGGAGATGGTCGCTGGCGATCCGCTGCTGCGCAGCTTCGCGCTGTGGCCGCTCGGGCAGGGCTTCGCGCCGTGGCAGCTGGTCAGCTGCGCATTCCTGCACGGCAGCATCGCGCATCTGGCGACCAACATGTTCGGCCTGTGGATGTTCGGCCGCGACGTCGAGGGCCAGACCGGCAGCGGCCGCTTCCTCGTGCTGTTCCTGACCAGCGTGCTGACGGCGAGCCTCACACAGCTGGCGTTCGGCATGGTCAGCGCCGATCCGCAGCCGACGGTCGGCGCGTCCGGCGGCCTGTTCGGCGTGCTGACCGCGTTCGCGATCTTCTTCCCGCGCCGCGTGATCCTGCTGATCTTTCCGCCGCTGCCGCTGCCGGCGCCGCTGTTCGTGCTGCTGTATGCGCTGTTCGAACTCTATGCCGGCGTCACCGGCACGATGAACGGTGTCGCGCACTTCGCCCATCTCGGCGGCCTGCTCGGCGGTCTCGTCCTCGGCCTGCGCTGGCGGCGGCGCCAGGTCTGGCGCTGAACGCGGGCGCCGGCGGCACCGATTGACGGCGGTCAATGCTGCCCGGCCGTTGCCGCGGCAGGCTCGGCCCATGCCGTCTGCCGTGCATACGGTTGAGTCAGCCCGGAGCCGTCATGAAAGACAATCTCGTGGTGTTCTATTCGCGTAGCGGCCATACGCGCCGTCTGGCGCAGCGGCTCGCCGCGCGGCTCGACGCCGACCTCGACGAAATTCACGAGCTGCATCCGCACCGCGGCCTGCTGGGTCTGGCGCGCTGCCTCTATGACGCGCTGCTCGGGCGCGAACCGCCGATCACCGCGCCCACCCAGCCGCCGCTGGGCTACGCCCGCGTCATCGTCGGCGGTCCGGTGTGGGCCGATCATGTCGCCGGCCCGGTGCGCAGCTATCTGACGCGGCATGCCGACGAGCTGCGCCACGTTGCGTTCTTCTGCAGCTGCGCCCACTCGGGCGCGCAGACCCTGGCCGACATGGCCAGTCTCTGCGATCGCGAGCCGGACGCCACGCTGATGATGACGGTGCGCCAGATCGACGAAGGCGGCGCCGTGGCGCTCGACGCGTTCGTGACGGCGCTGCAGCCCGCCGCCGCTCCGGCGGCACCGGCGCCGGCCGCCGGGCCGTCACGCGACCGCGCGGCGTAGCGGCGCGATCGCGCGCTTGGCGAGGTCGAGCAGCGCGAGCATCGTCAGGCTGGCCGCCGGCGCCAGCAGCAGCAGCGGCAGTTCCGGCAGTTCGAAGCCGAACAGCCGGCGCAGCGGCGGCACGAACAGCGCCAGCAGCAGGATCGTCAGCGCCGCGCCCAGTACGCGCCACAGCGCGCGATTGTGCCGCCCGAGCGTGCCGATCGCGGCGACCGAGAAGCTGCGGTTGGCGAAGATCAGCGCGACGTTGGTCATGACCAGGCCGGTGAAGGCGAGGGCGTGGCGCGCGCCGTCCGACAGACCGATGTGCAGCCCGTAGAGATACAGCGCGGTGACGCAGGCGAAGGCGCACAGCCCCTGCAGCAGCGCCCAGCCGAGCACGCGGTGCGAGATCAGCGGCTCCTGCGGATCGCGCGGCGGCCGCCGCATCAGCCCGGGTTCCTCGGGCTCGGCCTCGAACACGATCGAGCAGACCGGGTCGATCAGCAGTTCGAGGAACACGATGTGGATCGGCGTCAGGATCAGCGGCCAGCCGAACAGCAGCGGCAGCAGGGACAGACCGGCGATCGGCACGTGCACGGCGAGGATGTAGGCCATCGCCTTGCGCAGATTGTCGTAGATGCGCCGGCCCTGACGGACCGCCGAGACCAGGGTGCCGAAATCGTCGTCGAGCAGTACCAGCGCTCCGGCTTCGCGCGCGACATCGCTGCCGCGGCCGCCCATCGCCACGCCGATGTGCGCGGCGCGCAGCGAAGGGGCGTCGTTGACGCCGTCGCCGGTCATCGCCACGATTTCGCCGTCGGCCTTCAGGGCCTCGACGATGCGCAGCTTCTGCGCCGGCGAGATGCGCGCGCAGATGTCGGTCTGTTCGAGGCGCCGGCCGAGCGCGCCGGCGTCGAGCGCGTCGATCTCGGCGCCGGTCAGCACTCCGCCGCGCGTATCGAGACCGGCCTGCGCGGCGATCGCGCGCGCGGTCAGCGGATGGTCGCCGGTGATCATCAGCACACGCACGCCGGCGGCGCGGCATTCGGCGATCGCGTCGGCGACGCCGGCGCGCAGCGGATCGGAAAAACCGAGCAGGCCGCGGTACTGCAGCGGCGCGTCGCGCAGCGTGGCCGGCGCCGGCTGCGCCTGCGGCCATTCGCATTCGGCGGCAGCGAGCACGCGGATGCCGCGCGCCGCCATCGCCTCGATGCCCTCGCGCATGCGCGCGCGACCGGCCTCGTCGAGTCCGCACAGCGCCGCGATCGCCTCGGGCGCGCCCTTGGCGGCGAGCCGCAGCGCGCCGTCGCCGGTGCGCCACAGCAGCGCGTAGGCGGGCAGTTCCGGTGTCAGCCCGTACTCCCGGACGATGTGCTCCTCGGCCGGCGGCGGCGCGATGTCGGGCTGGGTGGCGAGGGTTTCGCGCAGCGCGCGATCCATCGGGTCGACCGCTTCCGGCTTGCTGGCGAGCACGGCGACCGACAGCAGGCGCGCCAGCGCCGGCGGCAGCGCGCTGCCGTCCAGCGTCGCGCTCGCGTCGGCCGTCGCCAGCTCGGTGACGCTCATGCGGTTGCGCGTCAGCGTGCCGGTCTTGTCGGTGCACAGCACGGTCGTCGCGCCGAGCGCTTCGACTGCGGCCTGGCGGCGCGTCAGCACGTTCTGCCGCGCCAGGCGCCAGGCGCCGAGCGTCAGGAACACGGTCAGCACCAGCGGAAATTCCTCCGGCAGCATCGCCATCGCCAGCGCGATGCCGGCGAGCAGGCCTTCGAGCCAGCCGTCGCGCCAGAGGCCGTGGATCAGCACGACCAGCGCGCTGACCACCAGGCCGGCGGTCGCCAGGAAACGCACAAGGCCGCGCGTCTGCCGCTGCAGTGGCGAGACTTCGCTGCCGACCGACTGCAGCATGTGGCCGATCTTGCCGATCTCGGTGGCGACGCCGGTCGCGAAGACTTCGCCGACGCCGTCGCCGCGCACCACCAGCGTGCCGGAGTAGGCGCAGCCCGGCGCCGTGATCGAGCTTTCGTCGGGCAGGGCGTCCTCGCCGGCGCGCTTGCCGGCCGGCAGCGATTCGCCGGTCAGCAGCGATTCGTCGGTCTGCATCTCGCGGGCGTACAGCAGACGCAGGTCGGCCGGCACGCGATCGCCTTCGCTGAGCACGACGACGTCGCCGCTCACCACTTCGCGGCCGGGAATGCGGCGCAGCTCGCCGTCGCGGATCACCTGCGCGCGCGGGCTGCCGAGCTCGCGCAGCGCCTCGAGCGCGTTTTCGCTGCGGATGCTCTGCCAGATGCTGATGCCGACCGAGACGCCGGCGAAGGTCAGCAGCAGCAGCGCTTCGCCGAGATCGCCGAGCAGCAGGTAGATCGCGCCGGCGGCGAGCAGCAGGCGGAACATCGGCTCGCGCAGGATTTCGAGTGCGATCTGCAGCGGCCCCTGGCGTCGCGGGCGCGGCAGTTCGTTGGGGCCATCGGCCTGCAGACGCCGCGCGGCTTCCGCCGCCGTCAATCCGCGATGGCGAAGGCCGTTGCCTTCGGTCATGTCCTGTCCTGTGGCCGCTCGGGCCGATGCGCTGGGTTCGGGACGGATTGTCGCGGGCCCGCCATGGTCTGGCCAGCGTCACGCACGGGAATGCGGGGACTTCGCGCACCGCCACGGCGGCGTCGGTAGCCGCCATGCGACGGGAAAAGGCAGCCGGTCCGCCCCGGCGGCCGCGCACCGACACGACGAGGTATCGGTGCGGGCGGCGCCGGTGCGAACGCGGCGGGGAAGCTTACTTGCGCAGCGACTTCTGGAACATGCGGCCGGCCTTCTCGGCGGCGGCCTGCGCGGCGGCATCGGCCTCGGTCGCAGCCTTCTTCGCGGCCTCGGCATCGGCCTTGGCGGCAGCGGCGTCGGACTGCGCGCCCTGCGCCATCGTCAACGCGCGACCGGCGGTGGCCTGCGCCTCGGCGGCCATGCGCTGCGCGTTGTCGGCCTTCTGCGCGGTCTGGTCGAGCAGATCGCGATCGGCCTTGCTGAGCGTCGTGCAGGCGGCCATCGAGGCGCTGAGCAGGACCATGGAAATGAGGGGCAGGTGTTTCATGTCGAAGACTCCGTCGGTGGAAGGGATACCTCAACGACGCCGGACAGCGTCGACCGCGGCATCATCGGCGCGCGGCGCGCGCGCCGCATTGACGATGGTCAAGCGCGTTCGCGGCGTGCCGCGGCTCACGGCCTCGCCGCGACCGCCGGCTCGGCGCTGCGCCGCGTGATCGCCAGCGGCATGCCGTTCTGCTCGGTGCGCGCCTTCTCGACGCGCTGCCAGTCGACGCGCACGACATCCTTGCCGGCGGCTTCGAGCACCGGCGCGACGAGATCGAGGTCGGCGTCGGCGGTCGGCATGTCGCCGTCCTCGACGACGTCGGCAGCGTGCTGCGGCGGATGCACCTCGACGTACAGCTCGCCGTCGCGCCAGCCGAGCTTGTACGGCTGGTCGATGACCGTCACCGGCGTGCCGGGCGCGATCAGCGGATACAGGCGCGCGACATCTTCCGGATACATGCGGATGCAGCCGTGGCTGCCGCGCCGGCCGATGCTGAACGGCTTGTTGGTGCCGTGGATCGCGTAGCCGCTCCAGCCCAGATAGAGCGCGTAATCGCCCATCGGGTTGTCGGGGCCGGCCGGCACCAGCGTCGGCAGGTCCGGATTCTCGGCGCGCTCGGATGCGGTCGGCACCCACTGCGGGTGCTCGCGCTTGCGCGCGACCGTGGTGCGTCCGGTCGGCGTCTCGTAGCCCTCGCGGCCGATGCCGATCGGAAAGCTGACCGGCAGGCCGTCGCGCGGAAAGTAGTACAGGCGCAGCTCGGCGAGGTTGATGACGATGCCGCGCCGCGTGCCCGGCGGCAGGATGTGATCGGCGGGCACCAGCACCGCGCGGCCCTTGCCGGGCAGCCACGGATCGACGTCCGGATTGGCGAGGCGCATCTCGACGTAGCCGACGTCGTAGCGGCGGGCGATGTCGAGCAGCGTGTCCTCGTCGCCGACGAAGGCGTAGTGGCGCATGCCGATCAGATCATCGGCCTGCGCCGCCGCCGGCGCGCCGGCGAGCAGCGCCGCCAGCAGCAGCCACGCCGGTCTCATGCGGCGCTGCGTGCCGGCGAGTTGAGGCGCGCGGTGATCTGCGCGTTCAGCGCTTCGGCCAAGCCGTCGGGCTTGATGACCAGCACGCTGCACGGCAGGTGATCGAGCAGCGCCGCGGCGGTGCTGCCGATGACGATGCGTTCGAGCCGGGTGCGGTGCGTGGTGCCCATCACCAGCAGGTCGGCGCCGACCTTCTCGGCGAAGCCGACCAGCGCCGGCGCCGCCGGCCCGGCCAGGAAGTGGCGCTGCGCGTCCGGCACGCCTTCGGCGTCGGCGAAGGCCTCGAACGCCTCCTCGTGAATCTGGCGCAGGCTGTCGTACAGCTCGCCGGTCAGCGCCGGCACCGCCATCGGCGCCACCGCCTCGATCGGCGCGATCGCCTGGAACGCGTAGGCGAGGTGCAGTTCGGCCTGCGCCGCTTCGGCGATCATCTCGGCTTCGCGCACGACCTTTTCGTTGAGCGCATCGCCGCTGCCGCTCATGACGTCGGCGGCGACCACGATGCGCCGCGGCGTCAGATGGTCGCCGTGTACCAGCATCAGCGGTGCCGGGCATTCGCGCAGCAGCTGCCAGTCGAGCGAGGTCATCAGCAGCCGGCGCAGGCCCTTGTGCGCCTCGGCATCCTTGACGACCAGATCGGCCTTGGTTTCGACGACGTGGGCGAGGATTTCGTCGGCGGCGTGCCGGCTCCAGACCGCCTCGGTCGTGACCTTGATGCCGGCCTGACCCAGTTCCTCGGCCTGCTGCGCGAGCCAGTCGCGACGCTGGCGCAGGAAGGTCTCACGCAGGCCGCGCAGATCCTCGGCGCGCAGGCGCGCGACGAGATCGAGCGTGGCGCTGTGGTCGAACACGGCGATGTGCAGCGCGGCGCCGGTCTCGCGCGCCAGCCACGCCGCCTGCCGCATCGCGGCCGAGCGCTGGAGGTCGGGACGGGCGATCAGCAGGATGCGTTCGTAGGCTTTCATGCGGCTCTCCGGAGCGGAAGTTTTTGTCGTGTCCGCAGCATGCCGGCGCCTGTCGCCGAATGCCTTGACGGGGATCAAGCGCAGTACGCGCCGCCGACGCGCTTGACCCATATCAATGCGGGGTCACGGCCCGCGGCCGAATCTGCAACGACGGCGTCGCCAGAACGATGCCGTGCCGGAGCATCCGGACCCGGTGTCCGGATGCAGCGTGCATTTGCGCTCGCACTGCCAGCCAGACTCTGCGCTCGCGATGGCGGCGCGGTCCTCGATGGACGCGCACCGGCACGATCCACCCACCGTATCCGAGAGTTGCCATGAGCATTCCGCTGACCATCGAATTCCGCCACCTCGACGCCACGCCGGCGCTGGAGGATCTGATCCGCAAGCAGTTCGCCCGCGTCGAGAAGCGCCACGCCGATGTCCTGCGCTGCAATGTCATCGTCGACATCCCGCAGCATCGCCAGCACACCGGCAAGCCGGTGGCGATCGGCATTCACGTCACGCGCCCCGGCGGCACCATCGACACCCGCCACGAGGGCACGCAGGAAGACGCCTACGTCGCGATCCGCGAGGCCTTCGACATCGCCCTGCGCCAGCTCGACAGCGACGCGCAGATCCGGCGCGGCGACGTCAAGCGTCACGCAGCGGACGCCACCTGAGCATGGGCGCATCGGCGATGGGTACGCTGCCATACCGGCACATCCTGTATCTGAGCGGTCCGGCGCCGATGCCGACGCCGGGCCTGCAGCAGGCCACGCAGCTGGCGGGCGCGAGCGCGTGTCCGCTGCGCCTGCTGATGCTCGATCGCTCGCGCCTGATCGATTGCGTCCGGCCGCTGCTCCGCAGCGCCGGCGAAGCCGCGCGCGCCGGCTGGCAGCGACAGGCACTGGCGTCGCTGGAAACCGAGGCGACGCGCGCGCGCCGCCTCGGCGGCGAGGTCAGCGCCGAAGTGCTCTGGTCGGCGCCGCAGCTCGCGCACTGGGTCGAGGCGGTGCAGGCGCGTCACGCCGACCTGCTCGTCAAGGACGCCGGCGGGATCGGTGCCACGGTGCTGTTCGGCGAGCGCGGCGAGGCCGCGCTCGCCGAACGCAGCGGCGTGCCGGTCTATGTCGGCAACGACCGCTCGGCGCATCTGCCGCGGCGGCTGATCGTGGTGTTCGGCTACAACCCGGACGCCGACGCCGTCCGTACCGAGCACGATGCGGCGCGGCTGATCGGGGCCGCGCAGGCCTTCGCGGCCGCCAGCGGCGCGGAACTGCACGTCGCGCTGCTCGGCCATGCGCCGGCCGAGGCCGGCGACGCGCGCGGCACGATGTCGCCGCCGGAACGCGAGACGCTGGCGGCCTACGCCCGCGAAGGCGGCATTCCGGTACGCCATTGCCATCATCGCGACGGCGATCCCGAAACGGCGCTCGCCGCGCTGTGCCAGTCGCTGCCCGACAGCGCGCTCGCCGTCGGCGTACCCGATCGCTCGCCGCAACGCGCCGGCATCCTCGCCGCCGCCGCACGCTACGCGCACGGCCTGCTGCTGGTGCCGCTGGGCGTCGCGCACTGAGCGCGCGCCGCCGCTGGGCCGATGCGCCCGGCGGCGACGCGCTCAGCGCATCGTCAGCACCGCGCTGCCTTCGAGGCGGCCGGCGCGCAGATCGGCGAGGGCTTCGTTGGCGCCGGCGAGCGGATAGATGCGGGTATGCGTGCGCACCGGCACCTTCGGCGCCAGCGCCAGGAATTCATGACCGTCGGTGCGCGTCAGATTGGCGATGCTGCGAATCACGCGCTCGCCCCACAGGCGCTCGTAGTCGAAGGCCGGGATCTCGCTCATGTGAATGCCGGCGCAGACCACGATGCCACCCTTGGCGACGGCGAGCAGGGCCTGCGGCACGAGGCGACCGTCGGCGGCGAAGATGATGGCGGCGTCGAGCGCTTGCGGCGGCAGCTCGTCGGAGGCTCCGGCCCAGATGCAGCCGAGCGAGCGCGCGAAGCGCTGCGTGTGTTCGTCGCGCGGCCGCGTGAACGCGTAGACCTGGCGGTTCTCGCGCACGGCGACCTGGGCGATCATGTGCGCCGCCGAGCCGAAGCCGTAGAGCCCGAGCCGGTAGGCGTCGCCGCAGGCGCGCAGCGCACGGTAGCCGATCAGGCCGCCGCACAGCAGCGGGGCCACCGACAGGTCTTCGTAGCCTTCGGGCAGCGGATAGACGAAATCGGCGCGCGCCAGGCAATGCGTCGCGTAGCCGCCGTCGACGTGATAGCCGGTGAAGCGCGCCTCGTCGCAGAGGTTTTCGCTGCCGCGCCGGCAGTAGCCGCAGTGGCCGCAGGTCGATGCCAGCCAGGCGACGCCGACGCGCGTGCCGACCGCCGGCTCGGCGACGCCGTCGCCGAGCGCCAGCACGCGGCCGACGATCTGATGGCCGGGAATCACCGGGTAGCGGATGTCCGGCAGCTCGCCGTCGATGAGATGCAGATCGGTGCGGCAGACGCCGCAGGCCGAGACCTCGATCAGCACTTCGCCGGGGCCGGGCCTGGGGCACGGCAGCTCGCGTGTGACCAGCGGTCCGCCGCTGTGCTCCAGGACCATGGCCGTGCGCGTCGCCGGAATCGTGTTCATGCGGTGGCTCCGAGCGCGCTTTCCGGTGCTTCGAGGGCGCGCAGCTGCGCGTCGACCGCCGTCGCCAGACGGACATGCAGGTCGATGCCGTTCGAGGGATGGACGATGGTGTTGCAGCTGACGATGGCGCCGGCGCCCGCGGCCTGCAGGCGCACGTAGGCGTCGCCGGCGAACAGCGGGTGCACGGCGATGCACAGCGGCGCGGCGAAGCCCTGTTCGCGCAACCCCTCGACGGCGCCGATCATCGTCGCCGCGGTCGAGACGATATCGTCGACGACGACCGCGCGGCGGCCGCGATGCTGTTGCAGGGCGGCCGGATGGACGAGCACATCGGCGTCGCCGCGGCGCTGCTTGGTGAAGGCCACCGACGGGCAGCCGAGGCGCGCGGCGACGTCGGCGACCCACTGCGCGCTTTCGCCGTCCGGCCCGACCAGCAGCGGCGGTTCGGAGCAGTGCGCGGCGATCCAGGCGGCGACGTCCGGCGCCGCCGCCACGACTTGCGCCGGCACGTCGAAGATTTCGTTCAGGCGGTGAATGCGATGCAGGTGCGGATCGACCGTCAGCACCGCGTCGAACAGCCCCGACAGCCAGCGCGCGTAGTGCCGCGCCAGCGTGCCGACGCCGGGCTCGAAGGCGCGGTCCTGGCGCATGTAGGCCAGATACGGCGCGACCAGCAGCAGGCGCCGCGCGCCGTGTTCGCGCAGCGTCGCCGCGGCGAAGTGCAGCGCCGCCATCTTCGGGTCGGGATCGTTGAGGCTGCAGACCACGATCACGTCGCGCCGCGCCGGGCTCTCCAGCACGCGCATGCCGGTCTCGCCGTCGGGGAAGCGGTGCAGGGCCAGCTCGACCAGATCGCCGCCGCAATGCGTGGCGACGGCGTAGGCGAGCGCGGCGTTGCCAGGCAGCGCGCAGACCAGCGGCGCGGATCTCATGCGGCGGACTCCTCGAGACGGATCACGTCCTGATGCAGATTGGCATAGCTGCCGGCGTAGACCAATTCGCCCGGCGACTCGGCGTGCAGCGTGAACAGCGGCTCGCCGCGTGCGACCTGCTCGCCGAGGTGATGATGCAGCTGCAGGCCGGCGGCCGGCGCGCGCGGTGCGCCGGCCAGCTTGGCGATGCGCGCCAGGCGGCGGTTGTCGATCGCCGCCACGGTGCCGGCGCGCGGCGCGACGAAGACCTGGCGGTAGGCCGCGACCGGCGGTTCGCGCAGGCCGCCCTGGGCCATGCAGATCGCCGTGAACTTGCGCCGCGCCGCGCCGCTGGCGAGCGTCTCGCGGGCCAGCGCGAGGCCTTGTCCGGCGGCCGCGCGGCCGCCCATTTCGAGCAGTTCGCCGGCCAGACGCAGCGAGCGTTCGCGCAGGTCGGCCGGCGCCTGCGGCGCGTTGTCGAGCACGGCCAGCACATCAAGGGCTTCCAGCGCCGGGCCGACGCCGTTGCCGACTGGCTGCAGGCCGTCCGTCTGCAGCACGCGCACCGACAGCTCGAGCGTGCGGCCAACGTCCTCCAGCAGAGCGGCGATGATGTGGGCGTTGTCGGCGCTGCGCACCTTCGCGGTCGGGCCGACCGGCATCTCGACCAGCAGCTGCGTCGAGCCGGCCGCCAGCTTCTTCGACAGGATCGAGGCGACCAGCTGGCCCGGGCTGTCGAAGTCGAGCGGGCGCTCGACGCGGATCAGGATGTCGTCGGCCGGGCTCAGCGACATCGCGCCGCCCCAGACCACGCAGCCGCCCTCGCGTTCGACGACACGGCGCATCGCGGCGACATCGAGTTCGACCGGCGCGAGCATTTCCATGGTGTCGGCGGTGCCGGCCGGCGAGGTGATCGCGCGCGAGGAGGTTTTCGGAATCGTCAGGCCGCAGGCGGCGACGATGGCGACGACGATCGGCGTCGTGCGGTTGCCGGGCAGGCCGCCGACGCAATGCTTGTCGAGCACCGGCGACTGCGTCCATTCGAGGCGCTGGCCGACGTCGAGCATCGCGCGCGTCAGCGCCACCGTCTCGTCGCGCACCAGGCTGTCGCCGCCGCAGGCGGTGATGAAGGCGGCGAGCTCCAGCCCCGAGTAATGGCCGGCGGCGACGTCGCGGATCACCGCCTCGATCGCCGCGTCGGTGAACGGCTGGCCGTAGACCTTGCCGCGCACGAACGCGAACGATTCGATCGGCTCCGGATGCGAGATCTCGACCTCGTCGCCTTCGCGAGCGCCGAGCGCCGCCCAGGCCGCCTCCGACAGTCCGGCCTGGGCGTCGGCGAGCAGCGGATCGTCGACGATGTAAAGCGTCGCCACCAGACTGCGCGCGGCCAGCGTCAGCTTGACGCGCGACTGCGCCTCGAAGCCTTCCGAGCGGCACACCGCGCTGTCGGCGCGCAGGAACACGACCGGCTCCTGATAGGTGTCGATGCCGATGCGGTGCAGGCGTACGCGGTGCGGGCCGTCGTCGAGCTTCGGCGTCGCCGCGACGCGGCGCAGCTCGACGCTCTGCAGATGCTCGGGCACCGTGACTTTCCAGCCGTAGCGCGCCTCGATGCGCTGGCGCATCGCGTCGGCCGCCTGCGGCTCGCCGTGCGTGACGAAGGTTTCCTGCGGCGGCCGCTCGAAGTGCGACAGCCAGTCGAGGATCTCGCCGGCGTCGGCGTGCGCCGACAGGTTGGTCAGCGACTCGACCTCGGCGCGCACCGCGACGTACTCGCCGTGGATGCGGATCGACTTGGCGCCTTCGAGCAGTGCCGCGCCGCGCGTGCCGCCGGCCTGAAAGCCGGCGAGCAGGATGGTGTTGACCGGATCGCTGGCGAAAGCCTTGAGGTGATGGACGACGCGGCCGCCGGTCGCCATGCCGCTGCCGGCGATGATGACCATCGGTCCGTGGCGTTCGTTGAGGCGCTTGGAATCGTCGACGGTGTTGACGATCTTCGCGGCGCTGCCGAGCATCGCGCAGGCCTGCGCGTCGAGCCGGTGTTCGTCGCGATGGTGCAGGTACAGCTGCGTGACGTCGGCCGCCATCGGGCTGTTCAGATAGACCGGCAGGTCGGCGGGAATCGCGCCGCGCTGCTTGAGCACGCTGATCGCGTACAGCAGCTCCTGGGCGCGGCCGACCGCGAACGACGGAATGACGACCACGCCGTTGCGCGCGGCGGTGCGGCGGATGATCGCGGCCAGCTTCTCGAAGTTGTCGTCCGGATCGTGCTGGCGGTTGCCGTAGGTCGATTCGACGACCAGCCAGTCGGCGTCGGCGACCGCGACCGGCGGCCGCATGATGACGTCGTGCGGGCGGCCGAGGTCGCCGCTGAACAGGATCGAACCGTCCGGCGAGCTGACGCGGACCATCGACGCGCCGAGGATGTGACCGGCGAGCAGGAAACGCGCCTTGAAGCCGGCGGCCGGCGCGAACTCATGATCGAAGGGCACCGTCTCGAAGCGTTCGAGCGCGGCCAGCGCGTCGGCCTCGGTATACAGCGGCAGCGCCGGCTTGTGCCGCGAGAAGCGATGGCGGTTGGCGTAATCCGCTTCCTCTTCCTGCAGGCGTCCGCTGTCCGGCAGCATGATGCGGCACAGCTCGTAGGTCGCCGGTGTGCAGAAGATGCGGCCGCGATAGCCCTCGCGCACCAGCAGCGGCAACCAGCCGGAATGATCGATGTGCGCATGCGTCAGCAGCACGGCGTCGAGGTCGGCAGGCGACGTCGGCAGCGGCGACCAGTTGCGCAGGCGCAGGGTCTTGTAGCCCTGGAACATGCCGCAGTCGATCAGCATGTGCGACTGTTCGCGCGACAGAAGGTACTTGGAGCCGGTGACCGTGCCGGCCGCGCCGAGGAATTGCAGGTGCATGAAAGCCCGTCTTGTGATTGTTTTCGTTAGCATGCCGCAGGCCGGATTCCGCCGCATTGATGCAGGTCATCGGCGGCCGGCCGCTTGACTCGCATCAACGACGACGGCGCCGCCGCATGGCCTACTGCCGCCTCGCCACTGGAAGGAGAAAATCTCATGTCGCAGATCAAGCGAATCCTGGTCATCGCCGATGCCGGCATGCGCGAAACGGTCGGCCTGCATCGCGCCGCACAGCTCGCCAAGCGTGCCGACGCACGCCTGTTCCTGCTGATGTGCGCGTTCGACGCGATGATCGACATGAGCCACGAGCTGGCCGGCCGCGAGGTGCAGCGCCTGGCCAAGACGCAGTACCTGGAGCAGCGCCAGCGCTGGCTCGACGAGCGCGCCGCCGAACTCGCCGATCAGGGCCTGCGCGTCGACTGCGAGCTGCTGTGGAGCGCCGAGCCGCACGAGGCAGTGCTGGCGCGCGCGCTGGAGCTCAAGCCCGATCTGGTCATCGCCGATCTGCTGCCGGCGCGCAAGGGCGCCGCGCGCATGCCGATGACGACGCTGGACTGGCGCCTGGCGCGCACCTGTCCGGCGCCGCTGATGTTCGTGCGCCAGGACAGCGCGCCGCTGCCGCGGCACGTGGCGATCGCGATCGACGCCAGCCTCGACCGCCAGGACGCACCGCATCCGCTCAACGAGCGCATCGCCACGACGGCGCTGAAGCTGGCGATGTTCGCCGATGCCGACCTGCACCTCGTGCACGCGTTCCCGTACCGGCGGCCGTCGTTCGTGATCGGCGTGTCCGCCGACCTGCGCAAGCTCTACCAGGACGTGCGCAGCAGTTCGCATGACAATTTCGCGCGCTTCGCCGACGCGCATTCGATTCCGGCCGATCGCCGGCACTGGATCGACGGCGGCGGCGAAGCCGCCGCCGCGCTGGTCCAGTTCGCGCAGGCCGAAAACATCGACCTGATGGTGCTCGGCTCCTCGTACCACTCGATGCTGAGCCGCCTGCTGCTCGGCAGCGCCTCGGAGGGCGTGCTGTCGCGCGCCAGCTTCGACGTGCTGCTGGTCAAGCCCGACAGTTTCGCCGACGAGCTGAAGCGCCACTACAACCTGCCCGAGCTGCAGGCGCGCTACGCCGCGGCGCCCGAGGAAAGCGAAGCATGAACGTACCGCGCCGCATCGGCGTGCTGACCAGCGGCGGCGATTGCGCCGGCCTCAATGCCGTGATCCGCGCCGTCACCGATGCCGCGACCCTGCGCGGCTGGCAAGTGCTCGGCGTGCTCGACGGCAGCGTCGGCCTGTTCGAGCAGCCGCGCCGTTACGTCGAGCTGAATCCGGACGCACTCGACGGGCCGGCGTTCCGCAGCGGCGGCACGCTGCTCGGCACGGTCAGCAGCGGCGATCCGTTCCGCTTTCCGATGCCGGATGGCAGCCTTGCCGACCGCAGCGCCGAATTCACCGCCGGCGTGCGCGAGCTCGGCATCGACGCGCTGGTCGTGATCGGCGGCGACGGCTCGATGCGCATCATGTCGCGGCTTTGCGCGCAGGCCGGGCTGCCGATGCTCGGCATTCCCAAGACCATCGACAACGACGTGCCGGGCACCGACACCGCGGTCGGCTTCGCGACCGCGGTCGGCGTCGTCAGCGACGCGCTCGACCGCTTGCTGCCGACGGCGGCCAGTCACCACCGCGTCATCGTCGTCGAGACCATGGGCCGCGACGCCGGCCACATCGCGCTGCACGGCGGCATCGCCGGCGGCGCCGATCTGATCGTGCTGCCGGAACTCGGCTTCGAGATGGAAGCGATCATCGCCCACCTGCACGAAGTCTTCGCGCGCGGCCGCCGCCATGCGCTGCTGGTCGTCGCCGAAGGCGCCGCGCGTGCGCCGGCTGCCGCGCAGCGCCCGCCGTACGAGAGCATCGGCGGCTGGCTGGCTCGGCAGATCGAGGCGCAGTCCGGCGTGCAGGCGCGCTGCACCGTGCTTGGCCATCTGCAGCGCGGCGGCCCGCCGAGCGCCGAGGACCGTCTGCTCGCGTCCGCGTTCGGGGTGCATGCCGTCGAACTGCTCGCGCAGCAGCAGCACGACCGCGTCGTCGTGCAGCGCGGCGGGCGCATCGACGACGTGCCGCTGGCGACCGCAACCTGTGGTCCGCGTCGCGTCAGCGCCGACGATCCGCTGCTGGGCGTCGCTGCCGGCCTCGGCATTTCGTTCGGCACGCGCCGCACGCTGCGATCCTGAAATACGACGATGGACGCGCGTTGATGGCCGTCAATGACGGCCATCGGGGGCAAGCGGAAGCTGCACCGCATCAACTGCGGAGTGCCGCGTCGTGACCCGAACCATGAAAGCCGCCGTCGTCCGTCGCTTCGGTCAGCCGCTGCGCATCGAAGACGTGCCGGTGCCGCAGCCGGGGCCCGGCGAGCTGCTGATCAAGGTGCTGACCAGCGGCGTCTGCCACACCGACCTGCACGCCGCCGACGGCGACTGGCCGGTCAAGCCGGCGCTGCCGTTCATTCCCGGACACGAGGGCGTCGGCCTGGTCGCCGAGCTGGGTCCGGACGTCGACCGCTTCCGCGTCGGCGATCCGGTCGGGCTGGCCTGGCTGCACGACGCCTGCGGTCATTGCGAATACTGCCGCACCGGCTGGGAGACGCTGTGCGGCGAGCAGCATGACAGCGGCTACAGCGTCAACGGCGCATACGCCGAATACGTGATCGGCCGCGCCGACTACGTCGCGCGCCTGCCGACCTCGTTCGATCCGCTGGCGATGGCGCCGGTGCTGTGCGCCGGCGTCACCACCTACAAGGGCATCCTCGAAACCGAGACGCGGCCGGGGCAGTGGCTGGCGATCTCCGGCATCGGCGGCCTCGGCCACGTCGCGCTGCAGTACGCCAGGGCAATGGGCCTGCGCGTCGCCGCGCTCGACGTCGGCGACGACAAACTGGTGCTGGCGCGCACGCTTGGCGCCGACGCCGTGATTCGCGCCGACGCTGCCGATGCGGTCGAACGCGTGCAGCAGATCACCGGCGGCGGCGCGCACGGCGTGCTGGTCACCGCGGTCTCGCCGTCGGCGTTCACGCAGGCGCTGCAGCTGGCACGCCGCCGCGGTACGGTGAGCCTCGTCGGCCTGCCGCCGGGCGAGTTCGCGACGCCGATCTTCGACGTCGTGCTCAAGCGCCTGACGATCCGCGGCTCGATCGTCGGCACGCGCCAGGATCTCGACGAGGCGATCGCCTTCGCCGCCGCCGGCAAGGTGCGGCCGCAGGTCCGTTCGGCGCGGCTGTCAGAGATCAACGACGTGTTTCGCGAACTCAAGGCCGGCCGCGTCAACGGCCGCGTCGTGCTCGATTTGCGCTGAGCGGTAGGGGCAGGCCGCCGGACGGCGCATGGTGCCGGAAAGACCCCCTGAACGAAGGGGAAATGGACGCCATTTTTTTTGACGCACATCAACATTGCGCCGACAAGGTCATGTCTACTATCCGTCATGTAAGCAGGAGATGACATGGCTACCGCGATCGGCCCGAGCGGCAATCGGCTTCTGGCCCAGGTTCTGGATATCGTCGGCGTGCCGGTGCTGGCGCCGCAGCTGACCCGCGTCAAGCTGAAAGCCGGGCAGGTGCTGCACGAGGCCGGCGTGACGATCTCGTACGTCTATTTTCCGGTCGATGCGCTGATCTCGCTGCTGCAGGTGATGGCGTCCGGCGAAACGACCGAGACGGCGATCGTCGGCAACGACAGCATGATCGGTTCCGAGCTGATGATGGGCGTCGACCGCACGACCAGCCGCGCGGTCGTGCAGTGCGAGGGCACCGCCTACCGCCTGCCGATCGACATCTTCGGCCATGAACTCGACCGCTCGCCGGACGTGCAGCGCGTGGTGCTGGCCAGCGCGCGCGCGCTGATGGTGCAGACCGCGCAGACCGTCGCCTGCAACCGTCACCACGCGCTCAGCCAGCAGCTGTGCCGCTGGCTGCTGCTGAGCGTCGACCGCCTGCCGGGCGGCGAGCTGCACGTCACGCACGAAGGCCTCGCGCACACGCTCGGCGTGCGCCGCGAAAGCGTCACGCTGGCCGCCAGCCGGCTGCGCGACGAGGGCGTGATCCAGTACAGCCGCGGTCTGGTCCGCATCCTCGACCGCCATCGCCTGGAGCGCGACGCCTGCGAGTGCTACCGCATCGTCAGCACGGAATGCGCGCGGCTGCATGAAGCCGCCGCCAAGGCCATTGGACGGCCTTCGGTGTTGCACCGTACGGAAGGCGGCACGCGTTTGTCGGAAATTTCGGCGCACCGTCGACCGGATGCCCGAAACGATGCGCTACGCGCCCCAAAAGACCGTCGTCGCGGCGAACGCCGAACCCCGGTCGACCGCCGCGTCCGCAGCGTGCCCATCGCCTTCGCCGACCGGCGCTCCAGCTTCGACCGGCGCGCCGGCTATCCGCAGCTGGTCGCCCGACCTGAGGCGGAATCTCCTCCTCGCGAGCTTGCCGGATGACGAGGCGCGACGGCTCACGCCGCTGATCGAAACGGTCGCGCTGCGCGCCGGCACGCTGATCTGCGAGTACGAAGGCCCGGTCGAGCACGTCTATTTCCCGACCGGCGTCGCCGTCGGCCTGCTGGCGCCCGGCGAACGCGACGCGGTGCAGGTCGCGCTGGTCGGCAGCGAAGGCGCCTTCGGCAGTCCGCTGATCGACGACCTGCCGCTGTCGCCGCTGCGCGCCGTGGTCCGCACTTCCGGCGCGAGCTTTCGCGTGCCGGTGCGCGAGCTGCGCCGCCAGCTGCCGCACAGCCGCCACTTGCGCGCCGCGCTCGGGCGTTATCTCTATGTGCTGATCGCGCAGATCGCGCAGGTCAATGCCTGCACCTGCCGGCACGGCGTCGAGGAGCGCCTCGCGCGCTGGCTGCTGACCACGCAGGATCGCGTGCAGTCCGATGAGTTCCGTCTCAAGCACCAGACGCTGGCCGACATGCTCGGCGTGCAGCGCACCGGCATCTCGCTGGCGGCGGCGCGGCTGCGCCGGCGCGGCCTGATCCGCTACAGCCGCGGCGTCATCAACATCGTCGACCGCCGCGGTCTCGAAGCCGCGTCCTGCGGCTGCTATGCCTGGTCGCGCGAGGCCTACGTGCGGGCCTTCGCGCCGCAGCTGCAGCCCGCCGTCGTCTTCTGAACCGCTCCGGCCGGCATCCGCCGCGCCTTCCATCGGTGTGGATTCGAACAGACGTGTGCCCCGGCCGCTGCCGATGATGGCCCGGAATCCGAAAGACGGCGTCCGCCAGGGCGCAGGCGAGAAAAGCTCATGACCGGCATGGACGGCAGCAGGATGCAGGACGAGGGATGGGACGAAGGCGAGGGCGCCGCACCCGACGGCATCGCGATCGTCGGCATGGCCGGCCGCTTTCCGGGCGCCGACGGCGTCGAGACCTTCTGGCGCAATCTCGTCGATGGTGTCGAATCGATCGCCCGGTTCCGTCTCGACGAGCTTGACGACCGCTTCGGCGAAGCCGTGCATCGCGCGCCGAATTTCGTCGCCGCGCACGCGGTGCTGGAACACGTCGAGCAGTTCGACGCCGACTTCTTCGGCATGTACGCGCGCGAGGCGGAGCTGACCGATCCGCAGCACCGCGTGTTCCTCGAATGCGCCTGGGAGGCGCTGGAGGACGGCGGCTGCGATCCGGCGCGCCACGACGGACCGATCGGCGTGTTCGCCGGCTGCAGCATGAACACCTATTTCCTCCACCACGTCTGCCGCGACCGGCAGGCGCTGGAGGAATTCACCAGCAACTTCCAGCTCGGCTGCTATCCGACGCTGGTCGGCGCCGGCCGCGAATTTCTCGCCACGCGCGTGTCGTACAAGCTCGACCTGCGCGGCCCGAGCTTCACCGTGCAGAGCGCCTGCTCGACCTCGCTGCTGGCGATCGCCCAGGCCTGCCAGAGCCTGCAGCTCTATCAATGCGACGCGGCGCTCGCCGGCGGCGTGTCGATCACCTTTCCGCAACACCGCGGCTACCTGCACCAGGAAGGCGGCATGGCCTCGGCCGACGGCCACTGCCGCGCGTTCGACGCCGATGCCAGCGGCACCGTGTTCGGCAGCGGCGCCGGCGTCGTGCTGCTCAAGCGGCTCGCCGACGCGCTCGCCGACGGCGACCGCATCTACGGCGTGATCCGCGGCTGCGGCATCAACAACGATGGCGCCGGCAAGATCGGCTTCACGGCGCCGAGCGTCGACGGCCAGGCCGGGGCGATCGCGATGGCGCTGGCCGCCGCCGACGTGCCGGCGCACTCGATCGGCTACGTCGAGTGCCACGGCACGGCGACGCCGCTCGGCGATCCGATCGAGATCGCCGCGCTGAGCAAGGTTTACGGCGCCGAGACCGACGCGCGCCAGTTCTGCGCGGTCGGCTCGGTGAAGAGCAACATCGGCCATCTCGACGCCGCCGCCGGCGTCACCGGCCTGATCAAGGCGGCGCTGAGTCTGCATCACGGCCAGCTGCCGCCGACGCTGCACTACCGGCAGCCGAACCCGCAGATCGACTTCGCGCAGTCGCCGTTCTTCGTCAACGCCGAGCTGCGCGACTGGCGGCGCGGCGACACCCCGCGCCGCGCCGCGGTCAGCTCGCTCGGCGTCGGCGGCACCAACGTGCACGTGGTGCTCGAAGAAGCGCCGCATGACGGTGACTGGCGTACGCCGCAGGCGTCGGCGCTGCCGCAGCTGCTGCCGCTGTCGGCGCGCAGCGACGCCGCGCTGGCCGCGGCGCGCGAGCGGCTCGCCGCGCACCTGCAGCGCCACGGCGATGCGCTCGACGACGTCGCCTGGTCGCTGCAGACCGGCCGCCGCCGCTTCGAAAAGCGCGCCTTCGTGGTCGCCGACGACCGCAGCGAAGCGATCGCGCGGCTGGCCGAGGCGGCGCCGGCGAGCAGCGCCGACGCGCAGCCGGCGCCGACCGTGGTCTTCATGTTTCCGGGCCAGGGCGCGCAGTACCCGCAGATGGCGCGCGCGCTGTACGAGAAGCTGCCGGTGTTCGCGGCCGAGATCGACCGCTGCGCGACGCTGCTCGAACCGCAGCTCGGCTACGACCTGCGCGAGCTGCTGTACCCGACGCAGGATACGGCCGAGGCGGCCGCGCGCCTGCGCGCGACGGTCGCCGCGCAGCCGGCGCTGTTCGCGGTCGAGTACGCGCTGGCGCGGCTGTGGATCAGCTGGGGCATCCGCCCCGACGCGATGATCGGTCACAGTCTCGGCGAATTCGTCGCCGCGACGCTCGCCGGCGTGCTCACGCTCGAAGACGCGCTGAGCATCGTCGCCACGCGCGCGCGGCTGATGCAGGCGCTGCCGGGCGGGGCGATGCTGGCGGTGCGTCTGGCCGAGGACGAGCTGCGCGCGCTGCTGCCGCCCGAGCTGAGCATCGCCGCCGTCAACGGTCCGAACCTGTGCGTGGTGTCCGGCGCCGGCGACGCGGTCGCCGCGTTCGAGATCGCACTCGAAGCGCGTGGCGTCGTCAGCCGCCGCCTGCATACCTCGCACGCCTTCCATTCGCCGGCGATCGACCCGATCGTCGCGCCGCTGCGCGAGACGATCGCGGCGCGTCCGCTCGGCACGCCGGCGACGCGCTACATCTCCTGCGTCAGCGGCGACTGGGCGCAGCCGCACGAGGCGGCGTCGCCGGACTACTGGGCGCGCCATGCGCGCGAGCCGGTGCGCTTCGCCGACGGCGTCGCCACGCTGCTCGACCTGCCGGGACCGGTGCTGCTGCTCGAAGTCGGCCCCGGCCACACGCTGTCGACGCTGGCCTTGCAGGCGGCGCGCGGCAAGCTGCGCACGCTGCACTCGCTGCCGGAAGCCGATGGCGCCGGCGGCGACCTGCGCCAGCTGGCCGTCACGCTCGGCGAGCTGTGGGCCGCCGGCTGCGATCCCGACTGGGCCGCCGTGCACGGCCAGCGCCGCCGCCGCGTCGCGCTGCCGGGCTATCCGTTCCAGCGCCGCCGCTACTGGATCGACGCGCCGGCCGCCGCCGGCGCAGCGGCCGGCGCCGCAAGCGAATCCACTCCCGAATCCGCTCCTGAATCCGATCACGCCGCGACCGCGGCACCTGAGTCCGCCATGACCCACGAACCCCTGATCCGCCAGCTGACGAGCCTGCTCGAAGACCTTTCGGGGCAAGGCCTCGACGGCTACGCCGCCGACGCGTCCTTCCTCGAAATGGGCTTCGACTCGCTGTTCCTGACGCAGGTCGCGCAGCGCGTGCAGAGCCAGTTCGGCGTGCGCGTGACCTTCCGCCAGCTGCTCAACGAGCATCCGTCGCGGGCGGCGCTGGCCGCGCTGCTGGCGCCGCATCTGCCGAGCGCCGGCGCCGCGCCGGCCGCTGCGGCGCCGGCGGCACCGGCCGCAGCCGCCAGCCCGCTGCCGGACAGCGCTCGGCTGTCGAGCGGCGAGATCGAGTCCGTGTTCCGCGACCAGCTCAAGGCCATGTCGGCGCTGATCGACCGCCAGCTCGAGGCGCTGCGCGAGCAGCGGCCGGCCGGTGCGCCGCCGTCGCCACGGGCCGCGCCGGCCGCGCCGGCCGCGGCGACGGCGGCGCCGGCCGCAACGGTCGCCGGCGACGACGCCAGCGCGCCGGTGACCGAGACCGGCGGTTCCCGTTTCCAGGTCTACGCGCCGGCCAGGCGCCAGGCCGGCGGCGCGATCAGCGACGCGCAGCGCCGCCATCTCGACGAGCTGGTCGCGCGCTGCACCGCGCGCGCCGCCGGCTCCAAGGCCAGCACCCAGCAGTTCCGCCCGGTGCTGGCCGATCCGCGCGCCGCGTCCGGCTTCCGCTCCGAATGGAAAGAGCTGGTCTATCCGCTGGTCTGCACGCGGGCCGCCGGCTCGAAGGTCTGGGATGCCGACGGCAACGTCTACATCGACCTCGTCAACGGCTACGGCCAGACGTTCTTCGGGCACGCGCCGGATTTCGTCGTCGACGCGGTCAAGGCGCAGCTCGACAAGGGTTTCGCGATCGGTCCGCAGGCCGAGCTCGCCGGCCCGGTCGCGGCGCTGTTCGCCGAGCTGACCGGCAACGAGCGCGTGACCTTCTGCAACACCGGCTCGGAGGCGGTGATGGCGGCGATGCGCATCGCCCGCGCCGTCACCGGCCGAGAGCGCGTCGTGATCTTCGGCGGCGACTACCACGGCCAGTTCGACGAAGTGCTGGTCAAGGGCGTGCGCCGCGCCGGCGGCGAGCCGCGGCCGATGCCGGTCGCCAGCGGCATTCCGGCCGCGGCGGTGTCGAACATGGTCGTGCTCGAATACGGCAGCGACGAGTCGCTGCAGTGGATCCGCAACCACGCCAGCGAACTGGCGGCGGTGATCGTCGAGCCGGTGCAGAGCCGCCATCCGGCGCTGCAGCCCTACGAGTTCCTGCGCGAGCTGCGCCGCATCACCGAGGCCTCGGGCACCGCGTTCGTGATGGATGAGGTCGTCACCGGCTTTCGCGCGCACCCGGCCGGCGTACAGGGCCTGATCGGCATCCGCGCCGACCTGGCGACCTACGGCAAGGTCGTCGGCGGCGGCCTGCCGATCGGCATCCTCGCCGGCAAGGCGCGCTTCATGGACGCGCTCGACGGCGGCGCCTGGCGCTACGGCGACGACTCCTTCCCGGAGACCGGCGTGACCTTCTTCGCCGGCACCTTCGTGCGGCATCCGCTGGCGCTGGCCGCCGCCGCCGCGGTACTGGAGCGCATCCGCGCCGAAGGTCCGCAGCTGCAGGAGGCGCTCGGCGCGCGCACCGCGGGCCTGGTCGGCGAACTGCGCGGCCTGTTTGCGCGCTACGGCGTCGAGGCGACGATCGAGCAGTTCAGCAGCTTCTTCTACTTCAGCGTCCACGGCCAGCATCCGCTGGCGCCGCTGCTGTATCACCATCTGCGCCTGCGCGGCGTGCTGCTGCAGGACGGCTTCCCGTGCTTCCTGACCACGGCGCACAGCGACGACGATCTGCGCCAGGTCGTCGAGGCTTTCCGCGACAGCCTGGCGGCGATGGCCGAGGTCGGCATCTTCACGCCGCCGCCGCAGCCCGACGACGGCGACACGCTGCCGCTGACCGAGAGCCAGATGGAAATCTGGCTCGCCGCGCAGCTCGGCGACGAGGCCTCCTGCGCGTTCAACGAGTCGGTCACCGTGCGCCTCGACGGCGCGCTCGACGGCGCCGCGCTGCAGCGCGCGCTCGACACGCTGATGGCGCGGCACGACGCGCTGCGCCTGCGCTTCGCACCGACCGGCGAGTCGCAGTGCGTGGCGCCGGCGGGGCCGATGAGCTGTCCGCTGGTCGATCTTGCCGGCGGCCATCCCGAACGCGCCGAAGCGCGGCTCGCAGCGTTGATCGCCAGCGATGCGGCGACGCCGTTCGATCTCGTCGACGGGCCGGTGATCCGCGCCCAGCTGGTGCGCCTGGCGCCGCAGTCGCATGCGCTGCTGCTGAGCGCGCACCACATCATCTGCGACGGCTGGTCGATCAACGTGCTGGTCGACGAGCTGCACACGCTGTACGCGGCCGCGCGCGACGGTCGCGACGCCGGCCTGGCGCCGGCGCCGCAGTTCGCCGACTACGCGCGCCGCGAGCGCCGTCGCGAAGCGGCCGCGCTGGCCGCGACCGAGGCCTACTGGCAGGCCTGCTTCACGCCGCCGCCGGCGGTGCTGGAGCTGCCGACCGACCGGCCGCGTCCGGCGCTGCGCCGCTACGAGGGCGCGACGCAGACCCGGCATCTGGACGCCGCGTTCGCGGCCGCCGTGAAGAAGGCCGGCGCCCGCCACGGCAGCACGCTGTTCGCGACGCTGCTGGCGGCCTTCGAGCTGCTGGTCGGCCGGCTCGGCGGCAGCCGCGACGTGGTCGTCGGCGTGCCGACGGCGGGGCAGTCGATGGTCGGCGAGGACGCACTGGTCGGACACTGCGTGAATTTCCTGCCGCTGCGCGTGCGCTGGAACGAGAAGACCACGGTCGCCGAACTGCTGGCCAGCGTGTCGCGCACCGTGCTCGACGCCTACGAGCATCAGGACTACACGCTCGGCACGCTGGTGCGCCGTCTCGCGCCGGGGCGTCAGGCCAACCGCCTGCCGCTGACCGAGGTGCAGTTCAACCTCGAACGGCTGGCCGGCACGCTGCAGGCCGACGGCCTGACGATGAACACCGCGCCGAACCCGAAGGCCTACGTCAATTTCGATCTGTTCCTCAACGTCATCGAATCGCCGCAGGGCCTGCGCCTGGACTGCGACTACAACCGCGAGCTGTACGACGCTTCGACGATCGCGCGCTGGCTCGACAGTTACGCGGCACTGCTCGAAGGTTTCGTCGCCGGCGGCGAGCAGGCGGTCGCCGCGCTCGACTGGCTGCCGTCGCAGGCGCGCCGCGAACTGCTCGACGCGCAGCAGGCGAGCGCAGCGCCATACGCGCAGGCACTGTGCGTCCATCAGCTGATCGAAGCGCAGGCGCAGCGCCGTCCGCAGGCGCTGGCGGTGCGCAGCGGCGCGATCGAGTGCAGCTACGCGGAACTCGACGCGCTCGCCAACCGCATCGCGCACTACCTGCACACCACGCTCGACGGCGAACGCGGCCTGGTCGCCGTCGCCGCGCAACGCTCGATCGTCCTGCCGGCCTTGCTGCTCGGGGTCTGGAAGGCCGGCTGCGCCTACGTGCCGCTCGATCTCTCTTATCCGCCGGCGCGCCTGCGCCAGATCCTCGACGAGGCCGGCGTGCTGCTGCTGCTGACCGATACGCGCGATGCGCTCGACGGTCTCGTTGACGACGTGCCGACGATCGACCTCGTGCAGGCCGCCGAGGCGATCGCCGCCTGTCCGGCGCAGGCCCCGGCGCTGACCGCCGAAGCCGGCGATCTCGCCTACGTGATCTACACCTCCGGCTCGACCGGCACGCCCAAGGGCGTCGAAATCACGCATCGCTCGGTCGTCAACTTCCTGACGTCGATGGCGCGGCTGCCGGGCCTGAACGAGGACGACCGTCTGTTCGCGACGACCACGATCGCGTTCGACATCGCCGCGCTGGAGCTGTTCCTGCCGCTCAGCGTCGGTGCCTGCACGATCGTCGCCGACGCCGACGATCTCGCCGACGGCTTCCGGATGCTGGCGCGGCTGCGTGCGACGCAGGCCAATGTCATGCAGGCGACGCCGTCGGGCTGGCGCCTGCTGCTCGAGGCCGGCTTCGAATCCGCGCCCGGCTTTCACATGCTCTGCGGCGGCGAGCCGCTGACGCGCGAGCTTGCCGACCGCCTGCTCGCCGGCGGCGGCCGGCTGTGGAACCTGTACGGACCGACCGAAACGACGATCTGGTCCTCGTGCACCGAAGTCTTCGCCGACGGGGCGCCGATCAGCGTCGGCAAGCCGATCGCCAACACGCAGTTCTACATTCTCGACGCCAACGGCCAGGCGCTGCCGGCCGGCGTGCCGGGCGAGCTGTGCATCGGCGGCGACGGCGTCGCGCGCGGCTATCACCGCCGTCCGGAACTGACGGCCGAGCGCTTCATCGCCAATCCGTTCGGCGAAGGGCGCCTGTATCGCACCGGCGATCTCGCGCAACGTCTCGCCGACGGCGACACGCTGGTGTTCGGCCGCCTCGACCAGCAGGTCAAGCTGCGCGGCTTTCGTATCGAGCTGGGCGAGATCGAGACCGCGCTGGCGCGCCAGCCGGGCGTCGCCGCGGCGGCGGTCGCGCTGCGCGATGACGACGGCGCGCCGGCGCTGGTTGCGTTCTACGTGGCGGCCGCCGGCGCCGATCCGGAGCCGGCGGCGCTGCGCGAGACGCTGGCGGCGCAGCTGCCCGGCTACATGGTGCCGGCGCACTGGCAGCGCGTCGACGCGCTGCCGCTGACGCCGAACGGCAAGCTCGACCGCCAGCGCCTCGCCGCCATGCCGCTCGGCGGCATGGCCGGGGCGCCGGCGGCCGCGCCGCGGGCACCCGACACGGCGACCGAGACGCGCCTGCTCGCGATCTGGCACGAAGTGCTCGGCCGCGACGCGATCGGTGTCGACACCGATCTGCTGTCGCTCGGTGCCGATTCGATCCGGCTGTTCCAGATCGTCGCGCGGGCGCGGCGCCAGGGCTTCGCCGTCGGCGCCCGCGACCTGCTGCGGCTGCGCACGGTCGCCAGGGTCGCCGCGCAGCTCGACGCGCAGGCGCAGGCGCGGCAGATCGCCGGCGCAGCGGAAACCGCCGATGCGTGAGCGCCGGCCGCCGCCGACCGCTCGCCGGCGCGTCGCCCCGCGGCGGCAGGCAGCGGCGCGATGATCGTCGACCGCCAGACGCGGCGCCTCGCCCTGATCCGCCTGTTCCGCGACATCGGCGGCGCGCAGCCCGAGCCGCTCGGCGAGGAAGCCCTCGAACGCGAATGGCGGCAGACCGGGCTGCGCGCCAGCGACCTGCCGCTGGTGCTGCAGGAAATGGTCGACGACGGCCTGCTCGAGCGCGAGCGCCACGGCGGCATCGTCGAATACCGCCTCAGCTTCGACGGCGCGACGCTGTGCGTGCGCACCTGGCAGCCGAGCCTGCTGGCCAGCACCCTGCGCGCCTGGCGGCGCTGGCGTACGCGGCCGGCGCACGAACGTCGCGCGCGAGCCGCGACCCCCGGCGCCGCCGGCGTGCGCGGCGACCGCCGCGCGCGCTGAGCGGTCCGGCAGCAGAAGTCCCGGACGCATGCACCGCCGCCGGGCCGGCGGCGCGGGCCGTCCTGCGGCGCGCCGGAGCGCGCATCTGCCATGGCGAGGGAACGCCAGGGCGCGCCCGAACCGGTGCGACGTGCGCCGCGCAGTCAGCCGGCGTCGTGCGCCGCCCTGCGGCATCGCGGGCACGTCGCGGCCCGCCCGCTCGCCGGCACCGGGCACGGCCCGCGTCCGCTGCGGCGCAGCGGCTCATCCTGGCCATCCGCGACGCGGCTGCACGCCGCCGCGATGGCGCGACGCTCCAGCGCCAGTGTGCGGTCGTGCGGGCAGGGCCGGTCAACGCGAATCGCGTCGTTGTGGCCGCGTCCGTTTTGCCGCAGCGCAAGGAACGAGGAGCGTGATGGACTGGATGTGCGGGAGCGACGAGGCCGTTCGCGAAGCGAACGGCCCGCGATGCGGCAGGCACCGATGAATGGGGGCCAGTCCCTTCGGGACACCGCCTGGCGAGCCGCCATGCGGCGTTGCGGTCCGCGTCTTGGCCCTCACCCAGGTGCGCGGCCCGCGCCTTCCCCCTGGACGGGGACGCAGGGCCTGGCGGCGCGCCAGACGGCACCACAACGACGCCATTCGCGCCAACAGGCCTAGCGCGCGGCCGGGCCGCGGGCGCGGGTCTTCGCCGCCGCCAGCGCCGCACGCCGCTGCCGTTCGCGCAGCGCCGGATCGGCGTGGCCGGCGGCCGTCGTGCCGCCGCGGATCCATTGCGCCTGCTGGCGAATCCGGGTGTGGCGGAACAGGTCGACGAGCGCGGCGTCGGGCTTGAGCCCGGCGCGGAGCGCGGCATGCAGTTCGAGCAGCTGCAGCGAGCTGCCGCCGAGATCGAAGAAGTTGTCGTCGAGCCCGAGCTGCGGACGCTGCAGCACGCGGCGCCAGAGACCCAGCAGCGCCGCCTCGACTTCGTCGCCCGGCCGCGCCGCGGCGGCAGGCGCCGGTGTCGGCGGCGCCAGCGCCAGCAGCGCGCGGCGGTCGATCTTGCCGGTCGGCGTCAGCGGCAGCGCGTCGAGGCGCGTCAGCAGTGCCGGCTGCATGTAGTCCGGCAGCTGCGCGCGCAGCGCGGCGCGCAGCGCCTGCGGTTCGGCGGCGCCGCCGCTGACGTAGGCTTCGAGACGCTTCTGCGCGGGGCCGAGTTCGCGGGCGACGACAGCCGCATCCGAGACCAGGCCGGTGCGGCGCAGCGCCGCCTCGATGTCGTCGAGCTCGACGCGCTTGCCGTTGATCTTGACCTGGCGGTCGGCGCGGCCGAGGAATTCGTAGACGCCGTCCTCGCGCAGGCGCACGCGGTCGCCGCTGCGGTACAGCGTGCCGGGCCCGAACGGGTTGGCGATGAAGCGCTCGGCGTTGAGATCGGCACGGTTCAGATAGCCGAGCGCGACGCCGGCGCCGCCGGCGTAGAGCTCGCCGGGCTCGCCCGGCGGCACCGGCCGGCCATCCTCGTCGAGCACGTGCACGGTCGTCTGCGCGATCGGCCGGCCGATCGGCAGCGGGCCGTCGGCGAAATCACGCGGCACGCGGTAGCAGCAGGTGAAGGTGGTGTTCTCGGTCGGGCCGTAGCCGTTGATCAGCGTGCAGGCCGGTGCCGCATCGAGCGCGCGGCGCACGTGCGCGGGCGACAGCACGTCGCCGCCGGCGAGCAGCTGGCGCAGCGGCCGCAGCGCGTGCGGATGGTGCTCGACCATCAGGTGGAAGACGCCGGCGGTGAGCCACAGCGTGCTGACGCGATGATGCAGGATCGTCATCGCCAGCTCGTCGAGCGAGGCGGCGGCCGGATCGGCGATCGCCAGCGACGCGCCGTTGAGCAGCGCGCCCCAGATCTCGAAGGTCGAGGCGTCGAAGGCGAGCGGCGACCATTGCAGGAAGACCTGATCGCGCGAGAAGTCGGCGTAGTCGGTCTCGCGCACCAGGCGCACGATGCCGCGATGCGGCACGACGACGCCCTTGGGCGTGCCGGTCGAGCCCGAGGTGTACATCACGTAGGCCGGATCGTCGACGCCGATGGCGACGTCGGCCGGCGCTGCCGCCGGGGCGTCGATCGACGCCAGCCGCAAGGGCTCGCCGGTCCAGAACGCGAGCCGCTCCGAGGCGGCATCGACCAGCATCAGCGCCGGCCGCGCGTCGGCGTGGATGCGTTGCAGCAGCGCCGGCGGATAGCCGACATCGAACGGCAGGTAGGCGGCGCCGCAGCGCAGCACGCCGAGCAGCGCGGCGATGGCGTCGGCCGAGCGCTGCACGCAGAGGCCGACGATCGCGCCGCGGCCGATGCCGCGCGCCTGCAGCGCGGCGGCGATCGCCGCCGCGCGCGCATCGAGTTCGGCGTAGCTCATCGGCCGTTCGGCGTGCAGCGCGATCGCCGCCGGGTTCTCGCGCACGCGGTCGCGGAACACCGAGATCACGTCGCGACGCAGGGCTTCGGGCAGCGGGGTTTTCATGTCGTCATCTCCAGGGGCGCGGTGGCCACTGCCGGCGCGCGCGCGCCGCGCGTTTCGCGCCAGCTCAGCAGCAGCACGCCGGCGAGGCTGGTGCATTCGCCGATCAGCACGCCGGCGACCGCGCCCGGCGCGCCGTAATGCGGCACGGCGGCGACGATCGCGCCGATCGCGGCGAGCGCCGACACGCCGGTCAGCAGCGTCAGCGCGCGCAGGCGCTGGCGGGCGACCAGCAGGTACAGCAGCGGATCGCGCGCCGCGGCGACCACGACGGCGGCCGTCCACAGCGCGAGCAGCGTGTCGCGCTGCGCGAAGGACTTGCGCAGCACGACCGCGTACAGCCAGTCGCGGCACTGCCAGAGCAGCGCGCAATAGGCGAGCGCGAGCAGGCCGATCACCGCGGCGATCAGGCCGAGCCGCTGCAGCACCGCGCGCGGCGACTGACGCTGCAGCCAGACCGCGGTCACCGGCAGCAGCGCCGAGCCGATGCCGGTGCTGAGCAGGTTCACCGGCATCAGCACCAGACGCGTGCCGGCGATCGCGGCGACGGCGCCGACGTCGAGCAGGCCGGCGACCAGATAGTTGTAGCCCTGGCCGAAGGTCCAGTGGATCGCCGCGCCGGCCGCCGACCACAGGCCGAGCGGCGCCAGCGCGCGCAGCACGCCGTGCGTCGCCTGCGGCGCCGTGCCTTCGAGGCGACGCAGGGCGCGGGCGTGCAGCTGGCTCGACAGCAGTGCCGCCAGTGCGACGGCGAGAGCGGCGCCGGTCGCCGCCTCCGGCAGGCGGCAGGCGAGCGCGACGCCGGCGACCAGCAGCAGCGCGTACAGCGCATCGCCGGCGAGCAGCGGCCACGGATGGCGATGCGCCTGCAGCAGGAAGCGGTAGTGGCCGCGGCGCAGCGACAGCGCGCCGGCGAGCAGGCCGGCGAGCGTCACCGGCAGCAGCGTCGCCATCGTCGCCGAAGCGCCGGACGCCAGCGCCAGCAGCGCCGCGAACGGCAGCGCGAGCGCGGCGATCAGCCGCCGCTGCTCGCGCCAGGCGCCGGCGGCCAGCGCGTTGCGCGCCGCGCGCGACAGCTCGGCGAGACGCTGCACCAGCGGCGGGCCGATGTAGGCGCCCTGCAGCGCGGCGAGCAGCAGGATCGCGGTACTGACCAGGACGTAGCGGCCGTACTGCTGCTCGTGCGCGTAGCGCAGCAGCAGGATGCCGACGACGAGGTTCGCCGCCGACAGCAGCGCCTGGCCGACGACGGCGCTGCCGAGCAGATGCAGCAGGCGCTGCAGGCCGGATGCGGGCGCCGTCATGGATGTCTCGACGTCGGCACCCACTCGCGCAAACCGCGCGTCGCCAGCACGCGCAGCTTCCAGAGCAGGAACAGCGGCACGCGCGCCAGGTCCAGCGCGCCGCGCCAGCCGATGTCGCTGAGCGCCCAGCCGCGCAGCACGTAGACGACCAGCGCGGCGACGCAGGCCAGCGCCGCGGCGAGCGCCGGCCACAGCGCCGGCACCGCCAGCGTCGCGCCGCCGGCGAGGGCGAGGAACAGCAGCACGTGCAGGCACAGATACGACAGCGGCGGCACCAGCAGGTCGCAGAGCAGATCGAAGGCGATGCGCTCGCGCCGGCGCAGCCAGGCGCCGAGCAGGCGCGGCGTGAAGGTGCGCACCAGCGCGAAGCGGCCCTGTTCCCAGCGCTGCCGCTGGCGCAGCGCGACCTGCCCGCTGGACGTCATCTCGGCGTCGGCGCGCGCCTCGTGCGCGTAATGCACGCGGCGGCCGGCCAGGCCGAGCACCAGCCCGTATTCGAGATCCTCGGTCAGCGAGAACGCCGCGAACGGCACCGCGCGCAGCAGCGCGTGCGTCACGCACCAGCCGTTGCCGCGCAGGCCGCAGGACAGCGCCAGGCGCTCGCGGGCGCGCGAGCGCAGGACGTGGAACGAGCCGTGCGCGATCTCGATCAGCCGCGTGCGCCACGAAGCCAGCGGATTGAGTACGCCGTAGTGCGCCTGCAGCGCCTCGGCGCCGCCGTTCTCGATGCGCGCGGCGAAGGCTTCGAGCAGGTTCGGCGAGACTTCCGAATCGGCATCGACGACAACCACGGCGTCGGCCCAGCCCTGCGCGGCGCTTGCGGCGAACGCATGGGCGAGCGCGTAGCCCTTGCCGCGGCGCGAGGGCTCGTGGCGCTCGAACACGGTCGCGCCGGCGGCACGCGCCAGCGCCGCGGTCGCGTCGCTGCAGTTGTCGGCGATCACCACGCGGCGGAAACCGTCGGCCGGCCAGTCGAGGCGCGCCAGGCTTTGCAGCGTGCGCGCGATCACCGCCGCCTCGTTGTGCGCCGGCACGATGACGTCGAAGCGCAGGCGCCGCGACGAACGCGGCGGCGCCGGCAGCCGCGCCGACAGCAGCGTCAGGCCGAGCAGGTAGGCGCAGGCGACGACGGCAGGGACGCCGAGCGCGATCGACAGCAGCATCAGCAGCGCATCCATCAGGCGTACTCGCGGTAGTGCCAGCCCCAGAACAGCGACAGCTTGCCGAGGTTGGCGGAGGCGGCGACCAGCCAGCGCGCGGCGCGATGGCGGCCGAGCGGGGCCGTCGCCAGCACCAGCAGCGCGGCGAGCAGCAGCTGCGCGCCGGCGCGCACGGCGAGCTGCATGCGGCGCTGCAGCGTCGGCGGTCCGTAGCGGCCGGCCAGCGTGTGGCGGGCGTAGTCCTGGCCGCCGCGCAGGGCGCGGCGCAGCAGCCAGCGCAGCGACAGGCGGCTGTCGTCGACCGGTTCCTGCACGCCGGCCTCGTCGCACCAGACCAGACGCACATCGAGCAGCGCCAGGCGTGCCAGCAGATCGCCGTCCTCGCCGCCGGTCAGGCCGTAGGCCGGATCGAAAGGGCCCGGCACGCTGCGCAGCGCCGCGGCCGAGAGCAGCGCGTTGCCGAGGCGCAGGCGGTTCGGCGGCACCACGCTGCCGCTGCGCAGCCGCGCCCAGTCGTAGAAGCGGCCGCGGCGAATCCAGTCCGGCGCATGCGCCGGCAGCACCGGCAGCACCGGCCCGAGCACGCCGTCGGCGCAGTAGCGGTCGGCGGCCTCGGCCAGACGCGCCAGCCAGTCGTGCGGGGCGCGCTCGTCGTCGTCGACCAGCGCCAGCCAGTCGCCGTCGGCGAGCGCGATGCTGAGATTGCGCGTCAGCGCGATGTTCTTCTCGGGCTGCGTCGCGTACAGCACGGCGATGTCCGGCGCGGCGCGGCGCGCCGCCTCGACGATGCCGCGCGCGCTCTGCGCGGCGTCGTTGTCGACGACCACGATCTGCGCCGGCGGCAGCGCCTGCGCGGCGAGATCCTGCAGCAGCAGGGCGAGCTTCTGCGGCCGCCGATAGGTGGCGATGCAGACGCTGATGCGCGGCACGGCGGCGCTCATCGGCCGTGCTCGATGCGCTGCGCGGCGCGCAGCACGGTGGCCAGCTCGCTGCGCGCGCGGAACAGGTTCCACGCCAGCAGCGCGGCGCCGGTCGCCGAGACGAACGGCCGCCAGCCTTCGGTGATCGCCAGCATCGCCGCCAGCAGCGCGAAGAACACCAGGCGCAACAGGTGGAACGGCACCTCGGGCCAGTTCGAGCGGCCGTTGCGGTAGACGACGTAAGGCATCCAGCGCGCCAGCACGTGCGCGGCGAGCGCGACCATGCCGACGATCGTCACCGGCACCAGCGCGACGAAGGCGATGCTGCGCGCCAGCTGCAGGCCCGGGTACAGCCAGACGCGCGAGTTCTTGTCGACGCGGTTGTAGAACGCGAACCACAGATGGGTGGCGAGCAGCGTCGCCGCCCAGGCGAGGCCGTCGCGCGGCAGCGGCGCCGCCGGCCAGCGCAGCAGGAAGATGCCGGCGGCGCCGGCGCCCGCCGCCCACAGCCACGGCAGCAGGCGCGGCGTCGCCACCGGCGCGCGATGGAAAGCCTCGGACAGCTTCGGCTCGCGCTCGTAGCGCGCGGCGACGCGGTCGTTGTCGACGTAGCCCATCTCGTAGACCGCCCAGAACGACACCAGCAGCGCGCCGAGGCCGAGCACGTGCAGCAGCGGCGCCGCCGCCAGCGCCAGCGAGGCCAGCAGCCAGAACGCGAAATCCTCCTGCAGGATGCCGCGCAGGATGTAGCGCTCGCCGGGCCGCTTGACCTGGGTGAGGTACTGGCCCGGCAGGTAGACACGGCCGAGCGCGGCGCGGAACTCGGCGCCCGGCCAGACGGTGCGCAGCGGCCGCGCGCAGGCGTCGAGCAGCGGTGCGTCGTCGTGCGAGTCGGTCAGCACCAGACTGCGGCGCACGGCCTCGTCGCCGAGCGCGGCGGTGACGCGCGGCAGCTTGCCGTCGCGGCGGTCCTCGAAGCGGTGCAGCGAGCTGGCGAGCACGCGCCCGGCGTCGAAGCCGAGCGCCTCGGCCAGCGGCCGTACGATCGGTTCGAAGCCGGCGGTGACGATCCAGGCTTCGCGGCAGTGCAGGTGCACCGTCTCGAGCAGCGGCGCGTTGCCGTGCGCGAGCGCCAGCGCCGCCACGCGGCGCCGCCACAGCGAACCGGTCCACGGCATCAGCGTCAACAGCAGGCGCACGCGCCAGACGTCGCGCGTCGCCTCGCCGCCGCTCCAGCGCCACGGCTGCAGCAGGTCGAGCAGGCGCAGCAGCAGCAGCGCCAGCAGCCCGGGCCGGGCGCTGTCGAGGAAGTCCTCGGTCGAATTGCGCAGATACAGGGTTTCGTCGAGATCAAGCAGTACCGGACCCTGGTGCAGGCGCAGCGCGGCGAGCGCTTCGGCCGACGACGCGTCGTAGCCGTGCGACAGGGTTTCCAGGTTCACGATCGCGGGACGCCGAACACTCATTTGCCCGACTCCAGGAAGGCCGGCACACGGGCCGCGCGGGCCGGCGCGCGACGCTCCAGCTGGCGGCGCAGGCGCGCGCACGGGCGTTCGACCCAGCGCCGCATCGGTTCGGCGACGGCGAGCGACAGCGCCAGCGTCAGCGGCAGCACGGCGTACCACGGCAGCGACGGCCAGTGCTTGAGCAGCGCCAGATCGATGACCTGATGCGAAAGGTAGAGGGTGTAGGAGACGGTGCCGAGATAGACCGGCAGCGGCGCATTGAGCCAGCGCAGGCGGCGGCCGTAGGCGACCGCGAGCCACAGCAGGCCGGCGACGGCGAGGCTCTGCACGCTGTAGCGCAGCGTCACCCGGAACAACGGGTCGCGCCACAGCAGGCTGGCGACGAGCAGCGCGACGCAGGCCAGCGCCAGCGCCAGATCGCGGCGCGTCCGCAGCGGCGGCGGATCGAGGTACGGATTGTTGAGGAAGGCGAGCGCGCAGCCGCCGAGGATCGCGTCGATGCGCGTGTCGGTCGCCATCGTCAGATAGGCTTCGGACGCGCCGGCGCGGACCAGGATCAGGCGCCAGACGAGCACCAGCGCGCAGGCCGACAGCAGTGCGAGACCGGCGCCGCGCGGCGTGCGGCGACGCATCAGCAGCAGCGCCAGCGGCGGATAGAACAGGTAGTAGTGCTCTTCGACGGCGAGCGACCAGACCACGCCGATGCCGGCCGGCACGCCGTCGAAGTCGGTCGCGATCATGTGGTAGTTGCCGTAGTAGAACAGCACCGCCAGCAGGCCGTCGCGCGAGAAGCCGCCGGCGATCAGGCCGAACGCGGCGGCGAGGCCGGCGACCCCGACCACGATCAGCAACGGCGGCCCGAGACGCAGGAAGCGGCGCAGGTAGAAGGCGCGGAAGTCGAGCGTGCCGGTGCGGCGCTGTTCGAGGCGCATCAGCGTGGTGATGAGATAGCCGCTGAGCACGAAGAAGATCGTTACGCCGAGGCCGCCGGGCACGATGTGTTCGAGGCCGGCGTGCGCGGCCATCACCATCATCACGGCGATCGCGCGGATGCCGTCGAGCGAGGCGATCTGCTCGCCGCGCGCGTTCGGCGGCGTGCTCATGGCCGCGCTCCGGGCGCGCGCGCGGCGGTCGCCAGTTCCGGTTCGCCGAAGACCTGGCGCAGGCGCTGTTCGAGCGCGCTGCGCGCCAGCGCCGCCGTCGCCAGCACCATGATCGCGAAGCCGACGCTGAGCGTGCTGAACCAGTGCGATTCCGAGAAGTTGCTGACCGCGTGCTGCAGGAACAGCGCGAGGAACAGCGCCGCCTGCTCGCGCTCGACGCGCAGCAGGCGCAGCGCCTGCACGACATAGCTCGTCAGGTAGCCGAGCAGGCACAGCAGGCCGACGCTGCCGAGATCGTTGACGACGTCGAGATAGCCGTTGTGGCCCGAGCCCGGATAGAAGTACAGGCGCGGCACGAAGGCGTACGACGGCGACATCGGCGTCGGCCCGATCCAGTAGGCGCCGTAGCCGCTGCCGAGCAGCGGATGCCGGTGCACCTGCTCGCCGACGATCTGCCAGATCTCGCTGCGGCCGGTGAAGCTGAGGTCCTTGCCGGTCAGCGCCGCGACCGGACTCAGCAGCCATTCGAGCCCCGGCAGCAGACGCAGCACGGCCAGCGCGTAGACGACCAGCAGCAGCGAGAACGCGGCGATGAGCCACGGCATGTACGGCCGCAGCGCCAGCGGCGAGCGCATCAGCATCAGCAGCAGCGGCACCGTGAACAGCACCGTCAGCAGCGAGGTCGAGCTCTTCGACATCAGCAGGCACAACGCGCAGGCGGCGAGGCCGAGCAGCATCGGCAGGCGCCGCGTCGCGCGCGTCAGCGCGGCGTGCGCCCACAGCAGCACGCCGGTGCCGGCGAGCATGCCGAGCGTGTTCTTGTGGCTGGTCAGGCCGCGCCAGGAGCCGGCGATGCCGGCTTCGACCTCGTGGTGCACGCCGAGGTCCGGACGCAGCAGCGCGAACGCGATCGAACCGAACATGACCAGCGTGATCAGCGGCCTCAGCAGATCCTGGAAACGGCGTCCGTCCCAGGCCACCAGCGTGTAGGCGACGGCGACCGCGAGGAAGGTGGCGACGCGTACCAGGCGCCGCACGGTGAAGGCCGGTGCGATCGACCACAGCACGCTGGCCGCGGCCAGTACCGCGAACAGCAGCAGGAAGCGGTTGAGCTGGCTCAGCAGCAGCCAGGCCAGGCCGGCGCGCCACAGGATCACGATCGCCGACACGCCGAGCAGACCCATCCACAGCAGACGGCTGCCGGCGCTGCCCGAACTCGGCGCGGTCCCGAGCAGGGAGGCGTAATCGAAGCCGTCCGGCACGATCAGCAGGACCAGGAAGGTCCAGACCAGCGCCGACATCAGCAGCCGGTGGCGATCGTCGCGGACCCAGCGCGCCGCGCTCAGGCGCGACACCGCGGGCGCCGCGCCCGCCGTGGCGGCGGGCGCGCCGGCGAGCGGCAGGACGGAGTCGGTGGACATGGCGCGGCCTTACCCGTTCAGAAGTGGTTGATCACCGCGCCGAGCACGCGCGCCTGCGTCGCCGCCAGGCGCTTGAGCAGTTCGCGCGCGTCGTGATACGGCGTGTGCTGCGCGCGCGACAGCGTCAGCACCTGGCCGACGATGGTGCTGACGGCGAGTGCATCGCTGAAGTCGCGCACCGGCGGCGTATCGAACAGCACGAAGCCGTAGTTCGAGCGCCAGCCGTCGACGAGCGCGGCGAAGCGGTCGTCGGCCAGCAGTTCGAGCGGGTTCTGCGGCGTGCGGCCGGCGCTGAGCAGCGACAGCGTCGGCAGGCCTTCCACCGCGTGCAGCAGCGGCGGTGCGCCGTCCTGCAGCGTATCGGACAGGCCGACACGGTTGTCGACGCCGAACAGCGCGTGCTGGCGCGGCCGGCGCAGGTCGGCATCGACCAGCAGCGTCTGCCGTCCGGTGCGCGCGAACGCGACCGCCAGCTCGGCGACCAGCTGCGAGCGGCCTTCGCCGTGGCAGGGGCTGAGCAGCGCCACGCACAGCGCTCCGGGACCCTGGCGGCGCAGCAGCAGCTCGGTGCGCAGCGCGCGCACGCGCTCGCTGTGCGCATCGAACGGCTGGTGGGCGATCACCAGGCTGGGATCGGCGCGGCCCGGCGATCCGCGCCGGCCGCTCTCTTCGAGCGCACCGTCGCCGGATTCGGCGGAAAACGGGCTGACCGGACGCGTGTGCAGCAGGACCGGATCGCGTTGCGTGGCCGTCATGAGCGGGCTCCGTGGGCGGAAATCGGGGCGAACTCCATCAGCACCGGAATGCCGTGGTCACGTTCGAGATCGTCGCGGCAGCGCACGCGACGGCGCAGCAGTTCGAGCAGCAGCGGCACGCCGACGCCGAACGTGCCGCCGAGCGCGAGGCCGAGCACCGCGAACTTCAGCGAGCTGGGGCTCGCCGCCCGCAGCGGCTTGATCGCCGCGTTTTCGAGGCTGATGTTGTTGTAGTGGCTCTGCGAGGCGAAGGCGACCTGGTCGTAGCCGTCGAGCGCGCGCTTGTAGACGCTCTGCGCCGACGTCAGCTCCAGTTCCAGGCGCGAGGCCTGGTCCTGCAGATCACGCACCTTCATCGTCTTCTCGCGCTGCGCGTCGACCGCGATCTGCAGCTTTTTCTCGAGCGCGCGGGCGGCGTCGATGTCGGCGCTGGCGCCCTGCGAGTACGAACCGATCTCGGCCGCCAGCGCCTGCCGGGCCTGCGCGATCTGGGCGTCGAGCGCGCGCATGTCCGGATGGCGCGGGCCGAGCGTCGACTGCAGTTCGGCCTTGCGCGTCAGCAAGGTGCTGAGCTGCGTCTTCAGCGACTGCACCAGCGTCGAGCCGAGCACTGCCTGGCCGACCTGCACATTGCCGGCGGCGTGCGCCTCGGCGGCGCGGCGCGCGTTCTGCGCTTCGAGCAGGCGCTGTTCGAGCGCCGCCAGCGCCTCCATCTCGGTGCGGGCGTCGATCAGCGCGTTCTGCTCGCGGAACGCGGTCAGCGCCTGCTGCGCGCTGTCGGCCTTGCCGCGCAGTTCGGCGAGCTGCGCGGCGTAGCGCGTCTCATGCGCCGAGGCCGGTTCGGTCAGGCGCGTGTTCTGATGCGCGACGTAAATCTGCGCGATGGTGTTGGCGACCTCGGCGGCTTCTTCGGGTGAGGTGCCGGCGTAGTGGATATGGATCAGCTGGCTGCCGGCCGGACCCTGCTCGACGCTCAGGCGCTTGAGCACGCGTTCCATCACCCAGGCCGGCAGGTCGGCCGCGGCGCCCTTGAAGCCGGCGCTGTAGGCGCGCTTCTGCGTCAGCTGCAGCTGGTCGATCATCGGCAGCAGCACCGAAGGTCCCTGCAGGATCTCGACCTGGGTCGCGATATAGCCCCCGAGCAGTCCGAGCGGGAACTCCTTGCCGCCGAGCGGATCGTTGACCTCGTAGCGCACCAGCAGCGTCGCGGTCGCGGCGTAGCTGCGCGGCAGCAGCGTCGAGGCGCCGATCACCAGTGCGGCAACCGCCAGGAAGATTGCGATGATGCGGCGCCGGTGCGCGCGCAGCATCGCCAGCAGCTGGGCCAGCGACAGCCCCGGGTGGACGTAGTTCAAAGGCACCAGCGGCGGCAGTGCGACCGCATTGGCGACGTTGAGCGCGGGAAGTTGGCTGTTCATCAGAAAAGACGCTCCTTGACGCGAATGACATCGCCGGGCAGCACGCGGTCGGCCGGCGCGGCGTCGATCCTGGCGAGGTGGCCGTCGGCCGCGCGCCGCGAAATCTCGATGCGACTGCCGCTGCCGCGCACGGTCAGGCCACCGCCGCGCGAGATCGCCTGCAGCACGGTCATGCCCGGTTCGAGGCGGTACATGTTGGCGGCGTTGACCTCGCCGTAGATGTAGAAGCGCTCGGCCGGCGGCACGTAGATCGCGTCGCCGCCGCGCAGGGCGATTTCCATCGGTGCGCTCGCCGCGGCGTTGCCGACGCGCAGCGGCACCGGCACGCGGCTGACGGCGCCGTCGGCGCCGGTACGCATCACGTAGACGACATCGCCGGCGTCCTCGGTGGTGCCGCCGGCCTGGGCCAGCGCATCGAAGACCGTGGTGCGCGATTCGAGCGCCAGACGGCCCGGCGAACGGACCTCGCCGAGCACCGAGATGCGCTGGCTCTGATAGCGGTCGAGCACCAGCGTGACCTGCGGATCGACCAGCAGCTCACGGCTGCGGAAGACGCCGGCGATGTTGCGTGCGGCCTCGGCGGGCGACAGGCCGGCGGCCTTGACGCGGCCGATCATCGGCACGTCGAGCTCGCCGCCGTCGGAGACGTAGAGCGTGGTCGACAGCTCCGGGCGGCCGACGATCTGCAGGCGCACGGCATCGCCCGGTCCGAGCTGCAGCAGCTCGGGCTCGGTGCCGATGGCGGCGAGCAGCTTCGCAGCCGGTGGCGGCGCCGCGGCGGCGACGGGGCGCTCGGCCGGGCCGGCGCAAGCCGCCAGCACGGCGATGGCGACGACGGCAAGGCCTGCGCCGGAATGGCGGCGCATGACGCTGGCGACGCGATGGATGGTCCTCATGGAAAGCTCCGGCGTGATCAGTGACGACGACGGGGCGATTCTTCGAGCCGGGCCGCTCCGCCGTCTGTTCGATTTCGAACAGACGGGCCTGTCCCGCAATTTTAATTTGCGCACCACGAGGACACAGGGGTCTTCCACGGGAGCGGCAGGTGCCGGACAGCGAATGAATGCAGGAGCCACATCACGGGACGACGGCCGCAGCGCCGATCGCTTCCACAGCACCGCGTCGATGCAGCGCTGCTCGCTCGGACAGCGCCGCTTCTGGGCGCTCGACCGGCTGTATGGCGGCGCCAACTCGGCGTGCAACGTCGCCGTGCGCTGGCGCCTCGAAGGGCAGGTCGCGACGGGCGACCTCGAGCAGGCCTTCCGCCTCATCATCGGCCGCCACGAAGTGCTGCGCGCGCGTTTCGTCGAGCGCGACGGCGAACCGCTGCAGCATGTCGAAGCGCAGGCCCCGCTGCGCATCGCCGACATCGACCTGCGCACGCTCGCCGGTCCGGCGGCCGAGGCCGAGCTGCAGCGCCTGTCGCTGCGCGAGGCGCGCATGCCCTTCGATCTGAGCGGGCCGCCGCCGTTCCTGCGCGTGGTGCGCGTGCACCTGGCCGAGAACGTCTCGGTGCTGCTGGTGACGCTGCACCACATCGTCTGCGACGGCTGGTCGATCGGTCTGCTCGCGCACGAGATGGGCGAGTTCTGTGCGGCCCTGCAGGAACGCCGCGTCGCCGAGCTGCCGCCGTTGCGCACCAGTTACGGCGACTACGCCACGGGCCAGTCGCACTGGCTCGGCAGCGCCGAAGCCGCCGAGCACGCCGCCTACTGGGAGCGCCAGCTGCGCGGCATGACGCAGTTCGAGCTGCCGACCGACCGGCCGCGGCCGCCGGTGATGAGCGCCAACGCGCAGATCGTGTCGCGCCTGCTGCCGCGGCCGCTGACCGACGCGCTGGCGGCCTATTCGCGCGAGCAGGGCTGCACGCTGTTCATGACCCTGCTGTCGGCGCTGCTGGTGCTGTTCCAGCGCCATACCGGCGAAACCGACATCGCGCTCGGCACGCAGGTCGCGGTGCGCGACGAACCCGAGCTCGAAGCGCTGATCGGCCTGTTCGTCAACACCCTGATCGTCCGCAACGACCTGTCCGGCGATCCGTCGTTCGAGACGCTGCTGGCGCGCGTCGCCGACACCGTCGTCGACGCCCTCGAACACCAGGCGATGCCGATCGAGCGGATCATCGAGGTGCTGCGTCCGCCGCGCGACCGCAGCCGCAATCCGCTGTTCTCGATCAACTTCGTGATGCAGCGTTCGTTCATCGCCAACCGCCGCTACGGACGCTTCCAGCTGATCGACATGCCCTCGGTCTCGGCCGGCGCGCTGCACGATCTCAATGTCTTCGCGGTCGAACGCCCGGACGGCTGGCGCCTGTCCTGCGACTTCAATACCGATCTGTTCGACGCGGACACCGTCAACGGTCTGCTCGCCCAGCTCGAACACCTGCTCGGCGCGATCGCGACGAACCCGCGACAGGCGATCTCGCGGCTGCCGCTGATCGACGCCGCCGAGCGCCGCCGCCTGACGCTGGACTGGAATCTCACCGAGGTCGAGTTCCCGCTCGAGCGCAACGTCGTCGATCTGTTCGAGACGCGCGTCGCCGAGGCGCCGGATGCGATCGCCGTGGTCTGCGACGGACAGTCACTGCGCTACGCCGAACTCGACGCCGCCGCCAACCGCCTCGCGCATGAGCTGCGCGCGCGCGGCTACGGCGACGGCCGTCGCGTCGGCGTGTTCCTGAAACGCTCGCCGGAACTGATCGTGACGTTGCTGGCGATCCTCAAGGCCGGCAGCGCCTACGTACCGCTCGACACCGGCAATCCGCCGGAGCGCCTGGCCTATATCGGCGGCGATGCCGGGCTCGCCGCCGTGGTCGCGCGCGCCTCGCTGCGCGCGCCGCTGGCGGCGCTCGACGTACCGCTGCTGCTGATCGACGAGGACGCCGCCGTGATCGCCGCGCATCCGGCGCTGTCGCCGCCGCGCGCGACGCGGCCGCTGGATCTCGCGTACATCATCTACACCTCGGGCTCGACCGGTCAGCCGAAAGGCGTAATGGTGCCGCACCGCGCGCTGGCCAACCTGCTGTGGGCGGTGCGCGCGCAGCCGGGCATCACGGCGCAGGACGTGTTCATGTCGGTCAGCTCGGTGGCGTTCGACATCTCGGGCCTGGAAGTGTTCGCGACGCTGTCCTGCGGCGCGCGTCTGGTGCTGGCGACCGAGCGCGACGTCGTCGACGGCGCGGCGCTGCTGGCGCTGCTGCGCGAGCACGGTGCGACTGTGATGTTCGCGACGCCGATCACCTGGCAGTTCCTGCTCGCCGCCGGCTGGGACGGCCGGCCGCGGCTGAAGGCGATGTGCGGCGGCGAGAAGACGCCGCGCGAGCTGGCCGAGCGCATCCTGGCGACCGGCAGCGAGCTGTGGCACGTCTACGGTCCGACCGAGACGACGATCTACGCCTCGGTGCTGCGCATCGAGCCGGAGATGCTGCACCGCTACGCCAGCGTGCCGCTCGGCGGTCCGCTGCCGAACCTGCGCTTCTACGTGCTCGACGCGCACGGCGAGCCGGTGCCGGTGGGCGCACCGGGCGAGCTTTATATCGGCGGCGAGCAGCTCGCACTCGGCTACGTCGGCCGGCCGGAGTTCACGCAGTCGCGCTTCGTGCCGGACCCGTTCGCGGCGGCGCCCGGCGCGCGCATGTACCGCAGCGGCGACATCGTGCGCTGGCGCGGGCGCGAGCGCATGGAATTCATCGGCCGCAGCGATTCGCAGGTCAAGCTGCGCGGCTTCCGCATCGAGCTCGGCGAGATCGAGTCGGTGCTGCTGCGCCATCCGGCGGTCGGCGAAGCCTGCGCGATCGTCGGTCGCGACGGGCACGGCGACGCCGCGCTGTGGGCCTACGTCAGCCTGCGCGATCCCGGCCGCAATGCCGTCGATCTGAGCGACGAGCTGGTTGCCGAAGCGGCGCAGTCGTTGCCGGCGTACATGCGGCCGGCGGCAATCACCATCGTCGACGCGCTGCCGCGCAACCAGAACGGCAAGGTCGACGTGCGCGCATTGCCGCCGCCGGCACTGCGCGAAGGCGAGCACGACGACGGTGGGCCGCCGCAGACGGCGGTCGAGCAGAAGCTGGCCCTGATCTGGGAGGGCCTGCTCGGCAGCCGCGGCATCGGCCGCGGCGCGAACTTCTTCGAACTCGGCGGCCACTCGCTGCTCGCCGCGCGCATGCTGGCGCAGGTCGAGACCGAGTTCGGCGCGCGCCTCACGCTGTCGACGCTGTTCAATGCGCCGACGATTGCGCAGCTGGCACCGCTGGTCGATCTCAGCGGCCAGCGCAATTACGACTTCCGGCCGGTGCTGCGCCTGCGCAGCGACGGCAGCCGCACGCCGCTGATGGCGGTCAACAACACCGGCATCTACTTCCTGCTGTCGCGGCGGCTCGGCGACGCGCAGCCGTTCACCAGCCTGCAGCTGTTCGATCCGGGCAGCGATCCGGCCGCGATGCCGTGCGACTTCGTCGATATCGCCGCCGGCTACGTCGAGCTGATCCGCCGCGAGCAGCCGCACGGACCGTACCGCTTGCTCGGCTGGTGCATCGCCGGCGCGCTCGCGTTCGAGATCGGCTGCCAGTTGCAGGCGGCCGGCGAGCGCGTCGAGCAGGTCGTCATCATCGACGGCTACGTGCCGGGCTACGTGCGGCGCATGTCCTGGCTGCGCCGGACGCTGGCCGAAACTTCGCACCGCCTGCAGCTGATCGGACTCGATCTGGCCGATCTCTGGCACGGGCGCCAGTCGTGGCGCAGCTTCATCGCCAATCGCGGTTTCGCCAAGCGCCTGCAGTCGCTGTGGTCGGACCATGCCGACCACGACCTGCTGTCGCGCCGCCGGCAGTCGCCGGAGGATTACGATCGCTGGCTGCTCGAGCATTTGCGCGTCGCCGCGACCGGCTACGAGCCGGGCCGCTTCAAGGGCCGCATCCAGCTGTTCCGCTCGCGGCGCCAGCCGGGTGGGCGCTTCCTCGATCACGGCATGGGCTGGGGCGCGTTCGCCAGCGACGGCGTCGAGGTCGCGGTGATCGACGGCGACCACTTCACGATGTTCCAGGACCCGGGCGCGCGGCAGATGGCAGCGCATATCGACGTTCCGGCCACGACGCCGACGTGACGCAGGACACGGCCGGCGAGGGCGGTGCGCCATCCGGCACGGTGCCGGAGCCGGATGCCGTCGCCGCCGTCGATGACGGGGTTCGCGATTCGGCGCTGTTCGCCGGACTGTTCGACGGCCTGGTCGCCGCCGCCGAGTGCCGGACGCCCGGCGATCCGGCCTGGCTGCTGCCGATGGAGCGCGCCGCGCTCGGCACCGTCAGCAGCAAGCGCCTGCATGAGTTTGCTGCCGGCCGCGCCTGCGCGCGCCATGCGCTGCGCCGTCTCGGCGTGGCGCCGCGCGAGCTGCCGGCGCAGGCCGACCGCCGGCCGCGCTGGCCGAGCGGGTTCGCCGGCAGCATCAGCCATACCGACGGCCTGTGCGCGGCCGTGGTTGCGCCGGAGCGGCTGCTGCGTTCGCTCGGCATCGACCTCGAAGTCATCGCCGACGTTTCGCCGGTCGTCTGGCCGGAGCTGCTCACGGCGGAGGAGCTGCGCCAGCTCGCGCGGCAGCCGCTCGCGCAGCGCCAGCGGCTCGCGGCGCTGACCTTCAGCGCCAAGGAAGCGTTCTACAAGTGCCAGTACGCGCTGACCCGGCAATGGCTCGAATTTCACGACGTGGTCGTCGAGATCGAGACCGCGGCGATGGCGGCCGGCGGCTTCCGTGTCGTGCCGCGCAACGGCGCCGCCGCGGCCGCGCCGGGTCTCGTCTGGCAGGGCCGTTACTGCTACGCGGGGCGCTGGGTCGCGACCGCCGTCACCGCGCCGGCCGGCGCCCTGCCATGAGGCGCCGCCGCCCGGCTGTTCGCCAGCGCACGGATGGCGGTCAAGCGACGTTCATCGCTGTCCCCCTAAGGTAGCTCCCGCCGGCCTCGGAGCGCGCCGTGACCGCCAGGTCTTCGCCGCTCCCGAGTGACCGCGCATGCAGGGCCCCGTTCGCGGCGCCCTTTCAATCGCATGAACAGACACGGCCGTCCGGTCGGCGCACGCGTGCGTGCGTCGCCGCGTCGCCACGGGAGCTTCTGCATGAAACCGCCATCACCGCCCGCCGCGACGGTGCCCGCGACGTCGCCGATCGGCCTTGCGCGCATGGTCGCGATGGCCGTCGATGTACACCGCGCGGCGCCGCTGCCGGGATGTTTTTGCGCTGTGTCGGCAAGCGGACACAGATGGCCGGCGGGCCGCATCCGGACGAGCGGCAGCGAAAAAAACCATCCACGCCGCTTGGGTAGAAATTATCTACCTCTCGGTGCGAAAGCCGGGCGTGCGCGGCGCGGATTGGCGACCGTTGGCTCGCAGTTGCACCTGGCCCCCGCGCCTCGACCGGCGGCCGTAACCGACTTGGAACACACATGAGGACCCCTATGAAGATGAGCCTGAAACTCCGGGCGCTGGGCGCGCTCCTTGCGACGCTGGTCGGCGCCGCCGCGGCGCCGGCCGCGAGCGCCGCCGGGTATTACGCGCAGCAGGGCAAGATCTACGACGCCAGCGGCCAGCAGGTGCCGATCCGCGGCATCAGCCACTACGGTTTCAATGCCAACATCCTGCAGCCGCAGTACCTGTGGTCGATGGGCTGGAAGGAGCAGATCGCGCAGATCAAGGCGCTCGGCTTCAACGCCGTGCGTCTGCCGTACGTGCCGGACACGCTGTACGTGACGACGCCGGTCGACCAGCTGAGCTATGTCGACCCGGGCAAGAATCCGGAACTGCTCGGCAAGACGCCGCTGGAGGTACTGGACCTGTGGATGGCGGAGGCCGACCGTCAGGGCCTCTACGTCATGCTCGATTTCCACAGCGTCTCGAACGACCGCCAATATCAGACCTGGTTCGTCGACAACAGCGCCGACTTCGGCCTGATCTACAACAGCCAGGCCTATACCGTCGACAACTGGATCCGCGATCTCAAGTTCGTCGCCGCGCGCTACGCGAACCTGCCGCACTTCTTCGCGATCGACATCTACAACGAGCCGAACGGCGTCGTGCGCTGGAGCACCGGCGACGCCAACATGACGCAGTCGAAGAACTACTGGAAGGACGCCGCCGAGAAGGGCGCCGCCGGCGTGCTCGCGGCCAACCCGAACCTGATGATCTTCGTGCAGGGCATCAACGGCAACTGGGACGGCATCGAGAACACCAACATCCCGATGAACTACGGCGAGGACTTCCAGCCGCAGGCCTACCAGCCGCTCAACATCCCGAATGACAAGCTGGTGCTGTCGCCGCACACCTACGGCCCGGACGTCTACGTCAAGTCGACGTTCAACGCCGCCAACTTCCCGGCCAACCTCGCCGCCGACTGGGAAACGCTGTTCGGCCAGTTCTATCCGTCGCATCCGGTCGTGCCCGGCGAGTGGGGCGGTCGCTACGGCGTCGGCGGCGACTCGCGCGACGTCGCCTGGCAGAACGCGTTCGTCGACTACATGCTGAGCAAGGGCATGCGTGACAGCTTCTACTGGTGCTACACGCCGAACAGCGGCGACACCGGCGGCATCCTCGACGACAGCCTCAACGTGCGCACCGACAAGATGGCGCTGCTGCAGAAGCTGTGGGGCACGAGCGGCAGCACGGCGTCGATCGCGCTGTCGGCGAGCGCCTACACCGTCAGCCAGAGCGCCGGTTCGGTGAGCCTGTCGGTCAGCCGCAGCGGCGGCACGGGCGCGGTGTCGGTCAGCTACGCGACGGCCGGCGGCACCGCGGTGTCCGGCACCGACTTCACGCCGAAGAGCGGCACGCTGAGCTGGGCCGCCGGCGACACGGCGGCTAAGACCATCGCCATTCCGGTCAGCAACGCGACGCCGTTCACCGGCAGCAAGACCTTCACCGTTTCGCTGTCCGGCGCCAGCAGCGGCGCCTCGCTCGCCACGCCGAACATCGCCACGGTGACGATCAACGGTTCGGGCGTCGTCGCCTCGGCCGGCAGCCTCGCGCTCGGGGCATCGAGCTACAGCGTCGCGCAGAGCGCCGGCTCGCTGACCGTCACGGTCGCGCGCAGTGGCGGTTCGAGCGGTGCGGTCAGCGTCAAGTACGCCACCGCCAACGGCACCGCCGTTGCCGGCAGCGACTACACGGCCGCCAGCGGCACGCTGAGCTGGGCTTCGGGCGAGACGGCGAGCAAGTCGTTCAGCGTCGCGATCAGCAACGCCACGCCGTACACCGGCAGCAAGAGCTTCAGCATCGCGCTGTCCGGCGCGTCCGGCGGCGCCACGCTCGGCGCGGCCAGCGCCAGCGTCACGATCAACGGCTCGGGCAGCAGCAGCAGCGGCAGCGGCAGCGGCACGACGAGCTACACGCAGCCGTACATCGCCAGCTTCACGCCGAGCTCGGGTCCGGGCGGCACGACGGTGACGATCAGCGGCAAGGGCTTCACCGGCCTGAGCAGCGTGAGCATCGCCGGCACCGCCGCGACCTTCAAGGTCAGCAGCGACACCTCGCTGACGCTGACCGTGCCGGGCAGCGCCGGCAGCGGCCAGATCGCGCTGATCAACCCGAAGTACGCCGCCTGGTCGGGCAGCCCGTTCAGCGTGACCTCGTCGTCGTCGACCACGACCGCGCCGGGCACGCTCGCGCTCGGTGCGTCGAGCTACAGCGTCGCGCAGAGCTCGGGCATCGCCACGCTCAGCGTCGCGCGCGCCAGCGGCTCCAGCGGCGCCGTCAGCGTGAAGTACGCGACCGTCGACGGCAGTGCCGTCGCCGGCACCGACTACACGGCGGTCAGCGGCACGCTGAGCTGGGCTTCGGGCGATACCGCGGCCAAGACCATCAGCATCCCGATCAGCACGCTGAAGGCCTTCACCGGCAGCAAGTCGTTCTCGCTGAAGCTGAGCACGACCTCCGGCGGCGCCACGCTCGGTTCGCCGTCGTGGGCCACGGTGACGATCAACGGCGGCTCGACCGCGTACACGCAGCCGTACATCCAGACCTTCTCGCCAAGCAGCGGCGCGGCCGGCACGGTGGTGACGATCACCGGCTCGGGCTTCACCGGCCTGTCGCGGGTCACGGTCGGCTCGTCGTCGGCGACTTTCCTGGTGGTCAGCGACACGCAGCTGCAGGTCACGATTCCGTCCGGTGCCAGCACCGCCCAGATCGCGCTGTTCAACCCGAAGTACGCGGCATGGACGCCGTCGGCTTTCACCGTCACCCCATGACGCGCTGAGCCAGGGATCCCGTCCGCGCCTGCGGGCGGGGCTTGGGGGGCAGGAAGGGCCGGACCGTCGTCCGGCCCTTTCTTTTTTCACGCTGTGACCGTGGCGGCGACGGGCTGGCATCAACTCACGCGTGCATGCGCAGCTGCACCTCGGTCTGCGTCAGCAGGCTGAACACGCGCGGCCCGCGCACCAGATAGCGGCGCGCCATGCGCCGCGGCGCCTGCATCAGGCGGTAAAGCCATTCGACGCCGGCGCGCTGCATCCAGGCCGGCGCGCGACGCTCGCCGCCGGTGAGGAAATCGATCGACGCGCCGACGCACAGCGCCATGCCGCGCGCCTTGCCGCGGCGCTGCAGCTCGCGCGCGATGATCTCCTGCTGCGGCGAACCGACCGCGAGCAGGCAGAAGCGGAACGGACTGTGCGCCTCGATGAACGACAGGCAGCGCTCGACCGCCCCCGGATCGCGGATGAAACCCATCGGCGGATTGTGATGGGCGAACCGGCGCAGGCCGTAGCGCTCGCGCAGCATCGCCGCCTGCGCGTCGCTACCGCCGATCAGCACCAGGCCGTCATCGGCCGCGATCACTTCGCCGAACAGGCGGCCTGTCAGATCGCTGCCGGCGCAGACCGGCAGGCGCACGCCGCGCGTGAAGTGCAGCAGGTGCGACAGGAAACGGCTGTCGAGCAGGACGTAGCCGGCGTCTTCGTACAGCGCGCGAAAGCGCACGTCGTCGTGCAGGCGGATCAGATGATCGACGTTGGGCGTCACCACATACGTATAGGCGTCCTGGCCGAAGCCGCGCGCGACCTCGATGAAGCGCGACAGATCGTAGTCGTCGAGATCGCAGGCGGTGTGCTCGGCGTCGGCCAGCATGCGCACCTTCAGCGACTCGGCGAGCAGGCCTTCACGCCGTGCCGGCGCCGGCGCCGGACTCAGCGCGACGGCGTCCGAGATGCCGCGCAGCAGCGGCAGCAGCTGCTGGATGCGCTGCTGCGCCGACTCGGGAACCGAGACCAGTGTCCAGTCGACCGGGCGCTGCTGCGCCAGCCGCGCGAGTTCGACGAGGCCGCCGCGCGCCGGCGTCTGCGCCGGCGACGCGCGCGTCATGCGATCGTCGAAGACGCCGAGCAGCTCGATGCGGTCGCCGGCCTGGCGGCGCAGCTGCTGTACCAGCCGGTCGGTCTCGGGACCGGCGCCGTAGATCGCCAGCGTCTGCCGGCCGCGCAGACGCCGCATCAGCAGCCGCAGCCCCGACAGGCCGGCGACCACCAGCGCCAGCCAGGCCAGCAGCCACACGCCCGGCACCAGCGGACCGGCGAGCGCGGCGGCGGCCGCGGCGATCGCGACGAACAGCAGCAGGCGCGCGCCGAAGCCGCGCAGCGGCGGCGGCGGACGATCGAGCGGCTGATAGAGCAGTATCGGCCCGAGCGCCACCAGCGGCAGCGCCCAGCGCTCCCAGTCCGGCCAGCCCGAGACCGCGGGCAGGTTCGCGCCCAGCGCGCTAGCGATCGCGGTCGCCAGCGGCGCGGCCGCCAGCAGCAGCAGCAAATCCCACAGCGGCAGCAGCTGGCGCAGGCGACGGCGCCAGGCCTGGGTCCGGACACGTGGCGGCGCTGCCGGCACCGACACTCCAGATAGATCGAATCCGCCCATCGGGCCTCCCATGGCGACCGCCATGCTCATTTCGGTGCGAGGCTATGCACGACCGCGCGGCGCGACTGTTCGCTAGCGAACGCAAGCGCGATGCAGCACACGTGTTCGACGTCGCACAGACGGGCGGGGTGCGGCGCCATAAAAAGACCGTGCGACATTCCCGTCGCGATGCCTGCGCGATTGCCACTCATGATCATCGATGCCCTGGAACTGCCGGCCGGCACCGAGCTGCAAGCCGACGTCTGCATCGTCGGCAGCGGCGCCGCCGGCATCGCGCTGGCGCTGCCGTTCGCGGACGGGCGGCACGAGGTGATCGTCATCGAGGCCGGCGGCGCCCGCCACGAGCCCGAAACCCAGGCGCTGTACGCCGGCGAGGTCGCCGACACGCGCCTGCATCCGCCGCTCGATCGCTATCGCGAGCGCCGCTACGGCGGTTCGACGACGACCTGGGGCGGCCGCTGCGTGCCGTTCGATCCGATCGACTTCGAGGTGCGCGACTACGTGCCGCACAGCGGCTGGCCGATCGGCCACGAGACGCTGCAGCCGTACTACGCGCGCGCCACGCAGCTGTGCGAGGCGGGCGAGTGCGCGTTCGACGCGGCGTCGGCGTTTCCGCGCGGCCTGCCGCCGCTGCTCGCCGGCTTCGACAGCGCATCGTTCTCGACCGATACCCTGGAACGCTTCAGCTGTCCGACCGACTTCGGTCGCCGCTATCGCCAGCGGCTCGACGCCGCCGCGAACCTGCGCGTGCTGCTGCACGCCAACGTCACCGGCGTGGAACTCGGAGACGACGGCCGCGCCGTCAGCGCGGTGCGCGCCGCGAGCCTCGGCGGCAAGACGCTGCGCGTGCGCGCGCGCTGCGTGATCCTCGCCGCCGGCGGTCTGGAGAACGCCCGTCTGCTGCTGGCCAGCGACGAGGTGCAGCGGACCGGCATCGGCAACGCGCACGATCTCGTCGGCCGCTACTACATGTGCCATCTCGCCGGCACCACCGGCACGCTGGCGCTCGAGCCGGGCGTCGCCGTGCGCTACGGCTATGACGTCAGCGACGACGGCATCTACTGCCGGCGCCGCTTCGCGCTGCGCGCCGATGCGCAGCGCCGGCTCGGCGTCGGCAACTTCATCGCGCGCCTGCATCATCCGCGGATCACCGACCCGGCACATGGTTCCGGCGCGCTGTCGCTGCTCTACCTCGCCAAGCCGTTCATTCCCTACGAGTACGCCAAGCGCCTGCACGGCGACGATGCGCACGGCATCGGCCGCTGGCTCGCGCACCTGGGCAATCTGGTGCGCGATCCGCTGCAGGCCTTCGCCTTCGCCTGGCAGATGCTGACGCAGCGCAAGCTCGCCGAGCGCAAGTTCCCGTCGATCATCATCGAGCCGCGACGACCGCGCTTCAGTCTCGATTTCCACGCCGAACAGCTGCCGAATCCGGACAGCCGCGTGACGCTCGGCAGCGAGCGCGACGCGCTCGGCATGCGGCGCCTGCACCTGGACTGGCGCTATCGCCGCGAGGACGTCGAAACCGTCGCGCGGGCGCTGGCAACCTTCGCCGCCGACGTGCGCGCCAGCGGCATCGGTCGCTACGACTACGACCCGGACGCGATCGAGGCCGAGATGCTGCGCTACGGCGCCTACGGCGGCCACCATATCGGCACGGCGCGCATGGGACGCTCGCCGCGCGAGGGAGTGGTCGACACCAACCTGCAGGTCCACGGCGTCGACAACCTGTTCGTCGCCGGCGCGGCGGTGTTCCCGACCTCCAGCCAGGCCAATCCGACGCTGACCATCGTCGCGCTGAGCCTGCGCCTGGCCGGGCACCTGCAGGCGCGGCTGGCCGCCGGCGCGCCACACGCGGCGGCGCCGCCGCGCGAGCTGGCGGCATGAGCGCGCGGGTCCTGGTGCTCGGCGGCAGCGGCTACATCGGCGGCCAGGTCGCGCGCACGCTCGCCGCCGCCGGCGGCTGGCAGGTGATCGTCGCCTCGCGCCGTCCGCGCGCAGCGGCGGGCGTCCGCACGCTGGCGCTCGACGCGCGCAATGCCGACGCGCTGGCCGGGGTGGTCGGCGGCGTCGACGCCGTCGTCAACTGCGTGACCGGCGGGCCCGCCGACATCCGCGCCAACGCCGACGCGCTGGCCACGGCGCTGCGGCGCCAGGCGCGCGCGCCGCGGCTCGTGCATCTGAGTTCGATGGCCGTCTACGGCGCAAGCACCGGCCGGATCGACGAATGGAGCGTCACCGCACCGCAGAGCGGCTACGGCCGCGCCAAGTGCGACGCCGAGGACATCCTGCGGCATTGTCCGAACACGGTGCTGCTGAGACCCGGCTGCGTGTACGGCCCCGGCAGCGTGCAGTGGAGCGTGCGCATCGCGCAGTTGCTGCGCGAGCGCCGGCTCGGCGATCTCGGTGCCGACGGCGATGGCTACGGCAACCTCGTGCACGTCGACGACGTCGTCGCGGCGATACGCCAGTCGCTCTACCGCGACAGCGCCGCCGGCAAGACCTTCAACCTCTCGCTCGCGGACGCCGACCTGCCGACCTGGAACGAGTACTTCGTCGAATTCGCGCGCCGCCTCGGCGCCGTGCCGGTCGCGCGCATCCCGGCGCGGCGCCTGTCGCTCGAAACGCAGCTGCTGGCGCCGCTGCTCAAACTCGCCGAGCTGGGACTGCGCCGGCTCGGCCTCGACACCGGCGGCCTGCCGCCGGCGATCACGCCGTCGATGCGGGCGCTCTGGCAGCAGCGCATCCGTCTCGACAGCCGCCGCGCCGCCGCCGAGCTCGGCCTGCGCTGGAAGCCGCTCGGCGAAGGCCTGGCCGAAACCGCTGCGGCGCTGCGCGTCGTGCCGCTGGCGCGGCAGCCGGCGTAGCGAGACGCGACGGCGGCCGCGAAAAAATAAAGCGGCGAGGCCCCGCCAGGGTCCTCGCCGCTCGGCGGCTCCCGCTCGATGCCGTGCCGCCTACCTCAGCGCGCGACCTCGGCGCCGCCGAACTGCACGCGCAGGCCGAGACCGGCGACCACGCCGTGATAGCGCTCGGACGCGATGTTGGAACTGCGGTTGCGGTAGTCGACGAACGGTTGCACGTCGAGCCAGCGCCGCGGCGCCAGGTTGACGTGGAAAAAGGCCTGGGTAATGCGATCCTCGCGGCGCGGCTCGATCTGGAAGTCGCTGCGATGCCACTGCACGCCGGTCGAGACCGTGACGAGCGAGCGCTGCCAGTTGAGGGCGGCGCGCACCCCGGTGTCGATCACCGATTGCGCGCCGACCAGGTAGCTCTCGACGTTGCGGAAGGCGTTGAGCTCGACCGAGGTGACGCCGCTGAGGTTGCGCTGCACGCCGATCGAGCCGGTCACCGTCGAGACGTCGGCGCGCGCGCTGTTGCGCTCGTTGCGGCGCGTGTAGCCGAGCCGGCCGTTCATGCGCGTCAGGCCGCTGATCTCATAGCGCGCGTCGAGCTGCGCGGTGTACTGGTCGAAGCGCGTCTGATCCGGCGTGCCGTCGAAGCGGCCTTTCAGGTATTCGGTCGCCAGGCCGAAGCTGGCCGGGCCGCCGTCGACGTAGCGCAGGCCGGCGGTGGCGCCGTTCTCGGCGAGCGTGAAGTCGGGCAGGCCCGGCAGCGGCGAGAGCAGGCGGCGCACGCGCGCGCCGAGCTCGACGCGCCAGTCGTCGCCCGGCGCGAAGCCGAGTTCGCCGCCGCCGAGACGCTCGCGCTCCAGGGTCAGCGCCGTCGTGTCGCGATCGGCGAACGAGGCCATGCGCCGTTCCTGGCTGGCGTAGAGCCGGCTGCTGACGTCCTCGCCGTAGCGGCCCTTGTAGGCCAGCGCGACGAGATGCTCGTTGTGGTCGAGCTGCGAGAAGTGGTCGTAGATCAGGCGCCGCCCTTCGGCGGTCAGCCCGAGCGACTGGCGGCTGAAGCCGTAGTCCGCCTGCAGGCCGGCGAGGCCGCGCATGACGCGGTCCGAGAGCTGATCGTCGCCATTGCGCGCCAGTGCCTCGTCACGTCCCGAGAAGCTGTAGACGTTGGAGTCGTAGTAGGCGCGCGCCTCGGCATACGGCCGCAGTTCGAGTTCTGCGGCCGCGGCCAGCGGCAGCAGGCTGCCCAGTGCGAGCAGGGCGCCGCCGGCGCGCGGTAAATCGCTAGTACGCATTTTCGCCACGGATCACCGTCCATGCCGTCATGACCAGAATCTTCAGGTCCAGCCAGATGGACCAATGCTCCACGTATTCGAGGTCGGATTCAATGCGCAGGCGCAATTGCTCCGCCGTGTGCGTCGCGCCGCGGTAGCCGCGCACCTGCGCCAGGCCGGTCAGGCCGGGCTTGACGCGATGGCGATGTGCATAGGTCTCGATGATCTCCTCGCACAGCCGCTGCTCGGTTTTCATGTTGACCGCGTGCGGACGCGGGCCGACCAGCGACATCTCGCCGCGCATAACGTTGAACAGCTGCGGCAGCTCGTCGAGGCTGCTGCGACGCAGGAAGCGGCCGACGCGGGTGATGCGCGGATCGCCGCGCTCGGTCTGCTGCAGATTCTGGCCGCTCGCCCTCGGGCTCCAGCGCATCGAGCGGAACTTGAAGACGTCGAACTCGCCGTTGTTCCAGGCATGGCGGCGCTGCCGGAACAGCACCGGGCCGGGGCTGTCGAGGCGGATCGCCAGCGCGATCAGCGCCATCAGCGGCAGCAGCGCCAGCGTGATCAGGCCGCCGAGCAGGTAGTCCTCCAGCATCTTGGCGACCGCGCCGCCGCGGCGGATCGGCCGCTCGGCAAGCAGCGTGACCGGAATCTGGTTGCCGAGGTATTCGACCGGCATGCGCGGCATTTCGAGTTCGATGCCGCAGGGGCACATGGCCACGGACACGGCCAGCGACTTGAGGCGCTTGAGCAGATCGACGATGCGCCCCTCGGCGTGGTCCGGCAGCGCGATCAGCACCAGATCGATCGGACGGTGGCGGCCGAGTTCGATCAGGCTGGCGACCGAGCCGCTGCGGACGACCGCGCCGTTGCCGCCGCGCGTCGAGCGGTCGTCGAACACGCCGATCAGCTCGACGTCGCGGCCGTCGCGACGCTGCAGGTGCCGCACCAGGCGGTCGGTCGCCGGGCCGGCGCCGACCACGGCCACGGCCTCACGCGCCGGCGCCCGCAGCACCAGGCTGCGCAAGACCAGCAGCAGCGCGAAGCCGGCCAGCAGCCAGAGGCCGAGCCATTGCACGGGCGCGCCGTCGGCATCGCCGTTGAGCACGAGCGCGAGCGTGGCGATCGCGCCGAACAGCACATAGGGACCGGCCAGCTCGCGCAGGGCCCGGGCCCGACCGCGCACGCTGCCCGGCCTGCGGATGTGCAGCACGAACGGCGCGAACAGCGACATCGAACTGGCGAGCAGGCCGTAGCGCCCGGCGATGTCGGCGTCGAAACCGCCGGGATTGAACTCGCGCACGAGCAGCGCGGCGATCCAGGCGGTGATGCCGAGCACCGCGATCTCCAGCAGCGGCAGCATCGCCGCGAGGGCACTGCGCCAGGCGCGGCCCGCGGCAGAAAACGCGCGCAGGTCGACCCGGCAGTCGAGCGGGGGCGAAACGTTGAACGAAGGCTTCGGACCGGTCATGGCATCGTCGATGAGGACGACGGACATCCGAATGGATGGCCGGACGCACAAGGCGTCGACGGCGATGTTCCAGGGCCCGAAGCCACATGTCCGTACGACATCGAACATATGCCGGCCGCCGCCGCCGGCACCGTGGCCGACCGTGTTCTGCCTCACGGACGGCGGCACGACGGGCGCCGCCATCCGGTGCCTCGCTCAGGCCGGTTGCGCCGCGGCTGCGCCATCGCCGGCGGCCGCGCCGACCCGCCGCGCGCGCTTCCATTCGATGAGCGGTTCGCGGTGCTGCAGCGTGCGCATGCCGGCGTTGCCGCCGAGCTGGATCGTGATCGTCGCCGCCGGGCTTTCGCCGCCGGCACGAGTGGGGTTCCGGGGCGTCGTGCGGCAGGCGTTGAGGTGCAGGGTGCTCATTCAGGATCGGCTTCGGCAGGAATCGGGCGAAGTGCCCGTGCGCAGACGGTAAAAGCGGCGCGGCGCGGCGACCTTGATCGCCGTCAAGCGCGTGGGTGTCGCGCAACGGTGCCGCGCCGCACCGCGGCCGGGCGCAGCGGACCTTCGTCCGGCCATTCGGGAGGTGGCAGCGAGGGCGCGCAGGCGCGCTCCGCCGATTCGAGCGCGTCGAGCCAGTGCGCATGATCCCAGTCGGGGGCGTCGTCCTGCGCGTCGCCGCGTTCGAGCTCGAACGCGCCGCGGCAGTCGCGCGGCCCCGCACACAGCTCGGCGTCCAGCGCCGGCCAGTGCGACAGCGGCCACTCGTCGAGCGTGCCGTCGAAGCAGAGGATCTCGACGGCCCGCGCGTGCTGATCGATGGCGACGACCTGAAAGCTCTGCGCCTGCGTCGGCGAGCGATACCAGCTCCCGACCCGGGGCGCGGCGGCATTGGACATGCGTCTGGCTCCTCTCGTTGCCGGGCGGTGGCGATTGGCGGTGGTCCGTCCCGCTCGCAAGAGATGTGCGTCCCGGTGAGCGGGTAGCGTGCACCGGTGCGGCGTCGCGACATTGACGCAGATCAAGGTCGGCAGGCGGGCGACGACTACGGTGGAAACGGCATCCGTTATCGAGGAGACCGCCATGAACCGTCTGCACGGAAAAGTCGCCGTCGTCACCGGCGCCGCGCTGGGACTCGGCCACGCGATCGCCGAGCGCATGGCCGGCGAGGGCGCGGCCGTCGCCGTGCTCGATGTCCGCGACGAGGCCGGCACGGCGCTCGCCGCCGCGCTGTCGGCGCGCGGCCTGCGCGCGCGCTACTGGCATTGCGACGTCAGCCGCGAAAGCGAAGTCTCGGCGGTGCTCGCCGACGTCGCCGCCGCGTACGGGCGGCTGGACGTGCTCGTCAACAATGCCGGCATCTCCGGCGTCAACAAGCCGACCGACCAGATCAGCGAGGCGGAGTGGGACCACGTGCAGGCGATCAACGTCAAGGGCGTGTTCTTCTGCACCAAACATGCGATCCCGCACCTGCGGCGCAGCGGCGGCGGCAGCATCATCAATCTGTCGTCGATCTACGGTCTGGTCGGCGCGCCGGACGTGCCGCCGTACCACGCTTCGAAAGGCGCGGTGCGCCTGATGAGCAAGACCGACGCGATGCAGTACGCGTCCGAGCGCATCCGCGTCAACAGCATCCATCCGGGCTTCATCTGGACGCCGATGGTCGAGGCGCATCTCGGCAGCGCCGGCGGCGATCTGGCGGCGGCGCGCCAGGCCGCCGACGCCCTGCATCCGCTCGGCCACATCGGCGAGCCGGACGACGTTGCCTGGGGGGCGGTCTACCTCGCGTCCGACGAATCCAAGTTCGTCACCGGCGCCGAGCTGGTCATCGACGGCGGCTACACCGCGCACTGAAAGCGGCGGGCTTGATCTGCGTCAATGCCCGCGGCGCGGCGCAGGACCATCGTCGAAAAGGCCGCCATGGCCTGACAGGAGGGGATGCGCCATGCAGAACGCCCGCAAGACGACGAAGAAGACCGACGCCCAGGAACTCCGTGCCGCCTGGCAGCGCACGCGCACGAGCTGGCGCCACACGGAAAAATCGCTGCGGGAGCTGGTCGAGGCCAATCGCGCGCTCGCCAACTGCCTCGGCAAGACCGGGGCCGCCAGGGCCAAGTCCACGTTCGAGCAGTTCGACAGTCTGATTCGCCAGATCGACGGCGGCCGGCGCCAGGCGCATCGCCAGATCGACCGGCTGGTCGCCGCGGCCGGCCTGAAGAAGCCGGCGCCGCGCAAGCGGGCGGCGGCAACGGAAGCCTGAGCGATGAAAGACGCCTTGGTGGTGTATTACTCGCGCAGCGGCAGCACGCGCCGGCTCGCGCAGCGGCTTGCCGAGCGGCTCGATGCCGATCTCGAAGAGATCCGCGAAGCGCATGGCCGTTCCGGCGCGTTCGGCTTCCTGCGCAGTCTCTACGACGTGATGCGCGCGCGCGAACCGCGGATCGCCGCACCGCGTCACGATCCGCGCGAGTACAAGATGGTGCTGGTCGGCTCGCCGGTCTGGGCCAGCCACGTGTCGAGTCCGGTCCGCAGCTATCTCACGCAGTACGCCGGTTCGCTGCGGCGGCTCGGGTTCTTCTGCACGCTGCGCGGCTCGGGTGCGACCGAGACGCTCGCCGAGATGGCAGCGCTGCGCGAGCCGCAGGCCGAGACGATCGAGCACGGCCGCTTTCCGGGCCTCGCGCTGACCGAAGCCCAGCTCGGCAAGGGGGCAGGTTCCGAGGCCCTGGACGCTTACGTCGAGACGGTGCGCCAGCGCATGCGCGCCGCCGGCACGCCGAAGCGCCGCGGCAAATCATCCGCAGCGACTTCTCGCAGCCGGGCATCGAGCCGGCCGTCGCGCACGCGTACGGAACGCGACGGCGCGCCGGCGGGTTAGCGCACGCCTCGGTTCAGCGCGTGCGCGACCAAGCCTCGTAGTGGTCCTTCAGCGTCTCGTCGATCGGACGGTAGCGCAGGCCGAGTTCGTCGACGCTGCGGTGATTGTCGACCGCAAAGCGGATGCCCAGATGCTTGCGGATGTAGTCCTGCGACAGGCCGAACAGCGGCCCGATCAGGCGCACGATCGCGTTCGGCACGCCGTGCCGCGGCAGCAGGTACGGCCGACGATGCCAGCGCCGCAGGATGCGTGACATCTGCAGGAACGAAATCATCTCGCGCTCGGCGATGATGTAGCGCCCGTGCGCCTGCGGGTCGCGGGCGGCGAGCAGGTGCGCCAGCGCGACGTCGCGGACGTCGGCGTAGGTGAAGCTGAAATCGGGCGCGCCGTAGAAGAAGTAGCCTTTCAGCAGCTCGTCGAGCAGGAACAGACTGCCGGAATCCGACGAGCCGGTGAGCGCCGGACCGAGGATCAGGCCCGGGTTGATCGCCACCATCGACCAGCGATCCTGCCCGCCGCAGATGCGCCAGGCTTCCTGTTCGGCCATCACTTTCGAATAGTGGTACGGGTTGTTCTCGACCGTGCTCGTGGTATTGAAGTACTGCTCGCTGAGCACGCCGCCTTCCATTTGCCGCACGTCGACGTAGTCGCCGAAGATCGCGCCGACCGTCGAGGTCAGCACGACGCGGCGCACGGACGGGGTCCGATCGACGGCGCCCAGTACGTTGCGTGTGCCGCGCAGCGCGGGCTCGACCACTTCCTTCTGCCCGTCGCGGATCTGCTCCGGCATCAGGAACGGCGAGGCGACGTGAAAGACCCAGTCGCATGCCGCCATCGCCTCGTCGAACGCTCCTTCGGCGAGCAGATCGGCTTCGAACAAGCTCAGGCGCCCGGCGTGGCGGCGCTGCAGATCGAGCAGGTGACCGATCTTGGCGGGGTTCGAAAGGCTGCGGACCGTGGTCCTGACCGTGTAGCCCTCTTCCAGCAGCAGCGCCACGAGATGGCCCCCGACAAAGCCGCTGCCGCCCGTCACCAGTGCACTTTCCACTGCCGCTCTCCGATCCGGAATGCGGCCCAGTATGGAAGCGCCCGCCGCCCCGCACTTGGCATTTGGCGCCAGGGCGGCGGCGGGAGACGCCGGCCCGATGGTGGGGGGCGCCGGGTTCAGGCGGCCGTCTTGCGGTTCGCTGCCTCGCTGCCATCGCGCACGATCAGCACGTCGTTGTAGACGTCCGCCGTGATCGCCACCGCATTGCTGCCGATCAGGCGATCGAGCACGCCGCTGTCGCCGCGCGCGCCGACGACGACCAGATCGTGCGGACGCTCGCGCAGATAGCCGTTGAGCACATCGGCCGGATGGCCGTATTCGGTCATTGCCTTGACGCCGCTGCGGATCTCGCCGGGCAGCTGCACCTCGGCGATGAAGCGATCGAGCGCCTGCGCGGCCATGGCGTGCGCCGCCGCGCTGTTGGCCTCGCGCTGTCCGAAGCTTTCGAACGGCACGCGGTAGGTATGCAGCACCGCGAAGTCGGTATACGGGAACAGCCCGACCGCGCATTCCATCGCATGCCGCGCACAGTCCGAGAAGTCGGTGGCGACCACCGATCCGGTGTAGATGCCGTGTGCGCGCTGCTTGACGGTCAGCACCGGCCGGTCAGCGTACTGCATCAGCTTCTCGACCGTGCCGCCGAGCCGGTGACGCCCGAGCAGCGAGTCGCGGCTGACGCCGACCACGATCAGCTGGCAGTCGAACTCGGCCGCGCGGCGCAGCGCCGCCTTGTACGGCTCGCCGACGTCAACCAGGATTTGCAGATCCACATGCCGCTCGTTGAGATCGAGACGGACCTGACGCTCGACCAGCTCGGCCAGCGTCGCGCCGCGCTGCCACGACGGCGCCACGTAGGAATCCGCGTGCGGCGCGACATAGAGCACGAACAGCGTCGCGTCCCACTGTTGCGCGAGCTGCACGGCGCGATCGAACGCGCGATCACTGCGGCAGCCGAGATCGGTCGCCAGCAGAATACGCCGGGCGCTTTCCGGGGAAGACTTATTGGGGGTCGCCATGGCATTTCTCCTCGCGGCTTGATGCGAGGCAGTTTCGGTTTGCGCAGCCCGGCGTTCATTGACCCGCATCAATCGGCACGGGCACGTGGCGCCGCGCGCCCGGAGCCACGGCCGGTTCAGGCTGCGGCGATGCGCCTCGACGCCGGTCGTCGTTGCCGCCGCGCATGGCTTTCGAGCAGACGCGTGATCGCATCGAAGGCATTGCGCACGGCGACGTAAGGATCTTCATGCGCGTGCTGGCCGCCACGGCTGCGCGTCGAGGCGATCGAGGCGCCGGGCAAGCGCAAATCCACGCTGGCCCGATAAAGCCCTTGCGGCGATGCGCCGCCATTCTGGCGATCGACGACGACGCGGCAGCCGACGATCGCACCGTAGAAGCGATCGATCCGCTCCGCGAACTTTCGAATCCGCGTTTCGAGGGCGGGCGAGGGCTCAAGGTTGCGAAACGTCATCTGCAAGGGCTGCAACATCGCGAACTCCTTTTCCGGCGGCGCCCGCAACTCGCACGAGCGGAATCAACTCAGAAGAACCGACGCCGATCGGTGCTCATTGTGGAAACGCTCGAATGGCTGGCACTGACGCGGATCAAGGAGCGTAACCGCCGCATCTGCTAATGCCCGCGCGTTACGACCACCGATGGATTGCTGTCACCTGCAACGGCGAAATTACTGACTAATCCCCAACTCGAAAATGTCTATAGCGGAGCTCGCTCTTCACAGGCGGCTAGCAGCGCGCGACCCCGCTGGGCGGCCATCGCTCGGAATCAGGCATTTAGAGAAAGGAGAAAGGCGAGAACCAATGACGAAGCTCTCTGAAGACACACTACGCCCACTCTGGGCTCAAACTGTCATAGTGGAAGTGAAGACGGGCTGCGGTGACGATAACCTGCCTCTTATCGAGGGTAAACACCTTCGCGTCCTGATGCTTGATACTCGGACGAAGGTCTGGGTTGGAAACTTAGCTGTTCAGGCCGGACTTAACTCCTAGATCAACGTCGAACGCGCTCGTTCCCGCGCGCGCAGCCGACTCCATGCCCGTACCAGCATTGCCGTGGACGTTCAATCATGAAATTCTCCCATGGCCGGGCCGCACAACGTTCCGGAAACTCTGATGCTGGAGGCGCTCCGCAGGCTCCGACAAAAATGCAGGGGTCCTGTCGAACCCCCTGGGTGGGCGCGATGGCGGTCCTTGTAAGGTGGCTGGAAGAAAACTGCATGAAGCCCTGGAATGCACCCAGGGAATCGATGGTTTCATCGCTTGGCCCGCTGTCACTCCAAAAGAACTGTTGCTGACGCTGGTTTTCTATTGACGGCTCGATCACGGGACAGGAGGGGTGACTCTTGAGCTGCTCCAAGAGTTGGGAAACTGTGAGGCCAGGACGTACAAAGTCCAGCTCAAAGAACATGTTCTTAGTCCGCAAAGGAAGATATTTCCTGCAAGTCTCCTCCAAAAACGATGCGCCAAGTCCAAGCATTCCCCGCGACTTCAGTTCTCGCAGCTCAAGCGCCAGCCCATCGTCCAGCAGACGCTGTAGCTGATCTTTGAGAACGGCCAAGACCGGTCTCGTGAGAGCTTCCAAGGCCTCATCTCGGCTGTGATTCGCCCTGAGTCTGCAATAATGACCGACGAAGTCGACGAACTCGGCTCCGGGAGCCGACGAAAGCATTGCGAGGATGGCGATCCGCACCAAGACTTCGCTCTCGGGTTCCTCGTGCGCCAAATGCGTGTAGACGGCCCTGGCGACGTCATAGGGCGCAAGAGGAACGGCCTGGGCCACGTCCGCAAGTAATGATTGATCGGACGATAGGATGGTCCGCTCCACCTCCCAGGAAATCGCTTCGGTTAGGCACGATGACCCAAAAGCCATCGTGCATGGCTCGGTCATATCGTTCGTGCGCATCTCCAGATCGATCGAAATCGATTCAACGGGGACAACGTTTGGGTAAAGCATGAAGTCGCGATTGTTGCGCTTGATGGACTTCACGTGCATCGTGTTTCGATCCCGCGAAAGGCCATATGGACGAGGGATAGCGTCACCCCTCATCGCCACTTGCCACGCAAGCAGCTCCCTGAGGTCGGACTGGTGTTCCTCGCTGAGGTCGAGCGAACCATGACTGCGTCCATCCTTGTCCACGGTGTTGATAAAGAAGCTCGAAAGCCGTATCTGTGCTATCAGGTCGTAGAGCCCCGCGATCGTTGAGAAGTTATGTAGGTAGTGGAGGTATTCGTGGACGAATACACTCACCTGCAAGAGTGTCGGGTCCCGGCCCTCAAGAATCGGCCCCCAAAAACCATGTTCGAGGCGGATGAGAGAAAAATTCCGCCTGTAGTGAGCGAGGCGGCCGGACCGCAAAAGGTCGCGATCCACATCAGATAGTTTCATCGTCGCGGTACCTGAGAGCGAATCAGAGAGCGTACATAGCTGCCAACGGCTTGGGGGGACGCCGACAATCTGCCCTTATCGTGGGTAGGAGAGGACGACGGCCAGCACATCACGCGGTACAAAGCGCAACCACCTGATCATGGTCCGTTGGAGCAGTCAGAAATCTCTGGAATCCCTTGTCCCAAATAGCACATGTTCTATCGTCCGAAAGAGTCCAGCCAGCTCCGATCCGCGTCCCTCCATAGTGACCGCCGACTTGCATCTTGAGGGCGTGGAACATTTCGATCTCCTTACGATCGTGATCGAACTCCACAGCGTCCAGGAAGGAAGTGTTCCAGTAGTCGACGAAGAGCAGTGGCGGCCGCGGGTTCCGAGAGCGCGCCTCCTGCAGCCAAGTGTTGAGGTGGAGATCTGAGAGACCTGAACCGATCACGTAGATCAAGTCGGCTGCCATTAGGTCCGTCGCCATCGCAGAGTAGAAGTGCGACAGCGGGCGTTGCTGCAAGCGCGATAGTTTGTCTAGGCCGGTGATGACAGCGGTAGGCAGGAACGAACTGCCGTCCATTCGCCGGGCGTCGCCACCGTTGAAAGATGAGTGCTTGATGGCTTCGGCCCGGTCGTCGAACCAGAACAACTCTCCAAGCTCACCCCCTGCCGGAATCGGGTGCGGAAATCCCATGTGCACGGAACCGTGTAGGTGGAATATCGAGTCGACATCCTGTCTCTGCCAAAAGGTGTCGATCTCGAAGGGCTTGGGTGTTGCGCTTGGGCTTGCCACGAAACCCGTATACAGGCCTGGATCGGCCTGGAGCGGAAAGTCGTCATAGTTCGTTGTGTAGATTCGCAGGACATGCTGCGCTTTCAGCATGTCGAAAAACGCGCGCAGCGGATCCAGTGAGAGTGCATTCCGTCCGCATGCAGCGGACATCTCGGCGTAGATCACCTTGGCCATGTGACGGGCGAGCTCGCGCAGTGCCGTTTCCGGGATGCCGGAGTTATCGTCCAGGAAGGGCACCAGCAACGGCCGGAATTCGTCGAACGCCTTGTGCCCTGGCGCCGATTTGAACAGCAGCTCATGGGCGCAGTGGTAGATGTGCTCGAAGTGAACGATTCCCGGATTACGCAGGTAGGCCTTCAGCTTGTCCCGGATGACGGCATAGGCAGCATCACCACCCGAGCGCTTCATCCATCCATCGGCCATCACACTGCGCTCGATGTCTTCGGTCAACTTCATCGTAGAGGGCGCCTTGTACTCGACAGACGCTCCTGCCCCGAACAGAACGATGGCTCGCTTCTTCATTGGAATTCTTCTCCCGTGGGCATTCTGCCGGCCGTGCGTATTTATGACTCGCCGATCTCGTCAGGCGGTGGCGCGCCCGGTGCGGGATGGGAAGAAAGCGTGATGGTGGTCGAGGCCAGCACATCGAAGGGCCGCGAGATGCCCCTGAACTCTCCAGACTCGAGGTCGTAGGTCATGTGCGAAATGTCGCCAAACCACTCTGGATCCACCGGGTGTTTGGCTCTGGGGTTGTGATACAGCATCAGGCTGTCCGACCACGATTCCTCGTAGTCGGCATCGTCGACGTTCTTCACGAACCGCAGCGGACGCAGCGCCGAGGGGTCGGGGTCGAAGGCAAACCCGTGGCGGAGCATGACCACCTCCTTGGATCCCAAACCCGCCAGCTTGCCCATCCGGTTGAACTTGGTGATCGTCGCGGCATTGGAGAACAGCACGCCGCTGATGTTCTCGGCGTCGGGCAACTCAAAAAAGTTCGAGGGGATTTCCTTGCTCTGCCAGACGTGCCTCTCGATGGGTTCGCTGACCGCCACCTCCCTGCCGTCGCGCTGTTCGAGCCGTGTCCGGATTCCGTACAGGTATTCCGACAGTGCCGTGCGTGACCAGGTCATCGAGCCCGGCATGTGAAAATCGTGGATGGCGATGATCAGCGGCTTACCCGCGACATGGTCCTTCTCCCAATAGCGCTTTTGGAGCTTTGAGTACAGCGCGCTCCCAAACTTGATCGGCAAGTAGTCGTCGGTCAGAGCCATGACTTCGCCGTGGTCCTCTGGCGGCCGCACTTGAGCGGCGGGGTTCTGGGTCGGATTGACTGTAACCGCCTCGACGAAGCACTCCTCACCGAAGTACGAAAGGTGGAAGTCAGGAGAGGGACGCCCGCGGATCAGTTCGAGCCCGGCGCTGTGGAAATAGGTGTAGAGGTACAGCTCCCACAAGCGGGCGTCGAAGCCCTGGGTCTGGAATTCGCGGATGTAGTGCCCGTCCGGATCGGTGTAGCTATAGACGATTTCCTTGATGAGATTGCGCGCGGCCTCGAATCGGGGCTCGCGTGCCAACACCACGAAGTACGGGTGCAGCTTGTCCTCCGGCACCTGAGGTTCCAGGATTTCATTGGGGAGCCGGCGTTCGTCACCCTGCGGGTACAGCTCCTGGCCATCGGCCACAAATTCTGCGATGTCTGCGGTCAGGCGCGCAGCAGCCTCATCCACAGTGGGAACGAACTCCTTGCATAGACCGATGGCTCGGAACATTTTCTTGGCGTCTCGGCCGAGAATCACGTATCCGTAGTCCCGATCGGCCCTGTCCTGAATGATGACCGCAAGCAGCTTACGGTCCGCGGCCTCGAACCAGGCAATCTCACTCGACGAGATCCGCAGCATGGGGTGTCGGGCAAAGCAATAAGCGTCAAACTGCGCCTTCGAGATTGACCTCACAGGTGAGCTCCACTCCAGTGAGACGGTGATAGACAGTGCGGACGCGTCACGATCTGAGGAGGTGAAGATCGCGGCAAGGCACGAAAGCTTGATTGGTTTCGGCAGCCCGCCGCAGTTTCTCTTCGAGTACTCGCACGAGCGATAACCTCTTGTGCACCACCTCGTAGAGGTCCAGCCCGTCCATGCAGATTAGATTGGTACGCCGCCCTCGAGCGAACGCCTCTAAGCCATCAAGCGTGAAGCCCGACTCCGAGATGAACAGCCCTCGCGACCACTCGGCTTTGCCGCTCACCTTTCCGGAGAAGCTCAACATGTCGCTAGCGCCAATGGGCCCACCGACCCATTTTGCTTCCACCAAGTACACATCGTTATGCAGGCGGAAGCTGCCATCAATCTGTTCGCCGCGTAGCCTGAACGATCCACGAGGTGCGAGGTTGTACGCGGCGAACAGGTCAGTCAGGAACAATTCGAAGTCGAACCCGCGCTCGTGTGGTGGACGGGTCGAAGTCTTTAGGAGTCGATCAACCAGCTCCTTTGCGGCCGCATCGGTAAGGAGTTGCGATGTGGCAGGCGGAGTCGCGGCCGACTTGGCGGGACCCACCAAGCTGGCAAGGAAGTCATTATCGAGGAGTTCGGGAATCTTGAATGATAGGCGCGGAAGAATCGCGTTGAGGCGATCGACCTCGTCCCGGGTCAGCGGCTCTCCCTTGTTTCGGCGCCATGTCATGGATTGCCGGACCACGGCCAGGATCAGAGGGCAGAACAGGGCGCGGCGTTGCTCGAAGGTGTGCGTCAGGAGGTGAACGACGGCCGGGCGTTTGCTGCCGCCGATCCAGTAACCGTGAACGCCGACTTGCTGGGCAGCAAGAGGAAAGCACGTGCGGTTGTTTCCGCTGCCAGGAAGGAAGTTGTAGAGAAGATCAGCCAGATCTTCAATCGCTTGTGCCTTTCTGAAATCCATGCCCCAGCTCTCCGAGGGTTATGGCCCGGCAATGTTAGGTATTGCGTCGTAGCGAACTGAGCAGCAATTTACTGAAATGGCTCCTTGCCCGCGTCGGCACGCTTCTTGAAGCGTTCGTTGATAACCGTGAACAGCCGCTCGAAGCGCGCCTCGCTATCCGGCGTGAGAATCTTGTCTGGCGCGGTTGCCATGCGATCAAGCAGTAGCCGCATTGGGCGGGTCTTGTGGAACTCGATGCCGAGGTCATTGAGCGCGGCTTCGACGCGCTTGGCGACTCGCGGGATCTTCGGATTGAGGACGAGCTTCTTTCCGGAGAGTTCCTTCGCGTAGACGGTCTGGACCAGTGCCTCGTAGACACTCGGGTCAAGCAGGTCTTCGGTGTCGGCTTCTCCGGGCGCCGGGGCGGTAAATGCTTCCGACACGTAGGTGACGCTGTTCTCCCGCAGTAGCTTGTTCTTCACGAAATCATCGCGCGTGGCGCGCGCGTCCTTCTCATCGTCTAGGAGGACGAGCACGTTCAGTTCCTCGGAAACCAGCAGCGCGACCATGTAAGGCACTTTCTGTGCCCCGCCCGCCGGGGTAAGCGTCAGGCCAGGATCGAGCCCGGTCTTGCCGCGCTCACGCAGGTAAGTCGAGATCGTCGAGAGCGCCCAGTAGTCCGTCACGCCCTCGACGACAAGATTGCTCGGCCCGATGAACAGGCTCTGCGAGAGGCTGTAACCGAGTGACGCCTGCAACGGAAATAGCGTCCGGGCATCGCCGCTCGGGTCGTTCGTCACGGTCGTACCTACGTCCTCGCCGATACTCACTGTGCGCACGGCGTCGAGGTTGTGCGTTGGCACCATGAACGGCGAGTGCGTGGTGTAGACGATCTGGTTTTCGAAATCTGCGTCTAAGTGCCGCAGCAAGTCGCTCTGCGACTTGGCGTGCAGGTACAGGCCGGGTTCGTCGAGCAGCAGAATCGCGTTTGCCGCGTTGCCACCCTGGGTGTCCGCCGCGAATGTGACGTAAAAGGAGAAGAACCACTGGAACCCTCGGCTTCGCTCGTTGAGGTTCACCTCAACGTCGTACTTCGAGTTGGGGTCGGAAACCAGAGTATCGAAGTGATGAGCGTCGAGGTTAAACCGAACTTTGAGTGAGCGGTCCTTCCAAAGGCGGCGAATCTCCTCCGTCACGACGGCGCCGGCTCGATTCGCCAACTGATTTCGCGTCTCGGCGCTCGCGTCATCGTTTTTGGCGTGCAGCTCCTGCAACTTCACCGGGTCAAGCCCGGCGACTTTGCATAGCTTCTCGAAGTTGATATCGGCTGGCGTCATCTGTCGCTTGTTCCTGTGGTCTAGGAACTCTGCGACGTTCTGGTGGCCGTGCAGGTCTGGGTACTCGTCGAGGTAGATCAAGGTCGGGAGCCACTTGATGACGAACGCACGCGCTGATTCCAGGGCCTGCTTGTCGCCAGAGATTGCTTTCGCGAGCGACTCAATCGCGACCAGAGATTGGTCCTGCTTCTCGGTCAGATCGGCATCGGCGGCGGCGAGCGCTTTCGTCAGCGCTCCGCATGCAGGCACGGCCTGCTGCGCCCAGTGCAGCCGATTATCCTGCGGCGCGACTGCCGTCTCGAAGGTGTCCGCGGCCACTTCCAGAGCAGTCTTCTTGGTGAGGTCCGGGACTTTATCGGCTGCGACCTTGACCGCCGGAACCACCTTTCGGATCTGGGCGCGCAATTCGGTCTCGTCGAACTGCTGCTCCGCCAAGTTCTCGAACTCGACCATACGGTCGCCCGCGTATGCACGGCTGACAGTGACGTGCGTGACGCCTTGCGCGCGAGGCAGCATTTTCACGAGTGCGCCGCGTTCGGTATCCGAAAGCGCCCAGCGCGATTCGAGTACTGGAGTGGCGTCCGTGCATTCCTCTAGCCGACGGTGCCGAGGAAAATCCTTAATTCCGTCGAGGGGCTTGAATCCACCAGGAGGATTCAGACTGTGGAGGGCGAGAAGGAGGTTCGACTTACCGCTCTCGTTCCGGCCGAGCAGCGCAGTGAGCTTTGCTACGGTGATAGAGCCACTGTCGGTGATCGACCGAAAATTCGTGACTCGGAATGACTCAAGACGCATGGGGACTCCCTCCAACTATCGGCCGGCCGCATTTGTCGATCGGCTTGTACCGCTTCATCCAGTGAATGTGCAGCACGGACCCAGTGCCCGGCCTAACCGGGGTGATGGATAGAAGCGGCGCCGACCAATGAGGACGGATTGCTACCCCAACATATAGTTCTTTCTGCTGTAGTCAACTACAATGGGCTGTGGCAACGGGTTATGTGTGCGCCGTGCGTGTATGGAGGTCGAATCATGAGCAAGAAGTCATCTTCTTCTGTCAGCAACTACCGGAGCGCCGTCTCCGGACGATACGTCAAGCCAGCGTACGCGAAGGCGCATCCGCGTACGACGGTCAAGGAGCGGAAGAAGTAGCAGCGTCGAAAGCGTAGTCTGTTGACGTCGCCTGTCGGCAGCATCGCCTGGGCCCCGGCCTTCGTCGGGACAGGCATCAGTCCAGAAGGTTTGTGATGCTCTGCTGGGAAAGGTTGCCGGTCCGATAGTAGCCCAAGACCGTATCTACCTTGCGGTGTTCGGTCATCGCCATGACGTCGCCCAAGGCGATGTTGCGACGACCTGCTTCGGTGATAAATCCGGATCGCATGCTGTGACCGGCCCAATCGCCTTCGAGGCCGGCTAGCCGTGCGCGCTTACGCACGATTTCTGCGACGGCAGCGGGCGACAGGGCGGGGCCAAGCCGGCTCTTCCACAATCGCCGAAAGATCGGCCCTTCAGTGATTGCGGCAGCCTCCAACCATCCCCGCAAAGCTTCGGCCGCCTTTCCCCGAATTGGCTTGTCGGGCAGATTCGCCTTTCCGTCCTGATTCGTCTTGGAGCGGTGCAGCCGAAACAGGTAGCCGCGGTCGTCGACTTTGGTCAGTTGCTCGACACAAGCCGCTGCAACTTCCGAGCGCCGCCGTCCGCCGCTGGCCCAGGCAAACAGCAGCAGCGCACAGTCCCGCAGCCCCTCGAGCGAGCCGTCGCAGGTCGCCACCATGGCCTCGAGCGGCTCCCGCGTCGCCGCTGTCTTCTTCGTGATTGTCTCGCCGCGCTTGGATGCGGCGCGCTTGGCTCGCGACAGCAGATGCCGCACCTGCGCGTCCTCACAGGGGTTTGCGAGCTTGCGCAGCTGGTGCAGTTTCGACAGCACCGCCAGCCGGTGAATCACCGTATTCATCTTAAGCGGGCCCTGGCGGCCCTTGAAACCGCTCTCGACGAGCAGCTGGTCGAGGTCCTGTGGCAGTTCGCACTTGGGCCCGTCGATGGGCCCTCGCGCGAGGTGATCGACCATGAACTGAAGCACGACCGGCACGGCGACGGGCAAGGCGAGGGTAGTGCGGTAGCGCGCCTGGGCCCAGGCGCACCAGTAGCGCAGCGCACTCCGATAGCTGCGCAGCGTGTTCTCGGCTTGGCCGGCGATCAGGATTTCTTCGGCTGCGCGGCGCGCGGCGTCGCCAAGCTCGGTCGGCGACAGCGGCTCGACGCCGGTAGCAGGCAATATTTCGAGCGACCTTTTGCGTCGCTGCGGCAGTTTCCGATCGGTCGCCATGTCGTTATGCTCACTATGTATGACGTATGAAATATAACGTTACTTAGGCTGTACGCACTATAAGCATCACTTATCGTGGGTATGATTTGAATCCGTGTCAACTGAAAATCGGGAGACCGATTGGAGCGTTTGCAATGCGCACTGGTGTGACCTTGGCTGACATCACCCGCGCCGCCGATCAGCTTCTGGCCGAGGGCGAACGGCCGACGATTGAAGGTGTCCGCAAAATACTCGGCACCGGCTCGCCAGCCACGGTGAATGCGCTACTGAAGCAGTATTTCCAGACGCTGCCGGCGCGACTGCATTTGCCGGCATCGATCGCGACGGCTGCCGCCGAGTTATACGAGAGAATTCAGGCGACAGCCTTGGAGACCGTCGGTGAAGAGCGTGCTGCGCTCGATCGCCAAGTGGCACTGGAGCGGGAACAGCTGGCCCAGGATCGGCGGGCTTTTGAGTCCGAAAAGACCGAACTGCGAGCCGTGGCCGCCAGTCTCAGGGCCGACGTCGAGCGACTTCAGGAGCTACAACGCCAACAGTCTTCGAAGATCGCCACACTCGAAAAGGAGCTGGCCGGCCATTCAGCACGTGCCGCCACGGCCGAGGCACAGGCGCGCGCCGGTGAAGAAGAGCGTGAGCGCTTCGCCCAGCGCCACGCCGCCGAAATCCAGCGCCTACGCGAGCAGAGCGAAGGCAATGAGCGGCATCTGTTGGTTCGCATCGACGAGCACAAGACGCAGCAGCAGCGATTGCAGGCAGATCGGGAACGTGACGTCGGTGCGGCCAGCAAGCGGATCAGCGATTTGGAAGCTGCGCTATCGGAGGCCCTAAAACTCCAAGCCTCCTTGCGCGCTGACCTGGCTGCAGCCCAGCGTGAAACTACCAAGCGAAACGAAGCGATCGCAGCTAGAGAGACCGCGATCAAACGTGCGCAGGAGGACGCGGTCAAGGAAGTGGCCGCGAACCGAGAAGCACAAGAAGGCCTGAAATCTCAGATAGCCACGTTGGAGCGAAACGCTGAGCAGCTGCAGCGCGAGCGGGATGGTGCAATCCGCGAGGCTGCACGGCTCGAGGGACGACTCGGGATCGTACAAGCACAACTCAAAGAGTCGAAGGCGGAGTTGGTGCGGCTGCATCGTGGTAAGCCGAAAGCCGCTGAATCGCGTTGACGTACTTGGCCTGGGTTTCGCCGGTGACGGCGGACGTAGCGGTCCTGGAGGAGTCAGCGATAGCCGCATTGCTCGGCGCAGAGATCCAATCCGAACTGCGCTGTTATCTGACGAGGCCGACTGCGGCGGGTGCGGACATTGAACCGAATTGCCCGCCCAATTAACCGTTTACGGCTGCTCGATCACCGGTCAAATGCCTGCAGTCGATGTCGATGCGGCCATTAGTGCGATAGCGCGGTCATATGGCCGAAGCGGACAGCAATTGGGTGATCCATTGCAGGAGCTTGGCTACCGTTCGTCGGAAACTTAACATAAGATACATTATGAGTTAATTCACCGCTGCTGGCTCTGCACATATGTCGGCCTGCCATCCATCATCGTCATCCGGATCTCGACTTTGTGGATGTCGTTTGGCGGAACGTCGAATAGATTGCGCTCCAGCACGACGAGATCTGCTTTCTTGCCAACTGCAATCGAGCCGATCTCGGACTCGGCACGCAGCATGTACGCAGGGTTGATTGTGTAGCTTTGGATCAGCTCGCCGATGCTGAGTCGTTGTTCCGCCTTCGGCATGATCTCGACGTCCGGCCGGTCCAGCGGCTGCCGCGTGTGGCCGATCTGGAAATTGTCGAGCGGTTTCCAGATCGCGCCTTCATGCAGCGAGGTCATATCGGAACCCCCGACAAGGATTGCGCCCTGATCAATCGCCGCCCGGAACGGATAGATGCCCAAAAAACGCTGTCCGCCGACGAGGCGGCGCACGGTGCGATTGCGGTCATTCATCAGCGCCCACGCTTCGGTGCTCTGCCACAGCACACCCAGCTGACGAAAGCGCGGGATATCGGCCGGATCGACGAGGATTGTGTGCGCCAGCGTGTGCCGGCGGTCGCGCGAGCCGTTGCGGCGGATGGCGTACTCCACGGCGTCGAGGCCCTCGCGAGCGCCGGCGTCGCCGACCACGTGCATATGCGCGTCGATGCCGGCGGCATCGAGACGCTGGATCAGCTCGTTCAATGCCTGCGGTGCAATCAGCGGCTCGCCACGCGTTTCCGGCTTGTCGCTGAACGGTTCGAGCATGTAGGCGGTGTAGTTGGTTTCGGTGCCGTCGAGGAACAGCTTGACCATCTCCGTCTTCAGATATTCGGAGTGGTACTTCTCGCGCAGCGCGGCGAAAGCTTGCACGGGATCGACGTCGGCGAGCGTTTTCAGATCAGGCCGGTAGCGATACGAACCATAGACGCGTACCGTCAACGCGCCGCGCTTCTCCATTTCATGCAGCAGTTCGTAGGTTTCGTCCTGGTTCGGGCTTCCAGCATCGAACAAGGTCGTGATGCCCGCGGCTGCCAATGCCGGAATGCCATGTTCGATCCCGCGCGCGAGCCGCTCGCGCGTTTCGAACGGATATCCCTTGGCAGTCAGCCGGTCGCGTAGCAGTTGCATGGCTGCGCCCTCGACGATGAAGCCGGTCGGCTCGCCGGTCTGCGGATCGCGCTGGAACCAGCTCTTACCGGGCAACGGGTCGGGCGTATCACGTGTGATGCCGGCGATCTGAAGCGCCTTGCTGTTGACCCACATATGATGGCCATCGATCGCCTTGAGCACCGCCGGACGGTCCGAAATGAAGGGATCGATCATCTGCCGCGTCGGCCCTGATTCGGGAAACGCTTCATAGATCCAGCCGACACCCCGGATCATGCGCTCGTCAGGATGCGCTTCGACGTAGCGCTTCAGCGCCGCGATCACGTCGGCCGGCGGCCGCTCCCGCAGGATCAGTCCGGCGTCGAGAAAGGTTTCGGTCGCATAGACATGCGAATGGCCGTCGATGAAACCCGGCAGCAGCATGCCGCCCCTGAGGTCGACAAGCTGCGTACGCTTGCCGACGTAGGCATCGGCGCCCGCCTCGGTGCCGACATAAACAATGCGGTTGCCACTCACCGCCACGGCCTCGGCCCAGGGCTGTTCGTTGGACACGGTATAGACCGCGCCATGCCGGAACACATAGTCGGCCAGCACTGTCTTCGCAGCTCGCGCTCCGTGCGTCCCGGTCAGCGCGACAAGCGCCGCCAACAGGACCATCGAACCGGGGAACCCCTTCTTTTTCGTATCCATCTCTTCCCTTCCCCTATACCGTCAATATCCGAGCGCTGCGCCGTCCTTGCGCAGCTCGGTGGCCCCGAAATAGACGCCCTTTGCGGTATCGCGCTGGATCGCTTCGTAACCGCCGTACTCGGCTGGCGCGACGCCCGCGTCATGGCCGATCGCGCGCAGCTTCTCGACTTCCTCCGGGCGGATGCCGGATTCGAGCGAGACCCGGCCAAGGCCAGCCGGCCGGTCGCTCAGCGGTCGGTTGTTGCGTGTTGAACCGTCGTGATAGAAGCGCGCCGCGTCGCCGGCCTGCTGCAGATTCATGCCGAGATCGATCAGGTTGACGAGCACCTGCACCTGCCCCTGCGGCTGCATCGCGCCGCCCATCACACCGAAGCTGAGCCACGGCTGGTCATCCTTAAATGCGAAGCCGGGAATGATGGTGTGGAACGGCCGCTTGCCCGGCGCATAGGCGTTGGCGTGCTTCGGATCGAGCGAGAACGCATTGCCACGATCGTGCAGAACAAAGCCGAGCCCGTCGGGCACCAGCCCGCTGCCGAGGTTTGAGTAGTTGCTCTGGATCAGCGACACCATCATGCCGCTGCGGTCAGCCACCGTCAGATAGGTGGTGTCACCGTGTTCGAGCGTCGCGGGATCGCCGGCAGAAACCGTCGGCATCGCCCGCTTCGGATCGATCAGCTTGCGACGTTCCGCTGCGTACGATTTCGACAGCAACCCGGCGAGCGGCAGCTTTGCGAAATCCGGATCGGCGTAGTAGCGGGCGCGATCCTCGTATGCCAATCGCTTGGCTTCGATCTCCAGATGCAGCAGGTCGGCGCTGCCCGGCGCCAGCTTCGCGAGATCGTAGCCCTCGAGGATATTCAGCATCTGCAGCACGGCCAGCCCCTGGCCGGCAAAAGGCATTTCGCAGATGCGGTAGTCCGTTCTATACGTGGTGCAGACCGGATCGATCCAGCTGCTGTGCGTCGACGCCAGATCGTCGTAGCGCAACGCGCCGCCGATACGGCGCATGTACGCGTCGATGGTCTTGGCAATCGGCCCGCGATAGAACGCGTCGCGCCCCCCTCTGGCGATCAGTTCGAACGACGTCGCCAGATCGGGGTTGCGGAAACGCTCGCCGACATCGGGGGTGCGGCCCTCGTGTGTGAACAGCTTGCGGATGTTGTCGAGTTCCTCGATATCGGCCGCATGACGATCGAAGTCCTTCAACGCCTCGCGGATTTCCAGCGCCACCACCTCGGTCACGGGAAACCCTTCGCGCGCATAGCGGATCGCCGGGGCGAGCAGGCGGGACATCGGCAGCTTGCCGTAGCGCGCATGCAGAGCGAACCAGCCGTCGACCATGCCGGGTGCGGTGACCGCCATGCTGCCGTACAGCGGAATCGAATCACGCCCCGGCAGGCGCGCCTGCAACTGTTCGAGCGTCTGCCCTTTCGAAGCACGGCCGCTGGCATTGAGTCCAGCGAGCTTGCGGGCACGCGGATCCCAAACGATCGCAAACAGATCGCCGCCCATGCCGGCGGACTCAGGCTCGACCAGCGCCAACATCGCGTTCGCGGCGATCGCCGCGTCGACCGCCGTTCCGCCGTCGCGTAGTACATCAAGCGCCGCGACGCTTGCCAGCGGCTGTGCCGTCGCCACCATCCCGTTGGCGCCTATCGCTTCACTGCGTCCGGCCGCGAAGTGGCTGCCCGGGCGATCGCCGAGGCCGACCGGTGCAGCCGCGGCCGCCGCACCGGCGGTGATCGAAGCAGCAAGAGCTGGGACCAGCATTCTCAGCATCGCGGTTACTCCAAAGCGGCGAAGGGCACGTTCCGATGAGGAGCGCACCGTTAAAATTCACTATACGAACTTAAATTCGTATTAAGAATCTCAGCGGCAGAGAGGGCTGTCAATGCATCCCCTCGCCCTGGCGCTGCGCCGCCGCTCCCATGCCGCCACGGCCGGGGCAGCCCCGTTACTGCGCGAGCGCCTCGATGTGCACCGATTTGAGTCCGCAAAAAGAACTACTGTGCGCATTGCGCACTTTTATACGGCATGCACGACGCGCACGTCCGCGCCAGATGAAGCCGATTTAATCATTAAAAATCATTATCTTAATTCAATAAATTCAGAGTGGCACGGAGGATGCATTGATGAACATCGTCTTGCATACAAGATGAAACACCGCCGAATCCGGTCCCATCCTGCCCTCGCCACTTACGGTACCGAACTGCCATGTCCCGCCTCCCTCTGCCAAAGCTCGCCAGCACTGCGCCGCTGGCCGCCTGTCTGCTTCCGCTGCTGGCCCAGTCTCCGGCATTCGCCGACTCGAATGCCGACATTACTGACACGACCGAGACCGCAATCCCGGCGCCGGCTGCCGAAACGGCGTCCGACGATCAGCTGGAAACCGTCGTCGTCACGGCCCAGAAGCACCGCGAATCGCTGCAGCAAACCCCGATGTCGATCGCCGCATTCGACAGCGAGAAGCTCAAGGACCTCGGCATCACGCGCGCGACCGATCTGCTCGGACACGTGCCGAACACGTCTTACAAGTCTTTCTTCGGCGAGTCGCAGAATCCGACGTTCTGCTTCCGCAGCATCTGCCTCAACGTCCCGTACGGCGACGGCATCGAGCCACCGGTGGCGATGTACACGGACGAGGTCTACGCCAGCTCGGCGTTCGCGCAGTCGCTGCAGTTCTTCGACGTCCAGCGCATCGAGGTCCTGAAGGGTCCGCAGGGCACGCTCTACGGCCGCAACGCCACCGGCGGCCTCGTCAACGTCATCGCCAACAAGCCGACCGACACGTTCCAGAGTTCGCTGTCGGCGGAATACGGAAGCTTCGACAATCAGGTTCTCGAGGGCTTCGTCAGTGGCCCGCTGGGCAATGCCGTACGCGGCCGCCTTGCGGCGCAGACGCATCGCCGTGACGGCTATGTACATGGCAAGGTCGACGGCACCGACGCCAATGACATCGACACGGCGGCGTTTCGCGGCATTCTCGACATTGACCTCGCGCAGAACCTCTCGCTCGAACTGTCCGGCAATTACTTCAAGGTCGACCAGGGTGCGCAGGCTTACGGGCTCAACGGCACCATCGATCCGGCGACGGGACAAACCTGCAGCATGTCGCAGCAGATGAGCGGCAATTGCGTCGGCATCTACGCGCTGACCGATGGCGCTGGCAACCTCAACGTCTCGGCCAACTCGCTGTACGGCCACTTCGATCCGAAGCACTGGTACGGGGCCGACATCCCGGGCGGTCTGCAGCCGACAAACCACATCGAGAGCTTCGGCGGCAACGCCACGCTGGACTGGCAGCTCGACGGCTGGAAGCTGACGTCGATCAGTGCGTACTCGGGCGGCCACAAGCAGATCATCGAAGACCTCGACGGCGACATTCAGTATCAGTACGACGACCGTCTGACTGCCGATGCCGATACCTATACCCAGGAGTTGCGCGGTTCCGGTACCTGGCGCGGCATGGACTGGATCCTCGGCGGCTTCCTCTACGATGACAGCCGCGACCTGACGACTGAGCTGACGCCGTCGACGTATTACGCCGACCACTCGACCAAGGACACGCGCTCCTACGCGCTGTACGGCAACCTCGACATCCCGCTGGTCGACACGCTGAAGCTGGTGCTCGGCACGCGCTACTCGTGGGAGAAGGTCGACGTGAACTTCAGTCGCGCCGGCGATTACACGAGCACCAAGACTGATGAAAAGCGCCATGCGTCGAGCGGCGATCTCGACGGCAAGGCCATCCTGCAATGGTCGCCGACCGACACGGCGATGGCCTACGCGTCGATCACCACCGGCCACCGCAGCCCCAACATCAACAGCCAGTCGCAGTACGGCCGCATCGACGCCAGCTCGCCGCTCGACGCTCTCAAGCCGGTGAAGCCGGAAAAGCTGACCTCCTACGAGCTCGGCAGCAAGCTCGATCTGTTCGACCGTCGCGTGCGCCTCAACGGCTCGGTGTTCTACTACGACTTCAAGGACATGCAGACGTCGATCTACAAGACGTACACGACCAGCGACGGCAGCACGGTCGGCGCCGGCGTACTCAGCAACATCGACAAGGTCAACGTCTGGGGCGCCGAGCTGAACCTCGAAGCGTTGCTGATGCGCGGCCTCACCTTCAACGCCGGCGTCGGCGTCACGCATAGCGACATCAAGACCGACGAAGTCGACAAGGACGGCAATCCGCTCGACGGCCACGAGCTGCCGTTCTCCAACCCGACCGCGAACGCCGGCCTCGCCTACGCCACCGCGATCGGCGACTACGGCGTGATCAAAGCGCGTACCGACTACACCTGGATGGCCGACCATTACTTCTCGATGCGCAACGACGTCACCGAGGAGGGCAAGGCGTATGGGCTGCTCGGCGCGAACGTCGGCTGGATCTCGCCGTCGGAAACCTTCCAGGTCGACGTGTTCGGCTCGAACCTGACTGATGAGAAGTATTTCGTCTACATGCAATACCTGTACGACTACACGCAGCAGGTTGTCTGGGGCACGCCGCGCACCGTCGGCCTGCGCTTCACCTGGAACTATCGCTGACCGCCGCCGGATCGCCCGGACGCCCGACGGCGTCCGGGCCCGGCCCGAACCGCAAAGAGCCATGAAAAAACAGAATCCGCTGATCGTTGGCCAGCCCGTGCTGATCGTCGTCGATGCGCAGCAGGGCGGCTACGACGCCCCGAAGATCGAGGGCCGCGACTGGCGCATGCCGGGCTTCGTCGAGTCCTTCTCCAACATCCCGCCCCTCGTCGCCTCGGCCCGCACTGCCGGCGTACCGATCATCTTCTTCCAGGAAGAACACCGCCGGAACATGGTCGACTTCGGCCGCGAGCTGGACGGCGACGAACAGGTCCATTGCCTCGAAGGCGATCCCGGCACACCCGTTGCGCGCGAAGTCGGCATGCGCGAAGACGACTATTTCATCCGCAAGCGGCGCTATTCGTGCTTCTTCGGCACCGAGCTCGAGATCCTGCTGCGCGGCCTGAAGGCGCAGACCCTGATCCTGTGCGGCGGCTTCACCGACGTCTGCGTGCACTACACCTTCGTCGACGCCCACCAGAACGACTATCACGTACGCGTGGCCGAGGACGCCGTCGCCGGCTCGTCGGTCGCCGCGCATGATGCGGCGCTCAAGGCAATGGAATACCTGCAGCACGGCGCGCGCCGCACGACGGCCGAGCTGCAGGCGGCGTTCGCCGCACGGAGCGCCTGATGTCGATGGTCGCATCGGCGGCCGGCGCCCGCGAAGCCGGCGAGCGCATCCCCGCGTATTCGTGGACCGTGCTGTTCCTGCTGGTCGGGGTGTACAGCTTCAACTGGATGGATCGCTACGTGCTGGTGATCCTGATCGAGCCGATCCGCGAAAGCCTCGGCGCGACGGACACGCAGATGGGGCTGCTCAGCGGCTTCACGTTCTCGCTGATCTACTCGCTGGCCGGCTTCCCGATCGCGCGCTGGGCCGACCGCGGGTCGCGACGCACGATCATCGCCATCTCACTCGGCGCCTGGAGCCTGATGACGGCACTGTCCGGTTTCGCGCGCAGCTTCGGCACGCTGGCGCTGGCGCGCGCCGGGGTCGCGGTCTGTGAGGCCGGCTGCAGTCCGCCAGCGCATTCGCTGCTGTCCGACTACTTCCCGCCGCGTCGGCGCGGTACGGCGTTCGCGGTCTACAGCCTCGGTATCTCGTTCGGCATCTGGCTGGGTCTGACGCTCGGCGGCACCATCAACGAGCACTACGGCTGGCAGGCGGCCTTCCTCGCCGTCGGCGCGCCCGGCCTGCTGCTGGCGATCGCTTTCCGTCTGTTCGTGCGCGAACCGCCGCGCGGCCAGTACGACGGCGCGCACGCGGATCGCCACGTGCATTACTCGATCGCCGAGGCGGCGCGCCTGATGTGGGGGCGCCGCGCCTTCGTCTTCGCCACGCTCGGGCTCGGCCTGCTGTCCTTCACCGGCACCGGCTTCGAGTTCTGGACGCCGACCTACCTGATCCGCTCGCTGGGCCTGAAGACGACCGAAGTCGGCGCGATGAGCGGCATGATCGAAGGCATCGCCGGCATCGTCGGAACGCTCGGTGCCGGCGTGCTCGCCGACCGCTTCGCGGCGCGCGATCCGCGCTGGTATCTGTGGTTCCCGCTGATCGGCGTCGCCATCCTGATTCCCGCCGAGCTGCTGTTCTTCTACGTCGGCGGCACATACATGTACGTCTACTACTTCGTCGCCATCATCGGCACGGCGGCCTACACGGCGCCGCTGTTCTCGGTCGGCCAGACGCTGCTGCCGCCGCGCCTGCGCGCACTCGGTTCGTCGACGATGCTGTTCGTGCTCAACATGCTCGGCTCCGGCGCCGGCAACTTCGCCGTCGGGCTCGGCAGCGATCTGCTGTCGCCGCGCTTCGGCGGCGACTCGCTGCGCCACGCCATCGTGCTGACGCAGGTCGGTGCCGTGCTCGGCGTGCTGTGCATCGCCTACGCCGCCTACCGGCTGCCGGCGGAACTGCGCGCGATGCGCGCCGATGCCGATGCCGCGAGCGCCGCCGCATGACCACACACGCCTACCGATTCAGGAATCGCCCATGGTCGCGATGAACCCCGGCCGACCGCACCGGAAACCGCCGCGCGAGGACAACCTTGCCGATCGCATCTATCAGCGGATCAAACAGGAAATCTTCGACTGGCAGCTGCTGCCCGGCGACCGCTTCACCGAAAGCGAACTGGCCGCGCGCATGCAGGCCAGCCGCACGCCGGTCCGCGAGGCGCTGGTTCGCCTGCAGCGCGACGGCTATGTCGAAGTGCAGTTCCGCAACGGCTGGACGATCCGGCCGTTCGATTTCCGCAGCCTCGAGAACCTCTACGACGTGCGCGTGATCCTCGAGCTCGCAGCGCTGCGCCAGCTCTGCGACAGCGACGACCTTGAACTGCGGCTCGAGCCATTGCGCCAGGTCTGGACGGCAGCGCCCGATGCCCGCCCGCGTGAAGGCCGCATCGTCGCCGAACTCGACGAGCGTTTTCACGAGCACCTCGTCGAGGCAACCGGCAACGACGAGATGGCGCGCATCCATCACGACGTCACCGAGCGCATCCGCATCGTGCGCCGCCTCGACTTCACGATGGACCGCCGAATCGAAGCGACCTATGCCGAGCACGCACAGATCCTGCACGTACTGCTGAGCCGACATTGCGAGCAGGCGCAGCAGCAGCTGCGCGCGCATATCGAAGAGAGCAAGGCTGAGGTTCGCAAGATCACGCTGCACATGCTCGACGAAGCACGCCGACGCGCGCGCGCCTGAAATCCGCCCGGCTCCCGACGGAAAAATCGCCCCCATGTTCCGCTTCCTGCTGCTCGCGGCAGCCTGTGCCTTGCCGGCCTTCGCCCACGCCGCCGACCGGCCCGCCGCATCGGTCGGTGACGGCGGCGTCTCCGCGTTCTATGCGTGGACGTCCTCAGTGCCGACGACGCCCGGTCTTCTTCTGCGTCATGAACCGCTGCCAGCGGCACATCGCGTCGCGCACGCGGCAGTCGCCGAGCGCGTGCTGTACAGCTCCACCGACGGCATCGACGGCAAAGCGCCGGTCGCCGTCTCCGGTGTCCTTTATCTGCCGACGGGCGCCAGACCGCGTGGTGGCTGGCCGCTGCTGAGCTGGGCACACGGCACCACCGGTGCCGCCAATGTCTGCGCTCCGTCGTGGATGACGCCGCCGATGTCACGCCTGCAGCTGATCGATGCCTGGCTGGCGCGCGGCTACGCCGTGGTCGCCACCGACTACCAGGGCCTCGGCGTGCCGGGGCCGCATCCGTATCTGCTGTACCGGCCGGAAGCCTACGGCGTACTCGACATCGCACGCGCGGCGCTGCACGCCTATCCTCGCACGCTGAGCAATCGCGTCATCGTCGGCGGTCATTCGCAGGGATCGGGCGCAGCACTCGGTGCTGCGCTGCTGGCGCCTGACTACGCGCCCGAGTTGCAGATCCTCGGCACGGTGGCGACCGGTCTGGTCGCACAGGCACGCGATCCGGGCGACGCGCCGCAGCTGCCGCCGCACGAATGGGGCTCCGATTACGACGCCGTCGACGCCGCATTCGTGATGCTGTTTCTGATCGGCGACGCCACCGCGATGCATCCGGGTCTCGATCCGCACCAGTACGTCACCGCCGCCGGCCGGCCGTTGCTCGCTTCTGCGCAGCGCGGCTGCCTGCCAGAGATGGTCGAGCTGTCGACACGCCTGCAGCTGTCGATCGACAAAGCCTACACGCCGGCCTATCCGGCACTGATCGACGAAATCGTCGAACGCGGACAGTTCCCCGCCGTACACCTGAAGCAGCCCGTGTTCACCGTTACCGGGCTCGCCGATCACGACGCGCCACCATCGATGCAGTACAACTTCATCTCGGCGATGTGCCACGCGGGCACGCGAGTCGACTGGCACTACTATCCCGGCGAAACGCACAACGGCGCCGTCCTCACATCGCTGCCGGACGCACTCGCGTTCGCCGACCGGCGGCTCGCCGGCGACGTCGGCTCCGACCGTTGTGCCGCGCTGCAAACACCGCAAGCCGATGCCGGCACCAGCACGCTCGGAGATGTCCCGTGAAAACACTGCCCCTGCTGCTCTGCACGGCCGCGCTATTCTCCCTCGCCGCCGCGGCGACGCAGCCGCCAGCGGTCGCCGCCGAGTTCGGCGACGGCGGCGTCTCCGATCTCTATCGCTGGGACGCCGGGATTCCCGCCGAACCCGGCATCGTGCTCAAACGCGAAACGCCGCCGCCCGAACAGCGCATCGCCGGCGCGTCGTCCGCCGAGCGCATGCTGTACAGCTCGACCGACGGACTCGACGGCAAGACGCCGATCGTGGTGTCCGGTGTCGTCTATCTGCCCAAGGGCGAACCACCCGCCGGCGGCTGGCCGATCCTCGGCTGGGCGCATGGCACGGTCGGGGTCGCCGACGTCTGCGCGCCGTCGTGGACCGGACCGTCCGAGGAACGCGCCGCTTATCTGAACGCCTGGCTCGGCGAAGGCTACGCGGTCGTCGCCAGCGACTATCAGGGCCTCGGCACCCCCGGCCCGCACCCGTACCTGCTGTACCGGCCCGAGGGCTACAGCATCCTCGACGGCTTGCGTGCCGCGCTGCGCGCCTACCCGGGCCGGCTCGCCAACCGCGTGATCCTCGCTGGGCAGTCGCAGGGCTCCGGCGCCGCACTCGGGGCCGCGCTGCTGGCCCCCGACTACGCGCCGGACGTACGGGTACTCGGCACGATCGCCACCGGCCTCGTCGTCGACACCGCGGCGCCCGGCAAGGCGCCGCAGGTTCCGGTGCCGCCGTACGCCGACCCGGACTACGTCGACGCCGCGTTCGCGATGCTCTACCTGCTCGGCACCGGCACGTCCCTGCATCCGCAGCTCGACGCCGACGACTACATGTCCGACGCCGGCCGCCCGCTGCTCGACACCGTGCGCAGCGGCTGCTTCCGCGACGCGATGCGCGTCGCCAAGGCCGGCGATCTTTCGGCGGCGAAGATGTACCGCAAGAGCGTCGCCGCCATCGAGGACGACGCGGCGCGCGCGCAGTCGTTCCCGCGCGCGCACATCGCCACGCCGGTGTTCACCGCCACCGGCCTCGCCGACGCGATGGCCGGGACCGCGCAGCAGTACAACTTCATTTCGGCGATGTGCACGGCCGGCACGACGGTCGAGTGGCATTACTACCCCGGCGAGACCCATCACAGCACGGTCAATCTCTCGCTCAAGGATTCGCTGCCGTTCGCACGGCGCCTGCTCGCCGGCGAGCCCGTCGCCGGCAACTGCGCGCGCCTGCGCCCGCCAGGCCCGCTGCAGAAACCCAGGGACAAGAAGAAGATCGCCGACTAGCGCCGGCGCGCTTCCCCCAGCACCGGCGCGCGACGCGCGCCATCCCCCACGTTCAAGGAGTACAGATGGACATCATCGGCAACCCGGTTCTCGTCGTCGTCGACATTCAGGGCATCGGTCGCGGCGGCGGCGCCGGCGGCATTCCCAAGATGGGCGGCGCCGAACAGCGCCTGCCGCGCGTCATCAGCCTGATCGGCCTGTGTCGCGCCAAGGGCGTGCCGGTCGTCTTCATTCAGGAAGTGCACAAGCCGTCGATGATCGACATCGGCCGCGAACTGGACGGCGCCGAAGGCCCGCACTGCGCCGAGAACGATGAGCGCACGCAGCTGGCGGTCGGCATCGAACCGACGCCGGAGGAGTTCGTGATCCGCAAGCGCCGCTACTCGGCGTTCTTCGGCACCGAGCTCGAGATCGTGCTGAAAGCCTACAAGGCCTCGACGCTGCTGATGGTCGGCGGCCTCACCGACGTCTGCATCCACTACACCGCCGTCGATGCGCATCAGCACGACTATCACATCAAGGTCATCCGCGATCTGGTCGGCGGCTCGTCGCTGCGCGCGCACGAGGCGGCGCTCGAAGCGATCGCCTATCTGCAGCGCGACGCGCTGGTGACCGAGGCCGAAGTCGTCGAGGCGATCACGGGCCGCTGAAGCGCCGGCAAAAAAGGGGGCGGACCCGCCGGTCCGCCCCCTTCTTTTCAGCCTCTTGAGCTGACTTACAGCGCCGAGGTCTGCGAACCGAGCGCGAGCGACAGCTCGCGCGCCGACTGCTGCAGCGCCGGCAGCAGCTTGTCGGTCAGCTCCTCGCGCGGCACCGTGGCGACGTTGGTGATGATGTTGATCGCCGCGACCGGACGTCCCTGCTTGTTGCGGATCGGCACCGCCAGTGAACGCAGGCCTTCCTCGCTTTCCTGATCGACGATCGCATACTGCTGCTGGCGCACGCGACGCAGCTCCTCGAGCAGCGCTGCCTTGCTGTCGATGCTCCACGACGTGACCTTGGCGAGCTTGGCGCCGCTGAGCTGCTGTTCGAGCGGCTTGTCGTCGCCACAGGCGATCAGCACGCGGCCGGTCGAGTTGTATAGCGCATTGAAACGGCGACCGATGGTGACTTTCGGCAGCAGCTGACGCTGCGCCGGCGTCGCCACCGCCAGGTGGACGACTTCGCGGCCGTCGAGCACGGCGATCGCCGAAACCTCGCCGGTCTCCCGCGTCAGACGGTCGAGGTACGGCTGCGCGGTGTCGGCCAGCGGCATCGTCGACATGAAGGCATAGCCCAGCTCGAGCACCTTCGGCGTCAAGCGGAACAGGCGCCCGTTCTGCTCGACGTAGCCGAGGTGCGCGAGCGTCAGCAGGTAGCGGCGCGCGCCGGCGCGCGTCATGCCGGTCCGCGCCGAAACCTCGGACAGCGTCATCTGGAAATGGTCGTGATCGAACGAACGCAACACCGCCAGACCATGCGCGACCGAACCGACAAAATCCGGCGGCGGGGTGTTGCCGCTCTGCTGGTCGTCTGTCTCTGCTACCGCATCATCCATGGCTCGCACTCTGTGGGTTCGCGCAGACGCTACAGCGGAGCGCAGGCTCCATGCCCGCCCCTCTTCTCGCTGTCATCCGTATGACGGGAAATGGTAGGAGATCGACCCATCGCTCACAAGCGAAACATCGCGCTTTTGTCTACGAAAGACAGCAAGCGAAGGCTCGGCGCCGGGCCGCTCACAGCGGCACCTCGAGCAGCGCGCGCGGAATCTTCGACAGGGCTTCGAGTCCGTCACGGGTCATCACCACGGTATCGATGTAACCGGCCTCGAAACCTTCTGCCTCGTCGAAGAAAACGTTCTCGTAGTTCGACACGTAGCCCTCGCGCAGCTCACAGCGCTCCTCGCCGTCGTTGGCCAGATAGGTGTGGCCGACCCAGCTCGGCGGCGAGCCGAGACCGAGCGCGTAGCCGCCCACCCACCAGATGTTCTCGGCCGGAACGCGCTCGCGCACGTAGGCGACCGCGGCGGCGGCGGCGCGCTCCGGCCCCTCGCCGAGCCGCGCCTCGCGGCAAAGCACGTCGATGCTGCCGGCTGCCGCCGCGATCATCGCCCGCGCCTTGGTCGACGACGGCCCGAGCACGAAGGTGCGCTGCAGATTCGCGTGGTAGCGGTGAACGACCGCGCAGCAGTCGACCGAGATCACGTCGCCGGCCTGCAGGCGGCGCTGCGACGGAAACGCGTGCACGTCGACCCAGGCGGTCGGTCCCGAATTGACCAGCGGCTGGGTCGCCGCCGGTTCGCTGCCCTCCTCGGCCAGCAGCAGGTTCAGCAGCGCCGAGACCTCGGCTTCGCTGAGACCCGGCTTGAGGCGATCGCGCAGGCGCAGCATCGCGCGGTCGGCGATCGCCGCAGCGCGACGCACGCAGGCAATCTCGGCCGGTGACTTGTAGAGGCGCAGGCGGTCGATGACCCAGTCGCCGGACAGCAGCGTCGCGCCCTGCGCGCGCAGCGCGTCGCCGAGCGCCGTCATCACCGGCGCCGACGGATTGAGGCTGAACTGCTCCAGCGCGATGCGCGCGTGCGCGCGGCCGCGGGCGGCGACCGCCTCGCAGACGACGCGCGCCGATTCGCCGTACTGGAAATAGCGTGCCTCGTCGCAGAACACGCTGGTGCTGACGTAGGGCTCATGCCGCTTCCAGTCGAAGAACAGCGTGTCGTCGCGCGCCACGTCGATCAGCACGCCGACCGGCAGGCGGTTCGGGAACCAGATCGCCTCGTAGCCGGTGAGGTACTGGATGTTCGGCGGGCTCGTCACGTACAGCAGTTCGATGCCGCGCGCCGCCATCTCGGCGCGCGCGCGGCGCTGGCGCTCCCGGTATTCATCGGCGGGAAACGGCAAGCGGGAAAGATCGCGCACGGCGGGGGTCTCCATTCAAGTCGGGGATGGGGCATCGGGCGCGCCGAACACGCCGGCACGGATCAGCTGGCGCGCGACGCCCTGAAAGCGGTTGTAGTCCTGGCGGTCCATCGCCGGCCAGGAGCTGAAGAAGGCGATCACCAGATCGTGCGCCGGCGACACGAGCAGACCCTGTCCTGCGTAGCCGCTCTTCCATAGCGTGCCGTCGGCGAATACCGCGTCCCACTGCCAGCCGTTGTGGTCGACGGCTTCGCCGTCGAAACCGCGCGCGTTCTGTTCGTGCTCGATGCCGCGCAGCAGCTCGGGACGGCCACCGCGCTGCATGCGGCGCAGCGTCGCCTTCGACACCAGCGCCGGCACGCTGATGTTGGCGGCGCTCGGCGTGTAGAGCATGCCGAGGCGACCGAGGTCGCGCAGCGTCATCGAGAACTCGGTATGCGGCGCTCCGCTCGGTGAAATGCCCATGTAGGCGTCGTGGTCGGCGCCGATGCGCTGCCACAGCCGCGCGCTGACGATCTCGGCCAGCGGCTGCCGCCAGACCGATTCGAGCAGCCAGGCGAGCACGAAGGTGTTGCGCGTCGCATATTCGAAGTCGGCACCCTGCGGCAGCGCCGGATCGCGGCGCATCGCCGCGATCAGCGCGTACGGCGACGGCGGCAGGCGCCCGTAGGCGCTGGCCCAGAACTCGGCCTCCCAGGCCTCTTCCTCGAGGCCGGTCTTCTGCATGCCCGACGCCATGTCGAGGATGTTCTGCACGCTCACGCCGGCCCAGTCGCTGTCCGCCAGCGCCGGCACGTAATGTTCGATGCCGAGCTGCGGCTCGACACGGCCGGCGTCGACCAGTTCGGCGACCAGCAGCGCGATCACGAGCTTCGATACCGAATACAGCTGGTGCAGATCGTCGGCGCGCATCCGCGGGTAGCGCTCGTAGACGACGCGGCCGTGCTGAATCATCAGCACCCCGTCCATCGGGAACGCATCGACGAAGCGGTCGACCGTCATCGCACCGAGCCGCGTCTGCACCGGCGTCCGGCCGATCTCCGGGCGCAGCGCGAACGGCAGCGTCGAGACCGGCCCGCCGCGCGCGATGCGCGCGCTCGGCGTGAACATCGGCGCGTGCAGGTTCTCGTAGCGGAAGGCCGCGGCGTCGCGCACGTCGTGGCCGCTGCCGGGCTTGAGCGGCGCCGCCTTGATCGCCGCGATGTCGCGCTGCGCCGTCGCCAGATCGGTCGGCGGCGCCTGCACCACGGCCGGCGCGCCGGCGCAGCCGGCGAGCAGCGCCGCGCACAGCAGAGCGCCGGGTGCGGAGCGCTTCACCGGTCGAAATACCCGCGCTCGACGAGCTGGCGCGCGAGCCACTGGAAGCGGTTGTATTCCGGACGGCCGGTCGCGGGCCAGGAGCCGAAGAACGCCACCACCAGATCGCGCTTCGGCGACACCATCAGCCCCTGCCCGCCGAAGCCGCTCTTCCATAGCGTGCCATCCGGGAACACCGCGTCCCACTGCCAGCCGTTGTGGTCGATCCTCGAACCGGGGAACGAGCGTTCGTTGAGCTCGACCTCGATGCCCTTGAGCAAGGCCGGCCGCCCCTCGAACTGCATGCGGTGCAGCGCCGCCGCCGACACCAGCGGCCGCGACGCGACCCGGCGCCAGCTCGGCGTGTAAAGCAGGCCGAGACGGCCGAGATCGCGCAGCGTCATCGCCAGCCGCGGATGCGGCGCGCCGTCAGGCGATACGCCGGCGTCGGCGTCATGTTCAGCGCCGATGCGCTGCCACAGGCGTTCGCTGACGACGTCGGTGAACGGGCGGTCCCACAGCGTCTCGACCAGCCAGGCGAGCACGAAGGTGTTCTGCGTGCCGTACTCGAAGTCGGTGCCCTGCGGGATCTGCGGATCGCGCTTCATCGCCGCGATTTCGTCGTAGGTCGAACCCGGCCGCCGGCCCATCATGCTCGCCCAGAATTCGTCCTCCCAGGCTTCGTCCTCGAGCCCGGTCTTCTGCATGCCCGACGCCATGTCGAGGATGTTCTGCACGCGCACGCCGGCCCAGTCGGTGCCGGCCAGGCGCGGGATGTAGCGCTCGATGCCCTGCTGCGGATCGACACGGCCGAGGTCGACCAGCTCCGCGACCAGCAGCGCCGGCACGATCTTCGAGACCGAATAGATCAGGTGCGCATCGTCGGCGCGCATCTTCGGATAACGCTCGTAGACGATGCGGCCGTGGTGCAGGATCAGCACGCCGTCCATCGGGAAGGCCTCGACGAAGCGGTCGACCGTCATCTCGCCGAGCCGCGTCTGCACGCGCGCCGCGCCGATATCGGCGCGCGGCGCCGGCGGCAGCGTCGCGACCGGCCCGCCGCGGGCGATGCGCGCGGTCGTGATGAATTCGCTGCTGTGCAGGCTTTCGTAACGGAACGCTGCGGCGTCCTCGTCGGGATCGCCGCTGAACGGCAGCAGCGGCGAGGCCGCGCGCAGCGCATGCCAGCGCTGGACCTGCGCCGGCGTCTCCTGCGCCGCCGCGACGCAGGCGGCGAGCAGCGCGGCGAGGCTCAGCGTGCGGCGCATGTCCCATCGTCCGGACCCGCGCGCAGGCGGTCGACGGCGCAGCGCCCGTCCTGCATCACCAGCGACAGCCGGCGGCGATCCTGCAGGATGCGGATGTCGGCGAGCGGATCGCCATCGACGCAGACCAGATCGGCGCGCTTGCCCGGTGCGATCGTGCCGGTCTCGCGTTCGAGGCCGCAGCAGCGCGCCGCGTCGCCGGTGGCGGCGACGATCGCCTGCATCGGCGTACAGCCGGCGTCGACCATCAGCTGCAGCTCGAACAGATTGTCGCCCTGGAAGCGTCCGAACGAATCCGAGCCCATCGCGAACCGCACGCCGGCCTTCACGGCGCGCGTGAAGCCTTCGGTGTGGATCGCGATCAGCTGTCGCGCGGCGCGCAGCGAGCTTTCGTGAATGCCGGCGTGCGGGTCGCGCTCGGCGATGCGCACGATGCCGTAGTTGCAGGACAGCGTCGGCACCAGCCAGGTGCGGTGCTGCAGCAGCAGCTCGATGTCGGCGTCGGAGAGATGGTACGGATGATCGACGCTGTCGACGCCGGCGCGGATCGCGTTGGCGACGCCAGGCCCGCCGTCGACGTGCGCCATCACGCGCTTGCCGGCGTTGTGCGCCTCTTCGACGACCGCGGCGATCTCGGCCGGCGTGAACATCGCGTGCGGCAGGCGCTCGGGATGCTTGTGCAGGCTGCTCGTGGTGTGGATGTTGAGCAGATCGGCGCCGGCGGCGAGCAGCTCGCGCGCGATCTGCCGCATGGCCTCGACGCCGCCGCAGTAGCGCACGACCTGGCCCATCGCGCCGGCCAGATCGAGCTTCGCCCCGGAGGCGCAGGCAATGTCCCAGATGCCGCCGGTCTGCGCGAGGATGACGATCGAGACCAGCAGACGCGGACTGTCGATCAGGCCCTGCTCCTGCGCCAGCCGGAAGCCGGCATCGAGGCCGCCGGCTTCGCGCACCGTGGTCACGCCGGCTTCCAATGTGTCGCGCAGCTGCGGCAGCGTGCGCATCACCGTCAGCGAGGCCGGCGTGGCGATGCGCGCTTCGAGCTCGTAGTCGTAGGCGCCCAGATGCGCATGACAGTCGATGAAGCCCGGCAGCAGCGTGCGGCCGGCGAGATCGATCGCCGTCGCCGCCTCGACGCCGGCCAGTTCGGCATCGGCGGCGACGGCCGCGATGCGGCCGTCCTCGATCAGGACCGCCTGCGCCTCGCGCGGCGCGGCGCCGCTGCCGTCGATCAGGCGCGCGTGGCGCAGCAGCATGCGGCTCATTGCAGGGCTCCGATCACGCGGCGGATCATGCCGGCCAGCACCTCGCGATCCTCGTCCATCCAGCGCGTGACGATCAGCAGGTCGTGCGCACGATCGACGATTACGTAGTTGCCGCCGACGCCGTCGGCGTAGAACAGATCCGGCGGCAGATCCGGCCATGCGCTCGGTCCGTGATTGAGCCACCACATGTAGCCGTAGTTCGGCTTGGCCGGCGACGGCGTCGTCGCGCGCTCGATCCAGCGCTTCGACAGCACGCGCTTGCCGTCCCAGGCGCCTTCGTTGAGGAACAACAGGCCGAAACGCGCCTGATCGTAGGCGGACACGAACATGCCGCCGCCGAAGTGGCCGCCGCCGGTCACCGAGACCATCATCTGGCCGTCGATCTCGACCTTCGCGTTCTCGAAGCCGTACCAGCGCCAGCTCGGCGATGCGCCGATCGGATTCATGATGCGTTCGCGCAGCACCGCCGGCAGCGGCTTGTGCAGCAGCTGCAGCAGTGCGTACGCGGCGAGATTGACGCGCACATCGTTGTACTTGAAGAACGTGCCGGGCTCGTGCAGCGGCTGCGCGCGCATCTGGTCGAGCGTCAGGCCCGCCGGCGGCCGGTCCATCCAGTCGTCGAGGCCGAACAGTTGCCCGCGCCAGTCCGAAGACTGGTTCAGCAGGTTCTCCCAGCTGATCTTGCCGTTGTGTTCGCCGTCGAAACTGCCGTCCCAGACGACGTCGGCGGCGCGCGCGCTCAGGTCCGGCAGCAGGCCGTCGTCGTAGGCGACGCCGGCGACCGTCGAGAGATAGCTCTTCGTCACGCTGAAGGTCATGTCGACGCGCCCCGGCTCGCCCCAGCTGGCGACGATGTAGCCGTGGCGGATGATCAGCCCGGTGGGACCGGGCCGGTCCTTCATCGGCCCGAGCATGCGGTAGCCGGGTTCGTTCCGATAGCGCTCGAGGTTCATCACGCGCAGATCTCGCGGCGCCGGGAATTCGTGCGCCTGCGCGTATTGCACGGCGGCCTGCAGGCGGTCCGCGTCGAAGCCCTGACTGGCCGGCGTCGCCGTCTGCCAGCTGCCGCTCGGCGGAAAGTAAGGCTTGGCGATCGCGACCGCCGACAGGCAGGCCGCGCACGCGGCGGCCAGCAGGCGCGCCGCAGCGCGTCCCTTTGGGATGCTCACCATTCGTACCCCAGTCCGGCCGCCCGGTAGTCCGGACTGGCGTGAATGCGCTCGGCCAGCGGCACCAGGTATTCGGCGTAGTGCGTCCAGCGCCCGACCGCCGAACCATAGAGTTTCTGGCGGACCTGCACGGCGCTGGCCGTGGTGCTGGCGCTGGCGTTGCGCTCGAAAGACAGGCAGGCGTCGTCCCACGGCAGGCCGCAGTGTTCGAGCAGGCGCGCGGTCTGTCCGCGCTGGTCGGCCACCACGTCCTCGTAGCGCACGCGCAGGATGCGACCCGGCATCGTGCGATGCCAGTGGTTCATCAGGCGCAGATAGGCCAGGTAGTAGCGGCCGAGGTCGTCGAGGTCGTACGAGAATGGATAGGCCAGCGTGAACAGCTGCTTGTACATCGACAGGCAGGCATCGAGCGGATGGCGCACCAGCTCGACGATGCGGGCGTTCGGCAGCGCGCGCGCGATCAGGCCGCAGTACAGGTAGTTCAGCGGCATCTTGTCGATGAAGTGCGCGCGGTGGCCGGTCAGCGGCCGCGTGCTGGCGACATAGCGCTCGCCGAGTGCGGCGAAATCGATCGACGTCGACGCCGCGATCATCTGCAGCTTGTCCATCGGCGCCGCGCCGGGCGGCTGCACGGCGCGGGTCATCTCGATCGCGAAGTGGTTGAGTTCCCCCGCCGAGCTGACCTGCGGATGACTGGCGAGGATGCGCTCGACCAGGGTCGTGCCGGTGCGCGGCAGCCCCAGCACGAAGATCGGTTCGTCCGACGGATGGCCGGCCGTGGCGCCGGCGGCGAACGGACCGAAGCTGGCGATGATGGCGTCGATCGCCGCCTCGTCGTCAGCGACGTCGTAGCGCATGTGCGCACGGCGGCTGGCGCCGGCGCGCTTGAGCGCGGCAAAGCTCTTCGCGTAATCGCCGAGGTCCTCGTATTCCTTGGCCAGCGCGTAGCAAAGCTGCGATTCGCCCTGCCAGTTGGCGCCGACCGCCGCCAGACAGGCTTCGAGCTCGGCGATGTGATTGCGTTCCGGCGTCTGCCGGCGCAGGCCGGCGCGCAGGTAGCGCGCCTCGTGGTTGCCGGGCTTCAGCTTCAGGCCCGCTTCGTAGGCAGCCTCGGCCTCGTCGATGTGGCCGAGAAAGCGCTCGGTCGAGGCGAGGTTGAAGCAGACGCCGGCGTTGCCCGGATCGAGCGCGCGCGCGCGCCGGTAGAGCGGCAGCGCTGCGGCGTGGTCGTCGGCCGCGGTATGGAACGCCGCGACCTGCGCGACTACTGCCGCGTCGTCGCCGGTGAGCGCCTCGACCGCCTGTGCGATCCGGCGCGCTTCCTCGTGCCGGGACAGCTGCAGCAGCACCCGCGCCTTGCGCAAATGCAGCAGCGGCAGGTCCGGCTCGAGCGTGAGCGCCCGCTCGATATATTCGAGTGCTTTGGGCAGATTGCCGAGCCGCTGGGCGATGAAGCTGCCGGCCTCCCAGCCGCCGACGAAACCCGGAAAGCGCTCGCACAGCGCCTTGCACGCCAGCGCCGCCTCGCCGAAGCGGCCGGCCCGCAACTGCTGCTGCACGGCCTCGTAGGCCGCGCGGCACTGCAGGCTGACCGCTTCCACCGGATTCAGCCCCAGACCTGCGCCATCACGCGCAGCCAGTTGCCACCCATCACGCCCTTGAGCTCGGCCTCGCCCCAGCCCATGCGCGCGAGCACCTGCGCGACCTTGGCGATCACGTCGGGACCGGCGAAGGCCGGCTTGTTCGACGTCAGGTAGCCGCCGACCGGGTATTTGCGATCACGTCCGGCCTTGGCGAAGTTCGACAGGAAGTACGGGATATCGTGCACCGAGTCGAGACCGAAGCCGACGTGCTGCGGGCCGACGAGATTGGCGAAGTGGTCGATATGGCGCGCGATGATCTCCGGCGAGTTGTCGAAACGCGCTTCGGAGAGGAACAGGCCGACGCCGTTGACGCCGATCACGCCGCCGGTCGCGGCGCAGGCGCGGGCCTGTTCGTCGGTGATGTTGCGCTGATGGTTCCACAGCGCCTTGGCATTGGAGTGCGAGAAGATCACCGGCGCGCTGGACAGCTCCATCGCGTCCAGCGAGCTGCGGTAACCCGTATGCGAAACGTCGACGATCATGCCGACGCGGTTCATTTCGGCGACCAGCGCCTTGCCGTAGCGGCTCAGGCCGACGTCGCTGTCCTCGTGGCAGCCGTCGGCGACGAGATTGCGCGAGTTGTACGCCATCAGCATGTGCTTGACGCCGAGCCGGGAGTAGACCTCGACCAGACCCAGATCACCGAGCAGCGCGTTGGTGCCCTGGAAGTGGAAGTTGATCGCGACCTTGCCTTCGGCCTTCGCGCGCTCGATGTCGGCGACCCGCTCGACCAGCACATACAGATCCGGATGGTCGGCGATATGCGCGCGCGCCTCGCCGAGCCAGCGCATCGCGCCGTCGATGGTCGGCTCGTCGCTGGCGATCGTGATCGAGGTGTAGGTGACGCCGAGCGCCAGGCGTTCGCGCATCGCGCCGGCGAAGTCCGGCGTGTACAGCGGCCCGCAGGGCGACTGCGGGAAGGTCATGTCGCAGACGATGACGTCGTCGATCGAAACAGGGTATTCGGACATCTTGCTCTCAGTTGACGGGGCCGCGCGCATGCACGACGCGGCCGTTGACGATGGTCTGCTCGACCGCGATCGACGCCAGCGTCGACGGATCGGCGAGCAGCGGATTGTCGGCCAGCACGACGAGGTCGGCATACTTGCCGGGCTCGATGCTGCCCTTGTCGTGTTCCTCGAAGGCGATTCGCGCACCGTTGACGGTATACAGCGCCAGCGCTTCGCGCGCGCTCAGGCGACGTTCGGACTCCGGGTGCGCAACGAGCCGCTGCATGCCGATCAGCGGCCCCATCGGCATCGGGTCGGCGTCGGAACCGCCGGCGATCAGCACGCCGGCATCGACGATGCGCCGGTACGGGTGGCGACGCTGGTAGCGCGCGTAGCCCAGATACGCGACCAGTCCGGCCGGCTCGTCGTCCGGCTGCGGCAGCGGGTCCGGGACCAGCGCGAAATTCGGCTGCATGCCGACGGCGACGCCGAGCCGCGCGGCACGCTCGATGTGCTCGGCGGTCGGCAGGCTGAAGTGCTCGATGCGGTGACGGTGATCGGCGCGCGGCGCCTCCGCGAGCGCCCGCTCGTAGGCGTTCAGCAACTGGTCGATGGCACCGTCGCCGATCGCGTGCATGCTGATCTGCAGGCCTGCCTTGTGCGCACGGCCGACGAAGTCGTAGAGCTCGTCGTTCGAGAAATACAGGCTGCCCTTGCTGTCCGGGCAGTTGCAGTACGGTTCGAGCAGCGCCGCCGTGCATTCGCCGTAGGCGCCGTCGACCCAGATGCAGCCGCCGATGCGCGGCAGCTTCCAGTCGAGCGCCTTCTGCACGTCGGTCGACTGGAAATAGACGACCGTGCGGACCGGCAGGTTCGCCTGCTCGCGCAGCAGCACCTCGACGTCGCGCTCCGGCAGCCAGCCGCGGCCGTCCGGGCTGCCGCCTTCGAGCGCATGCACGGTGGTGATGCCGACCTCGGCGGCCATCTGCGAGGCACGCTGCAGGGCCTGCACGCGCTGCGCGTCGCTGATCGCCTGGTTGTAGTACCGGTAGCGCGCCCAGGTATTGGCCTTGTTGGTCAGCATGCCGTTGAAGCGACCGGCTTCGTCGTGGCCGAGTCCGGCGACACCATTGAGATCAAGCATCGCCATCGCCGGCGTGTTGACGATGCAGCCGTGCGCGCCGACGTCGCCGATCATCACCGCGCGTCCGGATGCGACGCGATCGAGATCGGACAGCGTGATCGGCGCGTCGAGATCGGCGATCGCCAGCCCGTGCACGAGCATCGGCTGACCGGCCGGCATCGCCGCGTGCGCATCGGCCACGACCTGCAGCACCTGTGCTTTCGAGCTGACGTCGTAAACCTGCGGGCCGATGCTGCCAAGCCCGGTCTGCATGAAGTGGACGTGCGAATCAATGAATCCCGGCACGATCGTGCGGCCGTCCAGATCGACGACTTGCGTGTCCTCGCCGATCCAGCGATGCGCTTCGTTCTCCGGCACGACCGCGACGACACGGCCACCGCTGATCGCGATCGCCTGCAGTGCGCCGGTGCCGGTTTCGCCGGGCGCCATCGTCACGACGGTGGCGCCGCGCAGTACGAGTTCAGCCTGCATTGGCGAGTTCTCCAGCCTTTGCGTCTTCCGGCAGGCACCGGGCCGCGTACATCATCAGCGAGAAGCCGATCAGCGAAGCGATCAGCGTCCACGCCAGCGCGTAGCGCAGCGCGACGTCACCGTAGGTCGGAGCGAAAGCGTCGCTGAGGATGCCGGTGACCAGATTGCCGAGAGCGATGCCGATGATGTTGAAACTCAGCAGGATCACCGCCGATGACACGGCACGCATGCGCAGCGGCATCACGCGCTGCGTCACGGCGATCGTCGGCGCCATGTACGAGGCACCGCAGAACGTGCCGAGGAAGTAGTAGATGAACAGCATGTCGCTGTTCGGCGCGAACAGGAAGACCAGGATCAGCGGCGCCGTGATCAGGCCGCCGAGACCGGCGATCCAGACATACCAGCGCAGATCGCGCGCCGACAGGCGATCAGCGAGCATGGCGAAGAACATCGTGCCGAGCACGCCCGCGATGCCGCCGAGCAGGCCGATCTTCTCGCCGACCTCGGCGCTGCCGTAGCCGTGCACGCGGATCAGGAAGGTCGCGCCCCAGATGTCGATCGCGTCGCCGGCGAACACGAACAGGCCGGTGCCCAGCGTGTAGGCGACGAACGAGCGACGCGCGAGCATGAAGCGCATGACCTCGCGACCGCTCGGCCGTGCGGCGTCGACCAGTCCGTCGGACAGGCCGCGCGGCGGCTCCTTGACGGTCAGCCTGAACCACAGCGCGAACAGCAGGCCGGGCAGCGCCGCGACCATGAACGCGTGGCGCCAGCCGTACTGTTCATTGAGCCAGCCGCCGACCCCCAGGCCAAGCCCCAGGCCGAGATAGAGGCCGATGCTGAAGACGGCGATCGCCGTCGCGCGCTGGCGCAGCGGAAAATAATCTGAGATCAGCGAGTGCGAAGGTGGACTGCAGGTCGCCTCGCCGATGCCGACGCCGAAGCGCGCGAACGCCAGGTGCGCGAAATTGCTGGCGACGCCGCAGACCGCGGTCATCGCGCTCCACAGCGCCAGGCCGCCGGCGATGATCGTGCGCCGTACGCTCAGATCCGACCAGCGCGCGATGAACAGGCCGGCCAGCGAGTAGATCGCCGAGAACGCGAAACCGCTCAGGATGCCAAGCTGGGTGTCGGACAAGCCGAGATCCTGCTTGATCGACTCCATCGTGATGATCAGCAGGTAACGGTCGAACCAGTTGAAGACATAGACCAGCAGCAGCATCGCGAGCACGTACCAGGCATAAAGCCCGGCGCGCAATGGTGCGGTCGTGGCAGCAGCCGCGGACGGTGCTGTCGATGCAACGGACAATTTCATCAATTCATCCTTCAGATGCCGCACCGGACAGGCGCTGACGCCGCCGATGCGGCGCCGGCGTCCTGCCTGGCGCGGCATGCAAGCCGCGGACCGGCGCTGCGGCGCGATGAAGGTACGGCGCGCCACGGCGCCGCACCTCCTGCCCGCTGCGCCGGCATGGCGCTCAGAACGAGTAGCCTGCCATCAGGCCGATCGTGCGCGGCCGCTGGATGAACGCCAGGCTGCCCGGCCGCGAGCCGGGTGTCGTGTCGTTGGAGACATCGACCGCCGTCACGCCGTTGACGTCCGTGAGGTTGTTGACGTAGGCCCCGACGCGGACATTGCGCACGTTCCAGGTGACCGACGCGTTGAGCGTCGTGAAGCCGCCGAGTTCGGCCCAGTTGCGCGATTCCGCGTTGAGCGCCGTGTTCGTGCCACTGCGATACATCGCATCGACGCGATAGGTCAGCTCCGAGCCGCCGAACGCCGACACCGGCTGGTAGGCCATCAGGGCCGCAGTCACGTTGCTCTTCGGCACGCCCGGCAGCGCGTCGCCGTCGTAGCCGTTGAAGCCGGAGCGCAGCGTGAAGTCCTCGGTCACCTTGGCGTCCGTGTAGGCGTAGCCGACGGCCGCGTCGAGCCAGGTCGCCAGCGCCGCGTTCAGCTGCAGTTCGAAGCCCTGCGACACGGCGTCGCCGCCGTTGCCGAGCGTGGCGATGCCCGAGCCGGGCGCCGGGAACTGGATCTGCATGTCCTTCCAGAAGATCTTGTACAGCGCCGCGGTGTAATTCAGGCGACCGAAGAGACGGCCCTTGGCCCCGACTTCCCAGTTCGTCGCGTAGTCCGGCTTGTACTCGACGAGCGCCGGGTCGGCGGCGAACGGACCGACCATCGGCAGGGCGTTGTCGCCGCCCTGGCGGTAGCCCTGCGACCAGGTGAAGTAGACCATGTTCTGCTTCGACAGCTCGTACGAGGTGTTGATCTTGAAGATCTGATCCTGATCCGAGGATTTCTTGCGCGCATCGAAGGTGCCTTCCGGCCCGACGTAGGGATTGCCCTCGATCGAACGGCGATCCTGCGAGACCCAGAACACGCGCGCGCCGCCGGTGACCTGCCAGGCATCGGTCAGGTGGTAGGTCAGCTCGCCGAACAGCGCGGTGTTGCTGTTCTTGTTGTCCTTGTCGAGCACGAAGGTGAGGTCGTTGTCGAACGTGCCGTCCGGATAGAACGTCTGGTAGTACTGCGCCCAGGTCGCATTCGGATCACCCAGCGCGGCCACCGCCGTCGGATGTCCCGGCATGTTGGTGAATTCCGCCCAGCCCGGGATGTAGCCCGGCACCGAGGACTTCTGCTGGTTGTGCGTGTAGTACGCGCCGACGACCCAATCCCAGGCGCCGCCGTTCTCCGAGGCCAGGCGCAGTTCCTGCGTGAAGCGCTTGGTGCGGTACAGGATGTCGTTGTAGGCGCTGATGCGGGGGAAGTCCGCATAGAAACCCTGCAGCTGCAGGCCGAAGTTCGTGTAGTCGGTCTGCGAATCCTGATCGCTATCGGTGTACGAAGTGTCCGAGGTCAGCGTCGCGAAACCGAGATGCGCGTTGACCTCCAGCGAGTACAGATCGTCGACGACCTTGGCCGGCGACTTGCGGTTGCGGGTGCTGTAGCGCTTTTCGTCCGGATTGTCGTTATAGGCAATGCCGCTGAAATCCGCGGCGCGGCTGTCCTGATGCTGGAACATCAGCAGCGCATCGACATCGTCGCTGATCTGCCACAGCAGCGACGGGCGGACGTACCACAGGCTCGAGCTGTCGACATCGTGCTCGGCATGGTAGGTCGCATCGCTGCCGAAGTAATCGCTCGGATCGGCCAGCGTCGGCGTGCCGTCGGCCTGATAGTTCATCAGGCGCTTGGCGTCGACCACGCCGGCGTTGCGCGAGTAGCCGGCCGAAATGCGCAGGCCGACATTGCTGCCGAGCGGCTGGTTGAAGATGCCATCGACGCTATTGTTGAAGCCGTCCGAGTCCGAGGTCTGGCTCAGCGAGGCCTGGACATCGCCGGACTGCTTGCTCAGGTCCGGACGCTTGAAGATGTAGCGAATCGTGCCGCCGACCGCACCGGCACCGTAGAGCGTGCCCTGCGGGCCGCGCAGGACCTCGATGCGCTCGACGTCGGTGATGCGCAGGTTCGAGAACAGCGGCGTGCCGTTGATGTAGGTCGAAACCGTCTGGTCGCCCGCGGCCGGCGAAGAGTTGTTGAGGCCCGTCGACGTTCCGTTGAGGCCGCGCAGCACGATGCCGTTGTTGATACCGTTCGAGCGCGCGCCCAGATCGGCGTAGACCAGGCCGGGAACCTGGCGTGCGAGGCTCGCCGTGTCGGTGACGCCGGCCGCCGCCAGATCGTCGCCGGTCACGACGGCGATGTTGTAGGGCACCTCTTGCACCGACTGGCTGCGGCCGGTCGCCGTGACGACGATTTCCTCGATCTGCGCACCGGTGTCGGCCGACTCGGCCCATACCACTTGGCTGCCGCACAGGCCTGCAACTGCCAGTGCGAGCGGAGTTTTGTTGCCTAGCTTAGTGATTACATGACGCTTTTTTAACGACGACATAGTCGGGCCTCGGCTGGACACTACAAAAAATGATCGCGTTCGGGGTCGTTCGCATCGTTGATTACGAAATACGAACACTTCTCCATTATGCGAACATCATGCCATCCGCACTTTGTCCCGCGGAAAGGACTTTTCCCGGTGTTTTCCGTCATTTCGTTACGGCATCCGAACAAATAACATGTTCTGTTCCCCGGACACTGCCTTTTCCCGCAAGGTCGGAGCACCCGATTGGGACACACGGCCACAGGCGGCGCCGTCATGGTGCAGACACACGGCAGAATCCGGTGCCGAAGCGATGATGCGCGCTGGCGTCATGTCTAGAACCACCTCGCATATCGGCCTGCAAAGCAGCGGAGCCGCGGCGTCCGGTCGTTCCCGTGCCGACCTTCCGCGCCGACCTGAGCGGCCCTCGGCCACGGCACGATCATTGCTGGATAAGTTCGTATTAGAAATATATGTTCGTATTTTGTATTTCTAACGCATCCAAACCCGCTCCGCCAGCTGATGTCCGGCGGACGGCGCAAGCGCCGCGCCGCTGACGCCTCTTCTTCGACCGCGATTCCCGCCTCATGGCTCAGACCTTCGACTCCGAATTCGACTTCATCATCATCGGAGCCGGCTCGGCCGGCTGCGTCCTGGCCAGCCGCCTGAGCGAGAGCGGACAGCACCGCGTGCTGCTGCTCGAGGCCGGCGGGCCCGACCGCAATCCGATGATCCACGTACCGATGGGCATCCGCTGGCTGGTCGGCAACCCGAAGACCGACTGGCGCTTCCGCACCGAGCCCGAGCCGGGGCTCGGCGGACGCACGCAGCCCTGGCCGCGCGGCAAGATGCTCGGTGGCTGCTCTTCGATGAACGGTCTGGTCTACGTTCGCGGCTTTCCCGCCGACTACGATGAGTGGGCCGAGAACGGCTGCAGCGGCTGGTCGTGGTCCGAGGTATTGCCCTACTTCCTCAAGTCGGAAGGCAACCGTCGCGGCGCCAGCGCCCTGCACAACGAGCGCGGACCGTTGCCGGTGATTCCCGCCACGATCCGCAATCCGCTCTGCGACGCCTTCGTCGCCGCCGGACGCGAGACCGGCGACGGGGTCACCGACGACTTCAACGGCCCGCAGCCGGAAGGCCTCGGCTTCTTCGACTCGACGCGCCTCAACGGTCGCCGCCAGTCGACGGCCGTCGCCTTTCTGCATCCGGCACGCAAGCGCGCGAACCTGCAGGTCGACACCCACGCGCAGGCCACGCGCTTGCTGTTCGACGGCCGGCGCGCCGGCGGTGTCGAGTACGTGCAGCACGGCCGCACGCTGCGCGCCCGCGCGCGCCGCGAGGTGATTCTCAGCGGCGGCGCGGTGAATTCGCCGCAACTGCTGATGCTCTCCGGGGTCGGTCCCGCCGAAGCGCTGCGCGCGCTCGGCATCGGCGTCGTGCACGACGCGCCGGACGTGGGCCAGCAACTGCAGGAACACCTCGACGTCGTGCTCGAATACGAATGTCTGCAGCCGGTCACCGCCTACCAGTACATCCCCAAGCACCGTCAGCTGCTGGCCGCCGCGCAGTGGGCCCTGACCCGCAGCGGCTTTGCATCTGACCTGCTGCTGCCGGTCGGCGGCTTCCTGCGCAGCCGCAGCGGCCTGCGCGCGCCCGACGTGCAGCTGCACCTGATCCTGGCACTGCCGCGCACGCCCGAGCGTCCGGTGCCGGATCGCGAAGGTTTCGGCATTCATGTCTGCAATCTGCAGCCCGACAGCCGCGGCCAGATCCGGCTCGCCTCGCCGGATCCGCTCGCCCATCCGATCATCGAGCCGCGCTTCCTGTCGGTGCGCGAAGACATCGTGCCGATCCGCGACGGCATTCGCGCCGCGCGCCGCATCGCCGCATCGGCTGCGATGCAGCCGTTCACCGGCCGCGAAATGGAGCCCGGCCCCGACGTCATGGACGACGCGGCGCTCGATGCCTTCATCCGCGACAAGGCGGAAACCGTCTTCCACCCCACGAGCTCGTGCCGCATGGGTGGCGACGCCCGATCGGTCGTCGATCCGCAGCTGCGCGTGCGCGGCGTGGCCGGCCTGCGCGTCGTCGACGCCTCGGTCATGCCGCGCGTCCCGCGCGCCAATACCAACGCACCGACGATCATGATCGCCGAGAAAGGCGCCGACCTGATCCTCGCCGACGCCGGCCGCGACGCCGTCCTGGCCTGAGCGACGGCCGTCGCCCGCCGGACGCATCGCCTGCATGCCCACCCTCCACACCGGCTCGCCGCAACACGCAGACCCACTGCGCGCATCACGCTGATTCCCGCCGCAAGCACCACGTGTCACGCGTTCCGGAGCCTGATTCGATGAGCCTCTCCCTTGCCGACCAGACCATTCTCGAACGCAAGCTGCGCCCCGCCTTCAGCGCAGCCCTCGTCGAGGAGCACCGGCAGCGGCCGTTCGGCCCGCACTCGGCGGATCTGGCTTCGCTGCTGCTGTTCCTGCGCCGCAACCCCGATCCGCAGAAGCTGCGCTACTGCGTGCTGCGCAGCGGCCAGCCGCCGCGCTGGGGGCTCGGCCACAAGCCGGTCGTGGCCGGCGCGGCGATTACGTCGATCGGTCCTGCCTGTTATGCCTCGCGCGGCGACGCCGAGCACGCCGTCTTCCTGCGCCGCCTGCAGGATTACGGACTACTGGCGAGCGGCGAAACTCCGCCGCATCCGGCCGCTGCCGTCGAGCCGCCGGGCCTGATGGGCTATCTCGATACGCTCAGCGCCGCGCCGGGTCAGAGCGTGACGCTGCACGTCAGCGCCCGCTCGCCGCGCTGGCGCGCCGACCTCGTGCGCCTGCTGTGCGCCGATCTCGCGCCGGAAGGGCCGCCGCTGCGCGAGGAGGTCGTGACGTCGGTGGCGCCGGTCGAATGCGATGCCATCGTGCAAAGCACCACCGTCGGCTCGTACGGGCGCGTCGATCTGCCCGATCCGCCGTTCGACGTCGCCGCCGGCTTCAGCCTCTGCGTACTCGCTATGCCGACGCTGCCCGGCGACGGCGTGCAGACACTGCTCGCACAACGCGATGCGGCTGGCGATGCCGGCTGGGCCCTGTTTCTCGACGAGTGCGGCGTGCCGGCGTTCTGGCTCGGCGGAGCCGACGGCGGCACGACGCTGGCGCTGGCGGAGCCGCTGCTGCGCGGCTGCTGGAGCCAGATCGCCGTCGTCGTCGACGCGCAGGCCCGCCGCGTGCGCCTAGCCTGCGCGCCGGCGGGCACCCGTGCCAGCAACCGCGTCTGGATCGGCCGTGGGCGGGCCCAATCCGCGCAGGCAGAGCTGAAATCAGCGCCGGTGCTGGCGACTGCGCGACCGCTGCTGATGGCGGCGGCCTGGCTCGACGCGAAAGGCCAGCCGCAGCAGCGCTTCGACGGCCGCCTCGAACGGCCGACGCTGATCGGCGGTGTGCGCAAACTCGACGCCCTGCTCGCGCCGCAACCGGACGCCGACGCCGCACTCGCGGCGCTGGCACCGCTGGCACTGTGGGATTTCGCCGCCGGCCTCGGCCGCTCCGGCATCGCGCACGTGGCGCAGCTGCACGACCGCGGTGCACACGGCTGGCACGCCCGGCTGCATCAGCATCCAGTGCGCGGGGTCACCAGCCACGCCTGGGACGGCCTGGAATTCGACTTCCGCCACGCGCTGCAGCAGTACGCGGCCGCGCATTTCCATCGCGACGACATGAGTGATTGCGGCTGGACGCCGCAGGCGCAGATCCGCATCCCGGACGACCTGCCGTCCGGCGTCTACGCGGTGCGCCTGCAGGCGCTCGGCGACGACAGCGGCGCCGTCGACCGCATTCCGTTCGCGGTGCGTCCGCCGGACGGCCAGGCGACGGCACCGGTGCTGCTGGTGCTGTCGACGAACGCCTATCTGGCCTATGCCAACGATCACGTCGGCGTCGATTCGCCGCGCATGCAGATGATGGTGCGGCGCGCGCTGCAGTACGACGAGTTCGACCTGTACCGCCATCATCACCGGGAACTCGGCGCCTCGCTGTACGAAGCGCACGCCGACGGCACCGGCAACTGCTACTCCAGCGCCCGGCGCCCGATCCTGACGATGCGGCCGCAGACGCAGACCTTCAACGGCCGCACCTGGCAGTTCCAGGCCGACCTGCAGATCATCGACTGGCTCGACCGCAGCGGCCGCGCGTTCGACGTCGTCACCGATCACGATCTGCATCGCGAAGGTGCGGCCCTGCTGTCGCGCTATCGCTGCGTGATGACCGGCACCCATCCCGAGTACCCGACGCGCCGCATGCTCGACGCGTACGGCGACTACGTCGATGACGGCGGGCGGCTCGTCTACATGGGCGGCAATGGTTTCTACTGGGTCACCGCCTACGACCAGGACGACGCGCAGATCATCGAGATCCGCCGCTGGGCCGGCAGCGAAGCCTGGCGCGCGCTGCCCGGCGAATATCACCTGAGCTTCACCGGCGAACAGGGCGGTCTGTGGCGCAACAACGGACGTGCGCCGCAAAAGACCGTCGGCGTCGGCATGGTCGCCGCCGGACTCGTCCACGGCGGCGCACCGTACGCACGCTGCATCGGGCCCGACAATCGCGCGGCCTGGGTGCTCGAAGGCGTGACGCGTGATGTCTTCGGCGAGCATGGCACCGCCGGCGCCGCCGCCGGCCTGGAAATCGACGCCACCGACCCGGAGCTCGGCACGCCGGCCGGCACGATCGTCGTCGCCACCTCCGGCGGCCGCCACCCCGACGAGATGCTCGAAGCGCGCGAGAACTACGGCATGACGCTCGCCGCGCCCGGCGGCTCCGGTAACGCTCGGGTGCGCGCCGACCTCGCGCTGACGCCGGTCGACGGTAGTGGTGGCGTGTTCGCGACCGGCTCGATCGCATTTGCCGGCGCGCTGGCGCACGACGACGACATCGCGCGCATTCTGAGCAACGTGCTCGACCGCTTCTGCAGCGGTCAGGCGCTGCTCGACCCGCCGGTCGGCGCCGACGCCGGCGAGCCGGGAACGCCGCCGGCGTGAGCGCGGCCCGCGCTGCGCCGTCAGTCGATCTGCACTGTCAGCGAGGTTTCGAAGCAGTAGTTGTCGGACAGCGACGGCGTGCCCAGGCTCGCGCGCGGACCGACGCCGATCTCGGCGCCGAACACCTCGGCGAGCAGATCGGTGAGGCCGTTGGTGACCTTGTGGTGCTCGATGAACTCGGGCGTCGAGGCGATGAAGTTGACCGAGCTGACGATGCCCGACACGCGGTCGAGATCGCCGATCGCGCGCTTGATCGTCGAAATGCAGTTGATGCCGGTCTGCCGCGCCGCCATGTAGCCGTCCTCGATCGACAGATCGTGGCCCAGACGCCCCGGATAGCGGGCCTTGCCGTCCTCGAGGCCGGCGGTGTGCCCGCCGAGGAACAGCAGGCGACCGGAGATGAAGTACGGCTTCATCAGCCCGTAGCGCTGCCCGTAGCGGCCCGGCCCACCGGCCGGCGTGGTGAGGACGATGCCGAGTTCTTCGAGGCGCTTTTCGATCTGCACGGTGAGTTCCTGATTTTCGGAAAGGGTGGAAAACCGCGGCGCAGCCGCGGGCGATGGGTCAGCTGTCTGCCGGCGCCGCATTGGCGGCGATGTCGCGGCGGATTGCGGCGGCGGCATAGAGCAGACAGGCGAAGCCGAGCAGTGAGCCGAGCTGCAGCCACAGGATCGCCGCCTGCAGCGAAGCAGCCCCGAGCTGCGGCTTGAGCAGGTCGCTGATCAAGCCGACGGCGAAACTGCCGCCGCCCATGCCGAGCAGGTTCAGCACCAGCAGCATCGTCGCCGCACCGAGCGCGCGGACCCGCGGCGGCAGCACCAGCTGGCCGACGGTGAACAGCGGCGCCGCGTAAGTTGCCGAAGCCAGCGCGGCGAGGAAGTAGAAGAGATACGTCCATATTCCTTGCGAGGCGAAGAACAGACGTTCGAACGGCAGGAACAGCGCGAAGCCGATCAGCGGCAGCCACAGATACCAGCGCGGATCGCGACGCGCGAGGCGGTCGCAGAGCAGGCCGACCGACAGCGTGCCGAGAATGCCGGAGAAGCCGACGACGGAGCCGCTGATCATGCCGACCTGCGCGGTATCGAGACCGCGGATGCGGATCAGGTAAGTCGGCGCCCAGCTCAGGAACGACGTGCTGGTGATGGTCAGCGTGCCGAGCGCGAACGCGCCGCCGACGAAAGCCCGGCGGTCGGCGATCAGGCGCGCGCTTTCCAGCAGCGAATAACGCCGATCACCGCGGGCACCGCCCTGCTCCTGCGCGCCACGCAGGGGCTCACGTACGAACAGAAAGACGATCGCGGCCATCACCGTGGCCGGAATGCCGAGCACGACGAAGGCCGCGCGCCAGCCGTAGTGCGCGCTGACGGCGCCGCCGAGCGTCAAACCGCCCCAGATGCCGATCGAGGTGCCGAGGCTGTAGATCGCGATCGCGCGACTGCGGTGCGACGGCGGGAAGTAGTCCGAAATCAGCGAGTACGCCGCCGGACTGCAGCCTGCCTCGAAAGTCGCGACGCCGAAGCGCGCGAGCGCCAGCGTGCGGAAGTCGCGCCCCAGGCTGCTGAGCATGGTCGCGATGCTCCAGCCGAGCGCCGCGATCGACAGCACGAGCGTCCGCGAGCGGCGATCCGCCCAGTACGCGAACGGCAGCCCCGCCAGCGAGTACATCACGGTGAACGCGAACCCGGTCAGCAGGCCCATCTGCGTGTCACTGAGCTGCAGCTCGCGGTGGATCGGCTCGATGAGGATCACCATCAGGTAGCGATCCATCCAGCAGCAACTGTAAACGCCGACCAGGATCAGCAGTACGAACCACGCATAAGGCCGTACCTCAGGCGTTGCCGGAGCCGTATTCGCAGCGGCAGGAGGCGTGGACTCTGGATGGCCCGGAGACAGATTCATTTCGACAGGGTTCCGTACGAGTGGCGTTCCCGGCGTGGAACGCATACCCGGAAAATTTCCATAAGAATCGACGATTCTTTAATTTGAAATTTCTCCAGCAATTTAAGCGCCATCAGCAGCGGCGCGGCGCGCTGCCTCGAAGGCTTTGAATGTCGTGCTTTGAAAAGCCGCTTCCATGGCTGACAGGGTCGGAAACAGCGCGTGCCATGATGCCCGCTCGCAGCCTGGAATGGGAGCGTATCGCGCATGACGAAGCCTTCCGCCACGGCGCCGGAATCCGCCGCGGAAATCCACCGCCAGCAACGCGTCGACGAACCAAAATCGCGGGGCTTCTCCAGCTCGTCGGTGCTAATTTTTTCATCCCGACAAACCGTTGGCGAAATCCATGAAAATCAGCATTCCGAAGGAAACGAAGACTCACGAGTATCGCGTCGGCATGACGCCGGCCGGCGTCGCCGAACTGGTCGCCGACGGCCATCAGGTCTTCATCGAGACCCAGGCCGGCACTGGCGTCGGCTTTGCCGACGAAGCCTATGTCGCGGCCGGCGCACAGATCGTGGCGGACGCCGACGCGGCCTTCGCGGCCGGCGAACTGATCGTCAAGGTCAAGGAGCCGCTGGCACCGGAATGCGCGCGACTGCGCAGCGGCCAGGTGTTGTTCACCTATCTCCACCTCGCCGCTGACCCGGCCCAGGCCCGGGGCCTGCTCGCATCCGGCGTGACCGCGATCGCCTACGAGACCGTCACCGCACCGGGCGGCGGCCTGCCGCTGCTGGCGCCGATGAGCGAGGTCGCCGGGCGCATGTCGGTACAGGTCGGTGCGACCTATCTGCAGAAGGAAAACGGCGGCGCCGGCGTGCTGCTTGGCGGCGTACCGGGCGTGCTGCCGGCCAAGGTCGTGGTCATCGGCGGCGGCGTCGCCGGCACGCAGGCTGCGCGTCTGGCGATCGGTGCGGGCGCCGGTGTCAGCGTCGTCGATCGCTCGCTGCCGCGCCTGCGTGAACTCGATGCCCAGTTCGGCAATGCCGTGAAGACGGTGTTCTCGACCCGCAGCGCGATTGCCGATCTCGTCGCCGACGCCGATCTGGTGATCGGCAGCGTGCTGGTGCCCGGCGCCAGCGCACCGAAGCTGGTCAGGCGCGACATGGTGGCGTCGATGCGCCCCGGCTCGGTACTCGTCGACATCGCGATCGACCAGGGCGGCTGCTTCGAAACCAGCCGGCCGACCTCGCATACCGATCCGGTCTACCTCGTCGATGGCGTCGTGCACTATTGCGTGACCAACATGCCGGGTGCAGTGGCCCGCACCGCGACGCTGGCGCTGACCAACGCGACGCTGCCGTTCGTGCGCAGCATCGCCGCGTCTGGCTGGCAGCCGGCATTGCGTGCGAATGCGCATCTGCGCAACGGTCTCACCACGCACGCCGGTGCGTTGACGCACGAACTGGTGGCGCGCGATCTCGGCATGCTCTCGGTCTACAAAAGCTGGAACTGAGAGGCCGGATTGAGCCTCTCAGGAATCGGGAACCGGCGCCTGCACGGCGCCGGTTCCAACGCTCGAGCTTAGACCTCGACGTCGGCAATGCGCAGACCTTCCGACGGCATCGGCGGCTCGCGCTTCACGGTGCGGATGGCCATGCTGGAATGCACGCTGACGACACCCGGCAGGCGCGTCAGCACCGTATCGTGCAGCCGCTCGAAGCCGGCCATGTCGTTGACCGACACCAGCAACGTGTAGTCGTGCTGGCCGGTCATCAGATAGCACTCGAGAATCTGCGGCACTTCGCGCACCGCCGCCTCGAAGCGTTCGAGGTCGGCGCGTTCCTGCCGCAGCAGGCTGACGTTGACGAACACGCTCACGCCATAGCCGGACAGCGAAGGATCGAGCAAGGCCGTATAGCCAGCGATCAGGCCGCTGCTTTCGAGCATGCGCATGCGCCGGGCGCAGGACGATTCCGACAGGTGCACCCGTTCCGCGAGCTTTGCGACCGGCATTCGGCCATCGCGCTGAAGATGACGGATCAAGGCCACATCGTACCGGTCCAGCCGTTTCATCCCTGTACGCATACCATCACCTGCCACGCTCGCGGCTCCATCAAAACACGTCGAAATACTCGCGCTGCTCCCAGTCCGTGACCTCGTCGGACAGGAACCGGTGCAGCTCGAATTCCTTGATCGTCAGGAAGTAGTCGACGAACGGCCGGCCGAGCTGCTGCGCGAACAGCTCGCTGCCGCGCAGCGCCGAAACCGCCTCGACGAGGCTGCGCGGCAACAGCTGCGTGCCGGGCGCGTACGGGGTATCGACCGCCGGGCCCGGATCAAGGCCCTGCTCGATGCCGGCCAGTCCGGCAACGATCTGCGACGCGAAGTACAGATACGGATTGGCTGCCGATTCGCCGATGCGGTTCTCGACATGCGAGGCCGGATCGTCGGCGCCGCCGATCACGCGAAGCATCGCGCCGCGGTTGTCGCGGCCCCAGACGATGTTGTTCGGCGCCAGCGAGAACGGCCGGAAACGCTTGTAGCCGTTGATGGTCGGCACCGGCAGGATGCAGGACTCGGCGGCATGGCGCAGCAGTCCGCCCATGAAGGCAAGGCCGGTCGGCGACAGCGCCTGTTCCGGATTGGTCGACATGAACGCGTTGCTGCCGCCGCTGCGCGTGACCAGCGACTGATGCAGATGCCAGCCGCTCGACATCGCGCCGGGAAAAGCCGGCCGGCACATGAAGGTCGCATGCAGGCCGAGCCGGCGGCAGATCTGCTTGATCGCCGAACGCGCCAGCACGACGTTGTCGGCGGCGGCGATGCCGGCGACCGGCCCGAAGGTCACCTCGCACTGGCTCGGCCCGAACTCGACTTCGAGCGTGCGCACCGGCAGGCCGAGCGCGACGAGGTCGGCGCGCAGACGGTCGAGCACCGGGTCGAGTTCGTCGTAGCGCGTCTCGGTCAGGTACTGGAAGCCGCGCGACAGCACGCTGACATCCGGCGCCGGCCCGGACGGCATCGCGCTCTGCGCGATCGTGTGTTTGCTGTCCTCAAGCTTGTAAACGTAGAACTCGAGTTCGATGCCGGCCAGATAGTCGAAGCCGGCAGCGCCGAGCCGATCGAGCTGGCGCGCGCACAGCTGGCGCGTCGAGAACGGCACCGGCTCGCCGTTCTGGAAGTAGGCGTCGCACAGCACCCAGGCCGAATGCGGCGCCCACGGCAGCACGCGAAACGTCGCCGGATCGGGCACCGCGACGAAATCGCTGGCACCGGTCATCTCGCTCATGCCCATGCCACCGCCGCCGCTCCACACTGGGTAGACCGTGCGGTGCGAGGTGTCCTTCGACAGCAGTGTCGTGGTCATGCCGCAGCCGTTGCGGAACACTGACGGCAGCAGGTCGGCGACGATGGTCTTGCCGCGCAGCACGCCGTGCTGGTCGGCGAACGCCAGGCGCACGGTCTTGATGCCACGTTCGGCGACCAGCGCCAGTGCCGCACGCGCCGCCTCCGCCTGCGCGGGCGACCACGGCGCGTAGCGCTCGACGAATCCGCTACGGCCGACGCCGGCCGGATTGATCACGGCGCTCACGCACGCACTCCCGCCCACCAGGGCGCGCCGTCGCGGCGCTGCGCATCGAGCGCGCGCCAGCAGGCCTCGCCGAGTTCGCTGCCGCCGATCGCGTCGACGGCGACCGGCCCGCTGTCCGGCGCCGCCAGCGGCGTCCGGAACGGCAGCGCCGCGGACTGCTGCGCCGCCTGGATCGCCGCGCGCAGCAAGCGACGGTTGGCGATGATCGCGACATCCGTACGGCCGAGATGCTCGATCGTGCGGTCCTGGATCGCGCCCTGCGACTCGACCGCCCACTGGTCGTGGACGTTGATGTCCATGCCCATGCCGGTGTAGGTCTGCGTCGCCTGCTCGTCCGGGCTGTAGCCCCAGTCGTTGTCGCGGCCCGCCGTCGGCCTGTAGTCCGGCAGCGTGTGCCGTTCCAGGCGCTGCGCGCGCATTTTCGCGCGATCGACCGGGGCGTCGAAGCTGGTGAAGATCGAGTACCAGAAGCAATGCGTATCGTCGATCGGCACGTGCCACTGCGTGATCGTCATGTCGCCGCTCATCGGAATCGCGATGGCGTTCGGGAACACGAGATTGGTGATGCGGTAGTGCGTCTGCTCCTGCGGCAACCGGCGCGTGGTGACGATGCGCAAGCCGTAGCCGGTCGGCTCTGTGCGGATTTCCGGCCGCGCGTAGTCGCGCAGCACCTGCGTCAGCGGGATCGCGGTATCGGCGGCGCTGGCGCGGAACTGCTTGCCGTACGAATCGCGCGGGTCCTCGTCTTCGAAGAAACGATGCAGGTACGAAGCGTGGGCCGGATCGATGCCGATCTCCAGCGCCTGCAGCCAGTTGCAGTCCCACTGCCCTTTGAACGCGAAGGTGTGGCTGTCCGGCGCGCGAAAGCAGTCGAAATCCGGAAACGCCGGCGGCTCGCCTTCGCCGAGGTACGCGAAGATGATGCCGCCGCGCTCGACGCACGGATAGGCGCGGTGACGGATGCGCTCGTGCAGCGTGCTGCCTTCCGGCTCGGCCGGCTGTTCGAGGCAGTGCCCGTCGACGTCGAACAGCCAGCCATGGAACGGGCAGCGCAGACCGCCGTTCTCAAGGCGGCCGTAGCAGAGATCGGCGCCGCGATGCGAACAGCGGCGGTCGACCAGGCCGTAGCGGCCCTGCTCGTCGCGGAACAGGACCAGCGACTCGCCGAGCAGCGTCACCGGCCGCACCGGGCGCGGGCCGTCCAGCTCATCGACGAGCGCCGCCGGCTGCCAGTACTGGCGCAGGACCGCACCGGCGGCGCTGCCCGGACCGATACGCGTGATGAGTTCGTTATCCTCTCTGTTCATCGATCTGCTCCGCAATTTCGGTGGCGCGTCAGCCGCGTACCGAGAAGCTGCTGTCCTTGTTGATCGCGCGCAGGCGGGAGAACGTGCCAATGCTGAAGCGATAGCCGGTGTAACGGCCGGTGAAGCTCAGCGGATCGGCATCGTGATCGTGGCCCTGCTCGCAGGCGTCGATCAGCACCGACATCAGCTCGCCGACCACGCCGGCGTTCTTGAACTGATGGCCGCTGGTACCGACCGCCATGTAGAAGCCCTTGAGGTCGGACTTGTCGTACAGCGGCACCCAGTCGTCGGCGACGTCGTAGAGCGACACCACACCCTGCGCCTTGCCGGGGATCGGCAGGTCAGGAATGCGCTTGGCGGCGCGGTAGACCTGTGTATTCCACTGGCTTTCGGTGAACTCAGTGTTGAAGTTGTCCGGATCGTCCACCCAGGTCTGCGAATCGCAGGGCGGATCGCCCGAACCGACGGTCAGCTTGGCGCCGGTCTCGGGACGGAAGTACTGATACAGGTCGCCATCCGAGGTCATCACGCCGTACTTTCCGAAGTCGAAGTTCGGCGGGCTCGGCAGGTGATGCACTTCGCGGCGCAGTGCGCGTGTCCCGATCGACATGCCCTTGTCGACGCCGGCGAGCTTGTTGACGATCGACGAGTACGGACCGGCGGCATTGACCACGACGTCCGCGTCGATGCGCGTACCGTCTTCGAGTTCCACGCCGAGCACACGCTCATCGTCGCGCAGGATCGCCGTCACGCGCTTGCCCAGCACGAAGCTGCCGCCGCTGGCTTCCACCGCGCGGCGCAGGTTGTGCGTCGCCAGCTGCGGATCGCCGATATAGCCGGCCTCCGGCGTGAACACGCCGCCGTACATCATCCGATCGCCGCTGGGCTCGTCAAAGAAATGCGGGTCATCCAGCGCCACCGCCGGCCCCATCAGGCGCAGGTCGAACAGCGGCAGACGGTGACGGATCGTTTCCAGATCCCACTCGGCAAACGGAATGCCGAGCTTTTTGTAGAACTGCAAGACCGACGCGCGATCCTCGGCCGTGCTGCGCAGCATCAGATGACCGCACTGGTGATAGCGGGCCAGACCGCGCTCGTCGTCCTTGCCGACGAACTGCTCCCAGTACTTCCAGTAGTGATAGCCCTCGTAAGCCAGCATCACCGTTTCCGGCAGCGAGTACGAGAAGCGCACGACGGCGCAGGAGTGGCTGGTGCTGCCGTAGCCGACTTCCGGATTCTTGTCGACGTTGACGGTCTGGTAGCCCTTGCGCCGCAACTGCAGGGCGATCGCACAACCGATGACACCGGCACCGATGATGACGGTTTTGCGGGATGTTTTTTGCATGTTCGAATCTCTGCGGCGCCAGCGGCGCCTTGCGTGATCAGTGCAGCGGGATGCCCATTTCCTTGGAGAACCAGACGATGGTCTTCTCCATGGCATCGACGATGGTTTCGACTTCCTTCTTGCCGGCGCACAGCGGCGGCCCGAACTCGACGACCTGGAAGGTGCGCGCCAGCACGCCGAACTCGCGCAGCTTGGCGGTCACGCGCGGCGCCATCAGCGCCTCGGGCGCGAACATCGCACGCGTCTTCTTGTCCTGGACCAGCTCGACCGCGGTCAGCAGGCCGAGGCCGCGAACGTCGCCGACGATCGCGTACTTGCGCAGCTCGTTGAGGCCTTCGAGCAGATAGGCGCCCATGTCGGCCGAGTTCTGCACCATGCCCTCGGTTTCCATGATCTCGATGTTCTTCAGCGCCGCCGCCGCCGCGGTCGCGTGGCCGCCGAAGCTGATGACGTGATTCAGGCCCGACTCGCGGCCGCTCGCGTTGTCGAACTTGGCGGCGATGCGGCTGCTGGCGATCGCCGCGCCCATCGGCGCATAGCCGCTGGTCAGGCCCTTGGCAGTCGTGATGATGTCCGGCTGCACGCCCCAGTGCTCGATCGCGAACATCTTGCCGGTGCGGCCGAAGCCGTTGATGACCTCGTCGATGATCAGCACGATGCCGTACTTGTCGGCGATCTCGCGCAGCATCTGCAGGTATTCCTTCGGCGCCGGATAAATGCTTGCCGACGCCGGCACCGGCTCGGCGATGATCGCCGCGATCGTGTCCGGACCTTCATGCACGATCGCCTTCTCGATCATGCTCGCGCACAGGATGCCGCAGCCCGGATGGCTGAGCTTGTAATCGCAGCGGTAGCAGTTGTGCGACGGCAGCTGCACGACGCCCGGCACCAGCGGCGCGAAGATCTTGCTGTTGAAGTCGTGGCTCGCGCCGCTGATGCTCATCGCGTAGAAGCTCGAACCATGGTACGAGCCGCGGCGGCTGATCACCTTCGTGCGCTTCTTGTCGCCGTTGAGCCAGTGGTACTGCTTGGCGATCTTCAGCGCGGTCTCGACCGACTCGGTACCGCCCGAGGTGAAGAAGCAGCGGCTCAGGTCGCCAGGCGCGATCTGCGAAAGCTTGGTCGCGAGCTTGATGGTCGACGGCGCCGCGAAGTTGTACGGCGTCACGTAAGCCAGCTGCGCGGCCTGTTCGGCCATTGCCTGCGCGACTTCCTTGCGGCCATGGCCGATATTGGTGACGAATGCGCCACCCGACAGCGCGTCCAGATAGGTCTGGCCGTGGTTGTCGGTGAGGTAGCAGCCTTCGCCCTTCTCGAAGATCATCATGCCGCCCGGCTGGCGCAGGGCCGCCGGCGCCGTGGCATGGAACCAGATGTGATCCAGCGCCTCCTGTTCGAGCGGGGTGCGCGGGGTCGGTTCGTATGCGTTCATTTCACGGTCTCCTGCCTGGGCGCCCCGGTTCACGGCGGCGCTGAGGTTGGTGGTAGCAAAGAAAAAAGGGGTCGGAATCCTTCAGCCGGCCAGCGTGTTCGGCACGCCGAGTGCCTGCGGATCGTAGGCGAACAGCGCAGGCCAGCCGCCGGTATGCAGGAAAACGACCGTCTGGTCGGCGCCGATCTCGCCGCTGCGGATCATGTCGATGACGCCGTGCATGCACTTGCCCGAATAGACGGGGTCGAGCAGCACGCCTTCGGTCTCCGCGACGAGGCGGATCGCGTCGGTGCCGCCCTGCGTGGGCTCACCGTAGCCGGCACCGAGGTATTCATCGCGAATCAGCAGGTCGTCGGCGGTCGGTACGCGTTCGAGGCCGATGCGCTCGGCGGCGACGGCCGCTTCCACCGGCACCTTCTCGAGCAGGAACTCGCGCGTACGGCTGACGCTGATGCCGAGCACGCGGTACGGCGCCTCGAGGTTCAGCGCGCCGAGCATCAGGCCCGAGTACGTGCCGCCCGAGCCGATCGGCACCGCGAGGTAGTCCGGGCGGATGCCCAGCTCATCGAACTGCGTCAGCATTTCATGCGTGGCGTTGACGTAACCGGCCATGCCCTCCGGGCCGGAGCCGCCGAGCGGCACGACGAACGGGCGCCTTCCCTCGCGCTGCAGGCGCTCGACGACGTTCTGCACCGAATTGCCGAAGTCCCAGCGCACGACCGTGTCGACCAGCGTGACCTTGGCACCGAACAGCTGATCGAGCAGCAGGTTGCCGGCGACCGGCCGCGGCTCACCAGGCACGCCGCCGAGCACGAGCTCGACGCGCAGGCCGAGTCTCGCACCCATCGCCGCCGAGATGCGTGCGAGGTTCGACTGGAAGCCGCCGCTGACCACCAGCGTGTCGGCCCCCTCCTCGATCGCGCGCGCCAGCACGAATTCGAGCTTGCGAACCTTGTTGCCGCCGAGTCCGGCGCCGGTCAGGTCATCGCGCTTGAAGAAGATGCGCGGCCCCTTGAGCGCGGCGCTCAGGTTCGCAGCCTCTTCGAGCGGCGTCGGCAGCGGGGCCAGGCGGATGCGGGGGAATCCCGCACCGATGATCTCGTCCGCCGTTCCGTTGAAATCCATGAGCAGGCTCAAAGCAACCTCTTTCGGTAGGACTGCGCGTCCATGTCGACGATCTCGACGCTGATGCTGTGCACCGACGTGAGATACGCCGCGAGACGCTCGCGCAGCAGACTCGACAGCTGCAGCTTCTGTTCGGCATTGCGTCCGGCCAGCAGCCGCACGCTCAGATGCACGAAACTGTCGCCGCCATCGAGCAGTTTGAAATGGGAATAAGCGATCGCGCGCAGCTTGATGTCCGCGCGCGCCATCACGCCGGATTCGGCGGCGGCGTCGCCGGCGAGCTCAAGCACGCGGTCGATGTCGACGCTGCGCTCGAGTCCCGCCGAGTACTCGACGATCAGGTGCGGCATGTTCAGCTCTTCGGGACGATGCGCGTCTGCAGGCGCGTGAAAGCCTGCAGGCCGGCGACGCCGTTCTCGGCGCCGATGCCCGACAGCTTCTGTCCGCTGATCGGCGCCTGCGGCACGATCATGAGATGCGCGTTGACCCAGGACGTGCCGCAGACCAGGCGGTCGGCGATCTCGGCCGCGCGTGTCGCGTCGGCGCTCCACACCGAGCCGCCGAGTCCGAGCGGGCTGTCGTTGGCACGCGCCACCGCGTCATCAATGTCGGAGAAGCGCAGCACCGGCAGTGCCGGGCCGAACTGCTCCTCGGCGACGAGACGGGCGCTGTCCGGCAGCCCGGTGACGATCGCCGGCGCGATGAAGTAGCCGGTATCGCCGATGCGGGTACCGCCACACAGCACCGTGCCGCCTTCGCTCTTCGCACTATCGATCAGGCCGAGCACGCGACTGAACTGCGCGTGGTTATTGATCGGACCGTAGTCGATGCCCTCGGCCATGCCGTCGCCGACGCGCGCTGCCGTCGCCAGCGCGACCAGTTCAGCGACGAATGCATCGTGGATGCTGTCGTGCACGTAGACGCGCTTGATCGCCGTGCAGACCTGACCGCTGTTCTCGAAAGCTGCGGTGAACACCTTCTGCGCGACCTTCTTGACGTCGACATCGCCGAGCACGATCGCCGCATCGTTGCCGCCGAGCTCCAGCGTGATGCGCTTCAGCTCATGCGCCGCGGCCGCGGCCACCGAGCGACCGGCGGCGACCGAGCCGGTCAGCGACAGCTTCTGGATACCCGGATGCGCGGTCAGGCGTCGGCCCAGCTCGTCGCCGCCGGAGACGATATTGAGCACGCCGGCCGGGATGCGCTCGCGCAGCAGTTCGCCGAGCCGCAACGTCGCCAGCGGCGTGTACGGCGACGGCTTCAGCACCACCGTATTGCCGGCGAGCATCGCCGGCGCGAACTTGCCGACCGCCGAAATCACCGGGTAATTCCACGGCACGATGGCACCGACCACGCCGATCGGCTTGTGGCGCAACTCGACGCGCACCATCTCGTCATCGCGGATGATCTCGACCGGCAGATCGAGCGTCGCCGTATAGCGCAGCCACGCGGCCGAGCCCATCAGCTCGCGCGTCGCCTTCGGCAGCGGCTTGCCCTGCTCCAGCACCAGCAGCCTGGCGAGTTCGTCGATGTTGGCGACCAGCAGATCGGCGCAATCGAGCAGCAGCTGGCGACGGGCTTCGATGGGCGTCGCGCTCCAGGCCGGCAGCGCCGCCTGGGCCGCGGCGACAGCCTCATTCAGGTTCTCGGCGGAGCAGTCCGGCACGTTGGCGATCACCGCTTCGGTGGCCGGATTGACGACTTCAAAGGAAGCCTCCCCCGTCACCGCGCGCCCACCGATAAGCATTGCAAGCATTCAGGCACTCCTGCGATCAGACAAGTGGCACCGGCATCTCGATTCATGCCGCGTGTCAGCGTTGGAAGTTCTAAATACGAACATCTGTTCATATACTATAACTTCTACCGGGCGATGTAAACGCCGTGAGAGGCGCCTTGCGGGCTTTCCGCCGGGCATCGCGCACATAACAAATGAACGCAGCACATAAAGAGGACGTGACGTGATGAAACCGGGCTCGCCCCGTAGCGGGGTCGACGTCCCATACGGCGAAGGCCGGCACGGCGCGAAGCGCGCGCCAACGCGCTCGGCCCGGCCCGGACGGGCGGCGCGGCGGCCGCGTTCGACGACGCCCGAATGCGTCAGGGATTGGCGGCGCGAAGATCGGCGCCGCCTGCGCGCTGCGTCGATCGCGGGGCGACAGCCGGCGCGCGGAGGACGCGCCGCGATGAAGGCTTGCGCCTCGCCATCGCAAGCCGCGTCCCGAGTCGGCCGGAACAACAGCCTCGCCGGAGGCTCAGGCTCAGGCGAGCAAAGACAGTTCCTGGGCAGCCGCGCGCAATTCGAGCAGGAAGATTTGCGTCAGGTCGCGCAGCGGCACCCGCGCCGCTTGCGTCCCTGCATTGATCGATGCCACGACGCGTCCGTCGCGATCAAATACGGGAACGGCGATCGAGCGCAGGCCGAGTTCCAGTTCCTGATCGACGATCGCGTAGCCGGCGCGCCGCACGCCGGCGAGCAGCTCGCGCAGCTTGTCGGGGGACGTCACCGTGCGTGTCGTGCGCGGCAGCAATGCGGTCCGCAACAGATAGCGCTCGAGCTCGTCCGGCGGCAGATGTGCGAGCAGCGTGCGCCCCATCGAGGTGCAGTAGGCCGGCAGCCGCGTGCCGACATACAACGCAATCGACATGATACGCGTGGTTTCGGCACGGGCCTGGTAATACACCTCGCCGCCATCGAGCACCGCCAGCGAGCAGGATTCGTGCAAGCGATCGCGGCAGCGGTCGAGCAAGGGCTGCGCGGCCGTGGCCAGCGGCCTCGACGAAAGATGGGAAAAGCCCAGACTCAGGACTTTGGGGCGCAAGGCATAGAGTCCGTTCTCCTCGGCAACGTAGCCGAGTTCACGCAAGGTATAGAGACAGCGACGTGCCGCGGCGCGCGGAATGCCGGTCGCCGCGCTGACCTGCGAAACGCTCAGGGCGCGCTGGCGCACATCGAACGCCTGCAGCACGGCAAGCCCGCGCGCCAGCGACGCCATGAAGCTCGGATCACCGCGATACGCGCCGATTTCCGCCGCCGCAGTCTTGCGCGCATCGCCCGCCCTCGCCTGCCTCGTGGCCTGACGCGCCCGAATCTTCGTCCGCATGCCTTTTTCCCGTGTGCCCGCGCAGCTGTCCGATTATCGCACCGAATTTCGATTAACGATCTTGAGCCGTGTGCCCCTGCACCGTACCGTTCGAGCCGTTCACGCGCCGACGATGGAGCGCTGAGCCCGTCAAACCCACCGCAGCGACGAACGACGTTCGCGCGCCTGCGATTCCGTGTCGGCGCACCCAAAGGAGAGGCTGACTTGATCGACAAAAGCGCCGCAACACCGCAGGCGGCAGTCGCCGACGTCTTCGACGGCGCGCGCATCATGATCGGCGGCTTCGGCACGGCCGGCATGCCGGATCAGCTGATCGATGCGCTGATCGCGCACGGCGCAAAGGACCTGACGATCATCAACAACAACGCCGGCAACGGCGAGACCGGCCTGGCCGCGCTGCTCAAAGCACGGCGCGTACGCAAGATCGTCTGTTCGTTTCCGCGCCAGACCGACTCGCATCATTTCGACACGCTGTACCGCGCCGGCGAGATCGAACTCGAACTGGTACCGCAGGGCAATCTCGCCGCACGCATCCAGGCCGCCGGCGCCGGCCTCGGCGCGATCTTCACCCCGACCGGCTACGGCACCCTGCTCGCCGACGGCAAGGAAACGCGTGAGATCGCCGGCCGGCACTACGTACTCGAATACCCCCTGCATGCCGACTTCGCGCTGATCAAAGCCCACCGCGGCGATCGCTGGGGCAACCTCGTCTACCGCAAGACGGCGCGCAACTTCGGGCCGATCATGGCGATGGCGGCCAAATGCACGATCGCCCAGGTCGGCGAGATCGTGCCGCTCGGCGCACTCGATCCGGAAGCGGTCATCACGCCCGGCATCTTCGTGCAGCGCGTCGTCGCCACCGGCGATGCGCGGCGCGCCGCCGCCTAAGGAGCGAAGCATGAACAGGCTCGATCGCGAACAGATGGCGGCACGCGTCGCCCGCGACATTCCGGAAGGCGCGTATGTGAATCTCGGCATCGGCTTGCCGACGACCGTCGCCAACTTCCTGCCGGCCGACCGGGAAATCTTCCTGCAGAGCGAGAACGGCCTGCTCGGCATGGGTCCTGCGCCAGCGAAGGGCGACGAAGATCCGGAGCTGATCAATGCCGGCAAACAGCCGGTCACCTTGCTCGCCGGCGGCTGCTATTTCCATCACGGCGACTCGTTCGCAATGATGCGCGGCGGCCACCTCGACATTTGCGTGCTCGGCGCGTTCCAGGTCTCGGAGCGCGGCGATCTCGCCAACTGGCACACTGGCGCAGCGGATGCGATTCCGGCCGTCGGCGGCGCGATGGACCTGGCGATCGGCGCCAAGCAGGTCTTCGTGATGATGGAACTGCTGAACAAATCCGGCGACAGCAAGCTGGTCGCCGAATGCACGTATCCGCTGACCGGCCTGCGCTGCGTGTCGCGCGTCTACACCGATCTCGCGGTCTTCGATCTCGGGCCGGACGGCGCCGGCATCATCGAGATGGTCGACGGCCTGTCGCTCGAAACGCTGCGCAAGCTGACCGGCCTCGCCCTGCGCGACGGCCGCGCGAGCGCCTGCATCCCGGAGTGATGGCGATGACCGAAGCCTATATCTGCGACACCGTGCGCACCCCGATCGGCCGCTACGGCGGCGTGCTCGCCGGCCTGCGTGCCGACGATCTCGGCGCGCTGCCGCTGCAAGCCCTGCTCGCGCGCAATCCCGGACTGGACCCGGCCGCGATCGAGGATGTGTTCTACGGCTGCGCCAATCAGTCCGGCGAGGACAATCGCAACGTCGCACGGATGAGCGCCCTGCTCGCCGGCCTGCCGGTGACGGTGCCCGGCGTGACCCTGAACCGCCTCTGCGCGTCGGGTCTCGAAGCGGTCGCCGCCGCGGCGCGGGCGATCCGGGCCGGCGACATGCAGCTGGCGATCGCCGGCGGCGTCGAATCGATGACGCGCGCCCCTTTCGTCATCGGCAAGGCCGACGGCCCGTTCGGCCGCGGCCAGATGATGGAAGACACGACGATGGGCTGGCGCTTCATCAATCCGAAGATGAAGGCGCGCTACGGCGTCGAAACGATGCCGCAGACCGGCGAGAACGTCGCCAGGGACTTCGGCATTTCGCGCGACGATCAGGACGCTTTCGCGCTGCGCAGCCAGCAGCGTGCCGCTGCCGCGCAGGCGAACGGCTACTTCGCCGCGGAGATCGTCGGCGTCGACGTTCCGGGCCGCAGGAAAGGCGAAAGCGTGCGCGTCGAGCGCGACGAGCATCCGCGCGCCGATACCACGCTCGACGCGCTCGCCCGGCTGAAACCCTTGTTCGGCCCCGAGGCGACCGTGACCGCCGGCAACGCCTCCGGCATCAACGACGGTGCGGCGGCGCTGATCGTTGCCAGCGAGGCTGCCGCGAAGCGGTACGGCCTGCGGCCGCGGGCACGCATCCTCGGCGCCGCCAGCGCCGGCGTCGAGCCGCGCCTGATGGGCATCGGCCCGGTGCCGGCGACCCGCAAGCTGCTGGCGTCACTGCAGCTGACGATCGACGCCTTCGACGCCATCGAGCTCAACGAGGCCTTCGCCAGCCAGTCGCTTGCCGTGCTGCGCGAGCTCGGCCTCGCCGACGACGCCGCGCACGTCAACGCCAACGGCGGCGCGATCGCGCTCGGTCATCCGCTCGGCATGAGCGGCGCGCGCCTCGCACTGACGCTGGTCCATCAGCTGGAGAAGACCGGCGGTCGCCGCGGTCTGGCGACGCTGTGCATCGGCGTCGGCCAGGGCCTGGCGCTGGCCGTCGAACGCGTCTGAATCATCATTGCCGCTACCGGGTTCCGCAGCCTGGCAGCGCTCACTGAGGAGAACCTTATGTCACAAGAGCAGGACGAAGTGCGCGGCTACCGCAAGCCGTTCTGGAACACGCAGCCGGACTACATCTTCGAGCCGTATGCGTCGACCGTGCTGCGCGGTCCGACGCAGGTCCCGATCCGGATCCCGAGCACGCTGTCCGAGGTGAGCGGCCCGCGCTTCTCGCGCGACATCCTCGGCAGCGCCGAGGATGATCTGACGGTCGGCAACGGCGGCGCGCCGCAGGGCGAACGCATCATCGTCAGCGGCCGCGTCCTCGACGAGAATGGCCGCCCGGTGCGCAACACGCTGGTCGAGGTCTGGCAGGCCAATGCCGCCGGCCGCTACCAGCATGCGCGCGACATGCATGACGCGCCGCTCGATCCGCACTTCTCCGGCGAAGGCCGTGTCTTTACCGACGAACACGGCCGCTACCGCTTCAAGACCATCAAGCCGGGCGCCTATCCCTGGCGCAACCACTACAACGCCTGGCGCCCCGCACACATCCACTTCTCGCTGTTCGGCGAAGCGTTCGCGCAGCGCCTGGTGACGCAAATGTATTTTCCAGGCGATCCGCTGCTGGAGATCGATCCGATCTACCGGGCGACCGCCGACGAGCACGCGCGCCGCCGCCTCGTATCGACGCTCGACTGGGAGAACTGCGCGTCCGAGTATGCGCTCGCCTACCGTTTCGACATCGTCCTGCGCGGCCGCCTCGAAACGCCGTGGGAGCAGTGAAATGAGCTTTCAGCAATCTGCATCGCAGACCGTCGGCCCTTACTTCATCATCGGCCTGCGCAACGGCGTGAAGACCGATCTCGCCGGCGACGCACCCGATGCCGTGGTGATCCGCGGCCAGGTGTTCGACGGCCTCGGCGCGCCGGTGCCCGACGGCGTTCTCGAATTCTGGCAGGCCGATGCGCGGGGCTGCTATGCCGAAAACGGCGACTGGGGTTTCGCGCGCGTGCCGCTCGACGCCGACGGCCGTTTCGAGCTTCGCACCGTCAGGCCGGGCGCCGTGGCCGGACCACAAGGCGCGCCGCAGGCGCCGCATCTGCTGGTCAACGTCTTCATGCGCGGACTGCTGAAGCACGCTTGCACGAGAATCTATTTCGACGACGAGCCGCGCAACGCGCAGGACCCGATCCTGGCGCTGGTCCCGAGCGAACGCAGATCGACGCTGCTGGCGGTGCGCAGCGACGACGGATCGTACCGCTGGGACGTGCACATGCAGGGCGCCCGCGAAACCGCATTCCTGAGCTACTGAGCAAGGCCTTGGCCATAATCGGCGCATGAGCACGATCGATTCCTCGCCGCTGCTGGAACGCCTGTTCTCGGACGAGGCGCAGCTGCACGCCTTCTCGGACCGCCAGCGCGTCGCCGCGATGCTGCACTTCGAGGCCGCGCTGGCGCGGGCGCTGGCGCGCTGCGGGCTGATCCCGGACACGGCCGTGCCGGCGATCGAAGCGCAGTGCAGCACCGAGTTCTACGACTTCGCCGCGATCGGCGCCGCCGCGCGGCAGGCCGGCAACCTCGCGATCCCGCTGGTCAAGGCACTGACCGAGCGCGTCCGCCAGCAGGACGCCGAGGCCTCGCGCTGGGTGCACTGGGGCGCCACCAGCCAGGACGTGATCGACACCGGGCTGATCCTGCAGTTGCGAGAGGCCTGGACGCCGATCGAATCGACCTTGACGCGCGCGATCGACGCGACGGCGGTGCTGACCGAACGGCATCGCGACAGCGTCATGGCCGGACGCACCTGGTTGCAGCAGGCGGTGCCGATCAGCTTCGGGCTGAAGACGGCCGGCTGGCTGGATGCGCTGCTGCGCCATCGCGAACGATTGCGGCAACTGCCGGCACGCCTGTTCGTGCTGCAGTTCGGCGGCGCGGCCGGCACGCTGGCGTCGCTCGGCCCGCAGGCCGACGCCGCGAGCGCAGCACTGGCCGCGGAACTGCAACTGGCGCGGCCGGACCTGCCGTGGCATGCGCACCGCGACCGCCTGGTCGAAGCCGCCGCGCTGCTCGGGCTGCTGACGGGAACGCTCGGCAAGATCGCGCGCGACCTGTCGCTGATGATGCAGACGGAAATCGGCGAGGTCTGCGAACCCGCGGCGCCCGGCCGCGGCGGCTCTTCGGCGATGCCGCACAAGCGCAATCCGGTCGGCTGCTCGATCGCCCTCGCCGCCGCAACGCGGGTGCCGCAACTGCTCGCGACGCTCTACGCCGCGATGCCGCAGGAACACGAGCGCGGGCTTGGCAACTGGCCGGCGGAATGGGCCACGCTGCCGGAGATCGTCCGGCTTAGCGGCGGAGCGCTGACAGCCATGGAAGAGGTGCTGCGCGGCCTCGAGGTCGACACGGCGCGCATGCGCGAGAACCTCGACGCCAGCCTGGGCTTGCCGTACGCGGAACGCGTGTCGATGCAACTGGCCGCTACGCTCGGCAAGGAGCAGGCGCATCGTCTGGTGGAGCAGGCAGCCAGACGGGCCGCCGCGGCGCGGCGCCCGCTGCGCGACGAGCTCGCCGCCGATGCCGCCGTCAACGGCGTGCTCACCGCCGAAACCCTGGACGAGCTGTTCGCGCCGCGCGCGGCGCTGGGCGAAAGCGCGAACTTCGTCGCACGCGTGCTGGCGCGATACCACGAGAGGAACTGATGCCCCATCTGCTCGCCAACGGCGTCCACCTGCACTATCGCCTCGACGGGCCTGAAGACGCTCCCGTCCTGGTGCTCTCCAACTCGCTCGGGACCACGCTGTCGATGTGGGACGCGCAGATGCCGGCACTGGCCCGGCACTTTCGCGTCCTGCGCTACGACCTGCGCGGGCATGGGGCTTCCGATGCACCGCCGGGCGATTACAGCGTCGAACAACTGGGTCGCGATGTGCTGGGCCTGCTCGACGCGCTCGGCCTGGAGCGCGTGCATTTCTGCGGCCTGTCGATCGGCGGCCTTACTGGCCAATGGCTGGGCCTGCACGCGCCTCAACGCCTGCTGCGCCTGATCGTCTGCAACACCGCCGCCAAAATCGGCGCCGCCGACGGATGGAATGCGCGCATCGCGCAAGTACGTACCAGCGGCATGGCCGACGTCGCCGCCGGCGCGGTCGCGCGCTGGTTTACGCCGGCGTTCGTCACGCGCGAACCGGAGGCGGTTGCGGCCGTGCGCGCGCAGCTGCTGCAGACGCCGCCCGACGGCTATATCGGCGGCTGCGCCGCCGTGCGCGACGCCGACTTTCGCGGCGCGCTGGCGATGCTGAGGGTTCCGCTGCTGGTGATCGCCGGCCGCCAGGACCCCGTCACCACCGTCGCCGATGGCCGGGCAATCGCAGCGACCGTGGCAAACGGCCGGCTGATCGAACTGTCCGCCGCCCATCTGTCCAACATCGAGGCCAGAGCGTCCTTCGATGCCGCCGTGCTGGACTTCCTCGGTGTCGACTGCGTGCAGCATCTGCACGAGGACGAACGCTACGCCATCGGGCTGCAGCGTCGCCGCGAAGTGCTCGGCGACGCGCATGTCGATCGCGCCTTGCGCCGGACCGATGCGCTGACCGCCGAGTTCCAGGACTACATCACGCGCAACGCCTGGGGCGCGGTGTGGACGCGTGGCGGCCTGCCGGGCCATACACGCTCGCTGCTGACGATCGCCATGCTGCTGGCGCTCGGACACGACGGCGAACTGAAGCTCCATCTCGACGCGGCCCGGAACAACGGCGTGACCCGCGACGAGATCAAGGAGCTGCTGCTGCAGGCGGCGATCTATTGCGGCGTACCCGCCGCCAACCATGCGTTTGCCCTCGCGGCCGAAGTCTTCGCCGGACAAGATGCCAAGGCAGGGGCTCCGCCCTCGCCATAAGCCGGCCCCGGGCGCTCGACTTAATCCCGCGGACGAACCCGCGGCCGGGCCGCTGCACCCTAGGCTGGCACACCGGGAGCCTGCTCATCGCGCCGGTCAACGGCGACACGCCGTCGGTCCGCCGTCGCCGATGCCCTTGGCGCGGTCGTCGATCCCGACGCCATCGGCGCTTCCCGGCCTGTATCGCCCCGCGCACGGCCTCGCGCCGGAACGCATCGCCAGCCGGTCCGGCGACCCGTCCCCGTTACCGCCCCGGAAGGCGACTGATGGGCGGTTTGCAGCCGAGGGTTGAGTGTCGTCGATGGTGACTGTAGTGATGCCGCCAGTGCGTCAGGCGTGCAGTGCGTTCGGCGCGACGCGCATACGCGCCAGCATCGGCCCATTCGAGTAAGGCGGTCGGCACGAAACGCTCGGCCTCGCCGCTGCTTCTCGGGGTGCAAGGCTTGGTGAAGACATGGCGGATGCCCGCCGCCGGAGCGGCTTGGAGCGACGGGTTGCGCCGTTGTCGGTCATGAGACGCTCGACATGCCCCCGTGCTCGGCAGACCATGCCAGCGCGCGTTCCAGAAAGCCCCCGTGGCGGCTCTTCGCTCATCAACGAGCGGTTCGGGACGACAGGCGGCTATGGTCGTCCGCGACCCGCTGCAGGACCTCCCGGCTGGCACCGCGCGTGTGGCCGCACCGATCGCCGCTGGTGCGATGTCCGACAGCCTGCGCCTGCGGCGTGCAGCCCAGGATCTGTCAACATCCGCCGGCACGCCGGAATTGACCGGCGTCAGGGCGCCGACGCCGTCAGACGCGCCATGGTGCAGGCGGTGCCGCACGACCCTGTTCCAACGAGCAGGAATCGAAAGATGGCGTATGGGGATACGCTCTTCGTGCGGTTCGAGGCCGGTCTGCTGGGGGGACACTCATGAAAGATGCCTTGGCTGGTCCGGCGATCGCGGCAGCGGCGCATCCCGCGCATCGCTACGCGCTCTGGGGAGGCTGCGTGCGCCGGGCGCTGCGCTGCTCGTGGACCGAAGCGAATCCCGCCATTCGCGCCGCATTGCGTTCGCCGGCCGATGTCGCGCGACTGATCCACGCGTACTGGAAGGACGCGCGCGAAGCGGCCACGGTCGGGGAATTCGCGATGCTCGACCTCGACGGCGACCACCAGCTCGAACTGGTGGCGACCCTCGATCGCCACGGTCGCGGTCTTTTCTCGACGTTGATGGTGATCGCGCGCGCCGGCGACAGCCTCTACCGCACCGAGCTGTCGAGCAACGGCCCGCATCTCGGCGGGCTGCGCGAGCGCATCCTCGTCGAGGAGCGCGACGGCGCCATCACGCTGAACCTCGCACGGCGCCTGCCCGGCTGCAGCCGCGACGAGCCGGCCTCGGTCATCACCGTCACCTACCGTTACGACCACGGCGCAATGACGCCGCTGCGCGTCAGCTCCGGTCCGCCGCCGCTACACTCCTGAGCCGGCAGCGCACCGCGCGCCGCCGGCGTCGATGTCCGCTTGCGTCGCCTCGCGTCGAGCGTGCGCCTGATGCGTGCGCGCGCCGGACGACGACGCTATAGTCCGGCCCATCCGTGACTCGCCTGCCGCGCTGAACGCACCCGCCGTTCGGGCGATGGTGCGCGACGCTTCCGCAGCCAGGCTCCCGCATACCCGATGTCGCCGCCGCGTCCGATTCCGCCGATGGGTTCATATCGCGCCGATCGGCCCGGGCCACCGCGCCCGGCACACAGCGGCCGACGGCCGCGCGCGTGGCTCTGGCGCGCGCTGATGCTGGCAACGCTGCTGCTGAACGCCGCGCCCGGCCACGCGCTTGATCCGCAACGCACGCTGCGCGAGCTGTATCACACCGCATGGCGCAACAAGGACGGCGCGCCCGGCGAGATCTTCACGATGGCGCAGTCCGCCGACGGCTATCTGTGGCTCGGCACGCCCACCGGCCTGTTCCGTTTCGACGGCGTGCGCTTCGAGGCGCTGTCCGCGGTCACTGCCGCCGCACTGCCGTCGAACGACATCTACAGCTTGCTGGCGGCACCGGACGGCGGCCTCTGGATCGGCCTCGGCCGGCACGGCGTCGCCCTGCTGCGCGGCCGCAAGCTCGTTCATTACGGCGAAGACCAGGGCTTTGCGGGCGGGCCGGTATACGCGCTGGCGCGCAGCGACGACGGCGCCGTCTGGGCGGCCACGGCACAGGCCCTGCTGCATTTCGACGGCACGACCTGGACGCGCGTCGCGGGCCTGCCGGCCGGCGGCGTGCAGTCGGTGTACGCCGACCGCGGCGGCCGCGTCTGGATCGCCGGCAAGGACCGCATTCTCGTCCGCGCACGCGGTGCCGACCGCTTCGCGGATACCGGCATCGGCGTCGGCACCGTCGCGCAGTTCGCCGAAGCCGGTGATGGCGCGATCTGGATCGCCGAGACCAGCAACGCCGTACGGCCGATCTGGGTGCCGGACGCCGATCAGCCGCCGCCGACGCAGATTCGCGTCGGCTCCAACGCGCTGACCTTCGACCGCGACGGCGCGCTGTGGGCGACGACGCTCGGCGACGGCCTGCGCCGCAGCCCCGCGCCGGCCACGATCCGCGGCCGGCGCGTCGCGCAGTTCGGCCGCGAGGTCGATGCCTACGGCGAGAAAGACGGCCTGAGTGCCGATTTCACGTACTCGATCCTCGAGGACCGCGAAGGCAACGTCTGGATCGGCAGCAGCCGTGGCCTCGACCGCTTCCGCGCCGGTGCCATCGTGCCGGTGCCGCTGCCGTCCGGCTATCACGCGCTGCAACTGGTCGCCGGTGCGCGCGGCAGCGTCTGGATCGGCAGCGCCAGCCGGCCGCTGGCGCAGGTCGACGCGCATGGCGCGCTGCACGATACCGGGCTGCCGTACGGTCTCAACGCCGGCTATCGCGACGCCGACGGCAGCCTCTGGTGGAGCGCCGAACCCGAGATCGTGCGCGTCGATACGCGCGGCCAGACGCGCCTGCGCCTGCCCGACGCCGCGGCCGGAAGCCGCCTGCAGTGGCTCACGCGCGACGGCGCCGGCCGTCTCTGGATCGGCACCTCGGACGCCGGCGTGTTCGTCCGCGACGGCGGCGCCTGGCAGGCGGTCGGCGCCGAGCAGGGATTGGCGGCGGAGCGCGTGCCGATCGCGTACGGCGATCCGGCAGGGCGAGTCTGGCTCGGCCACGGCCGCGATCGTGTCAGCGTGTTCGAGGCCGGGCGCGGCACCACCTACGGCCCCGCGGACGGGCTGGCGGTCGGCGACGTCAGCGTGATCGGCGGCCGACGCCGGATCTGGGTCGGCGGCACCGAGGGCGTCGCGTGGTGGACGCCGCGGGGCTTTCGCCGGCTGCGCGGCGCCGACGAAGCGGCCTTGCGCAACGTCGCCGGCCTCGTCGAAGCCGACGACGGCGCACTGTGGATCGCTGACGCGAACGGCGTTGCGCGCGCGGCCGCGGCCGAACTCGAACGCGCGGAGCGCGATCCCGCATACGCCGTGCCGTTGCGGCGCTTCGATCATCTCGACGGCCTGCCCGGATCGATCCAGCAGGCGTCGATCCACCCCGCGGCGCTGCGCGCCGACGACGGTCGCCTGTGGTTCGCGACGCTCGGCGGCCTGGCGTGGATCGATCCGCAGCGCATTGCACGCGACCCGCTGGCGCCGCAGGTCCTGATCGGCGCGCTGCGCAGCGGCGATCGCACGCATGTCCCGGACGACGGCCTTCGCCTGGCTGCCGGCACGCGCGAACTGCACATCGACTACACCGCGACCAGCCTCGGCATGCCCGAACGCGTGCGCTTCCGCTACCGGCTCGACGGCGTCGACGCCGACTGGCAGGACGCCGGTACGCGCCGGCAGGCCTTCTACACCAACCTCGGACCGGGCCGTTACCGGTTCCGCGTCGTCGCCGCCAATGCCGACGGCGTCTGGAGCCCGGCCGGCGCGGCGCTGTCGTTCTCGATCGCGCCGGCGTTCCATCAGACCGGCGCCTTCTACGCGCTGTGCGCGCTGCTCGCCGCGCTCGCGCTGTGGAGCCTGCACCGCCTGCGCTTGCGTCAAATCACCGGCCGGCTCGGGCAACTGCACCAGGAACGGCTGGTCGAGCGCGAACGCATCGCCCGCGAGTTGCACGACACGCTGCTGCAGAGCGTGCAGGGCCTGATCCTGCGCTTCCACGCCGCTGTCGCGCGGCTGCCGGCGCAGGACGCGACGCGCGCGGCGCTGATCGACGCGCTGGCGCGCGCCGACGACACGCTCGAGGAAGGCCGCGACAAGATCCTCAACCTGCGCGGCAACGGCGAGGCGCAGGACCTCGCCGCCGCGCTCGCGGAACGGGCGCAGGCGCTGGCGCTGGAAGCCGCGCCCGAGGCCTCACCGCGCTTCGAACTGCAGACGAGCGGCACGCCGCACGCGCTGCAGCCGCTGGTCTACGAGGAGCTGCTGCGCATCGGCAGCGAGGCGCTGCGCAATGCCTTCCGGCACGCCGAGGCCGCGCATGTCGAACTGCAGCTCGACTACGGCCGCCGCGCCTTGCGCCTCTGCGTCCGCGACGACGGCCGCGGCATCGACGCGGCCGTGCTGCGCGCCGGCCGCCGCGACGGTCACTGGGGCCTGGTCGGCATGCGCGAGCGCGCCATCCGGCTCAAGGCCCGCTGGACGCTCGATTCCGCAGCCGGCGCCGGCACCAGCGTCGAGATCACCCTGGCGGCGGCACGCGCCTACCGGCGCCACGCCTGAGTCGCGTCTCAGCGGCTGGCGCGCCGCGCCGCGTTCGGCGCGCGGCCGGTCCAGCGCTTGAAGGCGCGGCGGAATTCGCGGCCGTCGCTGAAGCCAAGCTCGGCGCCGATGCCGGCGACCGGCCGCGCCGAACTGCGCAACAGGGCTTCGGCGTGCTCGGCCCGCAGATGGTTGTGCAGCGCGCGGAAGTTCCAGCCGGCATCGGCCAGACGCCGGCGCAGCGTGCGCTCGGAAACGTTGAGCGCGCGCGCCGCGTCGCCGATGCGCACGCCGCTGCCGAGCCGTTCACGCAGCCAGAATTCGAGCGCGGTGACGTGATCGACGGCGCCCGCCTGCCCGCTCTGCTGCGAGCAGAGATTCAAGGCCGAGGCATGCACGGCGGCATTGGCGGTCGCCGGGCGGGCGTGCAGCGCCGCGGCGTCGAAGACGGCGCGGTTGGCCTTCGCGCCGAAGCGGACCGGACAGTCGAATGCCGCTTCGTACAGCGCCGCATACGCCGGCCGCGGATACGTGAACTCCATGCACAGCGGCTGGTAGCCGGTCCCGATCAGCGCCTTGGCAACCTGCTGGCAGCAGAGGAACAGTTCCTCGCAGAAGAATGGCAGCAGATCGGGTTCGGCAAAGCGCTCGCTGGCGACCAGCGCGACCTGCGATGCGCCGGGCTCGACGCGCAGATCCATGAAGCTGCCGGTGACCCCGTGATAGCGGGCGGCGACGGCGAGCACCTCGCCGAGCGTCGGCGCCGACATCAGCGCGAGGCCGAGTACGCCGCAGGAGCTGAGCGTCTCGCGCAGGCCGACCTGCAGACCGAGCGACGGCTCGCCGGTCGCCGCGAGCGCGCGGCGGATCACGGTCGACGCCTGCCGGAACGAGACGCGCGCGTCGGGCTCGTAGCACTGCTGCGGAGCGATCCCGAGGCCGGCGAACCATGGCGCCGGATCCCAGCCGCGCTGCCCCGCCAGATCGATCAGGAAGGTCAGGACGTACGGCGGGATCACCGACGCCGAGTAGCGCGGATCGTTGAGGTGCGGACGGGCGAGCTTGGTCATGGCGCGATTGGCCGGATTGCCCCCCGAGTTTGCCGACTCGGGACCTTTTGCCGCAAGTCGGCGGACAGCGACCATGTGCCATCAGTCGATCCACCGGCGCGCGCTCGTCGCGCATGCCGTCCCGGGTCGCCCTGCTCTCCACCCTTGCCGCCAGGAAACCGCCGTGTCCGATCCGTCGTCGTCCCCCGCCTCTATCAGCGATCGCCGCGATCGCATCTGCATCATCGGCGCCGGCCCGGCCGGCCTGTCGATCGCCCGTGCGCTCAAGCGCCTCGGCCTGCCGTACGACCAGTACGAGCGGCATTCCGATCTCGGTGGCCTGTGGGATCCGAGCAACCCCGGCACGCCGGTCTACCGCAACGCGCACTTCATTTCCTCGCGCAACACCTCCGGCTTCTTCGACTATCCGATGCCGAAGGAATTCCCGGACTATCCGCACAACCGCGACATCCTCGCCTACACGCGCATGTTCGCGCGCAGCTTCGGCCTGCGCGACGCGATCCGCTTCAACACGCCGGTCGCCAAGGTCGAACAGGACGGCGCGCTGTGGCGCGTGCAGCTCGGCGACGGCCAGGTGCTGCACTACCGCGCCGTGGTCTGCTGCTCCGGCACCAACTGGGACCCGAACCTGCCGCGCCATCCGGGTGAATTCAGCGGCGAGATCCGCCACTCGGTGACGTACAAGGACCCGGCCGAATTCCGCGGCAAGCGCGTGCTGATCGTCGGCGCCGGCAACTCGGGCGCCGACATCGCCTGCGATGCGGCCGCCAACGCCGAGCGCGCGTTCATCAGCATGCGCCGCGGCTATCACATCATTCCGAAGCACTTGTTCGGCATGCCGGTCGACGAATTCGCCGAGAAGGGCCCGGCGCTGCCGATGTGGCTGGAGCGCCCGGTGTTCGGTCTGCTGCTGCGCTGGTTCGTCGGCGACACCTCGCGCTGGGGTCTGCCGAAGCCGGATCACAGGCTGTTCGAATCGCACCCGCTGCTCAATACGCAGCTGCTGCACTACCTGCAGCACGGCGACATTCGCGTGAAGGGCGACATCGAACGTTTCGACGGCCAGGACGTGGTCTTCAAGGACGGCTCGCGCGAGCCGATCGACCTCGTGCTCTACGCGACCGGCTACAACATGAGCATGCCGTATCTTGCCCAGGATTATTTCGAGTGGCACGGCGGCCGGCCGGAGCTGTACCTGCGCACCTTCAACCGCAAGCACCACAACCTCTTCGCGCTCGGCCTGCTCGAAACCAACAGCAGCGCGTACACCCTGTTCGACCGCATCTCGCACCTGCTCGCCCACTACCTGCTCGACGAAGTCCGCAACCCGCAGCGCGCCGCCGCGTTCGAACAGCTGATCCGCGACGACCACACCGATCTCGGCGGCGGCCTGAAGTTCGTCAACAGCAACCGCCATCAGGGCTACATCGAGATTCACGCCTTCCGCAAGCATCTCGAAAAGGTGCGCAAGCAGATCGGCTGGGAGCCGCTCGAGCCCGGCTACTTCAAGCCGATCGAGGTCGCGCCCGCGCAGCTCCCGCCGCCGGCGGTAGCGGCATGAGCGCGCGCCTGGACGGCAAGGTCGCGGTCGTCACCGGCGCCGCCGGCGCGATCGGCCGTGAAGTCGCACTGCGGCTCGACGCGCTCGGTGCGGCGCTGCTGCTCGTCGACCTGCGCGACGAGCCACTGCGCGCGTTCGCGGCGACCCTGCAGCGACCGGCGCTGAGCGTCGCCGCCGACCTCAGCGCCGCCGACGCCCCGGCGCGCATCGCCGCGGCGGTGCAAGCCGCGCATGGCCGCTGCGATTTGCTCGTCAACAACGCCGGCATCGTCGTTCCCGAACCGTTCGAGAGCACACCGGCCGAGCGTTTCGAGCGCGAGGTGCGCGTCAACCTGTTCGGGCCGATGTTCCTGACGCACGCGCTGTATCCGTTGCTGCAGCAGACGCGCGGCCAGGTCATCAGCGTGGTCTCGCTCGGCGGCCAGCTGCCGCTGAAGGAATGCCCTGGCTATTGCGCGTCGAAGTTCGGCCTGCGCGGCCTGATGCTGTCGCTGGCGCTGCGCGAAAAGACCACCGGCGTGGCGATCAGCATCGTCAATCCGTCCGGCGTCGACACGCCGATGATCGAGCATGAGGCGCTGCACGGCGGTTCGGCGCTGAACTTCCTGAGCCCGCCGCTGGCGCCGGGCCTGATCGGCGACGCGGTGATCCGGCAGATCGAGCAGCGCTGCATCGAAACCGACGTGCCGCGCGGCGACGGCTGGCTGATCCGCTTCGTGATGGCGTTCCCGGGGCTTTACGCACGCGTGCTGCCCTGGCTCGAGGCCTCGGGCGAGAAAGGCCGGCGCCGCTATCTGCGCGCAAAGGGCCTGAGCCTGCCCGAAGGCGGCGGCCCTGGATCGCGCTAGCCGTTCGCCGCAGCCACAGCCGCAGAGGGACGGTTTCGATGGCGCCGGCAGCGGCCCGATGCCGGCCGAAAGCCTGGCCGAAGGCCCGCCGGCCGATCGGGCCGGCGGCTGGGTCTGCGCGAGCGCGGCGGCGATCACGGCCGGCCTGAGCGACGGACGCGTCTCGATCGGCCGCGTCGCCGCCGAACTCGGCCTCTCGGAACGCGCGCTGCAGCGCCGTCTCGGACATCGCGAACGCCGCTACACGGACATGCTCGACGCGCTGCGCCAGGCGCGGGCCGAACAGCTGCTGCGCGATCCGCGGCTGTCGCGGGTCGAGATCGCGCTGAGTCTCGGCTACAGCGAGCACTCGGCGTTCACGCGCGCGTTCAAGCGCTGGACGGCGTTGACGCCGCAGGCCTATCGCCACCGCCTGCGCGACTTCGGGCCGGACGCGACCGCACGCGACTGAAGGCCCGGCCGCGCCGGGCCCGACGGCCCTTGATGAGTGTCAACGCGCGCAAGGCGCGGCCATGGCCCAATATCGGCCATCGCCCGCGCCGAAGTCCCGCCAGGACCCTCATGGATCGCAAGACCCAGCTCAACCTCGCCTACCTGCTCATCGCCGTGTTCGGCGTGCTCATGCTGCAATCGCTGTTCTCGACGATGACGCACGTCGAGGCGGTGCCGTACAGCGAATTCCAGCAACGGCTCAAGAACGGCGAGATCAGCGAGGTCGAAATCTCCGACGATGCCGTCAAGGGCACGCTGAAGAATGCGGGGCAAGGCAAGACGCAGTATCTCCTCGCCAACCGCGTCGCGCCGGAACTCGTCGCCGAACTCGACGCCGCCGGCGTCAAGTATTACCAGGTCCACGAGAGCGGCCTGCTGCGCACGCTGGCGTCCTGGGTGATCCCGCTGCTGCTGTTCTACGCCGTGTGGATGTTCGCGTTCCGCAAGATGGCCGACAAACAGGGCATGGGCGGACTGCTGTCGATCGGCAAGAGCCGCGCCAAGGTCTTCGTCGAGACCGACACCAAGGTCACCTTCGCCGATGTCGCCGGCGTCGACGAGGCCAAGGCCGAGCTGCAGGAGATCGTCAACTTCCTCAAGGACCCGCAGGGCTACGGCCGTCTCGGCGCGCGGCTGCCGAAGGGCATCCTGCTGGTCGGTCCGCCGGGCACCGGCAAGACCCTGCTGGCGCGCGCCGTCGCCGGCGAGGCCGGCGTGCCGTTCTTCTCGATCAGCGGCTCGGAGTTCGTCGAGATGTTCGTCGGCGTCGGCGCCGCACGCGTCCGCGACCTCTTCGAGCACGCGCGCGAGAAGGCGCCGGCGATCATCTTCATCGACGAGCTCGACGCCCTCGGCCGCGCGCGCGGCGCCACGCCCTGGGGCGGCCACGACGAAAAGGAACAGACCCTCAACCAGCTGCTCTCTGAAATGGACGGTTTCGATCCGCGCCAGGGCCTGGTGCTGCTGGCGGCGACCAACCGCCCGGAGATCCTCGATCCGGCGCTGCTGCGCGCCGGCCGCTTCGACCGCCAGGTGCTGGTCGACCGCCCCGACAAGCGCGGCCGCCTGCAGATCCTGCAAGTGCATATCGGCAAGGTGAAGCTCGCCGCCGGCGTCGACCTCGGCGAGATCGCGGCGATGACGCCCGGCTTCTCCGGCGCCGATCTCGCCAATCTCGTCAACGAGGCGGCGCTGCTGGCGACGCGGCGCGGGGCCGACACCGTCACCACGCAGGACTTCGGCAACGCCATCGAGCGCATCGTCGCCGGGCTCGAAAAGAAAAACCGCCTGCTCAATCCGAAGGAGCGCCGCGTCGTCGCCTACCACGAACTCGGCCACGCCTTCGTCGCGATGAGCCTGGCGGGCAGCGATCCCGTGCACAAGGTCTCGATCATCCCGCGCGGCATCGGCGCCCTCGGCTACACGATCCAGCGGCCGACCGACGACCGCTACCTGATGTCGCGCGTCGAACTGGAGAACAAGATGGCGGTGCTGCTTGGCGGCCGCGCGTCGGAGGCCTGCGTGTTCGGCGAAATCTCGACCGGCGCCGCCGACGACCTCGTCAAGGCCACCGACATCGCGCGCAGCATGGTGACCCGCTACGGCATGACCCCGGAACTCGGCCAGGTCGCCTATGAGAACGGCAACCATCCGTTTCTCGATACGCCGGAAATGCGCGATCCGGAGCGCCGCTACAGCGAGGACACGGCGCGCAAGATCGACCAGGCCGTGCAGGCGCTGGTCGACGGCGCCTACCAGCGCGCGCTGGCGCTGCTGCGCAGCGAGCGTGCCGCGCTCGACCGCGCCGCCGAGGCGCTGCTCGCCAAGGAAACGCTGCTCGAAGCCGAACTGGCCACCTATCTGCACGGCGGCGACGCGGCGGCACCGAGCAGCGCGGCCGCGCCGGCGCCGGCTTCGCCGCCGGCCGGAGCTTGAGCCGGCCGGCGCTCGGTGTCCGGCCGCTCGCGATTCGGCGCCTCAGGCCTCGCCGCGGCCGCTGCGGCGGGTGCCCTGCTCCATCACGTTCTGCACTTCGAGTTCCAGCCACAGCATCGTGTGCGCCCGCGCCCGGCTGATCTCGGCGTGGAACGACTCCGCCGGCGGATACAGCAGCTCGCGCCGCTGCTGCGCCGCGCTGGCCGTACGGCCGGGCTGGCGATTCGGTCTTCCGCGCATCTTCGTCCCCTTCAGCCCGCCGCGCCGAGCGGCGCGAGTTCGGCATGGCACGCTTCGGTGGCACGCGACGGCAGCGCCGCGCGGCGGCTGAACGCGGCCAGCGTCGCCAGCGCGTCGCGCGCCGTGCGCAGATAGAACGACTGCAGATGGAAAACGTGCCAGCGCGCCTCGTGGATTTCGAGCGTGCAGCGCACGCCGCACTGCGCCGCGCGCGCGGCCAGACGCAGCGAATCGGACAGCAGGATCTCCTGACTGCCGGCCTGCACCAGCATCGGCGGCAGGCCGGCGAGATCCTGCTCCAGCAGCGTGCTGCCGGCGCCGGCCGGCGCGCGATACCAGTACAGGCCCTGCTGCAGCCAGCCGAGACGGATCATCGGATCGTCGCCGCGACAGGTGCGCAGCGTCTCGCCGCCGAGCCGTGCGTCGGTGACCGGCGAGATCAGCGCCAGCGCGGCCGGTTTCTGGCCGGCGCGAACCAGACGCAGCGCCAGTTCGAGCGCCAGCGCGCCGCCGGCCGAATCGCCGGCGATGACGATCTGGTCGGCGCGCAGGCCCTGCGCGAGCATCGCCCGAAAGCAGGACTGCGCGTCGTCGAGCGCGGCCGGATAGCGATGCTCGGGCGCGAGCCGATAGTCCGGCACCCACACCGGCAGGCCGGCGCCGGCGGCCAGATGCGTGGTGACGCCGCGATGCGTGGCCGGACTGCCGAGGCAGAACGCGCCGCCGTGCAGATAGAGGATCGCCGCGCCGCCGCGGCCCTGCGCCGGCTCGACGATCTCGACGTCGCGGCCGGCGACCGCGGTGCGGCGCGTGCGCACGCCGCCGCGGCCCGGCATCAGCCGCGCCAGCGTCGCGACCACCGCGCGCTCGAAGCCGGCCGGGAACGGCGGGCCGATCAGCGGCCGGAACATGCCGCGCAGGATCGCCCGCATCAGCACCGCGCTGGCGCGCTCGACGCGATCGGCCGGCGCCGCGATGCGCTCGATGCGCGTGCCCTCGCCGTCCTGCTCGACGCGGCTGAAGCGATAGGCCTGCAGGCTGCTGAAGCGGGTCAGCGCGCGATAGCTGAGCGTGAAGCCGGGCCAGTTGGTGCTGTTGTGGCCGTTGGCGTCGACGTACCAGCTCTTGCAGCCGTTCCAGACGGTGCCGCCGAGGCGCTGCTGCACCTGCGTGTTGAACGCGCGGTAGCGGTCCGCCTTGACCTCGATCGCGGCGGCGCCGCTGCGCCGCAGCTGCGCCAGGCAACGCATGACGTGCGCGATCTGGCTCTCCAGCATGTAGACGATCGAGTTGTGGCCGAGATTGGTGTTCGGCCCGTAGAGCATGAAGAAGTTCGGGAAGCCCGGCACCGTCATGCCCAGATAGGCGGCGGCGCCCTGCGCCCAGGCTTCGTTGAGGTCGCGGCCGTCGCGGCCGGTGATGCGCATCGGCGACAGGAATTCGGTCGCCGCGAAGCCGGTGCCGTAGACGATCGCGTCGACCTCGTGCACGCGGCCGTCGGCAGTCTCGATGCCCTCGGGCACGACGCGGTGGATCGCGTCGGTGACCAGCTCGACATTCGGCCGCGCGATCGTGGCGAGATATTCGCTGCTCAGCAGCACGCGCTTGCAGCCGACCGGATAGTCCGGCACCAGTCGCGCGCGCAGCGCCGGATCAGCCACCTGCTGCGCCAGCAGCTTGCGGAACGGACGCTCGACCGCCGGCTTCATCAGCCACTTGAAACGCGTGAACGCCAGCGCGCGCGCTTCGTACTGCAGATAGATGCGCAGGCGATGCAGCCGTGCGCGCAGCGGCCAGCGCGCGAAGGCCTGCTGCTCCGACTCCCGGTACGGGCGATCCGGACGCGCCATCATCCACGCCGGCGAGCGCTGGAACACCGACAGGCGCTGCACCTTCGGCGCGATCGCCGGCACGAACTGGATCGCCGAGGCGCCGGTGCCGATCACCGCGACGCGCTGGCCTTCGAGCGCATACGAAGCGTCCCACTGCGCCGAATGGAAGCTGCGGCCGCGAAAATCGGCGAGGCCCGGCAGCTTCGGCAGCGCCGGCCGGCTGAGCTGGCCGACGCCGCTGACCAGCAGCCGCGCCTGCAGCGTCGCGCCGCCGCGCAGCGTCACCGTCCACAGCGCATGCACCTCGTCGTAGCGCGCGCCCTCGACCTCGCTGCCGAAACGGATGTGCGGCAGCAGCTGGTACTGGCGCGCGCAGTGCTGCAGATAGGCGGCGATCTCGGGCTGGCGCGCGAACACGTGCGACCAGCGCGGATTCGGTTCGAACGAGAACGAATACAGATGCGAGGGCACGTCGCAGGCGGCGCCCGGATAGTGGTTGTCGCGCCAGACGCCGCCGACGTCGCCGGCCTTCTCGAGGATCACGAAGTCCTCGATGCCGGCGCGGCGCAGCGCCACGCCCATGCCGATGCCGGCGAAGCCGGCGCCGATCACGATCGCGCTCAGCGGCGCAGCGGAACCCGGGCTGCGGCCTGCGTCAGCCATGAAGCGCTCCGGCTTGGCGGCAACAGTCTGCGGCGCGCGCACGGGCAGCCGGCGCAAGGGTCTGGCAGGGATACGGCATAGCTCCTCCGGCGGACTCGTGGAGCCCGCGATGTTGTATCGGGAGTGTGCGCGGCCCGCGCCGCGCCCGGCCATGCCGGGACGGGACAACTATTTTATGATTCGGGCCAAATGATGGCCCGCCAACCCTAATCGAAAGCCCCTGCCGAGAACCGGTCGATGAGCGTCTGGGATTTCAAGCGCAGTACCGCCAGCGTGCAGCTGCTCGTCGCGTTCGGCCGCGAGCGCGGCCACGCCGAGGCCGAGCTGCTGCGCGGCAGCGGCCTGTCGCCGGCCCAGCTCGCCGATCCGAACGTCGAAATCGCCGCGGTGCGCGAGCTGCGCGTGATCGCCAACCTGCTGCGCCTCAGTGGCGATGCCCCCGGCCTCGGCCTCAGCGCCGGCCTGCGTTATCACTTCACCGCCTACGGCTTCTGGGGCTACGGCCTGGTCAGCAGCGCCACCGCCGCGGACGCCCTGCGCCTGGCGCTGCGCTTCATCCCGCTGACCTACGCGTTCACGCAGATCTCGTTCCACGAGCAGCAAGGCCTCGGCATCCTGCGCTTCGACGCGCCGGACTGCGCCGACAATCTCAAGCGCTTCGTCGTCGAGCGCGACGTCGCCGCCGCGGCGACGCTGCTGCACGAGCTGGCCGGCCCGTCGTTCACGCTGCGCCGCATGGCCTTGCGCGAGGCGCCGCCGCGCGCGGGTGCGGTGCGCGAAGCACCGGCGCGCCTGTTCGGCATCGAGCCGGTTTACGGCGCCGCCAGCAATCACCTCGCCTTCGACCGCGCCTATCTGGCGCGCGCGCTGCCCGGCGCCAATCCGGTCACTGCGGCGATGTGCGAGCAGCTGTGCAGCGAACTCGTGCAGCGCCGCCGCGCCGCGATCAGCACCGCCGAAGCCGTGCGCCTGTATCTGCAGGCGCCGGCCACGCGTCTGCCGGACCTCGACGGCATGGCGCGCCAGCTCAATGTCAGCACACGCACCCTCAAGCGGCGTCTGCACAGCGAGGGCACGTCGTTCCGCCTGCTGCTCGAGGATTGCCGGCGCGCGCTGGCCGACGAGCTGCTGCGCGATCGCCGGCTGCGTCTCGGCGCCGTCGCCGAACGGCTCGGTTTCGCCGATCTGTCGAGCTTCTCGCAGGCCTACAAGCGCTGGCACGGCGTGCCGCCGTCGGCGCGGCGCACGCCCGCGGCGGCGCGACGCCCTGCGCGCTGATGCCGGGGCCTGTTCACGCCCATCGCGTCGTTGTGCCCGGGTCCGTTGTGCTACAGCGCGAAGTCACGGGCAGCGACAGGTCCAGGATGTCCATCAGCGACGAGCGCATTCGCCGAGCGAACGGCCTGCGATGCGCAGGCATCGCTGAGCGGGGCCGGTCCCTTCGGGATGCCGCCGGGCGCGCCGCCACGCGGCGTTGCAGTCCGCTTCCCGGGAATCACCCCGGTGCGCGGCCCGCGCCTTTGTCTTGGCCGGGAACCCAGGGCCTCGCGGCTCGCCGGGCAGCCCCACAGCGACGCCACTCGCGACGCCACGGGCGCCAACAGGCCCTAACCCGCACGCGGGCCGGCGCCGAGCGTCAGCAGCAGCGCATCGAGCAGGGGCTGCTGGCTCGCCAGCAGCTTGCGCCGCGCCGCGGCGATATCGAACCAGCCGGCGCGGTCGATTTCCGGAAAGCTGCGGCGCTGCCCGGAACGCGGCGGCCATTCCAGTTCGAAGCGATTGCTGGCGATCGCTGCAGCGTCGAGCTCGGCCTCGACCGCCCAGGCCTGCACGCGCTTGCCGCCCGCCTGCCGCAGCGGCGGCAACGCACGGAACTCGCCGTCGACCGTCTGCCCGGTCTCTTCGGCGAACTCGCGCCGCGCCGCATCGAGCGGCGCTTCCTCCGCGCCGGGTTCGCCCTTGCAGATCGACCATGCGCCGTCATCGCGCTTCGCCCAGAACGGACCGCCCGGATGGACGAGGAAAACCTCGATCCCCGTCGGCCGCCGCCGGTACGGCAGGAGGCCCGCACTGCTGCGCGCCGACCGCCGCGGCGCCGCCGTACGGCGGCGCCCGGAAAGTCCCGGACCGTCGCGCGGAATATCGCTCAGGCCGCCGCCTTGATCGGAATCTTCTTCTCGCGCTTGGCCTCGGCCGATTTCGGCAGGGTGAGGGTCAGCACCCCGTTCTTGAAGCGGGCTTCGATCTTGTCGGCATCGACGCCGTCTGGCAGGCGGAACGCACGTTCGAAGTAGCCGTAGTGGCGCTCGGAGACGTAGAGCCGCTTCTTGGTGTTTTCGCTCTCTTCCTTCTTCTCGCCGGTGATCGTCAGCATGCCGTTGGCGACCTGGACGTCGACGTTCTTCTCGTCCATGCCCGGCAGTTCGACGGTGATTTCGTAGTTGCCGTCGTGCTCGACGATCTCGGAGGCCGGCGTCGCCGCCGTCAGCCAGTCGCGGCGCCAGAACGGCTCGGACTCGAACGCGTTGCGACGGAATGGCGAATGGCGGTCGAAGTCATCGAACAGGCGATCGACTTCGCGGCGCAGGCTCTCGAACGGATGCCACTCGCGTGCCTTCTCGGCCGTGGCCACTGCCTGCTGCTTCTGCGGCGCAGCCGCCGTGGTGGAGCGCTGATCAGCCATGGAAACTCTCCTGCTCGTGTCGGGGGCCTTCGACGCTAATCCGCTGCCGCCCGACCCGCCTTGACCTGCATCAAAACCCCGCGCGCCCCCCCATCGCTTCAGCCGCAAACGCGGTTGCGGCCGAGCGACTTGGCTTCGTAGAGACGCCAGTCGGCCTCCTCGACGAGCGTGTCGACCGTGTCGTGCTCGTCGAGCACGCGGGTCGCCACGCCGAGGCTGATCGTGAGGACACGCGCCGGCGCGCGCGGATGCGCGATCGCCGCAGCCTCGACCTCGTGGCGCAGGTACTCGGCGGTGCGCAGCGCTTCGTCGCGGACCGTGCCCGGCAGCAGGCAGGCGAACTCCTCGCCGCCGTAACGCGCCAGCATGTCCTGCGGGCGGCGCAGCGCCCTTCCCAGCGCATCGGCAACCGCACGCAGGCAGCGGTCGCCGTAGGCGTGGCCATGCAGGTCGTTGCAGGACTTGAAGCGATCGATGTCGATCAACACCAGACTCAGCGGCTGGCGCGTGCGCCGCGCGATGCGGCCTTCGAACTGCAACAGCTGATCGAAGTAGCGGCGATTGAAGACGCCGGTCAGCGCGTCCTCGTAGGCCATCGCCCGCAGGCGGTCGGCCTGCGCCTTGAGTTGCAGATGTTTGCCGACGCGGGCGCGGACCCCCTCGTAGCTGACCGGCTTGCTGATGAAGTCGACGGCGCCGGCCGACAGACCCTCGGCTTCGGACGCCGGCGAGTCGTGACCGGTGACGAAGATCACCGGAACCGACGCGGTCGCCGGATTGGCCTTCAGGCGACGACAGGTCTGCAGGCCGTCGAGACCCGGCATCTCGATGTCGAGCAGGACCAGATCCGGTGCCTCGCGCAGGCACAGTTCGAGCGCGTGCTCGCCGTCGTCGGTCACCAGCATCTCGTGCTCGTCGCCGAGGATCTGCTGCAGCAGGAAGCGGTTCGCCGGATTGTCATCGACGACCAGCAGGCGCGGGCGAAAAGGCATGGCGCTACGAATCCGGCGCGGCCGGCAACAGGAAGTGGAAGCGGCTGCCCGGCCCTTCGTTCGCATCGACCCAGATGCGTCCGCCGTGCCGCTCGACAATGCGCTTGCACAAGGCCAGCCCGAGTCCGGTGCCCGGATAGCGGTCCTGCGGATGCAGGCGCGCAAACAGCTCGAAGATTTTCTCGCGCCGATGCTCCGGAATGCCGATGCCGTTGTCGCTGATCGTGAAATGCCACTGCGGGCCTTCGCGCTGCGCGGCGACGTGCACCTCGGGCATCACCTCCGGGGCATGGAATTTCAGGCCGTTGCCGACCAGGTTCTGGAACAGCTGCAGCAGTTCGGCGCGGTTGCCGCGCACGCCCGGCAGCGCGGCATCGACGCAGATAGGTCCGGCGCCTCCGGGCGCCAGCATCGTCGCCAGCGCCTGTACGAGTTCGGCGGTATCGACGGTCGCGTCGCGCGGCACGTCGGCGCCGGCCTTGGCCAGCGCCAGCAGCTCGATGACGAGCTGGCGCATGCGCTCGCTGCAGCCTTCGATGAAGGACAGCGACTTCAGCGCCTCCGGCGTCGCCACCGCGCCGAGCTGACGGCGCAACAGTTGCGAGAACTCGATGATCGAATGCAGCGGCGCCTGCAGATCGTGCGAGGCGGCGTAGGCGAACTGCACGAGGTCCTCGCTGCTCTGCGGCATGCTGGCGGGCGCCGCCGCGTCGCCCGCGCCGGACGGCGCGCTGTCGGCATGGACGAGCAAGAACGACGCGCGTTCGTGTCCGGTTTCGACCACGGGCCAGGCGAGCATGTTCCAGTCGCGCGGCGGCTCGCTGCGCGTCGACCGCAGGCGCACGGCGATTCGCACGGCGCGCTGGCTTTCGATCGCGTCCGCGAACGCCGCTGCGATCCGGGCCCGCTCACCAGACGGGAATGCGTCGAGGAAGGGTTGCCCCTGAAGGTCGCCGGCCGCGCGCCCGACGAAGCGCGCATGGGCCTCGTTGGCGAAGCGCACGTGCAGCTGCCGGTCGAGCAGTACGCACGGCGCATCGTCGCGCGCGCAGAAGCCGCGCAAGCCGATGCTGACCACGTCGCCGGAGGCATCGGATGCATCGGATGCATCGGCGCTCGACGCCGGCTTGCGTGCGCCCGCCTCGAGCCCGCGCAGCGTGCGCTCGAGTTCGTCGGCGTTGACTGGCTTGTGCAGGATATGGGCACCGGCGGCACGCGCCTCGCGCACCGGCATCGCATCCGGATCGAAGGCGGTGACAACGACCACGCCGATGCGACCGGCACCGCGCGCAAGCGTGGCGGCCAGCTCTGCGCCGTCGATGTCCGGCATGTGCAGGTCGGTGACCACGCAACACGGCGCCGCGCCGTCGACCGCAGCGAGGCAGTCGAGAGCCGAGGCAAAGGCGCGTGTTCGCCAGCCCAGCGCGGCGATCAGGAATTCGAGTCCGCTGCGCGCGGCCGGGTCGTCGTCGACGACGTACACCGTCCGGCAGCATGAAGCTGCCGCCGCGCCGGACGACCGTGCGTCGGCGGATCGGACGCGGCTGTTGCCTTCACGCGATGGCCCGGGCGGCGCGCCGCGCTGACGCCGGCTGTCGTCTTCCGGCTTTAGGTCCGCGCCATTGTATGAGTACGCCGCGGCGGCCATGGATCGTACGGCACGAAAGTCCATGAGCCCCCCCTGTAGGTCTCACTTCGGTTACGTGGAAACGGTGAAATGACCCACCCGATTTTTCCGTACGCTATCGCACCCAAGCGACGCGTCATATGTCGTCAGGCGCCGGCCGGCGCAGCGAAGCCGACCGACGGCAGCGCCGCCCTCATCCGCTCGCGCAGCGGGCAGGCCTGACCCGCCGCTCGCCCCCGATGCCGCGCCGGCGCAGGCGTCCGCAAACGCTAGACGCGAACCGCCCCGGCCCGTCCACCGCCGAGCTTGCGCGCGCGCTTGCGCGCGTACAGCGCGGCGTCGGCCGCCTCGACCAGCAGATCCGGCATCTCGCCGGCGGCCGGAATCCGGCATGCGCTGCCGGCGCTGACGCTCACCGGCAAAGACACGCCGTCGCAGCGCACCGCTTGCGCCGTCGACGCGACGCGCGCTTCCAGCTCCGTCGCCAGGGCCTGCGCCCCGTCGCCGGCGGTGTCCGGCAGCAGGATCAGGAATTCGTCGCCACCGAAGCGGCCGACGAAATCGCCCGGCCGCTGCGCCAGCTGCGCGGCGACGCGCGCGACCCGCCGCAGGACGGCGTCGCCGACGCCGTGGCCGTAGCGGTCGTTGTAGGACTTGAAGTCGTCGACGTCGAACAGCAGCAGCGACAACGGCGCCTGCGTGCGCTGGGCGCGCTGCCACTCGCGCTGCAGTGCCGCCTCGAAACCGCGGCGGTTGCCGACGCCGGTCAGGCCGTCCATCAGCGCCAGCTGTTCGAGCAGGCGGGTGCGCCGCCGCAGCTGCACCTGCGTGCGCAGCCGCGCACGCACGATCGGCAGCGAGAACGGCTTGGTGATGTAGTCGACCGCACCGAGTTCAAGCCCCCTGGCCTCGGCGGACTCGGAGCCTTCGGCCGTCACGAACAGGACCGGAATGTCCTGGGTCTGCGCGCGCGCCTTGAGGCGCCGGCAGACCTCGTAGCCGTCCATGCCGGGCATCATGATGTCGAGCAGGATCGCATCCGGCAGCGTCTCGTCGTCGATCAGCGCCAGCGCGCTGGCGCCGCTGGTCGCGACCATGATGTCGTAATCGTCGGCCAGCGCCTCGCTGAGCAGGCGCAGGTTGGCTGGGGTGTCGTCGACGATCAGGATCAGCGGCCGCTCGGCGATTGCGACGCTCACGGCAGTTCCTCCATCAGGGCTTCGAGCCCGAGCCGGGCACGCTCGTAGTCGAAGGCTTCGAGCGCATGCGCCAGCGTCTCCGCCGCGGGCCGCAGCGACGTGCCCTCGCAGGCATCGAGTACCGCCCCGATCCGCACTGCCGGCACCGCGCGATGCCGGCGCACGCGCTCGCCGATCTCCGCCAGCAGGGTGCGCAGCGCTGCCGTCGATGGCGCCGGCGAGGTCGCGGCAGCGCGCGTCGGCAGCGCCCGATCGATGGCGGCGCAGACATCGCGCATGCGCGCCGCAAAAGCATCGAGCTCGGCTGCGGCCAGCCGGCCCGCGCGCGACTCCAGATCCGCGGCGGCGTCGGCGAGGCCCTGCGCCCCGACCGCTGCCGCGCTGCCGCGCAGGCTGTGCAGCTGGCGCGCCAGGGCCTGATGGTCCCGGCACCGGAACGCATCGTGCAGCGCGGCGACCAGCGTATCGCCGTCGGCCGCGAAGCGACGCAGCAAGTGTTCGTACAAGGCCCGATCGCCACCCATCCGGGCCAGTGCGGCGGCGCGCTCGAGTCCGTCCGGCCCCCTCTCTGCGTCCGTGTCTCCCGCTGCCGCGACGGAACCGGCGTACGGCACGACCAGACGTTCGGGAATCCAGCGCTGCAGGATTTCGGCCAGCGCGACCAGCTCGATCGGCTTGGCCAGATAATCGTCCATGCCGGCGGCGCGAGCCGCTTCGCGATCCTCGGCGAGCGCCGCGGCCGTCATCGCCACGATCGGCAAGTGCACGCCCGATTCGCGAGCGCGAATCCGCCGGCAGGCCTCGAGCCCGTCCATCTGCGGCATCTGCAGATCCATCAGCACCAGGTCGTAGGCCTGCGCGGCAGTCCGTTCGACGGCCTGCGTGCCGTCGCCGACGATGTCGATCGCAAAGCCGAGACGACGCAGCAGTTCCCCGGCAACCTGCTGGTTGATGGCGTTGTCCTCGACCAGCAGGATGCGCGCGCCGGCGCGGCCGGCCAGCCGCTGCCGCCAGGCCTGCGACGTCGCCGGCGGCTGCACGCCGCGGGCCGCGCCCGCCCGGCCTTCCAGACCGGCCAGGGCGTTGAACAGCCGCGACGGCGTCACCGGCTTGCTCAGTCTCGCCAGCGCGCCGTCGAACGCGGCTGCGCCGGGACGACCGGCCTCGGCATCGGAGGCCATCAGCAGCAGGCGCAGCGGCGGCAGCACGCCGCCGTCGATCGTGCGTTGCAGCTTCGCGGCCAGTTCGCTGCCGTCGATTTCCGGCAGGCGCCCGTCGATCAGCGCGAGGTCGAACGGTCGTCCGGCGCCGGCGGCGGCGTCGAGCGCACACCACGCTTCGCCGGCGGACTCGACGGCGACCGCATCGATCCCCCAGGCGGAGAGCAGTTCGACGAGGATCTTGCGCGGCGTCGGATGGTCATCGACGATCAGCGCCCGTCGTCCGCTGAAGCTCGCCTCGGCCGGCAAACCGGCACTGGCGTCCGGCAGGGGCACGATGAAGCTGAAGCGGCTGCCGCGTCCGGGCTCGCTGCGGACCTCGAAGCGCCCGTGCATCATTTCGACCAGTCCCTTGCAGATCGCCAGCCCCAGTCCGCTGCCGCCATAGCGGCGCGTCGTCGAGCTGTCGCCCTGCGAGAACGCTTCGAACAGCTGGGCCTGCTGCTCGATGCTCATGCCGATGCCGGTGTCCTCGACCGAGAAGCGCAGTTCGTGCTGCGGACCGCTCGGCTCGGACCGCTCGACGGACACGCGGATCTCGCCGCGCTCGGTGAACTTCAGCGCATTGCCGACGAGATTGTTGAGGATCTGCGCCAGGCGCAAAGCGTCGCCGCGCAGCTTGCGCGGAACGCCCTCGCCGATCCGCACCGACAGCTCGAGCCCTTTGGCTTCCGCCGACAGCGAGAACAGATCCAGCACGCCTTCGAGCAGATGGTCGAGCGCAAAGGCCGCGTCTTCGAGCGCCAGGCGGCCGGCCTCGATCTTCGAGTAGTCGAGAATGTCGTTGAGGACGTTCAGCAGCGCCGTCGAGGCGCCGCGGATCTTGCGCAGATAGTCCTGCTGGCGCGCGTCGAGCGTGGTCTCGTCGAGCAATTGCAGCAGGCCCAGCACGGCATTGAGCGGCGTGCGGATCTCGTGGCTCATCGTCGCCATGAAGCGGCTCTTGGCCTCGGTCGCCGCCTCGGCCTGCCGGCTGCGCTCGATCAGCGCGCTGTTGGCGTGTTCCAGCGCGAGCTGGGTCTTCTTGAGCTCCGTGACGTCGGTGACCAGCACGTAGAAGCCGCGCACCCGGTCGGCGTCGACGTCGGGGATGTAATGTGCCCAGGTGTGGCCGACCGAGCCGTCGCTGCGCACCAGCGTGCGTTCGAAGCGCTGCGCCTCGCCGGCCAGCGCCGCGCGCACGTACGGCTCGTTGGCGCGGAACAGCTCTTCGCCGAGCAGGTCCTGGATGCGCACCCCGATCAGCTCTCCGGGTTTGCGTCCGAACCACTGCCGGTACGCGGCGTTCGCGAAGCGGCAGCGCAGGTCCGCGTCCCAGTAGCCGATCATGCCCGGCAGCGCGTCGGTGATCGTGCGCAGGAACTTCTCGCGCTCCAGCAGAGCCTGCGCCGCCTGCTTGCGTTCGGTGATGTCGTGCACCTGGGCGATGAAGTAGCGCGGCATGCCGTCCGGACCATCGACCTTCGAGGCCGCCAGCACGACCCAGATCACCGCGCCGTCCTTGCGGAAATAGCGTTTCTCGAGGTGGTAGTTCTGGCGCTTGCCGCGGACCAGCTCGTCGAGCAAGGCCAGATCGGCGCCGAGATCGTCCGGGTGCGTGATGTCGCCGAAGGTCAGCTTCTGCAGCTCCGCTTCGCTGTAGCCGAGCAGCTGGCACAGCGACGGATTGACCTGCATGAAATGGCCGTCGAGGCTGACCAGCGCCAGCCCGACCGCCGCCGCCTCGTAGGTCGAGCGAAAACGCGTCTCGCTGTCCTGCAGGCGATCGCGCGCCAGCTGCAACGCGACGTTGGCTTCGCTCAGCTCGCGCGTGCGCTGCCCGACCAGTTCCTCGAGACGCTGCTGGTGCACCGCCAGCTCGGCGGCGATGCGCTGCTTCTCGGTGATGTCGATGACGCTGACGAAGACCGTGCGCGGACCCGGTCCCGGCGGCGGGAAGGCCATCGCCAGCAGGACGTCGATCGGCCGCCCGTCGACGGTACTGACGCGCATTTCGGTCGAGAACAAGGCCTTGCCGGCCGCCATCGCGCCGACCTCGGCGATGAAGCCCTGCATCATGTCGGGCCCCGAGAACACCGCATCGAGCGATCGCAGCATGGTGGCCTTGTCGGGCGCGCCGAACATCTCGGGCGTGCGCTCGTTGACGTCGAGCACCTTGACGCCATGCAGCATCGCCAGCGCACGTTCCGGATGCGCATGCAGATGGGTGACGATGTCGGTCACGCCCTCTGCCTTCAGCGCCTCGATCTGCGCGGCGACCTCGGACCAGTCCTCCTCCCAGATCGACACCGGCGTGGCATCGTAGATCGTGCGGAAACGGCGCTCGCTGTCGCGCAGCGCATGCTCCGAGCGCTTCAGCGCGTCGACGTCGGTGCTCGATCCATACCACTTGACGATGTGCCCCTGCGCATCAAGCAGCGGCAGGGCCCGCGCCTTGAACCAGCGGTAGACGCCGTCGGCGCGGCGCAGCCGGAGCTCGATGTCGAGTGGCCCGCGCGCCGCAAGCGCGGCGCTCCAGGTTCGCTGCAGCATGGCGCGATCGTCCGGATGAACCTGCTCCAGCCAGCCATAACCGAGCCGGGGCTCGGGCGCGGCCCCCGTGTAGTCGAGCCATTGCCGGCTCACATAGTCGCAGGCACCGCTGGCGTCGCAGGTCCAGACCAGCAGCGGCATCGACTCGGCGAGGGTCCGCCATTCGCGGCTGCTGCGCTCGGCGGCCTCGCGCGAGCGCTCCTGCTCGCGGCGCAGCGAGGATTCCGCATCGAGGCGCTGCGCCTCGCTGCGGCGCAGGACACGCTCGGCATCCGCCTCGACGCGCAGCGCGGCGGCACGCAGTTCCGCATGCTCGCGCGTGACGTCGGTTCGCACCAGGCGCCAGCCCAGCGCGGCGAACCCCAGGAAGATCAGCATCGACGTGCCGGCGAGCAGCGGCACATGCTGGCGCCGCGCGGCGGCCAGTTCGGCGGCGGGGTTGTGCACCAGCAGCAGCAGCTTCGGTGCCTCGATCGTCGGCACCGCCTGGTTGGCGCCCGTGCCGAACGACGCAGTCGCCCAGGTCCAGAGGCCGTCGTCCCGCTGCAGCTGCCCGGAGGGTCGGGCCCGTATCGCCGCCCACAGTTCCGGATCCTGCTTCGCCAGCCCGTCGCCGGCCCCGAACATGAATTTCCAGGATTGTGCCGGGTCCGGATGCAGCAGCCACTGCCCCTCCTCGTTCAGGATCTGCGTTTCGCCCGGAACGTCGTGCAGTATCTGCCCGAGGCGCTCCAGCAGCTCGGCTGCAAGATAGTTCACCACGACGACGCCGCGACGCTGTCCGTTGCGGTCGAAGACGGCGCTGACGACGCGAATGGTCGGCTTGTACGGCAGTTCGACGCGGCTGTTCTCGACATTCAGGTCGAGCGGCGATTCGTAGATCGCGCCGCGCGGCAGCCGCATGCCCTCGGTGAAGTAGTAACGCGACGATTTGTCCTGCAGGCGCTCGGCGGGAACGAGCACGCTGGACGTGCCTTCCTTCTGGGCCCGGATGCGCTCGCGTCCGTCCTCGTCGATCCAGCGCACCTGGTCGTAACGCCCGCTCCAGCCGAGCAGTTCGACGAACAGCGGGCCGAGGCGCGCTTCGGCGCCGGGCACATCATCGAGCACGCCGGACGACGCCACGTACTCGCTCAACAGGTGAGCCGCTTCCACAGGTCCCTGCAGTCGGGCACGCGGCACAGGCGTGGTCGATTCGAGCTGCAGCATCACGCGCTGGCGCAGCAGTTGCTCGCGTGACCGCGCATCGGAGACGGCCAGCAAGGTCGCGACGAGCGCCAGCAGCAACGCCATCGGCAGCACCGTCAGCAGGAAGCGGCGGCGCGGGACGCGAGGCGGCGGGTTCGGATCGATCGTCATCGAGCGTGACACGCTAGCAAGGCTGCTCCGGCAGTCGCCGGCCGGCCGTCAGCCGGCATCCCGCGGCCGATGAAGCGGCGACGGGGCGAGCCGGATTCCGGCTCGCGGCATGCCGGTCGGGCGGCCCGCGCCCGGCGTCTGTCTGCGAGTCGTTCGATCCTGGGCATGCAGTCCTCGCGCGCGGCGGACGTCGACATCCGGCTTGGAGTTGCAGCATCCGCCGCCGGACAGGTCCCGGCATTGATGGGCGTCACCCGTTGCGAGGCGCTTTGGTGGCGATACCTTGACCACGGTCAAGGCGCGTCGGGCGCGCCATCGTCAAGACTGTCAACACAGCGCAAAGCTTGAGGCCGAGCCTGTTCCTCGCACCCCCCGGACGCGAATCGACGATGAACACCAAACTCCAAGCCCTGCCCGCCCCGAGGCTCGCGCCGCGAACCACCCGCCGCCCGCCGGCGCTGACGATCGCCGTGTCCATCGGCAATGCGCTGCCGCCCAGCGACGCCGATCTCGACCGCCGTTACATCCGCCTGCTGCTCGAGAACTTCTGCGCGGAAGCGGACGGATACCGCAGGTCCGGCCTGATGCGCGCCGCGATCGACCTCTACGACCAGCTGGTCGAACGGAGCGAAGCCAGTCTGGCGATCCCGCCGCCGCAGGCGATGGCGATCGATGGCCTGATCGATCTGCTCGAATGCACGCCGCCGACCGGTCGCCTGTACTACTCGCGGGGACTGGAACTGGCGCGCGCCCTGCGCAGCGAACTCGACCGGCAGGACACACTGGCCGGCCAGCGGGAACCGGCTGCCGTCGACGACGCCCGCAGTGCCCTGCGGCGCCGGACCATGGCCCGCGCGCAAAGTCTGCTCGCCCCGGCGAACGCCGCCGTCTGAACCCACTCTGCCACGGCGACGGACGGCCTCGGCACTCAGACGCGCGGCGGGGGCGCGCGGCGTGCCGCGACTGGCGGTGACGGGCCGGCTACCGCGCGATGGCAGAAATCGACGATCGCGGCGACCAGCTTGCGATCGTCGACGCGTCGCGTGGTCGGCGCGACCGGGCGTACCAGCGCCTCGGTGAAGGCGCCGACGATGCAGGCCGCGGCAACCTCGACCGACTGTTTGGGGAACTCGCCGCTCGCCACGCCCTCGGCCAGCACCGTCTTGAAGACGTCGCTGAATTCCTGCCGGCAGAGGATACGGGCCGCCTCCACTTCCGGATCGGCCGGCTCGGCGATGAACGCGTAGGCTAGGTGCGGCCCTTCGAGCGCGCGCTTGGCAAACGACTCGACCGCGGCGCACAGCCTGGCACTGGCCGTACCCGGACGCGCGATCAGCTCGCGCAGGATCGCGCATTCGCGGCGCACCGCATCGCTCAGCACCTCCACGAACAGATCCGCCTTCGACGGGAAGTAGCGATAGATCGCGCCGGTCGAAAGCCCGGCCGCCGCGGCGACGGCGGTGATCGAAGCCTCGCGGAATCCGCCGCGCGCGATCAGGCCGCGGGCAGCCAGGACGATGCGCTGCCGGTTGTCGGCGAGGCGCTCCTGCATCAGGGTCGAACGCTGGTAAGCCATAAGTCGGGACAGTGTTCAGGCGTCGATGGAGTGAATCTACTTTAAATTTGTGAAACTTGCTTCACTTTTTTTCGGGGCGCGCGTAGCATGCGCTGGCCCGCGGAGGAGAATCCACCGGGCGATCGACCGCCGCGATGCCGGCGCCCAATGACGACAGGACGGCCGGCAAGGCCGCGGAGCACGAACGCCATGCGCTTCAAGAGCCTCAATTTCGACCTCGGCCGGGACATCGACGAACTGCGCGACATGACCTGGCGCTTCGCGTCCAACGAGATCGCCCCGCTCGCCGAAGCGGCCGACCGCGACAACGCCTTCCCCAACGCGCTGTGGCCGAAGTTCGGCGAGCTCGGCCTGCTCGGCCTGACCGTCGAGGAGGAATACGGCGGCACGCAGCTCGGCTATCTGGCGCACGTGGTGGCGATGGAGGAAATCTCGCGCGCCTGCTCGGCGATCGGTCTTTCGTACGGGGCGCACTCGAATCTGTGCATCAACCAGCTGCGCAAGAACGGCAGCGAGGCGCAGAAGAAGAAGTATCTGTCCAAGCTGGTCAGCGGCGAGCACATCGGCGCGCTGGCGATGTCCGAACCGGGCGCCGGCTCCGACGTGGTCAGCATGAAGCTGCGCGCCGACAAGCAGGGCGACCGCTACGTGCTCAACGGCAACAAGATGTGGATCACCAACGGCCCCGATGCCGACACGCTGGTGGTCTATGCCAAGACCGACGTCAGCGCCGGGCCGCGCGGCATCACCGCCTTCATCATCGAGAAGGGCTTCAAGGGCTTCTCGACGGCGCAGAAGCTCGACAAGCTCGGCATGCGCGGCAGCAACACCTGCGAGCTGGTGTTCCAGGACTGCGAGGTGCCCGAGGAGAACGTGCTCGGCGCCGTCGGCCGCGGCGTCAACGTGCTGATGTCAGGCCTCGATTACGAACGCGTCGTGCTGTCCGGCGGTCCGCTCGGCATCATGGCGGCCTGCCTCGACGTGGTCGTGCCGTACGTGCACGAGCGCAAGCAGTTCGGGCAGAGCATCGGCGAGTTCCAGCTGATGCAGGCCAAGCTCGCCGACATGTACGTCGCGCTCAATGCCTGCCGCGCCTATGTGTACGCCGTCGCCCGCGCCTGCGATCGCGGCGAGACCACGCGCAAGGATGCGGCCGGCGCGATCCTCTACTGCGCCGAGAAGGCGACGTGGATGGCCGGCCAGGCGATCCAGACGCTCGGCGGCAACGGCTACATCAACGAGTTCCCGACCGGCCGGCTGTGGCGCGACGCCAAGCTCTACGAGATCGGCGCCGGCACCTCGGAAATCCGCCGCATGCTGATCGGCCGCGAACTGTTCAACGAGAGCAAGTGAACGACGCGCGCCGCCGCGACGCCCTGCCCGCGCGCCCGACGGCGCCGGACGGCGGCGCACGGCGCGTACCGCACCCCGCACTCACCTCCAGAGGAATCCCGTGAGCGTCATCGCCTCGAAGATCCGGACCGGCAGCGATGAGTTCGCCGCCAACGCCGCGCAGATGCGCGGCCTCGTCGATGAACTGCGCGCGAGCACCGCGCAGGCCGCGCTCGGCGGCTCGGAAGCCGCGCGCGCCAAGCACACGGCACGCGGCAAGCTGCTCGTGCGCGAGCGCATCGACGGCCTGCTCGATCCGGGCGCGCCGTTCCTGGAGCTGTCGCCGCTCGCCGCGCACGGCATGTACCAGGGCGAGGTGCCGTGCGGCGGCGTCGTCGCCGGCATCGGCAGCATCCAGGGCCGCGAATGCGTGATCGTCGCCAACGATGCCACCGTCAAGGGCGGCACCTACTACCCGATCACCGTCAAGAAGCATCTGCGCGCGCAGGAAGTGGCGCGCGAGAACCGCCTGCCCTGCGTCTACCTCGTCGACTCCGGCGGCGCCTTCCTGCCGATGCAGGACGACGTCTTTCCGGACAAGGAACACTTCGGCCGCATCTTTTACAACCAGGCCAATCTGTCGGCGCTCGGCATCCCGCAGATCGCCTGCGTGATGGGCTCCTGCACCGCCGGCGGCGCCTACGTGCCGGCGATGAGCGACGAGACGGTGATCGTGCGCAGCCAGGGCACGATCTTCCTCGGCGGACCGCCGCTGGTGAAGGCGGCGACCGGCGAGGTCGTCAGCGCCGAGGATCTCGGCGGCGCCGACGTGCATACGCGCGTCTCCGGCGTCGCCGATCACTTCGCCGAGAACGATCACCACGCGCTGGCGCTGGTGCGGCGCATCGTCTCGAACCTCAACCTGCGCAAGCAGCCGGGCGTCGACCTGCAGTCGCCGGAAGCGCCGCGCTATGATCCGGAAGAGATCTACGGCGTGATCCCGACCGACACGCGCAAGCCCTACGACGTGCGCGAGGTGATCGCGCGCCTGGTCGACGGCTCGCGGCTCGACGAGTTCAAGGCGCGCTACGGCGCGACGCTGGTCACCGGCTTCGCGCACATCCACGGCTACCCGGTCGGCATCGTCGCCAACAACGGCATCCTGTTCTCGGAGTCGGCGCAGAAGGGCGCCCACTTCATCGAACTGTGCGCGCAGCGCGGCATTCCGCTGCTGTTCCTGCAGAACATCTCGGGCTTCATGGTCGGCCGCAAGTACGAGAACGGCGGCATCGCCAAGGACGGCGCCAAGATGGTGACGGCGGTGGCGACTGCGCAGGTGCCGAAGTTCACCGTGCTGATCGGCGGCTCGTTCGGCGCCGGCAACTACGGCATGTGCGGCCGCGCCTATTCGCCGCGCTTGCTGTGGACCTGGCCGAACTCGCGCATCTCGGTGATGGGCGGCGAGCAGGCGGCGAGCGTGCTCGCCACCGTGCGCCGCGACGGCCTGGAGGCGCAGGGCAAGACCTGGAGCGCCGAGGACGAGGAGAAGTTCAAGGCGCCGACGCGCGCCCAGTTCGAGGCGCAGGGCAGCCCGTACTACGCGACCGCGCGGCTGTGGGACGACGGCATCGTCGATCCGGCGCAGACCCGGCGCATGCTGGCGCTGGGCCTGTCGGCGGCGCTCAACGCACCGATCGCGTCGACGCGCTTCGGCGTGTTCCGGATGTGATGCGATGAGCCGACTCGACATCGTCCGCGACGGCGCCGTCGCCACCGTCTGGCTGAACCGCCCGGACGTGCACAACGCCTTCGACGAACACCTCATCGCCGAACTGAGCGCCGCGCTGCGCGCGCTCGACGCCGACGATGCCGTGCGCGCCGTCGTGCTCGCCGGCCGCGGCAAGAGTTTCTGCGCCGGCGGCGACCTCGACTGGATGCGGCGCATGGCCGGCTACGGCCACGACGAGAACCGCCGCGACGCGGCCGGGCTCGCCGAGATGCTGCGCACGCTGGCGACGCTGGGCAAGCCGACCGTCGCGCGCGTGCACGGCGCGGCGCTGGCCGGCGGCACCGGCCTGGTCGCCGCCTGCGACATCGCCGTGGCGACGCCGAACGCCAGCTTCGGCACGACCGAGGTTCGCCTCGGCCTGATTCCGGCGACGATCAGCCCGTACCTGATCCGCGCGATCGGCGCACGCGCCGCGCAGCGCTACTTCCTCACCGCCGAGCGCTTCGGTGCCGCCGAGGCGCTGCGCCTGGGCCTGGTGCATGAAGTCGCCGACGCCGACGCGCTCGACGCGCGCATCGCGGCGCTGCTCGAATGTCTGCTCGCCGGCGGTCCGCAGGCGCTCGCCGCCGCCAAGCGCCTGATCGCCGAGGTCGTCGACCGCCCGATCGACGCCGCGCTGATCGCCCGTACCACCGAAGGCATCGCCGCGGCACGCGGCAGCGCCGAGGCGCGCGAAGGCATCGCCGCCTTCTTCGACAAGCGCCGTCCGGCCTGGGGAGGCTGAGTGTTCACCAAGATCCTGATCGCGAACCGTGGCGAGATCGCCTGCCGCGTCATCGCCACCTGCCAGCGGCTCGGCATCCGCACGGTCGCCGTCTATTCCGAAGCCGACGCCGGCGCGCGCCACGTGCGTCTCGCCGACGAGGCCTGGTGCATCGGTCCGGCCGCCTCGCGCGACAGCTATCTGCGCGGCGGCCACATCATCGAAGCGGCGCTGCGCAGCGGCGCGCAGGCCGTGCATCCCGGCTATGGCTTTCTGTCCGAGAACGAGGGCTTCGCCGAGGCCTGCGCCGCCGCCGGCCTGGTCTTCATCGGTCCGCCGGTCGCGGCGATACGCGCGATGGGCTCGAAGTCCGCCGCCAAGGCGCTGATGGAAAAAGCCGGCGTGCCGCTGGTACCGGGCTATCACGGCGCCGAGCAGGCGCCCGCCTTCCTGCGCGCGCAGGCCGACCGCATCGGCTATCCGGTGCTGATCAAGGCTTCGGCCGGCGGCGGCGGCAAGGGCATGCGCGTCGTCGAGCGCAGCGAGGATTTCGCCGCGGCGCTCGCCTCGTGCCAGCGCGAGGCGGCGGCTTCGTTCGGCGACGAGCGCGTGCTGATCGAGAAGTACCTGCAGCGCCCGCGCCACATCGAGATCCAGGTCTTCGGCGACACGCACGGCAACGTCATCCACCTGCACGAGCGCGACTGCTCGGCGCAGCGCCGTCACCAGAAAGTCGTCGAGGAAGCGCCGGCGCCGCACATGAGTCCCGAACGCCGCGCGGCGATGGGCCGCGCCGCCTGCGAGGCCGCCCGCGCGGTCGGCTACGTCGGCGCCGGCACCGTCGAATTCATCGCCGGCGAGAGCGGCGACGATTTCTACTTCATGGAAATGAACACGCGCCTGCAGGTCGAGCACCCGGTCACCGAGATGATCACCGGGCTCGATCTGGTCGAATGGCAGCTGCGCGTCGCCGCCGGCGAACCGCTGCCGCTCGCGCAGAACGCGATCCCGATGCATGGCCATGCGATCGAGGTGCGCGTCTACGCCGAGGAACCGGAGAAAGGTTTCCTGCCGTCGATCGGCCGGCTCGCGCATTACGCGCCGCCGCCGGCGTCGGCACACGTGCGCGTCGACACCGGCGTCGAACAGGGCGACGCGATCACGCCGCATTACGATCCGATGATCGCCAAGCTGATCGTCTGGGACAGCACGCGCGAGCGCGCGATCGAACGCATGCTGCTGGCCCTCGCCGAGTTCCGCATCGTCGGCGTCGGCCACAACCTGGCGTTCCTGTCGCGCCTCGTCGGCCACCCGGCATTCCGCGCCGGCGAGGTCGATACCGGCCTGATCGGCCGCGACGGCGAGCGCCTGCTGCAGGCCGCCGGCGAGCCGCCGCCCGAAGCATTCGAAACCGCCGCGCTGTGGCTCGCGCTCGATGCCGCCGGCCAGCAGCGCCGTCGTGCGGCCGCAGGCGCCGACCCGCATTCGCCGTGGGCGATCGCCGACGGCTGGCGCCTCAACGGCGCGCAGACGCGTCGGCTCGCGTTCCGCGCCGGCGAACACGAACGCACGCTGACGCTGCGCCACGCGGCCGGCGGCCTGTCGATCGACGGCGCCGCCGTGCAGGTCGACGCGCACGAGGGTTCGCGTCTCGACTACCGCGCCGGCGCGCGCAAGGTCAGCGCGGTGCTGGTGCCGCACGGCGAACAGCTGCACGTGTTCGCCGGCGGCCGGCACAGCGTGCTGACCTATCTGGACCCGCAGGCGCACGTCGGCGAGGATGCCGGGGCCGAGGGCGGACTGGTGGCGCCGATGCCGGGCAAGATCGTCGCGCTGCTCGCCGAGATCGGCGCCGAGGTCGACAAGGGCGCGCCGCTGCTGATGATGGAGGCGATGAAGATGGAGCACACGCTGTGCGCGCCGGCGCGCGGCAAGGTCCGCGCCTTTCATTGCCGCGCCGGCGAGCAGGTCGGCGACGGCGCCGAGCTGATCGATTTCGAGGTGAGCGCATGAAGCCCGCCGGGAGCCTGCGATGAGCGCCATCGGTGCCCTGCCCGCGCGCGTCAAGCTGGTCGAGGTCGGCGCCCGCGACGGTCTGCAGAACGAAGCGGTCGCGGTGCCGACCGCGACCAAGCTGGCGCTGATCGCGGCGCTCGCCGACGCCGGCCTGCGCCACATCGAGGCGACTGCGTTCGTCTCGCCGAAGTGGGTGCCGCAGATGGCCGATCACGACGCCGTGATGCGCGGCGTGCCGCGCCGGCCCGAGGTGCGCTATTCGGCGCTGACGCCCAATCTCAAGGGCTTCGAGGCGGCGCTCGCCGCCGGTGCGCAGGAAGTCGCGGTGTTCGGCGCCGCGTCCGAGGCGTTCTCGCAGAAGAACATCAACTGCTCGATCGCCGAAAGCCTGCGCCGCTTCGAGGACGTGATGCAGGCCGCCAGGACGGCCGGCGTGCCGGTGCGCGGCTACGTCTCCTGCGTGCTCGGCTGCCCCTATCAGGGCGCGGTCGAGCCGGCGGCGGTCGCCGAGGTCGCCGGCACGCTGTACGACATGGGCTGCCACGAGATTTCGCTCGGCGACACCATCGGCGTCGGCACGCCGCTGGCGACGCAGCGCATGCTGGGCGCGGTAATGCGCCGCGTGCCGGTCGAACGCCTTGCCGGCCACTTCCACGACACCTACGGGCAGGCACTCGCCAACGTGCTCGCCGCGCTGCAGAGCGGCGTCGCCGTGTTCGACAGCTCGGTCGCCGGTCTCGGCGGCTGCCCGTACGCGGCCGGTGCGTCGGGCAACGTCGCCAGCGAGGATCTGGTCTATCTGCTGCACGGTCTCGGCATCGAGACCGGCGTCGATCTCGACGCGCTGGCGCAGGCCGGCGACGACATCTGTGCGGCGCTGGGCCGGCCGACGCGTTCGCGCGTCGCCCAGGCACTGGCGGGAAAAAGGAGAAACGGATGAACAAGCTGTATCCGGATGCGAAGAGCGCGCTCGACGGTCTGCTGCGCGACGGCATGACGCTGGCGGTCGGCGGCTTCGGCCTCTGCGGCATTCCCGAGGCGCTGATCGACGCGCTGCGCGACAGCGGCTGCCGCGAGCTGACGGTGATCTCGAACAACGCCGGCATCGACGGCTTCGGCCTCGGCCGCCTGCTCGACACGCGGCAGATCCGCAAGATGATTTCCTCGTACGTCGGCGAGAACAAAGAATTCGAGCGCCAATTCCTCGCCGGCGAGCTCGAACTCGAGTTCACGCCGCAGGGCACGCTCGCCGAGAAGCTGCGCGCCGGCGGCGCCGGCATCCCGGCGTTCTACACCAAGACCGGCTACGGCACGATCGTCGCGGACGGCAAGGAAACGCGGCAGTTCCCGAACGCCAGCGGCGAGCCCGAGTGGTACGTGATGGAAAAAAGCCTGCGCGCCGACCTGTCGCTGGTGAAGGCCTGGAAGGCCGACAAGGCCGGCAACCTCGTCTACCGCAAGACCGCGCGCAACTTCAATCCGCTGTGCGCGACGGCGAGCAAGCTGTGCGTCGCCGAAGTCGAGGAGATCGTCGAGACCGGCGAACTGGACCCGGACCATATCCATACGCCGGGCATCTACGTGAAGCGCCTGGTGCTCAACGCGCACCCCGAGAAGCGCATCGAGAAGCGCACCGTGAGGGAGAACTAGAAATGGCCTGGACGCATGAGCAGATGGCACAGCGCGCCGCGCGCGAGCTGCAGGACGGCTTCTACGTCAACCTCGGCATCGGCCTGCCGACGCTGGTCGCCAACTACATCCCGGCCGGCATGGACGTCTGGCTGCAGTCGGAGAACGGCCTGCTCGGCATCGGCCCGTTCCCGCGCGACGCCGAAGTCGACGCCGACCTCATCAACGCCGGCAAGCAGACCATCACCACGCTGCCCGGCAGCGCGTTCTTCAACAGCGCCGATTCGTTCGCGATGATCCGCGGCGGCCACATCAACCTGTCGATCCTCGGCGCGATGCAGGTCTCCGAGCGCGGCGACCTCGCCAACTGGATGATCCCCGGCAAGATGGTCAAGGGCATGGGCGGCGCGATGGACCTGGTCGCCGGCGTCGAGCGCGTCGTCGTACTGATGGAGCACACCGCCAAGGGCGGCACGCACAAGATCCTGCCGCGCTGCGACCTGCCGCTGACCGGCGTCGGCGTCGTCGACCGCATCATCAGCGACCTCGGCGTGCTCGACGTGACGACCTCGGGCCTGCGCCTCGTCGAACTCGCCGACGGCGTCGAGCTCGACGCGCTGCGCGCCGCGACCGGCTGCCCGGTCGCCGCCGACTAGGGCCGGCGGCGCCGGCCGCTGCCCTCGACCCACGCTCCGGCGCCCGCTTCCCGCGGCGCCCGGGGCGAGGTTTTTTGCGTTCTGCTTCCCGCAATAACTTCTTTCCCGACAAGCCGTTGCACTGAAAGTCCCGGCTTGCGGCCGACGCCGTGTCGATCCGCCGGACGTTCGTTCGACGTCTCCGTGTGAAGCGCAATCCCGCGCTTCGCGATCGCCGGCCCGGCCGGGCCGCACGGGAGACGAGTCATGCGCTTCATGGTGATGATCAAGGCGAACGCCGACAGCGAGGCCGGCGTGCTGCCGGACCAGCGCCTGCTGGCCGAGATGGGCCGCTACAACGAAGAACTGGTACGCGCCGGCGTGCTGCTCGCCGGCGAAGGCCTGCATCCGAGCGCGCGCGGCGCGCGCGTGCACTTCACCGGCACGCAGCGCACGGTGACGCGCGGTCCATTCGCACGTCCCGACGATCTCGTCGCCGGCTTCTGGCTGATCCAGGCGCCGTCGCTGTCCGAGGCGATCGAGTGGGTCCGGCGCTGCCCCAATCCGGCCGCCGGCGACAGCGAAATCGAAATCCGCCAGGTGTTCGAAGCCGAAGACTTTGGCGCCGAGTTCACGCCCGAGCTGCGCGCGCAGGAAGCGCGGCAGCGCCATGCACTGGAATCGCGCAAGCCGGCGCGGACCTGAAGGAGAACGACATGAAGATCCAGCCCTATCTGATGTTCGACGGCCGCTGCGAAGAAGCGATCGAGTTCTACCGCCGCGCGCTCGGCGCTGAAGTCACGACCCTGCTGCGCTTCAAGGACCAGCCGGAAGCGGCGCAGGGCATGCCGCCGGCGCTGCACGACAAGATCATGCACTGCAGCCTGCGCATCGGCGAGACCGAAGTGATGGCGTCCGACGGTCACTGCCGAGGCGCCACGTCATTCGCCGGCATCTCGCTGGCGATCACGGTGCCGGATGCGAGCGCCGCGCTGCGCGTGTTCGCGGCGCTGTCCGACGGTGGCCGGGTCGTGCAGGCGCTGACCAAGACCTTCTTCTCGCCGAGCTTCGGCATGCTCGCCGACCGCTTCGGCGTCGAATGGATGATCGTCGCCGCCCCCTGAGCGACTGTCCTGCCACCACCCGGAGTTCCCATGTTCAAACGCCTGCTCGCCGGACTCGCGCTCGCCGTAGTGGCGATCCTCGCCTACGCCGCGACCCGCCCGGATCATTTCCGCGTCGAACGTTCGATTCGCATCGCCGCCCCGCCCGAGGCGATCTATGCGCTGATCGCCGACTTCCACCGCTGGCCGGCGTGGTCGCCGTACGAGCGCAAGGACCCGCGCATGCAGCGCGAATACCGCGGCGCCGCCGCCGGGCTCGGAGCGCTCTACGCCTGGAACGGCAACGGCGAGGTCGGCGCCGGCAGCCTGGAGATCAGCGAGGCCGCTGCGCCCGCGCGGCTGGTCATGCAGCTGCGTTTCGAGCGCCCGCTGCAGACGCACAACGTCGCCGAGTTCACGCTGCAGCCGCAGGACGGCATGACGCAGGTGCGCTGGGCGATGTCCGGTCCGGCGCCGTATCTGTCGAAGCTGATCGGCGTGTTCGTCGACATGGACCGCATGATCGGCCGCGACTTCGAGGCCGGACTGGCGGCGCTCAAGACCGCTGCCGAGCGCTAAGGCACCGGCACGACGGACCGCGGGCGTGCGCCAGAGCTCCTACCTCGATCGACTGCTTCCACGACACCACAGAGACACGACCATGCGCTTCATGATGCTGATGATTCCCAAGGGTTACGAAACCGCCGCTGCCGACGCGATGCCGAGTGCCGAGGCCGTCGCCGCGATGATGAAGTACAACGAAGAACTGCAGCAGGCGGGCGTGCTGCTGGCGCTCGACGGCCTGCACCCGCCGGCGAGCGGCGCGCGCGTATCGTTCAAGGGCGGCACGCCGACCGTCACCGACGGCCCGTTCGCCGAGACCAAGGAGGTGGTCGGCGGCTACTGGATGATTCGCGTGAACTCGCGCGAGGAAGCGATCGCCTGGGCCTGCCGCTGCCCGGCGGGCGAGAACGAAGTCATCGAAGTCCGGCGCGTGCAGGAGATGGAGGACTTCCCCGACGACATCCAGCAGATCGCCGCCGGTTTTCCGGAACTCGGCACGGCGGCGCGCGCCTGAACGCCGTCGCGAACGGAAGATCCGAGATGAGCCGGCTGCGCGTTTCATCGTTCTCGCTGTCGGTCGACGGCTACGCCGCCGGTCCCGAGCAGAGCCTCGAACATCCGCTCGGCATCGGCGGCATGGCCTTGCACGACTGGGGGCTGCCGACCGCGACGTTCAAAGCTCTGTTCGGCGACACCGGCGGCACGACCGGCATCGACGACGACTATGCCGCGCGCGGCTTTCGCAACGTCGGCGCCTGGATCCTCGGCCGCAACATGTTCGGGCCGCAGCGCGGGCCATGGCTCGACGAAAGCTGGCGCGGCTGGTGGGGAGAGACGCCGCCGTACCACGTCCCGGTGTTCGTGCTCACGCATCACGCGCGGCCGACGCTGACGATGGACGGCGGCACGCGCTTCCATTTCGTCACCGGCGGCATCGACGCCGCGCTCGCACAGGCGCGCGCCGCCGCGGCCGGCCGCGACGTGCGCATCGGCGGCGGCGCCGCCACCGTGCGCCAGTACCTGCGCGCCGGGCTGATCGATGAAATGCATCTGGCGCTCGCGCCGGTGCTGCTCGGCCGCGGCGAGCGGCTGTTCGACGGGCTCGACGCCGTCGCGCTCGGCTATCGAGTCGTCGAGCGCGTCACCGGCGAGCGCGCCACGCACGTCGTGCTGCGCCGCGGCTGAAGTGCGACGGCCTGCACCGGCGTCGCGGCTGCGGCGCTTGCCGGCGGCGCGCGGCGATGTTCAGATCATCGCCGTGAGCCCGAGTCCGCAAAACTGTGATCCGCGCGGCGAGATCCACCGCACCATCGACGCCGTCTGGCGGATCGAATCGGCGAAGATCATCGCCGCGCTGACGCGCTTGCTGCATGAGGTCGGCAGCGCCGAGGAAGTGGCGCAGGACGCGCTCGTCGCCGCGCTCGAACAGTGGCCGCACGAAGGCCTGCCGGAACGGCCGGGCGCCTGGCTGATGGCGACCGCCAAGCACCGCGCGATCGACGCCCTGCGCCGCCGCACGCTGCTCGCACACAAGCACGAGGAACTGGGCCGCGAACTCGACGCGCAGCAGGAAGAGGCCGCTGCAGCGCTCGCCGCCCGCATCGATCGCGAACTCGACGAAGCGGTCGACGACGACCTGCTGCGCCTGATGTTCATCGCCTGCCATCCGATTCTTTCGCCGGAGGCGCGCGCGGCGCTGACACTGCGCCTGCTCGGCGGCCTGAGCACCGACGAGATCGCCCGTGCCTATCTGGTGCCGGAACCGACCGTCGCGCAGCGCATCGTGCGCGCCAAGCGGGCGCTCGCCGAGGCCGGCGTGCCGTTCGAACTGCCGCAGGCGCCGGAACTCGGCCAGCGCCTGGCGTCGGTGCTGGAGGTCGTCTATCTGATCTTCAATGAAGGCTACTCGGCGACCGCCGGCGACGACTGGCTGCGCCCGGCGCTGTGCGACGAGGCGCTGCGGCTCGGCCGCATCCTGGCGGAACTCGCGCCGCGGGAGCCCGAGGTGCACGGATTGATCGCCCTGCTCGAAATCCAGGCCTCGCGCGCCCATGCCCGTGTCGGTCCGTCCGGGGAACCGGTGTTGCTGCTCGAGCAGAATCGCGCCCGCTGGGACCCCTTGCTGATCCGCCGTGGCCTGGCCGCGCTGCAGCGTGCGCAGGCGCTCGGCGAAGCGCCCGGCCCCTATGTCCTGCAGGCAGCGATCGCCGCCTGCCACGCCCGCGCGTTGCGCGCCGAGGATACCGACTGGGCGCGGATCGCCGCGCTCTACGCGACCCTGGCCGAGGTCCAGCCCTCGCCCATCGTCGAACTCAACCGCGCCGTCGCCGAAGCGATGGCGCATGGTCCTGCCGTCGGTCTGGCGCGGGTCGACCGTCTGCGTCGCGCGCCGGCGCTGCGCCAGTACCACCTGCTGCCGAGCGTGCGCGGCGACCTGCTCGCCCGCCTCGGCCGGCACGGCGAGGCGCGCCGCGAGTTCGAGCGCGCCGCCGCGCTGACGCGCAACGAGCGCGAACGGCGGCTGCTGCTGGAAAGAGCCGCCCAGGCCGGTCTCGACGCCGGCCGCGACGCCGGCCGCTGAGGCGGCGTGCAACGTGCGGCGGGCCGGATCATCCGCCCGTCGGCGCCTTCCGCCGGCGGGAAACGGCACTGCCAAGCTGTTTTTGAAGAATTTTCCGATCCGGAGCGGCGTTCCGAGCTGATCTCGCATCATCGTTCGAAGCTGGCACCCTGCATGCCGGCGCGTGCGATTGACCCCCGCCTTGATAGCAGTGTATAACGCCCCACTTTGCGTCGGACCGGTACTTTGCGTTCCAGGGTCGGGACATGAAAGCCAAGAAAACTTCCGCAAAAAAGGCTGCCGTCACGAAGGCGGCCAAAGCTGCGCCGAAAAAGACGGCTGCAGCGCAAAAATCTGCGCCGAAGAGCGCGGGTCCGTTGAAGAAAGCCAAGAGCGCGCCTCAAGCCAAAGCGGCCGCCAAGACCCGGGTGCCGGCCAAGTCCGGAGCACCGGGCCCTAGCCCGAAAAAGACTGTCGTCACCTCTGCAGCTGGAAACGTGAAAGTGCAAGAAAAGAGCAAGTCCCCCGCGAAGGCCGCGCCGTCGAAGACCAGCGCCTCGAAAGTCGCAACCGCCGCCAAGGTCGTCCGGGCGCCGCAGAAGGTCGCGCCGCGCGCCGCCGGCGCGCTGCTGAGCGAAGAAGAGATTCGCGCGATGTCCGACGACGAATACATGAACGATGCGCAGCTCGAGTTCTTCCGCCAGCGTCTGATCCATATGCGCGAGGAAGTTCTGCAGCGCGAAATGGACGTCAAGGAGCGCCTGCACGAGCGCGAGATGTTCGCCGACCCGGCCGACCGCGCGACCGCCGAGGAAGAGCACTGGCTCGACCTGCGCCTGCGCGAGCGCGAATCGCTGCTGCTGAAGAAGATCGACGACGCGCTGCGTCGCATCGAGGCCAAGGAATACGGCTACTGCGAGAAGACCGGCGACCCGATCGGCATCCCGCGCCTGCTGGCGCGCCCGACCGCGACCGTCTGCGTCGACGTCAAGGGCCAGGACGAGCGCGTCGAAGCCCAGTTTCGCGATCGCTGACACACCCCGCCGCAACGCAAAAGACCCGCGAAGTTCGCGGGTCTTTTCGTTTGGGAAGGCTGAATAACGCCGTCATCGCCAGGCCGCGCCGCGGCCGTGGCGATCCGGCGACGCGAGTTGCGGGATGCCCCTACCGGATTGCGTCGTCGCCTCTGGCGCCCGGCAATGACGCGATGCGAGCTTTTTCAGAGCTTCCTTGCAGAACGCCGGCCGCCCGCCGCTGCGGACCCGCGTGGCGCCGCCTTCCGCCTCACTTCGGGCGGCCGGCGCGGAACAGTCCGACCATCACCCCGGCGATGCGGAACGCCGGCAGCTCCTGCGCCGCCTCGTCCTTCGCCAGATCGATCTCGATCGGGACATAGCGTGCGTTCTCGGCGATCAGGCTGACCTGCCGTCCGCGCCGGCGGTAGCGCTTGAGCGTGATGCTCTCGTAGCCGGTGCGGCGGTCGAGCAGGCAGGCGGCGATGATGTCGCCGTTCGCCGCCTCCGACTGGTGATGAATGCCGACCAGATCGCCGTCGAAAATGCCGGCGTCGATCATCGAATCGCCGCTGACGCGATGCAGGAAATCCGCGCGCGGCCGGAACAGGTCCGGATCGATGCGCAGCCATTCCTGTGCGTTTTCCGGCGCCGTCAGCGGCGCACCGGCGGCGATGTTGCCGAACAGCGGCAGCTCGAACTGGCGCGGACCGGATGCATCCTTGAGCACGCGGATACCGCGCGCATCGTTCGGCGAAAGCTCGATCTCGCCCTTGCGCGCCAGTGCCAGCAGGTGCTCGCGCGCCGCGTTGCGGTTGAAACCGAAGCGCTCGGCGACGTCGCCATGCGACGGCGGAAAGCCGCGCTCGCGGATCCATTCCTGGATGAACGTGAGGATCTCGAACTGCCGGGTGGTCAGGGCCATGGTCGCTTGCAATCCCTTGGGGTTTTGGATACTGTGCATTTGCACAGCACTGAGCGAGTGAACAGTATATGAGCCACGCCCTGACCGCAAGCCCGCAGACCGCGCCCGCCGAGTCCAAGCCCGCCCGCCGGCGCGGCGGTCGCTCCAAGCCGATGGCCGTCGACACGCGCTCGTATGCCCGTGTCCGCCGCCGCGAATCGGCCGCCGCGACGGCCGCCAAGGCGCGCGCGGACTGGCGCGACCTGCTGATCCCGTCCGGCGTCGTCGCCAGCCTCGGCTTCATCGCGGTCTACCACCACGCCGTGCTGCTCGAGACGGTCACCGCGCTGTTCTGAGGCACGCCGCTCCGGCATTGCCCCGGCTTTCCCAGGTCTGCGCGGCCTGATCCTCCCTCCTCTCGGGTCGCGCAAGCAAAAGGGGCCGCCTTCTCGCGAAGGCGGCCCTGTTTTTTTGCAGCAGGACTCGGCCCTCTGCGCCCCGGTGCGCAGGCCGCAGCGCGCGAGCCGGATCATGGCACCGGCCGTTTCGATATCGGCCGATGACGCGCGCGTGAAACCCGCCATGGGGCGTCTGACGTACATCGCGACGCGCCGGCTGTGGGCGATGATCGCAGCCTGTCGGATCCCGCCCCTTGCATGCACCCGGACGGACGGCAACGCACGAGGACGGCTCGCGCGTGCGCGATGAAGTGGCGCGGGCGGCACGCCTTTTGATTGTCAGTGCGCGAGCGCGAGGCATCGGCGGCGAGCACGGCCGGCGGCCCATGCGGCGCGGCCGTGGCGCACGGATACGCCAGGTGGCGGCGGCTCGCGGCCGGCATCGCCATGACGATACCGCCCCGCGATCCCCACAACTGAACGGCTCGCCGCCGGGCGGCGGCGAGCTTTGACGAGAGGCCTCTTGATCGGCACAGAGACACGGCGGTACGGCGCAAGGCGGCGCACATGACGCAGGCGGAAACGGTTCGCCATCAGCGCGCCAGCGGCCGCGCGCAACTGTCGTTCCGGTGCGACGAGCGCGGCCGCTCGGTGCTCGACGACCTGTACCAGCAGGCGCCGTGCCGCGTGCTGTTCCCGCAGGTCGAGGCCGGCGAACCGCCGCAGGCCGTGCTGTTGACGACCACCGGCGGGCTCACCGGCGGCGACGAAGTGCGTTTCTCGATCGAGGTCGGCGTCGGCGCCAGCGCCACCGTCACCACGCAGGCCGCCGAGAAGCTCTACCGCGCGCTGCCGACCGACGCCGATACCCGCATCGAATTCAGCGTCCGTGCCGCACGCGACAGCTGGCTCGAATGCCTGGCCCAGGAAACGATCCTGTTCGATCAGGCCCGGCTGCGGCGTCGCTTCGACGTCGAACTCGAAGCCGGCGCGCGCCTGCTCGCCGTCGAAAGCCTGGTGTTCGGCCGCACGGCGATGAACGAGCGCTTCCGCCAGGGCCGCGTGCACGACGCCTGGCGCGTGCGCCGCGACGGCCAGCTGATCTGGGCCGACGCCTGGCACCTGGACGGCGATATCGAGGCACTGCGCGCCGCGCCGTTCGGATTTGGCACGGCTGTCGCTAGTGCGACGGTGCTCTACGTCGGCGACGAGGTGCCGCGCCTGCTCGGCGAAGTGCGCCGTGTGCTCGACGGCGATCGCCACGCCGGCGCCAGCGGCTTCGAGCATTTCCTGCTCGTGCGCCTGCTCGACGACGACGCGGCGCGCCTGCGCACGCGGCTGATGCACATCGCCACCACGCTGCGCGCGGCCGCGGCCGGCCTGCCGCCGCGCCTGCCACGCGTCTGGACCTGCTGAGAACGAACGTGAACCTCACTCCCCGAGAAAAAGACAAGCTGCTGATCGCGATGGCCGCGATGGTCGCGCGCCGCCGCCTCGAACGCGGCGTCAAGCTCAATCATCCCGAAGCGATCGCGCTGATCACCGACACCGTCGTCGAAGGCGCCCGCGACGGCCGCAGCGTCGCCGAGCTGATGCAGGCCGGCGCGCAGGTGCTGAGCCGCGCGCAGGTGATGGACGGGATCGCCGAAATGATCGCGGAAATCCAGATCGAAGCGACCTTCCCCGACGGCACCAAGCTCGTCACCGTGCACCAACCGATCCGCTGAGGCCGCGCCCATGATCCCCGGAGAAATCATCACCGCCGACGGCGACATCGTGCTCAACGCCGATCGCCCGGGCCTGCGCCTGACGGTCGCCAACACCGGCGACCGGCCGATCCAGGTCGGCAGCCACTACCACTTCTACGAGGTCAATCCGGCGCTCGCCTTCGACCGCGCCCGGGCCCGCGGCATGCGCCTCGACATCGCCTCCGGCACGGCGACGCGCTTCGAGCCGGGCCAGTCACGCGAGGTGCAACTCGTGCCTTATGTTGGTGCGCGAGTGGTGCACGGCTTCCGCGCCGAGGTGATGGGCGCGCTCGACGTGGAGCCGCAGGCATGAGCACGACGATCAGCCGCCGCGCCTACGCCGGCATGTACGGCCCGACCGTCGGCGACCGCATCCGCCTCGCCGACACCCATCTTTTCATCCGCGTCGACGAAGACCGCACGGTCTACGGCGAGGAAGTGAAGTTCGGCGGCGGCAAGGTGATCCGCGACGGCATGGGCCAGTCGCAGGCGAGCCGCGCCGACGGCGCCGTCGACACCGTCATCACCAACGCCGTGATCCTCGACCACTGGGGCGTGATCAAGGCCGACATCGCGATCCGCGACGGCCGCATCGTGCGCCTCGGCAAGGCCGGCAACCCGGACGTGCAGCCGGGCGTCGACATCGTCATCGGTCCCGGCACCGAAGTGATCGCCGCCGAGGGCAAGATCGTCACCGCCGGCGCGATCGACGCGCACATCCACTTCATCTGCCCGCAGCAGATCGAGGAAGCGCTCAACGCCGGCGTGACGACCATGCTCGGCGGCGGCACCGGCCCGGCGCACGGCACGCTGGCGACGACCTGCACGCCCGGCCCCTGGCACCTGGCGCGCATGCTGCAGGCCGCCGAAGCGTTTCCGATGAACCTCGGCTTCTTCGGCAAGGGCAACGCCAGCCAGCCGGCGGCGCTCGAAGAGATGGTGCTGGCCGGCGCCTGCGGTCTCAAGCTGCACGAGGACTGGGGCACGACGCCGGCGGCGATCGACTGCTGCATGCGCGTCGCCGACGCGCTCGACGTGCAGGTCACGCTGCACACCGACACGCTCAACGAATCCGGCTTCGTCGAATCGACGATCGCCGCCTTCAAGGGCCGCACTATCCACGCCTTCCACACCGAAGGCGCCGGCGGCGGCCACGCGCCGGACATCATCCGCGTCTGCGGCCTGCCCAACGTGCTGCCGTCGAGCACCAATCCGACACGACCCTACACCGTCAACACGATCGACGAACACCTCGACATGCTGATGGTCTGCCACCACCTCGACCCGCGCATCGCCGAGGACGTGGCCTTCGCCGAAAGCCGCATCCGCAAGGAAACGATCGCCGCCGAAGACATCCTGCACGATCTCGGCGCGTTCTCGATGATGAGCTCGGACAGCCAGGCCATGGGCCGCGTCGGCGAAACGATCATTCGCTGCTGGCAGACCGCCGACAAGATGAAGCAGCAGCGCGGCGCGCTCGGCCCCGACGACGGCCTCGCCGACAATTTCCGCGCGCGCCGCTACATCGCCAAGTACACGATCAATCCGGCGATCGCGCACGGCATCGCCGGGCATGTCGGCTCGGTCGAGCCGGGCAAGCTCGCCGATCTGGTGCTGTGGTCGCCCGCCTTCTTCGGCGTCAAGCCGGATCTGGTGCTCAAGGGCGGCATGATCGCGACCGCACCGATGGGCGATCCGAGCGCCAGCATCCCGACGCCGCAGCCGGTGCACTACCGGCCGATGTTCGGCGCCTACGGCCGCGCCCGCATCGAGACCTCGCTGCTGTTCGTCAGCGGCGCCTTCGCCGCCGGCGACGGCGCCGCCCGGCTCGGCCTGTCGCGTCCGCTCGCCGCGGTGCAGAACACGCGCGGCGGCATCGGCAAGCTCAGCATGGTGCTCAACGACGCGATGCCGCACATCGAGGTCAATCCGGAGACCTACGAAGTGCGTGCCGACGGCGAGCTGCTGCGCTGCGAGCCGGCCGCAGTGCTGCCGATGGCGCAGCGTTACTTCCTCTTCTGAAAGAGCCGCCCGTGCCGATGAGCGCCACCGAAACGCCGATACTGCATGCCCGCGAAATCCTGCCGGCCGGCCGCTGGCAGGGCGTGCCCGCCGATCGCGTCGCGCTCGACTACGACGCGCGCCATCGGCGCCGCTTCCGCTACATCGCCGACGGCGGCACCGCGTTCCTGCTCGACCTGCCGCGCGCCACGCTGCTCAACGACGGTGACGGTCTGCGCCTCGACGACGGCCGCATCATCGCGATCCGCGCCGCCGACGAAGCGCTCGTCGAAGTGCGCGCCGCCGACGCGGCGACGCTGGTGCGCCTGGCCTGGCACATCGGCAACCGTCATCTGCCGGCGCAGTTGTCGGCGGACGCGATCCTGATCCGCGACGATCACGTCATCGTCGCCATGCTGCACGGCCTCGGCGCGACGACGCGCGCGCTGCGTGCGCCGTTCACGCCCGAGAACGGCGCCTACGCCGGCGGCCACGGCGGGCACGCGCACGGACACGGGCACGAGCCGGCCGCCCATGCCTACGTCTTCGTCGGCGGCCATGGCCACTGAGGACGCGCTCTACCGGCTGCTGGCCTGGACCTCGCCGAGCTATCCGACCGGCGCCTTCAGCTACAGCCACGGCCTCGAATGGGCAGTCGAAGCCGGCGAGGTTACCGATGTCGCCGGCCTCGTCGCCTACGTCGAAGCCGCGCTGCGCCGCGGCGGCGGCTGGATCGACGCGGTGCTGTTCGCCCACGCCTGGCGCAGCGCGCCCGACGAAGAGGCATTCGACGCGATCGCCGAACTCGCGGCGGCGTTTCGCGGCAGCGCCGAAACCGCGCTCGAAAGCCGCCAGCAGGGCCATTCGTTCCTGCAGGTCACACGCCAGGCCTGGCCGCATCCGTGGCTCGACGCCTACGCGCAGCGCCAGCGCGGCCGGCCGGCGGCGCACGCCGCGGTGATGGCGCTGGCCTGCGCCGCGCACGGCATCGCGCTGGCGCCGTCGCTGCACGCCTATCTGCACGCCTTCGCCGCCAATCTGGTCTCGGCCGGCGTGCGTCTGGTGCCGCTCGGCCAGACCGACGGCCAGCGTGCGACGGCGCGCCTGGCCACCATCGTCAGTGAAGTGTGCGACGCCGCACAGGCCTGCCCGCTCGACGAGCTCGGCACCGCCGCGCCGCGGCTCGAACTTTGCTCGTTCCATCACGAAACCCAATACACGAGGTTGTTCCGTTCATGAATCTTTCGATGCTCAGTCCCGGCAGCGCGGCGCCCACCGGCCCGCTGCGCGTCGGCATCGGCGGGCCGGTCGGTTCCGGCAAGACGGCGCTCACCGAGCGCCTCTGCAAACTGCTGCGCGACGCCTACGACGTGGCCGCCATCACCAACGACATCTACACCAAGGAAGACGCCGAGTTCCTGACCCGCGCCGGCGCGCTGACGCCCGACCGCATCATGGGCGTCGAGACCGGCGGCTGCCCGCACACGGCGATCCGCGAGGACGCCAGCATCAACCTGGTCGCGGTCGAGGCGATGAACGAGCGCTTCCCGTCGCTGGATCTGCTGTTCATCGAGAGCGGCGGCGACAACCTGTCGGCGACCTTCAGCCCGGAACTCGCAGACATCACGATCTACGTCATCGACGTCTCCGCCGGCGACAAGATTCCGCGCAAGGGCGGCCCCGGCATCACGCGCTCGGACCTGCTGGTCATCAACAAGATCGATCTGGCGCCGCTGGTCGGCGCCTCGCTCGACGTCATGGAGCGCGATTCGCGGCGGATGCGCGGCACGCGGCCGTTCCTGTTCAGCAACCTGAAGAAGAACCAGGGTTTGCACGACATCGCCCGCTTCATCATCGACGCCGGCGGTCTCGAACGCCGCGCGCTGCCGGAGACCGTCTGATGCGCCATCCCGCCGCCACGCCACTCGCCGCGCTCGGCCTGCTCGCCCCGGCCGCCGCCTTTGCGCATCCCGGCCACAGCGGCGACGCCGGGCTCATGGCCGGCCTGCTGCATCCGCTGCTCGGCCTCGATCATCTCGCGGCGATGCTGCTGATCGGCGTCTGGGCCGCGCAGCTCGGCGGCCACGGCCGCTGGCTGGTGCCGGTCGCGTTCGTCGCGCTGAGCGGCGCCGGTGCCGCGCTCGCCGCCGCCGGCATCGCGCCACCCGCGATCGAAAGCGGCATCGCCGCGTCGCTGCTGGTGCTCGGCCTGCTGGTCGCGCTCGCCGGGCGCCTGCCCGCCGCGGCGGCGGCGGCGCTGAGCGGCGTGTTCGCGCTGTTCCACGGCGCCGCGCACGGCACCGCGCTGAGCGGCGCGCCACTACCGCTTGCCTACCTCGCCGGCCTGCTGCTGGCGAGCGCGGCGCTGCACGGCGCCGGCTATCTCGCCGCCGCGCGCTTCGCCCACCCGGCGCTGACGCGCGCCGCCGGTGCCGCGAGCGCAGCCGGCGGTCTGCTGATGGCGCTGGGCGGAGGCCTCGCAGCGTGACGTGAATGAAGCGCGGCAGCTCAAACTCGCCGATCTCGACGCGCCGTGGCAGGCGCCGCGCAGCGCCGACGGACGCGCCGCGCTACACCTCGGCTACATGGGCTCGTCATGGGCTCGTCGATCACCTCGCTGATCGGCGCTCCGTGCACTTTCCTGCTGTTCTCGATCGAGGCCAGCATCATGTCGGCGGCGCTGCACATGGCGTTCGGCATCCTGCTCGCGAGCGCGCGCCTGATCGGCTCGCTGGCGGTGATTCCGATCGCGATCCGCAGCCCGCGCTCGGTCAACAAGCACCTCGAACCGATTTTCGACAAGCCCGGCGTCGAGAACCGCGCCTCGGCCGCCGCCAGGGCCGTGCGCGCGCTCGCGCAGCAGGCGTGTGGCGCGGCGTCACGCGGTTGACGCTCGCCTTCGTTATGTAGAACCATACATAACGTCCCGCCGGTTCCCGCCATGCCCCGTTGCCTCGCCCGCGCGCTCGCCGCGCTGCTGCTGTCCGTCGTTGCCGCGAACGCGCAGGCCGAGACGCTGCGCGTCTACGCCGCCGCCAGCCTCACCGACGCGATCGGCGAGCTCGCCCGGCGCTACGACGGCGCGAGCGTCAAGCCGGTGTTCGCCGCCTCGTCGACGCTGGCCAAGCAGATCGAGGCCGGCGCGCCGGCCGACGTCTTCATCTCCGCCGACCGCAAGTGGATGGACTACCTGGTCGAGCGCGGCCGCGTCGCCCGCGACGCGCCGTTCGATCTGCTCGGCAACGCGCTGGTACTGATCGCGCCGCGCGGCCGCGGCTTCGCCGTGCGCTTCGAGCCCGGCTTCGCGTTCGCCGACGCTTTCAAGGGCCGGCTCTGCACCGGCGAGCCCGGCGTCGTGCCGGTCGGCATCTACGCGCAGGACGCGCTGAGCCGGCTCGGCTGGTGGGACGCCATCCGGCCGCGCATCGTCGGCACCGACGACGTGCGCGCCGCGCTCGCCTTCGTCGCCCGCGGCGAGTGCCCGGCCGGCATCGTCTACCGCAGCGACGCGGCGATCAGCGCGGACGTCGAGATCGTCGGCGCCTTCCCCGAGGCCACGCACGCGCCGGTCGTCTATCCGGCCGCCGCCGTCGGCAGCGCCGCAGCGGCGGCGCGCGCCTTCCTCGACTACCTGCGCACGCCGGCGGCGGCCGAAGTGTTCGCCCGCTACGGCTTCACGCTGCGCACGCCGTGAAATCCGCGTTCGCCGCTGATGCCGTGTCCACGGCGCCGACTTCATTCCGATGCTGAACGCCGACGAGCTGACCGCGCTGTGGCTGTCGGCGAAGATCGCGCTGTGCTGCATGCTCGTCAGCCTGCCGCTCGGCATCGCCGTCGCCTGGCTGCTGGCACGGCGCCGCTTCCGCGGCAAGCTGCTGGTCGAGACGCTGGTGCAGCTGCCGATGGTGCTGCCGCCAGTCGTGCCCGGCTACCTGCTGCTGCTGCTGTTCGGCACGCAGGGCGCCTTCGGCGGCTGGCTGTCGCGGCATTTCGGCCTCGAGTTCGCGTTCAACTGGAAAGGCGCGGTGCTGGCGTCGGCGACGATGGCCTTCCCGCTGATGGTGCAGCCGGTGCGCCTGGCCTTCCAGATGATCGACAGCCGCCTCGAACAGGCGGCGGCCACGCTCGGCGCCGGCCCCTGGCGCGTGTTCGCGACGATCAGCCTGCCGCTGGCGCTGCCCGGCATCTTCGCCGGCGCGCTGCTGTGCTTCTCGCGCGCGCTCGGCGAGTTCGGCGCGACGATGGCCTTCGTCGGCAACATTCCCGGCGAGACGCGCACCGTACCGCTGGCGATCTACTCCTACCTGCACGTGCCCGGCGGCGAAGCCGGCGCGGCCCGGCTCGCCGCGCTGTCGATCGCACTGGCCTTCGTCGCCCTGTTCTCCAGCCACCTGCTGACTCGCTACAGCGAGCGGCGCCTCGGATCGCGTCATCGTGCTGACGCTTGACTGCCGCTACCGCCGCGGCGCGTTCGCGCTGGACGCGCGCGCCGCGCTGGCGGCGCCGGTCACCGGCATCTGCGGTCCGTCCGGCGCCGGCAAGAGCACGCTGCTGGCGCTGATCGCCGGCCTGCTGCGCCCGCAGGACGGCACGATCGCCTTCGACGGCGAGATCCTGGCCGACGCCGCGCGCGGCCTGTTCGTGCCGGCACACCGCCGCCACTTCGGGCTCGTGTTCCAGGACGGCCAGCTGTTCCCGCATCTGTCGGTGCGCGCCAACCTGCTCTACGGCATGCAGGGCCTGCCGCCGGCGCAGCGCCGCTTCGAGCTGGCCAGCGTGCTGGAACTGCTGGAGATCGGGCCGCTGCTCGAACGCCGGCCGGGCCAGCTGTCCGGCGGCGAGCGCCAGCGCGTCGCGCTCGGCCGCGCGCTGCTCTATGCGCCGCGCCTGCTGCTGCTCGACGAGCCGCTCGCCGCGCTCGACACGCGGCTCAAGGCGCAGATCCTGCCGTTCCTCGCGCGCATCCGCGACGAAACCCGCATCCCGATGCTGTACGTGACGCACGCGCGCGAGGAAGTCGCCGCGCTCGGCGGCGTCATCGTCGAGATCGAAGCCGGCCGCCTGCCGGCGCCCGCGTAGGAACGTCGGCCGGAACTACGGCGCGACCGCGAGAATCACGCTCGAGGACTTGAACAGCGCCAGCGCCGGCGTGCCGACCGCGAGGCCGAGCGCCTCGGCGCTGCCGTTGGTGATGATCGCGGCGACCGTGTTGCCGCCGGCAAGCGCGATCAGCACTTCGCTGTTGACCGCGCCCTTGTGCACGGCCTCGATCGTGCCGCGCAGCTGATTGCGCGCCGACAGCCGCAGCGGCACGCCGTCATCGACCGCGACGATGACCGACGAGGCCTTGACCAGCGCCACCGCCTCGGCGCCGCGCTTCAGGCCCAGCGTCTCGCTGCTCTCGCGCGTCACCGTCGCCACCAGCGTCTCGCCGCCCGACAGGCGCAGCTCGATCTCGTCGTTGACCACGCCGCGCGTGCGCCTGGTGACGCGGCCCGCGAACTGATTGCGCGCACTCGTCTGCATCGCCAGCCTCCCCAGCACGCGCCAGTCGTCGCCGTCCTGCGCGCCCGTCTCGTTCAAGGATTCGATGAAGCGGCGGTGCTGCGCCTCCATGCGCCGGAAGCTCTGCACCAGCTCCTGGCCGCGCGCGGTCAGCCGCGTGCCGCCGCCGCCGCGTCCGCCCGCACTGCGCTCGACCAGCGGCCGGTCGGCGAGATTGTTCATCGCCGCGATCGCGTCCCAGGCGGCTTTGTAGCTCAGGCCGACCGCCTTGGCCGCGGCCGTGATCGAACCGGTCTCGCCGATGCGTTCGAGCAGCGCGATGCGCGTGCCGTTGGCGGCCAGGCCGGCGCCGAACTGCAGGCCGGGTTCGGCCTGGAACGTCGGAGCGCTGCGTCGTTTCGTCATCGTTCACGCCTCCCCGTCGCGGCTGCGCGCGACGATGGCGAACCGCCAGCGGTCGCCGTCACGGCAGCGGCAGCCACTGCACGATCGCGCCGGCGTCGAGCGCCCGCCCGGCCGGCACGCGGGCCAGCGCGCCGGCGGCGGCGAGATTGCTGAGCATGTGCGAGGCCTGGCGGCCGAGGCGTTCGAGCACGATGCCGCCGTCGTCGTCGACGCGCACGGCCATGCGCAGCAGCTGCTCGCGGGCGTCGGCGCGCACCGCTGCGGCGAGCCGGCCGGCGCGCCAGGGCGGCGCCGGTGCGGCGGCGGCTTCGAGCTGCGCGAGCAGCGCGGCGACGTGCACGTACAGGCCGATCAGCACCGCGCCCGGATTGCCCGGCAGGCCGAGGATCAGACGGCGCGCGTCGCCGTCGTCGCGCAGGCCGAAGTACAGCGGCTTGCCCGGCTTCTGCGCGACCTGCCAGAACACCTCGCGCACGCCGAGCGCGGCGGCGACCGGCCGCACCAGATCGTGATCGCCGACCGAGACGCCGCCGGTGCTCAGCACCAAATCGCTGTCGGCGAGCGCATCGGCCAGCACCTGGCTCAGCTGCGCGCGCTCGTCCGGCACGTAGATCGTGCGCGGCGGCTCGTAGCCGTGTTCGGCGAACCAGCTGCGCACCAGCGGGCCGTTGGCGTCATAGACGCCGGCCTCGCCGGGCACCGACGCGGCCACCTCGTCGCCGGTGACGAGCAGGCTGACGCGCGGCGCGCGCACGACGCGCACGGCATCGACGCCGGCCATCGCCAGCGCCGCGATCAGTCCGGCATGCAGGCGCTGGCCGGCCGCGGCCAGCGCGGCGCCGGCGCGCAATTCCTCGCCGCGCTCGCGCACGTCGGTGCCGGGCGCCAGCGCCTCGCGCAACAGCGCAGTGGCACCGTCGCGCCCGACGATCTCCTGGCGCGCGACCGTGTCGGCGCCGGCCGGCAGGCGGCCGCCGGTGAAGATGCGCATCGCCTGGCCCGGCGGCAGCGCGTCCTGCGGCGCCACGCCGGCGCGCACCTCGCCGCACAGCGGCAGCCGCCGCGGCGCGTCGGGCGCGGCGCCGACGAGGTCGGCGGCGCGCAGCGCGTAGCCATCGACAGCGCTCTGCGTGTACATCGGCAGATCGACGCGCGCGCTGACCGGCGCGGCGAGCACGCGGCCCAGCGCCTCGCCGAGCGGCCGCGTTTCGGCCGCCAGCGGCCGTACCTCGCGGCGGTAGGCGGCGAGCGCGTCGTCGAGCGCCAGCAGCGCGCCGTGGCCGCAGCGGTCGTCGTGGCTCATGGCCGGCTCACTGGTAGCCGCCGGCGTGCGGCACGTCGCGCCGCACTTCGAAGATGTGCACGAGCGACGGCAGGATCGCCGCCAGCGATTCGCTGGCGCCGCCGCGACTGCCCGGCAGCGTCAGCAGCAGTGCGTCGCCGGAAAAGCCGGCGACGCCGCGCGACAGCGCCGCGTACGGCGTGCGGCGCTGGCCGAAGGCGCGCGCCGCTTCCATCAGGCCCGGCAGCTCGCGGTCGATCAGCGGCCGCAGCGTATCGACGGTGATGTCGCGGCGGCCGATGCCGGTGCCGCCGACGGTGACGATCAGCCCGTACTCGGCGCGCAGCTGCTGCACGGTGTCGAGCAGCAGCACCGGCTCGTCCGGCAGCACCGCGTAATGGATCGGCGCGAAGCCGGCGGCGGCAAGCTCGGCCTCCACTGCGCGGCCGGCGGTGTCCGGCTTGCGGCCGGCGGCGACCGTGTCCGACAGCACCAGCACCGCAGCGGCGACCGGCGCCGGCAGCCGGCGCTTGTAATGCGACTTGCCGCCGCGCTTCTCGTCGAGTCGGCATTCGCGGATCACCAGCTCGGCCGGCTCGCAGTACGGCTTGAGCATGTCGTAGATCGTCAGCGCGGCGAGGCTGGCCGCGGTCAGCGCTTCCATCTCGACGCCGGTCGGGCCGATGGTCTCGACCTTGGCGATGATCTTCACGCGATCCTCGCCGAGCTCGAAGTCGACGTCGGCGCGATGGATCGGCAGCGGATGGCACAGCGGGATCAGCTCGTCGGTGCGCTTGGCGGCGAGGATGCCGGCAACGCGCGCCGTCTTCAGCGGATCGCCCTTCTCGGTGTCGCCGCTGCGCAGGCGCTCGATGCAGTGCGGCGGCGCCAGCAGCTCGGCCGAGGCGCGCGCGCGGCGCAGCGACTCCGGCTTCATGCCCACGTCTTTCATGGACGCTTTCTCCTCGGGCCGCGGCGCTCAGCCGTGGCGGTGCTCGTGAGCTTCGTGATGGTGATGCGCGTGTGCGTGCCGATGCGGCGTCGCCTCGGCCTCGGCGTCGGGACGGATGCAGCAGCCCTCGACGAAGGCACTGCTGCCGTCGGCATAGAACTCTTCCTTCCAGATCGGCACCTCGTGCTTGGTGCGGTCGACCGCCTCCTTGCACGCGGCGAAGGCCTCGGCACGATGCGGCGCGCGCGCCACGCAGTAGATCGCGACCTCGCCGATGGCCAGAGCGCCGACGCGGTGCACGACGCGCAGATACGGCACACCGTGCTTCGCGGCGACGGCCCGCTCGATGTCGCGAATCTGTTTCTCGGCGAGCGGCGCGTAGGCCGTGTAGGTCAGGCTCAGCACCGGCTTGGCGTCGTGATGATCGCGCACGGTGCCGGCGAACAGCGCCAGGCCGCCGCATTCCGGATGGGCGCCCCAGGCCAGCAGCGGCTCGAGCTGCAGCGGCTGGTCCTGGATGCGGGGAAGATCGGAAATGCCGTTCATCTCGCCTGCCACCTCTTCGCGTTGGTCGTGCGCCGGCCCGTGCGCCGCCTCAGGCCTTGCGCACGAACTCGGACTTGAGCTTCATGTCGCCGATGCCGTCGATGCGGCAGTCGATGTTGTGATCGCCTTCGACGAGGCGGATGTTGCGCACCTTGGTGCCGACTTTGACGACGGCCGACGAGCCCTTGACCTTGAGATCCTTGATGACCGTCACCGCATCGCCGTCCTGCAGCAGATTGCCGTTGGCGTCCTTGACGACCAGACCGGTCTCGACCGGCTCCTCGGCGGCGGCGGCCTGCGCCGACCACTCGTGCGAGCACTCGGGACAGATGTACAGCTCGCCGTCCTGATAGGTATAGGTGGAACCGCACTTCGGGCAATTCGGCAACTCGTTCATTCCGTTTCTTCGTCGAACAGGGATTGGTGGCTGGAATCGCCATTGTCCCATTTGCGGCGCCGCGCAGGGAAACGGGCGCCGTGCCGCCGGCGACTCAGCCGCCGGCGACCGGCGGCAGCAGCGCCACCGTCTCGCCGCCCTGCAGTGTGTCGCGGCGCAGGATCAGGCGGTCGCCGATCGCGCAGGCGCAGCGCGCCAGCGCGGCGGCCAGTTCGGGGCGCGCGACGGCGAGCGCGTCGAGTGCGGCGGCCAGCGTCGCCGGCGCCGGCACGCTGACGGCCTGCGTGGCGGCGCCGGCGAGACGCAGCAGCTGGCCGTTGAATTCGAAAGTGATCGTCGTCATCGACCGGAGACCCGGGCGGCTCAGCCGCCCATCGCGTGCATGGTGATCGGGCGCTCGAGCGGCGCGCGCGGCTGCGCGGCATAGCCGGCCTGCTTGTGCCAGACGGCGTCGCGAATCCGTTCGAGCAGCTGCGCGTCGCTGTCGCCGGCGCGCAGGCGTTCGCGCAGCGGCGTGCCCTGCGTCGCGAACAGGCAGGTGTAGAGCTCGCCGGTCGCCGTCAGCCGCAGGCGGTCGCAGCTCGCGCAGAACGGATTGCTGACGGTCGAGATCACGCCGACTTCGTAGTCGCCGTCGAGCCGGTAGCGTGTCGCCGGATCGGCGCTGCGCGGCAGCGGCTCGACGCCGAAGCGGCCGCGCAGCGCGGCGAGGATCTCGGCTTCGGCGACGACCTGCGCGCGCTGCCAGCGGCCCGGTTCGTCGAGCGGCATGTATTCGATGAAGCGCAGCGGCAGGCCGCGCGCCCGCGCCCATTCGGCGAGCGCGACGATCTGCCCGCCGTTGTCGTCGCGCAGCAGCACGCTGTTGAGCTTGACCGGCAGGCCGGCGGCGCGCGCCGCGTCGATGCCGTCGACGACCGGCGCCAGCTCGCGACCGGTCATGCGCCGGAAGGTGTCGGGATCGACGCTGTCGAGGCTGATGTTGAGGTCGTCGAGACCGGCCGCCTTCAGCGCCGCCGCCTGCGGCGCCAGCCGCGAGGCGTTGCTGGTCATCGAGATGCGCGTCAGGCCGAGCGGGCGCAGCGCGTCGAGCGCGCGCACCACGTCGAGCAGGCCGCGGCGCAGCAGCGGCTCGCCGCCGGTCAGGCGGATGTGGCCGATGCCCTCGCCGATCATCAGCCGCGCGACGCGCACGATCTCCTCGATCGTCAGCACCTGCGACTTCGGCAGCCACTGCGGCGTGTCCGGCATGCAGTAGCGGCAGCGGAAGTTGCAGCGGTCGGTCAGTGAGATGCGCAGCTTGCGCTTGCGGCGTCCGTGCTGGTCGATCAGTTGCGACGGTATGTTCGGTCCCGCGTTCAAGGCCTTGCACTCTGGGCGGCGGCGAGCCGCTGCGGCGTGTTGAGGTTCAGCGGCAGGCGCGCGTCCCAGCCGTCGATGGCGACGGCGACGGCGCCCTGCCCGGCCAGCCAGCGGCCGACCGCATATTGTCCGTCCCGCAAGGTGCGCTGCAAGTCGTCGAAACACCCCTGCTGGACCAGACACAGCGGATAAACCGGCTCGCCGCGCACCACGGCGTAGGCGGCCGGCCGGCCGCGCGCGCGCGCCGCGCCGTGCAGGCGCGCGACCAGATCGGCCGGCAGGCCGGGCGTGTCGCAGGGCGCGGCGAGCCACCAGTCGTACGTGCCGCGCGCCAGCGCCGCGTGCAGGCCGGCGAGCGGTCCGCGGAAGTCCGGCCAGGCATCGGCGATCACCTCGGCGCCGAGCGCACGGTAGGCCTCGGCATGGCGGTTGGCGCTGATGCAGACCTCGGCGACCTGCGGGCGCAGCGCCTCGAGCACGTGCTGCGCGAGCGGCCGCCCGTCGAGGGCCTGCAGGCCCTTGTCGACGCCGCCCATGCGCGTGCCGCGTCCGCCGGCGAGCACGACGGCGGCGACTGCCCCGCGCAGGGCCTCGTCGCGCATCGCTCAGGCCGGCTCGGCGCGCTCGACGAGCGCGCACTCGGCGAGCAGGCCGCGGATTTCCGGCAGGCAGGAGCCGCAGTTGCCGCCGGCCTTGAGGCAGGCGGTGACCTGCCGGGGCGTGGTCAGGCCCTGCTCGCGGATCGCCTTGACGATGGTGTTGCGGCCGACCTTGTAGCAGGAACAGACCTGCGGCCCGGCGTCGGCGCCGCCGGTGAACGGTTCGGCGGCCATCAGGCTGGCGCGGTCGCGCAGCGACAGGCGCAGGCGCTCGAACAGCCCGGCGAACCAGTCGCGGGCCGGCAGCATCTCGCGCGGCGCGATGTAAAGGCAGGCTTGCAGGCGTCCGTCCCGGATGTAGGCGGCGTGGTAGACGCCGCTGCCGTCGTCACGATACTCGATCCAGTCCGGCGCCGGCTCGTCGACGCCGAGGAAGGCGCGCGCCCACTGCGCGCGGTCGGCGATGACGCCGCGGCCGGCGAACTCGTAGCGCTGCGCCGCCGTGGTCTGCACGCGCACCCACCAGGCGAGGCGCTGCAGATCGACCGTGCCGCGCGTGTAGGCGAGGCCATGCCAGTCGGCGCGGAACTCCTCGACGCGCACCGGCGTGTGCTTGAACTCGGGCTCGCCGCTGTGCGGATCGACGACCGGATTGACCAGCGCGCCGACGCGCGCATCGGACGCGAACTGGTCGTTCCAGTGGATCGGCACGAAAATCTGGCCGCGGCGCAGCTCGCCGCTGCTGCGCACGCGCACGACCAGCGAGCCCCAGCGCGAGATCACGCGCGCCAGGCCGCCGTCGCGCACGCCGCAAGCCAGGGCGTCGGCCGGATGCAGATCGACGTACGGTTCCGGCAGGTGGCCGCCGAGCGTCGGCGCCAGGCCGGTGCGCGTCATCGTGTGCCACTGGTCGCGCACGCGGCCGGTGTTGAGGACCAGCGGGTAGGCCGCGTCCGGCGCATGCGCCGGTGCCACCGGCGCGGTCGGCACGAACACGGCGCGGCCGTCGACGTGCGAGAAGCGGCCGTCGCCGTAGAGCCGGTCCGTGCCCTGCCCGCGTTCGAGCACCGGCCAGCGGATCGGCGCGAGCGCGTCGTATTCGGCGCGCGTCAGGCCGGCCAGACCGCGCAGGTCGAAGCGCCGGCCGCCGTCGTTCTCGAACGCCGACAGGCGCGCGTGCTCGTCGAAGATCGCCGCCGGCGTGTCGTAGGCGAAGGCATCGGCCCAGCCCATGCGCGCGGCGACGCCGGCGAACGCCCACCAGTCCGCACGCGCCTCGCCGGGCGCCGGCCGGAACGCGCGCTGGCGCGAGATGCAGCGCTCGGAGTTGGTGACGGTGCCGTCCTTCTCGCCCCAGGCCAGCGCCGGCAGCAGCAGGTGCGCGAGCTGCGCGGTGTCGGTGTGCTGTACGACGTCGGAGACGACGACGAACTCGCAGCGGCGCAGCGCCTCGCGCACGCGGTCGGCGTCCGGCAGGCTGACGACCGGATTGGTGGCGACGATCCAGATCGCCTTGATGCGCCCGGCATGCACGGCCTCGAACAGATCGACGGCCTTCAGGCCCGGCCGCTCGGCGATGCGCGGGCTGGCCCAGAAGCGCTGCACCAGCGCGCGCTGCGCCGGCTCGGCGAAATCCAGGTGCGCGGCCAGCGTGTTGGCGAGGCCGCCGACCTCGCGCCCGCCCATCGCGTTCGGCTGGCCGGTCATCGAAAACGGCCCCATGCCGGGCCGGCCGATGCGGCCGCTGAGCAGGTGGCAGTTGATGATGCTGTTGACCTTGTCGGTGCCCTGCCCCGACTGGTTGACGCCTTGCGAGAACAGCGTGACGGTCTTTTCGGTCGCCGCGAACAGCGCGTAGAACGCTTCGAGGCGCTCGCGCTGCACGCCGCACTGACCGGCCAGCGCGTCGAGGTCGCCGGCGCTGTCGCGGGCCACGGCCAGCGCCGCGTCGACACCGCGCGTGTGGCCGTCGACGAAGTCGCGGTCGACGGCGCCGTGCGCGGCGAGCCAGGCCAGCAGACCGTTGAACAGCGGCACGTCGCTGCCCGGCCGCAGCGGCAGATGCAGATCGGCGAGATCGCAGGTCGGCGTGCGCCGCGGATCGACGACGACCAGCTTCAGCGCCGGACGCCGCTCCTTGGCGGCGACGATGCGCTGGTACAGCACCGGGTGGCACCAGGCGGTGTTCGAGCCGACCAGCACGATCAGATCGGCGAGTTCGAAGTCCTCGTAGCAGCCGGGCACCACGTCCTCGCCGAACGCACGCTTGTGGCCGGCGACCGCCGAGGACATGCACAGCCGCGAATTGGTGTCGATGTTGCCGGAGCCGATGTAGCCCTTCATCAGCTTGTTGGCGACGTAGTAGTCCTCGGTCAGCAGCTGGCCGGAGACGTAGAACGCGACGCTGTCCGGGCCGTGCTCGGCGATCGTCCGCGCAAAGCGGCCGGCGACCCGATCCAGCGCCGCATCCCAGGCCAGCGGCTGCAGCGCGTCGGGACCGCTCTCGGCGACGCGCTGCAGCGGCTGCAGCAGGCGGCCCTGCGGCACCAGCGTCTCGTGCAGCGTGCTGCCCTTCACGCACAGCCGTCCGCCATTGGCCGGATGCGTGACGTCGCCCTGCACCGCAGCGTCGGCCGCCGGCACGCGCACGCCGCAGCCGACGCCGCAGTAAGGACAGGTGGTCAGCACGCCGCCATCGGCGCCGCTCATGACCGCGCTCCTGCGAACGCCCCGCCGCGGCAGCGGCGGAGCCCGGAATTTTTCGGAATAGCCATCGCGGGAATCAGCTGCGCAGAGCGAACTCGCGGCCGAACAGCAGCCGGTTGCGATAGCGGCCGACGTCGCTGCCCTCGCTGATCAGCTCGAAGTACCAGGCACCGTCGCGCGTGTCGCCGTACAGCACCGCGCCGACGACACGGTGCTCGCGCAGGATCAGCCGCTTGTAGACGCCGCGCTGCGCGTCGTGCAGCACCAGATCCTCGGTGCCCTCGCCGCCTTCGAAGTCGCCGGCCGAGAACACTTCGATGCCGGCGACCTTGAGCTGCGTCGAGACCTGCGAGCCGCGGTAGCGCATGTGGCCGCGCTCGGCGAGCTGCGCGGCGCAGACATAGGCCTGGCCCCACAGCGGATCGACGAGGCCGTAGGTGCGGCCGCGATGCTGCACGCATTCGCCGACCGCGTAGATGCGCGGATCGAAGGTCTGCATGGTGTCGTCGACCAGCACGCCGCGATCGCAGCGCAGGCCGATGCTTTGCGCGAGGTCGATGTTCGGCCGGATGCCGACCGCCATGACCACGAGATCGGCGTCGAGCACCTGGCCGTCGGCCAGACGCACGCCGCTGACGCGCCCGGCAGACTCCGGTCCGCCGAGAATCGCCTCGGTTCTGGCGTTGAGGTGGATCTTCATGCCGCGCGCTTCGAGCTTGGCCTTGAGCAGCGCCGCCGCCGGCGCATCGAGCTGGCGCTCCATCAGGCGGTCGACCAGATGCACGATCTCGACCTGCATGCCGCGCCTGGCCAGACCGTGCGCCGCTTCGAGGCCGAGCAGGCCGCCGCCGATGACGACGGCGCGGCGGTGCGTGCTGGCGATTGCCAGCATGGCGTCGACGTCGTCGAGATCGCGGAAGGTCGTCACGCCTTCAAGATCGCGGCCCGGCAGCGGCAGCACGATCGGCTTCGAGCCGGTCGCCAGCAGCAGGCGGTCGTAGCTCGTGGTCCTGCCCGCCTGCGAGCGCACGATGCGGCGCGGACGGTCGATCGCCACGACCGGATCGCCGGCATGGAAGGTGATGCCGCGCTCGGCGTACCACGACGGCGCGTGCAGCATGATGTCGGCGGCCTTCTTCTCGCCGGCGAGCACCGGCGACAGCAGGATACGGTTGTAATTGCCGTGCGTCTCGGCGCCGAACACTTCGATCTCGTAGAGATCGGGCGCCGCCTCGATCAGCTCCTCGACGACACGCATGCCGGCCATGCCGTTGCCGATCACGACCAGGCGCATGCGCTCGCGCGGCTTCGGCGCCGGCACGTAGCTGCGCAGCGGCGCCGGATCGACCCAGATCATGCCGTCGGCGACGCGCGTCGCGTAGGCCTGCACGTTGTGGGCCGCGTCTTCGAGGCAGCGGCCGGTGGCGAGGCTGAAGTGCTGCTTGTAGATCGGCGAGGCGACCACGCGCTCGCCCTGCAGATCGCCGACCAGGCCGCGCGACAGCACATTGGCGCCGGAGAACGGATCGCGGTTGTCGATCGCGTAGACGCGATCGTCGGCGCGCAGGCGGAACACGGCGATCTGGCGGCCGCCGACGAGCGCCGCGACGCCGGTGTCCGGCACGATGTCGTCGATCGCGCAGACCGGCTGCCAGCTTGCGGAGACGTTCATCATGCCTCCTGCGCGCCGACGGCGGCGACGACCGCGATGCCCTTGAAGCCGGCGCGCTCCTCGGCGCGCGCCGGCCGGATCTGGCCGCGCTCCTCGACGAAGAGCACGTGATCGTCGACGGCGTCGCTGTTGACGAAGGTGCGGAAGCGCTTGAGGGTCTGCTCGTCCTCGATCGCCGTCTTCCACTCGTCCTGGTAGCTCGCGACGACCAGCGCCATCTCGGCCTCCAGCTCCGCGCCGATGCCGAGACGGTCGTTGACGATGACGTCCTTCAGGTAGTCGAGCCCGCCTTCGAGGTTGTCGCGCCACACGCTGGTGCGCTGCAGGCGGTCGGCGGTGCGGATGTAGAACATCAGGAAGCGGTCGACGTAGCGGATCAGCGTCGCGCTGTCGAGATCGGCAGCGAGCAGCTCGGCGTGGCGCGGCTTCATGCCGCCGTTGCCGCAGACGTAGAGATTCCAGCCCTTCTCGGTGGCGATCACGCCGACGTCCTTGCCCTGCGCCTCGGCGCACTCGCGCGTGCAGCCGGACACCGCGAATTTGATCTTGTGCGGCGAGCGCAGGCCCTTGTAACGGTTCTCCAGATCGATCGCGAAGCCGACCGAATCCTGCACGCCGTAGCGGCACCAGGTGCTGCCGACGCAGGACTTCACCGTGCGCAGCGCCTTGCCGTAGGCATGGCCCGATTCGAAGCCGGCGTCGATCAGCTCGCGCCAGATCGCCGGCAGCTGATGCACCTGCGCGCCGAACAGGTCGATGCGCTGGCCGCCGGTGATCTTGGTATAGAGGCCGTACTTTTTGGCGACCACGCCGATCGCGATCAGCTTGTCCGGCGTGATCTCGCCGCCCGGCACGCGCGGCACGACCGAATAGGTGCCGTCCTTCTGCACGTTGGCGAGATAGTAGTCGTTCGAATCCTGCAGCGCCGCGTGCTCCTTCTGCAGCACGAAGGCGTTCCAGCAACTGGCGAGGATCGAGCCGACGGTCGGCTTGCAGACGTCGCAGCCGAGGCCGCGGCCGTGCTTGTGCAGCACCTGCTCGAAGGTTTCCAGCTTGCCGACGCGCACCAGGTGATACAGCTCCTGACGCGAGTACGGGAAGTGCTCGCAGAGGTGATTGTTGACGGTGACGCCCTGACGCTTCAGCTCCGCCTTCAGCACCTGCGTGACCAGCGGCGCGCAGCCGCCGCAGGTCGTCGCCGCCTTGGTGCTCTTCTTCAGCGCCGCCAGCGTCGTGCAGCCGCTGGCGATCGACTCGCACAGCGCCTGCTTGGAAACGTTGTTGCACGAGCAGATCTGCGCGCTCGCCGGCAAGGCATCGACACCGACGCCCGACGACTTGACGGCGCCGCCGCCCGCCGCGAGCGGCAGGATCAGCGCCTCCGGTTGCTCGGGCAGCGTCAGGCCGTTGAGCATCATCTGCAGCAGATCGCCGTATTCGGCGGCATCGCCGACCAGCACCGCGCCGAGCAGGCGCTGGCGATCGGCCGAGACGACCAGCTTCTTGTAGACCTGTCTGACCTCGTCGGCGAACTGGTACGACAGCGCGCCGGCGGTGGTGCCGTGCGCATCGCCGATCGACGCGACGTCGACGCCCATCAGCTTGAGCTTGGTGCTCATGTCGGCGCCGGCGAAGGCCAGCGTCGACTCGCCGGCGATGTGGTCGGCGGCGACGCGCGCCATCTCGTAGCCCGGCGCGACCAGACCGTAAATCTTGCCGTCCCACAGCGCGCACTCGCCGATCGCGTAGATGTCCGGATCGGAGGTGCGGCAGGCGTTGTCGACGACGATGCCGCCACGCGGCCCGACTTCGAGGCCGGCCTGCCGCGCCAGCTCGTCGCGCGGGCGGATGCCGGCCGAGAACACGATCATGTCGGTCTCGAGTTCGCTGCCGTCGGCGAACTTCAGCTTGTGCCTGGCCCCGCCATTTGATGGATCGCCGTCGACGATCTCGGTCGTGCTCTTCTGCGTGTGCACGGTGACGCCGAGTTCCTCGATCTTCCGGCGCAGCAGCCGGCCGCCGCCGTCGTCGACCTGCACCGCCATCAGGCGCGGCGCGAATTCGACGACGTGCGTGGCCAGACCCAGATCCTTCAGCGCCTTCGCCGCTTCGAGGCCGAGCAGGCCGCCGCCGATGACGACGCCGCTCTTCGCGCCTGCCGCCGCCGCGCGCATCGCTTCGAGATCCTCGATCGTGCGATAGACGAAGCAGCCGGGACGATCCTTGCCCGGAATCGGCGGCACGAACGGATACGAGCCGGTCGCCAGCACCAGCATGTCGTACGGCACGCTCGCACCGTCGGCGAGCGTCACCGTCTTCGCCGCGCGATCGATCGCGGTGGCCTTCGCCGACAGCCGCAGATCGACCCCATAGGCCTCGGCGAAGTCCGGCCGCGCCAGCAGCAGATCGTCGGCGCTGCGGCCGGAGAAGAAATCGGTCAGATGGACGCGGTCGTAGGCCGGACGGGGTTCCTCGGCGAGCACGGTCAGGGAAAGCTCGGGGCGCTCGACGAGCGCCTCGAGCAGCTTGTGGCCGACCATGCCGTGGCCGACGACGACAATCTTGCGATGATTCATTTTGATTCTTATGCCTCGCGGGTGGATCGCGTGCGCTTTCAGGCCGCTTCCGGTACCGCTCCCGCCGTCGACTGCCGCAGCGCCTGGCGCTGCGCGAGCGCTTCCTCGTAGAGCGTGTTCTCGCGCGCCTTGTGCGTGGCACTGAAGCGCACCGCGATCGCGCACAGCGAGGACAGCACGACGAAGCCGCCGAGCCAGGCGAAGGTCTGCTGCACGTCGCCGACGCCCTTCATCACGAAGCCGGCCGCGACCGCGCCGACGTTGCCGCCCGCGCCGATGATGCCGGCGACGCCGCCGAGCGAAGCGCGGTCGATGAACGGCACCAGCGCATAGGTCGCGCCGCAGGCCATGTGCGTGCAAAGGCCGAAGGTCAGCATCGCGACCACCGCCATCGTCACCGAGGTGGTCGTCGAGAACCACAGCAGGCCGATGCCCTCGCCCAGCATCAGCGCGAACAGCAGCAGCGTGCGCGCATCGAGGCCCTTGCGGCTGGCGACGCGGTCGGAGATCCAGCCGCCGAGCGCGCGCGCGAACAGGGCGAGCAGGCCGAAGCTGCCGGCCGCCAGGCCCGCGGTCTTGAGGTCGAGATCGAACTTGTCGACGTAGTAGCTCGCCGCGACGTTGTGGACGAACAGTTCGAGGCCGAAGCAGGCGCCGTAGGTGACGAACAGCATCCACACGCGGTAGTTCGCCGCGGCCGCCTTGAATACCGCCCAGCCGCCTTTCTTGCCGCTCTCGATCTCGACGCCGCGCGCGCGCAGTTCCTGGTAGTTGCCGTCCGGGCAGTCCTGCGTGTAGCGCCAGTACAGCACCGCGACGATCAGCATCAGCACGCCGGGCACGAGCATCGACACGCGCCAGCCGTACACATGGTCGACGCCGAGGCTGATGACCGCGGCGAGCACCAGCGGCATGACCGTCTGCGTGACGCCGCCGCCGGCGTTGCCCCAGCCGGCCGACGCCGCATTGGCGGTACCGACCACGTTCGGCGCGAACATCACCGAGGTGTGGTACTGCGTGATGACGAAGCTGGCGCCGATCGAACCGATCAGCAGGCGGAAGAACAGGAAGCCTTCATAGCTCTTCACCAGCGCGATGCCGAGTACCGGAATCGCGCCGATCGCGAGCAGCGCGGTGTAGACCTTGCGCGGACCGTACTTGTCGCACAGCGGCCCGATGATGAGACGCGTGAGGATGGTGATCGCGACCGCGGCGATGTTGATGTTGGCGATCTGGTCCTTGCTCAGACCGAACTCGCCCTTGATGACCGGCATCAGCGGTGCGACCGCGAACCAGGCGAAGAAACAGACGAAAAACGCCAGCCAGGAAAGATGGAACGCCCGCATCTGCGGGCTGGACAGACTGAACAGCTGAATGGATGTGGCCTTCGACATGCTCGTGCTCCCAAAAGAAGAAACGGGGCGCGGGCGTCGTTGACCGCAGACGGTAATGCAAGATCGTCGCTGATCCTGCCTGGCATATCGCAAAGCGTATGCCAGAAAATGTGACAGCTCTACTAAAAACGGTGCAGATCCGGGCCCCGCTTGCCTCGCAACGGAACACGCCGGCGATGGCGACGCGCTGCCATCCGCCCTCTGCGCCCTGCATCCGCGCATGCCGCTCCGCCAGAGAGCGAAAGCCGCACCACAAAAGACTGCGCGACGTCCCCGCTCGGGATGCGCCGGTCCTTGCGGGCCGGCGCACCCGGGCCGCGACGCTTACTGCACGATGATCTTGCCGCTCATCGTCGGGTGAATCATGCACACGTACGGATACTCGCCCGGCGCCGTGAAGGTCCGCGTCCACGTGCGGCCCATCGGCAGACGCGGGCTCTGCTGACCGTCGGCGAAGCGCACGATGTGATTCGAGCCGTCGTTGTTCAGGAACGTCACGGTGCTGCCGGCGGCGACCGTCAGCACGCCGGGACCGAACGCCATGTTCTCGATCGTCACCGTCGTGCCGCCGGTGGCCGCCGCGACCGGTGCCGGCGCCGGGGCCGGTGTCGCCATCGGCATCGGCGCCTCGTGCTCGTGCGGCGCGGCGGGCGGCGCATAGCGCTGCGCCGGCTGGCCGGCCTGCTCGACCGTCACCGCACCCTGGCTCGATTCGACGACCTTGAGTTCGACGCGACGATTGATCGCGCGACCTTCATCGCTCGTGTTGTCGGCGATCGGCATCGATTCGCCGAAGCCCTTCGACGACAACCGCGACGGCGCGACGCCCTTGGCGAGCAGATAGTCCATCACCGATTTGGCGCGTCGATCCGAGAGCTTCAGGTTGTAGCTGTCGGAGCCCTTGCTGTCGGTATGACCGTCGATCTCGACCTTGATATCGGCACGCTTCTGCAGCGCGGCCACGACCATGTCGAGCAGACCCTTGGCGTTGAGCGTGAGATTCCACTTGTCGAACTCGAAGTTCACGCCGCGCAGCACGACCGTGTCGCCGGTCTTGCAGCCGCTGAGGTCGACGCTGCCGTCGGCGCCCATCGTGCACGGCGCCGGCGGTGGCGGCGGTGGTGGCGGCGGCGCGACCGGCTCGACGACCTGCACCGGCTCGGCCGGCTGATAGACCTTGGGCTCGCGATGCGGACCGAGCGGAATGCGCAGGCCGAGGTTGAAGACCGGCTCCTTCAAATCCCAGTCGTAGTTCGACTGCCACAGCGCCTCGGCGCGCACCGCGAAGCCGCGGTCGTTGAGAGGCAGGTCGAGGCCCAGACCGGCGTGGTAGACGGCATTGCTCGCGGCCATCACGTCGAGATGCAGGAACAGGCCGCCGAAGGTGTAAGGCGTCAGGAACAGGTTGGTGCCGACGCCACCGCCGGACACTTCCTGATCCTCGTAAGGCGTGCAGCGCCGCAGCAGACCGCAGGGCTCGTTGGAGTTGCCGTCGTCGGCCTTGTACTTCAGATAGGTGCCGAGCAGTTCGACTTCGACGCGATCGGACAGCCGCCAGCCCAGACCCAGCGTACCGCCGAACGCATCGTCGGTATGGCGATCGCTGTCGGCGATCGAGTACGACGCCATCGGCGCGACATAGGTGTCGTCGAGCCAGCTCTCCTGCGCCTGCGCGGCCGGCGCCGCGAACGATGTCAGCACCGCCATCGGCACCAGGCCGCGTCGAAATCCTTTTCTTAACGTCTTCATGCAATCCCCTTGCAGCGCTCTTGTGGTGGACGAGCGACGCCGCGGCCGCGCCGCGTGAGCCGACGCGATGCGCGAGCCACGCATCGCACGCTTTTCGTTGGCGCAACAAAAAAGTCCACGCCGGTCGGGGGACCGGCGTGGACTTCGATGTCCGTGAACGGGCGACGATGCCTGCTCGTGCGCTGATTCTTATCACGCGCGCGAAATGCGCTGCAAGCGTTATGCCACAAACCGAATGCAGGTCTTGCCGATGCGAGCGCGCGACGCAGCGTCGCAGCGGCACGACCCGGTGCGCCGCAAGTGCGCGTCGATCACGCTCCGCTATTTAAGGAGCGCGATCACGTGCCGCGGCGCGGCGCCGCGCCTCCTCGCGCATCGCGCTCGCGCTCACGATCGCGGGCGCGCACGCATTCCACACGCGCGCGGAACACGATGCGCCGCCGCGCGAAGCGAGCTGCATGCGGCGCGCGCATCGCCACAGCGCGGTGCGCAGCGCCCCAGCACGAAACATTTCTGCGCCAGCATGCGGCAGCGCGCACCGGCACTTGGCGAGGCTTGTCGCGCGTATGCGATGCACGCGCGCGCATCGCAAGCGTGCGCGCGCGCTGTCGTCCGGCATCGCGACACGTGTCGATTTCTCCTACGCAGAGACGCGTTTTCAAGGCCGCGTGACCGACGCGGCTCGCGGCCCGGACCGGCGTGCGGCTGCCATCGTTTCGCAATGATTGGCACAGGCTTTGCGTTTCGTTCCACCGTGCGCCACGGATAGGCACACGAGACGCGTCAAAGGGAGTCGGGCAAAGCCGCTCGATTTCAAACCGGACATCGACGTCCACGTCGCTGGAGACCCCAGCACGTGGACGTTTTTTTTTGTTCGCGATGTCCGCAGCGGTACCGACGGAGCACGTCGGCTGACTCACGCGCCACGCAAGGGCGCGGTCATTTCAGGCTTTGCTTTTCATTCAAACAAAAGGAGTTGGGGCAAATGAATCGGGCACACACGAACAAATGGCGGGGCCTGCGTGGCGTAGCGCTGCTGCTGGCGGGACTGGCCAGCGGCGCCGCGCACGCCGACTGGTACAACAACGGCAAGGTGCTGCTGACCGGCGGCGTGTTCACGGTCGACGGCGCCGGCGGCGGCGGCGCGGTGCCGTGGGCGACGATCAGCGGCTACGAGACGCGCGACGGCATCAATGCCAGCGCCGGCTTCACCTACGTGAACGTGCCGGCCCTGCAGGACTCGGTGTTCGGCGTGAACATCGGTTTCTACGATCGCCTCGAACTGTCGTACGCCTCGCACAAGCTGTCGCTGAACCTGTCGAACCTCGACACCGTGGCGCTGCTGCTCAACACGCTCGGCATCGGCGGCGGCACCGACCCGTGGAACTCGACGCTGCAGATGGACGTCTTCGGCGCCAAGCTGCGCCTGTTCGGCGACGCGGTCTACACCTCGGACAGCTGGATTCCGCAGGTTTCGATCGGCGGCCTGTACAAGAAGAACCACAGCGAGGCGCTGGTCCACACGCTCGGCGCCGACAAGACCAAGGACTGGGAAGCCTATATCGCGGCGACCAAGATCTTCTTCCCGATCAGCACGCTGGTCAACGTCGCGGCGCGCTACACCGCCGCCAACGAAATCGGCCTGACCGGCTTCGGCTCCTGCGACAGCCGCCTGCTCACCCAGGGCGACTGCGACTCGAAGAAGGAAGTGCGCTGGGAAGTGTCGATCGCGCACCTGGTGGCCAAGAACACGGCGATCGGCGCCGAGTGGCAGCAGCACGGCAACAATCTCGACGGCAAGAGCGTCAAGGTCGCCGGTCTCGATCTGACCAGCATCACCGACATCCTCGGCAGCATCGGCCTCGGCGGCCTGTCGAACACGCTGCAGCAGAAGAAGGAAGGCGACTGGTACGACATCTTCATGGCCTACGCGCCGAACAAGAACATCTCGTTCGTCGTCGCCTACCTGATGCTCGGCAACATCTCGGTGTCGCAGGACAACAACGGCTTCTACTTCTCCACCCACCTGACGTTCTGATCCGGACCGCAACAGGAGATCTTCGATGAAAGTCAGCAAGGCAAAACTCGCGATCGCGGCCGGCACGGCGCTGATGATCGCCTCCCTGCAACCGGCCTTCGCCGCCGAGCAGAAGACCAAACCGATCCTCGGCATCCCCAGCTCGGCAGTCGCCAGCTTCGGCGGCGAGTACGGCGTCCACAACTGGGTCGAGTCGCTGTTCTACTACATCATGCTCGACAACCGCATCAACTACATCTTCAAGGAGTTCGGCAACGTCGAGCGCCAGATCGCGCTGAACACGCAGTTGGAGCAGATGGTGCTCGGCGCCAAGGTCGAGTACCAGGGCGCCAGCATGAGCGCCGCGCACGCCGACCTCGGCATCACGATGACGCAGTTCAACGCCGTCGTCGAAGCCGCGTACAACGCCTGCGAGCGCAACCAGATCCCGTACTACAGCTGCAACCACCTGATCGCCGCGCTGGCGCCGTTCACGCGCGTGATCGTCACCAAGTAAGGAGCGCCGCACACCGGCCTGGAGGAGATCCGGAAGCGGAGCACGCCGCCTCGCACGCGCCAACGTCCGGCGCGGCGTGTTCCGCCCTTCCGCATCCCGGCCGCCCTTCCCGTTTCGAGAACCGCCGTGACAATTCATAAAGCAAAGCGTCCCGCCCGCCTCACGACCGCCAGTCCCGACTTCCCAAATCCCCGCGCGGCTTCGTCCGCCGGGGCTCTTTTTGATCGCCGCCGCCTGCTGCAGGCGCTGGCCGCGCTGCCGCTGCTCGGCCTGGCCTCGCGCAAGGCCGAGGCGATCGACATCTACAAGACTTTCCAGACGCCCGACGCCTTCATCGCCGAGGCGTTCGCACCCGGCACTCCCCCGCCCCCCACCGTCCTCGATCTCGACGCCGCCAAGCAGGCGCAGATCGGCGCCGTGTTCGGCCGTCCGTATCCGCAGGCGCGCCTGCGCTACTGGAAGGCCGACGGCCGCAGCGCCTGGATCTTCGACGACATCGGCAAAGAGGGTTACGTGCCGACGACCTGCGGCTTCGTCGTCGCCGGCGGCGCGATCGAGCACGCGCGCGTGCTGATCTACCGCGAATCGCGCGGCGAACAGATCGCACAGCCGAGCTTCCTGCAGCAGCTGATCGGCGCCAGAGCCGCCGGCGGCGGCATCGACAAGAAGGTCGACAACATCTCCGGCGCGACGCTGTCGGTGAAGATGATGCAGCGCATGGCCCGCACCGCGCTGGTGTTCGACTCGCTGACCGCCTGAACGCCATGAACCCGGCACACGTGGCGATGAAGGAGCCCTTGTCCCCGCATCCGGCGCCGGCGCGGCAGAAGCTGCTGCCGCGCCTGCGCGGCTGGCGCAGCGCGCGCCCGCCGCACAAGGCGCCGAAGCCCAAGCGCAACATCATCGCGCTGCTGCGCGAATGGCATTCGCGCGCCGGCCTCGTCGCCTTCGCGTTCCTGATCTGGCTGGCCTGCACCGGCGTGCTGCTGACGCGCAGCGTCGAACTCGGCCTCGACACCGCGCGCGTCGACTGGCCGTGGCTGATGCAGATGTACGGCCTGCATGCCGAGCCGCCGCAGAGCGGCTTCAGCGCCGGCGGGCACTGGCTCAGCGCGACCAACGACTACACGCTGATCGACGGCAAGCCGCTGGCCACGCAGATCGCGGCGCCGCTCGGCTTCGTCGTCGCCGGCAAGAGCAGTCCGCTGCTGTACGTCGCGGGGCCGGCGAGCCTGGTGCTGCTGCGCCCGGACGGCGAGCGCGTCGACGAGCTGACGCCGCCGATCCTGCCGGTGTCGACGATCCGCCGCGTCGGCGTGCTCAAGCGCGACCCGCAGATCATCGCCGTGCAGGACCTCGACGCCTACCAGAGCGGCGACGAGGGCAACAGTTGGGCGCCGGTCTCGCCGACCGAAGTCGACTGGTCGCAGCCGCAGGCCCTGCCCGAGGCCGAACGCGAGAAGGCACTGCCGTATGCCAAGCCGCGCGTGATCGTCGAGCAGGTGCTGATCGATCTGCACAGCGGCCGCCTGTTCGGACCGATCGGGGCGTGGCTGATCACGCTGATCGGCCTGGTCGCGATGGTGCTGGCGGTCAGCGGCATCTGGATGTGGTGGCGCATCCGCCAGAACCGCAAGCGTCTGGCGCCGCGCTGAACACGACGCGAGGCGGATTCGCCGCCGCTTCGCGCGCATGGCGGCGCCGCACGGCCCATGGACGGGCCGCGCGGCGCCGCGTCGGCGACCACGTGGGACTCACGGATTCGACAGGGAGATAGACATGGATCGGTCGCACCTGCTGTTCATCGCATTGTTCGCCGTTGCCGGTGCCGCCTCGGCGGGAACCGGCACGCTGCCCGGGCACAGCACCGACGCGCCGGGCTCGGCCTCGGTCGGCGCGCCCGGCGGCACCGCTCCCGCCAGCGAGCTGTGGGTCGACAAGAACGGCGACGGCATCATCCAGCGCGACGAAGTCGTGCCGGGCTCGCAACTCGACAAGCGCTTCGAGCGCCGCGATACCAATCATGACGGCCAGCTCACCCAGGACGAATACTATCCGCCGAAATGAGTGGATGAAGCGCGGCAGCGGCGGGCGGCCGGATCGCGGCCGCCCGCCAGCCCTGCCCGCTTCCCGCTCAACATGATTCCGACCATGGGCTGGCTACGCCGGCCATCGCCGTTGCAGCGTCGCTTCATGGCGATGGGCACATTCGTTACCGTCACCGTGATGACCGAGCCGCGCGGCCGGGTCACGGCCGATGCGGCGATCAGCGCGATCGAGCGCGAGATCGACGATTTCGGCCGCGATGCCTGGGCCTGGGGCCAGGGCGCGCTGGCGCAGTTCAATCGTCGCGTCGCCGCCGGCGAGCGCGTCGCGGTGCCGCCCGCGCTGCGCCCGCTGTTCCGCCGCGCCTGGCAGATCCGTGAACACAGCGACGGCCTGTTCGAGCCGCGCATCGGCGCGCTCGTGCGCCTCTGGGGCTTCGACGACATCGCGCGGCTGCGCGCCGAGCCGCCGGCCGCGACGCAGATCGATGCGTTGCTGACGGCGCTGCGCGCGGCGCCGGCCTACGACGGCGGCGAGCACTACGGCCCGGCACCGGACACCGCCTGGGATTTCGGCGGCATCGGCAAGGGCTATATCGTCGACTGCATGCTCGAACGCCTGCAGTCGCGCGGCTACGCCAATATCAGCATCGACGCCGGCGGCAACCTCGCCGTGCGCGGCCGTCGCAACGAACGCGCCTGGCGCATCGGCATCCGCGATCCGCGCCGCCCCGACGCGCCGCGCCTGCTGGCGACGATGGACGCCTGCGATGAAGCGGTCATCACCCACGGCGACGACCAGCGCTATTTCGAGCATCGCGGCACGCGCTACGCGCACCTGCTCGATCCGCGCAGCGGCTGGCCGTGCCGTGGCCTGCGCAGCCTGACCGTCGTGCACGCCGACGCCGCCTTCGCCGATGCCGCCGGCGGCGCGCTGTTCGTCGCCGGCGCCGCCGGCTGGCGGGCGCTCGCCGCGCGCCTCGGCGTCGGTCAGGCGCTCGCGCTCACCGACGACGGCGAACTGCTGGCGACGCCGGCGCTCGCGCCGCGACTGCGCGCACAACCCGGCGTGCGCATTCGCTGCGTCGAGCGCTGACGCCGCGCCCGGCGGATCAACCGTCGGCACGTCGGACGGCACCGCGGCGGCCGCGTGCGCGGTGTAGCAAGCGAACGCGCGCCGTGGCGCCGCACCGCCGTATCGATGCGTCTCAGCGCGGCTCGGTGCGCACGCGCCGATAGGCAGCGCCGGCCTCGTCGGCCTGACTCAGCGCGCGCAGTCGTTCGCCGTCGGGCGCCTGCGCCGGCATCTCGAAGTGCGCCGGCGGGCGATCGATGTCGCTCGGCGCTTCCTCCTGCCAGGGCAGCAGATAGAGACCGACCGCGGTCTCGCGTTCGCCGACGATGGTGGTGCCGCCGCCGTCCGCCGGCGGCGGCTCGGCGAACGCCGGCGCCGCGATCGCCGTTGCGAACAGTACGAGGCTGAAGAGCCGCTTCATTTCTGCGCTCCGGCCGGCGCGCCGCCGGCGGCGGCGATGGTGCGCGATTCGAGTTCGCGTATCCACACGGCGACCATCGGCTGCGCCTCGTCGCCGGCGAGCTGCTGGTACTGGCGGTAATGCGCGAGCGCGTCCTGCGGCCGGCGCAGCGTCAGGTCGTAGAGGATCGCGAGGTTGTAATGCGCCTTGGCGTAGTCCGGCTGCGCCGCCAGCGCGCGCCGGTAGCACTGCTCGGCACGCGCGGCGTCACCGCCTTCGCGGTAGAGCACGCCGCGCGCGTTCCAGGCGACGGCGTTGTCGGGATTGGCGCGCACCGCCCTGTCGAACGCGTCGCCGGCCTCGCGCGGCCGGCGCAGCTGCGCATAGAGGATGCCGAGATCGGTCCACGGCCCCGAGTACTGCGGGAAATCGCTGGTCAGCACCTGCAGGACGGTGATCGCCTCGTCGCGCCGTCCTTCCCGCATCAGCTGCAGCGCGGCGGCGAAGCGCTGCTGCGGATCGGCCTTGTCGGGATCGACCGGCGCGGCTGCCGCCGGCGGCGGCAGGGCGCGCGCGCGCGTTGGCGTCGGGACCGGACTCTGGCTCGCGCAGGCGGCGAGCAGCGCGCCCGTCAGCAGGGCGGCAAGAGCGGCAGTGGCATCAGGGCAGCGCTTCATAGCGATCCTCGCGCAGTTCGTGTTTGCCGTAGCGGGCCGGCGCCAGTTCGGTCAGCGACGCGGCGCTGCGCCGGATCCACTCGTTCCACAGACCCTGGCGCGCGCGCTGCAGATTGGCCGCATGCGCCTCGATCGATTTCTGCTCGAACGGATCGGCCTGCTCCTCGAGCAGGATCTGGTATTGCTCCAGCGCGTCGCCCTGCAGCTTCGCCGGGCGCTCGGAGTCGAGCAGCGCGCTGCCGAAGTCGCGATAGACCGCGCCGATCTCGTAGGTCGCCGCCGTCGTGATCTCGGCATCGTCGCTGCCGGCGGCGCGCAGCAGCGCGGCGATCGCCGTCTCGCTGGCCTGCTGGCGCCGCGTCAGGTTCCTGGCGATCGGCGCGGCCAGCGCGATGCGGCGCGCCGCTTCGGCGTCGAGGCGGCCGAGTTCGAGATTGGCCTGCGCCGCCATCAGCGCGGTTTGCGCGTTGTGCGCGGCGCCGGCGTCGACCGCGACCAGCGTCTGCAGCCAGTGACGGTAGCGGCCCTCGTCGTCCTGCGCGTCGCGGGCCAGATCGGCGAGCCGGCGGCGCGCCTGCAGACTGCGTTCGAGCGGCTGCGGATAGGCGTCGAGGCAGGCCTCGTAGGCCTGCACCGCGGCGGCCGTCTGCTGCGCGCGGTCGTAGAGCAGTGCCGCCTGCCAGGCGGCGTCGCGGCGCAGTGCCGGCGTCTCGCCGTCGCGCGCGGCGACGCGGCGATAGACCTCGGCGGCGGCGGCCGGCTGCGCGTCCTGCTCGTAGGCGTAGGCGAGTTTCTTGTCGGCCTCGGCGCTCAAGGCGTGCTGCGGATAGCGCGAGCGGAAAGTCTCCAGCGCCGCCGCCGCGGCGTGCCAGTCCTGCAGGCCCATCAGCGCCGCGGCGGCGTCGTATTCGGCGGTGGCGCGGATGCGCGCATCCGGCACCAGTGCGCCGACGCGCTGGAAATGGCGCGCCGCGCCGCGCAGGTCGCCGCCGGCGCGCGCCGCCTCGCCCTGGCGGTAGACGGCGGCGGCGAGCTGCTCGGACGCCGCACTGCGCGCCTCGGCCGGCAGCGCGCTCTCGCGCAGCAGCGCCACGTAGGCGGTCTCGGCCTGCGCGTAGTCGCGCTGCGCGAACTGCGCTGCGGCGACCACGCCATAGAGCTCGACCCGCTGCGCCGGCGTCGCGCGGCCGGCGGTGAGCGTGCGCTGCGCGACCGCGACCGCCTGCGCCTCGTCGCCGATCTCGTAGAGATCCTGCGCGCCGCGCGTCAGTGCCGCGCTCCACTGCGGGTGCTCGGCGTAGGCGTCGGCGAAGCGCTGCGTCGCGGCGATCGACGCACGCAGCGCCTCCGGCCGCTGCGCCGGCGGCAGTTCGGTGCCCAGGCGTTGCCAGGCCTGCACGGCGGCATACGCGGCCTCGGCCGAACGCGCGTTGGGCCGTTCGTAGGCGACCTGCTCGTAGGCCTGCGCCGCCTCGCGCGTGCGCCCGCCGTCGTAGAGCGCGTCGGCGCGCAGCATGGCGATGGCGGCGGCCGTCTCGCCCGGCGCCTCCAGCGCGAGCCGGCGCCGATACCACTCGGCGGCCGCCAGAAAGCCGGCCTGGCGCGCCGCCGCTTCGGACGCCGGCAGGCGCTGCGCGCGCGCCTGATGCCAGCGCCCGAGATCGTCGAGATCGGCGCGCAGCGCATCGAGCACGGCCGCGGGCGGCGCGGCGCCGTTCCAGTACGGCGCGCCGGGGCTGTAGCGCTCCACATACACCTCCTGCGCGACGATCGTCGGCTCGGCGAAGCCGCCGCCTTCGTAGGCGGCGATCACGCGCTGCTGGAAGTCCGGCGCCAGGCGGTGCTGCGGATGGCGTTCGATGAACGCGGCGTAGACGCGCGCGGCGTCGTGATAGCGGCGCTGTTCGAGCAGCGCGCCGCCGAGCGCCGCATAGAGCAGCGTCGAGAAGCGCGGGTCGCCGCGCTGCGCGAAGTAGGCGTTCATCGCCGCGCCGCCGCCGAGCGCCGCGAACGAGCGGCCGGCGAGGTTCAGCGCGTCGGCGGCGAAATCGCCCTTGCGCCGGTCGACGGCGGCCAGCGCGGTCTTCGGATCCTCCAGCGTGCCGGGCGGCAGGTCGCTGTCGAGAATCGCCAGCAGCACCGGCAGCGCCGCCTCGTAGCGGCCCTGCTGATACAGCGTCCAGCCGTACTTGCCGCGCGCCGGCACGAAGTACGGCGTGCCGCTGCCCTGCGCAACGACCGCGGCGTAGAGCGGTTCGGCCTCGTCGTAGCGGCGCGCCAGATACAGCAGCTCGGCGGCGCGAAAGCGCGCGTCGGCGACCAGCGTCGATTGCGGATGCTCGGCACCGAGTCTGCGCAGCGCCGTGATCGCCGCTTCGCTGTCGCCGGCGATCTGCTCGGCACGCGCCAGCTGGTACAGCGCCAGATCGTTGGCCGGGTCCTGCGGATGCTCGGCGAGCAGGCGGCGGTAGAGCGCGATCGCCTGCTGCAGCTCGGCGGCATCGGCCTGTCCTTGGTCGAAGCGGCGCACGCGCAGATAGGCGGCGCGGCGCATCGCCTCGGCGCGCAGCGCCGGATCGACGCCGTCGAGCGCGATCAGGCGGTCGTAGTGCGCGATCGCGCGCACCGCATCGGGCGCGACCGGCGCCGAGGTCTCGACGCGCAGGATGCCCGGCGTGCGCACGATGAAGCGGCCGTTTTCCTGCAGGCCGTTGTTGCGCGTCACCGAGCCGACCGTCGGCGGCTCGTCGGCGCGCGCCGGCAGCGCGGCCGTCAGGCACAGCAGGGCCAGACCGATGCGGCGGATCATGAGCCGTCTCCGTGCGGGTCGCGGTCGTAGACGCGGGCAAGCGCGAACTCGGCTTCGGCGAGCGCGCGCGTGGTCTGCCGGTCGAGACCCAGCAGCACCGCCTGCAGCGCCGCGCGCAGGCGGGCCGCGGCCTCGTCACCGGCCCGCGCCAGCCGCGCGCGCTGCGCGTTGATGCGCGCCGCCAGCGCAGCGTCGCCGTCGTGCGCGGCGAGCTGCGCGGCGGCGGCGTCGAGCGCGCGCGTCAGGCTGCGCAGCTGGCGGTACTCGCGCAGCGGCGCGGCAGCCTCGTCGGCGGCGGCGAACACCCGCAGCGGCACCGCCTCGGCATCGTCGCGCTGTTCGACCAGCTGGCGCGGCCAGCCGCTCGCGGTGTCGGCGTCGCGCGCGTCGAGCGCCGCGAGCAGGCGGCCGTCGGCGATCTCGGCGCGCGCCGCGGCGAGCGTGGCGCGGGCGCCTTCGAGCGCGGTGATCGCGCGCGCGTAGTGGCGCTCGGCCTGCTCGTGCGCGCCGAGATGATCGAGCGCGTACGGGATCGCCAGCATGCCTTCCTGCACCGCCGGGTCGAGTGGATCGCGGCCGAGCAGCTCGGCCCACGGAATCAGCGCGCGGCGCAGGTCGTCGGCGCGCGCACCGCTCGCCACCGCCTGCAGGTAGCGGAACGGCGACTGGCGCCGCGCCGCGGCCAGCGCGTCGGCCGAGGCCGGCCGCAGCGGCGCGTCGCCCGGGCGTGCGCCCTCGGCGCTCGGCCACAGATAGCACCAGCCGAGACCGAGCATCGCCGCGTTCGAATACGGCCCTGGACTGCGCACGCGCTGGAAATGCTCGATCGCCGCCGCGCCGCGACCGGCGCGCAGCTCGCGATAGCCGAGCGTGACGTTGGCCAGATCGCGCAGACGCAGCCCCTGCGGCGACAGCGCGCCGGCGTCGCCGAGCGCGCGCAGCGCCGCGTCGCCGTCGGCTGCGGTGAGCGCCTGGCGGTAGCGCTCGGCCGGCGCCGCCGCGTCGCTCGCCGCGGCCGACAGCCCGAGCGCTTGCCAGGCGGCGTCGCGGCGCGGCGCGTCGTCGCGGCCGCTGACGGCGAGACGCAGCGCCGCCTCGAACGGCCGCTCGCTGCCGAGCAGGTAGTCGACTTCGCGCAGCGCGACGTCGCCAGCCGCGGCCTGCAGTTCGAGGCTGGCGCCGGCCAGCAGGCTGCCGGCGCTGAAGCGCAGTTCGAGCGGCGCGTCGTCGGCCGTGAAGCGGCGGTCGAGCTGGGCGGCGTAGCGAGTCGCGCCGGGCTTGTCGCCGGCGGCGCGGGCGACGAACTCGGCGCGCAGCCGATGCGCGCCCGGCGCCAGCGCCAGCAAGGGCTTGAGCGCACCGGCGGCGAGCGCACGCGCCTCGTCCTCGCTGAACTGGTAGCGCAGCGCTGCGTCATCGTCGAGCTGCACGCGCAGCTCGCGCAGCAGCACACCGTCGGCGGCGACGCCGGCGTACAGCGACGGTCGCGGCTCGGCGCTGCGGCGTCCGACCTCGGCGGCCAGCTCCAGCGTGGTGCGGGTCAGCGCCGGCAGGGTGTCGGCGGCGGCCGCCGCGGGACCGGCGCACAGGCTCAGCGCGCCGGCGACGGCCGCGGCCAGCCAGCGCGACCGGCGCGCTTCAGTGCGGCTCGCGTTCGGAGGTGGAGTCCTGGGCATGGGATACCGGATCGGCGCGCCTCGGCGCCTGCGTCCGCCGCACGCGGCGTTCGCGGGCGCGCCAGGCGTCGCTCAGCGAGAAACAGAAGAACAGCAGGACGAATCCGCCGGCGCAGACGACGATGACCTGCACGGCGGGATCGATGAACGGGAACAGGGCGGCTTCCGACATGACGACGACTCCTGGCGAACGAGAGCTGGGACAGTCGCGGACAGCGTTGGCCGCATCATTGGCGGGCGGATCGGCTGCGATCCGCCGGTACTTCGACAGCTGCATCACGACGGGCGCCGGCGCATCCGGCGCCCGCACCTCAACCGGCGACCGCGGCGCGCGCCGCCTCGCGGTTCCAGCCGCGCGCGGCGAGATACGCGGCCGGGTCGGCCGGGTCGAGCTCGCCGCCGTCGATGAAACGCGATTCGACGGTCGCGCCGTCGGCGCCGAGCGCGACGGCGCCGGCCCCTTCGCGGATCGAATCGACGAGCGGCAGCGGCAGATCGAGCGTCGCCGCGGCGTCGCAGAACGCCGCGACGTCGCAAACCGAGGACGTCAGCTGCGCAAGACTCAACGGCCGGCTCCACTGCCGCCAGCGCAGCATCTGCAGCGCGCACCACATCAGCTGCGAGCGGCGCGGAAACGCCTGCAGGCCGCTGGTGAAGCGCGGCGCGGCGCCGACGCCCTGGCCGCGCAGCACCGCCTCGACCCAGGAATCCGGCACCGCCAGCACCTGCAGGCGGTGCAGCAGCGCGGCGAGTTCGCGGGTCACGTCGCGGCTGGAAAGTTCCTGCAGCGCCGCCATCACCGCGGCCAGCAGCGCGCGATGCGTGTGCGGGAACTGCTGCGCCCATTCGCGGGTGACGCCGAGCACCTTCTCGGCGCCGCCGTCCCAGATGTTGCTGGTCGGCGTCACCACGAAGCCGAGCCCGCCCTTGACCGCGGCCGTGTTCCACGGCTCGCCGACGCAGAAGCCGTCGACCGCGCCGCTTTCGAGCAGGCGCACCATCTGCGGCGGCGGCGCGACGGTGAATTCGATGCCGGGCACATCGCCTTCGAGCCCTCCGAGCGCGAGCCAGTCGCGCAGCAGGTAGTGGTGCATCGAGAACGCGAACACGTGCGCGAGACGCAGGCGCCCGCCGCCGCGCACGTACTGCGCGACGGCGGCGGCGCTGTCGACCACGCTCATGCCGCTGCGCAGGCCGATGCGATCGGCCATCGTGCGCGAGAAGGTGATCGCCGAGCCGCCCTGCGAGAGACACAGGCCGGTGACCATCGGCACGCCGACGCCGTCGGCGCCGAGCGTCGCCGCGACCGGCATCGGCGCCAGGCACTGCGCAGCGTCGAGCGCGCCGTACGCGAGCCGGTCGCGCAGGCTCGCCCACGACACTTCGCGGACCAGTTCGACGTCGAGGCCGGCAGCGCGGAAATAGCCGCGGTGCGCCGCCCACAGCAGCGGCGCCGAATCGAGCAGCGGCATGTAGCCGACCGTGAGGTGGCTGATCTCGGGACGAAACGGCAGAACCAGATTCATGAAGACTCCTCCGGCGCGGCACCGCCCAGCGGTTCCTGGCCGGCGTCGAGCAGTTCGGCGGCGGCGAGCACGGTGCGTGCGGCCTCGCCGATGGTGATGCGGCGCGCCATCGCGCTCTTGCGCAACAGCGTGTAGGCCTGCGATTCGTCGAGCTTGCGCAGGCGCACCAGCAGCGCCTTGGCACGCTCGACGTCGCGGCGGTCGGCCAGACGCGTGCGCATTTCGTCGAGTTCGTTGCGCAGCTTCTGGTGTTCGTGGAAACGCGCGATCGCGACATCGAGGATCGGCTTCAGGCGATGCGCCGCCATGCCGTCGACGATGTAGGCGGAGACGCCGGCGCGCACCGCGCGCGAGATCGTGTCCGGATCGGAATCGCGGGCGAAGAAAATGATCGGACGCGGCACTTGTTGGGTCACTGCCGCACAGTTATCGAGCACGTCGCGCGCCGGATTGTCCATGTCGACGAGGATCACGTCCGGACGCACGCGCCGCACGGCGGCGAGCAGGTCTTCGTTGGCGGAGAGGCGTGCCACCACATCGTGGCCGGCGGCGCGCAGCGCCTGCGTCACGAACGCGGCGCGCGCGCCGTCGTCGTCGACGAGCACCACGCGCAGGCTGGCGGCCGGCCGGTTCATGGCGGCAGCTCGCTTGTCCCACGACGGTTCGGCTTCATCCAGCGTACGCATCTCCATCTTCCCCGGTGTCTGTCCTTCCCTGCATCCGACCGACGCCTGCCCGCAAACGAAAAAGGCGTCGGCTGCCTGTTGCGCAGCGGACGCCCTTGTCCTGCGATCGAAACCCAACGGATCAGGGATCTGGAGCCGGAGGCACCGGCGCGGCGTCGTTGCCGCAATCCCTGGGATTTTCGTGTGCCAATTCCGTGCCAGCGTCGCCGTCCAGGCAGCCCGCCGCGCGCGATGTCGGCAAATTCCTACTCGGCATCGAGCAGCTTGTACTTACGCAACAGTCCGCGGAACTGGTGGTAGGTCAGCTGCAGCAGCTCAGCCGCCTTGCGCTGGTTGTAGCGCGCCTCTTCGAGCGCCTGACGCAGCAGGCGCGTCTCGAAGGCGGCGACCGCCTCCTCGAAGGCCAGCGGCAGGCCCGGCGCGGCCTCGGCGGCAAGCGCCGGCGCCGGCGCCGCTTCGGACGCGCGCGCGGCGGCGGCCGGCGCCGCGGCCGGCAGCTGCGCGGCCATCGCCCGCGGCCGGTACGGCGAGGCGAAGGGATCGAACTCGATGCGCTCGACGACGCGCCGCTCGTTCTCGAGCCGGTAGACGGCGCGCTCGATGACGTTGCGCAGTTCGCGGACGTTGCCCGGCCATTCGTATTCGAGCAGGGCGCGCTCGGCTGCCGGCGCGAAGCCGGCGAAATACTCGCGCCCGAGCTCGCGGGCCATGCCCTCGGCGAATTTCTGTGCGAGCAGCGGGATGTCCTCGCGGCGCTCGCGCAGCGGCGGCACGGTGATGACGTCGAACGAAAGGCGGTCGAGCAGATCCTCGCGGAACCTGCCGGCGCGTGCCATCGCCGGCAGATCGACGTTGGCGGCGCCGATCAGACGCAGATTGACCTTGACCGTCTCGCTGGAGCCGACGCGCTCGAACTCGCCGTACTCGACGACGCGCAGCAGCTTCTCCTGCAGGCGCAGCGACATCGACGCCAGCTCGTCGAGAAAGATCGAACCGTTGTTGGCGAGCTCGAAGCGCCCGATGCGGGCCTTGGCGGCGCCGGTGTAGGCGCCAGCGACGTGGCCGAACAGTTCCGATTCGAGCAGCTCCTCGTTGAGCGCCGCGCAGTTGAATTTCACGTACGGCCGCGCCCAGCGCTCCGACAGATAGTGCAGACGGGCGGCGATCAGCTCCTTGCCCGAGCCGCGCTCGCCGATGATCAGCACCGGCTTCGACAGCGGCGCGACCCGTGAGACTTTTTCCAGTACAGCCAGGAAGTTATCGGCCTGGCCGAGGATCGGATCGGGACTGTCGCGAAGTTCCATTGCGGCATTGTGCTCGATGTTGGCGAATATCGCCAACTGGCGGCGCCAGATGCCAACAGCCGATCGGCTTCGCTCCGAACGTCCGATTATAATCTTTTAAATATCAATAGCTTGAATATCGACAACGAGATGGCACGGAGCTGGCGTTATCTGTCCCGTCGTCAACACCAAACCCAAAGGGGAACTGACATGAACATTCAAATGCATCTCGCCGGCGCCGCTGTCGCCATCGCCATGACCGTCGCCACTTTCGGCGGCATCGACGGCTATGCCGCGCACGTCAAGCGCGTCGAAGTCGCCGCCGCGTCGCAGCACGTCGCCGCCGCCAGCGTCGAGGCGCAGCTGCAGCGCAGCCTGCGCCAAACCCAGCGCGAAGTGCGGGACAATGTACTGACCAACCTGCAGGCCATGCTGCCGCCGGTGTCGGTCGAAGTGCCGACGCTGATGGTGATCGCGCGCCGCTGAGGCCCTGCGACACGATACGCTGCCGGAGCACGGCGGTTTTCGAGGATTGATGGATGGGAATTTTTTCCAGAACGCGGGACGTCATTGATTCGAATCTGGGGGCCTTGCTCAACAAGGCCGAGGATCCGGAGAAGATGGCGCGTCTGATCATCCAGGAGATGGAGGACACGCTCGTGGAAGTCCGCTCGACCGCGGTCCGCTTCCTGGCGCGCAAGAAAGAGCTGCAGCGGGCGATCGACACGCTGCGCGCGGAAGCCGCCGACTGGGAGGCCAAGGCCGAACTGGCGATCCGCAAGGAGCGCGAGGATCTGGCGCGCGGCGCGCTCACCGCCAAGCGCCGCGCCGGCGAGCGCCTCGACGAGGCGGGCCGCGAGCTCGCGCACGTCGAGACCGAGATCGGCAAGCTCGACGAGGACATCGGCAAGCTGCGCGGCAAGCTCTCGGAAGCCCGGCAGCGGCAGAAGAACATCAATCTGCGCAGCCAGTCGGCCAGCTCGCGCATCAAGCTGCGCGAGCAGATGGACGACAAGCGTTCGGCGGCGACCCGGGCCGCGCTCGATCAGGCCGAGCGCGCCGCCGACGAGCTCGAATCGCGCGTCGACGCCTACGATCTGGGCGCCGATCGCCTGCGTGACGAATTCGCCCGTCTCGCCGACGACAAGCTCGATGACGAGCTGGCAAGATTGCGCGCCAAGGTCGGCCAGAACGCGCCGGCGAACAAAGACAACGCGCAGGAGTAAGGGGTGGAAACTTTCTTCGAGAACTTGATCCCGCTGATCGCCGTCACGGGCATCTTCATCGTCATCCCGCTGCTGGTGTTCCGCGCCATCTCGCGGCGCCGCGAACTCGAACTGCAGCACAAGACGGTCGCCGGCGGGGAACTCGTCGAGCTGGCGGACCGACTGGAAAAACGCATCGACACGCTCGAGCGCCTGCTCGACGTGGAGGCACCCGGCTGGAGACAGAAGCACCATGACCAACACTAAAGCCCCGCGCAACTCCGACGGCATGCTGGCGTCGATGCGCCGCTATCCCGGCGAAGGCTGGGTTGCCGGCGTCTGCGCCGGCATCGCCGACTACTTCGGCTGGAGCGTCAAGCTGATCCGCGTGCTGGTGATCCTCGCACTGCTGTTCAGCGGCTTCTTCCCGGTCGGCATCGTCTATCTGGCGCTGTGGTACCTGATGGACCCCGCCGACGCGCCGGCCGACTACGGCCGCCCGCGCCCGGCCGACGGCGGCGACCGTCCGGCGCCGTCGGGCTCCGGCGGCGACCGCAACGGCGCCGGGGTCTCGGCGAACGAAGCCAAAGCCCGCTTCGAGAAACTGGAGCGGCGCCTGCAACAGATCGAAGCCTGCGTGACGCAGGAAGAGCTCGAGCTGCGCCGCCAGTTCAAGAATCTCGAAGCCTGAATCCGGAGCGCACCATGAACGCCCTGCTCCTGTTCGTCGGCTGGTGCCTGCTGCTGGCGCTGTGCTGGCCGCTGGCCCTGCTTGCGCTGCTGCTGGCGCCGCTGGTCTGGCTGATCTCGCTGCCGCTGCGCCTGCTCGGCATCGGTGTCGGCGCGACGTTCGCGCTGATCGGCGCGCTGCTGTTCCTGCCGGCACGTCTGCTCGGTTACCGGCGCACGGCCTGAGGTTGCGAACGGCCGCCGCCGCGTGCGGTCGCGGCGGCGGCGCTGGCATGCGGTGGCGGTTTCGCCGACAATCCGCGCGCCCCAGATCCACCGCCATGCCGCGCAAACCCGTCCACGAACAGTTCGACACGCTGAAAGCCATCGAAGAACACGCCTTCGAGCTGTTCGGCCGCTACGGCTACGAGGGCGTCTCGATCGGCGATATCGCCAAGGCCGCCAAGCTGTCGAAAGGCGCGCTGTACTGGCACTTCAAGGGCAAGGAAGCGCTGTACCTCGACTGCCTGAAGCGCCTGCACGCGATCTTCGACCAGTACGTGTTCACGCCGATGCGCACCGAAACCGATCCGGTGCGCGCGATCCTGCATATCTTCAGCGGCCTGCAGAAACTGCTGCAGGACCCGCGCGTCGACAAGGGCGTGGCCGGCTACTGGCTGATCCCGTCGCGCCCGGAAACCGCGGCGCTGACCGCCGCGCAGCGCGCGTTCGAGGCCGCCTCGGTCGACACGCTGCGCCAGGCCCTGGCGCAGGCCAGCGAGCGCAAGCTGCTGGAACTCGGCGGCGACGCCGACGAGATGGCGCGCGCCGTGATCGCCCTGATCGAAGCCTGCGTGGTGCCGCTGCGGCATTACAGCAGCGAGGAGATGCGCGGCATCCTCGCCGTGCTCGCGCGCACCCTGTTCCGCGCCTACGCCAAGTCCGACGAGCTGCTGCAGCTCGCGCGCAGCATCTGAGGCGGCGCGGCGGCGGCTGACGCCGTCGCCACAGCCGGCTGCCGGCACGGCGCTTGTCGGCGCGGGCGGCGCGCGCCGACAATCGAGCGCGCGCGGACAGGATCGCCGCGTCAAACCAAGAACGTCGGGAGGAGCACGGTGGGTCAATACGCCGGACGCGTACTGCGCTTCGTCGAACCGCTCATCTATGCGCGGCGCTGGCTGACGTTCGGCGTGCTGCTCGGCTTCACGATCTGGATGGCGTGGCTGGCGCTGCACCTGCAGCCGGACGCCGGCTTCGAGAAGCAGATTCCGCTCGACCACCCGTACATGCAGGTGTTCAAGCGCTACGAGCAGGCCTTCGGCGGCGCCAACCTCGTGTCGATCGCCGTGATGCGCAAGCCCGGCGCGGCGGGCGACATCTACGAGCCCGGCTTTCTCGACACCCTGCGCAAGGTCACCGACGACGTCTTCTTCCTGCCGGGCGTCGACCGCTCGCGCGTCACCTCGCTGTTCACGCCCGGCGTGCGCTACCTGGAGAACGTCGAGGGCGGCTTCGAATCCGGCGACGTGGTGCCGCGCGACTACCAGCCGACGCCGGCGATGCTGGCGCGCATTCGCGCCAACGTCGGCAAGGCCGGCCTGATCGGCCGCCTGGTGTCGCTCGACCAGCGCGGCGCGCTGGTCGTCGCCGAACTGCTCGAACACGATCCTTCGAGCGGCGCCAAGCTCGATTACCGCGAAGTCGCCCGTCAGCTCGAGGCGATCCGCTCGCGCTACCAGAGCGACACCGTCGACATTCGCATCATCGGTTTTGCCAAGGTGGTCGGCGACGTCGGCGACGCCAGCCACGAGGTCATCGCCTTCTTCGCGTTCGCACTGCTGGCGACCTTCTTCCTGCTGTGGATCTTCTGCGGCAGCTGGCGGCTTGCGCTGCTGCCGCTGTTCGCGGCACTGACCGCGGTGATCTGGGAGCTGGGCCTGCTGCACCTCGCCGGCTTCGGCCTCGATCCGTTCGCGATCCTCGTGCCGTTCCTGATCCTGGCGATCGGCGTCTCGCACGGCGTGCAGTACGTCAACGCCTGGCGCTTCGAGGTCGCCGTCAACAGCCTCGACTCCTACCACGCCTCGGTCGCGACCTTCCGCCAGCTGTTCATTCCCGGCACCGTCGCGATCCTGACCGACGTGATCGGCTTCGCGACGCTGGCCTTCATCCAGATCGAGATCGTGCGCGAGATGGCGCTCAACGCGGCGATGGGCATGGCGGCGGTGATCGTCACCAACAAGTTCATGCTGCCGATCGTGCTGTCCTGGGTACGTGTCGACGACGTCGCCCGCTTCCGCACGCGGCAGCGCGCCCGCGTCGCGTTCTCCGACCATCTCTGGCGGCGCCTGTCGGTCTTCGCGACCGCGCGCGCCGCGGTGCCGGCGCTGCTGCTGGCCCTCGCCGCGCTCGCCTGGGCGCTGTGGATGTACCCGAAGCTGATCGTCGGCGATCGCCAGGCCGGCGTGCCGGAGCTGCGCCCCGACAGCCGCTACAACGTCGATTCGCGCGAGATCGGCCGCAACTTCGCGATCGGCGTCGACGTGCTCAAGGTGCTGTCGGTCGCCGGTCCGTACGGCTGCGTCGACCCGCACAAGATGGACGTCGTCGATCGCCTCGCCTGGCACCTGCAGAACACCGACGGCGTGCAGTCGGTGCTGTCGCTGCCGCAGATCGCCAGGCAGGTGCGCGCCGGCTGGTTCGAGGGCGCGCCGAAATGGCGAGTGCTGCCGCGCAACCAGGATCTGTCGCAGCTGGTCTCGCCGATCCCGAGCCAGCTCGGCCTCGCCAATCCGGACTGCAGCGTCATGCCGGTGCTGGTGTTCACGCGCGACCATCGCGCCGAGACCATCGACCGCGTCGTCGCCGCCGTGAAGTCTTTCAACAAGGCCAACGCCGGCGCCGGCGTCGACTTCCAGCTGGCGTCCGGCAACGTCGGCGTGTGGGCGGCGACCAACGAGGAAATTCGCGCGCGCGAGCTGCTCGTCATCATCTGGGTCCACGCCACGCTCGCGCTGTTCGCCTGGCTGAGCTTTCGCAGCGGCGTCGCGGTGCTGTGCATCCTCACGCCGCTGGTGCTGTGCTCGCTGCTGACCTACGGCCTGATGGCGATGCTCGGCATCGGCATGAAGCCGGCGACGCTGCCGGTCGCCGCGTTCGGCGTCGGCATCGGCGTCGACTACAGCATCTACCTGTGGAGCGTATTCGCCCGCCATCTCGAACTCGGCGCCGCGCTGCGCGACGCCTACTACGAAGCGCTGCGCCATACCGGCAAGGCCGTGGTGTTCACCTCGGCCTCGCTGCTGCTGAGCGTCTTCACCTGGCTGTTCTCGGGCCTGCAGTTCCAGGCCGACATGGGCCTGCTGCTGCTGTTCATGTTCAGCACCAACCTGCTCGGCGCCATCCTGCTGCTGCCGGCGCTCGCCTGGCTGGCGCTGGGCCGACGCCAGAACCCGGCACCGCCGGCGGCAGTCCAAGCCTGAAAGCCGTACGATCGAGCCAGGAGACCGCCGCAGGCGCGGCGAGGAAAACGAAATGAAAAAAGGCATTGCCCCGCTCGCCGCTGCGCTCTGCATCCTGCTGGCCGGTCCCGCGCCGGCCAAGGTCGGTGCCGACGAAGCAGCGCAGCTCGGCCACGAGCTGACGCCGCTCGGGGCCGAAACCGCCGGCAACGCCCAAGGCACGATCCCGAAATGGAGCGGCGGCCTGCCCAAAGCCGACATGCCGCGCGGCAGCAATCCGTACGCATCGGACAAGCCGCTGTACACGATCACGGCGCAGAACGCCGCGCAGCACGGCGAGATCCTCACCGAAGGCTACAAGGCGCTGTTCAAGACCTTCCCCGACTACAAGATGATCGTCTACCCGACGCATCGCAGCGCGTCGTATCCGCAGTGGTTCTACGATGCGACGCGGCGCAACGCGACCAGCGTCGAGCTGACCGACAACGGCTACGGCTTCTGCTGCGCCGCGCAGGGCTATCCGTTCCCGATCCCGAAGAACGGCACGGAAGTGATGTGGAACCACATCATGCGCTACAACACGCGCGGCTTCCGCGGCTATCTGAACTCGGCGGCGACCGCCGCCGACGGCAGCTTCGTCGTGCAGCGCGACTACGTCGAACTGGCATTCATGTACAACGACCCGACGGCGACGCCGGACTCGATCAAGGGCATGAACCTGTACGCGTTCCAGAAGACGATCGCGCCGCCGAATCTGGCCGGCGAGGCGCATCTGCTGCACGTGCCGATCGACCGCATCGCCAACCAGACCAACGTCTGGGTCTACAACAACACCGTCGGCCGCGCGCGCCGCATCGGCGAGGTCGGCTACGACAACCCGCTGTTCGACGGCCTGATGACGCACGACCAGCTCGACATGTTCAACGGTCCGCTCGACCGCTACACGATCAAGCTGGTCGGCAAGAAGGAAATGCTGATTCCGTACAACAGCTACCGGCTCTACGACCCGAAGCTGAAGTACAAGGACATCGTCACCCGCGGCCACATCAACCAGGACCTCGCGCGCTACGAGCTGCACCGCGTCTGGGTCATCGAGGCCAGCGTCAAGCCGGGCTTCGCGCACCGCTACAAAAAGCGCGTGTTCTATCTCGACGAGGATTTGTGGATCGTCCATGCGCAGGACATCTACGACGAGCGCGACCAGTTCTGGCGCACCGCCGAATCGCATTCGATCGCCTTCGCCAACGTGCCGGTCGTCGTCAACGGCGTGCAGGTGCACTATGACCTGCAGTCGCGGCGCTACGTCGTCATCAACCTGACGAACGAGGAGCGCAAGCTGATCGAATACGACTGGAAGGCGGAGCCGTCCTACTTCTCGCCGGCCACGCTGAAGCGCTTCGCGACCACCGCGCAGCAGTAGGCCGGTGCAAGAAGTCGCTGAAATTTCGTGAAAAATTAAGGGCGAATTCAGTTTCTCAGGCTAGGCTTCGCGCATCAGCCCGCCATCGCGGGCGCCCTGGCCTCAGCGGAGGCACGCCCATGGATCAGTCGTCGATCACCGCGCGCGGGCACCGTGAGGGGCCGCGGCGGCCGCATGACGGCGGCATCAAAGCGGCGCCGGCCGCCGTCCGCGTGGACGCGCCGGACGCCGATCAGTAAATTTCCGCGATGCGCTTGAATCGGACCCTCGCCGCCTTCGTGCTCAGCGGTGTGCTGCTGCACGCCGGCACGGGCCTTGCGCGCCCGGCGGGCAAGGAACGGGAGCGCCCGGGACTGATGCCGCCGACCACCCTGCTGCCGAGCACGCGCGACACGAGTCCGCCATCGACGTTCACGCCGGACGAGGCGGCGCGCGAGATCCAGCGCCGCCACGGCGGTCGCGTGCTCGCCGTACAGCCGGACGGCGCCGGGTACCGGGTCAAGCTCCTCAAGGACGGTGAAGTGCGGATCTACCAGGTCGACCCGTGAGCGACGCGTCGCGTCCGCCCACCACCACAACGCAGCACCAGGGAGAAATGGCATGCGTGCCCTCGTGATTGAAGATGATCCGGACCTGCGCGAGCAGGTCGCCCGCTTTCTCGGCGACGAGGGCTTCGCCGTCGACGTCGCCGCCGACGGCGACAACGGCGCGTACATGGCCGAGGAATATCCGGCCGACGTCGCCATCATCGACCTCGGCCTGCCCGGCCTGCCCGGCATCGAGCTGATCCGCCGCGTGCGCAAGGCCGGCCGCAAGTACCCGATCCTGATCCTGACCGCGCGCGACGGCTGGCAGAGCAAGGTCGAAGGCCTGGAAGCCGGCGCCGACGACTACCTCGTCAAGCCGTTCCACAAGGAAGAACTGATCGCCCGCGTGCGCGCCCTGGTGCGCCGCGTCGGCGGCTGGACGCAGGCGACGCTCAACTCCGGGCCGTACGCGGTCGACACCAGCGCCAAGTCGGTGCTGGTCGACGGCAAGCCGGTCGACCTGACCAGCTACGAGTTCCGCGTCCTCGAATATCTGCTGACGCACGCCGGCAAGGTGATCTCCAAGAGCGAGCTGACCGAGCACCTCTATACCGAAGACGAGGAGCGCGACAGCAACGTCATCGAGGTCTTCATCCGCCGCCTGCGCGCCAAGCTGGACCCGGACAGCCAGTACAACCCGATCACGACGCTGCGCGGCGCGGGCTACCGGTGGGACCTGCCGCGCGCCTGAAAGCGGGAGCTGCCCGCCGCCCGCGCGTCACATCGCTGCGGGCGCGCCTGCTGCTGTCGACGGCGGTGGTCCTGTTCGCCTTCGTCGGGCTCGGCGGCCTGGCGCTCGAAAAAGCCTTCGAAAGCTCGCTGCTGCAGGCGCAGCAGGACAAGCTCGAAGGCCTGATTTACGCGCTGCTCGGCGCCGCCTCGACGACCGCCGATGGCGAACTGACGATCGCGCTCGATGCCGTCCCCGACCGCCGTCTGCGCGAGCCGCTGTCCGGTCTGCAGGCGGCGCTGTTCAACGAGCTCGGCGTCATGGTCTGGAGTTCGTCGCGCTCGCTCGACATCTCGCCGCCGCCGCCACTCAAGGTCGGCGAGTGGTATTTCCAGCGCCTGAGCAAGCCGGACGCATTCCGCCTGAGCTTCGGCCTGCGCTGGATTGACTCCGAAAGCGACGCGCCGCGCCAGTACACGGTCAGCGTGATCGACGACACCAGCGCCTTCGACCGGCAGCTGAAGATCTTCCGCCGCACGCTGTGGGCCTGGCTCGGCGGCACGGCGCTGACGCTGGTCGCGATCCTGCTGCTGATCCTGCGCTGGAGCCTGGCGCCGCTGCGCCGCCTCGGTCGCGAGCTGCACCGCATCGAATCCGGCGTGCAAACCGAGATCGAGGGCTCCTACCCCGACGAGCTCAAGCCGCTGACGCGCGACCTCAACGCGATGATCGTCAGCGAACGCAGCCAGCAGACGCGCTACCGCAATGCGCTCGGCGATCTCGCGCACACGCTGAAGACGCCGCTCGCGGTGCTGCGCGGCATCAGCGGCGAGGCCGAGATTCCGCAAACGCAGCGTCAGCAGCTGCACGAACAGGTCGGGCGCATGCAGCACATCGTCGACCACCAGTTGCGTCGCGCCGCCGCCGCCGGCAGCCGCACGCTGACCGAACCGGTCCAGCTCAAGCCGCTCGCCGACAAGCTGATCGCCGCGCTCGCCAAGGTCTACGGCGATCGCCAGATCCAGTTCGACAACGCGCTCGACGCGGCGCTGAAGCTGCGCGCCGACCAGGGCGATCTCTATGAGCTGCTCGGCAACCTGCTCGACAACGCCGCGAAGTACGGCGATCGCCAGGTACGCCTGTCGGCGCAGGTCGACAAGAAGTTCTGCCGCCTCGACATCGACGACGACGGCCCGGGCTTTCCCGAGGCGCCGGAGAAACTGCTGGAGCGCGGAGCGCGCGCCGACACGCGCCAGCCCGGCCAGGGCATCGGCCTGGCTTCGGTCAGCGAGATCGTGCAGGCCTACGGCGGGCGCCTGCTGCTCGAACACTCGCCGCTCGGCGGCGCCCGCGTCAGCGTCGTGCTGCCGCTGCGCTGAGCACCGCCGCGCGGCGGTGCTCAGATCGCCGGAAAGCGCAGGAAGTGGTTGCGGTAATAGCGCAGTTCCTCGATCGATTCCTTGATGTCGTCGAGCGCGAGGTGCCGGGACTGCTTGTTGTAGCCGCGCGCAATGTCCGGCGCCCAGCGCACGCACAGCTCCTTGAGCGTGCTGACATCGAGGTTGCGGTAGTGGAAGAAGTGCTCCAGCTTCGGCATCCAGCGCGCCAGGAAGCGGCGGTCCTGGCAGATCGAGTTGCCGCACATCGGCGACTTGCCCGGCGGCACCCATTTTTCGAGAAAGGCGATCGTCTGGCGCTCGGCTTCGGCGTCGTCGGTCTGGCTTTCGTGCACGCGCTTGATCAGCCCGGATTTGCCGTGCTGGGCGACATTCCAGTCGTCCATGATCGCCAGCTCCTCGCTGCTGCGGCGGATCGCCAGCACCGGACCTTCGGCAAGGATGTTGAGATGCAGGTCGGTGACGATGGTGGCGATCTCGATGATGCGGTGATGCTCCGGGATCAGTCCCGTCATTTCGAGGTCGATCCAGATCAGGTTCAGCGGGTTCTGCTCGGTCACGGGGTTTTCTTTCATTCGTCGAGTTCGGGCGCGATGTTATCGTGCCCGCGCCTCAGGCACGATCACGGCGGGCCCGCGACACCGAGCGCGGAGCCGAGCGCGAGGCGCGCATCGGTCTTGCACGAAGGCGGCACGGGCGCAGCGTGCGCCCGGCTGACCGACATGAATGACGCGCTAGAATCCGCCCCCCGCAGGCGAACCGGAGCACGACGATGGACAAACTGGCCGAACGACGCTGCAAGCCCTGCGAAGGCGGCGTGCCCGCGCTCGACCTCGCTGCGGCGACCAAGCTCAAGGAGCAGCTGGCCAGACGCTGGAAGTGGGCGCGCGACGGCAAGGCGATCGAAGCCGCGTTCGAGTTCGACAACTACTGGCAGACGACCGCTTTCGTGAACGCAGTGGCGTGGATCGCGCATACCGCCGACCATCACCCCGATATCAGCTTCGGCTACAACAAGTGCAGCGTCAGCTACTGGACGCACGCCGTCGACGGGCTCACCGAGAACGATTTCATCTGCGCCGCGAAGATCGACGCGCTGCTCGACTAGCAGCCGCGCCACGACGCCGTTCGGGCCCGCGCGCGGGCCGATGCGGCGCGCGCGGATCACACCGCGCGACGATCGCTCAGCGCATGCGCGAGGGTGCCGCCGTCGATGTATTCGAGTTCGCCGCCCATCGGCACGCCGTGCGCGATGCGGGTGACGCGCAGGCTGCGGGTCTTCGCCATTTCGGCCAGATAGTAGGCCGTCGCCTCGCCCTCGACCGTGGGGTTGGTGGCGATGATGAGTTCCTGCACCCAGCCCTCGTCGAGCAGGGCGCCGAGCTGCGGCAGGCCGAGTTCGTCCGGGCCGATGCCGTCGAGCGGCGACAAGCGCCCCATCAGCACGAAGTAGCGACCGCGATACGGCGTGCCCTGCTCGATCGCCATCAGATCGGCCGGGCCCTCGACGATGCAAAGCTGGCCGTGTCCGGCGCGCGCGTCGCTGCAATAGCGGCAGGCTTCGTCCTCGCAGAACATGCGGCATTTCGGGCAGCGGCCGATGCCGGTGAGCGCGTCGCCGAGGCTGGCGGCCAGCTGCGCGGCCGCTTCGCGGTCACGGTCGAGCAGGTGGAAGGCCATGCGCTGTGCGGATTTCGGGCCGACGCCGGGCAGGCGGCGCAGGGCCTCGATCAGGCGGTTGAGGCGGGGGCTGTACAGACTCACGGGCGCGAAGGACGATGGCTCGGCGCCCGCAGCCGGGCGCAAGACCATAAGAATAGCGTGGACCGCCGCGGGCCGGCAGGCGCCCGCGGCCGCTTACGGCGCCGGTGCCGGCGCCTCGGCGATCGAATCGGACGGCGCGTCGGCGGCGACCAGATGCTGGCTGCCGGCCGCGACCCGATAGCCGGCGCCGTAGCTCTCACCCTCGTTCGGCGCGTCGATGGCGTCGACATACCACCATTCGCCCTGCGTGCGCTCCGGCGTGATGTCGAGCAGCAGATAGCCCTTCTTGGCGAGATTCACGTACTTCATGTGCGGATTGAGCAGCTGCAGCACCGGCGCCAGCGCCGCCGCCGCCTCCAGGCCCGGCGAGGTGACGGAGGTCGCCACGAACTCGACGCCCAGCGAGCCCATGCCGGTCAGCGCGTTGTAGACCAGCGGATTGCCCGGATCGCGCGACAGATCCATCGCCCAGGAGGAGTGGATGTCGCCGGTCAGCACGACCGGATTGGCGACGCTGTACGCCTCGAGCAGGTCGAACACGCGGCTGCGTTCGGCACGGTAGCCGTCCCACTGGTCGGTATTGATGACCAGGCCGCCGGTGCTGACGATCGGCAAGCCCTGCAGCAGCGCCTGCAGCTGCTCGACCGGGATATTGGTCAGCAGCGACAGCTCCGGCAGGCTCGGAACGCGCAGCTGCCCGAACATCACCTGCTGGCCGATGATCTTCCAGGTCACGCCGGGCGCCGCGAGCTGCTCGCCGAGAAAAGCCATCTGCGTGCTGCCGATCAGGTGACGGCTGTCGTCGTTGATCGAACCGGCGTCGACGAGGCTGGCCTGCAGATCGCGATCATAGAGCCGCGTGTCGAGCATGATGAAATCGGCCAGATCGCCGTAGCGGAAGCGGCGGAAGATGCGCTCGCGCGTGTTCGCGTCGACCTGCCGGATCGGCATCCACTCGTAGTAGGCCTGGATCGCGGCCGCCTTGCGGTCGACCCAGGCACCCTCGGCGCCCTCGGTGTGGTTGTGGGCGCCGTCGCGCCAGGAGTTGTCGGCGGTTTCGTGATCGTCCCAGACCGCGATCATCGGGTGCTGGCGATGCAGCGCCTGCACGTCGCCGTCGCCCTTGTACTGGCCGTGGCGGGTGCGGTAGTCCTCAAGCGTGAGAATCTCGTGCGCCGGCTCGTACGCGCGCGCATCGCCGTACTCGCCGCTGCCGTACTCGTAGATGTAGTCGCCGAGGTGCAGCACGACGTCGAGGTCGGCACGCGCGGCCAGGCGGCTGTAGGCATTGAAGTAGCCGTGCGCGAGACTGGCGCAGGAGACCACGCCGACGCGCAGGCGCTCGACGCTGCCTTCCGGCGCGGTCCGGGTGCGGCCGACCGGCGACTGCGCGCTGCCGGCACTGAAGCGGTAGTAATAGGTCGTCGCCGGTTCGAGCCCGGTCGGATCGACCTTGACGGTGTAGTCGCTGGCGCTTTCCGCGCGCGCCGAGCCGCGCTGGACGACCTCGGTCAGCGCCGGGTCGCGAGCGATCACATAGTGCACGTCGAGCGCGCGCGTCGCGCCGCTGACGCGGGTCCAGAGGATCACGCGGTCCGGCAGCGGGTCGCCACTGGCGACGCCGTGGCGGAATTCGACCGGCCCGGCATCGCCGCGGCCGCCGGGCGAGCTGCTGCCGCAGCCCGGCAGGATCGGCATCAGCCCGACCGCGGCCGACGACAGGCCGGCCTTTTTCAGAAACGAACGACGGCTGAGGCCGCGGCGGCGCGGCTTGCGTGGACCCGACATTGAAACCCCCGATTCCCCGGCGGCGGTGCATCGCGCCGCCGATCTGCTTGACGAAAGGCCCAGCATATGACGGCGATGTTGCGGCGGCTTGACAGTTTCCGCCGCGCTGCCGGCTTCAGCGGCGCAACTGTTTCTCCTGCATGACAGTGGCCGCGATCTCCTCGACCGACATGTTCGTCGAATCGACATACGGGATGTTGTAGCGGGCATAGAGCTGCTGCGCCTGACGCAGCTCGTACGAGCACTGCGCGAGCGAGGCGTAGCGCGAACCGGGCCGGCGCTCGTTGCGAATCTGCATCAGGCGCTCGGCGTCGATGATCAGGCCGAAGCAGCGCGATTCCAGGCCCTGCAGCGCGTTCGGCAGGCGCAGGTGCTCGAGATCGTCCTCGGTGAGCGGGAAGTTGGCGGCGAACAGGCCCTGCTGCAGCGCCAGATACAGCGAGGTCGGCGTCTTGCCGCAGCGCGACGGGGCGATGAGGATCACGTCGGCACGGCCGAGGTCGCGCGTCGAGGCGCCGTCGTCGTGCTCCATCGAGTAGTTCATCGCCGCGATGCGGGCGGTGTAGCGGGCGGTGTTGGCGCCGCCGTGCGCGCGGCCGGTCGCATGCGAGGAGGCCAGGCCGATCTCGGCCTCCAGCAGGTGAATGAAATGATCGAAGAGGTCGAGGAACAAGCCATTGACGCTGCGAAGGATTTCGCGAACCTCATCGTTGACCGTGGTGCTGAAGACAAGCGGCCTCACCCCGCTTTGGGTAGCGACGAAATTGATATAGTCGACTATGCTTCGCGCCCGCTCGACGGAGTTGATGAACGGCAGGGTGGTCTTTTCGACACCAAGGCCGTCGAATTGCGTCAGGAGCGTGTTGCCAAGGGTTTCGGCGGTGATGCCCGTGCCGTCCGAAACGAAGAAAACCGTGCGTTGTGTCATCGATGCAGTTTCGATTTTTTTCGTCGGGCTTTCCAGTCCGGTCCGCGGCGAGGGAAAATAGGCGTCTTCACGGTCGGCCCCAGCGGCAGCCGCGACTCGTCGGAACCCGCGTTGCGCCTCGGCGCCGCCCCCGGATCCCGGCCGGCCGCGTCCCCGCCTCCCCCACCCTGATGAGCGTCCTGTTACCCGACAGTCCGTGCATGTGCGTCCGACCGGGCGCCGTGCGCATCACCCCGTACAGCAGCGAGATTTGATCGTGACCCGCAACGTCCTCTGGTACTCCGAACTTGGCATGCACGACGTCGAGATCGTCGGCGGCAAGAATGCCTCGCTCGGCGAAATGATCCGCAACCTCGCGCAGTCCGGCGTGCGCGTGCCGAACGGGTTCGCGACCACGGCCGAGGCGTACCGCCACTTCCTGGCGCACGAGGGTCTCGCCCAGCGCATCAACGAAATGCTGGCCAAGCTCGATATCGAGGACGTCACCGCGCTGGCGCAGACCGGCAAGGCGATCCGCGAGGCGGTGCTCAAGGCGCCGTTCCCGGCCGCGCTCGAGCAGGAAATCCGCGAGCACTACGCGCAGCTGGTCGCCGAGTCGGGCGCCGAGATCTCGGTCGCCGTGCGCTCGTCGGCCACCGCCGAGGACCTGCCGGACGCCTCGTTCGCCGGCCAGCAGGAGACCTTCCTCAACGTGCACGGCATCGACAACGTCCTGCACGCGATCAAGGAAGTGTTCGCGTCGCTGTACAACGACCGCGCGATCGCCTACCGCGTGCACCATCACTTCGACCACGCCGCCGTCGCCCTGTCGGCCGGTGTGCAGCGCATGGTCCGTTCGGACCTCGGCGCCTCGGGCGTCATGTTCACGATGGACACCGAATCAGGCTTCCGCGACGCCGTGTTCGTCACCTCCAGCTACGGCCTCGGCGAAGCCGTCGTGCAGGGCTCGGTCAATCCGGACGAGTTCTACGTCTACAAGCCGAACATCCGCGCCAAGCGCCCGGCGATCCTCAAGCGCGGCCTCGGCGAAAAGGCCAAGAAGCTCATCTACTCGGCCGACCGGTCGGTCGGCAAGACCATCGAATTCGCGCCGGTGGCGACGGAAGACCGTATCCGCTTCTCGCTGAACGATGCCGAGGTCGAAGCGCTCGCCGTGCAGGCCCTGACGATCGAGGAGCACTACGGCCGGCCGATGGACATCGAGTGGGGCAAGGACGGCATCGACGGCCAGCTCTATATCCTGCAGGCCCGTCCGGAGACCGTGCAGTCGCGCGCCAGCGCCAACGTGCTGCGCCGCTACAAGCTCAAGGGCAAGGGTCCGAAGCTGGCCGAAGGCCGCGCCATCGGCCAGAAGATCGGCGCCGGCACCGTGCGCCTGCTGAGCTCGATCAGCGAGATGCACCGCGTGCAGGCCGGCGACGTGCTCGTCACCGACATGACCGACCCGGACTGGGAGCCGATCATGAAGCGCGCCAGCGCGATCGTCACCAACCGCGGCGGCCGCACCTGCCACGCGGCGATCATCGCCCGCGAGCTCGGCATCCCGGCGGTCGTCGGCTGTGGTAACGCAACCGAGGTGCTGAAGGACGGCGCCAAGGTCACGGTCTCCTGCGCCGAAGGCGACACCGGCTTCGTCTACGACGGCAACATCGACTTCGCGGTCGACGAGATCGCCCTCGACAAGATGCCGGACATCCCGGTCAAGATCATGATGAACGTCGGCACGCCGGAGCAGGCCTTCGGCTTCGCCGCGCTGCCGCACAAGGGCGTCGGCCTGGCCCGCCTCGAGTTCATCATCAACCGCCAGATCGGCATCCACCCGCAGGCGCTGCTCGAACTCGACCAGCAGCCGGCCGACCTGCGCCGCATCATCGACCCGATGATCGCGCCGTACGGCAGCCCGGTGGACTACTTCGTCAAGCGCCTCGCCGAAGGCGTCGCGACGATCGCCGCGGCCTTCGCGCCGGAGCCGGTGATCGTGCGCATGTCCGACTTCAAGTCGAACGAGTACGCCAACCTCATCGGCGGCAAGCGCTACGAGCCGCACGAAGAGAACCCGATGATCGGCTTCCGCGGCGCCTCGCGCTACATCGCGCCGTCGTTCCGTCCGTGCTTCGAACTCGAGTGCAAGGCGCTCAAGTACGTGCGCGACGAGATGGGCCTGACCAACATCAAGATCATGATCCCGTTCGTGCGCACGCTCGACGAGGCCCGTCAGGTCAACGAAATCCTCGCCGCCAACGGCCTCAAGCGTGGCGACAACGGCCTGCAGCTGATCATGATGTGCGAGCTGCCGAGCAACGCCGTGCTCGCCGACAAGTTCCTCGAATACTTCGACGGCTTCTCGATCGGCTCGAACGACATGACCCAGCTGACCCTCGGCCTGGACCGCGACTCGGGTCTGGTCGCGCACCTGTTCGACGAGCGCGACGAGGCGGTCAAGCGCATGTTGCACATGGCGATCGAAGCCTGCCGCAAGCACGGCAAGTACGTCGGCATCTGCGGTCAGGGCCCTTCCGACCATCCGGACCTCGCGCGCTGGCTGCTCGACGAAGGCATCGAGTCGATGTCGCTGAACCCGGACACCGTGGTGGAAACCTGGCTCTATCTCTCCCAGCAAGCCAAATGAGTGGAGCCATCCATGGCGCCGTGACCTGCTCCGCCATTGATGGCGGAGCGTTCACGGGGGAAAACGTCCGCCGGACGTTTACCTGGTTCCCGCTCACCTCGGCCGGCCAGAAGGCCTGAGGGCGCATGCGGCGCAGCGGATTCCTGCCGGCGCTGCTGCTTCTGTTGTGCAGCGCCCGGACGGCCGCCGACGGCCAGCCCGGGCGCTTTGATTACTGGGTGCTGGCGCTGTCCTGGTCGCCCGAATACTGCGAACTCAATGTCGGTGACGAGCAGTGCCGGCAGCGTTACGGCTTCGTCGTGCACGGCTTGTGGCCGCAGTACGAGCGCGGCTACCCCTCGCGCTGCGGCGGTCGCGGGCGCGTGCCGAAGGATCTCGTCACGCGCCTGCTGCCGACGATGCCGAGCGAAAAGCTCATCCAGCACGAGTGGGACACACACGGCACCTGCTCGGGTCTCAGCCAGGACGAATACTTCACGCTCATCGAGCGCGTGCGCCGCAAGGTCGCGATCCCGAGCGCCTACCAGGCGCCGGACGATTACCTCAGCACCAGCGTGACCGACATCGAACGCAGCTTCGCGCGCGAGAACCGCGGCTTCGATGCCGACGGCATCGCCGTGCAATGCCGCGGCCGCTGGCTGCGCGAGGTGCGGCTGTGTTTCGACACCGCGCTGAATCCGCGCGCCTGCGGCGCCGATCTCGACGATCGCTGCCGCGACCAGGTCGTGCTGCGGCCGAACCGCTAGAAGACCGCCGTCACGCGCACCGATCGTGCGCGACCTCGAAGCCAGCAGCGGTGGCCGCCCGCCGAGTGCCGGTACGAAATCTCTATGGCGCGTCCGGCGCGACTTGACCTGCGTCAGTTCCGTCATCGACCGCCGCCCTCACACTGCCTGCGCATCGTGAGGAACCGCCGTCATGCATACCGATCCGCAGCGTTTGATTTATGTCGTCGACGACGACGGACCGGTGCGCAACTCGCTCGCGAGCCTGCTCAAGTTCGATGCGTGGCGGGTCCGCGAGTTCGACTCGATCGCCAGTTGCATCGCCGCCACGCACAGCGAGACACCAGCCTGCATCCTCACCGACCTCAGCATGCCGGACGGCGGTGGCATCGAACTCATCACCGCGCTCGCCGAACAGCATGCCGACATTCCGGTGATCGTCCTCACCGCGCACTGGCCCGACAGCCGCGCCGTCGTACACGCACAGCAGGCCGGCGCCTATCGCGTCCTGTTCAAGCCGGTCACGGACCGCGAGCTCTTTTCGACGCTGCACGACGCCACGCAGCGCGAAGCACTCGCCGCGCGCTGAACGCCGCCGACGCGCGCGCACGAAGCAAGCGCTGAAAACAGCCGATGACAGAGCAAGGGAAACGTTCGAAGCAGATCGCCATGCGCCGCATTGCGCGGCCATGATGGCGTCCCCACGGGGATTCGAACCCCGGTACTTACCGTGAAAGGGTAATGTCCTAGGCCTCTAGACGATGGGGACGAGGCAATCCTGAAATGGTGGAGCTAGTCGGGATCGAACCGACGACCTCTTGCATGCCATGCAAGCGCTCTCCCAGCTGAGCTATAGCCCCACAACAGGGGCGCGCATTATACCCAATGAAAGCGCCTTGGGAAGCCCATTTTTCATCTTCGCTTCAAGAATGTTTTTCGGCGCACGCGCCGCCCGTCGTTCCGGCTTGACGGCGATCCATGCGCGACCCGCGGCCGGCCATTAATCTGCTGCGTCATGTCCCACAACATCGCCCCCGCCGATCTGCTCGACGTCGCCAGCTGGCGCCGCATCACGCCGGGCACCGCCCAGCTCGCACTGACGCAGGCCCGTGTCGCCGAACGCCCCGCCCTGCGCCTGGCCTTCGACTTCCTCGACGGCAGCGGCTATGTCATTGCCCATCGCGACTGGCACCGGCGCATGCCGGAGACCTACACCCTGGTGCTGCGCCTGCGCGGACAGGGTCCGCTGAACCATCTCGAAATCAAGTTCGCCGACCCGAGCGGCCTCAATGTCTGGCGCCACGTCCTGCACGATCTGCAGCTGCCGGCGCGCTGGCATCGCATCCGCATTCCGAGCAGCGCGATCCCGTTCGCCTGGGGCCCGGCCAGCGGCGGACGGCTCGAAGAACTCGGCTCGATCGAGTTCGCCGTGGTCGCCGGCGAAGGCGGACGCGGCACGCTCAGCATCGCCGACGTCGAACTGATCGACGAAACGGTGCGCACCGCGCCGAAAGCCGTCACGTCGAGCGGACACACGCCGCTCGACGGCGCCACGCCGCTGACGCTCGACTGGCAGCCGGACCGCGCCGATACCGCGCCCTGGCTCGCGCTCGACCTGCACACGCCGCGTGAGCTCGGTGGCCTGCAGCTCGACTGGCACGGCGGCGCGCCGGCGCGCGGCTTTCGGGTGCGCATCTCGGCCAGCGGCCGGCGCTGGCAGACCGTCTACGCCACCGATCGCGCCGGCGGCGAGCGCAGTTACGTGTTCCTGCCGGGGCTGCGCACGCGGCATCTGCGCATCGAAGTGCACGAATCGTCACCCGGCGCTCACCTGCAGCTGCAGGATTTCGAGTTCTCGCGCTCGCTCGAATCGTTCTGGCAGCACATCGCGCAGCACGAGCCGCGCGGCTGGCATCCGCGCTGGCTGCATCGCGAGCAGCGGCCGTGGACGCCGACCGGCAGCGCGCACGGCCACGACTGCGCACTGCTGTCGGCCGACGGCAGCGTCGAACCGCAACGCGGCGCCTACACGCTGGAGCCGATGCTGTGGATCGGCGGCCACCTGTACACCTGGGCCGACGTGCAGACCCGTCCGGCGCTGAAAGCCGGCTGGATGCCGCAGCCGAGCGTGAACTGGGAGCACGAGCGCTGGCATCTGCAGATCGAGCTCGACGTCGACACGCAGGGCACGCCGCGCGTGCACTATCGTTTCGCGCATGACGGCGCCAGCCCGCTCGCGGCGCGGCTGTTCGTCGTGCTGCGGCCGTTCCAGGTCACGCCGCCGTGGCAGCACTTCGACGAGATCGGCGGCGTGCGGCCGATCCGCACGCTGGCCTGGCGCGACGGCGCCGTCGAGATCGACGGCCGGGCGCGCGTGCGGCCCCGACAGGCCCCGACACGCTTCGGCGCGCAAAACTTCGCGCAGGGCCCGATCGCCGCGAGCCTCGCCGGCGGCGACGTGCCGGCCGCCGCGCAAACGGAGGACGCGTTCAGCTTCGCCAGCGGCGCGCTGCGCTTCGACCTCGCGCCGGCCGCCGGCGAGACCGCCGAAGTGACGCTGTACTGCCCCGCCGAGACCGCCGAATGGAGCGACGGCGACGCCGCCACGCGCCCGGCCTACGACTGGAACACGCTGTTCGACACCTCGCGCTGGTCGGCGCCCGGCTGGGGCGGCGACGCGCTGCGCTGCATGCACACGGCCGCCGCGCACATCCTCGTCACGCGCAGCGGCGCGGCGCTGCAGCCGGGGCCGCGCCGCTACACGCGCGCGTGGATCCGCGACGGCGCGACGATGGGCGGCGCGCTGCTGCGCATGGGCATCGACGCGCCGGTGCGCGAGTTCGTCGACTGGTATGCGCCCTACCAGCGCGCCGACGGCTTCGTGCCCTGCTGCATCGACCGCAACGGCCCGGACTGGCTGGTCGAGCATGACAGCCACGGCCAGCTCGTCGCCCTGATCGCCGATCTCTACCGCTTCGGCGGCGACCGCGCCGCGCTCGACCGCCACTGGCCGCATCTGGAACGCGCGCTCGCCTGCATCGAAAACCTGCTCGACGACAGCGGCCTGCTGCCGCGCTCGGCGAGCCACGAAGGCTATCTCGGCAATCCCTCGCACTCGTACTGGGACGACTTCTGGGCGCTGCGCGCACTGCGCGACGGCGGCCATCTCGCCGCGCTGCGCGGCCGCGCCGACCTCGCCCGCCACTGGCAGGCGCTCTACGAGCGGCTGGCCACCGCGACGCTGGCGTCGATCCGCAAGACCCGCGCCGACCATGGCATCGACTACGTGCCCGGCAGCGTCGAGAACCACGACCTCGACCCGACCGCCACCGCCGACGGCATCTCGCGGCTCGAAGTGCCGCCGGGCCTCGACCGCACCGCCATCAACCGCACCTTCGACCGCTACCTCGACAACTGGCGCGCACGGCGCGACGGCACGCTGGCCTGGTCCAACTACACGCCGTACGAGATCCGCATCATCGGCGCGCTCGTGCGCCTCGGCCGTCGCGACGACGCGCTCGATCTGCTGCGCTACTTTCTCGACGAGCGCGATCCGCCGGCCTGGAACCAGTGGCCCGAAATCGTCTGGCGCGAGCGCGGCGCACCGGCGCACCTCGGCGACCTGCCGCATACCTGGATCGCCGCCGAGTACGTGCTCGCGCTACGCGCGCTGTTCGTCTACGAAAGCGATCTCGAACAGGCGCTGGTGCTCGGCGCCGGCCTCGCGCCCGAATGGCTCGACGGCGACGGCGTGCAGGTCCGCGACGTGCCGACCGGCGCCGGCGCGCTGCGCTACGTCCTGCGCCGCCTCGGCGACGGCAGCCTGCACTGCGAGATCGGCGGCGGCGTGCACGGCGCGCTGGTCCTGCGGCCGCCGCTCGGCGGCGCCGCGATCGTCGCCGTCGACGCCGAAGACGGCGGCGAATTCCACTTCGACGCGCAGTCCGTGACGCTGGCCTCGGCGCCGGCGCGCCTGCGCCTCCATCTCACGAAGACCGACTGACATGAACGCTCCATCGGCGATCCCGCTGCACGAACTCGCGCGCGGCGAGTACCGCGTCCACCTCGGCGAGGCCGGCGGCGGCGGCTCGCTGTGGAACGGCCTGGCGCTGAACCGCTGGGCCGCGGACCCCGTCGAGGATGCGCACGGCTTCTTCATCTATCTGCGCGATCTCGACGACGGCCGCCTCTGGTCGGCGGCGCAGCGACCGACGGCGACCGTGCCCGAGCACTACGCCTTCGACGCCCAGCCGCAGCGCCTGCGCATCGCGCGTCGCGACGCCGGCATCGCGACGACGCTCGACGTCGAGCTGATCGACGACAGCGTCGAACGCCGCCGCCTGCAGCTGCGCAACGACTCACCACGCCGCCGCCGCCTCGAGCTGACCAGCCTGCTCGAAGTCGCGCTGGCGCCGCCGCAGGCCGATCTCGGCCATCCCGCGTTCCTCAAGCTGTTCGTGCAGACCGCGTGGCAGGCCGCGCCCGCCGCCCTGTTCGCGCAGCGCCGGCCGCGCGCCGCCGGCGAGCACTGGCCGACCTTGTTCCACACGCTGCGCGGCGCGCCGATCCTGCAGTGGGAGACCGACCGCGCGCGCTGCATCGGCCGCGGCCGCAGCGTCGCGCAGCCGGCGCTCGACCTGCACGGCAGCGTCGGCAACGTACTCGACGCCGCGTTCTGCCTGCGCACGCAGATCGAGCTCGCGCCCGGCGAGACGCGCACGCTGGACTTCCTGCTCGGCGCCGCCGCCGATCCCGACGGCGCACGCATGCTGCTGCAACGTCACGCCGCCGATGCCAGCGCCGCCGCGCCGGCCACGGACACCGGCCTTGCGACCTGCGCGATCCGCTCCGGCTTCAGCGCCGACGGTCGCGAATACCGCATCACGCTCGAAGCCGGCGACGACGGCCTGCGCCTGCCGCCGATGCCGTGGATCAACGTCATCGCCAATCCGCGCTTCGGCACGCTGCTCAGCGAAACCGGTGCGGCCTGCACCTGGGCCGGCAACAGCCAGGCCGGGCGCCTGACGCCCTGGGCCAACGACCCGATCGGCGATCCGCATGACGAAGCCCTCTACCTGCGCGACGAGGACGACGGCCGCCGCTGGTCGCCGCTGCCGGGACCGCTGCCGGCCGCGCAGTCCTACGAGGTCCATCACGGCTTCGGCTACTCGCGCTACGAACTGCGGGCCGACGACCTGCACCACGAGACCACGGTCTTCGTCGCCGCGCAGGACCCGCTCAAGCTGGTGCGCTTGCGCCTGCGCAACGACGGCGCGCGGCCGCGTCGCCTGTCGCTGTTCGCCTACCAGCGCCTCGTCCTCGGCACGCTGCCGGACGCCGCCGGCGTGCACAGCTGGCACGCCGACGGCGTGCTCTGCGCGCAGCGCGACGGCGGCCCGATCGCGTTCGCGCTGGCGCTCGGCGGCGGCGAAACGCTCGGCGCTGCCGCCGACCGCGCGCACTTCCTCGGCATTGGCGGCAGCCCGCGCGCACCGCGCGCGCTCGGCGACGCACGCCTCGACGGCCCGTTCGGCGCCGGGCTCGATCCCTGTTTCGCGCAGCAGATCGGACTGCATCTGCCGCCCGGCGGCAGCATCGATTGCTGCATCGCGCTCGGCGCCGCCGCCGACGCCGATGAACTCGAACGCCTGCTGGTCGCGTACCGGCGACCCGGTGCGGTCGATGCCGCCTGGGCCGCCGTCAGCGCCGCGTGGCGCGACGGGCTCGACGGCCTGCGTGTGCAGACGCCGGCGCCGGAGATCGACGCGATGCTCAACGGCTGGCTGCCGTATCAGACGCTGTCCTGCCGCATCCACGGCCGCAGCGCGCTGTATCAGTCGAGCGGCGCCTACGGCTTCCGCGACCAGTTGCAGGATGCCGGCAACCTGAGCCTGCTGTGGCCGCAGCTGACGCGCGCGCAGATCCTGCTGCACGCCAGCCGCCAGTTCGCCGAGGGCGACGTGCTGCACTGGTGGCACGAAGAAACGCCGCCGCGCGGCGTGCGCACGCGCTTCTCCGACGATCTGCTGTGGCTGCCGTTCGTGGCGCTGCGCTACGTGCGCGAAACCGGCGACGCCACCGTGCTCGATGAGCTGGTGCCGTTTCTCAGCGGCGCCCCGCTCGCCACCGGCGAGGACGAGCGCTACGCGGCGTTCGCCAGCGGCACCGAAAGCGCGAGCGTCTACGAACATTGCGCGCGCGCCATCGAGCGCTCGCTGAGCGCCGGCGCGCACGGCCTGCCGCTGATGGGCACCGGCGACTGGAACGACGGCATGAACCGCGTCGGCCGCGAGGGTCGCGGCGAGAGCGTGTGGCTGGGCTTCTTCCTTTGCGAAATCCTGGCCGGCTTCATCCCGCTCGCCCGCGCGCGCGGCGACGTCGCCCGCGCGCAGCGCTGCGCCGCCTACCGCGAACGGCTCGCGCTGGCGCTCAACGACAGCGGCTGGGACGGCGCTTGGTATCGCCGCGCCTACTACGACGACGGCACGCCGCTCGGCACGCACAGCGCATCCGAATGCCGCATCGACGGCCTCGCGCAGGCCTGGGCAGTGCTGTCCGGCATCGCGCCGCCGGCCCGCGCCGCGCAGGCGATGGACGCCGTCGAGGCGCAGCTCGTCGACGACGAGCACGGCCTGATCCGCCTGCTGACGCCGGCCTTCGTCGACGCCGCCGAAGACCCCGGCTACATCAAGGGCTACGTCGCCGGCGTGCGCGAGAACGGCGGCCAGTACACGCACGCGGCCTGCTGGATGGTCGCCGCCTTGGCCGCGCTCGGCCGCCGCGATCGCGCCGCCGCGCTGCTCGCGCGGCTCGGACCGCTGTGGCACACGCGCGACGCCGAGGCGATCGCCCGCTATCAGGTCGAGCCCTACGTGATCGCCGCCGACATCTACAGCGTCGCCCCGCATGCCGGCCGCGGCGGCTGGACCTGGTACACCGGCTCGGCCGGCTGGGCCTACCGCGTCGCGATCGAATCGGTGCTCGGCCTGTCGCTCGAAGACGGCCGCACGCTGCGCCTGCAGCCCTGCGTGCCGGACGACTGGCCCGGCTATCGCATCGACTACCGTGTTCCCGGCCGTGCGACGCGCTACGCGATCGAGGTCCGCAACCCGCGACGCTGCGCCGCAACGGTGATCGCGGCGACGCTCGACGGCGCCGCGCTGGCGATCGAGAACGGCGTCGCCCGCGTGCCGCTGCGCGACGACGGCGGCACGCACCGCGTCACGCTCGAACTCGGCGCCGCCGAGGGACGCGCGCCGCCTACCTGACGGCGCTCAGCGGCCGCCAGCTCCAGCGGCCTTCGCCGTCGATGTCGAGCAGCGCGTTGAAGTGGCCGCCGGCCACGTCCTCGGGCTTGCCGAGCACGAGGTAGCCGATGCCGCAGGCGGCGACCGCCTGCAGCACGCGGGCGACCTGGTCGGGATGGAACGCCAGGCTCATGCGGTCGAAGAACACGAACTGCGGGCGATCGAGCAGCACGCGCACGACCGCCATCGACAGCTGCTCGCCGGCACCGAGCAGACCGCTCCAGTCGTGCTCGGCGTCGAGGCCGCCGGCCTGCCGGACCGCGGCGTCGAGATGCATCTGTTCGAGCGCCGCCCAGATCTCGCTGTCGACGCCCGCGTCGCGGCCGTCGTCGCGGCGCAGCAGCTCGCGCACGCTGCCGCGCGGCAAAAACGGCATGTCGGGCACGAACAGCAGGCCCTCGGCGCCGGGACGGATGATGCGGCCCTGGCCCTCGCCTTCGGCCAGCAAGCCGGCGGTGGCCTTGAACAGCGCGACCTTGGCGTGGCCAAAGGTGCCGGTGACGAGCACCCGCGCACCGGCGTCGATCGCCAGCGTCAGCTGGTCGAGCAGCAGGCGGCCGTCGGGACGACGCAGGCTCAGGCCTTCGTAAGCCAGCCGGCCGTCCTCCTCGCGGATCTCAAGCGCGGTCGGATGCGGACCGGCCTGCTCCAGCGATTCCGCCAGCTTGCCGAGACGGCCGACCACCGCCGCGTAGGTCGAGATCGACTGGAACTGCGTGATGGCGATCGAGAACGCGCCCATCAGCGTCGAGAACGCCATCGCCGCCTGCGTGACGACGCCGAACTGCACCTCGCCGCGAATGAACATCGGCGCGACGATCAGCGTCGGGATGATCTGCACGAGGTAGTTGTAGCCGTTGGTGAAGCCGTTGAGGTTGCGGTTGATCGAGATCATCCGCCGCGTGTTGTCGACGATCGCGCCGAGCCGCTGCAGCAGCCGCCGGTGCTCGTGCTCCTCGCCGTGCGTCAGCGCCAGCGGCGCGGCGTTGTCGCGGACCAGGATCAGCTCGGTGCGGAAGTTCGCTTCCTTGTCGAGCTGCGCGCTGTTGAGGCCGATCAGGCGCCGGCCGAGCAGCACCGCGATCAGCGAGCCGACCAGCGCGTAGGTGACGGCGACGATGAACAGCTGCGGACTGATCGACCACAGCACGCCGGAAAACGCGATGATCGTGAACGAGGCGTTGAGCACCAGCAGCAGGAACGACAGCGAGGTGGTCGTGAACGAGCGCACGTCCTCGGCGATGCGCTGGTCCGGGTTCGGCAGCTGGCCGTTTTCCTCGATGCGGAAATAGCGCCGCTGCGCGAGGTAGCGGTCGAGCAGCTGCCGCGTCTGCCAGGTGCGCCACAGCAGCGCCAGCCGTTCCTCCAGATAGCGCCAGGTCACGGCCACGACCGTCGAGGCGGCGAATACCGCCACGTACAGCCAGGCCTCGCGGATGAAAGCGGCGAAATCGCGACGCTCGATCGCCGACATGAAGTCGCGGCCGACATAGCTGTTCAGCACGTTGAGCGCGTTGAACGAGATCAGCGAGGCGACCAGCAGGCCCAGCATCGCCAGCGCCTTGAGGCCCTCCGGCGTCGCCACGAACAGCCGCAGATAGCGCGCGACGCGCAGCCAGGCCTCGCGGCCGAAGCGTTCGCCGTTGCCGTTCATCGCCGGGAGCCGCCGCGGACCGGCGTCCAGGCACGGCGCTGCGGCACCTCAGGGCCGGCCTCGGGTAGCGGCCGGCGGGCCGGAGCAGCGGAGCCAGGGTGCATGCGGTCGCGAAAAAGTGATGCGCAGGAAGGGCGCCGCGGCATTCTCGCCGCAAGGCCGCAGGCGCAGCAATCGCGAAAGCCGCAGCCCGGGATTGACCGTCGTCATGGCGTCGCAGATGGCGGCAGCTATGATAGGAAGGCCACAAGGCAAAATAACTCTGGGAGGAGCGACCATGCGGATTCTGGTTTCATCTGCACTGCTGATGCTGGCAGCCGCCGGCCCCGCGTTCGCGGCCGACAAGTCGGCCGAAAAGCCGTCCGAGCCGATGAGCCCGGGCGAGGCGCTGGCCAACGAGAAGGACTGCCTGCGCTGCCACGGCGTGCGCCACGAAGTGATCGGTCCGTCGTTCCTCGAAATCGCGCGCCGCAACCGTTCGCGCAAGAACGGCGACATCTTCCTGCGCGACGCGGTCGCGCACGGCACCGAGATGCACTGGAAGAGCGGCCCCTGGCCGGGCCAGATGCCAGCGCCGGCGGTGCGCGGCGTCAAGCTCTCGGACGAGGACGTCAAACAGCTGGTCGACTGGATCCTGAGCCTGAAGTAAGGCTTTCCCCGCCAGCCGGGCGGACGCCGAGCGGCGCCGTCCGGCTTTTTCTTGCGTGGCGCGCGCCGCAGGCGAGCGGCCCGCCGCCGCTTCCATCCCCCTGAATTGCTGTCGCCGCCGCTGCGACAGCTGCCGCGGCGCACGCGCCGAGCTGCGACATCTGGCGCGCACGGCCGCCCAGGCCGGCCGCCTCGCCTTTCAGACAAACCTCCTGGATTCATGAGCTTGCCGTGAGGGCGCAACGTGCCCGCGGCATGGCACGGGCGTTGCCCTCCTGCCGGCACAAAGCCGGAAGCGCCCGCGCAGCGCTCCGGCATCAGAAGCCAAACAGGAGGAGCAACGATGCCGTTTTCATCCCGGGCCGCCCGCGGCCTGACCCTTGCCGGACGCAGCCTCGCGGCGCTCGCCGGCCTGTACGCCGGCCACGCCGCCGCCGACACGACCTTCGACGTGATCGGCCCGCGCGAATACGAGCTGCCGGTCGACTTCCAGCCGTTCAACGTCTTCGTGCAGTACGCGATGGTCCAGAACGACGACCGCGCCTTCGACGCCGACGGCGACCGCGTCGACGGCTCCGGCCTCGAACGGCTGGTCGGCATGTCCAAGTACGTACGCTTCTGGACGCCCGGCTTCGACCGCCGCATCGGTCTGGCCTGGGAGGTGATCGTGCCGGAGGTGTCGATCCGCGACCGCGCGGCGGCGAGCGCCGACGAACGCCAGGCCAGCGGCCTCGGCGATCCGCTGACCGGCTTCGCGGTCTGGTTCAAGCCCGGCGAAGGCGCGACGCTCGGTTTCCAGTCCTTCCTGCAGATGCCGGTCGGCAGCGACGAGGTCAGCGACAGCAACTGGAAGAACCTCAGCTCGCTGTTCTGGGATCTGCGTCTGCCGGCCAGGCTCGGCTGGACCGCCGATGCCGGCTTCGTCTACCAGAGCCGCCGCACGCACGACCGCGTGCGCCCCGGCCTCAACTGGCATACCAACCAGCGCTTCGCCTGGCGCGCGACCGAGCTGTTCGAGCCCTATCTCGCGCTCGACGCCGAGTACAGCGACGGCCGCGACGGCCTGGCCAGCGGCTGGGTCGTCGACGCCGGCCCCGGCCTGATGCTGCACACCTTCGAGAACCAGTCGCTCAGCCTGCGCTACTCGACCAGCCTCGGCGGCAGGAACCATGTCGTCAACAACAGCGCCAACCTGAAGTACGCATATGCCTGGTGAGCGCACGGTGCAGCGCAACGTTGCCCGTCATGGCGCGGCGGCGCAGGCGACGACGCCGTCCCGCACCGCCATCCCCGAACGCAGGACTGCATCGCCGCGGCCGCTGCGCGGCTTCGCGATGACCGATGCCGTCCGCGCCTGCGTCGCCTTCCCCTTCAACCCCCAGAGTCCGGAGTCCGCATGACCGACTATCAGAACTACATCGACGGCCGCTTCGTCGCCGCCGACCACGCGCAATGGATCGAGGTCGAGAATCCCGCGACGCATGAAGTGCTCGCGCGCGTTCCCGACAGCGACACGGCAAGCGTCGACGCCGCCGTCGCCGCCGCCCGCCGCGCGCAGCCCGCGTGGGAGAAGCTGCCGGCGATCCAGCGCGCCGGCCTGCTGCGCCAGATCTCGGCCAAGGTCCGCGAGCAGCGCACGCGCCTGGCCGCGATCATCGTCGCCGAGCAGGGCAAGACGCAGGGCCTCGCGCAGGTCGAGGTCGACTTCACCGCCGACTACATCGACTACATGGCCGAGTGGGCCCGGCGCCTCGAAGGCGAAGTGCTGAGCTCCGACCGCGCCGGCGAGAGCATCTTCCTGCTGCGCAAGCCGCTCGGCGTGGTCGCCGGCATCCTGCCGTGGAACTTCCCGTTCTTCCTGATCGCGCGCAAGCTCGCGCCGGCGCTCATCACCGGCAACACCATCGTCATCAAGCCGAGCGAGGAAACGCCGATCAACGCCTACGAGTTCGCCAGGCTCGTGGCCGAAACGGAGTTGCCGGCCGGCGTGTTCAACCTCGTCGGCGGCCGCGGCGCGACGACCGGCAGCGCGCTGTCGACGCACCGCGACATCGACCTCGTCACCTTCACCGGCAGCGTCGCGACCGGCACGCGCATCATGCAGGGCGCGGCCGCGAACCTGACGCGCGTCAATCTCGAACTCGGCGGCAAGGCGCCGGCCATCGTCCTCGCCGACGCCGATCTCGATCTGGCGGCCAAAGCCATCTACGACTCGCGCGTCATCAACACCGGCCAGGTCTGCAACTGCGCCGAGCGCGTCTATGTCGACAAGAAAGTCGAGGGCGCGCTGGTCGAGCGGCTCGCCAAGCTGATGAAGGCCACGCGCTACGGCGATCCGGGCCAGACGCCCGATCTGGAAATGGGCCCGCTGATCAACCGCGCGGCGCGCGACAAGCTGGTCGGCGTCGTCGAACGCGCGATCGCGGCCGGCGCGCAGCTCGTCACCGGCGGCAAGGTCGCCGACATCGAGCAGGGCTGGCACTACGAACCGACGCTGCTCGCCGGCTGCCGCAGCGGCTCGGAAATCATGACGAAGGAAACCTTCGGTCCGGTGCTGCCGGTGCAGGCCGTCGACGGTCTCGACGAAGCCATCGAACTCGCCAACGCCACCGACTACGGCCTGACCTCTTCGATCTACACGCGCGACCTCGCGTCGGCGTTCCGCGCCGTCAACGCGCTGAAGTTCGGCGAGACCTACATCAACCGCGAGAACTTCGAGGCGATGCAGGGCTTCCACGCCGGGCGCAAGAAATCCGGCATCGGCGGCGCCGACGGCAAGCACGGGCTCTACGAGTTCACCGAGACGCACGTCGTCTACCTCAACCACGGCTGACGCGCATGCAGCACCACAACAGCGGTATCCCAAAGTCCTCAGAGGAGAAGCCCATGCAGCACACGAACCCCCACCCGGCCGCGCCGGCGCGCGCGCGATCCGCGCGCCCGCTGCGCGCGCTGGGCCTGATGCTCGGCACGGCCGCGTTCGCGCTAGCCGCCGCCGCGCCGGCCGCGCCCCGTCCGCCGGCCGACGTCGACGGCGCGCGCATCGTCAATGCCGATGCTGAACCCGGCAACTGGATGAGCACCGGCCGCACCTACGACGAGCAGCGCTACAGCCCGCTCAAGCAGATCACCGACGCCAACGTGAACAAGCTGGGCCTCGCCTGGCAGTACAAGCTCGACTACGACCGCGGCGTCGAGGCGACGCCGATCGTCGTCGACGGCGTGATGTACACCACCGGCTCGTTCTCGGTGCTCTACGCCTTCGACGCGGCGAGCGGCAAGCTGCTGTGGAAGGGCGACCCGAAGGTCGACCGCTTCAAGGCCGGCGAGTTCTGCTGCGACGCCGTCAACCGCGGCCCGGCGGTCTGGAAAGGCAAGGTTTTCGTCGGCACCAACGACGGCCGCCTCGTCGCCTGGAACGCCAAGGACGGCAGCAAGGCCTGGGACGTCGACACCGTCGAAGATCACTCGCGCAGCTACGGCATCACCGGCGCGCCGCGCGTGGTCAAGGGCAAGGTCATCATCGGCAACGGCGGCGCCGAGTTCGGCGTGCGCGGTTACGTGACCGCCTACGACGCCGAGACCGGCAAGAAGCTGTGGCGCTTCTATACGGTGCCCGGTGATCCGAGCAAGCCGCAGGAAACGCCCGAGCTCGACATGGCGGTCAAGACCTGGACCGGCACCCAATGGTTCGAGCAGGGCGGCGGCGGCACCGCCTGGGACTCGATGGCCTACGACCCGGAGCTGGACCTGCTCTACATCGGCACCGGCAACGCCTCGATGTGGAACTACTCGCTGCGTTCCGAAGCCAAGGGCGACAACCTGTTCCTGTCGTCGATCGTCGCGGTCAAGCCGGATACCGGCAAGTACGTCTGGCACTACCAGACCACGCCGGGCGACGCCTGGGACATGACCGCCACGCAGCACATGATCCTGGCCACGCTGAAGATCGACGGCAAGGACCGCAAGATCATCATGCAGGCGCCGAAGAACGGCTTCTTCTACGTGATCGACCGCGAGACCGGCAAGCTGATCTCGGCCGAGAAGTACGCGCCGGTGAACTGGGCCGATCGCATCGACCTGAAGACCGGCCGCCCGGTGTTCAACGACGAAGCCAAGTACTGGGAGAAGAAGGGCCCGGTGCTGGTGAAGCCCGGCTTCTGGGGCGGCCATGACTGGCAGCCGATGTCGTACAACCCGACCACCGGCCTGGTCTACATCCCCAAGCACGTGTTCGCCGTCGAGTACGAGAACAACCCGGACTACAAGTACCTCAAGAACAAGAAGCACTTCTACCAGCTCGGCGTCGGCGCCGCGGCGATGGGCGATGCCGACAAGGACATGCAGAAGTGGTCCGATCAATGGACCGGCGCGCTGCTGGCCTGGGACCCGGTGAAGCAGAAGAAGGTCTGGGAAGTGCCGTACGTGACCATCTTCAACGGCGGCACGCTGTCCACTGCCGGCAACCTCGTCTTCGAAGGCACGGCCGACGGCCGCGTCGTCGCCTACCGCGCCACCGACGGCAAGAAGCTGTGGGAATCGCCGGCGCAGTCCGGCGTGATGGCGGCGCCGGTGACGTATGACGTCAACGGCGAGCAGTACGTCGCCTTCATGGTCGGCTGGGGCGGCGCGTTCTCGACCTTCGCCGGGCAGGCCTCGCTGAAAGCCGGCGTGAAGCCGTACGCGCAGGTACTGGTCTACAAGCTCGGCGGCACCGCCAAGCTCAAGCCGGCCGTCTATCCGGAACTCAAGGCCCCGGAACCGCCGAAGCAGACCGCGAGCGCCGAGCAGATCGCACACGGCAAGGACGTCTTCAACGGCCACTGCTCGCAGTGCCACGGCATCAACGCCGTGTCCGGCGGCGTCGTGCCCGACCTGCGCCGCCTCAGCGCCGAGAAGCACAACATCTTCCCCGGCATCGTCATGGGCGCCTACAGCGACAAGGGCATGCCCTCCTTCGCCGGTGTACTGACGATGGACGAGATCGCCGACCTGCACGCGTACCTGATCAAGCGCGCCTACGACCTGCAGGCCGATCTCAAGAAAGATCCGAACGCCAAGTAAGTCTCTCCTGCGCACCCTGCGCATTCGCCGCGCCCCGGACTTCCGGGGCGCGGTTTTTTTTTGCGCGTTGTCGATCGTGATGCGGCGACCCGGTATCCGCGACCGCCGGCGATTCGTCATTGCGAGATCCCGAAGGCGCCGAAGCAATCCGGTGGCGCACCACGTGATCGACTCATCGGCTTGCCAAGGACAACACGCCGCCGCGCGGATCATGCCGCTGGAGGAATGACGGGCTCGGTGCGGCCTCACATAATGCCGACCACCCAATCGACCGACGGTGACGCCGTGCTGAAGACGCTGCTGAAGATTCCACTGACGGCCGTGCTGGCGGCCCTGGGCCTCACGGCGCTCCCGGCCGCGGCCGGTGATGACGCCGGCATCGCACCCGGCAGCAAGATCGCCTACATCGACGCCGTCGATCACGGCCAGACGCGGCACTGGCAGTTGGTGATCGCCGAGGCCGACGGCAGCGAACCGCGCGCCGTCATGCGCTCCGATGCCCTGCTGATGTCGCCGGCCTGGTCGCCGGACCGGCAGCGCATCGCCCTCGTCGCCTACGACCGCGGCCAGGCCGGCCTCTACCTCTACGAACTGGCGAGCGGCGCCCTCCGGCGCATCACGTTCCTGCCCGGCATCAACGGCTCGCCCGCGTGGTCGCCCGACGGCAATACGCTGGCGATGACGATCAGCGACGGCAAAGGCAACACCGACATCGCCCTGATCGACCCGCGCAAGGAAACCAAAACCTTCGCCGACGTCCGCAAGCTGACCGACTCGCCGGCCATCGACACCGAAGCCTCGTGGTCGCCGGACGGCCGCAGCATCGCCTTCACCTCCGACCGCAGCGGCACGCCGCAGATCTGGCTGATGAACGCCGACGGCAGCGAGCCACGCATGCTGACCCGCGAAGGCCAGAACATGCGCCCGCGCTGGTCGCCGGACGGAAAATCGATCGCCTACGTCAGCAACAGCGAAGGCCTGCTGCGCATCGCCCGCATCCGCATCTCGACCGGGCAGACCGAACTGCTGACCCAAGGCCCCCGCGACAGCGGACCCAGCTTCTCGCCGACCGGCGATGCGCTGCTCTACTCGCAGAGCGGCCATCTCGCCGTGCTGACGTTCGACGGCGTACCGCGGGTGATGATGAGCACGGCGACGGAGGTGCAGGAGACGGATTGGGTGCGGTGAGAGTGGGGCTGGGATTGGAGAGGCGGTTTTCAGCCCGAAGCGGACAGTTACAGTGCGCCCGATTGGGGGCGTGTCACAGTGCTTGGTGGGTTGGCGGCAACGCTCATCCATTTTCGGCTGGACGCCACAGGCAAAGACATGGCAGCTTCCTCTTGCATGAAGGCAAGGCTGAAGGGGAAAGCCATGACTGCGCCGCAAAACCCGTTCGACATTGATGACGCCAAGCTGGCAGATGACAACCTCATAGAGTTCGCCAAGAGCCTTGAGAAGCTCGATGCACCGTTGGCGGCTGTCCTGTCCGCAAGGCTGGCTGAATTAAGCCAGGGGACGCCCGTAAAGAATGACGACATCTGGAGCGAGTTGCTGACCGTCGCAGAGAAGAATTCATGAGCGGATGGTACATTCAGGAAGTCGCAATCGAGGGGCTCCGCGGCATCAATAACCAGGGCGCCCCCCTAGAACTGAAGTTCAAGACGGATCACGTCAACTCTGTGTTCGCGCCCAATGGAGTCGGTAAATCATCGATCTTCGAGGCGGTGCACTACGCGGTCTTCGGCAGAATTCCCAAACTCGATGATCTGCCGCTGACGGAGAAAGGCAAAGACTACTACTTGAACCGGTTTCACCCCGGCGCCATGGGGAAGATCTCGTTGGCGCTGATTCCCGCAGCCGGTGGTGCGGCCGTCAGGGTCACGGTAACCCGTGATGCTGCCGGAGCGCGAACCGTCAAGGCATCGCCGGGTGTCGACGGTGAGAAAATCCTCTCGGAACTTAGGCGGGAGTTTATTCTGCTCGACGGAAAAACGTTCCGCGAATTCATTGAGCTGAAGCCTACCGACCGCGGACGTTCCTTCGCGGGCTTGCTGGGGCTCCGGCCTTATTCGACGCTCAACCTCGCCTTGCAGAGCCTGTCCAATACACGGGCATTTAACAATTACTGTGGGGTGGCCACCAAAGACCAGGCGAAGGCCACGGCGACCGCCAGCCGAAGGGTTGCGGCCGAAAATATTGCGGCGGCTTATAAGAGTCTCGTGGGAGAAGACTTGGATCCTGCCTCCAAGGAGCCCGACCTACTCTTAAAGGCCTATTCCGCGCTCTGCGGCATCGAGCTTCTCAAGCAGTTGTGTTCCGGAAAAAAGTTCGAGGAGATCGATGCCAATGCCTGTAACGAAGCGGCCAAGAACGCCGAGGGCGGCCCCGAGCGCGATCGCCTTTCTGTCTTAGTCAAAGCTCAGACCGAATGGTTAGAAGCAATCGGAAAACTACCGACGGCCGAGATCATGGACCGGTTGGTTCTATGCTCGCAGGCACGCGACCAAGCCCTGCAGCAGACCCAAGGGGAGGTTTTCCGGGATCTCTATACCACGAGCGAACAGATTCTGGCGTCAGAGGTATGGACGGATAAGACCCACTGTCCAACCTGCGATCGCACCGGCCAGGATTCAGTCCTAGACTACGTCCGCAAGCGCTTGGATGTGTTCGAGGCTGTCAAGGACGCGGCAACGAAATTGGCGGGCGAATGGACAGCCGCCAATGTCCTTGCCTCGGCAAAGCTCGAGGGTGACTGCCTCGCGGCCGGAGAAATGCGTCTGATTGAAGCGGTTGGCAGAGCTGGCTCGCAGGGTGAGCTGACCGAAGCCCAGGCCAAGCAACTCAAGGACCGGGTCGAATTGATCCGGGCGCGCACCAAGGCGAAGCTCGACGAAATTGCCAAGGAAAAGACCGCGCTCGAAAAGAAGTTGCCGGAAAAGCTGACCATTGTCGTCGAGAAGATCGAAGCCGCCAGACGTTTGCAGACGAATCTACAAGTGCTGCGTAAGTCCGATGCTGATCTTAAGAAGCTCAACGAGCAAATCGCGGCCATCAATCGGGTCAAGGTCTTCCTGGATGCCGCATCGAGGCAGATCGCTGGTGCGGACTCTCGGGCAGCCGCTCGACGCCTCAAGGCTATCGAGCCAAAGTTCCGCGAATTCTTCCGCGCCATCATGCACGCGGATGTGGTGCCTGCTATTTCAAAAAAAACGGGATCGGAAGAACTGCACATTTCCCTCGCAGAGTTCTGGACATTGAAGGATCTGTCCGCGCCTGCGCTGCTGTCTGAGAGCTTTCGTAATGCCTTCGCGATTAGCGTTTATCTCGCGGCTGCAGCGCTGTATGCCGGCGATGCACGATTCCTGATCTTGGACGACATCACCTCGAGCTTCGATTCAGGGCACCAGTTCCTACTAATGAATGTGCTGCGCGACCAGTTCGCTCGTCCCGGCAATGCTGCGGGACCGCAGGTGATTATCCTTAGCCATGACACCGCCTTAGAAAAGCTTTTCAATACCCACAGCAATGGTGGCGGCTGGTACCACCAAAATATTCAGGGGACGCCGCGCACAGCGGTCCTGCCGCAGTCGAACGCGGTCACCAAAGTCCGAGATGCCACGATCGCACACCTGGATGCTGGCAACGTCGATGACGCCGCACCGCGCATCCGGCAGTACCTCGAATTTAAGCTCATGGAGGTCATCTCAAAGCTCAACATCGCTGTGCCGATAGAGATTGCCTTCAGCGACGATAAACGGATGGCAGGGAATCTCATCAGCGCTATCAAGGCCGAGGTCGAACTCCACGAGGCCGCCGGTAAGTTGATCCTTACGCCGGTGCAGAAGACGGGACTCAATACAGCGCTGGCGACCATTGTCGGCAACTACTTAGCCCACTGGTCGACTGGACAGCTTCATGCGTTCACAGCGGCAGCGCTGACAGGCGTCATGTCCTCAATCGAGGACTATTGCCGCTGCTTTCAGTTTGAAGATCCGCCTAGCTCTGGCTTCCGCTACTACAAGGCGCTCTCGAAAAAGGCTTAGATCACGCGAATGTACGAATTGCACCGCTTGGGGTGGAACAGTTTTCAGCAGTTATGCCAGACGATCTGCCGCGAGGTTTTAGGACAAACTGTCGAAGCGTTCCTTGACTCCAACGACGCTGGCAAGGACGGCGCATTTTCTGGCACCTGGACTCCTGCGCAAGGCGAGTTCTATTCAGGTCGCTTCGTGATCCAATGCAAGTTCACAGCGGACGCTCGACATAACCTAAAGCCATCAGACATCAGGGACGAGATCGGGAAAGTTCGGAAGCTCGTCGCCGCAGGTCAGTGCGACATTTACGTACTGATGACGAATGCCGGAGTGTCGGGGGTGCAGACAACTAAGGTCAAGTCCCTGCTGCACCAAGCGGGGGTTCAGCATGTTTTGATCTTTGGCTCCACTTGGATCGGTCAGCAAATCAGTGAGAGGAAGAGTCTGCGCATTCATGTGCCGCGCCTTTATGGTCTCGGGGATTTAAGCCAAATTCTAGATGAGCGCGCTTACGCACAAGCCCGAGCGGTGCTGGATTCAATGCGCGAAGACTTGGCAAAGGTGGTCATAACGGCCTCTTATGGAAAAGCAGTGGAGGCGATAAACGAACACGGATTCGTCATGCTGATCGGTGAGCCCGCGGCAGGAAAAACAACGATCGCCTCCATGTTGGCCATGGCTGCTGCCGACAGATGGGGTTCATCAGTGCTGAAGCTGAACGAGCCCGCGAAGGTAGAGGAGCGATGGAATCCGGAAGAACCGTCGCAGTTCTTTTGGGTCGATGATGCCTTCGGCATTATGCAATATGAATCATCTCTGGCGCACTCTTGGAACTCCATCCTGCCTCAGGTAAGGACGATGCTGCGCCGAGGGGCCAAGATCGTGATGACTTCCAGGGACTACATCTATAAGCGTGCGCGGCGTGACCTTAAAGAAAGTGCTTTTCCTCTTTTTAACGAAAGCCAAGTAGTTATCGATGTTCACGATCTCTCAATCCAGGAAAAACAGCAGATCCTCTACAACCATCTGAAGCTTGGCAGTCAGTCGCCTGCATTCAAGACCGAGATCAAGGCGCATCTTCCCGCCGTGGCTGCACACCCTCGTTTTGTCCCCGAAATCGCCAGACGACTTGCGGACCCGACCTTCACCAAGCGGCTCTATGTGACGGAGCATCACCTTGGTCAGTTCGTGCAGAAGCGGGAACAATTGCTGCAGGAAGTACTTGACGGACTCGACAGCGACAGCATGGCAGCACTAGCGCTCATTTATATGAAAAAGGACCGTCTCGAAACTCCAATTTCATTGCAGGAAGCGGAAGAAGATGCCCTGCGCAGGCTGGGCAGTAGTCTAGGGGGATGCATTACGGCGCTTGAATCCTTGAATGGCAGTCTTGTCCTGCACCAGCAGGCCGATGGTGAATCGGCATGGCGCTTCAAGCACCCTACGATTGGCGACGCGTTCGCTGCGGCTTTGGCACGGAGTCCAGATCTTCTAGGCATCTTCCTGCTGGGAAGTTCCACCGAAAATCTGATTGAGCAGGTGACCTGCGGCAATGTCGGCATTGAGAAAGCGGTGATGGTGCCGAAGGCGCTCTATCCGAAAATGATCGCGCGACTCTCGGAGTTTACCGCAAGCGAGAAATACAAGTCCCCGTATTTATCGATCTGGGGCGCGAAGTGGTCGCTGCATTCTTTCCTAACCCGGAGGTGTTCGAAGGAGTTTCTTACGCTTTACCTTCAAACGAACCCAGATTTGATTGACAAGGTTTGCTGCCCCGGCCTGCTTTTGAGCGCCTCATCAGAGGTGGCCCTCGCCATCCGTTTACATGCGTTCGGGTTGCTGCCGGAAGAGAACCGGAAACTCTTCGTTCAAGTTGTCAGCACATATGCGATTAATGGCGAAGACGTGTACGCGCTCGAAAGCAAGGACATTCGCAGTATGTTTACCGAGCCCGAATTCAAAGCGCTCGTCGCCAGAGTTCGCGCAGAGCTGTTGCCCAAGCTAGGTATGGTGCGCGAAGGGCAGCAAGATGGATACAGATCTGACGAGCCTGCCGACGAATACATGGAACACTTGCTCGAGAGCTTCAAGACGCTGAAGGACAAGTTCGGCGACGACGCGGAAGCTGTTCGGATCATTGAACGCGAGATTGATCTGGCGACAGGATGGATCAGTGATAATGAACGTGAATGGCCAGATAGGGCGCCCCGATCACTAGGTACGACCGAGACCATCGCTAGGCCGCATTGCTCTCGGAGCATATTCGAGGATGTCGATGTTTGATCGGGCGTAGAGAATGAGTAAACCGGATGGCCGCTTCTGGCAGAGGCTGTGTGAAAACGTGGTGTGAAGCTTGCGAGTCTTTATTCCGTCATATGTAAGGCGGAGCGGCCGATGAAGCGATTTATCAAAGGCGAGGAACGGTCGCAAAGCGCGCTCTTTCCGGAGCGTCTTGATGACTACATCGTCGAAGACAATCCGGTTCGGATCGTTGACGTCTTCGTTGAAGAGCTTCACCTTGCCGACCTCGGATTTGTGGGCACGGAGCCGGAGGCCACGGGCCGTCCGTCCTATCATCCGAGCACACTACTCAAGCTCTACATCTACGGCTATCTGAATCGCCTGCAGTCCAGTCGTCGACTGGAGCGTGAAACCCAGCGCAACGTCGAGCTCATGTGGCTGCTCGGTCGACTCTGTCCCGACTTCAAGACCATCGCGGATTTTCGCCGTGACAATGGACCGGCGATTCAGAAGGTGTGCGGCCACTTTGTGAAGCTGTGCCGTGAAGCCAAGCTGTTTACCGAGGCCGTCGCTGCTGTCGACGGCAGCAAGTTCAAAGCCGTGAATAACAGCGATCGTGCGTTTACCGCCCGCAAGCTGCAGGTGCGCCAGGAGCAACTTGAAGAGAACGTTGCCCGGTATCTCGCCGAATTGGATCGTGCGGATCGCGAGCCCACTCGGATCACGGAAGATCGAGTCGCGCATATCCAGAAGCGAATGGAGACGATCAAAACCAGGATGCGTGAACTCGACGGCATTCGTGTCCAGCTGGAAGCAGCTCCCGACGGTCAGGTGGCACTGACCGATCCCGATGCTCGTTGCATGGCGAGCCGAGGCCGCGACACGCCGATGGTCGGTTACAACGTCCAGACCGCCGTCGATGCACAACATCACCTGATCGTGGCGCACGAAGTCACCAATGTCGGCAACGACCGGACCCAGCTCGCGCCGATGGCGCAGAAGGCCCGCGAGGCGATGGGATGCGATCCGGAAGCGGCCTTCACGGCCTTGGCGGATCGCGGCTACTTCAATGGCGATCAGATTCTGGAATGTGCCGAAGCTGGCATCACGGCACTAGTACCGAAATCGCTGACCTCGAATAACCGCGCGAAAGGCCTCTTCGACAAGCAGGACTTTCGCTACCAAGCTGAAAGCGACACCTTCTTGTGTCCTTCCAATCAGCAAGCGATCCGTCGTTTCGAAACCGTCGAGAACGGCCGCAAGATCATCAAATACTGGTCATCATCCTGCCCGCGGTGCCCGATTAAATCCCGCTGTACCACCAGCGACTATCGACGCATCGCCCGCTGGGAACACGAGCATGTGCTCGACACGATGCAGCAGCGATTGGACGACACACCTGACGCGATGCGCGTGCGACGGCGAACCGTCGAGCATCCCTACGCCACGCTCAAGTCTTGGATGGGGGCAACGCATTTTCTAACGAAGACCTTGCCGAAGGTCAGCACAGAGATGAGCCTGCATGTTCTGGCGTACAACATAAAGCGTGTAATGCAGATCCTGGGCATGCAGAAAACGATGCAGATAATCAGAGCGTAGAACGCTCGACTCAAATCATCTGCCGCCCAGAGCAGAGAGATTTCCTGCCGATGATGGCCACCTGCTGACGTTACGTCGGCGAGCGTGAAATTTTGGTTTTCACACAGCCTCGGCACAAAGCGGCCGCCATCCGACACCTTATCTACTTCTGAACGCGGGGCACGCAGCAGAAGTCGCACCGCCTTACGACGCTTGCGCCTACTGCTGCGCCCGCCGCATCTCCAGCATCGCCCGCCGCTCCGGCGTCAGCGTCGCCACGCAATGCGGGCAATGGATGCCGGGGTCGTAGTCCGCTGATTGCTGTTCTTCCGGCGTGAGCGGTTCGCCGCAGGCGTCGCAGCGGCATGCCTTTCCTGGCTGCAAGCCGTGGCCGACGGCGACGCGGTCGTCGAAGACATAGCACTCGCCGTTCCACAGGCTTTGTTCGGCCGGCACTTCTTCCAGGTATTTGAGGATGCCGCCGCGCAGGTGGTAGACCTGCTCGAAGCCGCGTTCGCGCAAATAGGCCGTGGCCTTCTCGCAGCGGATGCCGCCGGTGCAGAACATGGCGATCGGGCGCTGTTCCTGGCCGCGCAGTTCGCGTTCGACGTAGTCGGGGAATTCGCGAAAGCTGTGCGTCTCGGGCGAGACGGCGTTTTCGAACGTGCCGATCTTCACCTCGTAGTCGTTGCGCGTGTCGATGACGAGCACGTCGGGCTGGGCCAGCAATTCGTTCCACTGCTGCGGATCGATGTAGGTGCCGACGATGCGTGCCGGGTCGATGCCGGGCACGCCCATCGTCACGATCTCCTGCTTGAGCTTGACCTTCAGCCGCGCGAACGGCAGTTCCGCGGCCGGCGACTCCTTGTGTTCGAGTCCGGCGAGGCGCGGATCGGCGCGCAGATGCGCGAGCACGGCGTCGATGCCGGCGCGCGTGCCGGCGATGGTGCCGTTGATGCCTTCCGCGGCCAGCAGCAAGGTGCCGCGCACGCCGGCCTGCCGGCAGACGGCCAGCAGCGGCTCGCGGAGTTCGGCGCAATCCGGCAGGCGCGCGAAGTGATAGAGGGCAGCGACAACGAACTGGGACATCGGCGGCAACGACTGATCCGGGGGCGCGGATTGTAGTCGTTCGGGCACTGCATCTCAGCGGAGCCGCTCGTCATGCCGGAGCGTCATTCTCACCATCGGTTCGCCGCCCGCAGAACGTCATCCGGCGTATGCCTCGATGAGTGACGGCCGCGCCGTGGCGCGGCCGTCGTATGCTCGCCAGGCCGGTCTTGACGAGCATGCGAACGCCGCCGGCACGACGAGGCCTCCGCCCTCGTGAAATCGTCGAGCCAACCGGCGGATTCGACACGGGCGGCGACTCATTCCCCGCCGCGCCGACGCGCTGAACCGGAACTTTCACACCGGAGCGTGTCGATTCATGCAGGCCCCGATCGACGTGCAGGTATCAGCCGGCTCTTGGGGCAGCATCGTCCGCTGCCCGCCGGCTGCGGAGCCTGAACAAGGAGCATGACGATGACGATCACCATTACCGCCTTCGACCATTCGCCCGACGGCGGCCGCGGGCTGGCGCGGGACACGCGCGTGCGCTGGGCACTCGAAGAAGTAGGTGCGCCGTACGAGGTGCGCCCGGTGGCGTGGGCCGAGATGAAAGCGCCGGCGCACCTGGCGCGGCATCCGTTCGGCCAGATTCCGACCTTCGAGGACGGTGATCTGACGCTGTTCGAGACCGGCGCGATCGTCCTGCACATCGCCGATCGCCACGCCGGCCTGCTGCCGGACGAGGCCGATGCGCGGGCTCGCGCGATCGCCTGGATGTTCGCCGCGCTCAACACGGTGGAGCCGCCGATCCTCGAAATCCAGACGGCCCTGTTCCAGGAGGGCGACCGGCCATGGACACGGGAGCGCATGCCCCTGATGCACGAGCGCGTGCGCGGCCGCCTGCGGCAGCTCGCCGCCCGGCTCGGCGACGCCGACTGGCTCGATGGCGCGTTCAGCGCCGGCGATCTGATGATGGCGTCGGTGCTGCTGCGCCTGCGCGGCTCGGGACTGCTCGACGAATTCCCCGCCCTCGCCGCCTACGTCGCGCGCGGCGAGGCACGGCCCGCGTATCGGCGCGCGTTCGAGGCGCAGCGGGCGTTCAACACTCGGCCGCCATCGCGCTGATCGCGCAACGGCATCCGCTCCCTGCTCGCCGGAACCGGCGCTCATCCGGGCCGCACACACGCCGCCAGCTGCATGCAGCGGAACGGACCGCTAATGCAGCTGCGTCGGCGACACGATTCCGTGGCGCTTCATTTGCCGGTAGACGGTGGCGCGGCAGAGCCGCAGTTCGCGGGCGACCTTGGTGATGACCCAGTGGTGACGGCGCAGGGCGTCGAGCAGTTGCGCGCGCTCGGAGCGCGGCACTGCGTCCGCCGCGGCGGCTGGCGCGGCTACCGGCGCGGTCGGCGGCGCGATGCCGGACGCTTGGCTGGCGTCGACCACTTCCGGCGGCAGGTGCTCCACGTCGATGCCGTCGGCGTCGGCCATCGACAGCGCGTAGCGGAGCGCATTGCGCAGCTGGCGGATGTTGCCGGGCCAGGGGTGGCGCAGCAGGCAGTCGAGCGCGGCCGGCGTGATCGCGGCACTGGCGTCGAGACGCTCGGCCTCGTCGCGCAGCAGCGCACGGATCAGGTAGGCGCGGTCCTGGCGTTCGCGCAGCGGCGGCAGCGGCAGCACGGCGCCGCTCAGACGGTAGTAGAGGTCTTCGCGGAACTCGCCGGCGGCGATGCGCGCCTGCAGGTCGCGGTGCGAGGCGGCGAAGACGACGAGCTGCAGCGGCACCGGCTTGTCGGCGCCGAGCGGCAGCACCTCGCCTTCGGAGAGCACGCGCAGCAGGCGCGTCTGCAGCGCCAGCGGCATGTCGCCGATCTCGTCGAGGAACAGCGTGCCGCCGTCGGCGCGCTGGATCAGGCCGACCATGCCGCGGCTGCGCGCGCCGGTGAAGGTGCCGGGCTTGTAGCCAAACAGTTCGCTCTCGATCAGCGATTCCGGAATCGCCGCGCAGTTGACGGCGACGAACGGTTTGGCGGCGCGCGGACTGGCCTCGTGCAGGGCCTTGGCCAGCACTTCCTTGCCGGTGCCGGTCTCGCCCTGGATCAGGATGTTGAGCGGCCGCGCCACGAGGCGGCGTGCGCGCTCGATCAGCGTTTCCATCCGCGGATCGTCGCCGGCGAGCGTCTGCAGCGTCGGCGCCGGCGCAGCCGCAGCCGCGGGGGCCGGCGCGTCGACGACGGCCGCCGGCCGGGCGGCGGCGCGCGGCGCGAGCACCGTGGCGTGGTAGCCCTCGCCGGCCCAGGTGTGCAGCAGGCCGCGCTCGGCGGCGTCGGCGCCGCGCGCCAGGCGCCAGATCTCGGCGACGCGATCGCGGAACACGGCGGACAGGCTGTGACCGATCAGATCGCCGGTGAGCGTGCTGTCGAACAGGCCGAGGCGGCGGCGCGCGCCGCTGTTGGCGCCGACGATCACGCCGTCGGCGTCGAACGCGAGCATCAACTCGGCGTTGACGTCGATCAGCGCGCCGACGGTGCCGAGACGCAGGATCCAGCGCTCGCGGAAGCGCTGCATGAAGTTGGCGTCCTCGATCATGCGGCCGTACAGCGCCGTCAGATGCCGCGCCAGATGCTGGCTCTCGCGCGCTTCCGGCGACGACAGAGAGGAGACGTCGAGCACGCCCATCAGCTCGCCGTGCGGATCGAACAGCGGCGTCGCCGTGCAGCTGAGGCCGAGATTGCCGGCGTAGTAGTGATCGTCGCGATGGCAGGTCAGCGTGCGCCGCTCGGCGAGGCAGGTGCCGATGCCGTTGGTGCCGGCGTGCAGCTCGTTCCAGTCGGCGCCGAGCACCAGCCCGGCGGACAGCGGCGACTGCGCCGAATCGTCGCCGACGCAGTCGAGCGTGATGCCGTCGGCGTCGGCGAGCAGCAGCACGTAGCCGAGATCGGAGACGTGGCGGTACAGCTGCTCCATGCCGGCGCGCGCGACCTGCAGGTAGCGCTCGTGGCGCGCGCGCCGCTCGCGCAGGCGCGGCGACGGCTCGATGCGCGCGGCGTGGCGGCTGGCCGGATCGAGACCGTAATCGCGGTAGCAGCGTATCCATGAACGATGGATCAGGTGCTCCTCGGCTTCCGCCGGCACGGCGATGGCGCCGCTGACCACGTTCATGACCGTCTCGATGTGCTGTCGTGACGATGGCATCGCCTCTCTCTCCTTATCGGTTCCGCGGCGTCTGCTCGCGCGACACCGTCTGGCCGCAGTGTAGCGCCGGCGGCGGCGCGGCCCGCTCAGCGGCCGGGCACCGTCCTGCCGGCGCGGCGTCGGGCGAGCTGCTCGCGCAGCGAGCGCGGCGCGGGCTTGAGCGCGGCGCGGCTCGCGGTCCAGCCGCCCTGCCAGGCCGGCGTCAGCCAGCGCAGCCGCGGCGCGAGCCACGCGAACAGCCGGTACAGCGCCGCGTGCGAATAGAGCACGCGCCAGGCGCGCCAGGCCAGCACTTCGCCGGCGCGGCGCACGCTGCCCTGACCGACCAGCGCCTGCGCCGGCGGCGTGATCGATTCGGCGACCGAATGGCGGCCCGCTTCGCGCAGCTTCATCAGCATGTCGGGTATCGGGATGCCGACCGGGCACACGTCGCCGCAGGCGCCGCACAGGCTCGACGCGGTCGGCAGATCGCGCGTCGACTGCAGGCCCATCAGGTGCGGCGAGATGATCGCGCCGATCGGGCCCGGATACGTGGTGCCGTACGAAAGCCCGCCGACGCGCGTGTAGACCGGGCAGTGATTCATGCAGGCACCGCAGCGGATGCACTGCAGCGTCGCGCGGAAGCGTGCTTCGCGGTAGGCCTGCGTACGGCCGTTGTCGAGCAGGATCAGGTGCATCTCGCGCGGGCCGTCCTTCTCGCCGGCGCGACGCGGACCGGTAATCAGGTTCAGGTAGGTCGTCACCGCCTGGCCGGTCGCGCTCTTCGGCAGCAGCGCGTACAGCGGCAGCACGTGCTCCAGCCTGTCGACCACCTTCTCGAGCCCGGTGATCGCCACGTGCACGTCCGGCACCGAGGTGCACAAGCGGCCGTTGCCCTCGTTCTCGACCAGCGCCAGCGTGCCGGTCTCGGCGACCATGAAGTTGACGCCGGAGACACCGATCTTCGCGCTCGCGAACTTCTCGCGCAGCGCGCGCCGGCCGATCGCGATCAGCTCGTTGACGTCGTCGCTCAGCGGCGCGCCGTCGATGTGCTCGTGGAAGATCGCGGCGACGTCTTCCTTGGTCTTGTGGATCGCCGGCATGATGATGTGGCTGGGACGGTCGCCGTCGAGCTGCAGGATGTACTCGCCCATGTCGGTCTCGATGCACTCGACGCCGTGCGCAGCCATCTCGTGGTTGAGGCCGATTTCCTCGCTGACCATCGACTTGCCCTTGACCATCAGCGTCGCCGCGTGGCGCCGCGCGATGTCGAGGAAGATGCGGTTGGCGTCGGCCGGCGTCTCGGCCCAGTGCACCGCTACGCCGAGCTCGGTGAGCCGCGCTTCGAGCCGTTCGAGCAGGTCCGGCAGCTGCGCGAGCGCGTGCTGGCGCACGTTCTCGCCGAGCTTGCGCAGTGTGTTGAAGGCCTGCAGGTCCGGAAACTGCAGCGCGCGGCGCTCGACGAGAAAATCCATCGCGCCGCGGAAGCTCTGGCGCAGGTGCGCGTCGTGCAGCGATTCGTGGCTGCGCTGTTTGAAGTCCTCCGGGCTGACGCGCGCGTCGGCCTGCGGCAAGCTCGCGGCGCTCATGCGGCGTCTCCGTCGCGCAGCAGCAGGATCACCAGCTCGCGCGGGCCGTGCGCGCCGTAGACCAGCATGCGCTGGATGTCGGCGGTCTTCGACGGGCCGGTGACGAGCAGCGCGTTGCTCGGCATGCGTGCGGCCCAGCCCTGCCCGACCATCGCGTCGAACAGCGTTTCGTGCAGGCCGCTCTCATGCAGCACGGCGATGTGCAGCGGCTGCACCAGCGACAGCGTGCGCGGCTCGGCGGCATCCGGCCACAGCAGCAGGCTGCCGGTTTCGGCGACGGCGCCGAGCGTGGTCGTGATGCCGGCGTCGATCGCGCCGAACAGCTCGGGCTTGAAGCTTGCGAGCGGCGCGTCGTACCAGCGCAGGCGCCCGGCCGGCAGCCGCGCCGCCAGCGTATCGGCGATCGTCGTGCCGCGGCCGGCGAGCAGGCGCCGCACGTTTCTGGCGTCGAGCACGGCGTCGAGCGCCGCCGGCCAGTCCCCGGCCGTGGTCTCGATCACCTCGGCGCGCCAGCTGCGCGCGTTGCGCACGAAGCGCTCGCGCCGCGACTCGCCGCTCGGCGCGGCGCGGTTCCGGTAGTAGCCGGCGACGTCCGGCACCGCAACCGGCTCGACGTCCGGCGCCGCGCGCAGGCGCGCGAAGATCGCCGCGCGCGCGCGCGGTTCCGCCGCCGCGCCGCTCACGAGGCGGCTCCGTCCATCCGTGCGCGGACGAGGCTGGCGATGTGCTGGCCGCGCAGCGCGGCGCCGCGCTTTTCGAGGCTCAGGTTGAGATTCAGCAGGCAGCCGCAGTCGGCGCTGACGAAGGACTCGCAGCCGCTGGCGGTGAGCGCATCGAGCTTGTCGGCCGCCATCGCCGCCGAGATTTCCGGATGCTTGACCGAGAACGTGCCGCCGAAACCGCAGCACTCGGCTTCGTGTCCGTGCTCGACGCGCTCGACGCCCGGCAGGCGCTCCAGCAGCGCGCGGCCGCAGCCGAGCGTGCCCATCTCGCGGCGCGCGCTGCACGAGGTGTGCAGCGCCACGCGCAGCGGCGCGCCCGATGCCGCCGGCGCATCGAGCCGGAAGCCGAGCGTGTTGACGAGGTAGTCGGTGAACTCGACGGTGCGCGCGGCGATCGACTCGGCCTGCACGCGCCGCGCCGGATCGTCGGCGAACAGGCGCGGCCAGTGCTGCTTGAGCATGCCGCCGCAGGAACCGGACGGCACGATCACCGGCCACGGCTCGGGAAACAGATCGAGCTGCGCGGCCGCGACCTTGCGCGCTTCCTCCGGAAAGCCGGTCGTGTAGGCGGGCTGGCCGCAGCAGGTTTGCGCGGCTGGAAAATGCACGGTGACGCCGAGGCGTTCGAGCACCTCGACGACGTCGACGCCGGCCTGCGGCGCGAACAGATCGATCACGCAGGTGGCGAACAGGTAGACCTGCCGGGTCTCTGTGGACCCTGCGGCATGGGGGCTGGCGGACATCGGCTCCTCGCTGGCTTCGTGATGGCCGCAGTCTGGCGCGCGCATCCGTCGCTGTTATATTGGTCAGACCAATTTTTCCGGCACTCGCATGGCCCTGCCCGCCTCCGAACGCATCGCCCGCTCGCTCGAAGCCGCGATCCTCGCGCGCCGCTACGAGCAGCGCCTGCCGGCCGAGCGCGAGCTGGCCGCCGCGCACGGCGTCTCGCGCGCGACGGTGCGCGAGGCGATCGGCCTGCTCGTCGCGCGCGGCCTGCTGACGCGCCGCCGCGGCGCCGGCACCTACGTCAACGACCGCAGCGACCAGCAGCTCGCCGGCATCTGGTCGGACATGGCCAGCCGCCATCCGCGGCTGCAGGAAAATCTGATCGAGTTCCGCGCCATGCTGGAGCGCGAGGCGGCCGGCCTCGCCGCCGCGCGCCACGATGCCGCCGACGCGCGCCGCCTGCGCCAGGCGCATGCCGAGGTCGAAGCAGCGTATTCGGGCAGCGACCGCGCCGCGCAGATCCGCAGCGACGTCGGCTTTCACCGCGCGATCGCCGAGGCCACGCGCAACCCGGTGTTCGCCTACCTGATGGCCTCGCTGCTCAAGCTGCTGCACGAGCACGTGCAGCTGAGCCTCGCCGGGCTGGCGCCGCAATCGGCGGCGGCGGCGCAGCTGCGCCACCAGCACCGCGCGCTGCTCGACGCGATCCTGGCGCGCGACGTCGCCGCGGCCGAGCGCGTCGCGTCCGGGCACATCGAGTTCGTGCGCGTGCACCTCAACGATCTCGGTCCCCGCCCCGCGGCGCGGCACTGAAACCACCCGCGCGAGGTCGTCGCGCGGCACCGGCGGCCGTCCGGCGCGACAGCCGGACGCAAGCGGTGCAGTGACGATATTGCCTAGCCGATACGCGCTGTCGGCGACGAAACCGCTGCCGGTGAACCGCGGCGCGGCCACCGGCGGGCCGATGCAGCGCGGCAGCGGCTATGCCGGCCGCCGCGCTGAACGCGAGCGCCCGGCGGCCTCAGCCGCGACGGTAGACGATCTTCTTCTGGCCGCCTGCGCAGCTGCCGACGACCTTGCCTTCGGCTTCGGCGGCGGTGTCGACGATCTCCAGCGTGTACTTGGCCACGCCGTGCGACTGGATCTTGGCGTCGATTTCGGACTTCAGCTCCGCGCAATCCTTGGCGGCCCAGACCGGCGCGGCGAAAAGCGTCAGAACGGCGGCGAACAGAATCGGTTTCATGGCGCAGCTCCCCATAGCTGGCGTCGGCCGCCGGACTGACGGCCGACACCAATCTAGCGCGTCGGGGCGGGTCGCGCGACCCTCATGTCCGCGTCCAGCGGCGGCGCTCAGTCCTCGAGCACGACGAGCAGATCCTTCGCCTGCACGGCGACGCCGGCGTGCGCGAGCACCTGCTTGACGCGCGCGGCGCGCGGCGCGGCGATCACCGTTTCCATCTTCATCGCCTCCAGCGAGACCAGCGGATCGCCCTTGGCGACCGTGTCGCCGACCTTGACCGCGACGCGCGAGACCATGCCCGGCATCGGCGCACCGATCTGGCTCGGATCGGACTCGGCGGCTTTCGGCCGCTCCTGCTGCGCGTTCTTCGCGTCGGCCTTGTCGACGCGCACGGCGCGCGGCTGGCCGTTGAGTTCGTAGAACAGCTTCTCGTTGTCCTCGGCGTCGGCGCGGCCCTGCAGGCGGATGATCAGCGCCTTGCCCTGGTCGATGTCGACGCAGATCTCTTCCTGTTCGCGCAGGCCGTAGAAGAAGGTGGTGGTCGGCAGCTTGGAGACGTCGCCGTACAGCTTCACGTGCTCGGCGTAGTCGCTGAAGACTTTCGGGTACATCAGGTAGGACGCGAAATCGTGGTCCGACAGCTCCTGGCCGAGCGCTTTCTCGGCCTTGGCGCGCGTCGCGTCGAGATCGACCGCCGGCAGGCTCTTGCCCGGACGCTCGCTCAGCGCCGGCTTGCCCTTGAGGATCTTGTCCTGCAGCGCCTTCGGCCAGCCGTCCGGCGGCAGGCCCAGCTCGCCCCGGAACAACTGCACGACGGATTCCGGGAAGTCGATCGGCCGTTCCGGGTTCTCGACGTCCTCGGGCTGCAGATCGTTGCCGACCATGAACAGCGCCATGTCGCCGACGACCTTCGAGGTCGGCGTGACCTTGACGATGTCGCCGAACAGGCGATTGACGTCGGCGTAGGCCTTCGAGACTTCCGCCCAGCGCGATTCCAGGCCGAGCGCGCGCGCCTGCTCGCGCAGGTTGGTGTACTGGCCGCCCGGCATCTCGTGGCGATAGACATCGGCGGTGCCGGCGCGGATGTCGGCCTCGAACGGCGCGTAGAGGCGGCGCACGTCCTCCCAGTAATCCGACAGCTGCTGCAGCGCGTGAAGATCGAGGCCCGGATCGCGCTCGGCGCCGGACAGGCTCGCGGCGATCGCGCCGAGGTTCGGCTGCGAGGTCAGGCCGGACATCGCGTCGAGCGCGCCGTCGACGGCGTCGACGCCGGCCTCGACTGCCGCCAGCACGCTGGCCGCGGCGATGCCGCTGGTGTCATGCGTGTGGAAGTGGATCGGCAGGCCGACCTCGGCCTTGAGCGCGCGCACCAGCTCGCGCGCCGCGCGCGGCTTGCAGACGCCGGCCATGTCCTTGATGCCGAGCACGTGCGCGCCGGCCTTCTCCAGCGCCTTGGCCATGTCGACGTAGTACCGGAGGCTGTACTTGGGCCGCGCGGCGTCGAACAGATCGCCGGTGTAGCAGATCGTGCCCTCGCAGACGGCGCCGGCCTCGATCACCGCATCCATCGCCACGCGCATGTTGTCGACGGCGTTGAGCGAATCGAAGACGCGGAAGATGTCGATGCCGCTGCGGGCCGCCTGCTGCACGAAGTAGCGCACTACGTTGTCGGCGTAGTTGGTGTAGCCGACGGCGTTGGCCGAGCGCAGCAGCATCTGGAACGGAATGTTCGGGATCTCGCCGCGCAGCTGCGCGAGGCGCTGCCACGGATCTTCCTTGAGGAAGCGCAGCGCGACATCGAAGGTCGCGCCGCCCCAGCATTCCAGCGAGAACAGATCCGGCGCCAGACGCGCGTAGTACGGCGCGACCGGCAGCATGTCTGCGGTGCGCATGCGCGTCGCGAACAGCGACTGGTGCGCGTCGCGCATCGTCGTGTCGGTCAGCAGCACGCGGCGCTGCTCCTTCATCCACTGCGCGAAGCCGGCCGGGCCGCGTTCGAGCAGCACCTGCCGCGTGCCGGCCGGCGCCGGCGACGCGAGGCTGATCTTCGGCAGACGCGGCTCGGGCAGCGGCAGCTTCGGCGGCTGGCGGCCCTTCATCTCCGGATTGCCGTTGACGATGACCTCGCCGATGAAGCGCAGCAGCTTGGTCGCGCGATCGCGCTTGGGCGTGAAGACGAACAGTTCCGGGCTGGTATCGATGAAGCGCGTCGTGCACTCGCCGGACTTGAACAGCGGGTGGTTGATGACGTTTTCGAGGAAGGCGAGATTCGTCGACAGGCCGCGGATGCGGAACTCGCGCAGCGCGCGGTCCATGCGCGCGATCGCATCGCCGGTGGTCGGCGCCCAGGTCGTGACCTTGACTAGCAGCGAGTCGTAGTACGGCGTGACGACCGCGCCGCCGTAGGCGGTGCCGCCGTCGAGACGCACACCGAAGCCGGCCGGGCTGCGGTACGCGAGCAGGCGGCCGTAGTCCGGCGTGAAGCCGTTCTCCGGATCCTCGGTCGTGACGCGGCACTGCAGCGCGTGGCCGTCGAGCCGGACCTGTTCCTGCGTCGGCAGCGCCGGCACGTGCTCGTGCGCCGGATCGCCGATGCGCGCGCCTTCGGTGACGCGGATCTGGCTCTTGACGATGTCGACGCCGGTCACTTCCTCGGTGACGGTGTGCTCGACCTGGATGCGCGGATTGACCTCGATGAAATAGAAGCCGCCGGTGTCGGCGTCCATCAGGAACTCGACGGTGCCGGCGTGCGAGTAATGGACCTGCCGGCACAGGCGCAGCGCGGCCTCGCACAGGCCGCGGCGCTGGTCGTCGGCGAGGTACGGCGCCGGCGCGCGCTCGACGACCTTCTGGTTGCGGCGCTGCACCGAGCAGTCGCGCTCATAGAGGTGGATCAGATTGCCGTGCGTGTCGCCGAGCACCTGCACCTCGACGTGCCGTGCACGACGCACCAGCTTCTCGACGTAGACCTCGTCATTGCCGAACGCGGCCTTGGCCTCGCGCCGCGCGGTGTCCATCTGCACGGCCAGATCGGCTTCGGACTCGATGACGCGCATGCCGCGGCCACCGCCGCCCCAGCTCGCCTTCATCATCACCGGATAGCCGACTTCGGCGACCAGCTTCTTGCACGCTTCGAGCTCGTGCGGCAGCGCGGCGGACGCCGGCAGCACCGGCACCTGTGCGGCGATCGCCGCCTGGCGCGCGGCGACCTTGTCGCCGAGCGTGCGCAGCACCTGCGGCGACGGACCGATGAAGCGGATGCCGGCCGCGGCGCAGGCCTCGGCGAAAGCCGGATTCTCGGACAGGAAGCCGTAGCCGGGATGGATCGCATCGACGCCCGCCTCGCGCGCGATGCGGATGATGTCGGCGATGTCCAGATACGCGGCGATCGGCTTCTGGCCCTTGCCGACCCGATACGACTCGTCGGCCTTGAAACGATGCAGCGCGAAGCGATCCTCGTGCGCGTAGATCGCCACCGTGCGGATGCCCATCTCCGCCGCCGCGCGCATGACGCGAATCGAAATCTCGCCACGGTTGGCGACCAGCAGCTTGCGGATGCGGGGGGACGACGGCTCGCTCACGAATCTCTCTCCTTGGATGTGCGACGGCCGGGCCCCGCAGGCGATTGGCAGCGGGGCCCAGACACGACGAACCCGCGGCCAATGCTGACGGCCGCGGGTTCGATTAGCGCCAAAGAGTATCGTCTGGGGTCCGGGCTGTCACCCTCCCCCGCCGCCGCGCCGGGCTGCCGCCCGGTCTGCGGCGACCCTCATTCGAGGGCCTGGTAGACCGTGTTGCTGAAGCGCTCGAACAGCATCTTCGCATCGAACGGCTGACGCTGGGTCATCACGATCATCAGCAATCGCTCCTTCGGATCGATCGATACGTAGGTCGTCGTCACGCCTTCCCAGCCGAAACTGCCCGGCGTGCCGAGCGCGTCGCTCATGCCGGCGTCGTCGAGCCGCACGCGCACGCCGAAGCCGAAGCCCTGCGGCACGAAACGGTCGCGCGGCCGCGGATTGAGGTAGCCGACCTGATTGCTGCGCATCGTCTCGACGGTCTTGCGGCCGAGGATGCGCACGCCGTCGAGCTGACCGTCGTCGAGCAGCATCTGCGCGAAACGCGCGTAGTCGTGCAGCGTCGAGTACAGGCCGCCGCCGCCGCTCTGCAGCCCGGGTCCGGTGTGCACCGGGCTGGCGATCGGTGTCAGGCGGCCGTCAGCGGTTTCCCCGTACATCCGCGCCAGCGGCACGCCGGCCGGGGGCGTGAAGCCGGTATGGCGCATGCCGAGCGGCGCGAGCACGCGCGCGCGCATCGCCGCTTCCAGCGACTGGCCGGTGACGCGCTCGATGACAATGCCGAGCAAATCGGTGTTGATGCCGTAGCTCCAGGCCGCGCCCGGCTGATGCTTGAGCGGCAGCGACGCGGCGCGACGCACGAAGTCGGCCGCGTCGGCGCTGTTCCAGAGGTCGGCGCGGGCGTAGATCGTCCGCCACGGTTCGCCGTCGAAGAAGCCGTAGCTGTAACCGGAGGTCTGCGTCAGCAGCTGGCGGATCGTCACCGGCCGCAGCGCCGGCACCGTCTGCGGCGCGTCGGCGTCGCCGCCGACCAGCACGCGCGGCTGCGCCAGTTCCGGCAGGTAGCGCGAGACCGGATCCTCGAGGTCGAGCCGCCCTTCCTCGAGCAGCGTCAGCGCCGTGACCGTGGTGACGATCTTGCTCATCGAGGCGATCGCGAACGCGGTGTCCTCGCCCATCGGCGCGCGCGCTTCGAGATCACGGAAACCGACGGCGCCGTGCTGGACGACGTGGCCATCGCGCGCGATCAGCCAGACGGCGCCGGCGTAGTCGCCGTCGTCGACGAGGCGTCCGAGCAGCGCTGGCACGCGCTGCAGGCGCGCCGCCGAGAAGCCGGCCGGCGCCGCGGCGCGCGTGCCGGCATCGGCATCGCCGCTTGCGGCGGCCCCACTGGCGCCGAACAGCAGGGCGCAGGCCGAGAACAGGAACGGCCGCAGCGCGCGGCGCAGGTCGCGGAAAGTCTTCATCGGCAAGCGGCTCGGCAGGGAATCGGCTCAGTAGCCTTCGATCGTCGGTACGTAAGGCTCGCGGCGCGCGATCAGCGCCTCGGTCGCCTGCTGCGCCTGGCGCATCAGCTCGTTGACGTCGGCGCGCAGCAGGACGCCGTCGCGGACCAGCACCTGGCCGTCGACCATCACCAGGCGCACGTCGCTGCCGCGCGCCGCGTAGACGAGGTTGCTGACGACGTTGGCATAAGCGCCGTGGAGCACCGGCGTCAGGTGCGGACGCATGAAGTCGACGAGGATCAGGTCGGCCTTCTTGCCGCGCTCCAGCGAGCCGATCTCGTCGGCAAGGCCGAGCGCGCGGGCGCCGTCGATCGTCGCCATGCGCAGCACCTGCGGCGCCGGCATCGCGCGCGCGTCGAGCAGGCGCACTTTCTGCAGCAGCGGCACGAACTTCATTTCCTCGAGCAGATCGAGGTTGTTGTTCTCCTTGACGCCGTCCGAGCCGATGCCGACGGCGACGCCGGCGTCGAGCAGCTCCGGCACCGGGCAGATGCCGGACGCCAGCTTCATGTTGCTGACCGGGCAGTGCGCGACCGACGTGCCGGTGCGCGCCAGGATCTCGATCTCCTGCGGCTGCAGCCAGACGCAGTGCGCGAGCACGGTCCGCGGACCGAGGATGCCGCGCTCGTGGAACAGCTCGATCGGCCAGAGCCCGGTCTCGGCATGCAGGCGCGACGCCATCTCGCGCGACTCCTCGCCGTGCGTATGGATGCCGACGCCGTAATGCTCGGCGAGACGCGCGGCCTCGCGGAACGCCGCCTCGGTGCAGTACGTCAGGTGCTCCAGGCCGAACCACACGCGCACGCGCCCCTGCGCCGAGCCGTGCCGCTCCTCGACCAGGCGGGCATTGGCCTCCAGCGTCTCGAAGTAGGTGTACGGCGGCTGGTCGGCGACGTACGGCGCCAGCACCGCGCGCAGGCCGAGCTGTTCGGCGGCGTCGGCGCAACGGTGCATGTAGCGGTACATGTCGAGCACCGTCGTGGTGCCGGACAGCAGCGCCTCGGCGTAGCACAGACGCGAGGCGGCGTAGGCGTCGTCGGCGCTCAGCACGCGGTGCTTCGGATCGACATGGCGCGCGAGCCAGGCGAACACCGGCATGTCCTCGGCGGTGCCGCGGATCAGGCCCGAGTGCAGATGCAGATTGACGAGGCCCGGCAGCAGCACCTGCCCGCTTGCGTCGTGGCGGTCGACGCCCGGCCAGCGCTGCAGCAGCGCCGCGCTCGGGCCGATGTCGGCGATGCGGCCGTCCTCGACCAGCACCGCGCCGTCGGCGATGACCTCGTCGCTGGCGTTGACGGTCAGCACCGTCGCGCCGTGGATCAGCAGCGCGCTCATGCCGGGCTGTACTCCGAGAAGTCGCCCTTCAGCAGCGCGCTCAGCATGCGGTAGAAGCCGTGGTAGTCGACCTCGTGGACGACCTCGGCATTGGGCTCGCCGCCCTGCCAGAACTCGTTCGGCTCCGGATGGAAGCGCGTGTCGACCGCGGTGTAGCCGCGCATCTGGTTGCTCTGGCACTCGACTTCGACGAAGTAGCGGCCGGACTTCTGCAGGATCGCCGGATTGATGCAGATCGCCGTCGTCTGCGAATCCGGATGGCTGATGCCGTCGAGGCCGCCGAGCTCACGGTTGAACTTCAGCGCGGCACTGTTGATCTGGTGATAGAAGCGCGCCAGCGGCGTGTCGATCGCCTGCAGCGCGGCGAGGTCCTCGCCGCCGACGATGCCGTAGCGGCAGCAGATCTCCCAGCCGACCATGACGATCGGAAAGCCGGCGCGGAACACCATGCGCGCCGCTTCCGGATCGGCGTAGACGTTGTACTCGGCGGCCGGCGTGATGTTGCCCTGGAAGTGGCAGGCGCCGCCCATGATCCACAGCTTCTTGATCTTGTGGACGATGCTCGGATCGAGCATGTACGCGACCGCGAGATTGGTCAGCGGGCCGTGCGCGACGATCTCGTACTCGCCCGGCGCGGCGTTGACGAAGCGCACCAGTGCCTGCGCGGCGTGCAGCGGCTCGGCCTTGCCGCGCGGCGGCACAAAGAAGCTGTTGCCCATGCCGTCCTTGCCGTGGACGAAGTCGGAATGGATCGGCGGCCGCATCAGCGGGCGGTCGCAGCCGGCGAACACCGGCACCTCGCCGCTGCGGCCGGCGTGGTCGAGCGCGGTCAGCGCGTTGCGCGTGCACAGCTCCAGCGGCACGTTGCCCATCACCGTGAAGATCGCGTCGAGCTGGACGCCGGGCCAGAGCAGGCCGAACAGCAGGGAGGTGACGTCGTCACCGGCGGTGTCGGTATCGATCAGCAGGCGTTTCATGGCGATCCGGGTGTGGGGGGAATGGGGGAGTTAGTCGGCGCTCAGACGTGGCGGCGCAGCAGGCTGAAGTCGACGATGCCGGGCCGGTAGTGCTCGACGCAGGCGAACACCGGGCGGTTGTCGGCGCGATAGGCCGTGCTGGTGAACGACAGCAGCGGCGTGCCTTCGGCCAGATCGAGATCGCGGGCCAGGCGCGCCTGCGCGAGCTGGGCGCTGACGCGCGAGAACGCGTAGTCGATCGGCGGATGACGGTGCGCGGCGAGCACGTGGAAGGTGTCGTCGCGGCTCAGCTCGGCCGGATCGAAATCGTCGGGCAGCAGCGCGCAGGGCACGAAGTCCTCGCAGTGGATCGCCGGCTGGCCGTCGGCGAGGAACACGCGGCGCACGGCCCAGGCTTCGGTGCCGGGCTCGTGACCGAGCGCGCGGGCGATGTCGGCCGGCATCGCCCGGCGCTCGGTGCCGAGCACGCGCACCGAGGGCGCGAAGCCGGCCCGCGCGACCAGCGCGCTGAATTCCTCCCACAGCTCCAGCCGCGCTTCGATGCGGGCGGCGACCGGATTGATGAAGGTGCCGCGGCCGTGGCGGCGCTGGATGTAGCCGGCCGCCTCCAGCTCACCGAGCGCGGCGCGCACGGTCGGCCGGCTGACGCCGAGCTGGGTCGCGAGCGCGTCCTCGGACGGCAGGCGATCGCCGTCGGTCTCGCGAATCAGCGCTTCGAGACGGCGCCGCGCTTCGGCGACGCGGGACGAGACATTGGCGGTTTTCATGTCGATTCCTCGTTTATTTGTAAGACGTCAGACGTCTTACCTTTAGAGAAATCCTAGGCTATGCTCGGGGCACCGGTCAACGCCACCGAGCTTTCGATGCGCCCTTCCCGCTCCGCCGCCGTACCGCTGCAGTGGCTCCGCCACGCCACCGACAACCGCGGCCGGCTGACGCTGGCCAGCTTCCTTGCCTACTTCGCGATGTCCGGCCTGCTGTCGCAGACCGGCGTCGTCACCGGCGCGCTCGCCGCGCACTTCGGCCTGTCGGTCGCGGACGCGGCGGCGCGCTTCTCATGGTTCACCGGCGGCATCTTCTGCGGCTCGCTGCTGAGCCTGTTCGGCTACGGCTGGCTGCCGCTGCGACGCCTGTTCGCTGGCTCGTACCTCACGCTCGCGCTGCTGATCGGCGCGATCCTGCTGGTCGATGACTGGAACGCGCTGGCGCCGCTGCTCGGTCTGCTCGGCCTCGCCTGCGGCCTCGGCCTCGCCGGCGCGGCGATCACGCTGACGCTGATCTATTCCCCCGAGCGCCGCGCCGCGGCGCTGCTGTCGACCGACGTCTCCTTCAGCCTCGCCGGCGTGCTGTGTCCGCTGCTGGCCGGCGCCGCGATCGCCGCCGGCTGGCGCTGGAGCGCGGCCTACGCGGCGCTCGCCGCGGTGTCGCTCGCAGTCGTCGCGCTGGCGATGTCCTGCCGCTATCCGGCGGCCGGCGGACCACAAAGCGATGGCGCCACGCGCTGGCCGCTCGGCGCCGTGCTCTGCGCCGTCGCCCTGTTCGCCTACATGCTCGGCCAGGTCTCGCTGTTCCTGTGGCTGCCGAATCATCTGCAGACCGCGCTCGGCGCCGAGCTGGCGGCCAGCGCCGACGTGGTGAGCCGCTACTGGAGCGGCATGGCGATCGGCCAGATCGTGCTGGTCGGGCTGAGCCTGCGCTTCTCGCCGCGCCTGCTGCTGAACCTGATCGTGCCGCTCGCGGTGCTCGACTCGGCGCTGTTCTGGCTGCTGCACGACGTCGCCGCGCTGCGCCTCAACGCCCTCGTGTTCGGGCTGATCAACGCCGGCATCCTCAAGCTCTGCATCAGCTACGCGACGAGCCTGCTGGCGCGGCCGCCGGCGCGCATGGTGTCGACGCTGATCTTCGCCGGCACGCTCGGCACGGCGCTGAGTCCGGCGCTGAGCGCACGCCTCGTCGCGCTCGGCGACACGACGGTGGCGCTGCAGTTCGCGAGCGCCTGCTATCTCGCCACCGCCGTGCTCGTCGGCCTGGCCCAGAGCACGCGACGGTCGCCAGCCGCCGAGGCCTCCGCACCGGCGACGCCGGCCGGCTGAACGCAAAAAGCCGCGCCGCAGCAGACCCGCGGCGCGGCTTTTCGTTTGCGCCTTCAGCGTGCGAACTGCGCGGTGAACTGACGCGTGAACTCGCCGAGCTGCGCCGCCGGCAGATCATTGATGCCCGCCGCCGCGGCGCGGCCGCCGCCGGTCGGGAAGCGACGGCACAGCTCGTCGGCGCCCCTCTTGCGGTTCAGCGGCGCGCGCACGCTGATCAGATAGTGGCCGTTGGCCTTCTCGGTCAGCACGGCGTGCGCGCGATCCGGATACTGGTTGACCAGATCGTTGCTGTAGACGCCGCTGACGCGACGCGCCCATGGCGCGTCCGGCAGGATGAACAGCGCAGCGTCATCGGTCGAGCCCGCCTGCGGCCGCGCCGCCGCGGCCTGACCCATGTCGGTCTTGTAGCCGTCGGCGAGCTGCTCGAAGTGCCGGCGGCCGTCGCCGGCGATGAACTCGAGCGGCGATTCATGCCGGCTGACGAGGCGGAACAGCGCGTCCGGCGCGAAGTGCAGATCGCCGACCGATTCGCCGTAGCCGTTGTAGTTGAGATAGGTGCCCAGATCCTCGAGCTGGCGCAGCTGCGCCTCGCTGACGGACAGGCCGCGGGCCAACGTCTCGGCGCTCTTCTTCAGGTTGTCGCCGAACGCGCCGACCACGGCCCAGGCCAGGTAGCGGTTCTTCAGATACCCGTTGACGAGCAGGCTGGTGCAGACGTCCGGCGCCTCGTTGATGATCGTCGTCAGGCGCCCGCCCTGCGCGCCGGCATCGGGAATGGCGCCGGCGAAGTGATGATCGACATAGAACAGCTCGGCGCCGGCGGCGAGCAGCCGCACGACGCCGTCGCGGTTCTTGTCGAGCGAGATGTCGAGCACCGTGACGCGATCGCCGGCCGCCGCCTCGACCTGATCGAGCAGCTCGATGTCGCGCTTGACGCCGGTGACGAGCCGTGCGTCGCGCGGCTCGGCGAGATGCAGCTGTGTCAGCGCGCAGATGCCGTCGGCGTCGCCATTGAATACGTCGATGTAAGCCATTTCGTCCTCACGGCACCCGGCCTCGCCGGACCATCACCCACCACCACGCGGGCGACCGGATCTGCGTGGCAGACCCGGCCCGGCGCGCGTCTCAGGCCTTCTTGGCGTCTTCGATCTGGTAATACTCCATCAGCACCTTCGCCACTTCCGGACGCGAGAATTCCGGCGGCGGTGCGATGCCGGCACCGAGCATCTGGCGCACCTTGGTGCCCGACAGCGCGACGAAGTCGTCGGGCACGTGATCCGGCGCCTCGCGCATCATCACGACGCGACCGAGCTTCTTGCTGAAGGCGGTGTTGTCGGCGCGGAAGATCTCGATCTGCAGCGCGCCCTTCGGCACCTTCTCGTCGAAGATCGTCTGCGCGTCAAACGGGCCGTAGTAGTCGCCGACGCCGGCGTGATCGCGGCCGACGATCAGGTAGTCGGCGCCCATGTTCTGGCGGAACACCGCGTGCAGCACCGCTTCGCGCGGACCGGCGTAGAGCATGTCGAAGCCGTAGCCGGTGATCATCACCGTGTTCTTCGGGAAGTAATGCTCGACCATCGTGCGGATGCAGGCATCGCGCACCGGCGCCGGAATGTCGCCTTCCTTGAGCTTGCCGAGCAGCATGTGAATGACGATGCCGTCGGTGCCGAGACGCTCGTGTGCCATGCGGCACAGCTCTTCGTGCGCACGGTGCATCGGGTTGCGCGTCTGGAACGCGACGACCTTGTTCCAGCCGCGTTCGGCGATCTCGTTGCGGATCTCGACGGCGGTGCGGAAGGTGTCGGGGAACTCGGTCTGGAAGTAGCTGAAGTTCAGCACGTCGATCGGGCCGGACAGCAGCGTGTTGCCGAGCGACAGGAAAGTCTTCACGCCCGGATGCTTGTCGTCGAGGTTGCCGAAGATCTCCTTGGCCATCTCGCGCAGCTGCTCGTCGCTGACGTGCTCGACGCCCTGCACGTCCATCACCGCGAGCACCGGATGGCCCTCGACGTTCGGATCGCGCAGCGCGATGCGCTGGCCGGCCTTGATGCCGCTGTCCCGGGTGAGATTGACGATCGGCACCGGCCAGAACAGGCCCGACGCGGTCTTCAGATTCTTGGCGACGCTCAGCGCGTCGGCAAGGTTCATGTAGCCGGACAGCGGATTGAAGTAGCCGGCGCCGAGCATCACCGCATTGGCGGCGGCGGCCGAGTTCAGCAGCAGGCTCGGCAGCGTCTCGGCTTCCTTGCTGAGGGCTTCATGCTTGGCGGTGTCGTAGACGAAACGCGGCTGCAGCGCGTCGGAACCGTGGGGCTTGATCATCGATAGGACTCGGTAACGGAATTCGGAAGAACGAAAAGAATCAGGCGGCGACGATGCCGCGCGCGGCGAGCAGTTCGAGCAGCGCCTCGACTTCGGCTTCAAGGCTCATCTGGTGGCTCGGCAGCACCAGTTCCGGCTTCTCCGGCGCCTCGTACGGATCGCTGATACCGGTGAAATTCTTGATCTCGCCGGCACGCGCCTTCTTGTAGAGGCCCTTCGGATCACGCTTCTCGGCCTCTTCGAGCGGCACGTCGACGTAGACCTCGATGAAATCCATGCCGGCGTCCTCGTGCAGCTTGCGCACCAGGTCGCGGTCGGCGCGGTACGGCGAGACGAAGCTCGACAGCACGATCACGCCGGCGTCGACGAACAGCTTGGCGACTTCGCCGATGCGGCGGATGTTCTCGGCACGGTCCTCGGCCGAAAAGCCGAGATTCTTGTTGATGCCCATGCGCACGTTGTCGCCGTCGAGGCGGTACGCGAGGCGGCCCTGCGCATGCAGCACCTTTTCGAGCGCCACGGCGACCGTGCTCTTGCCGGAGCCGGACAGGCCGGTGAACCAGAGGGTCGCGCCCTTCTGGCCGAGCAGCTTGCCGCGGTCGGCGCGGGTCACCTCGCCTTCGTGCCAATGGACGTTGGTCGCTTTCTGGATGGTCATGATCGTTCTGCAGGCGGTGGAAGCGTCGCGACAGCGACGAAGGCCGACATGATAGGCGCTGGCCTGACATGTTTAAAAGGCAATATATTCAAGCCTTCATTCTCTTTTATTCATGGCAGGATCGGCGTTCCGTGAATCTCAACCATCTCTCGATCTTCCGTGCCGTCGCCGCCGCCGGCAGCGTCAGCGGCGGCGCGCGCGAACTGCACGTCAGCCAGTCCGCGGTATCCAAGCAGCTCGGCGAGTTCGAACGCACGCTCGGCGTCGCGCTGTTCCAGCGCCTGCCGCGCGGCATGCGCCTGACCGAGGCTGGACGACTGCTGTTCGGCTACGCCAACCGCCTGTTCGCGATCGAAGCCGAGGCCGAGCAGGCGCTGCGCGACCTGCGCCGCGTCGCGCGCGGACGCATCGCGATCGGCGCCAGCCGCACGATCGGCGCTTACGTGCTGCCCAAGGCGCTCGCCGCGTATCGTCGCGAACATCCGGGCGTCGAGCTGAGCCTGCAGGTCGAGAATACCCAGGCGATCGAGGACAAACTGCTCGCCGGCGAGATCGACATCGGCTTCGCCGAGGGCATCGAGCGCAGCGACGTGCTCGACTATCAGGTATTCGCGCAGGACGAGCTGGTACTGATCGCCGCGCCGCGTCACCCGGCGATCGGGCCGAAAGCGCTGACACTCGCCGCGCTGGCAAAACTGCCGCTGCTGATGCATGAAACCGGCTCGGGCACGCGCGCCGTCACCGAGCGGGCGCTCACCGAACGTGGTCTCGTGGTGCGCCCGGCGATGACGCTGGCCAGCACCGAGGCGATCAAGCACACCGTTGCGACCGGCGCCGGCGTCGCGATCCTGTCGGCGCTCGCGGTCCGCACCGAGCTGCGGGCGCGCACGCTGGTGGTCGTGCCGGTCAAGGACCTGCGCATCGTGCGGCCGCTGTATCGCGTGCAGCTCAAGAACATGTGGCCGAGTCCGTCGTTGGAAGCCTTTCTGCCGTTCGTACGACAGGCCGTGCCCGCAAGCTGAGGCGGGCCGCCGCGGACGCGCTTTCAGTCGGTGCGCGGATGCGCGCGGCGCCACTGCCAGGGCGGCTGCGGCGACGGCTCCGCCCACAGGCCGCGCCGCGCTGCGCGCGCCTGCGCCTGGGCGTCGCGGCAGGCCGCGCTCGGCCGCATCCCGCACCAGGCCTGGCCCTGTTCGACGAGACACAGGCCGACCTCCTCGCCGTCGACATGCAGCTCGGCGATGAGGCGTTCGTAGCGGTCGACGGCGCGCGTGTGCACGCGCACCGTGCCGTGCGCCAGCAGCGCCGCCAGCGCGTCGCGCGATGCCGCGCCGCCGATCTGATGCAGCTCCGGCGCATCGACCGACGCCAGGCGCAGCTTCACCGGCTTGCCAGACCCGCAGCGCACCGTGACGGTATCGCCGTCGTGCACGCGCAGCACCTGCGCCGCGTCGCACTCCCAGGCCGCCGCCGGCAAGGCGCATAGCGCCAGCGACAGCGCACCCGACAGGCGCCACAACGCAAAGAGCCCCGCGATGCGGGGCTCTTTGGCGTACACGGAACGAAACTCAGGCTGCGCTTTCACGCGGCTTGGCTTCACTGTTCTCGTAGACGATGAACGGCTTGGCTTCGCCCTTGACGACCGCCTCGTCGACGACGACCTTGCTGACGTTCTGCATCGACGGCAGGTCGTACATGACGTCGAGCAGCATGTTCTCCATGATCGTGCGCAGGCCGCGGGCGCCGGTCTTGCGATCCTTGGCCTTGCGCGAGATCGCACGCAGCGCGTCCTCGCGGATTTCGAGCTGCACGCCTTCCATGTTGAACAGCTTGGCGTACTGCTTGACCAGCGCGTTCTTCGGCTCCTTGAGGATCGACATCAGCGCTTCCTCGTCGAGTTCCTCGAGCACCGCGCAGACCGGCAGACGGCCGATGAACTCCGGGATCATGCCGAAGCGGATCAGGTCATCCGGCTCGACCTTGGCCATCAGCTGGTTGACGTGCCGGCTGTCCTTCTCGGACTTCACCTCGGCGGAGAAGCCGATGCCGGTGCGTTCCGAGCGCTGCTGGATCACCTTGTCGAGGCCCGCGAACGCACCGCCGCAGATGAACAGAATGCCGGCCGTGTTGACCTGCAGGAACTCCTGCTGCGGATGCTTGCGGCCGCCCTGCGGCGGCACGCTGGCGATCGTGCCTTCGACGAGCTTGAGCAGCGCCTGCTGCACGCCCTCGCCCGACACGTCACGCGTGATGCTCGGGTTCTCGCTCTTGCGCGAGATCTTGTCGATCTCGTCGATGTAGACGATGCCGCGCTGCGCCTTCTCGACGTCGTAGTCGCACTTCTGCAGCAGGCGGGCAATGATGTTCTCGACGTCCTCGCCGACGTAGCCGGCTTCGGTCAGCGTCGTCGCGTCGGCGATCGCGAACGGCACGTCGAGCAGGCGCGCCAGCGTTTCGGCCAGCAAGGTCTTGCCCGAGCCGGTCGGACCGATCAGCAGGATGTTCGACTTGGCGATCTCGACGCCGTCCGTACCCTTCAGCGACAGACGCTTGTAGTGGTTGTAGACGGCAACCGACAGAATCTTCTTGGCGGTGTCCTGGCCGATCACGTATTCGTCGAGGACCGCGCGGATTTCGTGCGGCTTCGGCAGGCCCTTGGTCTGCGGCTTGGCGTGGACCTCCTCGCGGATGATGTCGTTGCACAGGTCAACGCATTCATCGCAGATGTAAACCGAGGGGCCGGCAATGAGCTTGCGCACTTCGTGCTCGCTCTTGCCGCAGAAGGAGCAGTACAGAACCCGACCGCTGTGGGTACCGCCGCTCCGCGTTTCGTTCGTCATCTCACATCCTCATCCAGGCGTTGATGCCCGGCGACTCCTGTATAGCACAGGGTCATTTTTCTGCAAAACTCGCCTCGCCGGGCGTCCTGACAACGCCGTTCAGGCGGCGGAACCGCCCCGCTGGACCAGGATCTGGTCGATCAGACCGTATTCCTTGGCCTGCTCGGCATTCATGAAATAGTCGCGCTCGACGTCGCGCTCGATCTTGTCGAGCGGCTGCCCGGTGTGCTCGGACATCAGCTTGTTCAGCTTCTCGCGCAGATACAGGATCTCACGGGCCTGGATCTCGATGTCGCTGGCCTGGCCCTGCGCGCCGCCGGACGGCTGATGGATCATCATCCGCGCATTCGGCAGCGCGAAGCGCTTGCCCTTGGCGCCGGCGCCCAGCAGGAAAGCGCCCATGCTGGCCGCCTGGCCGATGCACATCGTCGACACATCGGGCTTGATGAACTTCATCGTGTCGTAGATCGACAGGCCGGCCGTGATCACGCCGCCCGGCGAGTTGATGTAGACGTGGATGTCCTTGTCCGGATTCTCGGATTCAAGAAACAGCAGCTGCGCCACGATCAGGTTCGCCATGTGGTCCTCGATCGGACCGACGATGAAGATCACGCGCTCCTTGAGCAGGCGCGAGTAGATGTCGAACGAGCGCTCGCCACGAGCCGTCTGCTCGATCACCATCGGCACGAGGTACTGGGCGCGGGTCACAATGTCGGTCATGGCGTTGCTCGGAAATCGGGGTGGGAGATCGGAAGCGCGCGAGGGCTTTCCGGACAGCATGGAGGCGGAACCGCGCCGTTCAAGCCGGCGCGGCTCCGCCCGATGCCGAGACTACGTGAATCAGGCGCCGGCCGCCGCCTGCGGGTTGAGCAGCTCTTCGAGGCTCAGCGGCTTTGCGAGCGGCGTGACGCCGGCGATCAGGGCGTCGACCACCTGATCCTCGAGCACCATCGCGCGCAGACCCTGCATCAGGTCCGGACGCGAACGGTAATAAGCCTTGACCTGCTCCGGCTGCTCGTAGTCGGCCGCCATCGCGTCGAGCGCGGCGTCGACACGGGCCGCATCGAGCTTGATGTCCTTGGCCTTGATGACTTCGCCGACCAGCAGACCGAGCGCCACGCGCTGGCCCGCCGTCTTCTCGAACAGAGCGTCGGGCAGCAACTGCGCGCGCTTGGCCGGATCGAGGTTCGCCATGTTCATGCGCGCCGCCGCTTCCTCGCGCAGACGCGGGATTTCCTGCTGGATCAGCGCCTGCGGCAGCTCGATCGGGTTGGCCTTCAGCAGCTGTTCGAGCGCCTGGCTCTTGAGGCGGTTCTGGACCGCCTTGTCACGCTCCTTCTCGAGCGCCGCCTTGCACTTGGCGCGCAGACCCGCCTCGCCCTCGGCCTCGTCGACCTGGTGGGCCTTGAGGAACTCGGCGTCGATCTCCGGCAGCTTCGGTTCGCGGACTTCCTTGACGGTCACCTCGAACTGCGCCGTCTTGCCGCGCAGGTTCTCGGCGCGGTAGTCGTCCGGGAACTTGACGTCAACCGTGAACGTCTCGCCGGCCGCGTGGCCGATGATGCCGTTCTCAAGATCGGGCAGGAAACGTCCCTCGCCGAGTTCGAACTGCACGTCCTTACCCTCGCCGCCGGCGAAGGCCTCGCCGTCGACCTTGCCGAGAAAGTCGATCTTGATCAGATCGCCATTCTGCGCGGCGCGGCTGACGTCATTGAATTCGCGACGCGCCTTGCGCAGGTTGCCGATCAGGCGGTCGATGTCGGCCTCGGTCACCTCGACCGCCGGCTTTTCGATCTGCAGCGCGTCGAGCGCGGTCAGCTGGATCTCCGGATAGACCTCGAAGTGCGCGACGTACTCGAAGGCCTCGCCCGCGTTTTCGGCGGTGATGTCGATCTGCGGCTGGCCGGCCGGATTGACGCCCGCCTGGTTCAGCGCCTGCGGATAAGTCTGGTTGACCAGATCGGAGATCGCCTCCATGCGTGCCGAATCGCCGAACTGCTGCTCGACGACCTTGCGCGGCGCCTTGCCCGGGCGGAAGCCCGGCAGCTTGGCACGGCGGGCCAGCTTGTTGAGACGCTCATCGACCGCCTTGGCGACCTGCTCGGCGGGCACACGGACACGCATCTGCCGGCGCAGTCCGCCCGGCGAATCAACATGAACTTCCATTTCTAACACTCTGAGGTCTTGTGAGTTTTGGCTTTCTTCGAAAGCGGCTCTGGTGCGAAAGGCGAGACTCGAACTCGCACGCCTTGCGGCGCTGGAACCTAAATCCAGTGCGTCTACCAATTCCGCCACTCTCGCGAAGCGCGTGAGTATATCAGTGGCTCAGGCCGTGGTGGCTCGGAGCAGGATCCGCCGGCAAGCGGGAGCGGCGGCGCCCATCATCCTCATTGACTATCAAATGATAATGATTATTATTTGAATCTCATCCCAGGAGAGACGCCATGGACGACTTCCGCGCCACCCCGCCGAGCACCCCGATCATCCCGAGCCGCGACGGCCTCGCGCCGCGCGTGCGCAGCGACGAACTGCTGCGCGGCTCGCGCGAGCTGGTCATCGAGCATCGCGGCCAGGAGTACCGGCTGCTGCGCACGCGCAATGACCGCCTGATCCTCAATAAATAGGCCGGCGAGCGAAGCGGCTGGCACAATGCCGGCCGCAATGATTCCTGCCTTCCGTCTCACGCCGCTGCGCTGCGGCCTGTTGCTCGCCGCCGTCGCCGTCGCGGCCTTCGTCTGGGCGCTCGCGAGCGGCCCGCTGACGATCCCGGCCAGCCACGTGCTCGCCGGCCTGTTCCGTCCCGACGCGCTCGATCCGACCGAGCGCACCGTGATCCATGCACTGCGCCTGCCGCGCGCGCTGGCGGCGATGCTGGTCGGCGGCGGCCTGGCGATCGCCGGCTGCAGCTTCCAGGCGGTGCTGCGCAATCCGCTCGCCGACCCGAGCTTCATCGGCGTCTCCGGCGGCGCCGCGGTCGCCGCCGCCGCCTGCCTTGCCCTGCTCGGCTCGCAAGCCGCCGGGCCGTTACCGGCGCAGGCCCTGATCGGCCTCGCGGCGCTGCTCGGCGGCCTGGCCAGCGCCGCGCTGGTGCTCGGCATCGCGCGCGTCGACGGTGATCCGCAACCGGTCACGCTGCTGCTCGCCGGCCTGGCGGTCAACGCCTTCGCCGCCGGCCTGCTCGGCCTGATCGCCTACGCCGCCAACGATCCGACGCTGCGCGCGATCACCCTGTGGCTGTTCGGTTCGCTCGGGCGCGCCGGCTGGGCGGAGCTCGCGATCGCGGCGCCACTGATCATCGCCGCTGCGCTGCAGCTGTGGCGCGACGCCCCGGCATTGAACGCGCTGCTGCTCGGCGAAGCCGAAGCCGCGCACATCGGCGTCGACGTGGCGGCGCTGAAGCGCCGCGCGATCGCACTCGGCGTGGTTTGCACAGCGCTGGCCGTCGCCGTCGCCGGCGTCATCGGCTTCATCGGCCTGATGGTGCCGCACATGCTGCGCATGCGTCTCGGCCCCGACCATCGCGCGCTGCTGCCGCTGTCATTCCTCGGCGGCGCCGCCCTGCTCGGCTGCGCCGACACCGTCGCCCGGCTCGCGCTGCAGCCGACCGAAGTGCCGGTCGGCATCGTCTGCGCGCTGCTCGGCGCACCGTTCTTCCTGGCCCTGCTGCTGCGCTGGCGCCGCTCGCCGGATCTGGCCTGATGCTCGAAACCTGCGATCTCGGCCACGCGCGGCACGGCCATGACCTGCTGGCCGCCGTCAGCCAGCGCTTTGCGCCGGGCCGCCTGCACGCCGTCATCGGCCCGAACGGCGCCGGCAAGTCGACCCTGTTGCGCCTGCTCGCCCGCGAGTGGCCCGCGACGCACGGTCAGGTGAGGCTCGACAAGCGACCGCTCACCGACTGGCCGGCCGCCGAGCTGGCGCGCCGCCGCGCGCTGCTGCCGCAGCAGCACGGCCTCGCGTTCGCGTTCAGCGCGACGGAAGTCGTCGCGCTGGGCCGCCTGCACGCACGCCGGCGGACGCCGCCAGCCGAGCGCGCGATCGTCGCGGCGGCCCTGGACTCCGCCGGCGCCGCGCACCTGGCGGCGCGTCGCTATCCGGAGCTGTCAGGCGGCGAGCGCGCCCGCGTGCAGCTGGCGCGCGTCCTGGCCCAGATCTGGGACGAGGCGGAGGGCCCACGTTACCTGCTGCTCGACGAGCCGACCGCACATCTCGACCTCACCTTCCAGCACGCCTGCCTGCGCCTGGCGCGTGCCTGGGCAGCGCGCGGCGTCGGGGTGATCGCCGTGCTGCACGATCCGAATCTGGTGCTGGCTTATGCCGACGAGGTCAGCGTCCTGCGCGGCGGGCGCCTGTTCGCGCACGGCGAGCCCCGCACGATTCTCGATCCGGCGCTGATGCGCGAGGTTTACGGCCTGGCTACGCAGCGCATCGACGGCAGCGACGGCCAGCGCTGGCTGGCCGTCGCCCGTGACTGAGGCCGGCTACGACAGCTGGCGCCGGTAGGCCAGCGGGCTGGCGCCGCTCCAGCGGCGGAAGGCGCGGCTGAACGCGCTCGGCTCGGAATAGCCGAGCAGATAGCCGATCTCGGTCAGCGGCAAATGGCCCTGCTGCAAGTAGCGGCAGGCGGTCTCGTAGCGCAGCTGCTCGACGAGCTGCTGGAAATTCAGGCCCGCCTCCTGCAGGCGGCGCTGCAGCGTGCGCTCGCTGAGTGCGAGCTGCTCGGCGATCGCCTCGATCGTCACGCCGCCCTGCGGCAGGGCGCGCAGGATGCGCCCCTTGAGCGCGGCAACCAGATCGGGGGCGCTTTCGGTGCACGGCAGCACCGCGCCAGCCGCCTCGCCGGCGCCGAGCCCCTCGGCGCCGCGCATCGGCGCGTCGAGCAGCGCGCGGTCGAAGATCAGCGCGTTGCGCGGCTGCGAGAAATGCACCGGCGCACCGAACAGCCGGCGCTGCGCCGACGGATCGGCCGGCGCCGGATGCTCGAAGTGCACCTGCGCCGGCGCCCAGTCGGCGCTGGGCCCGAGGCGCCGCGCCGCCGACAGCATCTTGCCGATCGACAGCTCGGCATCCTGCGCATATTCAATGCCGTGCAGATGGCGGATCGAATACGACAGGCTCGCCCAGCGACCGTCGACTTCGAGATCAATACGGACGCCATCCTGGTGCAGCGGCAGGTCGGCGATCAGGATACGGACCGCTTCACCGAAACTGCGCGCGCGACCCATGCGCACCGCCCCCGGACCGATCGAACTCAGCGGCTGGGTATAGCCGAGACGCAGGCCCAGCGCGGCATTGCCGCTGACCCGCGCGGCATCTTCGAGCAGATCCACATAGCGGCCGACCGGCAGGCGGGCGTCGGCGTTGTCGAGCAGAGCCGGATCGACACCGCGGCGCTCGCACAGCGGCTCCGGCTGCAGTCCGCGCGGCGCCAGTGCCGCCCTGATTCCGGTCAGTGCCCCGGCGCGTATCGTTGCGCCGGCATCGTTCCATCGCGCTTGCATGGCATCTCCTCGCCATCGGCTGCGGCACTCCGCCATGGAGGGCCGCGTTCGCGTATTCGGATACGCATTTTCTATGCCGACCAGACGGTACAGTAATTGAAGCGCACAACGAGCGCCAGTCAGGGTTTCGGGCTGGCGCCTTCTGTCAAGCAAGCAGGGGGCGTCGCGCCTACCTTGCCCGCCATGAAGAAAGCCTCCGGTCCCGGACGTCCCAGCTCGCGCGACGCCATGCTCGACGCCGCCGAAGCGGTCGTCGTCGAACACGGCGCGGTGCGCCTGACACTCGATGCCGTGGCCCGCGAGGCCGGCGTCAGCAAGGGCGGCGTCATGTACCACTTCCCGAGCAAGAACGCGCTGCTCGAGGCCCTGGTGGCGCGCGCGATCGAGCGCTCGCACGCGGCGCGCGAAGCGCAGCTGGGCAAACTGCCGGGCGCCCCGGGCAGCGCGCTGCACGCCTACGTACGCGCCTCGATCAACGACCCGCTGCACAATGATCGCGTCAGCAGCGCCCTGCTTTCGGTGGTCGCCAGCGACCCCAAGCTGATGTCGCCGGTCCGCGAATTCTTCGCGCAGCGCCTGCCGGCGATCAGCGAGGGCGTACCCTTCGATCGCGCCGCGCTGGTGCATCTGGCGACCGAGGGGTTGTGGCTGATGGAGCTGTTCCGCGTCAGCCCGTTCAACAAGACGCAGCGCAGCCGCATCAAGCAGCTGCTGGCCACGCTCGCCGCCGAAGGCGGCACGGTGCCATGAGTCGAATCTTCCGTTTCACTGCCGCACAGGGGGCCACCACGATGTTTCGAATTCCAGTGCTGACGATCGCCGCGCTCGCGCTGCTCGCCGGCGCCGCTTGCGGCAAGCAGGAAGCCGCCGCGCCGGCGGACAGCAGCGCCACGGTCGCCGCGCGTCCGGCCGACCCGGCACTCGCCGAGGTCTACGACGGCAGCTGCAAGCTCTGCCACACCAACCCGGCCGCCGGCGCACCGCTGTCGGGCGACCGCAAGGCCTGGGCACCGCGCGTCGCACAGGGCACCGACACCCTGCTCGACCACACGATCAACGGCTACCAGGGCATGCCGCCGATGGGCATGTGCATGCAGTGCTCCGAAGAAGAGCTGATTGCCCTGATCGAATTCATGTCGGGCGCCAAACTGGACCAGTAAGCAGGACACGAGGAAGCACCATGCAAGTCACCAGACGGGATCTGATCCGCCAGCTCGCAGCCGGCGTCGCGCTCGGCGCCGGCGGCGGCTGGAACGCGCTCGCCGCCACAGCCGCGCCGACGCACCGCATCATTCCGTGGCGCAACTGGTCGGGCGGCCAGGCCTGCATCCCGTTCGCGCGCATCGCGCCGAAGACCGAGGATGAACTGAGCGCGCTGATCCGTGGCGCGACCACGACGATCCGCCCGGTCGGCGCCGCGCACTCCTTCAGCCCGCTGGTGCCGACCGACGGCACCATCGTCTCGATGGCCCACCTCAGCGGCCTGCTCGGCCACGATGCCGACAAGCTGCAGTCCGAGTTCGGCGGCGGCACGCCGATGTCGACGATGGGCGAAGCGCTCAAGGCCGTCGGCCTGGCGCTGCCGAACATGTCCGATATCGACTACCAGACGCTGTCCGGCGCGATCTCGACCTCGACGCACGGCACCGGCGTCAGCTTCGGCTCGTACTCGTCGCAGGTCGCCGGCCTGCGTCTGGCCACCGCCAGCGGCGAGCTGATCGACTGCGACGCCGAGCACCATCCGGAGATCTTCAACGCCGCGCGCTGTGGTCTCGGCGCGCTCGGCGTCATCACGCGCGTGCGCCTGCAGAACCGCAAGGCCTTCCGCCTGCGCGAAAAGATGTGGATCGCCAAGACCAACGACCTGCTCGACGACGTCGAACGCCTGACGCGCGAGAACCAGCATTGGGAAATGCAGGTCATCACCCACTCCGATTACGCGGCGGCGATCGCGCTGAACGAGACCGAGGACCCGCCGACGCCGGTCGCCGATCCGGCCGCCGAGGGCGGCAATGAGTACGTCAAGGCGATCGAGAAGCTCGACAAGTACGGCAGCGACTGGCCGGCAGCGCGCTCGGCGATCCTCAACCTGATCGCACGCACGGCGAGCTTCGACGACCGCGTCGGCGACTCGTACGCGATCTTCGCCAACGTGCGCAACGTGCGCTTCAACGAGATGGAGTATTCGGTGCCGGCCGAAGCCGGCCCGGCCTGCCTGCGCGAGATCCTCAAGAAGATTCACGACAAGCAGCTGCCGACCTGGTTCCCGCTCGAATACCGCTACGTGCACGCCGACGACATCCCGCTCAGCATGTTCGAAGGCGGCCCGCGCTGCGCGATCTCGGTCCACCAGCATTACACGATGGATTACCACAATTACTTCGCGGCGGTCGAACCGATCTTCTGGAAGTACGGCGGCCGTCCGCACTGGGGCAAGCTGCACACGCTCGGCGCACGCCAGCTGGCGCCGCTCTACCCGCGCTGGAAGGAATTCACCGACGTGCGTGCCGCGCTCGACCCGCAGGGCCGCTTCCTGAACGGCCACCTGCGCACGGTCTTCGGCGTCTGACGACGTGCACCAGGGACACGCCGTGAGGCGCAGAGGAGAAACACGATGAACAGACGCAAATTCCTGCTCGGCACGCTGGGTGTCGGCGCCGTCGCGATCGGCGGCGGCGCGGCGCTCAAGCCGGGCGACAAGGGCGCGCCGTACGACGATTACTTCCGCGCGTTGAACGACGAGCTGAAGAAGAACGGTCCGATGCGGCCGAGCGTGCTCATCGATCTCGACCGTCTCGACCACAACATCGCCGAGCTCAATGCCTTCACCGCCGCCAGCGGCAAGCATTACCGCATCGTCGAAAAATCGCTGCCGTCGCTGGGCCTGATGCAGTACATCGCGCAGCGCACCAACACGAACCGGCTGATGTCCTTCCACCAGCCGTTCCTGAACCACGACGCCGAGAACATGCCGGAGGCCGACATCCTGCTCGGCAAGCCGCTGCCGGCGCGCTCGGCGCAGCTGTTCTACGAAAACCACAAGGGCAGCTTCGACCCCACACAGCAGCTGCAGTGGCTGATCGACACGCCTTACCATCTCGGCCAGTACCTCGACGTCGCGCGCGGGCTCGGCACGAAGATGCGCATCAACATCGAGCTCGACGTCGGCCTGCACCGTGGCGGCGTTCAGGATCTGGGAATGCTCGGCGAGCTGCTCAAGACCATTGCCGCGAACCCGGAGCACCTGGAGTTCTCGGGCTTCATGGGTTACGACCCGCACATCGTCGCGATCCCGTCGGTCGTCGCGTCGCGCGAGGCGCTGCTGCAGCGCGTGCTCGACCGCTATCAGGCGAGCGTCGACTTCACGCGTCGCGCGTACGCCGCGCTGTGGCACGACGGCCTGACGCTGAACACGGCCGGCAGCCCCTCGTACCAGCTGCATCGCGACGAGAAGATCAGCAACGAGGTCTCGGTCGGCACCGGCATGCTCAAGCCGACGCACTACGACATCGACACGCTGACCAATCACGTCCCGGCCGCCTACATCGCCACGCCGGTGCTCAAGGCCACTGGCCCGACCGAACTGCCCGGCCTCGACGAAAAGTCGGCGATCCTGTCGTGGTGGGACCCGAACCAGCGCGAGACCTACTTCATCTACGGCGGCAACTGGATGGCCGACTACGAATCGCCGAAGGGTCTTCAGTTCTATTCGAGCTTCGGTCACAGCTCGAACCAGGAAGGCATCAACGGCTCGCCGGCCACCGGGCTGAAAGTCGACGATCAGGTTTTCTTCCGGCCGCGCGTCGTCGAGGAAGTCCTGCTCGAATTCGGCGACCTGCTTGCGCTGCGCGGCGGCAAGATCGTCGATCGCTGGCCGGTCTACCGCCAGTAGACCGCGAGCGGGCGCGCTCAGCCGGCGGCGCCGACCAGCGCCGCCAGCGCGCCCGGATCGCGGATCAGGATGCGTCCGTAGTCGAGCCCGATCCAGCCGCGCGACTCGAACGTGCGCAGCTCCTTGCTGATCGTCTGCCGCGAGGTGCTCAGCATGTGGCCGAGCTCCTCCTGCGGCAGGTGCAGCTTGATCAGCACCGCGCCGTCCGCCTGCGTCTCGCCGTAATCCCGCGCCAGTTCGAGCAGGCGTGCGGCGATGCGCGCCGGCATCGGCAGGAACGCCGCGTATTCGATCCACGCGAAGCTGCGCCGCAGCTTGCCGCACAGCATGCGCATGAAGTGCGGATACAGCGCCGGATGCTCGGCGAGCAGCGCATGAAAGCGCACGCGCGGAATCAGCAGCAGCGTCGAGGCGCCGATCGCGTAGGCGTTGTGCGTGCGCGGCAGCCCGTCGAACATCGAGATCTCGCCGAACCAGCTGCCCGGCTCGAACAGCTGCACGACCAGATCCCGGCCGTCCGCCGTCGTCGCGCTGATGCGGATGCGCCCGGAGATCAGACCGTACAGACCGTCGGCGGCGTCGCCCTTGGCGAACAGCAGCGCGCCGTCGTCGAGCTGCCGCGGCACCGCCAGCAGCGCGAGCTGCTCCAGCGCCGGCGGCGGCAGATCATGAAACCACTCGCTCTGCGCGATGAACGATCGGATATCGGCGGGCGTCATGAGGGGCGGGCGAAAGTGTCGGCAACTTGACAGAGTCCGGGCACGAGCGCCGGGACAATGGCCGCACCTTATCCGACCGGAGCGCGCCATGCGAAACCTGCAGACCTTCCTCGACGCCTACGTCGAGCACCACCGCCATCCGCTGAACGCACTCATCCACTGCGTCTGCGTGCCGCTGATCACCTTCACCAGCCTGGCACTGCTGTGGCTGGTGCCGGTCGGGCGCTGGCTCGGGCTCGACGCCGCGCTCGCGCCCTACGTGAATCTGGCGACGCTGCTGGCCTTGCCGATCTTCGTCTTCTACATCCGCCTGAGCGTGCGCGGCGCGCTGCTGATGGCGTTGTGGTTCTTCGCGTCGGTGGCGGGGATCGTTGCGATCCAGGCGGCGGGCCTGCCGCTGCTGGCGATCAGCGCCGGGCTGTGGCTGTTCGCCTGGGTCGTGCAGATCTATGGCCACAAGATCGAAGGCAAGAAGCCCTCCTTCTTCGACGACCTCGTGTTCCTGCTGATCGGCCCGCTGTACGTCAACGACAAGCTGTTCGTGCGCCTGGTGCGCCGCTAGAAAGGCGGTCGCGGACGACACGCAGGCCGCCCCATCCGCCAAGCGGATGGCGCGGCCTGCGTCGACCGTTCAGGCGCGCTGGGCCTGCTGGCGCGCGAAGAAGGTGATCAGCGGCTGGTAGAGCGCCGGCAGCAGGCGCACCACGATATCGAGGAACTTCGCGTCCGGGCCGACCAGCACGCGGCGCTTGTTGCCCTCGACGGCCTTGAGGATGATGCGCGCCGCGCGATTCGCCGAGGTGATGAACAGCTTGTCGAAGTTCACTTTCGCCGAATCGACGTCGCGCGCGAGCACGCCCTCGATGCTCTTGCTGGTGCGCGCGGCCTTGGCAATGCCGGTCTTGATGCCGCCCGGATGCACGCTGGTCAGGCTGACCGGCGCCTTCGTCAGCTCCAGTTCCTGGCGCAGGCACTCGTTGAAGCCGCGCACCGCGAACTTGCTGGCGTTGTAGCAGCCGTTGCCGGGCACCGCGAACAGCCCGAAGATGCTCGAGGTGTTGACGATATGGCCCTCGCCCGACGCGCGCAGATGCGGCAGGAAAGCCTTGGAGCCGTAGACGACGCCCCAGAAGTTGATGCTCATGATCCACTCGAAGTCGCCGTAGTCGGCGCCTTCGAGCGTCGTCGCCAGCGCCACGCCGGCGTTGTTGAAGATCAGGTTGACCTTGCCGTGATCGGCGACGACCTTGTCGGCCCAGGCGTAGACCGCGTCGCGATCGGCGACGTCCAGCTTCTGCGTGCTGACGCGCACCGGATAGCGCTTGACCATCTCGGCGGTCTGCGCGAGCCCCGCTTCGTTGACGTCGCTGATCGCGACGTGGCAGCCGCGCTTGGCAAGCTCGATCGCCAGTTCGCGGCCCATGCCCGAGCCGGCGCCGGTGATCGCGGCGACCTTGTCCTTGAAGGACTTCATCTGTCTCTCCCCTCTTTGCAGTTCGAAAGAAATCTGGTGGATTCAGGCGTTCGCCGGCGTCGCCGCGGACGCCGCGGCGGCGCGCTCGACGAGATAGTCCTGCAACTGGAAATGCCGCGTCCGGCGCCGGAACATGAAGGTGAAGCCCGGCCAGATCGTGGTATTGCGGCCACGCGCGTCGAGGTACCAGCTCTTGCAGCCGCCGGAGTTCCAGACCGCGGTGTTGACGTTGCCCTGCACGCGCGCGTTGAAGCGCTGTTGCACGTCGGCCCGCACCTCGACCGCGCGCAGACCCTGGGCCCGCATCTGGCGGATGGCGTCCATCACGTAGGCGATCTGCGATTCGATCATGTAGACCTGCGAGGTATGGCCGAGGCCGGTGTTCGGCCCCATCAGCATGAAGAAGTTCGGGAAGCCGTGGACGCTCGCGCCCAGATAAGCCTCGACGCCGTGATCCTTCCAGGTATCCCAGAGATCGCGGCCGCCGCGGCCGAAGATCGCGCCGCGCGGAATCGGGTCCTGCACGGTGAAACCGGTGCCGAGGATGATGGCGTCGACCTCGCGCCCCCGGCCGTCGCCGCTGACCACCGCATGCTCGCGGATCTCGCGCACCTCGTCGGTGATGACGTCGACCTGCGGCTGCATCAGCGCCGGATAGTAATCGTTGGAGATCAGCACGCGCTTGCAGCCGATCCGGTAGTTCGGCGTCAGCTTGGCGCGCAGCGCCGCGTCCGGCACCTGCCGCTGCATGTGCTTCTGCGCCTGACGCTGCACCAGCGCCATGATCTTCGGATTGACGACGAAGCCGAGCACGCGCGTCTCGAGAAAGGCGTAGAGCCCGGCGCGCATCAGCGTCTGCGTGAACGGCAGGCGGCGGAACAGCTTGCGCTCGAAGGCCGAGATCGGCCGGTCCGGCTTGGGCATGATCCACGGCGGCGTGCGCTGGTACAGATCGAGGTGCGCGACCTTCGGCACGATCTGCGGCACGAACTGGATCGCGCTGGCGCCGGTGCCGATGACGGCGACGCGCTTGCCGGCGAGATCGTAGTCGTGATCCCACTGCGCCGAGTGGAACAGCTTGCCCTGGAAGCGGTCGAGGCCGGCGATCTTCGGCAGCGCCGGATTGCTCAGCGCGCCCATGCCCGAGACCAGCACACGGCCGGCAAACTCGCGGCCGTCGGCGCTGCGCACGCGCCACAGCGCGGCGGCCTCGTCGTAGTGCGCGCTGCGCACGTCGGTGCCGAAGCGCACATGGCGCAGCAGGTCGTAGCGCTCGGCGACGCCCTGCAGGTAGCGCTCGATCTCCGGCTGCTGCGCGAACATGCGCGACCAGTCCGGGTTCTGGTCGAACGAGAACGAATACAGGTGCGACTGCACGTCGCAGGCGCAGCCCGGATAGCGGTTGTCGCGCCAGGTGCCGCCGACGCTTTGCGCGCGCTCCAGCAGCGCGAAGTCCTCGATGCCGGCCTGCCGCAGCCGTACCGCCATGCCAAGCCCGGAGAACCCGGTCCCGATGATCAGCACCGACATCGGCTGCTCCGCTGCCCGGCTCGTATCGAACGCCATCGCCGCTCCTCTCGTTAATTGACAACCAGTGTTGTCACGTTACATTTTGACAACCGTTCATGTCAACATTGGCCGATGACAAGGTCGAAGCCCCCCGCACCCGGCCGCCGCTTCCGCGGCCTCGATCCGCAGGAACGCCAGCGCCAGCGCCGCGAGCAGCTGATCGCGGCCGGCCTCAACGCCTTCGGCGGCAAGGGCTATCACGCCGTCGGCGTGCGCGAGATCTGCGCCGAGGCGCGCCTCACCGAGCGCTATTTCTACGAGTCTTTCGCCAACCGCGAGGACCTGTTCCTGGCCGTCTACCACCACGCGATCGGCACCATTCGCGCGGCGGTGATGCGCGCGCTCGGCCAGCCGCCGCGCGACGTGCAGACCATGGCGCGCGCCGCGGTCCGCGCCTTCCTGGAAACGCTGCGCGACGATCCGCGCCTGTCGCGCATCCTGCTGATCGACGCGCTGACCGTCAGCGCCGAGGTCAGCCGCCAGTCGCAGCTGGCGACGCAGAGCTTCGCCGACATCGTCGGCTCGCTGATCCTGTCGCTGTATCCGCAATTGCCCAAGCACGGCGTCGACGCGCAACTGGTCGCCAACGGCCTGGTCGGCTCGACCGTCTACCTGGTCATGCACTGGGCCTTCAACGGCTTCAAGGCGCCGCTCGAAACCATCGTCGAGCACTGCGTGCTGTTCTACGACGCCGCCGGCACCGAAGCCGAGCGCCGCATCGGCCAGGTCGCGGCGGCCGGCAAGCCGCCGCCCGCCCGGCGCGGCTGAGCGCCGCCAGCACCGATCGGCACATCATTCAAACCATCACCAAAGGGGGAGTTTCCAGATGAAGTTTCTGTTCAAGCTGCTGGCCGCGCTCGTGCTCGTCGCGATCGTCTACGTCGGCGCCGATCACCTGTTCCCGAAACCGATGGCGCACGGCGCGATGGCCGTGCAGCACGCGCTCGGCGGCCTGACGCGCAAGACCGTGCAGATTCCGGGCTTCGAGATCGCCTATCTCGACGGCGGCCGCGGCGAGCCGCTGGTGCTGGTGCACGGCATCGGCGCCGACAAGGACAATTTCGCGCAGGTCGCGCCGTTCCTGCGCGGCGTCGGCCGCATTGTCGCGCTCGACCTGCCGGGCTTCGGCGAGAGCAGCAAACCGGCCGACGCCGACTACTCGATCCAGGCGCAGGTCGAGCACCTGGCGCAGTTCCTCGACGCGCTGCAAATCCCGCGCGCGCACCTCGGCGGCAGCTCGATGGGCGGCGCGATCGTGCTCGCCTTCGCGCGCATCCACCCCGAGCGCGTGCAGAGCCTGTGGCTGCTGGCGCCGGCCGGCGTCGGTTCGGCGCAGGAATCGGAAATGTTCCGCGCCTATCGCGAGCACGGCGAGTTCCTGCTCTTCGCCAAGACGCCGGACGACTTCGCGCGCGTCATGTCCATTGCCATGCACCATCAGCCGCCGCTGCCGTACAGCGTCAAGCACGAACTGGCCGAGGCGGCCGCCGTCAACTATCCGCTGCACACGCGAATCTTCCGCGAGCTTTCCGCCACGCCCGCCTTCCTCGAACAGCAAGTCGCCGGCCTGCCGACGCCGACGCTGATCGTCTGGGGCCAGAACGACCGCGTGCTCGACGTCTCCGGCGCCGAGATCCTGCACCAGGCGCTGCCGAACTCGCAGCTGATCGTCATGCCGGACACCGGCCATCTGCCGATGCTCGAGGCGCCGTACCGTGCCGCCGCCGACTACAAGGCGTTCCGCGCCGGCCTGGCGCCGGCCCCCTGAGCCCGCCGGGCAGAGAACGAGGAGCATGGCCATGGACGGCATCGAATACCGCCGGGTTGCGGCGAACGGTCTGAACTTCAACGTGGCGCTGGCGGGCGAAGGTCCGCCGGTGCTGCTGCTGCACGGCTTCCCCGACACGCACCGCGTCTGGCAACAGCAGATCGGCGTACTCGCGGCGGCCGGCTACCGCGTCATTGCGCCCGACCAGCGCGGCTGCGGCGACAGCGATCTGGCACCGCGCGTGCGCGACTACCGCCTCGAACACCTGCGCGACGACGTGCTCGGCCTGCTCGACGCGCTCGACGTGCGCGAGCCGGTGCGCCTGGTCGGTCACGACTGGGGCGCGGTGGTCGGCTGGCAGCTGGCGATTGACGCGCCGCAGCGCTGGCACAGCTACGTGGCGATGTCGGTCGGCCATCCGGCCGAGTACCGGCGCGGCATCGAACAGAAGCTGCGCGGCTGGTACGCGTTCATGTTCCTCGTGCCCGGTCTCGCCGAGACGCTGCTGCGCGCCGGCAACTGGCGCGCGCTGCGCAGCCTCAGCGCCGCCGCCGAGGCCGAGGTCCGCGTCGCGGCGCTGTCACGCCCGGGGCGGCTGACGGCCGGCCTGCGCTGGTACCGCGCCAACGCCTGGCACATCCTCACCGGCCGCTACGGCAAGACGCCGCTGCCGGTCTTCGGCCTGTGGAGCGACGGCGATTTCGCGCTCGCCGAAAGCCAGATGCGCAATTCGCGGCGCCAGGTCACCGGGCCGTGGCGCTATGCGCGCATCGAGCGCGCTTCGCACTGGCTGCAGATCGACCGCGCCGACGACATCAACCGCCTGCTGCTCGACTGGTTCGCCGCGCGCACCCCTTGAGCCCGGCGCCGGCGGGCGCGGCCGCATGGCGCCCGCCGGATCGACGATAATGCACGGCCGCCCCGCCGCGCCTGCCGATGCCCGTTTCCGCCCGCCCCGATCCGTCCAGCCCCTGGCGCTTCTGCGTCGCGCCGATGCTCGACTGGACCGACCGCCACTGCCGCTATTTCCTGCGCCAGATCTCGCGGCACGCGCGGCTGTACACGGAGATGGTGACGACCGGCGCGATCCTGCACGGCGACCGCGAGCGGCACCTGCGCTTCGACGCTGCCGAGCAGCCGCTGGCGCTGCAGCTCGGCGGCTCGGACGCCGATGCGCTGGCGCGCTGCGCCGAGATCGGCGAGCAGTTCGGCTACGACGAAATCAACCTCAACTGCGGCTGTCCGTCCGACCGCGTGCAGGGCGGCGGCTTCGGCGCCTGCCTGATGCACGAACCGGTCCAGGTCGCCGCCGCCGTGCGCGCGATGCGCGCCGCGACCGCGCGGCCGGTCACCGTCAAGCACCGCATCGGCGTCGATGATTCCGACGAGTACGACTTCATGCGTCGCTTCGTCGATGCCATCGCCAATGCCGGCTGCGAGGTCTTCATCGTCCATGCGCGCAAGGCCTGGCTCAAGGGCCTGTCGCCGAAGGAGAACCGCGAGATTCCGCCGCTGCGCTACGAGGCGGTCTACCGCCTGAAACAGGAATTCCCGCAGCTGACGATCGTGCTCAACGGCGGCGTGCGCAGCCTCGACGCCTGCACCGCGCATCTGGCGCAGGTCGACGGCGTGATGCTCGGCCGCGAGGTCTACGAGAACCCTTACGTGCTCGCCGACGTCGACGCGCGCCTGTTCGGCGACGAGCATCCGGTCGCGAGCCGCGACGAGATCCTGGTGCGCATGCAGGACTATGCCGCGCGGCAGCTCGCCGGCGGCAGTACCGCGCTGAACCACGTCACCCGTCACATCCTCGGCCTGTACCGCAACCAGCCCGGCGGCCGCGCCTTCCGCCGCGTGCTCTCGGAGCGAGCGACGCGCCCGGGCAGCGACGCCACGCTGCTCGCCGCGGCACGCGAGGCGATGGATGCGCTACCCTCGCCGGCCGCTGCATAACGACATTCGAAATCCCACCACCGGAAAACCGCCATGACCGACACCAGCCCCGTCCGCGTCCGTATCGACACCACGCTCGGCGCGATCGAACTCGAACTCGACGCCGCCAAGGCGCCGAAGACCGTCGCCAACTTCGTGCAGTACGCCAACGACGGTCACTACGACGGCCTCGTCTTCCATCGCGTGATCAAGGGCTTCATGATCCAGGGCGGCGGCTACGACAGCGACTACGGCCAGCGCCGCACGCGCGCGCCGATCGGCATCGAATCGAACAACGGCCTGAAGAACGAGCGCGGCACCATCGCCATGGCGCGCACCTCGGATCCGAACTCGGCGACCTCGCAGTTCTTCATCAACCACGGCGACAACGACTTCCTGAATCATCCGGGCCAGGACGGCTATGGCTACGCGGTGTTCGGCAAGGTCACCTCGGGCCTCGACGTCGTCGACAAGATCGCCGAAACGCCGACCGGCAACGCGCGTCCGTTCGGCCGCGACGTGCCGGTCACGCAGGTCGTCATCGACAAGGTCACGGTGCTCTGAGCGCCCGGCTTCGTCATTGCGCGCACGAGCGCCGCGAATGGGAAGCTGTCCAGTCGCGCAGCCGGATCGGATGACGATGCGGGATGGCATCGTCGCCGCGCGCCGCGCACTGCCGGGGCATCCCGCGACGGGAACCGCCGCATGATCCTGCTGCTGTCGGACCTGCACCTGCCGAACGAGCCCTCGCCGCTGCGCGAGGGCTTTCTGCATTTCCTCGCCGGCCCGGCGCGGCAGGCGCAAGGCGTCTACATCCTCGGCGACCTGTTCGAGTACTGGGTCGGCGACGATGTCGGGCTCGAGGACTACGCGCCGGAGATCACCGCACTGCGCGCGCTGACCGCGAGCGGCGTGCCGGTCTACTTCATCGCCGGCAACCGCGACTTCCTGGTCGGTCGCCGCTGCGCGCAGGCGAGCGGCATGCAGATCCTGCGCGATCCCGTCGTCGTCGAACTCGGCGGCGTGCCGACGCTGCTGTCACACGGCGATCTGCTCTGCACCGACGACCGGGGCTATCAGCGCTGGCGGCGCTTCGCGCACAACCGCGTCGCGCAATGGCTGTTCCTGCGCCTGCCGAAAGCGCGCCGCCACCGCATCGCCGGCGGCCTGCGCCGGCAGAGCGGCGCCGAGAAGCGCAACAAGCCGGCGGCGATCATGGACGTCAACGCGCAGGCCGTGCAGGCGACGATGCTGCGCTACGGCGTGACGCGCCTGATCCACGGCCACACGCACCGGCCGGCCGACCATCTGCTGCGGCTCGGCCCGCAGCGCGGCACGCGGCTGGTACTGGCCGACTGGCATCCGCAGCGCATGGAGTATCTCAGCGTCGACGCGCAGGGCTGCGTGCGGCGCTGCATCGAGCGCTGAGGCGGCGCCGCGAGCGGACCTTCAGTCGACGCGCAGCCGCGCCGCCGGCGTCGGTTCGCCCTCCGAGGTCAGCAGCAGCTCGCGAGCGTCGGCGCTCCAGGCGATCGCCTCGATCTGCGGATCGTCCGGCACCGCGTACGCCGCCGGCGGACGCGCAAAGGCCTGCGCCCAGCTCTCGCCCTCCGCGCGCGTGTAGACGTAGGCGCGGCTCAGCGTGACGACGGCGGCGCGGCGCGCATCGGCTGCGAAATCCATCGACGTCACCCAGTTGATCGCCTCCGGGTTCGGTGCGTCGGCCGCCGCGCGCGGGATGCTGATCTCGCCGAGCGCTTCGGCGACGACCAGCGGCGAGCCCGGATGCAGCGGCACGCGATACAGCCGCGGCACGGCGTCGCGCTTGCTGAGCAGATAGACGCTGCCTTCCTCGGCATCGACCGCGACCGCTTCGCAATCGCGCGGCCCGTCCGGATAGACCAGCGCGAAGCTGCGCGACGCGCGTGCGTCGAGCGTGCCGCCGGCCGCGTCGAGCGCCGGCTCGTCGAGCACATACAGCCGCACCGCCGGACGCAGGGCGTTGTTGTCGCCGACGTCGGCGACCAGCAGGCGCGGCACGCCATCCTCGACGAAGCCGCTGATGTCTTCCCAGTCGAGATTGAGCGCACCCTGCACATGCAGCACGCCGCGCGACGCCCCTTGCGCGTCGAAGGCGTAGAGGTCGGTCGGACCGCCGCTGTCGTTGTGGCTCCAGTACACGCCGGGGTTGCGCCCGGAGCGGGCCAGGCCGGACGATTCATTGAGCGCCGGCTGCGCGACGACGAAGCGCTCGATCGCCGCGGCGCCCGGCGCACCGCTGCCGCCGCCCTGGCAGGCCGACAAGAACGCCAACGCGCAGGCGAAAAACAGCGGAGCAAGCAGGCGCATCGGTTCGGCCCCCGGAAGTCGTGGATAGCGGGTCGCGCACGCTAGCCGGCGGGGATGACAGACACGTGAAAACGCGCGCGCCGTACCGGCGCGTCGCGCCGGAGGCTCAGGGTACGCAGCCGACGCCGGCGCAGGCCTGCTCTTCGATCTGGATCGTGCTGTGCGTGATGCCGAAGCGGGCCTGCAGCACGCGCTGGATCGCCGACAGCGCAGCGTCGCGGCCGACGTTCTCGCGCAGCGTCGCGTGCAGCGTGACGACCGGCCGGTCGTCGGTCAGCGACCAGGCATGCACGTGATGAACGCTGGCCACCGCCTCGACGTCGGCTTCGATCGCGCTGGCGATCGAACGTTCGTCGAGCCCATCCGGCGTGCCCTCGAGCAGCACGTGCGCGGCCTGGCGCGCGATCGACCAGCCGGTGCGCAGCATCAGCAGAGCGACCAGCGCCGACAGCAGCGGATCGGCGATCATCCAGCCGAAACCCCAGATCAGCGCGCCGGCGACCAGCGCTGCGACGCTGCCGAGCAGATCGCCCATCACATGCGCGAGCGCGCCGCGCACGTTGAGGTTCTGCTCGCCGCCGGACAGGATCGCGAACGAAGCGAGATTGACGAGCAGGCCGAGCACGGCGATGACGACGACGACGCGTCCCTGCACGGCGACCGGCGCCCAGAGCCGGGTCGACGCCTCGACCAGGATCCAGACCGCGAGCGCCAGCAGGCCGAGGCCGTTGACGAAGGCGGCGAGCACCTGCCAGCGGTGATGGCCGTAGCTCATGGTCGGCGTCGCCGGCCGGCGCGCGGCACGCACGGCGACGAAGGCCATCGCCAGCGCCGCGGCATCGGTCAGCATGTGCGCGGCGTCGGCCAGCAGCGCCAGCGAACCGGCGATCAGGCCGCCGACCACCTCGGCGAACATGAAACCGCCGGTCAGCAGCAGCGCCCAGAACAGCTTGCGCTCCGACGCGCCGGCGCCGTGCAGATGCGGACCATGACCGTGATGGTCGTGACCGTGCTCATGATGGCCGGCGCCGTGGCCGTGGACGTGCGGCGCAGCATGCACGGTATGCGGCGCATGCCGGTGCGCGGACGCGTGATCGTGCTCGTGGGGGTGATCGGCAGGGGCGTGATCGTGCGGCATCGCGGACGGCGGGGTGACGAGACGGTCTACAGTATCGCCGTTCGGCGTCTGTCACGCATGCGCCGGCGGCACAGCGGGTTCGTGGCCGCACAGCTCGGCGTCGGCGAAACCGGCGGCGCGGCGCGCATCGAGATTGAACGGCGGATGCAGTCGCACGCCATGCGCGTCGAGCAGACGCCGGAACGTCGCGTCCGGCTCCAGACCACGCGCTGCGCACAGATGCCGGAACCAGCGCGTGCCGATCGCGACGTGTCGCACTTCCTCACGCAGGATCAGTTCGAGCACGGCGATGGTGTCGTGATCGCCGACCTCGCGCAGGCGCTGGATCATGCCCGGCGTGACGTCGAGGCCGCGCGCCTCGAGCACGCGCGGCACCAGCGCCATGCGCACGAGCGGATCGTGCGCGGTCTTCTCCGCCGCTTCCCACAGGCCGTTGTGCGCCGGCAGCGCGCCGTAGTCGCTGCCGAGCTCACGCAGCCGCGTCCGCATCAGCTGGAAGTGGCGCGCCTCGTCCTGCGCCACGCTGAGCCAGTCGGCGTAGAACGCCGCCGGCAGAGCGTCGAAGCGCCAGCCGGCGTCGAGCGCGAGATTGATGGCGTTGAATTCGATATGCGCGACCGCGTGGGCGAGCGCCGCCCGCCCCTCGCGCGTACCGAGACCGCGGCGCGGCACCGCGCGCGGCGCGACCAGCGGCGGCTGCGCCGGGCGCCCCGGCACCGGCCGCGGATCGTCGGCGCTCTCGGCGCCCGCGTCCGGCGCCGCCGCGGCGCGCAGCGCCGCGACGCGCGCGCACTTGACGTCCGGATCGGTCTCGACCAGCGCCGCGTGCCAGGCACGCCGCGTCCGCGCGTCCACGGCGCCTCAGGCCTGCAGGCCGCGCGCCAGATCGGCGCGAAGATCCTGCAGATCCTCGAGCCCGACGGCGAGGCGCAACAGACCTTCGGTGATGCCGGCCTGCGCGCGCGCCTCGGCGCTGATGCGGCCGTGCGTGGTCGTCGCCGGATGGGTGATCGTCGTGCGCGTGTCGCCGAGATTGGCGGTGATCGAAATCAGCCGCGTCGCGTCGATGACGCGCCAGGCCGCTTCGCGTCCGCCGTCGACCTCGAAGGCGACGACCGCGCCGAAGCCGGACTGCTGGCGACGCGCCAGCGCGTGCTGCGCGTGCGTGATCAGACCCGGATAGAACACGCGGCGGACCGCAGTCTGCTCTTCCAGCCACTCGGCGAGGCGATGCGCGTTCTCGCAGTGCGCCTTCATGCGCACCGCCAGCGTCTCCAGGCCCTTGAGAAAGACCCAGGCATTGAACGGACTCATGCACGGCCCGGCGGTGCGCATGAAGCCGAACACGTCCTTGCCGACGCGCTGGGCGTCGCCGACGATCGCGCCGCCGACGCAGCGCCCCTGCCCGTCGATGTACTTGGTCGCCGAATGGATCACGAAGTCGGCGCCCAGCGTCAGCGGCCGCTGCAGCACCGGCGTCAGGAAGCAGTTGTCGACCGCCAGAAGCGCGCCGTGGCAATGCGCGATGTCGGCGAGCGCGGCGATGTCGACCAGCTCGACCAGCGGATTGGTCGGCGTCTCGGCGAACAGCAGCTTCGTGTCCGGACGGAGCGCACGCTCCCAGGCCGCCGTATCGGTCTGGTCGACAAAGCTGACCTCGATGCCGAACTTCGGCAGGATGTTGCCGAACAGACCGAGCGTCGAGCCGAACAGGCCGCGCGACGACACGATGTGGTCGCCCTGCCTGAGCAGCGCCAGGCACAGCGTCAGCACCGCCGCCATGCCGCTCGCCGTCGCCACGCAGCTCTGCCCGCCTTCCATCGCCGCGAGGCGCTTCTCGAAGGCCTCGGTGGTCGGATTGGTGAAGCGCGAATAGATGTAACCGGACTCCTGCCCGGCGAACACGGCCGCCGCCTGCGCGGCGCTCTCGAACACGTAGCTGGACGTCATCGAGATCGATGCCGAGTGCTCGCGGTTGCCGGTACGCGGCTCCGCCGCGCGCACGCCGAGCGTCGCGCTGCCCCAATCCGGATCGAAGAATTCACTGCTCACGGCCTGACTCCTGCGGGCCATGCAAAAGCCCGCCAGCATCGTTCCATGCCAAACGGGCTCACGCCCCGTTTAGCGACATTTGTTGGAAGACCGCGACGGTCTTCCGCGCCTGCAAGCTGGGAGCAAATCGGCGCGCGCGCAAAGGTACGGCCAAATCCTGCCCGCTTCAAGCGGCCGGTCGAAGATGTGCGCGATGGCGTAGCGAGCAAGCGCCAAGGCCGCGTCCGCGGCACACGGCTGTGCGAAGCACAGCGAGCACCACGGGCGCAGCCTTGGCGCGCGCAGCAGCCGGATCGCACATCTTCAGGCGTTGGGCAGTTCGAGCAGGGTCTGCGCCTTCTTGCGCGCTGCCCGCGCGGCATCGGAGCGGAACAGCTCCAGCTGGTTCAGATACTCGGTGGTGACGTCCTGCGTGATGTACTCGCCGTTGAACACCGAGCAATCGAAGCGCGTGATATTCGGGTTGCCGGTGCGCACGGCCTCGATCAGGTCTTCCAGATCCTGGTAGATCAGGCGGTCGGCGCCGAGCATCTTCTGCAGCTCCTCGACCGAGCGGCCGTGCGCGACCAGCTCGCTCGACGTCGGCATGTCGATGCCATAGACGTTCGGGTAGCGCACCGGCGGCGAGGCCGACGCGAAGTAGACCTTCTTGGCGCCGGCGTCGCGCGCCATCTCGATGATCTCCTTCGAGGTCGTGCCGCGCACGATCGAGTCGTCGACCAGCAGCACGTTCTTGCCGCGGAACTCGACGCCGACCGGGTTCAGCTTCTGGCGCACCGACTTCTTGCGCTGCGCCTGGCCGGGCATGATGAAGGTGCGGCCGATGTAGCGGTTCTTGATGAAGCCCTCGCGGTACAGCACGCCGAGGCGCGTCGCGAGTTCGGCACCGGCGACGCGCGAGGTGTCCGGAATCGGGATCACGACGTCGATGTCGTGGTCCGGCCACTCGCGCAGGATCTTCTCGGCGAGCTTGACGCCCATGCGCAGGCGCGCCTTGTAGACGTAGATATCGTCGATCACCGAGTCCGGGCGCGCCAGGTAGACGTGCTCGAAGATGCACGGCGAGTAGATCGGATTGGCCGCGCACTGGCGCTTGTAGAGCTTGCCGTCGAGCGTGATCAGCACCGCTTCGCCGGGCGCGATGTCGTCGATCAGCTCGTAGCCGAGCGCGTCGAGCGCGACCGACTCGGAAGCGATCATGTACTCGGGCCCCTTGCTGGTCTCGCGCCGGCCGTAGACCGCCGGGCGGATGCCGTACGGATCGCGGAAGCCGACGATGCCGAAGCCGGTGATCATCGCCACGCAGGCGTAGGCGCCGCGGCAACGCAGGTGCACGCCGGAGACGGCGGCGAAGATGTCGTCGGCGGTCAGGCGCAGCACGCCGCGCTGCAGCAGCTCGTGCGCGAAGACGTTCAGCAGCACCTCGGAATCCGACTCGGTATTCAGGTGACGGCGGTCTTCGAGAAACAGTTCCTGCTTGAGCTCCTCGGCGTTGGTCAGGTTGCCGTTGTGCGACAGCGAGATGCCGAACGGCGTGTTGGTGTAGAACGGCTGCGCCTCGGCCGAGGTCGAAGAGCCGGCCGTCGGATAGCGCACGTGGGCGACGCCCATGTTGCCGCGCAGCTTCGCCATCTGGTCATCGGCATGAAAGACGTCGCGGACCAGGCCGTTCTCCTTGCGCAGATACAGGCGGTGACCTTCATTGGTGATGATGCCGGCGGCGTCCTGTCCGCGGTGCTGCAGCATGGTCAGGGCATCGAACAGGTCCGAATTGACGGCTGCACTCTGCGAAACGATTCCGGCTATTCCACACATGGCTTAAGAATCCGTAGAAGAAGACTGGGTTGCCGTCGGCGATGCGGCGGGAGACTGCAGGAAATCGAGCCAGCGCTGCGGCACGAGCGTCTCGACACCGCGCGCGATGCCGACGAAATGCGGGACGATCGCCGAGCGCTGCCACCAGTTGTCCTGGGCCGCGCCGAGACGGCCGGCGACGAGCACGAAGACGACCAGCGCGATCGCGGCGCGCAGCACGCCGATACCGCCGCCGAGCGTACGGTCGGAGGCCGAGAAGCGGCTGTCGCGGACGGCCTGCACGGCGATGTGGGTGACGATGGCGCCGACGATCAGCGCGGCGAAGAACACCAGGCCGCAGGCCACCGCCTCGCGCAGCGCCGGATCGGCGATGCGATCGGCGAGCACGCCGGCCGCCTGGCCACCGAACAGGGCGGCTGCGGCGAAAGCGACGATCCAGGTCAGCAGGCTGAGCACTTCACGGGTGAAACCACGCAATACGCCGATGAGGACAGAGATCAGCGCGAGGGCGACGATGCAGTAGTCGATCCAGGTCATGCGGCACGCGCGGCGTGGGCTGGGCGGGATTTTACCACTGCGTGACGCCCGCTGCGGCGGGAAAAACCCGCGGACGCGACAAGGTGGTGCATGAATTCAGACCGGACGGCGCAAAGCCGGGCTCGGAATGCCTGCTTCATTCAAGGTTCTGCAGCGTCAGAGACCGCGAGCGCGACCAGGCGCTCAGGGCGCCACCAGCTTGGCATCCGGATAACCGCTGCCGGTCAGCTTGCCGAGCGCCGCCTGCGCCGGCTCGCGACCGGCATAAGGACCGGCGCGGACCCGGTACAGCGTGCCCTTGCTGGTCTCGGTCGGCGACAGGATGCTCGGTTGCCCGAGCGCCTGCAGCCGCGCCTGAACCTGCCGCGCGTTGCCGATGTCGGCGAAACCGCCGACCTGCACGAACCAGCTGCCGGTGCCGGCGGGCGCCGGCTTGGCGGCCGGCTTGACCTCGGCGGGCTTCGCGGCCGCGACGGCCGGCTTCGTTTCGACGCTTCTGGCTTCGGCGGCCGGCACCGGCGACGGCTTGGCGGCGGCCGGCTTCGGCACGCTCGCCTGCGCTTCGGGCTTGCCGGCCGGTTTCAACGGCGTCGCGGTGCTTCCCGGCGTGGCCGGCCGCGGCGCGGCCGCGGCGCCGTCGGGCGATGCAGCCTTCTTCGGCGTTTCATCGAGCGGCGCTTGCAGCGGCTTCTGCGCGTCGCCGGCGTCGGCGCCGGCATCGTCGTCCCCCGAGATCACGGTCTCGGCGTCGCCCTCGCCGTCGTCGCCGACGGGCATTGCGCCGCCGGCGTCGGACGGGGCCGCCGCGATCGTGGCCGGCGTCGCGGTGGCCGACGGCGGCGGCGGCTCCGGGTTGGCCACTTCATGCAGCGGAATGGTCACGACATCGCTGTCGTCCGGTTGTGCCGCCTGCTCGGGCGTCGGCAGTATCGACACGACGACGAACGTCGCCAGCAGCAGCACCGCTGCCCCGGCGAGCCGCCGCTTCAGCTTGTCATCCATGTGCATCCGGACTTCTTTCCAGTTCATTGAGGGCGGCAGCGACGGTCAGGAACGAGCCGGTCACGACGACGCGCCCGCCGGCACCGGCCTCGCGACGCGCCTGCGCCAGCGCGGCACCGATATTCTCGCAGGTCTCGGCGCGGACTCCGGCGTCGGCGAGTCGCGCCTGCAGCGCGGCGGCATCGAGGCCACGCGGACCGCCGAGGCCGACGGCGAGCACGCGCGTCGCCGCGGCGGCGAGCACGCGCCCGACCGCCTCGACCGGCTTGTCGGCCAGCATGCCGAGCACCACGACCGTCGGCGCCGGCGGCTGCGCCGCGAGAAAGCCCGCCAGCGCCTGCGCCGACTCCAGATTGTGGGCGACGTCGAGCAGCACGCCGCGATACGTCTCGCAGCGGCCACGCAGGTGCAGCTGGGCCAGACCGCGCTCGCAGTCGTCGCGCCGCAGCGGACGCAGCGCCAGGCCGGCGTGCACGGCGGCGAACACGCCGGCCGCGTTCTGGTACTGCACCGCGCCGGCCAGCGCCGGCGGCGGCAGGCGCGTCCAGGTCTCGGCGCGCAGGCGCCAGCTCCAGCTGCCATCCGGCAGCACCACGTAATCGAAGTCGGCGCCGAGCCGCAGCGCGCGCGCGCCGAATCCGTCGGCGGCGGCGAGCACCGACGCCGGCGGCTCGCGCTCGGCGATCACGGCGACGTGGCCGCCGCGGAAGACGCCGGCCTTCTCGCGGCCGATCTGCTCGCGGTCGTCGCCGAGCCAGTCCTGATGGTCGAGGCCGACATTGGTCAGCAGCGCAACGTCGGCGTCGATCAGATTGACGGCGTCGAGGCGGCCGCCGAGTCCGACTTCGAGCACCTGCACGTCAACGCGCGCCCGGCGGAACAGCCAGAGCGCCGCCAGCGTGCCGAACTCGAAATAGGTCAGTGCCACCTCGCCGCGCGCCGCGTCGATCGCCGTGAAGGCCTCGCACAGCGCCGCGTCGCCGACCGCGGCGCCGTCGATCTGCACGCGCTCGTTGTAGCGCAGCACGTGCGGCGAGGTGTAGAGGCCGACGCGATAGCCGGCAGCGCGATAGATCGCCGCCGCCAGCGTCGCGCTCGATCCTTTGCCGTTGGTGCCGGCGACCGTCAGCGTGTACGCGCCGCCGGCTTCGCGGCGGGTCGGCAAGCCGAGACGCGCGGCGACCGCGCGCACGCGCTCCAGCCCGAGCGCGATCGCCCGCGGGCTCAAGGTCTCCTGAAAGCGCAGCCACTCGTCGAGGCTGCGCAGGCGCGGCGGCGGCACTGCGGGGGAAACGGCCTTGCTCGGCGATTACTCGGAGGTGGCGCTCTTGGCCTCGGCCGGCGCGAAGTGCGTCAGCATCGCCAGCAGGCGGAAGATCTTCTCGCGCATCTCGCGGCGATCGACGATCAGGTCGATCGCGCCCTTCTCGAGCAGGAACTCGGCGCGCTGGAAGCCTTCCGGCAGCTTCTGGCGCACGGTCTGCTCGATGACGCGCGGACCGGCGAAGCCGATCAGCGCCTTGGGTTCGGCGATCTGGATGTCGCCGAGCTGCGCGAAGCTCGCCGAAACGCCGCCCATCGTCGGGTGCGTCAGCACCGAGATGAACGGCAGGCCGCGGTCGGCAAGCCTGGCGAGCGCCGCCGAGGTCTTGGCCATCTGCATCAGCGAGAACAGCGACTCCTGCATGCGCGCGCCGCCGGAGGCACTGAAGCAGACATACGGCACGCCATACTCCAGGCAGGCGTTGACGCCGCGCACGAACTTCTCGCCGACGACGCTGCCCATCGAGCCGCCCATGAAGCTGAACTCGAAGGCCGAGACCACCAGCGGCAGGCCCATCAGCTGGCCGCGCATGACGACCAGCGCGTCCTTCTCGTCGGTGTCGGCCTGCGCTTCCTTGATGCGGTCGCTGTACTTGCGGCTGTCCTTGAACTTCAGCGGATCGCGCGGCGCGATGTCGCCGCCGATCTCGACGCGCGGCTCGGGATCGAGAAAGGTGTTGAGGCGGTCACGCGCCGAGATCGGGCGGTGGTTGCCGCACTTCGGGCAGACTTCAAGCGTGCGCTCGAGCTCGGCGCGGTACAGCACCGACTGGCAGCTCTCGCACTTGGTCCAGAGGCCTTCCGGCACGTTGCGCTTGCGCGCCCCGGAAGTCAGCAGCTTCGATCCCGCGATCTTGTCGAGCCAGCTCATCGAATCCGTCATGGCGTTGGGGAAGCGCTAATGGTAACCGGTCTGTCGGTTTTAGCGTTGTGCCGCGTCGGGGCCGAGGCTGTCAAGCGCCGTGCGCAACGCCGCGAGCTTTTCCTGCAGGACCGCCGGCAATTCCTGCGGCCGCTCCTGCAGGCGCTCGATCTCGGCGACCAGCGCGCTGCCGACCACCACGCCGTCGGCGACGCCGCCGACCGCCCGCGCCGACGCGGCGTCGCGGATGCCGAAGCCGACCGCGACCGGCAGCCCGGTATGGCGGCGGATCTCCGCCACCTTGGCGGCGACACTGGCCACATCGAGCGTGGCGGCGCCGGTCACGCCCTTGAGCGAGACGTAGTAGAGATAGCCGCTGGCCTCGCGGGCGATCGCCTCGATGCGCGCCGGCGGGCTGGTCGGCGCCAGCAGGAAGATGCAGTCGAGTCCGTGCGCACGCAGCGTCGGCAGGTAGTCCGGCGCCTCCTCGACCGCCAGGTCGACGAGCAGCACGCCGTCGACGCCGGCCGCCCGGGCGCGCGCCGCGAAGGCTTCGAGACCGCGCATCTCGACCGGGTTCAGATAGCCCATCAGCACCACCGGCGTGTCGGCGTCGCTGCGCCGGAACTCGGCGACCATGTCGAGGATCTGCCAGAGCCCGGTGCCGTACTTGAGCGCGCGCTCGCAGGCGAGCTGGATGGTCGGACCGTCGGCCATCGGATCGGAGAACGGCACGCCCAGCTCGATCACGTCGGCGCCGCCGCGCACCAGCGCGTGCATCAGGCCGACCGTGACGTCCGGCTGCGGATCGCCGGCGGTGATGTACGGAATCAGGGCCTTGCGGCCCGCGGCGCGCAGGCGCTCGAAGCGCGCGGCCAGTCGACTGCTGTTCATGGCGTCAATCGGTGGGAAACGGGAAATGGAAAATCCGGGATCACGTCCCGAAGCCTTTTTCGAACACCAGCTTCGCGCCGAGGCGGCGCAGCTCCGGGCCGCCGGCGTCGAGCGCGTCGATGATGCGTGCGACGGCCCAGCAGCGGTCCGGCGAGCCGGGCTCGGCGAAGGCCTTGCGCAGGCGTTCCTGCTCGGCCGGACTCTGCTCGACGACGAACTGGCGCACGGCGATCTGCACCAGCAGCCGGTCGTCGTCGCCGAGCGGCGGCGAGGCGGCGCCGTCGTCGCTCGCCGCCGCCATCAGCACGGCGACGAATTCGTCCTGCGCGGCCGCCGGCAGGCGATCGAGCATCGTGAAATAGAGCGGGGCCTTGGCGTCGCTCATGATCGCGTCGCATTCGGCCGGCGTGGCGTTGGCGAACACCGGCCGGAACGCCGACAGCATGCGCACCTTGAGCGCGTCGCTGGCGGTGCGCGTACGGTCATGCATCAGGCGCCGGCCGATCGCGTAGCCGAGCTGGCGCGAGTCGCCCTGACCGAAGCCGGCGACCTCCTCGTCGCTCATGCCTTGCACGAAGTCGCGCGCGAAAGCCGGATCGCCGAGCAGCGCGAACCACGCGGACGCGTACTTGCGGGCGGTCTGCGAAGTGCCGGGCGCGCCCATCAGGCGGGCGCCGAGCGCCGGATCGCGCGCCAGCACGACGGCAATGCGGTTCAGTTCGCCGGCGAGCTTGTCGCGAGCCGGCGTCAGCGGATAGCGCGGCGCCGGCGCAGGCGCGGCGACGGCCGCGGCCGGTACCGATGCCTGCACCGGGGCCGCCGGCGTGGCGGCCGCGCCCGGCGCCGGTCGCGGCGCCGGGCCGGCGCAGGCGGCCAGCGTCGCCAGCACGCAGACGAGCGCGGCGCGCGGCGACCTCATGTCAGCGTGATGCCCTCGAGCCTGGCGATCGTGAAGATGTCCTTGTCGCCGCGGCCCGACAGGTTGACGACGATGCGCTTGCCGGCGCCGAGCCGCGGCGCGAGCTTCTTGGCGTAGGCGATGGCGTGCGAGGACTCGAGCGCCGGGATGATGCCCTCGGCGCGCGTCAGCTCGTGGAACGCGGCGAGCGCCTCGTCATCGGTCGCCGAGACGTAGCTGACGCGACCGCTGTCCTTGAGCCACGAGTGCTCCGGACCGACGCCCGGATAGTCGAGGCCGGCGGAGATCGAATGCGTGCCGAGGATCTGGCCGTTCTCGTCGGCCATGATGTAGGTGCGGTTGCCGTGCAGGATGCCCGGCCGGCCGGCCGTCAGCGGCGCGGCGTGGTCCGGGGTGTCGACGCCGCGGCCGCCGGCCTCGACGCCGTACATCGCCACGTTCTCGTGCGCGATGAACGGGTGGAACAGGCCGATCGCATTCGAGCCGCCGCCGACGCAGGCGACCAGCGCGTCCGGCAGGCCGCCGAACTTCTCCTGGCTCTGCACGATCACCTCGCGGCCGATCACCGCCTGGAAGTCGCGCACCAGCATCGGATACGGATGCGGGCCGGCGACGGTGCCGATCACGTAGAAGGTGTCGTCGACGTTGGTCACCCAGTCGCGCAGCGCCTCGTTCATCGCGTCCTTGAGCGTCTTCGTGCCGCTGTGCACCGGACGCACCTCGGCGCCGAGCAGCTTCATGCGGAACACGTTCGGCGACTGGCGCTGCACGTCCTCGGCGCCCATGTAGACGACGCACTGCAGACCGAGGCGCGCGGCGATCGTGGCGCTGGCCACGCCGTGCTGGCCGGCGCCGGTCTCGGCGATGATGCGCTTCTTGCCGAGATGCTTGGCGAGCAGCGCCTGGCCGATCGTGTTGTTGATCTTGTGCGCGCCGGTGTGGTTCAGGTCCTCGCGCTTGAGCCAGATCTCCGCCCCGCCCCAGCGCTGCGTCAGGCGTCGGGCCGGATACAGCGGCGACGGCCGGCCGACGTAGTCGCGCAGATCGGCATCGAACTCGGCGAGAAAGGCCGGATCGTCCTTGAGCCGCAGATAAGCCGCTTCGAGCTCGCGCAGCGGCTCCATCAGCGTCTCGGCGACGAACTGGCCGCCATACGGGCCGAAGTGCCCCTTCTTGTCCGGAAAGTCGTAACTCATCGTTTCACCGCTTGCAGTTTCTTTTCGGCGCGCCGCACGGCGTCGACGAAGGCGCCCATCTTCGCCTCGTCCTTGACGCCCGGCTTGCGCTCAATCCCGCTGGAGACGTCGACCGCGTACGGCGCGAGCATGGCGATGCCGCGGCCGACGTTGCCGGCGTTGAGGCCGCCGGCGAGCACCAGCGGCTTGTTGATCTTCGGCACCGCCGCCCAGTCGAAGGCCTCGCCGCGTCCGCCGAGTCCGCCCGGCGCATGACCGTCGAGCAGCAGCGCCGCGGCGCTGCGGTAACGCCGCGCCGCGCCGCGCAACGAAACCTTGCCGCCCATCGCGATCGCCTTCAGGTACGGCATGCCGAAGCTCGCGCAGAACGCCGGCGACTCGTTGCCGTGGAACTGCAGCAGGTCGGGACGGACCGCGTCGATCGCGTCCTGCACGTAGCTGGCATCCGGGTCCTTGAACAGCAGCACGCTGCTGACGAACGGCGGCAGGCTGGCGCGCAGGCGCGCGGCGAGCGCGAAGTCGACGGCGCGCGGGCTCGCCGGCACCAGGATCAGGCCGATCGCATCGACGCCCAGCGCCACGGCGGCCTCGACGTCGCGGAGACGGCGCAGACCACAGAACTTGATGCGGATGCGGGACACTGGAACCTTGTTCGTTGCTTCACGACCGCTGCGCGGCCCTCACCCCACCATTCGCTCCGCGAACGGTCCTCCCCTCTGCCGCTGTGCGGGCGAGGGGCGGTGGCGCCGCCGCGCGACACTTACGCTCCGGGGAACCACGGCTGCGGCGGTTTCGGGAGCGCGAATTCTGCCGGATATCGCGGCCCTACGAAATAGAGCCCTTCGGCCGGCGCCGTCATGCCGGCTTTCGTGCGGTCGCGTGCGGCGAGCACCTGCGCGACCCAGACGACCGGCTGTTTGCCGAGTCCGACCTCGACCAGGGTGCCGGTGATGTTGCGCACCATGTGGTGCAGGAAGGCGTTGCCGGCGATGTCGAGCACGACGAAATCGTCGCGCCGCTGCACCTCGATGCGGCGCACGTTGCGCATCGGCGTCGGCGACTGGCACTGCGAATCGCGAAACGAGCTGAAGTCGAGTTCGCCGATCAGCGCCTGCGCGGCCTCGTGCATCGCCGCGGCATCGAGCGGCCGCGGCCAGTGCGCGGCGCGGCCGCCGAGCAGCGCGCTGCGCGCGCGCCGGTTGTGGATCACGTAGCGGTACGAACGCTCGACGGCGCTGTGGCGGGCGTGAAAGCCGGACGGCACCGCCTGCACCCAGCGCAGGCTGACGTCGGCGGCAAGATTGCTGTTGGCCCCGAGCAGCCAGGCGTAGTCGCTGCGCGCGGCATCGCTGTCGAAGTGCACGACCTGCTGCATCGCGTGCACGCCGGCATCGGTACGGCCGGCCGCGGTCACCGTCAGCGGATGGTCGGCGACGCGGCCGAGCGCGCGTTCGAGCTCGGCCTGGATCGTGTGCAGGCCGGTCAGCGCCTGCCAGCCCGAGTAGGCCGTGCCGAGATACTCGACGCCGGCCGCGTAGCGCGCCACGCGCCCGGACCTGTCAGCGCACTGCGCGCATCAGCCGAGCCGGCCGAGCAGGCTGCGCGCTTCCTGCTGCTGCGTGTCGTTGCCCTGCTGCAGCACCTCGTTCAGCAGGCCGCGCGCCATTTCGTTGTCGCCCATGTCGACGTAGGCCCGCGCCAGATCGAGCTTGGTGCCGGCCTCGTCGCCGGAAATCTCGCCGGAATCGGTCGGCACTGCGTCGAAATCGAACTCATCGAGACGGAACTCGGCGGTTGCCGCCGTGTCGGCCGCTGCAGCCGGAGCGGCCGCGGGCGCGGCCGGCGCCTCGACATCGAAGGCGCCGAGGTCGAACTCGACGCTGTTGCCGGCGTCGGCCGTGGCCGGAGCCGGCTCGACCGCGGGCGCCGTCGCCGGCGCGGGATCGAGATCGAACTCACCGAGGTCGAACTCGACCGTCTCGGCCGGCTTCGGCGCCGGCTCGTCGAGCTTGCCGGCGTCCAGCGACGACAGCTCGAGATCTTCGAGGCGGAATTCCAGCGGTTCCTCGCTCGCGGCGCGCGCGCCCGTCGTCGGCGTCGGCTCGGCCGCGGCATCCGGCGTTTCCAGCGGCGTATCGAAGCTGAAATCGAGATCGGTCTCGAGCGGCGCATCGGCGTCCGCGCCGTCGGCGAACAAGGCCGAATCGGGCGCGATCTGCCGTCCCATGATCGCCAGCTTCTGCCACTCGGCGGGCGGCACGCGATCCTTCAGCGCCGCGGCGGTCTGCTCGAAATCCTCGGCCTTGCCGGCGGCGAAGTAGGTCTCGGCCAGCTTGAGGCCGATGTCGAGGCGCTCCGGCTCCTTCTCAGCCGCCTGACGCAGCAGCAGCGCAGCTTCATCGTAAAGCCCGTAGGCCAGATGGAAATCGGCTTCCGACACCGGATCGTTGGCATCGAGATCGATCTGCACCGTCTGCGTCGCGAACTGCCCGGTCAGGTCGAAATCGACCGGCGGCAGGTTCGCGTCGGCGGCTGCGGTGGGCGCCGTGCCCGACGGCGGCGCAGCGGCGGGCGCGGCCACCGCCGCTTCCGGCGCCTTGTCGAGGCTTTCCTGCAGGCGTTCCAGCTCCTCGCGCGCGCTGAGCTTGTCCGCCGCCTCGGCGACCGGCTCGGCGGCAGCCACGGCGGCGACGCCGGCTGCGGCCATCTTGCCGGCCGAGGGCCGCGAGCGCATGTCGCGCATCTCGGGCGCGAGCGGCGCCGGCGCGGTCCTGGCGTCGCGGCGCTGCTTCCAGCGCGTGTAGAGATAGCCGATACCGCCCAGCGCGAGCAGGCCGAGCACCAGCGGGATCAGCAGGCTTTCCAGCAAGCCGCCTTCGTCAGCGCGCGCAGCCGGCGCGGGCGGATTCGCCGGCTTCGGCGCCGGCGCGGCACTCGGTTCGCTCGCTGCCGGGGCCGGGCTCGCGTCCGGGGCCGGCGCGGCGCTCTCGGCCGCGGCTTCAGCGCCGGCGGCGGCCGGTGCGGCGGCGGATGACGGCGACGCGTCGCCCGTCGCTTCGGCGGTCGTCGGTGCCGGTGCCGGTACTGGCTCGGGCGCCGCGGCGGCCGGCGCGGCGGCTTCGGGGACCGGCGCGGCCGGCGCTTCGGCGGCCGGGGTCACGGCCGGCGGCGGCGCGATCTGCGCCGGTTCGATCTGCGGACGCCGCGGCCGCGGCGCAGCGCGGCGAGCGGCGGCGCCGGCCGGCAGCGCGCGCAGGCGCGCGACCTCGGCCTTGGCGTCGGCGGCGCCGGTCGCCGTCATGTCGGCGGCGCTCGGCACGCGCAGCATCGCACCCTTGAGCAGACCATTGAGGCCGCCCTCGAACGCGCGCGGATTGCTGTTGTAGATCGCCAGCAGCACCTGATCCATGGTGATGTCGGGACTCGGCCGCATGCGCGTGGCGATGCTCCACAGCGTCTCGGCCGGCTTGACCGGACCGTACAGCTCGCCGGCGCCGGCCATGCCGGTTTCGGCTGCGGCGGACGGCGCGGCGCTGGCTGCCGCCGGTGCCTGGGCGCGCGGCGCCTGGGTGCGCGGGGCCGGACGCACCGGCTCCTCGAACACGATCGTCGGCCTGGCTTCGGCGGCCGGCGCCACCGGCGCCACCGGCGCCGGGGCGACGCTCGCCGCCATGCCCGGCGGATCGAGCAGCACCGTGTACTGGCGCAGGATGCGGCTGCCGCCGCCGCGAATCTCCAGCAGCAACTGCAGATACGGCTCGCGCGCGGGCTGCGCGCTGCTGATCTCGATGCGCGCCGGACCGTCGGTGCGCACGGCGAAGCGCAGCGTCGACAGATAGGCGTTGCGGTCGAGACCGGCGCGGGCGAAATCGTCGACGCTGGCCAGCGTCACGCGCAGGTCGCCCGCCTCCTCGGTGCTGACCGAGGTCAGCGGAATCGAGGCGCTGAAATGCTGGTTCAGGTGCGAACGCACCTCGATGTCGCCCAGGCCCAGCGCGGCCGCCGACGACAGCCACAGTCCGGCGACGATGGCCGCCGCAGGCTTCACGATGCGCTTCATAGCCCTCCAAGCCCCCCTTGGACCCGTCGCGAGCGCCGCATCGGATTTCATGCTGCGGCTTAAATAAAGCATATAAGCCCTTTTATACATGATGATTTATAAATAGTCACGGACGACGATTTCGGCATTCGCCAATGCATTCAAGGCACTGCAGCGGCGGATGTTATCGGCGGTCAGCCACAGCGCCAGCGCGTGCGGCTCGCCGCGCACCGCGCGCAGCCGGCCGAGGCGCACGTCGGTGCTCATCGCCGCGTCGGTGACCGGGGTCGCGCCATCCTCGGCGAGGCGCGAAGCCTCGAGCGAGAAGCCGGGCAGCGCCGACAGGCGCTCGGCCGCGAGTTCGAGATCGACCGGCCGCTCGAAGCGCAGCTCGATGCTGGCGGCGTCGCCGTAGAACACCGGGACCTGCACCAGCGTCGCCTGCACCGCAAGCCGCGGCCGGCCAAGCAGGCCCGGCAGTTCATCGGCGATGCGACGCTCGCGCTCGGTATAGCCGTCGACGCCGGCGTCGGCGTCCTGGCCGAGCACGTTGAAGGCGATCTGCCGGGCGTAATAGCGGCGCTCGTAGAAACGGGCGTTGAGCAGCGCCGTGGTCTCGCGGGCGAGATCCTCCAGCGCGGCGCGGCCGCCGTCGGAGGCGGCGATCAGCCCGGTCAGCGTCACCGCCGTCAGGCCGAACGCGGCATCGAGCGCGGCGAGCGCCGGCGCCAGCGCGACGTTGAGGCGGTCCGGCGAGGCCACGATGCCGCGCTCGTTGAAAGCGGCCAGCGCCTTCGGGTTGACCTCGGGCACGACGACCGGGATCGCCGAATCCGGCCAGGCCTGGCCACTGGCGTCGATCACGACGACGCCGGCATCGGCGGCGCGCTCGGCCTGCGCCGACAGCTCCGGATCGTCGTCGGCGAGGAACGCGAGCTGCACCTGCGTGAAATCGAACTGGCGCGCGTCTTCGAGCAGCAGCGCCTGCCCGGCGAAGCGGACGTCGGCCTCCGCGGCCGGATCGAGCACCAGCGCCGAAGTCTCGCCGGCCGGGAAGCGACGCTCGGCCATCAGCTCCAGCAGCGCCTCGGCGATCGGGCTGTCGGCGCCGATCACCGCGATCTCATACCGCTTCGACATGCAGTCTCCTCTGTAAACGATCCATACGGCGGCCTTGCAGCGTAGCGCGAACCGGGCGCGCGCCGGCGACCCGGCTGACGCGCGGCGTGCAAGGCGCCGTCCAACGAAAAAAGACCCGCCGGCGAGACGCCGGACGGGTCTGCGCGAAGGGGCGCCATTCTAGAGCCTGTCGGCGCGGCTAACATCGCGCCGACAGGCCCGCGGGCGACCGCGCCGCGACGATCAGCGCTCGAGCAGGATGCGCAGCATGCGGCGCAGCGGCTCGGCGGCGCCCCACAGCAGCTGGTCGCCGACGGTGAACGCGCCGAGATAGGTCGGGCCCATGTTGAGCTTGCGCAGGCGGCCGACGGCGACGTTCAGCGTGCCGGTAACGGCGACCGGGGTCAGCGCCTTCATCGAGTCCTCGCGCGTGTTCGGCACCACGCGCACCCATTCGTTGTGAGCGCGGATCATCTGCTCGATCTCGGCGACCGGCACATCGCGCCTGAGCTTGATGGTCAGCGCCTGCGAGTGGCAGCGCATCGCGCCGATGCGCACGCACAGACCGTCGACCGGGATCGGGTCGGCCTCGCGGCCGAGGATCTTGTTGGTCTCCGCCTGGCCCTTCCATTCTTCCTTGGACTGGCCGTTGTCGAGCTGCTTGTCGATGTACGGGATCAGCGAACCTGCCAGCGGCACGCCGAAGTGCTGCACCGGGAAATCGGCCGAGCGCTGCGCGGCGGCCACCTTGCGGTCGATGTCGAGGATCGCCGACGCCGGCGCGGCGAGTTCGGCGGCGACCGTGCGTTCGAGCACGCCCATCTGCGCCAGCAGCTCGCGCATGTTCTGCGCGCCGGCGCCGGACGCCGCCTGGTAGGTCATCGCGCTCATCCACTCGACGAGGCCGGCTTCGTACAGCGCGCCGACCGCCATCAGCATCAGCGACACCGTGCAGTTGCCGCCGATGTAGTTCTTCACGCCCTTGTCGAGCGCGGCGTCGATCACGGCGCGGTTGACCGGATCGAGAATGATGACGGCATCGTCGGCCATGCGCAGCGCCGACGCGGCGTCAATCCAGTAGCCGTCCCAGCCGTCGGCGCGCAGCTTCGGGAACACCGCGTTCGTGTAGTCGCCGCCCTGGCAGGTGATGATGACGTCCATCGCCTTCAGCGCCTCGACGCTGTTCGCGTCCTTGAGCGCCGGCGTGTCGCGACCGCCAATCTTCGGACCCGCGCCGCCAACCGCGGACGTGCTGAAGAAATGCGGCTCGACGTGAACGAAGTCGTTCTCCTCCTGCATGCGCTGCATCAGCACCGAGCCGACCATGCCGCGCCAGCCGACCAGACCTAGCTTCTTCATCTCTCTACCCTTCAGGACATCTCGTGTGCGGGGCGCCGGCGCCCCGCGTTGGAAACCATTCGCGCGCCGTGCCGCGCGCGTCTCAGGCCAGGCGCTGCAGCGCCGCGACCACCGCGTCGCCCATCTCGCGCGTGCCGATCACCTTTTCGCCCGGCTGGGCGATGTCGCCGGTGCGATAACCGTCGCGCAGCACCTGCTTGACGGCGGCGTCGATGCGGTCGGCGACGTCGCCGCGGCCGAAGCTGTAGCGGAACATCATGCCGACCGACAGGATCGTCGCCAGCGGATTGGCCTTGTTCTGGCCGGCGATGTCCGGCGCGCTGCCGTGGATCGGCTCGTACATGCCCTTGTTGTTCGCATCGAGCGAGGCCGAAGGCAGCATGCCGATCGAACCGGCCAGCATCGAGGCTTCGTCGGAGAGGATGTCGCCGAAGATGTTGCCGGTGACGATCACGTCGAACTGCTTCGGCCGCTTGAGCAGCTGCATCGCCGCGTTGTCGACGTACATGTGCGTCAGCTCGACGTCCGGATACTCCCGGCCGATGCGGATCACCACCTCGCGCCACAGGCGCGAGGTCTCCAGCACGTTCTCCTTGTCGACCGAGCAGACGCGCTTGTGGCGCTTGCGCGCGGCCTCGAAGGCGACGCGGGCGATGCGCTCGATCTCCGGCACGCTGTAGTGCATGGTGTCGTAGCCTTCGAGCTGGCCGTCGGCATTGGTGCGGCGGCCGCGCGGCTGGCCGAAGTAAATGTCGCCGGTCAGCTCGCGCAGGATCAGGATGTCGAGCCCGGCGATCACTTCCTTCTTCAGCGACGACGCCTCGGCGAGTTCCTCGAAGGCCAGCGCCGGACGGAAGTTGGCGAACAGGTTCAGATCCTTGCGGATGCCGAGCAGACCGCGCTCCGGGCGCAGCTCACGCGGCAGTTCGTCGTACTTCGGGCCGCCGACCGCGGCGAGCAGGATCGCGTCGGCCTCGCGCGCCGCCTTCTGCGTGCTCGGCGGATACGGATGGCCCTCGGCGTCGTAGGCGGCGCCGCCGAGCAGGCCGAAGCGCCATTCGATCGCCTCGCCGCCCGCCTTCAGCACTTCGAGCACCTTGACCGCTTCGCCCATGATCTCGGGGCCGATGCCGTCGCCGGTCAGGATCAGGATCTTCTTCGTCGTCATTGTCGTGTCGTCTTCGTTCGTGAAATCGATGGGGCTGCGCACCGGCCCTCAGGCCGGCCGCTTCTTCGTGGCGATGAAACGCAGCCGGACGTAGTCGGCGGTCCACTGCCCCGCCGCGTTGGCGAGCCGTGGCGCCAGTGCACTGCGCACCTCGTCGACCAGCGCCGCGCGCCCGGCCTCCGGCACCGCAGCGAGAAAGGCCTGCGCGAAGGTCTGCAGCCAGCCGCGGATGTCGCCCGGCAGCAACGTCGGCCGCGCGAAGGTCTCGATGCCGGCGACTTCGAAACCGGCCGCCTGCAGGCGGCGACGATAGTCGGCGAGCGTCGGGAAGAACCAGGGATCGGCGGCGGTGGCGTCGAGGCCGCGCCGCGCCATCGCCTCGTGCACGGCGCCGCGGATCGCGGCGACGTTGCCGGCCGCGCCCATCTCGGCGACGAAGCGGCCGCCGGGCTTCAGCGCGCGCGCCACGCCGGCCAGCACCGCGTCGGGATCGCGCTTCATCCAGTGCAGCGCCGCGTTCGAGAACACGGCGTCGAACTCGGCGTCGAACGGCAGCGCCTGACCGTCGAGCACGCGCGCGTCGAGGCCGCGCGCCCGCGCCGCCGCAACCAGTTCGGGGCTGGCGTCGGCGCCGACCACCGTGGCGCCGCGCTCGACCAGCTGCTCGGTCAGCGCGCCGTCGCCGCAGCCGAGATCGAGCACGCGCTCGCCCGGCGACGGCGCCAGCCAGTCGACGAGATCGGCGGCCAGATCGGCGACGAAACGGCCGTTACGCGCGTAGGCGCCGGCGTCCCAGGCCTGACCGGCGGCGACGGCGTTCACGCCTGGAACAGCCACGGCGCTTCGCCGCGGCGGCGCGCCTCGTAGGCGCGGATCGCGTCCGCCTGCTGCAGGGTCAGGCCGATCTCGTCGAGACCGTTGACCAGGTTGTGCTTGCGGCCGGCGTCGATCTCGAACGAGAAGGCCTTGCCGCACGGCAGCCGCACCTGCTGCGCCGGCAGATCGATCGTGAACTGCGCATCCGGATTCTTGGCGACGCCGTCGAAGATCGCCTGCACTTCCTCGGCCTTCAGCACGACCGGCAGCACGCCGTTCTTGAAGCAGTTCGAGAAGAAGATGTCGGCGAAGCTCGGCGCGATCACGGCGCGAAAGCCGTAGTCGTCGAGCGCCCACACGGCGTGCTCGCGCGAGGAGCCGCAGCCGAAGTTGTCGCGCGCGATCAGGATCTGCGCGCCCTTGTGCGCGGGCTGGTTCAGCACGAAATCCGGATTGACGCGGCGCGTGGCCGGATCGATCTCCAGATCGCCGGCGTCGAGATAGCGCCAGTCGTCGAACAGGAACGGGCCGAAGCCGGTACGGCGGATCGACTTCAGGTACTGCTTCGGGATGATCGCGTCGGTATCGACGTTCGGACGATCGAGCGGCGCGATCTTGCTGCTGACGACGGTGAAAGCTTTCATTCTGATTCTCCCCGTGCGCCGCTCAGAACGAGCGCACGTCGACAAAGTGACCGGCGATGGCGGCGGCGGCCATCGCTGGGTGAGCCGGGGTTTTCAAGGACTGCCCGTGGCGGTCCTGGCCCGGCGAAGGCCCGCTCGCCGGCGCTCGGGCCGGGGCGGTGCTCCGGCGATGCAAGGCAGCGCTTGCCATCACGACAAAGTCCTGACGTCGACGAAATGCCCGGCAATCCCCGCCGCGGCCGCCATCGCCGGCGACACCAGATGCGTACGACCGCCGGCACCCTGACGGCCTTCGAAGTTGCGGTTGGACGTCGACGCGCAGCGCTCGCCCGGCTCCAGACGGTCGGCGTTCATCGCCAGGCACATCGAGCAGCCCGGCTCGCGCCATTCGAAGCCGGCCTCGACGAAGATCCGGTCGAGCCCTTCGGCCTCGGCCTGCTGCTTCACCAGACCCGAACCGGGCACGACCATCGCCAGCTTGACGTTCGCCGCCTTCTTGCGACCCTTCACGACGGCCGCGGCGGCGCGCATGTCTTCGATGCGCGAGTTCGTGCACGAGCCGATGAAGACCTTGTCGATGGCGATCTGCTCGATCCTGGTTCCGGCCGCCAGGCCCATGTAGGCCAGCGCCTTTTCCATGCCGTTGCGCTTGACCGGATCGGCCTCGCGCGCCGGGTCCGGCACGCGGGCGCCGACCGGCAGCACCATTTCCGGCGAGGTGCCCCAGCTGACCTGCGGCTCGATCGACGCGGCGTCGATCTCGATCACGCTGTCGAAGCGCGCGCCCGGATCGCTCTTCAGCGTCGTCCAGTCGGCGACCGCCGCGTCCCAGTGCTCGGGCTTCGGCGCGTACGGCCGGCCCTTCACATAGGCGATGGTCTTGTCGTCGACGGCGACCAGGCCGGCGCGCGCACCGCCCTCGATCGCCATGTTGCACAGGGTCATGCGGCCTTCCATCGACAGGTCCTCGATCGCCTCGCCGGCGTATTCGATGACGTGTCCGGTGCCGCCGGCGGTGCCGATGCGGCCGATGATCGCCAGCGTGATGTCCTTGGCGGTGACGCCGGGGCCGACGTGACCGCTGACGCGGATCAGCATGGTCTTGGCCTTCTTGAGCACCAGCGTCTGCGTCGCCAGCGCATGCTCGACCTCGCTGGTGCCGATGCCGAAGGCCAGCGCGCCGAACGCGCCGTGCGTCGAGGTGTGCGAATCGCCGCAGACCACGGTCATGCCCGGCAGCGTCGCGCCCTGCTCCGGGCCGATCACGTGGACGATGCCCTGGCGCAGGTCGTTCATGCGGAATTCGGTGATGCCGTACTCCGCGCAGTTGGCGTCGAGCGCATCGACCTGGGCGCGCGAGATCGGGTCCTTGATGCCCTGCGCGCGGTCCGGCGTGGTCGGCACGTTGTGGTCGGCGACCGCCAGGTTGGCGCCCAGGCGCCAGGGCTGGCGATGGTTCAGGCGCAGGCCGTCGAAGGCTTGCGGGCTGGTCACTTCGTGCACCAGATGGCGGTCGATGTAGATCAGCGCCGAGCCGCCGCCGAGGTCCTTGACGACGTGGGCGTCCCAGATCTTGTCGTACAGGGTGCGGGGGCTGGCTGCGGTCATCGTGGCTCTCCGGTAAGTCGTGTCGGGCGGCGTCGCGGCGGACGCAGCCCTCATCAGGCGGCGGCGATTCTAGGTCCGCCGCTTCGATAACTCCAATGAATCGTTTTTATGCAGTCCATTCCACAATAGAATACGAAGGTCCCGCCGCCCGGAGCCCCGATGGAAACCCAGTTCCTCGCCGCCTTCGTCGAAGTCGCCGACGGCGGCTCGTTCACCCAGGCCGCCGAAACCCTGCATCTGTCGCAGCCGGCGATCAGCAAGCGCATCACCGCGCTCGAAGCGCAGATCGGCCATGCCCTGTTCGACCGCGTCGGCCGCCGCGTCACCCTGACCGACGCCGGCCGCACGCTGCTGCCGTATGCGAAGAAGACCCTGCAGGACATCGAGGACGGCAAGCGCGCGCTGTCGAAACTGCACGAGGAAGTCGGCGGCCGCCTGTCGATCGGCACCAGCCATCACATCGGCCTGCATCGCCTGCCGCCGGTGCTGCGCGCCTACACGCAGCAGTATCCGAACGTCGACCTCGACATTCACTTCATGGATTCGGAAGTCGCCTGCGAGGCGGTGCTGGCCGGCAAGCTGGAACTCGGCATCGTCACCTTGCCGACCGTGCCGCTGCCGCAGCTCGAACAGCGCGTCGTCTGGCCGGACCCGCTGGTCGTCGTCATCGCCGCCGGCCACCCGCTGCTCGGCCGCCGCCGCGTACCGCTCGCCGAGCTCGCGGCGCTGCCGGCGGTGTTCCCGGACGAACAGACTTACACGCGGCGCATCGCCACCCGCGAGTTGGAGCGCCACGGCCTGAAGCCGCGCATCCGCCTGTCGACCAATTATCTGGAGACGCTGAAGATGCTGGTCGGCATCGGCCTCGGCTGGAGCGTGCTGCCGGAATCGATGATCGACGACACGATCCGGCCGCTGCCGATTCCGGAGCTGAAGATGCACCGCGAGCTCGGCGTCGTCTGGCACGAGCGGCGCACCGTCTCCGGCGCCGCCCAGGCGCTGCTGCGCGAGCTGGCCGCGGCCTGAGCGCGCGCCGCCGCGTGATGCCGGCGGCCGGAGTTGATAGCATCGCGCCCCAGTCCGCCATTCGATCGCCGTCGCCTTGATCGCCCGTCTCCGCCGCAACTGCCTGATGCTCTGGCTCGCGCTCGCCGCGATGCTGGGCCACGGCCTGTTGCCGCAGGGCTTCATGCTCGGCCGCGACGCCGCCGCACCCGACCGCTACGGCCTGATCTTCTGCAGCGGCGGCGCAGCGCAGGCCGTGCGCGGCGGCGACCACGCCCTGCCCGACGGCGGCGCGACGATCGAACCCGGCAAGTCCTGCGCGTTCGCGATGGCGGCGATGGCGGCGCTGCCGCCGCCACCCGCCATCGCCCTCGACGTGCCGACCCGCACGCCGTCGCCGCCGGCGCGGACGTCCTGCGATCGGCCGGCGACACCCTGCCCGCAGCCGCACGCCACCGGTCCTCCCGCTCTCGCCTGAAGCCCGCCTCCGCCACCGGCATTGCCGGGCGGCGCGTCTTGTCCGCTTCCCAGGGAGAGTCTTCATGTCGTACGCACGCGCGGCGCTGGCCGCGTTCGGTTTCACCATGGCCGCGCTGCCGGCGGCCGCACTGGCGCAAAACGCCGCCGTCTCCACGTCCGACGCCGCCTCCGGCGCTGCCGCCGCCGAGGCGCGCCGCGCCGAACTGCTGCGCCAGCGCGATGCCATCGAGCGCGAACTGCGCGCGCTGCAGGCCCCGACCGGCGCCGACGGCGATCGCGCCGCGACGGCCGATGCGCCGGCGCGCGGCGACGGCATCGAAACCGTCGTCGTCACCGGCCGCAGCAGCGATCCCGCGCCGGCGCAGAGCGCGACGACACTGACGCGCGAGGACTTCGCGCACGTGCCGGCGCTGAACATCGCCGAAGTGCTGGCGATGAGCCCGGGCGTCAGCTTCCAGCCCGGCAACGGCCCGCGCGACGTGTCGATCTCGGTGCGCGGTTCGAACAACCGCCAGACCTATGGCGTACGCAACATCAAGGTCTTCGAGGACGGCTTCGACGTCACCCAGCCGGACGGCCTGGCGCGCACCGACCTCAGCGATCCGCATGCCTACGGCGCGATCGACGTGGTGCGCGGCCCCTCGTCGGCCTGGTTCGGCAATTACGCGACCGGCGGCGCGATCGACTTCCACAGCCGCCGCGGCAGCGAGATCGGCGGCGTCGAAGCCGGCCTCGACGCCGGCAGCTACGGCACGCTCAACGTCTACGCGCTGGCCGGCGACCGGCTCGACGCGCTCGACTACGCGGCCTTCGTCAGCAACGTCCGCGGCCGCTCGGCGACTGCGCACACCGACTATCTGACGACGACGGCGAACCTCTCCGCCGTCTGGCAGGCGACCGCCCGCGACCGGCTGGTCTTCAAGTTCATCGACAACGAACTCGACGCCGACCTCTCGCTGCGCCTGTCGCTGAACCAGTACCGGCTCAATCCGTACCAGCGCGGCTGCGGCGAGCTCGCGGCGGACGGCTGCGCCTCGGTGAACCTGCTCGTCAACGGCTACACCGGCGCGCGCCAGGCGACGAGCGCGGCCGCCGCCGGCCTCGGCCGTCACGACCGCCGCACGATCGCCGGCGCGCGCTGGGAGCACGCCGTCGACGCGCGTACCGCGTGGCGGACCCAGCTGGTCTTCGACAACCGCGACATCAAGCAGCCGACCAGCGCGCAGTCGTACGACGGCACCTATCCGTCGTTCAATCTGCGCAGCGATCTGACGCGCCGCCACACGCTGTTCGGCGCCGACGCCGAGACGGCCGGCGGCCTGTTCTACAACTACGAGGAACTCAACTCCTCCGTCTACAACGTGATGCCGGACGGCCACGCCACGCGCGGCGGCCTGACGCAGTCGGTCAACGGCCATCATCTCAACGCCGGCCTGCGCCTGCGCGAGCAGATCCGCTTCGCTGCGCGCTGGAGCGCCGTGCTCGGGCTCGGCGGCGAGTACACGCAGATCGAAGGGCTCAGCACCAGCTACCGCTACACCGCCGACGCCACGCCGACGCTGCAGCGCATCGACGCGCGGCGCGAGTTCCACAACCTCGCGCCGGAACTGGCGCTGCAGTACGCGCCGGACGAGGCGTGGACGCTGCACGCGCGCCTCGCCGCCGGCTACGGCACGCCGCAGCTCGGCAATCTGTTCGTGACGCCGGCCGGCGTCGCCGGCAACAACACGAAGCTCGATTCGCAGCGCAACTACGGCCTCGATCTCGGCGCCGAATGGCGGCTCGGCGAAATCCTGCGCATCAGCCTGTCCGGCTTCTACGAATTGTTCCGCGACGAGCTGGTCTCGCAGTCGGCCGGCGTCAGCCTGCAGAGCTATACCTTCAACGCGCCGCGCTCCGAGCACCGCGGCGTCGAGCTGGGCCTGCACGCGCAGCCGCTGCCGCGGGCGTTGCCGGGCCTGTACCTGAGCGCCGCCTACACCTACGACGACCAGATCTACCGCGACTACGACGAGCGGCTCAGCGCCGGCAGCTACAGCAAGGTGTTCAAGCGCGACGGCAACAAGATCCCCGGCATCCAGCCGCAGGTGCTCAGTGCGCGGCTCGGTTACGAACAGCAGCGCGGCGCGCTGCAGGGCCTCGGCGCGTATCTGGAATACCACTGGCGCGATGACTTCTACCTCGACAACGCCAACCTGCTGAAGGCCCCGGACTACGAGCTGATGAACCTGAACCTGCACTACGACCGGCCGGGCACCGGCGGCGGGGCCTCGCGCTTCGGCCTGTACCTCGCCGTGCAGAACCTGTTCGACAAGACCTACATCGGCTCGGCCGGCAATCTGTCGAACAGTCTCGATGCGGCGACCGGCGAACAGAACGGCGCCGACCTGCTGTCGCTGGCCGGCGGCTCGATCTACGCCGGCACGCCGCGCACCTACTACGGCGGCATTCGCGTGCGCTTCTGATGGAGACCTCGGCAATGGAATCCCGGGCATCCGCGACGCCGCGCCGCGCCGCCGCGCACCGCACGATCTGGCGCTGGCACTTCTATGCCGGGCTGTTCTGCCTGCCGTTCGTGCTGTGGCTGGCCGCGACCGGTGCGATCTACCTGTTCAAGCCGCAGATCGAGGCCCGTCTCGAACGCGGCTACGAGAACCTCGCGGTCGACGGCGCGCCGGCTGCGCCGCGCGAACAGGTCGCCGCGGCGCTGGCCGCGGTGCCGGACGCGACGCTGAACGCCTACGAACTGCCGCGCACGCCGCAATCCGCGGTGCGCGTGCTGGTCGGCCGCGGCAGCGAGCTGACGCGCGTCTACGTGCATCCGCAGACCGCGCAGGTGCTCGGCGCGATTCGCGAGGAGGACCGTTTCATGCGCCAGGTCTTCCGTCTGCACGGCGAGCTGATGCTCGGGCCGCGCGGTTCGTGGCTCGTCGAGCTGGCGGCGTGCTGGGCGATCGTCATGCTCGCGACCGGCCTGTACCTGTGGTGGCCGCGCGCAGCGCGCGGACTCGCCGGCATCGTCTATCCGCGGCTCGGCGCCGGCGGCCGCACGTTCTGGCGCGACCTGCATGCCGTCACCGGCCTGTGGGTCTCGGCCTTCGCGCTGTTCCTGCTGCTCAGCGGCCTGCCGTGGGCGAACTTCTGGGGCGGCTACCTCAAGGCGCTGCGCGCGCTCGGCGACGGCGCCGTGGTCGAGCAGGACTGGACCACGAGCCGTGCCGAAGAGCGCGCGCGCAACCTCGCCGCCAATACCCCGCCGGCCGGCCATGAAGGCCACGCGATGGCGGCGTCCGGCCCGCAGGCGCTGCAGGGCACGGCGGGGGCGGCCTACGCCGAACTCGATCGCCTGGTCGCGCCGGTCGCATCGCTGCGGCTCGCGCCGCCGGTACTGATCGCGCCGCCGTCGCGGGCCGCGGCGTCGTGGACGGCGCGCTCGGACGCGGCGAACCGTCCGCAGCGCGTCAATCTGACGCTCGACGGCGAGCGCGGCACGATCGTGCGGCGCGTCGACTTTCACGAGCGGCCGCTGCTCGACCGCATCGTCGGCACCGGCGTCGCCGCGCACGAGGGCCAGCTGTTCGGCTGGCCGAACCAGCTGCTCGGCCTGCTCACCGCGCTCGGCCTCGCGATGCTGAGCGTCAGCGCCGCAACCCTGTGGTGGCAGCGCCGGCCGGCCGGCGTGCTCGGCGCGCCGCCGCCATCCGGCACGCGCGTCGCGCCGGGCCTGATCGCGCTGGCGCTGATATTCGCGCTGCTGTTCCCGCTGCTCGGCGCCTCGATGCTCGCCGTCCGGCTGCTCGAAGCGCTGCTGCTGCGACGGCTCGGCGCGACGCGACGCTTCCTCGGTCTCGCCGACGCCCGATGAGCGCGATCCGCCGCCATCGTCCGCTGGCGCTGCTGCTTGCGCTGACGGCGCTGCTCGGCCAGCTGCTGCTGCCGCAGCTCTACAGCGGACTGCGCGCCGAGCGGCTCGCCGATCCGCGTCTCTACGCGTTCTGCGGCGTGGATCGGGCCACGCCGGACGCTCGGGCGAGCGCGACGCGCGGCGCCGCGCGGGCCCCGGCGCATGACGGCGGCGACTGCGCCTGGTGCGGCGTCCTGCATGCCGTCCACCACGCCACGCCGACGGTCCCGGCCTTCCATCTGCCGTCGCAGCGTCATCCGGTCCCCGAGGTCGCGCCGCTCGCGCGCGCGCCGGCGGTCCGGCTCGTACATCTGCCGCAGCTGCGCGGCCCCCCGTTTTCGTTCTGAACCCGCCGTCACCGAGCGACACCCGCGCATCGCATCCTGCGCCGCGCCTCGCGTCCACCCGACGCCACGCTGCATCGAGAGAACGAAACATGTCACTGCATCATTCCGAACCGGCGACCCCGCGCCGCCACCTGATCGCCCTCGCCGCCTCGCTGTTCGCCGCGCCGGCGTTCGCCCAGACCGCCGCAGCGCCGGCGGCCACCGCGACCGAACTGCCGGCCGTCGCCGTCGAATCCGCCGCCCGGGCGCTGCGCGACGCACCGCTGGCGAGCGCCACGCTGACGACGGCCGAGCTCGAACGCCAGCGCTCGCGCAGCAGCGACGTCGCCGAACTGCTGCAGGGCCTGCCCGGCGTCAGCGCCTACGGCGGCGGCGGCGTGGCCAGCCTGCCGGCGCTGCACGGCCTCGCCGACGACCGCGTGAAGGTCGTCGTCGACGGCCTGCCGATCGACAACGCCTGTCCCAATCACATGAACCCGCCGCTGTCGTACAGCGATCCGCAGACGCTGAGCCGCGTGCAGGTCATCGCCGGCATCACGCCGGTCAGCCTCGGCGGCGACAGCCTCGGCGGCACGATCGTCGTCGACAGCGCCGCACCGCGCTTCGCCGCCGCCGGCGCGACGCTGTTCGACGGCTCGCTGAACAGCTTCTACCGCAGCAACGGCGACGCCTTCGGCGGCGCGCTCGCCGCGACGCTGGCCAGCGAGCGCTACCACCTCGGCTACAGCGGCTCGGGCACGCGCTCGCGCCATTACGACGGCGGCGGCGACGACGGGCTGGTGCGCTCGACCGAATACGAGAAATACGATCAGACGCTGAAGCTGGCGACGCAGAACGATCTGGGTCTGTTCGAGCTGGCCGGCAATCTGCAGCACTCGCCGTACGAGGGCTTTCCGAACCAGTACATGGACATGACTTTCAACCGCTCGGCGCAGGGCAGCGCGCGCTACCGCGGCGTGTTCGACTGGGGCGATGTCGAGGCGCGCGGCTACTACCGCGACACCGAGCACAAGATGAACTTCCTCGACGACAAGGGCGGCACCGCCAGCGGCGGCATGCCGATGGACACCCGCGTGCGCGGCGCCGGCTACCTCGTCAAGGCCGATGTGCTGCTCGACGGCGGCGACACGCTGCGCATCGGCAACGAACTGCAGCGCCAGAGCCTCAACGACTACTGGCCGCCGGTCGCCGGCAGCATGATGATGGGCCCGGACACCTACATCAACGTCAACGGCGGACACCGCACCCGGCTCGGCACCTTCGTCGAGTGGGAGGCACGCTGGAACGAGCGCTGGTCGACGCTCGCCGGCGTCCGTAACGACATGGTCTGGATGAATACCGGCGACGTGCAGCCGTACGCGACGACCGGCATGATGAGCGCCGCCGACATCGCCGCGGCCGCTGCGTTCAACGCCGCCGATCACAAGAAGACCGACACCCACTTCGACGCGACCCTGCTGGCCCGCTACCAGGCCTCGGCGGCGACCGCGATCGAGTTCGGCTACGCGCACAAGACGCGCTCGCCGAACCTCTACGAGCGCTACGCCTGGGGCCGCGGCTCGATGTCGAGCCGCATGATCGGCTGGTACGGCGACGGCAACGGCTACGTCGGCAATCTCGATCTCGATCCGGAAGCCGCCGACACCGTCAGCGCGACGCTGCGCCACAGCGGCGGCCTCGCGCAGCCGTGGACCGTCAGCGTCACGCCGTACTACAGCCTCGTGCACGACTACATCGACGCCGACAAGCTCGCCGATCTGTCGAACGGCTTCGTGCAGCTGCAGTTCGCCAACCACGACGCCGAGCTGTACGGGCTCGATCTCGCCGGCGCGCTGCAGCTCTGGGACACGCCGGCCGCCGGCCGCACCCAGCTCAAGGCCACCGCATCCTGGGGCCGCGGCCGCAACAAGGATGACGGCGGTTCGCTCTACCACCAGATGCCGCTCAACGGTCGGCTCGCGCTGCTGCACGCGCTCGGCAGCTGGGACAGCCAGGTCGAGCTGGTGCTGGTCGACGCCAAGACGCGCGTCGATGCGACGCGCCAGGAACCGCAGACCGGCGGCTACGCGCTGCTCAACCTCGGCACGCGCTATCGCTGGCAGCGCTACCACGTCGACTTCGGCGTCGACAACGTCCTCGACCGCGCCTACGCCGCGCCGCTCGGCGGCCAGTCGATCGGCGACTACAAGGCGACCGGCGAGCTGCGCCCGGTGCCGGGCCGCGGCCGCTCGCTGAATCTCGGCCTGGGGCTGAGCTTCTGATGCAGGCCGCGCCGCGCGCCGCGGACGATCGCGAGGCCGGCGTGCCCCGCGATCCGCGGCGCGCGCGCCGGCTCGCCGGCGCCGGCCTCACCGCGCTGCTGCACCTCGTGGTGATCGCCGCCTTGCTGCACGCCGGACCGTCGCCGCCGCCGGCGGCGGCGCCCGGCGCGGTCAGCGTGCGCCTGCTGCCGGCGGTCGCCGCACCGCCGCCGACGGCTCGTCCCGAACCCCGACCCGCGGCCCCGGTGCCCCGCGCGGCGCCGCGCGCGTCGGCCGTGAAACCCGCCGCTTCCCCTGCGCATCCGGAGCCCGCGCCTTCCGCAGCGGCGTCGACCGCCGCCACGCCGGACCTCACGCGTTCGCCATCACTGCGCGCGCCGGCAGCAGCGGAAGCAGCGACTGCAGCCGATACGCAGGCCGTGGCAGCGGTCGACGATGCCCGCGTCGCCGCGGCTTACGTGCAGGCCCTGTGGACGCAGATCGCCGCGGCCCGGCCGACCGGCACGGCCCTGCAGGGCGAAGCCCTGGTCGGCTTCACGCTCGATGCCGACGGCCGGCTCGTCGCGCTCGAACTGCTGCAGTCGAGCGGCAACGGCCTGCTCGACCGTCTGGCGTTGCGCACGGTGCGCCGCGCCGCGCCGTTCCCGCCGCCGCCGGCCGCCGCCGGCCGCGAGTTCCGCATCGCCTTTCACTTCGGCTGAGAACGTCCCGTACTGCCAGAGCGGCGCCAGCGCACTGCCAATGTCAGCAACGGACTGGCAGTCAGCACGCCCGGCACCCTCTGCGTCGAAGTTCAACAAGCTGATTCGAAAGCGCTTTCCGGATTACCGTCGGCTGGCCCGTTTTTTGTTGCTGCGATGCCGGGCTCGACGCTGCCGCTCGCCATGCGCCTATCTTCTATCGTGGTTGCCGCAACCCTCGCGCTGACGCCGCTCGGCGCCGGCGCCGACACCACCAAAACGCCGGCGGCCGAAGCGCAGGCCATCGCCACGCGTTTCCAGCAAACGCTCGGCGCCCGCCTGCAGGCGGCGATGGCGGACGGCGGGCCGGTCAACGCCGTGCACGTCTGCCGCGACGAGGCGCCGGCGATCGCCGCCCGCCTGTCGCGCGAAAGCGGCTGGCAGGTGCGTCGCATCGGCACCCGCGTGCGCAACCCGCTGACCGGCGTCGCCGATGCCTGGGAGCAGACCCAGCTCGCCGACTTCGACCGCCGGCTCGCCGCCCACGCCGCGCCGGACGCGCTGGCGACCTACGCCGAGCTCGACGAACCGGCCGGCCGCTACCAGCGCTACATGAAGGCGATCGTCGTCGCGCCACTGTGCCTGGCCTGCCACGGCCAGCCCGACGCGCAGTCGCCGGCGCTGCGCGCCGCGCTGCAGGCGGACTATCCGTACGATGCCGCCGTCGGCTACCGGCTCGGCGAACTGCGCGGCGCCTTCTCGCTGAAGCGACGCGCACCATGAGCCAGGAACGGCGTCGCGCCGCCCTGCCCTGGGTGTTCGCGCTGATCATGGGGGCCGGCATGACCGCCGTCATCAGCGGCGTGCTCAACGCCGTCAACGGCGGAAACCTGCGCCACTGGCTGCTCAACTGGCTGCTGGCCTGGAGTCTGGCGGTGCCGATCATCGTCTGGCTCGCACCGCGGGCGCAGCGCCTCGCCGCCCGTATCGTCCTGCCGCCGACGTCCGGAGGTCCCCGATGAGCGCCACCGATTACCGCTATCACCTGCCCGACCTGCATTGCGAATCCTGCGAGCGCGCCGTGCGCCGGCGTCTGGCGCGCGAGCCGCAGGTCGAAAGCGTCGACGTCGATCTGGCCGGCCGGCAGATCGTCGTCCACGGCCGCGCCCCGGGTCTCGACGCCGAACTGCGCGCGGCGCTGCAGTCGGCCGGCTTCCAGCCGCAGCCGGGAGCGCCGGGCGATGCGTGAGTTCTGGGATCAGCGTTACGCGGCGCCGGAATACGCCTACGGCACCACGCCGAACCGTTTCCTCACCACCGCCGCGGCGGTGCTGCCGGCGCATGCCGACGTGCTGCTGCCCGGCGACGGCGAAGGCCGCAACGGCGTGTGGCTGACGCAGCAGGGCCATCGCGTGCTGTCGGTCGACCAGTCGCAGACCGGCCTCGACAAGGCGCGACACCTCGCCGAGCAACAGGGCGTGACGATCGACACGCTGTGCGCGGACCTCGCCAGCTGGCAGCCGCCGCCGGCCGCGTTCGACGCGCTGGTGCTGATCTTCCTGCATCTGCCGCCGGCACAGCGCCACGACATCCACCGCCGGCTGCTCGGCGCGCTGCGCCCGGGCGGCCGCCTGATCCTCGAAGGCTTCGAGCGCGGCCACTTCGGACTGCCGGGCGGCGGCCCGCGCGACATCGACTGGCTGTTCACCACCGAGGACCTGCGTCGCGACTTCGGCGGTCTCGAGGACCTGCGCATCGAACCGGTCGAGACGGTGCTCGACGAAGGGCCGTTCCACCACGGCGCGGCGCGCGTGATCCGCTGCACCGGCCGCATGCCGGTGGCCCGCTAGCCCGGCGCGGCTAGCCTTCGCCGATGTCCTCGTTCCACACCTCGGGCTGCGCGCGGATGTAGTCCGCCAGCAGCTGCGCGCATTCCGGCGAGTCGAGGTCGATGACCTCGACGCCGTTGTCGCGCAGCCAGTCAACGCCGCCGCTGAAGTTGCGCGATTCGCCGACGACGACCGTGCCGATGTGGAACTGGCGGACCAGACCGCAGCAGTACCAGCACGGCGCCAGCGTCGTGACCATGATCTTGTCGCGGTAGCTGCGCTGCCGCCCGGCCTTGCGGAAGGCGTCGGTTTCCGCGTGCACGGACGGATCGCCCTCCTGGACGCGGCGATTGTGACCGGCGCCGAGCAGGCGGCCGTCGCGCGTGAAGATCGCCGCGCCGATCGGCACGCCGCCCTCGGCGAGACCCTGCCGCGCTTCGGCCAGCGCGACGCGCAGCATCGCCTGATAGTCCGGCTGTTGCGTCGATGTCATCGTCTGCTCCCGATCGTCTTCATCCCGAACCTTGCATTCGCGCGCGCCGAACCGCGTACGCGCCCCGCGTTCAGCCGAACTGCCGCCGGAAGCGCGACAGGCCGCTGGCGACGATCAGCACGCCGAGACCGGCGATGCCGAGCACCGACGGCCAGATCACGTCGAGTCCGGCGCCCTTGAGCAGGATCGCGTAGCCGGCATCCGAGTAGTAGTACAGCGGCGAGATGTGCACGAGCATGCGCACCGCCGGCGGCATCGCCTCCGGCGGCGTCCACACGCCGGACAGGAACATCATCGGCGCGAGCACGAGGATGCCCAGCATCGCCGCCTGCGCGAGATTGCGCGTCAGCGTCGCGATCAGCAGGCCGAGCCCCGACAGCGTGACGATGTAGAGCGTCGTCACCAGCGCGAACAGCAGCAGGCTGCCGCGGATCGGCACGTCGAACAGCGGTTCCAGCACCAGCAGCAGCGAGGCCGAGATGCCGATGTGGATCATGATCACCATCGCGATCACCTTCGGCGCAGTGATCTGCAGCGCCGACAGCGGCGAGACCAGCAGCTGCTCGATCGTGCCGCGCTCCTTCTCGCGCACCATCAGCGCCGCGGTCAGCAGGATCGCGAACGCGGTGACGACGTTGAGCATCTCGGAAATGCCCATGAACCAGGCGTCTTCCTGATTCGGGTTGAACCAGACGCGCACGCGGTTCTCGACCTGCGGCAGCTCGGCGGCCGCTGCCTCGCTGATGCCCTGGCGGCGCAGCGCCTGCTCCAGGCCGAACTGCGTGATGATCTGCGTCGCGTCGGCGTAACCGAGCGTCGCCAGCGCGGTGTTGGTGGCGTCGATCTGCAGCTGCACCGGCGCCGTGCGGCCGGCGGCGAGATCGCGCGAGAAGCCCGGCGGCACCGACAGCACCATCAGCGCCTGGCCGCGATCGAGCAGCTTCTGGCCCTCGCCGCCGCGTTCGAGCGGCGGCAGCGGCACGAACTGCGGCGGCTGCAGCCGGCTGGCCAGCTCGCGCGACGCAGCGCTGCGGTCGAGATCGAAGACGGCGACGGCGGCGGACTTGAGCTGCAGCGTGACGCCGGAGGCGGCGTTGTAGACGTCGAAGGTGAAGCCGTAAAAGATCACGAACAGCAGCACCGGGTCGCGCAGCAGCAGCAGCAGCTCCTTGCGCGTCATCGCCGCCAGGCGACGCAGCCAGATGCCCAGGCCCGGCCTGCGCAGTGCCGCGCTCATGTCGCGGTCCGCTTGTGGAACAGGCGATAGCCGGCGGCGAACAGCACGGTCGCGTACAGCGCCAGCGCCAGCACGTCCGGCCACAGCTCGCCGAGATCGACGTCCTTGAGAAAGCTGCCGACGGTGATGTTGGCGAAGTACATGCCGGGCAGCAGATGCGCGATCACGGTCGCCACGCTCGACAGGCTGGAGATCGGAATCAGGATGCCCGAGTACAGCACCGCCGGCACGATGGTCAGGATCGCGGTGCCGAGCATCGCCGCGACCTGCGTGCGCACGGCGACCGACACCAGCAGGCCGATGCCGGTCGTGCAGATCACGTAGAGCAGCGCGGTCAGCGCGAAGAACAGCGCATTGCCCTTGAACGGCGCACCGAACACGAAGCAGGCCAGCACCCACAGGATGAGGACGTTGAGGAAGGAAATGCCGACGTAGGGTGCCAGCTTGCCGACCAGGAACTCGCCGCGCGTGACCGTCGACGAATAGATGTTGAAGATCGAACCGCTCTCCTTCTCGCGCACGATGCCGAGCGCGGTGAGGAACGGCGGCGAGATCATCATGATCGCCATCAGCAGCTTCGGCGCGATCGACCAGACGCTCTTGACGCTCTGGTTGTAGAGGTAGCGCACCTCGACCGGCACCGGCTGCAACGCCGCGGCGGCGTCCTCGACCGATACGCCGCGCGTCTGCGCGATCGCCGTCGCCAGCACGCCGGCGCTGAACGAGGCATTGATCGCGGTGATGTAGCCCTTGCTGGTCAGCGAGCGGAACGGGAACGTGCCGTCGACCAGCGTCTGCACCTCGGCCGGACGCCCGGACAGCAGACGCTGCTCGAAGTGCTCGGGAATGACGACGACAGCGCGCACCTGACCGCGCATCAGCAGCGCGTCGGCCTCGCGCAGATCGCTCAGCTGGCCCTTGAAGTCGAAGTAGCGCGAATCGCTGAAGCGGTGCGCGTACTCGCGCGACAGCGCGCTGCGGTCATAGTCGACGACCGCCAGCGGCACGTTCTCGACGTCGAGCGACAGACCGAACCCGAACAGCAGCGTCAGCGTCGCCGGCACCACGAAGGCGAGCGCGAAGAACAGGCGGTCGCGCACGATCTCGCGCCACTCCTTGACCACGATCGCGGAGATTCTTTGCAGGTTCATGCGGCTTTGGCGGCCTTGCGGTCCGCCGCCTCCAGGGCGGTGACGCGATGGACGAAGACGTCCTCCATGCTCAGGCTACGGCGCTGCGCGCGCGCCGGGCCGAGTCCGGCGGCGTCGAGCCAGGCCGGCAGCTGCGCCAGATCCCGCTCGGGCTGCGGCGTCAGCACGTGCAGCTGCGCACCGTAGACCCAGCAGTACGCATAGCCGCGCCGTTCGAGCAGCGCGCGCGCCGCCTCCGGTTTGGCGCAGTCGAGCGCCAGCAGCACGCCGGACTCGCGCTCGACGGCGGCCTTCATGCCGGCCGGGCTGTCGGCGGCGACGACGCGGCCCGCGTACATCAGCGCCAGGCGATCGCAGCGCTCGGCTTCAAGCATGTAGTGCGTGGTCAGCAGGATCGCCACGCCGTCGTTGCGCGCCAGTTGCTGCAGCGTGGTCCAGAACGCGCGACGGCCGATCGGGTCGACGCCGGAGGTCGGCTCGTCGAGGAACAGCACGCGCGGCTCGTGCACCAGCGCGCAGCCGAGCGCGAGGCGCTGGCGCAGGCCGAGCGGCAGGCGCGCGGCGCGTTCGCCGCGGTAAGCACGCAGCTCGGCGCTGTCGAGCACCCAGTCGAGGCGCGCGCCGATGCGGCGGCGGTCGACGCCGTAGATGTCGCCGTAGAGGCGCACGTTCTCCTCGACGGTGAGATCGAGATACAGCGAGAACGCCTGCGACATGTAGCCGATGCGCTCCTTGATCGCGAAGCCGGCGCTGCGCATGTCGGCGCCGGCGACGCGGCCGCGGCCGGCGCTCGGCTGCAGGATGCCGGTCAGCATCTTGATGACCGTGCTCTTGCCGGCGCCGTTGGCGCCGAGCAGGCCGAAAATCTCGCCGGGATGAACGTCGAAACTGACCGCGTCGACGGCGCGGAACGCGCCGAAGTCGCGTGTCAGCGCCTCGCAGACGATCGCCGGCTCGCCGGCTTCGCCGGACGCCGGCTTGAGCACTGCCGGCGGCGGCAGCGTGGCGATGCCGCGCTGGCGCGCCAGCGCGATGAAGCTGTCCTCGAGATCCGGCGCGTCGTACTCGGCGCGCGCGCCGGGCACCGCTGCCAGCAGCGGATCGAGACCGGCGCGCGCCGCCTCGCGCGTGCCGTCGATGAACACGCGGATCTGTGTGCCGAGCCGATCGACCTGCGGATAGCGGCCGCCGAGCGCCTGCAATAGCGCAGCGCTGTCCGGCGCCTGGATGTTCGCCATGGTGCCGCCGACCTGCTCGCGCACGTCCTCCGGCGTGCCCTGCGCGAGCAGCTGGCCGCCGAACATCAGGCCGATGCGATGGAAGCTGCTGGCCTCGTCCATGTACGCGGTCGACACCAGCGCGGTGATGCCGCGCTCGCGCAGCAGGCGGCCGAGGATCGCCCAGAAATCGCGCCGCGAGACCGGATCGACGCCGGTGGTCGGCTCGTCGAGCAGCACCAGCTGCGGCTCGTGGATCAGCGTGCAGACCAGACCGAGCTTCTGCTTCATGCCGCCGGACAGATGCTTCATCGCGCGGTCGCGGAAGCGCTCGAGACGCGTGATCGCGAGCAGCTCAGCCTTGCGCCGCGCCGCCTCGGCTTTCGGCACCAGACGCAGCTGCGCGAAGAAGTCGATGTTCTCGTCGATCGACAGCTCGGCGTAGAGGTTCTGGCCGAGGCCCTGCGGCATCAGGCCGATGCGGTCCTTGATGCGCTCGGCGTCGGCATCGCCGGCCAGCGACTGGCCGAACACCGACAGCTCGCCTTCCTCGAAGCTGAGCACGCCGGCGGCGGCCTTGATCAGGCTGCTCTTGCCGGCGCCGTCCGGACCGATCAGGCCGAACAGCTCGCCGCGTCCGACGCTGAGGTCGATGCCGCTGACCGCGCGGCGGCCGCGATAGCGCTTGCCGAAGCCGCGCGCGACGATGGCCGGTACGTCTACCAATGCGGCCGCTTCCATTCGACGCCGTCCTTCCAGCGGATCACCGCGTCGGCCGGCAGGCCGGGGCCGAGCCGGTGTTCCGGATTGGCGTCGAGATAAAGCTTGACGGCATAGGTCAGCTTGACGCGCTCGTCGGTCGTCTGCACTTCCTTGGGCGTGAACTCGGCGCGCGAAGCGATATAGCCGAGCCTGGCCGCGAACGGCTGATCCGGCAGCGCGTCGGTGTAGATCTGCGCCGGCAGGCCGAGGCGCAGGCGGCCGATCGACGACTCCGGCACGTAGGCCTTCAGGTACAGGCGATCGAGATCGACGATCTCGAGCAGCGGTCCGCCGGCGCCGACGACTTCGCCGCTGTCGCGGATGCGCGTGGTGACGACGCCGGCACCCGGCGCACGGATCGTCAGGTCGTCGACCACGCTCTGCGCCTCGGCGAGCGCCGCGCGCCCCTGGCCGAGCTGCGCTTCGAGCGCGCGCACCTGGTCCTCCTGCGCGCGCACCCGCTGCGGGCCGAGGCGCGCCTCATCGGCAGCACGGGCACCGCGCTGCTGCGCGGCCTCGGCGGCGGCGGCATCGGCCTCGGCGGCGACCGCCGCCAGCCGCGCCAGCTCGGCGCGCTGCGCCGGCGCGGTGCCGCGCTGCGCGAGTTCTTCGAGCCGCTGCGCGTCGCGGCGGTTCTGTTCGGCCGCGGCCCTGGCCTTGTCGAGCGTCGCGCGCGCCTGGCGCACCGCGGCGTCGGCCTGAGCGATCTGCAGCGGCACCTGCTCGCGCAGCGCCTGCAGCGCGGTCTGCGCCGCCTGGTGCTGCGCTTCGAGCGCGGCGACCGCGGCCTGCGCCTGACCGAGCTTGGCGCGCAGCTGCGCATCCTCCAGCTGCGCGAGCACCTGGCCGGCGACCACGGTATCGCCCTCGCGGACCTTCAGCTCGGCGATGCGACCGGGCAGCTTGGTGGCGACCACTACGGTGTCGCCTTCGAGGCGGCCGTTGGCGAGCAGCAGGCCTTCGGGCATCGACGGGCCGGAGAAGAACAGCCGCCAGACGACGACGGCGCCGATCACCAGCGCGGCCGCGATCGTCGCGTACAGCGGCAGGTGCTGGCGGATGCCGAGCTTCTGGGTCAGGGCGGAAGCGTCCATGGAGCGTCTCGTCAGATCTAAAGCGAGCCGACCGCGCGGCGCAGGCGCAGGCCGGCGAGCACGTTGTCGTAGGTGGCGTCGTAGTAGCCGGTCTGCGTCTTCACGCGTAGCGCTTCGGCGTCCAGCACTTCGGTATTGGTGCCGAGGCCCGAGGTGTAGCGGTCGCGGGCGACGCGCAGATTCTCCTCGGCCTGCTCGCGGGCCTGCGTGGCGACCGCGACGCGGCTCCAGGTTTCGTCGAGCTGCAGCCATTCCTGCTGCACCTGCAGACGCACCAGCGATTCGGCGTCGCGGCGCATCGCGTCGGCGGCGTCAGCCTGGCGTCCGTAGGCGCGCGACCTGGCGCCGCTCAGGCCGCCGTCGAACAGTTTCCACGACAGCGACACGCCGCCGGCCCAGAAGGTGTCGTCGACCAGCCGGTCGTTGCGCCAGCTGTAGCGACCGCCGAACAGCCCGACCGTCGGCCACTGCTCGGCGCGCACGCTGGCGGCCTGCTCGCGCAGCGCGTCGACCTGATGGCCGAGCGCCTGCAACTCGCTGCGTTGCGCGACGGCCTGCGTGCGCAGTTCGGCCAGCGCCCCCGACGACGGCGCCGGTGCCAGCTCGTCGAGCACGACCGGCGCATCGAACGGCCGGCCGAGCAGGCGGTTGTAGGCGGCGCAGGCCAGTTCGTTGGCGTTGCGGGCACGCAGCTCGTCCTGCTGCGCGTTGGCGAGCGCGACTTCGGCGGCGAGCCGGTCGTTGCGCGCGACGAAGCCTTTTTCGAACAGATTGCGCGCGTCGGCGACGTGCTCGGTCAGCGTCGCCACGCTGCTGGCGGCGAGTTCCTGCAGATGCCGGCTGCGCAGCACGTTGACGTAGGCCTGCGCGACTTTCAGCTTGAGGTCTTCCTCGCTGCCGCGCAGCTGGGCGCCGGCGCCGTCGTGCGCCGCCTCGGCGGCGCGGATGCCGTGCGTGATGCGGCCGCTGGTGAAGACCGGCACGCTGAGCTGCAGGCCGTAGGCCGTCGACTCGCGATCGGCGAGCGCCATCTGCAGCGGCGGCATCTGCAGCACCGCCGGCAGTTCGACCGCCACCTGCGGCGCCTGATCCAGACGCAGATACGCACCGTCGAAGGCCAGCGATGGCAGCCGCGTCGACTTGGCGGCCGACAGTTGCTCGCGCGCCGCTGCGGTCTGCTCGCGCGAAGCCTGCAGCGCCGCGTCCTGCTGTCCGGCGATCGCGAACGCCTCGTCGAGCGTTTCGGCGTGAGCCGGAACGCTGACGGCGATGGACAGGCAGAGCACGAAGGGTCGTAGACGCAAAGGGAGAAACGTCACGGGGACTGGCCTTTCGACGACGGAACGTGATGGTCGGCATCTTAGGCGAGCGCGCACGCTGCGGCATTGATGTTCGTCAAACCACGCCGCCGACCACGCCCGCGACGCTGACGCGAAGCACCGTTTTGCGGCGCTGCGATGGACATCGCGCGCCTGCGCCGTACACTGACGCGCGCCCGATTCCGTCCCCCAGCCCGATTCCAGACTTCGATGAATCCGTCCACCCAGCTGATCGAACGCTACTACGCCGCCTTCAACGCCGCCGAGTGGGAAACCTTCTTCGGCCTGCTGACCGAGGACGTCGCGCACGACATCAACCAGGGCGCGCGCGAGTCCGGCAAAGCCGCGTTCCGCGCCTTCATCGCGCGCATGAACCGCAGCTATCGCGAGCAGATCGTCGACATCGTCATCATGAGCAACGCCGACGGCAGCCGCGCGGCGGCCGAGTACGTGGTGCTCGGCACCTATCTGGCGACCGACGAAGGCCTGCCCGAGGCGCACGGCCAGACCTACCGCCTGCCCGGCGGCGCGTTCTTCGACATCCGCGACGGCAAGGTCGCGCGGGTGACGAACTACTACAACCTCGAAGACTGGCTGCGCCAGGTCGGCGCGTGAGCGACGCCGCCGCCCTGCGCATCGAAACGCTGCGCGGCGCGCAGATCGCAACGCAGCTCGATGCGCTCGCCGAGCTGCGCATCGCCGTGTTCCGCGACTGGCCGTACCTCTACGAAGGCAGCGCCGACTACGAGCGGCACTATCTGCAGATGTACCTCGACTGCCCGCGCAGCCTCGCGATCCTGGTCTGGGACGGCGCGCGCTGCGTCGGCGCTTCGACCGTGCTGCCGCTGGTCGACGCGCCGCGCGAACTGCAGCTGCCGTTCCTCGACGCCGGACTGGCGCTGGCGCCGATCGACTACTTCGGCGAATCGGTGCTGCTGCGCGCCTATCGCGGCCGCGGCCTCGGCGTGCAGTTCTTCGAGCGGCGCGAACGGCACGCGCGCGAGCTGGGCCTGTCGGTCTGCGCGTTCTGCTCGGTCGAGCGCCGTGACGACGACCCGCGCAAGCCGCCCGGCTATGTGCCGAACGACGCGTTCTGGCACAAGCGCGGCTACCGCAAGGAACCGGGCCTGCGCGCAACGCTGTCCTGGCCCGATCTCGGCGAGGCAGCCTCGACCGACAAGCCGATGACCTTCTGGATGCGCAAGCTGGAGACCGTCCGATGAAACTCGCCGTCGCACAGTATCCGGTGTCCGAGCCGAGCCGCTGGGACGAGGTCGAAACGCAGCTCGGCCGCTGGGTCGCCGAAGCCGCACAGGCCGGCGCGCAGCTGCTGCTGTTCCCCGAGTACGCGTCGATGAGCCTGGCCGCGCTGTTCGACGCCGCCACGCGCGCCGATCTGACGCGCCAGGTCGCGGCCATGCAGGCGCTGCGCGACGACTATCTCGATCTGCACCGGCGGCTGGCGCAGCAGCACGGCGTCTATCTGCTCGCCGGCAGCTTTCCGTGGCAGCTGTCGCTGGACTGCGTCGTCAACCGTGCGTGGCTGTGCGCGCCGGACGGCCGCGCCGCCTTCCAGGACAAGCAGATCATGACGCGCTTCGAGCGCGAGGTCTGGGACATCTCGGCGGCGCCGGACAGCGGCCTCAAGGTCTTCCGCACGGCGCTCGGCGTGCTGGCCGTCGACATCTGCTACGACAGCGAATTCCCGCTGCTGGCGCGCGCCCAGTGCGAAGCCGGCGCCGAGCTGATCCTGGTGCCGAGCTGCACCGACACCGCGGCCGGCTACTGGCGCGTGCGCGTCGGCAGTCAGGCGCGCGCGCTGGAGAACCAGTGCTACGTCGCGCAGGCGCCGCTGGTCGGCGAGGCGCCGTGGTCGGCGGCGATCGACGTCAACGTCGGCCGCGCCGGCGTGTTCGGTCCGCCGGATCGCGGCTTTCCGGATTCCGGCGTGATCGTCGAAGGCCAATGGAACGCGGCGGCCTGGGTCTACGCCGACGTCGAGCTCGGCGCGGTGATGAAGGTGCGCAACGAAGGCCAGGTCTTCAATCACCGCCACTGGGCCGAACAGGGCGACATCAGCCTGCCGGCGGTCGAAGTCGTCGACCTGTAAATCCGGCCGGCGCCGCGGCTACGCGTCCGCCGCCGGCAGCCGCCGGTAGGCGACCCACCAGCCGATCGCGGCGACCAGGCCGGCCGCGAGGTACACCGTTTCCGGCGACTGCGCCTGCCACAGATAGCCGGCCGACAGACTGCCGACCGAACCGCCGATGCCATAGGCGGCGGCGTTGTAGATCGCCTGCCCGCGCCCCTGCAGCGCGCCCGGGAACAGGCGCTGCACGTAGTGCATTGCCACCGCGTGATAGCTGGCAAAACTCAGGGCGTGGCCGATCTGCAGCACGATCAGCAGCGGCCAGGCGTCGACGCACAGCGCCGTCAGCGACCAGCGCAGCGCCGTCGCCGCCAGCGCCAGCACCATCATCCGCCGCGCACCGACCCGCGCGATCAGGCGGCCGGCGTAGACGAACATCACGATCTCGGCGATCACCGCCAGCGCCCACAGCAGGCCGGCGACGCTGCGCGCGTAGCCGTGGCGGTCGAGGAACAGCGTGAAGAAGTTGTAGTACGGCGCGAAGCTCAGCTGCGAGCAGAAGCAGACCACCAGCAGCGCGAGCACGCCGGGCTGGCGCAGCGCCGCCAGCAGCGAGGCCGGCGCGCCGGCGGCGGCGGGACGCAGCGGCGGCGGCTCCGGCACCAGCCAGCTCGACAGCGCCATGCCAAGCCAGAACAGCCCGACCAGCCACGGCAGCCAGAGCATGCCGACGTAATCGAGCAGCAGGCCGAGACCGAGCACGGTGACGATGAAGCCGACCGAGCCCCACAGCCGCACGCGCGCGTAGTCGCCGCCGCGCGCCGCGGTATGGCTGAGCGCGACGACCTCGAACTGCGGCAGCAGCGCGTGCCAGAACAGCGTGTAGGCGACCATCACGGCGCCGACCCAGAACACGCCCGGCACGAACGGAATGGTCAGGAACGACAGCAGCGCGGCGAGGCTGGCGGCGCGGATCAGGCCGATGCGCTTGCCGCGATGGTCGGCGTACCAGCCCCAGGCCAGCGGCACGAAGGTACGCATGCCGCCCATCAGCGCGTAGGCGACGCCCATCTGCGCCGCCGAGAAACCGCGCGCCGCCAGGTACGGCGACCAGTACGGCATGAAGGCGCCGACCGTCGCGTAGTAGAAGAAGTAGAAGCTCGACAGCCGCCACGCCAGGCGGTCGACGCCTGCGCGGGGCCGCGTCATCGGCTCAGGCCATGCGCTCGGCGCGGCAGGTTCGCGCGCCGCGGTCGCGGCGCCGGCAACGGCCGGCGCTCATCCGTGGCGCGCGCCGGGAATGCGCGGCGTCGGCGGCACCACGTCGGCGTTCTGCGCGCGCTGGCGCAGCGCGTGGTCGATCAGCACCAGCGCCAGCATCGCCTCGGCGACCGGCGTCGCACGCAGGCCGACGCAGGGATCGTGGCGGCCGGTCGTGCGCATCTCGGTCGCCTGCCCGGCTTCGTCGATGCTCAGACCCGGCGTCGTGATGCTCGACGTCGGCTTGATCGCGTAGCGCGCGTAGACGGTCTGGCCGGTCGAGATGCCGCCGGTGATGCCGCCAGAGTGATTGCCGAGAAAGCCGTCCGGCGTCAGCTCGTCGCGATGCTCGGTGCCGCGCATCCGCGCGACCGCCATGCCGTCGCCGATCTCGACGCCCTTGACCGCGTTGATCGACATCAGCGCGTAGGCGATCTCGGCGTCGAGGCGGTCGAACACCGGCTCGCCGAAGCCCGGCGGTACGTTCGTCGCCTCGACGTAGAGCTTGGCGCCGATCGAGTCGCCTTCGCTGCGCAGGCGGTCGATCAGCGCTTCGAGTTCCGGCACGCGGGCCGGGTCGGCGCAGAAGAACGGGTTCTGCGTCACCGCATCCCAGTCAAGCTGCGCGCAATGAATGTCGCCGACCTGCTCGACACAGCCGCGGATCCGGATGTCGTACTTCTCGCGCAGCCATTTGCGCGCGATCGCGCCGGCGGCGACGCGCACGGCGGTTTCACGCGCGCTCGAACGGCCGCCGCCGCGATGGTCGCGAATGCCGTACTTCTGCACGTAGGCGTAGTCGGCATGGTTCGGCCGGAACACCTGCTTGATCTTCTCGTAGTCGTACGAGCGCTGGTCGGTGTTGCGGATCAGCAGCGCGATCGGCGTGCCGGTGGTCCGGCCCTCGAACACGCCCGAGAGGATCTCGACCTGATCGGCTTCCTTGCGCTGCGTGACGTACTTCGACGTGCCCGGCCGGCGCCGGTCCAGCTCCGGCTGGATATCGGCCTCGGACAGCGCCAGCCCCGGCGGACAGCCATCGACCACGCAGCCGATACCGGCGCCGTGCGACTCGCCGAAGCTGGTGACGCAGAAGAGTTTCCCGAACGTGTTTCCCGACATCGTAAGCTCAGTTCCTAGCGACCGTCCGCGACCGGACGGCATTGCCCGATGAAGCCCGGCCCGTGCGCCTCACAGGTTCGCGACCAGATCGGCGCGCGAGATGATGAAGACGCCGTCGCCACCGCGCTCGAACTCCACCCAGGTGACCGGCAGCTTCGGCCAGCGCGCCTCGAACTCGGCGACGCTGCCGCCGACCTCGCAGACCAGCCAGCCTTCGTTGGTCAGATGGCGTGCGGCGCCGTCGAGGATGCGGGCGACGATATCCATGCCGTCGGCACCGGCGGCCAGCGCCATTTTCGGCTCGTGCCGGTACTCGGTGGCGAGCGCCTTCCACTCGGCATTCGGCACGTACGGCGGATTGGTGACGATGAGGTCGTAGACCTCGTTGACGAGCCCGTCGAAGACGTCCGACTTGATGACGCGCACCTGGTTGCCCATCGCATGGCGGGCGACGTTGCGGCGCGCCACGGCGAGCGCCTTGGCGCTGATGTCGGCGAGATCGACCTGCGCGTCCGGAAACGCCGCGGCACAGGCGATGCCGATGCAGCCGCTGCCGGTGCACAGGTCGAGCACGCGCACCGGCGCCTGCGTCAGCCACGGCGCGAAGTGGCGCTCGATCAGCTCGCCGATCGGCGAACGCGGAATCAGCACGTTCTCGTCGACCTCGAAGTCCAGGCCGCAGAACTCGATGTGGCCAAGCAGGTAGGCGGCCGGCTTGCGCGTGGTGATGCGCGTGCGCAGCAGCTTGAGCACGGCGGCGCGCTCGCGCGGCGTGACGTTGCTTTCGAGATAGAGCGCCGGCACATCGGCCGGCAGCGGCAGCGCATGCAGGACGAGATGGAACGCCTCGTCGAGCGCATTGTCGGTGCCGTGGCCGAAGCTCAGGCCGGCTTCGATGAAGCGACTGGCGCCCCAGCGCACGAGGTCGCGGACGGTGACGAGGCTGGCCGTATCGTCGGCGTGGACGGATCGGGAAGAGCGTGGCATGGCCGCAGCAGGGACGTCGGGCGTCGTGGCGAACGAGGGCGCGAATTATGCGGTGCGGCGGTCCGTACCGACAAACCGGCGCACGGCGGGCTGCGGCGCCTGTGGAATAATGGCGCTCCCCCGCGCCGCCTCCGCCGCCATGCCCTCGAACCACGCCACGCCCCGCAGTCTGCTGTTCGTCATTCTCGGCGCCGGCGCGCTGGCCGTCGGCCTGCTCGCCGCGATCTGGCTGCAGAAGCCGGCGACGGTCGCCCTGCAGTCGGGCACGCTGCTGCAGCAGCCGCGCGCGCTGGCCGAGTTCAGCGCCACCGACCAGGACGGCCGGCCGTTCACGCGCGACAGCCTGACCGGCCACTGGACGCTGATCTTTCCCGGCTTCACGTCCTGCCCCGACGTCTGCCCGACCACGCTGGCGATGCTCAAGAACGTGGTCGCGCAGCTGGGCCCCGACGCCGCGTCGCTGCGCGTGGTGTTCCTGTCGGTCGACCCGGAACGCGATACGCCGGAACGCCTCAAGCAGTACGTACAGTATTTCGATCCGGGCTTCACCGCCGCGGTGACACCGGAACCGGAACTGCAGCGCCTCGCGCAAATGCTCGGCGTCGCCTACGCCAAGGTGCCGGGCGCGACGCCGGAGGCTTACACGATGGACCACTCGGCGGCGCTGATCCTGATCGACCCGCAAGCGCGCATCGCCGGCTACATGACGCCGCCGTTCGACGCCGCCCGGCTCGCCGCCGACCTGCGCGCCGTGACGGCGCGCTGATTCGCCCTCCTTCTTCCTCTGCTCCGACGCCCCATGACCCAGGCGAGCCCCGACGCGCCCTCCGATGCCCGTTTCACCGACCGCGCCTTCGTGCTGCTGCAGCTGTGCCTGCCGACGCGCTGGCTGTCGCAGCTGGTGTTCCGGCTGACGCAGATCCGCAGCCCCGGCTTCAAGAACGCGCTGATCCGCCTGTTCCTGCGCGGCTACACGATCGATCTGTCGGAAGCCGAGTTCGAGCGCATCGAGAACTACGAGAGCTTCAACCACTTCTTCACGCGGGCGCTCAAGCCCGGCGCGCGGCCGATGCCGGCCGATCCGCAGGCGTTCGTCAGCCCGGTCGACGGCACCATCAGCCAGTTCGGCACGATCGGCGAAGACCGCCTGATCCAGGCCAAGGGCCATACCTACAGCCTCTACGACCTGCTGCCGGGCGACGCCGACGCCAGGGCCTTCGTCGGCGGCGAGTTCTGCACGATCTATCTGGCGCCGTACAACTATCACCGCATCCACATGCCGATCGACGGTCGCCTCGCGCACTGGACCTACGTGCCGGGCCGCCTGTTCAGCGTCAACGCCGCGACCGCGCGCGCGCTGCCGAACCTGTTCACCCGCAATGAACGCCTCAACGCCCGCTTCGACACGCCGGCCGGGCCGGTCGCCCTGTCGATGGTCGGCGCGCTGTTCGTCGGCTCGCTGCAGACCGTCTGGGCCGGCCGCGTCACGCCGCCGCATCTGCGCCGCCGCGACAGTGAGCAGTACACGCCGATGAATCCGGTGACGCTGGCGCGCGGTGCGGAAATGGGCCGCTTCAACATGGGTTCGACCGTCATCCTGCTGGCGCCGCCCGGCGGCATCGAGTGGAAGGCCGGACTTGCCCCCGGACAGCCGGTGCGCCTCGGCGACACGCTCGGCCGCTGGCGGCCGCGCGCCGCTTGAAGCGCGAGCGCCGCCGTTCGACACTGCGCGAACTTCCGCCCCCGCCGGCGCTCTAAAGCGGCGTACGAATCAACCGACAGGCAGCCTCCCCTCCCGCATGAACGCCCTGCTGCGATCTCCCTTCGCGCGCCGGATGCTGCCGCTCCTCGTCGCCGCCACGGTCCTGGTCAGCGGCCAGGCGGCGGCAGTCTCGACCTCGGCGCTCGACCTGCCGCAGCTCGGCGAACCGGCCGACAACACCCTGTCGCCTGCCCAGGAAAAGGCACTCGGCGCCCGCGTCACCGCCGAGCTGTACCGCGAGAACTACACGATCGAAGACCCCGAGCTGATCGACTACATCAACGCGATCGGCTACCAGCTCGCCGGCGCCAGCAGCACGCAGCCGCCGCCGCTGACGATCTTCATCGTGCAGGACCCGCGCATCAACGCCTTCGCACTGCCCGGCGGCTACATGGGCATCAACGCCGGCACGCTGCTCGCCGCCGACAACGAAAGCGAGCTCGCCGGCGTGATGGGCCACGAACTCGCGCACATCACGCAGCGCCACATCGCGCGCACCGTCGAGGACACCGAGGTCGGCACGATCGCCACCTGGCTGGCGGTGATCGCCGCGATCATCGCCGGCTCTGCGAACCCGGACGTGGTGATGGGCGCGCTGGCGATCGGACAGGGCATCAACTACCAGCGCCAGGTCAGCTACACGCGCGCCCACGAGCAGGAAGCCGACCGCATCGGCATCCAGACCATGGCCGCCGCCGGCTACGATCCGAACGGCATGGCCAGTTTCTTCGGCAAGCTGCAGCAGCAGTCGCGCCTGTATGGCAACGGCATTCCCGAGATCCTGCTGACGCACCCGCTGAGCACCAACCGCATGGCCGAAGCCACGGCACGCGCCGCCGAGCTGCCGAAGGTCCAGCACCAGGATTCGATCGAGTTCGCGCTGATGCGCGCGCGGGCGCGCGTGCTGTCGTCGGACCGCACCAGTGAGGCGCTCGACTACTTCGCCAGTCAGCTGAAGTCCGGCCGCGACAGCGCCGAGAACCGCTACGGCCTGGCCTACGCACAACTGCTGCAGAGCCAGGTGCCGGCGGCGATGGACACGCTGGCGCCGCTGCTCGAGCGCTATCCGCGCCAGGCCAACATCCAGCTGCTGAACGCCGAGCTGCTGGCGCAGAACGGCCGTCGCGACGCCGCGCTGGCCGCCTATGAGCGCGTGCTGCAGATGTATCCGCGCTACGCGCCGGCCGTGCTCGATTACGCCGAAGCCCTGATGAACGCCGGCCAGCCGGACGCGGCGCGCCAGTACCTGCTCTCGCACGATCAGGCGCAGGGCACGCAGATGGCGACCTACAAGCTGCTGGCGCAGGCGGCCCGCGAAAGCGGCAAGCTCGCCGAGTCGGCCTACCAGATGGGCACCTACCTGTTCCTGCGCGGCGACTCCGGCGCCGCGCTGGCCCAGCTCGACGCCGGCCTGCGCCTGCCGGATCTGTCGCCGCAGGATCGCGCCCGTCTCGTCGCCAAGCGCACCGAGGTCCGCAACGCGCTGCCGGACAGTTACCGCGTGCGCTGAGGATCAGCGCTCCAGCAGGCCCGCTTCGTACAGCCAGTCGCGGCAATCCATGAGCATCGACTCCAGCGTCTGCGGCTCATAGCCGAGTTCCTGCTGGGCGCGCTGGCTGTTGCAGTACAGGTTTTCGGACAGCAGCGCGACCGCGTCGCGCGTGATGTCCGGCTCGCGGCCGAACAGCGGCGCCGCCCATTCTTCCAGCGTCGCATACCAATGCAGCAGCCGCGGATGCAGCGTCAGCGGGTGGCGACGCACGCCGATCAGCCGCGCGATCTCGCGGACCATGCCGACGTAACTCGCCTGCGCGCCGCCGAGCAGATAGTTGGCGCCGATGCGGCCGCGTTCGGCGGCCGCGACGTGGGCACGCGCGACCTCGCGCACGTGGCAAAAGCTGCCGCCGCCCGGCGGCATCGCCGGCAGGCGGCCCTGCTGCACCAGCCGGAACATCCGCGACCAGGTTTGCGTGTCGTAAGGACCGACGATGTTCGACGGATTGAGGATGACCGCCGGCAGGCCGGCGCTGATGCCCTTGCGCACTTCGCGCTCGGCGAGTGCCTTGCTGCGCACGTAGTTGATCGAGGCGGTGCTGCCACGCGTCGGCGTGTCCTCGGTGATGGTGCCGCTGTGCACACCGTAGGCGACGATGCTCGAGGTGTGGACGAAGCGCTTGACCTGCGCCTCCAGCGCCGCCCGCACCACGTTGCGAGTCCCGCGCACATTGACCTTGATCTGCTCGACGTGCGTGCGGTTCCACAGACTGGTGTTGCCGGCCACATGGAACACGCAGTCGACGCCGTGCGGGATCGCCCCGCGCAGCGTGCGCTGGTCGGTGACATCGCCGACCACGCGGCGCAAGCGCGGATAGCGGTCGAGCGGCCCGACATCGGAGCCCTGCCGGTGCAGCGCGATCACCTCCCAGCCGCGCGCGTGCAGCTCGGCGAGCAGGTTCAGGCCGACGAAGCCCGTCGCCCCGGTCACGAATGCCGTTTTCGTCAAGCGCTTCTCCTCCGCCGACGGCTTTTGGTGCTTCTTTTTTGTTTCTTGCGGCCGCAGTCTAGCAGCGCTCCGGTCGCCGGCGCGTGGCGCCTGCCGGACGGCGGCGGATGGCGCGGAACGCCGGCAGCGGCCGCTCAGCCGAGACGCATCGCCTCGTCGATCGGGGTGATCGTGCCCCAGCGCTTGCAGCTCGGGCATTGCCAGAACTGCTGGCGCGGCGAGAATCCGCAATTGCTGCACTGGTAGCGCGGCGAGCTCTCCATCATGCGGCGCAGCGCGCGATGCAGGCTGGCGGCCGGTTTGTCGAGGCCGGCAGCGATCACCGCGGGCTGCTTTTCGAGCACTTCCAGAAACTGCGCCAGCACGGCGCGGCTCGGGCGCACTTCCAGGCCCTCGGCGAGCCGGTCGGTCGGATCGAGTCCTTCGTCGGCAAGCAGGCGCGCTTCGGCGACGTACGGCAGACTGCTCGTCGAGATTTCCTTGGCGTCGGCAAGAAACTGCAGAAAGCCTTCCGAGTGGCCGGTCTTCTGCGAGCAGCGATACAGCGGCTCGATGACGTCCGGCAGGAAATGCGCATCGAGCTGGAAGGCCCGCAGGTAGGCCTGCGCGGCCGCGCCGAAGTCCTGCCGGCCCTCGTACAAGGCCCCGAGCATCAGATGCGCGCGCACGCAGCCCGGATCCTCGTCGAGCGCGCGCTTCGCCTGACGGATCGCCTCATCGACGTTCTTGGCGCGGCGCGCCTCGTCGGCGAGTTCGCACTCGTACTGCGCGATCAGATCGCGCTTGGACTCGCCTTGCGCGGCCTCGAGACGGCGCGCCGCGGCGATCGCGTGCTCCCAGTCGCGGCCCTGCTCGTAGATCGTGCGGATCTGGTCCAGAGACTCGGTGACGTAACGGCCGTCGGCGACCAGCCGCTCGAACTGCGCTTCGGCGTGATCCATGACGCCGGCGCGCATGTAGTCGAAGGCCAGCTCGCGACGCACCTGCGCCTGCATGTCGGGCGTCAGGCCCGGACGCGACAGCAAAGCCTCGTGGATGCGCAGCGCACGGTCGATCTCGCCGCGCTTGCGGAACAGGTTGCCGAGCGTCAGGTGCAGCTCGACCGTCGAATGGTCGAGCTCGGCGACCTGCGTCAGCGCCGCGATCGCCTGGTCCGGATCATCCGAGGCCAGCTGCGTCAGCAAGCCGCCGAGCTGCTCGGGAGCGATCGCCGGCGCCGCCGTGGCCGCCCGCGCCCGCTGTCCGAGTGCCCAGCCCAGGGCGAGGCCCAGCGGCAGCAGCAGCCAGGGAAACAGGGAGTCGAGCATGCGGGTCCTGAGCGGGGACGGTGAGGGACGCTAGCGGGTTTCCGGCGGCGTGCCGACCGGCAGATTGCGCAGCGTGCGCAGCTCGCCCTCGGCCTCGCGCAGCTGCTTGCGCAGGCGGCCGAGCTCCAGGCGCATGCTGAACAAGCGGCTGGACACGGCCGCGATCGCGAGCAGGATGCCTGCCGAGAACGCCGCGATCAGCACCGCGATCAGGGGAAACTCGGTGGCGCCGAACAGGTAATTGAACTGCACCGGCTGGGCGTTGAAATAGCCGATCGACGCGCCGAGCACGAGGATGACGAGCAGCACGATGAGAACGGCCAGGCGTGACATGGCGATCGCTACGCAATGCTGGCCGCAGCGGCGGCGGCTGTCGCGGCTGCGGCAGCGGCTTCCTCGGCGGCGACCGCGTTGACGCGCTCGCGCATCTCCTTGCCCGGTTTGAAATGCGGAACCCGCTTCGGCGGGATCTGCACCGGCTCGCCGGTCTTCGGATTGCGGCCGACGCGCGCCGGCCGGTGATGCAGGGCGAAGCTGCCGAAGCCGCGAATCTCGACGCGCTCGTCGCGCGCCAGCGCGTTGCTGATCTGGTCCAGAACCAGTTTGACGGCCAGCTCGACGTCTTTGTGCATCAAATGCGTCTGCTTCGCCGCGAGCTGCTCGATGAGTTCAGACTTCGTCATAAGTCCCGGAACCAAAAGCGTTTTGACGCGCTAACAATAGTTAAAAAAAAAGGGCCACGCAAGCGTGGCCCCTTTATTTTTCCCAGAAATTCCGGGCAGATAGACGAACAACTTAATTGTTGCCGCCGCCCATCTGTTCCTTCAGCAGGTCGCCCAGGCTGGTCTTGCCGGTCGACGCGTTGCGGCTGTACTCCGCGACGGCCTCCTGCTCTTCCTGGATTTCCTTCTCGCGGACCGACAGCATCACCGTGCGGCTCTTGCGGTCGACGCCGATGAAGCGCGCGTCCAGCGGATCGCCTTCCTTGAGCACCTTGGTGGCGTCCTCGACGCGGTCACGCGAGAGATCGCCGGCCTTGATGTAGCCTTCGACGCCGTTGCCGAGATCGATGACCGCACCGCGAACGTCGACCGTCTTGGCAATGCCCTTGACGATGGTGCCCTTGGTGTTCTTGGCGATGAACTCCGACAGCGGGTCCTGCTGGACCTGCTTGACGCCCAGCGAGATGCGCTCGCGCGCGGCGTCGATCGCCAGCACCACGGCATCCAGTTCCTGACCCTTCTGGTAACGGCGCACGGCGAGTTCGCCCGCCTCGTTCCAGTCGAGATCCGACAGGTGGACGAGACCGTCGATGCCACCGTCGAGGCCGATGAAGATGCCGAAGTCGGTGATCGACTTGATCGCGCCATGAACGCGGTCGCCCTTCTGGTGGTTCTGAGCGAACTCTTCCCACGGATTCGGACGGCACTGCTTCATGCCGAGCGAGATGCGGCGGCGCTCGCCGTCGATGTCGAGGATCATCACCTCGACTTCGTCGCCGACCTGCACGACCTTGGCCGGGTTGACGTTCTTGTTGGTCCAGTCCATTTCCGAAACGTGGACCAGGCCCTCGACGCCCGGCTCGATCTCGACGAACGAACCGTAGTCGGTGATGTTGGTGACCTTGCCGAACAGGCGGGTGCGCTCCGGATAGCGACGCTCGATGTCGCTCCACGGATCGGCGCCCAGCTGCTTGAGGCCGAGGCTGACGCGGCGACGCTCGCGGTCGTACTTGAGGACCTTGACTTCGATTTCCTGGCCGACCTGCACGACTTCGGCCGGATCCTTGACGCGCTTCCACGTCATGTCGGTGATGTGCAGCAGGCCGTCGATGCCGCCGAGGTCGACGAACGCGCCGTACTCGACGAGGTTCTTGACGACGCCCTTGAGGACCACGCCTTCCTGGAGGTTCGCCAGCAGGCTGTCACGCTCGGCCGAGTATTCGGCCTCGAGCACTTCGCGGCGCGAGACGACGACGTTGTTGCGCAGCTTGTCGAGCTTGATGACCTTGAACTCGAGCGGCTTGCCTTCGAGGTACGAGGTATCGCGGACCGGACGGACGTCGACCAGCGAGCCCGGCAGGAACGCGCGGACCGTGCCGATGTCGACGGTGAAGCCGCCCTTGACCTTGCCGGTGATGATACCGATGACGGTTTCCTTGCCCTCGAAAGCCTTGCCCAGGCGTTCCCAGGTCTTGATCCGCTCGGCCTTTTCCTTCGAGAACTTGGTTTCGCCGAAGCCGTCCTCAACGGTTTCCAGCGCCACTTCCACTTCGTCGCCCGGGGCGACCTTCAGCTCGCCGTCGACCAGGAACTCGGAAAGCGGAATCACGCCCTCCGACTTCAGGCCGGCGTCGACGATCACGACGTCAGGCTTGACCGCCAGCACCCTCGCATTGACGATGGTGCCGGACTGCATGGACTGGCCGCCCTTGAGGCTGGCCTCAAACAACTCAGCGAAACTCTCGCTCATCTAAACACTCTTGAAATGGATGATCCCCTCGCCTCTTGCTTGGGGTCCTGTCAGGTCAGTCAACGGCTCGCATCCTTGCTCGCCGGCCACAAGCCGAAACCCGGATGGGCTCACGGCTGATGTTCTCTACGCGCAGCGAAACGGGCTCAGACGATGCCGGACCGCTGCAGCAGGCTTTCGATGATCGCCAGCACTTCGACTGGCGAAAGCCCCGTCGTATCAACGACTTGAGCCCCGTCCGCCGGCTTTAGGGGGGCGATGGGGCGGTTGCGGTCGCGCTCGTCGCGGGCGCATATCTCCTCGCGAAGGGGGGCGAGTGTAGCCTCAATCCCCTTTGCGCTCAACTGCTTGAGCCGGCGCTGCGCACGCTCGTCGGGACTCGCATCCATGAATATCTTGAGGGCGGCATCCGGGAAAACAATGGTGCCCATGTCACGGCCGTCGGCGATCAGCCCAGGCGCCTCGCGAAAATCACGCTGGCGCTGCAGCAGCGCCGCGCGCACCGCGGGCTGCGCTGCAATCAGCGAGGCCAGTGCACCGGTCGATTCCTTGCGCACGTCGTGGGTCCAGTCCTCGCCGTCCACCAGGATCGCTTCGTCGTCCTCGGTGGCGCCGACGAAGCGGATCTTCAGCGCCGGCGCGAGCCGCGCCAGCGCGTCGCTGTCGTGCAGGTCGATATCGCGGCGATGGCCGGCCAGCGCCAGGATGCGGTACAGCGCGCCGCTGTCGAGGCGATGGAAGCCAAGCCGCTCGGCCAGCCAGCGCGTGACCAGCCCCTTGCCGACGCCACTCGGCCCGTCGACGGTGATGACCGGAATCGCGGCCGCGCTCACGCGCGCACCCGCAGGTCCAGACCGGCGCGCTGCGCGAGCGCGGCGAAACCGGGGAACGAGGTGTTGACGTTGGCGCAGTCGAAGATGGTGATCGGCTGTTCAGCACGCAGCGCCGCGATCGCGAACGACATCGCGATGCGGTGATCGCCGCGCGCATCGACAGCGCCGCCGTGCATGCGGCCGCCGGACACGCGCATGCCGTCCGGCAGTGCGATCGCCGAGATGCCGAGCGCGCGCAGGCCGTCGCACATGCTCTGGATGCGGTCGGACTCCTTGACGCGCAGTTCCTCGGCGCCCTCGACCACGGTCTCGCCGTCGGCGAAGGCAGCGGCGATGAAGATGATCGGGAACTCGTCGATCGCCGCGGCGACCAGCTCCTTGCCGATCTTCACGCCGCGCAGACCGCCGCCGCGCACGCGAATGTCGGCGACCGGCTCGTCGCCGAACGCGCGCGGATTCAGCAACTCGATATCGGCGCCCATCGCGCGCAGCACGTCGATGATGCCGGTACGCGTCGGGTTGACACCGACCTCGGTCAGCACCACTGCGCTGCCCGGCACGATCGCCGCGCCGACCATGAAGAACGCCGCCGACGAGATGTCGGCCGGCACCCGGATCTGCGTCGCGTGCAGCGGCTGACCGCCCTCGAGCGCGGCATAGCCGGGCCGCGCCTCGACCCGCACGCCAAAGGCCCGCAGCATGCGCTCGGTGTGGTCGCGCGAGGCTTCCGGCTCGAACACCTCGGTCTTGCCCTGCGCGTAGAGGCCGGCCAGCAGGATGCCGGATTTGATCTGTGCGCTCGCGACCGGCGAGTGGTAGGCGATGCCGTGCAGCTTCTTGTGCGGCAACACGTTCAGCGGCGCCTTGCCATCATTCGATTCGATGCGCGCGCCCATCTGTTCGAGCGGACCGATGATGCGCTTCATCGGCCGCCGCGACAGCGAAGCATCACCGACCAGCGTGCTGGTGAAGGTCTGTCCCGACAGCAGGCCGGCCATCAGGCGCATCGACGTTCCCGAGTTGCCGAGATCGAGCGGCCCGTCCGGCGACTTCAGGCCGTGCAGGCCGACGCCGTGGATGCGCAGCGAGGTCTCGCCAGTGCGCTCGATCGTCACGCCCATCATCTGGAACGCCTTCATCGTGCACAGGCAGTCCTCGCCGGTGAGGAAGCCCTCGACCGTGGTCACGCCGTCGGCCAGCGAGCCGAACATGATCGAGCGGTGCGATATGGACTTGTCGCCCGGCACGCGCAACTCGCCGTTCAGGCAGCCGCCGGGGTACACCTCGAAGGTCAACGAACTCGAACTCATGGCTTTCCTGTCCGGGGATCGCGCGCGGCGCCCCTCACTCGATCTGTGTCAGATAGCGTTCGCGTGCCGTCCGCGCGCGCGCGAACAGTTCGCGCAGCTCGTCCCAGCGCGCCTCGCGCATCATCCGCCGGATCTGCTGCAGTTCTTCGATCTGGCGATCGAGCAGATCGCCGACGGCGCCGGCGTTGGCCCGAACGATGTCGTGCCACATCTGCGCCGAGCTCGACGCGATGCGCGTGAAATCGCGAAAACCGCCGCCGGCGTTCGGGAAGATGTCGTCGCTGTGCGGCAGGCGCGCCAGCATGTCGACGAAGCTGTAGGCGATCACGTGCGGCAGATGGGAAGTCGCCGCGAAGATCGCGTCGTGCTCGGCGGCGCCCATTTCGACGACGCGCGCGCCGACCGCCTGCCACAGCTTGGCGACCAGCGCCCGGGCCGCCGGCGACTGTGCGGCGTGCGGCGTCAGCACCACGCGATGATTGCGGAACAGATCGACGAGGCTGTTCGCCACCCCGCTCTTTTCGGTACCGGCGATCGGATGCCCCGGCACGAACCAGGACGGCAACTGTCCGCAGACCGCCTCGACTTCGCGCAGCACCGACTGCTTGGTGCTGCCGACATCGGTGACGACGGTATCGGCGCGCAGGCCCGGCAGACAGGCGCGCAGCGCCTCGCCGGTATGCAGCACCGGCACCGCCAGCACGACGAGATCGGCGTCGCGTACCGCCGCCTCGGCAGTCTCGTACACCTGGTCGACGACGCCCAGGCGCAGCGCCTGCTGGCGCTGCTGCGGATCCGGGTCGTAGCCGGAAACGCGTCCCACCTCGCCGGCGGCGCGCAGCGCGCGCGCGAACGAGCCGCCGATCAGGCCGAGGCCGATGACGGCGAGGTGGCGAACGCTCACGCCGGCCGACCCGCGGCGCCGAGCACCGCGCGCAGCGCTTCGAGGAAGCGGTCGTTCTCGGCTTCGGTGCCGATGCTGACGCGCAGGAACTGCGGCATCTGGTACGAGGCCATCGGCCGCACGATGACGCCCTGTTCGAGCAGACCCTGGTGGATCGGCTTGGCGTCGCGGCCGAAGTCGATCGCGAGGAAGTTGGCCTGCGACGGCAGCACCGTCAGCCCCATCGCCTGCAGCGCGGCCGTCAGGCGCGCGCGCTCGCGCGCATTGAGCGCGACCGCGGCGCGAACGTAATCCTGATCGCCAAGCGCGACTTCCGCGGCGAGCAGCGCCAGGCTGTTGTTGTTGAACGGCTGGCGCACGCGGTTCAGCACGTCGGCCAGCGCCACGCTCGACAGCGAGTAGCCGACGCGCAGGCCGGCCAGCCCGTAAGCCTTGGAGAACGTGCGGAACACGATCAGGTTCGGAAAGCGATCGAGCCAGGCGCGCGTCGGCGGCTGCAGCGCCGCATCGAGGTATTCGAAGTACGCCTCGTCGAGCGCGACGATCACGTGCGCCGGCACCTGCGCGAGAAAGGCCTCGATCACCGCCGGCGCGAGCCAGGTTCCGGTCGGATTGTTCGGGTTGGCGATGAAGACCAGCGCGACGTCCGGATTGGCCTGCAGCGCCGCCGGAAACGCGGCGAGATCATGGCCGTAGGGCTGCGCATCGCGGGCCGGCAGGGCCGGAACGACCACGGCGCGCGCATCCTGCGCCTGGGTGATGATTGAATAGACGGCGAAGGCATGCGCCGAATACAGCGCGGCGCGGCTCGGACCGAGGAAGACGCGGCCGAGCAGTTCGATGATGTCGTTCGAGCCGTTGCCGAGCGTGATGCGCTCCGGCGCGATGTCGTGCAGCGCGGCGATCTTCTGCTTCAGGCGATGCCCGCTGCCGTCCGGATACAGCGCCAGATTGTCGTGCGCGACGGCGGCGGCCAGCGCGGCGCGGACCTTCGGACTGGCGCCGAGCGGGTTTTCGTTCGAAGCCAGCTTGATCGCGTTCGACACGCCGAGGCGGCGCTGCAGTTCGTCGATCGGCATGCCCGGCGAATACGCTTCGAGGCTCATGACGCCCGGCGAAGCCCTTTGCAAAGTCTGATCCATGATCTTGGTTTCTGAACGCATTACATGACGGCCCGCGGATACGAGCCGAGAATCTTGAAGAAGGCCGCCGACGAACGCACGGTCTCGAGCACCTCGCGCACCTTCGGATCCGATTCGTGTCCGGCGAAGTCCACGAAGAAGTAATAGTCCGGCACCACCGAGCCCTTGACCTGCCGCGATTCCAGACGCGTCAGGTCGAGTCCGCTGTCGGCGAACGGCTGCAACAGCTTGAACAGCGCACCCGGCTGATTACGATGCGCCGTCATCACGATCGAGCTGATGTCGTCGCCGGTCGAGGCGGGCTCATGCCTGCCGATGATGAGAAAGCGCGTCGTATTGCTCGGATCGTCCTCGATGTTCGAGGCGAGGATGTTCAGCGCGTTGATGCGCCCGGCCTGCAGCGAGGCGATCGCCGCGGTGCCGGCGCCTTCGGCCGCCGCGCGACGCGCGGCCTCGCCGTTGCTCGACACCACTTCGCGCTCGGCCTTCGGCAGATGCGCGTCCAGCCACTTGCGGCACTGCGCGAACGACTGCGCGTGCGAATAGACCTTGACGATCGACTCAAGCTCGGTCTGCTTCGACAGCAGCTGGTGGTGAACGGCCAGCGTCACCTCGCCGCAGATGCGCAGCTGGGTATGCACCAGTTCATCGAGCGTGTTGCTGACGACGCCGCCGATCGAGTTGGCGACCGGCACCACGCCGTAGTCGGCGGCGCCGGTCTCGACGTCGCGGAAGATCTCGTCGATCGCCCGCGTCGCGCGCGCCGTCACGCTGTCGCCGAAATGCTTCTGCACCGCGGCCTGCGTGTACGTGCCCTCGGGCCCGAGGTAAGCGATGGTGAGCGGCGACTCCAGCGACAGGCACACCGACATGATCTCGCGCATCAGGCGCGCGATCGTCTCGTCGGTCAGCGGGCCGCCGTCGGGGCCGTGATTGCGCTCGATCGCACGGCGCAGCACCTCGGCCTCGCGCGACGGGCGATAGTGATTGCCGGTGTCGCCGGAACGCTGCTTGATATGCGCCACTTCGAGCGCGATGCGCGCACGCTGCGAAATGAGCGCCTGGATCTGCTCGTCGAGCGAGTCGATCTGCGACCGCGCTTCGGCCAGGGTCTGCGGCACCTTCATCGGATGGGCGTCTCGAAACGGAAAAAGCAAAGGCCGCGGATTCTAGCGGGAATCCGCGGCCTTCGGGACTTGCGCCCGACCGCCCGAACCGGGCGGCCGGGCGCGAGCGGCATCAGCGGCCCACGATCACGCGGGTCGCCAGCACGCCCGGAATCGCCGCGATCTCGCCGGCCACCTCGGCGGGCACCGCCGAATCGAGGTCGGCGATCGTGTACGCCAGGTCGCCGCGCGACTTGTTCAGCAGGTCGGCGATGTTGAGGTGATGCTTGGCGAGCGCCGTCGAGATCTGGCCGACCATGTTCGGCACGTTCTCGTTGACGATGCACAGGCGCGTCTTGCCCGGCAGCAAGGGCATCTGCGCCTCCGGGAAGTTCACCGAATTGCGGATCGTGCCGAGTTCAAGGAACTCGCGGATCTGGTCGGCGACCATCACTGCGCAGTTGTCCTCGGCCTCGCCGGTCGAGGCGCCGAGATGCGGGGTCGCCAGCACGCGCGGATGGCCCTTGAGCGCGTTCGACGGGAAGTCGCAGGCATAGGCGTGCAGGCGGCCTTCGTCGAGCGCCTCGATGACAGCCTTCTCGTCGACGATCGCGTCACGCGCGAAGTTCAGGATCACACCCTGCTTCTTCATCAGGCGGATGCGCTCGGCATTGATCAGGCCGCGGGTCGCGTCGAGCAGCGGCACATGCACCGAGATGAACTGCGACTTCGACATCAGATCATCGACCGACAGCGCACGATGCACACCGGCGTTCAGCTGCCAGGCGTTCTGCACCGTCATTGCCGGATCGAAGCCGTAGACCGTCATGCCGAGCTCGAGCGCGGCGTTGGCGACCTTGACGCCGATCGCGCCGAGGCCGATCACGCCGAGCGTGCGGCCCGGCAGCTCGAAGCCGACGAACTTCTTCTTGCCGGCCTCGACGGCCTCATGCATGGCCTTGTCGTCGCCGTCGAGCTTCTTGACGAAATCGAGCGAGGCCGGGATGTTGCGCGCCGTCATCAGCATCGAGGCCAGCACAAGTTCCTTGACCGCATTGGCGTTGGCACCCGGCGCGTTGAAGACCGGCACGCCGCGCTTGCTCATCGCCGCGACCGGAATGTTGTTGGTGCCGGCACCGGCGCGGCCGATGGCCTTCACCGAAGCCGGGATCTCCAGCTTGTGCATGTCGGCCGAGCGCACGAGGATCGCGTCCGGATTCTGGATCTCGGAAGCGATCTCGAAACGGTCGCGCGGCAGACGCTCGAGCCCGTTGACGGAGATGTTGTTGAGGGTTTGGACTTTGAACATGGCTTAAAACCGGAAATTGGGGATCGGGAAACGGCCAACGTCAGAAGCGGGAAGCGGTTTCGTCTCGCAACGATTCCGCATTCCCGATACTCGATTGCCGCCTTTTCAGCCGCGCGTCCGCGCGAATTCCTTCATGTAGTCGACGAGCTGCTGCACGCCTTCGAGCGTCATCGCGTTGTAGATCGACGCGCGCATGCCGCCGACCGAGCGATGCCCCTTCAGGCCCGACAGGTCAGCCGCCTTGGCGCCCTTCAGGAACTCGGCGTCGAGCTCCGGATTGGCGAGCGTGAACGGCACGTTCATCCGCGAACGATCGGCCTTGGCGACCGGATTGCGATAGAAGTCCTGGCTGTCGATATAGGCATACAGCAGCTCCGCCTTCTTGGCGTTGCGCTCGCCGATCCCGGCCAGACCGCCATGCGCCTTGATCCACTTGAAGACCAGACCCGAGACGTACCAGGCAAAGCACGGCGGCGTGTTCAGCATCGACTCGGCGTCGGCCATCTGCTTGTAGTCGAAGATGCCGGGCGTGTTCGGCAGCGTCTGGCCGATCAGGTCGTCGCGCACGATGACGATCGTCACGCCGGCCGGGCCGATGTTCTTCTGCGCGCCGGCATAGATGAGGCCGTACTTCGTCACGTCGAACGGGCGCGACAGCATGTTCGACGACATGTCGGCGACCAGCGGCACGCTGCCGGTGTCCGGATCGGCGGCGAACTCGACGCCGTGGATGGTCTCGTTCGAGGTCACGTGCACGTAGGCCGCGTTCGGATCGAGCTTCCAGTTCGCCCGCTCCGGGATGTGCGTGAACTTGTCGGCTTCGCTGCTCGCGGCGACGTTGACCTTGGCATAGCGCGCCGCTTCCTTGGCGGCCTTCTTGCCCCAGTCGCCGGTCAGCACGAAATCGACGTTCTGCTTGCCGCGCAGCAGGTTCATCGGCACGAACGTGAACTGCGCCGTCGCGCCGCCCTGCAGGAACAACACTTTGTAGTTCGCCGGAATGCCGGCGACCTCGCGCAGATCGGCTTCCGCTGCCTGCGCGATGCTCATGAACTCCTTGTCGCGATGCGACATTTCCATCACCGACATGCCGCAACCCTGCCAGTCGAGCAGCTCGGCCTGCACCTGCTGCAGCACTTCGAAAGGCAGCGTCGCCGGTCCGGCGCTGAAGTTCACGACTCTTTTCATTTCAGTTTCCTCGAAAGACCTGCTTCAACCACTCGTTTACCGCCTGAATACCGGCGGACCGCGCCCAGCCCGGTCCGCCCTCCTGGCCGCGACCCGCCGCAGCGCGCCCGGCCCTCATTCCCGCCGTCCCGCCCGTTCAGCTCCAGCGCTCGACGTCGAGATTCGGCACCGACGCGAACGCCGCGACGCGGTCCGTCACCAGTACCAGCTGCCGCGCCGTTGCCGTCGCCGCGAGCCACAGATCCAGCGGCGCCAGCTTTTCGCCGGCTGCCTGCAGATAGGCGCCGATCACGACCGCCTGCTGCGCCTCGGCGGCGCCGATCCCCAGCACCTGCACCGAATGCAGGAACTCCTTCAGCAACTTGCCGTAGCGCGCCTGCGCCCGCGGCTGCAGGCGAAGCGCCGTCTCGGCCTCCGCCTGCCCCAGCACCGACACCGCGACGTCGCTCGGCTTCAGCCCCTGCAGCCGCAGCACGACCGGCAGCCGCCCCTTGATCGCCGCGGCGAGCACGTCGGAGTCGAGCAGATACTTCACCAGCGCACCGGCGCCGAATCCGGCAGCGCCTCGCGCCAGGCCTGGAAGTCCAGCGTTTCCTCGGTCAGCTCCGGCGCCGGATTGCCGAAATGGCTCTTCAGCACCGCCGGCCAGTCCTTTTCCTCGTTGCGCGCCAGCCAATCCTGCACGGCGAGCGTGATCACGCGATTGCGCGTCAGGCCGACGCGGGCCACCGCACGGTTCAGCCGCTCGATCGTCTCGTCGTCGAAATGGACACTGAAATTCATCGCCGCAGATAATAACCTAACATGTCCTGTTAGTCACAGAGTCTCATAAAAAAGGCGCCGCAGCGCCTTCTTTATGCTCGATATTTTACGAACTCGCCGATTCGTCTTCGCGATCGCCGACGGCGTCCTCGCCGTTTTCGACCGGCACCGCAAGCGCCGGCAGGCTGTCGTCGTCCTCGGCCAGGATGCGGTCGATGCCGACCAGACGGTCTCCGTCCTGCGGGCGCATCAGGCGCACGCCCTGGGTATTGCGACTCATCGTGCGCACATCGGTCGTGCGGAAGCGGATCAGGTTGCCGTCCTCGGAGATCAGCATCACTTCGTGGCTGTCGTCGACCGTGACGGCGCCGATCAGACGCCCGGTCTTGTCCGACAGCGATTGCGCGATCACGCCCTGCCCGCCGCGACCGCGACGCGGAAACTGCTCGACCGGCGTGCGCTTGCCGTAGCCGAACTCCGAAACGGTCAGGATGTCGCCGCCCTCGGCGACGATCAGGGCAATGATGCGGGCGCCGTCGTTCAGCGCGTCGGCGGCCTCGTCGCCCTCGGCAAGTTCACCGCCCGCCTCGTCCACCGCCTCTTCGCCGGCCTCGTCGCCGCCGGCAAAGGTCTTGATCAGGCGCATGCCGCGCACGCCGGTCGCACCACGACCCATCGCGCGCACGTCGCCCTCGTCGAAGCGGATCGCACGGCCGGCGTCGGAGATCAGGATGACGTCGTCCCGGCCCTGCGTCAGCGCCACGCCGACCAGCTCGTCGTCGACGCGCAGGTCGACGGCGATGATGCCGTTGCTGCGCACGTTCTGGAACGCCGCCAGCGGCGTCTTCTTGACCGTGCCGCGGCGCGTCGCCATGAAGATGTACGGGGCGCCGTCGGCCGTCTCGGTGTCGGCGGCAGCACCGAAGCTCTTGATCGGCAGCACGGCGTTGATCTTCTCGCCGGCTTCGAGCGGCAGCATGTTGTTGAACGGCTTGCCGCGCGAGCCGCGCGAGCCGCTCGGCAGCTCGAACACGCGCAGCTTGTAGCATTTGCCGAGGCTGGAGAAGCACAGCAGCGTGTCGTGCGAGTGCGCGACCCACAGGCGGTCGACGAAGTCCTCTTCCTTGGTGGTCGCGGCGATCTTGCCGCGGCCGCCGCGCTTCTGCGCCTGGTACTCGTCGAGTGCCACGGCCTTGACGTAACCCTCGTGCGAGAGCGTCACGACCATGTCCTTCGGCACGATCAGGTCCTCGTGCGCGATGTTCAGCGCCGCGTCGGTGATCTCGGTGCGGCGCGCGTCGCCGTACTGTGCCTGGATTTCGAGCAGCTCGCCGCGAATCACCGACAGCAGGCGCGCCTCGGAGCCGAGGATGTCGAGGTAGTCGAGGATCGACTCGATCAGCTCGCGGAACTCGCCATGGATCTTGTCCTGCTCGAGCCCGGTGAGGCGATGCAGGCGCAGGTCGAGGATCGCCTGGGCCTGCGCCTCGGACAGCCGGTAGCCACCTTCGACGATGCCGAAATCGGCGCCGAGATCGGACGGCCGCGAGGCGTCGGCACCGGCGCGCTCCAGCATCGCCGTGACCGGACCCGGATTCCAGATGCCCGCCATCAGGCCGGCCTTGGCCTCGGCCGGCGACGGCGAACGGCGGATCAGCTCGATGATGGCGTCAATGTTGGCGAGCGCGATCGACAGGCCTTCCAAGACGTGCGCCCGCTCGCGCGCCTTGCGCAGCAGATAGCGGGTGCGCCGCGTCACCACCTCGCGGCGGTGGCGCACGAAGATCTCCAGCAGCTGCTTGAGCGACAGCAGGCGCGGCTGGCCGTTGTCGAGCGCCACCATGTTGAAGTTGAAGCTGTCCTGCAGCTGCGTGTGGCGGAACAGGTTGTTCAGCACCACGTCGGCGTTCTCGCCGCGGCGCAGCTCGATCACCATGCGCATGCCGGACTTGTCCGATTCGTCGCGCAGCTCGGTGATGCCCTCGATCTTCTTGTCCTTGACCAGCTCGGCGATCTTCTCGAGCAGGCGCGCCTTGTTCACCTGGTACGGCAGTTCGGTGACGATGATCGCCTGCTTGTCGTGGCCGATGTCCTCGAAGTGCGTGCGGCCGCGCACGACGATGCGGCCGCGGCCGGTCGCGTAAGCCTCGGCCAGGCCGGCGGCGTCGAGCAGCAGGCCGGCGGTCGGGAAATCCGGCGCCGGAATGTGCTGCATCAGCTCGGCCAGCTCGATCTCCGGCTTGTCGATCAGCGCCACGCAGCCGTTGATGACCTCGGACAGATTGTGCGGCGGGATGTTGGTCGCCATGCCGACGGCGATGCCGGACGCGCCGTTGACCAGCAGCTGCGGAATCTTGGTCGGCAGCACCGAAGGTTCGGTTTCCGAGCTGTCGTAGTTCGGCTGAAAATCGACCGTTTCCTTGTCGATGTCGGCCAGCAGCTCGTGCGCGAGCTTGGACATGCGCACTTCGGTGTAACGCATCGCCGCCGGCATGTCGCCGTCGATCGAGCCGAAGTTGCCCTGGCCGTCGACCAGCATGTAGCGCATCGAGAAATCCTGCGCCATGCGCACCATCGTGTCGTAGACGGCGGTGTCGCCGTGCGGATGGTACTTACCGATGACGTCGCCGACGATACGCGCCGACTTCTTGTACGGCTTGTTGTAGTCGTTGCCGAGTTCCTTCATCGCGTACAGCACGCGACGGTGCACCGGCTTCAGGCCGTCACGCGCATCCGGCAGCGCGCGGCCGACGATGACGCTCATCGCGTAGTCGAGATACGAACGGCGCATCTCGTCTTCGAGATTGACGCTGAGAACTTCCTTGGCGAAATCGGTCATGGAGCGTGTTGTAACGGGGTCTGTTCTGGATCAAGGCCCGGGCGTCGCGCCGGCGCGGCCGCCGGCGTCGTGCTCTCGTTTTCGGCGCGGAAAAGGCGTCGCATCCGCAGTCCTGGATGCAGCCCTTGTCGACCGCGAAATTCTAGCACGGACGCGGGCTTGGCAGCGCTTTTCCGGCTCGGGCGCGGCTTTCGCGGCGGCCTGCCGGCGCGGCTCAGCCCAGCACTGCGCGGACGGCCTCGCGGCTCGGCCTGGCGATGACGCCGGACTCGCAGACGATGGCGTCGATCAGCTCGGCCGGCGTGACGTCGAACACCGGATTGAAGGCGTCGTAGCCGTGCGGCGCGATCGGCACGCCGCGGAACTCGGTGAGCTCGGCGGCACCGCGCTCCTCGATCGGGATGTCGGCGCCGCTGCGGCAGCGCAGGTCGAAGGTGCCGCTCGGCGCGACCACCATGAACTTCACGCCGTGCCGGCGCGCGGCGACCGCCAGCGCGTAGGTGCCGATCTTGTTGGCGGTATCGCCGTTCTCGGCGATACGGTCGGCGCCGACGATGACCCAGTCGATCTGCTCGCGGCTCATCAGATGCGCGGCGGCACCGTCGGCGATCAGCTTGGCCGGAATGCCCTCCTGCTGCAGCTCCCAGGCCGTCAGCCGTGCGCCCTGCAGCCACGGCCGCGTCTCGGTGTTGTAGACGCGGGCGATGCGGTTCAGCGCGTAGGCGCTGCGGATCACGCCGAGCGCGGTGCCGTGACCGCCGGTCGCCAGCGCGCCGGTGTTGCAATGGGTGATGACGCTCGCGTTCGAACCGATCAGGGCCGCGCCGAACGCCCCCATTTTCAGGTTCTGCGCCAGATCCTCGTCGTGGATCTTCACCGCCTCGGCTTCGAGCGCGGCAAGGTCCGGGCGATCCAGCCACAGGCCGCGCATGCGCTCCAGCGCCCAGCGCAGGTTCACCGCCGTCGGCCGCGACGCGGCGAGCAGATCGAAGGCGCGCTGCACGCCGTCCGGATCGGCGCGCAGCGCCAGCACCATGCCGTAGGCGGCAGCGATGCCGATCGCCGGCGCGCCACGCACCGCCATGCCGTGGATCGCGTCGGCGATATCGCCGGCGCTCTCGCAGCGCAGGTAGCGCAGCTCGCCCGGCAGCACGCGCTGGTCGAGCAGCCGCAGGTGGTCGCCCTCCCAGATCAGCGGTTTCACCGGTTCGGGGCGCACAGCGGAAAGGTCAACGGCAGACATGACGGCCTCGGGTAAACTTGATCCGACATTCTATCCATCCCCGACTTCCGCCACTGCATGCAGACCGTAGACCTGCTGGTGACGCCGCGCTGGCTCGTACCGATCGAGCCCGAGGGCGTCGTGCTCGAAGCACACGCGCTTGTCGTCGACGCCGGCCGCATCGAAGCCGTCCTGCCGCTGGCCGAGGCGCAGACGCGCTATCAGGCCCGCGAGACCATCGCGTTGCCGCAGCACGCCGTGCTGCCGGGCCTCGTCAACCTGCACACGCACGCGGCGATGAGCCTGCTGCGCGGCATCGCCGACGACCTGCCGCTGATGGACTGGCTGCAGAACCACATCTGGCCGGCCGAGGGCGCACACGTCGGGGCCGCGTTCTGCGCGGACGGCCTGCGCCTGGCGTTCGCCGAGATGATCCGCGGCGGCACGACCTGCGTGAACGACATGTACTTCTTCCCGGACGCGACGGCCCGCGTCGCCCGCGAAGCGGGCCTGCGCGCGACGGTCGGCCTGGTCGTGTTCGACTTCCCGACCGCCTGGGGCAGCGGCGCCGACGACTACATCCACAAGGGCCTGGAGCTGCACGACGCGCTGCGCGACACGCCGCTGGTGCGCACGATCTTCGCGCCGCACGCGCCATACACGGTGTCCGACGCGCCGCTGCAGAAGATCCGCCGCTACGCCAACGAACTCGGCATCGGCATCCACATGCATGTGCATGAAACCGAGTTCGAGGTCGTCGAAGCCGTCAAGCAGAGCGGCCGCCGTCCGTGGGCACGACTCAAGGCACTCGAACTGCTCGGTCCGGACTTCATCGCCGTGCACATGACGCAGCTGACCGACGCCGAGATCGCCGAGGCGGCCGAGTACGGCGTGCACATCGCGCACTGCCCGGAATCGAACCTCAAGCTCGCCAGCGGCTTCTGCCCGGTCGACAAACTGCTGAAGGCGGGCGCCAACGTCGGCATCGGCACCGACGGCGCCGCCAGCAACAACGACCTCGACCTGATCGGCGAGCTGCGCACCGCGGCGCTGCTCGCCAAGGCGGTCGGCGGCGACACGCGCGCGCTGGCGGCCCCGGCGGCGCTGCGCATGGCAACGCTGGCCGGCGCCCGCGCCCTCGGGCTCGATCAGGAAATCGGCTCGCTGGTCGCCGGCAAGTCGGCCGACTTCATCGCCGTCGACTTTCACGCTCCGGCCACCCAGCCGGTCTACAACGTCCTGTCGCAGCTCGCCTACGCCGCCGGCCGCGATCAGGTCAGCGACGTCTTCGTCGCCGGTCGTCCGCTGCTGCGCGGGCGGCAGCTGACGACGCTCGACGAAACCGCCGTCATTGCCAGGGCCGCCGAGTGGCGGCAGAAGATCCGTCCATGAGCGCCACCACCGAACATGCCCGCGGCAACGTCGATGCCCGCGAGATCGCCAACTTCGAACGCCTCGCCTCGCGCTGGTGGGACCCGCGCGGCGAAATGGCGACGCTGCACCAGATCAATCCGCCGCGCGTGCGCTACGTCGCGCAATGCGCCGGCGGCCTCAAGGGCAAGCTCGCGCTCGACATCGGCTGCGGCGGCGGACTGCTCAGCGAGGCGCTGGCCGCCGAGGGTGCCGAGGTGCTCGGCATCGACATGGCCGGCGAGCTGGTCGACGTCGCGCGCCTGCACGCCCTCGAATCCGGCCGCACGCCGCCGGCGTTCCGGCTCGACTACCGACAGATCAGCGCCGAGGCGCTGGCCGCCGAGCGGCCGCAGGCGTTCGACCTGGTCTGCTGCATGGAAATGCTCGAACACGTGCCGGACCCGGCCTCGGTGATCGCCGCCTGCGCCCGCCTCGCCCGGCCCGGCGGCGATCTGGTGTTCTCGACCATCAACCGCAGCCCCAAGGCTTTCGCGCTCGCCGTGGTCGGGGCCGAATACGTGCTCAACCTGGTGCCGCGCGGCACCCACGACTACGAGAAGTTCATTCGCCCGTCGGAGCTGGCGGCCTGGGCGCGCGCTGCCGGCCTCGAGGTCGTCGGCATGAAGGGCCTGCGCTACAACCCGCTGCTGAAATCGGCACGGCTGGCCGACGACATCGACGTCAACTACTTCATGCATTGCCGCAAGCCCGCATGAGCGTCGCCCTGCCGCTGGACGCGTTCGCCGTGCGGCCGCGCGCGCTGCTGTTCGACCTCGACGGCACGCTGGTCGACACCGCGCCCGACCTCGGCGATGCCGCCAACCGGGTGCGTGAGGAACTGGGTCTGGCGCCGCTGCCGCTCGCCGACTACCGGCCGGTCGCCTCGGCCGGTGCGCGCGGTCTGCTCGGTCTGGCGCTCGGCATCACGCCGCAGCACGCCGAGTACGCCGCGCGCGTCGAGCGCTTCCTGGCGTTCTACCGCGCGCGTCTGGTCCGCCACTCGGCCTTGTTCGACGGCATGGCCGAGCTGCTGCAGGCGATCGGCACCGCCGGCCTGCGCTGGGGCGTGGTCACCAACAAGGCCGCGGCACTGACGCTGCCGCTGCTCGAAGGCCTGGCGCTGCGCGCCGACTGCGCGGTCAGCGCCGATCAGGTACCGCGCCCGAAGCCGGCACCCGACGCGCTGCTGCGCGCCTGCGAGCTGCTCGGCCTGCCGCCGCGGGCCTGCTGGTACGTCGGCGACGACAAGCGCGACATCGTCGCCGGCCAGGCCGCCGGCATGCTGACGATCGCCGCCGACTGGGGTTACCTCGGCGCCGAAGGCCCGATCGGCAGCTGGGGCGCCGAACGCATCGCCGCGACGCCGCACGACATCGTCGCCTGGCTGCAGGCGTCCGGCTAAGCTAGGCACCGGGGGTTGGGGGACATCATGAGCTGGCGATCACCGGGCAAGAGTGGCTTGCAGAGCCTCGACCGCATGGCGCGGCTGCTGCGCGGCCGCGCCAATCGCTACGCGTGGATGGGGCTCGGCGTCGCCCTGCTGGCGATCCTCGCCGCGACCCTGCTGAGCTGCCAGTACGAGCACGGCGACTACACGCTCGGCGGTCTGCTCGACGTGCAGCAGAACAATCCGGCGCTGTGGGCGCTGGACCTGATGCCGATCGCCTTCCTGATCTGGGGCCAGTACATCGGCAGCGTGATGTCCTACCAGGCCGGCGCGCTGGTGCTCGACGAAACCCGCGAGCTGCGCGACGAGGCCAACCGCCTGCAGTACGAGCTGAGCCGCCAGTCGGTCGCCGGCCACGCCACCGGCCTGCCGAACCGCCACGCGCTGGCCGGCGCGATCAACACCGCGATCCACCGTCTCGACGGCAAGCGCAGCGGCGGCTTCGCGGTGCTGGTGCTGACCACCGAGCACTATCACGAGATCGCCCAAGCGCACGGCGAGGCGGCCGCCGCCCAGTACATCGGCCAGCTCGGCGAGCGCCTGCAGAACGTCACCGGCGGCGGCGACCTGCTGGCCCACTTCGGCCACGACGACTTCGGCATCCTCGTCGCGCAGGCCAGCGACGAGACCACGGCGCGCCACTACGCCAGCCGCCTGCAGCTCGCGCTCGACGTGCCGATCACGGTCGGCCGCAGCGCCTTCTCGCTGCGCGCCAGCATCGGCATCGCGCTCTATCCGGCGCATGGCCCGGATGCCGAGACCCTGCTGCGCCACGCCGAGACCGCGAAGTACGCGGCGGTCGCCGCGCGCCGCGACTACCTGGTCTACGAGCCGACGCTCGACGACGCCCGCACCGAGGCCTCGCGCCTGTCGGCCGAGCTGCACGGCGCGCTCTACAACGAAGGACTCGGCGACGACTACCAGCTGCAGACGCCGCTGCGCGCCGGCCTGCCGCCGCGCGTGCGCCTGCTGCCGTACTGGGAACATCCGCGTCGTGGCCGGCTCGGCGAAGCCGATTTCCTGCATCTGCCGGACCGTGTCAGCCTCGTCCACGGCCTGACGACCTGGCTGCTGCGTGAAGGCCTCGCGCGTCTGTCCGCCTGGCGCGCCAACGGCGCGCCGCAGCTGCAGCTGGTGCTGCGCCTGCCGGACGCCGCAGTGCGCGAACTGGGCTTCGAGGATCTGATCCAGCGCATGCTGCACTCGCACGATCTGCCGGGCTCGGCGCTGGTGCTCGAGATCGGCGAACGCGCACTGGCGCTGGCCGGCGACGCGCAGCGCGCGCAGCTCGCCGCACTGCGCCAGGCCGGGCTGTCGCTGTGCCTCGACGGCGTCGGCGAGCCCGGCGCCTCGGCGCTGACCGCGCTCTACTATCCGCTCGACGAATACCGCTTCGCGCCGGCGCTGATCAGCCGCGCCGGCACGGAGCCGCTGGTGCGCGACGCCTTGCGCAAGCTCGTCGAGCTGGTGCGCATGCTGCGACTGCGCATCGTCTACGCCGGCGTCGACCACGAAGCGGAGCGCGCGCTGATCGAGCAGCTCGGCGGCGACTACGCCGAAGGCCGCGCCTACCGGCCGGCGCTGACGCCGCAGGCCGTCGAACGCTGGCTGCAAGCCGGCATGCGCTGAACGGCGCGTCCCGCCGCGCGCTGACCTCCCGGCGTTGCCGCCGCCGCGCCGACGCCTTTCCTTCCCGACCCACCCGCCGCCATGCCCGCCCTGCCCGCCTCGTACACGCCCGCTCCCGACCTGCTGCAGGGCCGCCACCTGCTCATCACCGGCGCCGGCGACGGCCTCGGCCGGGCGGCGGCGCTGGCCTGCGCCCGCCATGGCGCGACGGTGATCCTGCTCGGCCGCACCGTGGCCAAGCTCGAAGCCGTCTACGACGAGATCGGCGCCGCCGGCGGCGCGGCGGCGATCTACCCGATGAACCTCGCCGGCGCGACCTGGGCCGACTACTTCGAGCTGGCGAGCACGATCGAGCGCGAATTCGGCCGCCTCGACGGCCTGCTGCACTGCGCCGCCCACTTCAAGGCCTACACGCCGCTGTACGACGTCGAGCCGAAGGAATGGATCGAGAGCCTGCAGGTCAATCTGACCGCCGCGTTCGCGCTGACGCGCCACTGCCTGCCGCTGCTCGGCCAGGCGCCGGACGCGTCGATCGTGTTCGTCAGCGACCGTCAGGGCCGCGACGCGCGCGCATTCGGCGGCGCCTATGCCGTCGCCAAGGCCGGCGTCGAGCAGATGGCGCAGATCTGGGCCGCCGAACTGCGCAGCAATGCGCGCCTGCGCATCAACACCTACGACCCCGGGCCGATGCGCAGCGGCACGCGCCTGAAGGGCTATCCGGGCGAACCGATCGAACACTCGCCGCTGCCGGACGCCGCGACGCCGGCGCTGCTGTGGCTGCTCGGCCCCGACAGCCGCGGCACCAGCGGCCAGCGCCTGTAGACCGCCGGCCCGCATCGCGCGGACGCGCCAAACGAAAAACCCCGCCGGAAGGCGGGGTTTTTCGTTGCAGCCTGGTGCCGAAAACAGGAATCGAACCTGCGACCTACTGATTACGAATCAGTCGCTCTACCGACTGAGCTATTTCGGCAAGGGGCGCGATTATAGGGGGAGCGTCGCCTATGAACAATGCCGGCGGCGCAGAAAATGCGGAACCCCGCCGCGACGCGCGACGCCGCCGCACTCAGTGGAAATCGCGCGACAGATACGGCAGGCCGTCGATCCAGTGCGAGCGGTCGGCAAAAGCCTCGGCGACGACATGGATCACCCAGCCGTCGGCGTCCGAGCCCTGCTTCTGCAGGCGGCCGCGGGCCAGCAGGAAGCGGCCGCCGACGACGATCTCGCGCTGTGCCTCGATCAGCGCCGGACGCACGATCAGATTGACCACGCCGGTCTCGTCCTCGAGCGTGAGGAACATCGTGCCGCTCGCCGAACCCGGCCGCTGGCGGAACATCACCATGCCGGCGACGCGCACCACCTCGCCGTCGGCCCGCTCGCGCAGCGCGTGATTGGGCACGATGCGCTGCCGTTCGAGCCGCTCGCGCAGCAGCGCCGCCGGATGCCGGCGCAGGCTCAGCTCGGTCGCGCGATAGTCGGCGTAGACCGCCTCGCCCTCGCTCGGTGCGCGCAGCGATGCCGCCTCGTCCGGCAGCGCGGCATCGCGCAGCAGGCCGTCGAGCCGCGCATGTCCGCGCGCCTGCCAGCGCGCCTGAAAACGGTGGCCGGCAAGCGCGGCCAGCGCGTCGGCGCCGGCCAGCAGATCGAGCTCGCGGCCCGTCAGCGCGGCACGCCGCGCCAGATCATCGACGTCGCGGAACGCGCCGTGCGCGCGGGCCGCGACGAGACGCAGCGCCGGCGCTTCGCCGAAGCCCTTGACCAGACGCAGGCCGAGCCGGATCGCCGCCTGGTCGCGCGCGTCGCGCTCCAGATGGCAATCCCAGCGACTCGCCTGCACGTCGATCGGCCGCAGCTCGACGTCCATCCGCCGCGCTTCGGCGACCAGCATCGATACCGGATAGAAGCCCATCGGCTGCGCGTTGATCAGCCCGCAAATGAACGCCGCCGGCCGGTGGCGCTTGAGCCACGCCGATTTGTAGGCGAGCAGCGCGAAACTCGCCGCATGGCTTTCCGGAAAACCGTAGGAGCCGAAGCCTTCGATCTGCTTGAAGATGCGCGCGGCATAGGCGTCGTCGTAGCCGTTTTTCTTCATGCCACTCATCAGCTCGTCGCGGAAGCGGTCGACATGGCCGTTGCGCTTCCACGCCGCCATCGCCCGGCGCAGCGCATCGGCGCGGCTCGCCGAGAAGCCGGCGGCGACCATCGCGATCTGCATCACCTGCTCCTGGAAGATCGGCACGCCGGAGGTGCGCCCCAGCACGCTCCGGATCGGATCGTCCTGGCCCCGGGGATACCGGATGTCGTCCGGATTCATGTGCCGCTGCCTCAGGTACGGATGCACCATGCCGCCCTGGATCGGGCCCGGCCGCACGATCGCGACCTGCACCGTCAGGTCGTACAGGGTCTTCGGCCGCAGCCGCGGCAGCATCGTCATCTGCGCGCGCGATTCGATCTGGAACACGCCGACGGTCTGCGCCGCCGACACCATGTCGTAGGTCTGCCGGGTCGGCTCGTCGGTGTCGTAACCCCGATCCTGGATCGAGCGGTAGTCGACCGAGGTGTCGCCGAACTCGCGCAGGTGCTCGAACATGCGCCGCAGCGCGCTGAGCATGCCCAGCGCCAGCACGTCGACCTTCAGCAGATTGAGCGATTCCAGATCGTCCTTGTCCCACTGGATGATCGTGCGCTCCGCCATCGCCGCGTTCTCGACCGGCACCAGCTCGTGCAGCGGTCCGTCGGCAATCACGAAACCGCCGACGTGCTGCGACAGATGGCGGGGAAAGCCGTTGCCTTCGAGCAGTTCGCCGGCCAGCTGCAGCCACAGGCGGATGCGCGGCGCCGACGGATCGACGCCCACCACTTTCAGGCGCTCCGCCAGCCCGTCCGGGCTGTCCCACCAGGCCAGCGACTTGGTGACGCGGTCGATCACCTCGGCGCCGATCTCCAGCGCGCGGCCGACGTCGCGCAGCGCCGAGCGCGGCCGGTAACCGATCACCGTCGCCGCGAGCGCCGCTCGCTCGCGCCCGTAGGTGGCGTAGATATGCTGGATCACCTCCTCGCGCCGCTCGTGCTCGAAATCGACGTCGATGTCCGGCGGCTCGTCGCGCTCGATCGACACGAAGCGCTCGAACAGCAGCGCGTTGAACTCCGGATTGACCTCGGTGATGCCGAGCACGTAGCAGACGACCGAATTCGCGGCGCTGCCGCGACCCTGGCAGAGAATGCCGCGTTCGCGCGCGTACTGGACGATCTGGTAGACGGTCAGGAAGAAAGCTTCGTATTCCTTCTGCGCGATCAGCGCCAGCTCGTGCTCGATCGTCTTTCGCACCTGGGCGGGACAGCCGTCCGGCCAGCGCGTGGGAATCCGCGTCTCGACCAGCTGGCGCAGCCAGCTGGTCGGCGTGTGGCCGGCGCCGACGATCTCCTTCGGATAGCGGTATTTCACCGACTCGATGCGAAAGCGGCAGCGCGCGGCGACGTTCAGGCTCTCGTCGAGCAGCGCGCGCGGATACAGCGCGGCCAGATCATCGAGCCTGCGCAAGTGACGCTCGGCGTTCGGAAACAGGCGATGGCCGCAGCGCGCCACCGGCAGGTGATGACGCAGCGCCGTCATCACGTCCTGCAGCGCGCGGCGCCGTGCGACGTGCATGTGCACGTCGCCGCTCGCCACCAGCGGCACGTCGTAGCGCCGGCCCAGCGCCTGCAGGCGCGCCAGCTTGCGCGCGTCCTCGCCGTCGCGATGCAGCTCGACGGCGATCCACACGCGGCCCGCATGGCGCTCGTGCAGCCAGACGAGCGATTCGTCGTCGTCGCCATCGCCGGGCAGCCACAGCAGGCAGCATTCGTCGAGAGCGGCGAGATCCTCGCGCACCAGCCGGTAACGGCCCTTGTCGCCGGCGCGGCGCGCCTGGGTGATCGCGCGGCACAGATTGGCATAGCCGCGCGACGATTCGGCGAGGGCGACGCAGCGCAGACCGTCCTCGGCGTTCAGCTCGCTGCCGATCAGCAACTCGGGCACGGGCGCGCCGTCCTCGCGCAGGCGCTTCTGCGCTTCGTACGCGCGCACGACGCCGGCCATCGAGCACTCGTCGGTCAGGGCCAGCGCCGCATAGCCGAGCGCGCTCGCCTGCATCATCAGCTCCTGCGGCAAGGATGCGCCGCGCTGAAAGCTGAACGCCGATACCGCGTGCAGTTCCGCGTAGCTCACGTTCAGCCCCAGAGGCCGTGCAGGAACCAGCGGCCGTCCGGCGTGCGGAAGACCCAGGCGCGCTGGCCCTGCCACTCGGTCACACCGTAGTCGCGGCGCTGGTCGTCGCCGTCCCACCAACCGCTTTCGATGCGCTCGATCGCGGCCGGCGGCGCCGGCATCGCCGGCAGCGGCAGCGGCCGCTGCAGCAGCCACAGCGGTCGCTGCCGCGGCGTGACCGCCTCGCCCGCGCCGTCGCTGCGCCAGGCCCGCTCCGGGCGATGGTCGGCCTGCGGCGCCGGCGTCCACACCGCAGGCGCGCCGAGGCGCGCGGCGATGCGCTCGACCGCAGCCGTCCACTCGCCCTGCCCGTCGCTGCGCGCGAACAGATCCGTCTGCACGACGCAGGCGTCGGCGAGTTCGGTCGCCTGCAGTTCGAGCGCACGCACGGCCGCCGGCAGCGGCTCGCGGGCGAGCCTTTCCTGCAGGCCGCCGAGAATGCGCGCGCCGTCGCGGTGCGCATCGAGGAAACGCAGCGTGAAGCGCGTACGCCGGCGCTGCGCGTGCAGCGCCTCGAGCCGGACCTCGCGCAGCGTCACGTCGCGCGCGCGCAGCCAGGCCTGCAGCTCGTAGGCCAGGCGGCGCAGCGGGAACAGCAACGGCTCGACCTGCTCGATCTCGCCGGCCAGCTCGAAGCGACGGCGAAAACGAGGCGGCGGCACGATCGCCTCGGCCGGCTCGGCGGCCTGACCGTACAGGCGATCGAGTTCGAGCAGACGCCCGGCGCCGAAGCGGCGCGCGAACGCGGCGCGCGGCAGCGCGCGCAGCTCGCCGAGCCGGCGCAGGCCGACGCCGTGCAGGGCTTCGAGCTGGGCACCGGGCCACGGCAGCGCCGTCACCGGCAGTGCGGCGAGCCGGCGTTCGAGCGCATCCAGTCCGCGGATGGGCGCAGCACCGCCAAGGCCGGCCAGCAGAGCCGCGGCGGCGCGCGTCGGCGCCACCGACAGCTGCGCGTGCTGCCCGGTCTCGGCGAGTTCGGCGCAAAGACGCTCGCGCAACGCGTCGTAACCGCCGAACAGGCGCAGGCTCGCGGCGATCTCGACCCACAGCAGGGCCTGCGGCACGCGGCCGGTCTCGGCGAATTCGCGAATCTCCAGGTGCACCGGACTGCCGTAGTGGTACAGCCGGTAGGCCAAGCCGAGCAGCGCCGCGCGCTCGGCGCGCGCGTGGCGCGGCTGCGGACGCAGCAAGGGCTGCAGCGACAGCGCGGTGCCGAGCGGCGTGCCGGCCGCGACGTTCGGTCCCGCCGTGATCAGCCAGCGGCTGGCGCCGCGCTGCTCGGTGACGACGTCGAAGGGATCGCGCAAGCCGAGCGCCTCGGCCGGCAGGCGCGGGAGATGCAGGCAGAGCCACAGCATGCGCGCCTCATGCGGCAATCGCGCAGGCCCGGTCCGGCCGTGCGCCGCGGCACTTCAGCACCTCGACGCGCGCCGATCCGGCGACGCGCTCGATGCCGAGCCGCAGCGCCGCGACCGACGCGGTGTCGCGCCGTGCGACGCACCGATAGACCAAGGCGAAGCCGCCGCCGTGCTCGGCGGCGAGCTGCAGGCGCCGCTGCGCGGTCGGCGCGATCGCGTCCTGCCACAGCAGCACGGCACCGGCCCGGGCGCGCAGCAGTTCCTCGGCCGCCCACAGCGCGTCGGCCTCGTCGCGCGTGTCGACGACCAGCAGGCGCTGCGTCGCCAACCCCTGTTGCACCAGCCCCGGCGCGTACGGCAGATGCGGCGGCGCGACCATCGCCAACGCCTGCTCCGCACGCGCCAGACGCACGAGCAGCGGCATCGCCAGCTGCAGCTCGCCGGCCCCGGGCGCCGGATAGACGATCTCGCTGAGTGCCGCACAGGGCCAGCCGCCGCCCGGCAACAGGGCGTCGAGCGCGGCGTGACCGGTCGGCTCGGCGCGCAGCGGCGCCTGGCCGTTGCCGCGCCAGAGCCGCGCGTCGCGCAGCAGGGCGTCAGGCAAGGGCGCACGCGCACGCATCGCCTGTTCAGGAAATGCCGAAGCCGCCATTGCGAACCAGACCGACGACGCGGCCCTCGATGACCAGTTCCTCGCGGCTCAGGTCGATGCGGATCGGCGCGAAATCCGGATTGGCGGCGAGCAGGCGCACGAGATCGCCGCGCCGCTCGAAGCGCTTGACGGTGACCTCGTCGCCGATGCGGGCGACGACGATCTCGCCGTTGCGCGCCGTGGCCCGGCGCTGCACGGCGAGCAGATCGCCCGGCAGGATGCCGGCGTCGCGCATCGACCAGCCCTGCACGCGCAGCAGGAAATCCGGCTCGGCGGCGAACATGCGCCGGTCGAGCTTGTACCAGCCCTCGACGCTCTCGGTCGCCAGCATCGGCAGGCCGGCGGCGACGCGGCCGACCAGCGGCACGCCGTCGTTCGCCGCTTCCGGCGGATCTTCCGGTTCAAGCACGCGAATGCCGCGCGATACGCCCGGCCGCAGTTCGATCGCGCCCTTGCGCGCCAGCGCGCGCAAATGGTCGTCGGCCGCCGTCGGCGAGCGGAAGTCGAAGGCGGTGACGATCTCGGCCCGCGTCGGCGGCAGGCCGTGCTCGCCGCAATGGCGGCGGATGAAGGCGAGGATTTCAGCCTGGCGCGGCGTCAGGTCCATGTCGGAAGCCCGGATAACTGTACGTCCATACAGTATTCGATCTGGCCGATGACTGTAAATCCATACAGCCACCATCCCGCGCTCAGCCGGCATACGGCCGGCCAGCGCTTGCGCGCCGGCCGCGCCCTCTCCACAGTACGCGCCGCGCGGCGCATGGGCGCCGCGGTTCTCGGGGCGGGGTGCAATTCCCCACCGGCGGTGATGGCGAGCGATCGCACAAGCCCGCGGGCGCCTGGTCTTGGCCAGGGACGAGCAGATTCGGTGCGATTCCGAAGCCGACGGTACAGTCCGGTTACGAGAGCAGGTGTCTCGCGCGGCCTTGCGGCCGCGCGGTTCGTTTGCATCCCCGGGTTCACGCGATTCGATACCACCGGAGTTGCCAATGAACCTGTCGCTGTCTCTTCCCTCTTCCTCTCCGTCCGCCGCCGAAGCCGCGGCCGCGCCGCGCATCGCCTTCGTGCAGGCGTGCTGGCATCGCGAGATCGTCGACCGGGCCCGCGAGGGCTTCGCCGCCGAGTTCGCCGCACTCGGCCACGCGCCCGAGCAGATCGAGGCCTTCGAAGTGCCCGGGGCCTACGAGCTGCCGCTGCACGCGCGCCTGCTGGCGAAGAGCGGCCGCTACGCGGCGATCGTCGCCGCCGGCCTCGTCGTCGACGGCGGCATCTATCGCCACGACTTCGTCGCGCAGGCCGTGATCGACGGCCTGATGCGCTGCCAGCTCGATCTGGAGCTGCCGATCCTGTCCGTCGTGCTGACGCCGCATCACTTCCACGACCACGAGGAGCACCGGCGTTTCTTCGGCGAGCATTTCGTGCGCAAGGGCGCCGAAGCCGCGCGCGCCTGCGCCGCCATCCTCCCCGCCACGCAAAACATCCGGCGGCTGGCCGCGACGATTTAGACGCCAGACCCGGCCAGCCCGGAAGCTAGGCGCCACAACGAAAAAGCCCACGCGATGCGTGGGCTTTTTCGTTTACAGCTGGCGGAGAGAGCGGGATTCGAACCCGCGATACGGCGATAAACCGTATACACGCTTTCCAGGCGTGCTCCTTCAACCACTCGGACATCTCTCCGGAAACGTGATCGCTGCGAGCGGAGCGCGCGATTATAGAGAAACGAAAGCTACCAGGGCCACCACCAGTGCTTCTTCTTCTCGGTGTCGTCCTCCGGCAGCGGCATCTTGGCGGCGCCCTTCGGCGGCGCCGCCTCGCCGGCCAGGCGCGGCGGCATATCGAGGCACTCGTACTTGATGCTGCCGGGGTCGGCCGGATCGCGCACCTTCTTGCCGAACGGCTCGCTGCTGGCCGGCGCCGGCGGAATGCGCAGCGCGGACGGCGATTCCGGCACCGTCAGCCCCGGCACGGCACCCGGCGTCGGCAGTGTCTCGGCCTTCTGGTAACGCTGCTCGGACTCGCAGCGGCGGGTGTTGCTGCAGGCCGCGAGCAGCGCGGTCGCCGTCAGGATGGCAACGGAGAGCAGGCGCATCAGATCGCTCCCGCCGTGCGCAGCGCCGAACGGACCACGTCCTGGTGCGCGGGGTCCATCGCCACGAGGGGCAGACGCAGGCCGGCGGGAATCTTGTTCATTTCGTTCAAAGCCCACTTGACGGGAATCGGATTGGGTTCGACGAACAGATGCTTGTGGAGGGGCTGAAGTTCCGCATCGATGCGTTCCGCCTTGGCACGGTCGCCGGCCAGCGCCGCGGCGCACATCTCGTGCATCTTGCGCGGCGCGACGTTGGCGGTCACCGAAATGTCGCCATGCGCGCCCATCAGGATCGACTCGCAGGCCGTCGCGTCGTCGCCGGAGTAGATCGCGAAGTCGCGCGGCAGGCCGAGCGCCAGCAGTTCCTTGATGCGCGCAAGATCACCCTTGGCCTCCTTGAGGCCGACGATGTTCTTCAGCTGCGCGAGGCGCGCCACCGTCGCCGGCAGCAGGTCGCAGCCGGTGCGGCCCGGCACGTTGTAGAGGATGACCGGAATGTCGACCGCCTCGGCGATCGCCTTGAAATGGCGATAAAGGCCTTCCTGCGGCGGCTTGTTGTAGTACGGCGTCACCTGCAGCACGGCGTCGGCGCCCGCGTCCTTGGCGGCGCGCGTCAGCTCGATCGCCTCGGCAGTCGAGTTGGCGCCGGTGCCGGCGATGATCGGAATGCGCTTCTTGGCGAGCTTGACGACGCGGCGGATCACTTCGATGTGTTCGTCGACGTCGAGCGTCGCCGACTCGCCGGTGGTGCCAACCGCGACGATGCCGTCGGTGCCTTCCACGATGTGCCATTCGACGAGCGCCGACAGGCTGTCCCAGTCCACCGCGCCATCCGGGAACATGGGGGTGACGATGGCGACGATGCTGCCCTTGATCATGCTCGGTACGGGGAAACGGAAATTGCGGGGGGCGCAAGTATAGCGGCTGGCGCACCGCCGACGCATCGGGATCACCACGCCCTGGCGCCGGCTCCACCGCCGGCGCCAGGACCCTGCCTATTGTGTCAAGCCCTGCAGCGTCCAGATTCCGGTCACATGATCGTTGTTCACCTGAGCGGCGTCGCCTTGGGCGCTCAAGCCGGAAGCGGCGATCTTCGGATCGCCCGGGGTTCCAACGGTGATGTCCAGGTTGTGGGGGCTTAACCCGCAAGCCTGCAGCACGGTGCCCGCCGAAGCATTGGCGGCCAGCACATTGACCAGGAAACCCGGCAACAGGAATCGGCGACTGGCCGTGCCCGCAGGCACCATGTGCATCATCGTGACCGAAGGCAGGTTGCCGCCGATGCCGAAATTCCGCTGCCCGCTGCAAGCCGGCTTACCGGCGCCGTCGGGCGGCACGTAGTACTCCCAGAACGCATCGCCGGAGGCGACGCGGTAAACCCAGCCCGGCAGCTGTGGCCCCTCCTCGCCCGGCTGCAGCGGATAGTCCGGCCAATAGCTGCCCGGGCTCGGCGCACTGGTATCCATCGTGTTTTCGAGGCGAGCGTTGGCGATTTCCAGCTTCTGCGTGGTGCCATCGGGGCCACTGAAGCTCATGTTCAGGGTGCCGACCCAGGCACGGCAGCCGATACTGGTCGCCAGCACGCCGGGCAACAGATCGCGTGAGGTGGTCGGACCGTAGTTCGGTGCGCCTTCGCCAATTTCGGCGTTGCCATACATGACGATCATCTCGTCGACTTTGGCGGCCGGATTGTCACGACAGAACGCCGCCCAGAACCGGTTCGACAGATCGGCCGTCGCGGCAACGCCGGGCGCCGGCGCTGCCTGCCAGCTGCCATTGATCTTCAAATAGACCTGCATGCTGAGCCCGCGTCGCTCCAGCGCGCTGAGCCCGGTGTAGTACAGAGACTCGCCGAAATCGGGCGCGGTCTTGACCGCAGCCTTGAAGGTCCAGCCGTTGAAGATGGTGATGCTACGTGCCGCGCTGTCTGGAAACGCGACGCGGTAGTAGACGGCTGCCGCATGCGGAATCTCGACCGTATGGTTGAGCACCGACGTGCCGGACGCATTCATCCGCAGGTCGGCGGAGTTGCCGGCCTCGATCTGCATCTTGCTGACGATGCCGTCGGCGGCGAGATAGCCAGCCAAGCCATCGCTGTTCCAGTTGGCGGCAATGAACTTTGGCCAATCGAGCGCGAACGAAGCGCCGGCGTCGACCAGCGCCGCATCGATCGCGCTCAGCTCACTGTTGTAGGTCGCCGTCTGATCCCAGATGCTCTTGACGATACCGGCGCCATGCAGTGACTCAAGGAACAAGGGGAAGACGTAGGCGCCGTAGCGGAAGAGGCCGGGCGTGCTGCGTGAATCGTACGACTCGGACACATATCCGCCGCTCAGATAGTGCTTGACGTAGCTGTGCTCCCAATCATTCTTCGGGTAGACGTGGTTCGTCGCCCAGACCGCGGTCGCCTCCTTGGTCGTGTAGTAGTCGTCCACGCATCGCGCAGGTGACATCGCGTACTGGATCGCGTGCATGAATTCATGCGCCGCCTGCGCAATCAGCCCCTGGTTGGACAGCGAGCGATTGAGCGCAATGTGGACGGAAGTCGCCTTGCAGCGCCACGTCGAAGGCGTCGTCAAGCCTTCATTGCCGTTCGCGAGATCAACCAGCGCGACATCGAGCCGGCCATCGGTTTCAGTCCACAGCGAGCCGGCCACACCGCCGGTGCCTTCGTCGCTCAGCGGCGTGCGCGCCATGGTCGTCGTGAGCTTGGGCCAGATCGCCTGCTCGAACTCGGCAAGCAGTATGTTGGCTTTGGGGCGATCCGTTGCCTCCTGGTCGGCTTGATACCAAACGACGACGTTGTTGCCGCTGACATTCTTCCAGCTGCTGAGTGTCGAGCAGCCCGGACAGGAATCTGCCTTCACACGTCCACCGCTGAGAGCCTTGCCCGCGGCATGACGATCCGCCCACCAGCTGCCCGAGTAGTAGGGCGGAAGGAAGTACGGCAGCATCGCTGACTTGGTTTCGTCGGAAATCCTGTCGAGGCCGACACTGTCCACTTGCGCGACAAATGCGTCGTGTGCATGACCTTCGATCTGCCCGACGTCATCGCCGCGGTACGCCGCCGGCAACCGGGCATCACCGAACTGCGCATACATGCGGTAAATCAGTGCCTGCTCCGTGCTCAGATCACCTTTGGCGAGCGCAGCGTCGATCAGAGCGTTGCTGTCTGGCGCACCGCTGGGCTCCGGAATCGGATCAGGATCCGAGCCGTACTGATCGCCGTCGCCACCAACGATCGCGGGCGGACCGTCCGTACCCCCCGAGCCGCCACCGGCATCGCCGCCCGCATCACTTCCGTCGCCACCTGCACCGCCGCCGCAAGCAAGCAGCATGGCCAGAACGCAACAGCCACTCCAACGCACGAATGTGCTGACGATCCTCATCGCTACTCTCCCCAGGCTCCAGCCCGTAGCGCCCGCCGACGACGGGCGCGCCAAGGTAGGCAGCGCAGCAAAAGCGCAACAAGCACCCGAATGAGTTGTCTGTGCGGCCGAAGTGTCGTATGGCGCACACTTTGAGCCCGGCTGACGGGCCAGATCGGCTGGCACTACAATAGGCCGCTTTTCCGCCCGCCGTGACCATGTCCGCCAACGATAATCTGCTTACCGTCTCCGTCATCGGCAAACCGAAGGGCAATGTGCCGCTCGAACTGTTCAAGGCGATCCGCGAGCGTGGCGGCGAGGTCGAGGACTGCCGCATCGCGCAGATCGGCGACCGCCTGACGGCCAATCTGCTGGTGTCCGGCAACTGGAGCACGCTCGGCCGCCTCGAGACCGCGCTGCCCGGCATCGCCGAGAAGCTCGAACTGCAGGTACGCTTCGAGCGCTGCGAGACGCGCCCGGTCAACCCGGACTTCCGTCCGTACGCGGCCGAGGTGATCGCGCCGCAGGACCCGAATCTGCTCGTCAATATCCTCGAGTTCTTTCAGCACCAGGATGTCGAGGTCGTCGAGATCTCGACGCAGAAGTACCAGTCGACCTATACCGGCGCCGAGATGGCGAACGTGCAGATGGTGCTGCACGTGCCGGTCAATCAGCATCCGCAGGCGCTGCGCGAATCCTTCATGGACCTTTGCGACGATCTCAACGCCGACGGCATGCTCGATCCGATCAAGACCTGAGCGCCTGCGCGGTCCGGCGCCGCGCCGGGCCGCTCAGGCCGCCGGCCATGCCCGGCGGCCGCCGATCCAGGTCTCGCGCACCGTCGTGCGCGCATCCAGCGGATCGCCGCTGAGAATCACGAAATCGGCCGTTGCACCGGCCGTCAGGCCCGGCGCCTCGCGCCCGTGGATCGCCCGATATCCCCCGACGCTGTAGGCGGCGATCGCCGCCTCGGGCGCGATCGCCTCGCGCGCATCGACGACACGGCCGTCCGGCAGACGCCGCTCGACGGCGGCGCGGATATTGAACAGCGGATCGAGCGGTCCGCACGGATTGTCGGACGACAGCGCCAGCGGCACGCCGCGCGCCTGCAGCGAGGCTGCCGGCAGCACGCGCAGCCGCGGCAGGGTGCCGCGTTCGATCAGGGCCGCACCGTAGTGTTCGATGAAACCGGTCTGCAGCGAGGCGGCGGCACCACAGTCGGCGACCGCATCGAGTTCCGCGTCGCCGAGCACGACCAGATGTTCGAGCGTGGCGTCGCGGATGCCGGCCTGCTTCAGGGCCGCGCAGCTGCACGCCACGGCGTGGTTGCCGAGCGCATGAATCTTCGGCCGCACGGCGTGCTGCGACAGCGTGTCGAGTCGCCGCTTCAGGGCGTCACCGTCCATGCGCAGGTACGGCATGTAGAAACGGCGATCGCGATAGACCGTGCGATAACGCAGCAACTCGCGCAGCGGCGAGATATGGCCGCGGAAGGCCTGCGCGACGGCGGCGCCGGCCATCGCCATGACATGCGCGGGATCGAGACACAGGGCGCACTTGTGCGCGCCGTCCATGAACAGCTTGGCGCTGGCCGGTCCCTCGCCGCATTCGGGGCACAGTTCGGCCGGCTCGGCGGCCTGCAGCAGACTCGCCTCCGCCACGCGCGACCACGACAGGCGCAGCGGCGTCGCGCGCCGCAGGCGCTGCATCGCGGCCTGCATCGACGGCGGCACCAGCGGATCGTGGCAGGCGGTGATGCCCAGCGACAGGTGGCGCTCGGCCTCGGCGCGCAACAGCGCGTCGTAGCCGCCGTCGCCGAGTTGCGCGGCGAGATCGGCGAGCGCGCGCTGGAACACCATGGCGCTGACCGCCTCCCAGAGGAATCCGGTCGGCCGCCCGCGACGGCGCTCGATGTCGTCGGCGATCCGCGGCGCGAGCGTCGCCACGCCGCTGGCCGCGAGCGCCGCCGACGAAACCCAGCAGCGATGCAGCGAGCCGTCCATGACGATCGCCGGCCGACCGCCGACGGCGTCGTCGAGCCGCGACTGCGCCGGCACGCCGCCGCGCCAGCCGTCGAAATCGACCTGCATCGCGATCAGCCACGGCGCGTCGGGCCGCGCCGCCGCCAGCTGCCGCAGCGCCGCGAGCGCGGCGTCGGCATCGCGCCAGCCACTGCCGTCGAGCCATTCCGGAATCCACGCGCTCACCGTCAGGTGCGAATGCGCGTCGACGAATCCCGGCACGATGTGGCAGCCCGCGAGATCGCGCCCGCCGCCGTCAGGCAGCGCCTCATCCGCCGCGATGGCGGCGATGCGCTCGCCGTCGAGCCGCAGCGATGCGCGCAGCGGACGCGCCCGCACACCCGCCCACACCGTCGCGTTGTCGAACCGCATGCACGCCCCCTTTTTGCCGAACCCGCCGATGCTCTATTAGTCAAATGACTAAGTCAATTGCTCTATAGTGCCGCCGACCATGGAAACCTCCGCATGAGCAGCACCGCCCCCAGGACCCGGCGCAGCCGCCGCGCCTGGACCCCGATGAGCGCCGAGGAGCGCCATCGGCGTCTGATCGAGGCCGCGATCCGCGTCATCGCCCGCGACGGCCTGCCGGCCGCCTCGACGCGCGCCGTCGCCGCCGAAGCCGGCATGAACCAGGCGATGCTGCACTACACCTACACCGGCAAGGACGAACTGCTGATCGCGGTACTGGAGGCGATCCACGCCGACGTGCGGCGTGTGATCGGCGCCGCCGTGCAGGGCGCCGCGACGCTGGCGGACGCCGCACGGCAAGTCTCGCGCGCGTATTGGCAGCACGTCGTTGCCGATCCGGCGCTGCAGAAAGTTCATTACGAGCTGACGCTTTATGCGCTGACCGCGAGCGGCCAGACCGGCCTCGCCCGCCGCCAGTACGAGGGCTACATCGAGATGCTCGCGCAGGCCTTCGCCAGCGTGGCGCCGACGTGGCCGCAGGATGAATTGCGCCGGTTGGCCGGCGCGGCGCTGGCGGCGATGGACGGCCTGATCCTGCAGTTCCTCGCCACCGGCGACACGGCCGCCTGCGAGGCGCGGCTGCAATGGATCGATGCCGCGATCGACGCCGCCGCGCGCCGCGCGCCAGCGACGCCCGCTGCAGCGGGGCGCGGGGCGCAGCAGCGCGCGGCGCGCCCGCCCCGTTCGCGCTGAGCGCGCGACGCGGCGACGGCACCGAGAGCCGCCGGCACATCCCCTACCTAGCGTTGCCGGCAAGCCGCGCCGCCCTATACTCGCGGTTCCCGAAGGCCGGCCAGCCCGGACCGCAAACCGGCGCAACGCGCGTCGCGCGCGCCGTCGCGCGCGGCCTGCAGCACCCGACACGCACCGATACGACCCGATAGGCGAAGAACACCATGAGCCTGCAGATTGGCGACAAGATCCCCGACCTCACGCTGCCGGCCAATGGCGGCCGCAACATCGCGCTGCGCTCGTTCAAGGGCAAGGCGCTGATCGTCTACTTCTATCCGAAGGACAACACGCCGGGCTGCACGCAGGAAGGCCAGGATTTCCGTGACCTGTATGCGGATTTCCGCAAGGCCGGCGCCGAGGTGCTCGGCGTGTCGCGCGACAGCGTCAAATCGCACGACGGCTTCGCCGCCAAGTTCGAGTTTCCGTTCGCCCTGCTGTCGGATGCCGACGAGACGATGTGCAAGGCCTTCGACGTCATCAAGGAAAAGAGCCTGTACGGCCGCAAGTACCTGGGCGTCGAGCGCAGCACCTTTCTGTTCGACAGCCAGGGCGCGCTGCGCCAGCAGTGGCGCCCGGTGAAGGTCAAGAACCACGCTGCCGAGGTGCTCGCCGCGCTGCGCACGCTGTAGCTCGGCACGCCGGAATGATGGCGGCGGCCACCTCGCGGGATTCTCACAGTAACGGCAAAGCCCCGCGCTGAAAAGCACTTTTTTCTGCAAACCGCATGGGCTAGTCTGACCTCGGCCGCCGGAGATTCCGGCGCGGCGACACCAAGCCAGCGGCACAAGAAAATTCACACGCATCGCTTCAAGCGCAGCCGAACCCGCCAGGTCCTGAGCGACGGACGCGGGCCTCTTCTTCCCCTGACGACTCCAGACGGCGCCGCGAACCCGCTTCGCGCGCGCGAGGTGCTTCCTACCCGATGAGCAAGCGCAAGATCTTCGTCCTCGACACTAACGTCCTGCTGCACGACCCTTCCTCGCTGTACCGCTTCGAAGAACACGATCTTTTCATCCCCATGGTGGTGCTCGAGGAACTCGACGCCGCCAAGAAGGGTTCGAGCGAAATCGCCCGCAACGCGCGTCAGGTCAGCCGCTTCCTCGACGAGCTGATGCACGACAAGAACCACGCGCAGATCGAAAAAGGCCTGCCGCTGCCCGGCGTGCGCGGCCCGGCCAGCGGCCCGGCCGGCAGCCAGGGCAGCGGCCGCGGCGGCGAACCGGCGTCCGGCAAGCTGTTCTTCCAGACGCGGCCGAGCGAGGCGGTGCTGCCTGGCCTGATGCCCGGCAACAAGCCGGACAACAGCATCCTGATCAACGCCCTCGACCTGCAGGCCAAGAACCCGAGCCGCCACGTCGCGCTGGTCAGCAAGGACATCAATCTTCGCATCAAGGCGGCGATCGTCGGCGTCCACACCGAGGACTACCACAACGACCAGGTCCTCGACGATCTCGATCTGCTGTACACCGGCTACAAGGAACTGCCACGCGACTTCTGGCAGACGCACGGCGAGAAGATGGAAAGCTGGCAGGACAGCCGCGGCCGCGCCTGCTACCGGATCAAGGGACCGCTGGTGCGCAACTGGCACGTCAACCAGTTCCTCTACATTCCCGACGACGACGACGAGAAGGGCCTGGAACTGGTCGTTTCGCGCATCGAGGGCACGACCGCCGAGCTGCGCGTGGTGCGCGACTACCGCGCCGCCAAGACCAGCGTCTGGGGCATTCACGCCAAGAACCGCGAGCAGAACTTCGCACTCAACCTGCTGCTCGACCCGGAGGTCGACTTCGTGACGGTGCTCGGCACCGCCGGCACCGGCAAGACCCTGCTGACGCTCGCCGCCGGCCTGGCGCAGACCATGGACGAACAGCGCTACCGCGAAATCATCATGACGCGCGTCACCGTGCCGGTCGGCGAGGACATCGGCTTTTTGCCCGGCACCGAGGAAGAAAAGATGGCGCCGTGGATGGGCGCGCTGATGGACAATCTCGAGGTGCTGACGCAGAACGGCGCCGGCGGCGACTGGGAGCGTCAGGCGACCAACGACATCTTGGCCAAGCGCATCAAGATCCGCTCGCTGAACTTCATGCGCGGACGCACCTTCCTGAACCGCTACATCATCATCGACGAGGCGCAGAATCTCACCGCCAAGCAGATGAAGACGCTGATCACGCGCGTCGGCCCCGGCTCGAAGATGATCTGCCTCGGCAATCTCGGCCAGATCGACACGCCGTATCTGTCGGAAACCACCTCCGGCCTGACCTACGTCGTCGACCGTTTCCAGGGCTGGCCGCACGGCGGGCACGTCACGCTGGCGCGCGGCGAACGCTCGCGCCTCGCCGCCTACGCATCGGATATCCTGTAGCGGATGCGGGCGGCGCCCGAACGGCGCCGCCCTGCCATGAACAGATCCGCACAGAACGAAGCCGTACCCGGAGACGCCGGCATGCTCGGACGCTTAGGAAAATCAATGAAAGAGGGCGCGCTCGCCGTCGCCCTGCGCGCCTACATCAACGACCGCTACAAGGAATACGGCGAGATCCTCGACCTGCAGGTCGACACGAACGAATGCCGACTGTCGTTCCGCGTACTGCTGCGCGGCGAGAAGGAACCGGCAAGCGCCTCGATCGATCGCTACGAGATCGAGCACGAAGGCGAGGACGTCTATCTGAAGCTGCGCAGCTTCTCGACCTCGCGCGAGTGGATCACCCTGCTGCTCAACCAGCTGCTGGCCGGCAAGCGCTTCAAGATCCCGTCGAAGGTGGCCTCGCTGCTCTAAAGGCTCGCCGGCGCCATGGCGATGAACGAGACCGGCCTGCGCCGCTGCGTCGCGGCCTGGCCGGGCGTGGCGCTCGACGTGAAGTGGCAGGATCATCTGGTGGCCTGCGTCGACGGCCGCATGTTCGCGATGCTGAACCTGCCCCGCTCGGCACATCCGGGCTGGCTGCATTTCAAGGTCGAAGACGATCTGTTCCTGGCGCTGACCGAACAGCCGGGCATCATGCCGGCGCCTTACCTGGCACGTGCACGCTGGGTCACCGTCACCGAGCCGCGACGCTATCCGCAGGACTGGACCGTCGCCCGCCTGCGCCGCGCCTACGAACTGGTCGCGGCGCGCCTGTCGAAGAAGCGCCAGCGCGAACTCGGCCTGTCCGCCTGATCCGCACATGGAGCTGGCGCCCGAATTGCTGGCCGCGCTGTGCGGCTTCGCCTTCCTGGCCGGCTTCGTCGATTCCGTGGTCGGTGGCGGCGGCCTGATCCAAGTCCCGGCGCTGTTCGTCCTGCTGCCGCAGACCGCGCCCGTCGCGCTGCTCGGCACCAACAAGTTCGTCAGCATCTGGGGCACCGCGGCGGCGGCCGTGCAGTACGCGCGCCGCACCTCCATCGAATGGCGCGCCACGCTGCCGACGGTCGCCGCGGCGCTGCTGGCCGGCTTTCTCGGCGCGCGCGCCGCAGCACTGATCCCGGCCGACGGCTTTCGCCCGCTGGTGCTGGTGATGCTGCTCGGTGTGCTCGCCTACACGCTGTGGAAAAAGGACCTCGGCGCGCTGCATGCCCCGCGCCTCGGCCGCAGCGCCACGCTCTGGGCGGGACTGGCGACCGGCACCCTGATCGGCTTCTACGACGGTTTCCTCGGCCCCGGCACCGGCTCGTTCCTGATCTTCGCGTTCGTCGGCCTGTTCGGCTTCAGCTTCCTGGCCGCATCGGTCTCGGCCAAGCTCGTCAACGTCACCACCAATGCCGCGGCGCTCGCCTACTTCATCACGCACGACCACGTGCGCTATGAGCTGGCGCTGCCGATGGCGGTCTTCAACGTCGCCGGCAGCGTCATCGGCGCGCGTCTGGCGATCCGCCGCGGCAGCGGCTTCGTGCGCGCGCTGTTCGTCGTCATCGTGACGATCCTGATTGCCCGTTACGCCTGGGACATCACGCACCTGCACGCGCGCTGAGGCAGCCGCAGCGACGGTGCGAACCGCCGTTTCAAGCGCGATCGGCCGGAAACGCGAGGACCTCGTCGAGCCGCTCGCGGCCGCTCAGCAACAGCAGCAGGCGGTCGATGCCGAGCGCGACCCCGGCGCAGTCCGGCAGGCCGGCCTGCAGCGCGGCGATCAGCTCGGCGTCGTACGGCGGCACCACGCGACCGTTGGCGCGGCGCCATTGCTGGTCGGCTTCGAAGCGGCGCCGCTGCTCGGCCGCATCGCTCAACTCGTGAAAGCCGTTGGCGAGTTCAAGGCCGCGCCAGAACAGCTCGAAGCGTTCGGCGACCGGCGGATCGCCGGCGCGCACGCGCGCCAGCGCCGCCTGCGAAGCGGGAAAGTCGTAGAGGAAGGCGGGCGCCTCGCGCCCCAGCTGCGGGCCGACGACGTAGGACATCCACAGGTCGAGCCAGAAATCGCGGCTGGCGCAGTCCGCGTCACCGAGGCCGTCCGGCTCGGCGACGCCGCGCGCCGCCAGCCGCTCGCGCAGGGCCGCGGCGTCGAGCGCGAACGGATCGAAGCCGGCGTGCTCACCGAAGGCCTGGCGATAGCTGTAGCGCCGCCAGCCGCCAGCCGGCGCGCCGCAGTGGCGCAGCAGCGCCTCGACCTCGTCCATCAGCCGGTGATGATCGAAGCCCGGCCGGTACCACTCCAGCATCGTGAACTCGGGGTTGTGGTGGCGCCCCTGCTCCTCGTAGCGGAACACCGGCGCGATCTGCCAGATCGGCCCGCTGCCGGCGGCCAGCAGCCGCTTCATCGCGAACTCCGGCGAGGTCTGCAGCCAGCGGCCGTCCTGCGTGACGAAGCTGTCGATGTGGCGATCGACGGTCGCGTGCCGGGACAGCAGCGGCGTCGCCACTTCCAGCACCTCGCGCGCGGCGAAGAAGGCGCGGATCGCGGCGAGCAGTGCGGCGCGGGCCCGCAGCGACTCGATCGTGGCGCTCGGCTGCCAGTTCATGGCCATGCTCCGTTGACGGGTCTTCCGAAACGGCAAAGGCCGCCTCGCGGCGGCCTTTGCGACAGCGGCAAGCCTCGCGGCTTACTTGCCGACGCGGCTCAGGTATTCGCCGGTGCGGGTGTCGACCTTGATCTTCTCGCCTTCGGTGATGAAGAGCGGAACCTTGACGACCGCGCCGGTCTCGAGCTTGGCCGGCTTGGTGCCGCCGGTCGCGGTGTCGCCGCGCAGGCCCGGATCGGTTTCGACGATCGTCAGCTCGACGGTGTTCGGCGCCGTCACCAGCAGCGGCACGCCGTTCCACAGCGTGATGCGCACGGTTTCCTCGCCCTTGATCCACTGCGCGGCGTCCGCCATCGCGGCCTTGCCGGCCTGGATCTGCTCGAAGCTCGTCGGATCCATGAAGGTCCAGAACTCGCCGTCGTTGTAGAGGTACTGCATCTCGGCATCCTCGACGTCGGCAACTTCCCAGCTGTCGCCCGACTTCAGCGTCTTCTCGAGAACACGGCCGGTCTTCAGGTTGCGGATCTTCAGCGTGTTGGTCGCCTGGCCCTTGCCCGGCTTGCGGTACTCGTTGTCGATGATCGAGTACGGATCGCCGTCGATCAGAACTTTGGTGCCGGCCTTCATTTCGTTGGTGCTGACGGTGGCCATATCGGTCGCTTGCGTGTTTCGTTCGCTTTAGTTTTGAGAGCCGTGCCCAGGGCCGCGGCGGCGCCGTGGACGGCATAAAATGAGCGCGAATGATACCGTCCAACCCCCAAAACAACCAGAGCGCGCCGGGCCGGGCTCCGGTCTGGCAGCACGAGCTGCGGCAGGCATTCACGCGCCCGCACGAGCTGCTGGCATTTCTCGGCCTCGACCCGGCGACGCCGGCGCTGCGCGCCGCATCGCTGCGCGACTTTCCGCTGCGCGTGCCGCGCGGCTTCGCGGCACGCATGCGCAAGGGCGACCCGCGCGACCCGCTGTTCCTGCAGGTCTGGCCGGCGCCGCAGGAAGACGAGACGGCACCGGGCTACGTGATCGACGCGGTCGGCGACCTGCATCGGGTGCGCGGCGCCGGACTGATCCACAAGTACCGCGGCCGCGTGCTGCTGGTGGCGACCGGCGCCTGCGCCGTGCATTGCCGCTACTGTTTCCGGCGCCACTTCCCGTACTCCGAGCAGCTCGCGGCGCGCGAGCGCTGGGCGCCGGCGCTGGCCGAGATCGCTGCCGATCCGGGCATCGAGGAAGTGATCCTCTCCGGCGGCGACCCGCTGTCGCTGTCCGACGACAAGCTCGCCGAACTGGTCGGTGCGCTCGATGCGATCCCGCAGCTCAAGCGCCTGCGCATCCACACGCGCCAGCCGGTCGTGCTGCCCGAGCGCATCGATGAGCGCCTGCTCGCCTGGCTCGACACGACCCGTCTGCAAACCGTCTTCGTGCTGCACGCCAACCACGCTCGCGAACTCGACGCCTCGGTCGCCGAGGCCCTGCAGCCGCTGCGCCGGCGCGGCATCCCGCTGCTCAATCAGGCGGTGCTGCTGCGTGGCGTCAACGACGACGTCGAAAGCCTGGCGACGCTGTCGGAGCGGCTGTTCGAATGCGGGGTTCTGCCCTACTACCTGCACCTGCTCGACCGCGTCCAGGGCGCGGCCCATTTCGATCTGCCCGAGCCCCGCGCGCAGGAGCTGATGCGCATGCTATCGTCGCGGCTGCCGGGCTATCTGGTACCGAAACTGGTACGCGAGATTGCCGGCGAGCCCGCCAAGACCTGGATCAACTGGCAGGACGGGATCTCGCCGCAAGCCGACTAGACCCGGCGCGCACTCGTGGGAGCGAGGCGAAAACGACAAATCGGGTTGGGGGCATCGATGAGGGTACCGAGGTTGCGCGCGCCGCCGTTGCGGCGCGTCCGCTGCTTGTCAAGCTGCCGTTCGCGCGGTGCGGCCCGCCGCTCGTCGCCTGTGCGATGCGCGGGCCTGCGCACCCCGTTACTAAGCCTGTCATCCATGGAAATTCCCCAATGGCCGCCGGTGCCCTAGCCTCTCCCATGCCGATCGATCCCAGAGCCCAGCTCGTCCATGCTGCCGCCGCCGCCAACCAGGCGAGCAGCCACGTCGCGCTGGTCGTCAGCGATTCCGAGAGCATCGCCAAGCGCATCGAGAGCTATCTGCGCAACGCCGGCCACCCGGTGCGCAGCGCCTGGGTCACCGATCTCGAAGACGTCGAGGAAGCGCTGCGCCGCGGCGCGCCGGATCTCGTGCTGTGCGCCGACGCACTGGCCCAGGCCCCGCTGCGCGATGTCGTCGAACTGTGCCGCCGCCTCGCGCCGGACCTGCCGGTGCTGCTGCTGAGCGCACGCGCGACGGCGGATGACACGGTCGCGGCGATGGCGGTCGGCGCGCGCGATCACGTGGCCTATGAAGACCAGCGCGACCTGCGCCATCTGGAACTGGTCGTGCTGCGCGAGATCGCCTCGCACCAGCACCGCCGCGAGCTGCGCGCCACGCAGAAGCGTCTGGCGACGTTCGAGTCGCGTCACGAGGAGCTGATCAGCGGCACCAACGACGCCGTCGCCTACATTCAGGAAGGCATTCTGTCGAACGCCAACCCGGCGTTCGCGCAGCTGCTCGGCCACGCCGACGCCAGCACCCTGGCCGGCGTACCGCTGATGGATCTGGTCGCGCCCGACTTCGTGCCGAAGGTCAAGGAACAGCTCAAGCTGCTGCTGCGCGGCAAGACCGACAACCGCACGCTCGACTGCTGCCTGCTCGACGAGCAGGGCCGCCGCGTCGCGATCAGCGCGCGCCTCACCGTCAGCGAGCAGGACGGCGAGCAGCTGATCGAGATGCTGATCCGCGCCGAGGCGGCGCAGCTCGCACCGGCCGGTGCCGCCGCTGCACCGAGCGGCCGCGTGCAGTTCTTCGAGACGCTGGCGGCGGCGGTCGCCGGCGCCGGCCAGCAGAAGCAGCAACGCGCGGCGCTGCTGTTCACGATCGACGCTTTCGCCGCGCTCGAAGAGCAGCTCGGCCTGCACGACGTCGAACAGGCCGTGCTGCAGCTGCTCGCCTGGATCAAGGAGCGCCTCGGCAACAGCGACCAGGTTTTCCGCTTCTCGACGCACGAACTCGCGGCGCTGACCACGCAGAACGACGCCGCGGCGATCCAGCAGCTCGGCGAGTCGCTGGTCCGCGAAGTCACCCGCCAGATCTTCAACACCTCCGGTCACGAAGCGCAGCTGTCGTTGAGCGTGACCGCCTATCCGTTCAGCGGCAGCGAGCAGGCCAGCGCCGTCGTCGCCGAGCTGGCGCGCCACGCCCGCCAGCTGTCCGCCAAGGGCGGGCGCCAGTTCGCCAACCTCGGTCCGACCGCGCAGAGCTCGCTGCAGGAGCGCGAGCTCGAACGCAAGGCGGCGGTGATCCGCAAGGCGCTCGAAGCCAATCGCCTCAAGCTCGCCTATCAGTCGATCGCCAGCCTCGAAGGCGACACGCGCCAGCACTTCGACGTGCTGATGCGCCTCATCGACGAGGACGGCCGCGAACTGCACGCGTCGGAATTCATCGAGTCCGCCGCGAAATCCGGCCAGATGCGCGCGCTCGACCGCTGGGTCGTGCAGCGCACGCTGAAGATGCAGGCCAAACGCGATGGCGCGCAGGAAGCCTCGAGCCTGTTCGTCAAGCTGTCGGAAGACACGCTCAAGGACAGCGAGGCCTTCGTCGGCTGGCTGCAGGAACAGCTGCGCAGCCGGCCGCTGCGGCCGGGCGAAATGGTGTTCGAACTGCAGGAACTGGTGCTGCAGAACCACATCCGCAAGGCCAAGCTGCTGAGCAAGGCGCTGATCGACCTCGGCGCCCAGTTCGCGATCGAGCACTTCGGCGTCGGCTCGAACTCGGCGCAGATGATCGAGCACATTCCGGTGCAGTTCCTGAAGTTCCACCAGTCGTACGCGAAGAACTTCGGCGACAAGGAAACGCATCGGCGCATGTCGGCGCTGATGGAGCTGGCCAAACAGCGCCAGATCAAGACCATTGTCAGCCACATCGAGGACGCCAACGTCATGGCGCGCCTCTGGCAGATGGGCGTCAACTTCATCCAGGGCTACCACGTGCAGGAGCCCGAAGTGGTGCTGCTGTCCGCCGAGGTGGGCGCGCGCTAACCAGGCCGGAGCCCACGAAAAAGGCGGCCCGCAGGCCGCCTTTTTTCATCTGCCGCGCCGCCCGTCTCAGGCGACCTGCACCTTCTGCAGCGCCTCGATGCGTACTTCGAGTGGCGGGTGCGTCGAGAACAGCTTGGCGAGCTGGCCGCCGCTGATGCCCATCGCCATCATGTTGGCCGGCAAGGTCGACGGCTCGTGCACCGCCTTCAGGCGCTGCAGCGCCGCGATCATCTTGCGCTTGCCGGCGAGGTGCGCACCGCCGGCGTCGGCGCGGAACTCGCGCTGCCGCGAGAACCAGGCGACGATCATGCTGGCGAGGATGCCGAACAGCAGTTCGAGAATCATCACCGTGAACATGTAGCCGATGCCGGGGCCGCTGTTCTCGTCCGAATTGCGCCGGAACAGCGCCTGATCGATGGCGTAGCCGATGACGCGCGCGAGGAACATCACGAAGGTGTTGACCACGCCCTGGATCAGGGTCAGCGTGACCATGTCGCCGTTGGCGACGTGGCTGATCTCATGGCCGAGCACGGCCTCGACCTCGTCCTGGCTCATCGAACGCAGCAGACCGGTCGACACCGCGACCAGCGCATTGTTGCGGCTCATGCCGGTGGCGAATGCGTTGGGCTCCGGCGCATCGTAGACGGCGACTTCCGGCATGCCGATGCCGGCGGCGCGCGCCTGGCGCTCGACCGTCTGCAGCAGCCACATCTCCGACGAATTGCGCGGCTCCTTGAGGATCTGCGCGCCGGTCGACCACTTGGCGACCATCTTCGACATCGCCAGCGAGATGAACGCGCCGCCGAAGCCGAACACGGCGCAGAACACCAGCAGCGCCTGATAGTTGAGCCCGTTCGCCGTCAGCCAGCGATTGACGCCGAGCAGAGAGGTAACGACGCTCAGGACGAGCACCACGGCGAGGTTCGTCGCCAGGAACAGCAACACTCTTTTCATGGACAAGACTGCCTTTCAGTCGAGAAATCGGGATCGGTTGTCAGATGCATTCGCCACGGCGAAGGCATCTGTTAACGGACCCGACCTTGCGTAAATTCGGGCTTTGGACCGGATTTTCAAGTCGAAGGTTTCGCGGACGCTTCCGCCTGCATGCTGTCGACGCGCTGGAAGCCCCGCGGCAGATGATTGCCGCGGCTGGCGCGCGAGCCACTGTAGTGCGCCAGATCGGCCGGTTTCAAGGTCAGCGTACGCTTGCCACAGACCAGCGTCAGGCTGGCGTCAGCCGGCACCACGCAGGAAGCCAGGATGCGATCCTCGCCCTTGAGCGCGATCAGCTTGTTGCCCTTGCCCTTGGCCAGCTCCGGCAGCTCGGCGAGCGGGAAGACCAGCAGGCGGCCCTCGGCGGTCGCCACCGCGTAGCGGTCCTGGCTGGCGTCGCCGACGCGCGCCGGCACCAGCACGCTGGCGGTCGCCGAAAGACTGATCACGGCCTTGCCGGCCTTCAGGCGCGATTCGAGATCGCCGAGCTTGGCGATGAAGCCGTAACCCTCGTCGCTGCCGAGCACGAGCTTCTCGTTCGCGTCGCCCATCAGCAGGGCCGTGATGCGGCCGCCGTCCTGCAGGTCGAGCTTGGTCGTCACCGGCTCGCCCTGCGAACGGGCGCTCGGCAGCTCGCGCGGATTGAGCGTGTAGCTGCGCCCCTTGTGATCGAGCAGCACCAGCAGCTGGTTGGTCCTGCCCTGCACGGCGTAACCGAACTCGTCGCCGGACTTGTAGCTGAGCGCCGTCGGATCGAGCTCGTGGCCCTTGCCGGCGCGAATCCAGCCGGCCTTCGACAGCACCACCGTGACCGGTTCGACCGGCAGGATCTCGGTGGCTTCCAGCGCCGCCGCCGGCGGACGGGCGTTGATCGGACAGCGCCGCTCGTCGCCGTACTTCTTGGCGTCCTCGCGCAATTCGTCGCCGATCAGCTTCTTCATCTTGTCGTCGTCGCCGAGCAGCTCCTCGAGGCGGGCACGCTCGGCGGCCAGCTCCTCCTGCTCGCCGCGGATCTTCATTTCCTCGAGCTTCTGCAGGTGACGCAACTTGAGGTCGAGGATCCACTCGGCCTGCGCGTCGGACAACGCGAAGGTGCTGATCAGCTTGGCCTTCGGATCGTCCTCGAAGCGGATGATGCGGATCACCTCGTCGATGTTGAGGTAGGCGATCAGCAAGCCTTCGAGGATATGCAGGCGATCGTTGAGCTTGGCCAGACGATGGTTGAGGCGCCGGGTCACCGTCGCGAAACGGTAGTCCAGCCACTCCGACAGGATGTCCTTCAGGTTCTTGACGCGCGGCCGGCCGTCCAGGCCGATCATGTTGAGATTGACGCGGTGGCTCTTCTCGAGATCGGTGGTGGCAAACAGATGCGCCATCAGCTGCTCGGCGTCGACGCGGTTGCTGCGCGGCACGATGACCAGACGCGTCGGGTTCTCGTGGTCGGACTCGTCGCGCAGGTCCTCGACCAGCGGCAGTTTCTTGGCGCGCATCTGCTCGGCGATCTGCTCCAGGATCTTGGCCGGCGAGACCTGGTGCCCGAGATGCGTGACGATGATGTTGCCGTCGTCGTCACGCTCCCAACGCGCGCGCGCGCGGATCTGGCCGTAACCGGTCTGGTAGATCTTCAGCAGATCGTGCGGCTCGGAGACGATTTCGCAGCCGGTCGGATAGTCCGGCGCCGGCACGAACTCGCAAAGCTTCTCGATGTGCGCGTTCGGATGCTTGAGCAGGTGCAGGCAGGCGGCGACCAGCTCGCGGATGTTGTGCGGCGGAATGTCGGTCGCCATGCCGACCGCGATGCCGGTGGTGCCGTTGACGAGGATGTTCGGCAGGCGCGCCGGCAGCAGGCGCGGCTCGTCGCGCGAACCGTCGAAAGTCGGCAGCCAGTCGACCGTGCCCTGGTCGGTCTCGGCGAGCAGCGTCTGCGCGTACGGCGTCAGTCGCGACTCGGTGTAGCGATAGGCGGCGAAGGATTTCGGGTCGTCCTGCGAGCCCCAGTTGCCCTGGCCGTCGACCAGCGGATAGCGGTAGGAGAACGGCTGCGCCATCGTCACCATCGCCTCGTAGCAGGCCGAATCGCCGTGCGGATGGTATTTGCCGATGACGTCGCCGACCGTCAGTGCCGACTTGCGCGGCTTGGCGGTGGCGTTGATGCCGAGTTCGGACATCGCGAAAACGATGCGGCGCTGCACCGGCTTGAGACCGTCGGCGACGTGCGGCAGCGCGCGGTCGAGCACGACGTACATCGAATAGTCGAGATAGGCCTTCTCGGCGAAGACGCGCAGCGGCAGGCGCTCGGTGTCGGCGCCGTTGTCGGTGGTGTTCTGGCTCATGGAGTCGGTCGGGATCGGTTCGGGCCGGCGGCCCGGTCTGGAAGCGGAATTCTACGGCCTGTCGACGGCCTCGCGGCGGAACGTGCGGATCGCCTCGACGAAAGCCGCGCCGTACTGCTCGAGCTTGCGGCTGCCGACGCCGGAGATGCCGGCGAAGGCGTCGAGATCCTGCGGCTGCACGTCCGCCATCTCGCGCAGCGAGGCATCGTTGAAGACCACGTACGGCGGCACGTTCTGGGCGTCGGCGAGGCGCTTGCGCAGCGCGCGCAGCTGCTCGAACAACGACTGCCCCTGCGGCGGCAGATCGGCCGCGGCGGACGCGCGCCGTGCCTTGCGCGTCGCCGCCGTCTCGCGCGGCGGCGGCGGCACGACGCGCACGCGGCGCTCGCCCTTGAGTACCTCCCGGCTTTCCGGCGTCAGGCGCAGCACCGGATAACCGTCGGTGGTCTCGCCGAGCAGGCCCTGGTGCAGCAACGCGCGCAGCAAGGTGCGCCACTCGTCGAGCGAGCGTGCTTTGCCGATGCCGTAGGTCGACAGCTGCTGGTGGCCACGGTCGATCAATTTCTGGCTTTCGGAGCCGCGCAGGATGTCGATCACGTGCGCGCCGCCGTAGCGCTCGCCGCGCTGCGCGAGGCGGGCGACGCAGGACAGCAGCTGCTGCGCTTCGAGCGTCCAGTCCTCGGTGACCTTGGCCTCGAGGCAGTTGTCGCAGGCGCCGCAGTTGCCCGCAAACGCTTCGCCGAAGTAGCGCAGCTGGATCGCACGCCGGCATTCGTGCGATTCGGCGTAGTCGAGCACCTGGCGCAGCTGCTGGCGGGCGACCCGCTGCTCCTGCTCGAGCGGCGCACCGGACTCCGGATCGGTCTTCTGCGCGATCAGGAATTCCGCGGTGCGGATGTCGCCGAGGCCGAAGAACAGGATGCAGCGCGAAGGCTCGCCGTCACGGCCGGCGCGCCCCGCCTCCTGGTAGTAGCCCTCCATCGTGCGCGGCAAGTCGTAGTGCGCGACCCAGCGCACGTCGGGCTTGTTGATGCCCATGCCGAACGCGATCGTCGCGACGATCACCTGCGCATCGTCGCGAATGAAGCGTTCCTGATTGGCGCGCCGCGTCTCGGCGTCGAGTCCGGCGTGGTACGGCGCGACGGCGATGCCGTCGGCGCCGAGCCGCGCCGCAAGCTCATCGACGCGCCGCCGCGACAGGCAGTAGACGATGCCAGAGCCGCCGTCGCGCACCAGCGCCAGCAGCTGCGCATAGGTCTGCTGCGTTTTCGGCCGTACCGCGTAATAGAGATTCGGCCGGTTGAAACTGGCGACGTGCACCGCCGGATCGCGCAGCTGCAGCTGCGCGACGATGTCGCCGCGCACGCGCTGCGTCGCCGTTGCCGTGAACGCAAACATCGGCACCGCCGCGAACTGCGCACGCAGGCTGCCGAGCTGGCGGTACTCGGGCCGGAAGTCATGACCCCACTCCGAAACGCAGTGAGCCTCGTCGATGGTGATCGCCGAAATCCCCTGCGCCTGCGCCAGCCGCGCGAGGAAGCCGTCGCGGAATTCCGGCAGCAGCAGGCGCTCCGGCGCCAGGTACAGCAGCCGGTAGTCGCCGCGCAGCAGCCCGGCCATGCGCGACGCCGCCTCGGCGCTGCCCAGCGTCGAGTTCAGGAAGGTGGCGGGCACGCCCATTTCGTCGAGCAGCCGCACCTGATCCTGCATCAGCGCGATCAGCGGCGAGACGACGAGCATGACGCCGGGCTTGAGCAGCGCGGGCAGCTGGAAGCACAGCGACTTGCCACCGCCGGTCGGCATGATCGCGAGCAGGTCGCGGCCGGCCAGTGCGTCGCGGACCACGGCCTCCTGGCCGGGCCGGAAATGGTCGAAGCCGAACCAGCGCTTCAGCGCCCGGTGCAGCGCATCGTCCGCACCGGCGGGCATCGCCATGGCATTCACGGCAGCGAGGCGTCCGGCGGGCGCGATGCCGGCACCACGGCGAGACCGAGCATGGCTTGCGCGATCTCGCGCTCGCCCATGATCGTCATGTTGGCGCCGCACTGCTGCAGATAGCTCACTTCGGCATCGGAATGCGCGCGGGCGACGATCACCAGCTCGGCATTGGCCTTGCGCGCCTGCTTGACGACCTGCCCGGCCTCGAAACTCTGCGGGATCGCCACGAACAGATGGCTGGCGCCGCCGAGGTTGGCGGCCTGCAGCACGCGCGGCTCGGCGGCATTGCCGATCAGCAGCTCGGCACCGTCGACCCGTGCGACCGCGGCCGGCTTCTCGCGATCCTCGATCACCAGATGCGGCGCGCCGGCGTCGCGCAGACCGGCCGCGACCAGACTGCCGACGCGGCCGTAGCCGACCACGATCGCGTGGCCGTGCAGCGTTGTCGTGCGCAGCGGCGCCGGCGCCTCGGCCGCCGGCGCGGCCGCCGCTGCCGTCGCCGCCGGCACCACCAGCGGGTCGGCTTTGCGCAGGCCGCGCTCGGCGATCGCGAAGGCGACCGGGTTGAACAGGATCGACAGGATCGCGCCGGCGAGGATCAGGTCCTGGCCCTGCTGCGGCATCAGGCCAAGCGCCAGCCCGAGGCCGGCGAGGATGAACGAGAACTCGCCGATCTGCGACAGGCTGGCGGCGATCGTCATCGCCGTTGCCCGCGTGTAGCCGAACGCACGCACGATCACGAACGCCGCGATCGACTTGCCGACAATGATGATGGCCAGCGTCGCCAGCAGCTGCAGCGGCGCGCGCAGCACGATGCTGGGGTCGAACAGCATGCCGACCGAGACGAAGAACAGCACGGCGAAGGCGTCGCGCAGCGGCAGCGACTCCTCGGCGGCGCGATGCGACAGCGGCGACTCGGCGAGGATCATGCCGGCGAAGAACGCGCCGAGCGCGAACGACACGTCGAACAGGTACGCGGCGCCGAGCGCGACGCCGAGCGCGACGGCGAGCACCGACAGCGTGAACAGCTCGCGCGAACCGGTCCGTGCGACCCAGTCGAGGATGCGCGGGATCAGGCGGCGGCCGCCGATCAGCATCACGGCGACGAAGGCCATCACCTTGCCGATCGTGATCGCCAGCGTCGCGGCGATCGCACCCGCCCCGACCGAGGCGCCGCCGGCAGCGCCGAAGGCTTCCGCCAGGGCCGGAATCAATACCAGCGCCAGCACCATCGCCAGATCCTCGACGATCAGCCAGCCAACCGCGATGCGGCCACGATCGGTCTCCAGCAGGCGACGGTCCTGCAGCGCGCGCAGCAGCACGACCGTGCTCGCCACCGACAGCGCCAGGCCGAACACGATGCCGCCGCCGAGCGGCCAGCCGAGCAGCAGCGCGAGGCCGACGCCGAGCGCCGTGGCGACCGCGATCTGCACGACCGCACCGGGCACGGCGATCTTGCGCACCGACAGCAGATCCTTGAGCGAGAAATGCAGGCCGACGCCGAACATCAGCAGGATCACGCCGAGTTCGGCCAGCTCGCTGGCCAGGCTCTGGTCGGCGACGAAGCCCGGCGTGTTGGGGCCCATCGCCACGCCGGCGAGCAGATAGCCGACCAGCGGCGGCAGACGCAGGCGCTGCGCGATCGCCCCGAACACGAAGGCAAGCACGAGGCCGCCGACGATGGTCGCGATCAGGGGCGTCGAATGATGCATGCGTCGGGCGCGAGGAAGGGAACCGGGGGACGGTCTCCAAGGATACGCAATACGCCGCCTCCGCGTCTGACCTCCCCGACAGATCGTTCCCGCGCGCTCAGACCTCGGCGCGGTTGCCTTCGCGCTCGAGCCAGTCCTTGCGATCCGAAGCGCGCTTCTTGGCGAGCAGCATGTCCATGACCTTGTCCGCCGACAGGCCCGCGTCGGCGACGCCGTCGTCGAGCGTCAGCTGCACGAGGCGGCGCGTGTCGCGCGCCATCGTCGTCTCGCGCAGCTGCAAGGGGTTCATCTCGCCCAGACCCTTGAAGCGCGTGACCTGCGGCTTGGCGCGGCTGCCCTCGGCGGCGAGGCGGTCGAGCACGCCGTTCTTCTCGGCCTCGTCGAGCGCGTAATAGACCTGCTTGCCGGCGTCGATGCGGAACAGCGGCGGCATCGCGATGAAGATGTTGCCGGCGGCGACCAGCGGACGGAAATGCTTGAGGAACAGCGCGCACAGCAAGGTCGCGATGTGCAGGCCGTCGGAGTCGGCGTCGGCGAGCACGCAGATCTTGCCGTAGCGCAGGCTGGCGATGTCGGCACTGCCCGGATCGACGCCGATCGCCACCGAGATGTCGTGGATCTCCTGGGAGGCGAGCGCCTCGTTGGCATCGACTTCCCAGCTGTTGAGGATCTTGCCGCGCAGCGGCATCACCGCCTGGTACTCGCGGTCGCGCGCCTGCTTGGCGGAGCCGCCGGCCGAGTCGCCTTCAACGAGGAACAGCTCGGTCAGCGCCGGGTCGTTGGACACGCAATCGGCCAGCTTGCCGGGCAGCGCCGGCCCGCTGGTGACCTTCTTGCGGACGACCTGCTTCGACAGCTTCAGGCGCGCATTGGCGTTGGCGATCACCAGCTGCGCGATCTGCTCGCCGGCATCGGTGTGCTGGTTCAGCCAGAGGCTGAACGAATCGTGCACCACGCCCTGCACGAAGGCGGCCGTCTCGCGCGAGCTGAGCCGCTCCTTGGTCTGGCCGGCGAATTGCGGGTCCTGCATCTTGACGCTGAGCACGTAGGCGCAGCCGTTCCAGACGTCTTCCGGCGTCAGCTTCAGGCCGCGCGGCAGCAGGTTGCGGAACTCGCAGAACTCGCGGATCGCCTCGGTCAGGCCGGTGCGCAGGCCGTTGACGTGCGTGCCGCCCTGCGCAGTCGGAATCAGATTGACGTAGCTTTCGGCGACCGGCTCGCCGCGCGCGCCTTCCTGGTTCAGCCACACCAGCGCCCACTCGGCTTCCTCGCGCGCCGCCTTGAACTGGCCGATGAAAGGCTCGCCCGGCAAGGTCTCGGCACCCTGCAGCGCATCCTTCAGGTAGTCCGGCAGGCCGTTCTCGTACTGCCAGCTCAGCTCCTCGCCGTGGATCTTGTCGATCAACGTGACGTGCAGGTTCGGGCACAGCACGGCCTTGGCGCGCAGCACCTGCTTGAGGCGCGGCATCGAGAACTTCGGCGAGTCGAAATACTTCGGATCGGCCCAGAAGCGCACCGTGGTGCCGCGCTTGTTCCTGGCGACCGTGCCGACCGGCTTCAGCTTCTCGGCGACTTCGCCGTCCTTGAACACGATCAGATGCTCGGTGCCGTCGCGGAACACGCGCACTTCGAGACGGTTCGACAGCGCGTTGACGACCGAGACGCCGACGCCATGCAGGCCGCCCGAGAACTGGTACTGCTTGTTCGAGAACTTGGCGCCCGAATGCAGCTTGGTCAGGATCAGCTCGACACCGGTGACCTTGTGCACCGGGTGAATGTCGACCGGCATGCCGCGGCCATCGTCGGCAACTTCGAGCGAGCCGTCGTCGTGGACCGTGACGGTGACGTTCTTGCAGTAGCCGGCGAGCGCCTCGTCGACCGCGTTGTCGATCACTTCCTGGGCGAGATGGTTCGGACGCGTGGTATCCGTATACATGCCCGGGCGCTTGCGCACCGGATCCAAACCCTGAAGGACTTCAATTGCTTCGGCGCTGTACTGATTGTTGCTGGCCATCGGAGGGGGGTCGCGTTGCGGACGCGCGAAGGTAGCCAATGCGTCGCGCCTCGGCAAGATTGCCCTCGCCGCCGTTCTCGGGCACGCAGGCGCGCGCCTGCGCCGCCCGTTCCGATACCCGCGATGCGGGGCACCGGCGTTCTGGATGTGCCGTCCGGCGATTACACTACGGCTCTTTCGTCTCCGGCTCTCGCGAGCCGCGCCTGCCATGCCCGCCAAAAACCCGGTTCCGCCGCCCGCCCCCGCTCCGTCCGCCGACCCGGTCGGCCAGTTCGAGGAGGCGATGAAGGAGCTCGAAAGCATCGTGCAGACGCTCGAGCGCGGCGACCTGCGCCTCGACGAGTCGCTGCGCCTGTTCGAACGCGGCGTGGCGTTGGCCCGACAGTGCCGCGGCTCGCTCGAACACGCCGAACTGAAAGTGCACGATCTGCTCGCCAGCGACCGCGGCGGCGATGACGATGCAGACGAGGACGCAGGCCCGTGAACGCGCCGTTCGCCGCACGCGTGGAGGACTACCGGCAACGCCTGCAGGCCGCCTTCGAGCGCGCGCTGCCGCCGGCCGGCTGCTATCCGGCGCGCCTGCACGAGGCGATGCGCTACGCCGTCGACGGCGGCAAGCGCCTGCGTCCGCTGCTGGTATATGCGGCCGGCGAAGTGCTCGGCCTGCCGCCGCGCGCGCTCGACGCGCCGGCCTGCGCGATCGAGCTGATCCACGTCTACTCGCTGGTCCACGACGACCTGCCGGCGATGGATGACGACGATCTGCGCCGCGGCCGGCCGACGACGCACAAGGCCTACGACGAAGCCACCGCGATCCTGGTCGGCGACGGCCTGCAGGCGCTGGCCTTCCAGGTGCTCGCATCCGACCGCGAGGCCGGGCTGTCCGCCGCGCAGCGCCTGCAGATGGTCGACCTGCTCGCCGAGGCCGCCGGCTCGCGCGGCATGGTCGGCGGCCAGGCTGTCGATCTCGCTTCCGAGGGCAGCCAGCTGACGCTGGCCGAACTCGAAGCCCTGCACGTCCACAAGACCGGCGCGATGATCCGCGCCTGCCTGCGGCTCGCCTGCGCCGCCGCGCCGGCGCTGCGCGCCGAGGCGCGCGACGCGCTCGATCATTACGGCAAGTGCATCGGCCTGGCCTTCCAGATCCAGGACGACGTGCTCGACATCGAGGCCAGCTCGACGGCGCTCGGCAAGACGGCGGGCAAGGACGAGGCCCGCCTCAAGTCGACGTACCCGTCGGTGATGGGCCTGCCGGCCGCCAAGGCCCGCGCCGCCGAACTGTTCGCCTCGGCGCGGGCGGCGCTGGCGCTCTTCAATGACGGCGCGGAGCCGCTGCAGTGGCTGTCCCGCCATATCGAGGGCCGCGACCACTGAGACACAGTGCCGTTCACGCACTGGTTCGGGGCAGCCCCTTGGCCGATAATCCCGTACTGCTTTCAGGACAGGGTGCCCTCGGGCACATAAGAAACTTCATGACCGATATTCCCGGATACGCCCTGCTCGGGCGCATCCAGACGCCGGACGAACTGCGCCAGCTGCCCGCCGACGAACTGCCGGCGCTCGCGGTCGAGATGCGGCGTTACCTGATCGAGACGCTCGGCCGGATCGGCGGCCATTTCGCCGCCAACCTCGGCACCGTCGAGCTCTCGCTCGCCCTGCACTACTGCCTCGACACCCCGCACGACCGCATCGTCTGGGACGTCGGCCACCAGGCCTATCCGCACAAGATGCTGACCGGCCGCCGCGCACGCCTGGAGACGATCCGCCGCCTCGGCGGCCTGGCGCCGTTCTGCCTGCGCGCCGAAAGCGAGTACGACACCTTCGGCGTCGGCCACTCGTCGACTTCGATCTCGGCCGCCGCCGGCATGGCCGCCGCGGCGCGCCTGAAGGAAGAGACGCGCCGCGTGGTCGCGGTGATCGGCGACGGCGGCATGACCGCCGGCATGGCCTTCGAGGCCCTGAACCACGCCGGTCATCTCGGCCTCGACATGCTGGTGATCTACAACGACAACGACATGTCGATCTCCGAGAACGTCGGCGCCCTGCGCGACCACTCGGCGCGCCTGATGCAGAAGCTCGGCATGAAGGCACCGCACGCGGCCCGCGCACCGCGCGCCGCCCACAACGAAGCCCACCTCGACCATCCGGGCGCGATGTTCGAGACCTTCGGCTTCCGCTATTCGGGGCCGGTCGACGGCCATGACCTGCCGGCGCTGATGCAGGCGCTGGACGGCCTGAAGGACGCGCGCGGCCCGCAGCTGCTGCACGTCGTCACCGTCAAGGGCAAGGGCTTCGAGCCGGCCGAGGCCGACCCGATCAAGTATCACGGCATCACCCAGTTCGACCCGGTCACCGGCGCGTTCCCGGCCAAGAAGAGCGAGTCCGCGCCGACTTACACGCAGGTGTTCGGCGACTGGCTGTGCCGCGCCGCCGAGCGCGATCGCCTGGTCGTCGGCATCACGCCGGCGATGCGCGAAGGCTCGGGCCTGGTGCAGTTCGCGCAGCGCTTCCCGGCGCGCTACTTCGACGTCGGCATCGCCGAGCAGCATGCGGTGACGCTCGCCGCCGGCCTCGCCTGCGAGGGCATGAAGCCGGTCTGCGCGATCTACTCGACCTTCCTGCAGCGCGGCTACGACCAGCTGATTCACGACGTCGCGATCCAGAATCTGCCGGTGCTGTTCGCGATCGATCGCGGCGGCCTGGTCGGCGCCGACGGCGCCACGCATCACGGCAGCTTCGATCTGTCCTACCTGCGCTGCATCCCGAATCTGGTGGTGATGGCGCCGTCGGACGAGAACGAGTGCCGGCGCATGCTGTCGACCGGCCTGACGCTGGCGCAGCCCAGCGCCGTGCGCTATCCGCGCGGCAATGGCATCGGTCTGGTCCCCGAGCACGAGGCCCGGCCGCTCGCCGTCGGCAAAGGCCGCATCGTGCGCGAGGCGCACGGCCGCCGCCGTCCGCGCGTCGCGATCCTGGCGTTCGGCGCGATGGTGCAACCGGCACTCGAAGCGGCCGAGATCCTCGACGCCGTGGTCGCCGACATGCGCTTCGTCAAGCCACTCGATGCCGAGCTGATCCTCGAACTCGCCAACGAGAACGACCTGCTGGTGACGATCGAGGACAACGTCCGTCTCGGCGGCGCCGGCTCCGGCGTCAACGAAGTGCTGGTCGCCCAGCATCACACGGTGCCGGTGTTGAACCTCGGCCTGCCGGACCAGTTCGTCGAGCACGGTACGCGCGAAGAGCTGCTGGCGCAGGCCGGCCTCGACACCGCCGGCATCCTGCGCGCGATCCAGAAGCGCCTGCGCTCGCGCGATCTCGACGAAGCCAAGCGCGGCAGCGCCGGCGGCTAGACGCCGGCCCGGGGCAAGGGCGAATCGGTCAGCGGCGCTGGCCGCGGAACCAGTCGAGCTTTTCGCGCAGCTTCACGACTTCGCCGACCATCAACAGCGTCGGCCCGTGCAGCTCGGTGGCGGCGACCGCGTCCGGCAGACTGCCGAGCGAGCCGACGATGACGCGCTGCGCCGGCGAGGTGCCGTCGGACACCACCGCGGCCGGCCAGTCGGACGGCAGGCCGTGCGCGCGCAGCTCGGCGCAGATCTGCGGCAGCGTCTGCAGGCCCATGTAGAACACCACGGTCTGCCCGCGACGGGCGAGCTGGTCCCAGTGCAGATCCAGCCGGCCGTCCTTGCGCGCGTGTCCGGTCACGAATACGCAGGACTGCGCGTAATCGCGATGCGTCAGCGGAATGCCGGCGTAGGCCGCGCAGCCGGCGGCGGCCGTCACGCCGGGCACGACCTGAAAGGCGATCCCTTCGGCCATCAGCGTTTCGATCTCTTCGCCGCCGCGTCCGAAGATGAACGGGTCGCCGCCCTTGAGGCGCAGCACGCGCCGGCCGGCGCGTGCCTGACGGACCAGCTCGGCGTTGATCTCCTCCTGCGGCACGGTATGCCGGTTGCGGGACTTGCCGACGAAGAGGCGCTCGGCATCGCGCCGCACGAGGTCGAGCACGCCGGGCGATACCAGGCGATCGTAGAGCACGATGTCGCACTGCTGCATCAGGCGCAGCGCCCGGAAGGTCAGCAGGTCGGGATCGCCCGGACCGGCGCCGACCAGATAGACCTCGCCGGCCGCCGGCGCGCCATCGATCAGCCGTTCGAGCGCGGCGTCGGCGGCGGATTCGTCGCCGCGCTGCGCGGCCTCGGCGCCGGCGCCGTCCAGGAACTGCTCCCAGATCGCACGTTTCTGCGTGTGTGCCGTGCCGCGCACGCGGGGACGCCGGCTCTGCAGATAGCGGGCGAGCCGGCCGAGGCCGGACGGCAGCAGCGATTCGATGCGCTCGCGCAGGCGCCGCGCCAGCACCGGCGCCGCGCCGCCGCTGGAGATCGCGACCAGCAGCGGCCGGCGATCGACGACGGCCGGCACGATGAAGCGGCTGCGCGCCTCGTCGTCGACGACGTTGACCGGCACATGGGCACGCTCGGCCGCCTCGGCAACGGCGGCGTTGAGCATCGGATCATCGGTTGCGGCAATGACGAGCCGCTGGCGTTCGACCTGATCGGCCTCGAAGCGCGGCGCCAGCCAGCGGGCCCGCCCCGCCTCGACGATCGCGCGCACCTCGGCTTCGAGCTCGGCGGCGACGATTCCGACCTGCGCCTGCGCACGCAGCAAGGCCTGCAGCTTGCGCGCGGCGACCGCGCCGCCGCCGACCAGCAGCACCGGCTCGCCCCGCAGACGGATGAAAACAGGAAAGTATGGCCAGGCATCGGAATCGGCGGACATGCGCGAAGCTTAGCGTGTCGGCGCGTTCAGCCGGCGATCGCCTTGGCTGCCATCGTGCCGCCGATGAAGATCAGAAAGGCGGCGACGAGCCGCTTGAGCAGGCGCGGCGGCAGGCGAAAACCCAGCCGCGTGCCGAGCCAGATGCCGGGCAAGGCCCCCACCAGCAACAGGCCCAGCATGCGGTAGTCCACCGAGCCGATGCCGGCATGCCCCAGGCCGGCGATGCCGGTGATCAGAACCGCATGCGCAAGGTCGGAACCGATCAGCACGATCGGCCGCTCCTTGGGATACAGCAACAGCAGCAGCATCATGCCGATCACCCCGGCGCCGACCGAGGAGATTGTCACCAGCGTACCGATCAGCGCACCGGAGAGCAGCGTCAGCGGTGCCTGCAGACGCTCGAGCATCGCCGCGCTCATGGCCAGACCGCTGCGCTGCATCCAGCGCAACAGCGGCTCCTGCAGCAGGGTGAAAGTCGCGGTCACGATGATCGCCGCCGACAGCACCAGCTTGATCAGATGGTCGAGCCCGGGCCCGGCCGGAACCTGGCGCAGCACCACGAGCGTGACGATCGTCGCCGGCACGCTGCCGGCCGACAGCACTCCGACCAGCCGCCAGTTGACCGTGCCGTTGCGGCGATGCAGGACCACGCCGAATGCCTTGCTGAGACTCGCGTAGAGCAGATCGGTGCCGACGGCGATCGCCGGCTTGATGCCGCAGAACAGGATCAGGATCGGGGTCATCAACGAGCCGCCGCCAACGCCGGTCGCGCCGACCGCCGTGCCCACCACCAGTCCCGCCAATATGAAACCGAGTTCTTGCATTTGATTTTTTGGGTCTAAGGGCGCGCGAGCTATCGAAGATTCTGGAATAGCAGACTATAATTTTATTCAGTTTACGAATATGAGGCCGCCATGAAACTCCGGCAGCTGCATTACATCCACGAAGTCGCCCAGCGCGGCCTCAACGTCACGGCCGCGTCCGAGGCCCTGTTCACGTCGCAACCCGGCGTCAGCAAGCAGATCCGCATGCTCGAGGACGAACTCGGCGTCGACATCTTCGTGCGCAACGGCAAGCATCTGTCCGAGATCACGCCGGCCGGCCAGCGCATCCTCGACTGCACGCAGCGTCTGCTCGCCGAGGTCGAGAACATCAAGCGCGTCGCCGAGGAGTTCCACGATGCCGACCGCGGCGATCTGGCGATCGCCACCACGCACACGCAGGCGCGCTATGCGCTGCCGCGGGTGATCCAGCCGTTCCGGCAGCTCTATCCGCGCGTCAGCCTGCACCTGCACCAGGGCTCGCCGCCGCAGATCGCAAGAATGGCGGCCGAAGGCCAGGCCGATTTCGCGATCGCGACCGAGGCCATGCACCACTTCGAGACGCTGGTGATGCTGCCCTGCTACCACTGGAATCGTTCGGTCCTCGTGCGCCCGGACCACCCGCTCGCCGGCAAATCGCGGCTGACGCTGCAGGACATCGCCGCGCACCCGATCATCACCTACACCTTCGGCTTCACCGGCCGCTCGAAGCTCGACCAGGCCTTCGCGGCGCGCGGCCTGAAGCCGGACGTGGTGCTGACGGCCGTCGACGCCGATGTCATCAAGACCTACGTGCGCCTCGGTCTCGGCGTCGGCATCATCGCCAGCATGGCGTTCGACGAAAAGACCGATCGCGACCTCGTCTGCCTGCCGGCCGATCATTTGTTCGAAGACAGCGTCACGCATATCGGCTTCCGGCGCGGACTGTTCCTGCGCGGATACATGTATGACTTCCTGAAGCTGTTTGCCCCGCATCTGACGCGCGAGGTCGTCGATGAGATCAGCGCGATCGCCGATGCCGAGCAGCGGCAGAAGAGGTCCGAAGAATTGATGAAGTCCCTGCCCGATGCCCAATAACCGTTCGGCATGAGCTTATAACTTCAAGCCCGGAATTCCGCCGAGCCGGATGGGAACCCGGATAATGCGCGTCCCGCGCAGGACACCGCCATGTACCGCTACGACTCCTACGACCAGAAGCTCGTCGACGAACGCGTCGCGCAGTTTCGCGACCAGACCCGCCGCTTTCTGGCTGGACAGATCCCGGATGAAGAATTCCGGGCCCTGCGCCTGCGCAACGGCCTGTACATCCAGCGCTTCGCGCCGATGCTGCGCGTGGCGATCCCGTACGGCCTGCTCGCCAGCCGGCAGCTGCGCATGCTGGCGCACATCGCGCGCGAGTACGACAAGGGTTTTGGCCATTTCACGACGCGCCAGAACATCCAGTACAACTGGCCGCAGCTCGAGCGCGTGCCGGACATCCTCGCCGATCTGGCCAGCGTGCAGATGCACGCGATCCAGACCTCCGGCAACTGCATCCGCAACATCACCTCCGACCATCTCGCCGGTGCCGCCCGCGATGAGCTCGTCGACCCGCGCCCGTACTGCGAGCTGACGCGGCAATGGGCGACGTTCCACCCCGAGTTCAACTGGCTGCCGCGCAAGTTCAAGATCGCCTTCTCGGCGACCACGACCGACCGCGCCGCAACGCAGGTGCACGACATCGGCGTGCACATCGTCCGCAACGCGGCCGGCGAGCTCGGCTACACGATCTACGTCGGCGGCGGCCTCGGCCGCATGCCGATGCTCGGCCATCCGATCCGCGAATTCCTGCCGGAACTCGATCTGCTGTCGTACCTCGAAGCGGTGCTGCGCGTGTACAACCGCCTGGGCCGCCGCGACAATATCCACCGCGCCCGCATCAAGATTCTCGTCAAGGAGATGGGGCCGGCGAAGTTCACCGAACTCGTCGAGGCCGAGTGGACGCAGATCCGCGACAGTGAGCTGCGCCTCGACGCGCAAGACATCGAGAGCATGAAGTCGCACTTCGACGAGCACCCGTACGAGCCGGGCGCTGCGGACGACACGAGTTTCGCCGCGCATCTGCGCCAGGACAGCGCCTTCGCCGCCTTCGCCAAGCGCAACGTCAAAGATCATCGCGTCGACGGCTACAAGATCGTGTTCGTGTCGCTGAAGCCGCGTAACGGCGTGCCCGGCGATGCCTCGGCCGAGCAGCTCGACATCCTCGCCGATCTGGCCGAGCGCTACAGCTTCGGTGAAGCGCGCGCCACGCACGATCAGAACCTCGTGCTCGCCGAAGTCCGCCAGAGCGACGTCTACGCCGTCTGGCAGGCGCTGCGCCAGTACGATCTGGCGACCCCGAATATCGGCCTGCTGACCGATATGATCTGCTGCCCCGGCCTCGACTACTGCTCGCTCGCCAACGCCGGCTCGATCGGCGTCGCACAGGACATCACCGACCGCTTCGAGTCGCTCGATTACCTGTACGACATCGGCGACATCAAGATCAAGATGTCCGGCTGCATGAACGGTTGCGGCCACCACACCGTCGGCCACATCGGCATCCTCGGCGTCGACAAGCATGGCGAGGAGTGGTACCAGGTCACGCTCGGCGGCTCGGCTGAGGATGACGCCAGCCTCGGCGACCGCACCGGTCCGGCGATCAGTCGCGCCGACATCGCCGAAGCGGTCGAGCGCATCATCGCCGTCTACATGCAGCAACGGCACTCGGAAGATGAATCGTTCCTGCAGTGCTATCGCCGCGTCGGCATGGCGCCGTTCAAGGCACGCATCTATGCGGAAGACGGGGTGAGCGCGTGACCATTTTGCTGCTCGACGGCCGCGTGGCCGCGGATGAGTATCTGGAACTTGCTGACGACGCACCGCTGCCGGCGTCGCCGGTCGCAGTCACAGTCTCGTTGCAGCGCTGGCAGCACGAGGCCAACGCGCTCGCAGCCAGCGGATCGAAGGTTGCGGTCCGGCTGGCCAATACGGTCGACATCACGACCTTGCCGGACTCGCTGCTGGCATGCCCGATGATCGAACTGCTGTTCCCCGCGTTCGCCGATGGGCGCGCCTATAGTCAAGCGCGCCTGCTGCGCGAGCGGCTCGGCTATCACGGCCAGATTCGCGCACGCGGTTCGGCTGTGGTCGCCGATCAACTGCAGGGCATGGCGCGCGTCGGCATCGATGCGTTCGTCCTGCGCGAGGATCAGAATCCCGAGACCGCGGCGCGCGCCCTGCATGGCTTCGACCTCGCTTATCAAGGGGCGTGCGATACCCTGCCGAGGGTGCGGCAATTGCGACGCTCCACTTCCGCGACCCGCTGAAGAACGCAAACTGTGCTTCGCAGCACAGTTCGGGGTCCGGCTTTCTTGCAATGCAAGATGAATCCGGTCAGTGCCGCGTAAGCCTCTGCCTTAACGAAGATTTGTGGCTTTACTGCGCTGCGCTCCACCCCCGATTCAGGCCTTGTATTTGGATATCTGAAACACTAGAGTGTTTCGCGGCGGCGCAACAAACGCATCAAAGCGTGCCGTACGAGCCAACCACAGGGGAATCACGGTTATGAAGGTGAAGAATAAGACGGTTCTGGTTACGGGCGCCCTGATGCTCGCAAGCACGCCGGCGTGGGCCCAGAGCGGCTCTGAAGCCGCCAGCGCTGCCGCCAGCGAACTCAAGGGTTTCGCCGCACCGGCCCTGCAGGCCCCGGTTGCTTTCGGCGCACGTTGGGGAACCTTCGGTGTGGGCGGCTATGGCCAAACCTGTGATTGCAATGATCAGGACGCCGACGGTTCGCTGGGTGTCGCCTTCGGCCTCGGCGATCCGGACAAGTACGCGGCACTCGAAGTGGCGGTTGCCTCCTCATCGCTGTTCGGTGACACCGGCAGCGGCGACAGCTTCGGTGAATCGGGTTCGGTTGGCCTGAAGCTGCATACCAATCTGCCGGGTTTCGCCTCGTTCGCCGTCGGCGTCAACGGCACCGGCCGCTGGGGCAGCGACGCGTTCAAGAATGCGAACAAGTCGAGCGTCTACGCGGTCGCCACCAAGATGCTGCCGGTCGGCCAGTTCGCGACGATTCTGAACATCGGTATCGGCGACGAGCTCTATAACGAACCGAACAAGAGCGGCGCCAACGTGTTCGGATCGGCGGCGTTCTACTTCACGCAGCAGATTTCGGTACTGGCCGAGTACACCGGCCGCTTCACCAATGCCGCGGTTTCGGTCGCGCCGTTCCGCTCGTTCCCGCTGACCGTCACCCTCGGCGCCACCAATCTGGGCGAACGCTACGGCGGCAACGTCGAGTTCGCCGGTTCCGTTGGCGTCGGCTTCGCGTTCAACTAAGGAGGCACACAATGCGCAAGCACACTCTCATCAAGATGGCCCTCGCGGCGATCGTGGCCAGCGCTTCGCTTCCGGCGATTGCAGGCAGCGGCACCAGTGGATCGAGCGGTACCAGCGGCAGTGCCGGCCTGGGCATTGACTACGCGGCGCTTGCCGTGTCCGGCTGCTCAGGCAATCCGAGCACGTGCATCCCCGGCTCCTCGTCGGAAGGCACGATGGGCGGTCCGATCGCGGGGCTCGCGAAGCACTTCTCGAAGAACAAGCGCAATCGCTAAAACGTTTCAGCGACTGCAGCCTATCGATACCCCCTCGATTGAGGGGGTATTTTTTTTGCTTCTTAATCCATGAAAGGCCGGGTGGAACAAGCCGTCGACAGCTGCCACCGAAGCTGAGGGCTACGGAACTTGTTTTCCAGCACCGCCGCCCCGTCTCGGCTTCGGCACGCTAGTTCTTGTCTGAAATCGCGCTGACCTTCGTGAAGCGCGGCGAAGCTTCGACCAGCTGTTGCTTCGGTCGGTAGGTCTGGAAATAGCCCTTGACGCCGGTGAAGATGCTGGCCGCCAGCTTGCCCTGATAATCCTCGCTGGCCAACAGCTTTTCCTCGCGCGGATTGGTGATAAAGGCGGTCTCGACCAGCACGGACGGAATGTCCGGCGCCTTGAGCACGACGAAAGCGGCCTGCTGGACATCCGATTTCTGCAGATTGTTGACCTGCCCCATCGAGCGCAGGATGCGCGAACCGACGTCGAAGCTGGCTTCCATGGTCGCGCTTTGCGACAGGTCGATCAGGACCGCGGCGAGATCGTTGTCCTTGCCGTGCAATTCGACGCCGCCGACCAGATCGGCCGCGTTTTCCTTGTTCGCAAGCCAGCGCGCCTGTTCGTTGGTGACGCCGCGATCGCTCAGCACGTAAACCGCCGTGCCCTGCATCTCCCGCTTTGTGAACGCGTTGCAGTGGATCGACACGAACATGTCGGCCTGATGCTTGCGCGCAATCTCGACGCGCTGGCGCAGGCCCACGTAATAGTCTCCGTCGCGCGTCAGCACAGCGCGCATGTTCGGCTGCGTGTTGATCAGCAAGGCCAGCTTGCGCGCGATCGCCAGCGAGACATCTTTCTCCTGAAGGCCTGAAGCGCCACGCGCGCCGGGATCTTCGCCGCCGTGTCCCGCGTCGATCGCGACCACGATCGGCTTGTCCTGCAGTCGGGTCGTGCCGCTCGGGTTTGCCGGCGGCGACGGCATCGCCGGCGCCGGCACAGTCGCTACGGGTTCAGCTGCGGCAGATGCAGCCGCGTCGTTGCGCATGAGATCGATGACGACACGATGGCCGTACTCATCGTTCGGCGCCAGTTCGAAGCTCTTGGCGTCGACGGCGGCGGCCACGTCGAGCACGACGCGAATGCCGCCGTCACGCGGACCGCTGCGGATTTTCTTGACGAGGCCTTTGGGGGCCGCCCGCGAAGCACGCTTGATACTGGCGGCATCGAGGTCGGACAGATCGACAACCACGCGATCCGGGTTGGCGAGCGTGAAGACCGTCGGCCGGCTCGCCACACTGATATCGAAGACGACGCGCGTCGAATCCGGGCCGTCCCAGACGCGCAAATCCTTCAGCTCCGCCGCCTGCAGCAGCGGCGCAGCGAACAGGAGCGCCAGTCCGATCCCCCAACGCATACATCCCTTCCTCGCGGATTTGGCCGGAACAGTAGCCTAATTTTTCGTCAACCGCAAATTTTAGTCCGCCTAAACATGAAGATAGCGATCATTCTTCATGAAGGGTGTGAATCTGCGCTAGCACTCGCGCCCAACTGCTCGCGCAGTTCGGCCATCAAGCCGGCGTCATCGCTCTGCAGGCAAGCCCGGCGCCCATGGCCGGCGGTGGACAGGTCGATACACAGACTCGGAGCCGGCAGGAAGCCCTCGCCGCGCTCCGGCCATTCGACGAGCCAGAGGCTGCGCTCCGGCGAAAAATCGCGCACGCCGATCGCGACCAGTTCTTCGGGATCCTGCAGGCGATAGAGGTCCATGTGCAGGACCGGCGGGCGTCCGCTGATTTCATAGATCTCCAGCAAGGTATACGTCGGACTGCGTACCGCGCCGGCAACGCCCAGCGCCCGCAGCAGACCGCGCGCCAGCGTCGTCTTGCCGGCGCCGAGATCGCCGCGCAGGTACAGGACGCCACCACCCGCCAGCACGCGCGCCAAGACGCCCCCCAGCGCTTCGGTCGCAGCGCTATCGACCAGTGCCTGCTCGATTCTCACGACGTTCCCCGGCGCACGGGATTGACGATCGCGCGCAGACGATCGATCAGATCGCTCGGCAACAGGCCGCGTTCACCGGCCGACGCCGCCGCGTCCCCGGCCAGCGCGTGCGCAAGCACGCCGGCTTGCGCCGCAGCCGGCGCGGCGAGGCCCTGCGCCCGCAGCGCCGCGATGATGCCGGTCAGTGCATCACCCATGCCGCCGACGGCCATGCCGGGATTGCCGAACGGGCAGACGACCGGCGGAACACCGCCGACCATCGTGCCGGCGCCCTTGAGCACGACGGCCGCGCCGTAGCGCGCCTGCAGGGCGTGCAGCGCCGCGGCACGATCGGACTGCACGGCCCCGGTCGTCGTGCCCAGCAGGCGCGCCGCCTCGCCGGGATGCGGCGTGAGCACGGCGTCGCCGAGCACGGTCGACGGCGCGGCCGCCAGCAGATTCAGCGCGTCGGCGTCGAGCACACGCGGCTTGTCCAAGCGCATGACCTCGCCCCACAGCAGGCGCGCCCAATCATCGGTGCCCAGCCCCGGACCGATCGCCACGACCGTCGCGCGCGCCATCAGGCGCCGCAAGGTGTCGACATCCTCGACGCCATGGCACATCAGTTCCGGCTGCGCCGCCGTCAGCATCGCCGCGTGCTCGTGGCGCGTGGCGACGCTGACCAGCCCGGCACCGGCATGCAGCGCGGCGCGCCCCGCCAGCAGGATCGCCCCTGTCATGCCGTGATTGCCGCCGACCAGGAGGACATGCCCGTGGTCGCCCTTGTGCGCGGTCGGAGAACGCAGTGGCAGCACGGCTTCGAGATCGGTCGCGGCCTGCAGGCGCGCGGCTGGCGCCACGCCTTCATGAACTTCGGGGCCGAGTTCGAGCCCGGCGAATTGCACCGCCCCGCAGACGGCCGGACCCTGCCCGGTATGCATGCCCAGCTTGCGGCCGATGAAGGTGACCGTCAGATCGGCCTGCACCACGGCACCGTAGTCGGCCGCGCCGCGCGTCGCATCGAGCCCGGAGGGAATGTCGACCGCCACCACGCCCGCGCCCGCGGTGCGCGCCTGCGTGATCGCGGCGATCGCAGCCCTCGACGCATCGTCCAGCGCCCGGCTCAATCCGGTTCCGAACAACGCATCAGCCACGACCTCGCCGGCGGGCAGTTGCCTGGGCATCGGCAGGATCGTTCCGCCATCACCTTTCCAGGCCGAGCAAGCCAGAACCGCGTCACCCTGGCGAGGCTCACCGCCGACCGCATAGAGCTGCACGCTCCAGCCGGCCGCGCGCGCCAGGCGTGCAAGCTCATAGCCATCGCCACCGTTGTTGCCGTTGCCGCAGACCACGACCAGCGATCGCGCATGCGGCCAGCGCTCCCGGGCAGCGACCCAGCAGGCACGCGCCGCGCGCTGCATCAGGGTGTATCCGGGAATCCCGAAATCCTGGATCGCGCGCCGATCCAGTTCGCGCGCCTGGGCCGCGGTATAGAGCCGCTGTGCGATGTCGTCCATGGCGAACAGTATAGAAGCCGCCCGCGCACCGCCCGCATACAATTGCGCTCTTCCCTGCCTGCCGCCCGCCGTGCCGATGCCCGCTCCCGACCCGCAGCGACTCGTGACCGACATCCGGTCCTGGGCAAAGGAATGCGGCTTCGCCGACGCCGGCATCGCGCGCCTCGAACTCGACGCCGACCTCCAGCACCTGCGCGACTGGCTGGCCGAAGGCTTTCACGGTCAGATGGAGTGGCTCGCCCGTGACCTGCCGCTGCGCGAGCATCCACAGCGTCTCCGCCCAGGCACGCTGAGCGTGATCTCGGTTCGCATGAACTATCGAGGCGATGCCGCCGACGCCGACGCGGTGCTTGGCGATGCGAGCAAGGCCTACATCTCACGCTACGCACTCGGGCGCGACTACCACAAGCTGGTACGAAGCCGCCTGCTCAAGCTGGGCCGCCGCATCGAGGCCGCAGTCGGGCCGCATGGCTATCGCGTACTCGCCGACAGCGCGCCGGCGCTCGAGAAGGCATACGCACGCAACGCCGGGCTCGGCTGGATCGGCAAGAATACGCTCGTGCTCAGCCGCACAGCCGGTTCATGGTTCTTCCTCGGCGAGATCTACACCGACCTCGAACTGCCGCCCGACGCAGCGCCGGCAGCCGACAATCTCTGCGGCCGCTGCACGGCCTGCCTTCGGATCTGCCCGACCCAGGCCATCGTCGCGCCGTACCGGCTCGACGCGCGACGCTGCATCTCCTACCTGACGATCGAGCATCACGGCTCGATCCCGCCGGACCTGCGGCCGCTGATCGGCAACCGCATCTTCGGCTGCGACGATTGCCAGCTGGTCTGCCCGTGGAACCGCTACGCGCAGCGCAGTCCCGAAGTCGATTTCGCGCCGCGCCACGGACTCGATGCGCCACAGCTCGTCGCACTGTTCGCCTGGGACGAGACCGAATGGCTGCGCCGCACCGAGGGCATGGCCTTGCGTCGTGCCGGCTATGCCCGCTGGCTGCGCAATCTGGCGGTCGCACTCGGCAATGCCCCGGCTGCAGAGGAAGTGGTCGCCGCCCTGCGGGGTCGCCTCGACGACCCCGACGAAACCGTGCGCGAGCACGTCGCATGGGCGCTCGAGCGCCAGCGATCCGCGGCGGCCCCTTGAGATCGCCGCCGAACCGGCCGCCGTCGCACCTGAGTGAACGGGGGATCAGCTCGCGTTGAGGCGCAGCTTGCGCATCAGCTCTTCCGTCGACGGATCGAGCGGACCCTCCGCCTGCCCGTCGAGAATGCGGTTCGCCAACTGCTTGCCGAATTCGACGCCCCACTGATCGAAGGCGTTGATGCCCCACAGCACGCTCTGCACGAAAGTGCGGTGCTCGTAGAGCGCCAGCAGGGCACCGAGATGAAAAGGATCCAGCCGCGGCATCAGCAGCGTGTTGCTCGGCCGGTTGCCCGGAAACACGCGATGCGGAACAGCCGCCTCCAGCGCCGCGCCGTCGAGGCCCTTGGCTCGCAGCTCGACGCGCACCTCGTCGGCGTTCTTGCCGCGCATCAGCGCCGAAGCCTGCGCCAGGCAGTTGGCCATCAGCTTGCGGTGCATGTCGCGGAACGGGTGATCGACGAAAACCGGCAGGATGAAATCGACGGGATGCACCGCCGGCCCCTGATGCAACATCTGGAAATAGGCGTGCTGGGCGTTGGTGCCGATGCTGCCCCAGAGCACCGGGGTCGTCGCATAGTCGACGGCAACGCCGTCGCGCGTGACGCGCTTGCCGTTCGACTCCATCTCCAGCTGCTGCGCCCATGATGGGAACAGCGACAGGCGCTGTGCGTACGGCGCCAGCACGTGGCTGGTCGTGCCCAGGAAATTGCTGTTCCAGACCGACAGCAGTCCCATCAGCACCGGCAGGTTGTGATCGAGCGGCGCGCGCCGGAAATGCACGTCCATGCTGTGCGCGCCGCGCAGCAACTCCGAAAAGCGCGCCGGGCCAAGTGCCAGCATCGCGCTCAGGCCCACGGCACTCCACAGCGAATAGCGGCCACCGACCCAGTCCCAGAAGCCGAACATGTGGTCGGCATTGATGCCAAAAGCCTCGACCGCCTCGCGATTGGTCGAGACCGCCACGAAATGCTTGCTGACCGATTCGATGTCGAGCGATGACGCCAGCCACGCGCGCGCGTGCAGCGCGTTGGCCAGCGTCTCCTGCGTGTTGAAAGTCTTGCTGACGACGATGAACAAGGTCGTCTCCGGCCGCAGCCGCGACAGCACCGTGTGCAGCTCGGCGCCGTCAACGTTGGCGACGAAGTGCGGCCGCGGGCCATCGATCATCGGACCCAGCGCATGGCAGACCAGGCGCGGGCCGAGATCCGAACCGCCGATGCCGATGTTGACGATGTCGGTGATGCGCTTGCCGGTCGCGCCGCGCCAGTCGCCATCGCGCACCCGCTCGGCGAAATGCCGCATGCGATCGAGCACGGCGTGCACCTCATCGCCGACGCGGCGTCCGGCGTCGCGGAAATCAGCACCGCGCGGCGCACGCAGCGCCATGTGCAGCGCGGCGCGGTTCTCGGTGCTGTTGATGTGATCGCCGGCGAACAGTCGCGCGCGCCAGGCTTCGAGCTGCTGCTGACGCGCCAGTCCGAACAGCAGTCCCAGCGTCTCGCGATTGGCGCGCTGCTTGGAGTAGTCGAGATAGAACCCGACATCCTCGCAAACGAAGTGTTGCGCCCGAGCCGGATCGCGCTCGAACAGATCTTGAATGCGCACGTCGCGCATCGCGGCGGCGTGGGTGGCCAGCGCGCGCCAGGCCGGCGTCGCACTTGCAGTCTTGGGAGTCGGAGCGTTCATCTGCGCCCAAGACTAGCGGCTTGCGGGGTCCGCGAAAACTCCCGAAACGAGGGAAACCTGCGCCAGGTCCCGAACGCGGGTCAGAGCCAGTGGTAGTTGAAGCTGATGCTGACGCGTTCGCTGTCGATGCGACTCGCCGGCACCTCGTGCCGCAGCCAGCTTTCGAACAGGATGAGCTGCCCGGCCTTGGCCGGATAGACGATGTGCGGCTGTTGCGACTTCGCGCCGGGCTTGCGCGGCGGCGCCGCCATCAGCTTCGACAGGCGCGGATCCTCGAACTTCAGGCCGCTGCTGCCACGCGGCGTCCGCACGTAGTACGTACCGCTGAGCACGGCCTGCGGGTGGATGTGAAAGCTATGCGCGCAACCGCGCGGCATGATGTTGATCCAGCAGTCGGTCATCAGCAGCCGGCCGCCGCGCAGATTCCATTGCAACGCGTTCGAGTAACGTCGCACGTGCGCATCGACCTGTCGGCGCAAGGTGTCGAAGGTCGAGGAAAACTGGTGCAGCCGGTCGAGCGATCCGTAGCTCGTGTAGCCGAGCGGATAGTTCGGCTCCGACCATTTGCGTCCGGCCGCGTCGTGCTCGCGGATGCGATAGCACTCGTCGAGCAATTCCGCATTGAACGCCCGCAGGCCTTGCGCCTGCAGGCGTTCGCAGTAGATCAGCGTGGGAAACCACGCCTCGGCGCGCTTCACGCGCTGGCGGCGGGCTGAACCGGGATCGTGTTCGCGGTGCGGACGACGCGGTTCTTCTCGTCGAGATAGACCAGGCTCGGCTTGTAGACGCGCGCCGCGGCAGCATCCATCGACGCGAACGCGCAGATGATGACGCGGTCACCGACGCCGGCCTTGTGCGCGGCGGCCCCGTTCACCGAGATGATGCCCGACCCCGGCTCGGCCTTGATGGCGTAAGTCGTGAAACGCTCGCCGTTCGTGATGTTGTAGATCTGGATCTGCTCGAACTCGAGGATATTGGCCAGTTCGAGGAGCTTGGCATCGATCGCGCAGGAACCGTCGTAGTCCAACTCGGCGTGCGTCACGCAAGCGCGATGCAGCTTGCATTTCAGCAGTTGCAGTTGCATGGAGGGCCTCAGGAATTGTTGCTGCGTCGGCGGCCCAAAAAGACATACGCCGGCGCTCGCGGATCTCGATAAAGGCGGGCGGCCCACAAAGACATACGCCCGGTGCCTGTGATGGTGGTCACAAAGCTCTGGGCCGCGATTCTAGCCCATTTCGCTCTATGATCAAACCGTTTCCGTTATAAGACCGATGTTGTCAATCAGCCGCGTTTTGCCCAGAAAAGCCGCCAAAAGGATGCGAAATTCGCGGTCGGCTGCATCAGGCTCGCTCAAGTCGGGCCGCCGGACGGTCAGATATTGCGGACGAAATCCTGCGTTGCCGAGCCGTTCGATCTCGGTCGCACACAGGGCAGCGTAATCGCGCCGGCCGGCGCGCAGGGCCTCGCCGACGCGCTGCAGGGCGGCATACAGCATCGCCGCCTGCGCCCGCTCGGCCGGCAGCAGGTACTGGTTGCGGGACGACAGCGCCAGCCCGTCCGCCTCACGCTCGGTCGGCACGCCGACGATTTCCACCGGCATGTGCAGATCGCGCGCCATCTGCCGGATGACCAGCAGTTGCTGGTAATCCTTTTCGCCGAACAGCGCGACATCGGGCGCCACCAGCGTCAGCAGAATGTTGACGACCGTGGCGACGCCATCGAAATGCCCCGGCCGGAACGCGCCTTCGAGCAGATCGGCATAGCGCGGTACGCTGATCACCGTGAAGCCGTCGCGGCCGTGCGGATACATCTCGGCGACGCTCGGCGCGAACAGCAGGTCGCACCCGGCCCCGGCGAGCTTGTCGGCATCGGCATCCAGTGTGCGCGGATAGCGGTCGAAATCCTCGTTCGGCCCGAACTGCAGCGGATTGACGAAGACGCTGGCGACGACGCGGTCGGCGCGGCGGCGCGCGGCCTCGACGAGACGCAGGTGACCGGCATGCAGATTGCCCATCGTCGGCGTCAGGGCAATACGCGCCCCTTCGCGCCGCCAGACCTGCAATTGCGCGCGCAGCGCATCGATATGGTGAACGGTGTCCATCACGCGCGCGGCACCTTCGTCACGACCTCGTCCGTCGCGCCGACCGACGGCGACGTCAGCGCAGCGGTCGTTGTTGGCAGGGCCCTGGAAACCTCGGCGAAGCTGTGCTCGGCATCCGGATAGGCGCCGGACTTGACCTCGCCGACGTACGCGCGAATCGCGGCCTCGATGCTCGATGCCCCATCCATATAGTTCTTCACGAAGCGCGGACGCCGCCCCAGCGTGACCAGCGGCGAAATATTGAGGATGTCCTGCAACACCAGAATCTGGCCGTCGGTCGCCGGGCCGGCGCCGATGCCGATCACGGGAACCGGCGAGATCTCGGTGATGCGACGGCCGAGCTCGGACGGAATGCACTCGAGCACCAGCAGATCGGCACCGGCATCGGCCAGCACCTTGGCGTCGTGCAACATCGCCTCGGCCGCGGCGTCGTCGCGACCCTGGACCTTGAACGCACCCATCTTGTGGACGAACTGCGGCTGCAGGCCCAGATGCGCGCAGACCGGCACGCCGCGGATAGCGAGATACTCGACGATCGCCGCCTGCTCGCGGCCGCCCTCGAGCTTGACCATCTTGGCCCCGCCCTCCTGCATCAGGCGCTGCGAGGCATCGAGCGCACGCTCGAGCGTGGCGTATGACAGGAACGGCAGATCGGCGACCAGGAACGCGCGCTTGAGCTGCGGGGCGACGCATTTGCTGTGATAGACGACATGATCGACGGTGACCGGCGTGGTCGTCGTGCCGCCCTGCATGACCATGCCGAGCGAGTCGCCGACGAGGATGACGTCGACTCCGGCTCGGTCCTCGACGAGCGCGAAACTCGCGTCGTAGCAGGTGAGGCTGGCAATCTTCTCGCCGGCCGCGCGCATGCGGCGCAGCTCGGCGACGTTGACGGGCTTGGCAACTTCCATGTGAGGGCTCCCGGAAGACTCGGCGTCGCGCCTCGTCGTCAGTGTCGAGGCGGGCACGCGGCTTCGATGGGGAAACGCGCGCGGCCCAAAAAGACATACGCGCGGCGTTTACGGGCTTTGTGAAAAGGGCGGCCCACTAAGGCAGACACCCGATGCGCGCCGCCCGCGGCCTGGCGACCGAGTGCGAAGCGGGCGCAGTGTAGCCCATTCGAACGCGCGGTCAATTGCCGGAATCCCACAGCGCGAGACCTTCGTTCCCGATCCGCGCGGCGCGCTCGCCGACACAGCCGAGACCCGGCACTTCGAGCGCCGGTGCGATCTCCGCCCAGGGCACCAGAACGAAGTTGCGCTCGGCAATCCCCGGATGCGGCAGGCGCAGCGCGGGCGTGTCGTGGACGAATCCCTCGACGTGCAGCAGGTCGAGATCGAGCGTGCGCGGCCCCCACTTGATGTCGCGGATACGGCCGGCATCACGTTCGATCGCGAGCAGTGCCTGCATCAGCTCGGTGGGCTGCAGCGCGGTGTCGAGCTGCGCCACCGCATTGCAGAACTCGGGCTGCTCGCGCGGCCCCATCGGCGCGCTGCGGTACAGGGACGAATGCGCGACGACCTCGCCGAGTTCACGCAGACGGGTCAAGGCCCAGCGCAGCCGCGCCGGCGGGTCGCCGAGATTGGCGCCGAGCCCGATGTAGGCACGACGCTTCACTCCGCGACAGGCGGAGCGCCCGGACGCCGCCGCCCTCGCCCGCCGCGGCGCCGGCGCTTGCGCGGCGCGCCGCCGTCCTCGGGCTCCGCAGCCTGCGTCAGCGGCGGCAGACCGCCGCCGGTCTGCGCTTGTGTCCACCAATCGGCCAGCTCCTGCGACGCTTCGCCGGACTGCGCACGCAGCAAGAGGAAATCGTAGGCGGCACGAAAGCGCGGATGGGTCAGCAGACGCTGCGCGCGCCCGCCACGCCGCATGTCGAAACGCGGCTGCAGCGCCCAGATTTCGCGCATCGGCACCGAGAATCGCTTCGGAATCACGATGTGCCGTTGGGACTCGAAGAGGATCTCGTCCGATGCCTGGGCGATCGCGACGTTGGTGTGCGCATCATCGCCATTGCACAGCTTCTGCGTGCGGACCTGCACCGCCGGCCACAGCAGCGCCGCATAGAGGAACGCCGCACTGACGGTCTGGTCGGCGGCGATCCGCTCGGCGGTGTTCTCGAGTGCGCGTTCGATGAAATCACAGGCCTGCGCCGTTTCCATCGCCGCATCGGTGTGCGGCAGCAGATGCGGCAGCAGGCCGTACTCGCGCAGGCCGCGCAGATTGGCCACCGCGTCGCGGCACTGCAACAGCTTGACGACCTCGTCGAACAGGCGCGCAGCCGGAATCTCGCGCAGCAGCGGCGCGAGCTTGCGGATCGGCGCCGCCGTACGCTTCTCGATGTGGAACTTCAGCTTGTTGGCGATGCGCACCGCCCGCAGCATGCGCACCGGGTCCTCGCGATAGCGCAATTCCGGATCGCCGATCAGGCGGATCACACCCGCCTTGATATCGTCGAGTCCGCCGGCGAAATCGACGATCGAGAAATCGCGGATGTCGTAGTACAGGGCGTTGACGGTGAAGTCGCGGCGGAACGCATCGCTCTCCAGCGTGCCGTATTCGTTGTCGGCGAGGATGCGGCCGGTCTCGTCGCGCTCGTGGCTTTCGGTGATCGGCCCGCGGAACGTCGTCACCTCGGAGATCTCGTCCCCGAAGCGCACGTGCGCAATCACGAAGCGCCGGCCGACGAGGCGGCACGAGCGGAAGATCTGCCGCACCTCCTCCGGTCGAGCATTGGTGGCGATATCGAAATCCTTGGGCTCCATGCCGGCCAGCAGGTCGCGGACACCGCCGCCGACGACGTAGGCCTCGTAGCCGGCGTCCTTCAGTCCATAAAGGACCTTGAGCGTGCCGGGCGGCAGGAGGGAGCGCGATATCGGATGTTCCGCGCGCGGCACCCGTTTCGGGGCGGGAATTTTCTTGTTGCGCGGAAACAAGGTCTTGAGCCAATTCATGAGGCGCGTATAATACGCGGCCTCTTGCAGCGCCAAAAGGCGTAAAGAGAATCCAGTTTCAAGCTCCTATCGTCTAGAGGCCTAGGACGGAGCCCTCTCAAGGCTTAAACCCCGGTTCGAATCCGGGTAGGAGCGCCAAGTGCGCAAGCCCCGCCATGTGCGGGGCTTTTCGTTTCCGGCGCCGGATCTTCAGCCTTGCCAGGCCGTGCGTTCCAGCCCCGGCATCGCGGCTGCCGGCAGCGCAGGGCACCACAGGGACGGCGGGGACCGCGGCTCTCCGAACGCAGCCGTTACCGGGCATGCCGACGCCGGTCCACGCCACGGACGCCGCAGCAAGCGGCAGCCGCTGCATCGCCCGCCGCAAGCCCGAGAAGGCGCGACAGCGCAACGACGGACAGAGGCGTCGGACCGATGCGCGTGCAGCCCAGCGCAAATTGAAGAAGGGCTGCCGCCCCGGCGGCCGCGAACCGACCGGCGCGCAGCAGCAGCAGCAAGCGCGGGCGGAACGAAAACGGCTGAGCCCTTGAGCCAAGGGTCGCCCTCAAACCGCGGACCGGACGCTGGGCCGTGCCGCCGTCCGGTCCGGTCGATCAGAGGGCAGGGCTCAGGCCGCCGCCTGCACCGGCGCGCCGCCGAGCGCCTGCTCCAGGTCCTTGAGCAGCGCCACCAGTTCGCCGGACATCAGCGCGAACTCGGCGTCGAACTGCTCTTCCGGGCTTTGCGTCGCCGCGTCCTCGCGCGCTTTCTCGATGTCCTCGAAGCGCAGCTTCTTGACCTCGAACTTGTCGGTCAGCACGAAGCTGGCGCGATTGTTCCAGCGCAGCCCGAGGCGCGTCGCCAGCTTGCCCTCGCTGATGTGCTTGCGCACTTCTTCGCCGTCGAGCGTGTGGCGCAAGTAGCGAACGGTGGGCTTGGTCTGGTCGTTGCCGCGCAGTTCGCATTCCTGATCGAGATCGAATGTGCCCGGCGCATTGCCGCCGGCCAGCCAGGCGGTCATCGCCGCACCGGGCGACTGCGCCAGCTCCGGCAACTCCAGGCTCAAACCTTCGACCGCATCGCGCAGCACTTCGAGCAGCTCCTCGGCGCGCGCCGGCGAGGCGGCATCGACGACGACCCAGCCCGACACCGGATCGAGCCACGCGCGCGTGCTACGCCGCTTGGCGAAGGCGCGCGGCATCAGTTCGGCGATCACCTGGTCCTTGAGGTCGCGCAATTGCTTGCGGCCCGGCTTGAAGCCCTGTCGGGACGCCAGCTCCTCGGCGCGCTCGTCGACCGTCTGCTTGACGACCGCCGACGGCAGCAGCTTCTGCTCGACGCCGAGCGCGATCAGCATCTGCCGGCCCTGCGCGTAGACGAGTTGCGGGCTGGTCGCTGGCGCGACCCAGCCGCGGCTCTGCGGATTGAGGCCCATGCAAGGCTGCAGGGGATGCTTGGCGAGACGCTCTTCGAGCGCGCCGGGCGCGAGCGTCCACTCGCCGGCCAGACGATAGGTCTGCAGATTCTTGAACCACATGGCGATACGGGGACCGGCTGGGCGCGGCACCGGTCGGCACCACGCAGGGAATCGGGAAAAGAGCGCGAGTTTAGCAAGTCATGACCCGCGACTGTGCCGTGTGCCCGCACGGGCCGGGCGGCGCAGGGGTGCCGACCGGCGGCAGCGACGGAATGGGTTTCCGACAACCGGAGCCGCCGGGCGGAATAGCGGCAAGCGGACATCGCGCCGCTTCAAGCAATCTTGTTGCGACCGGAACAGGGACATTCCAGGGGGAATGAGTGAATCCGATTTATCTCGCAGGCCAGTACGACACCGGCCTCGTGGTGCTGTCGTATCTGGTGGCGGCGTTCGCTTCGTACTCGGCGATCGATCTGGCCCATCGCATCTTCCGCAACCCCGAGCGGCAATGGCTGTGGATCGGCCTCGGCGCGATGGCGATGGGCACCGGCATCTGGTCGATGCACTTCATCGGCATGCAGGCATTCTCGCTGCCGATCTCGCTCGGCTATGACCTGGCGCTGACGCTGGGCTCGCTGGCCGCCGCCATCGTCGCGTCGGCACTGGCCTTGTACGTGTCGAGCCGCCGTGAGATGGGCCCGAAAGCCGTGGTCGTCGGCGCCGCATTGATGGGTCTGGGCATCAGCGTCATGCACTACAGCGGCATGTACGCGATGCAGATGCGTCCCGGCATCGCCTGGAATCCGCTGCTGTTCGCTGCATCGGTCATGATCGCCGTCGCCGCGTCCGGCGCGGCGCTGTGGATCGTCTTCAACCTGCGCCGGATCAAGGACAGGCTGCAAATGCCGGCGCGCCTCGGCGCCGCGCTGATCATGGGTCTCGCGGTCGTCGGCATGCACTACACCGGCATGGCTGCAGCCAGCTTTCCGGTCGGCTCGATCTGCGGCGCCGCCAACAGTCTCACCGGGGCCTGGACGGCGACGCCGGTCGCTGCCTTCACGGTGTTGCTGACGACGATGATCATGATCCTGGCCGCGCTCGATGCCCGCAAGCAGGTCCGCCTGCGCGAAGAGCGCCTGCGGCAGGCGCAGGAGGAGCGCGCCCGCATTCTCGCCCTGCACGATCCGGAAACGATGCTGCGCAACCGCGCGTCGTTCCAGCAGGAAGCCGTCGGATTCATCCAGCGCTGCAGCCGCAGCGGCGCCAAGTTCGACCTGTTCTACGGCGCATTGCGCTTTCCCGAGGGCGGCGACGAAAGCTTGGCGATGAAGATCATCGCCGACCGGATCCGGCCGCTGGCGCGCCCGCAGGATTTCCTCGCCCGCTACGGCAAGGCCGAGTTCGCGCTGCTGCGCATGCGCGACCCGATGGAAGGCGCGCCGATCCTGTTGCGCGACCAGCTGCTGTCGGCCTGCACGATGCCGATCGAGGTCGGTGCGCAACGCCTGGTCCCGCAAGCGCACGTCGGTTGCGGAACTTTTCCCGACCACGGCCAGAACTCGCGACAACTGCTGATGGCCGCGGCCCGCAGCGTCGACCCGCAGGCCGGCCCCACCCAGGGCAAGGGCGCCGGCGCGCAGCGTCCGGTCGCAGCCTGAGAACGTCCATCGCTTGCCAGAAGCCGCGCCCGCCGCGGCTTTTCTTTTGTCGGTCCGCGGCTATGCTGACGCCTTTCCCGTCTTCAACCCCGTCGATGCCCGACTTCCTCTCGCCCGCTCCGCTCTGGCGCCGCCTGCTCGCCGCGGTCTACGACAGCCTGCTGCTGGTCGGTCTGTGGATGGCGGCTTTGCTGGCCGAAATGCTGGTGCGTGATGCGCTCGGCACGGAGCGCCACTGGGCCGTCCTGCGCGCCTACCTGTTCGTTGTCGGCCTGGTGTTCTTCGTCTGGTTCTGGACGCACGGCGGCCAGACCCTGGGCATGCGCGCCTGGCGCCTGCAATTGCGCGCCGGCGACGACCGGCCGCCGTCATGGCTGCAGGCCGGCGTGCGCTATGCCGTCATGCTCGCGGTCTGGGGCGTGGTTCTGACGCCGCCGCTGGCGCGGCTGCCGCATCTGCGCGAACTGCCGCATGCCGGACTGGCCAGCCTGGCCGGCGCGGCGCTGAGTGCGCTCGCGCTGCTCGCCATGCTCGCCGACCGGCACCGGCGCGCACCGCAGGACTGGATCAGCGGCACGCACGTCGTCACGCTGCCGAAAGCCGGCCGCTCCGCCGGCTGATGAACACGCCGGCCACGCCTGCCGGCCGCGCCCGCCCGAGGTGACGGCGCGCGTTACGGCTTCGGCTTCGGCCGCACGACCTGCGGCTCGAGATTGGTCCGCACCTGGCGGGCGTCAAAGGCTTTGACGTCGTCGTCCTTCTTCTTGCCGGCGAACATCACGACGTTGGCTTGCGCCTCGTACTCGGTGATCGGCGTGGCCGTCGTCGTGCCGAGGCCGCCGTACATGCCGCGCGGATACCAGTAGTAGCTGCCCCAGCCGTAGTAGCCGCTGAAGCTCTGCAGATAGCGCGTGTTGGCCTCGGTGCTGTCGGTGACGAGCACGAAGTAATCGTACCCCGACTGCAGCGTCAGCTCGGCGGCGCGGTACAGCAGATAGTTCTCGACGGTCTGCTTCGGCGTATCGGAGTTGCCCGTGAAGGTCACGCGGTAGCGGTTCTGCTCGATGCGCTGCTCGCTGTAGCCGTAACCGCGTTCGGCAGGCTGGTAGGGCGTCGCCGTCGCACAGGCGGCGAGCGTGGCGACCGCCGCGAGCATCAGCAGCCGCGGCCGCGGCGCGGAACGAAGGGGGAAAGCCACCATGGTCATGCTCCTGATAAACCACCGCGGGCATTACGCAGCATTGCCGTGCGGCACTGAACACATTATGAATCCGCGCGCGCCGTCCGGCGTAACAAAGTGTATTGACCGAAGTCAACGCGCGCGCTGCAGACGCCAGGCCGCGAGGCCGGCCAGCGCCAGCGTCGGCAGGCCGGCCGCGAGCAAGGGCGGCCAGCCGAGGATCTGCCCGATGCTCGCGGTGACCTCATTGACGACGTAGAACACTAGGCCGACGACGATGCCGACCAGCAGTCGCTGACCGGCGCCACCGCCGCGCTGCGAGCCGATCACGAATGGCACCGCGAACAGCATCATCGCCACCACGGTCAACGGCGTGACGATCTTGCGCCACAGCGACAGCCGGTAGCTGCGCGTGTCGAGACCGTTGCGGTCGAGATAGGCGATCAGCCGCATCAGGCCCGGCGTCGTCAGGCTGTCGGCCTCGAGCACGAACAGGCGCAGGACGTCGGGCGACAGGTGCCCCTGGCTGTCGAGCTGATCGAGGTGCTCGGCGACCGCGTGCTCGCCCTCGAAGCGCGTGCGGGCAATGCCGGTCAGGCGCCAATGCCCGTCGACGTACTCGCCGTGCTCGGCGCGCAGCACGGACTGCAGGGAAAGATCGTCGCCGAGCTGGTAGATCTCCAGCTCGGCGACTTCGCGCTCCGAGATCAGCGTGCCGATGTGCATGACGGCGGAGCCGTCGCGCAGCCAGACCGGGCGCGTCGCCAGACCGGCCGGCGCACCGTCCTTGGCCTGGTCGCGAAAATCGCGCGCCGCCTGCGTGCCGGCCGGCGCGAGCACGTCGCCGAGCAGCACTTCGAGTCCGCCGAACAGCACGCCGGCCAGCAGCGCCGCCGCGCCGATCTGCATCACCGTCATGCCGGCCGCGCGCATCGCCGTGATCTCGTTCTGCGCCGCCAGCGTGCCGAGCCCCATCAGGGTGCCGAGCAGGGCGATGACCGGCATCAGCGTATACAGGCCGGTCGGCACCATCATGACCGTGTAGTACAGCAGCTGGACCACGCCGAAGCCGCCCTGCCCGGCCTGGTCGATCTCGGAGACGAAGCTGATGAAGGTGTAGATCGCCACCAGCGCCAGCGCGACGATCGCCGAGAAGCTGGCGATGTGCGTGACCAGATGCTGCGTCAGGCGCCGGGTCATGCGCGGCTCCGGCGGCCACGCAGGCGCAGCCAGTTCTGCTGTCGCGCGATCAGGAACAGCGCGAGCGCCAGCATCAGCCCGTGCACCCACCACAGGCCGAGCGCGCCGATCGGCTTGTCCTTGGCGACCCAGGACTGCGCGATGCCCATCAGCTGCGAATAAATCAGGTAGGCGACGATGCCGAGCACCAGCTTGCCGTAGCGCCCCTGGCGCGGCCGCACGTACGACAGCGGTACCGCCAGCAGGGCCAGCACGAACACCGCAATCGGCGCACCGATGCGCCATTCGAGTTCCGCACGGTCGCGCGGATCACCGGTGCCGAGCAGTTCGCCGGTCGGCTGGATCTTGCGCTTGGAACTGCTGTAGAGAAACGCCGGCGGGTTGATATGGGTCGTCAGCCGATCGAAGTGCATGACATCGAAGCGGGTCGTGCCCGGCTCGCCGACGTAGCGGTAGCCCTGCTCGAGCACGACTTCGCGCGCACCCGTGGCGGCATCGACGGACTGCGAGCCGCTGCGCGCCGTGACGAAGCTGGCGCCGTGCGCCTCGCGCACTTCGGCGATGACATTGTCGAGCTGACTGCCGTCGGCGCTCATCCGCTCGGTGAAGACCACGGCGCGGCCGTCGGCGATCGACTTGAAATGGCCTTCCTCGAACGGATTGAACTTGATGAAGCGCACCGCGTCCTTGACGAGGTAATCCGAGGTGCGGCCCGCCCAGGGCCCGACCTGGAACGCGAGCAGCGCGGTCAGCACCGCCAGGCCGGCGCCGAGCAGCAGAAACGGCCGGTACAGCGGCCACAGTCCCACGCCGCAGCCCGTCATCGCCGCGATCTCGTTGTCCTGGTACAGGCGTCCGAGCGCCATCATCACGGCGAGCAGCAGCGATACCGGAATCAGCAGCACCAGATATTGCAGGCTCGACAGCGCCGCCACCTGCAGCAGCAGGTTCTGCGGCAGCTCGCCGGCAGCCGCCTGCGCCAGATAGCGGGCGAATCGTGTCGACAGCATGATCGCCAGCAGCACCAGCGTCACGCCGAGCCAGGCACTGCCCGCCTCACGCAGCAGATAGCGTCCGAGTACGCCTTTCATCTCTCTCCAAACGTCGTTCCCGCCCGCGCCAGGAGGATGACCGCCGGCGCGGCCCACGCGCCCTGCCGTCACCTCACCCCGCGCAGGCGGATCATTCAAATTCGACCGCCGGAAAACGGTAAATCGGGAATTCCCCTGCTTGTTCCGGCGGATTCAAGCGCTAGAATGTGAAACTTCTCACATTCTAAAAGGTTTTTCGGCCCTGGCTGCCGCTGCCCCAGTATCGAGGGCAGGTCGGCCCGGAGTCGCGTGAAACCTGAAGAGCCTCAAAGAGCCGAGTCCGTCCATGGAATACTTTGTAAAAAGCGGAAATCCCGAAAAACAGCGCGTCGCGTGCGTCATCGTCGGCATTTTTGATCGCCGTTCGCCGACCGAGGCCGCCGAGACGATCGACCGCGTCAGCGACGGCGCGATCGCCACGGTGATGCGCCGCGGCGACATGGACGGCAAGCTCGGCTCGACGCTGATCCTGCACAACGTCGCGGGCACTTTCGCGGATCGCGTGATGCTCGTCGGTCTCGGCAAGGAACGCAACTTTGACGAAACCGCGTTCCGCAAGGTTCAGGCGGCCGTCGCCCGCGCGCTGCGCCAGACCGGCGCGATCGATGCGGTGTCCTACCTGACGCACCTGACGATCAAGAATCGCGACTTCCAGTGGAACGTCGCCCACGCGCTGACCGCCACCGAGGACGTCTTCTACAGCTTCGACGAATGCCGCGGCGCGCGCGCGCGCGAAGAGGTTCAGCCGCCGAAGCTCGAACGCTATACCTTCGACGTGCCGCGCCGCTCCGACCTGCCGGCCGGCGAGCGCGGCCTCGCCGAGGCGCTGGCGATCGCCAAGGGCGTGGCGCTGGCCAAGGATCTCGGCAACCTGCCGGGCAACATCTGCACGCCGACCTATCTCGCCGAGCGCGCCAAACAGCTGGCGACGCAGTACCCGATCAAGACCAAGATCCTCGACAAGCCCGAGATGGAAAAGCTCGGCATGGGCGCGCTGCTGTCGGTCGCCAAGGGCTCCAGCCAGCCGCCGAAGCTGATCGTCATGGAATACCTGAAGGGGCCCAAGGGCGAGCGGCCGATCGCGCTGGTCGGCAAGGGTCTGACCTTCGACGCCGGCGGCATCTCGATCAAGCCGGCGGCGCAGATGGACGAGATGAAATTCGACATGTGCGGCGGCGCCGCAGTGTTCGGCACGCTGACCGCGATCGCCGAACTCAAGCTGCCGATCAACGTCGTCGGCGTGGTCGCCGCAAGCGAGAACCTCATCAACGGCGACGCCAACAAGCCGGGCGACATCGTCACCAGCATGGCCGGCATCACGATCGAGGTGCTCAACACCGACGCCGAAGGCCGCCTGATCCTCTGCGACGCGCTCAGCTACGTCGAGAAGGAGTACGAGCCGGTCACCTGCATCGACATGGCGACGCTGACCGGCGCCTGCGTGGTCGCACTCGGCAGCGTCGCCTCGGGCCTGTTCAGCAATACGCCGGCGCTGGGCCGCGCGCTGCTGAACGCCGGCGAGCAGGTCGGCGACCGCGCCTGGGAACTGCCGCTGTGGCCGGAATACGACGAAAACATCAAGAGCGAGTTCGCCGACGTCGCCAACATCGCCACGCGCGGCGCCCGCGAAGCCGGCGCGATCATCGGCGCGACCTTCCTGCACCGCTTCACCAAGAAGATGAAGTGGGCGCATCTCGACGTCGCCGGCACCGCCTCGATCGGCAAGAAGTCGACGGGACGGCCGGTGCCGCTGCTGACGCAGTATCTGGTCAACGTCGCCGCCAAGAAGGAACAGGACTAGGGCCCGTTAACGCTGACAGGCCCTCGGACCACGGCGCACGGCGGCGCCGGTACGGCCCGGCGCCCTCGCGCCTCCATCAGCGGACGGCACGCAAACTGCAATACGATCGCATGGGGTTCGGGGAAGTGATTCGATGAATGCGGCCTTGATCGCGGCCTGGCCGCGCGGTGCCACTTGGGCACGACGCTACGGCCTGCCGCTCGCCGGCGCGGTGGTCCTGTGTGCCTACCTGCTGCTCGACGCCGGCTGGCGCGAAGCGGCCAAGGCGGCGCTCGTCTTCCTGCTCGGCGGCTACCCGCTGCTGCGCCTCGCCCATCCGGCGGCGCAGCGCATCGGCTACCGCCTCTGGTGCGCCGCCTTCGCCGTCGACCTCGCGCTCAAGGGCTTCCTGATCGCTCTCTATCAGACCAAGCCGGACACGGTGCTGGTGCTCGATGCGATCGGCAACACCTCGGTCGACGAGAGTCTCGAATTCTTCAGCCAATACGGGGCGCAGATCGCGCAGTTCCTGCTCGCCGGCCTGCTGCTGTTCGCCGCGCTGCTCTATCTGCGCGCCGACGGCGAAAGGTTGCGCCACGCCCGGGCCCGATGGGCGGTCGGCCTGTTGGTGATCTTCGTCGGCCTGCACGCCAACCCCACTTTCCGCCGCGCCAATCCGCTGCTGTTCTGGCCCAGCCAGCTGGCGCAGTATCAGCGCTTCCAGGACAAGATCGAACAGATCGACGAGAAGCGCCTGCTCGCCGAGCGCAAGCTGCCGGAGTGGCAGCCGACCTACGTCGGCCCGGCGCGCAATACCGTCGTCCTGGTGATCGGCGAAAGCACCAACCGCTGGAACTGGCAGCTCTACGGCTATCCGCGCGCGACCACGCCGCAGCTGCTGCGCGAAACCGCCGACGCCGTGGTGTTCCAGGACGTGATCTCCGGCGCCTCCGGCACGGTCGCCTCGTTCCGGCTGATGCTGACGCCGGCCGAGGTCGACCACCCGCTCGACGATGAGGCCGAACCGAGCGTGCTGCTGCTCGCCAAGGCGGCCGGCTACAAGACCTACTGGATCTCCAACCAGCATGACCGCTACATCAACCCGCGCTTCGCGGCCGAGGCCGACGTCGTGCGCATCGTCAACAGCGGCGGCTCGCGCGGCGATCGCAAGCTCGACGAAGGCGTGTTGCCGCCGTGGGAAGAGGCGCTGCGCGACGACGCGCCGCGCAAGCTGATCGTCGTCCACCTGCTCGGCGCGCATCCGCACTACGAAATGCGTTCGCCGCCCGAGTACAAGCACTTCTCCGGCGTCGATGACGCGGTGATCGAGCAGATGCGCAAGGACGCACGCTCGCCCTGGGTGCGCCTGCAACGCAACAGCTACGACAACGCCATGCTCTACCAGGACGCCGTCATCGCGCGCCTGCTGCGCAGCTTCAAAGCCGACGACGACAGCCGCTCCGGCGCCTTCCTCTATACCTCCGACCACGCCCAGGAAGTCGGCCACACGCGCGATTTCGCCGGCCACACCTTGAGCGAACCGGGCGTCACCGTACCGTTCTTCGTCTGGCTGTCGAAAACGCCCGATGCCCGGACCGACGCCCAGCTCGAAGGCCGGCCGTTCCAGACCGACCTGCTCGACTGGACCGTCCTCGACCTGGCCCGCATCCGCACCCGTTTCGACCTCCCGCAGCTGGCGCTGCTCGGCGAGCAGTTCCGGCCGCAGGCCCGCTTCGTCGGCGATCGCCCCTACACGCCGTCGCGGCGCCGCCACGATTGAGCCTCGCCCGTTCGCATAGAATGGGCGCATGACGCGGATCGATTTCTACATCCTCCGGGAAGGCGCGGCCGAGACCGGCGGTCCGGTGCTGACCGCCTGCAAGCTGTGCGAGAAAGCCAGCGCCGGCGGTCATCGCATTTACGCGCGCGTCCCCGATCCGGCGCTGGCCGAGGATCTCGACATCGCCCTGTGGACCTATCGCCAGGGCGGCTTCATCGCCCACGAGCGCCACGCCGGGCGCGCGCCGGACGCCCCGCTGCCGACGGTACTGATCGGCGACAGCGAACCGCCGGACAGCCACCACGGCGTGATGCTCAACCTGGGCCTGGACGTGCCGGATTTCTTCAGCCGCTTCGAGCGCGTACTCGAGATCGTCGCCGCCGACCCGCAGGGTCGCGCGAAATCCCGCGAGCGCTACAAGTTCTACCGCGACCGTGGCTACGAACTGGCCACCCACAACCTGTGATCACACGCCCGCTCTCCGCTTCCATCCTCCGGCTGCCGCTGCTGGCGCTCGCCGGCCTGCTCGCCGCCTGCAGCTATTTCAGCCAGACGCCGGAGCCGGACGTCGTCAGCCGCGTGCACCGCGAGGTGCCGATCGGTCTCGACTTCGAGGAAGCCACGGCGCGCCTGTCCAGCCTCAATTTCTCTTGCGGCCCGTTCAAGCGCGGCGCCTACACCGACGAGAGCGGCCGCGACCACGAGGACGCCCGCTTCATGCAGTGCACGAAGCGCCCGGCCAAGATCAGCTTCGCCTGCGAGAACCGCGACCAGGTCGTACTGCTGCCGGGTGCCGGCGGCACGGTCGCCGGCGTCGAGGTCACGCGCGGGCCCGACTGCCAGTCGCGCTGAGCTGCGCGGGCCACGCCCGCAAGCCCTAGAATAACGCCCCTTTTTTGCGCGCGATCCGTTCGCGCGCGCCGCCCACGACTTCAAGACGCTCCATGGACAAGACTTTCGAACCGCGCGATGTCGAAGCGCGCTGGCGCGAGTTCTGGGAACAGAACGGCTGCTACGCCCCGTCCGGCCACGGCGAGCCGTACAGCATCATGATCCCGCCGCCGAACGTCACCGGCACGCTGCACATGGGCCACGCCTTCCAGCACACGGTGATGGACGCGCTGATCCGCCATGCCCGCATGCAGGGCCGCGACACGCTGTGGCAGCCGGGCACCGATCACGCCGGCATCGCCACGCAAATGGTCGTCGAGCGCAATCTCAAGCTCGCCGGCGAGCCGCCGCGCCTCGAACTCGGCCGCGAGAAGTTTGTCGACAAGGTCTGGGAGTGGAAGAAGTACTCGGCCGGCACGATCGGCAGCCAGATCCGCCGCATGGGCAGCTCGGTCGACTGGTCGCGCGAAGCGTTCACGATGGACCCGTCGTACTCCAAGGCCGTCGTCGAGCACTTCGTGCGGCTGCACGAGGCCGGCCTGATCTATCGCGGCAAGCGCCTCGTCAACTGGGACCCGGTGCTGCTGACCGCGATCTCCGACCTCGAAGTCGTCAGCGAGGAAGAAAACGGCAAGCTCTGGCATTTCCGCTATCCGCTCGCGCACGGCGCGCAAACCGCCGACGGCAAGGATTACATCGTCGTCGCCACCACGCGTCCGGAAACGATGCTCGGCGACACCGCCGTCGCCGTGCATCCGGAAGACGAGCGCTACCGGCATCTGGTCGGCAAGACCGTGCGGCTGCCGCTGACCCATCGCGAGATCCCGATCATCGCCGACGATTACGTCGACCGCGAGTTCGGCACCGGCTGCGTGAAGATCACGCCGGCGCACGACTTCAACGACTATGCGCTCGGCCAACGTCACCAGCTGCCGCTGATCAATATCTTCACGCCGACCGCGACGATCAACGACGAGGCGCCGGCGACCTACCGCGGCCTCGACCGCTACGTCGCGCGCAAACAGATCGTCGCCGACCTCGAAGCGCTCGGCCTCGTCGACAAGATCGAGGACCACAAGCTCAAGGTGCCGCGCGGCGACCGCAGCGGCGCCGTCGTCGAGCCGTACCTGACGGATCAGTGGTTCGTCGACCTGACGCGCGAAACCCTCGCCGACGGCCGGCCGGGCGGCTATGCGGCGATCACCAAGCCGGCGATCGACGCGGTCGAATCCGGCCGCATCCGCTTCGTGCCGGACAACTGGAAGAGCACCTACTTCCACTGGCTGCACAACATCCAGGACTGGTGCATCAGCCGCCAGCTGTGGTGGGGCCACCGCATCCCGGCCTGGTATGACGAGGCTGGCAATGTCTACGTCGGCCGCGACGAGGCCGAGGTGCGCGCCAAACACCGGCTCGCCGCGGACCTGAAGCTGCGCCAGGACGAAGACGTCTTCGACACCTGGTTCAGCTCCGACATCTGGCCGATGGCGACGCTCGGCTGGCCGGAGCAGACCGAAGCGCTGAAGAAGTGGTACCCGTCGAGCGTGCTCGTCACCGGCTTCGACATCATCTTCTTCTGGGTCGCGCGCATGGTGATGATGGGCCAGTACTTCCTGAAGGACGTGCCGTTCCGCGAGGTCTACATCACCGGCCTGGTCCGCGATCCGGAAGGCAACAAGATGTCGAAGTCGAAGGGCAATGTCCTCGACCCGCTGGATGTGGTGGACGGCATCTCGCTCGATGAACTCGTCAAGAAGCGCACGACCGGCCTGATGAAGCCGGAGACCGCGCCGAAGATCGAAGCCAAGACGCGCAAGGATTATCCGAAGGGCATCGAGGCGGTCGGCGTCGACGCGCTGCGCTTCACCTTCGCGGCGCTGGCCACGCAGGGTCGCGACATCCGCTTCGACGCCGGCCGCGCCGCCGGCTACCGCAACTTCTGCAACAAGATCTGGAACGCGGCGCGCTACGTGCTGATGAACATCGCGCCGGACGCGCCGGAAGGCACGACGCCAGAAGGGGCGTCGGCGCAAGGCGCAAGCCGCGATTGCGGGCTCGACGCCACGCTGCCGGTCGAGCTGTCCGACGCCGACCGCTGGATCGTCTCGCGGCTGCAGAAGCTCGAAGCCGAAGCCGCCGAGCACTTCGCGACTTATCGCTTCGATCTGCTCGCGACCGCGCTCTACCAGTTCATCTGGAACGAGTACTGCGACTGGTATCTGGAGCTGAGCAAGCCGGCGCTGCAGCAGGGCAGCGAGGCCCAGCAGCGCGGCACGCGACGCACGCTGGTGCGCGTGCTCGAAGCCTGGCTGCGCCTGCTGCATCCGCTGATGCCGTTCATTACCGAGGAAATCTGGCAGCGCGTCGCGCCACTGGCCGGCGTGCCGGCGGACCAGACGACCATCATGCACCGGCCCTACCCGCTCGCCGACGCGGCGAAGATCGACGAGGCCGCCGAGGTCGACATCGAGTGGCTGAAGGCACTGATCCTCGGCGTGCGCCAGATCCGCGGCGAGATGAATATCGCGCCGGGCAAGCCGCTGCCGCTGCTGGTGCAGGACGCCGGCGCCGACGATCTCGCGCGGCTCGCGAAGATGGAAAAGGCGATCGAATTCCTCGCCCGCGTCGAGACGCCGCGCGTGCTCGGTCCCGGCGAGGCGGCGCCGCAGTCGGCGACCGCCCTGCTCGGCAGCGCCAAGCTGCTGGTGCCGATGGCCGGCCTGATCGACAAGGACGCCGAACTGGCGCGCCTCGCCAAGCAGATCGCCAAGCTCGAGAGCGATTTCGAGAAAACCAGCGCGCGCATCGCCAACCCGAGCTTCGGCAAGGCGCCGGAAGCGGTGCAGCAGCAGGCCCGCGAACTCAACGCCAAGCAGCAGGCCGACATCGCCGCGCTGAAGGATCAGGAAGCACGCATTCGCGCGCTGTAGCGCGCCCGCCGGCCCCGCCGATGCGACCGGCGGGGCCGGCAGGCCGCCTCAACAGGCGGCCGAGCAGCTTGCCAATAGGCTGATTTTCCCTGCGCGGGCCCGGTGTTCGTGGCCCGCTTTCTGCTGATCCCGGCGATAGACGGGCCGGTGCGCGCAGCAGCGCGTCGTGTCCGCAGACACCAGACCGGGGGAAATCGATGTCCGTCCATTTCATTGCGGCGCGCGCGCTCGGCGCGCTGCTGCTGGTCGCGTTGCTGCAGGCCTGCGGCCGTTCACCATCGCCGGACACGTCGGACGAGGTCTTCGTCGACCTCGATTGCGCGCAGCCGCTGCCGGCCGAGGCGCGCGACTACCAGTTCACCAGTCCGGTCGCGCAGGATTCGGACCCGCTGCGCGATCCGCTGCCGAGCACGCAGATCTACTTCACCGTGATGCTGCCGCCGCGCTGCGCGGACGAGCGCTTCCCCGTCGTGCTGCACACGCACGGCTACGGCGGCTCGCGGCAGACGGCGCTCGCCGCCGACGGCACGCTGTATCCGCAGCACAACGGCCTCGACGCGATCGACGAGATGGCGACCGCGCTCGCCTATCACAACTACGTCGTCGTCAGCTGGGACCAGCGCGGCCATGGCGAAAGCCAGCCGCGCAACGGCGGCGGCTACGCGCGCCTCAACGATCCCGACTTCGAAACCCGGGACGCGCGCGCCCTGCTCGACTGGCTTTACGACCACGCCGACGAGCTGCAGCTGTGGACCCAGCCGCGCAGCGGCATCGCCAAGGATCTGCACGTCGGCACCATGGGCTACAGCTACGGCGGCGGCGCGCAGATGCCGCTCGCCGCACTCGATCGCCGCATCGACGCGATCGCGCCGGTCGCGACCTGGTACGAGCTGCAGCACAGCGTCGCCGCCGAAGGCGCTCTCAAGCAGTCGTGGATGCAGCTGCTCTGCCTGTTCGCGGCGGTGCCTTCGGACGGCGCGCTGATCGGCACGATCAACACGCCGGCCATCGACACGCTGTGCAACCAGGCCGGCGCCCGCAATCCGACTTCGTTCACGGCGCGCACCTACGACGAGCTCGTCGCGCGCGCGGCGCGGGCGACGGCGCGGCCGCGGCCGGTCGACGAAAGCGAGATCACCGCCCTGCTCGGCCGCGGCATGCACTACTTCCGCAGCCGGCAGCAGGCCGGCCAGCCCTGGGGCTACGGCGAAAGCGCGGCGCGGCTGCGGCCGGTGCCGGCGCTGTTCCTGCAAGGCAATCGCGACGGCCTGTTCAATCTCACCGAGGGCTATCTGAACTGGCGCTATTTCCGCGAGGCCGGCGGCGACGCGCGCCTGGTGTCGATGGAAAGCGGCCACCTGTCGCCGTTCGCGCAGCAGGTCGACGGCACCGCCAACTGCGGCGGCGTGCAGGGCGTGTACGCCTTGCTGGCCTGGTACGACCGCTATCTGAAGGGCTGGCCGAGCGCGGCGCTCGATGCGATCCCGCGCGTCTGCCTGTCGGTGCAGGCCTCGCCGGACGCGCCGGCCGGCCCGGAAATCGGCGTCGCGCTCGACTCGATGCCGGTCGGCAGCCTGTCCGGACGCGGCGCGCTGGCGGTCGGCGCCGCGCGCATCGCAGTCGACGTGCCGGCCGCGCAGGCGCGTGCGCACTTCGAGGTCCTGACGCGCATCGACGAGGACGGCTACGTACTCGCCGGCGTGCCGACCGTCGGCCGCGTGACGGTGACGGCGGGCAGCGGCGCCACGCACGCGCCGATCGCGATCGTCGGCCTCGGCCTGCGCCGCGGCGACCGCGTCTACCTGATCGACGATCAGGTACTCGGCATCGGCGAGGGCACGCGCACGCACAACGCCTTCCTCGACGCGGCCGATCCGTTCATGCTGCCGGCGGTCGGCGAGGTCCTGCAGGCCGGCGACGAGATCGGCCTGCTGTTCTACGAACAGCATGTCGAGTATTCGGTGCTGCTGTCGCTGAGCTCGCTGACCCAGCTGCTGCCCGGCGGACTGATCCGCTATCTGGCCGACACGCCGCTGCCGACGCCGCTCGGCGACGCGCTGACGCCGATCGCCGGCGTGCTGACGAATCCGAATCCGTACGGCATCGTGCTGGAGGACGTCGCCCTGCCGGTGTTCAAGCCGGGCGTCTACGGCGCCAGCCGCTGGAACGCGGCCGGCGCCGAATGAGCGCGTTGGTTACTGCTCGCGCGTGCGCACCACGCGCAGCCCGGGCCGGCGCCCGAGCCGTTCGCCGCTGCCCGGCAGCGGCTGCACCTGTTCGAGCAGGCGCACGCACTGGTCGAGCGTCTGGCTGATCAGCGTCTGGTTGCGGATCATCTCGATGCGCGGCCAGGTCGCGCGCTCGCCTTCGAGCATGAAGCGCTTGACCGCTTCCATCGACGGATTCGAGGTCACGTTGGCATAACGCCAGAGGCTGACCTCCGGCAGGATGTTGATGTTGCCGCGGTAGTCCTGATCGAGGATCGACGAGGCGGTGTCGAGCGTGCGCCGCACGCCGCCGCCGAGCGGCAGATTCTGGCGCGCCAGATCGACGAGGCTCTTGCTCTGCGCGCGCACCGTCGAATACAGGTAGTCGCGCGCCGAGTTGCGCAGGCCGCGCTCGCCGGGTTCGCGCTGCGCGGACACGAACGGCAGCACGTGCGGATTGGTCTGGCTGACGATGAAGTGATTGACGTTGTGCAGGCGGCGCATGCGCAGGATCGGCAGGTCCGACTTCAGCGAGCCGTCGTTCCAGCGCAGCAGCGGCATGTACGGCACGCGCTCGTTGTGCTCGTCCTGCGTCATCAGCATGACCGGCGGGAACAGCAGCGGCACCGCGCAAGAGGCCAGCACCGCCTCGCGCACGTACAGGTACGGGAACGTGAGGTAGTTCAGCAGGCGCGGCTGCTGGTGCGTACCGGCCGGCGACACCGTGATGTTGATCGTGCGGCCCGACAGCTGCTGGGCCTGCTCGAAGGTCAGGTCGCGGACGTTGGCGGCGATCGCGCTGCGCAGCTGGTCCTGATCCATCAGCGCGCGGCGGCGCAGGATGTCGCGCATCGGCAGGATGCGCCAGAAGTGGTAGTACGCGGCATCCGGATCGAGCAGGTCCTCGACCTCGTGCGCGGCGCGCGTGCCGACCGTGGCGCAGACCACCGAGCCGGCCGACGAGCCGGACATGATCGGCGGCACCAGGTTCTCGCGGTACAGCGCCTTGACCACGCCGACGTGGAACAGGCCGAGCGTCGCGCCGCCCGACAGCATCAGCGCAGAACGTCCGTAGCTGAGCGCGATGTCGTTGAAGAATTTGAGCTTGGCGGCGTGCGGCAGTTCCGGCAGCTCGGTCTCGCAGACCCATTGCAGGGCCGACGCCACCTCGCGCGCGTACTCGCCGACCAGATGCTTGGTGCCGACGTGCGCGTGCGCGTAGAGGCTCGGGCTGCCGAGATTGCCGAGGTTCCAGTGCAGGCCCTGGCGCAGGTGATGGACCAGCTTGGCGACGTCGTGCTGCTCGCGGTAGCGGCGGATCTGCCGCAGGCGCGAACGGATCAGGCGCCAGTCGTAATCGTCGGAGGCTTCGTCGGCCTTCCAGTCCTCGTAGCCCTGCCGGCGATCGAGCTCCTCGGCGGCCTGACGCCACTGCGCGTAGCTCGTCGCCTCGCGCATTTCGCGCAGCAGCTGGCGGTTTCGTGAATCCAATGGCGGCTCCGGTGCCGGATCGATGGCGCGTATGGTGGGCGCAGGCTGGGGGTACCGCAAGCACGCCGCGGCGCGCCGCCGGTCACCCGTACGGGTCCGTGCTGCCGTTCGTCCGAAGCCGGCGCGCGCCTGCGGGTACACTGCCGCAACGCCGTTCAAATCCCGCCATTCGTCGAGTCGCCGCATGAGTTCGCCCGTCGCGCCGGTCCTGCACAGCCTCAACCAGATCATCCTCGGCAAGGACGCGCAGCTGCGTCTAGTGCTCGCCTGCCTGCTGGCGCGCGGCCACCTGCTGATCGAGGACGTGCCCGGCATGGGCAAGACCACGCTGGCGCTGGCGCTGGCGCGCGTGCTCGGCCTGCACTTCCAGCGCGTGCAGTTCACCAGCGACCTGCTGCCGGCCGACATCATCGGCGTGTCGGTGTACGAGACGGCGACCGGCGGCTTCCGCTTCGTGCCCGGCCCGATCTTTTCGCAGCTGGTGCTCGCCGACGAGGTCAATCGCGCCAGTCCGAAGACGCAGTCGGCGCTGCTCGAGGCGATGGAAGAGCGCCAGGTCACCGCCGAAGGCGAGACGCGCGCGCTGCCCGAGCCGTTCTTCGTGATCGCGACGCAGAACCCTTCGTACCAGCTCGGCACCTTTCCGTTGCCGGAATCGCAGCTCGATCGCTTCCTGATGCGCATCTCGCTCGGCTATCCGCCGGCCGAGGCCGAGCGCCAGCTGCTGATGGAGCGCGAACGCCGCGACCTGCTCGGCGAGCTGCAGCCGGTGCTGACGCCGGCGCAGCTGCTCGGCCTGCAGGACCAGGTGCGCGCAGTGCGCACCGCGCCGGCGCTGATCGACTATCTGCTGGCGCTGGTGCAGCGCACGCGCGAGCTGCCGGGCCTGCGCCAGGGCCTGTCGCCGCGCGCGGGGCTGGCGCTGCGCCGCGCCGCGCAGGCCTGGGCCTTCATCGACGGCCGCAGCGGCGTGATCCCGGAAGACGTGCAGGCAGTATTCGCCGCGGTCGTCGGCCATCGCCTGGTCGCCGCCGCCGAGCGCGACGGCGCGGCGACGAGCGCCGCCGCGATCCTCGCCCAGGTCGCGATCCCGTGACGCCGGCGGCGCAGCGTCGGCCCGCCGCAGCGCGGCGCCGGGCCGGCGCGGCTTGAGCGCGATGCCGATCCGGCGCATCGCGGCGACGTTGCTGCATCCGCTGCGCGCCGCGCAGGCGCGCATCGACGCCTGGGTGATGGCGCGCGTCAAACGCCAGCCGGGCCCGATCGCGATACCGCGGCACCGCGTCTACATCCTGCCGACGCGCTTCGGCGCCGGCTTCACGCTGATGCTGCTGGTGATGCTGCTCGGGGCGATGAACTACAGCAACAGCATGGCCTTCCTGCTGACCTTCCTGCTCGCCGGCCTGGGCCTGGTCGGCATGCATCATACGCACGCCAATCTGGTCAACCTGCAACTGCGCGCCGGCGTCGCGCGTCCGCTGTTCGCCGGCGAGACCGCGCAGGTCGAAGTGCGCATCGACAACCCCTCGCTGCAGCCGCGACTGTCGATCGCGCTGGCCTGGCCGCGCGCGGCGGCGACGCCGGAAGCGGTCGCCGACCTGCCGGCGCAGGACGGCGCGCTGCTGACGCTGACGCTGCCGGCGCCGCGCCGCGGCTGGCTGCGCGCCGGCGTGTTCGGCGTCTCGACCGAATATCCGCTCGGCCTGTTCCACGCCTGGACCTGGGCCGAACTCGACACCGCGCTGCTGGTGTTCCCGCAGCCGGCGCCGCCGGGGCGCCTGCCGCCCGGCACCGCCGGGCACGGCAGCCTCGACGCTGGCCAGCGCCCCGGCCAGGACGAATTCAGCGGCCTGCGCGCTTACCAGCGCGGCGACACCGCGCGCGCGATCCACTGGAAGAGCCTGCCGAAATCGCCGCAGCCGCTGGTCAAGCAGTTTCACGAAACGCTCGATCAGGATCTCTGGCTCGACTGGTCGGCGCTGCCGCAGCTCGACACCGAGGCGCGCCTGTCGCAGCTGACGCGCTGGGTGCTCGACGCCGAGACCCTGCAGCAGCGCTACGGCCTGCGCCTGCCCGGGCACGTCATCGCGCCCGGTCTCGGCGATGCGCACCGCTTCCAGTGCCTGAAGGCGCTGGCGCTGCACGGAGCCGAGGCATGAGCGCGCCCGCCGCGCCCGCCGGCCTCGGCGACTATCTGCCGGTCGCCACGCTGCTGCGCCTGCTCGCGGTACTGCTGCTGGTGTTCGCGCCGCATGCGATGCGCCTGCCGGTCTGGGAATCGGGCTTCATCGCCGCCCTGCTGCTGTGGCGCGCGCTCGCCGCGCGCCGGCAGTGGCGCATGCCGCCGAAGCTGCTGCGCGCGGCGCTGGTGTTCGCCGCGCTCGGCGGCGTCTACGCCAGCTTCGGCCGCGTCAGCGGCCAGACCGCCGGCACCGCGCTGCTGTGCGTGATGGCGGCGCTCAAGCTGGTCGAGCTGCGCGGCCGCCGCGACGTGATGGTGATGATCTTCCTGATGTACTTCATGCTCATCACGCATTTCCTGTACTCGCAGGAAATCTGGACCTCGCTGTACCTGCTGCTCAGCTGCCTGGCGATCACGGCGCTGCTGATCGAGTGCCAGCATCTCGGCCAGCTGCCGCCGCGGCAGACGCTGCGCCGCGCCGGCGCGATGGTCGCGCAGGCGCTGCCGCTGATGCTGCTGCTGTTCGTGCTGTTCCCGCGCATCCCGGGGCCGATCTGGGGCCTGCCGGCCGACGCCGGCGCGGCGCGCAGCGGCTTGAGCGATTCGATGGCGCCCGGCGACATCGCCGCGCTGATCGAATCCGACGACGTCGCCTTTCGCGTGCGTTTCGACGGTCCGGCGCCGCCGCCGGCCCAGCGTTATTGGCGCGGCCCGGTGCTGGAAAGCTTCGACGGCCGCACCTGGAGCAAGGGCTGGAGCGCGCCGCCGCCGCTGCTGGACGGCGACATCCGCTATCTCGGCACGCCGGTGCGCTACGAGCTGACCCTCGAGCCCGGTCGCATGCCCTGGCTGCTCGCGCTCGAACTGCCGCAGGCGGTCGATCTGCCGCCGGACGCGCGCCTCAACGGCAACGGCGAGCTGCTCGCGCGCCGTCCGATCATCGAGCGTCGCCGCTACACCCTGCTGTCGAATCCGGACTTCGCCTTCGCGCCGGCGCTCGACGCACGCCAGCGCCAGCGGCTCACGCGCCTGCCGAACGGCTACAACCCGCGCACGCTGGCGCTGGCGCGGCAGTGGCGCGACCAGGGCCTGGCCGACGCCGCGATCGCCGCCCGCGCGCTGCGCATGATCCGCGACGAGAACTTCGTCTACACGCTGCGCCCGCCGCCGCTGGCACGCGACAGCGTCGACGGCTTCCTGTTCGACACGCGACGCGGTTTCTGCGAGCACTACAGCAGCGCCTTCACGGTGCTGATGCGCGCCGCCGGCATTCCGGCGCGCGTCGTCACCGGCTATCAGGGCGGCACCCTCAACGAGCCCGGCGGCTACTACGTCATCACCCAGGCCGACGCGCACGCCTGGAGCGAGGTCTGGCTCGACGGACGCTGGCAGCGCATCGATCCGACTGCCGCGATCGCACCCTCGCGCATCGAGCGCGGCCTCGGCTCGGCGATCGGCGCCGGCGAGGGCCTGCCCGACTACCTCGTCCGCCGCACCGCCTGGCGCGACGCGCTGAAGGCGCGCTGGGACTGGGTCAACGCGCGCTGGAACGGACTGGTGCTCGGCTACGGCCCCGAGCTGCAGCAGCAGTTCCTGCAGCGCTTCGGCATCGACGATCTGCGCACGATGATCCTGACCCTGACCGCGCTGCTGACCGCGACGATGGCGATCCTCGGCTTCGTGCTGCTGCGCCGCGCCGCGCCGGCGCGGGCGCACGACGCCGCGCAGCGCGAATGGCAGCGCCTGCTGCGCCAGCTCGCGCGGCGCGGCTACCGGCCGCGCGCCGACGAGGGGCCGCGCGATTTCGTCGCGCGTGTGCTCGCCGCCCGACCGCAATGGCGGGCGACGCTGCAGCCGGCCGCCGAGCTCTACCTGCGCAACCGCTATCTCGAAGCGCCCGACGCGGCACGGCTCGCGGCGCTGCATCGCGCCGTGCGCGGCGTGCGTCTGTCGTAGGCCTCGCCGGCGCGCCACGCAATCCGCCGGCGCTTGCCCGATAATGCGCGGCACGCCGGCGCCAGACCGGCGCCCCGACATCACAAGCGCCTTCGCCGGACGAAGGCCGTTGCGAGAAAGAGCCAGGCGTTTCCCATGAATGACCGTATCGAGATCGGCGCCGCCGTGCCGCGCCGCCGCCGTCCCCTGCTGCGTGCGCTCGGCCGCGCCGTGCTGCGCGCCGGCGGCTGGACGCTGGACGTGCACGTGCCCGACGAACCGAAGCTGGTCGTGATCGCCGCCCCGCACACGTCGAACTGGGACTTCGTCTACGGCCTCGCCGCGATCCTCGCGCTCGATCTGGAACTGCACTGGTTCGCCAAGCACACGCTGTTCCGCGGCCCCTGGGGCCGGATCTTCCGCGCGCTCGGCGGCATCGCCATCGACCGCAGCGCCGCGGGCGGCGTCGTGCGTCAGACGGCACAGACCTTCGCCGACAGCGAGCGCCTGCTGATCGGTCTCGCGCCGGAAGGCACGCGCGCGCACGTCGCGCAATGGAAGCGCGGCTTCTACCACCTCGCCGCCAGCGCGCAGGTGCCGGTGCTCGCCGCCTACCTCGACTACCGGCGCAAGGTGGTCGGCACCGGGCCGCTGTTCCGGCCGAGCGGCGACTGGGACGCCGACATGGCGCCGGTGTTCGCGTTCTACCGCGGCATCACCGCGAAAAAGCCCGAGAACGTCGGGCTCGGCTAGGGCCTGTCATCAATTGATTAAATCAGCGAAGCTTGTTGCTTCTTGGCACCGCTGACCATCGATGACTCGCCGCTACGGACTACGAGACGATCAATGGGCTCGCATCGAGCCTCTGCTTCCGGGCCGTGTGGGCCATGTCGGGGTGACCGCCAAGGACAACCGGCGGTTTGTTGAAGCGGTGCTGTATCGGTATCGCGCCGGGATTCCTTGGCGCGATCTTCCCGAACGCTTTGGTGACTTCCGCGTGATCCACCTGCGGCACACGCGCTGGAGTCGATCCGGTGTCTGGCAGCGGGTGTTCGAAGCCTTGTCCGCCGATGCG